>CAVYEI010000001.1:0-265070 GCA_963767475.1 uncultured Solirubrobacterales bacterium
GATCAAGAAGGGCGCCAACTTCGGCCTGCGCCCGAAGCCGTACCGCCCCTGCTCGTAGGAGGTGCGGATGTTGAGTCCGCGTACCCGTGGGTAGGTAACTCCGCATATCGAGCTCCGAGACCTGAGCAAGCACTACGGCAGCACGGTCGCGCTCGACGGGCTTCGGATTCTCGGTGGAGCCGGGCAGGTATTAGTCTTCCTCGGCCCCAACGGCGCCGGCAAGACGACGACGATGCGGATCGTCTTCGGCGTGCTCGCTTCCGACTCGGGGGAGGTGGGCTGGCGTGGCAGCCCGATCGACGCGGAGACCCGCCGCCGCTTTGGCTACATGCCGGAGGAACGCGGGCTCTACCCGAAGATGCGGGTCGGCGACCAACTCAGCTACTTGGGGGGCCTGCACGGCCTCTCCGACGCCGACGCCAAGGACGCCGCCGAGCGCTGGATGGACCGTCTCGGCGTGGGCGAGCGGGCTGGCGACAAGGTCGAGGAGCTCTCGCTTGGAAATCAGCAGCGCGTCCAGCTCGCCGCCGCCCTCGTCCACGAGCCCGACCTGCTCGTCCTCGATGAGCCGTTCAGCGGGCTCGATCCGGTAGGTGTCGACGTGCTCAGCGAGGTCCTCCTCGGCGTCGCACGCGAGCGCAGGTGCCGGTCGTCTTTTCCTCACACCAGCCTCGAGCTGGTCGAGCGGCTGTGCGACGCGGTCGCGATCATCGCGGCCGGCAGGCTGGTTGCCTTCGGCGGCGTCGAGGAGCTTCGCGACGAGCGCGCCGGCAATCGCTGGCGGCTCGACGTCGAGGGAGCGACCGCCGACTGGGCCACCTCGGTCGCCGGAGCGAGGCGGCTCGGCGACGGAGTCTTCGAGCTCGCCGAGGGAGCCGATCCGCAGGCCCTGCTCGACGCGGCGCGTGCGAACGGTTGGGTGGTCCGCTTCGCCCCCGCGGTGCCGACGCTCGCCGACCTGTTTCGCGACGTGGTCGTCGGCGAAAGCGCGTCCGGAGGCGAGAGGTGAGCAACCGGCGAGCGATCTTCCTTACCGCGCGCCGCGAGATCCGCGAACGTCTGCGCACGCGCGCCTTCGTCATCTCGACCGCAATCCAGGTGCTGATCGTGATCGCGATCGTCGTGATCTCAGCGATCACGGCCGGTGACAGCAGCGAGAAGTTCGACGTCGGCTACGTCGGCGCCGAAGGCCGGACCGTGGTCGAGGCCGCCGAGGCCGCCGAGGGAAGCGTCGACGCCGAGATCACGGCGAAATCCTTCGGCGATGAGCAGGCGGCCCGCGCCGCCATCGAGGGCGACGACGTCGACGCCGCGGTGGTCGCGGCGGGCGCCAAGCGTGTGCTGGTCACGCAATCGAGCCCGTCCGACACCCTGGTGGCGCTGCTGCAGGCCGCCGAGCGCGACGTCCGCGGCGCCGAGATCCTGCGCTCCGAGGGGCTTTCGGAGTCGAGCGCCGAGGCCGCTCTGCACCCGCCCCCGCTCGTGCTCACCGAGGTCGGCGAGGGATCTGAGGGCGAGGGCATCGCCTGGGTCGGCAGCCTGCTGCTCTACGTCGCGATCCTCTCCTTCGGCACGGTCGTCGCCACCGCGGTGGTCGAGGAGAAGGCGACCCGGGTGGTCGAGGTGATCCTCTCGGCGATTCGGCCGATCCAGCTGCTCACCGGCAAGGTGTTCGGGATCGGCCTGCTCGGGATCGGCCAGGTGATGCTGATCTCCGGGGTCGGGATCGCCGTTGCCCTGGCTACGGGTTCGATCGAGATGCCCGACTCGACCGCGGAAACGGCAGTCCTTGTCGTCGTCTATTTCCTGCTCGGCTACCTGATGTACGCGGCGGCATTCGCCGTCACCGGGGCGATGGTCTCGCGCCAGGAGGACGTGCAGAGCGCCTCGGCTCCGCTCGTGATCATCCTGATTGCCGGTTATCTCGCCTCGATCTCCGCGATCGGCGACCCCAGCGGGACGCTTGCGGTCGTCTGCACGTTCCTGCCACCGGTCGCGCCGATGGTCGTCCCCGGTCGCGCGGCCCAGGACGCGCTACCGGGCTGGGAGCTGGCCGTCTCGCTGATCGCGATGGTCGCCTTCGCTGTCCTCTTGCTCTGGCTCGCGGCCCGGATCTACGACCGAGCCGTGCTGCGAATGGGCGCGCCGCTGAAGCTCCGCCAGGCGTTCGGGCTCCTGCGCCAGGGCAGCGGCTAGCTCGGCCGCGCACTCACCGAACCCCGATACTCAGCGGACATGGCATTCCCGCCTCCCGCCCGCCATCTGCTGCGAGCCAAGGACCTGGCCGACGCGCGCTACTTCGAGCCGCTCGGCGTCGACGACCTCGCCCGCGCGGCGGGGCTCTCGCGCGCCCACTTCAGCCGCGAGTTTCGCCGTGCCTTCGGCGAGCCTCCGCATGCCTACCTGCTCACCCGCCGGCTCGAGCGCGCTGCGGCACTGCTGCGGAGCACTGATCACTCGGTCGCCGAGATCTGCTTCTCCGTCGGCCTCAAGAGCGTTGGCTCGTTCACGACCAGCTTCACTCGCACGTTCGGCGTCTCCCCCACCGTCTACCGGCAACGGTTCCCGCCGGCTTCGAACCTGGCCCTGATCCCGGCCTGCGTGGTGCGCGCCTACGCGCGCCCGCAACACAGCACGTTTCGAGAAGACAATGGCTCGGCTTCCGCATAGCGTCACGCCTCGTCAACTCGAGACCTAAGGAGAACACGCCAGTGATCAAGTTCGCATTCGGCCAGCTGTGGGTGCACGACCAGGACGAGGCGCTCGCCTTCTACACGGACAAGCTCGGGATGGAGGTGCGCGAGGACGTGACCATGGCGGAGCTCGGCGACTTTCGCTGGTTGGTCGTCGCTCCGCCGGGCCAGGCGGAGGCGGCGATCGTGCTGATGGCCATTCCCGGCCCGCCGGTCTTCGACGCCGACACCGCCGACCAGCTGCGCGACGTGATGGCAAAGGGTGCGGCCGGTGCGATCTTCCTCACCACCGAGGATGTGCGCGCCGACTACGAGCAGCTCAAGGCCGGCGGCGTCGAGTTCACCGACCCGCCCGAGGAGCGCCCCTACGGGATCGACTGCGGCTTTCGCGATCCGTCCGGGAACGCGATTCGCCTCACCCAGCGGGTGCCCTAGCTGAGCGCGGAAGCTCTAATCACCGCCCGAGGCGATCTCGGCCGAGGTGCGCGCAAGGGCGAAGCTCCACCTGCTCGACACGATCGGCTGCGCGGTCGCCGCCGTCGGCTCCGGCGCCGGGCAGCCGCCGACGACGGTCGCGCTCACGCAGGGCGGACGCCCGGAGGCGTCGCTGCTGGGTCTGTCGATCGGATGCTGGGCAAGAGCGCTCGAAATGCGTTCATCGCGCCCTGGCGGTGCGGGGCGACCGCGGTCCTGCATGACGGCCGTTTCGACGCCGACGAGCGGCTCGCGATCATCGCCGAAGAGCAGGTCCGCACGCTCTGCATGGCGCCGACCGAGTATCGGATGATCGCCAAGCGAGCCCGGATTCCCAGGTTCGCGACGCTCGCCAGCTGCATCGCCGCCGGCGAGGCGCTCGACCCCGCGGTGATCTCGATCTGGCGTCAGGCGACCGGCACCGAGGTCCGCGACGGTTACGGCCAAACGGAGACCGGTCAGCTGACGGGCTTCGCTCCGGGCGAGGCGGTCCGGCCAGGCTCGATGGGTCGGCCGCTCCCTGGCGTGCACCTCTGGATCGACGAAGGCGAGCTGGTCGCGGATCCGGCGACGGTGCCGACATTCTTCGGCGGATACATCGGTGAGCCGGCCGCCTCACGCGAGACGCCGTGGCGGACCGGGGATCGGGTCGATGTCGACGACGACGGCTACCTCTGGTTTCGGGGGCGCGCCGACGACATCATCATCTCCGCCGGCTATCGGATCGGCCCGTTCGAGATCGAATCCGCCCTCGCCGAGCACCCCGCGGTGGAGGAGGCGGCGGCGATCTCAGCGCCCGACGAGGAACGTGGCGCCGTCGTCCGGGCAGTGGTCGTCCTCAGCCAGGGGTACGCGCCGTCGGATCAGCTCAAGCGAGCCCTGCAGGATCACGTCAAGACGCAGACGGCTCCGTACAAGTACCCGCGCCAACTCGAGTTCGTCGACCGGCTGCCGAGGACGCACAGCGGCAAGGTCCGGCGAGCTGCGCTTCGCGAACCGCTTTAGCCGACGCTGGTCTTCTTCGACTTCGCCTTCAGGCAGGTGATCTCGTTCGCCTGCGTCTGCTTGAGCTTGGCGTAGTACTTGCCGCTCTCGGGATTGTCCTCGGCCGCGGAATACTTGCCGCCCTTGGCCTTGCCCTTGGCGACCTTCGGGTCGGATCCGGACTGGGACCTGAAGATCGTGACCTTGCCCTTCTGGCAGGCGCCGACATCCGTTTTGACCTTGCCGGTGAAGGCGCCCTTGGCGTCCTTGTACTTGATCGTCAGCTTGCGCTGCACCTGCGGGGCGATCTCCACCGAGCCCTGGTCGCATGCGCTTCCGACCGGCCTCGGCTTGCCGCGCTGATCTGACCCGGTGCATGCGTCGGCGCTCGCCGCGTTGACGGCCGGGCTGCCGATTGCCGGCTCGAAGTTCGGCGTCAGGCCGCCGTGCGCGGCAAGCCCGCCGAGCTGCGGGTCGCCGGTGACGGTGACCGCAGGGCAGCCGCTGTTGCGCTCGACCAGGTTGGTGATGCTGCCCGTCGTCGTGACGGCGCCGTCGACGATGCAGTCGAGGGCGGTCGCGGCCGAGTCGGCGACGATCGAGTTGCGCAGCGACAGCGAAGACAACTGGGCGTTCGCCTGGCGCGCGTAGATGCCGCCCCCCTCCCCGCCATTGGCGGAGAACGTCGTCTCGGTGACCGTGACGCTGCCGTTGCGGTTGAAGATCCCGCCCCCGAGTCCGCGGCCCGCCTGGCCGGGCTGGCCGGTTCCGGGGGTCCCGGCTCCGCCGGGCCCGCCGACCGCGGTGTTGCCGGTGAAGGTCGAGTTGAGGACGGTCACCGCGCCACCGTCGTTGAACACGGCGCCGCCCATGCCCGCGCCCCCGCCGCCGCCGCCGGACTCGGTGGATTCGGCGCCCGCGTCACCGCCGCCGAAGCCGCCCTGGCCGGACGTGATCGGCGCGCCCGTGTTGTGCGAACCGCCGCCGCCACCGCCGAAGCCGCCGTCGCCGCCCGAGCCTTCCTCGCCGCCACCGCCGCCACCGCCGCCGAAGCCGCCCTCGCCGCCGCTGGGGAAGACCGGCGCCGCGGCCAGCTCGCCGGCACCGCCGCCGCCGCCGCCGAGGCCGCCGTCGCCGCCGCTGTGCTCGAAGCCACCGCCACCGCCACCGCCACCGAGACCGCCGGCCTGTCCGTCGAAGCCGTTGTCGGCGCCGTCGCCGCCGTTGGCGACCCCGCCCGGGCCGCCGTTCACGCCGCCGCCGGGCGAACCGTTGTTGTTGGTTCCGCCACCGCCGCCGCCGGCGAGGACACCGCCGACCGCGCCGTTGCCGCCGAACCCGCCACCGCCGTTGCCGCCGTCGTCGACGAGCGCCGCGTTGGAGTTGCCGCCGTCGCCGCCGAGTCCGCCGCCGCCGGCGCCGCCGCCGTCGTCGTTGGCGGCGTTGTTGCCGCTGTCGCCGCCGTCGCCGCCCTGGGCCGTATTGCCGCTCAGCGTCGTCCGCGTCAGCGCGAGCACGCCCCGGTTGTAGACCGCGCCGCCCAGCCCGGCGCCACCGCCACCGCCGCCGCCGTCGTCGGTGCCGGAGTCGTTGCCGCCGTCCCCGCCGCGGGCGAGCCCGGAGCTGAGCACCGTGTCCTTCACGGTGAGCTTGCCGCTCGTGTCGACGTTGAGCAGTCGCAGCGGCGGCGCGGCCGCGGCACGAGCGATCGTCGAACCGGCACCCTCGATCGTGATCTGGCTGGTGATCACCGGTAGCCCGGTGAAGCCGAAGAACGTGCTCGTGAAGGTGGCGATCTCGTAGGTCGCGGCGGACGCCAGCTGGATGCTGTCGGCCCCCGAGCCGGCCGCGCAGTCGGCCGATCCAGCGGTCGAGTCCGCGTTCGCGTTGCGGATCGCTTCGACCAGCGAGCACTGGCCATCGGCGTTCGCGTCCACGGAACCCGCCGCGACGGTGATCGTCGCCGCCGGCGCGGGCCGCGCGATCAGCACCACGATCACGGCGGTGAGGGCGAGCAAAGCCGGTATGCGGACGAGAGCGAGGTTCATCAAATCCTTTCGGGAAGGCGGCCGACGCTCCGTGAGACATATCCGATCGCATGCTCCGGCGCAACCCCAAGATCGAAATTTCTTCGGATCACTTGCATATTCCCGCGCCGGTGAGATAGGTTCGAGCGCGATGCGGGCACTACGTCGATCTTGGTCGGGGCGCATCGGGCTCCTTAGCGCCGCTTGCGCCGCGCTGTTCGGGCTCGCGGCCGGACCCGCTTCCGCGGCAGACGATCGCTTCGTCTACGTCAGCAGCGGTCTCGGTGCGGCGAGCACACAGTACGTGGCGGGCTTCGAGATCGGCGGCAACGGGTCGCTGTCGACGGCGCCCTCGTCGCCGTACGCGCTCGGCGGTACCGGCCCGAGCGAGGGGCTCGTGATCACGCCCGACAACGACAACGTCTACGTGGCCCAGTTCGGCACCAGCCAGGTCTTCGGATTCAACGTCAACGCCAACGGCAGTCTCAGCAACTCCACGGGGTCGCCCTACGGCACGGGCTTCGGGACCCCGCTCAGCGTCCAGGTCCATCCCGACGGCGGCCAGCTCTTCGCCACCAACCACGGCGGGAACCGCTCGATCGGCGTCTCCACGATCAACGCCAACGGCTCATTGACGAACATCACCGGGTCGCCGTTCCTGATGCCCGTCACCCGCAACGACCCGTTCGCCGCCTCGGTGTCGCCGGACGGCGACAACTACTACACGCCCAGCGAGAACAACAACCCGGGGGGCGCCCCCGAGGTGGTCGTCGCCTGGAACGTCGCCGCCAACGGCGCCGTCTCGTTCCTCCAGGCGATCGGCTCGGGCACGCTCGCCAACCAGGCGAATCCCTTCGGCTCGGCAATGACCCCGGACGGGCAGTTCCTCTTCGTCTCCAACCCCGAGGACGGCGCCAACGGCACGGTCAGCTCGTTCCGGGTGAACGCGAACGGCACGCTGACGCCGGTCGTCCAGGCGCTGGGCGTCGCGCCCGCGAACCACCCGCTGAACATGGCCGTCTCACCCGACGGCGACCACCTCTACGTCGCGGCCAGGCTCAGCAACAGCGTGCTCGCGTACACGATCAACGCCAACGGCACGCTCACCGCGGTCCCCGGGTCACCCTTCGGCACGGGCGGGACCGACGGCAAGGGCGTGGCGATCACCCCCGACGGAGAGCACCTGTACGTGAGCAACAACGTCTCGGACAACGTCTCCCGGTTCACCGTGCTGCCGAGCGGCGCCCTGACCTCGGCGGGAGCGCCGACCGCCCTGCCGGGCGCGACGCCGGACGCGGACCTCGAGTCGATCGTGATCACGCCGAACCAGGGACCGGCGGCCGTTCTCGCGGTTACCCCGGGCTTCGCCGGCCAGCCGACGGGCTTTAACGCCGCCGCGTCCACCGACCTGGACGGAGACGTGGTCCGCTACGACTGGGACTTCGGCGACGGCACCACGCTCCCCAACGGCGGCCCGATCCCGAACCACATTTACGCGAACCCCGGCACCTTCACCGCCGAGGTCACGGTCACCGACGACGAGGGCTGCTCCGACCAGCGGATCTTCACGGGCAAAGCAACTCTCTGCAACGCCACGACCCTGGGCAGCACGACGCAGTCGGTGACGGTCACGGCGGCTCCGCCCGATGCTCCCACGAACTTCGCCCGCACGCTGACGATCAAGTACAAGGGCGGCAAGTTCAAGGGCACGGTCAAGTCCGACTCGGCCGGCTGCGTCAGCGGCCAGAAGGTCAAGGTGTTCCGCAAGCAGAGCGGCACCGATCCCAAGGTCGCCAAGGGCACCAGCAAGGCCGACGGCAAGTGGTCGGCGAAGGAGAAGAACGCCGAGGGCAAGTACTACGCGAAGGTCGCCCAGACGGGCTTGCCCGACGACGACGTCTGCCTCGCCGCGCAGTCGAAGAAGACAAAGAAGCTGGGCTAGTGATCAGGCTCGCGGCCCGCGCCGCCGCCTGCGGGCTGGCGATCGCGATCTGCGCCGCCTCCCCCGCGGTCGCCGAGATCTACTGGGCGAACGAGTCCGGGAACACGATCAGCCGCGCGACGAACGGCGGCACGATCACCGAACCCGCGTTGATCACCGACGCAGCCGCGCCGCGCGGCGTGGCGATCGACGGGACCTACGTCTACTGGGCCCATGACGGGGCCGGGGGCGATGCGCCCGTGGGCAATATCGGCCGAGCGCTCCTCGACGGAACGGCGGCCAACCCGATCTTCGTCGCGACCGCGGCCCCGCCGCAGAGCGTCGCGCGGGACAAGACGGGCCTCTACTGGGCGCAACCGCATCCGACGACGCCCGCAAACCCCGGCTCGGTCGGCCGCGCCCGCGTCGCCGACGGGCTGTTCCCCACCCAGAACTTCGTGCCCACCGGCCCCGAACCCTGCGGCGTCGCCGCCAACTCCGACGACGTCTACTGGGGCAACGGCGGGACCCCTGGCACCATCGGTAGCTCCCACGGGGTCTTCAGTGTGCAGCAGAGCTTCATCACCGCGACCTCGGACCCCTGCGGCGTGGTCCACGCCGTGGACCGCCTTTACTGGACCAACCTGGGCTCGGACTCGATCGGCACCGCGATGCAGAACGGATCCGGCCAGAACCTGAATCTGGTCGATGCCGGCGCCGCCAGCGATCCCTGCGGCATCGCCGTCGCGGGCGGACACATCTACTGGACCAACCGCGGCACCGACACGATCGGCCGGGCGGACCTCGACGGGGGGAACCCGGACGACGACTTCATCAGCGCGGCCTCGGTGCAGGACCCCTGCGGCATCGCGGTCACCCCGACGGCCGAGCCCGACCCGGCGTCGCTCGCGTTTCCCGAAACCGAGGCGGGCAGCGTGAGCGACATCCACGCCTTCTACATCGCCAACACGAGCAGCGCGGTGCTCTCGTTCTCGAGCGCGGCCCTCAACGGGGCCGACGCCGGTGCGTTCGAGATCACGGGCAACGGCTGCGTCGATCAGGTGATGCCGCCCGGGCTGGGGTGCATCGTCAACGCCCGCTTCACGCCCCCGGCGGCCGGCGACTTCGCCGCCGAGCTGCGCGTGATCAGCGCCGCGAGTAACTCCCCCACGGTGATCCCGCTCTCGGGCCACGCCTCTGCGTTCAGCCCACCTCCCGAGGATCCGCCCGCGCCCCCACCCGCCGAGCCCAAGCGCCACGGCCGCACGCTTTCGATCGCCGAGCGGAGCGCCGCGCTCCGCGGCACCCTCGCCTCCGAGGCCCCTGAGTGTGCCGGCGGTCAGCGCGTCGCGCTCATGCGCCGGCGCAAGGGCGACGACCGCCGGGTGGGCTCGGACCGGACCAACGCGCAGGGGCGCTGGCGCGTGACCGACCCGGGGCGCAGCGGCCGTTACTACGCCGTGGCCGCCGAGGGGGCGCTCGCCGACGGCGCGATCTGCCTCGGGGCCACCTCGCGCACGATCCGCTTCGGTTGATCAGCCCGCGATCCGGAAGCGCTTGCGGGCCGCCTGCTGATCGGCGTTGCCCGCCGCGTCGACGGCCGTGACCCGGATCGTGTGGCGCCCGGCGTCGAGGCGGCGGTAGCGCGTCGGGGACTCGCATGACCGCACCGGCTTGCCGTCGAGCCGGCACTCGAACGTCGAGCCCGGCTCGTCCGAGCGGAACCGCACGAGCACCGCGTCGCCGTCGACCTTGACCTTGCGGATCGATGTCTCGGGCGGGTCGGTGTCACGCGCCGGATCGGGCGGATCCGGCGGCGGCGGATCGGGCGGCTCGGGCTGCGAGCAGTCGGGCGCGAACTCGTCGGCGCCGATATCACGCACCTCCGGACCGCCGCAGGTCCCGGCGATCGCCCGCGGCTCGCCCTCGAGGTCGACCGCCGCCTGCGGGGGCGCTGCCGGGTCGCCGGCGTCGATCAGGGGGGAGCCCGGCGTCAGCCGGTAATCGCCCGCGCCGGCGTCGGCGAACCCGGGGCTGGCGCTCGAGACCTGGAAGGCGCCGCAGGATCCCGGGCCCGGGCCGGCCGAGAACTCGATCACGCAGCTGTTGCCGGCGCCCGAGAGGTCGATCGGGCTCTCGACGATGCTCGAGTTGAGGGTCAGGGCGGCGGCGCCCGTCAGCGCGATGTCCGCGGCCGAGTTGCCAACAGCGGTCAGGCCCGTCGCGGTGAGCGTGGTCGAGCTCGCCGACAGGCCGGTCTCGTACCCGTGGATGAGATTCGAGGACAGCGTCGCGGAGGTCGTCCCGCCTGCCTCGATCCCGGCCGAACCAGGCGAGGCCGGGCCGGCGACCACGTTGTTCTCGATCCGCGGGCTCGCCGAAGCGGCCTGGACCCCGCGCCAGAGTCCGGTGAAGCGATTGCCCGTCAGCAGCGGCGACCCGGTCACGCCCGGGAGGATCTCCACCCCGGTCTGCGTACCGGTTCCGTCATCGCTGAACGTGTTCCGCTCGAGGCCGGAGGCGCCGCCCCCCGGGCCGAGCGTCACGTGGGCCTCGCCGTCCGGGACCGCGGAGCTCGAGAACGTGTTGAGCAAGAGCCGGCCCGAGCCGTTGACGACGGCCGGGCGCTGGCCGCCGATGACAAAACCGACCACGTCGGAGGGGCCCGAGATCTCCACCGTGGGATCGCCCGGAGCACTGGGCTCGATGACGTGCGTGCCGGGCGTGCTCGTCGACGACGCCAGGATCGAGCGGCCGAACGGATCGTCGAGCACGACGTTCTCGTGGTACGTGCCCGGCTCCACGACGATGAAGTCGGGGCTCCCGGGGTCGGGATCGGGCAGCAGCAGGCCCTGGGCGATCGTCTCGCACGCCGTCTCGACGCTCTGGCAGTCCCCGCCGGGGGGGGCGTCGTCATCAACGAAGAAGCCATGCCCCGCGGCGCACGGGGCGAGCGCGAGCAGGGCGCCGAGGCTCGACAGCAGGGCGCCGGCGAGCCGCGTCATCCGATCACCTTCCAGCGATACGCCGCGGTTGTCGGGTCCTTGTTGCCGGCTTCGTCGATCGCCCGCACCTTGAACAGATGCCGGCCCGGCTTCAGGTTGCGGAAGCGGGTGGGCGAACGGCACGGGCGGTACGGGCCGAGGTCGCGGCTGCACTCGTAGGTCGAGCCGGGCTCGGTCGACTTGAACTTGAACAGGGCCGCGTCGCGCTTCATCTGTCGCGCAGGCGTCTTGGTCAGCTTCGTGTCCGGGGGCGTGTCCGGGGGCGGTGGGGGCGGCGGAAGGTTCTCGAGCGCGACCGTCTCGCATCCGAACGCGGTGATCAGGTCCGGTGGATCGGTCTGGTCGACGCTGGCCGAGTCGAGGCCGGCGCCGCAATCGACGCTGTCGGGCAGGCCGTCACGGGCGTCGATCGCGTCATCGCCGTCGTCACCGCGCAGGGTGTCGCCGCCCAAGCCGCCGACGAGCGTGTCCGCGCCCGGGCCGCCTTCGAGCAGATCCGCGCCGTAGCCGCCGCTGATCCGGTCGTTGCCGAGGCCCCCGATCGCGTGGATCGGGATCGCCGTGGCGACGGTTGCCGAGTCGTCGTTGGCGTCGAAGACGAGGTCGATCCTTGTCACCCCGCTCGAGCTGCATCGTGCCTTCTTCTCGGTCACCGGGATGCACGGACCCCAGAAGATCCCACCGAGCGAGGTGTTGTCCTCGAACACCAGGATCCCCGTCTCGGGGGCCGAGACGACCAGGGTCGACGGACAGGGCACGGGTTGGCAGTTGTTGGTGGCGGTGTAGGTGAGCACGCTGCCCTGCTTGGTGATCACGCCGTGGGCGGAGGCCGACGCCGCCAGCGCCAGCATCGCGGCCAGGGTCAGGGCTGCTGTAGCGAACGTCCTCACGGCGTGAAGTACTCCTCCCACGAGGACCCGCCGTCGGTGGAGTGCAGGATCGTCGCATCGGAAAGGGCGGTGTACAGCTCCTCCGGCCCCGTGGCCCTGAGCGCCCGCGGGTCGCCGTCGATTCGACCGACCAGGTCCCAGCTCGCGGCCTCATTGCTACTCAGGTAGACGAGCCCGTCCTCGTCGGCTCGGTAGAGCGCATCCGGCTCGGGCCAGTCGAGGCTGGCGCCCGCGGCCTGGGCGGCCGCCGACCAGCTCTGCCCGCCGTCGGTGGAGCGAAACAGCGCCTGCTTGGTCGACGCCAGCAGCTGGTCTGGATCGGCGGGGTCGACGACGAAGTCGAAGACCCGGCCGGGCGGCGCCGTGCGCTCGTTCCAGGTCTTGCCGTCGTCGGCGCTGACGATCACCGCCGGCAGCACGGCGTCGTAGGCGTAGAGCGAGCCGTCGAGCGTGCGGATCGCGTGCAGGTCGGCGATCCCGTAACGGGAGACGCTCGTCCACGTCCTGCCCTCGTCCTCCGAGCGCAAGAGACCGAGGAACCCGGCCACCGTGCGGCGCTCGTCGGGGTGTCCGGAGCCGATCAGAGCGCCGTCCTCGGATTGGGCGATCGCGAGGAAACGGCCCACGGGCGAGCGGCCATCGGGCGTGTCGACGTGGGAGTTGATCCGGGTCGCCTCGCCGCCCTCGATCCGAAACAGGCCGCGGTTGGTGGTCAGCAGCAGGGCATCGGAGCTCGGGGACTGCTCCAGGGAGTTGATCTGGGGAAGCTTGTCGGGGTCGACCAGCGCCGACCCGCTGCTGCTCGACGAGCCGCCGCAGCCGGCGATCAGCAGCGCCAGCGACGCTGCGACGAGCCCCCGCACGGCGCTACTTTCGCACCGCGTAGTAGCTGCTGCCGCCCTTGCGACAGGAGAAGGCGATCCTCGTTTCCTCGGGCGAGTACGAGGCACAGGTCCAGCCCCCGGGATGGTCGTGGTCCTTGAGGTAGCGCCGCGACCACTTGCGGCCGAAGTCGCAGGAGACGATGTGCGTGTTGACCTTGTAGGTCTTGCCTTCCACCCCGAGCTTGCCGCAGCGCGTCGGCGGCACGGTCGCCCCCGCCGGGGCCGAATTGAGCGCCAGAACGACGCCCGGGCACACGAGCAGCACGAGCGCCGCGTTCCGGATCGCGTTCTGCCACGGGCTCCCGCCGGACATCGGCCGAGTCTAGCGCTGGGTTCGAGCAATCCCAAGGCGCCAGGGCGTAGGCTGGTCGGCAGAATCGGACCGTCAGGGAAGACAGCCAAGGAGGCGGGATGCGGGCCACAATCGCAACGAGGGACGGATTTCAGCGCCGTTCCGCAGCCGGCATCGCGATCGCCGGGGCGATCGTTCTGGCGCTGGTGACGTCCGCTCCGGCAACCGCCGGCGAGTCCGCGAATCGGTGCCCCGGGCCACAGATCCGTACGGCGACGGGCTGCACGGCGCCCGCGGCCGCGGGTCGCCACGTCCGCGAGATCGTCCAGCAGGCCGTGGAGGCAAACGACCTGCGCGCGGCGCTGTTGCGCGTCGACATCGGCGATCGCACGCTTGCCACCGCGTCGCCGGGCGAATCGATGGCGGGCGTGCCGGCGAACCTGCGGATGCATTTCCGCATCGGCTCGATGGCGATCCCGTACCTGATCGATCTCCTGCTCCAGCTCCAGGACCGGGGCCAGCTGTCGCTCGACGACCCCGTCTCCAACTGGTTCCCGGATCTGCCCAACGCCGACCGCGTGACCCTGAGGATGATGGCCAACGACACCTCCGGCTACCGCGACTGGATCCAGGGCAATCCGGCGTTCGTCGACGCCCTCTTCGCCGACCCCTTCCGCCAATGGAAGACGCAGGAGCTCCTCGATGTCGCCTTCGCCAGGGGCCTGGCGTGCGAGCCCGGAGCCTGCTTCAACTACGCGCACACCAACTACGCGATCCTCGCCAAGGTGGTCGCCGCCGTCACCGGCAAGTCGACCCAGAAGCTGATGTACCGGCGGGTTCTCAACCCGCTCGGACTGCGGCAGACCCGGATCTCGGGGCTGCCGGCGATGCCGGAACCCGTCTTGCACACATACACCTCCGATCGCGGTCCGTATGAGGACTCGACCTTCTGGAGCGCCTCGTGGACGGTCGGCCGGAGCACGATTGCCAGCTCGACGATCGGCGACGTCGTCAAATCGGCCCGTGCGATGGGCACCGGCGCGCTGCTCTCGGCCCAGGCGTCGCGGGAGCGGTTCGCGCCGATCACCGCCACCTACCCCGGGTTCACCCCCGACCTCTACTTCGGCCTCGGCGTCGTGGTCGTGAATACGTGGCAGCTCCAGAACCCGGACCTGAACGGCTACACCGGGATCATGGCCTACCTGCCTTCGCGGAGGATCTCCGTCGGGCTCGCAGTCACCAGAGGCCAGACGGCGGCGGCGACCGACACCAACTACAGCCAACTGCTGTTCGCCGAGATCACCGAGTACCTCTCGCCCAACCATCCGGGCGTGCTGCCGGGTTAGCGGGGGAAATGCGCTCGGATGTCGTCGTTGTCGGGGCCGGGCTCGCCGGGCTCTCCGCCGCCAGGGACCTGGCCGCGGCGGGCACCGACGTCGTCGTGGTGGAAGCGCGTGCGCGCGCCGGCGGCAGGGTCGAGCAGGCGCGGCTCCCCGACGGGCGGCTGGTGCAGCTCGGCGGCGAGCTCGTCGGCGACTTCCACAGCGCCTACCGCGGGCTCGTCGGCGAGCTCGGGCTGACGATCGTTCCCGGGTTCGGCGCCGACCTGCCGGGCGAGGACGTCGTCCTGCTCGCCGAAGGGCGCCGGGTCGGCAACGGCTGGCCGTGGATGAGCGACGCCGACCGCGCCAGTTACGACGTTGCCGAGGCGGAGTTCGCCAAGCTCGCCCGCGGCGTCGACCCCGATGACCCCTGGGCGCACCCGGAAGCCGATCGTCTCGATCGAATCTCCGTCGGCGCCTGGATGCGCTCGGCCGGGGCGACCCCGAACGCGGTCCGCGCCCGCGAGCTGGCGATGCTTTCGCTGGCGGCCGAATCGGTGGAGCGAACCTCGCTGCTGGCGGACCTGCGCAAGGAGGCCGCCGCCGGCGCCCGCGGCTTCTATGACTACGCGGTCTGGGAATCGGGGATGGTCGCCGAGGGCTCGGCCACGGTGGCTCTGCGGATGGCGTCGGAGCTCGAGGACCGGATCCGCTACTCGACTCCGGCGACCGCGATCGAGATCGCGAGCGGCGGCTGCGCGGTGGAGACGGCGAGCGGGGAGCGCTTTGACGGCGATGCCGTGGTCTGCGCCGTCCCCGTGGGCCCGCTGCGGCGGATCTCGATCGAGGGAGTCTCGCGGCCGCGGCTCGACTCGCTCGATCGCCAGCGAAACGCGCTCGCCGCGAAGGCCTGCTTCTCCTACCCGGACTCGTTCTGGGAGCGCCACGGCCTCAACGCCACCGCCTACATGGAGACGACGATGATCGGTGGCACCTGGCCCCAGCGCGAGGGGGTGATCTCGGCCCTGATCCCACCCGAGCGCCTGGCTGCGTTCCTCACCACCTCCCCGCGAATCGTCGAACGCGAGCTGATCGCGGAGATGGCCGCCGCGTTCGGCGACGAGGGCGGCGATCCGATCGCCGTCCACATCCGCCGCTGGGGAGTCGACCCGTGGACCGAGGGCTACATCACCGGCTGGCGCCCCGGCGACGTGAGCGGCGTCGGTCCATTGCACGGGACTCACGAGCCGCCGTTCTACGTCTGCGGCTCCGACCAGTGGGTCTGCGGCTACATGGAGGGCGCCGTTCGCACCGGCCGCGCGGCCGCCGCCGCGGCGCTCGGGCAGGCTTAGACTGAGCGCGGCTGATGCCTGAGCGCAGCGTCGAAACCGAGATAGCGGTGGTCGGGGCCGGGATCGCCGGGTTGACCGCGGCGTCGGCGCTCGCCCGCGAGGGAGTGGACGTCGTCGTGCTCGAGGCGCGCGACCGGGTCGGCGGCCGGGTCTGGAACACTGAGATCGGCGGCGAGGCGAACGAGCTCGGCGGCCAGTGGGTCGCCCCGTACCAGTCCGCGATGCACGCGCTGCTCAAGGAGCTCGGGATCGAGCTCTTCCCCAGCTTCCGCGAGGGCGAGCACGTGTTCATCGACCCCTCCGGCACGGCCCACCGCTACGAGGGCCACGACGCACCGCTCGGCGCCGCGGCGGAAGGCGCGTTCGCGGAGGCGGAGGCAAAGCTCGACGCGCTCGCGGGCGAGCTCGACCCGGAGGCGCCCTGGGCACACCCCGACGCACCCGCTCTCGACGCGATCACCTTCGAGGCCTGGCTGCAGCGAGAGGTCCCGGACGAGGTTGCCCAGGACCTGCTGCGCTCCTGGCTCGCGGGCGGCTTCCTGGCGAAGCCGGCGCATACGTTCTCGCTGCTTCAGGGGCTGTGGATGATCGCCGGCGCCGGCGGTACGTACGAGCTGTTCGAACCGGATCAATGCCTCGCCGCTCGGGTCGTCGGCGGCTCGCAGCTGATCGCACTTCGGATGGCCGAGCGACTCGGCGACCGCGTCCGCCTCGACTCCCCGGTGCGCGACATCCGCTGGCGAGACGGGGAGGTTGAGATCGACACCGAAGGCGAGACGGTGCGGGCGCGGGCGGCGATCGTCGCCGTGCCGCCGAACCTGACCGAAGCGATCCGCTTTCAGCCCGCGCTGCCGGCCTGGCGCCAGCGGCTCGGGCAGGCGCTCTCGCAGGGCAGCATCAACAAGGTCCTTGCCGTCTTCGAGCGGCCCTTCTGGCGCGAGGAGGGCCTCTCGGGCCAGGGGTTCGCCCCCTACGAGCTCGTCCGCGAGCTCTACGACAACTCGCCCCCGTCGGCGTCGGCCGGCGTCCTGACCACATTCCTGGCCGGCGAGAACGCAGAGCGCGCCGGGCGGCTGAGCGCCGCCGACCGCCGCGCCGCCGTGCTCGAGGGGATGGCGAAGTACGTCGGGCCCGGGGCACTCGATGCGGTCGATTTCATCGAGACCGACTGGTCGGCACAGGAGTGGACGCGGGGCGCCTACGGGACCAGCTTCGGCGTCGGCGGACTGAGCCGCTTCGGCGAGGACCTGCGCCGCCCGGTCGGACCGATCCGCTGGGCCTGCACCGACATCGCCGGCGTCGGCCACATCCACATGGAGGGCGCGGTCCGCTCGGGCGAACTTGCCGCCAAAGCCTGCCTCTCGCCGCGACCCGCCTAGCGCGGACGCGCGAGCCGTTGCAGCAGCAGCGGACCCGGCTTCAGCACCGCCGGGTCATGACCCGGCATGACCACGGCGCCCGCGTCGCGCAGACCGCGCAGGCGCTCGGCCGACGCGGCCTGGGCGGTGAAGTCGTCGCCGATGATCGGGAACCGGTGGTCGTCGAGGCCGCTGGCGTAGTGGGAGACGTCGCCGCCGAGGACCAGCCGCTCGCCGACGCGAACCGACTGGTGACCGGGCGTGTGACCGGGCGTCAGCAGCAGCCGGATCGAGCCGTCGCCGAGCAGGTCGTGGTCGCCGTCGATCAGCGTGATCTGCTCGGCGGCCGCCGCATAGTCGGCGGGCAGGTAGAAGTTCTTCTCGACCGCGGCCGCGTCATGGCCGGCCTCCCATTCGCGGCGCTGGACGACAATCGGCACCGACGGCGGCAGCAGCGCCAGCGCTCCGGCGTGATCGAAATGCAGGTGCGTGAGCACGACCCTGGTGATCGTCGCCAGGTCGATCTGCTCGCCGACGCTCTGCTCGAGCTCGAGCTGAAACAGGGCGAGCGCGTCGGGGCTCTCGTAGTGGCGCGCAGCGTCCTCGACCGCGGCCGGATGCAGGCCGGTGTCAACGAGGATTCGCTCCGTCTCGGTCTCGATCACGTACGCCGGGACCGGAAAGCGGATCTTCCGCTCGAGGTCATCATCGCGGCGCCAGATGCCCGCGGCCGCCGTGAACCACCCCGCGTTGAGCATCTGAACCTTCATCTGGAAGGCAAGCTACATCCGGCGTTGGCACGAGATGCGACGCGTCCGATACGACTTGCGACATTCTGCGAGCTCGAGCGCATCCCTCGTTGAGGCGGGGCAACTGACCGATTTCCAGGATTCGCCTCTCGAATTATGGGATTTCCGGCTTGCGCCGGGCTCGGCGTCGACGATTCCCCGAGAGAGGAGAAGGGGAAGGTCGTTCGTCGACGCCGAGCGCGGCGCAGCCGCGTGCGGTGACGGTCTAGTCCGCGTCTTCGGCGGTCGGAACCCCCGCCCAGGCGACGAAGCCGCAGTCGATTCGCAGAACCTTGCAGCCGCCGGCCGCCGCCAGCTCATGCTGCATCCCATCGCGCACGTGCACGTAGGTCCCCCGCTCGATCGTGCCGTGGAGACCGCCGAACAGCTTGATCTCGAGCGCGCCCTCGACGACCACGTAGAGGACCTCGAACCCGGTCGGTGTGAGCTGGAGCGGCTCGTCGTCTGGCCCCAGCTCGATCGCCGCCGCCGAGAGCGTGCCGCCACCCGGCAGCTGATCGTCCTCGAAGGGAGTCGCGACCGCCATCCGCAATGAGTCGGACTCAGGGAGGAAGTCCTTCACCCGCCACTTGTTGTCGGGGTAGTTGGGCCCGATCACGCAGAACAGGCAGGCGTCGCGGTCGGACGCTGGACCGAGGAAGTTGTGCGGAGCGTCGGGCGGGATGTAGCCGAGCTCCCCCTCCTCCAAGACGAACTCCTCGCCGCCGGTCTCCACGTGCGCCGAACCGCTGAACATGAAGTAGTACTCGCCGGCATCGTCATGGGCGTGGCGAACGGGCCCGAGCGCGTCGCCCTCGAGCTGCGAGGCCCCGACCCTCCAGGTGAGGGGCCCGCCGCGGCCCGCCTCGGTGAAGAAGATGCCGTCGGCTTCCCACCCCTCCACCGCACTGTCCTTGTCGCTCATCCGTTTCCCTTCCTGTCGTTGATCGGCCCGGACGCGTTCAGATGGTCCGGGCCGGATAGATCCACGAGTACGCGTTCCAGCCGCCGTCGACATGCATCAACGTCCCGGTGACGTAGGCGGCGCGAGGTGACCCGAGGTACCGCAGCGCATCCGCGAGTTGCTCAACACTCGCCGCCGCTCCAATCGGGGTGCGGCCACCGACATCCTCCGCAGGTCGCTGGCCGTCGAGGACGTGTCCCTCGATTCCCGCGTAGACGACGCCGTTGATCCGCCGGCCGGCCGCGCTCCAGTCACCGATCCGGGCCCGGATCAGGCCCTCCAGGGCCCCCCGAGCGAGATCGCAGGCCAGCCCGGCAGGTCCCGTGAACAGCCCGCGCGACGGCACCAGTGCGAGGAAGGTCAGCGATGTCTCGGCAGCGTCCGCGGCGGCGAGCGCGGCCTCCGCCGAGGTCAGCAGCAGGTCCGCCTCGTGGAGTTGGGCCTCGCTGGTCACGGAGCCGGGCACCATGTGAATCCAGACCAGCCGGTCCCCGCTCAGGTCGAGGCTCGCGGAAGGCCCGTCGAGGCGCTCGGGATCCACCCGTACGACGTCGACTCCGAGCGCGGCGAGGAGCTCGTCGACCAGCGGCAGGTCCGGAGCAACCGCGACCGCCCGGGTGGTGCTCGGGCCGTTCTCGGCCATCTGCCCCGCGTCGCCGACAGCTCGCGGTGGCGGCGGGAAGCCGTCGCTGGCGAGCCAGCCGCCGTCGACGGCGAGCACCTCGCCGGTGACATAGGAAGCGCGCGGGGAGGCGAGGAACGCGACCGCGTCGGCGACCTCCTCGGTCTCCGCGATCCGGCCCAGGGGGGTCCGCGACTCGTACTCCTCGGCCTTGATCTTGCCCCCGGCGCTCTCGAGCACGCCGGTGAGGATCTCGGTCCGCGTGACGGCTGGCGCCACGGCGTTGACGCGTATGCCTCGGGAAGCCCACTCGGTCGCCAGCACCTCGGTCAGCACCCTGAGTCCGCCCTTGGCGGCGTTGTAGGCGGTGCGCTGGGGGTGGCCGCCGAAGCCGCCGATCGAACAGATGTTGACGATCGAGCCGCTGCCGCGCTCGAGCATGTCCCGCGCAACGCGCCGCATCAGCTTGAACGGGCCGGTCAGCATCACATCGATCTGCAGCTGCCACACCTCGTCGGGACACTGCCGTCGACTCGGTGAGCTCGAACAGCCCGGCGTTGTTGACCAGCACGTCGATCGGCCCGAGCGCGGTCTGGACCTCCTCGACGACGCGCTCGATCGCATCGGTCGTGCGGACGTCGAGGGCGTAGGCGGCGGCCCGACAGCCACCGCGACGCAGCTCGGCGGCCTTCGCTCTCGGCGCCGTCGCGATAGAGGTCGGTGACGGCCACGGCCGCGCCGAGCTCGCCGAGCCGGGTCGCGATCGCCCCGCCGATCCCCTGCGCGGCGCCGGTGACGAGGCAGACCTTCCCGACGAGCTCATGATCGCCGAGTGGCTCCGGCCAGGCGGCGCTCAATGTCCGCTCACCGCCGCCGCCGAGATCGCATCAGCCCCACCGCCCAGGCGCCCTCTCACGTCGGCGACCTCCACCTCCCGCCCCTCCGCGACGGAGCGGTAAAGCGCGTCGACCACGGCCTGGACCTCGAGCGCTTGCTCGTCGTCATCGCCAGCGCCTTCTCCGGCCCTGCACCGCCCGGGCCATCCGCGGCCAGTTCGGTGTCGACCGAGCTCGGGAAGTCGAGATCGCCCTCGACGCCGCCGGTGATATCGGTCGGCTCGCCGGAGCGCTCGGCGGAGAAGCGCAGCGGCTCTGCGCTCGCCTGCGCGCGGTCCCCGACGAGGTCGAAGCGACACTCCCAGCCGGGCTCGTCCCAGGTCCAGGCACCCTCGATCGTAATCCAGAATCCGGACTCGAAGCGAACGTGGCCGAAGGCGATGTCCTCGACGTCGTATCGCTCCGCCTGTGCCGCCTCGGGCACCGCCGAGCCCCGCTTGCGCGGGAATAGCCGAGCGGCGGACGCGGTCGCGGTGAGCGGTCGGGGATTATCGGCGAGCCACATCAACAGGTCGATCATGTGGACCGCCGTCGACGCGATCGCGCCCGCCGCCCGAGATCCTATGCGCCTGATGCGGTCCCCACCAGGGCACCTGGGTCTCGAGCATCGATCCGCGTGCGCACACCGGGGCGCCGAGCCGTCCGTCATCGACAAAGGTTCGAACCGCTTTGGCAGCGGAGGAATAGCGCAGGTTGAAGCCGACGGTGAAGAAGCGGCCGCTGCGCTTTGCCGCGCCTCGCGATCTCGAACGCGCTCTCGAGGTCGGCCGCCATCGGCTTCTCGCAGAGCACTCCGGTGCCGGCCTCGAACGCATCGAGCGCGATCTCGGCGTGGCTGTCGGGCATCGTGCAAATCGTCAGCAGGTCGAGCGGCTGGCGCTCGAGCAACTCGACATGGCTGAGGAAGTCTGTGCGACGCTGAACTCGCTCGCGACTGTGCGCAGTCGGTCCTCGTCGCGGTCGCAGACCGCAACGACCTCGACATCCTCCAAGGCTGCGAGGCCCTCGAGATGCAGCCGTCCCTGGAAGCCGCAGCCGACGACGGCGACCTTGAGCGGCCCGCCGGCCAACCTGCGCCCCTCCCTCGGGCTCGGTAGTCAGCGGGTGGTCGGCCAGCGGCGTCACCTCAACCTGCGTCCAATGCCAGACCGGCAGCGAGGCGATCGCCTCGTGCAGCGCGGTGGCGGTCGGCGCACACCAGATCCCCACGTTGGCGAGCCTGCCCGGGACGCGCCAGATCTGCTCGATCGTCCCTGCTTCCTTGAGTTCGTGGCCTCGTTGCCACTCGCGCTCGAGCAGCGCCTCGCGTTCCGCATCCGGCATGTCCGGCGGCAGCAGCACGGTGATCTCGACCAGGAAGCGCGCCACGGCTCAGCCGGCATTCCCCCGGCCGGGGACCATGAAGGTGCGCCGGAACTCGATCACCCGCACATCCTCCTGGTTAACCCCCCAGGTCTCCACGCTGACAATGCCGGCGTCCGGGCGTGAGCTCGAGCGGCGTCGCTCGAGCACCTGTGACCACGCGTATAGGGTGTCGCCGTGGTGAACGGGCGCGACGTGCGCCATGCGCTCGAGGCCGAGGTTGGCAAGGGCCCTGCCGGAGAGATCGGGGACGCTCATGCCGAGGACGAGCGCGTAGACGTAGCTGCCGAGGACGATGTTGCGCCCGCCGGGCATCTCCTGCTCGGCGTAGTGCGCGTCGATGTGCAGGGGGCTCGCTGCCATCGTCAGCAGGCAGAAGAGGTGATCGTCTGCCTCGGTCACCGTCTTGCCCGGCCAGTGGCGGAAGCGGTCCCCGGGAACGAGATCCTCGTACAGCCGCCCGAAGTCCTCGCGGGCGTCGTGAACGCCGCCGTCGAGCTCGTCTGCCGTGCCATCGTCGTTCTGGGCGGTCATCATTGACCCTCGATCAGCGTCGTCGAAGGCTTCGCGAGCGGCACCCCGCGGAGGCCGAAGCACGCTCTGATCAGGTGCCACCCGGCGAGGTTCGGGACGACCATCAGATCGCGGTCGTCGCCAGCGAAGGCGGCGTTCGTGGGAGCGGAGAGGACGGTGCCCTGGGGATCGCAGGCGAGCACCTCTAGCCCCTCATCCTCACTCCAGCGGTAGATCGCGTCCGGGCGATAGCAGGCGACCACAAGGCTGCCGTCCTCGGCCAGGGCGACGCCGTCTGGGACGACCAGACCGAGCTCGCAGAGCACCCGGCGCGGTCCGGCCGATCCGTCGTCGTCGATCGGGATCTCGATGATCCGCCCGGGCGTGCTCTCGACCGCGTAAAGCTTCGAGCCGTCCGGGTCCATCGCGAGCCCGTTGGGGAAGTCGGCGGACTCCTCGCTGAAGACCTCCGCACGGCGACCCGGGCGCACGACCCAGATCAGGCCGTCGCCCGCCTGCCAGTCGCCCGAGTCGGAGACGTAGAGGTTGCCGCTTGGGTCGAATGCCGACCAATTCGGAACCCGCATCGGCCGGTCGCCCGGCCCGCTCGAGAATAGTTCGACCGTGCCGCTCGCGGGGTCGACCCGCAGCACGGCCTTGCGCACCGAGTCGCAGGCATAGAGCTGTCCGTCGCCGTCGGCTGCGAGGCCGAGGACGAAGCCTCCGGTGTTCGCCACCTCACGAGGCTGATCGTCTTCGATCAGATAGATCTGCCCGGCCTCGCCGCCGACGAAAAGCGACCCGTCCGCGGCGATCGCGATCCCCTCGGGGTGGTCGAGGCCCTCGGCGAACGCCTCGAGCTTGTCGAGGCCAATCGGCTTGGCCGCAAGGGCGTAGGGAGAGGTGGTCAACGGTCGCCCCGCCGGGAGATCGTGGACAAACGATTGTTCACGCCCACAACATATCAGCCGGCGTGCTCCCCGACCGTCTGCGACGCATCCCGTTCGATCGCAGCACCGCTGTCGCGATCCCATTCGCCCGGCACCGCCGCCAGCAGGGCGCGGGTGTAGGCCTCGCGCGGTTGCCCGAGAATCTCCGCCACCGTCCCCGCCTCGATCACCTTGCCGTGGCGCATTACATAGATCCGGTCGGCGACCTGCCGGACGACCGCGAGGTCGTGGGTGATGAACAGGTAGCTGACCCCGGTTCGCTCGCGGATCTCGTTCAGGAGCTCGAGCACCTGCGCCTGTACGGAGACATCGAGCGAGGACACCGGCTCGTCGCAGATCACCACGCGGGGCTCGCGGGCCAGGGCGCGAGCGATCGCTACCCGCTGCCGCTCGCCGCCCGAGAGGGCGACAGGCTTGCGCTTCGCATACTCGGCCTGAAGCCCAACCAACTCGAGCAGATCCTTGACCCGTGCGGAGACCTCGTCGCGATCGCGGTCGGAGCGCAGCGCGACGGCTTCCGCCAGCGTTGCTCCCACGGTCTTGGTCGGGTTCAGCGACGAGTACGGATCCTGGAACACGTACTGGATCGCGTCGCGCAGTCCAAGTCGCTGCGACCGCGTCAGCTCCTGCGGACGCGTCGCGTCCACCCCGGCGATCTCGATCGTGCCCGAGCTCGGAAGCTCGAGCCCGACGAGGCAGCGTGCCAGCGTGGTCTTGCCCGATCCCGACTCGCCCACGAGTCCGACGCACTCGCCCGCCGTGATCTCGAGCGAGACGCCCGCGAGTGCGACCACCTTGCGCTCTTCGGCCCCGCCGGGCGCGTGGAACGTCTTCGCGAGGTCGCCGACGCTGACCACCGTCTCGGACGAGCCCTGTACCGCGACGGCCGCGCCCACCGGAGCACGGGCGTGGCTCTCACGCAGTGCGGCCATCTCCTCGGTGAGCTCGTCGATGCGGACGCAGGCGCTATCGCGGTCGTCGCCGGCGGCGAGCATGCGGCGGGCGCCCGGCTACGCAGATCTCGGTCGACCAGGGGCAGCGGGCCGCAAACGCACAGCGGTCGAGGACCTCGTCCGCGTCGGGGACGTTGCCCCGCATCAGCAGCTCGCTGCTGCTCACCTCCTCGATCCCTGGCTCGGACAGCAGGAGCCCGAGCGTGTAAGGATGCAGCGGCAGCTCGGCGACTGCCCGCGCAGCGCCGACCTCCATCAGCGCGCCTGCGTACATCACGTAGACCCGGTCGCTGACCGAGAACGCCATGCGCAGGTCGTGGGTGATGATCACCAGGCCCATCCCTCGGGCCTCCTGGATCCGTCGCAGGAGCATCCAGATTTCCTTCTGCGTGGTGACATCGAGCGCGGTCGTGAACTCGTCGGCGACCAGTACCTGCGGGTCGTTCGCAAGCGCGGCCGCGAGCGCGACTCGCTGGCGCATGCCGCCGGATAGCTGCCACGGATAACGATCGGCCACGTGCGGGTCGTCGATGCCGACCTCCGCAAGCCGGCGGACGGCTTCGCCGCGCTGCTCGCCGGCCGAGCGCCGGCCCTGGTGTGTCGCGCAAATCTGCGTGCGGCACTTCATCAGCGGGTTCAAGGTCGTGAACGGGTCCTGGAGCACGAGGGCGATGCCGCTGCCTCGAACGGCCTGCAGCTCGCGCTCGCTGGCCTGCAGCAGGTCGAGCCCGTCGAAGCTCACGCGCCCGCTCGCCGTCAGCCCACGCGGAAGCAGTCCGACGACGGCTCGACCGGTGAGCGACTTGCCGCTCCCCGACTCGCCGACGATCGCGACCACCTCGCCCGAGCCAACGCTGAGGTCGACACCGGCAACGAATCGGCGCTGGTCGCCACCGATCTCGGCGCCGATCCACAGGTCTTCAACGCTTAGCAGCGCCTCCGGCGCGGTCGCGCTCATCGGGCCTGCCCTCGCGCCGCGATTCGCTCGTAGGCCCAGTCGCCGACCACGTTGGCGGCGGCCGCCGTGAACAGGATCATGAACGCGGGTGCGAGCGCCGCCCAGGCGTTGACCGTGAGCAGATCGCGGCTCTCGAACAGCATCCTCCCCCAGTCCGCCGCGCCTGGGCCCACTCCGAGCCCGACAAAGCTCAAGCCCGCCAGCGTCACCAAACCGTAGGTGAAGTCGAGGCAGAAATTGACGACTACCAACGGCAGCACGTTGGGGAGGATGTGTGAGGCCATGATCCGCCATTCGGACATGCCCATTACGCGCGCGGCCTCGACATAGGCGCGTGGTCGCTGCTCGAGCGTGACGCCGCGGATGATCCGCGTATCCCAGGGCGCGAACAGGAACGCCAGCAGCAGCACCGCAACGACGTAGCCGCCGTCGAGCGCCCCGACGACGACGATTGCCACCAGCAGCGCGGGCATCGCCAGCAGCAGATCGACGCCACGCATGATCAGCGATTCGGAGCGCCCTCCCCGGTATCCCGAGATCAGTCCAAAGGTGACGCTGATCAACATCGCGCCGAGCGCGATCCCGAGAGCGCCGACGACCGGCGACCGCGTCCCCGCCATCACCCGGGAGAGGATGTCGCGGCCGAGCTCGTCGGTGCCGAGCGGATGTCCGGACCCCGGTCCCGAGAGGCCAACGAGCAGCTCCTGCTCGCTCGCCGAATAAGGCGCCAGCGCCGTGCCGGCGATCGCGAGCACGACGATCACGACTAGCCAGAAGATCGCCAAGGTCACGGCGACCGAGCGCCGGCTTCGGACCCGCTTGCGGGCAGGCTCGCGCGAGATCGTCGCGGCCAGGTCCGTCATGCCTCGACCTCTCCGAAGCGCACCCGTGGGTCGATCGCGAGATAGAGAAGATCGGTGAGCAAATTGAGAACGATGATCACGACGCCGACCACCAAGACCACGCCTTGGAGCATCGGCAGGTCCTGACTGGCGGCGGACTCGACCAGCAACGAGCCGAGGCCGGGGAGGGCGAAGACCTGCTCGACGAGTACCGCGCCCCCGACCATGTAGCCGAGGACCAAGCCGGCCGCGGTAACGATCGGGATCAGGGCGTTGCGAAGCGCGTAGCGGATTACCACGGTGGTTGTCGACAGGCCCCGGGCGCGCGCGAACACAACGTAGTCCTGATCGAGCTCCCGAACCATCGCCGCGCGCGTGACCTTGACCAGGATCGCGAGCGCGGTGAAGGCCAGGGCGACAGCCGGTAGGAGCAGATGCTGGAAGCGCTCGCCGCCCTCACCCGGACCGAACGACGGCAGCACCTGGAAGCTGACGGCGAAGACATAGATCAGCAGGATCCCGGTGACGAACGGCGGCACGCTGACGCCGGCCACCGTTCCCGCAACGACCGCGCGGTCGACCAACTGACCGCGGCGCAAGGCGGCGAAGACGCCGAGCGGGATGCCGAGGGCGAGGACAATCACGAACGCGAGGCCGGCCAGCTCGAGCGTGATCGGTGCGCGCTCCTTGATCACGTCGGTCACCGGCTGGTTGGCGGTCAACGACTGGCCGAAGTCGAGGCGAACGCCCTCGGCGGCCCACTCCCCGTAGCGACTCAGGAACGAGCCGTCGAGGTGGTAGGTCTGCTCGAGACTCTGGACGAGCTCCGGCGTCCGCGGCTTGCCCGCAAGCAGGAGATCGATCGGATCTCCCGGCGCCAGGGTCAGCAGCGCGAAGGTCGCGAACGAAAGGAGAACGAGGAGCAGGAGAGCAATCGCCAGGCGCCGGACCACGTAACGGGCGACGTAGCTACCGCCCATCTCTAGCCCCGCATCAGCACGGCCGCCCGGGGGCGCCTCGCAGCGCTCCCGGCCGGCCGCCTGGAGCTCGCTCCTCTACGGCGAGGCGGGCTCACCAATCTTCGCCATCCACGGAGTAACCAGCGTGGTCCAGGGACCGAGGTCCGTGAGCGCCAGGTCCGAGTCCAGCGCGGTGACGCTGTTGCGGAACCACACGGTCGGCGAGGGAACATCGGTGGCGATCGTCGACACGATCTCGAGGATCTTGTCAACACGCGAGGCATCATCGGTATCCGCGTAGGCCCGCTCGAACAGCTTGTCGACGTTCGGGTTCGCGTAGCGGCTGAAATTGAACCCATTCGGCGCCGCCGCGCAGCCGCAGTTGACGAGGTAGTAGTAGCCCAGCGGATCCGGATAGTCGAACGCACCCGTACTCGAGAGCATCTCGAAATCCCCGCTTCCGGCGCGCTCGTAATACGCCGCGTCGGTCAGCTCGCGGAGCGTGAGATCGATGTTCAGCTCCTTCAGGCTCTCGGTCAGGGTCTGAAGCGCGAGCCCGAGCTCCGGCGCCGAGGCGGTGTAGTACGCGGTCACGGAGAAGCCGTCCGGCTGGTTCGACTGTGCGAGCTCGTCACGCGCCTTGTCCATGTCGTACGGATACTGCGGTCCTTGCTCGTCGGTGCGCTGCTCGGCCTCCTCGGCGCTCATCTCGTTGACCCAGAACTCGGGCAGCACCTGTGGGTTCGCCACCGTCGCATTGCCGTTGAGCACATTGTCGACGACCGCCTCGCGGTTGAAGGCGTACATGAACGCACGTCGCACGTGAGCGTCGTCGAATGGCGGCTTGGTCGTGTTGAACCACATCAGGTCGAGCGCCGGGGAGGTGACGGAATAGAGGTTGACGTCGCTCAACGCCTCCCACTGCTGCGTCGACTGCAGCGGCACGTACAGCGCCCCATCGATGTCTCCCGCCTGCATTGCGGCCAGGCGGGTGCCGTCGTCGTCGATCAGCCGCACGGTGAACTTCTCCACCGTGGGCGCCTCGCCGCTGAAGAACTCATTGCGCTCGAAGGTCACGTGATCGGCGGTGAACTCGGTGATCTCATACGGCCCGCTGCCGATCGGGATCCCCTTCGGCCCGCCGAGGTTCTCGCCCGCGGCCTCGAGCGAGTCCTTCTCGTAGATCCAGCCCGGGTAGGTGCCGGGCACGTAGTCCCATGTCGGATCGGGGGTCTTCAGGCTCACGGTGACCTCGTCCGGCCCGGTCGCCTCGATCGACTTCACGGTCAGATAGAAGGACGAGGTGACGGCACCGGTCGCCGGGTCCATCGCGTAGTTCATCGAGAAGGCGACGTCTTCGGCAGTCACCGGGTCGCCATTCGAGAACTTCTGGCCGGACTTGAGCGTGTAGACGTACTCGGTCGGGCTCGTCTGCTCCCACTCCTCGGCCAGGCCGGGCTGGAGCTCACCGCTCGAGTCGTACGCGACCATGCCCTGGAGCACGTTTGCCATCAGCGAGATGTTCGGGATCGTCGGCCCGATGAGCAGGTTCAGCGACAGCTCGGGGGAGGTGAGCCCGATCGTCACCTCGGGCACCTCGGTCGACGCCAGCTCCACATCCTGGATGCCGCTCGACGTCGGCACCTGACCATCGTTGTCGTCGTCGGAACCGGAGCAGCCGGCGAAGATCGCGCCGGCGATGAGCGCAATGCCCACGCCCGAGCTGAGGGTTCTCCGATGCCGGCGCGCGGTCGGGCGCGTAGTACGAATCACGTTCATCTCTCTCCCCGATTTAGACAATCGATTGTGCGATAGTAACAGAAGGACCGCTGATGGTGGGCGCAGACCATCAGGACGACTTCGGAGGCAGCTCGTCGTCGGCGAACGGCGGGAAGGCGACGGCTCGGGCGGTCATCGCGCCGTCGGCGTGAATCTGGGCCCCACTCACAAACGAGGACTCGTCGGAAAGCAGGAACGAGACCACCGCAGCCATCTCCTCGGGCTGGCCTACGCGGAGGATCGGCGCCTGCTCGCCCTCCCGGCGAATCGCCTCCTCCGGGTCGAGCGCCGGATCGAGCGGCTCGTAGGCCATCGGCGTCTCGATGACGCCGGGCAGCAGGGCGTTGGCGCGGATACCGAAGGGCGCGTAGTCGACCGCGATCTGCTTCGTCGCCATCAGCACGCCCGCCTTCGCCGCGTCGTAGACCGGGTAGCGCGGGAACCCGACAACCCCCTGTACTGAACTCAGATTCACGATCGAGCCCCGGCGTGCCGGCAGCATCCACCGGACGGCGACGCACATCCCGTACATGGGGCCGTTGAGCAGGAGTCGGAGGCCCTTATCGATGTGCTCGGCGTCGATCTCGTGCGCGGCTCCGGACCAGTCGACGCCGGCGTTGTTGACCCAGCCCTCGAGCTCGCCGGCCTCTTGGGCCAGGTCGGCCGCGCGTTCGTGGGTGTCCCACTCGGTGATGTCGCCGAGCAGCGGCTCGAAGCCGAGCTCCGCCGCCGCCTGTTCAAGCGCCTCGGGATTGCGGTCGACGCCGACCACGGCGTAGCCGTCGGCGGTCAGGCGCGCCGCGACGGCGTGGCCGATACCCATCGCCGCCCCAGTGACCACGGCGCTCCTAGCCACACCGACTCCAGGCCAGGTGGGTCAAACGATTGTCTAACGCGCTATCCAGCCAGGCGAAGACCGCATCGCTGACCATCATTCGCCGGTCTCGATGTAGGCGATCGCTTCTCCCACCGGCACCTCGTCGTCGACCTGGCGGACGATCTCGACCAATACCCCGGCCGCCATCGCCTCGAGCTCGAGCAGCGCCTTGTCGGTTTCGATCTCGACGATCGTCTCGCCCCGATCGACCCGGTCGCCCTCGGCCTTGAGCCATGCGTTGATGCGGCCGTCGACCGCATCTGCCGCGAACTTCGGCATCTCGACCGCAACCCTCATCGCGCGTCTGTTCCGGGTGGCGCCGAGGACGCGCGCGGGACGAGCTGGATCGGCTCGCGAATCATGACATCGTCGGGCTCGTGCCCATCGGCAGCACGGATAGCCATCCGCAGTGCCTCGCGGCCCATGTCCAGATTCGGCAGACGGACCGTGGTCAGCGGCGGTGAGGTGTCGTTGGCGGTCTCGTGCTCGTTGAAGGCGACCAGCGACATCTCGCGGGGGACCGGAATCGAGCGGTCGCGAAGCGCCGCCAGCGCGCCGACCGCCGACAGCAGGCTGGCGCAGAAGATCCCGGTTGGACGTTCGCCGGGCGGGCTGGCTTCGAGAATCGACGACATCGCCTCGCGGCCACCCTCGCGCGTCGGGCTCGCCGAGGCCATCCAGCGCGGGTCGACCCGCAGCCCGGCGTCCGCGGTCGCGTCGCGGAACCCTTGCTCGCGCCGGCGGGCTGTATCGGCGAGCTGCCCGAAGCCGACGAAGCCGATGCGCTCGTGGCCGAGCGAGTGCAAATGCTCGACCGCCATCCGAGCGCCACGCTCGTCGTCGACCGCGACCGATCCATGGATGCCCTCCACCCGCCGGTTGACGAGCACCAGCGGCAGTCGCCGCTCCGCGAGCCGTGCGACCAGCCGGTCCCCGGGGGTCGCGAAGGCGACGATCAGGCCATCGACACGGCCGTCGAGTACCAGGCGCGCGAAGACCTCCTCGCGGCGCCCGAGCGCCTCGTCTCCTGCGCCGACGGCGTCCGCCTCGACCAGCAGTACCAGCTTTCCGGCCTCCGCGGCCTCGGCCTGGATGCCGCGTCACCACCTCGATGAAGCCCGGGTTGTCGAGCGTTGGGACGATCACCGCGAAGGTGTCTGTGCGGCGCGTGCGCAGGCTCTGCGCCATCGCGTTCGGCCGGTACTCGAGCACCCGGGCGGCGTCGAGGATCCGATCGCGGGTCTGCGCTCGCGGACGTTCTGCTGCGGGTCGTCGCGAAGCACGCGCGAGGCCGTCGACGGATCGACGCTCGCCAGCCGCGCCACATCCTGAATCGTCGCCGGGCGTCGCTGGTCCTCGCCGCCGTCGCGCCGCGTCCCACCGTCCTTCGCGTCCGCCATCAGCCTCCCTCGACCGCGCTGCGGCAGGCGGCGGCGATCCGCTCGACGCTCGGGATCACCTGATCCTCGAGCTCGGGGCTGTAGGGGACGAGACGTCGTCGGGGACGCCAACCAGGGCGCGGCGGAACCGGCCACTGCCATCCGCGCTGGGTCAGCGACGAGATCAGGGTCGCGCCCCAGCCGCCCGCGATGGTGCTGTTCCTCGGCGACGATCAGGCGCGCCGGTGCGGGCAAGGCTCCGATGAACCGCGTCGACGTCCATCGGCCGGAGCCACTGCAGGTCGATCACCTCGACGTCGAGTCCCTCGGCGGCGAGCGCCTCGGCGGCCTCGAGTGACCGGGCGGCCATCAGCAGGGTGGCGACGACGGTTGCGTCGGACCCCTCGCGGAGCACCTCCGCGCCTCCCATCGAAGCCGACGCATCGTCGGAGCGCGCGACCGGGCCCTTGCGTGTTGAAGAGCCCCTTGTGCTCGATCACCAGCGTGGGATCGTCCGAGCGGATCGCCGTGCGCAGAATCGAGTAGATCGCCGGGGCGGGACTGGCGGTGGCGAGTGGAGGCCGGGAGGCCCATGTACCACGACTCGCCGGTGGCGGAGTGCTGCGTGCCGAAGCGCCCGGTGCCGCCGCCCATCGAGCGGATGGTGACCGGGCCGACGCCTGGCCGCCCGACATGAAGCGGAACTTCGGCAGCTCGTTGACAATCGCGTCGGCCGCCGTCGGCAGGAAATCGCTGAACATGATCTCGACCACCGGGCGCAGGCCGGTCACCGCCATGCCGAGGGCCATGCCGATGAACGAGTTCTCGCAGATCGGCGTGTTGAAGACGCGCTCCGGCCCGTGGTCTCGGGCAGGCCCGTCGTTGGTCTTGAACACGCCGCCGGCGCTGGCGACGTCCTCGCCGAAGAAGACCACGGTCGGATCCGCGGCGAGCTCGTCGTCGAGCGCCGCGCGGATCGCCTCGCGGTAGGCCATCTCGGTCACCGCTTCGAGCCGTGGCCTCAGCCTGCATAGACATATCGCTTCATCTCCTCGATTGTCGGCGACGGGCGTGGCGGCAGCGTGCTCGGCTATGCGGTCGACGCGTCTCCTGCGGTCTCGTCCCAGATCGAGCGCTGCGTCCGCGGCTCGCCGAGGCGGCCGTCTGCGGCCAGCGCCTCACCCGAGCAGCGTGATCGGGTCCCGCTCCTTCCACGCCTCGAGCTCCCCGGCGGGCCGGTACTTGGCGGGGTCGGTCCGCGAGTGCCCGCTGTAGCGGTAGGTCTTCGCCTCGATCAGCGTCGGGCCATCGCCCGCGCGCGCACGCTCGAGCGCGGCCGCGACCTCCGCGTGGACCAGGTCGACGTCCTGGCCGTCGACCACGACGCCCGGGCATCGCGTACGACGGCGGCCCGATCGGCGAGGTCGTCGAGCGGCGTCGTGTCGCGCATCGGCGTGTACTCGCCATAGAGGTTGTTCTCGACCACGAAGACGATCGGTGCAGACCAGACCGCGGCCATGTTCAGCGTCTCATGGAAGGTGCCGATGTTCGTCGCCCCGTCGCCGCAGAAGGCCACCGCCACCCGCTCCAGGCCCGAGTCGCTTGGATGACATCGCCGCCCCCAAGCGCCACCGGCAGGCCGGCGCCGACGATCGCGAACGCGCCGAGCAGTCCGAGCGAAACGTCGGTGAAGTGCATCGAGCCGCCGACGCCCCCGCAGCAACCACTGCTGCGTGCCCATCAGCTCACCGAAAGCCGCCTCCATCGACATCCCCCGCGCCAGCGCATGGCCATGGCCGCGGTAGGTGATCGTCATGTAATCGTCAGGCGCCATCGCCGCCGACCGCCCCGACGATCGCCCCCTCCTGGCCCTGGCAGAGGTGGGTCGTGCCCTCGACCTTGCCCTGCATGAAGAGCTCCTGGGTCTTGTTCTCGAACAGCCGGATCTCGACCATGCGCCGATACCAGTCGATCCTCGGCCGCGTCAAATTACGCCTTCTTCGTTCCATGCCTGAAGCTCCTCCTCGCGGTGACCGAGCTCGTCGATGTAGATCGAGCGGTTGTGCTCCCCGGTCTCACCTCCGAAGTGGCGGACCCTTCCCGGCGTCTCACTCAAGAACGGGACCACCTCCGGACGTCTGGACCGGTCCGAGGCCCGGATGCTCCACCTGCGTGATCATGCCGCGAGCCTGGAACTGCTCGTCGGTCGAAGATGTCGGCGATCGAGTAGACGGGCCCGACCGCGGCCTCGGCCTCCTTGAATCCCTTGAGCACCTCGGCCTCGGTGCGCTCGACCGATCCAGCCGCCAATGATCTCGTCGAGTTCGTCGGCGTGCTCGGCCCGGCCGACGTGGTCGGCGAACCAGGGCTCGGCAGATCAGGTCCTCCCGACCGACGAGCCGGATCAGCCGCTCCGCGATCGACTGCGAGCTTGCGGAGATCGCCACCCAACGATCGTCCTTGTCCGGTAGGTGTTGCGCGGTGACGTCCAGGTGGTCGAGTTGCCGGTCCGCTCCTGGACGAGTCCGAGCTGGTCATAGACGAGCGCCTGCGGCCCAAGGAAGGCGAACAGGGGCTCAACCAGGCTGAGGTCGATCATCTGGCCGCCGCCGGCGGCGACATCGCGGTGCCGCAGGGCAGCCAGAGTGGCGACGGTGCCGTACAGCGCGCAAACACCGTCGCCCATCGCGAACGACGGCAGCGACGGTGGGTGATCAGGGAAGCCGTTGGTATAGGCGTAGCCGCTCATCGCCTCGGCCACGGTGCCGAAACCGGGCCGCTCGGCGTAGGGACCGGTCTGGCCAAAGCCGGTGACGCGCACCATGATCAGCTCCGGGTTGATCGCTGCCAGCTCGTCGTAGCTCAGCCCCCAGCGCTCCATCCGGCCGGGCCGGAAGCTCTCGATCAACACGTCCGCCTCCCGCACGAGCTCCTTCAGCAGCGCCGCGCCCTGAGGCTTGGAGAGGTTGAGCGAGACGTAACGCTTGTTGCGGTTGACGTGGGCCCACCAGAGCGAGACCCCGTCCTTCTGCCAGCCCAGCGTGCGCAGCGGGTCACCCGCCGGATGCTCGACCTTGATCACGTCGGCGCCGAAGTCGGCGAGCATCGTCGCCGTGATCGGCCCGGCGAAGAGAACGCCGCAATCGAGGACCCGCAGCCCCTCCAGCGCCCCCGGCCGATCCCCACCCCGCGCGGTCAACCGTCCCCCGGAGCATCGTTTGTTCGATCGTCCAGGTCGTCGGGGCTTTCGAGCAGGGCACGAAACGCAGCCAGGAAGGCGGCCGCGTCTGCCCCGTAGACCACCCGGTGGTCGGAGGTGAGCGCCGCGCTCATGCGCGGGCGAACCACCGGCGCACCATCTCGAGGTACAACGCGATCCTCGACCGCTCCGGTCGCCAGGATTCCGGCCTGCGGGGGGTTGACGATCGCAGTAAAGCGCTGGATCCCGTGCATCCCCAGGTTGGAGACCGTGAAAGTCTGACCGGCAAGCTCGTCGGCGCGGATCGAGCCGTCGCGCACCTTCTCGGCAAGCTCCCGGATCTCATGGCCGATCTGCGCGACCGATTTGCAATCGGCGTCAAAGACCGTGGGCACGATCAGCGCTCCCGGGGCGGCAACGGCGACGCCGATGCTGACGCGGTCGTTGATCCGAAAGCCCTCGGGCGTGTAGCTGGCGTTCACCTGAGGCACCCGACGCAGGGCGAGCGCGCAGGCCTTGACGATGAAGTCGTTGTACGAGGGCACGAACTCTCCCGCCCCCCTCGCGCTCGCCCTCAGCTGCCCGACGCCGACCATGTCGACGTCGACCTCGGCAATGAAGTCCGGAACCTCGGCCTTGGCCGCCGCCATACGGCGGGCGACGGTGCGTTGTGTGCGGGTCATCGCGATCGTCGGAGCTTCTGCGGACAAACGATTGTTCACGTTTCGAGCCTACCATACGAACGCGCGCTTCTACTCGCGGCCCGCGGGCCCGGTCCCACCCCGTGGATCAGAAGACGATCGTGCGCGCGCCGTCGACGAGTACGCGATCGTCGAGGTGGCTGCGCACGGCGCGAGCGAGGACGACGCGCTCGACGTCACGCCCGACGCGCTCCAGGTCGGCCGGCGTGTAGCGGTGGTTCACCCGCAGCACGTCCTGCTCGATGATCGGGCCCTCGTCCAGGTCTGCGGTCGCGTAGTGCGCCGTCGCTCCGATCAACTTCACCCCGCGCTCACGCGCGCGCTGGTAAGGCCCGGTGCCCGCGAACGCCGGCAGGAAGGAATGGTGGATGTTGATCACCGGACGGGCCAGCTGCTCGAGAAAGTCCTCGCTGAGGATCTGCATGTATCTCGCCAGAACCACGAGGTCGTTGCCCGCGAGCAGCTCGAGCGCCGCGGCCTCGGCCGGGCGCTTGCCGTCGCGATCGACGGGAATGTGGTGGTACGGGAGTCCGAAGCCGGTTACGCGCTCCGCCATGTCTGGGTGGTTCGAGATCACCATCGTCAGCTCCGCGGGGAGCTCGCCCTGCTGCCATCGCCACAGCAGGTCCATCAGACAGTGGCCTTGCCGGGAGACCATCACCGCAACCTTGCGGCGATCGGCGCCGTAGGAGAACCGCCAATCCAACTCGAACGGTTCAGCGAGCTGGGACCTGAACTCCGACTCCAGGTTCGCGCGCTCGGCTCCAACCCCGGCGAGGCGAAACGTCATCCGCAGGAAGAACGTGCCCCCCTCGGGATCGCTCGAATACTGGTCGGAGGTAACGAGGTTGGCGCCGCGCTCGAACAGGAACTGCGAGATCGCGGCGACGATCCCCGGGCGATCCGGACAGCGCGCGAGCAGGCGAGCCGTGTCGGGTCCGCCGGAGCCGTACTCGTCGGCGCTCGGGAGCGTTGGTGAGGGGGCGGAATCGAAGTCGGAGTCGTTCGAAGTCATCGCTGTCTGCTCGTCTCGCGGCGTCGGACGGGCAGACTAGACAAATTTGTTCAGTGGAGTTGGATCCCGGGGCTGCCTCCGGCTCGGCGTCGACGATTCCCCGAGAGAGGAGAAGGGGAAGGTCGTTCGTCGACGCCGAGCCCGAGGCAGAACCGGATGCAGTTGGCCGCCGGCGTAGATCACGGCCTGAGGACGATCTTCAGCGCTTCGTGGCGGTCGTAGACCTCATAGGCCAGCGGTGCCTCGTCGAGGTCCATGTGGTGGGTGACCAGGGCCGAGGGATCGAGGGCGCCCGAAACGAGCCGATCGAGCACGGTGTCGAGGTGGCCGATCACGTTCGCCTGGCCGGTCTTCAGCGTCAGCGCCTTGATCCAGACGATGCCCATGTGGAGGTCGATCCGTTCGGTGTAGGCACCGGTCGCGGAGACCGTTCCGGCCTTGCGCGTCATCCGGCAGGCGAGCTCGAGCGCATCGGGATGGCCGACGGCGTCGATCGTCACGTCGGCGCCCCTGCCATCGGTCGCGGCCTTCGCCGCTCCCCGCGGGTCGCCCTCGCTGAGGTGAACCGGCTCGGCCCCGAAAGAGCGCGCGACCTCGAGCCGCTCGGCGACGGAGTCGACGGCGATCACGTGCGCGGCTCCGGCGGCCTTCGCGGCCTGGACCGCGCACAGGCCGACCGGCCCCAGCCCGAGGACGCAGACCGACGACCCGGGCCCGACCCCGGTTTCGGCGACCGCGTGCCAGCCGGTGCCCATCACATCGCCGGCGAACAGCGCGATCTCATCCGACATCCCGTCCGGCACCTTTCGCAGCACGAGGTCGGCGGTCGGGACCAGCAGCCGCTCGGCCTGCGCGCCTTGAAGCGAGCCCAGCGTCGAGCCATGTCCGAACACACGGCCGTGATCGCACTGGTGAAACTCACCGCGCAGGCAGAAGAAGCAGCCTCCGCAGGCCGTGCCGTAGGTGCCGAGAACACGGTCGCCCTCAGCCACGCTGCTGACGTCATCGCCCACCTCGACCACCGTGCCGACGTACTCATGACCGAGAGTGAATCCCTGTTCGACCGGCACCCTGCCGCGGTAGATGTGCAGGTCGGAGCCGCAGACGCCGCTGGCCTCGACCTCGATCACCACCTCGTCCGCAGAGCCGATCACGGGCTCGGGGACGTCGTCCACCCGGACCTCGCCGGCGTTCTGAAAGGTCACTGCTCGCATCCGACCGCCCTCCCCATCGCTGCCGAAACCTCGAACAGATCGGCGACCGCGCCGTAGTCGGCGACCGAGAAGATCGGGGCCTCGGGATCCGTGTTCACGGCGACGATCGTCTTCGCGCCGCGGATACCCGCCAGGTGCTGCCCGGCTCCGGAGATGCCGAAGGCGAGGTAGACGCTCGGGGTCACGGTCTTGCCGGACTGACCGACACCGCGCGAGCGAGCGATCCAGCCGGCGTCGATCAACGGGCGCGAACCGCTGAGGACCGCGCCGAGGCTCTCCGCCAAGCGCTCGAACTCCGCCACCTTGCTCTCCTCGTTGACGCCGCGCCCGATCGAGACCAGGAAATCCGCCTTGGTGATGTCGACGCCGTCGGCCTTCGCCTCCTCGAAACCGAGATGGCTGCTGCGCCGGGCGGTCGCCTCGACCGCAACCGGGCGCACCGGGGGCGCGGCGTCGGCCGCGGCGGCGGGCGAGAACGCGCCGATCCGGGTGAGGATGATCGTCGTCTGCGCGCCGGCGAACTCGAGCTCGGCCTCGAGCTTGCCGCCGTAGACCCCCCGCCAGGCGATCAGGCCGTCGTCCCAGCCGACCCGGCTGACGTCGCTGGCGAAGCCGTGCTCGCCGCGGGCCGCTACCGAGGCGGCGAATCCGAGCGAGTCGGCCGTGTGGCCGAGGGCGACCACCGTCGGCCGCATGGTTTCGATCAGCGACTCGAGCGCCGCCTCGGCGACATGGGGCTCGAAGTGCTCGTTGGCGATCGCCACGGTGACGATCTCGTCCACGCCCTCGTAGGCGAGCGAGGCCACCAAGGGCCCCGGGTTCGCCGCGAGCACGGCGACGATCAATCGCGCCCCCGAGACCCGTTTGATCTCCAGGCCCGCCGCGACCGCTTCCGCCGAGACCTCGCGCAGCTCGCCGCGCCGGGTTTCGGCGACGGCCAGAACCGAGCTCACGAGCCCACTCGCGAGGAGACGATCTCGAGGATCTGACGGGCGATCTGCTCGGCGTCGCCCTCGAGCATCTCGGCTCGGCTGGTCGCGTCAGGCCGCCGCAGGCTCCGCACCCGAGCGCCGGCGCTGCGCTCGAGCTCGCCGGCGTCGAGGCCGAGAGCCGCCAGCCCCAGTACCTCCCTCGGCTTGGCGTCCGCCCGCTTGATCGCCCGCAGGTTCGCGTGGCGAGGGCGGTTGATCCCGGTCTGCACGGTCAGCAATGCCGGGGTCGCGAGCGAGACCCGTTCGACCAGGCCACCCTCCAATTCGCGATCGACCTCGAACGATCCCGTGGCGGCGTCGTAGCGAAGGCGCCGAGCCACCGCCACCCGCGGCAGGTCGAGCAGCCCGGCGAGCGCGACCCCGGTGGCGGCGTTGACCGCGTCGGAGGACTGAACGCCGCAGAGAATCAGATCGGGCGCCTCCCGCCCGATCGCGGCGGCCAGCACCCGGGCGACGGTGAGCGGCTCGGGCTCGATCGACTCGTCCCAGATCCGGACCCCGCGGTCGGCGCCCTGGGCCAGCGACGCCAGCAGCGCTTCCTCGGCCTCGGGGCCTCCGACCGTGAACACGGCCACCTCTCCCCCGTTCTCATCGCGCAGCTCGAGTCCCGCCTCGAGCGCGAACCGGTCCCAGTCGTTGAGGCTCCATTCGAGATCCTCGGAGGCGATCCGGCGCGCGTCCGCCTGCGGCTCGAACTCCGCCCCGAGCTCACCGACCTGCTTCACAGCGACGGCGATCTTCATCCGCCCCCACCCGCGGCTGCGACGCCGGCCGGGCGGGAAGCGACTTCGCGCAGGTAGGGCAGCGGCACCGCCGGGTTCTCGGTGTCGATCTCGCGGGCCAGCCGGTGGCCGTCGAAGATGCAGTCTGCGATCAGCCGCGGGGCTACGCAATCGCCGATCCGATACAGGGCCTCGATCTCCTCGGCCTCGAGGCGATCGCGATCCGCATCGAGCTCGTGGTAGAGCTGATCGCAGGGCTCGCGCTGGGTCACGAGGACGACGCTGTCGGCTGTCCACGACACCGGGTCCGGGGTCCACGCGTTGACGCCGCCGAGCGTGGTGCCGTCGATCTCGAGCACGACGTGGCTGGGGATGATCTCCACCCCCGCGGCTCGCAGCTCGCGGTTGATCTTGAACGCCTCTCCGGTGAGGAAGAGGTAGGGGCCGAGGTTCGGGAACGGGGTGATCATCGTCACCCGCTTGCCGGCGGCCATGCACAGCTCGGCCATCGCCACGGCGGTGAAGTAGCCGTCGGTGTCGTAAACGACGACGTGGTCGCCGTCGATCGCCCCGCCGGCCTCGGCGACCTGATCGGGTGTGTAGACGTTGGCCGCATCGGCCCCGGGGATCGGCGCCTGCGTCGGGCCGTTCATGCCGTCGGCCCGCCACCGCGACCCGGTGGCAACGACGACGATCTCGGCGCCGTAGGTGAGCACGTCCTCGGCCGACAGCCGCGTCTCGAGGACGACATCGACGTTGCTCAGCTTCTCGAGCTGGATTCGGCGGTAGCCGACCACCCGTCCCCACTCGCCGAGGTGCGGGTAGGCGCTGATCTGGCGCATGCAGCCGCCGATCTCATCGTTCTCGTCGACGAGGTGGACCCTGCGCATGCCGCGCTTGCCGAGCACGATCGCGCACTCCATCCCCGCCGGACCGGCACCGACGACGAGCACGTCGCGGTCCGAGTTGCGCGCCGGCTCGAACTTCTCCGGGTGCCAGCCGCGCCGGAACTCCTCGCCCAGGGTGGCGTTCTGGGTGCAGATGATCGGCGCCGACTGCGGAAACCGCGAGGCGCAGACGTTGCAGCCGATGCATTCGCGAATCTCGTCGTAGCGGCCCTCCTCGATCTTGTTCGGCAGGAACGGATCGGCGATCGACGGCCTGGCGGCGGCGATGATGTCGATCACGCCGGAGCGGATCGCCTCCGCCATCGTGTCGGGATTCGTGAACCGGCCGACCGCGGCCACCGGCTTCTTGGTCGCGCCTCGGGCCGCCTCGATGTACTCGCGATGCGAGAACTCGCCCGCGAACCTCGATGCGACCACGTCGTCGCCCGCCCACTCGGCCGCAACCCAGCCACCCGCCTGCAGATCCCAGAAGTCGACGTACGGATCGGCGAGCTCGATGAACCGGTAGGCCTCCTCGCCGGCGCGGATCCCGAGCGGGTTGTCGTTGAGCGTGTCGACGCACAGCCGGGCGGTGACCGCCGCCTCGCCCGCAACAGCCTCGCGCACGCGCTCGAGGATCTCGACCCAGAAGCGGGCGCGGTTGTCGATCGAGCCCCCGTACTCATCGGTGCGCCGGTTGAACTTGCCCATCAGGAAGTGCTGGGGCAGCGCGCCGCACTCGGCGCCCTCGACGTTGATGATGTCGAACCCGGCTCGCACCGCGCGCAGGGCGGCCTCGGCGTAGAAGTCCTGGATCTCGCGGATCCCCGCCTTGTCGAGCTCGTAGCAGCTCGACGAGTAGAGGCTTTCATCGGTCATCTGGCTGACGCTGCGCGCCGGCAGCCTCGACTCGAGGTTGCCGACCACGCAGCCGCCATGCCAGAGCTCGACCCCCGCGAGCGCGCCGTGTTCGTGCGCCAGCTCCGCCGTCAGCGCCAGGCGCTCGACGTCGGCGTCGTCCCAGAGCCGCGCCGAGACCAGCGGCAGGGCGTCGCTGGATGGATGCACGGAGCAGAATTCGGTGTTGATCGCCGCCCAGCCGCCCTCGGCCTTCATCGCCCGGATGTGCGCCTGCGCTCCGGGGAGGTCGCTGCCGTAGCTGGTGCAGTGGGGCGCCTGATAGAAGCGATTGCGCAACGTCTTGGGGCCGATCTCGACCGGCTCGAAGAGGATGTCGTGTCTGGGATCTCTGCTCATTTCCGGCCTTTCTCGCGTAAGTGCGCTGTCGCTTCCTCGTCGATCTCGACCTCGCCGGGGGTCGAGCCCTGTGCGATCACGACGCCGTAGTGGTCGCGCGCCGCCTCGACCGAGACCCAGCCGTCGCGGACGTCGCGGGCCACAGCGTCGAGCTCCCGCGTCAGCGGGTCGCCGTATCCGCCGCCCCCGGCCTCGAGGCCGCGGACGAACTCGCCCGGCTCCAGGGTCACGTCGCCGATCGGGTCGAGCGCGGTCTCCGAGCCGTCGAGCTCGAGCTTTCTGAGCAGCGCGGCGCCGCCCGGCCCCCCTCCCAGCGCGCCCAGCGGCGGGTAGTCGGCGAAGTCGGCGAAGTAGAAGACCTGCATCTGGGCATGGGTCGGCCCGTAGACGATCTCGCTCGCGGGAGCGCCGCGGTGGCGCCCGGGCCCGCCGCTGTCGGTGAGCAGGCGGAGGCTGCGAAACCGCAGCGGGTACTTCTGCTCCAGCACCTCGATGCTGTCGATGTAGATCGCCTTCGCGCAGTCGGGCATCGCGTAGGTGATCCAGCCGTCGGTCTCGGGGGCGCCCGGGCCGCCGTTGTTGCCGATCACGACCTCGTTCACGTAGGGACCGCCCTCGCCGCGTGGGTCGTTGCCCGAGACGACGGCAAAGCCCGCGCCGAGGGCACCGGCGCCCTCGGCCAGCCCGTGGCCGTCGCCGAGGCTGGTGAAGGCGACCTGAACCGCGTTGATCAGCCGGTTGAGGAGGTTGGTGGTCGCCATCGAGGCCGAGTAGGGGAAGGTCAGACCGCCGATCGTCGATCCCTCGCGCAAGAGCACGTCGACGCAGCGAAAGCTGCCGGCGTTGTGGGGCACGTCGGCCGGCAGGCAGTTGTAGACGCCGACCATGGCGCCGGCCATCGCGCAGCTCTCGGAGAGGTTGAGCCCGAAGGCCCGGCAGTCGACGTTGTCGCGCAGGTCGACCTCGATCCTGCCCTTGGCGGGGTCGATATCGATGGTCACGTTGACGGTCACCTGCTCGTCGTCGCCGGGGAGCAGGTCATGGGTGCTCGACGCCTGCAGGCGGCAGGCCGGCAGCTCGCGGATCGCCCCCGTCATCCGGCGCTCGGAGTAGTCGAGCCAGTCGGCGATGAACGCGCGCACCGTCTCGATCCCGTACTTGTCGACCAGCTCCTTGACCCGGCGCTCCCCCACCCTGACCGCTCCGATCGCCGCCAGGTAGTCGCCGTACCAGACGTCGGGAACCCGGATCCGCGCCCGGCACATGCGGATGATGTCCTCGACGTCGCTGTAGTCGCGCTGCACGCGAACGCAGGGGAAGGTCAGCAGGCCCTCCTCGTAGACGTCGGTGGCGAACGGCATGTAGGTGCTCGGCGCGGAGTTGCCGCAGTCGGCTTGATGCGCCTTCGCCGAGACGGTGAGGAAATGCTCTCCGTCGATGTAGACCGGCACCAGGAGCGTGTGGTCGGCTCCGTGGGTGTTGCCGAGGTGGGGGTCGTTGTGGAGGTAGGCGTCGCCCTCGGCCATGTCCGGGTGCAGGCGCCCCATCCATCGCGTCTGCAGGCCGGCGCCGATCACATGCGCCTGCAGGCCCTCGGCGGCGGCCAGCAGCTGGTCGTCGGCGGTGACCACGCAACAGGAGAAGTCGCGGGCCGTGTTCAGCACCGAGGAGCGCCCGGCGCGAAACAGGGTGTTGGTCATCTCGCGCACGATCGTCTCGAAGCGGTTCGCGAGCACCGCCGTGAGCACCGAGCTGGCGCCCTCGGGCGACGCGGATTCGCGCGCAGCGGTGGTCTCTGGCTCAGGGGTCATTCGATCTCCACCAGGTAGTTGCCGAGATTGGTCACGGTCAGCGCGCTGCCCGGTGGGACGACGACCGTCGTCGTCGGCTCGGTGATCAGCCCGGGTCCGTCGATCCGGTCGCCGGGCGCCAGCTGGGCGCCCTCGGCGATCTCGGCGTCGACCCGGCCGATTCCGGGGAAGTAGGCGCTTCGCTGCGAGCCCGAAGCCGCGCCGGCCCGCTCGCGGCCGAGATCGCGAAGCTGCGGCTTCGGCGGCACCACCACCAGCCGGCCGCGGGAGTAGAGGATCTCGACCGCCTGGCCGGGTTCGTGAACCGCGAACACGCGCTCGTGGAGTTCGTCGAAGCTGTTGACGAAAGCGCGAACCGCGTCCTCGTCGCGCGGCCTTCCGTCCGGCAGGGCGACCTCGAGCGTCCAGGCCTGGTGCGCGTAGCGCGCCTCGACGAACCAGTCGATCCGCGACTCCCGATCGGCCGCGCCCAGCGAGCTGGTGAACTCGTTCAGCTCGCGCTCGATCGCGCCGAAGGCGGCGTCGATCTCGTCGTATGCGAACTCGTCGCTGCTGGAGAAGGCGGTGCGCCCGCTCTCCATGATCATGTCGCTGTGCTGGGCGCCGAAGGCGCTCAGGGCGCCCGCCGTGCGCGGCACGAGCACGCGGCCGCAGCCCAGCTCGCGGGCGATCGCGACGATGTTGAGTCCCGCCGCGCCGCCCCCGGCGATCACCACGCTCTCGCGCGGGTCGACGCCCTCGTTGACCGTGATCTCCCTGATCGCGGCCACCATGAGCTCGTTGGCGAGCGTCAGGATCGCGCTCGCCGCGGCGTCGGGATCGATCCCCATCTGCGACGCGAGCCGGTCGATCACCGCCTGCGCCGCGGCGACGTCGAGCGCCATCTTCCCGCCCAGGAAACGATCCGGATCGAGGTAGCCGAGCACCGCCGCCGCATCGGTCACGGTCGGGCACTGTCCACCGCGCCCGTAACACGCCGGGCCGGGATCGGCGCCGGCGCTGTCGGGGCCGACTCGCAGCAGCCCGCCGGGGTCGAGCCAGGCGATCGAGCCGCCGCCGGCGCCGATCGATCGCACGTCGACCGAGGCGAGGCCGGTGAGATGCCCCTCGAACGGAGCCCCGAGCCAGGTCTCGCGCGCGAACACGATCCCGCCGTCGCGAACGACGCTGACATCGAAGCTGGTGCCGCCCGCGTCGCAGACGATCGCATCGGCGCCGCCGAGCTCGTGCTCGCTGTAGAGCCGCCCGGCGACCGGCGCCAGCGAGGGGCCGGATCTGGCGGCGAAGATCGGCCGCTCGATCAGCCGATCCATCGGCAACACGCCGCCGAACGATGAAGCCGCGACCAGCTCGCCGGCGAACCCCGCCTCGCCGAGGCCGACCTCGATCTCGCGCAGGTGCTCCTGCATCAGCGGCTTCAGCGAGGCGTCGATCGCGGCGCCCGAGGTCCGGCGGTACTCGCGCAGGATCGGGTTGAGCCGGTGCGAGAGCGTGTACGGAACGCCGGGTAGCTCCTGCTCGAGCAGCTCGCCCAGGCGGACCTCGTGCTCCGGGTTGGCAATCGACCACAGCAGCGAGACCGCGACCGCCTCGACCGCCGCCGCCTCCAGCGAGCGGATCGTCTCGCGGGCGGCCTCGACGTCGAGTGCGACGACGACGTCGCCCTCGGCGCCGATCCGCTCCGGGATCTCGAAGGTCAGATGCCTGGGAACGTAGGGGTCGGGAAACGGGCGGCGGAAGTCGTAGAGGTGCATCGAACCGCCCTCGCGGCGGGCGAGGATGTCCGGGAACCCCTCGGTGCAGAGCAGCGCCGTGCGGGCGGTGCGATTCTCGAGGATCGCGTTGGTGGCCTGGGTGGTGCTGTAGACGAACAGCTCGCAGGCTTCGAGCAGCTCGCGCCGCTCGAGCCCGATCTGGGCGCCGGCGCCGCCGATCGCCGTCAACAGCCCCTCGATCAGGCTCTGCGGGGTGGTCATCGCCTTGCCGATCGCCACCCGCCCGCCGGCGTCGGAGAGCACGACGTCGGTGAAGGTTCCGCCGACGTCGCAGGTGAGCTTGATCGCCGCCGGGGCCGCCGATCCGTTCTCGCTCATCAGACCGCCGCCCGGATCGCGTCGATCGTCGCCGGGTCCTCGAGCGTCGAGAGGTCGCCAGGGTCCTCGCCGAGCGCGGTCGCTCGGATCGCCCGGCGGACGATTTTCCCGGAGCGCGTTCGCGGCAGCCCGCCGCAGACGACCACGCGCTCGGGCCGAAACGGCTTGCCGAGCAGCCCGGCGACCGCGTCGGCGAGCTCGGCCGGGTCGAGCTCGGTCTCGGGCTCGGCGACGACGAACGCCCAGATCGCCTCGCCCTTGATCGGATGCGGCACCGGGACCACCGCCGCGTCGAGTACCCCGGCCTGGGTCAGCACCGCGGCCTCGACCTCGGCCGGACCGAGCCGTTGCCCGGCCACGTTCAAGGTGTCGTCGGAGCGACCGTGCAGGAACCACTGCCCATCGCTGTCGAAGCTGGCCCAGTCGCCGTGCGTCCAGACGCCGGGAAAGCGGGTCCAGTAGGTCTCGATGAACCGCTCCGGGTCCTTCCACAGCCCCTGGGTCATCCCCGGCCAGACGCTGCGGCAGACCAGCTCGCCGACCTGGTTCGGGCCCATCTCCTCGCCGTCCTCGTCGAAGACCGCGATGTCCATGCCGAGCGCCGGACCTCCGAGCGTCGACGCTTTCAGCCCCTCGCTCGGCATCGGGATCAAAAAGCAGCCGCCGACCTCGGTTCCGCCGGAGAGATTGACGATCGGGCACTCCCCGCCCCCGATCTCGCGGATCATCCACTCGTAGGCGTCCGGCGGGACCGGCTCGCCGCCGGTGCCGAGCACCCGCAGCGACCCGAGGTCATAGCGGGATCGCAGATCGCGCTCGCCGGCCGACATCAGGCCGCGGACGAGGCTGGGGCCGATGCCGAGCACGCTGGTCCGGTTTCGCTGCACTGACTCGAACAGGCGCGTCAGCGGCGCCATCGGGCTGCCCTCGACGAGGCAGAGCCGGGCGCCGAGCACGCCGGCGGCGACGATCGTCCACGGGCCCATGATCCAGCCGAGGTCGGTGGGCCAGGTCATCGTCTCGCCGCGGCGAAGATCGAGGCCGTAGGCGGCGTCGCGGGCGACCACCGCGAGCATTCCTCCGTGCGTGTGCAGGGCGCCCTTCGGGCGGCCGGTGGTGCCGCTCGTGTACATCAGCTCGAGCGGATGCGAGGCATCGAGCGAGAGCGAGTCGAAGGCCTCCGGGTCGTCGCTGACGGCGTCGTCCCAGGCGATGTCGCGCCGATCGTCCCAGGGAACGTCGGTGCCCAGCCGGCGGAGCACGAGCACCCGCTCGACCGCCGGCGCCAGCTCGCAGGCGCGATCGGCGACCGCCTTCATGTTCACCTCCTTGCCGGCGCGAGGAAAGCCGTCGGCGGTGACCAGCACGCGGGCCTCGGCATCGCGCAGGCGGGCGGCGACCGCCTCTGGGCCAAAGCCCGAGAAGACCGGCATCGCGATCGCCCCGAGCTTCGCGCAGGCGTAGTAGGCGGCCACCGCCTCGGGCGTCATCGGCATGAACAGCCCGACCACGTCGCCGGAGGCGACTCCCGCGTCGGCGAGCGCCCAGGCGACCCCGTCGGCGAGCCGCCGCAACTCCGCCCAGCTGAGCTCGCGGCGCTCGCCGCGCTCGCTCTCCCAGGTCAGGGCGCCGCCGTCGGCGTCTTCGCTCGCCCACCGATCGAGGCATACGCGGGCGAGGTTGAGCTTGCCGCCGACGAACCAGCGCACCCATTCGCGCCCCTCCGAGTCGTCGAAGGTGCGGCTGTAGGGGAGGTCGAACTCGAGCTCGAGGTCGTCGATCACGGCATCCCAGAAATCCGCCGTGCGCTCGAACGAGTACGCGCGCAGGGCCGCGGCGGAGTCGACCCCGAGCTTGCCCATCAGCCGGGTTGCGTGGGCATCGGCGACCCGCTCGGCGTCGGGGCGCCAGAGGAACTCACCTCTGTCTGCGGCCCCGGGCGCGCTCACGGCTCCGGTACGAAGGCGACCGCGTCGATCTCGATCGCGGCGCCGAGCATCAGGCCCGCCACCTGGACCACGGAGCTGCCGGGCGGATCGTCGCCGAAGCGTCGTGCGCGCACGGCGCTGAACGAGGCGTAGTCGTCGAGCGAGGTCAGATAGCTGTTCATCCGCACGACGTGCGAGAGCTCGGCCCCGGCGCGCCGCAGGACCCGCTCGACATGGTCGAGCGTTAGCTCGGTCTGCGAGGCGAGGTCGCCCTCGACGAGCTTGTTGTCGTCGCCGAGCGCCACCTGGCCGGAGACGTAGACCCATTTGCCGGGGCCTTCGACGGCGACCCCCTCGCTGTACTTCGCAAATGACGCGGGATAGCGCTCGAACTGGTTCATCATCCCTCCTCGGGGCTGGTGATCAAGGGCTCGATGTCGGCAAACGCGGCGTCCAGGCCGGCGAGCGCCTCGCTGACCAGATCGTCGGTCATCGAGGTCGCCATCGCAAGCTCTCCCCCGGGACCGAGGTAGACGCCGTGGTTGACCGCGGCCAGATGCAGGTGGGCCGAGAGCTCGGTGCTCGCCGATCCGTCGGACGGGTCGACCACATAGACGCCGAAGGCCGAGCCGGCACCGCGGACGACGGCCTCGATCCCGTGTCGCTGCGCCGCCGCCTCGATTCCGGCCGCGAGCTCGGCGCCGAGGCGGTCCATGGTCGCGATCCGCTCGGCGGTCAGGTCGGCGACCGCGATCCGGCCGGCGGTGCAGCCGATCGGGTTGCCGTTGAAGGAGCCGCCGTGGTAGAGGGCGTCCTCGCGCCGGTGATCGAAGACCTCCATCATCTCGGCGGAGGCGCCGATCGCGCCGACCGGAAAGCCGCCCCCGATCCACTTGCCGAGGCAGACCAGGTCGGGGTCGAGGCCGAACTTCTCCGACGAGCCTCCGACGGCGAGCCTGAACATCAGGCAGTCGTCGATGATGAACAGCGCCCCGGCGGCCTTCGCCATCTCCTCGACCGCCTGGAGGAAGCCATCCGGGGGCGGCGTCACGCGCCCGGTGTAGGGAACGGGCTCGACGATCACCGCCGCGATCTGATCGCCGTGCTCGTCGATGCGCGCCTTGAACGACTCGACGTCGCCGAAGTCCGCGAGCAGCGTGCGGCCCGGGATCTCGCCCTGCCCTTCGAGGCCGGCCGAGAGGTCGTCGTAGAAGCCGTGGTAGCCGTGCCACGCCTTCAGCAGCAGCGGCCTCCCGGTCAGGTGGCGAGCCAGCTTCACCGCCAGCATCGTCGCCTCGGTCCCGGTGTTGACGAAGCGGACGCGCTCGGCGGCGTCGATGCGCTCGCTGAGCAGCTCCGCGAACTCGATCTGCGGGCGCGAGGTCCCGGGCCACGCGGTGCCCTTGGCGAGCGCGGTCGCGACCGCCTCCTCGATCGGCGGGTAGGCGTTGCCGTGGATCAGGCTGAGGCCGTTGTTGGCGAAGTCGATGTAGCGGTTGTCGTCGACGTCCCAGAGCAGCGATCCGGCGCCGCGCTCGAAGACGACGGGGTAGGGGCGAAAGTAGGAGAAGCTGCGCGAGCTCCCCGCCGGCATCACCGTCTCCGCCCGGGTGATCAGAGCCGCCGAGTTGGGCGTGCGTGACTGGTAGGCACTGCGGATTTCCTCGAGGGTTGACGTGTACATATCGATCAGTTGGTATGCAAACCTATCCGTTGTTTCGAGGGGTGTCAACCTCGCCTTTCAGACGCCGGGCCGAGATCCGGCGGGCGATCGCCCCGGGCAGCTTCCACTCCAGCTCGCGGCCGTCGGTGAGACCGCGCCGGCGCAGGATCAGGCCGCCGATCAGGAACACCGCCAGCAGCGTCGCGCTGAGCCCGGGACGCTCGCCGATCTCGAATGGCCCCAGGTTCCCCGACTCGATCGAGTCGAAGAGGTTGCTCAGCAACGAGACCGCCACCGCGCCGACGACTGCGCCGGCGAGCGACTTGGTGCCACCGATCACCAGCATCGCGATCGTCAGGAAGGTGATCCCGATGAAGAAGTCGTTGGGCGTGAACGCGCCCTGGTGCTGGGCGTAGAGAAAGCCGCCGATGCCGATGATGAAGCCGCTGAGCACGAAGGCGATCGCTCGCTCCCGGGTGACGTTGATCCCCACCGCCCGCGCGGCGAAGTCGTCCTCGCGCGAGGCCCGCAATCGCAACCCCGAGCTCGATCGCTGGTAGACGTAGGCGACGACGATGATCACGCTCGCCCACAGCAGGGCCGTGGTCATCGTCGTGTTCGTGGGCACGCCGATCATCGTCCGGCTGCCGCGGGTGACCGCGTCCCACTCCGAGGCGACCTCGTGGATGATCACGAGCACGGCGAACATCGCCAGCGCGGCCGCCAGCGGTGGCACCCGTACGATCGGGAACGCGATCAGGGCGGCGAACAGGGCCGCCACCAGGCCGACCACGATCGCGGCGAGCAGCGTCGGCAGCTCCACGCTCGCGAGCCAGTTGGGCAGGTCCGGCAAGAGAAAGGTCTTCTGGATCTCGGGAATCGTCACCAGCGCCGTCGCGTAGGCGCCGATCGCCATGAAGCTCATGTGCCCGAAGGAGAGAATCCCCGAGTTGCCCGCGAACACGTAGAGGCCGACGACGAGGACCACGTTGATCAGCATCTGGGTGACCTCGCGCTGGAAGACGAGCGAACGCGTCTGCGCCAGCAGGTAGATCGCCAGCAGGCCGAGGCAGAGCCCAAGCGCCGGCCAGATCGCCCGCATCACCACGTTGAAGCTGTGGCCGGATCTCATCTCAGACCCGTTCCAGGCTCGAGCGCAGGATCACCAGGCCCTGCGGGCGCAGGGTGAGAACCAGGAGGACGATTCCGTAGACGAAGGCGTCGCGATAGGGGCGCAGCGACAGCGGCAGGACCACCTGCAGGACGACGGTGAGGATGCCGAGCAGGTAGCCGCCATAGACCGCCCCCTTGAGACTCCCGAGCCCGCCGATGATCACCGCGATGAAGGCGATCAGGACCGGGGCGGTTCCCATCCCCGGCGTCACCGTCCCGCCCTTGGCGACGATCAGGACCGACGATGTGGCAGCGAGCACGCCGGAGATCGCAAACGCGGCCATGATCACCGTGTTCGCGCGCACGCCCAGCAGGCGCGCGGTGTTGAAGCTCTCCGCCGCCGCTCGCATCTGGATCCCGATCGAGGTCCGCGACAGGAAGACGGCCAGCGAGGCGAGCAGAACCGCCGCGGCGACGACGCTGACGATGCTCAGCACCGGGATCCGAAGCGAGGCGACCGTGATGCTGTCGCTGAGCCACTCCGGCAGCGAGACCCCCTTCGCGCGGCCGCCGAAGATCACCAGGGCGAGGTTCTCCATCAGAAAGGCGACCGCGAACGAGCTCACCAGCAGGACCGCGGGATCGGCGCGCCGCAGCGGCCGGAAGGCGACCAGCTCGAGCAGCAGGGCGGCGGCGATCACGATCAGGATCGCGCCCAGGAACTGCAGCGGCGCCGGTGCCCCGTCGAGCGCCCAGAGCGCGTAGCCGCCGACCATGATCAGCTGCCCGTGGGCGAAGTTGAGCAGCCGCATGATCCCGAAGATCAGCGCCACGCCGAGGGCAAGCAGCGCGTAGAGGCTGCCGAGGCTGAGCGCGTCGATCGCGTTCTGGACGAGCTCGGTCATCGCTACTCCGGGCCCCCGCCCAGATAGGCGCTCTCGACCCGCGAGTCGGCGCGCATCTCGGCGCGGGTGCCGCTGGTGACGATCCGCCCGCCGCTGAGGACGTAGGTGCGATCGGCGAAGTCGATCGCCTGGAAGGCGTTCTGCTCCACCAGCAGCACCGTCACGCCTGCTCCGCGCAGGCCCCTGAGCGCCTCGAACACGACCTCCACCATCTGCGGCGCCAGGCCGAGCGATGGCTCGTCGAGCATCAGCAGCTGCGGCTTGCACAGCAACGCCCTCGAGATCGCGAGCATCTGCTGCTCGCCGCCGGAGAGGCTTCCCGCCGGGCCGTGCATGTAGGGCCGCAGGGCGGGGAATCGCTCGAGCTCGACCTCCAGGTCCGCCGCGGGGTCCTCGCTTCGGCCCATGAACGTGGCCAGCCGGAGGTTCTCCTCCACCGTCAGCGAGGTGAAGATCTGCCTGTTCTCCGGGACCAGGGCGAGGCCGCGGCGAACCAGCCGCTCGGGCGGCTCGCCGGTGGTGTTCGCGCCCTCGAAGCGCACCTCGCCGCCGGAGGCGCGGACGACTCCGGCGATCGTGTTCAGGGTGGTCGTCTTGCCGGCGCCGTTGGGACCGATCAGGGCGACCGCCTCATCGCGATCGACCTTGAGCGAGATCCCCCTGAGCGCCTGGGTGCCGCCGTAATCGACCAGCAGATCCTGAAGCTCAAGCAGCGGGGTCATCGCTCGCCGTGCCGAGATAAGCGGAGATCACAGCCGGATCGGAGCGCACCTGCTCGGGCGGGCCGAGGCTGATCGGCACCCCGTGGTCGAGGACCAGGATCCGGTTGCAGATCCCCATGATCACGCGCATGTCGTGCTCGATCACGAGCACGCCGCAGTCAAGCCGGGCGGGCAGGTTCGCGATCGTCTGCGCGAGCTCGTCGCTCTCGACCTCGTTCAGCCCCGCAGCCGGCTCGTCGAGGAAGAGGAACTTCGGGCGCATCGCGATCGCCCGCGCGACCTGAAGCCGCCGCTCCTCGCCGGAAGACAGCGACTGTGCGAAGGCGTCGGCTCGATGCCCGAGGCCGAGCTCGGCGAGCGCCTCGCGGGCGCGCTCGCGGGCATCGCCACGCCGAACACCGAGCCCGACGGCGCCGACCTCGACGTTCTCGAACACGGTCAGATCCGGAAACGAGCGGCCGCTCTGAAACGTCCGCGCGAGGCCGGCTGCGGCACGGCGATGAGGCGGGTCGTTGCTGACGTCGACGCCCTCGAGCTCGACCCGCCCGGCGGTCAGGGCCTGAAAGCCGCTGATCGCGTTCACGAGCGTGGTCTTGCCCGCTCCGTTGGGGCCGATCAGGCCGTGGACGTCACCGACGCGGATCTCGAGATCGACCTGATCGAGCGCTTTGATCCCCTCGAAATGGACCGCGATCCCGATCGCCTTGCAGCCGGCGACGGACTCGGGAGCCCGAGGCTCCCGAGTCACGTCGTCCGAGCTTGCGTGGGTCGCGGGTATTCCCTCTTCGACCACTAACGGAGTACTTCAGCCACTGGGCGTTGGGACCTCGCTCGCGTCCCAGGTGGTCACGAACGATGTCTTCCCGTCCTGGATCTCCATGATCCGCACGGTCCGGTTGAGACTGATGTGGAACTCCGGGGTGAACGTGGTCTCGAGCACGAAGGGCTCGTCCGTGAACTGCTCCATCACCGCGGTCATCTCCTCACCATCGGTCGACCCAGCCTCGGTGATGCCCTGCTCGAGCGCCTGCACCGCTGCGTAGCCGCCGAGGAACGCGGACACGTCCGGCGGGCTTCCGGACTCCTTGGTGAAGCGGTCGATGAGGTCGTTGACGCTGTCCTCCGGGTCATCGCCGTAGATCGACGCCATCGCCGTAAAGTAAACGTCGCTGACGTCGGGGAGGGCCTCCTTCCAGTACTCGCCGTCGAGGTCCGAGCCGCCGACGATCGGAGTATCGATCCCGGCGTCGCGAATCTGCTTGATCGCCGCGGCGAACCCGGGCATGAAACTCGAGACATAGAGGAAATCGGGCTCCGACGACAGCTGCGTGATCCGGCTCACCTGCGCGTCGATCGACTGGTCCTCCTGCTTGAAGGTGTCCTCGCCGACGAGCTCACCGCCGAGCGCCTCGAAGCGCTCCTTGAACGCGTCGGTGCCCTGCTTGTTCTGGTCCAGGGTGTCGTCGAGCAGGACGTAGGTCGAGGTCCATTTCTGTTCCTCGTAGGCCCATTCGGCGGCCGCGGCACCCTCGGTGACGCCGGCGAGGCCCATCGTGTAGGCCAGGTTGCCGATTCCCTGCGGGCCGAATGCGGTCGACGCGGCGCACAGCGAGATACCGATCTTGCCCTCCTCCTGGGCGACCAAAGCGGCCGGGGATCCGAGGTCGAAGTCGCACGGGAGCAGTAGCACGTCGGCCCCATCGCTGATCACCTGGGTCGCCGCGTTGCCGGCGAGCTCGGGCTTCGACTTCATGTCCGCCTCGACGGTCTCAACCGGTCGCCCGTCGATACCTCCTTCTGCGTTGATGTCGTCGATCGCCAGCTCGGCCATCGTCTGGGCCGGTCCGTCGTAGGACTCGAGCACCCCGGTCTTGCCGACGACGAACCCGACGGTGATCGGATCCGAGGAATCGGCGCTGCTCGTGGAATCGCTGGAGTCATCGCTCCCGCAGGCGGCCACCCCGAGCATCGAGACCGTCGCTATCAGCAGTGCTGCACACCTCTGTGACGTCTTCCTTGTCATCTGTGCCTCTCGCTCCTTTTGCTCTTGGCGGACGCTATGCTGATCTACATATCGATCAGTTGATTTGCAAACCTAACGGTCGACTCGGCGGGTGTCAAGCGGCGCGCTCACCGACGACCCCACCGCTGCGAACCAGATCGATGCCGACCCGATGCCACGCGATACGTGATTAGGTTCTGACGATGCCGAGACTCGAGCTGGGGGACATCAGACGCGAGCAGATCTGCCGCAGCGCCGCCGCCGTGATCGCCGAGCGTGGCTTCCCGGGATCGACGATGCGGCTCGTCGCCGAGCATGCGGAGGTGAGCACCGGGATGCTCAACCATTACTTCAGCAACCGCGCCGAGATGCTGCTCGAGACGCTGGTCTTCGTCTCCAAGGGCATGGGCGCCCGCTGTCGGGCCGCGATCGAGGACGCACCGGCCGGCGAGGAGCGGATCCGCGCCCTGCTCAAGGCGGCCCTGCCGACCGACAACCAGTCGACCATCTGCTGGCGAGTCTGGATCGCGGCCTACGGCGAAGCGGTGCGCTCCGACCCGCTGCGGACGACGATCGAGAGCCGGCTCGAGCCCTGGTACGAGATCCTCGATTACACCCTCGCCGGTGCCGACGGAGCCGCCGCCGGGCCGGATGTGCCGCTCTCATGGCAGGTCGACGCGCTGCTCAACGGCCTCGCGATCCAGTGGCTCACCGCGAAGGCTGATCTCGAGCTTGACCAGATCGAGGAGACGATCGTCGCCTTCGTCATGAACGGCGACTGACTGACCACAAGGAGGAGCACATGTCGGAATCGGCGGACGTGATCAAGGACTCTGTGACCAAGGCCAGCCTCGGACCGGCGCCGATCGACCCGGACGACATCGTCTCCGGCGAGCCCGAGGGCTCGACGGTGATGCTGAGGCAGTCCGACGACAAGACGCTGCAGAACGGCGTCTGGCACTGCACACCCGGAACCTTCTATCTCCCCCACAACTACGAGGAGACGGTGACGATCGTCGAAGGCCGCGTCACGGTCACACCCGAAGGCGGCGAGCCGATCGAGCTCGGCCCGGGAGACACCGCCTTCTTCCCGGCGGGGACACGGGTGCTCTGGGAGGTGCATGAAACGCTGCGCAAGTCGTGGCACATCTACGACGCCGACGGGACCCTGTTCGCCTAGTCGAGCGGGCGCGCTGGCTCAACCCGCGGGCGCGGTCGCCGCGCTCTGCGGATCGATCAGGATCTTGGCGTGCTTCTCGGGATCGCCGAGGGCGTCGAAGGCCGCATCGACGCCGTCGAGCCCGACCTCGCCGGTGATCAAGGGGCGCGGGTCAACCTCGCCCTGGGCGAGCATCTGCAGCGTGTCGCGGAACTCGAGCGGCGTGTAGCCGATCACGAACCGCAGGTCGATCTCCTTGTTGACCGCCATCGCCGGCTTGAACCGATCGGGCCCGACGCAGACGCCGACGACGACCACGCGGGAGAACAACGGCGCGCCGTCGATCACGCTCTCGATCATCCCGGGCACGCCGACGCACTCGAAGATCACCGGATGCTTCGGCGCCGCGCCCAGCTTCTCGGCGAGTCGCCACACATGCCACCAGCCGACCGGCAGCCGGCCCAGCTTCTCACGCGTGCCGACGGCGAGCTCGAGCGCCGAGGGGATATCGATCAGGAAGCCGTGTTCTTCGCCGGCTGCGAACGGTGAGCCCTCGGCCGGGTCGATGACGACGTCGGCCCCGCAGGCCTTGGCCAGTTCGCGGCGGGCGGGCGAGAAGTCACTGGCGACGACCGTGCGCACGCCCTTCGCCTTCAGCATCAGGATCACCCCGAGGCCGATCGGCCCGCACCCGATCACGATCGCGATCTGCTTCTTGGCGACCTCTCCGCGGCGCACGGCGTGCCAGGCCACGGCCATCGGCTCGGTCAGCGCCGCGACGTCGGGCGCCAGGCCGTTGGGCACGGGAAGCATCAGCGACTCCTCGGCGATCAGCTGCTCGGCGTAGGCGCCTGGTGCGTGCGGGGAAAGGCCGACGGTGTCGACACCCTGTGGGCCGCGGATCAGAGGCAGGGCGACGACCGGCGTCCCGGTCGGCAGCTCGCGCTTGCACTTCGAGCCGTACTCGGCAATCTCGCCGGAGAACTCGTGGCCGAAGACGATCGGGTCGTGCGAGCGGCCAAAGCGGTCATAGCCCGCCCGCTCGGCCAGGTCGGCCCACTCGTCGATGCCATGGCGGGCGTGCAGATCCGAGCCGCAGATCCCGCAGCGCACCACCCGCAGGCGGACCTGTCCGCGCCCGGGCGTCGGCTGGGGCTGCTCGACGACGTCGAGCTCCGCGTTCTGGCAGACGACCGCTCTCATCCAGGCCCACTATCTCAGGCCGGCGACTGCCGGTTCATCGAGAGCTAATCGCCGCCGGTCGATCGGGGCCGGCGACCGGCTTCAGCCTCAGCACCGGGATCTGGCGATTTGCCGCCCAGCGCGGGTAATGGGTGAAGCCGGGGTAGATCTCCTCCCCGCGCTGATAGGCACGATCGCGCTCGCTGCCGCTGAGTTCGCGAGCTTCGACCTGCCGCTCAACGCCCTCGAAGACGATCCTCGCGCGCGGATTCGCGCGCAGGTTGTAGTACCAGGAGGGGTTGCGGGGACGGCCGAAGTTGGAGGCGATCACGATCATCTCGTCGCCGTCCGCGAGACCGAGCACCGGCAGCGTGCGCGGCTGGCCGCTCTTTGCCCCGGTCGTCGTCAGCATCGTGATCTTGACGCCCGCGAGCCACGACGACGCCGTCGTCCTGCCCTTGGTGAGGCGAAAGACGAGCCGGTCGATCGGCTGCTGGATCAGCCCGTAGATCTTCGCCATCGGGCGGGTCGCCGCGGTCCTGCGAACGAGGCGATGGAACGGGCCTGATTGCCGGTATCTCTCCATCGACCCCACCGTAGCAAACGCAACGTAAGGTTGCGTTAAGATCCGCGCCATGGCTTCGGCAAAGGTGGCAAAGCGCCGCCCCGGCGGGCGCAGCGCCCGGGTCCAGGCGGCGGCGATCGCCGCCACCCTCGCCGAGCTGGCCGAGGTGGGCTACGCAGCGCTCAGCCTGGAGAGCGTCGCTCGGCGCGCGGGCGTACACAAGACCACGCTCTACCGCCGCTGGGGCACGCGCGAGGAACTCGTCCTCGAGTCGATGCTCGCCCGGGCCGGTGAGCAGATCTCGGTGCCCGATACGGGCTCGCTGCGCCAGGACCTGCTCGAGCTGGCGAGCACCGCGGCCGCGAACGCCGCCAGCCCCGAGGTCGCCGCGATGGCGCGCGCGGTGGCGGGTGAGTCGCCCCGCGACGGCCGGCTGGCGGCCGCCAACCGCCGCTTCTGGGCAGAGCGCCTGGCGCTCGACGCGGTGATCGTCGAACGCGCGATCGAGCGCGGCGAGGCGGTCGTCGGTACGAATCCCGAGCTCGTGATCGAGGCGGTGCTCGGCCCGATCCACCTGCGACTGCTGCTCACCGGAGAGCCGGTCGACCGGCCGTTCGTCGAGGGGATCGTCGACGTGGTGGTTGATGGCGTGGCGCTCAGCCCTCGAGCACGGTGATCTTGAACTTCCCGATCTTCGTCTGTCCCGCGTCGGTGACGGTCGTCTTGTAGGTCCCGGGGGGAAGCGGCTTGCCCTTCTTCAGCACGCCGGTGAAGGTGAGCTCATTGGTGCCGGCGCCGGCCGCGTAGAGGAAGCCTCCGCGCGGCTTCGGCTTGCCCTTGCCCTCGGTCGGGCCGCGGAGCAGGAAGCTGACGTCGGCCGCCGCGGCGCTCTCGAAGCCGAGCTTCAGTCCCTTGCCGCCCTGGGCGCGTTGGCCCGCGGTGCTGGTCGCGACCCGGCGCGCGGATCGCGGGCTGACCTCCGCCCCCGACTTCGCCAGCACCACGCAGGGGATGCATGGCCCGTCGGCGGCGCGCATCGGTACCAGCTTGTACTTCAGCTTCTTGAGGCCGGTGAACGTCGCCAGCGGAGGCGCCGGGCAGGGGCCGGTGGCCGCGCCGGTGTCGTAGCGCTGGAGCCGGCTGCCGCTGTAGGTCCCGTTCGGATTGCCGAACACGGCGAGAAGGACGTAGAGCGAGCCCGTGCAGTCGGAGCTGGCGAAATCGATCGGGATCATCGTCGGCGAACTGGGCGCGACGATCGGGAAGCTGCCGACCGGTGCACCGCCGGGGCCGGTCGAGTAGACCTGGATGTTGTGGCTGGCGTAGTTGTCGGCGACCAGCAGGTCGGTCGGTCCATCGAGTGTCTGCAGACGGGGGACATCGAGCGCGTTCACCCAGCCGCACCCGGCCCCGCCGGGGCAGGACTTGACCGCGAACGGAGACCCGGTGAGGTCCGGTCCGTAGCGGTGCAAGAAACGTGAGTCGGGTGCCTCGGTGACCCCGGAGGCGTAGACGTCGCGCTCGCCGTCGACCGCGGTCTCGAAGAAGGTCACCGGCAGGAAGCCGCCGTTGGGGGTGCCGAGGTAGGGGGTCGAGGCGACGACGGTCGGGGTGCCGGCGACGACCTCGTACTCGGACTCCGGTCGCGGCCTCTAGGGCGAATCGGCCCTCCGCGCTCTGTTGCCGACCGCGACGCGCTCGACGTCGAGGCGCGGCAGCCGGCGCTCGAGCCAGTCCGGGATCCACCAGTTGTTCTTCCCGAGCAGCTGCATCACGGCCGGCACGAGCACCATTCGCACGACGGTCGCGTCGAGGAAGATCGCCGCGGCGAGTCCGATCCCGAACAGCTTCAGGAACACGTCGGGCGCGGCGACGAAGGCGAGGAAGACGACGACCATGATCGCCGCGGCCGCGGTGATCACCCGCGCCGTCTTCGCCAGGCCGTCGGCAACGGCCCTGCGCGTGTCGCCGTCCTTGAGGTACTCCTCGCGGATCCGCGAGATCAGGAAGACCTCGTAGTCCATCGAGAGTCCGAACAGGATCGCGAACATCATCACTGGCATGAACGGCGCGATCGGCACCTCGTGGTCGATGCCGATCAGCTCGCCCACCGGCCCGCCCTTTGCGACCAGGGTCATGACGCCGTAGGCGGCGCTCACCGAGAGCAGGTTCATGATCCCCGCCTTGAGTGAGATCAGGGGCGAGTGGAAGGCGACCAGCAGGAGCAGGAAGGAGAGCCCGACGACGCCGATGATGAACACCGGCATGCGGCCGATGATGTAGTCGCTCTGGTCCTCGAGCGCCGCGGTCACGCCCCCGACCTCCGCGACGACCCCGGTGCCGTTCAGCGTCTCGGGCACCACCGTGTCACGCAGCGTATGGACCAGGTCCTCGGTCTCCGCGTCCTGGGGTGAGGTGGTCGGGATCACGGTCACGATCGCCGCGGTGCCCGCCTCGTTGATCACCGGGTCGGGGACGAAGGCCACCCCTTCCTCCTCGCGAATCCGCGTCGCCAGGGCGTCGATCTCGCTGTCGGCACCCTGATCGGGCAGCTCCGCGGCGATCACCAGCGGGCCATTCGTGCCCGGCCCGAAGCCCTCGGTGATCAGGTCGTAGGCCTGACGGGTCATCGTCTCGGGCGGGTCGTTGCCGGCGTCGGGGAAACCGAGGCGCATGCCGAGCGCGGGCGCGGCGAGCGCGAGCAGGATCGCGGTCGCCGCGATCGCGAACGGCCATGGCCGGCGCTGGACGATGTGGCTCCAGCGGGCGGCCGGCGACTCGCCGCCCTGGTTCTCCGCCTTCAGCGTCCGGCCGAGGAACGGAATCCGCAGCCGGTCGACCCGCGGGCCGAGGTACGAGAGCAGCGCCGGGAGCAGGGTGACCGCCGCGACCATCACCACGAGCACGGCAATCGAGGCCGAGATCGCGACCCCGTACATGTAGGGAAGCCCGGTCAGGCAGAGGCCGAGGACGGCGATCACGACGGTGGCGCCGGCGATGATCACGCTGCGTCCCGCGGTGGTGACCGCCTCGACGACGGCGTCGTGGCGGTCCTTGCCGTCGTTCATCGCCGATCGGAACCGGGTCAGCACCAGGAGCGCGTAGTCGATCCCGACGCCGATTCCGATCAGCCCGGAGACCGCCGTGGTCCAGTCGGGGACGTCGACGATGTTCGCGAGCAGCAGGATCAGGCCGCCGGAGGAGACCCCGAGGCCGACGAGGGCGATCGTCAGCGGCAGGCCGGCGGCGACCACCGAGCCGAAGGCGATCAGCAAGACGATCGCCGCGCCCAGGAACCCGAGCCCCTCGGGGCTGGTCGCCTCCTGAGCCTGATAGATCGGATCGCCGCCGAGCTTGATCACGAGCCCGTCGCCGCTGTTGTCCTCGGCCGCCGCGATCAGCTCCTCGCCCTGCTCCTTCTCGACCTCCCAGCCGGGAACCGTCATCGGCAGCGTCGTGGTCCCGATCGTGCCGTCTTCCGAGATCCGGGTCGGCGTCGCCTCGCCGATGTGCTCGACCTCGGTCGCCTCGGCGAGGAACGCGTCAACGCCCGCCTGCGCGGTGGGGCTGTCGGCTCCGCTTGGGTCCTCCCAGACGACGTAGACCTCCTGGCCGGAGTAGCCGTCGAACTCCCGCTCCGTGAGGTCGCTCGCGGCCTCGGACTCCGAACCGGGGGTGTCGTAGTCGGCGTTGTACTCACCCGCGAGGGCCGAACCGAGCCCGATGCTCACGACCATCGCCGCGATCCAGGCGAGGACCACGCGACCGCGGCGGCGGTAGCAAAGATCGGCGAGCTTGGTTAGACGGCGCGTCATCGGGCTCCTTCAGCTTCGTTTGTCTTGGTGGTGTGGATTGAAGACCATGCCAGGCGGCGAAACTCATCGCTTCTCCAGAAATGCTGTTCTCAGACGTCCCGTGCGAGCAGCGCGAACAACGCTCGTTGCACGATCAGGGGCGGCGAGACGAACACGGTCTCGTCGCGATAGCGCTTCAGAAACCGAGCCGCCCAGCGCGCGCCCCGGAATCCCCGTGGTAGCCCGCGCGGTGTGAACAGGTTCTCGCGAGCCGCGGCAGCGCTCTCCTCGAGAAACGCCTGCAGGCGAAGCGCCGGCACCACGACGCAACGCAGGTGGGCCTCGCGGTCGTTGGCGCTCGCGAGCCCGTGCACGGTTCCCGGCTCGACCACGATCTCGCCGTCCTCCGGGCCGATCAGCGTCTCAGCGTCACCGAGCCGGAAGCGCACCGCCCCCTCGAGCACCGACCAGCGCTCCTCCTGTTGCGGGTGAAAGTGGGCAGGGAGCCCACCGCCGGGCTCGAGCCGGAGGTCGACGATCAGGTTCTCGCCCTCGGGCTCGAAGCCCATGCGAACGCGACTGACTGGGTCATGGGTGGTCTCGGTCATCGCCTGTCCTCTCATCAAACGGCCTGCTCGCCGATCGCGGGACCGACCGTGGTCACCTCGGGGATCGGCTTCGACGCCTCCGGCGGCGGCGCGACTCCCGCGATCCGGGCGGCGATCCGGTCGAAGTAGCGCTCGAACCCCGCCGGGGTGCAGACGAGCAGGGCGCGGGCGTTCGCGCCGCTGAGGTTGGCGTAGGTATGGGGCACTCCCCGCGGGGCGAAGGCGACCTCGCCCGCCGCGCGGGTGAAAAGCTGATCGCGCAGCTGAAAGGTGAGCTCGCCCTCGAGCACGCAGAACGTCTCGTCGAATGCGTGGTGATGGAGCTTCGGCCCGCCGCGCTCGGGGGACGAGCCAATTTCGATCACCGAGACCTCCCCCTCGGTCTCCTCGCTTCGCAACAGCACCTTCGGTCCTTTCGCTGGCATCTTTCTCCGCTCCTTTCAACGCCCGGTTTCGCCGTCATCTCCCCCCTACCCCGTACGCCGAAGTTGCGAGCGACAAGGGTGCCGACCCACGCGGCGATCGTCCATCCCAGATTCCTGGGTTGTTCGCGCGTGACCTGGTTCACAGATACCCCCAGGGGGTATCTGATAGGTTGCCGCCAGATGCCAACTCGAAGGTCAGGAGACAAGGACATGAACGCCGAACGAGTCGATCAGTTTTCGGGCACTCACGGATCCCCGGCGACGACAGCGCGCTTTCGCCTCAGCCGGCCGACGCGCACCTTCATCCGCCATTACGTCGAGATGGTGGTGGTGATGTTCGTCGGCATGGGCGCCTACGGCGCGCTGCTCGCCTTGGCCGGGGTCGACTACTCCGCGCAGTCGGCCGAGGTTCGGCTGCTCGGGATGGGCCTGTCGATGACCGTGCCGATGGTTCCCTGGATGCGCTATCGGGGGCACGGCTGGGCGCCGACCTGGGAGATGGCGGGCGCGATGATCGTGCCGACCGTGGCGGCGATCGCCCTGCTTCGAGCCGGCCTGGTCGAGGACCTCGATGCCCTGTTCGCGATCGAGCACACGGCGATGTTCGTCGCCATGCTGGCGGTGATGCTGGTCCGCCGCGAGGAGTACAGCGGCCATCCCGAGTAGCCGGGCTCAGCGAACTCTCCGACCCGGTCCGCTAGAAACGTGTCTATGACCTCGCAGGGAAAGCCAGGCGACGGAACGGCCCTGCTTGCTGTACGGCGACAGCGAGCGCTACGCGGCGCTCCGCCACGAGTTGCCGATCGCGATCATGGACCCGTTCCTGCTCGGGGTGATCGATGGCCGCGTCCACGTCATGGCCAGCACGCTCGAGCGCGACCGGATCGCCGCCGCGGCGCCGGACGCGGTCTTGCACGACGTTCGCGACTTCGGCTACGACGAGCTCATGGACAGCGAGATCTCGCGCGACGAGATGTCGCTCGAGCTGACCAGCCGGATCGCGGCGGCGATGGGTGTCCGTGAAGCGATTGCCGATCCGGAGATGCCGGTGGTCGTCGCCGACCGGCTGCGCGCCGACGGGATCGAGCTGACCCCGGATCGCGCCGCGATCGAGGCGCGCCGACGGGTGAAGACGGAGGCGGAGATGGCAGGGATCCTGCGTGCCCAGCGCGCCGCGGAGGCGGGGATGAGCGCCGCCGCCGAGCTCCTGCGCCGCGCCGAGCAGGACGGCGATCAGTTGCGCGTTGACGGTGAACCGCTGACGGCAGAGGCGATCCGCGCCACCCTGCGCGACGCCTGCGCCGCACACGGTGCGCCCGCGCCGCCCGACGTCATGGTCAGCTCGGGCTGGGACGGCTTCGGCCATGACCCGGGGTCCGGGCCGCGTCCCGCGGACCTTCCGATCACGATCGACGTCTGGCCGCGCGATGAGGAGTCCGGATGCTGGGCGGACATGACCCGCACCTTCGTTGTCGGCGAGGTGTCGGACGAGGTGCGCGAGCTCGAGGGCGTCGTCTCCGAGGCCTTCGCCGCCGCCCGCGACGCGGTTCGCCCCGGGATCACCGGCAAGGAGCTGCACGGGGTCGCATGCGACGTGTTCGAGTCAGCCGGCTATCGCACCCAGCGCACCGGCCCGGCGGACGACGATCCCAACGGCGGCTTTCAGTTCGGCCTCGGCCACGGCGTCGGGCTCGAGGTCCATGAGGCCCCGGGCCTCGGCAGGCTCGGGCGCGACCCGCTCGTCGCCGGCGACGTGATCGCGATCGAGCCGGGACTGTGGAGGACAGGCCTCGGCGAGGTTCGCTTCGAGGACCTGCTGCTGGTCACCGAGGACGGGTCGGAGACGCTGACCGACTACCCGTACGACCTGACGCCGTAGTCAGTCGTCGCCGGCGGCGTGGTCAGCTTCCGATCCATTCGAGGATCTCCCGGTTCACTTCGGCGGGCTTCTCGAGCTGGAGGAAGTGGCCCGCTCCCTCGATCACGACCATCCGCGATCCCGGTGCCAGATGGCGTTCGGCATCCCGAACCAGGTCAACGGCGATGCAGCCATCCTGATCGCCGTGCAGGTACAGGGTCGGCTGGGGCGGAGTCTGACCGGTGCCCTGTTGCTCATCGGCCCGGTAGTACTCGATCGCCGCGCTGAGATTGGCCGGGTGACGTAAGCAGTCCTTGGCGAACGCGATGTCCGCCCGGGCGTCGTACCCCGGCGACCATTCGCTCCAGATCCTGGCCAGGAACGCCATCTCGTTCGCGGCCACCGCCGCCTCGGACGCCGGCTCGCTCAGGAATGACATGTACCAAAAGCGCTTTTCTTGCTCGGGGTCGGAAAACAGCCTCGGATCGAGCTTCAATGGTGGGATCGCCAGGGTGAGCAGCCGGCGCCATCGGTCCGGGGCGAGGACCGCGGCTTCATAGGCTGCCTCCGCGCCCCAGTCATGGCCGATCAGGACCGCGTCGGCGTCGCCGCCCAGCGTCTCGTGCAAGGCCACCGCGTCGGCCGCCAAGGCGGCGAGGCGATAATCGCCATCGGACGGGATCGAGGTCGGGGCGTAACCCCGCATGAACGGGGCCACCGCGTGGAAGCCGGCCGCCGCCAGCGCCGGCAACAGGTGGCGCCAGGTGCGGGCCGAGTCGGGAAAGCCGTGGAGGCACAGGGCCAGGGGGCCGATCCCCTGTTCGAGCAGCGCGAACCCGACCCCATTCGCATCAACGATGCGTTTACCTATTTCCACCGGGCTGTGCTCCACGAGCGCAAGAAGCCCCTCGTGACGGAACGATGGATGCGCTGCTGCGTCTGGCTGTAGAGCCAGACCCCGAGCTTGGCGAACCGACCGCTCCCGCGCAGCCACGGATAGAAGTTGCGGACCTCCATCGTCACGCGGATCGGGACGCGATCATCGGTGCCCGGCTCGTCGAGCCGTGCCACGGACAGCTGCAGAAATCCCTGGTCGCGCCCGTCCCGGGCCACGAGCAGCCCGCGCTCGATCGGCCAGGTGACCGAGGCGCGGGTCTCGAGCAGCTCATAGTCGGGCGTGCGAAAGCGCAACAGGACCAGCCTTCGCGTGACGAGCACGATCGACTGGTGGTCACCGGCGTAGGTCGCGCGGATCAGGCCAAGCGAGATCCGAGTGATGAAACGCCAGTACCCCCGCCCCGCTCGGCTCAGGAAGTCTCGAGTCATGACCCTCGAGACGGGCCCGGGGACCATCAGCTCACCCGCCTGGGCCGATCCGACGGCGCCGGTTCGCTGGACCTTGTCGAGCTCGTCCGGCAACAGACGCAGGTGTACGGGAGAGGCCTCCGCGGCGAGCTCACGATCCTCGGCGAGCGCCCGGCGCAGCGCATCCATGAAAGGCATCGGCGTGACCGCGAACCGGGCCATCGCCGAGGCGTCCGTGACGGTCGTGGGGGTGGATAGGCCCTCGACCAGCGGGCGGGCGATCGCGGCGTCGACGGGGGTGACGAGGCCGATCCAAAGCGAGGAAAGCCACGGGGTGAGCAACGGCACCGGCAACCGCGGACGCCGCCTCAATCCGAGCGCGTCGGCCATCCGATCGAGCATTTCTCCGTAGGAGAGAACATCGGGCCCCCCGATCTGCACCTGCCGCCCCTTTGAACCGGCGACGTCCGGGGCCTGGACGAGATAGGCGATCACGTCGTCGATGCCGATCGGCTGCGTCGGGGTCGCCAGCCATGACGGAGCGATCATCGCCGGCAGTCGCTGGACCAGGTAGCGCAGGGTGCGGTAGGACTCGCTGCCTGCCCCCACCACCATCCCCGCCCGGAAGTATGTGAGCGGGGGCCCGAGGTCGGCGAGGATCTCGGCCGTTCGGTGGCGGCTGCGAAGGTGCTTCGACTGCGGGCGATCGCCGAGTCCCCCGAGATACACCACGCGGCCGATGCCCTCCCGCGTCGCCATCTCGGCGAAGTTCCGGGCGGCCCGCCGCTCGCGCTCCTCGAAATCGCCTTCGCCACCGCGCCCCATCGCGTGGACCAGGTAGTAGGCGACGTCGATCCCCTCCCCGAGTCCGGACAGCGACTCCGCGTCCAGGACGTCACCCTCGCGCAGCTCGACGAAGCCGAGCTCGCCCAGGGCTCGAGCCCTCGAGCTGTCTCGCACCATGGCGCGAACCTCCCATCCGTCGTCGCCGAGAGCGGCGGTGAGGTGCTTGCCGACGAACCCGGTCGCGCCGGTTACTAATGCTCTGCGGGCCAACCCGACCGATACTAGCCTCACGCTGCGGGGCCCGCGCGGATCACCCCGCGCACCTGGTCGGCCGATAGCGAGTCCGGTTCGAACTCAACCAGCCACCATGTGGCGCCGGCAGCCGCGAACGGCTTCGGGTCCGCCCCGGGCGGGAAGGCAACGACGACGTCGTAGGGCTCCCCGGGATCCTTACCTGCCTGCAGGCGCAGCGGGGTGAGGTCGTTCACCACCTCGATCAGCTGGTCGGGGTGCTCGACGTGGATCGGAAAGTAGCCCTGACACCGGGCGGCCCGGCGCAGTGGCCGGGGCTTGCCATAGACGCCTCCGACCCACACCGGCACGCCGGGCCGCTGCACCGGTCGCGGGCGGAACCGCATGCCGTCGACCGTGTAGTGCTCGCCCCGATGGTGAACCGGCTCGCCCGACCAGGCGGCGGCGAGGATCTCGAGCGACTCGTCCAGCATCCGTGCGCGCCGCCTTGGGTCGAGCTCCTCGCCGGTGATCGAAAACTCGCTGGCGTACCCGTCGCTGCCGAGGCCGACGCCCAGCGTCAGCCGGCCGCCGCTGAGCCGATCGAGGGTCGCTGCCTCGCGTGCGACCTTGACGGGCCGGCGCCGGGCGAGGGGCGTGACCAGCGGCCCGAGCCTGAGGCGCTCCGTGGCGGTGGCGATCGCCGCCAGCGTGATCTGGGGATCGGCCACGTCGACCACCGGCTCGCCCCAGCGCACCTGGTCCCAGACGAAGAACCCGTGCCAGCCGGCCTCCTCTGCCTCGGCCGCGAGACGAGCGACGAGCGCCGGGTCGGCCAGCTCGTCGAAGAGCGGTAGGAACAGCCCTGAGCGCATCGGAACCACGGCTAGGAGACCGTCGCGGTGTGCTCGGAGATCGCCCGGACGACGGTCTCCCAGTCGGGCGGATAGACGCCGTGCCCGGCGCCGTCGAGCGTCAGCAGCCGCGCGCCGGGTATCTCGCCCCCGAGGGCCTCGCCATGCTCGAGCGGGAACATCGGATCCGCGGTTCCGTGGATCACGAGCGTGGGCACGGTGATCGCGCAGAGCGGCTCGTGCATCAGCCCGTCGTCCTCGAGCGCGTCGTGATTCTGCGCAGCGGCGAAGTCGCGCGCTCGCTCGACGTCTCGGCGCGCGAGCTCTCGGGCCGCCGCCTCGTCGAATCGACGCTGGTCGCCCGCCAGCACCCGCGCGTAGTCGACCAGGTACTCGATCACGGACTCGGGATCCGACCAGTCCACCGCTGCCGTTGCGACGAAGCGCATGAACGCCTCGGTGGGTGGGGGAAGCGCGCGTCCACCGGGGACCGCGGGAGAGGTGCTGATCAGGACGAGCGAGCGGACGCGATCGGCGGAGGCCAGGGCGAGGAGCTGCGCGCACCCCCCGCCGGCCGACATGCCCACCAGATGCGCAGCCGGGATTCCGTACGCATCGAGCACCCCGGCTGCGTCGGCGTCGAGGTCGCCGCCCGTGTACCCGGGGCGGCCCGGCGGGTAGGTCACCGAGCGGCCGGTGTCGCGATGGTCGTATCGGATCACGAACCGCCCGCGCTCGGCAAGCATCCGGCAGAAGCCCTCCTCCCACCAGAGCATCGACGAGCCGGTGCCCGCGATCAGGAGAATCGGCGGGTCAGCCGGGTCGCCGAAGGGCTCTGTGCACAGCTCGACGCCGTTGGCTTCGATCATGCGCTCGCTCTCGGACATCGCTCAGGCGAGGCGCGAGGCCCAGCGCCGGCGGAACCGCAGCCGCCGCGTCTCGGTCGCACCCCGGGACGGCGCCGAGGTCGCCGCGCGGCGACGTGCTTGGCGGCGAACGCGGCCAGCATCGGCCTGTCGATGAAGGTCCTCCAGCCGGGTTCGGTTGGTTTCGTAGAGCAGGCAGTACACGGTGAGCTCCTCTCGGTAGTGACGCATCGATGTTACGGTTGACTGGTGCACGGTCAAGATCCAGTTTGGGCGTCTTGGACGAGACCAGTCAGCCGATAGATCTACTGCTTTCGGTCAGCAGGGAGGGATCGCAAACCCTCGGTGCGCAGATCGAGGAGCAGCTGCGAACGGCGATCAGGGAGGGAACGCTGAAGCCCGATGCCCGGGTGCCCTCGACGCGGGACCTGGCGCGTCAGTTGGAGGTCTCACGCCGCGTCGTCGTTGATGCGTACTCGCAACTCGCCGCCGAGGGCTATCTCGCTCTCCGCCAGGGCGCCCGCCCGAGGGTCTCCGAGACAGCCGCCGCGGCCGGCGTCGCCGCAGCTGAGCTGCTTCGCCCCGCCCCTCCCCCCCGCTTCGACTTCCGGCCACGCGCGCCCGACGTCACCAGCTTTCCGCGCTCGGCATGGCTGCGCTCACTGCGGGAGGCGCTCGATCTGATGACCGATGCCGACCTCGGATATGGCGACCCGCGGGGAGTCGAAGCGCTGCGCTCGGCCCTGGCGGACTATCTCGGACGGGTGCGCGGCGTGGTCGCGGACCCGGCGCGGGTCGTCGTCACGTCCGGCTATTCGCAGGGCCAGGGAATCGTTTGCCGCGTGCTCGCCGCTCGTGGCGCGAGGCGGATTGCGTTCGAGAACCCCAGCCACCCCGACCAGCGGCTGATCGCCACCACCGCCGGCCTCGAGATCGTTCCGGTCGCCGTCGACGAAGACGGAATCCGGGTCGAGGAGCTCGCGCGGGCCGACGTCGACGTCGTCGTGCTCACCCCGGCCCATCAACACCCGACCGGCGCCGTGCTCTCGGGCGAGCGGCGATCTGCCCTGCTCGAATGGCTCCGCGCGCGAGACGCGATCGCAATCGAGGATGACTACGACGCCGAGTACCGATATGACCGCGCGGCGGTCGGAGCACTGCAGGGGCTGGAGCCGGAGCGGATCGTCTACGCCGGGTCGGCGAGCAAGACACTGGCTCCGGCGCTGCGGCTCGGCTGGCTGGTGGTGCCCCCGAGCCTGACGGAGGCCGTGAGCAGCGAGAAGGACATGGCCGACTGCGGCACGGCGCGTATCGAGCAGCATGCGTTCGCCGACTTCATCTCACGGGGCGATCTCGATCGCCACCTGCGCCGGATGCGCACCCGGTACCGGCGGCGGCGCGACCTGCTCGTCGAGGCGCTCGCGGACACGCTGCCCGAGGCGATCGTGCGCGGGATCGCCGCCGGGCTTCATGTGACCGCCCAGCTGCCGGACGACTACGACGAGCAAGCGATCATCGAGGAGGCCCGCCGCCGGCGCATCGACCTGACGACGATGCGCGAGTTCTGGGTCGAACCCGGCGACGGACCGCCGACACTCCTACTCGGGTACGCGCAGATCCCCGAGCCCGCCATCCCAGCGAGCGTGCACGAGGTCGCTCAGGCAGTGAAAGCCGGGCGCCCGCCGGCATAGGCCGACCCCCTTCATCGCTCACACCCGCACCCGGCGGGCGTGCAGCGCCGCGTAGACCGGGCGGCACGCCTCGGCGACGGCGGCGTCGTGGTCGGAGAGGACCGTGTCCCGCGGGCGCCAGGGCTCGAACCCGGTGGAGGACCAGACGCCGGCATACCAGTGGGGCGCCCAGACGCCGTCGGATGCGCGCGGGCCCTCGGGCCAGGAGAGCATCCGGGCGGTGAACGGGATGCCCAGCCAGTCACACAGCCACCGCAGATACGCCTCGGGCGCGTCGAGAAAATCGTGTGCGTCGAGGATCGGCACGTCGACGCCCTTCCCATCCCACCGCTGCATCAGCCACCCCTGCTGCGGCAGTCCGATGTCGTCGGGCTCGCAGCTCTCCCGGTTGCGAACGTAGGAGGCGACCACCTCGACCGGGTCGCGGATCAGCAACACGTTGCGGAAGCCGAGCGTCCAGTCCAGGTCCATGTCGCGCGAAACGTGGTGCGCCATGTGCTTGGCGTAGTGGACGTGGCGGCCGGGCGGCAGCGGCGCGGAGAGGCCGGCGACGGCCGCGGCGAGGTCGGTGGGCTGGGAGGCGATGACCGCATCGCGCACCGGATGGTCGATGCCGGTGCGGTCGAGGTAGGCCGCATACAGCGGCTCGTCGACGACGACCGTGTCCGGTCGGTTCTCGAACGCACGCATGATCGCCGTCGAGATGTTCCGCGGGCCGGACCACATCGCCACCCGGACGGCGTCGCTCATGGCGCGGCGCGTGCCGCCACGTCGGCGTCGACGAGCTCGCGGTAGAGCGCCTGAAGGCGCTCGACCATCGGCCCCCGGCGGCCATCGCCGATCGTGCGACCGTCCACGGAGCGGACGGGCACGACGCCGGCGAAGGTGCCGGTGACGAACGCCTCGCGGGCGGCGTAGACGTCGGTGAGGCTGAAGGTCGTCTCCCGCGCCGGGATGCCGTTCGCACGGCACGCCTCGAGCACGTTGGCGCGCGTGATCCCCGCGAGGCAGTACCGCCCGTCGGAGGTCAGCACCTCCGGGGCGTCGTCGGAGCCGACGACGACGAAGAAGTGGGTCGAGTTGCACGTCGCCACGAACCCGTGCGGGTCGAGCATCAGCGCCTCGTCGGCGCCGGCGGTGTAGGCCTGGATGCAGGCGGTGATGTCGTTGAGCTTCGAGTGCGAATTGAGCTTCGGGTCGAGCGTGTCCGGGCCGGCGCGACGCACGTGCGTCGTGAACAGCGTGATGCCCTCGGTCACCGTCGCCGGCAGCGGCTCCTTGTGCTCGGCGACGATCACGATGGTCGCCGGCCCGATCGTCACCCGCGGATCCTGGTAGGGCGTGCGCTTGACGCCGCGGGTGACCATCAGCCGCACGTGCACGCCGTCGGTCATCTCGTTGGCCCGCAGCGTCGAGTAGATCGCCTCGGTCAGCTCGCCGCGGCTGCGGCCGACGTCGAGCATGATCGCCTTCGCACCCTCGAAGAGGCGGTCGAGATGGCGCTCCAGGAAGGCCGGATGGCCCGCCCGCACGCGTAGGCCCTCCCAGACGCCGTCACCGAGGACGAAGCCCGCGTCGAACACCGAGACGACCGCCCGCTCGCGTGGCACGAGCTCGCCGTTGACCCAGATCAGGATGCGCTCGTTGCGCGCATCGTCCTCGAAGTCGTGCGTGCCGTGAGCCACGGTGCGAAACCCTACGGCGAGCTAGTCGAGGGTGCAGCAGCGCCTAGATCTACTGCGCTCGCCTCGGCGAGGCTCAGTTCGGGTTCAGCGATCCTCGCCGCGGCGGAGTCGTGTGGCGATCGCGTCGAGGCGCCGGCGTGCGTCGGAGCGGCTCGTGATCGACACGTAGGGCGCTCCGGCGCTCGCCGCCCATGGCACGAGCACGTCGAACTCGACCTCGCGAAGCAGCTCGAGACTCTCGACGTACGCGGCCCGGTCGCTCGACTGCAGGACGGCCGCGATCCAGTCGTCGCCGTCGAGCATCACCGAGTCGCCGGTGAACAGGAAGCGGTGGCGCCCGCTGTCCCAGAGGTAGGCGGTGGCGCCCCTGGTGTGACCGGGCGTGGGAATCACCTCGAAGTCGTCGTCGAGCAGATGGCGTCGCGAGAACGTCCCGCGCACGTCGTACGCCGGCTTCACCTGCTCGGCCTCGCGCTCATGGACGAAGAGCGGCGCGTCGACCGCGTCCGAGGCGAACATCGCCTCGTGGTGATGGTTGAGGTAGTGGCGCGAGATCCCGCCCAGCGCCGCAAACGCGTTCGCGCTCGATGCCAGCGTCTCGGTGCTGTAGATGAGCACGTTGCCGTGCTCGCGCTCGAGCGCGAAGGCGCGGATCTGCGTCGCCGGCGCGAACGGCAGCGGCTGCGGCTCGGTCGCGTGCAGGTGGTCGATAGCGGTCTGCGGCTGTTCGAGTTGAGTCGTCATACGCTCAGACTACAAGTTCAAGTTAACTTGAAGTCAAGCCCCCGCCGCCGTAGCCGGCGCGGACCCGGCATCATCTGGCAGATGCGGGGGTCGATGCGCTGGAGCTTGGGACTTGCCGCGCTGATCGCGGGCGCCTTCGCCGCGCCGGCGAGCGGCTACGTCTACTGGGCCGACGAGCTCAACGACACAATCGGGCGGGCACAGCTCGACGGCAGCGCGCCGACGCCGGCGCTGATCGGCGGCCTCAGCAACCCGTGCGGCGTAGATGTCGATTCGACCTCGATCTACTGGGGCCAGCAGGCGACCTCCTCGATCGGGCGCGCCGAGCTCGACGGGGGCGCCGCGAACCAGACGGCCCTGCCGGCGCTCGGGATCGATTGCCCCGGCGCGGTCGCCGTCGACGCATCGTTCGCCTACTGGAGCACCACGGATCCACTCGGCGTTGGCAGGGTCGGGCTCGACGGCAGCGCCCCCAACCCGCTGTTCATCGACACGCCCTCGGGCAGCTGCGGCGTCGAGGTCAACGCCACGCACGTCTTCTGGACCGACCTCGACGGGCGCGTCGGTCGTGCGAACATCGACGGCAGCGGGCAGGACAACACGATCCTGAATGCAAACAACCAGCCGTGTGGCGTCGCCGTTGACGCGGTCCATCTGTACTACGCCGACCTCGCCGACGGCACGATCGGGCGGGCGAACATCGACGGGTCGCCCGCCGACGACGGCTTCATCAACAACGCGAGCCTGCCCTGCGATCTCGCCGTCAACGAGACCCACATCTACTGGGCGAACCGGAACATCGGCACGATCGGCCGAGCGAACATCGACGGCACCGAGTCCAACCCCAACTTCATCACCGGCCTCGGCAACCCCTGCGGGATCGCGCTCGACGGCGAGCCCGAGCCGCCGGAGACGACGATCACCGCGAAGCCGCGCAAGAAGACCCGCAAGCGCGGCGCTAGCTTCGAGTTCGTCTCCGACGAGCCGGGGTCGTCGTTTGTGTGCGGCCTCGACGGCGCCGCCTTCGTACCGTGCGAATCTCCGCTCAAGCTGAAGAAGCTGAAGCGACGCAAGCACGTGTTCGCGGTGCAGGCGATCGACGCCGCCGGCAACACCGACCCGAGCGCGGCGCAGAGCAAATGGAAGGTCCGTAAGCGCCGCTAGTCGAGAGGCCGGCGCGGCCTCCCGGCGAGCCGTTAGCATCGGATCAATGGCGGTTGAGGACAGGCGCTGGGGGGCCCTCTACGTCCTCTGCGTGGGGATGCTGATGATCGTCCTCGACGCGACGATCGTCAACGTCGCGCTGCCCTCGATTCAGGACGACCTCGGCTTCGCCCAGAACGACCTCGCCTGGGTCGTCAACGCCTACCTGATCGCCTTCGGCGGCCTGCTGCTGCTCTCGGGGCGGATCGGAGACCTGATCGGCCAGCGGCGGATCTTCCTCATCGGACTCGCCGTGTTCACCGGCGCTTCGCTGCTCTGCGCACTCGCTCAGAGCCAGGGGCTGCTGATCGGCGCCCGCTTCGTCCAAGGCGTCGGCGGCGCGCTCACGTCCGCCGTGATCCTGGGGATGATCGTGACCATGTTCCCGGAGCCGCGAGAGCAGGCGAAGGCGATCGGGATCTACACCTTCGTCGCCGTCGCCGGCGGCTCGATCGGGCTCCTGGCCGGCGGCGTGCTCACCGAGGCGATCAACTGGCACTGGATCTTCTTCGTCAACCTCCCAATCGGGCTGGCGACGGCGCTGTTCGCGATCAGGCTCGTCCCTGATCGCGAGGGCCTCGGCCTCAGCGCGGGCGCCGACCTGCCCGGCGCCGCCCTGCTCACCGGCGGCCTGATGCTCGGCGTCTACACCATCCTCGGGGTCGTGGAGGAGGGCTGGGGATCGACGCAGACGCTCGGCCTCGGCGCGATCTCGCTCGCCCTGCTGGCGGCGTTCGTGATCCGCCAGGACCGTGTCGCCACCCCGCTGATGCCGCTGCGGCTGTTTCGCTCCCGCAACGTCGCCGGCGCGAACCTCGTCCAGGCCCTGCTCGTCGTCGGGATGTTCGGGATGTTCTTCCTCGGAGCCCTCTACATGCAGCGGATCCTCGGCTACGACGCGCTCCAGGTCGGCCTCGCCTACCTGCCGTTGACGGTGGTCATGGGGACGATGTCGTTCCGCTTCACCGCGCAGCTCAGCCTTCGCTATGGCCCTCAGGCGACGCTGATTCCCGCGATGGTCTGCATCGTCGCCGGGCTGCTGCTGCTCGCGCGCACGCCGATCGACGCCAACTACGTCGTCGACCTACTGCCGGCGATGATCCTGATCGGGCTCGGCTCGGGGCTTGGCTTCCCCTCGCTGATGACCCTGGCGATGTCGGGTGCCACCCCGAGCGACTCCGGGTTGGCCTCGGGCCTGGTCAACACCAGCGTCCAGGTCGGCGGCGCGATCGGTCTCGCCGTGCTGGCGACGCTGGCGACCGAGCGCACCGAGCGGCTGCTCGCCGAGGGCGAGGCCGCGGCGGAGGCCCTCAACTCCGGCTATCACCTCGCGTACCTAATCGGCGCCGGCTTGGTGATCGTCGCGATCGCCGTCGCGCTCAGCGTTCTGCGCGCGCCGGAGCCCGAGGTTGCGGTCGAGGCCGTCACGGAACCGGAGCCGGTCCCGGCCGGGCGCCCGCCGCCCCGGATCAAGGTCCGGCCGCTGCCGGCCGGCACGGTCCCGCGCGGCGGCTGCGTGGAGACGGGCATGCGTGTCGTGATCGGCTGTGGCGGGTGCGCGGTATTGGCAAGAGTGCCGGCGAGGGAATGACGAGCGACTACGCACCGACTCCGGTAGAGGACTTCCTCGATCCCGATCACCCGACGCTCTTCCCCCGGCTGACGCCGGAACAGGTCGACTACCTGGCCGAGAGAGGCGCCCAGTTGTCATTCGCGCGCGGGGACCTCGTCTTCGAGCACGGCGAGCGCGATACGCCGCTGTATGTGGTGGTCAGCGGCGCCCTGGACATCATCGACCAGGCGCCGGAGGGCGACCGCTACTTCACCCAATGCCGGGAGCGGACCTTCGCCGCCGATATCTCCATGTTCACGGGCGAGCCGACGCTCGCCGCCGGCTTCGCCGCCGAGCCCACATCGCTGATTGCGGTCCCGCCGGAGGCCCTGCGCAAAATCGTCGCGACCACGGCCGAGCTCGGCGACCTCCTGCTGCGAACGATGGTCACGCGTCGCGAGTGGCTGCAGGGTCGCGGCCTGGGCCAGCAGCGGCTGATCGGCTCACGCTGGTCGAACGAGGCGTTCACCGTGCGCGAGCTGCTGGAGCGAAACCTCGTTCCCTTCACCTGGCACGACCTCGCCACCGACGAGGAGAGCCGGATCTTGCTCGACGGGCTCGGGATCGGGGAAGCCGAGTGCCCGGTCCTGGTCCGTTCCGACAGCGTCATCCGCCGAGCCACGGTGACATCGGTCGCCGATGAGCTCGGTCTCCGAGCGCAGGTCGACGGCCAGAGCTTCGACGTCGTCGTGCTCGGCGGCGGTCCGGCCGGGCTCGCCGCCGCGGTCTACGCCTCCTCCGAGGGTCTCAGCACCCTGGTGGTCGAACGGTTCGCCCCGGGCGGTCAGGCGGGCACGAGCGCTCGAATCGAGAACTATCTCGGCTTTCCCACGGGTCTTACCGGCGCGGATCTCACCCGACGGGCGACGCTCCAGGCGCGAAAGTTCGGCGCCGTGATCTCCAGCGTCCATGAGGCCGCTGAGGTGTCCGAGCCGGAGGCCGGCGACGTGCGCGAGATCGGCTTGGCCGACGGTCAGCGCGTCCAAGGCCGCGCCGTCGTCATCGCCTCAGGTGCGGACTACCGTCGACTGCCGGCGGAGAACGCGGATCGGTTCGAGGGCCTCGGCCTGTACTACGCGGCGACGCACATCGAGGCCCAGCAATGTGCGACGGAGGACGTCGTCGTCGTCGGCGGGGGGAACTCGGCCGGTCAGGCCGTGGTCAAGCTCGCCGACAACGCGGCCCAGGTCCACGTCGTCGCGCGGCGAAGCCTCGAGGCGGCGATGTCCCGCTATCTCGTCGACCAGATCGAGGCCAAATCGAACGTCCGCGTCTGGTCCGGGTGCGAGGTGCGGGCGCTCGAGGGCGACGAGAAGCTCGAGGCGGTCGTGATCTCGGGTGGGGGGCCCGATCAGCGCGTCCCGACCACCGCGGTGTTCGCGATGATCGGCGCCTCTCCGCGGTCGGTGGGGCTGGCCGATTACGTCGGCCAGGACGACAAGGGATTCGTGGTCACCGGCGAGGAGGCGGGGCGCCACGCGGACTTCGCGCGACACTGGGACGGTGCGGACCGGGGGCCGCTGATGCTCGAGTGCACCCGTCGCGGCGTGTTCGCGATCGGCGATGTCCGCCGGGGCTCGACCAAGCGCGTTGCGGCGGCCGTGGGCGACGGCGCGCTGGTGGTCCGCTCCATTCACACCTCGCTCGATCCGCGCCAAAACTAGCTCAGCGGCGAACGGCGCCGAGCGATCAAGCCGGCTCGAACCAGCCTTCGGACCCGACCTGCGCATCGCTGATCAACCGCGGCGCGTAGTGCTCGAAGAACAGCTCTGCCACCAACTCGCCGCGGCTGGCGACCCCGACCTTCTCGAAGATCGACTTCAGATGGTCCTGGACCGTGTAGGACGAGAGGTGGAGCTCGCTCGCAATATCGCGTGTCGGCCGTCCCTGCGCGACGAGCTGGGTCACGCGCCGCTCACGCTCGGTGAGCCCGTAGGCATCGGCGATCAGCGGTGCGAGCTCGGGTGTGCGTGCGGGCTCGAGGATCACGGCCGCACGCGCGTCGCCGTTGCCGCCGAGCATCGATCCGCGGACGAGCAGCCATTGGCCCGAGGGTGTCTGAACGCGCGCCCGGGCGGTCGAGTCGCCGTTGGGATCTCCGGCGGCGACGCGTCGAGCTTGGATTGCGACCGCCTGGATCGCCACCGGCAGGCGGCGATCGGTATCGAGCTCGTCGAGCCATATCCGTGCGGCGGGGTTGGCGGTCTCGATCGAGTTCTCGTGATCGAGCAGCACCAGCCCCACGGCCGCGTGATCGGCTCCGGCACCCGAGAGCGCCGTGTGCAGGACCGCCCGCCGTAGGCCCTCGGCCAGAGAGGGGACGAGCGCTGCCAGCAGCGTCGTATCCGCCGGAGCGAAGTGCGCGCTGCCGTGCTCGCGCAAGAGCGTGATCGCGCCCCAAGTTCCGGAGTCGCCGACGAACGTGGCGCGGAGCTCGTCGTCGAAGCCGTTGGGGCGCTTGAGCTCGCGGTGGCGCCGGCTGCGATCGAGCCTGCGGTCGGTGGCCTGACTGAGGCTGGCCGCCGGGCGTTGCGCGCGCGCGAGCTCGGTGAACTTGTTGAAGTCCGGCTCGGAGACCTCGATCTCGGTCAGCCTCTCGGCCGCGGCCGGCGGGAGGCCGTTCTCGACCACCTCCCCGGTCGGCAGCAGCGTCGCTGGATCCAGGGTCAGCACGCAGACGCCGTCGTAGGGGATGGCGCGCCGCAGGGCCCGCGCGGCGGCGAGCGAGAACTCGCCCACGCCCAGCCCGCGGTGGCTGAGGCTGGCGACGTCGCTGCGTATGCGCTCCGGGGAAACCGCCGTCACGACCGATTGTTACCCGCTCTCGGCGACCAATACCCAGGAATCTGGGATGGACGCAGCGGCTGACATCGCGCATCGTTCGTTCCGATGGAACTTGGGCTAGCGCCGCCGCCGCTTGATGGTCAGCTCCGCTTCGACGAGGCGACGCGCCGCGCGCACGCCGACGACTTCGGGCACATCGTGCACGAGCTGCCGGAGGGCGTCCTGATGCCGCGGTCCGCCGACGACCTGGCGAAGGCGATTCGGTGGGCCGCTCGATCGGGGCGCAAGTTCGCGCCGCAGGGCCGGCGCCACTCGACCTTCGGCCGTTCGCAGGTCGCGGGCGGGATCGTCGCCGAGATGTCGGCGCTCAGTGACATCGGGCCGGTCGAGGGCGAGCGGTTGACGGTCGGGGCCGGCGCGAGGTGGAGCGATGTGCTCCGTGCGACGCTGGCGCACGGCAAGACTCCGCCCGTGCTCACCGAGTACCTCGAGCTTTCGGTCGGCGGCACCCTGGTCGTCGGCGGTGTTGGTGCCGCAACCTCGGCGCACGGCCTGCAGAGCGACAACGTGATCGAGATCGAGGTGGTGACCGGCGAGGGGAAGAAGGTCACCTGCTCGGCGAGCGAGGACGCCGAACTGTTCGACGCGCTGCGCTGCGGGCTCGGTCAGGTGGGTGTGATCACCAGGGCGACGCTCGAGCTCGTCGCGGCGCCGGATTCGGTGCGCCGGTTCCTGCTCGCCTACCCGAACCTGGCCACGATGCTGAACGACGCCCGGCTGCTGTGCGCCGACGGCAGGTTCGATGCGCTGCAGGGCGCGGCCGTGGCCGCACCGGACGGCGGCATGGCCTTCCGGCTGGACGTGGCGAAGAGCTTCACGCGGAAGCCGCCGGACGACGCCGTCCTGCTCGGCGGCCTCTCCGACGACCCCGCCCAGCGGCAGCCGACGACGCTCGAGTACGTCGACTACCTCACCAGGTTCGCCCCCTTGGAGGCGACTTTGAAGGCCAACGGGCAGTGGTTCAACCCGCACCCGTGGCTGACCACCTTCATCGGTGACTCCGAGGTCGAGTCCGTCGTCGACGCCGAGCTCGGCGAGCTCGACCCGGTGGCGGACCTGGGCCCGCTCGGCCAGATCGTGCTCTCCCCCATCCGCCGCTCGGCGATCTCGAGCCCGCTGCTGCAGATGCCCTCGGACGACCTCTGCTACGCGTTCAACTTCATCCGCCTCCCGGCGACCGACGACGCCGACGAGGCGAACCGACTGGTCGATGCCAACAACGCCAGCTACAAGCGGGTCAAGGCCGCCGGCGGCACGCTCTACCCCGTGAGCGCATTCCCGCTCTCGGCCGGCGAGTGGCGCGAGCATTTCGGCTCGGCGTTCGGGCAGCTGGAGGCCGCGAAGCAGGCCTTCGATCCGGCCAACGTGCTCACGCCCGGCTACGAGATCTTTCCTGGGTGACTCGCGCTCAGTCGTCGGCGGGTTGATCGCCGGCGATCGCGACGCTGCCGTCGGGCAGCAGCTGGAAGCCCGGGTTGTGGGCGACCTCCCAGGCATGCCCATCCGGGTCGCGGAACCCAGCGGCGTACCCGCCGTAGAACGTTTCCGCAGGCTCCCGGGTCACCGTCGCCCCGGCGTCCCGCGCCCTCTCGGTGATCGCATCCACCTCCTCTTGCGAGCCGACGTTGTGAGCAAGCGCGATCCCACCCCATCCTTGATCGCCGTCCGCGATTCCCATGTCGTCGGCGAGCTTGTCGCGTCCCCACAGCACCAGCACCACGCCGTTCGCTTGGAAGAAGACCGTCTCCTCGACCTCCCGCGTCGGCGACCAGCCGAGGGCGGCATAGAAGGCGGACGCACGCGGAATGTCGGCGACGCCGAGGGTGATCAGCGCGATGCTTTGCTTCATCGAGCCTCCTTTGGGGTTGGTGACGGGTACAAGGGCTCGGTCTGCGCCGCGCTGGCGTCCAGCAGGCGAAGCCCGTATCTCATCCATCCGATCAGCGAGGCGATCGCCGCCGCGCCGCCCAGGGTGGCCGCCAGCCCCAGCGACGCATCGACAAACGCGCCGAGCGCGAGCGCGAGCGCGGCTCCGCCCACGACGCTGTCGATCACGAGGACCGCGGTGGAGAAGGCGAAGAAGGGCTTGCGGCCTTCGGCCGGCACCGCCATGTTCGCGAACACCCCGGCCCCATCGTCATGCCCGGAGAGCAGGAAGAGCTCGGCTCGCGCGCCCGCCACCTCCTGGTAGTAGTGCCTGATCCGGTTGATCGCCAATCCGTAGCGAAAGTCCTCAGCCCCGCACTCCACCAGCCGGACGTAGGTCACGACCCCGAGCAGGTACAGAGTCGGCAGGACGGTGAGGGCGAAGACGTTGAAGACGTCGCCGACCTCGGATACCTGCCCGATGAAGCCGAGCGCGACGAGCGCGCTCGAGACGGAGAAAACGTAGATCGACGCACGGGCGGAGCTCTCGCTCATCGTTTGCGACCGGGCGCCCTGGAGGGTGAAGTGCTCCGTGCTCAGCGCGGTGAGCAGTTGCTGGGGATCGGGGTCGCTGCGGTGCTCTGGGCTCACTCGGCGAGGAGATTACTGAGCAGGCGATGAGCCCCCGCCGACTCGCCGCGAGCGACGACGACCGTCGCCCGGGGGCGACGCTATGTCGTCCAGCGGAAGCCGACCGCGTCGGGGCGCGGTGCCAGCGGACTGGCGGGCAGGCCGCCCTCCGGGTCGTCCTCGTTGTAGGCGCTCGGCGCCACGTCGTTGGGCGCGTCGGCGTGAAACAGCGCAGCCAACAGCTCGATCTGCCCGCGACCCACGCCCAGCTCCCCCATCCCCCCGCCGTACATCGGCCGCCGCTCCCGCGCGCAGCGCGCGTACACCTCGAACAGCGCCCGCACGCTGCCGATGCGCGATGGCTTGACGTTCACCACGCGCGCCGGCAGCGGCGTCGCGCCGATGTCCTCGGCGCCGTGGATCGGCGCGTCGTAGGAGACGCGCTCGACGTGATCGCCGAGGCGCTGCGCGATCTCGGGCAGGTCGTGCGGGTCCTCGAGGTAGGCGTCCGGGAAGGCCGCGATCACGCGCTCGTAGATGTCCGCAAGCGCCTGCGGGTCCTCGACCTCCAGGCCGTACTGGCCCTTGAAGTCGATCGTGTCGACGGCGCCCGTCGCCGCGACCTCGTCGACGAGCTCGGGCGCCCAGGTCGCCTCCGCGTCGAGCTTGAAGCGCACACCGGGAGAGCGCGCCAGCCGGCGTCGCACCGGCTCGATCGACGGCTGCTTGCCGAGGCCGAGCGAGTTGACGAAGCGCACCGGCTGCGGCTCCAGCTCCAGGACCTCGTGCAGGGCGCGACCGTCCTGGCGCAGGGCAAGGTCCAGCGCGGCCGACTCGAACGCCCAGCGGCGAAAGCGCGGGGCCGCGTCCCACTCCGGCGGCTTCACGAACAGATCGACCCTCGCGAGATAGTCGGAGAAGCTCGCCAGCGTCCACTCGCCCTCGAGGCCCAGCGCGGGCGGCGCCTCGTGCAGCGAGGTGCCGTCCTCCTCCATCAGCGAGATGTCCTCGCCGAGACCGTCGGCGCCGGCGCCGATCAGGCGCACGTGGGTCGTCACGCGGTTGAACTCGTCGGAGAGGACGGCGTACAGCCGGTCGTACTCGCACGACTCGACGACAAGCGGGAGGTCCGCCAGCCGGGGCCAGAGCGATTCCATGTGAGCCTCAGTCGCCGTCAGTTGCATGGGTTCGTCTTTCTCTTGCTTCGATCGTCGAAAGTTAGACCGCGCCACACCACGAAACTCATTGGTCGGCGTCCCGTGCGGCGCCAACTGTGCCCAGCCGAGACTGAACCAGCGAAAGCCGCGCCCGAGGCTGGATGCCGGCCGCGCTAACCGCGCTGCGCCGCGATCGAGCCGCGATAGAGCGGCCGGCCGGCGACGTCGAGGCGCAGGTGCAGGAGCCGACCGGTCTTCGGCGCCGGGTCGTCGGCCGTCATGCTGCCCTCGCCGAAGTCGGCTACGTAGAGCTCGTTGCCGTCGAAGACGCAATTGAGCGGCTCGCCCCCGACCTCGACGAAGCCGACGGAGTCGCCGTTCGGCGCGAGCACGTCGATGCCGCCCGAGGTCACGCCGGTGACGTAGATGTTGCCGTTCCCGGCGAGCTTCATCCCGTCGGCGACCCGGTTCTCCGGCAGCGTCGCGAGCAGCTCGATCGAGCCGTCGGGGCGCCTGCGCTTGACCTGCCGCGTATACGACTCGTTCCAGACGATGCTGCCGTCGGGCTCGGCGACGATCCCGTTCGGATAGGAGGGGCCGACCCGCTCAAGCACCGAGGCCGTCCCGTCGGGCTCGACCACACAGATTTGCCCCTCGTCGGGGTCGTCGAGGTCGAAGTCGCCCGGGTCGGTGAAGTAGAGGCGGCCGTCGGGACCAAACGTGATGTCGTTCGGGCCCACGAGCGGCTCGCCGTCCGCGGTTGAGACGACGGTCTCGACGCTGCCGTCGGCGGCGACCCTCTGAATCAAGGGCGCGGTCGGATTCGGCGAGCGCCATAGGCCGGCGGTGGTTCCGTTCTGGGCTACGTAGACGCCGTCGAGTCCGAGCATGCACGAGTTCGGAGCGCCGCCGACATCGGCGTAGGAGCGAGCGCCATTCTCGGGGTCCCAGACCGAGACCCGGGAGCGGAAGGTCTCGACGAAGATGATCCGGCCATCGGGCAGGCGATCGGGGCCCTCCGGAGATCCGAGGCCTTCGGCGAGCACCGCCACGTCGGTCACTCGAGGCACTCTCGAGGATGATTCATACTATGAAACCAAATCAGCATGGCGAAAGACTATGGCAGCATCCTGAGCGTGTCAAGCGCTCGAACTCACGCACGGCTACGCGATCGCGTAGCCGTCGTCGACTGCCAGGGTGTGCCCCGTGACGCGAGAGGACGCGTCGCTTGCGAGGAACACCGCAGCCCCCACGATCTCGGGAGGCTGCGCGTACGGGTCCTGGCTCCGCAACGTGCGCTCGAGGATGAAGTTGGTGGCATCGGACGACACCTCGGCGTTGTGGGCAAGCGCCGTGTCAAAGAGCGTGGGCGAGATGGCGTTGACCCGGACGCCCCGGTTGAGCCACTCGACCGCCAGGCCCCTGGTTAGCTGGATCACACCGCCCTTGGAGGCGAGGTAGGCACACGAGCCTGGATATGCGATCACTCCTCCGATCGAGGCGAGGTTGACGATGCTGCCCCTTTTGCCCTCGAGCATACGGCGGCCGAACGCCTGACAGGCGAGGAACGTGCCCTTCAGGTTGACGGCGATCACCCGGTCGAACTCTTCCTCCGGGAACTCCTCGGCAGGGGAACCGACCGCGATGCCGGCGCAGTTGATGAGGATGTCAACGGATCCCTGATCCGCGCAGATCCCGTCGGCCACCGAGCTCAGCTGACTCGAACTGAGGACATCGACCTGCGAGGCCGTGGCGGACCCGCCCTTCTTGGTGATCTTCGCTGCGACCTCGCGAGCTTTGTTCTGATCGAGATCGAGGATCGCGACGTGGGCGCCGTACGCCGCGAGACCATCGGCGATCGCGGTGCCGAGGCCGCCCGCCCCACCGGTCACCGCCGCTACGCGACCCGTCAGATCGAAGAGGTCAGGTTGGATCATGAGTTGGCGAAGGCGTCGAAGTCGAACGTCGAGATCAGGCCTCCGTCGACGGTCACTGTCGACCCGGAGAGGCCCGACGCCTCGTCGCTGGTCAGAAAGCGCAGGACCCGCGCGATCTCCGCCGGCTCGAGGATCAACCCGGTCGGGGTGCGACGCTTCATGGCTTCGCGGGCCGAGGCGGGATCGTCGAGCGAGTCCAGGTGGCGGCGGAACAGCGGAGTGTCGACCACCCCGGGCAGAACGGCGTTGATCCTCAGGCCATGACGGGCGTATTCGAGTGCGGCCGATCGGACGACGTGCAACAGGGCAGCCTTGGAGGTCGCGTAGGCGCTCAGTTCATCTTCGACGATCAGCGAATCGACGCTGCAGACCACGGCGATCGATCCTCGACCTTGCTCGATCATCGACGGCATCACCGCGGTCATGCCTCGAACGGCGCCCAGCACATTGATCTCGAACAAACGCCGCCAGTCCTCGAGCGACGTCTCCAGAAATGGCGCAACGACGACGTCGGCGGCGCAGCTGATCAACGACGATGGCCCCTGCGGATCGTGGCGATTTGAGAGCGCGAGCGCCTGGCCCCAGGTCTCCTGGGCAGTGACGTCGCCCTGCACCCACTCGAGCCGCTCGACCCCGGACAGCGTCTGCGGAGCGCCGGCGAGGTCAACGCCGACGATCGCGGTGCCGGTCTCGGCCATCGCCTCGACCGTCGCCAGGCCGATCCCCGAGGCCGCGCCAGTTATCACCACGGATTTCGCGGCAGATGGTTTCATATGCTGAACCCTATATCAGATCACGTGGCCGACGCATCGTTCCTCCCCGGGTGGTTTCTCAGTATTTGAAGTCTTGACCCGATCCCTTGAAATCGGTCCGACCCGGATTCTTGCCCGCGCGCAGTCGCGTCACCCCAGGGTGGCCAGGCGGTTCGGTTGTGGCTCATAGAAGCAAACGCCGAGGGCCCGATCCTTGGCCAGGTACATCGCCACGTCGGCGTGGTGCACTAGGGCCTCCGCGTCCTCTCCATGCTCGGGGTAGGTCACAGCCCCGATGCTGGCCCCGACGTCGACCGGCACGGTGCCGACCATGAACGGCTCTTGAAGTCCCCGGAGCACGCGCTCGGCAACCTGTCCGGCGCTCCCTCTCCCGGTGGACGGCAGCAGCACGGCAAACTCGTCGCCTCCCAGACGGGCCAGGGTGTCGCCGGCCCGCAACGACGGACGTACACGCGAGTCAACCTCGCACAGCAGCCGGTCTCCGGCGCTATGTCCGAAGCTGTCGTTCACCTCCTTGAATCGATCGAGGTCGAACACGAGCACCGAGAACGAGGACGGCTCGCGATCAGCTCTGATCAGCTGGTGCTCGAGGCGGTCCGAGAACAGAGAGCGGTTCGGGAGTCCGGTGAGCGGGTCGTGCAAGGAGTTGAACGCATTTATCGAGGACTCGGCGTGCAGCTCCTTCGTCAGCCGATCTCGTTCCCGCGAAAGGCGCAGCAACAAGCCGCCCGCGACCGCCACGATCAAGCCGCCGAGCAGCCCCACCGCCAGGGCGATGTCCCGGTACTTGCGCACCTCATCGATGTCGCCATGCACACCGGCGAGCATGATCGACAGGCCCCGCTCGAGCCCGTCCACGTAGGCCTCCTTCTGCTCCAGGTACGCCGGGGAAGAAAGCAGGGCCAGCGCCTTGCTCCGACGTCCCTCGTTATCGAGCCTGAAGGAGCGCTCCTCTAATTTGATCAAGGCGCGATTGGCCGCGCCGGTCTGATTTATCGCTGCCGTCGCCCGTGGGCTGTCGGCGACCAACAGCGCCTCCTCGATCACGGCGTCCAACTCCGGGGCGCGCTTCTGATAGCGACGCTCGTAGCGTCGATCACCCGTCGCCGCGGCCAATCTGGCGGAGCTGGTCAGAACCTCGTCGTAGTAGCGGATGCGCTCTACGTCGCGCACGACGATCTGGGCTCGGGAACTCACGTCGAGCAACTGACCTTGAAAGTGGCGATCGCTCAATACCAACGCGGAGATCACCGCGCACAACAAGACCAGCAAGAGCCCGATCATCGGAGTTAGGCGGCGCCGCCACATCCCTAGTGCCATCGGCATCCGAAGACGCAAGGGTGAGGGTGGGCGCTTGATCAAGCCGATTTGGTCATAGCGGGGCCCGATCTCGTTCCCCGCTACGACGCACGGGTAGTCGAGCCGGTGCGCCCGCCGCCTGGGCGTCGCCGAACCGCTGGTTAAGTCCTCAGCCCTTCTTCTTCAGCTTTAGCTTCAGCTTCTTGGTCTCGGTGCTCGGGTCGCCGCCGGTCGGGGTGAATGTCACATTGGCCGTGACCTTCGCCTTGCCCTTTTTCTTCAGCTTCTTCTTCGTCTTCGCGTCCGGCTTAACGGTGAGCTCCACCGTTCCCGCAGCATCGACGGGCCGAGCGGCGGCGCGAACCCGCGCGGCTCCGGGCTCCCCCTTGATCCCCTTGCCGCTCAGGACCAGCTCGCCGGGGCCCGGCACCTCGACCGACATCACGGCCGTGCCCCTCTTCTTGTCGAACCTGGGCTTCTTGCCGATCGAGATCAGGTTGCTGGGCCGGACGAAAGCAGGTGCGTACTTGGCGATGAACGCGGCCTGGGGGTCTCCGCCGGCAGAGGTGAAGCTCCCGCCCGCGTGCAGGACGCCTCCGACGATCGCCAGTGGCCCACCCTTGGGCGTAAGCGGCCCGTCGCCGGAGCCGTTGGAGCCGACCGGCCTCCACGACGTGCCGTCGAAGTTGGCGATGTTGTCGGCGGTCGGATCGCCGCCCGCGTTCAGCCACTGGCCGGTCGCGTACACCTGGGAGCCGAAGGTCGTCATGCCGATGACCTGGGCGCTCGCCGGCAGGTAGCCGTCGGTTCCGGCGACATTGGCTCCGACCGCATGCCACGCCGCGCCGTCCCAGCGGGCGATGTGATCGGCCTGGGGGATCGCGGCGATGTTGGTCGCGTCGGTGCCGATGTACACGTCGGTGCCGTTCGCGGTGAGCGAGCGGATGATTCCCGGAACCAGTCCGCTGGAGCCGGCACCGGCTCCGAGGTTGGTCCAAACCCCACCCGCGAACGAGGCGATGTAGTCGCTGGCGGAGTTGCTGTCGAGGTTTATGAAGTTGCCGGCTGCGTACAACCGCCCGTTGCTGTCTGCGGTGAGCGCGTAGACCGGGCCGCTGAAGGCCTGAGTCGCGACAGTGTCGCTCGAGGCCCCTGAGGCGAGGTCGCAGGCGAGCAGGAAATCGGCGTTGGCGTTCCCGGCGCCGTTCAGGAACTCGCCGCCGACGTAGAGGGTGCCGCCGATCGCCTGGAGGGAGGTGACCGTCCCGTTGATGGAGGGTCCGGGAACCGCCGGGGTGCAGAACGGCTGCCAGGTCGCTCCGTTCCACCGCGCGAGGAAGTCCGCGTTCGGGTCGCCGCCGGCGTTGGTGAAGATGCCCCCGGCGAAGATGAAGCCGCCTGCGGTCTCGATCGCCATCACGTCGCCGTTCAGGGCCGTCGGGCTGATCGCGCTCCAGGCGGTCCCGTTCCAGCTCGCGATCCTGTCGGCGTCGGCGATGCCGCCCGCATTCGTGAACTTGCCCCCGACGAGAAGCTGCCCGGGAAGATCCGTGTTCAAAACCAGGGCGTCGCCATTGAGCGAAGGGCTGGAAGGGGTGACGCCGGCGCCGAGGTGATCCCACCCTCCGGGGCCGACAGCCGAGGCCGTCGAGGCCATCCCAAGCGCGATCGCGGCCGTCGTGGCGACGAGGGTGAGCGGCGTACGCATGCGAACTTTGGTCAGACGAGAACGGCGCGTTGCGCTCATTGCGGGGCCTCCGACAGCTCAGCTGGGTTGCGGAGACCAAGCAGATGGCGAGCGCCCCCTTAAAGAAGCCAGTCAGCCGATCAGCGTCCGTTGAGGCCGAGTGTAGACCTTGCAGGCAACCCGGTTCTACGGGTTTTTCCGCAATCTTCACCAGCGGGCCGCGCCTTCTCCAGCCGCCATCGCATGCGATCGGGAACGAAATTGGTAGCAAGACGGCCGCCAGCGACCTCGCCCTACCAACGCGAAAGGCCCGCCTGAGCGGGCCTTTCGTCAAATAGCGGGGGCAGGATTTGAACCCACGACCTCCGGGTTATGAGATTTCGCGCCCAGCGAGCTCGGCGGCGCGCCGCCTGAGCTCGCCAACCCGCTCTGGATGAGCGCCGAGCAGCCGCGCGAGCTATACCCCGGACGGCCCGAACATCGAGATCAAACCTGGTCGACCAGCTGGCTCGCATGGCTTCCGGGATAGCCGAGCGCGATGCGCCTGCGCCTCGCCGAGCTGATCGGGGCGCTGTCGCTGGCGACCGATCTCGGGCTCGGGCTGCCGCAGGAGCACGTCGCTGCGCCAGTGTCGGATCGCGCTCGCGCTGGCGGACCGCGTCGGCCTCGACGACGCCGAGCGCGCCGCGGCCTACTACGTCGCGATGCTCGCCTGGGTCGGGTGCACCGCGGACTCCCACGAGCTCGCGGCGCTGTTCGGGGACGAGATCGCGCTGCGCGCGCCGCCTACGAGATCGACCTGGCCGGCTTGCCGATGATCGGCTTCATGCTGCGGCCGGGTCGGTACCGGCCGGCCGCCCTGCGGCGCGCGCGGATGGCGGCGGACGCTGGTGGCCGGGCCGCGGGCGCAGCGCCGCCGAGGCATGACCGCCCACTGCCAGGTGGCCTCGGTGATGCGCGAGCGGCTCGGGCTCGGGCCCGAGGTGCGGATCCGCTGCTGCACGTGTTCGCGCGCTGGGATCGCAAAGGGGTCCCGGAAGGCGTCGGCGGTAAGGAGCTGCCGTGGCGGTGCGCCTCGTCCAGCTCGCCGACATCGTCGAGGTGCGCCACCGCAGCGGCGGCATCGACGGCGCGGTCGCGGTCGCGCGCGAGCGCTCGGGCCGCCAGTTCGACCCGAGCTCGTCGAGGCGTTCGCCGACAGCGCCGCCGAGTCCTCGGCGGGCTCGAGGACGAGTCGAGCTGGGACGCGGTGATCGCCGCCGAGCCGGGGCTGGCCAGCCGCTCGCCGGCGACGAGCTCGACGCGGCGCTGAGCGCTCGGCGACTTCGCGGATCTCAAGTCGCCATGGTTGACCGGCCACTCGCGCGGCGTCGCGCGCTCGCGGAGCCGCCGCGCAGTCGCGCGGGCTTGCCGGACGAGGCGGTCACCGAGCTCCGCCGTGCCGCACTCGTTCACGACATCGGCCGGGTCGGCGTCCCGAACACGATCTGGGACAAGCCCGGGCCACTGACTGACACCGAGCGCGAGCGCGTGCGGCTGCACTCCTACTACACCGAACGCATGCTGGCCCGCCCGGCCTCGCTTGCCCGGCTCGGCGCGATCGCCGCCTGCCACCACGAGCGCCTCGACGGCTCGGGCTACCACCGCGCGCTGCCCGGCTCCGCCCTGTCGCCGGCTGCGCGCGTGCTCGCCGCCGCGGACGCCTACCAGGCGATGACCGAGCCGCGGCCGTACCGGCCCGCGCTCGAACCCCGGCAGGCGGCCGCTGAGCTGCGCGCAGACGTGCGGGCCGGGCGGCTCGACGGTGACGCGGCAGAGGAGGTGCTCGCAGCGCCGGGCACCGGCGCGCAGCCGCCGCGAGCGTGCCCGACCGGCCGGCCTGACCGCCCGCGAGCTGGAGGTGCTCGTGCTCGTGGCGCGCGGTGCGACGGCGCGCGACGTGGCACGCGAGCTGGCATCGCCGACAAGACCGCGCGCAACCACATCGAGCGGATCTACTCCAAGCTCGGCGTGTCGACGCGTGGCGAGCCGCGCTGTTCGCGATGCGCCACGGGCTCGTCGAGCTGCTCCCCAAGTTGAGGCAAACGCCCCATGACAGGCCTCGGACGAGGCCTACGGTCGCTTGTGCTGCTGCAGCCAACCCCAAGGAGGGCAGACCAATGCGATCCATCCTCAGCGATTGTTCCGCAGACACAGCACGGTCGTCGCCTACGTCGCCCTTTTCGCCGCGCTCGGCGGCAGCGCCTACGCGGTGGCGGCGGTCACGGGCAAGAGCATCAAGAACAGGACGATCACCGGGAAGGACGTCAAGAGCCGCTGGCTCGAAACCAACGGGATCAGCACTGCGGCGGTGAGCTCGCTGAGAGGCGAGCACGGCCCGGCGGGTCCGCAGGGAGAGCCGGCGGGCGAGGTTCCGCGGCCCGGTCGGCCCGAAGGGGCGTCGGCCCGGCGGGCCCCCAAGGTCCGGCCGGACCCCAGGGCCCGAGCGGGATCAGCGGCTGGATACCGGGTCTCACCCGCGAAGTCGATCCCGGCAACGAAGGCGGCCTTGCGCGGGTCGATTGCCCCATCGGGGAGCATGCCCTCGGCGGGGCGGAGCACGATGCCGCTGGGCATGCAGCTCGTCACCAGCGCGCCGACTGACGCGGGACGGATGGGTCGTCATGTACAGAACGGCTACACCTCGGCGAGGACGTCTTCGCCTCGGTGATCTGCGCGATGTCAGGGTAGCGGGATGAGCGCCCTCGGTCCGATTGGCCGGCTCGGCCGCCTGGCGGCGAAGCATCCCGGAAGGGTCTTCGCCGCCTGGGCGCTGATCGCGGTCGCTCTCGGCGCCCTCGCGCCGCGTGTCGAGACCGCCCTCTCCGGCGCTGGCTGGGACGCGACCGGCTCGGAATCGGTCGCGCGCGCGAGCAGGTGAACCCAACTTCGCCGGCGCCGGGAGCTATGCGCTGCAGGTCGCCGTCCACTCGCCGGATCTCGTGGCGAACGAGCCCGAGTTCCGGCAGGCGACGGCCGGTGCGCAGCGGATTCTGCGGGACGATCCCGCCGTCGGCCTGCTCTCGCCGCCTCGACCCGGCGTGTCGATCTCGGCGGACGGCCACACAGCTGTGATCCGGGCGGGCGCCGCCGCCGATCCGAACGCGATGGTCGCCGCCGCCGAGCGCATCAAGGCCGAACTCGCCGATGTCGCCGGCCTGAAGTCGCGGTCAACCTGACCGGTCCTGCGGGGATGTGGTCGGACTTCAACCAGGCCAACCGGGAGGCGATGCTCAAGTCCGAGTTGATCTCCTGGCCGGTGACGATGGCGATCCTGGTCCTGGCCTTCGGCTCGCTGGTCGCCGCCGGCCTGCCGCTGATGCTGACGATCATCGGCCTGGTCGCCTCCGCGGGCCTGCTCTTCATCGGAACGCTGGTCTCGCCGATCTCGATCTGGGCGATGAACTTCGCGCTGATGTTCGCCTTGCGCTGGGCATCGACTACGCCCTGTTCGTCGTCATTCGATTCCGCGACGCCCACTTCGGCCAGGGGCTCGCTCCCGTCGAGGCGGTGGCGGGGACGATGGACACGGCCGGCAAGGCCGTGCTCTTCTCGGGACTGACCGTGCTGGTCTCGCTCTCGGCGGTGATGCTCGTGCCGAGCCCCGCCTTCCGCTCGACGTCCCTGGGCATCATCGTCGCCGTCCTCTTCGTGCTGGCCGCGACGCTGACGCTGCTCCCCGCGGTGCTCGCCAAGCTCGGACCCCGGGTCGACCGCCTGTCACTTCCCTGGGTGCAGAGCGGCGAGCATCGCTCTCCGCGCCTCGCCCGCTGGGGCGAGCTGCTGTGGCGGCGCCCGTACCTGTTCGGTGGCTCGCCGTGGTGGCGCTGGTGGCGCTGGCCCTGCCGGTGCTCTCGATGCGCACCGCGATGCCCTCGATCACGGTGGTGCCGCCCGACGATCAGTCCCGGCAGGGCTACGAGCAGATCCAGGCGGGCTTCGGGCCCGGCGCACCGGGCGCCCTGCAGATCGTCGCTCCGGCCTCGGCGCGCCAACCGGCCGTGACCGTGGTGCGCGCGGACCCGGGCATCGCCCGGGCGCTGCCGCCCGAGCCGGGCGGCGGCGGCCAGGTGCTGATCGAGGCGATCCCGACCGGTGATCCCTCGAGCCCTCAGCTCGGGCGCGACGATCGATCGCCTGCGGGCGGCGCTGCCCCGGGCGCCCTGGTCGGCGGCGCCGCCGCCGAGAACCACGACCTCGAGGCGGCGCTGGCGGCGAAGACGCCGCTGGTGATCGGCGTGGTCCTGGCGCTCGGGTTCCTGCTGCTACTGGTCGCGTTCCAGGCGCCCGTGGCGGCCGCGATCGGCGTCGCCGCCAACCTGCTCGCGACCGGCGCCGCCTTCGGGATCGCGAAGTGGATCTTCCAGGACGGCCACCTCGCGGGGTTGCTCGGCTTCGAGCCCCAGGGCTTCCTCGATGCCTGGGCGCCCGTGTTCTTCTTCGCGATGATCTTCGCGATCTCGATGGACTACACGGTCTTCCTGCTCTCCTCCGCGAAGGAGCAATGGGACGCCGAGCACGATGCTCGCAAGGCGATGGTCGCCGGCCTTGTCCGCTCGGGGCGTGTGATCTTCGCCGCCGGCGCCGTGATGGTGGCGGTCTTCTTCACCTTCGCCCTCTCCGGCCCGCTCCCGCCGAAGGAGATGGGCGTGATCCTCGGCATCGCCGTGCTCCTGGACACCTTCGTGGTGCGGCTGCTGCTGGTGCCGGTCCTGCTTCGTCTCGCGGGCCCCGCCGCCTGGTACGTGCCGGACTGGCTCGATCGCGTCCTGCCCGACGTGCGTTTCGGCCACGACGACGCGACCCCGGCTCGGAGTCCCGCGTGATCTCCGGCGCAGCCTGCTGCGTGGTCGGGACTTCCGCCTGGTGGCAGGCGCCGTCGGCCTGTCAGCGCTCGGCGACTGGGTCGCGATCGTGGCGCTCGGGCTGCACGTGAAGGAAATGACCGACTCCGGGCTCGCGGTGGCCGGCCTCTGGGTGTGCCTGTTCGGGCCGTCTGTGGTGGTGACGGGCCACGCAGGGCTGCTCGTGGACAGGGTGGAGACCAGGCGGCTGCTGGCCGTCGCGGTGCTGGGGGCCGTCGTCGCCACCGTGGTCGGCTTCGCGAGCGGGACGTGGCGGTGCTCGCGCTCACGGCGCCCCTGGGCGTGGTCTTCGCGATCCTCCAGCCAGCCGAGTTCGCGCTCGTGCCACCGCTCGCCGGCAACCGCGTCCAGGAGGCGAACGGCCACGTCGAGACAGCCCGCTACGTGGGTTTCGGCCTCGGCCCCCTCCTCGGGGGCCTGCTGTACTCGGCCGGCGGGCTGGAGCTGGCGATGCTCGTCGACGCCGCGACGTTCGTTGCCGTGGCCGCCGCAGCGCTGGCAGTGAGGGTGCGCCGGCACCGAGCGCCCGCGAGGACCCGGTAACACCGAGCGCCCGGGACGGGGTGGCGTTCCTGTTCGGCGACCGGGTGCTGTCGCTGGTGATGGCGGTGGCGTTCGGCTCGCTCCTGTTCATGTCCGCGGTGTGGGTCGGCGGCTCTTCTTCGTTCAGGATGTGCTCGGGCGGGGCGACGTCGCCTACGGGCTGATCCTCTCGATCTGGACCGTGGGGATGGCGGTCGGCGCGCTGCTGCTGTCGGCCCGAGTCGCCGTGGGCGCGGCGGCGGCCACCGGCCTTGCCGCGGTCGCCGTCCAGGGCACGGGCCTGGCGCTTCCCGCGCTTTGGCCCAGCTTCGCTTTCTTCCTGGCGTGCTCGTTCATGGGCGGCCTGGCACACGGCCTGAAGAACGTTATGTTCCGGACCCTCATCCACGTCCGCGTTCCCGGCCGCCTGCACGGGCGCGTGTTCGCCGCCTACAACGGAATCCGGAACTCTGCCGAGGTGGGCGCCTTCGCCGCCGGGGGCCTGCTGGTGACGGCGATCGGCCCGCGCGGCACGCTGGCGTACGCCGGCGGCCTTTCCACGCTCGCCGGGCTCCTCGGCCTGCTGGTCCTGCTGCGCATGTACAGCGGCTGGATCCCGAGCGGCCCGATCGGTCGGTCGGCCGACGCCGCGAGTGGAGCTCAGAGCTACCCGGGCCGGCGCAGCCGGCGCCACGGGTGGCGCCGGGCGCCCGTGCGACCCAGCCCGCCTGACACACGGCTCGCCTCTCCCGCAGGGCGCTCTCGCAAGCGCGCGGACGCGACAGCGGAGGGTCCTTCTCGCTCCCGTCGGTTACAAGACGACCTCACGGCCACCCGCCAGGAGGCTCCCCGAGCACACCATCGAGGAGAAACGGGACCATTCGGGACCACGGAATCCATGGGCGCCGTCCCCGGACAGCAGAAAACCCCCGGATTACCAGGGGCTTTCGCGAATAGCGGGGGTAGGATTTGAACCCACGACCTCCGGGTTATGAGATCGGACGAGCGGCGCGCCCCTGGGTCCGCTGCCGCGCCCACGTGCCCTGGCACCCGCTCAGTTGTGCTGAGTTCCGCTCAGTTTGATGCCCGGATTGATGCCCCGTTCCCGGGCCCGGTACACGTCACGCTCGGACGGTTCTAGCCAGTCAGAGCTGCGAGGCGGCCAATGCTGACGGCCGTCGGAGGCCAACGATCTCGCTGGCGGCGGCGCCCGAGAGAGGGGAAGGCGCCGCCGCCATCGTGCGAGAGAGCACCGTTGCCGGCGGTCCGCACCACACGGGCACGACGACGCCTGCCTCGCACCGCCGCGAGATTTGATGAGCGTGTCGACCGGCGTGCGGACGCGGCTGGCCGGTTATTCATCCGCCCGCCGCGATCAGAGTCACGCCCGAAAGCGCGAAGACGATGCCCGCCGCTTGAATCGACCTCACCTCTTCTCGTAGCAGTATCCGAGCGAGGACGACCGTCACGACTGGATACAGCGACGCCATAACGGCGACTACGCTCAGAAACCCTTCGGTAGTCGAGAGTGTGTACAGCGTCGTCGCCCCTACATCCAGTGCGCCGATCAGAGCGATTCCCTTGAGATGCGGGCGGAACCTTGCGTCTGCGGACGCACACACGCGACCACCACCAACAATGCCGAGACCGATACCACGCGAGCCCACACCACCGCCCCGAGGACACCGGAGTCGGCGGCTTGATCGAACGCCGCCAATCCTGAGCCAATCGAAACCGCCGCAATCAAGGCCAGCCCGATGCTGATGCGCGAGAGGCGGCGGCGCGCCGCGTCGTCCTCGCCATCTTGGGTGGAGAGCAGAATTCCCACCGCCCCGATTGCCATCCCGAGCATCTGTAATCCGCCTGGGTGGTCGCCACCACCCAGGCCGATGATCACGGGCACGATCGCCCCCGTCGCCGTTATCGGCGCGACGACGCTCATCGTCCCGATCGCGAGGGCTTGGTAGAAGGCCGTGATGCCGACAGCGCCTGAGACTCCCGCGATCGCTATGACCGCGAAGTCGTCGGGCGAGGTGGTCAGCTGGCCGGCAAGAAGCGCGACGGTTCCCAGGGCGATGAGGCCGAACGCTTGGCTCAAGAGCACCACAAGGAGGCCTGGTAGCCGCCTCGTCTGGAGGCCCCCCAGGAAGTCGGCGCACCCCCAGCAAATCGACGCCGATAGGCCCAAAGCAAGCGCAGCCATCGCTCATCCCCTGGATCAGCCCGCCGTCGGCAGCTCGGGCGGCCTCAAAGCGCCAGCCGGAGCGGTTGCTGGAGCAGATCTCGCAGGCTGGCCAGATACTCGGCCCCGTCGGCGCCATTGAGAATGCGATGGTCGCCGACCAAGCGCAGCGGCATCAACGATCGCGAACTCAGTGCTCCGTCCGGACCACCGGCTCGGAACGCACCGCGCCCACCGCCAGAATTGCTGCTTGAGGTGGATTGATGATCGGCGAGAAGTCGCCGATGCCGTACATCCCAAGGTTCGAAACCGTGAACGTGCCTCCTGCAAGCTCCGGAGGCGTCAGCTCGCCGGCGAGCGCGCCCTGCCAGGGCTCTGGTCGCCGCTGCGATCGCTCCGAGTGACTTGTGGTCGGCGTCGAAGACAGTCGGCACGAACAGCCCGTCCGCTGCCGCGACGGCAACCCCGATGTTGATCCGCTCGTAGAGCTCGAAATGCTGATCCCGGTAAGACCCGTTTACCTTCGGATGGAGGCGAAGAGAGATTGCGGCCGCGCGGACCACGAAGTCGTTCAGCGAGGGCAGCGGTTGCTCATCCGACACGAACTCCCTCAGCCTCTCCCTGATGCCCACCAACTCATCGATGACGCAGTCCAAGGCCATCGAGAACTCGGGCGCGGTGGCCTTCGATTCGGCCATCCGTCCGGCTACAACCTGCTGGACCCTGGTCGGCTCGATCACGGTCACCTCGCCCTTGGCCAGGCTCGGAGCGGGCTCGGGTGGCGACGCAATCGCGAGAGAGGAGTCTTCCCTTACGGGAGATTGCGTCGCCACCCCAGCCCGTCCCCGATCCGGTTGGACGCCGGCGGCGATGGCGATGTCAGCCACGACGATGCGCCCGCCTGGGCCACTGCCTCGCACGTCGGCGGGGTCGACATCGTGCTTGAGCGCCATCCGCCTCGCCAGCGGCGAGATGCGAACGGCGCTCGGCACAGTCGGCGGTGTCGCGGGCGCCGGCGGTGGCGGACCAGCGTCCGGACCAGCTACTGGCAGTGGAGGGCCGGAGGGTTGCACGGTTGATGGCGACTCACCGTCGAGGGACGGAGGGTCGTCCGGTGGTCGATCAAGAAGCCGGGCGATGGTCGAGCCAACTGGACAGGTCTCGCCCTCATTCGCGATCGTGACCAGGTAGCCAGCTGCCTCCGCGGCGTAGGTCATCGCCGCCTTGTCGGTCTCGATCTCGACCAGTTCGTCGCCGACACCGACCTGCTCTCCGTCGGCCTTCAGCCATGAGAGAACGGTCCCTTCGCTCATCGAATCCGACAGCTGCGGCATGACTATCTCCGTCAGGGATGCGGTCTGGGTCATCGGTTCAACTGGTCGAGGGCGGCGCCGACGATCGACTCCGGATCAACCGCGTAGCGCTCGTACAGCGCTTCGACATCGCCGGATTGGCCGAACTCGGTCATCCGAGCGGTGTCGCCGGAACACCCAGGGCAGCGCCGAGGAAGGCCAACGCATGCGGATGCCCGTCGAGGACCGTCACCAGCGGAGCCTGCGTTGGGAACAGTTCGCGAAGGATCCCGTCGTCAGCCGCGTCGAGCCCGCGGTCGCCCCGATAGGCGCGAAACAGCAGGTCGGCACTCGTGACGCAGACCACGTCCGTTGCCACGCCACCTTCGGTCGACAGGACCTCTGCGGCCGCCATGACCTCCGGCATCAGCGCGCCCATCCCCACGAGGACGACCTCCGGCTCAACGCCCGCGGCCTCAGCTCCCAGAAGCCGGTACCCACCACGGAGAACCTGCTGACGTCGCTGTGCGCGCCGGTCAGCGTCTTCGGGAACCGCAGCGAGCGACTGGTCTATCGGTCGAGTCGAGAGGCGAAAGTACGCCGAATGGCCGTCGGGCTTGCCCAGCTGAGCGAGCGCGTGCAAGAAGGCCCACTCGAAGTCCTGTCCGACGCCGGCTCCCAGGCCGTGCAACCCGGCTGCTGCACGCCGATTCCCGGCGTCACGATCGACTGATGGGCGCCACCCTCCGGAGCGAGCGTGATTCCCGACGGAGTCCCAACCAGAATCGATTGTCCGCCGGCTAGATGCCAAACGACCACGGTTCGAGAGCCCGGCCAACGAACGGGTCGTACAGAGTTCCAATCGGCAGCAGCGGTTCGCCTTCGGACTTCCAGGTCACACCGAGCTCTCCGAGCAGCCCGACCAGGTTGGTCTCGGCAATCCCGAGCTCGACATGTTGTCCGTGCTCGGTTCACGCCGCCGAACGAACGTGTCGGTGTCATCTGCGAACCAGTCGATTCTGTCGCCAACCGAAAAGATGCCCGCACGGTTGATCCAGCCGCCGAGGTTGGTCGAGGAGGCGACATCGGGGCTCACGGTTACAACCCGCTTGGCCACCGCCTCGGCTTCGTGGCTTAGGTCGGTAAAGAACCGGCCGAACGCCTGCTGCGTCGATTCGCGGCCGTTGTGCCCTCGGCTCATTTCAGTCGAAACCGATGGCGGCGCGACGACCTCTGCCGGTTGCCGGTGAAGGCGCCGTCGCCGCTCGTCGCAGAGCCGTCCAAGCTCGGTTTCGGCCTCGTAGCGCCGCCACGGGTCAAGGGGATCGGCGCCGAGAACACCGGCGAGCTGCTCGAACTGCTCGTTGGAGAGGAGGGCGGAGCGGTTGGATGGATGCCCTTCGGTGGGAACCGCCATCCCTTGATCGTGTAGGCGAAGATCACACACGGTCGATCGGTCACGGAATCCGTGGCGTGATACGCGTCGAGCAATGCCTTCAGGTCGTGACCCCCCAGATCGCGAACGGCCCGCAGCAGTTCGCCGTCGTCCAGGTCAGCGACCAGCTTCTGAACCTTGCCCTTGCCACGACCGGAGCCGGGCAGTCGTTCGCGCAGTTCGTCTGCCGAGCTTCGCAGCAGGCGCTGGTACTCCTCGTTGGGCATCTCATCCACGCGACGGCGAAGATCCCCGCCGCCGTGACGTTCGAAAACCGCTCCAGGAGCCTGCCGTACTTGACCGTCAGGCAGTGCCAGCCGGCGGCGTCGAACATCGCCCGCAGTCGGGTCGCTGCGATGTCGGGAACGACGCGATCGAGCGACTGCCGATTGAGATCGACGATCCAGAGCACCTCGCCCAGCTGATAGGTCATCGGGTCGATGAGCGCCTCCCAGCACGCCCCCTCGTCGAGCTCTGCGTCCCCGACCAGCGCGATCTGACGCCCGCCCACCGGGACCTCGAAATGACCGGCCGTATACCGGTGCGCCAGGGCTCCCCAGATCGTCGCCGTCGCTCCGATGCCAACGGACCCGGTCGAGTAGTCGACCTTGTCGGGATCCTTGGTCCGACTCGGATAGCTCTGCAGCCCTCCGAACTCACGCAGGCGGGTGAGATACGAGCCGTCGAGGTCCCCAAGCAGATAGTTGATCGCGTGCAGGACCGGAGAGGCGTGGGCTTGACGGAGACCCTGTCGGGTCCCTCCAGGAAGTCGAACCACAGCGCGGTCATGATCGAGACCATCGACGCGCTCGACGCCTGGTGTCCGCCCACCTTGACCCCGGACGTGTTCGGTCGCACCTTGTTTGCGTGATGGACAATCGCCGACGCGAGCCAGAGGACACGGCCTTCGACCGCTTCCAGCGTCGAAGCTCGATCGCAGAGCCCTCCCCAGGGATCGCAGCCCCCTCTTTGGTGGTGGTGGTGACCCGGCGCTGGTCCTCTAGAGCGAGGCGGAATCGATCACCGAGAGCGCACGGTCAAGGTCTTCACAAAGGTCCTCGGCGTCCTCGAGGCCGATCGACAGCCTGAAGAAGCCGTCGCCTGCGAACTCTCGATAGCGACTCAGGTGCTCCTGGTCCAGCTGAAAGGTGGTGCGCTGAAGATCGCCTGTGTCGCAGTACAGAATCAGGGACCGCGAAACCCCAGGGAGGCCGCAAACTGGAACACCCGCAGGTTCTCCTCGAGGCCGTCACCAAAACGCTCGCGGTCGGGGACCCGAAACGAGATCATTCCGGAGGGCAAATCCATCTGCTTGCCCGCAACCTCGTACTGCGGGTGTGATTCAAGCCCGGAAAGCGAACCGCCTCGACGGCCGGATGAGCCTCGAGGAAGCTGGCGACCTTGAGCGCCGACTCGAAGTAGGCAGCCATCCTGATCGGCAGGGTCTCGATCCCGCGCAGGATCAGCCAAGCGTTAAAGGGGCCAAGGCGGCACCGAGATGGATGCCGACCTCGTGACGTAGCTCAGCCAGGCGCTCGGCCTGCCCACCACCACACCGCCAAGCGCATCGCCATGGCCGCCGTAGTACTTGGTCAGCGAGTGGACGACGAAGTCGGCGCCGTGCTCGAGAGGCCGGGTCACCGCAGGTGTGGCAAAGGTTGAGTCCACGACCAGCTCGGCGCCGGCCATGGGCAATCGCGGCCGCGGCCTTGATGTCGACGAGCTTAGCACCGGGTTCTATGGGGTCTCGGCATGGACGAACTTCGTCTCGGATCTCAGGGCCGCTCGAGATCGGCCTGTCGGACAGGTCGGCAAGGGTCGCCTCGACGCCCTTGCGGCGCAGGAACCCCCGAACCAACTCGGCCGTTCCCGCGTAAGTCACGTCGCTAATCACCGCGTGGTCTCCGGGGTCGAAGCAGTGGAGCATCAGACCGGTGATCGCCGCAATCCCGGTCGAGAAGAAGACCGCCTCCTCGGCGCCGTCGAGATCGCGAGCTTGGGCTCGAGTCGGAGCTTCGGATGGCCTTCGCGCGCGTATGCGATGGGACCGAATCCTCGACGGTTCCTTCGGCGGAGAAGCCGACCTCGCCGAATCGAGCCGCGAAGTTCGTCGAGGTGGCGATGTTCGGCCCGATTGCCCCCGATTGCGGATCCGCTCGACCCCGCCGTGAACTGCCCGTGTACGAAATCCGAGCTCCACCGCCCGCGTATTGCTCACCGCATCCTCCATCTCGCAGACTGTTACACTACAAAACCGATATTGTGGCGATACAGTATCAGACCGAGGCACGCTCGATGCCTACAACCCCACCACCGACCCGGCCATGGCAGGTGATGGACCTGTCCCAGCCGCTGTGGCGAGGATGCCGCGCTGGCCGAATACACGGCCATTCGACCCGGATGTGCTCGCCGAGATTGCGACGATGGCGGTCTACGAACGAGCCCTGGGGCTCCCTGAGCACGTCGGCGCACATGTCGATGCGCCGGCGCATTTCCGCGATGGCGGGCGCTCCGCGACGAGCGCGAGCCGTCGCAGCTCGTGGCCCCGGCCACCGTGGTCGATGCGCCCGCGCATGTGGTGATGATCCCGACTTCGCGCTCGGCGCCGACGAGCTCCGCCCCCTAGAGCGAGAGCAGAGGCGAGTCACGCGCGGCAGACATGGCACTGATTCGCGGCGGCGGGACCGCTACCTCGATCAGCCCGAGCGCTACGTCGGGCCCCCGGGCGGCCCGCCCCGGATTCCGGCTTCGCTCCGAGCGCAGGCGAACGTCGTCGACGCGGGGTCAGGCAATCGGAGTCGACACGCTCGGGGTGGAGCCCGGAATCGCGGTCGATTATCCGCTTCATCGGATCACGCTGCCGGCTGGTCTCTTCCACGTCGAAGGGCTGGTCGGCTGGCCGAGCTACCAGCCGCACGCCTCGTCGTCGCGCCTTTTCCGATCGTCGGCGGGTCGGGCTCTCCGCCCCTGTCTCGCCCTTGTGCCGCACGATGCCGGGAGGCGCGTCCCCGGGCGAAACGTGCCCGCCATCAGCGGTCGATCGGTCGTAGCGGCTATCCAGTCACAGTATGGTGACGGATCCAGCAAACAAAATCGGGGGTCGACCGCGCCAGATCGTCGAAAGCATCGAGGGACGATCGAGCGGGGCCAGCTGCACCCGGCGATGTCTTGCCGTCGGTCCGAGGGCTCGGGACCGAGCTCGGGGTCAGTCCGATGACCGCGGCGCGGCCTACCGCGAGCTCCGCCAGAGGGGAGTCGTAACCACCCATGAGCGACGCCGTACCCGCGTCAGCTCCCGCCCGCCGATCGCCGAAGTTCGGCCCTCCCGGTGACCGGGAACGTGCGCGACCTCGCCTCCGACAATCCCGACCCGGGTTTTTGCCCGACCTCGACCGATCTGGCCCAGCTCGAGGCGCCGCCACACCTCTACGGGGTGCCGCCGGTCCTCTCGGAGCTGCACGACCTCGCGCTCGCGAAGTATCACGAGCTCGGCCTCGCGCCCGAGCCCATCGGGGTCGTAAACGGGACCTTCGACGGGATCGAGCGGATCCTCGCCAACCTTAAGCAGGGAGATCTGTCGCGCTCGAGGACCCGGCTACACGGGGGTCCTCGATCTGGTCCGCGCTCGGCCTCGAACAGTGGGAACGGTCGTCGACGAGCCGGGCCCTTCCCGGACTCATTGCGAGGATGCTCGCGGGAGGGCAAGCCTGATCGTTACCCCGCGAGCTCAAAACCCGCTCGGGGCCGCGATCAACGAAGGCAGGGCCGAAGACTTGCGCTCGGTCCTCGACGATATCCGGGAGCTGTGTGATCGAGGACGACCATGCCGGTCCGATCACCGACTTGCCGTACCTGCCGTGATCGCCGGCCGCGAGCGCTGGAGTGGTCCGCTCGGTCTCGAAGTTCCTCGGCCCCGATTTCCGCCTGGCGGTGGTCTGCGGCGACCCCCTAACGATCAGCCAGGTCCTGGGGCGTCAGCTACTGGCAAGCGGCTGGGTCAGCCACCTCATTCAACGCACCGTCGTCGCTCTCTGGGATCCGGCGAAACACAGCGCCTTCTCGCAGAAGCGACCGGCGCCTATACAGCTCGGCGCGAGGCGGTGATCGAAGCGCTCGCGGCCCGGGGGATCACGGCGCTGGGCCGATCGGCCTCAACATCTGGATGCCGGTGCAGGAAGAGGGCCCCGCTCTGCTCAACATAATGCAGCTGGGCTGGGCGGTAACCGCGGGGGAATTTTCCGCCTCTCCAGTCCGCCGGGAATTCGCGTAACGACCGCGGAGCTTCCCGAGGCGGAGACGATCGACTGGCAGACGACATTGCCCGGGTCCTGAACCCGACTCCCGGCACAGCACGAAGCTAAAGCGACGCGCGATGGACGATCGGCACGGGCGGCTCAAGATCAGCCGGCGGTCGCAGAGGAATACCCCGATTACCGGGCATTGGTCATCTATGCCAGCGGGCTCGACAATGCACCATCGACGGATCTGGCACCGACCGGCCGGGATCGTCCGACACCACGGCCGCAAGCAGCGCGCCGACCGGCGGCCCGCCGAGCATCCCCACATCGCAGCTTGGCGACAGACGTTCAGCGCCTTCGGGGCCAAGCCGAGCGATACCAATCCTCAGTCGAGGCGCTCGCCGCGCGGGCGCTGAGACCGGACGAGGAACCTCCGCGGATCAACGGCCTCGTCGATGCCTACAACGCGGGAGCATGGAGCACTTCGTCCCGATCGGGGGAGAGGACTTGCCCGCATCGAGGGCGACGGGTCGCTCAGATTTGCCAGGGTGAGGAGCCGTTCTCGGTCTTCCATGGAGCCGAGGGAAGGTCGAACATCCCCGACCAGGCGAGGTGATCTGGGCCGATGCAGACGGCGTCACCTGCCGACGATGGAACTGGCGGCAATGTCGGCGAACCCAACTCAGCGAGGACTCGGTAAGCGCCTACTTTCTGCTCGAGGCAATCAAGGCTCCCCGGTCGAGGGGGGGGAGCTCGCCGGCGCCGGCGAGGATCTCACCGCCCTGATCAGGCGGCTCTCCCCGCGGGAGTTGCTGGCTCGAGGATCGTACTGGGCGCGATCGCCGAGAAATCGGGCCGGGCAGCGAACTCGGCGTAGGTGCGGCAATAGAGCCGGGCTCGCCGGCGCCGGTGGCTTCAGGGGAGCATTCATTGGCCGGCGGGCGAGCTTCTTCTCGAGCCTGCCAATCAAATCTGCCTGGTGGGGCTGGAGCGCCTGCTGTCCGACCCGGGTCAGCTCGTCGAGGAAGGGATCTTCGACCTCGGTTCGCAATCCGGCCAGCTCTTCGATCACCGCGAGACCGCAAAACGGCACGTAGGCAGTCGAGGTCGCCGCCCTCATGGCAGGGGCGACTATTCGCCCGGACGCGGATCTCGTCGGCGAGCGCGCAGGAGCTCCCGCGTCATCTGCCGATAGGTCTCGCTGTGGAGGAGCATCCGGCCGTAGGGGTCAAGCGCGGCCGCGTCCAGGCCGCAGGCGAGGAAGATCATCTCAGGAGCGTGCGCTCGCAGCTGTGGCTTGACCAGGAGCTCAAGGGCAGTTGCATAGGCGCCCGATCCCCGATCCCGGCGGCAGCGCGATGTTCAGGTTCGAGGGCGATACGCCTCTTCTCCGCCGCGCTCCTCGAAGAGTCCGCCTTCAAGCGGGGGGAAGCTTCCGATCCTGGTGAATCGAGATCGTAAGCACGCGAGGGTCATCCCAAAAGGCGAGCTTGGGTGCCGTTGCCGTGGTGGACGTCCCAGTCGAGAACCGCGATGCGATCGGCGCGGCCGGCCTCCAAAACCCAGCGGGAGACGGCGATCGACGTGTTCGCGTAGATGCAAAAGCCACGGCCGCGCGTCGGCTTCGGCGTGGTGGCCCGGTGGACGAACAAGCGCGTAGGCCCGCTTCAGCTCGCCCGAGCTGACCGCATCAGCTGCGGCGATGGCAGGCGCCGGCGGCGAGCCGGGCCACCGTATGGCTGCCGTGGGTAAAGGGTGCGCCGTCGCCGGCGTCCCCGCCCTCGTGCTCGCCCATCGCCTCGATCCGGGCGAGTGTTATTCCTGCGTGTGGCATAGAGCCCGTGGAGTTCGTGATCGTCGGGCGAGGCGGGCCTCGGATTGGCGCGAGCTTAGCCAGCAGACCGCTTGACCTCGAGCAGGTTTCGCAGCCGCAACTTCGTCGCCAGTTCTGTCTCGGCTCGAGGCGTGGGCTCTACATAGCCGCCCGGCGCGATATGCGCCGCAAGCGGCCCGGTGTCGTGATCGGCAGAAAGCGCTCGTCCCAGGCGAACCCGGTCAGCTCGCCGGCGCTCATCGCCCGACCCCACGCCGAAATGCCCGTCCCAGTGCGCCAATCAAGCGATCGACCTCGTCTGCGGCGCCCCACAGCTGATCCGAAGACCGTTCTCCCCGCACAACTCGGTCCCCGAGGGCAACGAGATCACGCCCTCTTCGAGAAGGCGAGCCGGGCCACCTCTCGGTCAGGAAGATCGTCGGGAAGGCGGCTAACCAAACGAAGTTCGCGTGAGATTGCGCGGGCTTTAGTCCCGAGCTCCTCCAGGACCGCCGTGAAAGGCGAGCTCGCTGGCGCGTGGCGGTGGCGACGAGGGCGGGGGACCGAGAGCTCTCCCTGGGCGGGCCAGTGCCGCCTCGGCGGCGGACAGAGCCGAGATCGCTGACCGGAAACGAGGGAAGCTCGCGCGGCCAACTCGTGAGCCACCCGCGCCGGGGCGCCGCAAAGGCGCATAGCCGACCCGCGCTCCGGCGAGGCCGTAGGCTTTGGAGAACGTCCGCAAGAGAATCAGGTCGGGGTGGGCGGGGCTCAACTAATTCGATCGAGCGCCAGCGCTGGTCGTCGTTGAACTCGCAATAGGCCTCATCCAGCAACACCCACGAGCGCGAGTGGGCTACCGGGGGCCGGGGGCGGGCAATCGCGCGTCGTCGTGCGATCGCCGTCCCCGTCGGGTTGTTCGGGTTGCAGATGCACAGCAGGCCCGTCGTCGGGTCGCACGAACGGCAACCAACTTCAAGAGGTCGTGGCTCGTCGCGCTCGCCGAGCGGGGACCTTGAGGGGTGGATGCCCACCCGCGAGCGCTGCGACCTTGGGGTAGGCGTAGTAGGAGGGCCAGGCATGGACCAAGCGCGGTGGTGGCGACGCAGAGGCGACCCGCGCAACCGCGGCGAGGATCTCGCTTGCGCCGTTCCCGACGACGATTTGCTCGGGGGGTCGAACTGCCGCTGTGCTCGGCAGGGGCCCGTCGCAGCCCGCTGGCATCTGGATCCGGGTAGCGGTTAAGTGATCTGATCGACGCCGCAATTAGGCCTCTGCCACCTGCCCCTACGCTGGGCGGCATCGGAGACTCGTTGGCCCCGAGACGGGCAAGGTCGTCGAAAAGCCCGGCACCAACTGAAAGCCCCTCGGACCAATCGCCGAATCGGACCAAAGCCTGCTCCAAGAAGGCGAGCTCGAGATCGCTTCCAACGGTTACCCGGACCGCCTCCGGCGCGCCCGAAGCTGTTGTCCATACTGGCGAATGATCACGCCCTGTGCAGCAAAAGGGCCCCCAAAGCGAGCTCTGCTGCCTCGGCTCGCAGATGGAGCACCCGTCTTGTCGAGCACCTCGGCGAAGATGAAGTTCCCTTGGCTTGGATAGGGTCCGCAGCCCGGCCGCGCCGAGGATGTCCTAAAAAAGTTTTGATCGACGCTCTCGCACCGAGCCACCGCCCGGGTCGCGATCTCGGGCAGCGCTCCTGTAGCGAGGCCACCGCCGCGGCCTGGCCTGGCTGGTTTACGTTGAACATCGTCCGCACCCGGTTGAGTGCATCGGCGAGCGAGTGATCGGCGACCGCGTAGCCGACGCGAAGGGCGCCAGGCCGTAGGCCTTCGAGAAGGTGCGGATGACGCAGAGATTGCTCCGCCCTGTCAGCAACACATCGCCGTGGCATCGAGACGCTCGTCGGGATCGACGTACTCGAAGTAGGCCTCGTCGAGCAAGCAGACGACAGAACGTCAGGCAGATCGCTCCCAAGAACGACTCGAGCGCCTGGGCAGACGGGGCGCCCATAGGCGCCGGTCGGGTTATTCGGGTTGGCGATACACACCAGCGAGGTCTGGCCTCGTCCGACCGCAAGAAAAGGCGCTCGAGGTCCAACTCGAACCGGGCGCCATCGCGACCGGGACGCCCGCCGGCGGCGAGGATTCCCTGGCCATGCGTCGGGAATCCCGGCCAGGGATAAACGCCGGCCGTGCCGGGACCTCCCGTCGCCTGGCAGAGCAGCCGGATCAACTCGTCGGCGCCGTTGCCGGGCACGACTTGCTCAACGTCGACGCCGTGGCGTGGCCAGGACCTCGCGCAGCTTCGTGCACCAAGGGTCCGGATAGCGGTTGGCGCTGTCGATGACCTCACAAGCGGCAGCGATTGCACTCTCAAGCGGTGGCATCGCCGCTTCGTTTGAGCCCAGCTTGACAACGCGCTCTAGCCCGAGGTGTCTTGCGCGGACCTCGGCGACGGTAAGACCCGGGCGATACGGCTCGATCTCTTTGACAGCTGGGCGAATCACGTCTGGCCCTGGCCCCGAGTGGCCTTAATAGGGCTTTGCCGTCAGGCCACCGTCGACGGTGAGATGCGTCCCAGTTACGAACGACGCCTCATCGGAGGCCAAAAACAAGACCGCCAGCGCCACCTCGCGCGGGTGGGCGAAACTGCTCAGGGGTAGAACCCTTCGACCTTTGCGCGCTCGCCGCTCGGGTCCGGCAGGGACTCGAAGTACTCCTGGTTCATCGGGGTGTCCATATCCCCAGGACAAACGGAGTTGCAGCGAATGCCGTCAGCCGCATAGTCGACGGCGAGCGCCCTGGTCAGACCGAGGACCCCGGTCTTGGCCGCGGTGTATGCCGGCAGGAATGGGTCACCGACGTGCGAGAGCATCGACGCCGTGTTGACGATGCTTCCGCCGCTTCTACGCCTCATCGGCTCGATCGCGTGCTTGCACCCCCAAAAGACCGCCTTGAGGTTTACGTCATTGACCGCATCCCAGACCTCGTTCGAGGTTTCGTGGAATCAAGCCGAGCCTTGAATGCCGGCGTTGTTGTGGACTACGTCCAGGCCGTCGAATTCCGCTTCGCAGCGGCGATAAGCCTCGAGGATGTCCAGCTCGTTTCAGACATCCCCGACGAAGGGGAACGCCCGCCCGCCGCCATCGCAGGCGCGGATGGCGATCTCCTCGGCGACCTCGCGGTCGCGGTCGAAGACGACCACGCCGCCGCCTTCCTCGGCGATCGCCAATGCCACCTCGCGGCCAAGCCCTCGGCCCGCACCGGTTACGACCGCGCCCTTGCCCTGGAACCGCGCCCGCCCAGTTTGCTTTTCGGTTCACGGTGGGGCCTACAACTCGTTCGCGAGAGACTCTTCGCGGATGCTCTCGAGAATCTCGAGCTTGGGCTCCATGAACTCCTCGGTCGCCGACATCTCGTAGTTTCGCGGGCGCGGGAGCTCGATCGGAATCTCTTGCTTGATCCGCCCGGGGCGATTGGTCATCACCAGAACCCGGTCGGAGACGTACACCGCCTCCTCGACGTCGTCGGTGACAACAGAACCGTCAGTCGGTGCGTCTCCCATACCTTCGTCAACAGCTCCTGCATCATCTTTCGCGTCAGCGCGTCGAGGGCTCCGAAAGGCTCGTCCATCAGTAGCACCGTGGGCCGGTAGGAGAGAGCGCGGGCGATCGCCACCCGTTGCTTCATCCCACCCGAGAGCTGATTGGGATGCGTCAGCGAACTTCTCGAGGCCGACGAGGGCAAGGTTCTCCCGGGCGGTTCGCGGCGCTCTTCGCCCTTGGCGCCGTTGCCCCTTAGTGCGAACTCGACATTTTCCAACGCCGTCTTCCACGGGAACAGGGTGTAGGCCTGAAAGACGACGCCGCGGTCGCGTCCCGGCCCATCGACTGGATCACCGTCAACGAGCACCTCTCCCGATGTCGGCTCTTGCAGCCCGGCGACGATCGAAAGCAGGGTGCTTTTGCCGCAGCCTGAGGTTCCGACCAGGCAAACGAACTCGTTCGCCCCAAGCGTCGCGTCGATCCCGTCCAATGCCACAACGGTTTCCTTCTTGTTGCCCTCAAACTCCTTCGAGATGCCCTGGATCTGCACCTTGGCCGAGCAGTGCGCAGTCGCTCATCGCCGAACCTCGGCCCAGCGGAACAACCTCCTGCCGGTGAACTTCATGATCTGGTCGGTGAGCAGACCGAGGACCCCGAGGACGATGATGTAGCCGATGATCAGATCGGTCTGGAAGAAGCGCTGGCCGACGGTGATCCGGTAGCCGAGGCCCGACGTTGCGGCGACGAGCTCGGCAAGGGTCAGATAGGTCCAGGCCCAACCGAGGGTGATCCTCATCGAGTCCCAGATCCCCGGGGCCGAGGAAGGCACAACGATCCGCGCCAGGATTGAGCGGTCCTTCATCCCGAGGGTTCGCCCGATGTCTATGAAGTCATGGGGTGTCCGTTTGACGTTGTCCATGACCAACAGGACCTGCTGAAAGAATGTGCCGATCCAGATGATGGCGAACTTCTGCGTGTCGTCGGTCCCGATCCAGATGATCGTCAGCGGGACGAATGCGACAACCGGCATATAGCGGATGAAGTCGGTCATCGGCTCGAGCGCCGCCTCCCAAATCCGGTAGGTACCGATCAAGACACCGAGCGGGACAGCCATCGCCGTGGCGATGACAAAGCCGACCGTGATCCGGTAGACGCTGATTCCTGTGTCGTTGGCCAGGGTCCCGTCGCCGGCCAGCTCTCCGAGCTTCGTGAACACGTCACTCGGCGGCGGCAGGAACAGCGGATCGACCAGCTCGAAGGCCGTCGCCAAGAGCCACGCACCGAAGACGCGCCAGCGCGAAGACGAACGCGGACGTCGCCAAGAACTGCCAGGTGCTGAAAGCCGGCCTAAAAGGCGCATAGCCTGAAGCCGCCCCCGACGCACGGCGCTTTTTCCGTGCTGGAAGCAGCCTGCGCTATTTTTTCTCGTCGACGCCGGCGAGAAGCCCTCGGCTTCTACGGCGAACTCCGTTGCCGGTTCCGCTGGCTGTTTCGGTCACTTTACTGGTTCTCGTCAAAGCTTGGCATCGTTCGTCGAAAGCGAAAGTGGGCTCGGCCGGGGGAGACGGTGAAAACAGGTGCCGACCGGCCCCAATGCGCCTTTTCGGTCTACTTCGTTGCGTTGTCCACGGATCTGCGGGTCGACTAGCTCCTCGACATCGACCGGCGTCTGCATCAGATCGGCGTCGAGCATGATGTCCTGGACCTCGGTGACGAGTGTCGACGTAACGGACCGTTGAGCTGCTCCTGGTTCTGAGGTATGTCGAAGAACGTGAACGCCTTCGAAGGCTGTCTCGAGCTCCGCTCACATCAGATCCGAGATCCTCGGAGATGAGTGTCTGAGAGCCTTCCTCGGGGTTCTGGTTGTAGTAGTCGATCGCCTTGCCCCAGGAATTGATCAGGGCCTGAACCTGGCCGGGGTTCCCTCGTTGATCGAGTCCTCGCTCACCAAGAGCATGTCCGAGATCAGGCCCTCGCGCTCGCCGGCGGTAAAGACCGGCTGGATACGATCGGGATCCACCTCTGCCGCGGCCTCGGTGATGTAAGGCTCGTAGGTGACGGCCGCGTCGACTCGCCCGGCGATGATCGCCGTGCCTGCATCTGCAGCCGGAAGCGGAACGACCTCGATGTCATCGATCGTCAACCCCTCCTCCTGCAGAGCGCGTAGCGCAGCATCAGGTCGCCGACCGTGCCCTCTTCGACCGCGACGCGCTTCCCGGCGAGTTCGGCGACAGAGCCGATGTCCTTGCCCGATGATCGCGTCGGCGGTGGTCGACACGTCCTCGAGCAAGACGATCTTGTCCGGCACGCCTGCTTCGGCAAACGTCAGAGCCTGATAGATCCCGACGCTGACGGCGTACAAGCCGCCAGAAGGCGAACGCGGCATTGATGTCCTTGTCGCTCTTGAAGTTGACGATCTCTACGTCGGTGAGCCCTTCCTCTTCGAAGATGCCCTCCGCGGGCGCGACAGCGGTGAGCGGCCCATAGCCGATCCACGGCTGTGTGCCCAATGTACAGTGAGTCTCCGACTCGGGGCTCGGCCGGGATCTCACCAGGGATATGCCGCTGCTACAAGTGCTTTCATCGTCATCGCCGCCGCAGGCTGCGATCAGCAGGCAGGCGGCCAGTAACGCAGCCGCGAGCGCAATTGCTTTCAGGGGTCCTCGCGTCATCGAACTATCTCCTCCCTCGTGTGGCGCCGCGTTACGCCTTGATCTTGGTGGGGGCGGAACTATCTCTCCGCCACGCCACCGGGTCGGGTGACAAGACTGTGAGCGAACGCGCGCAGTTAGCCCTTTCGAAGCCTCCGGTCCGGGACCGGTGCGCCAAAGCCGCGGAAGACCCGGCAGTCAGGGAGTTCCTGCCCCACGCATTCACACCTGCACCGACGTCCCCAACATGTCGCGGGAATCTGTATCAGAACAAAACATCATCTGCAACAGGACCACCTTATACTGACCCGGTGACGGACGCAAGTCGAGTGCCCGGCGTGCAGCCCAAAGACGCCCAGCGAGGAAAAAAAGCGTCAGTCGGGTAACTCGACCGGGTCCTGGGGGCTCGGCCCTCTGTCTTGTCTCGGCACTTGCCTTCGGCGCGATGACGATCTTTGGCAAGCTCGCCTTTTGAGGCCGTGGGAGTCGGGGTATTGACGCTACTAAAAGTGCGGTGCGCGATTTGTTCTCGCCGGCGTGTGTTCTGTGGGCCTGCTTCGCCCGGTCACAGCGCTCCAGGTTCTCCGGGTTTGCTAACCTAATATGTGGCACGCCGGTTTTTCCTTCTCGGTTTGGTCGTCGCCCCTTTATTCTACGCGGCCCAGTCAGGGAGCACTGTTTACGGCCTTGATCGAAGATCGACGCCTCGCTCGTCGTTCTCTTGCTTTACGCGTATCCCTCGTTCGTCGTTATCTGGGCGGCTGGGGCGAGCGGCCGGGAAGCCTTTGATCGAAGCCGGCTCAGCTGGCTCTCGCGCTTGCCTAGCTCCCGGGGCGGGACTCATTCTGGTTTTGGACAGACGACTCGGTTGTGGCCCGCTCGCCGGCCTCGGCAGCGATTGCGTTGGCCTGGGCTCGCGGCGGGCGGCTACGCGGCCTACATCCTGATCGCTGACACACTGCTCGAGCGCTCCGATCCGCTTTGCGCTCTCGGTGGCCGTCGGGCCGGCGCCTCGGGCGGGACAAGCTCTACGGCCGATCGGGCTGGGGTTGAGCTGATCGAAGCCCGAGCGCCTCGGAGGGCTCTTTGTGGATCGCCGCGATCACCGTCGTCTCGACCGTGCTCGCAGTCGCCGCCCTGTTCGCCGGGCTCAAGCGGATCGGCCCAACCGCAGCGAGCATCATCTCCACGATCGAGCCGGTTTGCGCCGTCGCGCTGGCTTACGTCATCTTCGGCGAGAGTCTGGCTGCGTTACAGCTACTCGGCGCCGCGACGGTCATCGGCGCACTCGTCGTTCTTCAGGCAACGAAGCAAGCCTCCCGGCACCCAGGCGTCGCCCCGGGTGAGCGGGCGACCCCTGGATCCCTTGTTGGTCACACCGGGTTCGGGTGGTCACATCCGCCTGGTCAGCCGCCTCCCGATCGCAAGCTCTGAGGAGAAACGGGACCATATTGGGACCACCGGATCCACGCGGCGTCGCCCCAGACAGCAGAAAACCCCCGGGTTACCAGGGGCTTTCAAAATAGCGGGGGCAGGATTTGAACCTGCGACCTCCGGGTTATGAGCCCTATTTCGATCTCGACGCGAGAGACTGGCATCGACGCCGGCGCGCCCGTGGTTCCAACATCGTTCCGTTTCTCTGGCGAACTCGCGATTGCGGATCCGGATCTCGCCGACGTCAAGGTAAGAACTGTCGGAATCACCGCGACGCTTCGCCGACCAGGGCGGCGAACAGCTCTCGCCCATGCCCCTCCTCAGGGTGCCACTGCACGCCGACCGTGAATCGTTCGCCCGGGACCTCGATCGCCTCGATCAATCCGTCATCCGCCCTGGCAGAGGCCACAAGCCCCGTGCCGAGCTGGTCGACGGCCTGATGGTGGTGCGACCTCACGGCGGCGCGGGGTCCGAGCATCGCGCGCAAGCGGGTCCCCTGACTGGTCGAAACCTCGTGATCCACGAACTCGCCGGGGATGAGCTTGTGGTCGACGCCGTGGAACCGCTCGGGGACATGTTGGATCAGGGACCCGCCGAAGGCGACGTTGATCAGCTGACACCCCCGGCAGATCCCTAGCACGGGAACACCGGCAGCCAGCGCGATGTCAAGGAGGGCGAGCTCGGCGCGATCGCGGTCCGGCCGGACGTCCGCGGTCGCAGGACTCGATGGGAACCCGTAGCAGCGCGGCGCGATGTCGCCGCCACCCGTCAAGACCAGACCGTCGAGCAAAGCGACGACCGGGTCGGCAGCCCCATCAAGTGGGGGAATCAGAACAGTGGACGCCCCACTGCCCTCCAAGGCGCTGCGATACGAGCGCGGCAGGACCGCCGCGTCAGCGCTCCAATCAGCCCACTCGGTGGGCTCCCTATAAGCCGCGAGGCCGATGACTGGGCGCATACCGGTCCCTCGATCGCGATCGCCGCGCAACGCGCGAGTCACCTACCGCTTTCGAACCACGGCACGGGCAGAGCCGCAGCTTCGCCGCGCCGCCGCTTCCACGAACGCACGCACAACCGCGGGAGTGGCCGACCACTCCGGGTGCCATTGCACGCCGACGGCGAACGGGAGGTCTGTCCACTCGATCGCCTCGATCACGCCGTCCGGTGCCCAGCCGACGGCACGCCATCCGTCACCAAGCCGGTCAATCGCCTGGTGGTGACCGGTCTTCACCGTGACGAAACACCCAGGACGGCAGACAGACGGCTCGCTGGAGCGATGTCGACCGCGTGCTCTCCGAAGAGGTCTGATCCCACGTCGGGCCGCCGCCCGGCGCGGTGGCCGTGGATCGCCCGGCCACGAGCCCCCAGGTCCTGGACGAGATCGCCGCCGGCCGCAACGTTCAAGATCTGGTGGCCGCGGCACACGCCGAGGATTGGAACCCCCTTTTCGAGTGCGAACGCGGCGATGGCCAGCTCATCCGGTCTCGCTCCGGCCTAACGTGGTCGGTGCACGGATGTGGCCCTGGCCGTAAACGCGCGGTTCAACGTCACCGCCGCCGGCGAGGAGGATTCCGTCGAGGCCCGAAAGCAGGTCGGGCGCCGCTGCGGTCCCCGCCGGAAGGACGAGCGGCCTCGCGCCGAGCTCGTCAAGCAGTTCGATGTATGCCCACTCAACGAGGTCGCAGTCGACCGACCACGCCCCGAAGCGGGCTGGCTCGGACGAGCTCGTGATCCCGACGAGGGGGCGGGCTATCAATCGACGAACCGGCTGCGAGCCGGTTGCCCTCGAGCTCCGCCGCTACGCGGGTGATGAACCGAGCGGCGGTCCACCGTCGACGAGGCGATGGTCGACCGTGAGGCTCGGCGGAACCGCGCCTCGGAGGCCGCGGCGGCCCGACCCAGCGTCAGCATCCCGGGGTAGTGGAGGCAGAATCGACGTTACGTGTCCCCCTCCCAGGCCGCCGATGTTCGAGAGGGCGAACGTCGCGCCGGACATCTCGTCCGGCATAGTTTGCGGTTGCGCGCAGCATCCATCAGCGGCACCACCTCATCGGTCAGCTCGTCGAGCGACTTGCCGTCAGCGCCGCGAACCACCGGGAGCATGAGACCGGCGGGGGTATCGGTCGCGACGCCGATATCGCGCCGCGCGTAGTACACCGCCTCCTCACCGTCCACACAGGCGTTCAACTCGGGCCACTCGTCGAGCAGCGGAGCCACGGCATAGATCGCCATCGCCTCCATCGGCGGCGGCGTTCGCCCGTGCGCCTTGTACATCTGACGAACATCCGCCATCACCCCGGCGCCCGCTTCGGTGTGCACCGTCACCATCGGCACCGTCCGCCAGGACGTCGTGAGGCGCTCCGAGACCGTGCGCCGAACCCGGGAAAGGCGCTCGCGGCGGTCCTGCTCGATCGAGTCTTGCGGGCTCATCCTGCAACCTCGACCTCGAACAGCGGCCGGCCGACCGCGACGACATCGCCCACCTCGCCGTGCCGCGCGGCGAGCACGCCTGCCCAGGGACTCGGCACCTCGACCAGGGACTTGTCGGTCTCGACGGTGACCACGTCCTGATCCACGGCAACCTCGCCGCCAGCCGCGATGAGCCACTCGACGATCTCGACCTCGGCGACGCTATCGCCGATCGCGGGGACAAGGAACTGCTGCCTCATGGGCGCCCCTCGGCGCCAGTCGTCCTGCGGATCGCCCCGAGAATCCACGCCTCGTCGACCTCCATCAGCTTCTCGCACCGAAGCACGGGACGATTGACGTCGAACACGCCGACGCGGACCGGCGGGGCCGCCATCGAGTCGAACAGCTCCTCGGTGACGCGCGTCGCCACTTCGGCGCCCACGCCAGCGGCCCGATGAGCGTCATGGACAGTGATCAGCCGTCGGGTCCGCGAGACACTCTCGAGGACCGTCCGCTCGTCCCAAGGGCGCAACGTGCGGAGGTCGATCACCTCGGTCGAAATCCCCTCCTTTGCCGCAAGGTCGGCCGCCAGCATGGCCTTGCCGACCTGGCGCCCGTAGGTGACGATCGTGACGTCGTCGCCCGGCCTGACGAGTCGCGCGCGGCCCAGCGGTACCACGTAGTCGTCGAGCGGCACCGCCTGGCGCTCGGTCCGGTACGTCGCAATCGGCTCCAGGAACACGACCGGATCGGGATGTTGCAACGCGGCGCTGAGCAGGCCCTTGGCCTGGATCGGATCTGACGAGGCGACGATCGTGGTGCCCGGCATCGCCATGAGCAGCCCTTCGGGGCAGTCCATGTGAAACTCCAGCCCGCCAAAGCCTCCACCGCCCGGAGCCCGGATGACGATGGGGCACGCGAGATCGCCCTGGTACCGGCTGCGGATCCTCGAGACGTGGCTGAGAGTCTGATCCAGCGCCGGATAGATGAAGCCGGCGAGCTGGAGCTCGGCCATCACCCTGTTGCCGTGCAACGCCATGCCCACGGCGGTCCCGACAATCCCGGTCTCGCATAGGGGCGAGTCGATGACCCGGTCGGGTCCGAACTCATCCAGGAAGCCCTCGGTGGCCTTGAAGCAGCCGCCATCGGCACCGATGTCCTCGCCGATGCAGATCATCGTGGGGTCGCGTCGCATGGCCGACTCCATAGCGCTGCGGATCGCCTGGACGTGAGTCAACTCCTCGGTGCTGCCGTCCGGCAGCGCTCCCTCTTCGTCCGGGGCGAAGACCTCCGCCTCCGAGAACTCGGTCGGCTCCTCCCCGAGATCCCGCTGTACGGACCGAAGGTGCTGGACGACCGGCTCGGGGATCCGCTCATAGGTGTGGCGAACCGCGAACGATCGCGGCGGCAGATCGGCTTCCTCCAGCCGAGTCATCGCGCGGTCGCACTCGCCCTGCAACTCATCGATCCACGCCTGCTCGGCCTCGTCGTCGACGCGGCCGGCGTCCGAGAGATAGCGTCGCATTCGCTCGAGCGGGTCACGGCTCATCCAGAGCTCGGGCTCCCCGTCAGGCCTGTACTGAGCGGATTGCGCTCGAACGTCGCGTGGCCGTGGTAGCGGTAGGTGATCATCTCGATCAGTGTCGGTCCACCGGCCGACCGCGCCCGCTCTAAGGCCTGGCGAGTCGCCGCGTACATCGCCAGAGGATCCATCCCGTCGACGCGGACACCGTGGATGCCGTATCCCGACGCCTTGTCGGCGATCACGCCCGCGGTTTGCTTCGCGAGGGGAACCGTCTGCGCGTATTGATTGTTCTGACATAGGAAAATCGTCGGCGTGCGCCAGACGCCCGCGAAGTTCAGAGCCGAGTGGAAATCGCTCTCGGACGTGGCGCCGTCGCTGAAGATCGCCATCGTCGCCGCTCGGGCGTTCTCCAGCCGCGCCGCGTAGGCAAATCCGACCGCGTGCGGCAGGTGAGTTCCGATGCTCGCGTTGAGCCGCGTGAGCCGAAGGCGCCGGCTGTCCCACCCCTCCGGAGGGAGCCCCCTCTGCATCGCGAGAATCGCCTCGACCGGGAGACCACGCATGAACCACGCCGGCTGATCGCGATACGCGGTGAAGATCCAATCGTCCGCGTCGAGCGCGAACACGGCTCCTGCGAGCGCCTCCTGTCCCTGGCATGAGTAGTACTCCCCGATCCGTCCCTGGCGTCGCAGAGATGTCGCCCGCAGGTCGAAGGCCCGGGTCCGGACCAGCGCGCGGAACAACTCGACGACCTCCTCCGGGCTCAGATCCGGCGGCGCGCCGACAACTGACCCATCCGGATCGATCACCCCTGTCGGCGGCGGAGGGTTTTGAGGTAAAGGGCTAATATCAAGACCAATATACCAAAGCTGCTGCTGGCGGGGGCCTGTGGGATTCAATCTAGACCATTAAACCTATGCGTGATACGCTCGCGCGGCGCCGCCTAACCCACCCGAGCACAGGAGGAGCTGAATTGAGCAAAGTCGAAGCTCACCCAGAGGACTGGCCCGGTGCCGCCCGCCAGTTCTGGGAGGCCGCGCGGTCTTTGCCCGGCGCGCCGCCCTCGCTGACGGTGCGGTGCACGGACACGGATGACGTGCTGCTGTTCGGCGACGCGGATGCCGGCGCATACGAGATCCACGGCCCGGCGGACGGCCTCTGCGCGGTCTTCAGCGGCGAGCTCCTGCTGATCGACGCCGCCTATCTCGGACGCGTGAGCGTCCTCGGCACGCTCCCTGAGCTCTCGGTGCTCAGCGGCGCAGGCATGGACATCCACACCGGGATGGCGCGATGACGCGGAAGGAACTCGAACGGTGGCTGACCGACAACGACATCCGCTGCGTTCGCCTGCAGAGCGTCAACCATGACGGCCTCCCGCTCGGAAAACACGTCTCGCTGGACGGGTTGATGTCCGCCGTGGACAAAGGAAGCGTGGTTTCCGATGTCGCCTTCGGCATCGATTTCGGGACCGACGTTGCGGTTGGCTGGGACTGGGGTAGCTGGCGATCCGGAGAGATCGCCGACATCAAGCTGATCCCCGACCCCCAGACGATCACCATCGATCCGTGCGTGGAGGGCTGGGCCACCGTGATGTGTGATTTCGCCTCGATCGCGGGCGAGCCCCTTCCCGTCTGCCCTCGCAGCGCGGTGAAGCGGATGGTGGCCAAGCTCGCCACGCTCGGCTACGCGGCAACCACAGCGGTGGAGATCGAGTTCACTGCGTTCGAGGAGTCGATCCAGGATGCGCGTTCGTGCGGCTACGAGGGCCTGACGCCACTCGGCGGCAGCTCCGGAGTGACCTACACGGTCGGGCGTTCGCCGGACCTCACGGAGCTGATGGACGCGGTGCTGCGGCGCCTCGACCGGCTCGCCATTCCGTGGGAGGGCTGGAGCAACGAAACTGCTGCGGGTCAGGCTGAGATCAACATCGCCCCGAGCGATCCGCTGACAACCGCCGACCGCGTCATGCGCGCCAAGCTCGCGCTCCGTGAAGCTGCCTTCGATCTCGGGCGAAGCGTGACGTTCATGTCTCGCGTCTCCGAGGATCAGTTCGGTGCCGGCATGCACATCAACGTGTCGCTCGCGAATGAGGACGGCGAGCCGGCCTTCTTCGACGCCGGCGAACCCGGTAATCGCTCAGCAGCGATGCGCCATTGGATCGCCGGTCAGCTCGCCGTTCTCCCGGGCTCCGTCTCACTGCTGTCGCCGAACATGAACTCCTATCGTCGGTTCGTCGACCTCACAGGACCACCAACCACGGTCACGTGGGCAGAGGACAACAAGACGGTCGCTCTGCGGACGGTCACGCGCGAACCGCACACGGCGCGGGTGGAGCATCGCGTAGCCGGGGCTGACTGCAACGTCTACTACGCGCTGGCGGCAGCGCTTGCCGGCGGCATCGCCGGCCTGAGCGAGAAGCTCGAGCCGCCCGCGGAGTTCGCGAAGATGGCATGGGGCCTGCCGGAGAGCGCCGCCCCCCGCCTACCGACCACGCTGACCGCCGCCGCCGAAGCCCTACTCGCCGACGAACGCCTGGCGACGACGCTCGGACGCGAGCTGATCGAGTATTGGGCCGGGAGTCGCAGGTGGGAATGGTGGGCCTTCACCAACAACGGCGGCGACCCGGACACCGTCAACGAGTTCGAGCGCCGCCGGTACTTCGAGCACGTGTAGCGCCGCTACGCGATCCCGCCGGACGCCTCCACAGTCGTCCCGGTGACATAGGCGCACAAGTCCGACGCCAAGACGGCAAACACGTCCGCGATCTCACGCGGGTCTGCGAAACGACCGAGGGGGATCGAGGTCTCGAGCGCCTCCCGCATATCCCCCTCCTGCGTCCCAGTGATCCGCGAGCGGGCGCGAATGAAGTCGGGGAGCATCTCGGTGTCGACGAAGCCCGGCGCGACGGCGCAGACGCGGATGCCTGCTCCCGCGAGCTCTCTCCCCAGGCTCTCGACCAGCCCGGTGACCGCGAACTTCGAGGCGGTGTACGCGCTGAGGTGAGGCGAGCCCCGTAGGCCAGCCACCGACGACGTGGCGAGCAGTACGCCGCCGCCGCGACGACGGAGTCGTGGGAGCGCCGCCCGGAAGACGTTGAAGGTCCCGACGACGCCAACGTCGAGCACCCGGCGGAGGTCGTCGGCGGTCGTTTGCTCGAATCGCTCCAAGACGAGGGCCCCGGCGTTGGCGACTACGGTGTCAACTGTCTCGAAGACGAGCTCGTCTTCCATGGCCGCAAGTACCGAGGGCTCGTCCGTGACGTCGATGCACCCGGCGTGAACCTCGCCGCCCCCACGAGCTTCGAGCTCTGCGACGACGCGGTCGAGGCGCTCACGATCGACGTCCCACAGGACGACCCGCGCGCCTTCGTCGAGAAACCGGGCCGCCGTCGCAGCACCAATCCCGGAGCCGGCTCCGGTGATCAGCGCATGACGGCCTGCGAGGAGCAAGTCACCGCTCTGGCCCCTGGGCGGAGCCGGCGTCATCCACCGACCCCCCCAATCGTCCGTAGACGTCGGGGCTCGAGGCGCGCAGCCGATAACCCTGGACGATGCCGACGACCGCTGCGATCAGGAGTAGCCACGGCAGCTGGTTCTGCCAGCCTGATTCCGTCCCGGTGAGCAGGCCGTAGTTGTCGATCCCGAGGTAGCAGGCGACCAGCAGGGCGATCGCGCCGACTGCCGGCAAGAGGATGTGGGTCACGACCTGCGGGTCGCGCTCCCTGGCAAAGAACACGGATGCGGAGATCGCGGCGCCGGCTTGAAGCGCGACGATGCCGATCGTCCCCAGAGCGAGCGCCGTCGCGGCGAGACCCAGGTAGGGGTCCCCTCCGCCGATGGCCATGATCGAGACCAGGAGGACGGCAGCAGCCACGACGATCAAGACTCCGACCCACGGGGACTCGAACCTGGGATGGGACTGACCGAAGACGCGCGGGATGACCCCCTCCCGCCCAAGCGCAAAGAAGTATCGCGCTGCGCTGTTGAGGATCCCCAGAGCCGAAGCGAAGAAGCTCATCACAAGCAGGACCTGCATCGCATTGAAGGCGAACTCGCCCACCGACTCGAGCGTCAGGCCAAAGATGAAGCCCTCCGGATCCTCCGCCGCTACGGCCTGGACTGCGTCGTTGCCGTAGTAGCTAACGATCGACCAGGAGGTGACGGCGTAAAACACGCCGATCAAGCCGATCGCCCAGTACGTCGCGCGGGCGACCGTCCGCTTCGGGTCCCTTGTCTCCTCGCCGTAGATAGCCGTGCCCTCGAAGCCGATGAACGAGTTGAACGCGAACAGCATCGCCACACCGGCCGAGCCCGAGAAGACCGTGGAGGGCGAAAACACGTCGAGCGAGAATGCGCTCAGCCCCTTGTCGGCAAGGACGGACACGTTCATCACCGTAAGCACCAAGACCTCGGCGATGAGGAAAACGGCGAGGACGCGGGCGCTGAGCTCGATCCGCGAGAAAGCGAGGAGCCCGACGACTCCGATGGCGAGCAACGACCAGGTGTACCACGCCATGTGGATGCCGAACTGGTCGGCGAAGACTGTGGTCCCGTAGATCCCGAAGATGGTGAAGACGCCGATTGCGACAGCGGGATACGAAATGAGGGCGACAAACGCGGCACCGACCCCGAAGGGCCGTCCGATCCCGCGGGCGATGTACGCGTAGAAGGCGCCGGCGTTCGTGATCCGCCGGCTCATCGCGGCGTATCCCGCCGCGAAGCAAGCGAGTGCGAGCGCCGCGAAGAGATAGGTTCCCGGGGCTCCGGGCCCGTTCCCGAGCGCGATGACGAACGGCAGGGCGCCGAGCATCGCACCCATCGGTGCGGCTGCCGCGAGGACGAGGAAGACCACGCCAGGGGTGCCCAGGGCGTTCCTTTCGAGGTGCTCCTGGGTGGCCGCTGGACTTCCGCTGCTCATGCTGTCCCCTCTCTGCCGCAGACGACATCGTTGGGCTAATAGATAGACCTTTCTACCATATCTCCTTTGACAGGGTCAAGCGCCTCTGTCAGCCTGTGTGCCAATGGCCAATAGACCATTGGACCGAAGTGCCGAGAGAGAGCTGGGGCAGGCGTGACCGCCGACCACAAATCGGAGCCCGTCGACAGCGGCGTGGGCATCACGCCCGTGAGGGCGCCGGCGACCTATGAGCTCGTCGTCGATCAGATCCGACGCGTGCTCGCGCTTGGCCGCTTCAGCCCCGGGGACATGCTCCCCTCGGAGCGCGAGCTCGCCGAGCAGCTTGGTGTCTCGAGAACGGTGGTGCGCGAGGCGATTCGGCTGCTTGAGGGCGAAGGACTGCTCCAGGTCACGCGGGGCGCGAGCGGTGGCAGCCGCGTGCTGCCTGCCGGCGGAGACCAACGGCTCACCGCGGCGCAGCTACGAAAGCAGGCTGACGAGATCGAGCAAGTTATGGACTTTCGCCTGGCGATCGAGTGTGCTGCAGCACGGGGTGCGGCGGTCAAGCGGACCGACGAGGAATCGAGCGGCCTACGGGCGCTGGTCGAAGCACAGGAGCAACTGATCTCGGAGTCCGAGGCGACCGAGGAGGAAGGGAGTCCGGCGCGCCTCGCGACGCGCTTCATCGAGCTCGACAACGGTTTTCATCTTGCCGTCGCGGCCGCCAGCCACAACACGTACCTCGCCGACGCAGTGGAGATCGGGCGCATCAACATGCTTCGGCCGGTCGGTGCAATCTTCGCGACGACGTACGGGGACGTGAATTTCCAGCATCGGCAGATCGCCGACGCCATCGAAGACGGCGCCCCAAACGCCGCCGAGCAAGCGATGGCCGATCACATCGCCGCCACCCGCGACACGCTCGACCAGCTCGCTAGGCCGCGCGCGACGAAGTAGGTCCTATTCCGGAGACGCCGCGAGCGCGGCCACGACGGCGCCGCTGACAGCCTCCGGCGACTCCAGGTGCGGCCAGTGGCCAGCGGAAGGAATCAGGACGTTCTCGAGGCCTCGCGGAAACCACTCCTCGAGCCCCTCGAACAACTGCGGTCCAATCGCTCCGTCCTGGCCACCGTAGATAACCGTGGTCGGCACCTCGACCTCCCGGTACGGACGGTTGCCTTCGAACTCGCGGCGGTAGTAGAGACAGACCTCGCGCATGGTGTCCTCGTTGGCGATCAGCTTCGTGATCAGCGGCCAGTCTTCCCTCCAAAGAGCAGGGGCGGCCCATTGGGCGAGGCTGGTCAACCATTTCGGGTCCGAAGCCACCTCCGGTGCCTCCTCGACGAACGCCAGGTACAGCGCGTAAGCGAGCGTCTGCTGTTCTGCGAACAGCTCCCGCCGGAGGCGAAACCCCGCCGGATGCGGAGCTGCGAGCGCGACCAATACGCGGATCCGGTCGGGGTGCGACGCACCGAGTTCGTATCCGATCTCCGCGCCCCAGTCGTGGCCGACCAGGCCAAGACGACCAACGCCGAGCTGATCAAGCATGTCGACCAGATCCGCGGCGAGAGCCGGCATGCGGTAGTCGCCGTCGGGCGCCGGCTCGGACGGCGGGTACCCAGGCAGGGCAGGGAGCAGCACGCGATAGCCCGCCTGGGCGAGGTCGGAGGCGAGGCCACTCAGCCCGACCGGATGGTCGGGGAATCCATGCAGACAAACGACTGGCGGCCCGCTGCCAAGTTCCCAGACCGCCCACTTCTGGCGCGTGGTCGGTTGGTATTGAGGTTCTTCAGACAGCATCTGCTTGGAAGGACAGCGCTGAGACGATGAGGTCGAGCGCTCGATCGGGATCCTCAAGATGCGGCCATTGCCCCAGATCGGCCAGCAGGATCCGATTCAATCCGGCCGGGAACCAGTCTTCGAGACCGTGGAACAGGCTCGGTCGAACGGCGCGGCTCTGCCCCCCGTGAATCACGGTGGTCGGCACCAGGACCGGGGCAAGCTCCTCGTCATCCTCCATCGATAGGCGGTAATACCGACCCGCCGTTTCGATCTCCGAAGGCTGGGCGATGAGGTCCAGCACCTCTTCCCAGTACGGATGGCGCAGACCGGGAGAGGCCATAGCGACCAGCGCCGTCAACCATTCGCGTTTCGACGCGATTGCTGGCGCGTTCGGGTTGTAGGCCAGGAAGTAGGCGTAGCCGGCACTGGCGATCTCGACCAAGCTGCGGTGGCGCTCGGCAAACCCGGCCGCGTGAGGGGCGCCGATCGCCACGAGCCGCGTCACGCGATCCGAATAGTGCGCGCCAAGCTGATAGCCGATCTCAGCGCCCCAGCCGTGTCCGACGACCGCGCCGCTCTCGACACCGAGCCCGGCGAGCAGGGCGTCGAAGTCGCCGGCGACCGCGCGCGATCGATAATCCCCGGAATCCAGGCGCTGGGAGGGCCGGTAGCCAGGGAGGACGGGCACGATCACCCTGTAGCCACGCTCGACAAGCCGCTCCGCAAGCGGGAACAGGCTAATCGCGTGATCGGGAAACGTGTGCAGCAGGAGGACCGAAGGCCCGGTGCCCAAATCCCAATAGGTGATCGACCCCCGGGCCGCGAACTCGCTGGGCTCGGGGATGCTGAGGGCAGACGCTCGCGTCATTGCCGACCTTCCTGATCGTTGAAGCGCCCACCGAAGGCGACCGAGAGGCCACCGTCAACTGTGATCTCGGCGCCGGTTACGAACGCCGACGCGGACGACAGCAGAAACCTGATCGCATCGACGACGTCATCGACTTTCCCCCAGCGCTCGAGCGGCGTCACGGTCGGGACCCGCGCATCCAACTCCGGCGATCCCGCAATAATCGGCGTTCGCACGAAGCCCGGTGAAACGCTGTTGACGCGAATGCCCCGCGGAGCCAATTGCGCTGCCAAAGTCCGCGTGAGCATCAGGAGCCCACCCTTCGAAGAGCTGTACGGATGGCTGACACGTCCGCTCACGCTGACAACCCGGGATCCGGTTACGGATGCGACGTTGACGATGCTGCCGCCGGACCCGAACCGGTCGGCCAACGCCTGGGTGATAAAGAAAGGCGCACGCAGGTTCACCTGGTGAACGCGGTCCCATTCTTCAACCGACACGTTGGGGAAGGTCGCCTCATCCGCGACGCCGGCGACATGGACGAGCCCGTCGAGGGACGACACTGAGTCACTGAGGGCTTCGACCGCGGCTTCGACACGACGAATATCAAGCGGCAGGAACTCGGCCCCGGTCTCATCGGAGAGCCTTCCTCCCTCCTCCTCATCCTGGTCCACGAGGATCAGCTGCGCCCCACCCTCGGCGAGGGCGAGAGCGAGGGCGCGGCCAATGCCGCTCGCCGCGCCGGTGATGAGCACTCGGTCTGGGCTAATGGCTCTAGTCTAGACCTTTAACCATTCACTCGTTTCGCGGCGCCGGACAGGCGATGCACAGAGAATGCGAAGAGTTCTGCCACTGCCTCGGCGGGTGCCAGCAGGAGCTACGTGCCGAGCGCTCGTTTCGCGAGGCGGGAGCTCGCACCTCGGGTGGGAAACGGGACCATATTGGGACCACGGATGCAGCCGGAGTGGCCGCCTGGACAAACGAAAACCCCCGGATTACCAGGGGCTTTCTGTATAGCGGGGGTGGGATTTGAACCCACGACCTCCGGGTTATGAGCCCGGCGAGCTACCTGACTGCTCCACCCCGCGGCGTGCCGTTGAAGTTAGCACCTGAATCGTTGAATTAGGCTGCTGGCGTGGGCAAGACGGTCGTCTTCTTTCCGGAGAGCGCCTACGGCCCGACGAACAACTGCGTGGGCATCGGCGACGTGCTTCGCAGGCGTGGGCACCGGGTGGTGTTCATCGCCGAGGAGTCGTTCGAGGGCACGCTGACCGAGAAGGGTTTCGAGGAGCGGCTGATGCGGCTGACGGCGCCCTCCGACGAGGCCGAGGACCCGGGCCAGTTCTGGAAGGACTTCATCCGCGACACGGCGCCGGTGTTCCGCAAGCCGACGATCGAACAGCTCGCGGGCTTCATCGCTCCGACCTTCGAGGCGCTTTGCGACGGCGCCCACTACGTCGACGAGCGCCTGGTCGAGATCATCGACGAGTTGCAGCCCGACGTGATCGTCGAGGACAACGTCGTCTCCTTCCCGGCGCTGCCCGCCTCCGGCCGGCCGTGGGTGCGGATCGTCTCCTGCAATCCGGCCGAGATCAAGGATCCGCTCATCCCTCCCTCCTTCTCCGGCTACCCGACCGCCGAGCGCTCGGGCTGGAACGCCTACCGAGCCGAGTACACGCGCGCGCTCGGCCCGCTGCAGCAGGACTTCGACGACTTCTGCAGCGAGCGCGGCGCGCCACCGCTCGACCGGCTCGAGTTCGTCCACACCTCTCCCTGGCTCAACCTGTGGCTCTATCCGAGCGAGATCGACTACCGCCGCGAGCGCCCGCTCGACCCCCAGATCTGGCACAACCTCGAGTCGAGCGTCCGCGCCACCGACGCCGAGTGGTCGCTGCCGGAGGAGCTTGCCTCAGCCGAAGAGCCGCTCGTCTACCTCAGCCTCGGCTCGCTGGGCTCCGCCGACGTCGAGCTGATGCGCAGCCTGATCGGCTCGCTCGCAGAGGCGCCCTACCGGGTGATCGTCTCCATGGGACCCCAGCACGCGGAGCTCGAGCTGGCGCCGAACATGACCGGGGCGGAGTTCCTCCCCCAGGCCTCGATCCTGCCCCAGGTCGACCTCGTGATCACCCACGGCGGCAACAACACGGTCACCGAGTGCCTTCACTTCGCCAAGCCGATGGTCGTCCTGCCGCTGTTCTGGGATCAGTACGACAACGCCCAGCGGATCGACGAGACCGGTTTCGGCACCCGCCTCGACACCTATGCCCACGAGCCGCCCGAGCTGCTTGCCGCGATCGACCGACTGCTCGGCGACGAACCGATGCGAGATCACCTCGACGCCGTCTCGCGGCGACTGCAAGCCGCCCCCGGCACCGAGCGCGCCGCCGACCTGATCGAGTCCGTCGCCGCCTAACCGAGCGTCCCCAGCGGACCGCTCTGCCACTCGAACGAGTCCTCGTGGTTGATCACCCTGAGCCTCAGCGTCTCCCCCTTCGGGCCCGTAACCGTGCAGAAGAAGCTCTCGTCGACCGCCGTCTGATCGGCGTCGTCGGGACAATCGACGCTCACCTGGACGCCGTGGTTGGTTTGCGCGTCGTCGGCGATCGCCTCCTCGACCTGATCGGCGTCGGGACCCGTGGCCTGGTCGAAGACGCCGAGCCTGTCGGCGCCGATCGCGGCGCCGATCACCACCAGCCAGATCAGCGTCCGGGCCCCCGGGTGCTTCTTCTTCGGCGCGCTCTCCGGCGGCGGCGGCTCGCCGCTCGGCGGGCCCTCGGGCGGTGGCGGCTCGGCCTGTTCGCCGATCGTCAGCTCGGGCGCCCCAGCCTCCGGCTCAGCCGTCTGCTCACCGCTGGGCGAGAAGCCGCATTTGGTGCAGGCGTCGGCGTAGCCGGCCTTCGTGTCCTCTCCGCATGCCGGGCAGGTGCGCACGTCCGCGAGCTTAGGCGCTGGGCCCAGCGGCCCCGCTATCGTCGGCGACGTGGCGGTTTGGGAAAGAGCGCCCGAGCGCGCACGCAATGTCCGCATCCTCGCGGCCGGCGGCACGATCTCGATGACCGAGAACTCCGGCGGCGGAGGCGGCAGCGCCACCCCCGGCCTCGACGCGGACGCGCTCGTCGCCAGCATCCCCAGCCTCGACGGGCGCGGGCTCGAGGCCTCCACGGTCAGCAACCTTCCCAGCGCCCACCTCAGCCTCGGCGATCAGCTCGAAATCTGCCGGGCCGCGCGCGATTTCGCCCGCCGCGGCGTCGGCGTCGTCGTCACCCACGGCACCGACACGATGGAGGAGACGGCGATGCTCTGCGACGTCCTCCACGACGCCGAGGCGCCGATCGTGTTCACGGGCGCGATCCGCCCGGCCTCGGCGCCGGGCGCCGACGGCCCGGCGAACACGGTCGACGCGATCAGCGTCGCCGCCAGCGAGGCCGCCGCCGGGATGGGCGTGTTGCTGTGCTTCGGCGGCGAGATCCACCACGCCCGCTGCGTGCGCAAGACCGACACCACCTCGCTGGTCGCCTTCTCCTCACCGCAGACCGGGCCGCTGGGCCGCGTCAGCGAGGGCCATCCGACGATCTGGTCGCGGATCCCGCGCAACCCGCCGCTCGACCCTCCCCATCTCGACTGCCGCGTCGCCCTCGTCCCCACCGCCGCCGGCGACGACGGCGCCCTTGCCCGGGCGGCGCTCGCCACCGAGCCCGACGGCGCCGTGATCGGCACGCTCGGCGCCGGCCACCTGACCCCGGACCTGCTCGAGCTCTGGCAGGAGGCCGCCGAGCGGATCCCGGTGATCGCCTACTGTCGCTCCGAGCGCGGGGTGATCCTCAACGCGACCTACGGCTACCGCGGATCCGAGCAGGACCTGCGCGCGACCGGGATCGTCCCGGCCGGCTTCCTCTCACCGCAGGCGGCGCGGATGAAGCTGCTCGCCTGTCTCGCCTCGGGGCTCTCGATCGACGAGGTCCGCTGGGCTTTCCGTCAGGATGACGGCTGATGAAGATCCATCACCTCAGCTGCGGCACCATGTGCCCCTTCGGCAGCAAGCTGATTGCGGGCGATGGCGGCTTTGGCGCCACCGAGATCATCTGTCACTGCCTGCTGATCGAGACCGCCGACTCGCTGGTCTTGGTCGACACGGGAATGGGGCTCGACGACATGCGCCATCCCTACCGCCGGCTCGGGGTGGCGTTCACGGCCTCGTTCCGCGTTCAGGCCGACCTCACCTCCCCGGCGGTCGAGCGGATCCGCGCCCTCGGCCTCGACCCGACCGACGTCCGCCACATCGCCTGCACCCACCTCGACCTCGATCACGCCGGCGGCCTCCCCGACTTCCCCGACGCCGAGGTGCATGTGTTCGAGCCCGAGAAGCAGGCGGCTGTCAACCCCTCCCTGCGCGATCGCCTCCGCTATCCGGCCTGCCATCTGGAGCACGGGCCGAAGTGGCACACGCACACCGTCGACGGCGACGACTGGTTCGGGTTCGAGAGCGTTCGCGTGCTTCCCGGCGTCGATCCCGAGGTCCTGCTCATCCCCCTTGTCGGCCATTCGCGCGGCCACAGCGCGATCGCGGTCCGCGAAGGCGACGGCTGGCTCCTGCATTGCGGCGACGCCTACTTTCACCGCAACGAGATCGCGATTCCGCCCAGCTGCCCGCCCGGGCTGCGCTACTTCCAGACGGCGATGGCCGCCGACAACGGTGCCCGGCGCAACAACCAGGAGCGCCTCCGCGAGCTCTCCCGCGACCACGGCGACGAGGTCCGCATCTTCTGCGCCCACGATCCGGTCGAGCTCGAGCGGGCGCGGGCAGCGTGAGCGCCGCCGCCGGGCGCGGCGCCGTCGTCGTCACCGGCAGCTCGACCGGGATCGGCCGGGCCTGCGCGCTCGGCCTCGACCGGGCCGGGTTCACGGTCTTCGCCGGGGTCCGCAAACCCGCCGACGGGGAGGCGCTCGGCTCCGAGGCCTCGCAGCGGCTTGAGCCGCTGATCATCGACGTCACCGATGCCGCCACGATCGCCGCCGCCGCCGACCGCGTGCGCGAAGCGACCGGCGGCAAGCTCGCCGGCCTGGTCAACAACGCCGGGATCACGGTTCCCGGCCCGGTCGAGACGGTGCCGCTCGACGACTTCCGCTACCAGCTCGAGGTCAACGTGACCGGACAGGTCGCCGTCACCCAGGCATTCCTCGGGATGATCCGCGCCGCGCGCGGCCGGGTCGTCTTCATCTCCTCGATCGGCGGCCGCGGCGGACTCGCCTACCTCTCGGCCTACAACGCGTCCAAGTGCGCGATCAGCGCCGTCGGCGACTCGCTGCGACAGGAGATGCGCCCGTTCGGGGTCGAGGTCGCGATCATCGAGCCGGGCGCGATCGCGACCGAGATCTGGGCCAAGGGCGGCGAGGCGGCGCCGGCCGTGCGCGAGGCGATGGGGCCGGAGATGAACGAGCTCTACGGTGAGCGCCTCGACAGCTTCGCGGCGCTCGGGCGCAAGACCGGTGCCTCGGGCCTCGCCCCGGAAGTCGTCTACAAGGCGATCGAGCATGCGCTCACGGCGCCGAAGCCGAAGGCGCGCTACGTGATCGGGCGCGACGCGAAGATCCAGGCGGTCGCCCGCACGCTGCTTCCCGACCGCGCCTTCGATCGCGTGGTCGAGCGCGAGATCGACAACGCCTGAGCCACCACCAGCTCTCCTTCTAGGATGCGGGCGGGTTGAGAGTCGCGGTCGTCGACATGGGCACGAACTCGACGCGGCTGCTGGTCGCCGACGTCGTCGACGGGCGCGTGCGCGAGCTCGAGCGGCGCTCGACTGTGACCCGGCTCGGCCGCGGGGTCGACACCTCGGGCCAGCTCGCCGCCGAGGCGATCGAGGATGCCTGCGACGCGGTCGGCTCCTACATCCAGATCTACGAGAAGCTCGGCGTCGACCGGGTCCGGGCGATCGCCACCAGTGCCGTCCGCGACGCCGACAACCGGGCGATGTTCCTCGCCGAGCTGCGCGAGCGCTTCGACCTCCAGGCCGAGATCCTCGACGGCGCCGAGGAGGCGCGGCTGACTTACATCGGCGCCTACGCCGAGCGCCCGCCGGCGGCGAAGACGATGGTCGTCGACATCGGCGGGGGCTCGACCGAGCTGGTGATCGGCGACGGGCCCGAGGTCGGCTTCTACGCCTCAATGCAGGCGGGGACCGTGCGCCACACCGAGCGCTACATCACCCATGACCCGCCCGAGGCCGCCGAGCTCGAGGAGCTCGCCGGCGACGTCCAGGGCCTGATCAACGAGGCGCTCGAGGGCGCCGCCCTGGCCCGCGCCAACTTCGGCATCGGCGTCGCCGGCACGCCGACCTCGCTTGCCGCCATCGACCAAAAGCTCGACCCCTACGACCCCGAGTTCGTCCACGGCTACACGCTCTCGCTCGGGTCGATCCAGCGGATGCTCTCGCAGCTCGCTTCGAAGCCATTGGTCGAGCGGCTCCAGGTCGTCGGCCTGCACGAGGGCCGGGCGCCGACGATCGTCGCCGGCGTCGTCATCCTGATTCAGGTGATGCGGGCCTTCGGGCTACAGGAGATCGAGGTCTCCGAGCACGACATCCTCTGGGGCGCGGCGCTGGAGGCGGCCAGCGTCGGCTAGCAGACGCCTGGCATCGAGACCCCGCGCAGGGCGGCGATCGCGCACAGTGCCGGCTTCGGGCTCAGGTTCTTGTTCACGACGCCGAACCCGGCTTCGCGTCCTGCGAGCGAGGGCTCTTCGACGAAGCGGTGGACGATCGCCAGCTCGATCCCGCGGATGCGCCGGAAGATCTCCATCAGCTCGGTGATCGCGGTGGCCGAGGCATTGGGGTCGAAGCCCTTGTCGCCCGAGGTCGAGACGCCGAACTCGGTCGCCCACAGGGGCCTGGCGCCGTCGCCGTAGCGGTCCATGACGTTCTGGACCTTGCCCAGATAGACGCGCACGTCGCCGAGGTAGTCGTCGCTCGGGCCTACTCCGGGATAGGGGTGGATGCCGATCGCGTCCGCCTTCTGCGCGGCCCCGTTCTCATACATCCCGATCAGGAAGTCTCTGAAGCCCATCGAGCCGCTGGTATCGGTGTCGGCGTGCGGTGAGAGGCCGGCGCTGACGACGACCATCTCCGGCGCCTGGGCGTGCAGCGCGTCGGCGACGACCTTCAGCATCGCGGAGTACGCGCCGGGGTCGGGCGGCCCACCCCAGAAGCGCGGGTAGTTGGGCTCGTTCCAGACCTCGAAGCCGATCGAGTCCGGGTAGCGCTTGGCGGCGGCGACGGCGATCTCGGCGAACTCGTCGTAGTGCTGGGGCGCCGGGTGCAGCTCGTCCTCGCCGCCGGCGCAGGCGCCGGGGTTTGCCTGGGCGTAGCAGGGGGCGTCGAGCAGGATCCACAGTGGGCGGATGCCGCGGTCGCGCAGGCGGTCGTAAAGCTGGTCGGGGCCGAACCAGTTGAAGGAGCCCTTGTTGCCCTCCACCGATTTCCACGGCAGGCCGACGCGGGCGACGTCCGGCTCGGTGTCCTCGAGCAGGTTGAGCGCCGCGACGGACTGGAAGATCCAGTCGTCGTTGAAGCCGAACGTCGGCGGTGGGTTCGGCGTCGTCAGCAGCGGCGCCATCGGTTGCATCTGGTTCGCGCACTTGTCGACCCGCCACTTGTTGCCCTTGCGCTTCCACACCGCTTTGCCGGCGCAGCGGTAGGGCACCTCGCCGGCGGCGTAGACGCCCTCGGCGCGCCAGAGGCAGATCCAGGTCGAGTAGTTGAGCTTGCCCTTGCGCTTCTGCGGCCCGCATTTGCTGATCTTCAGCACCTCGATGCCGTTGCGCGCCTCGATCATCCGTTGAGCCTTCGAGATCAGCTTGGCGCGATTGACCCCGTGCTCGGTGTCGCCCGGCTGGGCGGCCCCGGCCGCGGGCACGCCGATCAGCACGATCGCGATCGTGGTCATAAAGAGGATTGCCGAGCGAGCCCTGCGCATACTGCATCTTTCATCGGCCACTGGCGTCAATTACTCAACCCCCGTGGCCGCCCGGGATCACGGTAGGCTGACCGTGGTGGCAACCGAGACCGTCCACTACCGCACCTGTCCCTTCTGTGAGGCGACCTGTGGCCTCGAGGTGACGATGCGCGGCGACGAGGTGGCCTCGGTCCGCGGGGATGACGACGACGTCTTCTCGCATGGCTTTCTCTGTCCCAAATCGCAGGGGCTGAAACAACTTCACGACGATCCGGACCGGCTGACGACGCCGCTGGTGCGCCGCGACGGCGAGCTGGTCGAGGCCAGCTGGGAGGAGGCCTTCGCGGCCGTCGAGGACGGCCTCACCCGTGTACTCGAGCAGGGCGGGCGCGATTCTGTCGCCGTCTATCTCGGCAACCCGGCCGCCCACAGCCTCGGGCCGACGCTCTACGGGACGCCGTTTCTGAAGGCCCTCGGCTCGAAGAACATCTACTCCGCCTCGACCGTCGACCAGATGCCGAAGCAGGTCTCGGCCGGGTTGATGTTCGGTGGCGGTCTCAGCGTCCCGATCCCCGACGTCGACCGCACCGACCACCTGCTGATCCTCGGCGCCAACCCGTTGGTCTCGAACGGCTCGCTGCTGACCGCGCCCGACATGCGCGGGCGGATCCGCGCGATCCGCGATCGCGGCGGCAAGGTCGTGGTCATCGACCCGCGCCGAAGCCGCACCGCCCGCGAGGCCTCCGAGCACCACTTCATCCGTCCCGGCACCGACGCCCACCTGCTGTTCGCGATCGCCAACGTGCTGATCGCCGAGGAGCTGACCGATCCGGGCCGGCTGACCGAGCACACCGAGGGCGCCGAGCTGATCGCCGGCCTCGCCGAGCCGTTCACGCCCGACGCCGTGGCGCCGATCTGCGGCATCGACGCCGACGAGATCCGCACGATGGCGCGCGAGCTCGCGGCCGCCGAGCGCGCCGCCGTCTACGCGCGCATCGGCACCACGACGCAGCGCTTCGGCACGCTCTCGAGCTGGCTCGTCGACGTGCTCAACTACCTCACCGGCAACCTCGACCGCGAGGGCGGGGCGATGTTCGCGCTCGCCGCCGCCGGTCAGCGAAACTCGGCCGGCCGGGGGCCGGTCGGCAAGGGTCTTCGGATCGGCCGCTGGGCGAGCCGCGTCAGCGGCAGGCCCGAGGTCTTCGGCGAGCTGCCGGTGGTCGGACTCGCCGAGGAGATCTCGACCCCCGGCGAGGGCCAGGTGCGGGCGCTGGTGACGATCGCCGGCAACCCGCTGGTCTCGACCCCGGACTCGGGCTCGCTCGAGGCCGCGGTCGAGACGCTCGACTTCATGGTCTCGGTCGACATCTACGTCAACGAGACCACCCGCCACGCCGACGTCATCCTTCCCGCTCCCGAGCCCCTGGCCAAGGCCCACTACGACGCGGCGCTCTACCAGCTCGCGATCCGCAGCGTCGCCAACTACTCGGAACCGATCCTCGACCTCCCCGAGGGCCAGCCGCACGAGTGGGAGATCATCCTGCGGCTCGCCGCGATCGCCGCCGGACAGGGTGCCGAGGCCGACATCGAGGCCTGGGACGAGCTCGTGGCCCAGACCCTGATCGGCCGCGAGGTGGCGCTGCCGGGCTCGCCGATCGAGGGACGCGACGCGAGCGAGATCGCCGAGGCCCTGGGCGAGCGCCGCGGGCCCGAGCGGCTGATCGACTTCATGGTCAGGGTGGGCCCGTTCGGCGACGGCTTCGGCGCCGACCCCGAGGGCCTGACGCTGGCGAAGCTGGAGGCAAACCCGCACGGGATCGACATGGGCGCGATGCGACCGCGAGTGCCCGAGGTCCTGCGCACGGCCTCGGGGAAGATCGAGCTGGCGCCGGAGGAGATCCTCGCCGACATCCCTCGGCTCGAAGCAGAGCTCGGCATGCACGTCAACGGCCAGATGGTGCTGATCGGCCGCCGCCAGCTGCGCTCGAACAACTCCTGGATGCACAACCTGCCGGCGCTGGTCAAGGGCAAGGACCGCTGCACGGTCCAGGTCCACCCCACCGATGCCGAGCGCCTCGGCCTCGCCGAGGGCGGTTCGGCCCGGGTCAGCTCGAGCTCCGGCGAGCTCGTCGTCCCGGTCGAGATCACCGACGAGATCATGCCCGGGGTGGTCTCGATCCCGCATGGCTGGGGACACGACTCGCCGGGCAACCGGATGGCGGTCGCGGCCGAGCACGCCGGCGTCAACTCGAACCTGCTCGCCCCGGTCGACATCGACGTGCCCTCCGGCAACGCGGTCCTCAACGGGATCCCGGTCGAGGTCACGGCCGCCGACCGCGAGCCGGCGCTGAGCGCCTAGCGCCGCGGGCCGGGTTGAACTCCTCCGTGGCCCAGCTCGAGTTCAACGAGGAGACCTCGAAGCGGATCGAGGCGTCGTACTCGTCGCGCGACGTGCGCCGCCGGCGGGCGCTGGTCCGCGAGGCCGTCGCGGCGAAAGCGGGCGACCGGATCCTCGATGTCGGTTGCGGCCCGGGCTTCTACGTCGCCGAGCTGGCGCAGGAGGTCGGCGCCGAGGGCTCGGTCGTCGGCGTCGACGGCAGCGCCTCGATGCTCGCGCTCGCCGCCGAGCGCTGCCGCGACGCCGGCAACGTCGAGTTCCTCGAGGGCGACGCGACCCGGCTCCCGGTCGACGATGGCGGCTTCGATGCCGCGCTCAGCGTCCAGGTGATGGAGTACGTCCCCGACATTCCCGCCGCCCTGGCCGAGATCCTCCGCGCGCTGCGCCCCGGCGGCCGGCTCGCGATCTGGGACGTCGATTGGGCGACGCTCTCGATCCGCACCGAGGATCCCGGGCGGATGCGCCGGGTTCTCGATGCCTGGGACGCGCATCTGACCCACGTCTCCCTGCCCTGGACCCTGACCGCGCAACTGCGCGAGGCGGGCTTCGAGCGGATCGAGATGGAGGGTCACGCTTTCGCCACCAACGAGCTCAGCGACGACACCTACGGCGGCTTTCTCGTCTCCTTCATCGAGCAGTTCGCGCTCGGGCGCGAGGACCTGCCCGAGGCCGAGGTCCGCGACTGGGCCGACGAGCAGCGCAAGCTCGCCGAGCGGGGCGAGTTCTACTTCGCCGTCACCGGGTTCCTGTTCCGGGCCGAGCGCGGCTGAGGTTCTAGAGCTCGAGCTCGTACTCGAGCAGCGTTTCCGCCGTGCCGCCGAGGCGGTCGTAGACCGTGTGGGCGCGCTTGTTCTCGGGCATCGTGAACCAGCTCACGATCGGCGCCCCGTGGCGGCGCGCGACCTCGGCCACCGCCTCGATCAGCGCGTCGGCGTGACCGTGGCCGCGGGCGCTCTCGGCGACGAACAGATCGTCCATCACCACCACCCGGGCGCCGCGCAGGCTCGACCACTTCCACTGGTTGAGGGCGAAGCCGACGACCGCGTCGTCGTCGCCGGTGGCGACCAGCAGGAAGGCGCGGTCCTCGGGGGCGGCGATCACGTCGCGGACCATCGCCCCGAGCCCGGCGTCGGTGGGATTCGACTCATAGAAGTCGGTGTAGCCGCGCACCAGCGGCGCCAGCGCCTCGAGGTCAGCCTCGGTGGCCTCGCGGACGGCCATCGCTCAGCCGCGGTGGTCTTCGGTCCGCTTGCCTGAGAGAAAGTCCCAGGCGCGCTTCAGCTTGCCCTCGAGCTCGTCGTCCCACTCGCGCTCGACGAAGTCCTCGCCGGTGACCTCGATCACCCCCGGGCTCTTTCCGGGCTCCGGCAACTTCTCGGCGCCGGCGGCGTCGACCGTGAGCACCACCCCGCGCTCGTAGATCTCCTCGACCTGGGCTGCGTCGACAAACCGATGACCGCCGGGCAGCACGCTTTGATCGATCACCAAGCCGTCGAAGATGTCGGTCTCCTCGTCGGCGAGCAGGTGCTCGAGCTCGCCCAACTTCTGACCGTCGCTGGAGTAGATCGATGTGCCCTCCGCGCAGGTGAGGTAAGAGCTCGGGTTCCCCAGGTCCTCCACGGACCGGAGACTACCCGGCGAGCGCTTTGGCGAAGATCTTGCGCAGCTTGCGCAGCTCGGCGTCGGAGAGGGCGGCGATCTCGTCCGGCGGCACGGAGCGGCGGCGGATGAGCTCGTCGCGGATCTCCCGGCCTGCGTCGGTCAGCGCCACGAGCTTCACCCGGCGGTCGCCGACCGCGGCGCCGCGCTCGACCAGCCCGCGCTCCTCGAGCCGGTCGACGATCCCGGTGATGTTGGAGCTGTCGCAGTGCATCTGCAGCGCCAGCTCGCCCATCGGCCGCGGCTCGTCGAGCAGCCCGAGAACCATCTGCTGCGGCGGCATCAGGTCGAACTCGCGCCACAGCTCCAGCATCCGCGGCCGCGCCTTGGCGAAGAAGAAGTCCTGCATCGCAATCCAGGCCTGTGTGGCGAGAGCGAGCTCTGCTGGCGTGACGACATTCATGTGAGGACGATGATACTCTAGCCCATAGATAGTTGAAGTAGTCAAGTACTTAGACGGGAGCGGGAATGCAGATGGGAACCAACGGGATCGAGGTCGAAGGCCTGGTCCGGGAGTTCAAGAAGGGGCCACGCGCGGTCGACGGGATCGACCTCGTCGTCGCGCCGGGGGAGATCTACGGCTTTCTCGGCCCCAACGGAGCCGGCAAGTCGACCACCGTCCACATGCTCACCACCCTGCTGCCCCCCACCGCGGGCACCGCGAGGGTCGCGGGCCACGACATCATCAAGGAGGGCCCCGCGGTCCGCGACATGATCGGCGTCGCCCTCCAGGAGGCCGCGCTCGACCAGTTCCTCACCGCCCGCGAGCACATGCGCCTGCAGGCCGGGATGCACGGGATCACCAAGGCCGAGGCGATGCGCCGCGGCGACGAGCTGATCGCCCGGGTCGGGCTCACCGAGGCAGCCGACCGCAAGGTCGGCGGCTACTCCGGCGGCATGCGCCGGCGGCTCGACCTCGCCCTGGCGCTGGTCCACGGGCCGCGGATCCTGTTCTTGGACGAGCCCACGACCGGCCTCGACGTGCAGAGCCGCACAGCGCTCTGGGATGAGGTCGCACGGCTTTCCAACGACGAGGGCGTGACCGTGTTCCTGACCACCCAGTACCTCGAGGAGGCGGACTCGCTCGCCGATCGCGTCGGGATCATCGACACCGGCAAGATCGTCGCCGAGGGGACTCCGGATTCGCTCAAGGCCGAGATCGGCCGGCCGACGGTCGAGGCCGCGCCGGCCGAGGCCGACGACCTGGAGCGGATGCGCGCCGTGTTCGACCGCTTCGGCACCCCCGAGCGCGCCGATCGAGGGCACATCGCGGTGCGCCTCGACGAGGGATCCGGCGAGCTCGCCGAGATCGTGCGGGCGCTCGACGCCGAGGGGATCGCCGTGCAGGACCTCGAGATCCACGCCCCGACGCTCGACGACGTCTTCCTCGCCAAGACCGGGCGCCGGCTCGAGGGCGCCGCCGCCGAGGTCGACGACGAGGCCCGGGCGGAAGGCGGAACCGGCGAGCTCGAGGCCGTACCGGCGTGAGCGCCGGAGCAGCGACAATCGGGCGCCTCGGCCTCGACCGCGGCGCGCGCACCGGCACCCTGACCCAGGTCGGCTACCTGGCGCGGCGCTCGGTCACGCGCACGATCCGCCAGCCGATCATGTTCATCCCCAGCCTCGTCTTCCCGCTCTTCCTGCTCGCGGTGAACTCGAGCGGGCTCGCGGCGGCCACCTCGCTGCCCGGCTTCCCCACCGACTCCTACCTGACGTTCGCGCTCGGGCTGACCTTCATGCAGGGGGCCCTGTTCGCGACCATGGGCGCCGGCCAGTCGATCGCCGGCGACATTCAGCACGGCTTCTTCGACCGACTCCAGCTGACGCCGTTGCGAGCACCGGCCCTGCTCGCCGGCCAACTCGCCGGGGTGACGCTCCAGGGGCTGATCCAGGGAGTCGCCTACCTGATCGTCGCGCTCGCCTTCGGCGCCCATTTCGAGGCCGGCCCGGCGGGCGTCGTGGTCCTGTTCGTGTTTTCGGCGCTGGTCGGCGTCGCCTTCGGCTCGATCGGCTTGGCGATCGGCCTGCGAACCGGCAACGGCGAGGCGGTCCAAGGCGTCTTCCCGTTGCTGTTCGTACTCCTCTTCCTCAGCTCCGGGGCGCTGCCGCGAGACCTGATCGCCAACCAATGGTTCGAGACCGTGGCGACGATCAACCCGGTCAGCTATGTGATCGAGGCCTTCCGCAGCCTCTTCGTCAGCGGCTGGGACGGCGAGGCGCTGGCGCTTGGATTCGGAGTCGCGTTCGCTGTGCTCGCGTTCGGGCTCTGGGCGGCGAGCGCGGCACTGCGAACGAGGATGGAGCGCACATGAACCCGCTGAAGACGAGATTCGCGCGCGCCTCGCTGGCGATCGCCTGGCGCCAGCTGCACGTGATGATCAGCAAGCCGTCGCTGTTCTTGCCCTCGCTGATCTTCCCGCTGTTCTTCTTCGCCGCCTTCGCCGGCGGCCTCTCAGCGGTCGATCAGGCGCCGAACTTCGACTACCCCAACTACTCGACCTTCCAGTACGTGTTCGTGCTCATGCAGTCGGCGATCTTCGGCGGCGTGTTCACCGGCTTTGCGATCGCCGCCGACTTCGAGTTCGGCTTCGCCCGCAGGATGCTGCTCGCGACCCGCAACCGCTCGGCTCTGGTCGTCGGTTACCTGATCACGGCGCTCGTCCGGGCGCTGATGGTCTGGGCGGTGGTCACGGTGGTCGCCGTGGCCTCCGGGGCGACGATCTCGGGCAGCGGCGTCGACCTGTTCGGCATCCTCGCGATCGCGGTGCTGCTCAATCTCGCGGCGACGCTGTTCGCCTCCGGGCTGGCGATGCGCTTCCGCACCCTGCAGGCGGCGCCGCTGATCCAGCTGCCGGCCTTCCTGATCATCATGACCGCGCCGGTCTACGTGCCCCGCAACCTGATCGAGGGCTGGGTCGCCTCGGTCGCCGACGTCAACCCGATGACGGCGATGCTGGAGGCGGGCCGCAACCTGATCATCGGCGCCCCGGCCGAGACCCTGCTCGCGCTCGGCGTCGCCGCCGGCCTGATCCTGGTGATGTTCAACTGGGCCCGCACCGGGCTGCGCCGAGCCGAAGCCGCGGGGTAGGCGAACAACAACGGGGCTGGGTAGGGGTGGACGCGGAAGGCGGTGTCGGATCGAGTGGCGACCAGCCTTCGTATACGGAGGCAAGACGACACTCGACGAGAAAACAGGCCTGCCCCGCACGCCCCGGGCCAACCCCTCCCCCACCTGCCCCGTGGTTGCTCGTGCCGCGTAGGCTCCCCGGATGCCTGACCAAGCCGTAACTCTCGCCGTCGCCGACGGCGCGGCGACGATCACCCTCAACCGCCCCGACTCGCTCAACTCCTGGAACGAGCAGTTCGGCGACGAGCTGGCGGCGGCGCTCGACCGGGCGACGGTCGACGACGCGGTCCGCGCGGTGATGATCACCGGCGCCGGGCGGGCGTTCTCCTCCGGCGCCGACCTCAGCGAGCAACGCTCGAACGTCGAGGGTGGGCCGCCGGACCTCAGCGCCCGCCTGCGCGAGCTCTACAACCCGATCATCCTCTCGGTCCGCCAGCTGCCGAAGCCGGTGCTCGCCGCGGTCAACGGGCCTGCCGCCGGGATCGGCTGCTCGCTGGCGCTCGCCTGCGACCTGATCGTCGCCGCCGAGTCGGCGTTCTTTTTGCTCGCCTTCGTCAACATCGGCCTCGTCCCCGACGGCGGCGTCACCGCGACGCTGCCGGCGCGCGCCGGGGCCGCGCGGGCGGCCGAGATGGCGATGCTCGGCGAGCGGGTGCCCGCGGCGACCGCGCTCGAGTGGGGGCTGATCAACCGGGTCGTCGCCGACGGCGACCTCGACCAGGAGGCCGGCCTGCTGCTCACCAGGCTCGCCGGCGGGCCGACCCGCGCCTACGCCAACATCAAGGCGCTGCTCAACCGCAGCCTCTACGGCGACCTCGCCGCGCAGCTCGACGCCGAGGCCGAGGCCCAGAGCGAGCAGGGTCGGACAAATGACTTCGTCGAGGGCGTGCTCGCGTTCGCAGAGAAACGGCCGCCCAAGTTCACCGGAACCTGAGCGGCCGTCGCGGGTGAGAGAGCCCGCGTGATTCGCTGAGCGGGACGCGGTCGCGCGGTGCCAAACCGAGTCGGCCCGCTGCGGTACTAGACCGCGTGATTTGCTCTGAACAAGCCCTCCGGGTCGTACTCGGCCCTGACGGCGCGCAGCCGCGGCACGGTGCCGTCGGGGAACATCTCCTCGACCGCGTGTGAGACCTCGGTGAAATTGAGGTAGCGCCCGGAGCCGTCCGGGGCGAATGCCTCCGCCAGGCGAGCCAGGTCGGCGGCCATCGCCGGGGCCATCGCCGGGTCGATGATCGGCGCGACGCCGAACATCATGTACTCGCCGCGCATCGTGTCGATCGCCCCGTGGCTCGCCTCGCTGCGCGACAGCGCCCCGCCGAGGTGACGGACCTCGAACGAGACCGGCGAGCCGGCGCCAGGGCCGACCGCGGCCAGCGCCTCGTCGAGCGCCCGCTCGCTGAACTCGCCCAGCAGCGCATGGGTGCCGTCGTAGGGCACCGGCTCGATCGGGTCCATGTGCAGGTACTGGAGCGCCGACGGGGGCACATCCGAGAACGTGTCCATGAGCACGCCGCCGAGCTCGCGCAGCGGGGCGAGCAGCTCGCGTGCCTCGGCCTCGCTGCCGAGATGAACGGCCTCGATGATCGAGAACGACTTGCCGCGCACGATCTCCGGGATCTCCGGCAGGTCGGGGAGCTGCAGGGTGCGGCCGACCGAGGTGATCTCGTCGGGCAGCTCGGCGGTCCACTCGCGGTAGGCGTTGAGGACCTCGGCGGAGCGCTCGAACTCGAAGAACAGCGCCCCGGCGTGGAGCTCGCGCACCGGCACCAGCTCGAACTCGATTGCGGTGACGACGCCGAAGTTGCCGCCGCCGCCGCGCAGCGCCCAGAACAGCTCCGGCTCGTTCTCGGCGTCGACGACCCGCTGCTCGCCGTCGGCGGTGACCAGCTCGATCGAAGTGACCGCGTTCGCCTGCAGGCCGTGCTTGCGCGCCAGCCAGCCGACGCCGCCGCCGAGCGTGTAGCCGGTGATGTTGATCTCCGGCGAGGAGCCGTGGAGGGCGGCGAGCCCGGCCTCGGAGGCCTGGTCGATCAGGTCCCACCAGCGGGCACCGGCCTCGACCCGCGCGGTGCCGTTGACCGCGTCGAGCTCGACCGCCTTCATCCGCTCGAGCTTGAGCAGCATCGTTCCCGACAGATCGCCGAGCGGGGCGACGTTGTGGCTCGAGCCCTGCGGAGCGATCCGCAGGCCCGCGTCGCGGGCGGCGACGGCGATCGCCGCGGTCTCGGCCGCCGAGCTCGGGGTCGCGATCGCGTCCGGGCGCTGATCGTGAACGAGGTTGAACGCGGCACGGGCCTGGTCATAGCCGGCGTCGTCGGGCGCGACGACGCTGTCGGCGAAGCTCCGGCGAAGGGCGGCGGCGGTCGAGATTGTGGGGTCGTCAATGATCATTTCGGTTCCTCTCCATGGATTCGTTCTCTGAGTCGCGGTCGAGGCCCGCCGTCCGGGCCTCGTCGAGGAGCGCGTCGAGCACACCCATCAGTCCGATCCAGCCGGAGAACTCGCGCTTGGCGCCACGGGCATCGACCGTGCGGCCGCTGACCGTGTCTCCGTCGAGCTCCAGCTCGAGGGCGATCTGGGTAGTCGTTGCGTTCACGCCTGGCAGCTTCCGCCAGGCAGGCGCCAGGCACATCGAGGAAACCCCCTAACCCCTACCCCAAGGTTAGGCGGCGACCCGAGAAACCGCTTGTTCAAGCGACGTTAAGCGGGTGCGAGGGCGCCCGAAAGTTGCCGGCGAGAGCGGATCTCGAGCTTGCGGTAGGTATTCGAGAGGTGGACCTCGACCGTCTTCGGCGTCACGTAGAGCTCCTGCGCGATCTCGCGGTTGGAAAGCCCGTCGGCGGCCAGCGCCGCGACCCGCGTCTCCGAGGGGGTCAGCGAGCCGACGCCGCTGAGGGCCTCGCGCCGCGGCCGCGCCCCGGTCGCCCCGAGCTCGGCGCGGGCAGTCTCCTCGAGCGCGGTCGCGCCGCAGACGCTGGCCAGCTCGAGCGCCCGGTAGAGCGGCTCGCGGGCCTCGCTCGGCTTGCGCTCGAGGCGGATCGCGGTGCCGAGCGCGCAGAGCGCCTTCGCGTACTCGAGTTTGGTGGTCGATTGCTCGAGCAGCGCGACCGAGGCCTCGAGGTGATCGATCGCGTTGTCGCGATCGATCGTCCCGAGGACGCGCAGGACCCTGCCGACGGCAGCGGGCGCGCCCCACGCGCGAGCCAGCTCGAGCTCCTCGTGCAGGAGCTCGATCGCCTCCTCGGTTCGCCCGAGGCGGTCCAGCGCCTGCGCCTTGTACGAACGCCACCAGGCCTCGGCCGGATTGGTGATCCACGGCAGCCGCGCCGGGAGCTCGTCGGCGATCTCGAGCACCTCCTCCGGCTTGCCCTCGGCGAGCAGCAGCGCCATCCTCGCCAGCAGCCAGTAACGGGCCGAGTCGACCGGCCCGGGGTCGGCGCCCTCGAGCGCCCGGCGCGCTCCTGCGAGGTCGCCGCGCTCGATCAGGATCGCGCCGAGGTGTGGGCCGGTGTAAGCCATCCCGCGCTGGCCGTAGCCGTACTCCGGCATGCTCGAGACCGCGGCCCGGATCGACTCCTCCGCCTCGGGCAGGTCGCCGCGGCGATAGAGCGCGTAGCTGCGCCAGAGCAGGATCGCGGTGATCCCGAACATCGAGCCGTTGCGATGCGCCGCCGCAAGCAGCTGCTCGCAGACGTCGATCACCTCCTCGCGGTCGGCGATCATCAGCGCCATCAGCGCGTAGATCGGCAGGAAGCCGCCGTCGATCTCGATCAGCTCACCGCCCTCGATCGCGGCGAGCGCGAGCTCGACGACTCGGTTGTAGGGACCGTTGTGGTGGGCCATGAACCAGGCCGTCGTCGCCGCCATCGCCTTCTCCCCCGGTCCCTGCGGCGGCTCGCTGCGCTCGAGGAACGCCTCGATCTCCTCGATGATGTCGGGCGCGGCGACGCCGAACGGAATCAGCGCCCCGCGGAAGGCGTCGAGGCTGAGCCGGACCTGATCGAGCTCCGGTGGCATCACGGCGGCGGCGCGGCGTGCAACCTCGGCCGCCTCCGGCGGCGATTGCCACATCAGCGTCCGCGCCAGGACGTTGGCGGCGAGGCCGATCGCGAACGGGTCGCTGAGCCGGTCGTAGGCCTCGCGCAGATGCTCGACCGCGGCCGGCGCGTAGGTGAGCGACTCGACCAAGCCGAGCTCGAGCAGAGTCTGGGTGCGCTCCGCGTCGACCGGCGGCTCCTCGAGCGCGCGCCGAAAGTAGGCGACGGCGCTGTCGGCGGCGCCCTTCTTCATCGCCGCCCGGGCCGCGTCGCGCAAGGTCTCGAACGTCCACTGGTCGCCGTGCGGCGGAACCTCGAGCAGGTGCGAGGCGATCCGCTCGCCCGGGCCCCCGGCCTCGAAGAGCAGCCGCGCGGCGCGCGCATGGGCGAGCTCGCGCTCGCCGGGCGAGACCTCCTGGTAGACCGCGGCGCGGATCAGCGGGTGGACGAAGCCAAGCGGCTGCGCGGGGCGCAGGATCTCCGCCTGGCTGAGCTCGCCGGTGGCGCGGGCGGCGACCTGCTCCTCGACCCCGGCCAGCGCGGCAACCGTGGACACGTCGAAGCCCTCGTCCAGGACCGCGGCCGCGCGGGCCACCTGTCCCGCCTCGTCCGAGAGGCGCGAGAGCCGCAGCAGCACCGCCCGCGAGGCGGCCCGCGGGCCGAGCTCGGAGACGACCCCGGTGTTGTCGGCCGTCGGCGCCGTGCCCTCGACCGCGACCGCCTTCATCAGCTCATGCAGGAGCAGCGGGTTGCCGCCGGTTGCGGTGTGGCAGGCCTCGGCGAACGGCGCGTCGGGCGCCTGGCCGAGCCGCTGCTCGACCACTCCGCGGACGCCGTCGACGCTCAGCCCACCGGGCCGGATCGAGATCGCCAGCGGATCGGCGGCGAGCTCGGCGAGCATCGCCGCGTCGGCGCCGGGCTCATTCGGCCGCGTCCCGGTGATCACCCCGATCGGCGCGCCCTCGAGCCGGCGCGCGAGGTAGGCGATGAACCGCAGCGACGGATGATCGACCCAGTGCAAGTCGTCGACGATCAGCAGCAGCGGCTCCTCGCCGGCCAGGTTCATCGTCAGCCAGTAGAGGCCGTGCAGGGCAGCGAACGAGGTGTCGCCGCCACCGGATTCCTCGCTGCCGGGCGACTCGAACACGGTCGCCGCCGAGGCCGCGGCGCCGTCGAGCAGCCGCTCGCCCTCGGCGCCGGCCAGCTTGGGCTCGAACAGCTGGCGCACGACTCCGAACGGGAACTCGCGCTCGAGCTGCGATCCGCGCGCCGAGAGGACGGCGATCCCATCCTCGGCGGCGAGCCCGCGGGCGGCGCTCAGCAGGGCGCTCTTGCCGATCCCGGCCTGGCCCTCGATCAGCAGCAGCCGCTGCCCTGCACCGGAGACCCCGTCGATGAACGAGCGCAGGGCGCCGAGCTCGCTTTCGCGTTCCAGCAGGCCGCCGGGCCCTGCGGCCGGTTCGCCCCCCTGCACCTCCTTGTCGCTGGGCGCGACGCTCATGCGAGGCGGCGATCTTAGTGGCTAGTCCCCGTCCTCCTCGAACGGTGGCGGAACCTCGCCGTTCTTGGGCCCCTTGCCGGACTTCTCGGACTTCTCGGGCTTCTCGGGCTTCACCCCCGCGGCGGCGCGGGCCTCGTCGAGCTTCGCCTGGACGTCGCCGAGCTGCCCGTCGTCGAACTGCATCCGCTCCTCGAGCAGCGGGATCGCCTCGGCGGCGCGGCCGGCGCCGAGATAGGCCGAGGCGAGGTTGAAGAGCGCGTAGTTGTAGGTCGCCTCGTCGCCGGAGCCGCCCAGCGCCTCGACCGCTCGCTCGAGCACCGGGATCGCCTCCTCGTAACGTCCGTCGCGGACCAGCGCGAAGCCCTCGTCGTTGAGCGCAAGGCCGTCGCTGCTCGCGACCGAGCCGTCGCCGGTGGATTCGTCGTCGGCCGGTACCCCGCCGCTGGGCGCCGGACCGGTCGGCGGGGGCTCCGCGGAGGGTTGATCGGAAGATGACCCTTGCCCGCCCGAGCCGTCCGAACCGCCCGATTCGTCTCCCGATCCCCGCTCCGAACCGGACCCAGCGGAAGCGCTGCGATCGGCGTTCTGCCCCTGATCCCCGCCCCCGCCGCCGAGCAGCAGGAAGGCGAGCGCGACCACGGCCACGCCGGCGACGGCTGCGATCGCGAGAGCGCGGCTTCTGCGGCGTGGAGAGTGGATCCCGGTCGGTGTCGGTTCGAACGGCCGCATCGCCGGCGGCTCCTCCGCGACCGCCGGGGGCGGCGGCTCGATCCCGTAGGCCTGGGTTGCGTCACCTGCCGGCTGCACCTCCGCCAGCGCAAAGTCCTCCAGCGCCGCGGTGGCGGATCTGGGGCGGCGTTCGGGGTCGGGCTGGCGAAGCTCGTCGGTCAGCTTCCACAGCGGCGCGGTCGCACCCTCGCGGGCTGCGTCGCCGAGCAGAACCCCGAGCGAGTACAGGTCCGAGCGCTCGCTCGCCGGCTCACCGGCGCGCACCTCGGGCGCCAGGTAGGTCTCGGTGCCGATCACCATCCCGGTGCGGGTGAGCGAGCTCGCGTCGCGCGGGCGGGCGATCCCGAAGTCGCTCAGCCGGGCGTGCCCATAGCCGTCGACGAGCACGTTCTGGGGCTTGATGTCGCGGTGAAGGACACCGGCGGCGTGGATGTGGCTGAGCGCCGAGAGCAGGCCGGTCGCGAGTTTCTCGGCGGCCGGCGGCCTGCCCGCCTCGAGCCGCGCGGCGAGATCGCCGCCCTCGATGTACTCCATCACCAGGTAGGGACGCTCGCCGGCGTCGTAGTCGTAGACCGAGACCAGGTTCGGATGCTGCAGGCCCGCGGCCACCCGAGCCTCACGGGCAAAGCGGCCTCGGTAGTCGTGGTCGGCGGTCAGGGTGTCGGAGAGGACCTTGATCGCGACCTCGCGGTCGAGGCGCTCGTCGGTGGCCAGCCAGACGACCGCCATGCCGCCGTGGCCGAGCTTGCGCTCGAGCAGGTAGCGCCCGCCGAGGCGCCGCCCGGGCGCGAACAGCGGCGGATCGGCAAGTCCTGCCGGCGCCCTGCCCCCGCTCCCGTGCTCGTCCTCGAGCTCGTCGGTCGGTGCATCGTCGAACCCCACGACCCCTTTTCATTCCCGATCGGCGCCGGTCCTAACCAGCCGGGCCGAGCACGCTCAGCCGGGCGGCTCGATCTCGCGCTTGAGGATCTTGCCCGTCGGGCCCTTGGGCAGCTCGTCGACGAACCAGACCACGCGCGGGTACTTGTAGGCGGCGACCTGGTCCTTGACGTGGGCGCGGATCTCGTCCTCGCTCGCCTGCTCGCCGTCCTTGAGCGCGATCGCGGCGCCGACCTCCTCGCCGAGCTCGTCGTGGGGGACGCCGACGACGGCCGCCTCGCGCACCGCCGGGTGCTCGTAGATGACCTCCTCGATCTCGCGCGGATAGACGTTGTAGCCGCCGCGGATGATCAGGTCCTTCTTGCGGTCGACGATGAAGAAGTAGCCGTCCTCGTCGATCGTCGCCATGTCGCCGGTCTTGAACCAGCCCTCGTCGTCGATCGCCTCCTCGGTCGCCTCGGCCCGGTTCCAGTAGCCCTTCATCACGTTGTGGCCGCGGATCACGATCTCGCCCGGCTCACCCTGGGCGACCTCGCCGCCGTCGTCGTCGACGACCTTCATCTCGACCCCCTCGATCGGGGTCCCGATCGATCCCGGCTTGCGCTCGCGGTCGGGGTGGTTGAAGGAGGCCACGGGCGAGGTCTCCGAGAGCCCGTAGCCCTCGAGCACCTTGCAGCCGAAGGCCTCCTCGAAGGCCTTCATCACCTCGACCGGCATCGCCGAGCCGCCGGAGGCGCAGAGCTCGAGGCACGAGGTGTCGAAGCTCTCGCGGTCCGGGTGGTTGAGCATCGCCGCGTACATCGTCGGCACGCCCTCGAACACGGTCACCCGGTCGCGGACGATGATCTCCAGCGCCTTGCCCGGGTCGAAGCGCGGGATCAGGGTCAGGCAGGCGCCCGTGCGGACCGCTGCGTTCAGCCCGCAGGTCTGGCCGAAGGAGTGAAAGAGCGGCAGCGCGCCGAGCACGACCGAGTTCTCGTCGATGTCGGTGAAGCCGGAGAAGCCGTCGACGTTGCGGGCCAGGTTCGAGTGCGTGAGCTCGGCTCCCTTCGGCGTCCCCGTGGTCCCCGAGGTGTAGAGGATCACCGCGGTGTCGTCGTCGTCTCGGTCGACGGTCTCGAAGCTGTGCTCCTGGGCGCCGATCAGCTCCTCGAACTCGCCCGGCTTGACCAGGATCAGCTCGGTCCCGGCCTCCGCGGCTCCCGCCTCGGCAGCCTCGGCGAAGTCGTGCCAGGCGAAGACGACCTTGGCCTCGGGGTCGGAGAGGTAGAAGCCGACCTCGCGCTTCTTCAACAGCACGTTCATCGGCACGACCACGGCCCCCACCTTCAGCGCGCCGTAATAGGTCACCGGGAAGTAGGGGACGTTCGGAAGCATGATCCCGACCCGGTCGCCGGCCTCGACCCCCTTTTCGCGGAGCAGGTTCGCGACCCCGTTCGAGGCGGCATCGAGCTGCCCGTAGGTGAGCTCGACGTCGTCGAGCCTCACAGCCACCCGATCGCCGTGTTCCTCCGCCGTGCGGACCAGGTTCTGGGCCAGGTTCATCCGTGCTCCTCTCCTTCGACCAGCGCAGCGAGTCTATTCCTACGTCTAGATTGGCCGCGATGGCGACGGTCGAAGCTCCACCGCGTCCGATCACCGAGCGCTCGGCGCTCGAGCTCGCCGCGGCGATCCGCTCGGGCGAGCTCAGCTCGCGGGCGGTCATCGACGCGCACATCGCCCTGATCGAGGCGCGAAACCCCGAGGTCAACGCCGTCGTCGCCGACCGCTTCGAGGCGGCTCGCGCCGAGGCCGACGCGGTCGACCAGCGCCTCGCCTCGCGGCGGACGCGCAAGAACCTGCCGCCGCTGCTCGGCGTCCCCTGCACGATCAAGGAGTCGTTCGCCGTCGCCGGGATGCCGCACACCTCGGGCTCGGTCGCCCGCCGCGATGTGATCGCCGAGCGCTCCGCGACCGCGGTCGAGCGCCTCGTCGAAGCCGGTGCGATCCCGCTCGGGGTCACCAACACCTCCGAGCTGACGATGTGGATCGAGTCCGAAAACCGCGTCTGGGGCCGCACCAACAACGCCTACGACCCGGATCGAACGGCGGGCGGCTCCTCCGGCGGCGAGGGCGCCTCGATCGGCTCCGGGTTCGCCCCCTTCGGCCTCGGCACCGACATCGGCGGCTCGATCCGCCTGCCGGCCTTCTTCAACGGCGTCTACGGCCACAAGCCCAGCGGCGCGCTCGTCCCCCACACCGGCCATTACCCGTTCCCGAACGAGCGCGGGTCCTTCCTCCTCGGCTGCGGCCCGCTCAGCCGCCGAGCCGAGGACCTGATGCCGTTCCTGCGCGCGATCGCCGGCCCCGACGGGGTCGACCGCACGGTGCGCGAGGTCGAGCTCGGCGACCCGGCCGCGGTCTCGATCGAGGGCCTGCGCGTGGTGATCTCCGACGACGCCACGCTGCTGCCTGTCTCGGTCGAGCTGCGAAACGCGCGGCTGCACGCCGCCAGGGCGCTGCGCGACGCCGGGGCCGAGGTGGTCCGCGTTTCCCTGCCGGCGGTGAAGACCGTGATCCAGCCCTACCTGAACGCGATGCGCGAGTCAGGCGGCGTGCGCGAGCTGCTCACCGAGGGCGGCGCGCAGCTGCCCGGCTTCGGCCGCCTGGTCCGCGACGCGGTCCGCGGCCGCAGCCCCTACACCACGCCGCTGCTGATGACGCTCGCCTCCGAGAACGTCGCCGCCCACGTGCCCGAGCGCTTCCAGCGCCGGGCGCTCGCGGCCGAGCGGGATCTCGCCGAGCAGGTCGCGGAGACGATCGGCGACGGCGTCCTCCTGCACCCGCCGTTCTCGCGCGTCGCCCCGCGCCACGGGCGCACGGTCGGGCGGCCCTGGATGCTGGCGCCGGCGGCGCTCTTCAACCTGCTCGGGATGCCGGTCACCGAGGTGCCACTGGGGCTCAACGACGACGGGCTGCCGCTCGGCGTCCAGGTCGCCGCGGGTATCGACCGCGACCACGTCTCGATCGCGGTCGCGATCGAGCTCGAGCGCAGCTTCGGCGGCTGGGTCCCGCCGCCCCGCTGAAACCAGCCCGGGGCGGCGGGCCCTGACCCTCTCCGGCCCGAAGTGGGGTTACTCGACCGTGACCGTCCCGTCCATGCCCAGGTCGCGATGGTTGCCGATCGCGCAGTACATCTCGTAGGTGCCGGCGGCGAGATCGACCGTGAGCTGGCCCGAAGCGCCGGGCTCGAGATCGTCGGTGACCTCCTCGACGCCGTCGCCCTCGACCTCGAGGTTGTGGACGGTGTCGCCGTCGTTGCTGACGTCGAAGGTCACCGAGCCGGCCGCCACCGTGGCGTCGGAGGGATCGAGCGCGAAGTCGGTTTCGCTGATCGCGACGGTCTCACCGCCGCCGCCGGACGCGGTCGTCTCTTCGGCCGTCGTCGTCTCGGCCGCGGTGGTTTCGCTTGACGCGGCGGTTGTGGTCTCGTCGTCGTCGCCGCAGGCGGCGAGGGTGAGCGGGACCATGATCGCGATCAGGACCAGGAGCTTTCGGGCCACGGGTAGCCTCCTCGGGGTCGTGCTGGGCATGCCTTCAACCGTGGATACGGTCGAGCGGCGCGGGGGGATTGCTCCCCTCGATCATGGCGCAGATTCAATCCGCCCGCAGTCGGGGCTCGTAGAACCGGACGCGTGATCTTGTCGCCGTCCGATGAAGCGCTCGTGGCCGGGCTCGCGGCGGGCGACGCGAGCGCCGCGACTGCCTTCGTGCGCCGCTTTCAGGCGCGGGTGTTCGGACTCGCGCTGACCATGGTCGGCGACGCGGCGATCGCCGAGGAGATCGCCCAGGAGGCCTTCACCCGCGCCTGGCGCCATGCCGGCGCCTACGACGCCCGTCGCGGCCGGGTCGCCACCTGGCTGCTCTCGATCACCCGCAACCTGGCGATCGACCATCTGCGCTCGAAGCGCACCGAGCCGCTCGACCCCGACTCGATCCGCGGCACCGAGCGGGCGCTCTGGGCGACCGCGGCCCGTCACCAGGACGCGGCCGAGCGCGGTGCGGGCGAGCTTCGCGACTCGCTCGCCGAGCTGCCCGAGGACCAGCGGCGGGCGCTGCTGCTGGCGGCGCTGTTCGGGTTCACGGCCCGCGAGATCGGCGAGATCGAGCACATCCCGCTGGGCACGGCGAAGACCCGGATCCGAACGGCGACCATGAAGCTGGCCGAGGCCGAGGAGGAAGCACGGTGAGGTCACCCGACTGCGAGCGGCTGCGCGAGCTCGGTGCCGAGATCGCGCTCGGGATCGCCGACGGCGAGGATCGCGCCTGGGCGCTCGACCACCTCGCCGATTGCCCCGAGTGCCGCGCGCGGATCGAGCGGCTCTCGGCGCTCGCCGACGAGCTGCTGCTGATCGCGCCTGCGGCCGAGCCGCCGGCGGGCTTCGAGGCCAGGGTCGCGGACTCGATCCAGCCTGCCGACCGCCGCCCCGCCCGGCTCGGGCGGGCACGCCGGCTGGCGCTGCCGCTGGGCGCGGCGCTGGTCGCCGCGGCCTGCGCCGCGGCCGCGGTCTGGTTCGCGCTCGGCGACGACCGCGACCTCGCCGAGTCCTATCGCGAGACGCTCGCGGTCGCCAACGGCGAGTACTTCGACGCGGTCCCGTTCGAAGGCCCCGGCGGCAAGCAGGTCGGCTACGTCTACGGCTACCAGGGGCGGACCTCGTGGGTGCTGGCGGTGGTCTACGACGGCGTCGCCGACGGCCGCTACGAGCTCGAGGCGGTCACCGCCGACGGCCGCAAGCTGGCGCTGCGCCCGCTCGCGATCGACGGCGGCGACGGCAGCGCCGGCGGCGCCACCCCGGTCGACTACGACCAGCTCGCCCAGATCCGGCTGCTCGACGCCGGCGGCCGCGAGGTCGCCGACTCCGACCTGCACGAGTAGCCGCGCCAAACGCTGATTGAGGCCTGACTGCCCGGGTACATCCCGAGCATGTCAACTGCATTGATCATCGTCATCGTGATCGCCGCGATCGTCGTCATCGCCCTGATCGCAGCCTTCCTGCGCAGCCGCTCGGCCGAGCGCGAGATCGAGCAGGAGCGCCTCTCCAGCGAGGCGGTGGCGCACCGCGACCAGGCCGACTCGAACGTCGCCAAGGCACGCGAACGCGGCCGCGAGGCCGACGAGGCCCGCCGCCGGGCCGAGGAGCACGCGGTGCGAGCCGAGGAGCACGCCGCGGCGGCGACCGAGAATGCCGAGAAGGCCGCCGCGCTCGAACAACAGATCCGCACCGCCGGCAAGGCCGCCGCCTTCCACGACGACCAGGCCGCCGAGCGCGAAGAACAACTCGAGCGTCCGTAAGCGGCAGGAGCCGCTGACCGGCGCCGGGAGCCGCGCGCCGGTCTACCCTGCGGCGCGTGACCACTCGCCGGATCGCGCTCGTGCTGGCGCTGCTCGTGCTCGCCGTGCCCGACGCCGCGGCCGCCAAGTCGCCGCCGCTTCGGGCCGGGGTCGGGCGCGCCGACATCACCCCGCCGACCGGGTATTCGTTCGGCGGCTGGACCCGGGTCGACCGCGTCGGCACCGGGGTCCAGAGCCGCCTGCAGGCCTCCGTGGTCGTGCTCAAGAGCGGCAAGCGCAAGCTGGCCCTGGTCTCGGTCGACCTGTTCGCCTCCCCCGGAGGTCTGATCGCCGAGGCGGCAAAGCGCGCCGGCCACGGCTTCAGCCAGCGAAACGTGCTCGTCGGCGCCACCCACACGCACTCGGGGCCGTCGCAGTTCGCCAACTTCGCGACCCTGAACACGCTCGCCCCGAGCACGGCCACGGTCACCGACCCGACCTCGTTCACCGAGTTCCTGCAGCCGCTGCCGGCGGAGCCGCAGATCTACACCTTCCTGGTCAAGCGGATCGCGACCGCGCTGCGGCGCGCCAATCGCAACCTCGGTCCCGCCGCCGCCGGCTGGGGAACCACCCAGCTGCTCGGGGTGACCCAGAACCGAAGCCTCGAGGCGCACCTCGGCGACCACGGGATCGTCAAGGAGCCCGGTGAGGGCAGCGTCGCCGACGATCCCGACGGCTACGCGCACACGATCGCGCCGCTGGTCAGCGTCCTGCGCGTCGACCGGCTCGAGCCCGGCGGTGAGCGCACCCCGCTCGGCGCCTTCTCCACCTTCGCCGACCACGGCACCGTCAACCCCTCCGAGTACCAGGTCTACACCCAGGACCACTTCGGCCCCGCGACCCGGCTGTTCGAGGCCCGGATGCGACGCGCCGGGCGGGTGCCGAAGCGCTCGCCGGTGATCAACGTGTTCGCCAACGCCGACGAGGGCGACCAGAGCGCCGGCCTCGACGACGAGGGCCCGATTGCCGCCGAGCGCGTCGGTCGCGCCGAGGGCAAGGCGATGTTCAAGGCATGGCTGCGGGCCGGCAAGCGCGTCCAGCCTCGTCCGCGGGTCGACCTGCGCTGGACGCGGACCTGCTTCTGCGGCCAGCAGACCTCCGACGGCCGGGTCGCCGACTCCCCGGTCGCCGGACTCCCGTTCCTGACCGGCTCCGAGGAGGGCCGCGGGCCGCTCTTCGACCTCACCCACACCTCGCTCGAGGGCATGCGCTCACCGACCACGGCCTTTGGCGAGGCCCAGGGCCACAAGGCCGGAATCCCGTTCGCGACCACCAAGGACTCCTACCCGAGCGCCGTGCCGCTGTTCGTGCTCCGGGTCGCCGACCGGCTGCTGATCACCGAGCCCGGCGAGGCCTCGGCCGAGGTCGGCCGCCGGACGAGGGCGGCGGTGTTCGCGGCGGCGCAGGGGATCGGCATCCGCGGGGTCAGCCTGATGGGCCTCACCAACGAGTTCATCCAGTACCTGGTCACGCCCGAGGAGTACGACCGCCAGCACTACGAGGGCGGCTCGACGATCTACGGACCGGCATCGTCGGCGGCGGTCTCCGACTCGCTGGTCGAGCTGACCGAGAGCATGCGCGACGGCAAGCCCGCGCCCGCTCCCTACCCGTTCGATCCCCGCCACGGCGTGGTCGCCGACGGGCAGCCGTTCGGCAGCGGCTCCGCGGTCGCCTCGGTCACCGCCGAGCCGGTCGACGTGCCGCCGGGAGCGCAGGCGGTATTCAAGTGGCAGGGCGGGCCCTCGGGCCTCGACCGGCGCCTCGACAAGCGCTTCATCTCGATCCAGCGCCGAACCGGCAGGCGGTGGCGCAGGGTCGCCGACGACCTCGGCCTCTCGATCGTCTGGACCGCCGACGCCGGCGGCGCCTACGACCTCCACTGGCAGGTGCCGCGGAACGCGAAGCCGGGCCGCTACCGGGTCGCGATCAGCGCCAACCTCTACCGGCTGCGCTCGCAAGCGTTCCGGGTCGACCCCACCGCCCCGGCGACCGACACCGACCCGAACCACCCGGCGGCGCTGTTCGCGCCCGTGACCCGACGCTAAGACCAGCGCGCAACGTACTACTGTCGCTTCTATGAACGTCCTCGTCGTCGGTGGCCACGGCAAGATCGCACTGCTGCTGCTGCAGCTGCTGGCCGCCCGCGGCGATCTCGCCCGCGGCCTGATCCGCGACCCCGACCAGGCCGAGGACCTCGAGGCGATCGGCGCCTATCCGGTGATCGACGATCTCGAGGCCGAGACGGAGGGCGAGCTCGCGCACGCGGTCGAGGGCTCGGACGCGGTCGTCTTCGCCGCCGGCGCCGGCCCCGGCAGCGGCCCGGCCCGCAAGCGCACCGTCGACCTCGGCGGCGCGGTGAAGCTGATCCACGCCTGCAAGCAGGCCGGCGTCGGCCGCTACCTGATGGTGAGCGCGATGGGCGTCGACCGCTCTGGCTCCTACCCGCCCGAGATGGAGCCCTACTACGAGGCCAAGCGCGAGGCCGACGAGGCCCTGCGCGAATCCGGCCTCGAGCACACGATCGTCCGCCCGGGCAGGCTCAACGACAACCCGGGCACCGGGCTGATCGAGATCGGCATGCCGCTCGACGACCGCGGCGAGGTGACCCGCGACGACGTCGCCGCGACGCTGCTCGCGGTGCTCGACCACCCGCAGACGATCGGGCTCAGCTTCGATCTGCTGAACGGGCCGCTACCGATCGTCGAAGCGCTGACATCGGCGCGGTCTTAGCGCCGACTGCCCTAAATTGGGGCGGGTGAGCGAGCCGCGCGTGCGCAATAAGCCGCCGCGGAGACGCGCGGCCGGACTCTACGACCCCTCGTATGAGCACGACGGCTGTGGCGTCGCCTGCGTAGCTCGCCTCGATGGCGAGCCGCGTCACGACGTCATCGACCTGGCGCTGACCGCTCTCGACGACCTCGAGCACCGCGGCGCCGCGGGCGCCGACCCGAGCACCGGCGACGGCGCCGGGGTGCTGATCCAGCTCCCCCACGCCTTCCTGCGCTCGCGGGTGGGTGAGTTCGGGATCACCCGCGCCCAGCTCCCCGACCCCGGCGGCGTCGCCGTCGCCAGCTGCTTTCTCTCCTCCGACCCCACCCTGTGGGAGTCCCAGCAGCGCCTGATCGAGCACGCGGTGATCGCCGCCGGCCAGCTGCCGCTCGGCTGGCGCCAGGTCCCGGTCGACCTCGCCGGCTGCGGCGAGACCGCCCGCGACGTGGCGCCGGAGTTCCGCCAGCTGCTGGTCGGCGCCGGGCCCGAGGTCGTCGACCAGGACGAGTTCGAGCGCCAGCTGTTCGTCGCCCGCCGGATCGCCGAGCTCGAGGCCGGGTCCGAGCTCTCGATCCCCAGCTTCAGCTCGCGCACCCTGGTCTACAAGGGGATGCTGACCGCGCCCCAGCTCTCGCGCTTCTACGCCGACCTGCGCGACCCCGAGCTGCAGAGCGCGCTCGCGGTCGTCCACTCGCGCTTTTCCACCAACACCTTCCCCAGCTGGGAGCTGGCGCAGCCGCTGCGGCTGCTTGCCCACAACGGCGAGATCAACACCCTGGCCGGCAACTTCAACTGGATGCGCGCCCGCGAGGCGGCGCTGCACTCCAACCTCTTCGGCCAGGACCTCGACCGCTGCCTGCCGCTGATCCCCGACGGCAGCTCCGACTCGGCCGCCTTCGACCGCGTGCTCGAGCTGCTGACGCTCGCCGGGCGCCCCCTGGCGCAGGCGATGATGATGATGATCCCGGCCGCCTACCACGGCCGCGACGACATGCCGCCCGAGCTCGAGTGCTTTTACCGCTACAGCTCCTCGGTGATCGAGCCCTGGGACGGACCGGCGGCGATGGTCTTCTCCGACGGGCGGGTGCTCGGGGCCTGCCTCGATCGCAACGGGCTGCGCCCCGGGCGCTGGCTGGTCACCGACGAGGGCCTGGTCGTGCTCGGCTCCGAGGCCGGCGTGCTGCCGGTGGACCCGGCGAAGGTGGTCCGGCGCGGGCGCCTGCATCCCGGGCGGCTGTTCATCGTCGACCTCGAGCGCAAGCTGCTGCAGGCCGACGGCGAGGCCGAGCTCGAGGTCGCGCGCGGCAAGCCCTACGGCAACTGGTGCGACCAGGGCGAGATCCGGATCGGCGACCTCGCCGAGCGCACGCCGCCGCGCACCCACGAGCCCCTGCGCACCCGCCAGCTCGCCTTCGGCTACTCGCAGGAGGATCTGCGGGTGCTGATCGCGCCCGCGGCGGAGGCGGGGATCGAGCCCACCGGATCGATGGGCAACGATCTCGCCCTGGCGGCGCTCTCCGACTGCGAGCCGTCGCTGTTCAGCTACTTCAAGCAGCGCTTCGCCCAGGTCACCAACCCGCCGATCGACTCGGTGCGCGAGTCGATCGTGATGAGCCTGGAGACGCGGATCGGCTCCGAGGGCAACATGCTCTCCGAGGGGCCCGAGCACGCGATCCAGCTGGTCCTCGACCACCCGGTGCTCACCAACGACGAGCTCGAACGCGTCGCCCGCGCCTCGCACCCGGCGCTGCGCGGGACGACGCTCGACGCCACCTGGCCGCTGGAGGCGGGCGAGGCGGGACTCGAGGCGGCGCTCGACCGGATCGCCCGCGAGGCCAGCGCCGCGATCACCGGCGAGGCGAACCTGATCGTGATCTCCGACCGCGCCCTCTCCGCCGACCGGGTGCCGATCCCCGCGATGCTGGCGCTCGGCGCCGTGCACCAGCACCTGGTCAAGGAGGGCACCCGGCTGCAGACCAGCCTCGTGGTCGAGACCGGCGAGGCGCGTGAGATCCACCACCTCGCGGCGCTGATCGGCTACGGCGCCGCCGCCGTCAACCCCTACCTGCTGCTCGACTCGCTCGCCGACCTCCACGGCCGCGCCGAGCTGCCCGGAGACTTCTCGCTCGAGCAGGCGACCGAAGGCTTGCTGAAGGCGATCCGCAAGGGCCTGCTGAAGGTGATGTCGAAGATGGGGATCGCGACGATCTCCTCCTACTGCGGCGCCCAGGTGTTCGAGGCCGTCGGGCTCGACCGCGACCTCGTCGACCGCTACTTCGGCGGCACCCCGTCGGCGGTCGGCGGCGTCGGCCTCACCGAGCTCGCCACCGAGGCGCTCGAGCGTCACGCCCGCGCCTATCCCGAGCGCCATCGGCGCAACCTGCCCGAGCACGTCGAGGACTCCTCGCTGCCGGCCGCGCACGCCGACCTGCTGCCTCAGGGCGGTGTCTATGCCTGGCGCCGCGACGGCGAGCGCCACGCCTGGGACCCGCAGACGATCGCCGCCCTGCAGCTGGCCGTACGGGCGAACGGCGACGGCACCCAGGTGGCCGAGCGCTACGAGGAGTTTCGCCAGCGCGTCGACGTCGAGAACGGCGCCCTGGCGATGCTCCGCGGCCTGCTCGACCTGCGCCCCGCCGGCGACCCGATTCCGCTCGAAGAGGTGGAGTCGATCAAGGACATCCTCGAGCGCTTCACCACCGGCGGCATGAGCCTCGGCGCGCTCGGTCCCGAGGCCCACGAGACGCTGGCGGTGGCGATGAACCGGATCGGCGGGATGTCGAACTCGGGCGAGGGCGGCGAGGACATCCGCCGCTACACCCCCGACCCCAACGGCGACCAGCGCCGCTCGCGGATCAAGCAGGTCGCCTCCGGGCGCTTCGGGGTCACCGTCCACTACCTCTCCTCCGCCGACCAGATCCAGATCAAGATCTCCCAGGGCGCGAAGCCCGGCGAGGGCGGCCAGCTGCCCGGCCACAAGGTCGACCCCTACATCGCCCAGCTTCGCTTCGCCACCCCCGGGGTCGGGCTGATCTCGCCCCCTCCCCACCACGACATCTACTCGATCGAGGACCTGAAGCAGCTGATCTACGACCTGCGCTCGGCGAACCCGAAGGCGACGGTCTCGGTCAAGCTCGCCGCCGAGGCCGGGGTCGGCACGGTCGCCGCCGGGGTCGCCAAGGCCGGCGCCGACCACGTCGTGATCGCCGGCCACGACGGCGGCACCGGCGCCTCGCCGCTGTCGTCGATCCAGCAGGCCGGCGTCCCCTGGGAGATCGGGCTCGCCGAGACCCAGCAGACGCTGCTCAAGAACGACCTGCGCTCGCGGATCGTGGTCCAGGTCGACGGCGGCATGCGCACCGGGCGCGACGTGCTCGTCGGGGCGATGCTGGGCGCCGACGAGTTCGGCTTCTCCACCGCCCCCCTGATCGCCACCGGCTGCATCATGATGCGCGTCTGTCACCTCAACACCTGCCCGGTCGGGGTCGCGACCCAGGACCCCGAGCTGCGCGCCCGCTTCGCCGGCCGCCCCGAGCACGTCGTCAACTACCTCTACCTGGTCGCCGAGGACGTCCGCGAGCACATGGCCCGGCTCGGGATCGCCCGGCTCGAGGACGTGATCGGCCGGGTCGAGCTGCTCGGCCACCGCCACCTCTCCGAGCCCGAGGGGCACAAGCGCCGCCTGCTCGACCTCTCCGACCTGCTGGTCGTGCCCGAGACCGTCGACCCGAAGGCCGTCCGCCACCGCACCCGCGGCCCCGAGCCCCCCGACCCCCACTTCGACGTCCGCGAGCTGCTCGACGAGGCCCGGACCTCGATCGAGACCGCCGAGCCGGTGCGGATCGAGCGCCGGATCACCAACGTCGACCGCACCGCCGGCGCCCGGCTCTCGCACGAGCTCGTCGCCCGCCACGGGCCCGGCGGGCTCACCGACGACACGATCCAGGTGAAGCTGACCGGCTCCGCGGGGCAGAGCTTCGGCGCCTTCTGCGCTCCCGGGATCTCGATCGCGCTCGAGGGCGAGGCCAACGACTACGTCGGCAAGAGCCTCTCCGGCGGCGTGCTGGCCGTGCACCCGCCGGCGGAGGCCACCTACGTCGCCTCCGAGAACGTGATCATCGGCAACGTCGCCCTCTACGGCGCCTCCAGCGGCCGCGCCTTCTTCCGCGGCCTCGCCGGGGAGCGCTTCGCCGTCCGCAACTCCGGCGCCCTGACCGTGGTCGAGGGCGTCGGCGACCATGGCTGCGAGTACATGACCGGCGGCCGCGCCGCGATCCTCGGCCCCACCGGCCACAACTTCGCCGCCGGGATGAGCGGCGGCATCGCCTGGGTCCACGACCCCGACGACCACCTCGCGGTGCGGGCCAACACCGAGCTCGTCGACCTCGAGCAGGTGCCCGTCGACGAGCGCGAGGAGCTGCACGCGCTGGTCACCGAGCATCTGGCGCGGACCGGCTCCGAGGTCGCCGCCCACCTGCTCTCCGACTGGGAGATCTCGCTGGCGCAGTTCGTGCGCGTGATCCCGCGCGAGTACGCGCGGGCGCTCGAGCGCCGCGACGAGGTCGGCGGGCCGAAGACCTCCGAGTTCAGGACGCTCGCGGCATGACCCGCGACCCGCGGGCGTTCATGACGATCCACCGGGTCGCCGATCCCGAGCGCGACCCGGCCGAGCGGGTCGGCGACTACGGCGAGATCTTCGGCGTCCTGCCGGCCGAGGAGCTGCGCGATCAGGGCGCCCGCTGCATGGACTGCGGGGTGCCGTTCTGCAACGACGCCTGCCCGCTCGGCAACCTGATCCCAGACTGGAACGACCTCGTCCGCCGCGACGACTGGAAGGCGGCCTGCGAGCAGCTGCACGCGACCAACAACTTCCCCGAGTTCACCGGCCTGATCTGCCCGGCGCCGTGCGAGTCGGCCTGCGTGCTGGCGATCGACGACGACCCGGTGATGATCAAGCAGATCGAGTACGCGATCGTCCACCGCGGCTTCGAGGAGGGCTGGATCGTCCCCCGCCCGCCCGAGAGCCGCACGGGCAAGACGATCGCCGTGGTCGGCTCCGGGCCGGCCGGGCTCGCGGCGGCCGCGGAGCTGAACCAGGTCGGCCACCAGGTCACCGTCTACGAGCGCGACGAGGCGCCCGGCGGGCTGATCCGCTTCGGCGTCCCCGACGCGAAGCTGGAGAAGTGGATGATCGACCGCCGGGTCGAGATCCTCGAGGGCGAGGGGGTTCGGTTCGAGTACGGGGCCGAGGTCGGCGGGAACGTCGACGCCGGCGAGCTCGCCGCCGCCAACGATGCGGTCGTGATCGCGATCGGCTCGCGGGTCGAACGCGACTTCGAGGCGCCCGGGCGCGAGCTCGACGGCGTCCACTTCGCGATGGACTACCTCTATCAGCGAAACCGCTGGGTCGCCCGCTCCCAGGGCCACCCCGCCCCCGAGCCCGCCGCGGGCGCCGAGATCACCGCCGCCGGCAAGCACGTGGTCGTGATCGGCGGCGGCGATACCGGCATGGACTGCATCTCAAACGCCAACCGCGAGGGTGCGCTCTCGGCGACCCTGCTCGACGTCTACCCCGAGGTCCCCTCCGACGGTCGCTACCCGGACACGCCCTGGCCGCTGGCGCCGAAGCGCTCGTTCACGACCTACGCGCTCGACGAGGGCGGCGAGCGCCGCTTCGGCCACCAGGTGATCGGGCTCGAGGGCGAGGGCGGTCGGGTCAGCGCGCTCGTCGGCCGCCGGGTCACCGGCAACTCCTCGCGCACGCTGGAACCTGTCCCGGACAGTGAGTTCAGGATGCCCGCCGACCTCGTCCTGATCGCGATCGGCTTCCTGCACCCGGCCCACGACGATGTCGTCGCCGGGCTCGGACTCGAGCTCGACAAGCGCGGCAACCTGGGGGCGAAGACCTTCACCACCTCGCGGCCCGGCGTCTACGCGGCCGGCGACGCCCGCGTCGGCCAGTCGCTGATCGTCACCGCGATCGCCGACGGCCGCCGCTGCGCGCGCGCCGTCGACCGCAGGCTGCGCGAACCGGTCCCCGCCGGCTGAGCAGCGTTCAGCCGTCGCCGGGGGCCTCGGCCGCGACGTTGTCGGCCGCGGCGGGCTGCTCCGACTCGCGGTCACCGTTGCGTGAGGCGGCGGCGGCTCCGTTTGAGCCCGCCGCCGGTGCCGCCTCGGTGTCGTTACCTCGGTACGGCCCCGGCTTCGGCCGCGCCTTGCCGCCTGGGAAGGCCAGCCGCAGGATCGTTCGCTGCACCGAGCCCCACTGCTTGGAGAAGGGGCCAGTGTTGTACGGCAGCTCATAGCGTCTGCAGACGTCCCGGACCTTGGGCGCGATCTCGGCGTAGCGGGTCGAGGGCATGTCCGGGTAGAGGTGGTGCTCGACCTGGTAGCTGAGGTTGCCCGAGGCGACGTGGAACAGCGGGCTGCCGTCGATGTTGGCGGCTCCGACCAGCTGGCGTACGTACCAGGCGCCCTTGCTCTCGTTCTCCACCTCCTCCTGGCTGAACGTGTAGGTCTGGTCGGGGAAGTGCCCGCAGAAGATGATCGCGTTCGACCAGAAGTTGCGGACGATGTTCGCGGTCACGTCGGCCCACATCGTCGACTTGAACGAGCGCGCGAACTCGCTCATGAACGAGTCGGCGATCGCGCGCGAGGCCGAGCTCGGTGCCCGGCCGCGGCGCAGCTTCGACGGCACCCTGGCGCGGAGCCCGGCGGCGAGCCTGCGCCGCTTCGGGGCGCGGCTCTGGCTCACGGTCTCGGTCGCAGCCGCGATCCCGCCCATGATCAGCCCGGAGAGCGCCGGGAAGGCGATGTAGTCCTTGACGATCTGGGCGCGCGCCTTGCCGGCGATCCCCTTGAGCTCCTCGCGGACCTGCGCCATCGGCTTCTCGCCGGAGCGGATCGCGTCGAAGTCGAGGTCGTGGACGGCGACTCCCCACTCGAACAGCGCCATCAAGAGCACGTTGTAGAAGGGCTGCAGCAGGTAGACCGGGTGCCACTTCTGGTGCGGGTCGATCCGCATGATCTCGTAGCCGAGGTCCTTGTCCTTGCCACGGATGTTCGTGTACGTGTGGTGGACGTAGTTGTGGGAGTGCTTCCAGGCCTCCTTGGTCGAGGCGGTGTCCCAGTCCCAGGTCGATGAGTGGATCTCGGGGTTGTTCATCCAGTCCCACTGGCCATGCATGACGTTGTGGCCGATCTCCATGTTCTCGAGGATCTTGGCCGCCGAAAGGCTGGCGGTGCCGAAGATCCAGGCGGGCCGGAAGCGCGATGGGACCAGCGCTGCCCGCCCCATCAACGCGAGTCGGCGGTGCATCTCGATCATCGAGTGGATGTACGTCGCGTCGCGCTCGCCAAGGTCGTTGAAGACCTCGTCGTGGATCGCGTCGAATTCACGCCCCAGCTCGTCGATCTGCTCCTCCGACAGGTGCGCCAGCGGGCTCTCGATCTCTTCGTCGATCGTCTCGGTGCTCACGTTTCCTCCTCGTTCAGTTTTCAAAGTGCGATCTCCACGGGACCCTCGGGCGCGTTGACGCAGGTGCGGACGATCTCGCCCTCCTCGCCGTGGACCTCCCCGCTGCGCAGATCGCGCAGCTGCCCGGAGCAGAGTTTTCCGACGCAGGTGTGGCAGATCCCCATGCGACAGCCGAAAGGCAGCTCGGCTCCGGCCTCCTCGCCGGCGACCAGGATCGGCTGACTGCCGTCGCTCTCCGCCTCGATCTCCGACGTCAGGAACGTGATCGTGCCGCCCTCGCCCTCCCCGTCGCCGCCGATCACCGGCTGGAAGCGCTCCATGTGGAGCCTCCGCTCGAGGTCCTCGTCGGTCCAGCGCGGCTCGAAGTCGTCGAGCATCTCGGCGGGACCGCAGAGGAACGTCTCGCGCTCGCGCCAGTCCGGGCAAAGCTCATCGAGGCGGTCCGGCGTAATCCGCCCGCCGTCGCGGGTGTGCTGGATGTGCAGACGCAGGCCGTCGTTTCGCTCGTCGAGATCGCGCATTCGGTCGCCGAAGATCACGTCGTCGGGGGTCGGCGCCGAGTGCAGGTGGACGACGTCGTCGAGCGAGTCCTCGCGGTCGAGGCAGCGCAGCATCGCCATGATCGGGGTGATCCCGCTGCCGGCCGAGATGAAGAGGACGCGTTCGGGCCGCGGGTCGGGGAGCACGAACTGGCCCTCGACGTCGGAGAGCGAGACGATCGCGCCCGGGCGCAGCTTGCGGTTGACGTAGGGCGAGACCTTGCCCTCCTCGACCAGCTTCGGCGTGATCGAGATGAAGCCGTCGGAGCGGCCCGGGTCGGAGGTGATCGAGTAGGCGCGCCAGTGGCGGACCCCGTCGACGTCGAACCCGATCCGCAGATACTGGCCGGGCTCGTGCCCCGGCCAGGTGTGGCCCGGGCGGATCAGGACCGTGGTCGCGTCGCCGGCCTCCTGATTGAGCTCCTCGACTCGGCCGCGCACCTCGCGCGTCGACCACAGCGGGTTGATCATCTCGAGGTAGTCGTCGGGCAACAGCGGCGAGGTGAAGGCGCTGATCGCGCGCAGCGCACGCGCACGCACCGGATGCACGTTCGGCTTCGCTCCTCGTTCTGCCATCTCGCGTGAGCTCGCGCCGACTCGGCGGCGGCGGACTCTCCGTTCCTCTTTGCCCGCTGCGGCAAAACGAAAACCCGGGCTTGCGATCGGGCCGCGGATCGCTTTTTTCGCTCCCTGCGGAGTGATTCATAACCCCTGACAACAGGGCGAACCGATCGCGGCTAGATTTGGACGTTCGGACAGAGGGTGCCGAGGCGCCGGCCCCTACGCTTCGCGCCCTCAGTTCGAGACCCCGATCAAGCACGGGCCCCGCGTCGTGTGGGCCCGCATTCGCGTAGGAGGAACACAGTTCAAATGACGAGGATCCGGCAGAAGAACGTCCACGCCGCAAAGTGGAGCAGCAACGGGGAGGCGCTGGGCGCTGTCGACCTGACCGAGGACAAGAACGATCCCTTCGGCGTCAACGTGTTCTCGCCCGCGGTGCAGAAGGAACGGCTTTCCAAGGACACCTACCGCAAGCTTCAGTCCGTGCTCTCGACCGGGGAGCCGCTCGACACCGACCTCGCCGACGAGGTCGCCGAGGCGATGAAGGAGTGGGCGCTGGAACGCGGCGCCACCCACTACACGCACGTCTTCCAGCCGCTCACCGGCCTCACCGCCGAGAAGCACGATTCCTTCTTCGAGCCCGACGGTGAGGGCGGCGCGACCGCCGACTTCTCCGGCAAGGAGCTGATTCAGGGCGAGCCCGACGCCTCCTCGTTCCCGACCGGCGGCGTCCGGGCCACCTTCGAGGCCCGTGGCTACACGGCCTGGGACCCGACCAGCCCGGCGTTCATCCTCGAGAACCCCAACGGCGCCCTGCTCTGCATCCCGACCGCGTTCGCCTCCTGGACCGGCGAGGCGCTCGACGCCAAGATCCCGCTGCTGCGTTCGATGGACGCGCTCTCGACCTCGGCGATCCGGGCGCTGAAGATCCTCGGCGACGAGGAGGCCCAGCGCGTGTTCACGACCGTCGGCCCCGAGCAGGAGTACTTCCTCATCGACGAGCAGTACTTCTTCGAGCGCCCCGACCTGGTGACCACCGGGCGGACCCTGTTCGGCGCCAAGCCGCCCAAGGGCCACGAGCTCGACGACCACTACTTCGGCTCGATCCCGGAGCGCGTCCTCGCCTGCATGATGGAGACGGAGACCGAGCTGCGAAAGCTCGGCGTGCCGGTGAAGACCCGCCACAACGAGGTCGCCCCGGGCCAGTACGAGCTCGCGCCGATCTTCGAGAACTCCAACGTCGGCTCCGACCACCAGCAGCTGACGATGCAGATGATGCAGAACGTCGCCCGCAAGTACGGGCTCGTCTGCCTGCTGCACGAGAAGCCGTTCGCCGGCGTCAACGGCTCCGGCAAGCACAACAACTGGTCGATGGGCACCGACACCGGCCACAACCTGATGGAGCCCGGTGAGACCCCGGCGGAGAACATCAACTTCCTCTTCTTCTGCACGGCTGTGATCCAGGCGGTGAACAAGCATCAGGGCCTGCTGCGGGCCTCGATCGCGAGCATCGGCCAGGACCACCGGCTGGGCGCCAACGAGGCGCCGCCGGCGATCATCTCGATCTTCCTCGGCGGCGAGCTCGACACGGTGTTCGAGGCGATCGCCTCGGGCGAGGGCGACGGGATCACCCCGGGCGAGATCCTCGGGCTCGGCACCCCGGTGCTGCCACCGCTGCCGATGCACGGCGGCGACCGCAACCGGACCTCGCCGTTTGCCTTCACCGGCAACAAGTTCGAGTTCCGGGCGCTCGGCTCGAGTCAGTCGCTGGCGTTCCCGAACACGGTCCTGAACACGATCGTCGCCGAGGCGATCGACGACCTCGCCGACCAGGTCGAGGCCAAGGTCGAGGCCGGTGCCGAGCGCACCGAGGCCGTGACCGCGGTGGTCAAGGACTCCTACGCCGCCAACAAGCAGATCATCTTCGGCGGTGACAACTACGATGAGGCCTGGCACGCCGAGGCCGAGAAGCGCGGGCTGAAGAACCTGCGGACGACGCCTGACGCGCTGCCCGAGGTGCTCGCCGAGCCCACGATCGCCGCCTTCGGCAAGTACGAGGTGCTCTCCGAGCGCGAGCTCGAGTCGCGCTATGAGGTCTGGCTCGAGCAGTACATCACCAACGCCAACATCGAGGCCGAGACCGCCGAGGCGATCGCGAGCACGATGATCCTGCCGGCGGCGCTGCGCCACCTGGCGCTGATCGGCGAGGCCGGCGTCGGCGACCTCGCCGGGGAGGTTCGGGGCCTGGTCGTCGATCTGGTCGACGAGATCAAGAAGCTCGACGAGGCCAACTCCTACCCCGACGGGATCGAGGGCCTGGAGCTTGCCAAGTACGCCCGCGACCACCAGATCGCGGCGATGGGCGCGGTGCGCGAGGCGGCCGACAAGCTCGAGGGCGTCGTCGCCGACGACCTCTGGCCGCTGCCGAAGTACTCAGAGATCCTCTTCGTGCGCTGAGGCGAGCGTCAGCGCTTCTTCGCCTTCGGGCAGAAGGCGACCACGCGCGTCTCGCTCAGCTTCGCGCCGCCCTTGGTCTTCGCCTTCAGGGCGATCGCGTTGCCGCCGGTCTTCAGGCCGCCGAAGGCGACCTTCCCAGTCACCTTCTTCGAGCTCGCCTTCTGCTTGCCGTTGGCGCTGATCTCGAGTGACTTGATCGCCAGCTCCTTCGCCCCCGCCTTGTCGAAGGCGAGCTGGAGCTTGTCACCCTTGCGCTTGGCCGACTTGACGATCGCGTCCCAGAGCTCGCGGCTGGCCAGCTCCGAGTTGCCGACCCCGTCCACGGCGACGCTGCGGAAGGTGTAGGCGCCGGCCACGGTCGCCGAGTACAGCTCCGACTTCTTCGCAGTCTGAGATCGCCACGGCTTGTAGCCGCGGCCATTGCGCGAGACGTCGACGTTGCGGAAGGCGATGCCCGATCCGGCGTCGCTGCCGGCGAACTTGACCTTCAGCTTCTTGCAGCTGCCCTTCGACGCCTTCGCCGACTTGATCTTGCTCTTCGGCGGGGTGGTGTCGATCCCGTTGGTGTAGGTGGGCGTCTGGATCGCCTCGTTGCGGTCGAAGACGATCGAGGCGCCGTTGGAGATCTGCTCACCCGTGACCAGGTCGGGGTTCGATTGGACCGTGAAGGTCACCCCACCCTGACCCTCGGGCGCGTTGACGTCGGGCGGCAGGAAGCCGATGTTGGGATCGGTCTGCAGCTCTCCTGTGGCCGGATCGAGCCCCTGCAGGTGCCAGCTGAGCACTCCCGTCGAGCTGTTCAGCTCGGCGTCGACCTGGACGATCAGATCCTTGGCCGGGCGCAGGTCGATCCGGTCGGTCCAGCTCTGCAGACCGGCCGGGGGCGTCAGGACCGTGTCGAGGCCGAAGTACACGGGCCCGAGCTCGAGTGTTCCCAGGTCGAGCTTCGACGCGTCGAGCTGGTCGGTGATCAAGACCTCGTGCGCAGGGGCGCTCGCGTCGGGCTTGTTCTCGAACAGGACGACGTAGGGCATCGGGCCGCCCGGGGTGACGAAGTGGCCGGGGCCGAAGCCCTGCGGGCCGACCTTGTCGTTCGGGTCCGCGGGGTAGAAGACCTCGAGCGGGAAGGGGGGTGGGTCCGGGATCTTCTCCTTCGGGGGCTGCTCGGTATGCGTCTTGTCGGTCTCGTCGGGCGGGTCCTCCGTCTCCGGGATCGGCGGCGGGTCGGAGCGCCGGCAGATCTCGAACACCGCGCCGTTGATCTCGGCCTCGGTCTTGCCCTTGAAGAACGGGTTCGTCGGGTCCTTCTTGGCCGCCTCCTTCAGGTACGCGGTCAGCTGCGCCTCCCAGGCGTTGACGATCAGCGCGGCGAAGGTCTCGAACTGACCGCTGAGCAGCGCGTCGACCGCGGCCTCGTCGAGTCCGAGGTCGACCGCCTCGATCGCCTGCCCGCCCTCGGCGAGCTCGTTCAGCGTGGTGTGCTGGGCCTGGTCGATGTACTTGCGAGCGAGCAGGCAGTCCGCGATCCACTTGCGCTGCGCGGTCATCGCGTTGTTGCCGGTGCCGTCGCGCACCGACTTCAGGCTGGTGAACGCCCCGGCGGGACCGGCGAGCGACAGGGTGAGCTCGCCGTTGCTGGCTCCGGGACCGGTCTTCGCGGCGGGCGGTCCTGTGCCCGGCGTCGGCAGCCAGCCCCTGAACTCGAACCCGGACGATGTCTTGCTCACCTTCGGATCGCGCTTCGCCGCCCCGGGCTTGAACGCGAGCGCATAGGAGATGTCCCCACTCGCGGCGCCACCGGCCATGTGGAGCACGCCGCTCTCGTCGGTCGCGCTCTGGCTGGAGACGTCCTTGCTCACGCGTGCGGCCGCGTCGGTCCCCTCGATCTCGCCGTCGGCGACGTAGTCCGTGTCCACGGATGCCTGCAGGCTGTAGATCGAATGTGCGGGGCCGATCGGCGTGAAGCGGATCAACGCCACCCTCGAGCCACCGGGCGGGATCCGGTCGAAGACCACGCCGATTCCGTGGGTACCACCGTCCTCCATGCTGAAGGCGCCCACGCCGGAGCCGCTGACGTCCACCTCCGCCCCGCTCTCGAAGCCCTCGACGCGGACCAGCGCGTTGGTGGCGTCGATGTTGCCGAGGTTGGAAGCGCTCAGAACGAGCGTCTTCGGGTAGTTGCCGAGCGCGCCGGCGTTGCCGAGCAGCTCCGCCCTCACCCTCGCACCGGCTTCGTCGTCGAGCTCGAACGCCTTCGGCAGGGTCGCCGACGCCGACGCTCCGGGCCGCGAGACGACGACGTCGTACTTGCCCGCGACCTGACCCGCGAGGTTGAACCGAACCTCGAGCGCACGCTGGCCGGCCTTCGTCGTAAGCGACACGGGGACGATGTCGGGCGAGCCGGCACGGACGAGCCGGGCCTCCGAAGCCGCCGTCAGGCCGGAGCCGCGGAGCGTCAGCGTCGCGATCCCGGGGCCGGCGTGCGACGGCGTCACCTTGTCGAGGGCGAGCGGCGGGCAGCCGTCGGGGGCGGTCGCGAACTGGGTCGGGCAGGCGTCCGAAGCATCGGGGACGCCGTCGTTGTCGTCGTCTGAGTCGCATGCGTCGCCCTGCGAGTCGCCGTCGGCGTTCGCCTGGTCGGCGTTGGCGACCGCGGGGCAGTTGTCGATCGAATCGGGGATCCCGTCGCCGTCGCCGTCCGCCGTCGCCGTCTCGCGGTCGAAGATCGCAATGCCGAGGTTGTTGGCGAGACCGGCGATCAGGGTGCGGCCGTCTGGGGTGACCGTCGGCACCCCTCCGATGCCGCCGTTGCCGAATGCGCTCAGGCAGCCGAGCGCGCCGCCCTCGTTGACACAGCCGGCCGTTCCGGCAGGCTGGGTCAGAGCGCCGGTGGTCGGGTCGCGCTCGAGCGCAACGATGCCCGCGCCGGTGCCGATGTAGACGCTCTCGCCATCGACGGTCACGGCCGAGTCGAAGGCATCGAACAGCGCGCGGCCGTCCACGCAGACCGTGTTGCCGAGGCCGTCGGTGCCGTCGTCGGAGATGCAGCCGGCCGTGCCGGCCTTCTGGGTGAGGGTTCCGTGCGTTGGCCCACCGCTGGTGTCGCGGTCGAAGATCACGACCGCGTTCGAGCCGTTGGCCGGCAGGTAGACGTTCTCGTTGTCGGCGCTGACCACCGGACTCTTCATCGAAGCACCGGAGCCGTCCTGGACCGTCGCCCTGCCCAGACCGCAACCGTCGGTCGCGGGCTGCGAAATGCAGCCGTCGGTTCCCGCCTTCTGAGTCAGGACGCCGGTGCCGAGATCGCGGTCGAAGATCACGATCCCATCGGCGTCTCGGCCGCTGGCGTAGACGCTCCTGCCGTCGGGGCTGATCGCGATCCCCTCAGGGTGCGAGAGCAACCTGCCGTCGACGCAGCCGCTCGCACCGGTGTTGTGGATGCAGCCGTCCGCCCCGGGCTTTTGCTCGAGCTCACCCGTGACGGGGTCGCGGTCGAAGACCACGACCGAGTTGCCGAAGTCACTGCCGGCGACGTAGACGTTGAGGTTGTTCGGGCTGACGACGAGCCGGTCGGGCCGGCCCATCGCGCGGGTATCGACGCACGGCGCATCGATGCCGTCGGTGCTGGCGTCATAGCACGCCCCCGGCGTCAGCTCACCGGTCGTCAGGTCGCGAGAGAAGAGCCTCAGTGTCTGCGTGTGGTAATCGGTGACGTAGACGCTCTTTCCATCCGGGCTGACGGCGACGCCGGTTGGCTTGAACAGCCGGTCGATGGCCTGGCATCCGTTCGCCGGAACGCCGGGGTCGCGGAAGCACCCGGCCGATCCGGCTTTCTGCGTGACGACGCCGGTGACCGGGTCGCGGTCGAGGACGGCAAGCGTGCTTCTGGCCTGGTTGCCGTCGTAGTTGAACGACACCGTGTAGAGGTTCTTGCCGTTCGGGCTGACCGCCGCGTCCGTGTTGGCGACGCCGTTGCCCGCCGCGCACTGCGCGGGCGGCGGCGCCTGGTAGATGCAGCCCTGGGTTCCGGGCTTCTGGGTCAGCTGCCCGACGCTTGCGCTTGCCGGCGCGGCGCCCGCGATCAGCACGATTCCGATCACCAGTGCGGCGATCCTCGCCGCGAGGAACTGACCAGCCATTCCCTCAGACCTCCGTGTCCGCTTCGATGCCTTTGCCGCCCCTATCCGCAGAAGGGGAGTTCTCCAAACCTGCTCGTTGTGCGAACCCGACAAGGTCCGAGACGCCCTGAACGACCTGCGTCTCGCCGTTGCCGACATGCTCGACCTGCCCCACGAACCGTCCAGCGGCGAGCCCCTCTGGCACGAGCCGGATGACGAGCGTCACGAGCATGCCCGGCGATGGTCGAGGTCAGGCGTCCAATGGGCGTCCAACGGACCCAAACGGGGGCGTCCAAGGGACGCCCAGGGGTGGTTCAGCCGCCGGTCGCGGTTCGCAGGCGAGTCAGCCGTTCGGAGTCGCCGAGGCCGAGCTGCTCACGCACCGAGCCCGCCCGCTCGACCAGGGTCGCGGCGCTCCCGCGCCGGCCCTGGAACAGCAGCAGCTCGGCGGCGCGCAGGTAGCGCTCCTCATCCAGCGGCTCCGTGGCCTGCGCCTGGTCGAGCAGCCGGATCGCCTCGTCGACGTCGCCACGCTCGACCGCGTCCTCGGCCAGCAGGTCGAGCAGCTCGAGAAAGCGACGCTGCAGGCGCTCGCGCGGGGCGGTCGCCCAGGCCTCGTAGCGATCGCCGGGCAGGAGCTCTCCCTTGTAGCGCGCCAGCGCCGTGCGCGCGAGTCCGGGGCGCTCCTCGCCCGGGGCCGCGAGCGCGGCCTCGGCCGCCTGCTCGAAGCCGCGCGCGTCGACCTCGCTCGGGCCCAGCACCAGCGACTCGCCGTCTCGCTGGACCAGCTCTCCGCAGCTCGCCCGCAGCCGGTTGAGCAGGTTTCGCAGGCGGCTGCGGCCCGTCGACTCCGCCACCCCGGGCCACAGCGTCTCGATCGCCTCGCCCGCGGCCAGCGGCTGCGAAGCCAGCGCCAGCAGCTTGACCAGGGTCGAGGGACGCCCGGCCGGTGGTTCCAGCGCCCGTCCTCCCGCGGCGATCCCGAAGCCGCCCAGCAGCGTGATCACGTGCGCTCGATCGTCCTCGCCCGCAGCGACCGCCGCCCGCGAGCCGGCGGCGCTCGCCAGCGGGCGGACGATCGCGTCGACGTCGGGCTCGTGCAGCGCCGGCAGGTCGCCGCGACCGAGCTCGGCCGCCGACTCATAGGCCTGAGCGGCGAGCTCGCCGGCGACCGGGTCGTCGCGGCGCGACGCCGCCAGCGCCCGCAGAAGCAGCGTCCGCCACTCGTCACGAGGCGCCTGCTGCGGCGAACCAGCGAACGCCACCAGCGCCTCCTCGGCGGCCACCGGGTCGCCCCAGCGCGCCTCGACCGCGCCGGTCGCGATCCAGCCGATCTCCGGATAGCCGTCGGCCTCGGCGCGTTCGGCGGCGCGCTTCGCGTACTCCTCAGCGGCCTCGCGCCTGCCGCTGCGCGCCAGCGCCAGCGCCGCGTCGGCGAGAAACTCGGTCCCGGTCGGATGCTCGAACCAGTCGCCCGGATGAAGCTCGGCGGTGCGGATGCGCTGGATCGTCGCCGGCTCGTCGCCGCGCAGCGAGGCGAGCGTGGTTCCGGTCCAGGCGGCGTAGGCCTGGACTCGATGATCGCCGAGCGTGCGACCGATCGCGGCGGCCTCGCCGACGGCGGCCTCGGCCTCGTCGAAGCGCCCGACGTAGGCGAGCGCCTCGCCGAGGAAGGTGGCGGCGGCGGCTCGCTCCGATCCGGTCTCGGGCAACAGCGCCAGCGCCGCCGTCATCTGGGTCACCGCCTGCTCGAGATCGCCGCGGGCGAAGGCGACGCGGTAGCCGAGCCCGGTGAGCGTGCGCGCCTCCCACTCGACCTCGCCGGCGAGCCGGCAGAGCGCCGCCGCCTCGCCCAGCCTGCGCTCCGCCAGCAGCATCGAGGCGGGATCGCCACGCCAAGCCTCGACCCGGGCGAGTGCCGAGAGTGCCCGGGCGCGGGTCGTCGCCTCCTGCCCGCCGGCCTGCTCGAGGATCGACGAAGCCTCCGCCTCGACCTCCTCGCCGGGCTCGACGATTGCTCGCGTGGCGACCAGCTCGGCCTCGACCTCGCGCCGTTCGGCCGCCTGCTCGACCAACTTCAGCGCCTGGCCGAGCAGCTCGGCGCGGTACTCGAGGTCGACCTCCTGCTCGGCCAGCCGCGCCACCTGGACGAGCGCGAAAGGATGCGCGGCGAGCGCCTCCGGCGGCATGGTGGTCAGGATCGCGCGCAGCTCGGCGAGATCGAGCGACGCCAGGTCCTGCCAGCGTCGCGCCGCCAGCAGCTCGGTGACCCCCTCCGGGTCGGCCGTCCGCGAGAGCAGCGCCAGCCCGGTGGCGAGCTCCGCGGCGTCGGCGTAGGCGGCCGCCGCAGCTCGCCCCGCCGGCCGCGGCAGCGGCGCGCGGGCGGCGAGCTCGTCGCGGATCGGATCGGCGAGCTCGGCCCATCCAGGGCGCCTGGATCGCAGCGGCAGGCCCGCGTCGGAGAGCAGCTCCAGCGACCCGGGCCCGGCGCAGGCGGAGGCGACCGCGTCGGAGAGCAGCGGCAGATGCGCGAGCTCGGCTATCCGCCGCTGAGCCTTCTCGTCGACGCCGGCGAGCAACTCGTCGAGCAGCCCGCCCACCGTCGCCGCGCCGGCGCCGGCGCCGATCAGCGGACCGGCGGGGTCGCGGGCGATCGAGCCCGCGACCAGCGCCGAAGCGGCGGGCCAGCCGAGCGCCAGCCGGCGAACCTCGTCGACCTGCTGATCGGTCGGCGGCTCGCCGAGAGCGCCGGCGAGCAGCGCACGCACCTCCTCGTCATCGAAGGCGAGCGCAGCCGCGTCCAGGTGCGCGGCGCCGAGCGTGCCGGTGAGCGCGGTGAGCCGGGCGTCGAGCCGGCGACCGACGAGCAGCAGACGGTGGCCGCCGCTCAGCTCCCGGGCCAGGTCCGCGAGCAGGCCGGCGGCCTCGCCGGTGGCATGCTGGGCCTCCTCGACCACCAGCAACACCGGCTCGGGCGCCCGGTCGAGGGCGCCGGCGACATCGGCCGCGGTCGAGCCCGTGAGCGCCGCGGCGCTGTCGGAGAGCCCGGCGCGCCGAAGCCCGCGACGCAGGGCTCCGATCAGCTGCTCGGCATCGTCGGTGTCGCGTTCGAGCTCGGCCTCGGCCGAGGCGGTGCCGAGCTCGCGGCGAAGCTCGCTCGCGAGCACGCTCTTGCCGTAGCCGCCGCCGGCCTCGATCAGGCCGACGGGCGCGGCGATCAGCGCGCCCACGAGTCGCGAGCGCGGCAGATGGAGCGTGGGAAGTACGGGGACGGACACTGAGCCGATGCCTCGGCGACAGCCTACGGCCACGCGGCCGCGATCGTGGCCGGTTCTCGTGACTCGGGGGTTAGAGCTCGACGACCGGGTCGCCGGTGGCGATCGTGCCGCCGGCGATGACGTCGGCGCGCAGGCCGCCGCGATGGACGAGGCCGCGCAGGACCCCGTCACGGGTCAGCCCCTGGAGGTGGCTGCAGGGCTCGCAGAGCTCGACCCCGACGCACTCCACCCCGCCGACGGCGAAGCGCTTGCCGACCAGGTCGTTGAGCCGGATGCCCCGGGTGAGGACGTTGCGGCGCGACTCCTCGTGGGTGAGCGCGATCCCGGTCTCGGCCGTGAACGCCTCCAGCGCCTCGGCCTCGATCAAGGTCAGGTCCTCACCCTTGCCGCGGCGCTCGGGAGAGGGCTGCTCGGTGAAGTAGCGGTCGCCGCGCGGACCCTGGCCGGCGAGCACCTCGACCGACCCCAGCGGCTCGGGCAGCTGGGACTCGACCGGCGCGATCGCGATCTGCTCGACGACGCCGGCCATCGCCGCGCGTCGGTGTTACTTGGCCTCGGCCTCGAGGCGCTTGCGCGCCTTGAGCACCGCGGGGACCGAGCAGCGCACGACCTTGGCGATCTCGCCGTTGGGACGGTCGGGATCGCGGTCGATCTCGAAGTCGATCAGCGCCGTGGTGCGGATCTTCGCCCGCTCCTCGAGCGTCGCGGTATCCGGGGCGGCCGCGTCGGCCTCCTCGGTCGCCAGCGCGCGCCGGCAGGAGAGGCAGTAGGTCTTGTCGCCGCGCTTCATCCAGCCGGGCGGGGTCCCACGACGCTCGTGCCCGGGCATCTGGCGGCTGACGACGCCGCAGCGCGCGCAGTGAAACTCGGTCGTGGTGCCACGACGGCGAGAGGGCTTGTTGACGGCGCGATGAGTGCCGGTATCGGCGACAGATGACATCTGTACTCCTTGTGAGCGATGGAAGATCCGAGGACCCCGACAGCACTCACTGGCGCACGACGGAACGAACTCGGGGGCCGCGTCTGAACGACCCGGGATCAACCAGGATATCAAGTCGCCGACTTCGTAACAAGTGTTACGTGATCTCAGGCGTGGGAGGCCCGCTCAGCGGGCGTCGGTCAAGAAGCCGTCTGGGCGGGTGCACCGGTGCGAGCGCTGGTCCTCGCGACCGAGGCGGTTGCGGACCAGGCCGAGCGCCAGCTGGACGTCCACTGGGCCCCCGGAGCGCACGCGGCGGGCAAGCTTGGCGACCCCGCGGACGTCGCCGATCGTGATCGGGCCGGCGCTCTTCGAGCTTGGCCGCAAGGAGAGGCCTCTATCCGAGCGGCAGACGGCGCCACAGATCTGCTCGGCGCGGACCCCTACCTCGCCGAGAATCGCGCTCAGGATCTCGGTCTCGCGCATCACCCGGCCGACGAGCTCGGCGCGGCCGTCGCCGGGAGCGCGCTCGACGTCGATCGCGGTGATCCCGTTGACGCCGATGCAGAGGTGATCGATCGTCGTCGCGGTGGCCGGAACGGCAAGATCGTGGAGCACGACGACGCCGGAGCCTTTCAGCTGCTTGACCAGCCGGCGCTCGATCCGCTCGAGCGCATCGAGGTCGACGGTCTCGGGGTGCGCGGTGACGGTTTCGCCCGCGCGGGAACGCAGCTCATAACCCTGAGCGGTGCCCAGACGCGGGAGCGATTCGCTTTCCACGATCCCCCCATCGGCAGAAACGCGGAAAAATTTAAGTCTTGCGGCCTAAATGTCCAGGCACGGCCGCCGCTACCGTGATGGACGTGGCCGAACCCGAGGAGCCGAAGGCACAGGAACCGACCCGCGGCCGGGTCGCGCGGACGGCGAAGCTCGGCCGTGTCGCCGCCGGCGGAGCGGCGCGCTGGGCGGGCGGGCGGCTCGACGCCCGCGGCACCGACTCGGAGCGCCAGCGCCGCCGTGGCGACCGCGTCGTGGCGACGATCGACTCGCTCGTCGACCAGCTCGCGGTCATGCGCGGCGCCGCGATGAAGGCCGGCCAGGTGCTGTCGACGGTCGAGTTCCCCGGGCTCGACCCCGACCAGGCCGAGTACCTGCAGCAGCGCCTCGCCTCGCTTCGCGACAACGTGCCCGCGGTCGACTGGAAGCAGATCCGCGGCGTGCTCGAGGCCGAGTGGGGCCAGCCTCCGGAGCAGGTGCTGGCCGAGATCGACCCCGAGCCGGCCGCCGCCGCCAGCATCGGCCAGGTGCACCGCGGGCGCTCGCTCGAGGGCGCCGAGGTCGCGGTCAAGGTCCAGTACCCCGGGATCGCCGAGGCGGTCGAGTCCGACATGCGCAACCTGCGCATGCTCTCCCCGCTGCTGCGCCGGCTGATGCCGGGGCTCGAGGTCAAGGACGTGCTCGCCGAGCTCGCCCAGCGGGTGATCGAGGAGTGCGACTACGAGCTCGAGGCCGCCAACCACCGCCGCATCGCCCGCTTCTGGCGCTCGCACCCGTTCGTGCGCGTGCCCACGGTCGATACCTCGCTCAGCCGCCGGCGGGTCCTGGTCAGCGAGTGGGTCGACGGGATCAGCTTCGAGCAGGTCGCGGAGCTCGACGACCCCGTCCGCGACCGCTACGCGGAGATCGTCTACCGCTTCTTCTACGCCAACGCCGCCGAGCTCGACATCGCGCTCGGCGACCCGCACCCGGGCAACTACCTGCTCTGCGACGACGACCGGGTCGCCTTCTTCGACTTCGGCATGATCCGCGAGCTGCCGCGCGAGTACCTGCATCGCGAGGGGCAGGTGTTCGCCGCGATCCGCGACTCCGACGCCCCGGCGCTGCTGGCGGCGATGCGCGAGCTCGGCTACCTGCCCGGGCTCTCGGTGGAGTGGGACGCGAACGTGATCCTCGAGGGCATGCGCCAGGCCGGCTGGTGGTTTCTGGACTCCGAGCCGCGGCGCTTGGCGCCCGAGGACCTGTGGCGCGGCAGCGAGTCGTTTCGCGACGGCTCCGCCGCCGATGCCTACGAGCAGATGCGGCGAATGACGCTGCCGCCCGAGGCATTGCTGCTGCGCCGGATGGAGGGGATCCTGTTCCAGATCGCCTCGACCGTGCGCGCCGAGGCCAACTGGGGGGAGTTGCTTGCCGAGCTGGTCGAGGGCGGCGAGCCGGCGACCGAGCTCGGCGCCGAGCACGCCGAATGGCTGCAGCGAGGCGTAGCCGAGCCGCGCCGCCGTTGAGGCGCCTCATTTGACGCTGAAGCTCCTGAGCTGGAACGTCGCCGGGCGCACCAAGCTGCTGGGCGAGCAGACCGCCGCCGCCGTCCGCCAGGAGCCCGACCTCGTCTGCCTGCAGGAGATCCGTCCCAGCACCCGCGACGGCTGGGCCGACGCGCTCGCCGAGGTGGGCCTCGTCCACGCGCTCGACTCGGGCGAGTTTCGCAACAACCGCCGCCTGTTCAACCTGACCGTGGCGCGCTGGCCGCTGACCGAGCTGCCGGCGATCGCCGCCCCGCATCCCGAGCGGGTGCTCTCGACCGTGGTCGAGACGCCGCACGGCCTGCTCGACCTCCACAACGCCCACGTCCCCCCGGCCCAGAGCCGCGGCTTTCTCAAGGTCGAGACCTGCGAGGCGATCTACGAGCGGCTCGCCCGCCCCAGCGATCGACACCGGGTGCTCTGCGGCGATCTCAACCTGCCGCGCGAGGAGACCGTGCACGGCGAGGTGATCACCTTCGCCGAGAACCACCCGCAGTTCCTCGAGCGCTGGGACGCGGCGGAGCGCTCGCTGCTGCCCGGGCTCGCCGAGTGGGACCTCGCCGATTGCTTCCGCGCCCTGCACGGCTATGACCGCCGCGACGTGAGCTGGGTCTTTCACACCCGCGCCCGGCGCAAGGCCGGCTTCCGGCTCGATCACGTGCTCGCCTCGGCGAGCCTGGGCGCGATCTGGTGCGATTACCAAAGCGATTGGCGCGAACAGGGCCTCTCGGATCACTCCGCGATCGAGACCCTGTTCGAGCCGAATGGAGCGCAAGGCTCCAAGTTTTCTTAGTTCCGGGGGAGGCGCGCGATGATCAGCGGCGGCGACGCCCGCCACGCTGCGAGCCGCGGCCGTTTCGCTGCGAGCCGCCGCCAGAGCGCCCGTTGCGCTGTCCGTTGTGCTGCGCCGGACGCGTGGAGACGTGCGCCGGGCGGGTGTGGTCGTACTCCGCGCTCAGCCCGAGGTCGCGTGCGACCTTGCGCATCTCGCTGTCCTGGTCGGAGAGCACGAAGGTGACCCCGGCTCCGTCACGGCCGGCGCGCGCGGTGCGCCCGACGCGATGGACGTAGGAGTCGCGGTCGCCGGGGGCGTCGAAGTTGATCACGTGGGTGATGTCGTCGACGTCGATCCCGCGGGCGGCGACATCGGTGGCGACGAGCGTGTCGACGTCTCCGGCCGAGAACTGGGCGAGCGCGCGGTTGCGCTGGTTCTGGCTCTTGTTGCCGTGCATCGCCACCGCCTTGACCTGCTTTTTGACCAGTCGCTTGACCAGCCGGTCGGCGCCGTGCTTGGTGCGCACGAAGACGAGCGTCCGGCCGCGCTCGGAATCGCGCAGCTCGGCGATCAGCGCATCGACCTTGGCCGTGTGGTCGAGGTGGACGAAGCGGTGCGAGATCTCGCCCTGGTCCTCCTCCACCGGCTCGTGCACATGGCGGCGCGGCTCGTGGGTGTAGTCGCCGGCGAGCTGACCCGCGGCGGCCTCGAGCGTGGCCGAGAAGAACAGCGTCTGGCGATCGCGCGGCGTTTGGCGCACGATCCGGTCGACGGCGGGCTTGAAGCCCATGTCGAGCATCCGGTCGGCCTCGTCGATGACCAGGATGCGGAGCTCGTCGAGGCTGAAGGCGCCGCGCTCGAGCAGATCCTCGAGCCGGCCGGGGGTGGCGACGAGGATGTGGGCGCGGGCTGCCTTGCGGGCCTGGGGCTCGAGCCCGGCACCGCCGTAGACGGGGGCGATCGAGAGACCGCGAACGGTGGCGATCTCGCGCATCTCCTCGACGATCTGCAGGGCGAGCTCGCGGGTGGGGGCGAGGATCAGAGCCGCCGGGTGGTGGTCGTCGGGCTCGATGCACTCGACCAGCGGCACGCCGAAGGCGAGCGTCTTGCCCGAACCGGTGGGCGACTGGACGAGCACGTCATGGCCGTCGAGGACATCCTCGATGACGAGCTTTTGGACGGCGAACGGCGCGGTGATTCCACGCTTTGAAAGCGCATCCGTGACAGGACGCGTTACGCCGAGATCGGCGAACGAAGACATGTGGTGCAACTCCTTATGAGTGGTGGGAATCCTGAGACCCGGACGCACTCACGAGTGCACGGAAGAAACGGAACTCCTCGAGCGCCTGGTTGGCACTCGACGCAGACGACGGTAGCAGGTCCCCGCGAGAACCCGCCGATTTGCGGCTAGATCCCGAGCTGGGCGATTACACCCGCGGGGTCCTTGATGCCCATCCCGTCGAGATAACGCTTGATCGCCGAGTCCGATTCGCCGGCCAGCCGCATCTGCACCATCACCAGCCGTACCCCCTCGGGGACGTCGAGCCCGTTCGTGGAGCGGCGGCGAAAGCGACGGCGTCTGGGCTCGCTGTCGAGGGGGGCATCCTCGACCGCGGAGCGGATCGCATCGACGTCGTCGAGGGTCACCTCGTCGCCCATCGGCGGCGAGGCCGGCGACGACTCGGCCGGCGGGCCGTCGTGGTCGCGCAGCGTCGCCGAGGCCACGCTCGCCTCCTCGATCAGCGCCGCGATCTCGCCGTCGAGCTCGATCGCCCGGGCGACCAGGTCGGTGCTCAGGGCGCGCAGCCGCGCGGCGTCGGCGCCGGCGAGCGCCTCCAGGCGGGCGGCGGCCTCGTCGACCGCGGCGGTCACCGTGTTGACGGTGCGGTGAAGCTCGGCGATCAGCTGGTCGCGCGCGGCGGCCGTGGTCTGCCTCGCGGCGTCCGTGGTCTGATGACCCCCTTCCCCTTTCATTCGCTTCAGGTTTCACGGTAGCGGCGCCGTTCAAACCAGGCCGCAGCCCGAATACCGCATTCCACCTACCGCGAATCATGTAACGGCTTGGTCCCTTTCGGCCAACCGTCGCGCTGTCGCTCAAGCCCGGTCGCCGTGGGCCCGATCAACTACCAGTGGCTGATGAAGGCGTGATCTCAGAGGTTGGCGTTGTCGGCCGGGTGGCCGCGCGGCGCGCGCGCGGGCGACCCCGGCGTGGCACCGAAGGCCGGCGAGGCGACGCATCCTGGCTCTGCGACAGCGGCGCGGCGCGCGAGCGGATGCTCGACATGGACCGCCGCCTGGCGCCGGTCCGCAGCCTGGCGCTCGGCGTACTCGCGCTCGCCGCGCTCGCCAACGCTCACTGGCTCGGCCTCTGGACCCTCTTGCCGCTGGTCGCGGCGGCGCTCGCGTTCTCGCTCGGCGCCCGCCTCAGCCACACCGCCGAGCGGCCCGAGTACATCCTCTTTGGCTCCTGGGTGGTCTCGGAGCTGGTGATCGCGGCGACGATCCTGATCGCCGGCCTCGACTCGACCCTGCTCGCCTGGCTCGCGATCCCGGTGGTCACGCTCAGCTCCCGCTTCTCCGGGCACGGGGTGCTCGCCGGCGTCGCGATCGCGCTCGCGCTCTGCATCGGCGTCGCCTTCGCCAGCGACGCCGCCGCCGTGCTCGACTACCCGCCGCTGCTGGTCGGCCCGGCGGCCGTCGTGATCGCGGTCGGCATCCTCTCCACCGCGCTGATGCGCTCCGACCTCGAGCACCGCGACGAGGCGGTGATCGACCAGCTCACCGGGATGCTGAACCGAAACGCGCTCACGCGCCGCGCCTTCGAGCTCGAGGCGCAGTCGCGCGTCACCGGCGAGCCGATCGCGATCGTGATCGGCGACCTCGATCACTTCAAGCAGGTCAACGACACCCTCGGGCACGCGGTCGGCGATGCGGTCCTCACCGATATCGCCTACACGATCCGTAAGCAGCTGCGCGCCTTCGATCTCGCCTACCGGCTCGGCGGCGAGGAGTTCCTGGTCCTGATCCCCGGTGCCGATACCGAGCAGGCGTCGGCGATCGCCGAGGAGCTGCGGCAGTCGATCGCGGCGCAGCCGTTCTCCGGTCGCGAGGTGACGATGACCTTCGGCGTCAGCGCCACCGATCGAGCCCAGACCTTCGCCTACGAGACCCAGTTCGAGCTTGCCGACAGCGCCCTCTACGAAGCCAAGCGCGCGGGGCGCAACCGGGTGCTCGCCGCCTCCGGCTGACCCGCGTCCTGCACCCCGGGGCTACACTCAGTTGACTACCGGCCGGGCCTCAGACCTCCTCTCCGCCCTGTTCAGATCCCGGTTTCACCGCGAGGGGAAGGGAAACGGGATGCGATGAGCGACCGGAACGCGACAGTACCGGGCGACGAGACCGCGACTGCCTCGGTCTCCGACGAGATCGGGCGCACGGTTGGTTCGATCTGGCAAAAGCGAACGGGGACGCGGCCGGCCAACATCAGCACCGAGATCAACGGCGACGCGATTCGCTGCGTGATCGAAGAGGGAGAGGCCGCCCCGGTCGACCCGGAGGCCGAGGTCGATCCCGACGCGCCCGTGGTCGGCGGCACCGACACCAACGCATACCGCCACGAGGCCCAGGCGGCGGTCGCCAGGATCACCAAGCGGACCGTCTCTGCCTTCATCGCCAAGCGCGACAAGAAGACCGGCGTGGCGACGCAGACCTTCATCCTCGAGCGCATCCGCACCAAGTACTGAGCAAGCCAGGCTCTCTGCCACACTCATCGGCCGCCATGGCCGATACCGCTCTCAGAGACGACCTGCGCAACATCGCGATCGTCGCCCATGTCGACCATGGGAAGACGACGCTGGTCGACGCGATGCTGTGGCAGTCCGGGGCCTTCCGCGAGGGCGCCGACGTCGCCGAGCGGGTGATGGACTCGATGGACCTCGAGCGCGAGAAGGGGATCACGATCCTGGCCAAGAACACGGCCGTCCGCTACGGCCAGGTGAAGCTCAACATCGTCGACACCCCGGGGCACGCGGATTTCGGCGGCGAGGTCGAGCGGGCGCTGACGATGGTCGACGGGATCCTGCTCCTGGTCGATGCCTCCGAGGGGCCGATGCCGCAGACGCGCTTCGTGCTTCGCAAGGCGCTCGAGTCGCGCCTGCCGGTGATCCTGGTCGTGAACAAGGTCGACCGCCCCGACGCCCGCATCTCCGAGGTCGTCGACGAGGTCTATGAGCTCTTCCTCGACCTCGATGCCACCGACGACCAGGTCGAGTTCCCGATCGTCTACGCCAACGCCAGGGCGGGCTGGGCGGCGCTCGCCGAGGGCGAGGAGGGCGAGAGCCTGAAGCCGCTGCTCGACCTGATGGTCGAGCGGATCCCGGCGCCCGCCTACGACCCCGATGCGCCGCTGCAGGCCCACGTCACCAACCTCGACGCCTCGCCCTACGTCGGCCGCCTGGCGCTCTGCCGGGTGCGCAACGGGACGATCCGCCAGGGCGAGCAGGTCGCCTGGTGTCGCGCCGACGGCACGATCGAGAAGGCGACGGTGGCCCACCTGTATGTGACCGATGCGCTCGACCGGATCGAGACCGACGAGGCGGGCCCGGGCGAGATCATCGCCGTCGGCGGGATCGACGAGGTGACGATCGGCGAGACGCTCGCCGATCTCGACGACCCGCGACCGCTGCCCGTGATCACCGTCGACGAGCCCTCGCTCTCGATCGTGATCGGGATCAACAACGGCCCCCTGGCGGGCAAGGAGGGCTCGAAGCTGACCGCGCGCCAGATCCGCGATCGGCTCGACAAGGAGCTGGTCGGCAACGTCTCGATCCGGGTCCAGGACACCGAGCGCCCCGACGCCTGGGAGGTCCACGGCCGCGGTGAGCTGCAGCTCGTCGTCCTGCTCGAGCTGATGCGCCGCGAGGGCTTCGAGATCGTCGCCAGCCAGCCGCAGGTGCTCACCCGCGAGGTCAAGGGCGAGCTCTGCGAGCCGGTCGACCGGCTGGCGATCGACGTGCCCGAGGACTACGTCGGCGTCGTCACCCAGATGCTCGCCCTGCGCAAGGGCCGCATGGAGCAGATGATCAACCACTCCACCGGCTGGGTCCGGCTCGACTACCTGGCGCCGGCTCGCGGCCTGATCGGCTTTCGCACCGAGTTTTTGACCGAGACCCGGGGCACCGGGATCCTCCACCACGTATTCGAGGCCTGGGAGCCGTGGGCGGGTGACCTGCGCAGCCGCCCGACCGGATCCCTGGTCTCCGACCGCCCCGGCGAGACGGCGAGCTTTGCCCTGCACTCGCTCCAAGACCGCGGCTCGCTCTTCGTCGGCCCCGGCGAGCCCGTCTACGAGGGCATGATCGTGGGCGAGAACTCGCGCTCCGACGACCTCGACGTGAACGCGACCAAGCAGAAGCACCAGACCAACATCCGCGCCGCCTCCGCCGACATCCTCGTCCGCCTGATCCCACCGCGGGCGCTCTCGCTCGAGAACGCGCTCGAGTTCCTGCGCGAGGACGAATGCGTCGAGATCACCCCCGAGAGCCTGCGCCTGCGAAAGGCGGAGCTCTCGAAGGTAGAGCGGGTGAAGCTCGCTAGGAAGGCTAAGGCCTAGGCAGTAGGGTGGATCCCGTGCGGGGGATCAAGCTCATCGTCGCGGTCGCGCTGGCCACGCTGGCAACGACCGCCACGGCGAGCGCGGCGTGCGACCTGACGATCTCGAACGGCCCCCAGACGGGGATCACCGAGGGTCCGACCGGGACGTTCACCTCCACCGCCGCCAGCGCGGTTCTCGACGTCGGCACGCTCACCGACCGCCTCTCCGTAGGCAACGCCAACGTGAATACCGGCACCGACCCCTGCGGTGGTCAGCAGGGCAACCTGACCATCAGCAACGCGGTCACCTGGTCGACGCCGAGCTCGCTCACGATGTTCAGCGTGGGCGACGCGGAGTTCAACGCCTCCCTCACCGCGACCGACGGCTCGGCGGCCTTCGCGGTCCAGGCGAGTCTCGGCGTCGCCCAGCCCGCCGGAACAATCAGCGTCGCCGGGCCGACGACCGTGAACGGGGGCCTCGCCTCGGTCAGCCTCACATCGGCCGGCAACGACTTCGGCCAATCGATCAGCGTCCCGGCCGCACCGCTCGGGGTCGCGATCACCGACGCCAACGCGATCGCGCTCGCCGGCGTCAACACGGGCTCTAATTTCACCCTCAACGCGGCCAGCGTCGGCCAGACCGCCGCGCTCAACGTCAGCGGGGCGACCATAATCACGGCCAGCGGACCGGTCTCGCTGAACGCCTCCAACGCGTTCACCGGCCCGGTCGCGGTCGCGAGTGCCCTGGCCCCCGTGGCCCTGAACGCGAACGGCGACCTCACCCTCGGCAATATCAGCGCCAGTTCGCTCGACGCCACCGCCAGTGACGAGCTTCTCAACTTCGGCAACGTGACCGTGACCGGGGCGACCACGCTCGCCGCGCCGACGTCGATCGGCATGACCGACTCCGACAACAACTTCGGTGGCGCGGTCTCCTCGACCACCAACGGCGTCCTGACCCTGCACACCGAGAACCCATTGGTGCTGGGGACGACCTCGAGCGCCGGTGCCGATGTCTTCTCCGACGGTGCCATGACCCAGACCGGGGCGATCAGCGACGGCGGGCAGTTCGAGGTCCAGGGCGACGGCGGCGTGACGCTCACCAACGCGAGCAACAATTTCGACGACCTGAGCGTGGCGTCGGCCGTCGGCTCGGTGGCGGTCCGGGACGCGAACTCGGTCAATCTGCAGGCGGTCGAGGTCGCTGGATCCGGAGCGGCGACGGTCACCGCCGGCAACGACCTGATCGTGCCGGACCTGACCACCTTCTTCACCGCCGGCGCGATGACGCTCGTCGCCGACGCGAACGCAGGCTCCGCGGTCGGGCCGGGCGGGATCGACATCGCGGGCGATCGCGCGATCACCTCGATCGCCGCGCCCGTCCGGCTTTACACGGCCCAGCGCAGCCAGAACTCGATCAGCCCACTGGCGACGCTCAACGGCGCGACGTTCACCCCCGGCCCCGAGTTCGTCGACTCGGCGACCGAGGTCTGGAACACCGCTTTCCCGGCAGGCACGGCCACTGACCCGTTCACGATCTTCTACAAGCAGGCGGCGCCCGCGGTCCCGGTCGATCCGCCGACGCCGGACACGACCCTGACCGGAACGCCGAAGAAGAAGATCAAGACGAAGAAAAAGAAGGTCAAGGTCTCGTTCGAGTTCACCTCCAACGTCGTCGGCTCGACCTTCACCTGCGCGCTCGACGGCAGGGCGATCTCCTGCAACTCGCCATTCCAGGCCAAGGTGAAGAAGGGCAAGCACACCTTCTCGGTCGCCGCCACCGCCACCGGCAAGATCGACCCGACGCCGGAGAGCTTCAGCTTCAAGGTCAAGCGGAAGAAGCGCCGCTAAGGCCGATGGCGCGGAGCACCGTATGCGGATGGATGGTCGCCGCGGCGCTGCTCCTCGGCGGCGCTCTGAGCCCGCCGGCGAGCGCCGACCAGCGCGCCTACGCCACCGACACGAGCGGTGCGCTCGCAATGCTCGACCTCGGCCCAGGCGGCGCTCCGACCCCAATCACCGGATCACCGCTCACCGGGCTCGGCCAGATCGAGGCGATCACGATCACGCCCGACGCCCGACACCTCTACGTAGCCCGCCGCTCGATCAGCGGCGTGCTCGGGTTCGAGATCGGCGCCGACGGCGGGTTGACCCCGCTCACCAACTCTCCCTGGGCGGCCGCCGGCGAGATCTACGCACTCGCGCTCACCCCCGACGGCAGCCGCCTGTACGCAGCCGGACGCGGACCGGGGGTCACCGACCTGTACGGCTTCGACGTCGGCACCGGCGGCGTGCTGACGCCGCTGACCGGCTCGCCGTTCACGGTCCGGGCCAACGCGCGCGGGATCGCGATCAGTGCCGACGGCTCGTTTCTCTTCGAGGTCGTCAACGCGACATCGCAGCTGGCCGTGTACGCGATCGGCGCCGCCGGCACGCTCACCGAGGCCTCGGGGTCGCCCTACACGATCGGGCAGAACTCGTTCGGGGTGGCCGTCACTCCTGACGGTAAGTCGGTCTACGTCGCCTCCTCCAACGCCAACGCGACCTACGCCTTCTCGATCGGCGCCGGCGGTGCGCTGACCGCGATCCCGCAGTCGCCGTTCCCCGCCCCGGGCTCGACGTTCGACGGTGAGATCACACCCGCCGGTGACGGGTACTACGTCGCCAGCGCCGCGCCCATGCCCAACCTTCTCGGCGGCTTCTCGATCGCCGCCGGCGGCACGCTGGCGCCGGTCCCCGGGTCGCCCTTCCCGGTTCCCGTCGATGGCAGGGCGGTCGCGATCAGCGGCGCGGGCGACCGCGTCTACGTGACCAACTCCTCAACCAACTCACTCGGCGCCTACACGCGAGCCGCCGACGGCGGGCTCACCCAGATCGGCGGCTCGCCCTTCAACATCGGCCTCGCCACGCCGGATTTCGATTCGGTCGCGCTCACCCCGGCGCAGGCGCCGGTCGCGGCCTTCTCATTTGCCGCCGCGGGAAAGAGCGCAGGGACGGTCTTCGACGCTCGCGGCTCCTCGGATGCCGACGCCGAGGTCGCCCGCTACGACTGGGACTTCGGCGACGGCACCGTGCTCGCGGATGGCGGCCCCCAGCCCGAGCACAGCTACGCCGGTGGCGGGCCCTTCACGGTCTCGCTCACCGTGACCGACTCCGACGGCTGCTCGACGGCCAGTCCCTACACCGGCCAGATGGTCTCCTGCAACGGCAGCCCGACGGCCAAGACCACGGCAGTCGTCGGCCCGGCGCCGTCGACGAAGCTGACGAAGAAGCCACGCAGGAAGCTGACGCTGAAGCGAGGCAAGAAGGTGAAGGTCAAGTTCGCCTTCAAGTCCAGCGACCCCGCCGCCGCCTTCCGCTGCACCATCGACCGCAAGACGGCTCCGTGCTCGTCGCCGTTGAAGAAGAAGGTGAAGAAGGGCCGGCGCAAGTTCGCCGTCGCCGCGACCGCCAGGGGACTGACCGATCCGACGCCGGCGAAGTACCGGTTCAAGGTCAAGCGCAAGCGCCGTTAGCCACGCGGGGCGGAATGGCTACCCTCGGGGACGTGCCCGACGTCAAGGACGCGATCAAGGTCGTCACCGACCCGGCCAACCTCTCCAGCTTCGGCGACAGCCGGCGCGGAGTCCGCCACGTCGACGAGCAGAAGGCCGTCGCGGCCCTGCGCGAGATGGGCGACCTCGGCAAGGCAGAGGCCCGCAACCTCGCCGTGCAGGCGATCGGCGAGCTCGGTGGCGGCGTCGACACGCGGGTCGAGTCGGTCGGCCCCGGTGGCGGTGGCTCGAGACCTCGGGTGATCGAGACCTGGTACGTGCCCGCCGACGCCGTGCGCGAGTGAGCTCGACGGCTCCCAAGCTCTCCGTCCTCGACCTGGCGATCGTCGGCGAGGGCTCGAGCCATTCCGAGGCACTGACCAATTCGGTCGAGCTTGCGCGAACGGTCGAGAGGCTCGGCTACCGGCGCGACTGGGTAGCCGAGCACCACAACATCCCCGGGATCGCCAGCTCCTCGCCGGCGGTGCTGGCGGCGACGCTGGCGGCGAAGACCGAGACGATCCGGATCGGCTCCGGCGGCGTGATGCTGCCCAACCACCCGCCGCTGGTGGTCGCCGAGCAGTTCGGGATGCTGGAGGCGCTACATCCGGGCCGCATCGACCTCGGCATCGGCCGCGCGCCGGGGACCGATCAGATCACCGCCGCCGCCCTGCGGCGCTCCGCCGACCCGCTCTCCGACGAGGACTTCCCCCGCCAGCTCGCCGAGCTGATCGGCTTCTTCAAGGGCGAGTTCTCCGAGCGCGACCCCTACCGCCACATCAAGGCGGTGCCCGGCAACGGCGACATGCCGGAGATCTGGCTGCTCGGCTCCTCGGGCTACTCGGCGCAGCTCGCCGGGATGCTCGGGCTCCGCTTCTCCTTCGCCCATCACTTCATGCCCCGCAACACCGACGCCGCGCTGGAGCTCTACCGCACCCACTTCCACCCCTCCGAGCACCTCTCAGAGCCCTACGCGATGGTCGCCTGCGCGGCGCTGGCCGCCGAGGACGACGAGCGCGCCCGCTATCTCTCCGGCCCGGCGCGGCTCTCGATGGCCCGGCTTCGCGCCGGCCGCCCGACCCGCTTTCCGACCCCGGAGGAGGCGGCCGCGCACGAGTTCAGCGCCGCCGAGGAGCAGAGCGTCAGCGCCCTCTCGGGCTCGGCGGCGATCGGCGGGCCGGACACGGTTCGCGCCAAGCTCGACCAGCTGATCGAGCGCACCGCCGCCGACGAGCTGATGATCACGACCATGGTCCACGACCATGGCGACCGGATCCGCTCCTACGAGCTGATCGCCGAGACCTATGAATTGACCGTGCCCGACACCGTCGGCGCCGGCCAGACGATGGAGGCACGATGACGACGAAGGCAGATTTCAACGCCGAGGAGTGGGAGCGGATCACGGAGGGCCCGGCGCTCGCCGGGATGATCGTGGTCGCCGCCCAGCGCGGCGGCACGATCCGCGAGAGCATGGCGATGGCGAAGGTCTACGTCGCCGCGCGCAAGGACCATGCCGATTCCGACCTGCTCGGCGAGCTCGCGGCCAGCCCGCCGAAGATCGACCACAAGCAGTTCACCAGCGCCGAGGACCTGCGCACCCGCGGGCTCGGGAAGCTCACCGAGGCGGTCTCGCTATTGGAGTCGAAGGCGACGCCGGAAGAGGTCGAGACCTATCGCACCTTCGCTCTCGATGTCGCCGTCCACGCAGCCGAGGCCGACAAGTCCGGTGGCTTCCTCGGCGTCGGCGGCGAGCGGGTCACGGCGGCCGAGACCACGGCCTTGGCCGACGTCGCCGCGGCGCTCGGCGCCGAGCCGCCGCCGCCCGCCAGTCCGGCTACCTAGCCGGGAGCGCGCGCGAACGAGTCCAGGTTCTCGAGCAGGAGGTCGAGAATCGCGGCGTCGAACTGGCTGCCGCGACCCTCGCGCATGATCTCGATCGCCTTTTCGATCCCGAACGCCTTGCGGTAGACGCGGTCGGAGGTCAGCGCGTCGAAGACGTCGGCGACGGCGACGATCCGGCCCTCGATCGGGATCTCCTCGCCCTCGAGGCGTTGCGGGTAGCCGGTCCCGTCGATGCGCTCGTGGTGGGTGAGGGCGATCAAAGCCGCCATGTCGAGCATCTCGCTGTGGGACCCGGCGAGGATGTCGTGGCCGATCTGGGCGTGGCGCTCCATCAGCGTTCGCTCCTCCGCCGTCAGCGCACCCGGCTTCAGCAGGACCTCGTCGGCGATCCCGATCTTGCCGACGTCGTGCATCGGACTCGAGACGCGGATCAGCTCCACCTGCTCGGCCTCGAGCCCGAGACGCTCCGCGAGCACCGCCGCGATCTCCCCGATCCGCTCGATGTGCCCACCGGTTTCGGAGTCGCGAGTTTCGACGGCCCGTGCGAGCCGTTTGATCGTCTCCAGCCGCGCCTCGTGGGTTTCCTCCTCGGCCTGCTTTCGAGCTGAGATATCGACCGCGACGCCGATGAAGCCGGTCAGCTTGCCGGCCGCGTCGACGATCGCCGAGCACGTGCTCAGCACCGGGATCGTTGTCCCGTCCTTGTGCCGAACCACGATCTCTCCCTCCCAGCGCCCGCTCGAGATCACCTCGGTCTGCACGTGTTCGCGGGTGATTCCCGGGCGCGGCCCGCTGCTGTCGAGCTCCGCCGACGGCCGTCCCAGCATCTGCTCGGCGGTCCAGCCGTAGAGACGCTCGGCGCCCTTGCTCCAATGCGTGACCCGGCCCTTGACGTCGAGCGTGATCACTGCCGACTGCACCTGGTCGAGGATCTGGCCCTGGACCCGTAGCTCCGACTCGATCGTGCGCTGCTCGGTCATGTCGACGACCACGCCGACGTAGCTGAGGACCGCGCCGCGGTGGTCGCGGATCGGAGAATTGGTGACCAGCGCCGGGAAGGCCCGCCCCTCGGCGTTCTGAAGCTCGATTTCGCCCTTCCACGACTCGCCATCGGCGAGGCGCACGTGCATCTGCGCGCGGGCGCTCTCCGCGGCGGGCGAGGCCAGGCCGAGGTCATCGAAGCGCTTTCCGAGCGCCTGGGCCCGGTCAAGGCCGAAGATCGTCTGCGCGGCGCTGTTCCAGAGCGTGATCCGGCGATCGGCCCCGGACGCGATCACGGCGACAGGGAGCTGATCGAGAACCTCGGCCTGAAGGCGCAGATCCTGCGCGACCTGTTCGCGCTCGGTGATGTCCTGTGCGGCGCCGAACATCCGCGTCGGCTTGCCCTTGGCGTCGACGCCGACGCGGCCGTGGCTTTCGATCGTCCGCACCTCGCCGGTCTCGGTGATCACACGAAACACCTGGCGGTACGGAGCTGCCGAGCGCAGCGCCTGCTCGACCACTTCGACGAATGCGTCCCGATCGTCGGGGTGCACGTAGCCGATGAACTCCTTGTTGGTCGGCTGGGGCTTGCCCGCCGGGCGCTCCAGGATCCGCAGCATCTCGTCGGACGCGATGTAGAGCTTGGTGCCGAGATCCCATTCCCAGCTGCCGACGCGTGCCAGGCTCTGGGTCTCCTCCAGGCGGCGACGGCTCTCCAAAGCATCGCGCTCGGCCTCACGGCGCTCGGTGACGTCCCTGAGCACGACCAGGTGGAGGCCGGGAACGAAATCGGCGGTGGCGCTGAACTCGGCCACGGCGCGCGACCCATCGGCCCGCCGGAGCGCGAGCTCGCCCCGCTGATGGCCGACCTCGACGAAGCTCTCCCAGATCGCGATCGCCTCGTCGGGGGGCATCGCGACCACGTCCTCGATCCGCATCTCGACCAGCTGCTCGATCGTGTAGCCGAGCAGCCCGAGCGCCGCCGGGTTGCCCTGGACGAAGCGCCGCTCCTTGTCGGCGACGAAGATCGGGTCGAGCGCCGTCAAGAACGCCGCCTGCATGCCCTCGAGCTGCTCACGACTGCGGCGCTCGCTCTCGACGATCTCGGTCACATCCGCCGTCGCGCCCCAGAGCCCGAGCGGCTCGCCGTCGGTTCCGAGCCAGGGCTCGCCTCGGGTGTCGAAGGTGCGGACGACCCCGTCGGGTCGCACGATCCTGTTGCGGAAGCTGAACTTGGCACCGGACTCGAGCGCGGCCTCGATCGCCCCGCTGACGTAGTCGCGGTCGTCCTCATGAACCAGGGCGAGGAAGTTCGCGTAGCTGCCCTCGAGCTCGGGGCCAACGCCGTACAGCGACCGCAGCTCGGGCGTCCAGGTCGCGATGTCCGAATGCACCTCCCACTCCCATGCAGCGACGTGGGCGAGGCTCTCGTCGTGACCGATGCGGCGACGAGCGAAGTCGAGCTCGGTGAGGTCGCGACGCAGCTCGATCACCAGGGTGACCTGTTTGGCGAGGCCCTCGAGCAGCTCGACCTGGCGCTCGGAGAGCTCCCGCGGCCGGCCATCCATGACGCAGAGCGTGCCCAGCACGTCGCCGCCGCGGGCCTTCAAGGGGGCGCCGGCGTAGAAGCGGATCCGCGGGCCGCCGGTGACCAGCGGGCTGTCGCGAAAGCGCTCGTCGGCGAGCGCATCGGCGACGACGATCGTCGACCCCACAGCCACGGTGTGCTCGCAAAAGGAGTGTTCGTGCGGGACCAGGTTGATCCCCGCCATCTCGGTCCCGCAGATCTCGGCCGCGATCCGGGCGAGCAGGTCGAACTCAGGCTCGAGCGCCGTGTCGACGACCGCGTACTCCTGAAGCACCGCCAGGCGATCCGCTTCGGATTGATCTGAGTTGGTATGCAGGGGCATCCCCAAGCCTCTCGCGAACCCCAAGAATCCATCCCCGGCGCAGTCTGAGCCTCGTTAGGCCCATCGGGGCTTGTGCAGGAGTGCTTGAGCCGGTTGACGCTTGCGGGGACTAGGCTTGCCGGGATATCGCCTTCGCACGCCTCAGCCGCTTCGGATTCGTCAACAGCTATCTGGTCGTCGAGGACGACGGGCTGACCGTGATCGACACGATGATCGCCGGCTCGACCAAGGGAATCGTCTCCGCCGCCGAGGAGCGGGGGGCGCCGATCGCGCGGATCCTGCTCACCCACGCCCACGGCGACCACATCGGCTCGCTCGACAAGCTGCACGAGGCCGTGCCCGAGGCGGAGGTGATCATCGGCGCCCGCGAATCGAAGTTCCTGATCAAGGACATGACCCTCGACCCCGGCGAGCCCGTCGACAAGCTGCGCGGCAGCTACCCGGGCGCGAAGACCGAGCCGACGCGGCTGCTCGCCGCCGGCGACCGGGTCGGCTCGCTGGAGGCGATCGCGGCGCCCGGCCACACGCCGGGCCAGCTCGCCTTCCTCGATCTACGCGACGGCACCCTCTACTGCGCCGACACCTACTCCACCCTGGCCGGCGTCGCCACCACCGCGAAGGCGAACCCGCTGTTCCCGCTGCCGGCGATGGCCACCTGGCACCGCCCGACCGCGCTCGAGACCGCGATTGCGATGCGGGCCCTGAACCCGAAGCGGCTCGCCCCCGGTCACGGCAAGGTGGTCGAGAACCCCGGCGAGGCGATGGACGCGGCGATCGCGAAGGCGAGCTAGGGCCCGCGGCCGCGCGGCCGGGCTGCCGGCTAGGGTGCGCGGCCTGCGCTGAGCGAGCCGGCCTCGCCGTAGCGAGTCATCAGCCGCCTGATCGTTCGCATCATCGTCCGGTCCCGGGTCGCGTTGTAGGCGACCGCCCCTCCCCTGCCCGCGCTGGCGGACGCCTCCCTGACACAGGTGGGAAAGAAGACCGGATAGGCGAAGCGATAGTGGTATTTCGCCTGCTGGCGCGCCCGTCGCGAAACGTATGCGACGCGCTCGCTAGCGCTCATCTCACGCATGAACCGGCAACCATCGGAGTCCGGCCGTCGCGGGTCGTTGGCGATCTGGAGGTAGACGGGGAATCTCCTCGCGAGCTCGCGGACCGCCGGGAGATTGATCCGGAAGCCCGTGCCCTGTACGAGGACGTAGTCGGTCCCGCTCGGGATGTACGGGTGCCTGGCGATTCCGAAGACGTTGCCCCCGACGCTCTCGCCGTGGCGCTGGGCGTCGGCGACGGCGGCCTTGATCACCGGCCGCCGGCGCTCGGCCGCGCGGGTGTAGAAGTCGAAGACCCAGCCGTCGGGCTCGATCTGCCTGCGCACCTTCGCCATCATCGCCTCGATCCGGCTGGCTCTGCCGTAGTTGAGGGCGTTCATCGAGACCAGGAACCTCGCCCCGGGGCTGGCGTCGAGCACCGTGTGGCGAATCGTCTCCCATGCGCTCACCTCCCGTGGCCTGATCCGATCTCCGACGTGGTAGCGAAGCGGAGCGGTGACCAGCGTCGGGCGCAGCCGCGCCAGCGCCGCCGCGATCGACTCAGGCGTCTCCCTGCGAACGGCGAGCACCCCTCGCTGAAAGACGCGCACCGCGGCGATCCGAGCGCTCGCGGGAGGGCGTGGGCGGGCCGACGGTGCCTCCGCGGTTTCGCCGGCCCCGGTCGGGACCGCCACGGCGAGCGCCAGAATCAGAGTGAGGACCACGCCCCCCGGGCGCTTCACTTGACTTTGGCTCCAAGGACGGGGGAAGATTGCGGGCAATGGGACGGCGCCGCTTGAAGCAGGGAGGGTCGCCGGGCAGGCCACGGCGGTTGGTACCCGCGATCGCTCTCGCCGGCGTGCTGACGATGGTTTGCGCCGGCGCCGCCGACGCCTTCGTCTACTGGGCGGACCGGGACGCGCGGTCGATCGGGCGCGCGAAGTCGAACGGAAAGGGCGTCGACCAGTCCTACATCAAGGCCAACGCCAGCGTCTACGGGGTCGCGGTCGACGACAAGTACATCTACTGGACCGACCGGACCGGCGGCGGGATCGGACGCGCGAGCCGCAACGGGAAGAAGATCAAGCGCAAGTTCGTGACCGGCCTCAGCAGCCCGCACGGGATGGCGGTCGATTCCAACTACATCTACTGGGCCAACTCGGGCACCGACTCCGTCGGCCGCGCCGCGCTCGACGGCAGCGGCGCCGATCCGAACTTCATCACCGGGGCGAAGGGCGTCTCGGACGTCTCGGTGGATTCGCATTACGTGTATTGGACCAACTCCGGCGGGCTCGGCCGCGCCGGCCTCGACGGCACCGGCGTCGCGATGGACTTCGTCTCGACCCTCGCCTACGGCATCGGCGTCGATGAGAAGCACCTGTACTGGGCGAGCTTCAGGTACAGCCCGAACCGCGGCGGCGTCGTCCGCTCGAACGTCAACGGGACGGGGATCGAGAAGAAGTTCGTCTCGGTCCGCAAGATCTACCCGGGGGACGTCGCCGTCGACGACGCGCACGTCTGGTGGATTGAGCAGACGGGAATCGGCCGCTCCGCCCTCAGCGGCAAGAACGTCAAGCCCCAGATCATCAAGGGCGACAACGTCGGCCACGGCGAGACGGGCCTCGCCGATATGGCGGTGGACGCCGACGGCACCCCGCCGAAGACGACGATCAAGAGCGGACCTCCCCAGAGGACCAGGAACCGCTCGGCGCGCTTTAAGTTCGCCAGCTCCGAGCCGGACTCGTCCTTCAAGTGCAAGCTCGACAAGCGCCGCTGGCGGCACTGCGATCAGTCCTACGAGGTCAAGGAGCTAGGGCCGGGCGAGCACAAGCTCTCGGTCCGGGCGATCGACCGGTTCGGCAACGCCGATCCCACGCCGGCCAAGGCGGAGTTCAAGGTCGTCGGCTAACCGGGCTGCGCCGTGACCGCCTCCGCGGTCTTCTCCGCCGCCTCCAGCTGGCGCTCGATCAGGTCGAGGCCGGCGTTCCAGAAGCCGGGGTCGGTGAGGTCGACGCCGACGATCTGGCCGAGCTCCTCGGGCGGCATCGAGCCGCCGGCGCGCAGCAGGTCGAGGTAGGACTCGACGAAGGCGTCGCCCTCGGACTCATAGCGGCTGTAGACGGAGAGCGCCAGCAGGTGGCCGTACGAGTAGGCATAGACGTAGCCCGGCGTGGAGATGAAGTGCGGCACGTATGACCACCACGAGCTGTAGCCGTCGGAGAGCTCGACCGAGTCGCCGAGCATCTCGGTCTGGGTGTCGGTCCAGGCGGCGGCGAAGGCATCGACGGAGAGCTCGCCGGTCTCGCGGCGCTCGGTGTGGACGCGGTCCTCGAACCGGTTCATCGCCACCTGGCGAAAGACCGCGCCGACGGCGCCGTCGAGCGAGGAGCCGAGCAGCGAGAGGCGCTCGGCGTCGTCGGCGGCCTGCTCCAGCAGCCGCCCGAGGACGATCGTCTCACCGAAGATCGAGGCCGTCTCGGCGACCGTCAGCGGGGTGCCGAACTCGAACATGCCCCGCGGTCGCGAGAGCGAGGCGTGGACGCCGTGGCCGAGCTCGTGGGCCATCGTCAGCACGTCGCCGGGGCGCGAGGTGTAGTTGAGCATCACGTACGGGTGCGCGGAGGGCACCGCGTAGGAGCAGAAGGCACCGCCGCGCTTGCCGGGCGCCGGCGGGGCGTCGATGTAGTCGCCGGTGAAGAACTCCTCCGCGGTCGCGCCGAGCTCGGGGGAGAAGCCGCGGTAGCACTCGAGCACCAGCTCGCGCGCCTCGTCGTAGGGGATGTGGCGCTCGGCCTCGGCCAGCGGCGCCACCCGGTCGTAGTCGGCGAGCCGCTCGAGTCCGAGCATCCGCGCCTTCAGCCGGTACCAGCGCCGGGCGAGCTCATAGCGCCCGATCACGGCCTCGATCAGCGCCTCGACCGACTCGTCGGAGGCCTCGTTGTCGAGGTTCCGGGCAGCCAGCCAGTGGTCGAACTTGCGCAGCCGGTCCTTGGTCGCCTTGTCCTGCAGCAGGGTGTTGTAGATGAACGCCCGGGTGCGCAGATCGGGCTCGAGCGCCTCGGTGACCGCGCCGGCGGCCTCGGCGCGGCGCTCGCGGTCGGGATCCTGGAGGCGGCTCAGCGCCTCCATCAGCTGCAGCGGCTCGTCGGTGTCGGCGAGATCGACGGTGATCGCCGAGGTCTGCTCGGTGAACAGGCGCGAGAACGCCCCCGGGCCGGTGACCGAGGTCTCGGTCATGATCAGCTCCTCGGGCTCGGAGAGCTGATGGGGCCGGTAGCGGCGCTCCATCTTCAGGTAGTGGCTGCAGAAGGCGAGCTCGGGCGCCTCGATCAGCTCCTTGGCCTGCTCGTCGTCGAGCTCGTTCCACTCGAGGTCGAAGAACAGCAGCGTCGTCTGCAGCGCCGCCGAGCGCTCCTGCACCTGCTGCATCAGCGCCCCGACCTCGGGCGAGAGCGTGTCGACGGAGAAGGCGAGCGAGACGTAGGTGCCGGCGCGCCCGGCCAGGTCGGAGATCCGCTCGAGCTCGCGCATCGCCTCGGCGAGCCCGGCGGCGTCGAGCTCGGCGACCTTGCCGCGGTAGCGCTCGGCGAAAGCGTCGGAGCCCTGCTGTGCCTCGTCGAGCTGCTCAAGCGCCCGCTCGCGGCCGCCGTTCTCGACCAGCGGCTCGAGGTTCCAGCGGGCTGCGGCGAGTGCTTCGTCCGTGGTGGTGGCGGTGGCGGCGTCGCTCATCGTCCGAGCTTAGCCAGCGGGGCCCGCCCGCTCGGTGAAAACGCGCTCGACGAGCGCCCCGGCGGGTCGCGACTCGATTCCCGGCCCGAGGTCGACGCGGTAGGAGAGCAGGGCGAGGCTGGGGGCAATCATGTAGTCGCCGGCGTTGAGCTCGTCGGAGTTCAGCACCCCGGCGGCGATCCAGGCCTCGATGCGGTCGAGCATCGCCGGCAGCTCCGCCAGCATCGCCCGCTCGGTATCGAGGTTGGCCTCGAAGGTGAAGCCGCCAAAAATGCGGGCGCCGAGCAGCCGGGTGCGGTCGTTGCGCATCAGCAGCGGTCCCAGGCGTCCGGCGCCGCCGCGGTTGTAGAGCGAGTCGGGTCCGTGGAGCGCGGCGGCGAAGACGAGCCTGCGGGCGACCATCTGGAACGGGTCGTCGCCCCACGCCTCGGCCTCCTCCACCTGGCGCCGGCGCTCGGGATCCTCGGGGAACAGCGGCGGTTCGGGCTCGAGCTCGTCGAGCCGGCGGGCGATCGCGTGGTTGGTCTGCACGCGCTCGTCAGCGAGCTTCACCGCCGGCACCGTGCCCATCCGGTTGGCAAAGTCGAGCCCCCTCGTCGTCTTGCCCTCGTCGAGCGTTCGCGCGCTCGAGTTGCCGGGAAAACCGCGCAGGCGGATGCTGATCGGGTGCAGCCCCGGCCGCAGATCGACCCGCCTGTAGGGGATCCGCTTGTGCTCGAGCATCAGCGCTCCGGACTCGCACGCGTGCGATCCCGGGATCGCATACAGGGTCGCGTCCGGGCGTGATTGGCTCACCGAACGATCCTTTCATGCCGTCCGTTGCTACGGTGCAGCGTCCTACGATTCGACCTTCGTGCTTAGCAGCACCCGGGATGGAGAAAACGCATGCCAACAGGAACAGTCAAGTGGTTCAACGGTGAGAAGGGCTTCGGCTTCATCACCCCGGATGACGGCTCGAAGGACCTGTTCGTCCACCAGAGCGCGATCAACGGCGACGGTTACCGTTCGCTCAACGAGGGCGACAAGGTGACCTACGAGTCAGAAGAGAGCGACAAGGGCCCGCGGGCCGCAAACGTTTCGACCGTCTGAGGACCGCACTCAGCGGTTACTGAGCGCCGCGATCACCGCGCCGGCCCGTTCGCGAAAGCGATCGCAGCCGGCAGCGGTGCGCGCGAGATTGCCCGCCACCGGGCTGAAGACGATCAGCTCGTTGGCCGCAAGCTCGGCCCGGTAACCGTCCGGAAGCTTCGCCGCCGCGACCGTATCGGCGCTCGGCGGCTGCGCGAGCCGGACGACGATCGCGTTCGAGGCCAGCGGCCGATCGGCCGTGTAGGCGATCTCGGTGCCCTCGGAGCGCAGCTCGGCGGCGTCGCCGAAGAGCACGAACAAACCGGGGATCTCGGCTCCCGGAATCAGGCCGTCGAGCACATGGTCGGCAAACCCCGGCACCGGCAGGCCGCGGTGCTCGGAGTGAAAGCGCCAGCGGTCGCGCAGCTCGAGCTTTCGCGAGCGCGCGTACTCGCGCACGAACGCCTCCAGGCCGACCCGGCTCACCGAGGCGGTGCCCCAGCGGTAGCGAGCGGCGCCGATCAATCGGGCGAGCGGGAAGACCGCGACCGCGACCACGAGGCCGGCGCCGAGCCCGACGATCGGGGCGCCGACGAGGGCGATCAAGACGGCGACGATCCCACCGACCAACAGCGCCCAGAACGCCGAGTTGAGCAACACCCGGGGGCTGCGGGAGGCGAGCCGGCGATAGGGGGCGATCGCGTCGGTGACGCTCGCCGGCGGCTGGGCGAAGCTCACCTTCGCCATCGCCTCCTCGACCGCGGCCAGCTCCGCCGACTCGTCGAAGAGGTCGGGGGCCAGATCCTCCTCCGCGGCCTCGGCCCGGATCCGTTTCGCCAGCTCGGCCGCCGCCGCGCACAGAGCCTCGACCTGGTGCTCGTCGGCCAGCGGTCCGGGCTGGGCGATCACCAGGTGGCCCTCGTTGAGCTCGAACGAGAGCCCGGGCGGCGCTTCGTCGGCGAGCCAGGCGATCAGCTGGGGTGAGAACAGCTCGCGCAGCCAGCCGGCGTCCTGGCCGGCGAGCGTCAGCAGGCGGTAGCGGTGGTTGAAGGCCTCGCTCTCGAGCGTGGTCTCGGTCCAGCGCTCGGCCGGCAACTGGGCGGGGTTGGCGTCGCCGACGCCGGCACGGTCGCGGCAGACGAGCGCCGGAACGAAGGCGGCGCTCTCCGGGGCGCCGGTGAGCACGATCGCCGACTCGCGCCGCGACGAGCCCTCGGCGAACAGGTGCTCGAACAGCCGGCCCTCGAGCCCGGCGGCCAGCTTCCCCTCGACCCCGGAGCCGATCGACCCGCCGCTGCCGGTGATCAGCGCCGGGGTCAGCGCCCGGACCTCGCCCTCGGGCTCGATCGTCAGCCCGCGGCCGGCGGCGAAGGCTGCGATCGCCGGGCTCGGCGGGGGCTGTTCCTTGGCCATCGAGCCAACGTTATGTCAGGCGCTCGCGGGGTATCCGGAACACAAATCAAGCTCTGGGTCGACGACATCCGCGAACCGCCCGATCGCGATTGGGTTTGGGCGCCGACGATCGACGAAGCAACGCTGGCGCTCGAGTCCCACGAGGTGGTCGAGGCGTCCCTGGACACCGGCCGGCCGCCCGCCGAGGCGCTGGTCCAATGGATGTGCGACCGCGGGTTGTGGCCGCAGCGGCAGATCACCGTCCACGCCCCCGCCGGCCGCTTCGACCAGCTGGCGAGGCTGATCGTCGAATGCGGCCCGTTCGAGCCGCTCGCCGGCGACAACGCCTTTCGGCGCAATCAGATCCACTCCGGCTGACGCGCCGACCCGGCACCTATGGTTTCGCCGGTGCTCGGGCCGCGCCGCCATCCCAGCTACTACCTCGTCGCCGGGATCGACCTGCGCCGTGAGCTCGAGCGGCTGCGGGCGCTGGCGGTGTTCGCCGATGGCCCGCTCACGGTCGCCGCGCCCGAGCTCAAGGTGCGCCGCAGCAACCGGCGCCCGAACCGCCTCGGCTTCGCGATCCCGGGCGAGTTCCGGCTCTCGGTCACCGCCCATCCGGGGATCCGCCCCGGCGACGCGCTGGAGACGCTGCTGCACGAGCTCGTCCACCTGCACGTCGGCCGCCGGCCCGGCGCCCACGCCTGGCATGGCCGCGCGTTCAAGGAGACGCTGGCGCGGGCGATGCTCGAGGCCTACGGGATCACCGGCGTGCGGCCGCGAAATGCCCTCCACGGCACCTACGCCGAGGCGATCGAGCGCCGGCGGCTGGCGGGCGCCCAGCTACGACTGCCGCTGGCGGCCTGAGCGGCTCAACAACGGCGAGTACCCGACGACTACTCTGCGCGGGCGAGGGCGAACGGGCTGCCCTCGGAGTCGCGGCAGATCGCCCACTGCTCGCCCGGATGGACGACGCTGCCGCCGAGCTCGCCGACCCGCTCCAGCGCGGCGGCGATGTCGGCGACCTCGAAGTAGGGCAGCGAGAACGAGTCGCCGGGCCCGCGGCCACGCTCGTGGACGCCGATCGCCGGCTCGCCCGCGTGGGTCTGCCAGCCGGCGCCCTCGCCCTCGCGGCGCTCGCCGAGCTCGACTCCGAGCAGGCCGCTCCAGAAACTCAGCGCGCGCTCGGGGTCGTCGGCGGGGAACTCGATCAGCGAGAGGCGGCCTTCGGTCATCGCCCGCGAGACGATACGCCCAGAGGGTTAGCAAGCGCGGCGAACGGGCATACCTAGAAGTAGGTGGGGACGTAAACCCTTAGGGGAGTCCGGAGGCGGACAATGCTCGCGATGACCCAAAACGCCGCAAATGCGGTGGAGCGGATCGTCTCGCAACCAGAGGTACCGGCGGGCGCGGTGGTGCGAATCGTCGCCGGAGAGCACCGGGCCAACGGCGCCGGCGCGGCGCGCGAGGTCCAGCTCGAGTTGGTCGAGAAGCCGGGATGGCGCGACCTTCTGGTGCAGGAGATGCGGATCTCGGTCGAGCCGCAGTCGCTCGCCTTCCTCGACGACAAGGTCCTCGACGCCACGGTTGTCGAGGAGGGGGTCGAGTTCACGCTTTACCCGCAGTCGGGCTTCTCCAACTGACTCACCGGCGTGGGCTGGCGTCTGCCGATAGCGTGGCCGGGTGACCGGCAAGCAGAGGAAGCAGATCGTCGCGCGCTTCTTCGAGGACGCGATCAACCAGCGCGGCCTGGGGGCGTGCGACCGGCTTCTCAGCGATGGCTTCGTCCACAACGGCGAGACCCGCGGCCGTAGCGGCGCTTAACACGGAGCGCCGCGAGTGAGCGTAAGCTCGGGAGAGCGGCTCCGCTGGCCGATGGAGGATCACGTGCCCGAGCGAGCCGCAGAACACCCGCAGGAACGCATGCGCAAGCGCCTGCCCCGCGCCCGGGCATGGGTTCGCGACCACCCGGCGGCGGTGACGATCATCTGCACGGCGGTGGTCGGGATCGCGCTCGTCATCGGCCTCTGGGGCAAGCGCGACGACTTCGTCTCCGCCCTCGGCGACGCCCCCGCCTGGGCCCTGGCGGCGGCGACCGTGCTGCAGATCATCTGGCTGATCGCCCGCAGCGAGGCCTGGCACGTCTGCGTCGACGCCGCCGGCGGCGAGGTCAAGCGCCGGCGCCTCTACCGCGCCGCCGCGGTCGGCTACCTCGGCAACCTCTTCAACTCCACCTTCGGGCTCGGCGTGCGGATCGCGGCGCTGCGGCGCTCGGCGCCCGCCGAGAGCCCCCGGGTCTCGGTCCTGATCGCCGCCGAGATGCCGATCATCGTGGTCGAGATCGCCCTCGCGGCGATCTGCTCGTTCACGCTCGTCGGCCCGCTCGGAATGGCCTGGTGGGCGCCGCTGGTGTTCCTCAGCGTGGCGCTGGTCGGGATCGTCGTCGTCACCCGCCTCGCCCGCCATCGCCGCGAGGGCTTCTGGGCCGGGATCGCGGTCATGCGCGGCCTCGGCAGCCGCAACAGGATCATCGGCCTGGTGATGTTCGCGACCGGCGCCCAGGTGGTACGCAACTGGCTGCTCCTGCACGGGATGGGCGTCGACATCTCCTTCTTCGACGCGACCGCGCTACTGATCGCCGCCGCGGCCTTCGGCCTGCTGCCGGTCGGCCCGACGCTCGGAGTCGCCACCTCGGTCGTCATCCTCGGCGCCAACGGGGTCGCCGTCGCCGCCGCCGCGGGGGCGCTGCTGACCGCAACGGGCGCCGTCGGCGCGCTCTGCTTCGCCGCCTGGGCCGGATTCGATCGGCTGGCGCAGTCGCGCGCGGCGCGGCGCGCGGGCACGCCGGTCCCGGTCGGTGTGGTCGAGCCGGCGCCGGCGCCGGTCGCCGCGATCGAGCCGGTCCCCAAGCCCGTGCCCGTCCCCACGCCGGCGGCCGCGCCGATCGCTTGAGTTCGTAGGATCGCGCCGTGCCCAACGACGAGATCGACGCCCTCAACCCGCCGGCCTTCGAAGAGCTGCGCCGCCGCGCCGCCGATGGCCCGGTTTGGATGCTCAACCTGCTCGACTTCAAGCCCGGCGGCGGCGCCGAGCGCTACGGCGAGTACGGCGAGGCTGTGAGGCCGCTGCTCGAGCGCGCCGGCGGGCGCATCGTCAACGCCGGCATCAGCACCGGGGCGCTGATCGGGCCGAGCAAATGGGACCTGGTGGTGCTGGTCGAGTACCCGACCCGGCAGGCGTTCCTCGACATGATCACCTCGGAGGACTACCTCGCGATCGCCCACCTGCGCACCGAAGCGCTCGAGCGCTCGGAGCTTCACCCGCTCGACCCGGCCGACGTCGCCGGCTAGGCGTACTCCTCGTCGCTCTGCGGCGGAAGACACGGCAGCGGCGGTCGAAAATACGGCAATTCGACGCATGTACCGGCGGCGAGCCGCGCGTACGGTCGGTTCGATCAGCAATCAAGAGCCTGGCGGCGGCAGAGGCCTCCGTCCGGCTCGCGACGAAGGAGAATCATGGACCTGTATGGAATCGTCAGACGCAATGGCTGGGCCACCGCGGCGGATCTCGAGGCGGCCGCCGAGCGATCGACTGTCGAGGGGGACAAGGACGGCTCCGGCATCCGCTGGATCCGCAGCTACATCCTCGATGAGCAGAGCGGCGAGCTGGGCACCTTCTGCGTGTACGAGGCCGAGAGCCCGGAGGCGATTCGGGCGCACGCCGATGCTGCCGACCTGCCGGTCGACGAGATCGTGCCGCTCGCCAACACGGTGATCGTGCGGCCCGACCCGGCACCCGCCGCGGTCTGATCGGACCGCTCCCGCCGGCGGACGCCGTGGCCGCCGGCGGGACCTAGACTTCGCCTATGGCCGCTCAGGGTCCCCTCGTTGGGCGCTCGGCTGAGCTCGAGCATCTCAACGAGGCTCTCGGCGAGGCGCGTCTCGGCAAGGGCTCGCTCGTGCTGATCGCGGGCGAGGCCGGCGTCGGCAAGACCCGGCTCGCCGAGGAGCTCGGCGAGCAATCGAGCGCGGTCGTCCTCTGGGGCAGGGCGTCCCACGTCGCGCCGGCACCCTACGGCCCGATCGTCGCCGCCCTGCGCTCCTATCTGCGCGCCAACCCGGACGGCCTCGACGGTTGCGGTGCCCTCAAACCTCACCTGGCGCTGCTCTTGCCGGAGCTGGGTAAGCCCGCCAAAGCCGGCGACCGGGCGACACTGTTCGAGGCATTGCGATGCGCCTTCGAGCGAATCGCCGACGAAGACGAACCGCTGCTCGTCGTGCTCGACGACCTCCAGTGGTCCGACGACGCCACCCTCGAGCTGCTTCCGGCGCTGTCGGAGTCGCTGGCCGAACTGCCCCTGCTGCTCGTCGCCGCCTACCGCTCCGACGGCCTGCCCCGCGACCACATGCTGCGCCGGGCCCGGCACGAGCTGCGCCGCGGCGGGCGTCTGGACGAGATCGCGCTCGGCCCGCTGGAGCCGAGCGAGACGGCCGAGCTGCTGCGGCAGATCCTCAAGAGCGATCCGGCGCCGTCGCTCACCAGGGCGATTCACGATCGCACCCAGGGCGTGCCCTTCTTCGTCGAGGAACTGGCCCGGACGCTGCTGGTGACCAACGCGCTGAGCAAGGGCCGAAGGGGACTCGAGCTCGTCGAGGGCGGCCAGGTGCCGCTGCCGGAAACCGTCCGCGACGCTGTCCTGATCCGCGCCTCCGAGCTCTCGCCGGAGGGTAGAAGCGCCGCCGAGGCCGCGGCCGTCGCCGGCGAGGAGTTCGACCTCGATCTCCTGGCGGTGGTCTGCAGCCCTGCCGGAATCGCGGAGCTGCTCAGCAGCGGGATCATCGTCGAAGGCGACGACGGCCGCGCCAAGTTCCGCCACGGCCTGACCGGCGAAGCCCTCTATGCCGACGTGCCCTGGTTGCAGCGGCGGGCCCTGCACCGCCGGCTGGCGGCCGAGCTCGAGGCGAACGGTGCGAAGGGCATCGAGGTCGCCACCCACTGGCTCGGCGCGAGGCAGGAAGCCGAGGCCCGTGACGCGCTGCTGCGCGCGGCCGAGGAGTCGGGTGCCGTGCACGCCTACCGCGATGCCGCCCGGGCTGGACGCCAGGCACTCGAGCTCTGGCCCGAGGGGGAAGACGAGGCGCGGCGAGTCGAGGCCCTGCAGTCCTACGCGAACAGCGCCGAACTCGGTGGGGAGCTCGCGGAGGCGGCGCGCGCCTGGCGCGAGATCTGCGCCATTCGCCAGGCCGAGCCGGGCACGGGCGAGGCCTACGCCGCCGCTCAGAGCAGGCTCGCCGCCGTGCACGACATGAGGGGCAACCGTGAACTGGCACTCGCCGCCCGAGCAGCGGCCGCCGAGGTCTACGCGGGAAACGGGCGCCACGCTGAGGCCGCGGTCGAGCGGTTGGCGATGGCCAACTACCTGCGATTCGCCGCCCGCCACAGCGAGGCGGTCGAGCTGGCCGAGGCGGCGGTCGACGACGCCGAGCGGGCGGAGCGGCTGGACCTGCGAGCGCGGGCGCTCGGGCTCGTCGGGGTGGGGACGGCCAAGCGGGGCGAGTACGAGAAGGGACTGGAGACGGTGCGCAGCGGCCTCGCCCTCGCGCTCGAGCACGACCTGACGCCCGTCGCGGCCGAGCTCTACCAGCGGCTGAGCGTGGTGCTCTACGACTCGGCCGACTACCGCCGCGCCGAGGAGACCCTGAACAGCGCCCTGGAGCTCTGTCGCACGACCGATGAGCCCGTGACCGAGGTTGCCTGCGTCACCTGCATGGTCTATGTGCTGCGGGAGTGCGGCGAGTGGACGGAGGCGCTGAAGCTCGGCCGAGAGCTGATCGACTCGGGTACCGCGGTCTGGGTCGCGGAGGGGATCATCGGGATGATCAGCGCCGGCCAAGGCAAGCTCAGCTCCGCTCGGCGGATGCTCTCCTCCTCGCTCGCCGCTGCCTCGCAGGTCGATCACTTCAACATGACGGTGGACACGACCACCAGCCTCGCCCGGATAGCCGCGATCGAGGGCGACGCCCAGGAGACCGCGGAGCGCTGCCGGTCGGTGCTCGCTCTGTGGGAAAACAGCGAGGACCATCACTACGCGATTGCCGGTCTGCGCTTCGGCGCCGGCTTCTTCAGCAGGGAGGGTGACCTCGGAGATGCGCACGCCTGCGCCGAGGCGCTTGCGCGGATCTCCTCGGAGACCGGCCACAGCGATGCACTCGCCGCCCTCGCTTCTGCGATCGGCGAGACCGCCCTCGCGACCGGCGACGCGGAGACCGCTGCGGAACAGCTCACTCGTGCGGTTGAGCTCCACCGCGGCCTCGACCTGCCCTACGAGCGCGCCCAGATCGAACTGCGGGCGGGCGTCGCGCTTGCGGCGTCCGGGGAGAAGGAGCTCGCGCTCGAGCGCCTGGGCAACGCCTACCGGACCGCGAGGAAGCTGGGCGCCCGACCGCTCGCGGCGGAGGCGGCGGGTGAGGTGGCAGAGCTCGGCGAGTCGATCGTCGAGCGCCTCGGGGCCCGGGCCGCCGCCGACGCCAACGGCGCCGGCCTCTCGCGTCGCGAGCTCGAGGTCGTGCGACACGTGGCCGCGGGTCGCACCAACCGCGAGATCGCCCAGGAGCTGTTCCTCAGCCCGCGCACGGTGGATATGCACGTCCGCAACGTCCTGCGCAAGCTCGACTGCCGCTCGCGGGTCGAGGCGGCACAGCGCGCCGGCGAGCTCGGCCTGCTGGAGCCGTCTTGATTGTCGGAGGCCCGGTCTAGGCGTCGGCGAGCGGCACCGGGCGGCCCAGGTGATAGCCCTGGGCGAAGTCGACGCCGAGCCTGCGCAGGCCGTCGAGGGTCGCCTCGTCCTCGACGCCCTCGCCGATCGTCTGCATGTCGAGGCTGTTGGCGATCGTCACGATCGACTCGACGATCGCCCGGTCGGCGGCCGACTCGTTGATCCCGCGGACGAACTCCATGTCGATCTTCAGGTACTTGACCGGCAGGTGCTTGAGGTAGGTGAGCGAGCCGAAGCCGGTACCGAAGTCGTCGATCGCCAGCGCGCAACCGAGGCGCTCGATCCGGCCGCCGAACTCACGCAGGTCCTCGCTCGCGGTCGCCGCCGCGGTCTCGGTGAGCTCGAAGACCACGTTCGCGGGGTCGGCGCCGCTCGACTCGATCGCGTAGCGGATGTGGCCGCTGAGGCCCGGGTCGGAGATCGAGCGCGCCGAGACGTTGACGGTCACCGGCTTGCCGGCGGCGGCGACCTCCATCGCCCGGTCGATCACCCAGCGGTCGATCTCGCGGATCAGGCCGAAGCGCTCAGCGGTCGGCAGGAAGGCGGCCGGGGCGAGCACGGTGCCGTCGGCCTCGAGCATCCGCACCAGCATCTCGCTGCCGGCGCATTCGCCGGTGGCGAGATTGAAGATCGGCTGCTGGTAGAGCGTCAGCCGATCGTTGTCGATCGCCGCGCGCACGTGGCCGACCCAGGCGAGGCGCTCGGAGCCGGCGCCGCTGAAGATCTCGTAGCGGTCGCCGCCGCGCTCCTTGGCCTCGTGCAGGGCGATGTCGGCGGCGACGATCAGGTCCTCGTTGGTAGAGGTGGTCTCGGGATCGAAGGTGACGGCGCCGGCGCTGGCCCGGGCGGCGAGGCGCGAAGCACGCCCCCGCACCGCACGCAGCAGCGCCGCGAGCCGGCGGCGCACGGCGGCCTCGGTGGTGGCCTCGAGCAGGATCGTGAACTCGTCGCCGCCGAAGCGGGCGAGGAACTCGCCCGGGCGCAGCTCATCGCGCAGCGAGGAGGCGACCGAGCGCAGCAGCGCGTCGCCGGCGGCGTGGCCGAGCGAGTCGTTGACGTACTTGAGGTCATCGACGTCGAGGATCACGACCGCGCCCAGCGGGCGGTCGCGCTCGCGGCGAAGCTTGAGCTCGTCGGTGAAGCGGCGCCGGTTGGCGAGCCCGGTGAGCTCGTCGTGGTCGGCGCGGTGGCGAAGCTCGTCCTCGGCGCGGCGGCGCTGGGTGACGTCGATCAGCACGCCCTCGACCAGCACCTGACCCTCGTCGCCGGGGCGGCCGTAGGCGCCCTCGTCGCGGATCCAGACGATGCGCCCGTCGCGGGCGATCATCCGGTACTCGATCGAAAGCGGCTCGAGCGTCTCGACGCAGTTCTCCTCCTCGAGCTTCAGACGCTCGCGATCGTCGGGGTGGACGCACTTCCACCAGAGGTTGTTGTCGTCGAGCCACTCGTCGGCGCTGTAGCCGAGCAGATGGTCGATCTGGGGCGAGACGTAGAGCCATCTGCCGCCGGGTCCGTACTCGGCCAGGTAGGAGACGATCGGCAGGCGCTCGATCAGGCCGCGGTAGCGGCGCTCGGCCTGCTCGAGCTGGTCGACGTTGGAGTGGTGTGTAATCGAGCCGACCAGGATCTGACACAGCGACTCGAGGAAGGCGAGGTCCTCGGCGGCGAACTCGAGCGGCTGCCCGGCGTGCACGGCGATCGCCGTCTCTGCGCCTTCGGGCGTATTGACGCGAAAGACGAGGCCGTCGGGAAGCTCCAGCGAGCCCGCCGCGGCGGGGGGCAGCGGCGGCGGGCCGTGGCGGTGCTCGTCGGCGTCACCGGCCGAGGCGACCAGCTGCAGGGGGCCGTCGATGTGCAGATCGTTGGGCTGCCAGATGCGGACGACCTCGACCTCGAGCTCCTCGCGCGCCAGCACGGCGACGGCGATCCCGACCTCGTCGAGCTCGGCATTGCGAAGCACCTGATGGCCGAGCGCGGTCATCGCCTCCTGGCGGCGTCGCGCGGTCTCCCGCTGGCGCCGCATCCGGTCCTGATCGCGGACCTCGCGGACGAAGCCGACCAGCAGCGGCGGTGGGCCGTCGAGGCGGGCGAGCGTGAGCTCGATCGGAAACTTGTCGCCACCGGCGTTCATCGCCGTGCGCACGTGCCGGGCGTCGGCCAGCGGCACATCCGGGTTCGCCGCCAAGGCGAGCAGCGAACGGCGATGGGTCCTGCGCTCGGCGGGCGGGATCACCATCCGGGCGAGCTCGGAGCCAAGCGCCTCGGCTCGCGAGTAGCCGAAGGTGCGCTCGGCCGCGGGGTTCCATTCGACGATCCGGCCGTCGGTGTCGATCGCGATCACGCAATCGACCGAGGCCTCGAGCACGGCCTTGGAGAGCAGGTCGCGGTCGGCGGCGAGCGGCCCGTCGCTGGGCAGCGCCGGCGCCGACTTCAGCCGAGCCACGTTGCGAGCGCGCGCGACGGCAGACCCGGTCGACGGGAGCCCCTGGCGCTTGCTGAGTTTCGTTTCTTGAGACAAGGCGATGCCGACCTTCCCGCCTCCCCACGGCGGCGGTTCTGTACATATCGGCCAATCGGCGTATTTCCTTAGCGTTTTCGCCCGATCTCGACAGGCGTCAGCCAGTCGCCGATTGGCTGAACAGCCAACGAGGTGTTCGGCTACGGTCGCGGCACGGTTTGGCCATGCGTTGAGCGACCGGCAAAAGCCGGTCGCTCAATCCGCCAGCGCTCTGACCGACGATCCCGAACCGACACCGCCGCGTGGAGCGCACCTCCGTCGCCTTTCAGCTGTGCTGCCTGCCCCCGGCGAGTCCATTCGCCAGACGACGGGGCAGCACCGAACCTAGCGTCGATCGAGGGCGCTGACTTCCGTGCAATCCCGTCGAACCGATGCGGTTTTCCCGCGACCGGAGGCGCGCGACTACTTCACGTAGTGGTGCAGGAGCTGGAGCTCGACCCGCTCGGAGGGGCTTGCCAGCAGCGGTCCGATGACGTCGTTGAAGGCGGCGAACTCGGGGTCGCTGTTGACCGCGTCGGCAGCATCCTCGTCCGTGAAGACCCCGATCCCGCGCACGATCCCGGATGCCTCGTCGCCGAGGATGAGCACCGTTTCGAGCGCGGGGTGGGCGCTGAGAAAGCCGGCGGCGAAGTCGGAGTAGACCTCGGCGACCTGGTCGAAATGGCCGGGCTTCGCGTGCAGGGTGAACTCGGCGACGTGCATGGAGCGTCCTTTTTTCGGCGGGGCGGCGGGCGAGGGCAACCTACCAGCGCCCGAAACGCCGGTCGGCCGCTCAGGCGGCCAGCTGGCCGCCGGCGAGCGTGCTCACCGGGGCCGGGTGGCCGATGTGAAAGCCCTGGGCGAAGTCGACCCCGCCGGCGCGCAGGGCGGCCAGCGTCGCCTCGTCTTCGACGTGCTCGGCGATCGTCCGCTTGCCGAGGCCCTGGGCGATGTGGACGATCGAGTCGATCACCAGCTCGTCGGTGCGGGTGCGCGGGCTGGAGACGAAGTCGCCGTCGATCTTCAGGTACTCGACCGGCAGGTGCTTGAGGTAATAGAAGGAGCCGAAGCCGGCGCCGAAGTCGTCGAGCGCGAAGCTGCAGCCGAGGCCGTGGAGGGCGGTCGCAAAGCGCCAGGCGACCTCGGTGTTGCCGATCGCGGCGGTCTCGGTGATCTCGAAGATCAGCCGGCTCGGGTCGATCGCGCGCTCCGTGATCCCGTCGCGGATCAGGGTCATCAGCTGCGGGTCGTCGAGCGAGAGCCCCGAGAGGTTGACCTCGAGCTTCAGCCCCGGGTGCTCGCCCAGCAGCCGCATTGCCTCGCCGACGACCCACTGGTCGACGGAGTGGATCAGCCCGAGGCGCTCGGCGACGCCGAGGAAGGCGCCGGGCGGGATCAGCTTGTCGCCGTCGGTCATCCGCAGCAGCAGCTCGTGCTGGCAGATCCGGCCGCTGCCCAGGTCCATGATCGGCTGCGCGTGGGCGACGAACAGCTTGCGCTCGAGCGCGTCACGGATCCGGTGCTCCCAGCCGAGCCGGGTCTCGCCGCGGTTCTCGCGCTCGGCCGCCTCCACGGTTATGGCGCGGTCGCGACCCGTGTCCTTGGCGCCGTACATCGCGCGGTCGGCGGCCGCGAGCAGCTCCTCGGCGCTCACGGTGTCCTCGGTGACACAGGCGATGCCGATGCTCGCCGTGACCCCGATCGGGCGCCCGTCCATCGGGATCACGTGCTCGCGAAGTCCCGCCAGCAGGTCGGTTGCAACCTCGCTCGCGGCCGCCTCGTCGGCGCGGGGGAGGAAGACGGCGAACTCATCGCCGCCGAGCCGGGAGAGCATGTCGGACTCGCGCACCCGCATCCGCAGCAGCGCGGCGACGCCGCGAAGCAGGTCGTCGCCGGCGCGATGGCCGAGAGCGTCGTTGACGTACTTGAAGTTGTCGAGGTCGAGCATCAGCACGGCGCCGCCGCCGCCGTAGCGCCGCACCTCGGCGACCCGCTTGTCGAGCTCGTCCTCGAACCGGCGCCGGTTGGGGAGGCCGGTCAGCGGGTCGTGATCGGCGAGATGCTTGAGCTGGGCTTCGAAGCGCTTGCGGTCGGCGATGTCGCGGGCGATCGTCGAGATCGCGACCAGCGAGCCGTCGGCGTCGAGGACGGGCGAGATCCCGAGCGAGACCTCGATCCGCGAGCCGTCCTTGGCCCGGTGGCTGGTCTCGAAGTGCTCGACCGTCTCGCCGGCGATCACCCGGGCCGCCGCCTGCTCGTGCGCCGCCGCGCAGTCGCGCGGGATCACGATCGCGACCTGCCGGCCGAGTGCCTCGCCCGACTGGTAGCCGTAGAGCTTCGTCGCGCCCGGGCTCCAGCTGGTGATCTTGCCCGCGGGGGTGGAGGCGATGATCGCGTCGTCGGAGGAGGCGAAGATCGCCGCCAGCTCGGCCTGGGCGCGCTCGGCCTCGACCTCGACGGTGACGTCCTGACAGACGCCGAGCATCCGCAGCGGCCGGCCGTCGTCGCCGACGACGACCTCGCCATGGGTGCGCACCAGGAACACGCTGCCGTCGGGCTGCAGGCCGCGCTTGACGTCGTCGAAGGGCTGGTGGTCGGCGAAGGCCTTTCGGTTTCGCGCATTGACGGCCTCGCGATCGTCGACATGGACGTGCTCGAGGTAGTTCTTGTAGCTCGGATCGACCTCCCCCGGCTCGAGTCCGAAGATCCGATAGAGCTCGTCCGACCAGGTCACCTTGTTCGCCGGGATGTCCCACTCCCAGCTGCCGATCCGGGCGACCCGCTGTGCCTCGACCAGCCGGTCGCGGGTGCGCCGCAGCTCGGCGATCGGCTCGGCTAATGGCGCCCGCTCACCCACACCCCCGTCATCGTCCAGGCGCGCAGCCGGCTCTTTGTCTCGGGCCCCCCCGGAGATCGGTCCGTGCATAAGACCGCAGTGAGTGTGACAGGCCGACGGTGGCGCTTTGATCAAACGTCCGGCGCGCCGGTCAGCTGCGAGCTCAGGTCCCAGAGCCGACGCCGCGCCTCGGCGTCGTCGGCCTGGGCGTCGGCGGTCGCTTCCTCGAGCCCGTTGAAGTACTTGCCGGTGACCCCTTCGACGTCGGCGCCGACGGCAAGCCGCAGCGTCGCCTCCATCCCCTGCTCGACCGTGCTGATCGGCGTCTGACCCATGCCGCGGACCATGCCCGTGTCCATGAACGTCGCCGGGTGCAGCGCGGTGACCGTCGGGCCGGCGCCGGCGCCGAGCCGCTCGGCGAGCTCGAACGTGAACAGGATCTGGGCGAGCTTCGACTGACAGTAGGCGCGGGCGGGATCGAAGCCGCGCTCGAGCATCACGTCGTCGAAGTCGATCGCCTGCTGGCCGATCGAGGCGACGTTGACGATCCGCGCCCGCTCGCCGGCGCGCAGGCGCTCGAGCAGTTCGAGCGTGAGCAGGAAGTGGGCGAGGTAGTTGACCGCGAAGTCGAGCTCGTGACCGTCCTCGCTGGTCTGGCGCTCGAGGGTGGCGACGCCGGCGTTGTTGATCAGCAGGTCGAGGCGGTCGTGGTCGGCGGCGACCTCGCGCGCGAGCCCGCGGGTCTGCTCGAGCGAGGCGAGATCGGCGAGGTAGCCGTGAGGCTCGATCGCGGCGTCCTGGAGCTCGGTTAGAACGCGGTCGAGCTTCTCCCGGTTTCGGCCGTGGACGAGGACATGGGCGCCCTCGTCGGCGAGCCGCCGCGCCAGCGCCAGGCCGTGGCCATCGGTGGAGCCGGTGATCAGGACGGTGCGCTCGGCGGGCATCGGGTTCGAGCCTATCGACGGCGGCGGCTCGCCAATGGTTTGGCGACCGGCGCCGCCTGGGTAGCTGTAGGTGCGGAAACTGCCCGCGGGGGGTTTCGAGCGGCGGGCTCGAGATCCGGGAGGAATTGAATGAGGTCCGTACGCAACTTGCGGGGGTTGCTGGTCGTGGTCGCGTTCGCGTGCCTGCTGATTGGCGCCGCCGGCGCGGAGGCGAAGAAGAAGGATGCGCGCGGCTGCCTGCCGGGGCAGCCGGCTGGGGCGCCGGGGATCGGCGACGAGTACTACCCGACCTACGGCAACGGCGGCTACGACGTGCGCCGCTACGAGCTCCGGGTCGCCTACGACCCGGCGACCGACGTGCTCAACGGCAAGGCGACGATCCCAGCGACGGCGACGCAGAGTGTCTGCAGCTTCAACCTCGACCTGGTCGGGCTCGAGGTCACCAAGGTCACGGTCGACGACCGCAAGGCCGCCTGGAGCCGCGAAGGCCAGGAGCTGACCGTGACCCCGAAGACGCCGCTCGAGCGCGGTAAGCGGTTCGAGGTCTTCGTCCGCTACAGCGGCGTCCCGGTCGAGTTCGTGATCCCCGGGACCCCGATCCGCGCCGGCTTCATGGACGTCGCCGACGGCGTCACCGTCGCCGGCCAGCCGGAGGTCGCGGCGTCGTGGTACCCGGTCAACGACCATCCGCTCGACAAGGCCGCGTACAGGTTCGAGGTCACCGTGCCGAGCGGATACGAGGTGGCGGCCAACGGCTTCCTCCGCGACACCGACACGGGCGGCGGGCGCACCACGTGGGAGTGGGTGGCGAACCAGCCGATGGCGTCCTACCTGTCGACGATCGACGTCGGCTTCTGGGACGTGACCGAGACGACGACCGACGCCGGGCTGCCGGTTTACGACGCCGTCGACTCGGCGCTCACCGGCGAGCTGCGGGCGGCGATCGACTCCTCGCTCGGTCGCCAGGGCGAGGTTCTCGACCTGCTCGACGACTCGTTCGGGCCCTATCCGTTCAACACCGTGGGCGCGATCGTCGAGAGTCAGGACGACCTGCGGTTCGCGCTCGAGACCCAGACGCGGCCGGTGTACTCGAAGCTGTTCTGGCTCGATCGCGAGGGCAACGTCGAGAACGGTGACGGGGTCGTCGTCCACGAGCTCGCCCACCAGTGGTTCGGCGACGACGTCGCTCTGGCCCGCTGGCAGGACATCTGGCTCAACGAGGGGTTCGCCAGCTACGCCGAGTGGCTGTGGGCCGAGCACGAGGGTCAGGGGACGCCCGCGCAGATCTTCCGCGCGACGTACGAGGCGATCCCCGAGGACGACCCGTTCTGGGATCTGCCGATCGGCGACCCCGGGGTCGAGATGCTGTTCAACGACCCGGTCTACGTCCGCGGCGCGATGACCGTGCAGGCGCTGCGCGAGGAGGTCGGCGACGCCGCCTTCTTCGAGATCCTGCGCGAGTGGACGTCGAGCAAGGGCGGCGGCAACGGCACCACGCCGCAGTTCATCGCCCTCGCCGAGGAGGTCTCGGGCATGCAGCTCGACGACTTCTTCGACACCTGGCTGTTCACCGGTGAACGCCCCGCGCTCGAGGAGCCGGCGGCCGCCACCCAGGCCCAGGCCGACGCCGCGAGCGGCTACTCGAGCACCTGGCTCGACGAGGTCGGCGAGCGTCTCGCGCTCGGGCGGTACTAGGGGCTAGGGAAATGAGCGATGCCCGGGGCGCCCGCGAGGCGCTCCGGGCGGTCGCTTTGCAAGACTCGCCGCGGTGGCCGATCTCGACCCGCAGGTGCGCGAACTGCTCGAGGGCGCGAACTTCGTCAGCCTCGCGACCCTGATGCCCGACGGAGCGCCCCATGCGACCGCGGTCTGGACGATCCTCGAGCTCGATCGCCCGTGCTTTTTCACCAGCGACCCGAGCTCGCGCAAGGCCCGCAACGTCGCCGCCGACCCGCGCGTGGCGATGACCGTCGTCGACCGCGAGAACCCGTACCGCGCCGGTCAGCTGCGCGGCCAGGTGACCGAGACGGTGGACGGCGACGCCGCGCTCGAGATCATCGACCGGATGTCGCGCCTCTACACCGGCGCCGACTTCCCGCTCCGCTCCGGGGTCGTCTACGTGATCGAGGTCTCGCGCTCGCGGTTCACCGAGCTGCCGTTCGCCGACACGCCGGGGCCGGCGGCGTGAGCGAACCGATCGTGATCGCGCCCGGCGCCGGCGAGATCATCGGCGACGCGCCCGACCGCCGGGTCGAGGTGCTCTCCGACGCCGACCACCTGCACGTGACCTGGTCGCGCTTCGGCCCCGGCCGCGACGGCGCCGGGCGCCACGTCCACTACAAGCACACCGACCTCTTCTACGTCCTCGAGGGCGAGCTGACGGTGAAGCTGGGCGCCGGCCGCGACGAGACCGCCGTCCAGGTCGGGAGCCTCGCGATCGTGCCGCCGCTGGTCGTGCACGGGTTTCGCAACGCCAGCGACGACCACGTTCGCTACCTCAACCTGCACGCGCCCGGCGAGGGTTTCATCGACTACATGCGCGGCCTTCGCGACGGCACCGGCGTCGACTTCGACCAGCACGATCCACCCCCCGACGGCGGCCGGCCGCAGAGCGAGGCCACGGTCGGCGGCGCCGAGATGGTGATCGATCGCCCCGACCTGCGGGTGCGCTCGCTCGCGGACTTCGACGAGCTGGCGGTGACGGAGACCTGGATCGGCGCCGGCGAAACGTCGTCGCCCGAAGAGGACGATCGCGACGGCCTCGAATCGATCTACGTGCTCGAGGGCGAGCTCGCGATCGCGCTCGGCGATCGCGCGCTGGCCGCGCCGGCGGGTACCTGGGTGCAGCTGCCGCCGGGCAGCGGCTACGAGGTCTCCCCCGCCGGCAGCCCGGCTCGCTTTCTCACCGTGCGCGCGCCGAACGCCTGAGACATAGGAAGACGCTTCAGCCCTGCCTTAAGGCGGGCACTCTAGATTGGGGTCCGGCAGGTACACCACAAGGAGGGACCCTTGCATCGATTCGGATTCGCGACCGCGGTCGCACTATGCGTGACGGTCGCGTTCGCGGGCTCCGCGAGCGGCGCCCAGGAGCTGGTCAAGGGCCCGGGCGGCGCCAAGTTCTACACGCCGCCCAAGGACCTGCCGAAGGGACACGGCTCCCTGATCTGGCAGCGCAAGGCCAAGGGGTTGATGCCGATCGAGGGCGCGAAGTCGAACACGCTCGTCCTCTACACCTCGAAGACGCCGCAGGGCAAGACGACCGCCGTCTCCGGCGTCGTCAGCGTCCCCAAGGGCAAGCCGCCGAAGGGTGGCTGGCCGGTCGTCTCCTACGCCCACGGCACGACGGGTAACGCCGACTCCTGCGCCCCCAGCCGGGTGCCCGCGACGAGCCCGGTGGCGCCCTCGGTCAGCTACATCGATCCCCAGCTTCAGGAATGGATCGGCGCCGGCTACGCGGTCGTGCGCACCGACTACCAGGGCCTCGGCACCCCCGGCCCGCACCCGTACCTGGTCGGCGCGGCGGAGGGCCGCGGCGTCGTCGACATCGTCACCGCCGCGCGTCAGCTGAACCCGTCGATCGGCAAGCGCTACCTGCTCTCCGGTCACTCGCAGGGCGGCCACGCGGCGCTGTTCGCGGCCGGGCTGGCGCAGCAGTACACGCCGAAGCTGAAGCTCGCCGGCACGGTCGCCTACGCGCCCGCGTCGCACATCCTCGAGCAGGCCGATCTGCTCCCGGCGCTGACTTCGCCGAGCTCGCTGAGCGCGCTGGCGGCGCTGATCGTCAACGGCGCGGCGAGCCAGTCGACCGCGATCGCGATCCCGAGCCTGCTCTCCGATCCGGCGCTGGCGCTCTATCCGCAGACCGACCAGACCTGCCTCGCGCAGCTCAGCCAAGCCGACTCGTTCGGCGGCCTCGCCCCCTCGACGCTGCTGCGCGACGGAGCCGACACCGGGCCGCTGTTCGCCGTGCTCGCGACCGAGAACCCGGCCGTGACCACGAGCGCGCCGATCATGATCCTCCAGGGCGACGCCGACACGACGGTGTTCCCGTTTCTCACCGACCAGCTCAACGGCGAGCTCGTCGCCCTCGGCGATCAGGTCACCTACACCAAGTACCCGGGCGTCGACCACGGCGCGATCCCGGGCGCGTCGGCGGCCGAGGCGCTGGCGTTCATGGAGGGCGCGCTGCCTCCGGGCTGAGCGCCGGGAGCGCTAGCGCGTCGAGTACGCCGGCTCGGCGACCCCGTCGTCGAGGTTGCCCGAGAGCGCCAGGGCGAGGGCGGCGATCGCGATCAGCGTCAGGCCGTAGATCTCCGCCGTCTCGCGCAGGCCGACCTCGGTGACGGCGATCCCGGCGAGGATCGCCGGCAGGCTGAAGGCGAGGTAGGAGACGACGAAGACGGCGGAGTTGACGCCGGCGCGCTGATCGGCCGGCGCGCGCAGGCTCAGGGCGCGGAAGACGCCGGCGAACGCCGGCCCGAACCCGAGTCCCGCGACCGCCGCGCCGATCAAGAACAGGGCGCCCGACTGATCCGCGAGCGCGACGAGGGAGAGGGCGACGCCGGCGATCAGGGCGCTGAGGCCGCCGCGGGCGACCGTTCGCGGGGAGACGTCGCGCAGCCAGATCGCGACGATCGCGCTGGTCCCGGCGAGGATGAAGATCGGCAAGCCGCCCGCGAGGTGGCTGCTCTGGCCGAGCACGCCGGCGGTCAAGGAGGCGCCGAGCGAGAGGATCAGCCCGCCGAGCGCCCAGGTCGCGGCCAGGCTCGGCAGCGCGGCGACGAACGCCGCCCGCATCTCGGCCGGGACGGCGACCTGCGGGCGCAGCGAGCTTCGCCAGCGCCCGTCGTTGGGCACGGTCTCTGGGATCGCGAACACGGCGAGCGTCGCGACCGCGAAGGCGCCGACCAGGATCCAGTAGACGAAGCGGGTCGGATCGGGCCCGTAGTCGACCAGCAGGCCGGCGGCGAGGGCGCCGAGCGCGAGCCCGCTCATCGGCGCGACCGCGCCCATCAGCGGGCCGCGGCCGGGCTTCGAGGGCGGCTGCGAGGTCGATCAGCGCGGCGCTGATCGCCCCCATCGCGGTCCCGGTCGCCAGCCCCTGGAGGATCCGGGCGGCGAACAGCCAGCCGACGCCGCTCGCCTCGGCGAACGCCAGCATCGCCAGGATCTGCACCACAAGCGCCGCGATCAGCGTCGGCCGGCGGCCGATGTGGTCGGAGATCGAGCCGACGACCAGCAGCGCGGCCAGCAGCGCGATCGCATAGACGGCGAAGACGCTGGTCAGGGTCACCGACGAGAAGCCCCACTGTTCCTGGTAGACGACGTAGAGCGGCGAGGGCACGCTCGACGCGAACAACAGCGCGGCAAGGATCGCCGCGAGAACCCAAAACGAGGTGTCGCGGCGAAGCTTCATCGCTACCTATGGCTTAGCAGGGTCGAATCTGTTGCTTTTCCTCCACGGATATGAAACGAGCCTGACGGCGTCGATGCGAGGCGTAGCCTTTGGGATGTGGGCGGCAGGAGATGGACGCGGGCGGCACTCGTCGCCGCGCTGGTATTCGGGCTCGCCGCGGGCACGGCCTCGGCGGCCCCGCGGCTGCCCGGGATCGACGTCTCGCGCTTTCAGGATCAGATCGACTGGCCGGCGGTCGCCGGCGACGGGATCCGCTTCGCCTTCGTCCAGGCGAGCCGCGGCTCGGGCGCTGACTGCACCGTGCGGCCGAACCAGTGCGGCCTCGACGGCTTCTATGACTTCAACTACGCCGAGGCGAAGGCGGCGGGGATCCGCGTCGGCCCCTACCACCGCGCCTTCGTCGGCGGCGACGGACCGGCGGAGGTGAAGTTCGACGCCAAGGCCGAGGCGGCGGTGTTCATCGCCGAGGTCGGCGAGCTCGAGAAGGGCGACCTCCGCCCCGCGCTCGACATGGAGACGCCGTTCGACGATCTGACCGCGACCGAGCTGCGGATCTGGGCGCGGACCTGGCTCAAGCGGGTCGGCAACGCGCTTCACACGAAGCCGATCATCTACACCAACACGAGCAGCTGGGGTGCGCTTGGCAACCCGCTCAGCTTCGCCCGCGCCGGCCACCCGCTCTGGGTCGCGAACTGGAACGTGCCCAAGCCGATGGTGCCCGCGGCCAACTGGGCCGGCGAGAGCTGGCGCGTTTGGCAGCACTCGAGCGAAGGCACCGTCGCCGGGATCAGCGGCCGGGTGGACCTGGATTGGCTGCGCGGTGGGTGGCGCGGCGTGAGCGCACGCTGACGCCCACGACAGCCTGAACGGCCAGATCAAGCGGTGTTCGGGTCAAGTCCGCGGCGGCAGGTGGCGATATCGCGTGCATGAGGTCGAAGCCATCAGCTCTCGCAGCACGGGCACTGGTCGTCGCGACGGCGCTGGCCGCCGGCGGCGCCTTCGCCGGCTGCTCAGAGGCCGATCAGGCATCGGCGACGCCCAGCGAACCGGTGGTCAGCAGCCGCAGCGCCGACCAACCGCGCACGACGATCGCCGGCGCCATGATCCGCGACCAGTCCACGCACACGGCCGCGAACGACGCGCAGTCCAACTAATCCCAGCTGAACAAGGGCCGGTGTAGGCTGATCGCGTGGAGGTTGCAGGGCCTCTGGGCTGGAGCACGCTGGACAGGGTGACGCGGCTCGTAGGGGGCGCGATCGCCGCTCTGGGCGCGAGCGCCGCGCTCTCGCTCGCCTCCGCCCCACCCGCCGCGGCCGAGTTCAAGTTCGTCGGCGAATGGGGCTCGCCCATCGGCGGCGAGCTGATCTTCCCCTTCGATGTCGAGCGCGACAACGCCGGCAACACCTACGTCGTCGACGCGCTCGCCCGGACCGTCCACAAGTACGACGCCGCCAACAACCACGTGCTCAGCTGGGGCTCGTTCGGCACCGGTCCGGGCCAGTTCGGAAACCCGATCTCGATCGGCGTCAACGAGGGCAACGGCGAGGTCTACGTCGCCGACATCAACGAGCTCAACCCGCTGGGGTTCATCAAGATCCAGCGCTTCGACTCAAACGGCAATTTCATCGGTCAGTTCGGCAGCTTCGGCGAGGACGCGGGACAGTTCGAAGACGTCGACGGGATCTCGGTCAACCAGGCCAACGGCGACGTGTTCGTGACCGAGCAGAACCGGGTGCAGCGATTCAACGCCGCCGGGCAGTTCGAGCTGATGTGGGGCAAGGACGTCGTCCCGGGCGGCGGCACCGGGCCGGAGACCTGCGTCGCCGGCTGCAAGGCGGGCGAGATCGGGACCGCCGCGGGCGAGCTCTCGTTTCCCAGCGGGATCGCCGTGTCGGGCAACCTCGTGTTCGTCAGCGAGGACGGCAATTCGCGAGTCTCGCGCTTCAACGCCACCACCGGCGCCTTTCAGGTGATGGGCGGGCGCGACGTCCAACCCGGCGGCGCGCAGATCGGCGAGACCTGCGTCGCGGCCTGTCAGGCCGGACTACGCGGCACCGGGCCGGGCGAGCTCGACGAGGTTGCGGGCATCGACGTCAACCACGCCTTCGGCTTCGTCTACATCGTCGACGCCGACAACCATCGGGTCCAGCGCTGGAACACGGCCCTCACCTACTCGAGTGAGTTCGGCGCCGAGGGAACAGGCGACGGCGAGTTCCAAACCCCCGACGGATTGACCGAGAACCAGGGAACCGTGATCGTCACCGACCTCTCGCCTCCACGTGCCCAGACCTTCACCGGGGCGGGGGTCTTTCAGGCTCACTTCGGCGACCCGCGGCCCGGGACGATCCAGGTCCCGAGCGGGATCGCCGCCGGCCCGGGCGGCGTCTACGTCACCGACCAGCAAGATCGAGTGCTTGTGTTCGACAACCAGGGCGGCTTCATCAAGCGCTTCGGCGGTTCGGGCGGAGCGGCGGGCAACCTCTCGAGACCGGCCGGGATCGCGGCCGGCGCCGACGGCAATGTCTACGTCGCCGACCAGGGCAACGACCGCGTGCAGCGGTTCAGCTCAGCCGGTGAGGCTCTGAGCGCTTGGGGAAGCACCGGCGCTGCCCAGGGTCAGTTCGACTCTCCCATCGACGTCGCGGTTGGTCGCGCCGGCAGCGTCTACGTGGTCGATGCGAGCAACCAACGGATACAGCGCTTCAGCGCGATCGGAGGTTTCGAAGGCACCTGGGGCGCGCCGGGCGAGGCGCCTGGGCAGTTCTCGTTCCCAAGCGGGATCGCCACCGACCCCGACGGCAACGTCTACATCGCCGACTCCAGCAATCACCGGATTCAGAAGTTCGACCCCGACGGCGGGCTGATCACCATCTGGGGAGGCGAGGGGGTCGGCGACGGACAGTTCGAGGGTCCGCGTGACGTGGCCGTCGACGGCGCCGGCAACGTATTTGTGGTCGACCTCGGCAACAACCGCATCCAGGCCTTCGGCCCGAACGGCGAGTTCCGCGGCCGCTGGGGAGCCAACGGCGGCGACGGCACCGCCGGCGCCGCCCCGGGCGAGTTCTATCTGCCGTTCTCGGTCGCGGTCGACGCCCCCGGCTACATCTACGTCGTCGACGCCCAAAACAACCGGGTGCAGAAGTTCGCCGGCACGCCGGAGCTGGGCCTGAAGGGGAAGAAGCGCCAGCGGCTCAAGCGGCTGAAGGTCTCGGCCGCCTGCACAAGCGGCCCCTGCAACGTGCGCCTCTCGGGCAAGGTGGTCGTCAAGGGCGGGCAGGCGGCGGCGAAGCGCGCCAAGGTCTCGATCAAGCTCAAGCCGGTGAGCCTGACGCTGAACGCCGGGGCGGCGGCGACGAAGAAGCTGAAGCCGAAGAAGGCGAAGCGGAGCCTGCGGCAGGTCAGCGCGCTGCTCGATGACGGGGCGCGCGCGAAGGTGTTGGTGCGCGGCGTCGCCACCAACGAAGCCGGCAACGGCAAGGCGAAGCGGAGAATCAAGCTGCGGGCGCGATAGCAGGAGCGCCAGGCGCGGGCGCGAATCGATGCGCATGCGCTTCAACCGCCTCCCCCTCGCCGTGCTCCTCGCCCTCGCCGTCCTCGCCACCGCCGCGATCGGCTTCGCGGTCGGCCAGTCGGCCAAGGAGCCGGTGACCCGCGAGGCGCTCGCCGGCAGCGAGCATCCCCGCGGTGCCAAGGACCGGACGCTTGGCCTCTCGCGGGTGACGATCAAGCCGGGCGGCACGATCGACCTTCACCATCATCAGGGAACCCAGGTCGCCTACATCCACCGCGGCAAGCTGACTTACTCGGTCGAGCAGGGCGAGGTCAAGATCCGCGAGGGCGCCTTTGAGGACGGTGCCCAGGTGGTGGGCGAGATCAAGGCCGGCGAGACCGGCAAGGTCCGCTCGGGCCAGTGGATCATCGAGCAGCCGTCGACCTTCCACCAGGCCGCCAACAACGGCAAGAAGACGATCGTCATCTACCTGGCGACGCTGCTGAAGACAGGCGCGCCGCCGTCGAGCCCGGTGGGTTGAGCTCGGTCACGATGGACGACCCCCGCCCCGAGACGCTCTGCGTCGAGGCCGGCTACCACGGCGCTGTCGGCGACCCGGTCACCCCGGCGATCTACCCCTCCACCACCTACCACCAGGGCGAGGGCGGCACCTACGAGTACATCCGCGAGGCATCGCCGACGATCGAGGCCTTCGAGCGCGCGATCGGCTCGCTCGAGGGTGGCCACGCGGCGGCGTTTTCCTCCGGGATGGCCGCGGCCGCCTCGGTGCTCGATGGACTCGCGCCCGGCTCCCGGGTGCTGGCGCCGGTCGTGAGCTACCTCGGGGTGCGGAGGCTGCTGGCTGCCCGGGCCGAGCTGGGCGCTTTGGAGGTCTCGTACGTCGACCAGACCGACACCGAGGCCGCGATCGCGGCGATCGGCGACGCGGACCTGGTCTGGGCCGAGACGCCGAACAACCCGCTGATCGGGATCACCGACCTGGCGGCGCTCTCCGGCGCCGCCCATGGGCGCGGCGCCGCGGTTGCCGTCGACGCGACGCTCGCCACCCCCCTGCTTCAGCGCTCGCTCGAGCTCGGCGCCGACTTCGTCGTTCATTCGGCGACCAAGTACCTCGCGGGGCACGCCGACTCGCTGCTCGGGGTGGTCGTGACCGCCGACGAGGCCGGCGCGGAAACGCTCATCCATCGGCGCGAAATGACCGGGGCGGTGCCGGGGCCGTTTGAGGCCTTTCTCGGCGTGCGCGGGATTCGGACGCTGGCGCTAAGGGTCGAGCGGAGTCAGGCGAACGCGGGCGAGCTGGCTACGCGACTTGTTGGCCATCCGGCCGTGTCGCGCGTGCGCTACCCGGGCCTCGCCGATGATCCGGGCCATGAGCTCGCGGCGCGGCAGATGAGCGGCTTCGGAGCGATGATCGCGTTCGAGGTCGGTGACGGCGCCGAGGCGGCGGACGCGGTCTGCGCCGGCGTGCGGCGGATCTCGAACGCGACCAGCCTCGGCGGGGTCGAGACGCTGATCGAGCGCCGGGGTCGGTATGCGGAGGAGCAGGGCGAGGTGCCGGCCAACCTGATCCGGCTGTCAGTGGGCTGCGAGCACGTCGAGGATCTATGGGCGGATCTCGAGCAGGCGCTCGCGCTCAGCTGACGAGCTCGGCGCCGCAGAGGTCGGCGAGCGCTTCGGCGGTCTCGGGCGCGAACTGAAATCCCTGCCCGCTGCAGGCCGAGCCGACGACGATCGGTCCGTGGCGCTCGAGGATGAAGCGCTCGTCGGGAGTGTTGGTGTAGAGGCAGGCCTCGACCTCGGTCGGGCGCTCGGCGAGACCGGGAAAGCGCGAGCGCGCCCAGCCGCTGATGCGCTCGAGCGCCCTCGTTGTCGGTGATCTCCCAGCGCCCGTCGCCCGGGTCGGCCTCCGGGCCGCGGCGATGAAGGGCGGCCTTGAGGCCGACGCTTGGGATCGATCAGCGCGTAGGGCTCGTCGCCGTCGAACTCCATCAGCGCGGGCAGCGTCGCCGCGTTGGCGGGCGGCTCGAAGTAGGCGACCGACTGCGAGCTGACCGTGAGCGGCAGCTCGATTCCGATCTGGCGCCAGCAGCGCCGCCGTCCAGGGACCGGCGGTGACGACGACCCGCCGGCAGCGCCAGGCTGCGCCGCGTGGTCCGCACCTCGACCTGATCGCCGCCCAGCTCGAGCGCGACCACACGCTCGTTTTGGTGCGCTTCGGCTCCCGCCTCGACCGCCGAGCGCAGCAGGGCGTCGCGGGCGCGATCGGCGCGGATCACCCCCGCCTCGGGCTGCAGCAGGACCGGGTCGGCGGCCGAGCCGGTGATCGCGAAGCGGCGCTCGACCGCGCTCGGCGTCGAGCAGCTCGAACTCGACCCTGGCGGCGTCGAACGACGGCCGCAAAGGGCTCGATCGCGGCGCCGCCGCGTAGAGCGCCCCGCGGAAGATCGAGGAACGGCTCGATCCGCCGTGGCGGCCTCGAGCATCCGCCACTCCGCCAGCGCCCGCAGCCCCATCTGCAGGTGACTCGGGATCCGGATAGGCCGCGGGGGAGAAGATCCGGGCGGTGCCGCGGCTCGAGCCCTGCGCAGCGGTCAGCGAGCCGCGCTCGAGCAGGGCGACCGAGACGTCGCGGCGAGCGAGCGCGCGGGCGGTCGCCGCGCCGACGACGCCACCGCCGATCACGACGACGTCGGCGCTGGCGGGCGTGGCGGCTCGCCGCCCGGTCAGAGCCGGTCTCCCGCGAGAGGATGCGGGCGGGATTGGCGACCGTGAGCTTCTCGATCGTCGCCTCGTCGATGCCGCGCTCGCGCAGCCGCGGCAGCACCCAGTCGAGCAGGTAGCGATAGCCGAAGCCGCCGCCGCGGCGGTGAAGCGAGCGCGTGAACACGTCGCAGCCGATCGCCAGCTGGTCGGCGTGGCCCTCCCGCAACAGCGCCACCAGCCCGGCCATTCGTTGCCAGTCGGTCTCGATCACCCAGCCGTCGTCCTCACGTCCCCAGTCGTGGCCGAAGCAGTCGATCGAGAGGTTGTAGCCGCGCGCGAGCAGCTCGCGGTGATAGTCGAGGCGCAGGGTCCAGGAGCCGGGGTCGTCGACCAGGCGCGCGAACGAATGCTCGGAGAGGAAGGCGTCGCCGTGGCCGATCACAACCCGCTCCGGCCGGCAGCCCTCGTCCTCGAGCACGTCGGCGATCGCGCGGCCGTCGCAGCCGTCTTCGAAGCCCGGGTGGATCGAGATCGAGACCCCGGTCCGCTCGGCGGCGCGCACCGCGGCGCGCAGCAGGCGCCGGTCGCCGTCGTCGAGCTTTTCGATCCCGATCTCGCCGATCTGCCCCGCGCGCACGCCGGTGTCGTCGATCCCCTCCTCGATCTCGCTCACCATCCAGTCGGTGAGCGAATCGATCGTCGCCTCGCGCCAGCGCTCGGGTCGCGACCGGGCGATGTAGAGGCCGGTCCCGGTGACGATCTGCACCCCGCTTCGGCGCGAGATCCCCGGCAGCGCCGCGGCGTCGACCCGCATCCCGGGCGTCGACATGTCGACCACGGTGCGCCCGCCGGCGTCGTGAAACTCGGCCAGCTCGGCCTCGACCAGCTCGGAGTCCTCGACGATCAGGTTCTGGCGGCTGACCTCGATCTGGCGACGGATCGCGCCGCGCTGCTCGAGCGAGAACTCCGCGCTCGCCGTCGGCGGGCCAGGCGTAACAGCTGCCGTCGGCGAGCACGTGCTCGTGGATCGAGGTGACGCCGAGCGCCTCCGGGTCGATCGGCCCGGTGACCGTGATCACCTCGCGGCTCACGGTCGTTCGATGATCTCGACCGTCGCTCCGTCGGGGTCGACCGTGTAGAAGCAGCGGGCGCCGTTCCAGTAGCCCGGCTCGGTGAGCTCGATCGGCTCGGATCGGACCGCGACCCCGGCGGCGACCAGCGCCGCGTGGGTGTCGGCGGCGCTCGCGACCCGCAGCGAGAGGTGCCCGGACCCGGGCTGGTGAAACTCGCTCTTCGGCCGGCGGGCCGGCCGGTCGCAGGAACTGCAGCAGCTCGAGCACCCGGCCGTCGCCGAGATCGAGATCCGCGACCCGGACGTGGCTGTCGCCGAGTCCCGTGATCGCTCCGACCTCCTCGCCCTCGGCCTCGACGCGCTGCATCACCGGGATCCCGAGCAGGCCGGAGTAGAACTCGAGCGAGCGGTCGAGGTCGCCGCTGGAGACCGAGACGTGGTCGAGCCCGCGCACCTGGCTCGGCGCGCCGTGGCCGAGGCGCGCCGGGATCAGGTCGCGGGCGAAGACGTCGGCGGTGGTCTCGGCGCGCTTGATCACCTCGGCATCGGCGCCGCTGACGAGCACGGTGGCCGGCCGGGGAAGGGCGTTGAAGTTGGAGGCGTTGGCGTCCTGGTAGGCGCCGGTGTCGAGGAAGGCGATCAGGTCGCCGGTCTCGACCTCGGGCAGCTCGGCGTCGGCGACGATCACGTCGGGGTTGCAGCTGATCCCGACCAGGTCGGCCGTCTGGGTGCGCGGCCGGTCGGCGCGGTTGGCGACCACTGCCTGCCAGCGGTTGTGCTCGAAGACGACGTCGGCGAGGAAGATCTCCGAGGTGTCGGTCTCGACCCAGCGCAGCGGCACCGGCTCGGACTGCGCCTTGACATGCCGCACCCGGGCGAGGTGGATGCCGGTGTTGCCGTAGAGGCTTCGGCCCGGGCTCGACCTCGAGCTGGATCCCGGCGGCGTCGACACCGGCGCGGGCGAGGCCGTCGCGCAACGACGAGGTGATCGCCTCCGCGTACTCCTCGATGCCGGGCGCCATGGGCCGGTCCTCGTCGCGCATCGCGCCGCCGAACGGGTCGCGAGGAACGGGATAGCCGCCGCCGAGGTCGATCTCCCGCGGGCGCCAGCCGCCCCAGAGCTCGCCCAGCTCGCCGGTGAGCTCGGCGACCCAGCGCGCGAGCTCGGCCCAGATCGCCGGGTCGCGGCCCTGGCGGCCGATGTGGGCCATCACCCCGCGGACGTCGATCTCCGGCGCCTCGATCGTCTGCCGCGAGATCGCCAGCAGCTGCTCGGTCGGGATCCCGGGCTTGTAACGCTGGGTTGCGAGCTGAATCGAGAGCGGTTCGGCGAGCAGCTCGGTCGGCTGCTCGATTTCCAGCCAGGGCCGCGTCCGCAGCCTCACCTGGGCGACCGTGCCCAGCGAGCGGGCGACCTCGCGCACCGTCTCCAGCTCGGCGACGGAGTCCAGCGTCAGCCGCACCCCGGCGGCGACCGCGCGCTCGATCAGCTCGCGGTTCTTGGTCGAGCCGTTGAGCGAGATCCGCTCGGGAGCGACGCCGGTGCGCAGCGCGGCCTCGAGCTCGCCGGCGCCGAAGGTGTCGCAGCCGGTGCCCTCCTCGGTCAGGATCCGCCGCAGGGCGAGCGCGAAGTTGGCCTTGATCGAGGGCATCACCAGCACCGGGCCCTCGGGCCAGCGTTCGGCTGAAGGCGCCGACGACGGCGCGCGCGTTGCGGCGCAGCTGGGCCTCGGAGACCACGTAGACAGGGGTCCCGAAGCGCTCGGCGAGCTCGCCCAGCTCGACCTCCTCGATCCAGAAGCCGTCCGTCGCGGATCGAGAGGCAGTCGTCGCCGGCGAGCAGCTCGGCAATGTCGCGCTGGGGGCGCTCAATTCGGCGGCCAGGGGTAGGTCTGCTTGACCAGGTCGAGATAGACGAAGATCTCGGTCCCGGTGACCCCCGCAATCGCGCGGATGCCGCCGTTGAGGACCGCGAGCAGGTGGGTGTTGTCGCGGCACTGGGCCTCGGCGAGGATGTCGAACGACCCCGCTGTGATCACCACGTAGTCGACCTCGGGGATCGCCGAGACCGCCTCGGAGATCTCGCTCAGGTCGCCCTCGGCGTGGATGCCGATCGTCGCCGCCACCCGGGCCCCAAGCAGATACGGGTTGGTGACCGCGACGATCTTGATCGCGTCGTCCTCGACCAGCCGCTGGACTCGCTGGCGCACCGCCGCCTCCGAGAGCCCGACCGCGGAGCCGACCTTGCCATAGGTGCGCCGGCCATCCTCCTGCAGCTCCTTGATGATCTCGAGGTCGAGGTCGTCGACGCGATAGCCATTGGCGCTCTGCTCTTCCGGTCGCCGCGCCATCAGGCCTCGAAGTCCTCGGCGACGAGGATCTGAAAATGCCCGTGGTCGACGCCGATCACGTCCTCGCCGAAGAGGCCGTGCATCGGCACCAGCGAGGCGTCGCCGGCGGCGACCTCCTCGGCGGCGTCGGCGAGCTCGTCGAGAAAGCCGGGCCACACCGTCGGTCGCAGCGAATGAGCGCTGTAGACCGTGCGCAGCGAGCCGCGCAGCTCGTCGGCGAGCCGGCGGGTCGAGCGGGCGTATGCGGCGACGTCGGACTCGGGCAGGTAGATCAGCTGCTCGCCGTAGTAGGCCTGGTCCTGGGCGAAGAGGATCCCGGCCTCCTCGTCGAGCAGGCAGATGTGATCGGGGCAATGACCCGGCGTGTGGATCACCCGCAGCCGGCGGCCGCCGAGGTCGATCTCGTCGCCGTCGGTCAGCAGCCCGGTCGGCTCGGGGGCATTGATGTGCCAGCCGCCCGCGGCGGCGATCTCCTGCGCCGGCCAGGGGCGAGCGAGCTGGTCGGGGCTGAGCACGAACCACCCCTCGCGGTCGGCGGCCAGGAAGCGCTCGAAAATGGGCTCGATCTCGGCGACGAGCTTGCCGTAGGCCTCGAGCTCCCAGTCGGCGGTGTTGCGCTCGAGCCACTCGGGACCCGCTTCGTGCATCAGCACCGAGTCGAAGAGCTGGTTGCCGCCGACGTGGTCGTAGTGGGTGTGCGAGTTGACGACGGTGAGGTCGGCACCGGCCAGGGCCGGCTCGATCGCCGCCGAGATGTCGGCGATCCCAAGCCCGGTGTCGAGCAGGATCGTGCGCTCGTCGCCATGGATCAGCCAGCTGAACACGTGCCCCGGCTCGGAGACCAGGTGCAGGCCGGGCTCGACCGCGACGAGCTCGAACCAGTCTGCAGCCTCGACCGGGAACGCTGATCGATAATCGTTGCGTTGCAGCATCTGTACAACGATACTAGTATCAATATCGGCGCTATTCAAGGGATCAAATTGCCAGACGATGGATAAACCGCTAATCTCGCATCACGGTGTCAACCGCGAGCACGCTCAGGCCTAGATCGATGCAAGACCGCGAGGAGCCCGACCCTGAGCCGGTGACCGAACCCGCCGCCGCCCGGGTTCGTGGCCTCGACGCCCGGTTCGCGAACGGCACCCACGCCCTTCGCCGGGTCGACCTCGAGCTCAGGCGCGGCGAGATCCTCGGCCTCGTCGGCGAGTCCGGCTCGGGCAAGACGCTGCTCGGGCTCTCGCTGCTGGGGCTGGCGCCGGAGGAGGCGGAGCTCACCGGTGAGGCTTCGCTCGGAGCCACCGAGATGGTCACGGCAACGGCGGAGGAGCGCCGCCTCGCCCGCCGCGAGCGCGCCGGCGCCGTGTTCCAGGATCCGATGACCTCGCTCAACCCGACGATGAAGGTCGGCCGCCAGGTCGCCGAGGCCGCCGGCTCGGTCGACAAGGCGGAGGAGCTCCTGGGTCAGGTCGGGATCCCGGACCCGGATCGGCGGATCGGCCAGTACCCCCATGAGCTCTCCGGCGGGCTGCGCCAGCGGGTGATGATCGCGATGGCGATCGCCCGCAGCCCCTCGGTGATCATCCTCGACGAGCCCACCACGGCGCTCGACGTCACCCTTCAACGCGGGATCCTGGCGCTGCTGAGCGGGCTTCGCGACGAGCTCGGTGCGGCGATGCTGTTGATCACCCACGACCTCGCGGTCGCCGCCGAGGTCGCCGACCGGGTCGCGGTGATGTACGCGGGACGGGTCGCCGAGATCGGCGACTCCGAGCGAAGTCTTCCACCGCCCCTGTCACCCCTACACCTCGGGGCTGCTGAACTCGCGCCTCGCGCTCGCCGGGCTGGTCGAGGCCGGGGACGTGGCGACGCTTCCGGGCGAGCCGCCCGACCCGCGCGCGCTGCCGCCCGGATGCCCGTTCGAGCCCCGCTGCTCGTTCTCGGTGCCCGCCTGCGCCGAGGAGCTTCCGCGCCTGGTCACGGCGCCGCGCCACCCCGGCCGCGACGCCTGCATTCGCTCGGCGGAGATCGCCGATCAGCTCGCGCCCGGCAACGGCTCGCCGGCGGCGGCAGAGACCGAGCGAGCAACGAGCAGCCGGCAACGACCCGACCGACGGCGCCGCCCCCGCGCTCGATCTGATCGGGATCTCAAAGACCTTCAGCGCCCGCGGCCACTCCCAGGTCGCGGTCGACGAGGTCTCGCTCGACGTCCCAGCCGGCGGGGCGGTTGGGCTGGTCGGCGAGAGTGGCTGCGGCAAGACCACGGTGCTGCGGATCGCGGTCGGGCTCGAGCCGGCCGACTCGGGCGAGGTGCGGGTCGGCTCCGGCGGCTCGCCACAGATGGTGTTTCAGGACGCCGGCGCCTCGCTCACCCCGTGGTTGTCGGTGTCTCAGCTGCTCGACGAGCGGCTGCGCATCGAGGGGCTCGACTCGGCCGCGCGCCAGACCCGGATCCGCGACACCCTGGCCCTGGTCGGCCTGCGACCCGAGGTCGCCGACGGTCGCCCGCGCGAGCTCTCCGGCGGCCAGCGCCAGCGGGTCGCGCTGGCGCGGGCCGTGATCGTGCCGCCGGCGCTGCTCGCCTGCGACGAGCCGACCTCGGCGCTCGACGTCTCGCTGGCGGCGACCGTGATCAACCTCCTGCACCGGCTGCGACGCGAGCTCGGGGTGGCGCTCCTTTTCGTCACCCACGACCTCGCCGTCGCCCGCGCGGTCGCCGACGAGGTCGCGATCATGGACTCCGGGCGGATCGTCGAGCGCGGGCCGTCGGCACGGGTCCTCCGCGACCCGCAAAGCGAGGAGGCGCGCCGGCTGGTCGAGGCGGTGCCGACGATGGAGCGGACATGGCATTCCTAGAGCCGGTCGCCGCCGGACAGGAGCCGATCCCCCTGCGCACCGGCCGGCGGCGGCTCGACTTCTCGCGGATCGGATTCGCGGAGAAGGCCGGCTTCGTCGCCGTCGGGCTGATCACCCTGGTCGCGCTGGTCGGGCCGCTGCTCGCCCCCTACGACCCGAACGAGACGGTGGGACCGAACCTGCAGTCGCCGAGCACCGAGTTCCTGCTCGGCACCGACGACGTCGGTCGCGACATCTTCTCGAGGGTTCTCTACGGCACCCAGACCTCGTGGTTCTCGGCCCTCGCGGTGGTCGCCTCCGGGGCGCTGATCGGACTCGTGATCGGCCTGATCGCCGGGATCCGCGGCGGCTGGGTCGACAGCGTGCTGATGCGGATCACCGACGCCGGCCTGGCGCTGCCCGGGCCGGTGATCGCGATCGCGGTCGCGGTCGCGCTCGGCCCGAGCCTGTTTCACACCCTGCTCGCGGTGACGCTCGTCTGGTGGCCGTTCTACGCGCGGGTGATCCGCGGCGAAGTGAGGGCGGTCGTTGTTCGTCCGCACTTCGACGCCGCCCGGCTGGCCGGCGTCGGCGGGGCTCGCCTGGCGTGGCGCCATGTGGTCCCCGGCGTGATGCCGGCGGTGATCATCTGCGCGAGCGTCGATCTCGGCTTCTTGATCCTCACCCTGGCCGGCCTCTCCTTCCTCGGCCTCGGCGCTCCGCCGCCCGCCGCAGAGCTCGGCGGGATGGCCAGCCAGGGGCTCGAGTTCCTGTTCAGCTTCCCCTGGATCGCGATGGTGCCGGCGGTCGCCGTCTTCATCCTCGCGGTGGCGGCGAACCTCGCCGGCGACGGGCTCAGGGATCTACTTGAGGACGCGTGATGACTCAATCAATGGAGGCGCAATGCGAATCCGGATAACCACCATGTCACTACTGCTCGTCGCTCTGGCGGTCGTCGGGACCGGCTGCGGCAGCAACGAGTCGAGCGGCGGCGACACCGACACGATCCGGATCGCGTACGGCGACCAGATCGCCGGCGGGCTCGACCCGGCGGTCTTCTACTCGGTCGAGGGCGACGACATCATCCTCGCGACCTACGAGACGCTGCTCACCTACGAGCCCGACTCGAAGGAGCTGGCGCCGAGCCTTGCCAAGTCCTGGGAGGTGAGCCCGGACGGCAAGACGTACACCTTCGAGCTCCAGGACGGGGTCACCTTCCACGACGGCACGCCGATGGACTCGGAGGCGGTCAAGTCGTCGTTCGAGCGCGCGATCGCGGTCAAGGGCGGACCGTCCTACATGCTCGAACAGGTCGACTCGATCGAAACGCCCGACCCGCAGACCGTGGTCATCAACCTGACCCAACCGGTGTCGGCGTTCCTCGACTACAACGCCTCGATGTACGGGCCGAAGGTCGTCAGCCCGACAGCGGTGAAGGAGAACACGGTCGGTGACGACATGGCGAAGAAGTGGCTCTCCGAACACGACGCCGGAACAGGCCCGTATGAGGTCAGCTCCTACAAGCCGGCGGGCCCGATCGTGCTCACGGCCTACGACGACTACTGGGGCGAGCCCGCGAAGACCGAGACGATCGAGTTCACGATCGTCCCCAACATCGGCGATCAGATCCTCCAGCTGCGCTCCGGACAGCTCGACATGCTCACCCACGGGATCGATCCGCAGCAGATCGAGAGTCTGGAGAACGATTCCAACCTCCAGGTGCAGACGTTCGAGGCCGGGATCCGGCCGGTGTTGGTTCTCAACTACGCCAGGCCGCCGTTCAACAACGATGCCGAGGCGCGCGAGGCGTTCGTCGCCGACGCCGATCTCCCCGGCGCCGCCGAGCAGGTCTACGGTGACGCGGCGTCTCCGGTCGACAGCTCCGTGCCGCCGATCCTGATCCCGCCGGAGGACAATCCGCTGCCGGATCCGGGCCCGCCGCGGGAGGCGCCGATCACAGACGAGATCGCGCTCGGCTACACCACCTCTGAGACCGACCTGCGCCGGTTCGCCGAGGTCGTGCAGCAGTCGCTCGAGGCCCAGGGCTGGAACATCCGCCTGCAGGCGGACTCGGTGGGGGCGCAGTTCGGCTACGCCGGCGATCCGACCAAGGCGCCGGAGTCGGCGATCACGACCCTGAACCCCGACGCCGCGCACCCGGCGGCATGGTTGAACCCGATCTATCAGACCGGCGGCGGGATCAACCTGCTCGGCTACTCGAACCCGAAGCTCGACAAGCAGCTCGATCAGGCGCTGGGCACGGTTGACGCCGATGAGGCCGCGGCGGCGTACGCGGAAGCGGCGGAGACCGCGGCATCGAGCTGGTACGCGACCGGGATCGCCGACCGCGATGACGTGATCGCCGCGCGCTCGAACATCAGCGGCTTCACCCACGTGCCGGTCTACATCTGGGCCGTGAAGCTCGCCGATCTGGAGAAGGAGTGAGCCAGGTGGCGACCAGATGACCGGCGGCGGGGAGCAATGAGCTGGCGGTTCATATTCGGCCGCCTGCTCGGCCTCCTGGTCGTGCTCTGGGCGCTGCTGACGATCGTCTTCCTGCTCGGCTCGGTGGTCCCGTCGGACCCGGCGCGCGCGTACGCCGGGGCCGGGGCGAGCCCCGAGGTGATCGAGCAAAAGCGCGAGGAGCTCGGGCTCGACGAGCCGCTGGTGACCCGCTATGTGCATTACATCGGCGACGTCGTCCAGGGCGACCTGTCGACCTCGGTCCATACCCAGCGGCCGGTCGTCGACGACCTCGCCGACGCGCTTGCCGGCCACCTTGGAGCTGCTGTTCGCCGCGGTCGTGATCGTCTCCGTGATCGGGCTCCTGGTGGGCACGTTCACGGCGACGACGCGGCGGGGCAGCGGGATCGTGCGCGGCATGCTGCTCGCCGGTGCCTCGATTCCGTCCTTCACCCTGGGGCTGCTGGCGCTGTTCTTCCTCTACTACAAGCTCGGCTGGTTTCCCGCCGGTGGGCGAAGCTCCGAGGTTCCGTTGCCGTTCGACGGCCCAACCGACTTCCTGCTGATCGACTCGCTGGCCGCCGGGCAGATCGACACCTTCTTCGACGCCCTCTGGCACCTGGCGTTGCCGGCGCTGACCCTGGCTCTGGCCCCGGCACTGCTGACCGCGCGCACCCTGCGCTCCTCGCTGCGCCAGTCGATGCGCACCGACTACGCCCGCACCGCGCGAGCCAAGGGGCTGACCGAGCGCCGGGTGCTGTGGGGGCACGGGCTGCGCAACTCCCTCAGCGCGCCGCTGACCATCTTCGGGCTCGAGTTCGGGGCGATGCTGGCCGGGATCGCAATCGTCGAGACGATCTTCTCCTGGCCCGGGCTCGGCCTCTACATCGAGCGCTCGATCGCCGCCACCGACGTGCCGGCGATCATCGGCGCGACCCTGGTGATCGGGGCGGTGTTCGTGATCGCCAACGCCGTCGTCGACGTGATCCAGGCGGTCGTCGACCCGCGGCTGCGGAAGTTGAGCTGAGCTCGATGCGCGCGATCGTCTACGAACGCTTCGGTGGTCCCGAGGTGCTCGAGCTGAAGACGGTGCCGACTCCGGACCCCGGCCCTGGCGAGCTGCTGGTGGCCGTCCGCGCGGCGGGGGTGAACCCGGTCGACGGACAGAACCGCGCCGACGGCGCCTGGGCGGCGATCGAGCCGCCGGTGATCCCCGGCTATGACTTCTCGGGCGTGGTCGAGGCGCTCGGCGACGACACCAACGGCTGGGCGGTCGGCAACGAGGTCTTCGGGGCGCTGCCGGTGCGCGTGACCCGCTCCGGCAGCTACGCCGAGTACGTGGCCGTACCCGGCCGAGATCGTCGCCCGCAAGCCGGAGCGGCTCTCACACGTCGAGGCGGCTGCGGTGCCGATCGCGGCGAGCACCGCGCACGAGGCGATCCGGCGGCTGCGGCTCGAGCCCGGCGAGCGGCTGCTGATCTGGGGTGCGGGCGGCGGCGTCGGCACGTTCGCGGTCCAGATCGCCGCCGGCGCCGGCGCCCGGGTGCTCGCGGTCGCCAGCGCCCGCCACCACACCCTGCTCGCCGAGCTCGGCGCCGAGGCCTGCATCGACTACACCTCCGAGGACGTCGGCGAGGCGGTGCTCGAACGGGCCGGCGGCGAGGTCGATGCGATCGCCGACTTCGTCGGCGGCGAGACGATGGCTCGGGCGCTGGCGCTGGTGCGCGAACGCGGCCGCGCGGTCGAGATCGCCGGCCTCGAGGGAGACATCGAGCTGGTGATCGACAAGAACCAGGAGCTCCACGGGGTGCTGTTCAACCCGGCCGACCCGGCGCCGTTGGCCGCGGTCGCCGCGCTGGTGGAAGCCGGCCGTCTGCAACCGGTGATCGGCGAGGTGCTGGCGCTCGAGGATGCGGCCGAGGCGCACCGGCGCCTCGAGGGCGGCCACCAACAGGGCAAGCTGGTGCTCGAGGTGCGGTCGTGAGCACGCCCGCGCAGCCTCGCGAGCTCGACGGCCGGGTGGCGATGGTGACCGGTGCCGCGAGCGGGTTGGGGGCGTGCTGCGCGCAGCGACTCGCCGCGCTCGGCGCCGCGGTCGGCTGTCTCGATGCCGCCTCGGGTGTGAGCGAGATCGCCGCCGAGATCGAGGGTGACGGGGGGCGCGCCGAGGCGGTGGTCTGCGACGTCACCGACCCGGAGGCGGTCGACGCGGCGGCGGCCGAGCTCGAGTCGCGGCTCGGACCCGCCTCGATAGCTGTCCTCGGCGCCGGGGTGAAGGCCTCGGCGACGCCAGTCGCCGAGCTCGAGTTGGCCGATTGGGACCGGGTGGTGGCGGTCAACCTGACCGGCGTCTTTCTCTCGATGCGGGCGGCGATCGGCCAGCTTCGCCGCGCCGGGGGCGGATCGATCGTCGTCATCGCCTCGGCGGCGGGGCTCGAGGTCGGTCCCGGCTATGCCGCCTACTACGCCTCCAAGCATGGCGCGGTCGGGCTGATGAAGACGGCGGCGAACGAGCTCGCCGGCGACGGGATCCGGGTCAACGCCGTCTGCCCGGGCTGGGTCGACACGCCGATGTTCGACGCCGAGGTTGCCGAGCTCGGCTGGGATCGCGAGCGGGGGATCGCCGAGTTCGCCGGCGATCACCTGATCAAGCGGCTGATCGAGCCCGACGAGATCGCCGACGCGGTGCTCTGGCTCGCCTCGCCGCAGGCGGCGATGGTGACCGGCGTCGCGCTGCCGGTCGACGGCGGATTGCTGGCGGGAGCGTTTACGAAGTGAGCGTGCTCGCGGGCAAGACGGCACTGGTCACCGGCGGCGGGCGTGGGCTCGGGCGCGCCTTCGCCCTGCGGCTCGGCGGGCTGGGCGCCGCGGTCACCGTGGTCGACCTCGATCTCGAGGGCACGGTGAAGGCGGGAGAGGCTGAGGCCGACGTGCTCAGCGAGCTCGAAGCCGGCGGGGGTGGATGCGCTGGGGATCGAGGCCGACGTCACCGACCAGGCCGCGGTCGAGGCTATCGGTCGCGCAGACCGTCGAGCGCTTCGGCGGCCTCCAAATCCTGGTCTGCAACGCGGGCTCGCTGACTCGGATGGAAGAGTCCTACGCGGCCAGCGTCTCCGAGGATTCGCTGCGCCCGACGTTCGAGACCAACTTCTTCGGCACGGTCAGCTACTGCCGCGCCGCGGCCCCCCACCTCACCGCCGGCGGCTGGGGCAAGATCGTCAACGTCTCCAGCCTCGGCGCGCTGCGCCCGATGGCGGGCGGGATCGCGGCGCCGTACGTCGCCGCCAAGGCGGCGGTGATCGGCTACACGCTCTCGCTCGCCGAACAGCTCGGCGCCGACGGAGTGACCGTGAACGCGATCGCGCCGGGCTCGATCGACACCCCGCTCACTCGCGCCCACTACGACGACATGGACGACCCCGACGCCCACTCGCGGGTGCCGCTGCGGCGCTTCGGCACGGTCGAGGACGTCGCCCGGGTGGTCGAGTTCCTCTGCACGCCGCTCTCCGACTACGTCACCGGGCAGGTGATCTGCGTCGACGGCGGGCTCAGCATCACCGACTCGCTGCACGGCTCGGGGCTGGACCAAGACGGGGGTTAGGTCATCTGCAGCGAGGCGTCAGATCGCCCGCGACGATGCCCGCGTAACCGCAGCGACCTCGAACCAGGCGCCTCCGCCGCCGCGTCGGTCGCGTCCCCAGCCGCTCGTCAGGTCGGTGAAGACGACATCGTCGAGCACCTCCCAGAAGTCGCAGTCGTCGTCGTTGCTCTGGGGGGTGATCTCGATCCGAACGCTGTCCTCCTTCAGCTCAACGTCGAGCCGGATCGATGCCCGCGGGCAGTGGCCGACCAGCCTCCCGACGATCTCGCCCACCAGCAGGCGAACTCGCCGACGCAGCAGGGGATCCCGCCCGCCGACCGCAGCATCGACCTGGGCGAGCAGCTCCCGGATCTGCCGCGGGTCGGGCTCAAATCGAAACCGGGCGACGGTCGCTCGACGCCGGTCCGCCGGCCCACGTGCCGCATGCGCATTGTCGGCGCCGCCCGCGCCACCTGGAAACCTTCGATCGCCTTCGGCCATCGTTTAGTTTATCGGCAAAAGCTCAAGGCGTCTTGACGCTTGCCGATAGCCAAACCATGAGAATCCGGGACGGGGCGTTGGGGGGCGCTAACACTCGCCAGCGTGGTCGCGGCGCTCGCCTGCGCCGGAAGGCTCACCGCCTGTTCGAATGACGGCGCTGCCCTGACGGCGGCCGTCGCGCAGACCACTACGCCCGCTCCGAGCGATGGCGACCTCGTCGAGAACACGAGACAAGTCCCGGTCGAGGAGCCATCGCGGGCGCTGCTCGAGTTCGCCGCGGTCGCAGATCGCATCTGTTACCTCAACTACACGCGCGGGATCCGGAATGAGCGGCGGATGGAGAAGATCGGACGCAAGCGCGGCTGGCCCGGGTATCAGGTCGAGGCGGCGATCCACTACGGGTACGAGGAAGCGTGGCTCAACGAGGTTCGGATGATGCGCGAGCTCGGCGACCCGCCGCAGCTCGCGGGCGTGATGCGCCGTTGGGTCCAGACGATCATCCAGCGGGCGCAGATCCGACGAGAAATGGCTCAGGCCGGCTCGCGCGAGACCACGACCGCGTAAACGAGCTCTGGACCGAGCTCGATTGGGCCAAGTACAAGGCGGACATCGCCGCCGAGCGCATGCCGTTCCAGACCTGCGGGACCGGCGCGCGACTCCCGCCGGCAGCGTCGAAGCGCGAAGCTCGCACGGACCTTCCGCTCCGTTACACCGCGACCATGGAAGCGACGTCGCAGGCGCTCCGCATCCTCGACGACGAGGTCAAGGTCTACGAGCGCCATCACGTCGTCGGGGGCGTGACCGAGGTGGTGCGCGGCGAGTCGACGGTCTTCGTCGAGTTCCGCGTCCGGCCGGAGTACGCCCGCCAGGCGGTAGACATGGTGCTGCAGCTGTATCGGTCCCGCGAGAACCACGATCGCGGTTGGTTCGCAGCGATCGACCCGTCCAGTCCCGCCGCCCCGGGGGCGCCTGAGATGCGCCGCACCGCGATGGGCGGTTGAGGCTGCGGGGAGGCGCCGCTTGGACGGCTCCGCGCGGTCGGCGACCGGGTCGTGATCCTGCACGCCTCGGAGGCGGAGACCGAGGCGCTGGCGTTCATGGAGGAGCGGCTGCCGCCGGGGTGACGGCGGCTCGAACTCCTTTAGCAACCGTACGAGGTCACCAGAACCGGATTCGGGGAATCGGCTAGAACTGTTAACTGCCGCAAGCCAGGAGACCGACTACAGGTCGTTATCGATTTCGAGCAATACGTTGTGCATCTCGTTCGGCGTCTTGCCTGAGCACGCCGACGAGCAGCGGCGCCCGACCGGCGTAGTCGGTGGTGATCTGGGCCCCGAGGTCGGCGACCCGCCGGGCGATGGCCGCCTGGCTCACCACCACGTCGCCCAGTGCCGGGTCGTCCTGGTCCATGAGCCGGCAACCTATCGGGGTGACCTCAGGGAGAGGACACCGGCGGAGCGCTGGACCCGCCAGCCGCCGGCGACCTCGCAGGCCACGACCTCGCCCCGGGCCACGGCCAGGACCCGCTCGACGGCGGCGGCCGACGGGGGCTGGCCGGCGGCGGTGGGGCGGAGCCAGGCCCGGACCGCGGCCCGGGCCAGGGCGACCGGCGCGGCGGCCAGGGCGCGGGCGTCGGTGACGTCGAGCTCGGCGGCCAGGGCGGCGACGCAGGTCGGCGTCGTCGGCCAGCAGCGCGGCCTGGCGGGCCAGCACCGGCACCAGGTCCCGCCCGGCGACGTCGGCCAGCAGCGGCAGCACCTCGTGGCGGACCCGGTTGCGGACGGAAGCGCGGGGTCGGCGTTGGTCGGGTCCTCGACGGGCGTCGAGGCCCTCGGCCGCGCACAGGGCCGCGGGTCTCGCTCCGGCGCAGGGCCGAGGATCGGGTGGCGGGGTCCGGGCGCGGAGCCGGCCAGAGCCCGGTCGTGCCCGGCCCCCCGCAGGAGGTTGAGCACCACCGTCTCGGCCCGGTCGTCGAGCGTGTGGCCGGTGCAGGCGTCGGGGCCGAGGACCGCCCGGCGGGCGGCCCGGGCCCGGGCCTCCAGGTCGGGGCCGTCGGCTCGACGTCGACCCGCTCGGCCCGGAACCCGGCGCCGTAGCGCTGCGGCCGCCGCCGCCACGACGTCGGCCTCGTCGGCCGACCCCGGCCGCAGCCCGTGGTCGACGTGCACGGCGGTGACCTCGCACCCGGCGGCGCACGGCCAGGACCAGCAGCGCCAGCGAGTCGGCCCCCCCCGACACCCCCGCGGTGATCGGCCGTCCCCGGCGGCGGGAACGTGCACCGCGGCCGAGCAGGTCGCGGCCGACGGGACGGCTCACGCGGTCGTCAGGCAGCGGGTTCGACGACGCCGACCCGGGCCAGCCAGGCCTCGGGGTCGCGGATCTCGGTCATCGTCGGGCAGGTTGGCCGGATCCTCCCAGGCCCGGTCGAGCTGCGTCGGGCCCGCCGGCGCCCTCGACCGCCTCGATGAAGCGCTCGCCCTGCTCGTACTGCTTGAGCTTGGCCTCGAGCCCGATCAGCTTCTGGAGCAGCTTGATGGCCGGGTTGGCGTTCTGGCGGCGCTGGCGCAGCACCTGGCCGAAGCGCACGGCGTTGGGGATCTGGTCGGCGCCGGCCCGGTCCATGGTGACGTCGCCGTGGCCCTCGAGCAGGCTCATCAGCCCGCCGATGTGCTCGAGCAGGTCGCTGCTGGGCCGACGTGCTGAACACGGCGGCCAGGCCGCCCTCGTCGAGCGGGTTGGTGCCCTTGCGGATCTGCTCGGCGGCCCGGGTGACGGCGTCGAGGAGCTGCTTCGGGTCCTCGTCGACCGCCGACACCATGCCGTCGACCAGGCCGAGGAAGTGCTCGCGCATCCACGGGATGCCGGTGAACTGCATCCGGTGGGTGACCTCGTGGAGCGCCAGCCACAGGCGGAACTCCCGGGGCGGGAAGGCGAACTTCTTCTCCAGGGCCAGGATGTTGGGCCCCACGTAGTGGACGAGGTCCTGCTCCTCGGGGTCCTCGTCCTCGATGACGAGCAGGTCGTACTGGCCGAGCACCCGGCCGGACATCCAGCCCAGCAGGGCGCCGACCTCGGCGCCGGCGACCCGGCGGGCGACGGGGGCCACCAGGCCCGAGCCCATCTTCTCCTCCAGCCGGTTGGTGACCGGCCGCAGCAGGCGCTGGAAGGAGGCGATGTTGGCCCGGATCCAGTCGGCCCGGTCGTCGACCCGGGCCCGGGCCGGGCCGGCCAGGCTGCGCAGCCCGGTGGCGATCGGCCACCTGCTCCTCGGCCAGCGTGGTCAGCTCGTCGAAGTCGGCGACCAGCGAGTCGGCGTGGTACGCTGCGGTGGAAGGGGTCGGTGCCGGCGGCGCGCACGGCGACCCGCTCGGCCAGATCCCAGTCGACCGCGCTCTGCTGCCACGTCGGCCGAGCCCGGTCAGTCCCGCTTGGCGCCGCGGGGCGGGTACTTGGGGCGGACGACCGAGCGGAAGTACATGACGGCCAGCTGGATGGTGGCCAGGACGGCACCGACGGCGAGGCCGACGGCCATCCAGTAGGTCCAGATCACAGCGCCGAGGAGCATGGGCCGATCCTAGAGGTGGTCCGAGGGTCTGCCGAATCGCGGCGGCGTCCGGCACCGTCAGCGCGATGTGGCGGCCACGGGTGCGGAGCAGCACCGTCGGGTGGTGGAGCGAGCAGTGCTCGGCGTCGTTGTAGACCGACAGGCGGGTCTCGCAGCCCGTCCTCGGCGCACACCCGGGGCCCCGACCCGCATCGCCGCTGCCGGCACGGGAGCGGGACCGGGCCACGTCTAGCCCTCGCCCTCGAGGAGGTCGGCCACCCGGGCCTTGAGCGACTCGGGCACCTCGTCGCGGCACTTGTGGGCGATGACCTGCCTTGAGCTCGGCCTGGAAGTCGAAGGCCTCGAAGCACTCGCCGCAGCCGTCAGGTGCTGGGCGATGCGGCTCGCCGCGACGCGGTCAGCTCGCCGTCGAGGTACTCGTAGAGCTCGTGGAGGGCGTCGGAGCAGTCGCCGTCGGAGGTGGTGTGGTCGGAAGCCATGTCTCGGTCGGGTCAGCGGGCCCGTTCGGGCTGGCGGCGGGGCGGGCGTCGGGGTCGGTGTCCTCGTCGGCGAGGCCTCGGCTCCGTGCGTAGTCGTACAACGACTTCTGGAGCCGACTTCTTCCCCGGTGCAGCCGGCTCATGACCGTGCCGATGGGGATGTCGAGGATCTCGGCGATCTCCTTGTACGAGAACCCCTCGACGTCGGCCAGCAGGACGGCCATGCGGAACTGCTCCGGGAGGTCCTCGACGGCCGTCTTGATCTCGTGCTCGGTGAACCAGTCCATCAGCTCGTCCTCGGCGCTCCGGCCGACCTGGGCCGCCTCGAGGCCGCCGAGGCGCTGGTAGAGGTACAGGTCCTCGGACCTCGTCGAGCTCGGTCTCGTCGGGCCGGCGCTGCTTGGCCCGGTAGATGTTGATGTAGGTGTTGGTGAGGATCCGGTAGAGCCAGGCCTTGAGGTTGGTGCCCTCGGTGAAGCCGCCGTAGCCCCGGTAGGCCTTGAGGTAGGTCTCCTGGACGAGGTCCTCGGCGTCGGCCGGGTTGCGGGTCATGCGCAGGGCGGCCGAGTACAGCGACCCCATCAGGGGCATGGCGTCGTCGGCGAAGCGGGCCTGGTCAGCCATGGTGGTCGGGCATCCGAGCGGGCCGCATCCGGAACGCCCACACCGTCACTCGAGGTCCGGTCCGCAGGCCGTCTAGACGTCGAAGTCCTCTGGAGGCCCTCGACGAAGCGGTGGAAGGCGATGTGGTCGGACGAGAAGTCCTGCGCTCGCCGTCGGGGCCCTCGACCACGACGGTGTCCCCGTCGGTGGCCTCGGTGACCTCGACCGGCTTCCAGCCCTGCTCGTAGAGCAGGCCTCCGCAGCTCGGCCAGCATCGGGTCGTCGCCCCATCCGGCCATGCCGGGACCCTTACGCCTACGCCTCGGCGGTGACCTCGACCGTGTCGCAGCGGTCGCCCTCGCCCGGCTCCAGGCGGGCCCGGCCCCCGGTGATGCCGGTGGGGTCGGGCGTGGCCGTCACCTCGCCGCCGACCTGGCCGGGCACGGCGTCGAAGTAGGCACCACGCCGGTGCCGGGCCGGTAGAGGGCGGGGGTGTCGGTGCCGTCGCAGTCCCAGTCGCCGAGCAGGAGCTGGCCCGGGGCTGCGGTCGCCGGCCGACGCGGAAGTCGTAGCTGCGGGGCTGGACGTCGCCCTCCTCCAGCCGGAACCGCATGACCTGGCCGTTCCACACGACCGGGACCGGGCAGCCGTCGCCGTTGAGGTCGCCCTCGAGCTCCTCGGCCCCGGGGGGCACGTCGAGGGGCTCCAGGTCGGGGCAGGCCACGGCGGCGGGCGGCCCGCCGCCGGCGACCTCGACCGCCCCGGGCGCCTGCTCCTCGTCGAGCCGGTCGCGGACCCAGAGCCCGCCGGCCACCGCGCCGGCCAGCAGCAGGACCACGGCGGCGAGGGTGAGGATCGGGTGGCCCCGGGCGGCGGCGTCGTCGGCCGCGGTCGGGGCGGGGCCCGAAGGCGCGGGTGCCCCGGGCTCGCGGCCTCGGGTCGCCGCCGTCGGCGTCGTCGTCGTCGGGGCCGCGTCGTCGTCCGGGGTCCGTCGGCGCTCGCCTCGGGGGCGGCCTGCGGCGGTGCCGGGCAGCACGACCTCGTCGGGCGGCACCGCGGCCCGCAGGCCCTGGGCCAGGGCCTCGGCGGTGGCGGGCCGGCCGGCCGGGGTCGCGGGCCAGGGCCGCCTCGACCACCCGGGCCAGGGCGGCGGGCACGCCGGGGGCGTCGGCGAGCGGGAGGTGGTCGCCGGCGTCGGCGGCGGCGAGGATCGCCTGGCTGTCGGGCGCCGGCGTGGGGCAGCCGGCCGGTGAGGCAGAGGTAGGCGACGACGCCCAGGCCGTAGACGTCGTTGCGGGGCTCGGGGGCGCCGGTGGCCACCAGCTCGGGGTCGACGTAGCCGGTGGTGCCCTCGATGGCGCTGCGGCGCGGGCTCGTCGAGGGCGGCCAGCCCGGGCAGCCCGGGGAGCAGGTGCTGGGCCACGCCGAAGTCGCCGAGGAGCGGCTCGCCGTCGGAGGTGAAGAGGATGTTGGCCGGCTTGACGTCGCCGTGGAGCACGCCCCGGCGGTGGGCCGAGCCGAGGGCGTCGGCGATGCGGGACAGGACGGCGACGGTCTGGCCCGCGGTCAGCCGGCCCCGCTCGACCAGGAGGTCGTGGAGCGAGCCGCCCCGGGCCAGCGACATGACGATGGCGACGCCGTCGCCGTCGTCGAGCACGTCGACCACCCGGACGATGTGGGGGTGGTCGAGCTCGGCCAGGATCGCCGCCTCCCGCCGCAGCCGGTCGCGCCGTGTCGGCCCCGACGGTCGGCCCGGGCCCGCTTGACCGCCACGACCTGGGCCAGCGCCCCCAGCCGGGTGGCCTGCCAGACCGAGCCCGTGGTGCCCCGCCCGACCAGGGCGTCCAGGCGGTAGGGGCCGACCGTCTCCACCTCGGCCCCGTACCCGACCCCCGGGACCCCGACACCTGGCGACCCGATCAGCGGCGAACTCGGTGGGCATAGGTCGCCCGAAACCGGGCGTTAGCCGACCGAGTTCGCGGCGAGCGTCGGTGAGGGCGGCGAGGACGGCGGCGACGGCGGGGCGGGCCACGGCGGCCGAGCGGGTGACGGCCAGGAGCTCGCGGGTCACGGCCGGCGGGGCGAGGGGGCGGACCTCGACGGCGGCGACGCCGGTGCGGACGCCGAGCCGGGGCAGGAGGGCCACGCCGTGGCCGGCGGCCACGTGCTCGAGGTGGAGCAGGAGGTCGTCGGTCTGCCAGCGCACCCGGGGCTCGAACCCGGCGGCCCGGCAGGCGCTGCGGACGGCGGCGCCGCAGCTGACCTCGTCGGGGGCGACGATCCAGTCGTCGCCGGCCAGGGCGGCCAGGTCGACGGCCCGGACCGTCGCCGGCGCAGGGCCGGGTGGCCGGCGGGCAGGACGGCGAGCAGCGGCTCGACGAGGAGGGGCCGGGCGTCGAGGTCGCGCCCGAGCGGCAGCGGGGCGGCGGCGTAGCGGTCGACGACGGCGAGGTCGATGGTGCCCCGGTCGAGGTGGTCGAGGCTGCGGTGGGGCTCCTCGTCGATCACGGTGAGGTCGAGGTCGGGGTGGGCGGCCCGCAGCCGGGCCACGACCGGCGACACGAGGGCGGGGGCGGCGCTGGGCACGGTGGCGATCCGGAACGGGCCGCCGACCGCGCCCCGCACCCGGTCGAGCTCGGCCGAGGCCGCGGCCAGGGCGTCGAGCACCCGGTCGGCGTGGCCGACGAGGGCGTGGCCGGCGGGGGTGAGGGTGGCGCGGCGGTCGGCCCGGTCGATCAGGGCCACGCCCGCCTCCCGCTCGAGGGCCGACAGCTGCTGGGACACGGCCGACGGGGTGAGGCCCAGGGCCCGGGCCGTCGCCGCGATGGTGCCGCTGCGGGCCAGCTCCCGGAGCATCCGCAGCCGGTCGACCGTGAGCGGGTCGCGGCGTCGGCCGCCGCCGCCGGTCGTCGCCGTCGCCGGTCGCGTCGCTCACGGGGCGCCGGGCTCGCCGGCGTCGGCGGGACGGGTCATGGCGAAGATGCCGGTGGCGTTGGCGGCGTCGAAGGCCAGGTCGAGCCCGCCCTCGGGGAGCGGGTCGCGCGAGATGACCTCGAAGAACGAGCCCGGGACCTCGCGCTCGACGACGTCGCCCTCCAGCGTGCGGCAGCGCCCGGCACGACCGTGGTGGCCCGGTGGGCGGTCTGGCGCACCCGGCCCGACGTCGACACCTCGACGGCTGTCCTTGATCGGGCCGACCCCGCTCGCGCTCGGACGTCGGCCACCGCGAACACGTCGTCGACCCGGTCGGTGCAGTGGTTGCAGGTGGTGCCCTCGGTGGCGATCCAGGCCATCTCGGCCGACTCGGCCCGCAGCACGTCGTGGTCCCGGTCGGTGGGCAGCGGGTGCTGGCGGCCGAAGGCGTGGCGCAGGGCGTCGACCAGGGCGACGGCATCGGCCGCGGGCAGCGGCGCGGTCGGCCTCCAGCCGGTCGAGCCGGTCGCGGGTGGCGGCGTCGAGGGGATCGGTCGAGCCGTCGAGCACCCGGGTGACGGCGTCCTGGAAGGCGGGCGAGAAGGTGTCGGGGTGGAGCTCGGAGACGAACCACTGGGGCACGACCTCGGGCCGGTCGACGTGGGCGTAGGCGTGGCCCGTCATCCGCAGCCGGGTGAGCGGGTAGGTGGCGTGGCGCTCGTAGCCGAGGGGCCGGAGGATGCGGGTCACCTGCTCGATGCCGGGCGGGAGGGCGCCGGCCGGCCAGGCGACGGTGCGCACGGCGGCGTGGTCGAGGACGACGCCCCGGCCGGCGGCCCGCTGGTCGACGGCGTAGGCGGCGGCCGACGGCACCACGCTCCATCAGGTCGGCGTAGAGCACGACGTGGAGGGCGTGGGCGATGTCGGCCCGGGCCGCACCGTCGAACTGGCGATCACGAGGCTGCCTGCGCAGCTCGTGATCCAGCTCGGCGGCCGCGAGGTCGACGGTGGCGAGGACCTCGTCGGCGGCGGCGTCGCCCAGGACCCGGCGGCACGACGGCGCGGCCGACCGCGCGTCATGCCGTCGACGGCCTCCTCGGCGAAGAGGCGGCCGGTGGTGGTGCGAGAGCAGGTCGTCGAGCGCGACGTCCTCCTGGCGGAGGAAGCCCTTGCCCGGCACCGCGCCCCGGCCGACCAGCTCGACCACGCCGCAGGCCGACGCCGCCGTGGTCCACGAGATGGCCCGCCAGCGGCGGCCGGCGATCTCGATCGGCTGCCACGCCCGCACGTGCTCGCGCCGGGTGAGGCCCTCGGGACCGCTGCCCTCGACGGCGGCGTAGAGGTAGACGACGTCGTCGTCGACCGGCGGCTTGGCGTTGACGAGGATCTCGCCGGCCAGCTCGCGCCGGTCGCGCAGCGCCAGCTCGTCGAGCAGGAAGCGGATGGCGTCGCAGTGGCCGGGGTACCGCAGCGTCTTGTAGTCGAGGTGGCGGATGCGGCCCTCGTAGGTCTCGCACAGGGTGCCGAGGCCGCCGGAGGTGGCGAAGGCCTCGAGCCGGTCGCCGCCGATCACCACCGTCTCGATGTCGGCCATGGCCGGCACCAACTGGCGGTGCCCGTCCCGGATGACCTCGCAGTCGTTGATGTACTCGTTGATCACGCCCTCGGGCGACCAGGTGAAGGCGTAGCCGAGCACCCGGACGGGTGCTGGGGCAGGGCGCCGACGCGGAGCTGCATGCGGCGCAGGTCGGTGAGGCCGTCGGCCAGCGACGAGCCACGATGCCGATGAGCCCGGGGGCCAGGCCGCACTGCGGGGCCATGGCGACGTCGGCGCCGACGGCCAGCTCGCGGATGCGGGTCGTGGTGGCGACGTCCTCGGTGAGGTCGAAGTAGTGGAGGCCGGCGGCGGCGGCGGCCTCGGCCACGCCCAGGTTGCGGTCGTACGGGCAGGCACGAGACCACGGCGTCGAAGCCGTCGAGGCCCCGCCGCAGGGCGTCGGGGTCGAACACGTCGAAGACGTCGACGGGGAAGGCCGAGGTCGGGCCGGGGCCGCAGGTCGCCGCCGGCGACGTCGAACCCGGCCCGCCTGCAGCAGGTGGGCCACCAGCTCGCCGACCTTGCCCAGGCCCAGCACCCGGATCCGCTCGATCGTCACTGCGTCCTCCTCGACGTCGTCGAACTTTGTGCCGGAATCACGGCATCCAGGACGACTTCCGACGAAGTCGCGTCGACCATCAGACCGGCTGATGGCTCGAGTGGGTGGAACGTTAGCAGCGCTACGTGCCCCGGAGGCCCGATGCCCGCCCTGCCCACCCCCGACGCCCTCGACCGCACGACCCGCGAGGTGCTCGACCGGCTGGGCGTCACGGTCGCCGCCGGCGACGGCCTCCAGGGCCGCACCCCGATCACCGGCACGGCGCATCGGCGCCGGCCTGGCGCCGGCCACGCCCGCCGACGTCGACGCCGCCGTCGACCGGGCCACCGACGCCTTCCGCACGTGGCGCACCGACGCCGGCGCCCGGTGCGGGGCCAGCTGGTCCGGGCGCTGGGCGAGGAGCTGCGGGCCCACAAGGACGACCTCGGCGCCCTCGTCACGCCTGGAGGCCGGGCAAGATCCGCTCCGAGGGCCTGGGCGAGGTCCAGGAGATGATCGACATCTGCGACTTCGCCGTCGGCCAGTCCCGCCAGCTCTTCGGGCGGACCATCGCCAGCGAGCGCCCCGGCCACCGGATGATGGAGACCTGGCAGCCGCTCGGCCCCGTCGGCGTCATCACCGCCTTCAACTTCCCGGTGGCGGTGTGGGCGTGGAACGCGGCCCTGGCCCTGGTCGTGCGGCGACCCGGTGGTGTGGAAGCCGTCGGAGAAGACGCCGCTCACCGCCCTCGCCTGCCAGGCGCTGCTCGACCGGGCCGCGGCGTCGGTCGGCGCCCCGGCGCACCTCGGCCAGGTCGTCGCTGGGCGACGCCGCGCGTCGGCCGGGCGCCTCGTCGACCACGAGGGCCTGCCGCTCGATCTCCGCCACCGGCTCGACCCCCATGGGCCGGGCCGTCGGCGAGCGGGTCGCGGCCCGCTTCGGCCGGTCGCTGCTCGAGCTGGGCGGCAACAACGCCGCCGATCGTGCGCCCCGTCGGCCGACCTCGACCTGGTCGTGCGGGCCGTCGTGTTCGCCGCCGCCGGCACCGCCGGCCAGCGCTGCACGACGCTGCGCCGGCTGATCGTCCACGCGACGTCCACGACGAGGTGGTCGACCGGGTCGGCGCCGGCCTTCGCCTCGCTGCCGATCGGCGACCCGCTGGCCGACGGCACGCTCGTCGGGCCGCTGATCGACGAGCGCCGCCGCACGAGCGGGTCGTCGAAGGCCGCTCGCCGCGGCCACGGCCGACGGCGGCACCGTCGTCACCGGCGGCGAGCGGGTGCTCGAGCGACGAGGCCGCCGGACGCCTTCTACGTCCGCCCGCCGCTCGTGACGATGCCGGGCCAGACCGACATCGTCCGCACCGAGACCTTCGGGCCGCTCCTGTACGCCCTGACCTACGACCGACCTCGACGAGGCCATCGCCCTGCACAACGGCGTGCCCCAGGGCCTGTCGTCGTCGATCTTCACCCGCGACGTCCGCGAGGCCGAGCGCTTCGTCGGCCCCGACGGCTCCGACTGCGGCATCGCCAACGTCAACATCGGCCCGTCGGGCGCCGAGGTCGGCGGCGCCTTCGGCGGCGAGAAGGAGACCGGCGGCGGCCGCGAGTCCGGCTCCGACGCCTGGACGGCCTACATGCGCCGCGCCACCACCACCGTCAACTACTCCGACGACCTCCCCCTCGCCCAGGGCGTCGAGTTCGGCTGAGTCCCTCAGCGCGCCGAACTGGGTGGGAAATCGGCCACTCTGGGGGCACGTTATCCACCAGTTCGCGGGGGAGGGCTAGCTGACGACCCGGTTGCCGCCGGAGCGCTTGGCGCGGTACATCGAGCTCGTCGGCGGCGCCGAGGAGGGCGTCGACGTCGTCGAGCGAGGTGACCCCGACCATGTCGGCCCGGCCCACGCCGATCGACACGCCGAGCGATCACGGGCTCGTCGGCGCCGACGTCGATGGGCCGAGCACGGCCTCGCGGATCCGCTCGGCCACGTTCTGGACGCTCCTCGTCGGCCACGCCGATCGAGACGACGACGAACTCGTCGCCGCCGAGACGGGCCACCACGTCGTCGGCCCGGACGACCGTGCGGAGCCGCTTGGCCACCTCGACCAGGGCGGCGTCGCCGGCGGTGTGGCCCAGCGCGTCGTTGACCCCCTTGAACCCGTCGAGGTCGCAGAAGAGGACCCCGACCCGGGGCCCCTCGGCGCCGACGTCGGCGCCCGAGCGGTCGCCGGTGCGGTCCATCACGACCCGGAGGGCGGACTCCAGCCCGAGGCGGTTGGCCACGCCCGGTGAGCGGGTCGGTCTCGGCGAGGGTCGAGAGGCTGTCGGCGGTGGAGCGGAGGTCGGCCACGTCCTGGGCCAGGGCGCCGAGGTCGGAGGTGAGACGGGCGTGCTCGACGGCGGCGATGGCCTGGGCGGCCAGGACCCGCAGGGCGCTGACCCGGGCCGGCTCGACGCCGTCGGGGCGCTCGTCGCTCTCCAGGACGAAGGCGCCGGGCGTGCCGGTGGTGCCGCCGATCGGGAGCCCGAGGAGGGCCCGGGGCGCCCGGTCGCGCAGCCCCTCGTCGGCCCGCAGCCGCCGGTCGGCCGGCCGGGTCGACGAGGGCCAGCACCTGGCGGGTGCGCAGGACGTAGTGCAGGGCGTGGGCGCTGAGCCCGGGGTGGTCGGCGGGGTCGGGCGACGGCCGGGGCACGACCTCGACGGTGCCGTCGCGGACCTGGGCGGCCACCTCGACGACGGGACCGCGACGGCGAGTGGAGCACGAGGTAGCCCCGGGTGGCGCCGGCCTGACGCATGAGCAGGTCGACCATGCGCTGGAGGAAGTCGCGCACCTCGAGCCCCTGGCCCAGCAGGCGTGCTGGCCTCGGCGAGGGTCTCGACCGCCACCGTGCTCTGCTGGCCCTCGGGCACCCGCCCGGGGTCGGCGCCGGGCCGGTGGGCGGCGCGTCGGGCACCGGCGACGCTGACCAGGCCGGGCAGCCGGTCGGCGCAGGCCGGCGGCGACGGCGTCGGCCCCCCACGCCTGCCAGGCGTCGAGGGCGATCGAGGCGTAGTGGCGGGCCAGCCGCTCGCGGCCCCGGCGCTGGTGGTGACGGGCGGCCCGCTCGGCGGCGAGGCCGAGGTCGCCGAGGGCGCGGTGCTCGGTGGCCAGCCGGACGGCCTCCTCGTAGCGGTCCATGGCCTCGCCCGGCGACCCGCCGGGGCCGTCGGCGGCGACGGCCTCGACCAGGGCCAGGCGGTGGGCGTGGTTGGCCGGGGCGTGCTCGGCCAGCGCCCGCAGCCGGACGAGGGCCGGGGCCAGGCGGCCCGGCGCCGGGCCCGCTCGACCCGGCCGCGCGCCGCGGCCAGGGCGTCGGCGGCGACGAGGGCGGCCTGGAAGCGGTGCACGCCGACGACGGCCTCGCCCGGCGCGGTGCGCAGCGAGCGGGGCGGCGGCGGCCACGGCCGCGGCCGCGTCGGCGCCCCGGTCGTGGCACAGGGCCACCAGGGCCCGCACGGTGTGGACGATGACGGCCAGCTCGCCCCGGCGGCGCTTGGCGTCGAGCCAGGCCGACGCCGAGAACGTGGGCCCGTCGAGCACGCCCGGCGCCGAGCCCGGTGCGGAGGTCGGCCACGGCCTGGGCCACCACGTCGACCCGCTGCTGGAAGGCCCGCTCCCCCATCTCGCCCATCTCCAGGCTCATGGTGGCGGCGTCGGCCTCGACGCGCCTGGAGCGGGTCGGGAGGCCAGCAGGGCGTGGAGCACGCCGAAGGTCCCGCCGGTCAGCCCGTAGCCCCGGGCCCCGCGAGGTGACGCGTGGCCCGGTAGCGCTGGAGGAGCGGGTCGACGGTGGCGTCGAGGGGCTCGCCCCAGTGGCGGACGAAGGCGTCGACGGCGAAGCCGACCATGGTGGCGTGGGTGGCCCGGCCCCGCTGCGACAGCTCGGACGCGACCTCGCCCGTAGCGCAGGCCCCGCGGCGTGCCGCCGGGCGATCGACACGCGACAGCATCCCGTAGGCGGCGAGGAAGTAGCCCGACGCGTCGGTGACGCCGTGGCGGGCGGTCAGCCGGGTGCCCCGGAGGACGAGGATGATGTGGGTCAGGGGCTGGTCGACGTAGGCCAGGTGGACGCAGCCGAGCATGGCGTCGAGCGTGGCGACGAGGCGCTCGTCGGTCGAGGGCCGGGGCGGTGAGGAAGTCCTCGGGCTCGCGGCGCCCAGCTCGGCCTGGGTGCGGGCCGCCTCGACGGCGACGTCGCGCCACGTGGGCCGGTCGGGCAGCGGCTCGCCCAGGTCGGCCAGGACGGCCGCGGAGCTTGGCCGAGCCCGCCGTCGTGGTCCTGGCGGGTCCACGACCGCATGCCCAGCACCCGCATGGTGCGGACCCGCTGGGGCGGCCGACGGGCGGTGGGCGTCGATGTCGGCCAGCAGCTCGTCGACCAGCTCGGGCCGACCGACCACCAGGGCGTGCTCGGCGGCCCGCAGGTGCAGCTCGAAGGTCCGGTCGGGGTGGCGGTCCCAGCCGGCCTCGCCCACGGTGGCCAGGGCGTGGCGCTGGAGGCCGAGGGCCTCCTGGAAGGCGCCGCTGCGGTGGGCGGCCCGGGCCGCGTCCTCGCACAGGGCCGCCAGCCGCTCCCGCGCCTCGGGGTCGGTGGCGAGCGCCGGGTCGTGCTCGAGCAGCTCGATGACGTCGATGCGGTGGGCGTCGGGCAGGTCGGGGCGGCCGTCGGGGCCCTCGTCGGCGGTGGCCAGGACGGCCCGGGCCACCCGCTGCTCGAGGTCGGCGCGGGCGGCGGGGTCGAGCACGGCGAGCACGGCGTCGCGCACGCCGTCGTCGAGGCAGGCCAGATCGCCCCGCTCCGACGGCGGGGCCAGGACGTGGGCCACGACGGCCCGGTCGACCAGGGCGGCGGCCTCCTGGGGCTCGATCCCCAGGACGTGGGCGACGACCGCGACTGGCGCCCGGCCCGCCCGGCCACGGCCACGATGGCGGCGGCGGTGACGGCGTCGGGCGCCAGGTCGCGCACCCGGGCGGCGGCCACCTCGGCCAGCGTGAGCGGCGCCTCGACCCGGAGGGCGCGCTCGGACCAGCGCCACCGGGCCTGCGTCGACGTCGACCCACAGGTCGCCGGCCTCGACGAGCGACCACACGTCGGCGAGGGCGACGCGGGGCAGCCCGCCGGAGCGCTGCCAGACGGCGTCGGCCAGCTCGGTCACGGCCTCGGCGGGCATGCCCGTGCCCTGGGCCACCAGCTCGGCGACCGCGGCGGCGGTCGAGCGGCGCCACGACGACCTCGTCGACGGCCGCGCCCCGGGCCGCGAGCCCGCTCGAGCAGCGCCTCCAGCGGCACGGAGCCGCCGCCGGTGACCACCACGACGAGGAAGGGGCCGGCGTCGGGGTGGCCGCCGATCGACTCGAGGGCGCCGAGGAAGGTGGCGTCGCCCAGGTCGCCGTCGTCGAAGACGCCGACCGCGGGCGGGAGGTGGCGGGCCACCGCGGCGATCGAGCCCCGCGTGGCCCGGGTGACGCGGCCCAACGCCTCGGACGGGTCGACGTGGGCCGGCTCGGGCTGGGGCCCGACGAGGAGGCCGAGGGCGGGCAGCACCTGGGCGGCGATGGGCAGGTCGTCGCCCAGCGTCCGGCGGAGCTGGCCCTCGACGGCCCGCACGACCGGCTCGGGGGCGGTGAGCAGCTGCTCGACGAGCTGGCCCATCACGCGTGGCGCCCGTCTTGAACGGCACGGTGGCGCCGGGGTCGGACAGGGTGGCGATGCCGCACAGGACGCCCTTGGCCCGCAGGTCGTCGCTCATGGCCCGCACCAGGGCGGTGCGGCCCGACCCCGGCTCGCCCCGGACCACGACGATGCGGCCCTGGCCCTCGGCGGCCACGGTGTCGGCGGCGGCCACGATGCGGGCCCGGAGGTCGTCCCGACCCACCACCTGGCGGGGATCCTCCCAGCGGAGGGCGACGCCGCCGATCTCCGGCTCGGGGGCCGGGCCGTCGCCCTCGACGCAGGTGCTGGCGCTGGCGCCGGAGATCGCCCACCAGGCCGAGCACCGAGCGGTGCCGGCGGCGAGGGTCGGCGTGCGTGCTCCGGTCGAGCACGGCGGTGAGCCCCGGGCGGCACCTCGCCCCGCTCGGACAGGACGGCCGCAGGGTGGCGCTCAGCCCGAACAGGTCGAAGGCGGTGTCGGCCGGGACCGGCTCGGGGCCCCGCTGCTCGGGGGCCAGGTGGCCGCCGTGGCTGGAGCGCCGGGGGCGCACACCCGGCCTCGGCGGCGTCGTAGAGGTCGACCAGGACGGGCCCGTCGGGGCCGAGGATCACGTGGTCGGCGTCGACCGCCCGGTGGACGATGCCCCGGGCGTGGAGGGCGGCCAGGGCGGAGCCGACGGCGATGGCGACGTCGAGGGCGCCGACGACGTCGAGCTCGCCGGCGGCGGACCGCCTCGGCCCACGTCGGGCCGGGCGGGTCGTCGAGGATCAGGGCGACCCGCACCGAGGTGTCGACGAGGTCGCGCCCGGTGACCAGGTGCGGGTGCCGCACCGCGGTGGTCAGGTCGTGCTCGCGGCGGAGCCGCTCGCGCGACGCGTCGGTGGGCAGGTCCGAGGCGTGGGTCTTCACCAGGACGGGCGAGCCGTCCGCCGCCCGGGCGCGCAGGACGAGGGTGTCCCCCCGTCGTTGGACGGGGCGGACATCCTCCAGTCCCGGGAGGGGCCCGAGGCTCACCCGGCGGGCACTCGGGGGCCGGCGAGCGTGCGAGTGGCCTGAGAGTCGTCGTCGGCCGGGCCACGTCGGTGGCGGTGGTCTCGATGGTGGTCTTCCCCTCCTGCTGGGCCCGATGGGGCCGTGCGAAGTCGTAGCCGACGATCTGGTCGAGTGCCGGCAACCCGGTCAGGGCGTGGGCCGCGAGCAAGCCTGACATGACGGCGCCCTCGAAGGAACCGATGTCCATCCCGGTCGAGATCCAGTCGCTGGCGAGGGCCAGGTTGGAGGCCCCGCTGTTCCACGACTCGGGGCGCAGCGCGCCCGATCCGGGGGGCGACGGGACGTAGCGCTCGTTGGGGTCGGCGTTGGCCCGCCAGTACTGGAAGTCGACCCGCTCGGAGCCCTCGGCCTCGACGCCCTCGGTGACGTAGAGCAGGGCCGGGTCGAAGGCGCCGCCCACGAAGGGGTCGGTGGCCGACGCCGGGAACACCGAGGCGGCCGTCCGCAGCCACTGGGTGAAGGTGGCCTTGGCCTCGTCGGCCAGGAGGTCGGGGGTCTCGTGCTCGTCCGGTGCGGGCCACGGGCCCCGGTGGGGCATCGGGCCGCAGACGTAGAAGAGGCCCTTGGGCGTGTCGTCGGCCGGCCAGTTCTCGGTGGCGAGCACGTCGGTCATGTCGGCCAGGCCGAGCGGCTGGACGGCGGCCGTGCCGCAGGTGCGGTCGGTGCCCTCGAGGTGGGGCAGGCCCAGCTCGTAGTTCGTGACGTTGGTCCAGATCTGGGCGGCCATGGTGGCGATGCCGGGCATGGCGGCCACGGCCGGCTTCCACCGGGCGTTCTCCACCAGGCTCGGGGCCAGGTGCTCGACGCTGGGCAGCGGCAGGGCGCTGATCACGCAGTCGAAGTCGACGTCGGCCCGGAGCGTCTCGTGGCCGACACCCTCCCAGGGCGTCCACCAGGACTCGAGGTCGACGTTCTCCGGCCTCCAGCTCGGCGCCCTGCTCCAGCTGGCCGTAGATCGGGTTGGCCGGCCAGCCGAGGGTGTCGTCGGGGAGGATCGCCAGCGGCTCGTAGGGCGCACCGTCGACCGTCGTGGCCTGCACCTGCACCTCGACGCGCTCGATGCGGCCGGTGTCGGGGTCGTAGGCGATCTCCTCGACCTTGCGGAAGAACTCGAACTTCGACGCCGCGCTCGCGGGCGACGCCGGAAGAAGGGGGCGACGACGGTGTCGCCCGTGCCCCGAGTGAACCAGTAGCTGCCCTGGCCGCACGAGAGGAGCTGGCGGAGGACGAACCACAGGAACGACGAGGTGGCCATCGTCGGCGGCAGGCTGGTGTCGCCGTCGACGACCTGGAAGCAGATCTGGGCCGGCATCTGGGTGCAGCTGCTGCTGACGGCGACCTCGTCCATGCCGTGGCGGCGCAGCCAGTGCAGGTAGTCCTCGCCGTCGACGGAGCCGAGGCCCTTGCACGAAGATCTTGTCGGCGATCACGCCCCGCAGGACGGTGGAGTACAGCTCGACCTGGCACCACACCGACCGGAGGCGGGCGTAGCGGCTGGTGGCCTGGCTCTCGTCCACGTGGGTCTTGAGGTGGAGGCGGGCCTGCTCGACGAGGTCGAGGGTCTCGCGGTGGCGGCCGGCGTGCGGCTCGCTGGGGTCGAGCTCCTCGCGCTCCCGTGGCGCCTTGAGGGCGACGACGTGGTGGTGGCTCGACGTGGGCCCGCAGGCCCTCGCCGTCACCGGGGCCGAAGGCCTCCTCCAGCAGGGCGATGATCTCGGCGATGATCTCCTTGACGAAGGCCTTGGCGTCGACGTGGTCGTCGGGCCCCCACGGCTCCATGTCGTTGTGGGCGTGAATACCTGACTCGCGACGGCGGTTCGCGGGCCGAACAGCCCAACGTTCTATCAATCGAAAATGCTTGCCGCTGCGGGCCAAGACCTCGGACCCTTGGAGCTCGTCGTGCTGCCCATCAAGATCTCCAGCGGCGTCGACGGAATGCTCGGCCGGAACTTCTTCGAGCAGCACGTCGTGTGCCTCGACTATCGGCGGCGAGAGGTTCGCGTGCGCTGACGGGCACGCCCGGTCCGGGCCAAGCGATCCTTGTTCTACTTATCTAGTCAATAATCTACCCATAAATTATATAACTAATTGATTTTAGAGCCATATTAATAAATATAATCTATTCATTTATCTACCCGATAATCTAGTCGGTGGTGCTACGATGGGCCCATGCCTCCTCCTGACCAAACTGAGTTGCTGCTGCGCCGACTGAGTGGTGGAACCGTCAGCTCTCGTGAACTCGAGCAGCTACTGGGACTGTCCCAATCTTCCGTTTCGCGCGTGCTGCGTTCTCTCATAGAGAACCGACGCGTTCTGCGTGTGGGCACGACACGCGGAGCCCAATATGGTTTGCGAAGACAGATCGAAAGCATCGGCGATGCTTGGCCGCTCCATCGAATTAATAGCGGAGGTGCAATTGAAGAGCTTGGAACCTTGCACGCCTTGGCGGCGGATCAGTACTACTTTGAGCCCACGAGGCAAGCGCTTGCCATGCGCTTCGCGTGGGAGGGAATCAGCGAAGGTATCCCGTACTTCCTACAGGACCAGCGGCCTGGAGGGTTTCTAGGTCGTGCTGTGCCACTCAGATATCCCGAACTGCGGCTGCCACAACGCGTCATCGATTGGAGCGACGATCACTACTTGCTCTATCTGACACAACGCGGCTCAGACACCGTCGGAGATCTGATTCTAGGTACGACTGCCTTGGATGATTACCTCCGGATGCGGTCTACACGCCGAGCGATTCAGGCTTCGCAGCGCGAGGTTCGCTACCCGGAGCTGGTGAATGCGGTCATGGAAGGTGGGTTGCCAGGTTCTTCAGCTCATGGTGAGCATCCAAAATTTACCGCCTTCTTGCAGGACAATGTCGGCCCGAGACACGTGCTCGTAAAATTCTCGCCGCCGGTTGACTCTGACATTGGCCTTCGATGGTCGGACTTGCTCATTGCCGAGCACCACGCTCTGTCCCTTCTTGCTACAAACGGGATAGCCGCAGCGGCTTCGCGGATTCTTCAGTTTGCAGGTCGTACCTATCTGGAGGTGGATAGATTTGATCGAGAGGGGGCTGAGGGGCGCTTAGGCGTCACTTCGTTGCTTGCCATAGATTCACAGCTCTATGGAAAAGTAGACAATTGGATCGATGCCGCGACACGGCTTCATCGTGACCGGCGTATCGATGCCGCGGCCCTCGAGCAAGTGCGTTTGATCGCAACGTTCGGTGCGCTCATCGCAAACTCCGATCGCCATTTTGGCAATCTCGCATTTCTTGACGAGTACCGAGGGACCTTTGGGCTCGCACCTGTCTATGACATGCTGCCGATGCTTTTCGCGCCGGAGCACGATCAAGTCGTTTCGCGCACATTTGTCCCGCCCGATGCCACATCCGAGACTTTGCGGGTGTACTCGCGTGCGCGAACGCTTGCTGAGGAATATTGGCAGGGACTTACAAGCGATCAACGACTCAGCCAAGGATTCCGTGAGATCGCCGCTACCTGTGGTTCATCGGTGGCTCAGTTGGCATCACAGGTGCCCGTAGTAGTGGCACCTGGTGGTTAGTTCAGAATCCCGCGGCCTTGTCCGCACGGACGCGACTCTCTCGCAGCGATGCAGCCGAACGCTGAAACTTGATCGCTCCGTTCTTCGGCAAGACCTCGCCGACCATGCGGCGCAAGGTTGCACGCACGGTGGCGGTGTCGTCGTCGAAGTCGCCGTGATGAAGTGACGTTGAGGCGTCGATGGAATTCACCGGCTTGTTGTTCGGCGAGATCACCAGGTCGGCATTGCCGCTCTTGAACAGCGCCATGAGGTCCGCGTCCTGGCGGATGAACTTCTCCATGCCGAGGATCGGGCACGCCACTCCGGAACAGCGGGATGCGCGGCTTCGTCCTCGAAGGAGTGCGACACGAGATACAGCAGCGACTTGTGATAGATGTTCGCGCAGTGGTCGTCCTGCTCGGCCTTGTCGGAGAGCGCGAACAACGCGAACTGCTTGATGCGTTTTTTCTTGATCGCCGGCACGTAGTGCTGCTTGAACAGCTCGACGGTGCATGCCGGCGCCCACAGCGTGCAGGTCTCGACATCGACGCCCGCGTCGTTGAGCGCCGTGATCAGCGGCGCATGGAAGATGCTGCCGGCGCTGTGGCCGACGATGTGGATCTTCGGCACCTGCTGCTTGGGTAATTTATCGAGCAGGCGCTTCAAGTGGCCAACGACCGCCCGCGCGCCGCCCTTGCGAATTCTGCGTGGCGGCGAGCGCGTTCTCCTTCATCTCGTCCCAGGCAGCCTTGCCGGACAACACGCGCGCCAGCGGCTCCAGCGCGTCGTCGAGCCGGTCGAGCATGAAGTCCTTGGCGGCGTCGAGCGCACCCTCGGGGCGGCGGCGCTGGAAGGCGTCGTTCAGGATGTTCTTGACCGTCGTCCAGTAGTCGCTGTGCCAGATGAAGGTGAGCGGATAGATGCCGGCCGCGAGCATGCGTCGAGCGATAGTCGGCCAGCCGCTGCACGGCCGCTGTCTCGCTGACCAGGCCGCCGTGGGCGTAGAGCAGGATGTGCTTGTAGCCGCCGGTCTCGATCGCCTTGGGGCAGTTCGGTCTTGAACAGTTCGGCGACTTCTTCGCGCGGAGCGTGCCGTAGTTGCCGCCGGCCTTGAACTCGCCGTCGTTGCCGAGGCTGATGATGTGCGGCCGCAGGTCCGGATACGAGTACGCCGCGGACTGGCCGGCCGATGCGGAATGCGCGACCGCGGTCGAGGTGCTCTTCCTGAGCTCGATCGGCGCGCCGAGCCGCGCGACCCAGACGTCGGTGCCGTTCTGCAGCCAGTCGTCGTAGCTGATGCAGGCGAAGCCTTCGTGACCCCAGTCATCGCCCCACGAGTTCTGGATCCAGAACCCGTTGCTTGTCGTAGCCGACGATGGCGAAGGCGTGCCCGCCGAGCAGCTTCTCGGAGAATTCGATCAAGCCGTCGTCGCCGGGCTCGGCCCAACCCTCGTGCACGTTCGAGGTGGCGAACAGACACGCCGACCTCGGCGATCGCCGCATGCATCGCGACCAGATCTTTGTGATTGACGCGAAAGTAGGCGCCGAGCGGACGACGCAGCGCGTCGGCGGTGCGCGTGTCGTTCAGGCCGGTGAGCAACTGGCCCTTGTTGCTCTTGCTGGGCACCGAAGGCCAGTACTCTTCGGAGCAGACGCCGTGCTTGTGCCAGCCCTTCATCGCGCCGCGCGCGCTCGAGCCTGAATAGCCTTCGCCCGGCCACTCGTCGTAGCGCTTGGCCAGCTCGTACAGCATGCGCGGGCTGACAGGGATTGCAGTCGCTGACCACCTTGCGCGTGGTCAGCAGGTAGTTGACGACGGTCGCGAGGCCGAAGCCGGTGCAGGCGCCTTCGGAGCCCTGGTCGAGGATCGGGAATTCGGTGCTCGCGATAGCGTTGCAACTCGCGCTGCGGTCGGCACCTCGATCAGCGTCGGCACATACATCTTGTCGCGGAAATCGAGCGTGTCCCGGCGGACGTCGAACACTCGCTTGCGCGCGCGGCTGGCCGCGGCGCGGGTCGTGCGCTTCTTCATAAGTTCGAACCGTGCGAAGTTGTTATCGAAAGAAGTCAGTCCCACATTGCGCGTAGCGCCGCGGCGGCGTCAATTCGTACTTTGGTCTCAGACGCTTTGTTGCTGGCGACAGCGGACGCCGCCGGCCAGGCTCGTTGCTCGAAACATTGCATCAGCTGATCGGTCATGAAGCGGCTGCGCGCGCCATACACATGCGCATCGCCGGTGCGGCTCTGCTGAGTGATGTAGTACTTGAGCGGCGCGACCAGGTGCAGATCATGTTTGGCGCGCGTCATCGCGACGTACAGCAGTCGGCGCTCTTCTTCGACCAGGTCGGGCCGGCCGGTGGCGTGCTCGTTGGGGAAGTTGCCGTCGGCGACGTTCAGCACATACACCGAGTCCCATTCCTGGCCCTTGGCCGAATGGATGGTGGACAGGATCAGGTAGTCCTCGTCGCGCGCCGGATCGCCGGCGAGGTCGCTGCTGACCTGCGGCGGATCGAGCGTCAGTTCGGTGATGAACTGCTCGCGCGACGCATACTGGCCCGACAAGCGCTCGAGCTGCTCGATGTCACCCATGCGCACGCGGGCGGCGTCGTAGATGCGTTCGAGCTGCGGCTCGTACCATTTCCTGCAGTCGCCCGAGCTGGCCGATCCACTCGCGGGCTTGCGACAGATCGTCGATCAGCTCCATCAAGCCCGGCCCAATCCTTTTCGGCCGCGGCCGGCATTCGATAGGACGGCGAGCGTCGGCCAGGTATAGCCGCTGGCCTCGAACACTTTGAGGCAGCGATCGGCAACCGCGGGCCCGACGCCGCTCAACAGCTGCAGCACGCGGAAGCCCGCGATGCGATGCTTGGGATTGTCGGCCCAGCGCAGCAGCGCCAGCACATCTTTGACGTGCGCGGCTTCGAGGAATTTCAGGCCGCCGTACTTGGCGTAGGGAATGTTGCGACGGATGAGCTCCAGCTCCAGCACATCGCCGTGATGCGAGTTGCGCATCAGCACCGCCTGCCGACGCAGCGCGGTGCCTTGCTCGCGAGCGGCCAGGATCTGCTCGACGACGTACAGCGACTGCGCCTTGTCGTCCTGCACGGAGACGTAGACGGGACGGCGCGACGAGGCTGCGTCCGGAGCGCAACTCCTTTTGATACTGCCGCGGGCTGTCGCCCATCAACACATTGGCGGCATCGAGAATGGGCTGCACCGAGCGATAGTTGTGCTTCGAGCTTGACGATCTCCGCGGCTGGCGAGAATCGCGCCGGGAATTCCAGGATGTTCTCGATGGTCGCGGCGCGAAACGAATAGATCGCCTGCGCATCGTCGCCCACGACGCAGACGCCGTCGCCGTGCGGCTTCATCGCCAGCACGATTTCGGCCTGCAGCGTGTTCGTGTCCTGGTACTCGTCGATCAGCACGTGCGAAAAGCGGGCGCCGATGTCCTGCGCGAGCTGCGGCTCCTGCACCAGCAGATGCCAGTAGAGCAGCAGGTCGTCGTAGTCGAGCAGCTGCTGTGAGTGTTTGATCTCGACGTAGCGGCGGAACAGCTGCGTGAGATCGTCACGCCCACTCGGCGCACCAGGGGAAGAAGTCCTGCAGCGTCTGCGCCAGCGGCGCGCGGCTGTTTACCTTGTGCGAGTAGATCGCAAGGCACGTGTCCTTGCGCGGGAAGCGCTTCTCCTTTTTGGCGAAGCCCAGCTCCTGGCGCACGACATCCAGCAGGTCGGCCGCGTCGCCCCGATCGAGCACCGAGAACGACGGATCCAGCCCGACGACGTGCGCGTACTCGCGCAACAGCCGATTGCCGATGGAGTGATAGGTGCCCGACCACAGCAGGCGAGCGGCATTGACGTGAATGGACGCCGGCTCGCTTGGACGTGCTCAGCGCCTGAGTGGCGATGCGCTCCGCTCGTCGGAGCATTTCCTGCGCCGCGCGCCGAGTGAAGGTCAGCAGCAGAATGCGTTCGGGCGCGCACGCCTTCGAGCAGCAGGTGCGCGACTCGATGCGCCAGCGTGTTGGTTTTGCCCGTGCCGGCGCCGGCGATGATCAACAGCGGCCCGGCCGCGAACCCGTCGCTCGAGCGCGCGCCGTACAGAGCAGCCCGGCGCTGAGCGGCATTCAGCCCCTGCGCCGAAAACCTCGGCCGGTGCGGAATCGTCGAGGTGGAGGTTGTCGGCTGCGGTGCTCATCGCGGCTATGATGGCGCAAAACTGTATATAACGACAGAGCCGTTTGCTTGCCGTCGGCGGCGCTCGCCCGGCAGAATTTCGCTCCATGCTTCATCTCGTGCCGCATCTGGTCACTCAGCGCAACGCTCGACTCTGGGTGTGTGCGCGCGGCATCGATGCGACTCAGCTCGAACTCGGTCGCGCTGCGAGTGAACGGCATCGATGTGCCGGTGCCGGCAAACTGGCGAGCTTGGCGACGCAGTTCGCCGGTCGCAGGCCATGCCGTTGCACTACCAGTTCATCGACAAGCCGACGCTGACGCCGGACCGCGCCTACGAAGCAACTGTCGACATCGATGGCGGTGAACGAGCGCAGGCGGGCTTCACGACCCTGCCCGAACAGCTGGGCGATGAGACCCAGCCGCTGCGAGTGTTGCTGTCATCCTGCTACTTCACCGGCAACAAGCGATCGCGACTCGCCGCGTCGCTGTTGTCGCAGCTGGATCGCAATGGTCTGCGTCCGCACTTGCGCATCTGGGCCGGCGATCAAGTGTATCTGGATGCGCCCTGGTACGAGTTCGCGATCAAGACTCACAGCATCGCCGAGCTGGAACGACTGCACTGCGCGTCGTATGCGCGCACCTGGTTCGCTGAACAAGGGCTGGGCTCGGTGTTGCCGAATGGCGCGAATGTCTTCTGCACCGACGATCACGACGTGTGGAACAACGCGCCCGATCCCAATGCGGTGGCCAGGGACACACGCAAGCGCGAAACGCGCGAGGCGTGGTTCGACATGGCGCGCCGGCTCGGCACAGCATTTCAAGGCGACACCGGGACGGCGCAGCGATTCAGCGTGTCGCCGCTGGATTTTCTGGTTCTCGACGCACGCGTCAATCGCAACCGAAAACTGCGGCGGCCTTGTTCTCCGCGGAGCAATGGGTCGAACTGAGAAAGTGGGCCGCGGAGCCAAAGGGACTCGGCGTGTTGGTGCTTGGTCAGCCAGTCTTTCACAGCGCGACCCGGCGCACGAGGCTACAACGCGGACTATCATCTGGCGGACTATGCAGGCCGAGTACGCCGAGTTGATGGCGCTGCTGGGCGGATCGTCGCGCAGTACAGTCGTGCTGACAGGCGATGTGCATTTCAGCTCGCGTCGCTTGGGCGTCGTTTCCTGCCGGCAGCGCGGCGGCGAACGAGCGACGAGTCACCGAGTTCATCAGCTCGCCGCTATCGATGGTGGCTGGCGGACGAGTGCTGTCGTTGTTCGGCGATTGGTTGGCCGCTCCAGCAAAGGCGAGCCTGCCAGCCCAACCATGCGTTCAGCGGCGGATCGATGTACACGGATGAGGGATTGCGATCTCCGCCGAGGGCTGCGATGCTGCTGGAGTTCTATCGTCGTGGGCAACGCGTCTTCTGCACCGTCGCTAATTGGCGCCTGCAGGATCTGGAGCGCGGCGCGGCCATTTTTCCGCAAGGACTATTTTCTAGGGACCATTGCATGAATCTTTCCGGACTGCGGCGCTCCGATGTCGCCAGCGAAAATCCGCTGCGAAGGAAACGACGGCCGACGCCGCTCGTCGGCGCACCGGCGAATTTCGCCTGGCTGGAAGCGACCGGCTATCGCGACGGCGTGTTGTTGCTCGGCGGCACTTCGATCGTCGACTTTCGCATGCGCGTTGCGCAGTCGGAGCTGCGGCAGGATTTGCTGCCGAGCTTCTGGTCCACCTGCGGGTTGCTGATCGACGGCAAGGTGTTGATGACGGCGCGCGTGGATGCGATCAGCAATAGCAGTGCCCGCGTGGAGCGCAACGGCTTGGAGTCGGTGACACTGGATGCGAGCTCGCGTTACGGCGATCCGGCGCTGTATCCAAACATCGCCATCCTGCAGTTCACCGACGATCACGCGGCGATCAAAGAGCACGTCGCGCGCATCGGCCAGGAGCGCAACATCGTCGATCTGCTGGCGCAGATCGTTGCGTGGTTGGGTTATTGCTGGGCGGTCGGCGGCAGCAGCAATCCGCTGATGCACGGTCATGGCATTCCATCGGCAACGTTGGTGGAGCGTGCGCATGGCCTGGCCGGCATCGATCTCAGCCCTGGTTTGCCGTCGGCGTCGAGCTGTCCGGAGGCGATCTGGCAGGCGGCGCGCTGGTGGTACAAGGCGTACGACCCGGTGGAGCCGTCGAGCAAAGTCGAAATCACAAGCCGGCCGCGTTCATACCCCGCGGCGCGTATCTGATTCGTCAACCTGCAGCTGCGGCAGTGGGCATTCGCGATGATGTGCAAGGCGAGCAGATCGTGCGTACCACGCGAGAGGACGATCTGATCGAGGGTCTGCGTCGCCAGGGAGCCGCAAGAGAAGATCGGCGCGCAGCCGTCGAGAGATAGCGGCGAGCACTGAAGGACGTCGCAGTGCGCAGGCAGCGGCTCAAGAACGTAGCACGCCAGGACGTCATCTCCGCGGCCGGGCGCGGCGAGTTGTTCAAATACTTGCCGTGCCAATCCAAGTAGCGCTGCATGCGGTCCTTCAAGTAGGAAGGCTTGCGCAAGCCGTGGTGTTCGCCGGGATAGATGACCAGCTGCGTCGGCACGCCGAGGCTGCGCAGCGCCTGATACATCTGCTCCGAGTTCAACAGCGGCACGTTGAAATCCTGCTCGCCGCACAGGAACAACGTCGGCGTCTTGATGCGATCGGCGTGCAGGAAGGCGATACGAGTTGTGCAGGTAGACGTCGAGGTCCTTCCACGGCACGCCCAGTTCCAATTCATATTCGCGGATGTACATGTCCGTGCCATAACCCGCGAAGCATGTTCGAAATCGAGGCGCCGCTGGTCGCCGATTTGAAGCGCGTGTCCTTGGCGATCACGACATTGGTGAGAATGCCGCCGTAGCTCCAGCCGCCGACGCCGAGGCGATTCGGATCGGCGATGCCCTGTTGAACGACGTGATCGACCGCCGCCAGCACATCTTCGGAATCCTTGCCGCCCCAGTCCTCGATAGATCGCAGTGGCGAACGCCTCGCCGCGGCCTGAGCTGCCGCGCGGATTCGCAGCAGACAACCACGTACCCTTGCGACGCCAAGATCTGCCACGACAGTCGTGAATGAGTTCGCATACTGCGAGACCGGCCCGCCATGGATCCAGAGCAGCGTCGGATAGCGTTTTCCGGCGACGTAGTTGGGCGGCTTCACCACAAAGCCACTGATGCGTGTGCCGTCTTTGGATGAGAAAGAAATCTCTTCGGTCGTCGCCGAGCTTGACGCTCGCCAGCCACTCATCGTTGTGATGAGACAGCGCGCGCAGCTGCTTGCCTTCGAGCGCGTACACCGCATCGGGCGAATCGACCGTGCTATCGAGCAAGGCGATGCGGCCCTTGCCGCCCAGGTCGTAGTCGAGCGACTCACGCCGGCCATCGAGGACTCGTTCAACTTTGCCGCTGGCCACTGCGATGCGCGCCAGCACCTGGTTACGATCGTCTTCCAGCAGGAAATAAATCGAGCGACCATCGGCCGACCAGCGCGGCTCGATGACATTGCGATCCAGCTCTTTGCCGAGAATGCGCCCAGTGCCGCCCGTCGCCGGTACCACTGCGAGAGTAGTGCGTCGAATAGAAAATGAGCTTGGGCTCGCCCGCGGTGACGAAAGCGATCTCGCGGCCATCGGGCCGACCACGTCGGCTGGGCTCATCCAGGAAGAATCGCCCGCGTCGCCCTGGAACTTGGTCAGCAACTTCGGCGTCGCGCCGGTGCGAGGTTCGATGGTGTACAGACCGAACTCGTTGTTGCGATCCGGATCTTCATTGCGATTGCTGACGAAGGCGATGCGGCTGCCATCGGGCGACCAGCTCGGCATGCTTTCGTCGAAGCGGCCGGGCGTGAGGTTCTCCGCTTTGCGCGTGGCCACGTCGAATAGATACAGATGCTGGCGCTGCGTGCCCAGATAGCCGGTGCCGTCTTCCTTGAAGTAATAGCGATCGATGACGATGGGCGGCGGCGTCTTGTCTTTGTCCGCGCCGAGCTGTTTGCGCGGATCTTCATCGCTGACGATCAGCGCCAGCTTCTTGCCATCCGGCGACCAGCTGAAATCCGTCACGTCGCCATTGAAACCGGTCAGCGGCTTGGCTTCGCCGCCCTGGCGATCCAGCAGCCACACTTGCTCCGGCGGATCGTTCTCGCCGCGCGCGGTGAGGAAGCCAATGTATTTGCCGTCCGGACTCCAGCGCGGCGTGTGTTCGCTGTCATCGGAATAGGTCAGCTGCACGTTTTGCTTGCCGTCCCAGCTCGCCATCCAGAGATGCGATTGCCTTTGTCTTTCACCGGATCGGCCGTGCGCACCACATAGGCCACCCATTGCCCATCGGGCGAGAGCTGCGGATCGCTCACCTCGTGCACGGCGTTGATGTCGTCCGCAGTAAGCAATCGGCGCTCGGTGTTGCCAGCGGCATTGCCGATGAAATGGCTGGCGAAACCGATGGAAGCGGCGAGACCGAGAATCAAGGCCCGAAATGTGACATTCAGCATGGTAATCCAGCACTCACATGGATTTTAGTGTCGCAAGGGTGGTCGGCGCAGAGTGTCGTAGGGCAAATCCGCCGTCAATTCAGGCGCGGCGCCGAGCCAGGGCCGACCCGTGGAACCAAGGCATTTTTTAGGCGTTCTCCCACGGCGAGCCGCTCGTTGCGGCGTGGGAGGCGCTGAATGAAGCCCATGGTGTGGTTGGGAATTGGTCTGATCGTGGCCTGGGGCGTGCTGTGGCTGGGTATCAAGATGGCGGTATTCGCGGTCCATTTGCTGCTGCTGTTCGGCGTGGCGCTGATCGGCTGGGGCTTGCTGCGCCGGGATCACGCCAATCATCCTTCGTAATCGCGCTCAAATTAAGAGGTTGGCGACATGCGTGATTTGCCGCCAGACCTGCCGGATTCGGTGGTGCAGGCTCATGCCGCACGCGCGCGCCAATGGCCTCATCTATGTTTCCGACGCCGAACCTGGCATCGAACGGCAGAAACGAGGCAAAGGCTTTCACTATCTAGGGCCGGATCATCGCGCTGTCACTGACACAGCGAACGCTCGATCGCATTCGCAAGCTGGCGATTCCGCCGGCCTATACCGATGTTTGGATTTGCACCAAAGAGCGCGGCCACTTGCAGGCCACAGGCCGGGACGCGCGCCGTCGCAAGCAGTATCGCTATCATCACGAATGGCGCACGACGCGCGACAACGGCAAGTTCTCCAAGATGATCGAGTTCGGCGCGCAGCTGCCGAAACTGCGACGCCGCCTCAAACAAGACCTGGCGTTGCCGGGGCTGCCGAAAAACAAGGTGCTCGCGGTGATCGTCAGCCTGCTCGAGGAAACCTTGATTCGCGTCGGCAATGAAGAGTACGCGCGCACCAATCGAGTCGTACGGCTTGACGACCCTGCGCAATAAACATGTGACGTTTCTTCGTGACGGCCGCGCCTCGTTCAATTTTCGCGGCAAGAGCGGCCGCCAGCACGAAGTGGTGCTCGACGATCGCCGGCTGGCGCGCATCATCCGGCATTGCCAGCAGTTGCCGGGGCAACAGCTGTTTCAATACATCGATGACGAGGGCAAGCGGCAGCCCATCGACTCGGGCATGGTGAATGAATATTTGCGCGACGCCATGGGCGGCAGCAACGATTTCACCGCCAAGGATTTTCGCACCTGGGGCGGCACGGTGCGAGCGATCGCGTTCCTGTCCTGCCAGGCTCGCGAGGAGCCGATGACCCAACGCGCTTTCAATGGCTGCGTTGCCGCCACGGCACGCCATGTCGCCGAGGCGCTGGGCAATACGCCGGCCGTGTGCCGCAAGTCATATATCAACCCGGTCGTGTTCGAAGCCTGGAAGGCAGGCCTGATCGAAAAACGCGTGCCCCGCACCTCGCTCTCGCCCCGGCGCATGGAACTGGCCGCGCTCGCATTATTAAAAGCCAACCACACCTGATCGCCTGATTATCGGGCTCGTTTGCGCTTCGCGCGGCTCTCCAGCAAGATGCGCCCGCCGGGACGCGGCTCGGATCTCAATGTGGTGCGCGCATGCAGCCGGAAAAACAAGCATCCTCCAAAGGATCGACGATCGGTCTCGCTCTGCTGTTCGGCGTGGTTGGCGCTTCCCTGTCGTCGGATGTCGAAGGCTTCCTGTTCGGCGCCATGTTCGGCGCGCTGCTGGCCCAGGTGCTGCACCTTCGGGGTCGCACGCGGTCGCTGGAGGATCAGCTGCAGGCGTTGCAGCGGGCTCCCAAAGCCGCCGCGCCCGAGCAACCCGCCGCGGCCGTGGCATCGCGGGCTGAGGAAATTGTCGCAGCCCGCGCCCCGCCGGTAACGATTGAGTCGAAGACGTGACTTCGGCCGCCGCCGAACCGCCAGAAGCCGAGGTGTCGCCCGCCGCCGCGCAAGAGCCGCCGCCACCCCCGAGACCCGCATGGACTCCGCCGCGGCCGGCGACGCCATCCGAACCGTCGCGCGTTCGATCGAGCCTTCGAACAGTTCATGACCTGGCTCAAGGGCGGCAATCCGCTCGCGCGCATCGGCATCGTCATCCTGTTCTTCGGCGCGACCTTCCTCGCCAAATACGCTGCTGAAAACAGCATGTTCCCGATCGAGCTGCGCTTCATGGCCATCGCCATCGGCGCCTTCGCGCTGCTCATCGTCGGCTGGCGATTGCGAGATAAACGCGCCGTCTACGCACAGCTGCTACAAGGCGGAGGCATCGCGGGACTGTATCTGACCGTGTTCGCCGCGACCAAGCTGTATCGAATTGCTGCCGGTGGGATTGGCGTTCGGCTTGATGGTGGTCATCGCGCTCGCGGCGGCGATTCTCGCGGTCGGACAGAACTCGCTGTCGCTGGCCGTCATCGGCACGGCCGGTGGTTTCCTCGCGCCGATCATGGTGTCGACGGGCAGTGGCAATCACGTCGCGTTGTTTAGTTATTACGCCGTGCTCAACCTCGGCGTGTTCGCGGTGGCGTGGTTCCGGACCTGGCGCGTGTTGAATGTGCTGGGCTTCGTGTTCACGTTCACCATCACCGGCTTATGGCGAGCTAGCGGCTATGAAGCCGCGGACCTGTTCAGCGCCGATGCGTTTCTGATCCTGTTCTTCCTGATGTATGTCGGCGTTTCGATCCTGAACTGCGTGCGCCAGCCGCCGGACCTGAAAGGCTATGTGTCCGGCTCGCTGGTGTTCGGCTTGCCCGTCGTCGCCTTCGCGCTTGCATGCGTCCATGGTGTCGAGCATCGAGTATGCGATGGCATGGAGCGCACTCGCGCTCGGCGCGTTCTATCTGGTGCTCGGATGTGGTGCTGTATCGAACACGTCGGAAAGTTTTCATCTGCTGGTCGAAGCCTTCGCCGCGCTGGGCGTGATCTTCGGCAGTCTCGCGATTCCCCTGGCTTTCGATACGAAGACGACAGCGGCGATGTGGGCGGTCGAAGGCGCAGGTTTGTTGTGGCTCGGCGTCAGGCAGCAACGAAAACTCGCGCGCGCATTCGGCGCCTTGCTGCAGATCGCGGCGGGCGTCGGTTACTTGATCGGCATGCGGGTCTGGCAAGACGATCTGCCGGTGCTGAACAGCGCGTATCTCGGCACGTTGATGCTCAGCATCTCCGGCCTGTGCAGCGGCTACTGGCTGTTTCGCAATCGCGAGCAGCAAGCGCGCTACGAAACGGGCGCGGAAGTCGTATTCACGCTGTGGGCCGTGGGCTGGTGGTTCCTGGGTGGGCTTGAGAGAGATCCATCGCTTCCTCGACGCGAATTCGTACGGTCCGGCGCTGAGCTTCACAGCCTTGACCGTGGGGCTGCTGGCATGGTGAGCTTGAAACGTCAGTGGCGCTGCCGCTCCTCATCGCCACCTATCTGCCGGCGATCGTCGCGTTGTTTGCGCTGGCTGGCGCCGTTGATCTCGGCATCCATTCGCCGAGTGGGGCGCGGTGGGCTGGTTGTTGCTGTTCGTCGCGCATTTTGCGATGTTGCGTCTCGGCGAGTCGCGCGAGATCAGGA
>CAVYEI010000002.1:0-1858489 GCA_963767475.1 uncultured Solirubrobacterales bacterium
AGCCCTAGGTGTAGTTCCTCACCACGTTGTTCATCCGGGCCTCCTTGGAGGCTGGGGGTGCTTAAGCCACCCAGACCCAAGGAGGACACCGAATGAACATCCACGCTAACGCCCGCACCTGCCCGAAAAGCCGCAGGCTGATCGCTCGACGCATCGAAGAGGAAGGCTGGTCGCTGGCGGCGGCGGCCGAGGCCGCCGGCGTCAGCGAGCGAACCGCCGCCAAGTGGATCGCCCGCTGGCGGGCCGAGGGCGAGGCGGGTCTGGTTGACCGAAGCTCGGCGCCGATGGCAAGGCCGACCCAGCTGCCCGCCGAGCGCGTGGCGGCGATCGAGGCACTGAGGCGGTTGCGGATGACCGCGGCGGAGATCGCCGAGTGCCTGGGAATGGCGCTCTCGACCGTCTCCAGGTGGCTGAGAAGGATCGGCCTCGGAAAGCTCTCCCGCCTCGAGCCGCCCGAGCCGGCGAACCGCTACGAGCGAAAGCGAGCCGGCGAGCTGATCCACGTCGACGTCAAGAAGCTCGGGCGGATCCCGGGCGGACCGCAGCACCGGACGCAGAGGCAGTCGCCTGACGCAGACGACCGCAGGCTGGCCGCGGCCGCGGGGTCGTCGGCTGGGAGTTCTGTCACGTCTGCGTCGACGATGCCACCCGCCTCGCCTATGTCGAGGTGCTCGCCGACGAGCGCGGCGAGACTGCCGTCGGCTTTCTGCGCCGAGCCGTCGCCTGGTTTGCCTCGATGGGCGTCAGAGTCGAGCGGGTGATGACCGACAACGGCTCTCCCTATGTCTCGAAGGTCCATGGCGCCGCTTGCCGCGAGCTCGGGTTGAGACACATTCGCACCCAGCCCTATCGGCCTCGGACCAACGGCAAAGCCGAACGCTTCATTCAGACGCTCAGAAACCGCTGGGCCTACGGAGCGCTCTACGGCTCCTCAACCGAGCGCAGGGCAGCGCTCCCTGGCTGGCTCACCCACTACAACTTCACCCGACGACATGGCTCCCTCGGCCACAAGCCGCCCGCAGCTCGGCTCGCCGAGCTGGAACAACGTGATGAGGAACTACACCTAGATCGTCCGGCCGGCGGGCGCCAGCCGGTACTTTTTCGTGGGGTGCGGGAGCGGTGGTGGATCGGACCGGGACTGGTGGCGCTGTGCCTCGCATCCGGCTGCGGCGCTGGCGACGTGACCACGACCTCGACCACCGAGACGGCGCCACCGACGAGCACCCAGGCGCCGACCACCGACGAGCAGACGACGACGGCCGAGGTCGGCGACGGCGAAGGCGGCGTCCGGCTCGAGCCGATCGGGGAATTCGAGGACCCCGTCTACGTCACTCAGCCGCGCGGCGACGACGATCTGTTCGTGGTCGAGCAGTGCGGCGTGATCCAGCGGCTGGCTCCCGGCGGCGGCGAGCCGAGCGTCTTTCTCGATCTCAGCGAGCTGGTCACCTGCGGCGGTGAGCAGGGGCTGCTCTCGCTCGCCTTCGCCCCCGACTACGCCGAGTCCGGCCTGCTCTACGTCAACTACACCGACGGCGCCGGCGACTCGCTCACGGTCGAGTACGAGCGCGCGGCCGGCGATCCCGCCGTCGCCGATCCGGACTCGGCTCGCGAGCTGCTGAAGATCGAGGACTTCGCCAGCAACCACAACGGCGGCCTGCTGGCGTTCGGCCCCGATCGCGAGCTCTACCTGGGCATGGGAGACGGCGGGGGCGCCGGCGATCCCGAGCGCACTGCGCAAAACCCCGAGAGCCCGCTGGGCAAGCTGCTGCGGATCGAGATCGACGATCCCGGCAACTACGAGGTCGCGGCGCTGGGGCTGCGAAACCCGTGGCGCTATTCGTTCGACTCAGACAACGGCGACCTGTGGATCGGCGACGTCGGCCAGAGCGCGCTCGAGGAGATCGACGCCGTGCAGGCGACCGACTTCGGCGGGCGGCCGCCCAACTTCGGCTGGTCGGCATTCGAGGGCACCCAGCGCTACAACGACGACCAGGAGGCGCCGGGAGCCCTGGCGCCGGTGTACGAATACGGCCGCGACGGCGGCGGCTGCTCGGTCACCGGCGGCTACGTCGTCCGCGACCCCGAGCTCGCCTCGCTCTACGGGCGCTACCTCTACGGCGACTTCTGCGAGGGCGAGCTGCACAGCTTCACCGCGGACCCGTCGCGGCCCACCGACGACGACCGCGCGCTCGGCCTACGGGTCGAGCAACTGAGCTCGTTCGGCGAGGACGCCGTCGGGCGGATCTACGCGGTCTCGCTTGACGGGCCCGTGTACCGGCTGGTCGCGGACGGCTGATGAGGAGCGGAGGCGCCCGGGCGGCGCTCGGCGTCGCCGTGCTCGCGGCCGCGGTGGCGATCGCCGCGACCGCCCCGGCCGAGCCGCGCGCGCCCTCGGCCTCCGGGCTCAAGCTGCGGCTGGTCGCTCAGTTCGACCAGCCCACGTACGTCACCCAGGCCCCCGGCGAGCCGCACACGCTCTACGTCGTCGAGCAGCGGGGCAAGGTAATCGCCGTGCGCAAGGGGCGCAAGCTCGGCCGGCCGTTTCTCAACCTCACCGAGCGCGTGCGCTTCGGTCCCCGCGAGAGCTCCTCCGAGGAGGCCGGGATGTTCTCGATCGCGTTCGACCCGCTCTATCAGGACAACGGCCGCTTCTACGTCTTCTACACCGGCCCCGGCGGCAACAACTTCGTCGATCAGTACCGGCGCTCGGGCTCGAAGGCGGTCCGCGCGGCTCGCGAGTCGCGTCGCTCGGTGCTCGAGATCCGCCACCCGTGGGCCGACTCCCACAACGGCGGCCAGCTCCAGTTCGGCCCCGACGGCAATCTCTGGGTCTCCAGCGGTGACGGCGGCTGTTGCGACGACATCCGCGATCAGGCGCGCACCCTGGGCACGATGCTCGGCAAGCTCCTGCGGGTCGATCCGCGGCCCGACCGGCGCGGGTTCAGCGCACCCCCGGACAACCCGCTGCTCGGCCGTCGCGGCGACGATGCCGTCTACGCCTGGGGCCTGCGAAACGCGTGGCGTTTCTCCTTCGACCGGCTGACCGGCAACCTCGTGATCCCGGACGTCGGCGACAACCACCAGGCTCGCGAGGAGATCAACTACCTGAGCCCGGGCGCGGCGGCCGGCGTCAACTTCGGCTGGCCCGAGTACGAGGGCTTTCTGCGCGAGGATCCGAGCCGTCCCGGCCAGGGCCGGCTGGTGATGCCGATCGCCCAATATCGCCACACCGGCGGGCGCTGCGCGATCACCGGCGGCTACGTCGTCCGCGACCCGGCGCTGCCGCAGCTCTGGGGTCGCTACCTCTACGCCGACTTCTGTGGCGGCAGGATCCGCAGCCTCGGCCTGCCGGAGCTTGTCGACGGGTTCGCGCCGGCCGCGCGCGTCGCCGACGATCGCGACGAGGGCGTCTACCAGCGCTACCTGAGCTCGTTCGGCGAGGGTCTCGGGGGTCAGATCTACGTCGCCTCGCTCGCCGGCCCCGTCTACCGGCTGCAGGCTCGACGCCGATGATCGCGACCGGTACTCTGACCTCGATGGGACGTAGCTCTGGCAGGGGCTTGATCGCAGCGGTCGTCGCTACGGCCGTGGTTTCGCTCGGCGCCGTCGCGGCCGCGCAGTCCGACTCGGGCAGCGCCCGCGCGGGTGGCGGCGGGCTGAAGCTGGCGCGGGTCGGCGGCTTCGAGGCGCCGGTGTACGTCGACGACGCCCCCGGCGCGTCGAAGCTGCTGTTCGTGGTCGAGCAGCCGGGCTCGATCCGGGTCCTGCGCAGGGGCAAGACCCTGAGGCGCGACTTTCTCGACATCCGCGACCTGGTTCAGTACGGCGGCGAGGAGGGCCTGCTCTCGGTCGCCTTCGACCCGGGATACGCGCAGAACCGCCGCTTCTACGTCTACTTCGTCAACCGCGGCGGCAACATCGAGGTCGACGCCTTCCGGCGCAAGAAGGGCGACACGACCCGCGCCGATCTGCAATCGCGCCGCAAGGTGATCGAGATCGCCCACCCGGTGAACTCGAACCACAATGGCGGCCAGCTCCAGTTCGGTCCCGACGGGCTGCTCTACCTCGCCACCGGCGACGGCGGCAGCGGCGGCGACCCCGACGCCAACGCCCAGAACCCGAACAGCCTGCTCGGCAAGCTGCTGCGAATCGAGCCGCGCAAGAGGGGCGGCTACTCGACCCCGGGCTCGAACCCGTTAGCCGGCGGAAACGGAAAGGACGAGATCTACGCGCTCGGGCTGCGCAACCCCTACCGCTTCTCCTTCGACAGCCAGTCCGGCGACATCTTCATCGGCGACGTCGGCCAGGACGCGTTCGAGGAGATCGACCGGGTGGGCCGCGGCAACCTCGCGGGCTCGAACTTCGGCTGGGACATCTTCGAGGGCAACCACGACTTCGAGGGCGGCGGAGCGCCTGCGAACTACCGCCCGCCGGTGCTCGAGTACTCGTCGCAAGGCGGCAACTGCGCGGTCACCGGCGGCTACGTCGTCCATGACCCCTCGCTCCTCGCGCTCGCCGGCCGCTACATCTACGCCGACTTCTGCGGCGGCGTGCTGCGCTCCTTCGATCCCTCCAACCCCGGGCCCAGCGATTCCGCCACCGGGCTCGAGCTCAGCGGGCCGAGCTCGTTCGGCGAGGGCGCCGGCGGCCGCATCTACGTCGCCTCACTCGACGGCGGCGTCTACCGAATCACCCAGAAGTAGCGCCTGGGTGGGCACTGGGCGCGGTCGGAGTAGTCTCCGATGCTCACCAGCTCGGGCGATCTAGGAGGACAAGTCAAGATGGAGTCCGCGACGCACCCGGACGCGACCACCACCGGCACCGAGAACGGCGCCTCGAACGGCCAGCCGACCGCGAAGGAGACCTTCGAGGTCCACCGGCCGATCGATGGATCGGTGCTCCAGGAGGTGGCGATCGACTCGGCGGCCGACGTCGCCGCCGCGGTCGCCGGCGTGCGCGCCAACCAGCCCGCCTGGGAGGCAATCGGCTTCGCCGGGCGCCGGCGCTGGCTCGAGAGCCTGCGCGACTGGATCCTCGCCAACCAGGACGCGGTCGACGACCTGATGCAGCAGGAGACCGGCAAGGTACGCGCCGACGCCGCGCTCGAGGCCTTCTACGTCCTCGACGCGATCAACTTCTGGTGCGACCAGGGCCCGAAGTTCCTCGAGGACGAGGTCGTTTCGCCCCACAACCCGCTGCTGAAGGCGAAGCGGGCGAAGATCGTCTACCGCCCGTTCGGGGTGGTCGGGATGATCAGCCCCTGGAACTTCCCGGTGATCCTCTCGCTCGGCGACGCGATCCCGGCCCTGCTGGCGGGCAACGCGGTCGTGATCAAGCCCTCTGAGATCACCCCGCTGACGCTGATCGAGCTCGTCCGCGCCTGGCGCGATGAGGTCGGCGCTCCCGACGTGCTCGCGGTCGTCAACGGGATGGCCGAGACCGGCGGCGCGCTGATCGACGAGTGCGACTACATGCAGTTCACCGGCTCCGAGAAGACCGGCAAGATCGTGATGAAGCGGGCGGCGGAGACGCTGACCCCGGTCAGCCTCGAGCTCGGCGGCAAGGACCCGATGATCGTCACCCGCGACGCCGACCTCGAGCGCGCGGTCAATGCGACCGCCTGGGGCGGCCTGCTGAACACCGGTCAGATCTGCATCTCGATCGAGCGCGTCTACGTCGAGGAGCCGATCTACGACGAGTTCGTCGCCAAGCTCACGGAGAAGGTCCAGACCCTGCGCCAGGGCGCCGACGGCGACACCTACACCGCCGAGGTCGGCGCGATGACCTCGCCGGCTCAGGTCGAGATCGTCTCCGACCAGGTCGAGGACGCGCGCGAGGCCGGCGCCCGGATCCTGACCGGCGGCAAGCGCAAGGACGGCCCCGGCGACTGGTACGAGCCGACCGTGATCGCCGACGTCGACCACTCGATGAAGGTGATGCGCGAGGAGACCTTTGGGCCGGTGATCCCGGTGATGAAGGTGCGCGACGTCGAGCAGGCGATCGAGCTCGCCAACGACTCCGTCTACGGGCTGGGCTCGTCGGTGTTCGCCGGCGACCCGGACGAGGGCGAGCGAATCGCCCGCCGGATCGAGGCCGGGCACTGCAACGTCAACGACGTGCTGATCAACTACAACGTCCTCGGGCTGCCGATGGGCGGCTGGAAGAGCTCCGGGATCGGCGTCCGCCACGGAGCCCAGGGGATCCGCCGCTTCTGCCACACCGAGGCGGTGACGATCCCGCGGCTGCCGACCGCGAAGTCGGAGCCGGTCTGGTTCCCCTACAGCGCCCGCAAGCGCGGCTTCGTCCGCCGCATCTACCGCTTCCTCAACGCCCGCGGGCTGCGCAACCGACTCCGCGGCTGAGCGCGATCACGCCGGATCGCCGCCGTTGGCGCTCGGCGTGATGTTCTGGCTGGCGCGAAACACGTTCTCGGGGTCGTAGCGGCGCTTCAGCTCCTGTAGCCGCGCGTAGTCGTCACCCCACGAAGCGATCGCGCGCTCGCGGCCCTCGTCGCTGAGGAAGTTGACGTACACACGGCCGGTCGCGAACGGCCTCATCGCCTCGTGGAAGCCGCGCGTGAAGGCGACGTTGCGCTCGTCGTCGGCGGGATCTCGCCAGAGCGAGACCGCGTGCACGTCGAACGGCGCCTCGCGGTCCGAGAGCGCCATCGTTCCGTCGGGCACGCGCTTGATCTGCCCGCCCTTCGGCAGCACGAGCAGCTCGGTCAGCGGCGACGGCTTGCTCAGGTGAAAACGGCAGAGGACCTCGATCGCCTCGTCCGAGAGCTCGGCGAGGAAGTCGCCGGTCCAGTAGTTGCGCTCCCCCTCGGGGAAGTCCGCGTCGAGCATCCGCTGCAGCTCGACGTACGGCATCGGCTCGACCAGGTCGACGGCCGGCGGGCCGAACTCGCGCAGCGGCCTCAGCGCCTCCTCGCCTTCATCGATCGGCCCCGCGTAGCAGAGGACCACGCCGACCACCGGCTCGCCGCGCACCGGCTCGGGAACGGGATCGGCGTCGGGCGCCGTGATCAACGCGACCCCCGCTCCGACCTCGTCGGGGGCATCCGCGAGCACCTCGCGGAAGTTGCGCAGCACGTCGGCCGCCATCGCCGCCGGGTAGAGCAGCATGCCGCCGAGCACCGTCGGCCCGATCGGGTGCAGGCGCAGCTCGAAGCTGGTCACCACGCCGAAGTTGCCGGCGCCACCGCGGGTGGCCCAGAAGAGGTCCGCGTTCTCGCTCTCCGAGGCGGTGAGGATGCGCCCGTCGGCGGTAACCGTCTCCACCCCGAGCAGGTTGTCGACGGTGTAACCGCACTTGCGCTCGAGCCAGCCCGAGCCGCCGCCGAGGATGAGCCCGCCGATTCCGGTGGTCGACATCCGTCCCCCGGTCACCGCCAGGCCGTGCTCCTGGGTCGCGGCGTCGAGCTCGCCCCAGGTCACTCCGCCCTCGACCCTGGCCGTGCGCGCCTCCGGGTCGACCTCGATCGCCTTCATCGGCCGCAGGTCGACGGTCAGCCCGTCGTCGCAGACGGCGTTGCCGGTGACGTTGTGGCCGCCGCCGTAAACCGAGAGCGGCATGCCTTGGTCGCGGGCGAACCCGATCGCGACCGAGACGTCCTCGGCGCTCTCACAACGGGCGATCAGCGCCGGCCGGCGCTGGACCATCCCGTTGAAGACCTGGCGCAGCTCGTCGAAGCGCGGGTGTTCGCGATCGACCACCTCGCCGCCAAATCCGGCGGCCGACAGGTCTGCCGCGCTGGCCACCGCGGCCCGCACCGCCGCCAGGAACGCCGCCGGCTGTTCGACCGGCGGGTCGTCGGCGCACTCCTCGATCACACGCAGCGGCCAGCCGAAGCGCTCGCCGGCGGCCTCGGCGACGGCCAACGGCACGGCGAGATTATGGCGTCCCCAGATCAGGCTGGTCGGCACGGAGATCGACCCCAGCGCCTGCTCTTCGATCGCCGGGATCCCGACGTGCTCCATCAGCTCGCCGACGGCGGCGATCACGGTGGGCGTGTTCGCGCGGTCGACGTTGTAGGCACGAAACGGCTCCCAGCGCGGACCCATGTCGCGCTGCACCGTCTCCACGTCGAGGGCGCAGTAACGCCAGAGATCGTCGTGGGTGGAATCGGTCGGCTGTGCCAGATACTCGTGCAGCGCCGCCCCGAACTCGGGCGCGGGATCGAACCCGCTGAGCCCGAGCGAGTCGACGAGTACCAGGCGATCGATGAACTCGCCGTATGTGGCGGCAAAGCGGGCGGCGATCGCGCCGCCGGCCGAGTGGCCGACGAGCGCCGGCGGCGTCGGGCAGGTGCGCTCGATCAGTTCCGCGAGCCAGCTCAGCACCCGTTCGGCGTCAAGCTCGCCGTCCCCGACGATCTCCGAGGCGCCGTGTCCGGGCAGGTCGGGCGCGATCACCCGGTGCGTCCGGACCAGGTCCGGGATCACCCGCACCCAATGGCAGGCGTTACCGGCCGGCCCGTGCAGCAGCACGACCGTGGGCCCCTCGCCGCCCTCGAGCACCGGCGTCGAGATTCCCGCCAGCTCATAGCGCTGCTCCGTGGCTGGAATCTCGGCGAGCAGCGTGGCCCGCTCGCTCACGGTCTGGTCGATCGTCATCTCGTCGCTCCATTCGTCGGTCGTCGTTCGAGCCGACGGTAGGGGCGCGGGATGCCGATCTCATCGCCTCAAATCACCAACTTCACCCGGCCGCGTGTGGTTAATTCCCACCATCCGCCGCCTGAGCGCGGCGCTCAGGCGAGGTCGTGCGAGAAGGCGAAGGCGCTGGCCGCGGTCCGCGACGAGACGCCGAGCTTGGCGAAGATGTTCTGGGCGTGGCGGGCGACCGTGTACTCGCTGATCACCAGCTCCGCCGCGATCGCCCGATTGCTGTTGCCCGCCGCGATCAGGCGCAGCACCTCGAGCTCGCGCGCAGTCAGCCCGTGCGCATCGGGGGCGGAGGCGGCGCCCGTGAGCGAGTCGACGTGGGCGAGATCGGGCACGGCGCCGAGCTCCGCAAACGCCGCCCGCGCCGCTTCCAGCTCGAGCGCCGCCGAGTCGTCGTCGCCGAGCCCACGGCAGGCGAGCGCGGTCAGCACGCGTGCGCGGGCGACCTCGTAGGGCGCCCCGAGCTCCTGCCACGCCCGCCCAGCCTCGCGAGCCGCGATCAGCGCGGCGGCGGCGTCGCCCCCCGCCACCTCGAGGGCCGCGCGGGCGTGGGTGGCCGTCGCCGCGAGCAGCCCGGCGTGCCAGCGCGCCGCGATCTCGGTCAGCTCCGCGCATGCCTCCCGGGCGCCGGGCGCGTCCCCGGCGGCCAGCGCGATCTCGACCGAGGCCGGCAGCAGGGCGGCGCGCGCGGACGGCGCGGAGACCTCCGTGAGCCGGCGCCGGATCGCGGCCGCGGCCGCGTCGTGCTTTCCCTGCGCCAGGCGCAGCAGTGCGAGGCCGGGCTGCGGTTCGCGCCCGCCGGCGCTCGCCTCGCGGTACGCGCGCTCCGCCTCGGCGAACTTGCCCCGCAGGCGGTGAATCTCGCCCTGGCGATAGACCGCCTCGGCCGCGGCCGGGTGATTCATCGCCCGGGCCGAGCGCTCGCCCGCCAGCCGCGCCTCCTCGAGCGCGTCCGGCCAGACACCGTGGACCTGCATGATCTCGGCCCGGTGCACCAGACAGGTACCGCTGAAGGCGATCATCTCCGGCTGCTGCTCGCACCATCTGGTCATCGCCGAGGTCCACTCGCGGGCGCGACGGAGGTCGTAGGCGTGCTGACAACCGATGATCACCCCGCAGTAGACGTAGCCGCTGGCGATCGGCGAGAGCTCGCCCGAGGTCACCGCCACCATCGCCTCATCGAGCAGCTCGAGACCCTCGTCGACCCGGCCCTCCCTGATCAGCAGGATGCCGCCGTCCTGGGCGGAGAGCGCGAACAGGTCGCGGTCTCCGAAGCGCTCGGCGATCTCTACGGCCTCGGCGGCGGCTGCGATCGCGGCGTCGTGGTCGCCCCGCGCCTCGTGCTCGAAGGTTGCGGCGCAGGCGAGGTATCCCCGCTCAACCGTCTCGCCTTGATGGCGATCGACGAGCCGCCGGGCGCGCGCCAGCCAGCCCGCCGCCGGCGCCGCCTCGCCGCGGAGGGAGTGGGTGATCGCGATCCACCACGCGCAGCGCACGGCGCGCAGATCGTCGCCCGCCCCCATGTGCCCGGCGTGCGCTCGCTCGAGGGCGCGGACGTAGACGTCCTCGCGCCCGACCATGTAAGCGGAGGTGGCCAGCAGCTCGAGGTCCTCGGCCCCGAGCTCGGCCGCCCGGTCGGCGTCCGCAAGCGCCTCGTACGCGCCCGTCCACTCGTGCCTCTCGTAGGCATCACGCCCGCGCTGTAGAGCTTCGACCGTCCCCTTTTCCACAGCTGACATGGTTGCGGACGCGCGGGCATTTGTCAGGCGCGCGAATAGGCTCCCGGTGATGAGCGACTCCTACGGCGGCATCGACGGGCTGACGCGCTGGCTCGGCCTGCGCTGGGAGTCGCCCACCCGGGTGCGGCTGACCGTGCGCCCCGAGCTGATCAACCCGGCCGGCCTGCTTTCGGGGCCGGTCGCCTACGCGATGGTCGACTACTCGATGGGCTCGGCGCTGTGGGTGAAGCGCGAGAGCGGCGAGCGGATCGCGACGATCGGGATCTCGATCAACTACCTGCGCACCGCCCGCGAGGGCGACGTGATCTGCGACTCGACCCTCGACCGCCGCAACGACCGCGTCGCCGTGCTGCGCTCCGAGGTCACCGACGAGACCGGCCGCCTGCTGGCGACCGCGATCGGCAGCTTCTCGATCTTCCCCGCCGAGCGCCTGGGCAAGCACGACCATGGGCCGGCAGGTCCCGAGGAGATCGTCGAGGACTGAGCCCTCGCGGTCAGCTGAGCGCGCCCGCGAGCATCTCCATCAGCAGGCCGTCGACCCACTCGTCGCTGACGTGATCACGCTCGTAGAGCCGCATCACCCCGACGCGCCGGAATCCGACCCGCTCGTAGCAGCGAATCGCGGCCTCGTTGGCGAGCGCCGGGTCGATCACCAGACGGTGGTGCCGGCGGTCCTCGAACAGGTGGCGGGCGAGCACGATGATCGCCTCGCTGCCGAGACCGCGGCCGTGCAGGTCGGTGGCCAGGAACAGGTCGATCCCGGCGTGGCGGTAGCGGGGGTCGCTCTCCTCGGAGTACTGGATCAAGCCCGCCACCTGGTCGTCGACGCAGATCGCGAAGCGTGCCGTGTCGTCGCTCGCGGCCCATTTGTCGAGCGCGTCCGGCGGCCACCAGCGCGCCACCAAGGGCTCGCCGAGGATCTCGCGCAACCGCGCGATGTCGGCGTCGGCCACGGGCCGCAAGCGCAGGCGCTCACCCTCGAGCATTTGCCGATCGTACGCGGCGCTCAGGCAGGCGTGGCGTCCATCGAGGGCTCGTCGCTCTCGGACTCGATCGTGCCATCGCCCTCCGGATCTGAGTCCGGGGGCAGCTCGCCGCCGCGCTCGGTGCCGGCGATCAGCTCGTCGCTCTTCTTCTCCGCCGGGACGAAGCCGGACTTCATCCCGAAGTAGACGGCCTGCGGATGGTGGGCGATGATCGCCGCCGTCGACTGCTCGGGCTCGAGCGCGTAGCCGCCCGAGAGCGAGATCCCGATCTCGCCGAAGCCAAGCAGGCGCTCGACCTTGAGGTGCTCGTCCTGGTCGGGGCAGGCGGGGTAGCCCCAGGAGTAGCGGCGTCCCTGGTCGAGCTCGATCCCGAGCCCGCGCCGGACCTCGGCATGCAGCCACTCCGCCGTCCCCTCGGCGGCCTGGACCCCGATCCCGTGGACGAAGAGCTGCTCGGCGAACTCGCCGTCGGCCTCGAGCTGGCTGATCCGCTCGGTCACCTCGGAGCCGACGGTGACCGCCTGCAGCGCGACCACGTCCCTCACCGGCCCGGACGGATCGAAAGATCCGTCCGGCATTTGTTCATCCAGGGGCCGGTAGAAGTCGGCGAGGCAGATGCGGTCGTGGCGCGGCTGGCGGGGGAACACGAGCCGCTCGATCTCGCGGTCGTGATCGTCCGGGTCGAAGATCACCAGCTCGTTGCCGTCGGCGTTGCAGGGGAAGTAGCCGAGCTTCGCCCGCGGGCGCAGATAGTCCTGCTCGCGCCACATGCGCTCGAGCTTGGGCGCGAAGCCCTCGTCGCCGTCGTGGCCCTCGACGATCCTCCGCCAGGCCTCGCCCTTGTTGCCGCGACCGCCCCAATGCAGCTTGAACAGCACATGGCGATCGAGGTAGGGGTAGATGTCGTCGAGGTCGATCTCGATTTCGCGCACGCCCCAGAACGGCGGCTGGGGAATCTCGTTGTCGGTGGCGACGGTCGAGCGCACCGAGTCGTCGGTGACCGGCGGGCCGGTGTCCTCGACCACCGGGCGGTTGCGAAGCTCCTCGGCCTCGTCGCGCATCTTCGCCACCAGCGACTCGCGCGTCGCCTCGTCGATCAGGGCGTCGACCGTGTCGAGGCCGGCGAAGGCGTCCTTGCAGTAGAAGACCCCGGGCTCATAGACCTCGTCCGACTCCTTGCCGAGCGGGTAGAGGACCCGGCGGCCGAAATCGCGGTTGATCGCCGCGCCACCGATCAAAACAGGAAATTCCAGTCCACGCTGATGGAGTTCGCCGATACATAGCGGCATCTGCTTCGAGGTCGAGACCAGCAACGCCGAGAGCCCGATCGCGTCGGCCTTCTCCTCGATTGCGGCGTTGATGATCGTCTCCACCGGCACCTGCTTGCCGAGGTCAACCACCGTGTAGCCGTTGTTGGTCAGGATCGTGTTGACCAGCGACTTGCCGATGTCATGGACATCGCCGAACACAGTCGCGATCACGACCTTGCCCTTGGTGTGGCCTTCGATCCGGTCGAGGTAGTTCTCGAGCTGTGCCACGGCGCGCTTCATCACCTCGGCCGACTGGAGCACGAACGGCAGGATCAGCTCACCGGCGCCGAACTTGTCGCCGACCTCCTTCATCGCCGGCAAGAGCACGGTATTCAAGGTCGGCACGGCGCCGATCTTCTCCACCGAGGCGTCGATCCAGTCCTCGACACCGTCCTTCTTGCGTCGCAGGATGTGCCAGTGAAGGGCTTCCTCGGGCTCCATGCCCTCGGTCGGGTTCTCGACCTCGGCCTCGGCCTCTTCGCCCTTCGACTCGAAGTGCTCGATGAAGCGCTCGAGCGCGTCCTCGCGGCGGTTGTAGACGAGGTCGTCGGCAAGCTCGCGCTCGCTCTCGGAGATCTCGCCGTAGGGCGTGATGTGGTTCGGGTTGACCATCGCCAGGTCGAGCCCGGCCTCGACGCAGTGGTGGAGAAAGACCGAATTGAGCACCGCTCGGGCCGGCTGGCCGACGCCGAAGGAGACGTTGGAGACGCCGAGCGACGTCTTCACGTGCGGGATCTCCGCCTTGATCCGCCGGATGCCCTCGATCGTCTCCACCGCCGAGGGCTTCCACTCGTCGTCGCCCGTGGTCAGGGTGAAGGTGAGCGCGTCGAAGATCAGCAGCTCCGGGTCGAGCCCGTGCTCGTCGCAGGCGAGCTCCTTGATCCGCTGCGCGATCTCGACCTTGCGCTCGGCCGTCTTCGCCATCCCGACCTCGTCGATCGTCAGCGCGATCAGCGCCGCCCCGTGGGCGCGCGCGAGCGGCACGACGTTATCGAGCTTGTCGCGGCCGGCCTCGAGGTTGACCGAGTTGACGATCGCCCGGCCCGGGGTCCGCTCGAGCGCCGCCTTGATCACGTCGGGCTCGGTGGAATCGATCTGGATCGGTGCCGGCTGGGTCAGCGAGACCCGCTTGGCCACCTCGGCCATCTGCTCGTCCTCGTCCTGGCGCTCGGTCAGTGCGACGCAGAGGTCGAGCACGTGGGCGCCGCCGGTCACCTGGTCCTCGGCGACCTGGACGATGCCGTCGTAGTCGGAGGCGAGCAAGAGCTCCTTCGCCTTGCGCGAGCCCTGTGAGTTGACCCGCTCGCCAACCAGCGTCGGGCGCGGCTCCTGCACCAGCGGCGTCGAGGTCATCATGCTGGCGACCTCCGGCGGGGCAGGCTCGGGACGCTGCTTGGGAACCCGGCCCTCGACTCGCTCGGCGAGCGCGCGGATGTGATCGGGAGTCGTGCCGCAGCAGCCGCCGACGATCGAGACGTCGAAACGCTCGACGAACTCACCGAGCACGTTGGCGATCTGCTCCGGGGTCTCGGGGAAGATCGTCTCCCCATCGGGCCCTTGCAACGGCAGGCCGGCGTTGGGAATGCAGTGAACCGGCAGCGGTGAGTACTCACCGAGGAACCGGATCGCGTCGCGCATGTCCTCCGGCCCGGTCGAGCAATTGAGCCCGATCACGTCGACCTCGAGCGCGGCGAGCGTCGTCAGCACCGCCCGGATGTCGGTGCCGAGCAGCATCTTGCCGCCCTGCGGCAAGAGCGAGACCGAAGTCTGTATCGGCAGCGAGGTGCCGGCCTCCTTGAACGCCTCGCGGGCACCGAAGACCGCCGCCTTGACCTCGAGGATGTCCTGCGCGGTCTCGATGATGATCAGGTCGGCGCCGCCCGCGACCAGGCCGCGCGTCTGTTCGGCGAACACATCGGCGAGCTCGCGAAAGGTGATCCCGCCGAGGGTCGGATCGTCGGAGGCGGGCAGGAAGCCCGTGGGCCCGATCGAGCCGGCGACGAAGCGCGACTCGCCGGCCGCCTTGCGCGCGATCTCGGCCGCCTTGGTGTTGATCTCGAGCGTGTGCTCGCCCAGACCCCACTCGTCGAGCTTGATCCGCGAGGCCTGGAAGGTGTCGGTCTCCAGAACCTCGGCGCCGGCCTCGAGCATCGACGTGTGCACGCCCTCGATCACGTCGGGGCGATTGAGCACCAGCGCCTCGTGACACTTGCCCTCGAGCCCGCCGTAGTCCTCGTTGGTGAGCTCGAACTGCTCCAGGGTCGCGCCCATGCCGCCGTCGAAGACGACGACCCGCTCGCGCGTCGCGGCGAAAAAGTCCCTGGTGCTATCGGATGTGCCTGGCAGTGTGCTCACCTCCATCGGTCCCGGCTGTCGCACCATGCCTTGCTCCGGGGAGTTCGGTGGTTGCGGCGGCGTCTCAGGTCCGGGTCCCTCGGCCGCTCTGGATGGTCAGCAAAGGATAGCGACGAGGCGTCGTTTCGACGCCCGCTGCGCTCAGTGGGCGTTTTCGGTCGCCCCGTGGGGGCGCAGGCGCACCGGAGCGGCGGAAAGCGCCCTCAGGCGCATGTCCTGCCAGGTGACACCCTCGCGAACCAGCGCCGGCAGCCCGAGGGTCACCGCGGTGGCGATCTCGACCGCCTGCAGGATCACGCCGTAGGCGAGCGCGTCGGCGGTGGAGACGCCGAACCCGGTCGTCAGCACACTGATCGTGGCGAGCTGAAACACGCCGATGTTCGACGGGGTCGCCGGGATCACCGCGGTGACGTTGACCGCGAACAGAACCGCGGCGGCGGCGCCGAGCCCGACCCGGTCGTCGAGCCCGAGCGCGGTGAACAGCGCGTAGCAGGCGAGCAGCTGCAGGCCCCAGGCCCCGAGCTGGGCGAGCGCCGCCGCGGGCCCGCGGCGGGGGTCGCGGAAGACGACCAGCCCGGTGCGGACCTTGAGCAGCGCGGCGCGGATCGCAGCGATCACCCTGGCGACCCGGCCGGAGCCGTTCTGTCTGACCACCGTCGGCGCAAGGACGACGGCGATCAGCAGCAGCAGCGGCGCGAAGCTGAACAGGAACAGTCGTTCCGAGCTCGAGTGGAAGAGGTCGGTCTCGGAGACGATCACCACGCCCAGCAGGACGAGGGCGATGATGTTGAGCACGCTCTGCGAGACCAGCGTCCCGAGCAGGACCGGGAACGTCTCGCGCATCCTGCCGGTGCGGCGGGCGAGCACCATCGCTCGCGCCGGCTCGCCGAGGCGGGCGGGAAGCGTGGCCGACATCAGCACCCCGACCATCGTCGCCGAGGCGACGTCGCGGCGACGCAGCGGTCGCCGCGGCAGGGCGGCCTTGGCGATCGAGTACCAGGAGCTCGCGCGCAGGAACATCGAGGCCATCATCAGCGCGGTCGCGACCACGACCCAGGTCGCGTCGGAGTGCACGATGTTGGTCACCACGCGGTCGACCCCGACCCGCCGGGCGGCGATGAACGTGAGGCCGATGCCGATCGCGGCGGCGACGCCGAGCCCGATCCGCCGCGCGGTCCGGTGCCGTCCGCCGCCCGCCAGGGGTGCCGGGTCGAGCGAGGGCAGACGGCGGGCGGGCACCCGATCGCGGCCGTCGGCCGGCGTCAGGCCGACGGTCCTCGACACCCGCTGGCGCCCGGTCGCCGGCGCGGGGACCGAGATCGCGCGCTCGTACACGTCCTCGATCTCAGCGGTGACCGTGGGCCAGGCATAACGCTGGGCGGACTCGCGCGCCGCCTCCCCCATGCGGGCGAGGCGGTTCGGGGTGCGGCTCAGCGACTGAAGCTCCTCCGCCAGGCGCTGCGGCTCGGCGGGCGGCACGAGGACGCCGTCGTGACCGTCGCTGACCACATCCGCGTAGCCGGCGATGTTCGAGGCCAGCACCGGCGTGCCGGCGGCGAAGGCCTCGGTCAGAACCATGCCGAAGCTCTCCCCGGCCAGCGACGGCGCGCAGAGCAGGTCGGCGCTGTGCAACTGGCCCCAGAGCTCGTCGTCCTCGACCCGGCCCAGGGCCTCGATCCGCTCCTCGGTCGCGGGGTCGGCGAGGTGGCGCATGACCTCGTCGCGATCGGCCCCGATCACGGTCAGGCGCGCGTTCTCGAGCTCGACCAGCGCCTCGAAGGCGGTCAACAGCACCGGCAGGCCCTTGCGCTCCTCCGGCCGGCCGATGAAGATCAGCCGCAGGGCGTCGTCGTGGGGCTTCGGGCCCACGGGCGCGGCGGCGATATCGACGCCGTTGGGGACGATCGTGTAGTTGCCGCCGAACCAGCGCCGCCCGGTCCAGGCGGCGGCCTCGGAGACGGCGATCCGGCCGGAGAGCTGGTTCAGCTTGCGCCGCATCCCGGCCAGCGTGGCGACGTGGTTGAGCAGCGGCTTGGTCGAGTAGGCGTGGAAGGTCGCGACCACGGGCGCCCCGGGATAGGAGCAGGCATCCCAGCTCAGGGGCCCGGCCGGCGGCTCGTGGACGTGGACGACGTCGGGGGCGAAGGCGCGCAGCTCGCGCCGCATCTTCGTCACCCCGTCGGGGAAGATGCCGATGTTCGAGATCGAGCCGTTGGCGCCGAAGGCCTTCGTCCGCGAGAGACCGATCACATGCTCGGGAAGCCCGAGGAGCTCGGGATCGCCACGGTGAAGCACCCGGCCGAGACGGTCGGGTGGATCGGTGGGGGCGAGCACACGAAGCTCGTGGCCGCGGGCCATGAGCTCGGTCGCGAGGGCGTCAACATGCCCGTTCACGCCCCCCGGATATGTCCACGAATAGGGCGTGACTATGGCTACGCGCACGCGATGATGGTAGCCGCGCTCAATCTCCGGCGCGGTCGGCCGTATTCGTCGCCCAGTAGAAGCCTGAACAGGCGGCGAGGTAGATCGTTCCGATCACCAACAGCACCGAGCCGGAGTCGTTGGCGAAGGTGCCGACGAGGACCCCGGCGACGGCCCCGAAGAACCCCGCCCGCGCCGCCGGGCGGCCCTCGAACCAGGCGATCACGCGGCGGCGTTGGATCGTCCCGGCAACCAGCAGCGCAATGCAGGCGACCAGCAGCTCCGGGTAGACGGGGTGGATGAAGGTGCGGACCATCAGCGTCAGGCGACGGTCGAGCACGTCGGCCAGGTCACCGGTGCCACCGGCGCCGAGCACCGAGCGGCTCAGGTGAGCGCCGCCGAGGACGAGATCGACGGCGAACAGCGCCAGCAGGGCCGCCAACCCGCCGCCGGCGACGACGGCGATCGCTCGCCGCCTTTCGAGCCCGAGCGCGAGCACGGCGGCGGTCGCGGCGCCGACGCCGAGCACGATCGCGGCGCCGACGTCGGCGCCGAAGCGACCGGGGGCGAAGGCCGCCGCGGCGGCGAGGCCGATGGCGACGAACCAGGCGGCCATTCGTCGCGGCTCGAGCTCGCGCCTGGATTGCAGCCAGGCGCCGGTGCCGATCAGGGTCAGGGTGGTGAGGATCGCCTCGAGCTCGTTGCCGATGCCGAAGAACCGCACCCCGGCGCCCGGGTTCGGCCCCAGCACCGAGAGCGAGGTCAGCGACGAGCCGGTGATCACATCGACGGCGTAGGCGCCGACGGTGACCGCGCAGGCGAGCGCGAGCCCGGCGCAGCCGCCGAGCAGCCGATCGGTCGCCAACGCCAGTGCCGGCGCCCCGAGCCCGACCGCGATCGCCGACGCCAGCGGACCGGCGTCGGCGGCGGCGAGCGGCAGCAGGATCGCCGGCGCCCAAGCGACCGAGAGCGCCAGCAGGCGCAGCGCCACGCGGGCGCCCCGGGCGCGCCAGGCGAGTGCGGCGAGCGCCGTCAGCAGCAGCCAGATCCCGAGCGGGAGCAGAACCACGGAGTCGCGGCTGGGGCGATGGTCGAGTCGCGCCTGGAGGTCGGCAACGTGGGCCGGGTCGCGCTCGTCCGCCGAGGTGATCTCGCTGCCGTTGACCTCGTCCGGAACGTCGACGCCGAAGTGCTCGAGCACCGTGGGCGCGATGTCGGTGGAGACCACGACCCCGTCCGTGCGGGTGGAGGCGGAGGTGAGGTTGCCCTCGTAGCCCTCGCCCGCGATCCCCACCGGCAGCAGCTCCTGCTGAGCCTCGGAGCCGGAGGTGAGCGCGATCAGCAGGTCGCCGGGGGCGAGCTCGCCGACCAGAGTCTCGAGCTGGCCGATCCGCGCCCGTACGACGCTCAGCCCCGCCCCGCAGCCGGCCGTGCAGGCCGGCTCGTCGGCGACCTGCACGACGCCGTCGTGGTCGACCGCGATCAGCGTCGCCAGTCCACTGGCGTCCTCGGCGGTCACCGGCACGCCCGCGTCCGCCAAGGTCGAGGCGAGCAGGCCGGGGGTGATGTTCGCGGGCGCACTGTCGGCCCGGGCCAGGGTGCGCTCCCAGAGTCGCTCGGGGACGCGGCCGTCGCGGACGTAGAGCCGCGGCAGGTCGCCGTCGTAGAGGCTCTCGTTGACGCGGTTTCCCTGGCCGATGTCGAGGAAGGTCTGGGCGACCGGAACCGCGCCGAGCCCGGCGCTGACCACGCCCGGCGCGAGCTCGGGCACGGCGGCGATCTGCTCGACCGTGGTCGCGTAGGGAAGCACCGCAATCACCACCCGGGAGTCCTCGGACGAGGCCGCCGCAGCCGTCCCTGCGCCGCCCATCAGCAGGGCTGCGAGGACGGCGGCTTGCACTAGCATCGCCTTGATGGCCGATCGCACGTTTGCCAAGTTCACCTTCTTCAAGCTCGATCCCGCCTGGCAGCGTCGCGACCCCGAGGCGCGGGCTGAGGATAAACGGGAGTTCCTAGCAGCCTGCGAGGACTACGCGATCGATCGCAGCCTGCGTGCCTACTCGACGGTCGGCACCCGCGGCGACACCGACCTGATGCTGCTCTCCCAGAGCCCGGTCCTGGACGACATCCACACCTTCCACGTCGTCCTCGCTCAGAGCGGCCTGGCGCAGTGGATGTCGATCCCCCACTCCTACCTGGCGATGACCAAGCCGTCGCCCTACTCGGAGTCGCAGGCGCGGCCGGAGATCTGCACATCCGAGCGCAAGTACTGCATCGTCTACCCGCTCGACAAGAAGCGCGAGTGGTACCGGCTGCCGCTCGAGGAGCGCCGCCGGGTGATGGCCGAGCACATCGAGATCGGCCGCCGCTACCCGGAGATCACGATCAACACCGCCTACTCCTTCGGCCTCGACGACCAGGAGTTCGTGGTCTCGTTCGAGTGCGATGACCCGGGCGAGTTCCTCGACCTGGTCCAGGAACTGCGGACCTCCGAGTCGAGCGCCTACACCCTGCGCGACATCCCGATCTTCACCTGCGTGGCGATGTCGGCCGGCCGCGCCCTCGACGCCCTCGACGGCGCCGCCACCTCACGCACCGCGCTGGCGTAGACCCTGCTGCTAGAACACCCGCACGTCGTCGCGCGAGAGCAAGAACCCGTGGCCGCTCTTCTGGTTCTTGCAGCGGACACCCTTCTGCTTGCTGGTGCACTTGAAGCGGTTCTTGAAGGTCTTCTCGCCGTAGCCGAGCACCGGGTTCGACGGTGAGAACACGGTGTCGCCGGCGCAGACGAAGCTGCCCGGGTCCCGGCGGCCGACCTGCACGCCGTTGCCCCAGTCGACGTCGCAGTCGGCGGGCTTCGGCGGTGGCGTCCAGCTGTGCTCGAGGATGTCGCACCGCACCCCGCCTCCACCCATCGCGCAGGCGATGTTCCCGCTCGGTGTCTGGAAGAACTTGAACTTCGCCGAGGCCGACGGAGCGAGGATGGCCAGCGCCGCGGCGCCGATGACGAGGGAGATCGTGAATCGCTTCATGGCGCCACCCTATCCGAGGATTCGGCGAAGTCGATCTTCTACCCTTTCCGGCCCCTTGGCCACCGTTGGAACACCCGAGAATCCGCTCCGCGCAGCGATCGTCGGCTCGGGCCCGGCGGGCTTCTACGCGGCCGAGCACCTGCTCAAGCGCGAGGACGTCGCGGTCGAGGTCGACATGTTCGACCGCCTCCCCACCCCCTTCGGCCTCGTCCGCGCCGGGGTCGCCCCCGACCACCCGAAGATCAAGTCGGTGATCCGGATGTACGAGAAGACGGCCGCCCGGGAGGGCTTTCAGTTCTTCGGCAACGTCGAGATCGGCGCCGACATCACCGTGGCCGAGCTCGAGCAGCGCTACCACGCGGTCATCTACGCCTACGGCACGGCCACCGATCGCCAGCTCGGGATCCCCGGGGAGCACCTGCCCGGGTCGCACGCGGCGACCGAGTTCGTCAACTGGTACAACGCCCACCCCGATTTCGCCGACCACGACTTCGACCTCTCAGCCAAGCGCGCGGTCGTGATCGGCAACGGCAACGTCGCCGCCGATGTCGCCCGGATGCTCGCCCTGCCGCGGGCGGAGCTCGACGTCACCGATACCGCCGACCACGCGATCGAGGACCTCGCCGAGTCGGGGATCGAGGAGATCGTCGTGCTCGGGCGCCGCGGGCCCGCCCAGGCCGCGTTCACGAACCCGGAGGTGCGAGAGCTCGGCGAGCTCACCGACGCCGACATCGTCATCGACCCGGCGGAGATGGAGCTCGACGAGGCCAGCCGCGAGTACTTCGAGTCCGAAGACTGCGATCCCACTCACCGCCGCAACGTCGAGATCTTCACCGAGTTCTCGAGCCGCAAGCCAGAGGGCAAGCCGAAGCGGGTGGTGATGCGCTTCTGCTGCTCGCCGGTCGAGATCAAGGGTGAGGACAAGGTGGAGAGCATCGTCATCGGCCACAACGAGCTCTACCGCGACGAATCCGGGGCGATCCGCGCCCGCGATACGGGTGAGCGCGAGGAGCTCGAGTGCGGATTGGTCCTGCGCTCGATCGGCTACAAGGGAGTCGGGCTCGAGGGCATCCCGTTCGACCCCAACCGCGGCCTGATCCCGAACAACGGCGGCCGCGTCGTCGATCCAGCGTCGGGCGAGCAGGTTCCGGGCCACTACGCGGTCGGCTGGATCAAGCGCGGCCCCTCGGGAGTGATCGGGACCAACAAGAAGGACGCCCTTGACACCGTCACCTCGATCTTCGACGACTTCGAAGCCGGCCAGATCCCCGACCGCGAGCCGGTCGCGGTTCCGATCGCAGAGCTGCTCGATGAGCGTGGTGGCGACCACGTCACCTACATGGGCTGGCAGGCGATCGACCGCGCCGAGCAGGCCGCCGGCGAGCCCCACGGCCGTCCCCGGGTCAAGTTCTGCCGCGTGCACGAGATGGTCGAGGCGGCGCGCGAGTCCGCGCCGGCGAGCTAGCGATGGCCGATCTCAGGGAGCTGCAGGCGATGATCGAGGCCGCCCTGCCGGGCGCCCAGGTCGAGGTCCTCGACGAGGGCGGCGGCGATCACCTGCGGGCGGTCGTCAGCGCCAGCCAGTTCGACGGCCTCTCGCGAATCGACCAGCACCGGCTGGTCCGCGCCGCGGTCAAGCCGCGCTTCGACGACGGCTCGATCCACGCGCTGTCGGTTCAGACCAGCGTGCCCTAACGGGCGACCGTCAGCTTGACCTCGCCACCGGGCCCGGCGTCGGTGCCCGGCTTCGGCGACTGCTTGAGCACCTTGTTCTTGGGCTTCTTCGACTGCTTCTTCTTCACCTTGCCCAGCTTGCAGCCGGCCCCGGCGATCAGCTCCTTGGCCCGCTTGAGCTTCTTGCCCTTGACCTTCGGCACGATGCAGGAGACGGCGACGACCGGCTGGTCGGGGACGTCGACGCGGATGCTCGCCCCCGATGCGGAGAGCGACTCGACCGTCACGGTCGTCCCCGCGTAGGGCGCGAAGCTCTCGCCGGCCCCGAACTGCATGTCGGTGAAGTCGCCTCCCGGATGGGCGTCGATCGCGTACGAGTCGATGCCGTCGGCGCTGTCGGAGTGGATGCTGACCCCGGGTGCGGCGAAGTTGTCGAAGAGGCCGATCGGTGCCCTGACCGAGATGTCGAAGAAGCGGCCGTCGGGCTTCGGGATCCGCAGCAGCCGCAGGCCACTCGGAGTCTCGAGCGGGGCGACGGCGAAGGTGCCGTCGGCCGTCACCGTCTGCGAGCCCCCCGCGAGCGCTCCGAAGTGCAGCTTGCGCGAGGCGTTCATCTCGCAGCCGTAGGTGCACATCGGGCCCGAACCCCCCATCGGATCGAACGGGTCGCCGTACTCGGTGAAGGTCGGATTCGACTGCGAGTCGCAGCCGTCGGCGTAGGCGACCGGGGTCGACCCGGTGGAGCACTGGGCCGTGTGCGCGTGCGCGGCCCCCAGGTTGTGGCCGAGCTCGTGGTAGAGAAGGAAGGGGCTCAACCCGTCGACCCAGACCTGTGCACCGGGCTGGCTGCCCACCCCGCCCCCGCCGCAACCCGGAACGGTCCGCGTCCCGGCGAAGGGGAACGGCGCGAGCACGTAGGCCATGTGCTGGTAGGTGTTCTCGAACGACGCCGGCCCGTGGATGGTCTCGTACTCGTCGCGCGCCTGCTCGTAAGCGGAGGTCGGGAGGCCGCGGGTCCAGTAGCTGAGGAAGTGACAGCCCTCGTGGCCCGCGTCGAAGGAGGGATCCTGCACCGGGTAGGGCCCGAAGACGTCGTCGGTGGTCCCCGGGAAGGTGACGTGGCCGAAGGTCTGGGTCTTGAAGTAGTTGTTGACCGAGACCGAGGACGGAGCCGGGTCGAAGGCCACGTCCGCGGCGAAGGACTGCGTGAAGTAGCTCGGGGGACTCGCCATCGCCGCGTCGTGGTCGGGGCTGACGTAATAGAGGATCACAGCGAGCTTCCGCGGGCCTGCCGCCACGTCCGTCACCGGCGGTCCGCCGAGCGCTCGCACGTCGGCGTCGTCGGCGACGAGCACGCCGTCGCGGATCTCGCCGCTGACCCGCACCCGCTCGAGCTCCCGATCCTCGGGAGCGGCGTCGCGCAGCCGCAGCGGAATCGGCCCGGACCGCGTATCGAGCGCCCAGAAGAAGCTCGCGTCGAAGTCGCCGTCGTGGGCGTGGATGCGCTGGATCACCCCGTTCAGCTGCGCCGGCCCGCTCGCGCTCGACGAGGAGATCTTGGTCGCGGCCTGCCGCGCGGTGAGCTCGACGGCGCCGTCGTGAGCGCCCGCGGTCGCGGGGATCGCGAGCGCGATCAGCGCGCCGGCCAGCATCAGCTTCCCCTTCGGCGTCCGTGCCTTCATGCGTTCAAGGTATCGGGTGCCCCGGCGATCTCCTTGAGGCTTGGCCTGATCGGGTTCAGCCCGGCGGACCGCCCAGGTGCTCGACCTCCGCCCCGTGCTCGGCGGCGAGCCGGGCGGCGATCAGCGATCTGTGGCAGGCCGGCGCGTCGCCTTCGACGCAGAGCAGCGCCGACGCGGTGTGATCGGGCAACGCGTCGGCGAACGCCGCCAGGTCGACACGGTCGAGGATCTCGCTGGTGTAGCGACGCACGTACTCCGGCGCGAGCTCGTCGCGGTTGCGCTTGCCGACGCCGCGCCGGTCGTCCTCGGCGTACTGAAGCCGGCGCAGCTCGGTGGTCGGCGCGAGCTCCGGGTGGTGGCTGTAGCCGATCCCGGCGTCGGCGAGCATCGCCTGGAGGCGCTTCGAGTTCGCCCACGAGTACTCGCTGCCGCGAACCCCGCGCCGCTGGCGCACGTCGACCACCAGTCCGGCGCCCGCGTCGCGCAGCGTTTCGACGAAGGCGTCGGCGCTGAATCCGTAGACGCCGATCGTCACCACCCGCACGCTCCGAGTATTTCAGCGCTTACGGCACCTCGATCCGGGTAGCGATGAAGTCCACCGAAGAAAGGACTCTCCAATGCCGCTCGCAGCCACTCTGTTGCCACTTGGAACGACGATCGTGCTGCCCGGAATCGTGGTCGTCATCCTCGTCATCCTGCTGCTGCTCTGGCTCTTCTGAGCTCGGCAGGCGGCTTCGGTACCCTGGGTCCATGGCATCCGATCCCGCGTTGAAGCAGCAGGTCGAGCAAGCGATTGCCGACAACCCGGTGCTCCTGTTCATGAAGGGCACTCCCGAGGCCCCGCGCTGTGGGTTCTCGATGCGCGTGGTCGGCGTGCTGGAACAGCTCGGCGTCGACTACGGGGCGATCGACGTGCTTCCGGCGCTACAGCCGCTGCGCGAGGTGACGACCGAGCTCTCCGACTGGCAGACCTTCCCCCAGCTCTACGTCAAGGGCGAGCTCGTCGGCGGCGCCGACATCGTCGAGGAGATGCTCGATTCGGGCGAGCTCGGCGAGCTGCTCGGGGTCGAGCAACCCGAGGGCATGACCGCCCCCGAGGCCGAGCGCATCCTTCCGGGCGGGTCGCAGACCAGCCCGCCGATGTCGCTGGGCTGAGCGCTCAGCCCTCGACGCGTTCCGCCGCCTGCTCCCAGCGGGCCAGCAGCTCACTCAGCTTCGCCCGCGCCTCGTCGTGGCGCGCGCTCGCCTTCGCCGAGCGCTTGGGGTCCGACCAGTGCGACGGATCGGCAAGCTCGTCCTCGAGCCGCTTGTAGTCCGCCTCCGCCTGCTCGACCTCGCGCTCCAGCTTCGCCAGCTCCGCCTTGCGGTTCTTGCTCGGCCCGGTGCTTCGCGGCATCTGCTTGCTCCGCGGCGCGGCGGCCGCCGAAGCTTTCGCGGCCGCCTCGGCCTCGGCCTCGGAGCGGTACTCGGCCCAGCCTCCGGCGTGGCTGGTCAGGGCGCGGCCCTCGATCACGACCGTGCGGCTGCCGACCGCCTCCAGCAGAGCGCGGTCGTGGGAGATCAGCAAGACCGTGCCGGAGAAGCCGGTGAGCGCGTCCTCGAGCGCCTCGCGGCTCTCGACGTCGAGATGGTTGGTGGGCTCGTCGAGGATCAGCAGGTTGGCGTCGGAGTTGGTCAGCAAGGCGAGCGCCAGTCGCTGCGCCTCGCCCCCGGAGATGTCGGCGAGCCGCTTCTGCACGTCGTCGCCGGAGAACAGGAAGCGGCCGAGCAGCGCCCGCGTCTTCGCCTCCGAGAGGCCGGTCTCGTGCTGGGCGTGTGAGAGCAGCGTCGTCTCGCCCCGGCCGCCGACCTCCGTGTGCTGGGAGAGGTAGCCGAGGGTGACGTTGTGGCCGCGGCGCAACTTGCCGCTGCCAAGCTCGCGTTCGCCGGCCAGGGTCTCGACCAGGGTCGTCTTGCCGGAGCCGTTGGCGCCGACCAGGCAGACATGCTCGCCGCGCTCGAGCCAGATCGACGCCTCGTCGAGCAGGGTGCGATCGCCGGCGACGAGCGTCGCCTCGTCGAGCTCGATCACCACCCGGCCCGAGCGCTCGGCCGAGCCGAACGAGAACGAGAGCGTGCGCCGATCGCGCGGGTCCTGCTCCTGGGCGCCGCGCTTGATCCGCTCGATGCCCTTCAGCTTCGACTGCGCCTGGCGCGCCTTGGTCGCCTTGTAACGGAAGCGCTCGACGAAGCGCTCCATCCGCGCGATCTCCGCCTCACGGCGCGCGGTGTCGCGGCCGGCAGCGAGCTCGCGCGCGGCCTGCTCGGCGCGCCAGGCGTGCCACGGGCCCTTGAAGTAGCGCCCGCGCCCGGCCTCGAGCTCGAGCACCGAGGTGCCGACCGCCTCCAGGAACCAGCGGTCGTGGGCGACGAGGATGACGGCGGCGTCGACGCCGGTGAGATAGTTCTCCAGCCATTCGAGCGACTCGATGTCGAGGTGGTTGGTGGGCTCGTCGAGCAACAGCAGGTCGGGCTTCGACGCCAGCGCCCTGGCCAGCGAGGCGCGGGTCAGCTCACCCCCGGAGAAGCTCTCCAGCGAGCGGTCGAGCTCCTCGGTCTGGAAGCCGAGCCCCCGAAGGGCGACCTCGATGCCGTCACGCCAGCGGTATCCGCCGGCGTGCTCGAGCCGCGCCTGCGCATCCGCGTAGGCGCTCAGCGTCGCCTCGCCGGCTTCGTCGGCCATCCGCGCCTCGATCCGGCTGAGCTCGTCCTCGATCGCCGCGATCCAGTCGAGTCCGCCGGTGACGTACTCGCGCAGGGTCGAGTCGGCTCGCGGCGGGCGCTGGTCGTGGAGAGCGACGCGGACACCCTTGCCGGTCGAGATCGTGCCCCCGTCGAGGCCGATCTCGCCCGAGATCGTCCTCAGCAGGGTCGTCTTCCCACTGCCGTTGCGGCCCGAGAGCGTCATCCGCTCGCCGCGGTCGAGCTTGAAGGCGAGATCGCGAAACAGCGTCCGCCCGCCGATGTGCTTGGTCAGCCCGGAGGCCGTGACCACGGCCATCGATCTAAGTCCCGGAGGGCTTAGACGGCCGCGGCCTGCTCGGCCGCGTCGTCCTTGACCTGGAACGAGGAGCCGCAGCCGCAGGCGGCGACGACGTTCGGGTTGTTGACCGTGAACCCGGCGCCCTGGAGCCCGTCGACGAAGTCGACCTGCGAGCCGAAGACGAACTGCATGCTGACCTTGTCGACGGCGACCGCGACGCCGTTGTGCTCGAAGACGTTGTCGTCGGCCTTCACCGCGTCGAGAGCGAGCGCGTACTGAAAGCCGGAGCAGCCACCGCCCTTGACGGCGATCCGGAGGACCTGCTCGGTATCGCTCGCGGCGACGAGGTCGCGGATCTTCTCCGCGGCCGTATCGGTGAGCGTCACCGCTGACTCAGGTGTTTGCATCGCTTCCATCGCTTCACATTCTAAAGCACGGTCAGGTCTTCTTGGAAGACTGCCCGTTGTTCGTGGCATCGCGCGGGTACTTCCATTCCAAGTACTCGATGATTCGCTTCGAGTCGTGGATCACCTCGTTCCCGTCGACGAGCACCGGGACGCGGCGCTGGCGGGTCAGCTCCTCGATCTCGGGCCTGCCCTTGCGGCGGTAGGGCACCCGCTCGGTCTCGTGCTCGAGCTTCAGCCGGCGCAGGCGTCGCTCGACCGCGCCGCACGGACAGAGGACGTTGGTCCGGGTCGGGCAGCGGTAGAGGACGATCACCCGCGCACGGTCCTCAGCGCCCGCCCGACCGCACGCAGCGCCAGTTGCTCGGGGCCGCGGCGCGCGCGCCGTCCTCCGAGCTCCGCCAGCTGCCAGTTGATCGCGTCCTCGAGCGTCTCCTCGTGTGGGCGCGGCTTGAAGCCGAGCTCGCGCTTGGCCTTGCCGTTGCGGTAGGTCCACCAGAGCGACGCCGAGAGGATCTCCTCGGGCACCGTCGGAATCGGCAGGCCGACTCGGGCCGCCGTCCGCGCTCCCGCCAGCGCCACCCCGGTGGGCAACTTCACCGGCGGCGGGTCGACGCCGGAGATCCGCGCCAGATCGGCGAACAGGCGGTCGAAGGTGAAGTTGCGCCCGGCGAGGATGTAGCGCTCGCCGACCTCGCCCTTGGCGTCGGCGAGCAGGTGCCCCTTGGCGACATCGCGGACGTCGACGATGTTGAGCGCGCCGCCGACGTAGGCGGGGATCTGACCGAGACAGAAACGGCGCACGAGCCCCATCGAGGTCCCGCTTGGATCGTCGGGGCCGAGCACGAACGACGGGTTGACGATCACCACCGGGAGGCCGTGGGCGGCGAGCCGGAAGGCCTCGAGCTCGGCCTCGTGCTTGGAGTTGACGTAGGCGAGACCGAGATGGCCGATCCGGAACGGGGTTTCCTCGTCGGCGGTGCCCTTCGGCTTCGCCACCCCGATCGCGCCCGCGCTCGAGGTGTGTACGAGCCGCTCCACCCCGGCTTCGAGCGCTGTCTCGAAGACGACCTGGGCGCCGCGCAGGTTGGTCGCGAACACCGCCTCGCGGTCGGCGGCCCGCAGCGAGGTGCGCCCGGCGACGTGGAAGACGCGCTCGATGCCCTGCATCGCCCGGCGCACGGCGCGGCGGTCGGTGACGTCACCGGTCGAGCGCTCGAACTCCAGTCCGTCGAGGTGGTCGAGGTTCGAGCTGCGACGGGCAAGCAGGCGCAGCTCGTCGCCGCGCTTGGCCAGCGCGCGAACCAGGTGCGAACCGAGGAAACCGCTTGCCCCCGTGACCAGCGTCTTCGCCATCGGGCCGCATGCTACGGCCGTATTGATAAGACTGAGGCCAGTGGGCTCGGACGCGAACACCGCGGTGGTCACGGACACGACCGCCTATCTCCCGGACGAGCTCGTCACCGAGCACGGCATCCACCGTGTGAGCCTTTACGTCACCCTCGACGGCCAGCAGCGTCGCGAGAGCGACATCGGCGCGGACGAGTACGACGAGTTCTTCGAGCGCCTGCGAAACAGCGCCGAGGGCGCGACCACGTCGCAGCCCTCGGTCGGCGACTTCACGAGCGTCTACGAGCCGCTGCTCGCCGAGGGCCGCGAGATCGTCTCCGTCCACATCTCAGCCGGGATCTCCGGCACCTACGAGTCGGCGCTACAGGCACGCCAGGCGCTGATCGACTCCGGCGCCGGCGGCGAGCGGATCCATGTCCTCGACACTCGCACCGGTTGCGGCGGCCAGGGGATGATGGCGCTGGTGGCCGCCCGTGTCGCGGCCGAGGGCGCCTCCGGCAGCGAGGCCATGGAAACGCTCGAGGAGGCTCGCCGGACGCTGAAGATGTACTTCTCGATCGACACCCTCGAGTACCTGCGGCGCGGCGGCCGAATCGGCTCCGCCCAGGCATGGCTCGGTTCGGCGCTTCAGATCAAGCCGATCCTGACGCTGGAGGAGGAGATCACCCCGGTCGAGCGGGTGCGTACCCGCCGGCGGGCGTTCGAGCGCCTGGTCGAGCTCGCTCGCGAGCGCAAGGACGCCGGCGCGGGCGCCTGGGTCGTGCAGCACATCCACGACCCCGACACCGCCCGCAAACTGGTCGACGAGTGCCGCCAGATCTTCGGCTCCGACCCCGTATTCGTCTCCGAGATCGGCCCGGTGATCGGCGCCCACGTCGGACCGGGGCTGCTCGGCTGCGGCGGCATGCGCACCGACTTCTTGCGCTGAGTTAGTCAGCCGATCTCAGTCCGTGGCAGTCCTAGCGAACCGCGCCGGGACCGGGACCAAAACCGACTAACGGACCCGCGAGGCGCGGCCGATAGCTCAACCGTGCTCGTCGGCGCGACAGAGACTCCGATATCCCTCGGCGAACCGTCGCTCGGCGAGAGGGTTATGCACCGGCTGATGTTCGCCGTCGTGTTCGGGATCGACGTCTGCATCGTCGCCGTCGGAGCCACCCTGCTTGAAAGGTCGCTCTGGGGCGGTTTGGCAGTGATCGCGGTCGGCCTAGGCTTCTTCGCGCTCAGCGAGATGGCGCGCCGCGAGCACCTCCGGGAAATCGATCCGGGCGAGATCGCGATCCGCGGAGACGCCCTCGTGGTTAACCATCCGGCGCTGTTCAAAGAGCCTCTCGTCGTGCCCCTTGCGACGATCAGGGTGGCTGCGACCGAAGAAACGCAGGAGGCGGCAGAGGCCAGGGTCGTTGAGGCCGCCGTGGACGAGGTTCGCTTCCCGATCTATGGCGACGAAGGCGGTCCGCTGCAAGAACGGGTTCGCGGGTACCTCTGGCACGATCGGTTCCCCGTTCCGATCCGACGCCTCGGGCGCCAAGCTTCCCGGCCGAATCTGATCGTCCTGTTCGGCGAGCCCGTAATGACCCCGCCATTGAGGCGAGAGACGTGGCATGGCCCGAAGCGCTCGGAGGCGCTATCCGGAATTGCGCTCCGCGTGACCGACCCCGCGCTCGCGCAGGTGCTGTTTCGGACGTACCGAGTGCGGACACGGATCCGCGAGCAGGACACCGATGTCGCGACAGCGATCAACACCGGCGAGCTCCCTGCCGCCGGCGAGGACGCCCTCACGTTCGCGGAAGGCGAGAGCAAGATGCTGGGCAACGCGGCCTGGGGGCTCGCCTTCTTCGGGTCATTCCTCCCCCCGCTCTCGATCTGGGCATTGCCGGTCGCCTGTGTTCTCTGGATCGATGGCCACAGGGTTCATGCCGTCGGCTTAGGCGTGGTCACGATCAGCATGCTGGGACTGGTGACGACGCTGGCCCCTCCGACCGAGGAGCCCACCCGCTGGATTATCGGGGTGGCCTTGGCGGTCGGCCTCGCGGTGCTGGTCGGCTGGCAGCGTTGGCGCGGTTCCGACGCCGACGCCTAGCGGCGGCGAAGCGCCATCAGGCCGCCGACTGCGAAGCCGACGACGGCGGCGCCGATGATCAGCTCGCGGCGGTGCTCGCGGACCTGGCGGCGCCAGTCGGTGAGCTCGGTGACGCGGCTGCGAAGCGCCTCGACCGAATGCGAGAGCTCTTCGCGCTGGCGCTCGATGTCGGCGCGAATCTCGGACGAGCTGCGCGCCGGCGGCGGCGCGGCGGCGCGGGCGACGGGCTCGCCGGCGCCGGAACGATAGATCTCTGGCTCCTTGCTCATGGGGTTCGGGGCTCCTCGGCGGGAGTCGCGGGCGCGCTTCCCGTTTCCAGCGTCTGGCGGATCCGCTTGCCCTCCTCGATTGCCATCTCGGGTACCGGCGGCGCCCCCGCCTGGACCGCCCGGTAGGCGATCAGGCCCGCGATCGCGGCGATGGCGAAGAACAGCACGGCCTCGATCAGGAAGCCGGCCCAGACCGCGTCCTCGAAGAAGAGCTCGTTGAGCAGCCAGGCGAACGCGTGCATCAGCAGGATCAGCCCGAGGAACGCGAACACGCCGGCCGCGGCGCCGACCGCCGAGCCCTTGAGCAGCTTGGTGATCTTCTCGGTGACCTCCGTCTTCGCCAGCTCGAACTCCTCGCGGACGAGGCTCGAGACGCGCTCGGAGACATCGAAGACGAGCTCGCCGACCCCGCGGTCGTCCTCCGGCCCCGGCGGCGGCTGTGCCCCCGGGCTACTCACTCCGGTGGGTCCTCTCCGAAGATCCGCTGCCAGATCAGCGCTGAGACCCGCATCGCGACGACGCTCGCAAGGGCGCCGGTGCCGGCCACCAGGCCGGTCCACATCAGTCGCTTGACGATTTCGTTGTCCATCTAATTGCTCCGTCCCGCGACTACCCGCGGGCTCAGGAGTAAACCATCAGCGGCCGTTTGCCGCGCCCTTCTCCAACCCGCCGCAGATCGTTTCCACCACCATCACGCGGGCGCGGTCGAAATCGCCGTCCCCGTCGGGGATGATCTCGAACACCCAGCCGGTGAGCAACTGCTCGATCGCGCCGTAGAACCACATCGAGGCGAAGTCGGGGTCGACGTCGGCGCGGAAGTCGCCGCTGGCCTGCGCGTCGCGGACGATCTTCGCGATCAGGTCGTAGGCCTGGCGGATCTCCGGCAGGTGCGTGCGGGTGAACGAGTTCGCCGCCCGGGTGACCTCGATGATGATCACCTTCATCAGCTCGGGGTCGTGGCGGTAGGACTCGATGATGAAGCCGGCCGCCGCGTCGAGCTTCTCGCGCGCCGGGATCGAGCGGGCGTCGACCTCCTCGATCGCCTGCAACATCAGCGACCAGCGCTCGACGAAGAGCTCGTTCAGCACCTGATCCTTGGAATCGAAGTAGTGGTAGACGAGCCCGTAGGCGACGTTGGCCTCGCGGGCGATGTCGGAGACGCGACAGGCGTTGAACCCCTGACGGGCGAAAACGCGGATCGCGGCGTCGAGGATCTGGCGGCGGCGATCGACCGGCGGCGCCTTGGGGCTCGAGGCCATCAGCTGATCTCCACCGGCTCGGGCCAGCGATAGGACTCGGGCCGGCGGTTGGCCAGCGAGGGCAGCGTGGAACGGATCTCCTGCTGGCGGGCCAGGTCGAGCTCGGCGGAGATGAACCCTTCCCCGTCTGGAGCCTGGGCGAGGACCACCCCCCAGGGATCGACGATCATCGAGCGGCCGTAGGAGTTGTAGTGCGGCGGGGCCTCTCCGAACTGGTTCGGGGCGATCACGAAGGCCTGGTTCTCGATCGCCCTGGCCCGCAGCAGCACCTCCCAATGGTCGCGGCCGGTGGTCATCGTGAACGCGGCCGGCACGGTGATCACCTGGGCGCCGGCGATCGCGAGGATCCGGTAGAGCTCCGGAAAGCGGAGGTCGTAACAGATCGTCAAACCGACCTCGACCCCGGCGACCTCGGCGCTGACGATCTCCTCGCCGGGCTGCTCGGCGTCGGACTCGCGGTAGCGAACGCCACCGACATCGACGTCGAACATGTGGATCTTGCGATAGCTCGCGACCAGGTCCCCGGCCGGGTCGAAGACACAACTGGTGTTGAACAGGCGCTCCTCGCCGGCAACCCGCTCGCCGATGCTGCCGGCGACCAGATGGATGCCGAGCTCGCGCGCCCAGCCCCGGGCGGCGGCGATCGTCGGGCCAGAGTCGAGCTCCTCGGCGCCGGCGCGGATCTCCTCGGCGCCGCCGAGCAGGTTCCACTTCTCCGGCAGCACGACGAGCTCGGCGCCGGCCGCAGCTGCGGCCGCGACGAGGGCTCCCGCGCGCTCGAGGTTGCGGGCTTTATCGGCGTTGGCGTTGAGCTGGATCGCGGCCGCGAGCATCGGGCTGCCTTCTCTCCTCCGGCCCCCGCACGGCTGCGGTCGGCCGACTGACTGACCAGTCAATCTAGAGGATAGAGCGGGCGTTTAGCTCGATCGCCGGCCGCGTCAGCCGCTGATCAGCCAGACCGTCAGCGTGGCCAGGACGAGCACCGCCTCGGTGATCCCGACCAGCCCGATCGCCCCCCCGAGCGAGCCCGAGTCGAAACCCGAGGGCAGGCCGCAGATGATCGAGGCGCCGAGCAGGCCGATGGCGACCGCGCCCCACAGGAGCACGGCCCGTTCCCAGCGTGCGTCCGCCTCGAGCGTTCCCCCGAGTCGCGAGTGGATCAGGAATGGGGTCGCGAACAGGGCGCAGAAGAGGCCGATCGCGTAGGAGACGATCCACGGGCTCAGGGCGTCGAAGGACAGATACGGCGGGCCGGCGGCGGCCGCAAGCGGGATCGAGACGATCGCGATCGCCGTGCCGGCGAGCACGAAAAGCAGCGGCCTGCGCTCCTCGGGTATGCCCTCGGGCTCCATGCATCAGCGAGCATCCCAGATGGTTGGAGCGAGGCGGAGTGAAGCGAAGCCGAGCCGAGCCGCCGTTGAGGCGCCTTATTCGGCGATGCGGGCGTGACGAGAATCTCACAGGCACGAGTTTCGATCGTCGCCCGCCGGACATCACACCTGGATGTTCCGAAGACCGCGAAAGCGTCCGAATCCGTTCGAGAGCCGGACCGAGGTCTGGCGCCAGGTTGGCCTCGGTGGTGAGGTCGATCGAGGCCGGGCCCAGCGCGCCCGCGGCGCGGCGATCGTCCTCGTCGGCGTGATCGCCGCGGTGCTGATCGCGTTCAGCCACCGGCACGAGCTCTTCCCGGGTGGCGGGACAGCCGTCCGCGCGGCGACCGTCGCGGCGCTGGTCCTGCTCGGCTGGGCGCTCGCGCGGACCCTCGGGCAGGGCCTCGCCCCGGCGCTCTACCGCCGCCTCGAGCCCGGCACCGCGGGGACGGTCGGCTTTCTGATCAGGCTGCTGGCGATCGCCGGGATGGTGATCATCGCCCTGCGGGTCGCCGGTCTCGACGCGGGCGCGCTGGCGGTCGGCGGAGCGTTCACCGCGGTCGTCCTCGGTCTCGCGGCCCAGCAGACGCTAGGCAACCTGTTCGCCGGCCTCGTCCTGCTGAGCACGCGCCCGTTTCGGGTCGGCGAGCGGATCCGGCTCACCGGCGGAGCGCTCGCCGGCAGCGTCGAGGGGATCGCCGGCTCGCTCGGGCTCTTCTATACGACCCTGGTCGCGGGAGCCGACCGGATCATGGTCCCCAACAGCGTCATCCTCAATCTCGCGGTGGTGCCGTTGCGCGAGCCCGAGCGGGTCGAGATGCGCGCCCGCTTCGACGCCGCGGTCTCGCCGGAAGACGTCCAGCACCGGCTCGCCGAGTCGATCACGGTGCCGACGCGCTACCCGCCCGACATCTCGCTCGAGGAGCTCGACGGCGACGAGCTCGTGCTCAAGATCGCGGCCACCCCGGTCAACCCGGCAGACGGAGCCCAGCTTGCGTCCGAGGTCCTGGAAGGCGCGCGCCGCCGGCAGGAGAACCGCGCCGCCTGAGACTCAGGCGGCGGGCGAGATCCGGCGTAGTCCGGCCGACTCGAAGCGCCCGCCGACGACGTTGTCGGGGGCGCTGCGGCGAATCGCGACCAGCGCCGCGTCGTCGTCGCGGGCATGAGCGCCAAACGCCGAGAGCGCTCCGCGCACCTGCTCGACCGCGAGCTCGGGCGCGTCGCAGCCCGCGAGGCCGAGGCGCAAACGCTCGCTGCCGAAGCGCTCGCCGCCGTCGCCGCGCGCCTCGATCACGCCGTCGGTGTAGAGCACGAGCTGATCGCCCGGGTCGAGCGCGACGGCGACCGGCGGCCAGTTGGGCTCGTCGACCACCCCGAGCAGCGGGCCGGGCTTGCCGACCTGGGTCGCGGTGCCGTCTCGGACCAGCATCGGGTGGGGGTGGCCGGCGAGGTAGACGACGACGTCGGAGCTCTCCGATTCGTCGTCGGGCAGAACCAGCATCGCGACCGAGCAGAGCGAGACGTCGTCACGACCGCGCAGGTTCTCGTCGAGTACGTAGAGCCCGGCAACGGGGTCCGCCGCGAGCGCGCCCGCAGTGCGGATCGTGTGCCGCGCCTCCGCGGTCAGGGCGGCCGCCGCCGCCCCCTTGCCGGAGACGTCGCCGAGCACCACCGCCCAGCCGCCCTCGACCGGGAAGACCTCGTAGAAGTCGCCGCCGACCTCGTTCACCTCGCCCGCCGGCTCGTACATCGTCGCCACCTCCCAGCCCGGCATCCGGGGCAGGCTCGGCGGCAGGAGCTCGCGCTGGAGCAGGTCGGCGACGCGAGCGCGCTCGTCGGCGAGGCGCGCATTCTCAATCGCGAGGCCCGCGCGCCCGGCGACCTCGCTGGCGATCGCGAGGTCGTGTGCATCGAACTCGCGCGCGCCCTGATGATTGACGAACACCAGCGCCCCGACCACGTTTCCGGCCGCCGTCATCGGCGCCGTGAGCACCGAGCCCATGCCGAGGTCGCGAAGCATGGCGAGGTGTTCGGCGTCGACCGCGATCGATTGCAGCCACTCGTCGGTCGCCACGATCGTCTGCGCCTCGCCGGTGCGGATCACATCGCCGATCCGCGACGGCTCGTCGGGACGCAGCGGATAGCGCTCGCGAAGCTCGCGGATCAGCCCCAGTCGCGACGGATCGCGATGGGTCATCGCCACCCGCTCGAGCAGGCCGGTGGGGCCGGGGACCTCGATCGAGCACCAGTCGGCGAACTCCGGCACCAACAGCTGAGGAACGCGTTCCAGGGTGGCGCGGTAGTCGCTCGAGTGGGTGACCAGCTCCCCGGTTCGCGCCAGCAGCCGGTTGGCGAACTCGGCGCGCTTGACGTCGGTGACGTCCTCGATCGCCGTCACCGAGTACAGCACCTCGCCGGCCGGGCCCTTGATCGGCTGTGCCTTGGTCCGCGTCCAGCGTTCGCGCCCGGTCTCACGGTCGATCGCGCGCACGATCTGCGGCCCGCTCGGCCCGCCCGAAAGGGCGCGAATACCGGCCAGCGCCTCGGGCGGGAGCTCGTTGCCGTGCTCGTCGCGAATCACGTAGCGATCGCGAATCGAGGCGCTCGGGGTTGCGATCGCGTCCTCGGGGGAGTCGTAGCCGAGCATCCTCGCGGCCGCCGGGTTCGCGAATACGAGCTCGCCGTCGGCGCCGTGGATGACGATCGCCTCGTCGAGGATCGACATCACGGTGTCCATGCGGCGCTCGATGCTCTCGAGGTCTGAGAACAGCCCCGCGTTGTCGAGCGCGAGGCCAATCCGGCTGGCGAGGATCTGGGCGAAGCGCACGTCCTCGGCCCCGTAGCGGCGCCCCGACCAGGCGCTGATCAGCGTCAGCGCCCCGAGGTTGCGATCGCGAGCGCGGATCGGGATCACGATCGAGGAGCGCAGTTTCAGCGAGCGCAGGAACTCGAGGTCGTCGGGCGAGCTCGCCATCCGGCGAAGCTCCTCGTCTCGGACCCGCGGCCACCACTGCGGGATGTGGCGCCAGCTGCGTTCGAACTCGACCAGCCACTGAGGCAGGGCGGGCGGGCGCGTGCGCATCCGCTCCTCGATCGCCGCCGAGTCCTCGCGCCCGCTGGCCCGGGTCGCGATCCGAGAGACGCGGCCATCGTGGATCGCATCGACCATGCAGATGTCGCTGAGCGCGGGCACGATCACCTCGGTCACCCGGCGCAGGGTCTCGGCGAGCGGCAGCGAGCCGTCGGCCACCGCGCCGACGGAGTCGAGCAGCCGCAGGCGCTCGGAACGCCCCGCCGAGCGCGAGCGAATCCAGGCGCCGGCGACCGCCAGGGCCGTACCGCCGGCGATCACCGCCAGTCGCACGATCTGCTCCGACTCCGCGGTCGCGTTCCAGCTCGGGCTCGCCGCCGCCGCCGCGATCGCGGCGAGGCCGACGCCGGCAGTGGCTCGCGGGCCGGCGACCAATGCAGCGACGAAGGGGGCGGCGACGAAGGTCCCGACGAGCGCCGCCGACTCTCGGGTCAGGGTGACGTCGGCGACTACGCAGACTGCGAGCGTCAGCAGACCGGCGAGGATGCCGAGGCGGTCATTGGTCGCCATCCAGGCAGCGCCGGGTCTCCACTCACGCAAACTACGGATTGTCCCTCTCATCGACCCTTCCCCTTCGCCCGGCAGCGACTCGCCGGCGAGGATTCCAATTTACCGCCCCGCGCCACTTCGGTTGCCGCGCGCACTAAGATCGTGGCCTTGCCCACGCCATTTCAAGTTCAGGCGGAATCAAACGCCTCCATGCATACGGTCAGCGTCTCGGGCGAGCTCGACCAGAGCACCGCGCCCGAGCTTCGCACCGTGCTCGCGGACGCGCTCGGCAAGAACGGCGGAGTGCTCGTCGATCTCAGCGATTGCGGTTTCATCGACTCGACCGGGCTCAGCCTGCTGGTCGAGACCAAGCGCCGGCTGAGCGAGGACGAGCGCCGCTTCGGCGTCTGCTGCGCGGATGCGGACGTCCGCCGGCTGCTCGAGCTGACCGGCATCGATCAGGCCATCGGCCTCTTCGATACCCGTGACGAGGCGATCGCGGCGCTCGCCAACGGCTCACCCGCCTAGGTCAGGACCGCACAGTGTCCGCGCGCTGGTCGGCGTGCACGCCCTCGGCGACCTCCTCGATCGTCTTCGCGCAGAACGCATCGAGGTCGTCGGGCTTACGACTGGTGACCAGCCCGCTGTCGACGTGCACCTCGCTGTCGACCCACTCGCCTCCGGCATTGCGGATGTCGGTCTGCAGGCTTGGAAACGAGGTCAGCGTGCGCCCCTCGACCACGCCGGCCTCGATCAAAAGCCACGGCGCGTGGCAGATCGCGGCAACCGGCTTCCCGGCCTCGAAGAAGGCGCGGGTGAAGGCGACCGCATCCTCGTCCGTGCGCAGATGGTCTGGGTTGGCGACGCCGCCCGGTAGCACGAGCCCGTCGTAGTCGGCGGCATCGGCGTCGGCCACCGCGGTCGTTGCCTCGAAGGTGTCGGCCTTGTCGAGATGGTCGAACGCCTGCACCTCGCCGGCCTCCGGGGCGATCAGCGCCGGCTCGCCGCCGGCCTGCTCGATCGCCTCCCAGGGGCGGGTCAGCTCGACCTGCTCGACGCCCTCGTTGGCGACGAGGAAAGCGATTCTCTTGCCCTTAATCTGATCACTCACTTCGATCTCCTTTCGTCTCGTGGCTCGTCCTCCGACTACCCGGCGGAGTGGGGGGCGATTCATCGCCCTCCTCACCGCGGACTGCCGCCAGCAGCTTCCAAAGCGCCTTGCGGCTGATCCTCGAGATCTGCATCTGCGAGACCCCGAGGCGATCGCCGATCTCGCGCTGGGTGAGCTCGTCGACGAACCGAAGCCGCAGCACCGCCCATTCGCGCTCGTCGAGACCGGCTGCATCGGACGCGAAATTCGACTCGACCCGGTCGAAGCCTGGGTCGTGCACGGGGAGCATTTCGACCCCGGGTGTGGGATCGTGGTCCTCGTCGCGCCGGGGAGCGTCGAGCGAGACGGTGCGGCGGGCATGCGCTGCCTCGATCGCTTCGAGCACGTCCTCCACCGAGACGTCGAGGCTCTCGGAGATCTCAGTCGCCGTCGGCACGCGTCCCAGCTCCTCGGTCAGAGAAGCGGTCGCGTCGTCGACCTTCATCGCCATCTCCTGGAGCCCGCGAGGCAGGCGCACGTTCCAGACGTGGTCGCGGAAGTGGCGACGCAGCTCTCCGAGAATCGTGGGCACGGCATAGGCGGGAAACGGCGAGCCCCGGGCCGGGTCGTAACCGTCGACCGCCTTGACCAACCCGAGCGCGGCGACCTGGGTCAGGTCGTCGAGCGATTCGGCACCGCGCCGGTAGCGCATCGCCAGCGACCGAGCCAGGGGCATGAAGCGCCGCGCCAACTCGTCGCGCAACTCCGGGGAGGGCTCGCGCGCGTAGCGACGCAGCAGCTCCTGCTCGGGCGCTTGGCCCGGCGCGAGCGTGCGCCGATCATCCGATGCGTCGCCGTTGGGCGTCGCCTGCAACTCGACCTCCTGGGTTGTACGACCAGCGTGCTTCGCTAGTGGCCAACCCAGGTTGGGCGCGGCCCCTTGGGCAAGCTCAATTGTACCCGGGCGCCGTCTTTTTTAGTCGATCGCGGGAGCTGCGCGGCGGCCCGTTTGAGCGTTCCGCGGAGCGGGTATGGCAGGGTCGGGAGTCAGGCAAGGTCGGAGGAACCCCCCAACTCCGGCGCTGTCAAACAACTGAGATGACGGCGGTGCCTGGTCCCTCTCTGAGTGGTGTGACGAGCCCCGGAATATGCGGGGCTCGTCGCGTGCCCGCGTGACGAACGCCGCTCCCGGCAGTATTGGCGACATGAGGCTGCTGCCGCTCTCCCTGATCGCGACCGCGCTCCTCGCCGCCGGCTGCGGCGACGACGATCCGCCGCCCGAGGCGCCACCGGAGTCCGGACCCCTGGTCACCTACGCGCGTTCGGGCGGCGTCGCCAGCGTGCCGGAGAGCCTCGTGGTCGAGGCCGACGGCGCGGCGACGGTCGTGGCCGGGATCGACGGCGCCCGGCTCAGCTTCAGGCTCTCCGAAGCCGAGCTCGAGCGACTGCGATCGGAGCTCGATGCCGCCGACTTCGAGAGTGTCGAGGATCCCCCGAGCCCGCCAACGTGCGCCGATTGCTACGTCTACGAGATCGTCTACGACGGGACCTCGATCTCCTACGACGACGCCAACCCGCCTCCGGAGTCGGTGGCGCACGTCGTCGCCAGCCTCGCCGCAATCACCAGCGACCACTACCCGCCCGACGCCTTCGAACCCGCCTCGGGTTAGCGACCCGGAGGCGGCGGATACGCTGCGCCGGTGAGCGATTCACCAGCGAGCGCCTTCGTCACCGGGGGCTCGGGATTCATCGGCGGGCGCCTGGTCAAACGGCTGGTGAGCGACGGATGCCGGGTCCGCGCCCTGGCGCGCTCGGAGACCTCGGCCGCCACGGTGGCCGGCCTCGGCGCCGAGCCGGTGCGCGGCGAGCTCTCCGACCCGGACTCGATCGCGGCCGGTGCCGACGGCTGTGAAGTCGCCTTCCACCTCGCTGCCCACCTCGGCCAGTGGGGGACCCGCGAGGAGTTCGTCGCCGGCAACGTGACCGGAACCGAGAACGCGCTCGCCGGCTGCCGCGAGGCGGACGTCAGGCGCTTCGTCCATTGCGGCACCGAGGCCGCCCTGCTCGCCGGCAAGCCGCTGCGCTCGATCGACGAGACCGCGCCCCTTCGTCCCGATTCGAAGGCGCACTACTCCTCGACCAAGGCGCTCGCGGAACAGGCGGTGCGGGCCGCTGCCGCGGAGGGCTTCGAGGCGATGGTGCTGAGACCGCGCCTGGTCTGGGGCGAGGGCGACACGACGCTGCTGCCGGAGTTCGTCGCCGCAGCCGAGTCAGGCAAGCTCGTCTGGATCGGGGGCGGCGGCCACCTCACCGACACCACCCACGTCGACAACGTGGTCGAGGGGCTGCTTCTGGCCGCGGCCCGCGGGCGGGCGGGCGAGGCCTACTTCGTCACCGACGGCGAGCCAGTCATCTTCCGTGAGTTCATCTCCGAGCTGCTCGAGACCCAGGGTGTCGAGCCGCCGACCCGTTCCCTGCCGGCCTGGCTCGGGACCGCGATCGCCACCGGGTCCGAGGCGACCTGGCGGCTTCTGCGGCTCAAGGGCGAGCCGCCGCTGACCCTGCTGGCGCTCTGGCTTTCCTCGCACGAGTGCACGCTTGACATCTCCAAGGCGCGCGCCGAGCTCGGCTATGAGCCGGTGATCGACCGCGAGCGGGGATTGGCGGAGATCCGGGACCAAGCGGCCGCTGCTCGATAGAGTGCGCCCGCGCGAGGCGCCGTGAGGAAGGCTTGTACGTGAAGGCAGGGAAGGTCGGATGAGATTCGCCAGGACCGTGATGTCGGTTTCGTTCGCAGCGGCGCTGCTGGCACCGAACGCCCTCGCCGCGCCGGCCGGCCAGGTGCGGTCGGTGAGCGTCGACCCGGCGACCGTCGTCCACGCCGGCGAGGTGCGCGCGACCGTCGAGGTGACCAACCGGGGCGAGCGCCGCTCAAAGGCGCTCAATCTGCTGTTGAAGCTGCGCGCGCCCGACGGTAACAGCGGCCTGATGCTGACCAGCCGGCGAGTCGGGCGCCTGGCGCCGCGTGCCTCGCGTACGGTCGAACTAACGCCCGCGATCCCGGCCGACGCACCATCGGGCGACAGCACGCTGGTCGCCTGCCGTGCGAAGAAGGGGTCTGGCAATGCCTGCGGGGTCTCGCGCCAGACGACGCCGCTTCGGGTCCTCACCGCCGCCCAGCTGACGATCTCCCCGAGTCCGCACGGCTTCGGGACCCACGCCACCGGCTCGGACTCGCCGGCGCAGACGTTCACGGTCACTAACACGGGCGAATCCCCCAGCGGTGCCCTCGCCACATCGCTCGCCGGCGCCGAGCCCGCCCAGTTCACCAAGTCCGCCGACAGCTGCGCCGGCCAGACGCTCGCCGGCGGCGCCAGCTGCACGCTCGACGGCGCCTTCGCCCCGACCTCAGCCGGTGCCAAGAGCGCCGGCCTCGACGCAACTGCCACGCCCGGCGGGACCGCGACCGCGACCCTGAACGGCACCGGCGCCACCCCGGCCGACCTCCAGATCACGCCGAATCCGCACGGGTTCGGTACCCACGCCACCGCGACGACATCGGCGGCGCAGACGTTCACGGTCACCAACACCGGCGGCGTGCCCTCGGGGACGATCGCGACCTCGCTCGCCGGCACCGACCCCGGCCAGTTCACGAAGTCGGCCGATAACTGCAACGGCCAGACGCTCGGGCCCGGGCAGAACTGCACCGTGAACGCCGCCTTCGCGCCCAGTGCGACCGGCGCGAAGGCGGCGAGCCTCGACGCCTCGGCGACCCCGGGCGGCACCGCCTCGGCGGCCCTCTCCGGCACCGGCGCGACGCCGGCCGACCTCGAGATCACGCCGAGTCCGCACGCTTTCGGAAATCGGGTGAACAACACGACCTCACCGGCTCAGACCTTCACCGTCACCAACACGGGCGGCGTCCCCAGCGGGACGATCGCCACCTCGCTTGCCGGTACAGACTCGGGCCAGTTCACGAAGTCCGCCGACAACTGCAACGGCCAGACGCTCGCCGCAGGGGCGAACTGCACCGTCAATGCCGCCTTCGCCCCGACCTCCTCGGGCTCCAAGAGCGCGAGCCTGCAAGCGGTGGCCACGCCCGGCGGCACGGCCTCGGCGTCGCTCTCCGGCACCGGCCAGACGCCCGCGAACCTGACGATCTCGCCGAGCCCGTACAACTACGGCAACGTGCTGCAGGGGACCACGGCGAGTAAGGAGTTCACGATCACGAACACCGGCGAGCAGGCCGCCGTGTTTGATTCGTTCCAAATCTCCGGGCCCAACTTCGCTCAGTTCAGTTTCGGGGCGGACGATTGCCCCGTGACGCTCACCGGGGGCGCCAGTTGCCACCTAACCGTCAACTGGGGGGCCGTCACCGGCGCGGCCAGCGCCACCCTCACCGTCAGCGGCTTTCCCGGCGGCTCACCGACCTCGGGCCTGACCGGCAACGCGGTGACGACACCGGTGAACCTGACGATGCCCCTGGGCGACATCAGCGGGAACAACAACTTGGGCGCGCCGGGTGCGCAATCGGTACCCGTTGTGGTCACCAACACCGGCGCCGCCGACGCTCAAAACATGACTTACGACACGGTGCTCACCGGCGTCGTCGGTGACGTCCAAATGAACGCAATCGGGTTCGATCCCTTCGACCCCGACGGGCCTGGCGGCCCCGACCCGGCGTATCCGCCATGCGGGCAAGGGTTGACGCTCGACGGCGGGGCCAGCTGCTCCTTCATCATCGGCGTCAGATCCACCACAGGCGGGACCGCCTGGGTCCTCACCGCGACGGCCACCACTGCCACGGATCCAGGTTCATCCGTTTCGATGACCTGGACGGACACCCCGTAGCGCGGCCCTAGCCGGCGCGACGGCTGTCGCGCAGCCGCTCGAGCTCCGCGACCAGCGCCTTCGTCCGCAACGCCGAGAGCAGCTCGTTGAGCGGCTCCGCCCCACCCTCGATCAGCTCGATCGCCCGATCGGGATCCATTCCGGCGAGGCGATCGGTGAGGATCTTGACCTCCTCCGAGGCGAGCGTCTCCATCGCCTGCTTGTAGCGGAGGGTGTCGTAGACGGTGAACCCGATGCTCTCCTCGAAGCCGCCCGCTCGGAAGCGCCGCATCGCCTCGATGATCTTGACGTCGGACGGCGAGTAGCCGTCGGTGTCCGGGTTCAGCACCCCGAGCTCCTGAAGCTTCGCCAGGACCTCGGGCGGGACCGCGTAGCGCCGCTCGACCTCCTCGGCGGGGACCCGATCGCGCTCGCCGGCGAGCGCGCGCTCGAGCACGCGGTCCTCGACCGCCACCAGGTCGCGGAGGTTCTCGGGGTCGACGTCGCCTGACGCGAGCAGGTCGCGGATCACCTTCAGCGGCAGGAAGCGCTCCTCCTGGAGTTGCTTGATCAGGCGGATCCGCTCGGCGAACTCGGGCGGGTAGTAGGCCATGTTGCGCGAGGTCTTCACCGGCTCCGGCAGCAGGCCCTCGCGCAGGTAGTGGCGGACCGTTGCCACCGGGACGTCGGCCCGCTCGGCGAGCTCCGAGATCTTGAGCAGCTCTCGTTGCTTGGTCGCCATCAGCCCATGAACCTCGCGCCGGCCGCGTCCTCGGCCGGGCCCGCCGCCGCCCCCGACTCGAGCAGCTCGGCGATCTCCTCGGCGGAGAAGCCCCCGTCGCGAAGGACCTCCTCCGTGTGCTCGCCGAACGCCGGGGCCGGGGCATGGACGGTGCCAGGCGTCCGCGAGAGCTTCACCGGGACGCCGAGCTGGCGCACCGGGCCGATCTCGGGCTGGTCCCACTCGACGACCATCTCGCGCTCGCGGACGAGCTCGGAGTCGAGCGCCTCATCGACGCCGAGGACGGGCTCGATCATCGCGTCGTTCTCGTCGTTGAAGGCCTTCCACTCGGCGCGGGTCTTCGAGCGGAAGATCTCGGCGATCTCGCCCCAGGCCTCCGAGCCGGTCCGCTCGAACTGCTTCGCGACCAGGTCCTCGCGCCCGACGCCGGCGCAGAAGCGGGCCCAGAACTGCGGCTCGAGCGCGCCCATGGTGACGTAGCCGTCCGCGGCCTCGTAGGGCAGGTAGCAGACGAAGCGCCCGGTCAGCTGGCCGTCGCCGCGCTGCGGCACCTCGCCGTCGCAGAGGTAGGCGCCGGCGACCATCGCCAGCCATGCCAGAGCTCCGTCGGCCATCGAGACGTCGACGATCTGGCCGTCGCCGGAGCGCCGCGCCTCGTGCAGCGCGGCAAGGATCCCGAAGGCGCCCATCAGTCCGCCGCCGCCTAGATCGGCGATCTGCCCGGCCGACTGGATCGGCCGGCCGTCGGGTTCGCCGGTCAGGCCCAGCAGGCCGATCAGCCCGAGGTAGTTCATATCGTGGCCCGCCCGCTGCACGTTCGGCCCGGTCTGCCCGTAGCCCGTGATCGCGCAGTAGACGAGCGCGGGGTTCTCCTGGCGCATGCGCTCGTAGCCGACGCCGAGCCGGTCGAGGACGCCGGGGCGGAAGCCCTCGAGCACGATGTCGAAGTCGCGCACCAGGCGCAGCAGCGCGTCGCGGCCGCCCTCCGACTTCAGGTCGAGCCGGATCGAGCGCTTGTTGCGGTTCAGCGACAGGTAGAGGGCCGATCGCGTACCGAGCGACTGCTTGTCGTCGTCGCCGTAGTAGGGCGGCGCCCAGCGGATGTAGTCGCCCATCCCGGTGTCCTCGACCTTGACCACGTCGGCGCCGAAGTCGGCGAGCAGCTGCGAGCAGAAGCCCCCGGGCAGCAGCCGGGTGAGGTCGAGGACCTTGACGTCCGAGAGCGGCAGGTCGCTCATGCGACCACCCGCGGCTTCAGGCCGAGAAGCTCCCGCGCCTCCGCCACGGTGGCCGCGCGGCGCCCGATGTCCTCGGCCATCTGGCGCGCCTTGGCGATCAGGTCGCCGTTCGAGCGCGCCATCTCGCCGTCGGGCAGGTAGAGGTTGTCCTCGAGCCCGGCGCGGACGTTGCCGCCGAGGTCGAGCGAGGCGGCGAGCAGCTTCCACTGGTCGCGCGAGACGCCGATCACCTGCCAGTTGTTCGGGCCCTCCGGACCGTCCGGGATCTGGTCGGCCATGAAGGTGACGTTGCGCGGGTTCGGCCGGATGCCGCCGGTGACACCCATCACCAGCGAGATCTGGAGCGGCGGCTCGAGCAGGCCCATGTCGAGCAGTGGGTCGAGGTTGGCGACGTGGCCGGCGTCGAAGCACTCGTGCTCGGGCTGGATCCCGAGCTCGTTCATCGCCGTGATGAACTCGATGATCGTGTCGAACGAGTTCTCGAACACCGCCTTGAACACGAACTCCTTGCGCCGCCGCGAGTACTTCGCGTAGTTCATCGAGCTCATGTTCAGCGCGGCCACGTCGGGCTTCAGCTCGCGCAGGTAGGCGAGCCGCTTCTCCATCGGCACGCCGATCGCGCCGGTGGAGTAGTTGACGATCACGTCGTCGACCTCGGCCAGGATCGCCTCGGTGATCGCGCGGAAGTCCTCGATCTCGTAGCTCGGCGTGCCGTCGGGCGTGCGCGCGTGGATGTGGATCTGGGAAGCCCCCTCGTCTACCGCACGCCGCGCCTCGGCCGCGTACTCCTCGGGGGTGTAGGGGATCGCCGGGCACTGGTCCCGGTTTGCGATCGCGCCGGAGATGCTGCAGCTGATGATCACGGGGTCTTCGAAACGGCTCACGCCGGGTTCACCTCCACATAGACACCCTTGGGGCCGACCTTCATCGCCACTCCCTCGTAGAGCTTTCGGCCGATCCCGAAGTTGGCCTGGATCGCGCGCTCGGCCACCTCCTCCTCCTCGGGGGGAAGGATCCGCGCGTGCCCATCGGCGGCGGGGCCGAGCGGCTTGCCGCGGGAATCGCAGGGGGCGACCAGGACGCGCGGCGTCGCGCGGATCCGCTTCACCTTGCCGACCCGTTCCTCGCTACGCGCGTAGATCTTGCCTGCGTCGACCCCGAACCAGACCGGGGTCGGCACCGGCTCGCCGTTGCGCCGAAAGGTGACCAGGAGGCAGTACTTGTGGCCCCCGAGGTGGTCGAATCCGCTCGTGCCGGCCTCTTTGACCTCCGCTGCCGTCGGGTGCCTGATCCGGCCGAGAAACCCATTCCACCCGTTCGAGACCCGCTCGGCCGCGCTCATACGGGCATCACTCCGTGCTTACGCCACGGCCGCTGGACGCGCTTGTTCTTCGCCATCCGCAGGCCGCGGATGATCGTCGGGCGGGTCTCGCGCGGATCGATGATGTCGTCGATCAGCGCGTTGTTGGCGGCGACGTAGGGGTCGATCGTCTTGCGCACCGCCTCGAGCATCGCCTCCTTGGTCGCCTCCGGGTCGTCGGAGGCCTCGATCGCCGAGCGGCCGATGATGTTGACCGCACCCTCCGCGCCCATGACCGAGATCTCGGCGCTCGGCCAGGCGACGATCAGGTCCGGCTCATAGGCCTTGCCGTTCATCACGTAGTAGCCGGCGCCGTAGGCCTTGCGCACGACGACGGTGATCTTCGGCACCGTCGCCCGCGAGATCGCGTAGAGCATCTTCGCCCCGTGGCGGATGATCCCGGCGTGCTCGACCTTCGAGCCGACCATGAAACCGGGGACGTCCTGGATGAAGACGAGCGGGATCTCGAAGGCGTCGCAGAGGTTGACGAAGCGCGCCGCCTTGTCGGCGGAGTCGTTCTCGAGGATGCCACCGAGGTGCTTGGGCTGGTTGGCGACGATCCCGACCGGCTGGCCGCCGAAGCGCGCCAGGCAGGTGATGATCGTCTTCGCGAACTTCGGCTTGATGTCGAAGTACTCGCCGTCGTCGACGATCTCGGCGATCAGCTCGTACATGTCGTAGGGCTTGCGGTTGGACTCGGGGACGATCTCCATCAGCTTCTCCGACATCCGGTCGTCGGGGTCCTCGGTCTCGCGCAGCGGCGGCTTCTGCTCGCAGTTCGCGGGGAAGAAGGAGAGGTAGGTCTTGACCGCCGCGATGCACTCGGCGTCGTCGGCGCACTCGAGGTCGCCGACACCCGACTTGCGGCAATGGACCTTGGCGCCGCCGAGGTCCTCCATCGAGATCTCCTCGCCGGTGACCGCCTTGGTCAGGTGCGGCCCGGCAAGCGCCATCGCGCCCTGGCCGACGACCATCGGCACGAAGTCCGAGAGCCCCGGGATGTATGCGGTGCCCGCGGCGCACGGGCCCAGCATCGCGGCGACCAGCGGCACGACGCCCGACATCGTCACCTCCTCGCGGAACAGGTGGCCGGAGCCCGCGAACAGCGACCCGGTCGCCTCCTGGATCCGGGCGCCGGCGGAATCGAGCAGCCAGATCAGCGGGATCCGCTGGTTCAGCGCCAGCTCGCGCAGGCGCGCCATCTTGATCTCGCCGGTCATCCCCATCGAGCCGGCCATCACCGTGAAGTCGTAGGCGGCGATCGCGCAGGGGCGGCCGTCGACGTCGCCCCAACCCGTGATCACGCCGTCGGCGGGCGCCTCGCGGCCCTCCATCGCCCGCTGGGAGAAGTGCGGCCCGGCGTGGATGCCGATCTCGACGAAGGTGCCCGGGTCGACGAGCAGGTCGATGCGCTCGCGCGCGGTCAGCTTGCCGGCGTCGTGCTGCTTTTTGATCTTCTCCTCGCCGCCGCCGAGCTTCGCCTTCTCGCGGCGGGCGTGCAGATCGTCGACGAGGCCCCGAAGCGTGTTCGGCGAGCCCTCGGCTGACCCGGCCGACCCCGGAGGCGAAGCCGAGGAGTCGGGCGGAACGTCATTCATTTGTTCTTCCATTCCGGGTCGCGCTTTTCGAAGAACGCGGTCACGCCCTCGATCGCGTCCTCGGTCGAGAGCTCGATCGTCAGCTGGGCGCGCAGATACTCGAGCGCGTCGACCAGCGGCATGTCGAGCTGGCGCCAGATCGCGTCCTTGCCGAGCTTCATCACCAGCGGCGACTTCGCCGCCAGCTTCTGCGCCCAGTCGGCGACGGCCGCGTCGAACTCTCCGGCCGCGACGACCTTGTTCACGATCCCCACGTCGCGCGCCTCCTCGGCCGTCAGGCGCTCGCCGAGCAACAGCATCTCGGTCGTCTTCTTGCGACCGACGTTGCGGTAGATCAGCGCCATGATCATGAACGGGAACAGACCGACGTTGATCTCGGGGGTACCGAACCCGGCGGCCTCCTTGGCGATGATCAGATCGCAGGCCAGGGCGATCCCGAGCGCGCCGGCGAGCACGTGACCCCCGGCGGCGACGATCGACGGCTTGCCGAGCTCGCCCAGCTCGATGAACACCTGAGGGAACAGCGCCGTGCCCATGTACTTGTGGGCGGTCGGCGCGTCGGCGGCAAAGCCGCTGAGGTTGCCGCCGGCCGAGAACACCTTCTCGTGCGAGGAGGCGAGCACGACCACCCGGACCGCGTCGTCGGCCTTCGCCGCCCGCAGGGCCTCGAGCAGCTCCGAGAGCAGCTGCTCGGAGAGCGCGTTGCGGGTCTCCGGGTCGTCGAGCGTGATCGTGGCGACGTGCTCGGCGACCTCGTAGCGGATCTTCTCGAAGCCGGTCAAGAGTAGAAAGTATTACTCTACGCTCTCTACTTTCGTCGGGCGACCCCAAGGAGCGACTGTGGCGACAGCGACCGCGAGCGTGATCAAGCCGGAGCACGAGGGAGCCCGCAAGCACTTCCTGTTCACCGACGAGCACCTCGACCTGCGCGACTCGATGAGCGCCTGGGTGAAGAAGGAGATGCACCCCCACCGCAACGAGTGGGAGGAGACGCTGTGGCCGGACGAGATCATGCGCCGCGCCGGCGAGCTCGGCTACCTCGGCCTCTGCTTCCCGGAGGAGTACGGCGGCCAGGGGGGCGACTACTTCTACTCGCTGGTGCGCGCCGAGTGCATGAGCTACTCGGGCTCGGGCGGGACCAACATGGGCTTCGCCGTCCAGACCGACATGGTCCTCCCTCCCGTTCACCTGCTCGGCACCGAGGAGCAAAAGCAGCGCTACCTCGTCCCCGGGATCAAGGGCGAGCGGATCGGCGCCCTCGGGATCACCGAGCCGGGCGCCGGCTCCGACGTCGCCGGGATCCGCACGACCGCGATCCGCGACGGCGACGAGTACGTGATCAACGGCGCCAAGACCTTCATCACCAACGGCGCCCGGGCCGACTTCTGCGTCCTGGTGACGAAGACCGACCCGGACAAGCGCCACGACGGGATCACCCTCTTCCTCGTCGACCTGCGCGACGACGAAGGCAACACCGTGCCGGGCTTCTCGATCTCGCGCACGCTGGAGAAGATGGGCATGCACGCCTCCGACACCGGTGAGCTCGCGTTCGAGGACATGCGGGTGCCGGCAGACGCCGTGCTCGGCGAGATCGGCAAGGGCTTCTACCACATCAGCTGGGAGCTCCAGGGAGAGCGGCTGGTCGCCGCGGCCGGTTGCTACGCCGCCTCGGAGCGGATGTTCGAGCGCACGCTCGAGTACGCCACCGAGCGCGAGGCCTTCGGCCGCCAGATCGGCAAGTTCCAGGTGATCCGCCACAAGTTCGCCGACATGGCGACGAAGATCGAGGCGGCGAAGCAGATGGTCCACGCGACCGCCTGGCGCTTTGCCAACGGCGAGTACCCGGTGCGCGAGATCACGATGGCGAAGCTGTTCGCGACCCGGGTCTGCCACGAGGTCGCCGACGAGTGCGTGCAGATCCACGGCGGCTACGGGTACATGAAGGAGTACGAGATCGAGCGCGCCTACCGCGATCAGCGCCTGAACCGGATCGGTGCCGGAACGGACGAGATCATGCTGGACGTGATCGGCCGCTCCTATGGGCTCTGAGCCGGCGCTCGCGCTCGTCGATTCCGCCGAGCAGCGGTTGCTGCGGGAGACGGTGCGGGCGATCTGCGACGGCTTCGGCCCCGCCTACATCCGCCGCTGCGTCGAAAACGACGAGCCGCCGCGCGAGCTCTGGGACGCGCTCGCCGAGAAGGGCTATCTCGGCGTCAACCTGCCGCAGCACTACGGCGGCGGAGGCCTGGGGATGGCCGCCCTGCAGACGGTCGGCGAGGAGATCACGGCCGCCGGCTGCGCCCTGCTGCTGATCGTCGTCTCCCCGGCGATCGTCGGCTCGATCCTGGTCCGTCACGGGACCGAGGCCCAGCGCGAACGCTGGCTGCCCGGGATCGCCGACGGCAGCACCCGGATCGCCTTCGCGATCACCGAGCCCGACGCCGGGACCAATTCGCACAACCTCTCGACCGCGGCCAAGCGCAAGAACAAGGCGTCTCAACAGCGGCGCGGCTCGGCTTCGCTTCGCTCCGCCTCACAGGGCTCCTACGTCCTGCGCGGCACCAAGTACTACATCTCCGGAGTCGAGGACGCCGAGGCGATCCTGGTGATCGCGCGAAAGCGCGACGACGAGGGCAACCTCGGCCTGCCGCTGCTGTTGATCGTCGACGTCGACTCACCCGGGCTCGAGCGCCAGGTGATCCCGATGGCGGTCCGCGGCGCCGACCGCCAGTGGCAGCTCTACTTCGACGATGTCGAGGTACCGGCCGAGCGCCTGATCGGCGAGTCGGAGGAGGTCGGCCTCAAGGCCGCCTTCGATGGCCTCAATCCGGAGCGGATCATGGGCGCCGCGCTCTCCAACGGGACCGGTCGCCGGGCACTCGATCTGGCCGCCGCCTACGCGCGCGAGCGCGTCGTCTGGAGCCAGCCGATCGGCGCCCACCAAGGGATCTCCCACCCGCTCGCGCAGGCGAAGATCGAGCTCGAGCTGGCGCGGCTGATGACCCAGAAGGCGGCGACGCTCTACGACGCCGGGGCGCCCGCCGGCGAGGCCGCGAACATCGCCAAGTACGCCGCTGCCGAGGCCGCGATCCATTGCGTCGACCAGGCGATCCAGACCCACGGCGGCAACGGCTTCGCGCTCGAGTACGGGCTCACCGACATGTACTGGGGGGCGCGCGTCGCCCGCACCGCCCCGGTCTCGCGCGAGATGGTCCTCAACTACGTCGCCGAGCACTCGCTCGGGCTGCCCCGCTCTTACTAGCGTCCGAGCGTGCGCAGGAAGCCTCGCGCGCGGGTGGGCAGCTCGTCGAGCAGCTCGCGAACCTCGGCCAGTCCCGTGCGCAGCTCGGCGTCGCCGGCCTCGATCGGCAGCATCGAGTCCTGAAGGCCGGCGACCGCCAGGTCGGCCTCCTGGGCCGCGACCACCGAGCGCTCGACGAAGGCCTTCACCCCCTGCGAGGGCAATCCCGCCGACGGCGACTCGAACGGTCGTGACTCGAGCCCGAACCGCGCGGCGAATTGGGCGTGAGTGCGCTTCGCCCGCCCGTAGGCCTTCTGCACCGGGCGAAACAGCTCCGCCTCGAGGCGATCGCCGGTGGCCTCGTCGAGTAGCTCATACGCGGCGCCGAGACAGGCCGTGGCGAGCGCGATGTGATCGATCGCGACGGCGAGCTCGGCGAGGATCTGCTCGCGGTCTTCGTGTGCGGTGCGAACCATGGCCGCCAGGTTAGTCGTCGTCCATAGCGGCAAGCTGGCGCTCGAGATACGCGCGCTGCACCGGGTTGGCGGCGAGCTCGATCGCGCGCTCGTATGCCGGCGCCGCCTCCGCCCGGCCGAGGCGCCGGAGCAGATCGGCGCGGGCGACGTGGTAGGGGCCGTAGTCATCGAGCTCGTCGATCCGCTCGATCATCTCCAGCCCGTCCGCGGGGCCGCGCGCCATCGCCACCGCGACCGCGCGGTTGAGCTCGACCACGGGCGACGGGCTGGCCTCGGCGAGCCAGGCGTAGAGGCGGACGATCCGCGGCCAGTCCGTATCGATGGGATCGTCGGGGCGGGCGTGCTCGGCCGCGATCGCCGCCTGGATCACATACGGGCTGGGACCGTACGCGCGCGCCTTCGTCGCCAGCTCGAGCCCCTCTGCTATCCGCTCGGAGTCCCACAGCGAGCGGTCCTGGTCGGGGAGCAGGACGAGCTCGCCGGCCGCGTCCGTACGCGCCCCGCGGCGGGCGTCGGTGAGCAACATCAGCGCCAGCAGCGCCACCACCTCCGGCTCGCCGGGCATCACCTCGCGCAGCACCCTGGTCAGACGGATCGCCTCGGCGCAGAGCTCGCCGCGCACCAGCGACTCGGAGCCCGACGACAGATAGCCCTCGTTGAAGATCAGGTAGAGCGTCGCCAGCACCGAGCCCAGCCGCTCGCGCAGATGCTCGGGCCCCGGCACCTCGTAGGGGATCTGGGCGTCGCGGATCTTGCGTTTCGCCCGCACCAGTCGCTGGGCCATCGCCGACTCGCCGATCAGAAAGGCGCTGGCGATCTCGGCGGTCGTCAGGCCGCCGAGAGTGCGCAGGGTGAGCGCGACGCGGGCCTCGGGTGCCAGCGCCGGGTGGCAGCAGGTGAAGATCAGCCGCAGGCGGTCGTCGGGGAGCGCCTCGGCCTCATCGCCGATCTCGAGCTCGTCGGGCATTCGCAACGCCTCCAGCGCCTCGAGCTCGGGCCGCTTCGCCGCCAGGGTGCGCTCGCGCCGCAGGCGGTCGATCGCGCGATTGCGCGCCACCCGGGTGATCCAGGCGCCCGGGTTCGACGGGAGGCCGTCGGCGGGCCAGCGCTGGAGCGCGACCACGAACGCCTCTTGGACCGCCTCCTCGGCGGCGTCGAAGTCGCCGAGGATGCGGATCAGGGTGGCGACCGCACGTCCCGACTCCTGCCGGAACACGCGGTCGACGCCACCCTGGGCCTCTACGAGGAGACCTCCCCGGCCGCGGCCGGCTCCCCGGCCGCGAACGCGTCGTAGTCCATCACCGGCCGGACCTCGATCGCGCCATCGCGGATCGGGATCCGCTTCGCCCACTCGAGCGCCTGGTCGAGGTTCTCGCACTCGATCAGGTAGAAGCCGCCGACCTGCTCCTTGCTCTCCGCGAACGGGCCGTCGGTGACCACGCGCTCGTCGCCGTCGCCGAGCCGCACGGTCGTCGCCGTGGGACTGTCCTGTAGGCCCTCGCCGGCGATGAACGCGCCGGACTCCTTCAGCGCCTCGGTGTAGTCGTTCCAGCGGCCGAGCTGCGCCCGCATCTCGTCGGGTGTCGCGTCCTCCCAGCGACCCTCCTCGCGGATGATCGTCAGCATGTACCTCATCGCGTCCTCCTCGTGGTCTGGCGGCTCGGTTGGGCCGCGTTCACCCTAACGACGATCGAGCGTGGCGCAGATCGACAGCGGTGAGGTGAAACTTTGACAATCGAGCCACTCGAGCACATCCGCAGCTACTACGAGGCCCTGAACACCGGCGACGTGGAGCTGGTCGCCTCTCACTTCACCGACGACGCCACCCACTACTACACCCGGCTCGGCCCCCACCACGGGCGCGAGATCGCCGACAACGCCCGCTGGGCGATCGACAACCTCGACGGCAAGTGGTGGTACGAGCACGGGATCGCCGACGGAGACGAGGCGGTGATCGAGTGGACGATGACCTGGCGCGACCCGAAGTCGGGCGAGCCGCGGCTCAACCGCGGCACGGAGTGGTTTCGGCTCGAGGGCGGCAGGATCGCCGAGGTTCGCGCCTACCACCACGGTGACGCCCGCAACCCGAGCGGCGACCTGCTCGGCTTCGACGCCGCGGCCCGCGGCTACACGACGCTCGACAGCCCGCCGACCGACCCGACCTAGCCGTCGTCGGAGGACTCCGAGTCGGCGCCGGGCTGGACGAGGTCCTCGCCCTCGGCGCCCTTGGTGGCCTTGTCGCTGGCGGCCGCCGTCAGCTTGAGCGCGCCGTTGTCGCCGATCTCCACACCGAGCTTCAGTATCTGGCCGGTCTTCAGGGCGCTGATCCGAAGCTCCTCGGGGACGGCGATCGCGGTGTCGTGGCCGGACTCGCGCACGTCGTCGGCCGAGACGATCAGCTTGCGCGAGTCGCGACAGACGCCCTCGACGATCGCCTCGACATCGGCGGTCGTGGTCTCATCGCCGCTGGTGTCATCGTCGCTGGGCTTCAGTGCCACCTGCTCGAGGCCGACATGCGGAACCTTCGGCAGCGCCGGCGGCTCGCCGCAGCCCTGCTCACCCGGCGGCGTCACCGGTAGCGCCTCGACGTTGTCGGCAATCCTCGCCTGCACCTCGACCTGGTCGCCGACGTCGGGCGGCGTCCGCTGAGCCTTTCCGCGAACGAGCAGCGAGACCCCGGGCCCCGAGACCGTGTAGACGCGCATCACGGGATTGCTGAAGGTGACCGTGCCGGCGAACGAGACCTGGCCCCGCTTGCCGTTCTCGTCGCGGTTGCCCGTTTCGTCGTAGGTGCCGTTGGCGAGCTGGCGCGCCTCGAGCTCGACCACCCTGCCAACGGTCGGCGGGCTATGCGAGTGCACGGCGAGCAGCCGCCGGTCGTCGGTGGCAATCGTGTAGCTGGCCGCCTCGGGGTTGAGGTGGACCACGGTGCCGGTCAGCGTCGTGGTCGTAGGTTCGACGCTGTCCTCGTCGTCGGTCGTCCCCCCGGTGGTGGTGTCTGTCGTGGTGTCGGTCGTCGTGCTCGGGTACGACGTCGCCGGCGGCGTCGTCGTCACCGGCGGCGTGGTGGTCGGAGTGTCGAAGACCGGCGGCGAATCGCCGCTTGGGGGCGCGGGCACGGAGGTGCCGTCGCCGCCGTTCGAATCGTTCGCGTTGCCTTCACCGTCGCCGTCGCCCCGGCTCGAGTCCGGCTGTGCGTTGACCGTCTGCGGATTCTCCGGAGGCGGAACCTCGATCACCATCGGATTCGTCCCTCCCAGGGTGCCCTCGGTCCCGGGCCCGATCGCAACGCCGACGAAGAGCCCGAAGCCGAGCGCCACCGCCGACAGCGGCGCGGTCCAGCGGCGGTCGACGATCGGCAGGGCGGCCCAGCGCAGCGAGGCAAAGCGCGCGAGCGAGCGGCGATCGGGCCGCACCGAGCCACGGATCAGCCGGCCCGGAATCCTCACGGGGTCACCCCTGTACTCGGCGGAGTGGCGGCCTTACTCGGTGGAGTATCGGCCTCGCCCGGCGCAGTGTCGGCCTCGCTCGGCGGAGTGTCGGCATTGCTCGGCGGAGTGGCGGCGTTGGCGGACACAGGTGTTGAGGGTACTCCCGTCCGCGCCAGGGTCGAGCCGCAGCGCCCGCAGTACTGAGCGCCAACCCCGACCGGCGCCCGGCACGCCGGGCAGACCGCCGCCGGCGCCGGAGTCGCGATCCCGAGCGCCTGCTCGACCGAGCTCAGCTCGGCGTCGACCGCCTGCAGCTCGGCCGCGCGGCGGACGAGCACGTCGAGACGAAAGTGGTCACGAATCGCCATCTCATAGACGAGTCCGCCGAGGTCGGACTCGAGCTCCGCGTAGCGCTGCGAGAGCTGTTTGCGGCGAGCCAAGAGCTCAGCCGGCGGCGGCGCGGGCGGCGCCTGAGCCGGTTGCGGCGTGGCAGCGGGGGCGGCCGGGGCGGCGGCGGGTTGAGCCTGCGCAGCCGGGGCCTGCACGGGCGCGGCCGCTGCCTGCGCCGCCGGAGCCTGGCCGGCCGGCGCCGCGGCCGGGGCGGCCGCCGCGGCCGGCTGGGCGGCAGGGGCGGCCGCGGCCTGCGGCTTGGCGCCCTTGGGGTTCCGTGGGCGGGTCTTGAAGTAGGGCTTCAGGCGCTTGATCGGGCTCGGGCTCATTGCGTGTCCTGCGGTGGGATCTCGCTCTCGCCGCCGGCGCCCGGGGCAAGGTCGTCGACGCCCGGCTCCGCCGCCTCGGGCGTCTCGGTGGAGGATGTCTCATCGCCGCTCGCGACCTCGACCACGACCGCCTCCGGGAAGCTCTTTTGCAGCCCCTCGAGCGCCACCTCCGCCGACTTGCGGTCCGTATAGACGCCCGAGTAGATCACGTAGTTGCCGGGCGGCAGACTGGAGTAGAGGTCGGAATCGAGCACGGCGGCATCGGCGGCGCCGTCGCTGGCCGCCGTCTCCTTGGCGGCGTCGACGGTCTCGGGGGTGGCGCCATCCTGGGTCACGGTGCTGAGCTGGATCGTGAACCCTTCGGTGCCCTCGGGCCACTCGCTGGTGATCGTGTCCGCAGCCCCCGAATCGGGCTCGGCCGGCGTCGTGGTCGGGCTGGAACCGGTCGTCGTCGCCTCGCCGACCTTGACGATCGGCGCCGGCGCCGGGTCGTCGCCGCCACCGCGGCCGATCAGCACGCCGATCAACAGCATCCCGCCGAGCAGGGCGATCCCGATCACGGCCGCCAGCGGCGAGACGTCCGACTGACGTGGCGGCTGCGGCTCGGCAGCCGGAGCGGGCGCGCCGGATAGATTCGCGGGCGGGCCCGGCGGCGGCACCCTCGGCTCGCCGCGGCGCGTGCCGCATGCGAGGCAGTAGCGCTGGTCGGGCGCCAGCGCGGCGCCACAGCTGGCACACGACTGGTCCGGCGGCCCGCTCGGGGGCGTCGGCTGCTGCTGCTCGGTGGCTGCCATCACCCATATTCAACAACGTCCGGCGGCACAGGTTCCGCAGCGTCCGCGCCCAGTAGGCTGCGCGCCGACGGTGACCGTGGTCAAGGACAGCGGCGAGCGGGCGCTGATGCCCCCGTTTACCGACGAGCACATCCAGCTGCGCGAGACGATCAATCGCTGGGTCCGCGAGGAGATCGTCCCCCACGTCGACGAGTGGGAGGCGGCACGCGAGTTCCCGCGCGACCTCTATCGGCGGGCCGCCGAGCTCGGCTTTCTCGGGCTCAAGTACCCGGAGGAGCTGGGCGGCCAGGGGGGCGACTACGTCCACGACGCCGTCTGGGCGGAGGAGCTGGCCGCCGCCGGGGCCTCCGGCGGTGTCGGCGCCGGACTCGGTGCCCACACCGGGATCGCCACGCCGCCGGTGTACAGGTTCGGAACCCCCGACCAGCACGAGCGTTTCCTGCGCCCGGCGATCCAGGGCGAGCGGATCGCAGCGCTCGGGATCACCGAGCCCGGCGCCGGCTCCGACGTCGCCTCGATCAGGACGATGGCGCGCAAGGTTGACGGTGGCTACCTCGTCAACGGCTCGAAGACCTTCATCACCAACGGCGTCCGCGCCGACTTCCTCGTCTGCGCGGTGAAGACGACCGAGGACGGCGGCCACCAGGGGATCTCGTTCCTGATCCTCGAGCGCGAGATGCCCGGCTACGAGGTCGTCAACAAGCTCGAGAAGATGGGCTGGCACTCCTCCGATACCGCCGAGCTCTCGTTCACCGAGGTCGAGGTCCCGGACGAGAACCTGCTCGGCGAGGAGAATCGCGGCTTCTACCTGATCATGGAGAACTTCGCCTGGGAGCGGCTGCTGATGTCGCTGGGCGCGGTCGGGGCGATGCGCCGGCTGCTGGCGGTGGCGATCGAGTACGCGGGCGAGCGCGAGGCCTTCGGCCGGCCGATCGGCCGCTTTCAGGCGATCCGTCACAAGATCGCCGAGATCGGCGTCAAGGCCGAGGTCGGGCGCGCGCTCACCTACCACGCCCTGCGCCGCTACATCGCGGGCGAGGATGTGATCGCCGACGTGACCAAGGCGAAGCTCTACACCCAGCGCGCCTGCGTCGAGGTCGCCGACGAATGCGTGCAGATCCTCGGCGGCTACGGCTACATGCGCGAGTACGGGGTCGAGCGGGCGCTGCGCGACGCCCGCCTGGGGCCGATCGGCGGCGGCACCGACGAGGTGATGAAGGAGATCCTCGGGCGCCAGCTCGGCCTCTGAGCGCGCATCTGCGATAACAATCCCGGAGATGACAAACACCCGCAACCCAGGGAAGGGTGCGGCCGGCCGATGGTCGGGGTAGTCATCTGCGACGACGAGGCCGAGCTGCGCGAACTGACCAGGTTCGGGCTCGAGCTCGACCGCCGCCTTCGCGTGCTCGGTGAGGCGGAGTCGGCCGAGGAGTGCATCGATGTCGTCCGCGACCTCTCCCCCGACGCGATCGTCCTCGACCTCGGCCTCCCTGGGATGGACGGGCTGGACGCGATACCGCTGCTGCGCGAGGTCTCACCGGCGGTCTCGATCGTCGTCCTCTCGGGAATGGATGCCGCGCGGATGGAGCGCCCCGCGATCGACCGGGGCGCCGACGCATACGTCCAGAAGGGCACGCCGCTGGCGGAGATTCGCTCGACCGTGCTCGCCACCGTCCGCGATCGCGGCGCCGATCTCTGACGGCGCGGCGCCGTGGCCGACTCCATAGAGTGCCCCGACTTGGACCGCGGGTCCGACACCAACTGACGTAATCGACAGGAGTGAATCGAGAACATGGGATTGCTTGAGGGCAAGGCCGCGATCGTCACCGGCTCAGCGCGTGGGATCGGCCGAGCGACGGCGGAGCTGTTCATCAACGAGGGCGCCAAGGTCCTGATCAACGACATCGACGGAGACGTCGCCGAACAGGCCGCATCGGAGATCGACGGTGAGACCGCGGTCTTCGCCGGCGACCTGACCGAGCCCGGCGTGCCGGACGAGCTGGTCGCGAAGGCGGTCGAGGCCTTCGGCGAGGTCGACATCATCGTCAACAACGCCGGCTACACCTGGGACGGAGTCGTCCACCGGATGACCGACGAGCAGTTCCAGGCGATGCTCGACATCCACACGATCGTCCCCTTCCGCGTCGTCCGCGCGATCGCCCCGCATTGGCGCGAGGCGGCGAAGGCCGAACGCGCGGAGGGCGTCGAGCGGTTCCGCAAGATCGTCAACATCTCCTCGATCTCGGGGACGATGGGCAACGCCGGCCAGGTCAACTACTCGGCCGCCAAGGCCGGCGTCGTCGGGTTCACCAAGACCCTGGCGAAGGAGTGGGGCTCGTTCAAGATCAACTGCAACGCCGTCGCCTTCGGTTTCATCGAGACCCGGCTGACGCAGGCGAAGGAGAAGGGCGAGACGCTCGAGGTCGGCGACGGCGAACAGGTCGAGCTCGGGATCCCCGAGCAGATGCGCGCGATGGCCTCGGCGATCATCCCGCTCGGCCGGCCCGCCCAGCCCGAGGAGGCCGCGGCGCCGGTGCTCTTCCTCAGCTCCGGGCTCTCCAACTATGTTCACGGTCAATGCCTGAACGTCACCGGCGGCCAGTTCGGCGGTATGTACACGTAGGGCTCGTCGCTCTCGTCGCCGCAGCGGTCGCGGTCGGCGGCTGCGGCTCGAGCGCGGACGATCCCGAGCAGGAACCAGTGTCCGATGCCGACGCGACCGCGGTCGCCGCGCTCGGCGACTCGATCACCTCCGGTTCGCCGGGCTACGACCCCGACCCTGCCCAACGAGCGGCGTTCGGGTTCGGCGACGACGAGCGCAGCCAGTACGAGTACTGGGCTGAGAGCGCGCGCCCGGGTCTCGAGTTCACCAACTGCGGCGTCTTCGGCGAGCGCACCGACGAGATCTCCCAGCGCCTCGACGGCTGTGCCGAGGGCGCCGAGATCCTGATCGTCCAGGGCGGCATCAACGACATCGCCCAGGGGCGTCCGGTCGCCGACGCCGGCGACGACCTGCAGTCGATGGTCGCCCGCGGCAAGCAACTCGGCCTTGACGTCTATCTCGTCGACGTTCTGCCGTGGAACAACGGCCACCCGGCCGCCGACGCCCCGATCGCCGAGCTAAACCGCCGGATCGCCGCGATCGGTCGCGCCGAGGGCGTGCCCGTGATCGGCTTCCACGACCGGCTCGAGAACCCCGAGGCGCACGGGCAGATGGCGCCGCAGCTGACCGCCGACGGCGATCACCCGTCGGTGGCGGGCTACCGCCTGCTGGGCGAGCTGGTGGCTTCGAAGCTGACGGCGGGCGCCGCGGGCTAACCTCCGCAGCCGATGGCGACCACGGTCGAGCCCAACGCCCCCTACACCCTGCCGCAGGAGTTCTCCGACTTCCGCGAGACGATCCGCAGGATGGTCGTCGAGCGGGTCGCGCCGCGGGCCGCCGAGATCGACGAGAAGGCCGAATACCCGGCCGACATCCGCGAGCTATTCGCCTCCCACGATCTGCTCGGGCTGCCGTTCGAGCCCGAGCACGGCGGCACCGGCACCGGAACGCTGATGCTCAACATCGCCGTCGAGGAGGTCGCCAAGGCCTGCGCCTCCTCCGCCCTGATCCTGATGATCCAGGAGCTCGGCACGCTGCCGATCCGCCTCTTCGGCTCCGACGAGCTCAAGCAGCGGTTCCTGCCGAAATGCGCTTCGGGCGAGTGGAGCCCCGCCTTCGCGCTCTCGGAGCCCGACGCCGGCTCGGACCCGGGCGGGATGCGGACCAAGGCCGTGCGCGACGGCGACGAGTGGGTGATCGAGGGGACCAAGAACTGGATCTCCAACCTCGGCATCGCCGACTTCTACATCTGCTTCGCGGTCACCAACCCCGACGAGGGCCACTCGCGCGGGATCTCGGCCTTCGTCGTCGAGGCCGACCGGCCCGGGTTCTCGGTCGGCAAGCTCGAGCACAAGATGGGAATCCGCGGATCGCCCACCGGGCAGCCGATCTTCGACAACGTCCGCGTCCCGGCCGAGAACCTGATCGGGACCGAGAACGAGGGCTTCAAGGTGGCGATGGGCACCCTCGACCGCTCGCGGCTCGGGGTCGCCGCGCAGGCCGTCGGGATCGCCCAGGGCGCGACCGACTACGCCGCCGCCTACGCCCAGGAGCGCCAGCAGTTCGGCAAGCCGATCGCGGCCTTCCAGGGGATCCAGTTCAAGCTCGCCGACATGGAGTCGCGCACCGCCGCCGCCCGCGAGCTGCTCTACCGCGCCTGCTCGAAGATCGACGCCGGCGACGCCGACATGGGCAAGTACTCGGCGATGGCGAAGCTGATCGCCTCAGACACGGCGATGTGGGTGACCACCGAGGCGGTGCAGGTGCTCGGCGGCTACGGCTACGTCAGCGAGTACCCGGTCGAGCGGATGATGCGCGACGCGAAGATCACCCAGATCTACGAGGGCACCAACGAGATCCAGCGCCTGGTGATCGCCCGGACGCTGACCCGCTGAGGCGGCTCAGCGGAACCGGCCGCGGCGGTCGGGCTCGTCCTTGGTCGCCTTGAACCGACCTGACCCCGCCTTGCCGCGGTCGGTGAGCGGGCCGACCGCCGCGACGCCGACGACCCCGGACTGGGTCTGCGGGACCCCGCGGAGGCTGAGCCTGGTGCGCTTGGTGTGGGCGACGCGCTGGAGGCCGTTGCGCATCCGGACCACGACGTTGTATGAGGCTGCGTTCTTGGCCGCCTTCCAGGAGACCAGCAGCCGCTTGCCCGCGCGGCGCGCCCGCACCTTCTTCACCGCCCCCGCCTTCGGCGGCGGCGGGGCCTTGAACTCGGCGACGGTGACCGCCGGGCCGGCGAGCTCGTCGACCTCGATCTGGGCGACGATCTCGCGCTTGCCGCTGGGACCAGGCGCGGGCGTGAAGCGGATCTCGCCCTCGCCGCTGGTCGCCTTGCCGATCTCGTGCCAGGTCGCCTCGCCGCGCTCGTAGAAGCGCACCAGCTGGCCACCGGCCTTGCCGACGTCGTAATGCACGACCCGCTCGCCGCCCTGGCCGCTCACCGTTGCCTTCAGCGTGTCGTCCTCGGGCCGGGTCTCGGACATGCCGGTGATGCCCACCGAGCCCGGCAGCGGCGTGATCGTGTACGTGCCCGGCTGCGCATCGTCCACTCCGACCCAGGTCGCGTTGTACTTCGGGTAGGCGAGCACCCGCAGGCGCTGGCCCGCGGTGACCTGATCCGGGACACTCTCGAGCACCTCGCCGTCGGGACCCGTGATGCGGACGGCCGGCGCGCCGCCGTCGCCGTCGAGATGCACGTTCGCGGTCTGCTCGCCCTTCTTGACCGTGAACGAGAGCGGCGCGAGGCCACGTGGGCCGAGGACCTGGGCACCGTCGGCCGGACGGTCCGGTGCGGCCAGCAGCGTCTGCCGCATAGCCAGTACTCGGGCCCCTTGGACGTTGGTCTCCCAGAACTTGCTCGGCTTGCAGCCGTCGCCGGCGAACCCGAGGAACGCCTCGAACTCGCCGATCTCGCCCACCGTCTGGCCCCATCTGTAGCCGAACCCCGGCTCGAACACATCCTTGGGTAGGTAGGCGCAGGCAACCGTGCCACGGCTACTCGCCCACGCGAGCCCGCCGACGCAGGGCTCGAATCCGGCGATCGTGAGGCCGCCCAACAGGCAGAACTTCCCTTGGGCATTGGCGTTGAAGCGCCCGGTCCTGGTCGATGCCTCGATCCCGCCGCCGGCATCGATCGCGAACACCAGCGTCTGGATGTGCATCGTCCCGCCGCCGGCCACGTAGTCGGGATAGCTGTAGAGCAGGTAGCCGTTGCCAAGACCGAGGCCGGCCTCCTCCGGCTCGGTCCCGGGGATCACGACCTTGACGTTGCCGCCGACCGCGAACCCGGGGCTGATCAGGCGCCGGCCCGCGAGGGCTCCCAGCGTGTAGTTGCCATCCGCGGCCTTGATCACGTACGGATGCTGCGGGGAGGCGAACGCCGCCAGCAGGCCGCCGTCAACCTCGGTGATCTTCGCCGCCGTGATCCCCGCGCCGCCATCGATGATCACCGGCTGTTGCGCCTGCAGGTTGAACCGGATGTGCTGCAAGAAGACGCCTGGGGCGATCTTTGGCGGCGGGATCGGGACTCCAAATCTGACGTCCGCCCCGGCGCTGTGGAACTGCCCGCCGCAGAACGCCACCCCCTCGCGCGCCGGAGGCGGCGCAAGGTCGATGCCGCCGCCGGTTCCCGACGACGGCAGGAACGTGATCCTCGCGGTCGCCTGCCACCACTTGCTGGCGCAGTACGGGTCGGCATTCCCGGCGGCCGAGTACGTGAAGCCCAGGTCCTGCAGCAGCACGGATCCGACGTACGCCTCGGGCACGGAGAGGAACAGGCGACCGAGCTGGATCCCGGAGTCGTTGTCGGCCTCAACCGTCACCTTGCCGTTCGGGCCCTTGCCGTCCCCGGCCTTGAGCACCGGCGGCAGCTTCAGCGCCATCGTCAGCTCGGTCAGCCGGCGGTCGCCCTCCTGGGTGAGAGCGATCTGGGTCTGGCCGTCGAGCGTGAAGCCGCCGATGTCGGGCAGGTCCTTGGCGGCGTCGAACGACCACAGCGCCAAGCCTCGCCGCCCCGAGAGCAGCTCTGTGGTGCCGGGAGTGCCGACGCTGAGGTTGAGCGGCCCGTGCTGAACCGTGATCTTCTTCGTCACGGCGGTGGCGTCGTAGGTCAGCGTCGCTCTCGAGGAGGCGACGCGATTGATGCCCGGGAAGATCAGGATCGAGCGTCCGGGGTCCGGCGTCAGGGTCATCCCGTTCATGTGCACGGGCCCGTAGGAGGCGTAGATGCCGAAGTCCTTGCCCTGCGCGGTGTCCACGCATCCGCCGCCGCCGAACTCGCAGATGGGAGGCATCGTCTCCAACAGGAAGTTCACGCCCCAGAACCTCCCGTCATCGACCAGGGGCTTCTCGCTGTCGGGGAGGTCGCCCGGGTGGATGACCTCCTTCATGCAGCCGCGGACGTCGACAATGCCGAAGATCAGCCGCATGCTCGGGTCGCAGTCTCTGACGTTGCTCGTCCTGAACGACGGCGTCAGGAAGCTTGGCGCTGAGGCCGCGGTCACCTTGTCCGGGCTCAGGGTTTGGAAAGTCTTGCCGCCGAGGGCGAGGACGTTCACCTTCTCCTGGGAGGCGGCCTTGAGCCCACAGCAGGTGCTCGTGGTCAGCGTGATCGTGGTGGGCCCCGGCCTGTGCAGGTGGATGGCGAGGAACGGCGCCTCGGGCCCGGTGATGAAGTCGTTGTCCCCGTCGCTGTTGATGTCCCAGCGGAAGGAGCTCCCGAATGACCGCGAGGCGTCGATCAGGATCCGCCCGCGGGTGGTGGACGTCACGGTGAAGTCCGAGACGGGTGCCGGGGGAATGGGGTTGAAGGTGGCTGCGGCCGACTTCGCCGCGTCGATGCCCAGCGTGCAGGTGGTGCCCGCCGAACTGGCGCAGTCGCCGCTCCAGCCGTCGAAGCTCGAACCCGAATCGGGGGTCGCGGTCAGGGTAACGACCTCGTTGAAGGGAAAGTCCTCCGTGCAATCGCCCCCGCAGTTGATCCCCGGCGGGGACGAGGTAACGGTCCCCGTCCCGGTCCCGTCCTTGGTGACGGACACCGTCCGCGGCCCCTCGGTGCACGGCGGCTGATCGAGCGTGCCCGGCTCCCCGTAGCGGGTCAAGCGCTTGTTGGCACCCTGGTCGATGGTCCAGATCGCGTCGCACGCATCGACCGCGACGTCGAGCGGCTGGTCGAGCTGGCCGAGGCCGTTGCCGGCGACTCCGGCCTTGCAGTTGGTGGTGCAGATCTCGAAGCCGGTCGGGCCTCCGGGGATCACGTCGAAGCCGAAGGCGCGCACGAACGGCCCGTTGGAGGCGAACTGGCTGATGCGGTCGCTGATGCCCCAGAACCCGGTCAACTCGGTCACCAGGACGTCGCCGCCCGCCGTCGTCGCCACCCCCGTGGCGTTGGTCAGCTGACCGGCACCGCTGCCCGCCAGCGCCCCGAGACAGCCGCTGGCGGTGGTGCAGATCTCAAACGCGGAAGCTCCGGTGTCGACGCCCCAGCCCCAGGCGCGCACGAACATCGAGGCCGTCGGGGCCGCCGGATCGAACTCGCTGATCCGCCCGGTCGCGGTCGCCACGTAGACGTGCCCGCCGGCGCCGACCGCAATCCCGCCGATCGAGTCGTTCACGTTCACGCCCCCGAGCTGGCCCGCCCCGTCTCCGGCGAGGCCGGCCTGACACGCACTGGCGGTGGTGCAGGTCTCAAACGCGGATGCTCCCGTGTCGACGCCCCAGCCCCACGAGCGGGTAAACGCTCCGGCGGTCGTGTACTGGTTCACGCGCATGTTGGAGCTATCGGTGACGTAGAGGGCCGCGCCCGCCACCGCGACGCTGTTGGGCTGGAACATCTCCCCGGCCGCGGAACCCGAGACGCCCGCCTTGCAGGTAGCGGTGCACGGTTCGAAGCCCGTGCCGCCGCCGGGGACCACGTCCGCCCCCCAGGCCCCGATGAAGCCACCGGTGGCGGTGAACACACTGATCCGGTGGTTGCCCTTCTCGACCACGTAGACGTTCCCCGCGGCATCGACATCGATCCCGGTCGGGGTGTTGAGCTGGCCGGCGCCGCCGCCGGCGATCCCGTTCTGACAGGTGCTCACGGTGGTGCAGGTCTCGAGCGCCGCCGCGCCGGTGTCGACGCCCCAGCCCCAGCCGCGGACGAAGCTACCGTTGGGTTGGAACTCGTTGATCCGGTTCTGGCCGTTGTCGGGAACGTAGAGGTGCCCGTTGGGGCCGATCGCCACCGACGACGGGAAGCTCAGCTGGCCCGCCGCGTTGCCCGGGGAGCCGATCGTGGTCAGCGGCTCGAACGCCGCGGCGCTGGCCGCGAAGGCGAGCGTGGCAGCGAGCGCGCCGATGGCAAGCAGCGCAAGGCGAGCTACCCGGTGGCCCTCCGTGCCCAGCGGTCGCATCGCCGGCCGACCCTCTCACATCGCCCTGGCGGACACAAGTCGGGGGGTGCGTTCGCTACGAAACGGCCTCCGGGTGCTCAGCGTCGGTGACGCGGCCGCCGGGCAGCGCGATCAGCGAGACGACGAACGCGATCAGCATCGCGACCGCCATCCCGTAGAACACCGTGCGGCTGGCGAAGGCGAAGTCGACCTGCACCTGCTCGAAGATCTTGTGGGCGGACTCGCCGGTCGCCTGCGGGGCGCCCGAGCCGCCGTTGGAGAGCGAGTCGGCGATCTGGTCGGCCGTGCCCTTCGGGATCCCGAGCGGGGCAAGCGAGTCCTCCAGGCGCGACTTGTTCTCGAGGATCAGGATCGTCCCCAGCAGCGCCAGGCCGACGCTGGCGCCGAAGTTGCGCACCGTCTGGGTGATCCCGGTGACCTCCCCGTAGCTGGTCTTGGCGGCGCGGTTGACCGCGTCGGTGCTCGCGGGGCCGAGCACGAGCCCGGTGCCCGCCCCCGCCAGCGCGACCCAGTACCACTGGTCGCTGAAGTCGAGGTCGGTGAGCTGGCGCGCCCAGAGGAAGTAGCCGACCGCGGCGACGAAACAGCCGGCGACCACCGCCGGCCGTGCCCCGCGCTGGTCGAGGATCCGGCCGCCGAACTGCGAGGCCGTGGCGAAGCCGGCGAAGAACGTGAGCAGATAGAGGCCGGCGTTCGACGCGTCGTAGTCGAGCGAGATCTGCGCGTACTCGCTCGCGAACAGGAACATCGGCACGAAGGCGATCGAGAGCAAAAAGAGGACCGCGTTGTCGACCGCGAAGGCGCGATTGGCGAAGATCCGCAGCTGGATCAGCGGCTGGGGCGTGCCGAGCTCGACCTTCACGAACACCGCAAGGAAGATCAGCCCGGCGGCGATCGTCCCCCAGGTGGCCGGGTCGCCCCAGCCCCAGGTGCTCGACTGCTGCAGGCCGAGCACCGCGAGCCCCATCCCCAGCGCGACGAGCACTGCGCCGCGGTAGTCGAGCGGTGCCGGGTGCCGGGTGTCGTCGGGCTTCGCGCGCAGGGTCAGCACGATCGCGATGATCGCCACCGGGACGTTGACCCAGAAGATCGCCCGCCAATCGATCTCGGTCAGATAGCCGCCTGCGAGCGGGCCGAGTGCGGTCAGCCCGCCCGTGATCGCAAAGAAGATCGCCAGCGCCTTGCCGCGCTCGCCGACCGGATAGGCGGCGACGACGATCGCCAGCGCGGCCGGGAACATGATCGCCGCGCCGGCGCCCTGGATCACGCGGAAGACGATGATCCAGGCCTCCGCCGCCGAGCCGGTCGGCGTCAGCCCGCACATCGCCGAGGCGCCGGCGAAAACGACAACGCCGATCAGCACCATCCTGCGGTGTCCGGCGATGTCCGCGATCCGCCCGCCGAGCGCGAACAGCGCCGAGAGCGAGAGCAGGTAGCCGTTGACCACCCACTGCACCCCCGTCGCCGAGAGCCCGAGGTCCTTCTGCAGCTCGGGCACGGCGATCGAGACGATCGTCTGGTCGATGAACGTCATCGCGACCGCGAACACCATCGCGGCGAGGATCAGCCGCTTGTTCGAACCCGGCTCGCTCATCCCCCGCTCAGGTTGATGGTCCCTTCGGACGCCGCTCCTCGGCCGGCGGCTCGCCGCTCGAGCCATAGACACCGGGCGGCCAGGCGCCGAACCAGTTGTCGCGGGCGCCGTCCATGGTGATCGTCGTCCCGGAGAAGAAGTCGCCCGCCGGCGAGGCGAGGTAGGCGACCAGCCAGGCCCACTCCTCCTCGGTTCCCAGCCGCTGCAGCGGCACCGTCGAGGGGACCGCCGCGACGACCTCCGGCGGGTACTTGGTCCGCAGCGTCTCGGTGTCGAACTGGCCGGCCGCGATCGCGCAGGTGCGGATCCCGAACCGCGCCCATTCGATCGACAGGGTTCGCATCATGTTCTCAACCGCTGCCCGCGCGGCGCCGGAGTGAACCATGCCCGGCATCCCGTGGTGTGGCGAGAGCGTGACGCTGATCACCTTGCCCTCCTCCTGGGGGATGAAGGCCTTGGTCGCCGCCGCGTGGGTCATCAGCCAGGTGCCGATCACGTTGAGCTCGATCACCGTCCGAAAGCCCTTCGGCGAGATCGCCTCCGCCGGGCTGAGGAACTGGCCGCCGGCGTTGTTGACGAGCACGTCGAGGCGCCCGTGGCGCTCGATCACACCGTCGAAGAGCGCCTCGACCGCCTGCTCGTCGCGGATGTCCATCGCCTCGGCCTCGGCGCTGCCGGCGAGCGGCTCGGCGTCGGCGACCAGCGCCTCCAGCGGTTCGGGGCGGCGGCCACAACCGACCACGGTCGCGCCCAGGCGGGCGAGCTCGAGCGCCGTCTCGCGGCCGAGCCCGGTGCCCGCGCCTGAGACCACGCAGACCCGATCGCTGAGCAGTCCGGGCGCAAAGATTCGCGAGCTCTGCGGCGCCATGGCGCACGCAGGCTATACGGCTACAGTGGCGGCGCGATGAAGGTGAGGGCCGACACCAAGCCGCTCGGCGGGCCGCTGGCGGGTGGCCGCGAAGGCGCCACCGTGGTGGTCGAGCCGATCCTCACCGGGACGATGGTCTGCCCGCGAGCGTTCCTCGAGACCGCCGGCCGCTTCCCAACCCTGAGCATGCTCGGGATCGGCACCCCGAAGTCGAAGTGGCTGACGATTCCGATCCCCGCATACCTCGTGCACCACCCCTCGGCCGGGCCGTTCTTGGTCGACACCGGCCTGCACGCCTCGGTTGCCTCGAAGCCGGCCGAGAACCTCGGCCGCACGATCGCTCGCTACTCCCGGCCCGAGATCGAATCCGGCCAGGACCTGCCGGCGCAGCTGCGCGCTCGCGGCGTCGATCCGAAGGCGATCAAGCTCGTGGTCATGACCCACCTGCATTTCGACCACTCGTCCGGGATGTCGGAGTTCGGCGGCGCCACCTTCGTGATCAGCGAGGACGAATGGACCGCTGCCTCCACCGACTCGCGCCCGTTCCTGCGCGGCTATCGCCCCAGCCACTACGACTACGCCTTCGACTACCGCACGGTCAGCTACGGCTCCGACCAGGTGAGCTCATACGCGACCTTCGGCCGCACCTTCGACCTGTTCGGCGACGGCAGCGTGCGGCTCGCCTCGACCCCGGGGCACAGCGCCGGGCACCAGTCGTTGATCTGCCGCCTGCGCGACCGCGACCTGGTGATCGCCGGCGATGCGATCTACACGATCGGCCAGCTCGAGGATGCCCCCGAGCCGCCACGCCCGCTCGACCGCCACAACTGGCGCCGGTCGATGCGCGAGCTGCAGCACTTCGCCCGTACCTACCCGCAGGCCGTGATCCTCCCGGGCCACGACCCCGAGCACTGGAAGACGATCGAGAAGCGCTACGAGTGAGCTTCTGAGCGGGGTGCCGCGGCGGCGGCCGCGCCCTCGCGCATCGACTTGATCACGCTCACGCGGCCGTTCTCCTCCAGCGCCGAGTACATCGCCTTCACCTGATCGAAGACCTGCTGCGACGCGGCGAGCTGCTGCTCGCGGGTCGCCTGTTCGACGCGGGGGAAGGTGATCGGCTCGCCGTACTGGACCGTGACCTTGGGGAAGCTGAGGCGCTTCCAGGCGCGCACGTTCTTGGAGCCATGGATCGCCATCGGAACCACCGGGGCGCCCGACTCGAGCGCCAGCCGGCCGACGCCCGGCTTCGCCTCGCCGAGCTGACCGGTGCGCGAGCGACCACCCTCGGCATAGATCAGCACGCAGCCGCCGCGAGCGAGGATCGCGTTGGCGGTGATGAAGGTCTCCTCGTCGTGGTGACCCCTGCGGACGGGGAACACGCCGCCGTACTTGTAGATGTAGTCGAGCACCCGGTTCCTGCCGAACAGCTGTGACTTGGCCATGAACCTGATCCGCCGCCGGGTGTGGACGCCGGCAAAGAAGTGGTCCATGTTCGAAAAATGGTTCGGCGCCAGGATCACGGGGCCGGCGGGCACATTGGGCACCGAGATCGCGCGGGTGCGGTAGACGAAGATCGCGACCCAGGTCATGATCAGCCGCACCCCCTCGTAGACCCAGGTCGGGTCGTGCGTTCGCGACCACTCGTGCACGGGCTGGAACAGTTCCGCCGGACGCGGGTCCTTGTAGCGCTGGGGCTTGAGCTCTGCCATTCGGTCGCCGGGCGCACCCCGGCAGCGCCACTAACCCCCGCGTCGCGATTCGGTTACTGGCCCGGCTCGGCCCAGCCCCGGGCCCGGTTGACCGCCTCCGACCAGCGCCCGAGCAGCCGTTCACGCTCCCCCGCCGGCATCGCCGGCTCGTGGCGCGCCGCCTCCCCCCACATCGCCCCGACCTGCTCGGCGGTCCACTTGCCCGCGCCGATCCCGGCGAGGTAGGCGGCGCCGAGAGCCGTCGTCTCGGCGATCTCGGGGACGATCACCGGCGCCCCGAGGACGTCTGCCTGGAACTGCATCAGCCAGCGGTTGGCGACCGCGCCGCCGTCGGCGCGCAGCTCAGAGAGGCGCTCGCCGGCGACCCGCTCCTGCGCCCGGACGGCATCGACCGTTTGGTAGGCGATCCCCTCGAGCGCCGCCCGCGCCAGGTGGGCGCGGGTCGTGCCCCTGGTCAGGCCGACGATCGTCCCGCGGGCGTAGGGGTCCCAATGCGGCGAGCCGAGCCCGGTGAGCGCGGGGACGAAGTAGACGTCGTCGTTGGAATCGAGCGAGGCCGCCATGCCCTCGGTCTCGGCCGCCTCGGCGACGAGGCCGAGTCCGTCGCGCAGCCATTGGACCGCGGCGCCGGTGACGAACACCGCGGCCTCGAGCGCGTAGGTGACTTTGTCGTCGACCCCCCAGGCGACCGTGGTCAGCAGTCCCTCACTCGGCGGCGGCATCTGCTCACCCGCGTTGAGGAGGACGAAGCTGCCCGTGCCGTAGGTGTTCTTCGCCATCCCCGGCCGGATGCACGCCTGGCCGAAGAGCGCCGCCTGCTGATCGCCGGCGATCCCGGCGACCGGGATCTCGCCGCCGAACTCCGAGGTGGTGCCAAAGATCCCGGCCGAGGGCAGCGGCTCGGGCAGACGTTCCGGGTCGACGCCGAGCAGATCGCAGAGCTCGCCGTCCCAGCTCAGCTTGCCGATGTCGAACAGCATCGTCCGCGAGGCGTTGCTGACGTCGGTCGCATGCCGGCCGGTGAGCTTGAACACGAGCCAGGAGTCGATCGTGCCGAAGACGGCGTCGCGGGCGGCCTCGACGTTTGCCAGCAGCCATTCGATCTTGGTCGCCGAGAAGTAGGGGTCGAGGACGAGGCCGGTGCGCTCGCGAACCAGCTGCTCATGGCCGGCGGCGCGGAGCTCGTCACAGCGCGCCGCGGTCCGCCGGTCCTGCCAGACGAGCGCGTTGTGGACCGGCTCGCCGGTGCGCGGATCCCAGGCGACCACCGTCTCGCGCTGGTTGGTGATCCCGATCGCGTCGAGGCTCGCCGGATCGGCCTTCGCATCGGCGATCGCGTGCGAGGCGACCCGCTTGGTCACCTCCCAGATCTCGTTGGCGTCGTGTTCGACCCAGCCCGGCCGGGGGAAATGCTGGCGAAACTCGCTGTAAGCGCGGCCGCGGATCTTGCCCTCACCATCGAAGACGAGGCAGGTGGTCCCGGTGGTGCCCTGGTCGATCGCGAGGATCATGGCCGGCGAGCCTATCCCCGGAGGGGATCAGCCGCAGGCTTGTGAGGCGGGCAGCGAGAGTCCCGAGACGAGAGCGCAGAAGGAGGCCCTCGCCGCGGCGGGATCGTCGTAGTCCTCCATATCGGAGACGAGCTCGTCGACCCAATCCGGGAGCGAGTCGAGCTCGTCGTCGATCGCCGTCAGCGCGGCGCGCACGTCGCCGCGCTCGGCTTTCGGCACCTTCGTCGAGAGCCCGCCGAGGACGGCGACCACGCCGTCGGTGTCGTCGATGATCGCCTGCAGCGAGCCGACCAGATCGGCCTTGCTCGCGGGGGTGACGTCGGCCTCCTCGGCGAGCAGCTCGAGCAGCAGCTCGGGATCGCCGTCGGCGAGCGCATCGGAAACCGAGGCGAGCATCTTCGCGCGACTCGCCTTCGCCAGCCTCTCGGCCCGCTTGAGCAGCTTGTCGATCGTGCTCGAGCGCAGCTCGGCGCTGGCGTCCAGCGCGGCGACGAAGCTGGGCTGAAGGTCGCCCGACACCCAGGCGACGTCATCGGCGTACTCGAACAGGTTCTCGTCGGCCTGGTCGCCGACCGCGACCAGCGCCCGCACGCGGGCGGACCCCGCGAGCTTGGAGGCCAGCTGCTGTGCGCGTTGGGTGTGACTGAGGTTGGCGGCGATCGCCTCGAGGTCGACGGTGACGGCGTCATCCGCGTCGCTGTCGTCGTCGCCCTCGTCAAAGTCTTCGCCATCGTCGTCGTCGGCGGGATCGTCGCCCTCGGTGACGTAGTCGTCGTCCTCCTCGGTCGCGGACTCGTCGCCGTCCTGCCAGACGAGCTTCAGCGCGCCGGCGGCCTGGCGCAACTCGGAGCGCACCTGGGCCTGCTTGCGGGCATCGGCCGAGCCGGGCACGACAAGCAGGGCGAGCAGCACCACCAGGATCACGGCGGCAAAGGCAAAGCCGGCCAGCTCGAGTCTGCTTCTGAAGGCGATCATGCCTCCCCCCATCGGCCCGGCCCCGAGCAGTCGTTAGTTGCGCAGCTATGCGTGGCCGGACCGGCCGCCGCGGCGCGCCCACCAAACACGGGAGAAGTCGCGAAGCTGGTGGCCGCGGTGAACGAACCCGGCCAGCGTGCGGCCGGTGGCGCGATGCTCGAGATCGAGCTCGACTTCGGCCACCCGGTACCCGGCACGAACGGCGTCGACGGTGATCCCGATCTCCATCCCGTAGCCGGTGGCGAACGGCAGCACCGCTCGCAGCACCTCGCCTCGCATCGCCCGCTGGCCGGAGATCGGCGCCGCGGCCTCATAGCCGCAGCGGCTGCGGATCGCCCAGCGGGCAAAGCGCAGCGCGATCCCGAACCCGCCGCCGACGCGACGGCGAAAGGCGGCCACGGCGAGATCGCACTCCCCCGCCTCGACCGCTTCGACCAGGGGGCGTAGCTTCGCCGCCGAGGCGCCGAGGTCGCCGTCGCAGACGAGCACCAGCTGCGGCTCGGGTGTGTCGGTGAGCGCCGCCTGCGCCGCCGCGCTCATGTTGCCGCCCTTGCCGTGCGGCTTGCCGCGGCTGACGACACGGGCTCCATGTTGGAGCGCCACCTCCGATGTCCCGTCGGTTGAGGCGTCGTCGGCGACCCAGATCTCGGCCCCGGGAAAGGCGCCGGCGAGCCCGTCGACGCTCGACCCGATCCGGTCCGCCTCGTTACGGGCGGCGATTATCACCAGCAGGTTCGTCATCGGGTCGGGCGCTGGAAGTATTGTCCCCGCCCGATGACGGATGTCGAAGCACACATCACCGGGACGGTCTGGAAGATCGAGGTCGGCGTCGGCGACGAGGTCTCCGACGGGGACACCGTGGTCATCCTCGAGTCGATGAAGATGGAGATGCCGGTCGAGGTCGAGGACGACGGCGTGGTCAAGGAGATCCGCTGCGCGGAGGGCCAGTCGGTCCAGGAGGGCGACGTCCTCGTCGTCCTCGAATGACCGAGCTGGCGTCCGGCAGGCTCCTCCTCGACAGGCCGGCCGAGGCGGTCGCCCGTCTGACCCTCAACAACCCGGAGAAGCGCAACCCGCTCGACCACGAGGTGCTCGACGCGATCGCCGCGACGCTGCCGCAGCTCGCCGAGGGGATCGAGACCCGCTGCATCGTGATCACCGGGACCGGGCGCGCGTTCTCGGCCGGATACGACATCGGGGCGATTCCCGAGCAGTCGTTCGAGCAGGACGCCGAGGCCCTCGTGGCCCACCCCTTCCAGGCGGCGATGGAGGCGATCAGCTCCCATCCGTATCCGGTTGTGGCGGCGATCAACGGTCATTGCCTCGGCGGCGGGCTCGAGCTCGCCGTCCGCTGTGACATTCGCATCTGCGCCGCCGGCGCGAAGCTCGGCATGCCACCGGCGAAGCTCGGCCTGATCTACAGCCACACCGGGCTCGAGCGCTTCATCGACGTCGTCGGCGTCGCCTACACGCGCGAGCTCTTCCTCACCGGCCGCAACGTCCCGGCCGACCGCGCCGAGCGCATCGGGCTCGTCAGCTGGACGGTCGCCGACGACGAGCTCGCTTCCGCGGCGGTCGAACTCGCCTCCGAGGTCGCCGCCGGCGCGCCGCTCTCGATCACCGGCAACAAGCAGGCGATCGAGACCCTGGCGCGGTTCCCGCGGCTGACGCCCGAGCAGGAGCAGGAGCTGATCGAGCTGCGCCAGTCCTGCTTTGCCTCCGAGGACTTCGGCGAGGGCATCCGCGCCTTCGCCGAGAAGCGCAAGCCCGAGTGGCGGGGGAAATAGCCGGGGCTACCCTCGACCGGTGACGCTTCTCGGGATCCTCGTCGCCTGCATCATGTTCGCGCTCCTGATCCGGGTGCTGGTTCAGACCTACGGTGAACGGGCCCCGGAGAAGCCACGGATCGCGATCGACCCGGAGTCGGAGTACTGGCTGACGCTGGGCGAGGTGGCGGTGCTGCTGGAGACGGCCGAGGACGACGTCATGAATCTGGTCGAGCGCGGCGGGATCCCCTTCTACGCCGTCGCCGGCGGCAACCGCTCGAATCCCGAGACCTACCGCTTCGACCGCGACGAGATCGACGGCTGGGTGATCGGCTAGCTGCAGTAGTGGCCGCTGGCGGGCTCGGGGTCGCGGCCCTCGATCCCGGCGCAGTCGGCGAGCTCGGCCGTGGTCTCGGAGAGACGACTCACGGCCGCCTCGGTCGCCGGGCTCTGCGGTGAGGCGGCGGCGAGGTTTTCGAGCTCGAAAGGATCGCTCGCGGTGTCGTACAGCTCGACCACCGGCGGCGTCCTCTCAACGCAGGTTCCGAGCCCCGGGGTGGGGACCACCGTGTGCTCGATGTAGAGCCAGTTGCGGTCGCGAACGCCCTGGAACCTGCAGGAGATCCCCCGGTCGATGTCCTTGAGCGCCTCGACGTTGAGGTTGAGCTCCTGCAGCAGCGGACGGTTCGCGGGCCATTCGCTGTCCTCCCCCGACAAGAGGCCGACGAGCGAGCGCCCGTCCATAACCCGGCACTCGCTCTCGGAGATGCAGGACGGGGAGCCGGCGAGATCGACGATCGTCGGCGCGAGGTCGATGTTCGAGGTCGGCTCGCTGATCTGTGGGACGACGGGGTTACCGCCGCGGTACTTCTCCGGCACCAGCATCGCCATCGGCATGTGCGCCGCCTCGTCGTAGGCCAGGCCCTTGCCGCCCGGGAGCCGGTGCTCGCCGTGGAAGGTGCCGTTGTCGGAGGCGAAGATGACCACCGTGTCGTCCATCTCTCCCGAGTCCTCGATCGCCTGCATGATCTTCCCGATGCTGCGGTCGAGGCTCCGCAGCGCCTCGAGCCGGCACTCGTAGCGCAGCGCCAGCAGGTCGAGTTGCTCCTGGGTGAGCTTGCTCTTGCCGGCGACGAAATCCGGCTTGTCGGAGACGTCGGTCTCGTTGATCGAGGGCGAGTTCGGCAATCCCACTCCCTCGAAGCGGCGTTCGTCCTGCGGCCCGGGGACCGCCTCGCCCCCGCAGCGCCCGGGGCTCAGCGCGCGCTCGGCCTCGACGTGGGGAGCGAACTCGTTGATCTGCAGGTAATAAGGCTGATCGTCGGCCGAGAACTGGTCGATCAGATCGATCGACGTCTTCGCGATCCAATCGGTGATGTACTGGCGAAAGGTGCGCTTCTCGCCGTTCTGCGAGGCCTTGAAGTGGTAGTAGCCGTGCGCGCCTACGAGGCCGTGCCACTTGTCCCAGCCCGGCGGGACCTCCTCGTGGACCTCGACGGTCTTCTCGTAGCCGTTCAGCCACTTGCCGACCGCCCCGGTCTCGTAGCCGACGGTCTGCAACCAGGCCGGGAGGATGTTCTCGGGCTCGCGCAGCAGGGCGTAGCCGGGCACGTTCGAGAGCACTCCGTTGTTGTGGCCGTACTGGCCGGTGAGCCCCGCCGCGCGCGACGGGCAGCAAAGCGGTGTGGCCGCGAAGTAGTTGGTGAACTCGGTGCCCGGGTCGGCGATCAGCTTCCGGGTCCGGCGCATGTAGCGGCGGTTGAACTGCTTCAGGTTCTGGTCGTCGGTGAGGATGAAGACGAAGTTCGGCTGGCTGCCGTAGACCGGGTCGGCCGTCGGCTCGTACTCGTCACCGCCACCGCAGGCGCCGACGAGCGCCGCGACCGCACCCGCGATCGCGACCGCGAACGCCAGCCGCCTCACTTGCAGGCCTTGACATTCACGGACTGAGCCAGTCGACGGCCGTCGTCGAACAGCGCCTGGGCCGTAACCGTGGCGGCCTGCGGTAGCTCATCTCGGATTGCCGCGTCGGGAATCGCGATCTCGAACGGGGCGATCGTGTCGTCCCCTACGGGGACCCCGCCAGCGCGGAAGGAGACGCCGACGATCTCGTCCTCCTGGGGACTGGTGAACCTGGCTGCGACCGGGGGCGCCACGCAGCCATTCTTGCCAACTCCGCCGTTGGTGAGTGTGAGCTCGCCCGACGGCGCGCCGCGGCAGTCGTCGCCGGCACAGTCGATCAGGTCGTCGAGCTCCTGGCCGAGCTCGAGCACGACGCTCAGGTACGCCGGGTCGTTGGCCAGGTTGTTGAGCTGGTACGGGTCGGCGTAGGTGTCGTAGAGCTCCTTCTGCGGCAGCGCCGGGTTCTTGTCGCCGTCCCACTCCGTGTACAGGTAGCGCGAGGTGCGCACGCCGAGGATCTGCTCGCCGGCATAGGCCTCGAACAGGATCGCGCGGCCGCGCTCGAGCTTCGGGTTGAGCAGGCTCGGCATCAGCGATTGCCCGTCCTGGAGCAGGCCGGGGCTGGCGCCGCTGAGCTCGAGGATGGTCGAGGTCAGGTCGGCGTTGACGACCACGTCCTGGGAGCTCTCCCCATGCGGGATGCCCGGCCCGCGGACCATGAACGGCACCCGCGCCGACTCCTCGTAGAGGTAGCGCTTGTTGTCGCGGATTCGGTGCTCGCCGCGGAGGAAGCCGTTGTCGGACAAGAAGAAGACGTAGGTGTTCTGCTTGATCCCGTCGCGCTCGATCTCGTTGATCAACGCGCCGACGCTCTCATCGACCGCCAGCAGCGACTCCCAGGCGCAGCGGCGCTTTCGCAGCGTGTCCGAGATCTGCCCCTCGGTCAAGGGTTGCTTCTCGGCGATCGTGCTCGGCTTGTCGGTGACGTCGGCCTCGTTGAACGAGGGCGGCAGGGTGTTGTTGAACTTGCCCTTCAGCGTCGCGAGGTGGCGCGGGGCCGGGACGGCGGCGCGGTTGCAGGATTTCCCGGGTTCGCCACCGCCTCCGCCGTGCGGGGCGGCGTAGCCGAGCTCGAGGTAGAACGGGGTCTGCGCCCTGGCGTTGGCGCGGATGAAGCGCTTCGCCTTGCTGGTGAACTTGTCGGTGCTGTAGTCCTCCTCGGCGTCCGTGTACTGCTTCAGGACGCCGTTCTGGTTCAGGGTGTAGTTGAAGTACTGGGCGCGTGACGGCGCCAGCACGTGCCAGTCGTCCCAGCCCTTGGGGACGTCGCTGGGAACGGTGCCGTACTCGTCGGGCTCGGCATAGCCGTTCTCGAACTTGCCCACGTAGGAGGTCTCGTAGCCGGCCGCCTGCAGCCAAAGCGGCAGGTAGTTGTCGCCGTGCAGCTCGTTGAAGACGCCGTAGCCGCCATCGGGCGGGGAGTTCGAGAGCACGTTGTGGTTGTGGGCGTATTGGCCGGTGAAGATCGTCGTCCGCGCCGGGCAGCAGAGCGGGAAGTTGTCGTAGAAGCGCTTCATCGTCACGCCCTTGCGCTTGATCTCCTTGCCGACGATCTTCATCACCCGCATCGAGCGCGACTCCTGGTCGTCGGTGAGCAGAACGATGATGTTCGGCTTCGCCGTCACCTGGGCGCCCGCGCTCGGCGGCTGGGCAGCGGGCAGGCCGAGCCCGAGCCCGATCGCGGCGGCGAGCACGAGCAGCGCGCCGCCGGCCGCGATTAGTCGCGGCCGCCGTCGGATCGAATCGATCGGCGCTTGTACGGGCACTCGGGGGCTCATCTGAGAGCTGGCGGGCTTCCTGCCACTGGGCGTCGAAACACCTACTCCACGCTCAAGTCGCGGCTGCAAGGCTCAGGCGACGCCGGAGCGGCAGGATAGCGAGCGTTCCCCCCGGACAATCTAAGTCCCATACGGTGGCCTCGATGAGCAAGCGCGCCGCCGACGAGCTCGCCGCCTCCGACCCGGTGATGGGCGAGCTGGTGGAGCGGCTCGGCGAGCTCAGCCTGGACACACGACGCGGCCGGCGACCCGCCGTCGACGCCTACGGGATGCTGCTGCGCAGCGTCGTCGGCCAGCAGCTCTCGGTGAAGGCGGCGGCGACGATCTACGGCCGGGTCCTGGAGCTGTTCGGCGGCACGACGCCGCCACCGGAGAAGCTGCTCGAGGTCGAGCCGCAGGTCCTGCGCGACGTCGGCCTCTCCTGGCGCAAGGTCGAGTACGTGCGCGACCTGGCCGAGCACGTGATCTCGGGTGAGCTCGAGCTCGACCGTCTCGACCAGCTCTCCGACGACGATGTCGTCGCCGAGATCACCGCTGTCCGCGGCTTCGGTGTATGGAGCGCGCAGATGTTCCTGATCTTCTTTCTCGAACGGCCCGACGTGCTTCCGACCGGCGACCTCGGCATCCGCAAAGCGGCCCAGGTCGCCTATGAGCTGGAGGAGATGCCGTCCCCGGCGGAGCTCGAGCAGCTCGCCGAGCCGTGGCGGCCGCACCGCACGCTCGCTTGCATCTACCTCTGGGAGAGCCTCGCGAACGAGCCGGTCTGAGATCCCGCTTGCACGCGATCGGGGGAAGTTTGAGCAAGTTCTCATAGGTTTTGATAGCTTTTCGAGGGTCGTCTGACGCAAGGGAGAGCTCGGTGGGCTACCGCAACGGCTAATAGACGTATGTTCGGCTCGTAGTACGCCGACTCGCGCACTAGGATCAGCCTTCGATGCCGGAGGAGATGGTTTCCCAGCGTGCATGGATGCGCGTATTCAGACGCTGGCGTCCGCGTGACGTTTCTCGCCGTCGAGAGCTGACCGCAGTCGCCCTCAATCTGATCCCTGCTCTCGCGGGGGGCGTCGGCTTGATCTTCCTCGCCCCGGCCTCGGATTGGGGCGACCCGGTGTTACTCGTCGCGCTCGGATGCGTTTCGGCGATCGCCTACGGCGCGGAGGCCCGGCTGAAAGTCGCCACCCGCGCTTTCTTCGGCGCCACGCTCGTAGTCGCAGTGGTTGCGCTCGCCGTAGCCGGGCCGGTGCCGGCCCTGCTCGTCTGGCTGGTGCCCGACCTGGTCGCCAGGTTCGTGCTCCGATCCGAGCACCGGGTGTCCCCGGGCTTCGTCGCCAACGCCGGCAGCTACGCGCTCGCCGTCCTCGTCGGCGCCGAGGTGCTCGAGCTCGCGGGATCACCAACCGGCGCCGCGATCGCCCCCGCTCTCTACGCCGCCGGAATCGCGATGTGGGCAATCAACTTCTGTTTTGCCCGGCTCACCTTCGCTCCCTTCTACCAGGGCTATCGACCGACGGCCCTGATCCGCGACGAGTTCGTCGACCTCGCCCCCGCCGTGCTCGGAATGCTGATCGTCGGTGTCGTGGCGGCCGTTGGGGTCGAGTACCTCGGCGTTGTCGCGCTGGCGCCGTTGGCGGCGGTGATCGTCGTCCCGCAGATCGCGCTCGACCGGATGGTCAGCTCCGAGCCGGCGGCAAAGCTCGACCGAGTCTCCGCGACCCGGCTTTACGCGGACGCAATCGCAGACGTGCTCGAGCTGCCACGCGGCTACCGCCGTGAGATCGCCTGCGCCGCCGACCTGATGAAGCCGGTCGACAATCCGAGAGACGCTCCCGGCCTCGGCTGGAGCGATGCCGACATCTCCAGCGTCGCCTTCCTTGCCCTGCACTCTCAGGAGCGCTGGGCGGGAGGCGGCTGGCCCGCGGGCCTGCCGGCCGAGGCGATCCCGCAGGGCAGCCGGGTTCTCGCCGTTGCCAGCGCCTGGGCTCAGCTGACCGCGAGCGGCACGCTCGAGCTCTCCCACTCCGACGCGATCCTCTCGCTCTCGGCAGAGGCCGGGCACAAGTTCGATCCGGCGGTCGTCGAGGCCGCGGCGCGCGTCGTCGATGACGAGCGGGGCTTTGCCCTCGAGCCGGCGTTCCAGCCGAAGCTCCACCGCATACCCGGTCCGCGATCGCTGCGCCGCGGAGCGCTGCCGGAATTGCTTCCCCGGCCGATCGCGTCCTAGCGCCGAGCCCGCCGCGGCCCGGAACCGTCCGGGCTCATATCTAGATTCGCCCCAGATGCCGCCGCTGGTGACGTTCGACGAGGCGCTCGCCCTGGGAGAGCTGACTGGCCACGACGAGATCGGGACGCTGGTCGAGCGGGCCTGGGAGGTCCGCACCGAGCGCTTCGGCGATTCGACCGACCTCTGCTCGCTGGTCAACGCGAAGTCCGGCGGCTGCGCCGAGGACTGTGGTTTCTGCGCCCAGTCGCGCTACGCGGAGGCCGATACGCCGATGCACGCGATGATGGAGCCGGAGCAGATCCTCGAGCACGCGAAGGCCGCCGAGGCCGCCGGCGCCCACCGCTTCTGCATGGTCACCCAGGGCCAGGGCCTCTCGAAGCGCGACTTCGAGAAGGTCGTCGAGGGGGCGAAGCTGGTTGCCGAGCACACCAACCTGAAGCGCTGCGCGTCGGTCGGCCACATCTCCGTCGACCGCGCCCACCAGCTCGCCGACGCCGGGATCCAGCGCGTGCACCACAACGTCGAGACGGCGCGCTCCTACTACGACGAGGTCTCGACCACGGTCCGCTACGAGGGCCGTATCCGGACGATCGAGGCGACCAAGGAGGCGGGCCTGGAGACCTGCGTCGGCGGCATCCTCAACCTCGGCGAGACCCCGCGCCAGCGGGTCGAGATGGCGTTCGAGCTCGCCGAGATCAACCCGGACTCGGTGCCGATCAACCTGCTCAACCCGCGCACCGGGACGAAGTTCGGTGACCGCGAGCTGATGGACCCCTGGGAAGTGGTCAAGTGGGTGGCGATCTTCCGCCTGATCCTCCCCGATGCGCTCTTCCGCCTCTGCGGCGGCCGGGTGGAGAATCTCGGCGAGCTGCAGCCGCTGGCGGTCAAGGCCGGACTCAACGGGGTGATGATGGGCAACTTCCTGACCACGCTCGGGGTCGACCCGGGTGAGGACCGCGCCAGCTTCGAGGACCTCGGCCTGAACGTCGCCCGCCAGCCCGACAACGGCGCCAACCCGCGGCCCGACAACCGCTCCGGCTGGCTCGAGGGCCAGACCCCGCGGACCCCGGTCGACGAGCTGATCGACAGCCAGGCCGACGCCAACTTCTGGGATCCCTCGACCCAGCTGCGGGTGATCAAGAAGAAGAAGGAAGACGTTCCCGAATATCCGGAGCGGCCGTCCGAGCACTCCGCGGCCGGCTGGGGAGATTGAGCGGCGTAGCGGAGCAGCTGGCGGAGCTCCGCCGGTCGGGGCTTCACCGTCGTTTGCGCCTGATCGAGGGCCCGCAGGGCCCGCGGGTGCTGCTCGACGGCGCCGAGGTGCTGCTGCTGTGCTCCAACAACTACCTCGGCCTCGCCGATCACCCGCGCGTCCGCCAGGCGGCCGGCGAGGCGGCCGAGCGCTACGGCGCCGGAGCCGGGTCCTCGCGCCTGATCTCGGGCTCGATGTCGCTGCATCGCAAGCTCGAGCACCGGCTGGCGGCGTTCAAGGGCTCGCAGGCGGCGCTTCTGTTCGGCTCCGGGTATCTGGCCAACAGCGGGATCGTCTCCTCGCTCGCCGGCCGCGGTGACGTCGTCTTCTCCGACGAGCTCAACCACGCGAGCATCATCGACGGCTGCCGCCTCTCGCGGGCCGAGACCTTCGTCTATCGCCACCGCGACACCGAGCACCTCGAGTGGGGCCTGCGCGAGGCCGGCGCCCGGGCGCGGTTGATCATCACCGACGGCGTCTTCTCGATGGATGGCGACGTCGCCCCGCTCGCCGACCTGGTGGAGCTGGCCAAGCGCCACCGCTGCATGATCGCCGTCGACGAGGCTCACGGGACGGGCGCGCTCGGGCCGGGTGGGCGCGGCGCGGTCGCCGCCGCCGGCCTCTCGGCGGAGGTCGACGTGATCGTCGGCACCCTGGGCAAGGCGCTGGGCGGCTACGGCGCCTACGTCTGTGCGTCGCGCCAGCTGGTCGAGCTGTTGATCAACACCGCCCGCCCGTTCATCTACTCCACCGCGCCGCCGCCGCCGTCGGTGGGGGCCGCGATCGCCGCGCTCGGGCTGCTCGAGTCGAGCCCCGGGCTGGTCGAGCAGCTGCGCCGCAACGGGGCGACGCTGCGCCAGGCGCTTGAGGCCCAGGGCCTGGCGACGAATGGTTCGCGGACGCAGATCGTGCCGGTGATCGTCGGCGACGCGCGGCGGGCGATGACCCTCTGCGAGCGAGCGCTCGAGGGCGGTGTCTTCGCCCAGGCGATCCGCCCACCGACCGTCCCCAGCGGCAGCTCGCGCCTGCGGCTGACGGTGATGGCGAGCCACCGCCTGGACGAGCTGCGGATCGCGGCGGCAACGATCGGGCGCGCGGCGCGCGAGCTCGGTGTCGCGGCCGGGCCACCGGCAACCGCGCCCGGGCTCCCCCGCGCCGCCTGACCCGGCTCAGGCCGTTTCGGCGTCGGCGTCGGCTTCGGCCTCGGCGGCGATCCCGTGGCGGTAGGCGACCGCCGCCGCCTCGGTGCGGCTGCGGACGTCGAGCTTGGTCAGGATCCGCGAGACGTGGACGCTCGCGGTCTTCTCGGCCATGAACAGCTCCGCGGCGATCTCCCTGTTGGTCGCCCCCGAGGCGACCAGGGCGAGCACCTGACGCTCGCGTGGGGTGAGCCCGAACGGCTCCGGGGTGGCTGCCTCGCCGTCGTCGCTCGTCCCGTCGCCGGCGGCCGTGAGGCTGAGTCGGCCGCGCGCGGCGAGGCCCTTGGCCTCCGCCACCAGCCACGCTGCCCCAAGGCCCTCCGCCGTGGCGATCGCGTCGGCCAGCGAGGCGCCCGCGGCGTCGCGGTCCCCGGCGCCGAGCTCGGCCTGCGCCTGGCGCCAGCGTGCGATCGCGCGCGGGTACGGACGCTCGACCTGCTCCCAGGCGCTCCCGGCCTCGGCCCATTGGGCTGGATCGTCTTCGCCGCGCGCTCTCGCCAGCTCCGCGTCCGCGGTGGCGGTGAAGGCGCGTTCGACCACCCGGCCGCTGTCATCCGCCGCCGCGCGCACGAGCTCGGCCAGGCTCTCGGCGCGGGCCTGTGCGTTCTCGATCGCGGGCTGATCGCCGAGGTCGCGGGCGCGCTCCGCCGCCTCGGCCTCGATCATCACCGCCGAGGCGGCGACCATCGCCACCCGCGCCGCGTCCTCGCTGCAGAACTGGATCCGATCGACCGCGGCGTCGACCGCCGCACGGGCCGCGTCGAGGTCGCCGGCGCGCCGCTCGAGCTCGGCCCGGAGCGCACCGGCGATCGCGATGTACTGGGGTTCGAGCGCATCGACCAAGAGCGCCTCGGCCTCCTCGAGCGCCTGCCGTGCAGCTGCGTCCTCTCCGCGGCCGAGCGCGAGCTCGGCCGCGCAGAGGCGCTCGTTCGCGCGCCCCATCCCTCCCGCGAGCGTGCCGGCGTCGTCGATCTGCGCCGCGCACTCCTCCCAATCGCCGAGATCGAAGGCGATCTCCGCCCGGGTCAGGTGCAGCCAGCGCGATGCCCTGAATTCCTCCGCAACCTGCGCCTGGCCCTCGACCAAGAGCGCCATCCCCTCGTTGCTGCGCCCCGCGTAGTGGAGCGCATCGGCCCAGTTCACATACGCGGTCGCGAGGTCGTCGTTGTTGCCGGCCTGCTGGGCGATCTCGGTCGCCTCGCGCAGCCGCGCGGCTCCCTCGTCTGGCTCACCGAGCGCGAACAGCGAGTAGCCGAGCCGGTTGAGGATCTGCCCCCGTGCGACCTCGAAGCCCGATCGCTCGGCCGCCGCGAGCGCCTCCGGGGCCTCGTCTCGCACCTCGCTGAATCGACTCTGCAAGGCGAGGAAGCGCAGCCGCTGGGCGAGCAGCTGGGCGCGAACCGGGCTCGCCGTGTCCGCCGGCAACAGCTCGAGCGCTCGCCGCTGCGTTGCCCGACTTCGATCCGCCTGGCCGAGGCCCCACAGCGCGCCGGCGAGCGCGGCGAGGACGCTCGCCAGGCGCTCCGGATCGGTGGATTCGTCGAGCACGCTCTCGGCACGCCCGTAGAGGCTGACGGCGACCTCATCCTCGCCGTCGAGGTAATGCGCACGCCCCGCCCGAATCAGCACCTCGGCCTCGTCGATCCCGGTCAGCTCCTCGGGCTCGGGCACGCGCGCCCAGAGCTCGATCGCACGATCGAGCAGTCCGGCCGCCTCGCCGTAGGCGTGCAGGCGCTGCACCGACTTCGCGGCGGTCAGCGCCGAAGTCAGGGCTCGGGGCTGGTCGCCGGCGGCGTAGTAGTGGTGAGCGATCCCGGTCGTGGTCCAGGCGCCGTGGCCCTCCGCCGCCGCCCGCTCGAGCGCGTGCGCGAGGTTCAGGTGAAGCTCGGACCGCTCCCCCGGAAGCAGGTCGTCGTAGAGCACCTCGCGCAGCAGCGCATGGCGGAAGCCGTAGAGCCCGCCATCGTCGGCGACCACGATCTGCGCGCTGATCGCCTCGCGCATCGCGGCCGACAGTGCGGTGCTTTCGATCCCGGCGGCGTCGGCGAGCAGATCGTGATCGGCGCGCCCGACGACCGCGAGCGCCCGCAGCGATTGGTGGCTCTCGTCAGGCAGCCGCTCCACCCGCAGCAACAGCGCCTCGCGCAGGCTCGGTGGCAGCGGCCCGCGGCCGTCGATGCCGGCGGCGAGCAGCTCCTCGGTGAACAGGGCATTACCGTCGCTGCGCACGTACATGCGCTCGACCACCTCACCCGCGGGCGCGGCGCCGAGGATGTCGGCGAGCTGCTCGGCCAGTTCGTCGCGGTCGAAGCGCTCGAGCTGAATCCGCTCCGCGCACGGGCTGCGCTCGAGCTCGGCGAGCAACGGGCGCAGCGGATGGCGCCGATGAAGCTCATCCGAGCGGTAGGTCGCGAGCACGAGCACGCGCTCCTCGCTCAGGCTCGCCTCGAGGAAGCGCAGGAAAGACCGCGTCGACCGGTCGGCCCAGTGGATGTCCTCGAGCCAGAGCAACAGCGGCTGCTCGGCACCGAGCTTGGCGATCAACTCGAGAAAGGCGTCGAAGAGCCGGCGCTGTGCCTCGCCGCGTTCGGACTCCGGCTCCCCGGAGGGCTCGCCCAGCTCCGGGATCAGCCGCGAGAGCTCGGCTCGATTGACCTCCGGCAGCTCCGCGAGAACGGGGTCGTCGCCGCGCTGAAGCGGCCGCAGGGCGGCGACCAGCGGGGCGTATGGAAGCTCGTCCTCGCCGAGCTCGATGCATGCTCCGCCAAGCGCCCGCCCGTCGATCTGCTCGGTGGCGCGGATCAGCTCGCTCAGCAAGCGCGACTTGCCGACGCCCGACTCGCCGGCGAGAAAGACGATCTTCGGCCTTCCCTCAGCGGCGTCGGCCAGCGTTTGCTGAAGCTCGCCGAGCTCCCGCCGGCGGCCGATGAAGCTGCTGCTGATAACCCGCTGGGCCACCCCCCAAGTATCGCCATTGGCGGCGGCGAAGTCGGGGTGCGGCGCAGCGGCAGCGTCTGAGCCGCTCGAGCTACCGGCGTCCGAGGCGATCGCGCAGCGAGCGGGTCCGCGAGCTCCGGAGCGAACGGCGGAGCCGGTCATGATCGGCCCGTGCGCGGAGCTCTCGATTGTGGTCGTCGGCCAGAAGTGAAATCAGCTGCGGGTTCATTGCGTTCCTTTCTCGGGGTATGAGATCAACCTACGACTGAGAAATCGGCTCCACATCGGGGGTTCGCCCCGACTTTTGGACTCCCACCCCTTACTTGCGGCCGCCGGCCCCTTACGTACGCCTGACGACGCCTGCGGAGCGGCCCCGTCATAGGGTGCGCGCCGTGAGCTCAGACGGGGTCTTCGTCACCGGGACCGGGACCGAGGTCGGCAAGACCGTGGTCGCGGCGGCGATCGCGCGCACTGCGGCCGCGGCGGGGCGCAGCGTCGCCGTGTTCAAGCCGGCGGTCAGCGGCCTCGACGAGCTCGACGGTGGCGAGTCCGACCATGCGCTCCTGCGGCGTGCGGCGGAGTCGTCCCAAACCGACGACGAGATCGCCCCATATCGCTACGGCCCGGCGGTCTCACCCCACCTCGGCGCCGAGCTGGCCGGCGAGTCCGTCGATCCCGAGCGCTTGCGGCTGGGCGCCGCGGCGGCGGGCGAGGGCGCCGACCTGCTCGTGGTCGAGGGCGTGGGCGGCTTCCTCGTACCGCTGGCGCCCGGTTACCTCGTCCGCGACCTGGCGGTCGAGCTGGCGCTGCCGGTGGTGATCGCCGCCGGTCCCGGTCTGGGGACGATCAACCACACGCTGCTGACGATCGAGTCGGTGCGCGCGGCGGGGCTGGAGCCGGCGCTGGTCGTGATCACGCCCTGGCCGGCGAAGCCCGGAGCCGTCGAGACCTCGAACCGCGAGACGATCGCCGCGCTCGGCCGCGTCGAGGTGGCGACGCTGCCGTGGCTCGAGCTCGAGGACCTGCGCAGCTGGCCGTCGCTCTCTCTGCCCACCCGCGACTGAGGCTCAGGCGGCGCCCGATCCGACGGCGAACTCGCCCGTGGCCGTCGCCGGCGCCTCGGCTTCGGCGACGCTTGGTGCCTCCGTGGCCTTGCCGCGCAGCATGGTCACGGCGACGACGACCCCGGCGAGGGCGACGGCGGTCGCCACCCACATCCCGGAGCTGAACGCGTGCACGAAGGCGACCGGGTCATCGGTGCCCGTCGGAGCCTGGCTCTGGAGCACAGCCCCGATCACGGCGACGCCGAAGGTGCCGCCGATCATCCGGTTCATCGACAACAGCCCCGAAGCGACGCCGGCCTTGCTCGCGTCGACCGCGTTCATTGCCGCGGTCGACATCGGTGACATCACCAGCGCCATGCCGACGCCCATGAGCACGAACGACGGCCAGATGTCGGCGTAGGTGGTCGAGACCTCGATCGTCGTCAGCCAATAGAGGGCGCCGGAGACCAAGAGCAGGCCGGCGCTGATCAGCCAGCGCGGGCCGACCCGGTCGGTCATCCGGCCGGCAATGGGCGCGATCAAGACGATCATCAGCGTCGCCGGCAGGAAGCGGACTCCGGCCTCGAGCGGCGAGAGGCCGAGGATGTCCTGCATGTAGAGAGCGATGAAGAAGAACTGCGCCAGCATCGCGAAGGTGACGATCAGCGCGATCAGGTTGGTGCCGATGAAGTTGCGGCTCGCGAACAGCGGAAACTCGACCACCGGTGCCTTCACCCGCTGCTCGATCGCGACGAAGGCGCCGAGCATGACCACGGAGGTCGCGAACAGGGCGATCACGCCGGCCGAGCCCCAGCCCCAGGAGTTGCCCTCGATCAGCGCCAGGACGAGCGCCGTCAGCCCGGCGGTCAGTGTCCCGACCCCGAGGTAGTCGACCTCACGGCCGACCGACTCGTCGCGGGACTCGCGGACCGCGAACAGGGTCGCGGCGACGGCGGCGATCGCGACCGGCACGTTGAGGTAGAAGATCGCCCGCCAGGAGACGTGCTCGGTCAGCAGCCCGCCGACCACCGGCCCGATCGCCAGGGCGAGGGCGGAGACGCCGGCCCAGGTGCCGATCGCCTTGCCGCGCTCGTGCGGCTCGAAGGCGTTGGTGATGATCGACAGCGTCGCCGGCATCATCAGCGCGGCGCCGATGCCCTGGACGATGCGGCTCGCGATCAGGGTCGTGGTCCCGGGCGCGAGCCCGGCCGCCACCGAGGAGGCCGCGAACAGGACGATCCCGATCAGGAACACCCGTCGGCGCCCGAAGATGTCGCCGAGGCGCCCGCCGGTAGCGAGCAGGACGGCGAAGCTGAGCGTGTAGCCGTTGACCGTCCACTCGAGCCCCGAGAGCGTCGATCCGAGGTCGTTCTGGATCGAGGGCAGGGCGACGTTGACGACGGTGTTGTCGAGCATGATCATGAACAGCGCGAAGCACATCGCCCCGAGCGTCCACCACTTCGAGTTCTCGTCGGTGATCAGGTGGCGGTAGCGGGTCACGACGCCGTCGCCACCTTCTTGTACTGGTGGTAGACGGCTGCGATCTCTTCGCGCTCGAGCAGCAGGGCCAGCGCCTCGCCGAGACGCTCGCGCTCGGTGTCGGTAAGCGAGGCCGCGAACTGGCCCAGGCCCTCGAGCCGGGCGGCGACGACGCGCTGGGAAAGCTGTTCGCCCGCCGGCGTCAGCGAGAGACGCTTCTGGCGGCGGTCGGTCTCATCCTCGATCCGGGCGACGAGGTCGCGGTTGACGAGCTCATCGACGGCCCTGCTGGCGGAGGGAAGCGAGAGCCCGAGCTTCTCGGCTAGCGGCTTCAGCGTCGAGCGCTCGTCGACGGCCCCGGCGAGCGTCATCAGCACCTTCGTCTGGGTGAAGGTGAGGCCGCTTTCGTCGATCACCCGGATCGCGGTGCCGCCGTCGGAGCTCATGCACCGCAGCATCACCGCGCCCAGCCGGTAGCCGAGCTCGCGATCGCTCGCGCTCAGGGGCGGGTGCGTGTCTTCGGCGAGCTGAGAGCTAGGTTCCACATCAGGAATTATTGCGCTTCTGCAACTATTCCGCAAGCGGAAGGAGTGTGACGTGGATCACAGATGGTCATCGCCGCGAATCGCTAAAGGTTCTTGCGCCGCCTGCCGATAGAGGGGCTAGCGACGTCCATCTGGGCGTCGTTACTCGTTTGGGCCTCGATCGCAAAGGCCGCAAACAAGGGCGATCCGGCGCCGCTTTTCCCTCCGGGGCCGCCTCTAGGGTCGGGAGCGGCGAATGTCGGAATCCACCACCGAGCTCGATCACCGGCACCTCTGGCACCCGTTCACGCAACAGCGCGACTGGTGCTCCGAGCAGCCGTTGGTGATCGAGCGAGCGGAAGGCACCGACCTCGTGGACGTTGAGGGGCGGCGCTACATCGACGGCGTCTCCTCACTGTGGTGCAACGTCCACGGCCATCGTCACCCCCTCATCGACCAGGCGCTGCGCGACCAGCTCGATCGGGTCGCACACTCGACCATGCTCGGGCTCACACATCCCGGCGCGGCGGAGCTGGCCGCGCGCCTGGTCGAGCTTGCGCCGCCGGGGCTCGAGCGCGTCTTCTACTCCGAGTCCGGCTCGACCGCGGTCGAGATCGCCCTCAAGATGGCGTTTCAGTACTGGCGCCAGCGCGACGGCGAGCGCTGCCCGCGGACCTCGTTCGTCTGCCTCACCGACGGCTACCACGGCGACACGATCGGCTCCGTATCGGTCGGCGGGATCGATCTCTTCCACGGCGCCTTCGGCCCGCTGCTGTTCAAGACCTACCGCGTCGACCCCGGTGACGAGCGGCGGCTCGAGCGGGTGCTGGACCTGCACGCGCACGAGATCTCCGCGGTGATCGTCGAGCCGCTGGTCCAGGGCGCGGCCGGGATCAAGGTCCAGCCGCCCGGCTTCCTGCATCGCGTTCGCGAGCTCACCGGCGAGCACGGGGTGTTCATGATCGCCGACGAGGTCGCCACCGGCTTCGGCCGCACCGGGACGATGTTCGCCTGCGAGCAGGAGCGCGTCGCGCCCGATTTCCTCTGCCTCGGCAAGGGCCTCACGGGCGGCTATCTGCCGCTGGCGGCGACGCTGGCGACCGAGCGCGTCTACGAGGGCTTTCTGGGCGCCTCCGACGAGTACCGCACCTTCTTTCACGGCCACACCTTCACCGGCAACCCGCTCGGCTGTGCGGCGGCGCTCGCCAGCCTCGAGGTCTTTCGCTCCGAGCAGACGCTGCTGCGGCTGCAACCGAAGATCCGCTTACTCGCCGAGCTACTCGGCGATCTGGAGCGGATGCCCGAGGTCGCCGAGGTCCGCGGCCGCGGCTTCATGGTCGGCGTCGACCTCGGCCAGCACGATCCGGCCCTTCGGATCGGCCACCGCGTGGCGCTCGAGGCCCGGGCGCGCGGCGCGATCGTCCGCCCGCTCGGCGACACGGTGATCCTGATGCCCCCGCTGGCGATCTCGAAGGAGGACCTGCGCCGCCTGGTCGAGATCGTCGCCGACTCGATCGAGGTCGCCTGGGACTCGGCATACGGGACCGAGCAGCCGCTCGAGTTGCGCGCCGCGGCCTAGAAACCGTGCCGTAACTTCCCGCGATGAGCGATATCGCCGTGGTTCGCGAGGGCGAGGGCCCCGAGTTGCTGCTCGTCCACGGGGGCGCCGGCCCGCAGACCACCTGGGGCGCGCTGATGCCGCTGGCCCAACGGTGGACGCTCGCACTCGTGCACCGGCGGGGTTATCCGCCAAGCCCTGAGCCGCCACGCGGACGCCAGGACTTCGAGCTCGACGCGGCCGACATCGCGCCCCTGCTCGAGACCCGCCCCCACGTCGTCGCTCACTCCTACGGCGTCCTCGGGACGCTGATCGCCGCCGGTCGCGACCCGGCGAGCGTCCGCTCGCTCACCCTGATCGAGCCGCCGCTCTACCGCGTCGCTCCCGGCGACCCCGAGGTCGCCCGGCTCGAGCGGATGGGCGACGCCGTGCTCACCCACGGTCTCGATACCGACGCCGCCACGCTGCGCGAGTTTCTTCAGCTCGCGGGCGCACCCGACGTCGGCGACGGCCCGCTCTCCGACGATGTCGCCCGCGGTGTGATCCGCGCCCACGGCGGCCGGCTTCCCGGAGAGGCGCGCCCCGATCTGGCCCGCCTGCGCGAGGCCGGCGTCGCGTCGCTGGTCGCTTCCGGCGATCACGCGCCAGGGATCGAGCGGATCTGCGACGGGCTTGCCGCGGCGCTTGATTCCGAGCGGCTTGTCGCTCCAGGGGCCGGCCACTTCGTCGCCGCAGCTCCCGGCTTCACCGACCGGCTCGAGCGCTTTCTGCTCTCGGTGAGCTGAAACGCGGCGTGGGCGTAACGTCCGCGGGCATGCACTCTGCCGCCACCCGGCCGATCCGCGTCTGGGTCGTCGGCTTCGGGACCGTCGGGCAATGGCTCGTCCGGGCCCTGAACGGCCGCGGCGCCGAGTTCCGCGACCGCTACGGCCTTTCGTTCGAAGTCGTCGGCCTGGCGAACCGGCGCGACGGCTTTGTCTATCGCGAGGACGGGATCGACACCGGCGCCGCTCTCGCACAGGCGGCCGCCGGCAACTCGCTGGGCGAGCTGGAGGGCGTCGGCCTCTGGCCCGCGGCACTCGACGGGCTGCGCGCGACCGAGGCCGACGTCCTGGTCGAGACCAGCGCGAGCCTGCCACCGAGCGGCGAACCCGGGCGCGCACACCTCGCGCATGCGCTCGAACGCGGCATTCCCGCCGTGACCTCCAACAAGTGGCCGCTCGCGCTTCACGGCCTCGAGCTGATCGAGCTGGCCCGCAGCCGGGAGACCAGCCTGCGGGCGGAGTCAACGGTGATGTCCGGCACGCCGGTCGTGCGCGCGCTGACCGACGGCCTCGCCGGGGCGATGCCGGCTTCCCTGCGCGGCGTCCTCAACGCAACCGCGAACTTCGTCCTCACCGAGATCGACGCCGGCAGTAGCTACGCGGATGCCCTGGCGGAGGCGCAACGCGCGGGCCTCGCGGAGCGAGATCCGAGCGCCGACGTCGACGGCCACGACGCGGTCGCCAAGCTGATGATCCTGGCTGCGCTGGTGCTCGGGCGCCAACTCACCCTCGAGCAGGTCGATCGTCGCGGGATCTCGTCGGTGACCGAGGACCAGATCGAGCGGGCGAGGCCGGCCGGGCTGCGGATCCGCGAGCTCGCAACGCTGGATCTCTCGGTCGCGGAATCGGCGACCGCGCGGATCGAGCCGATCGCCCTCGGCGCCGACGATCCGCTGGCCCGCGTCGACGGCACCGACAACGCGGTCATCTGCCGGGCAGAGCCGCTGGGCGAGATCACGGTGATCGGGCCCGGCGCCGGAATCGAGCTCGCCGGCCAGGGCGTGCTCAGCGACCTGATCGACGTCGGCCGGCGGGCGCGCGGGATCTAAACCGGCTCCAGCGGCAGGTGCGGCGTCGGCGGCAGCTCGGCGATCACCGAATCCCCAGGACGCACCTCCCCGTCGTCGAGCACGATCGCCATCACGCCGGCCTTGCGGACCAGAGCGCCGTCGTCGGCGCGGTCCAGGGTCGCCGCCATCAGACCGGGGGCGATCCCGTCGAGCTGCGCGCAGGGGTTGCGCAGTCCGGTGACCTCGATCCGGGCTCGATCGCCGAGGCGCAGGCGGGTACCGCGCGGCAGCGCGAGCAGATCGATGCCGACCGTGGTCAGGTTCTCGCCCATCTCCCCCGGCTCGATCTCGAAGCCGCGCTCGAGCAGCTCGTGGTGGAGCTCGGAATGGATCAGGTGGACCTGGCGCAGGTTGGGCTGCGTCGGGTCGCGGCGCACCCGTGAGAGGTGTTGGACCGTCTCGCCCGCATGCGCGTCGCCCTCGACTCCGAGCCCGGCGAGCAGCCGGACGCTGTCGCGGTTTCGCTTGCCCGGCCCGTGGTTGGAGCCGCGGCTGACGGCGAGGATCGCCGGCGCGGGCGCTTCCTGGCTCACCCGCCCACGTTAGCCGCCGATACTGCCCTTGTGACGGATCGTCGGCGCCGCCGTAGTACGGCCATGAATCAGACGCTCGTCGCCCCGGCGATCGAGGCACCGTCGGAGGCGGAGGTCGCATTCGACGCCCTCTATCGCTCCAGCCGCGACGACATCTATGCCTACGTCAGCGGACTGTTGCGTGACCGCAGCGCGGCCGAGGACGTAACCGCGCAGGCATTCGAGCGCGCCTACCGGAGGCGGTCGAGCTTCAAGCCCGAGCGCGGAACGCACCGGGCCTGGCTCTTCGGCATCGCCCGCAACGCGGCGCTCGACGAGCTGCGCCGCCGCAGCCGCCACGCGGAGCTGACCACCGAGCCCGAGGACGTGGCGGCGGCCGGGGCACACGAGGAGGCGGCGGAGACCGCGCTGCGGCGCTCGATCCTGAGCGCCGGGCTGGCCAAGCTCTCGGCCCGCGAGCGCGAGCTGATCGCGCTCAAGTACTTCGCCGGCCTCTCCAACGCCGAGATCGCCGCGGTGATCGAGGTCAGCGAGTCGAACGCGGGCACGAAGCTGCACCGCGCCATGGAGAAGCTGAGGGAGGCCTGCGATGAGGATTGACGAGCTGGAGCGCGAGCTGCGCGCCGAGCGTCCGGAGCCGAGCCTCGACTTCGCCCGGCGGCTGGACGAGTGGGCCGAGGCCGGGTTTCCGCGCGATCGCGGGCTCGGCCCGCGGACCGCGGCAGGCAAGGGGCCGCTGGCGCGCGCCTGGGACCGCCTCACCTCCACCCCGCCACGACGGATCCTGCTCCCGGCCGGGGCGGTGGCGACGATCGTAGTCGTCGCCGGCGTCGTCATCGGCCAGGCCGACCGGATCTCCGGCGGCTCCGACGACAGCTCGCTGACCGTGGCCGAGCCGGCTGAGAAGCCCGATCCTGCCCAGCTCGAGGATCAGTTGTCCAGTGGGGGCGAGAAGCCGAGCGGGTCCGCAACCGAGGCGGCGCCTGTCGTCCCGGACGCGGCGGCCAGCGACGAGTACAACCTCGATCTCCCGGCCAGCGCCGAGGCCGGGCGCGCCGGCAACGGCATCGCCCGCGGTTCCGATGAGCGGATCGTCGACGCGACCGCGCGGATGACGCTCGGCGCCGAGCCGGACGAGGTCCAGGAGGTCGCCAACGGCGTGGTCGAGGTCGCCGACCGATACGACGGCGTCGTGCTCACCTCGCAGGTGACCTCCGATCAGGCCGGCGCGCGCGCGTCGTTCGAGCTCGAGATCCCGTTCAAGCAGCTCGACGCCGCGCTCGCCGACCTCTCCGGGCTCGCCGACGTGATCTCGCGCACCGAAGCCGGCGAGGACATCACCGCCAGGGCGGTGCGGGCGCGCAAGGAGCTCGCTCAGACGCTCGAGCGGATTCGCGAGGCCAGGATCGAGCTGATCAAGGCCGACACGCGCGAGGAGCGACTGGTGCTCAAGTCCCAGATCGCCTCGCTCGAGGCGAGCGCCGACGCGCAGGCGGCGGAGCTCAACGGGGTCAAGCGCCAAGGTCGCTTCGCGACTGTGAACGTCGAGGTCACCTCCAACGGACCGGCTTCCGACGACGACGGCTGGAGCCTCGGCGACGCGCTCGACGACGCCGGCCGCGTGCTCGAGGTGGTCGCCGGGATAGCCTTGATCGCGCTTGCGATCCTGCTCCCCCTCTCCCTGATCGCCGCCCTCGCCGCCTTCGCGATCACCCGCAGCCGCAAGCGCGGCCGCGAGCAGGCGCTCGATCGCAAGAGTTGATGCATGCATCGGCTCCGGGAGGTCTGCCCACGCCGCGGCGAAATAAGTTGATGCCGTAGGTCGGGGTGCCGTCGCCGAAGGTCGGAAGGCCGAAGGCAACTCCGTTCTACGCGTTCTAAAGGGGATAGTGATGGCTGAACTTGGCTTTCGCGTTCGTTTTCCGGGTCTTCTCGCCGCGCTCGGGCTGGTTGCCTGCGCGCTCCTTGCCGCACCGGCCGCTGAAGCGGGCACCTACGAGGCGCGCTTCTGCGTCGACGGGGTCAGCGACGACGGGGACCGGGGGCCGTTCGAGCGCTCGGGCAACGAAACCGTCTTCGGGCTCTCCAATGCCTGCGGCAACGCCAACGGGCTGCGGGTGAGCCAGAACGCCGGCAACGCGGGCAACGACGGGGTCTTCGGCCGCTGGCTCGCCGAGCGCCCGGACGGGATCGCCGTCACCCGGATCGACTACAAGGCCAAGGGCGGCGAGCAGTCGGGCGGCTACTTCCCGCAGGTGATCGGCACCGCCTCGGACGGGCTCGGCATCCTCAACGGGGGTCAGGAGCTCGACGGCTCGTACAAGCCCTTCTCGGTCACGGGAGACATGCGCCGCTTCGGCGTGCAGCTGATCTGCCAGACCGGCGGCAGCGCCTGCGCCGATACGCCGCCCGGCGCCCCCGAGGTCGGGGTCAAGGACGTCAGGTACACGCTCTCCGACGCGAGCGCACCGACGATCGCCGTCACCGGAGGCTCACTGTTCGAGGCCCCGGTGCAGACGGGCGCGCAGGCGATCTCCTTCGACGCGTCCGACTCGGGCTCCGGCGTCCGCCGGGCGACCGCGGTCGTCAACGGCGAGGACGCCGCCGCGACGTCAGGCAAGTGCGCGCTCGGCAACGGCTTCGCGCTCTCCTTCAAGCCCTGCCCGGCGACCCTCGGCGGTCAGATCGGACTCGACACCGGCGCGGCGCCATGGCGAAACGGCCGCAACAAGGTCCGCACCTGCGTCGAGGACTACTCGACCGCAAGCCGTGTCTGCGGGCCGTCGCGGACGGTCCGGGTCCTGAACGGCTGCGTCGGCAACGCGGCGCCGGTTGACACCGGCGCGACGATGACCCTCTCCTGGCCGGGCCAGCGTGGCGTCGTGCGCTCGCGCCAGGGCCGTGCGAGGAAGGCGACGGTGCGCGTGTTCGGCCCCGCCGCCGTTCCGCTTGCGGGGGCGGCCGTCTGCTTCTCGCGCGGGATCCCGACCGACGACAAGGGGCTCGAGCGTGTGCTCGCCCCCGGGGCGATCACCGGCGCCGACGGGCGCGCGGCGATCCCCGTCCGCGGGCAGTCCAGCCGCACCGTGTGGGCGACCTACTGGGCGGGCGCGGAGGGCCCGATCACGAAGCGGATCGAGCTTCGCGTCTCGCCCGCGATCCGGATCGAGCTGCGTACGAAGAAGTCGCCGAAGGCCGGCGATGAGATCGGAGTCGTCGCCCTCCTGCGCGGCAAGTACAAGGCCGATCGCACGGTCTGCTTCTACGCCACCCGCCCGGGCCGCGACCGCTTCGCCTGCGACGAAACCGGTCAGGGCGGCCGCGCGCGGGTGAGCTTCGAGCCAGACCACGCCGGCAAGGTCCGCTTCTACGCCAAGGTCCCGAACCAGAGCGATTACCCGTATACCCGCGGCCACTCGGCGCGCAAGGCCGTACGGATCGGATGAGCCGTTAGATGATTGATTGCACGGCCTCGCGTGCGCGGGGGCGCACGGGGCCGAGCTGGGCGTGGCGATCGGGCGAAGCCCATGCCGGTGGGCATGGGCGAGTCCCGAGCGGCGCGGTCCAGCGACGGGATCCGTGCGTCAGCCGCGTGCGTGACGCCGTGGACTCACTCATCTAGTCGTCGTAGGGCTCGAAATCGGCCTTGCGAGCGCCGCAGACGGGGCAGAACCAGGAGTCGGGGATCTCGTCGAAGTTCGTTCCCGGCGGGATGCCGCCGTCGGGATCGCCGTCGTCGGGGTCGTAGATGAATCCGCACGAGGTGCAGATATAGAGCTGCTTGGCCGCCGTTTCCGTCGTCACTGCAGGCAGGTTATCGTCCATCGAATGAGCGATGCACCGGTCGTCCCCCGTCCCGCGGCGACGGTCCTGCTTCTGCGCCGCGGCGGCAAACACGGCCAGCACGGAGTCGAGGTGTTGATGGTCCGGCGCTCGCCCACGGCCTCGTTCATGCCCGGGGTCTGGGTGTTTCCCGGCGGGATCATCGAGGAGGGCGAGACACCGGCCGACTGCGCCGCGCGCGAGCTCGCCGAGGAGGCCGGGATCGAGCTCGGCACCGAGGCCGAGCTGGTCGCCTGGTCGCGCTGGATCACGCCCGAGATCGTCCCCGTGCGCTTCGACACCCACTTCTTCGTCGCCCTCGCCGGCCCGCACGCGACCGCCGAGGCCGACGGGGTCGAGGTCTCCGACGCGGACTGGTTTCAACCGCGGGCGGCGCTCGACTCGCACGCCGCGGGCGAGCTCGAGCTCGTCTTTCCGACGATCAAGACGCTCGAGACCCTGGTCGAGCACGAGACCGCCGACGCCGTGATCGAGGCGGCGCGAAACCGCGAGGTCGAGCCGATCCTGCCCCGCGTGTCGGGCACCCGCGAGCGACACCGGGTGCTGTTGCCGTGGGATGACGGCTACGAGGACGCGGAATCCGACCTGGATAGTCTGCCGCCGTGACCGCGAGCCTGCCGGAAGCGGTGCGGGAGTGCTTCTCGCGCTTCATCACCACCGAGTTCACGACGATCGACTCGCGCCAGCAGCCGATCACCTGGCCGGTGACGCCGTACTACACCTCGGGCGGGCCGACGATCGACCTGACCACCGGGCTCGGGTATCCGAAGAAGGCAGACGACGCGAAGCGAAACCCGCGGGTGGCGCTGCTGTTCAGCGACCCGACCGGATCCGGGGTGACCAGCGGAACCCAGGTGCTGGTGCAGGGGATCGCGCATGTCGACGAGGACGATCTCGACGCCAACCGCGAGCGCTACATGCGCGAGTCGGTGATCAAGCTGCCGGCGACGAGGAAGATGCACCCGCCCAGGTTCATGCGTGGCCCGCTGAACTGGTACTACGCCCGGATCTACATCGCCGTCCGCCCCGAGCGGGTCTTCGTCTGGCCCAAGGGCGACCCGACCAGCGCTCCTGAGCTGCATGACTCCCACCTCGAGGAGGTCCGCTCCGGCCACGCCGAGGAGCCGCCGGAGCCGCACGAGCCGGCGAGCGGCGGCGAGGTCGCCTGGGACTCGCGGATCTCCGAGCTCGGCAGCCGCCACCCGATGGCCGTGCTCTCGTGGGTGGGGCCCGACGGCTTTCCGATCGCGGTCCGCGTGCCGGTCGCGCTCGACGACGACGCGCACCGGATCCGGATCGACGCGAGCCCGGTCGGGCTGCCGCTGACCGATGGGCGCGCCTGCCTGACCGCGCACGCGCATGCCGAGGACTTCAGCTGGCAGGAGAACTTCCAGGTCCGCGGCGATCTGGTCGAGCTGGGCGAGGACGAGTGGGCGCTCGTGCCCCACAAGCTCGTCGGCGGCTTCGAGCTACCCAAGGGAATCGGCAGGATCCGCTCGTTCACCGATCGCCACTGGCGCTTCTACAAGACCGCCAGGGCGCGGACCAAGGCGCGCGGCTAGAGCTGCTCCACCACGTCGACCCAGACCCCGGCCGGGTCGTTGAGCATGAAGTGGCGCTGCCCCCAGGGCTCGTCGCGAAGCTCGACCTCGATCCGGGCCCCCTCGCGCTCGAGCCGGCGACGCTCGTGATCGGCGTCGGCGACCTCGAAGGTGAGGATCAGCGAGTCGCCGCGATAGGCGGCGCGGTGCTGGGGAATCTGGTGCTCGAGCCCGGCTGCCATCAGCGCGATCCGAGCGCCGCCGGACTCGTTGACCAGGTACACGAACCACTCGGTCTCATAGATCGGGCCGAAGCCGAACAGCCGGGTGTAGAAGTCCCGCGTCTCGGCAAGCCGATCGGTGACCACGATCGGATACGCGTCCTTGAGTTCCACGATGCTCCTTCTGTCGCCGGCGCCCAAACGGTCTGTCTTGGTCGCCGCGAGCGGCGCCGCGTTACGCGACGCCGTCGGGAAACGGCTCCAGGCCCGCGTGCCAGGGGCCCGGCTGGTACGTGTGCAGGCCGTGCTCCTCCATCTCGTTGCGCAGGCGCTTGAACATTCCGGCGGCGTGGTCGAGGGCGTCGCCGTACTCGTCTGCGGTGAGCTCGCTCAGGTGCCAGTTGAAGTAGAGCTGGCGGTCGGTGATCCCGAACTCGACCTCGTTGCGGATCTGCGCCGCCCAGTCGAGGAAGCCCGGGCTGAACAGCTCCCGCAGCGCGATCGGGTCATGGTCGGCGGGCACCGTGGCCAGGTAGCGCTTGTTGAAGTCGATCGACTCGAACTCGACCTTGCGCCGGCTGGCGAGCTGCTCGACGCGCTCGCCGGCCTCGATCGACTCGACGTTGAACATCGGCACCACCTGGGCCAGGTCGGGCATATGCGCCTTCGCCAGGATCGCCCCCGGGAGCACCGATTTCGAAAACAGGCCACCCTCCTCGCGCTCGTCGGCATCGCAGGACGCACCCCAGAACTCGGGCGCCAGCTGGCCCTTGATCCGGTTGGTGCCACCCGGGCATAGGGTCGGCGGTCCGCCTCTCGGGTTGAGACCGCCGATCGCCTCGTAGGTAACGCCGCGCTTGGCGGCCAGGCCCTCGACGATCGCCGCCCACTCGGCGGCCTTCATCGGCGCCCCAGGTGCCGCGGGCGCTCAGGCATTGACCAGGTCGGAGCGGCCCATCTCCTCGAGCTGGGCCTTGTAGCGGGGGAAGACCGGCTTTGCGAGCGGCACCAGCTTGAGGATCTTGGCGACCGGGCCCTGGGCCTTGATCTCGCCCCGGGCAAGGGCGACGGTGACGTTCACCTGGCCGAGCCAGAAGCGATGGGCGGTGTCGGCCGCCATCGTCATCGTCACCTCGGGCTCCATCTCGGAGTCGCCGAAGTCGACGTCGGCCGGCTCTCCCTCCTGCAGGCGCACGGTGATCGCGGACTCGGGCTCGGAGTACTCGTAACGGACGATGGTGTTCGCGCGGCGGAACTTCGGCGCCAGCTCCTCGTCGGTGCCGAGCTCGACGAACAAGCGCCCGATCGTGTCGTAGACCTCCTGCGAATCCTTGAACAGCGCCATCGCGCGCCGAATCTTATTCAGGCCGGGCCGCCGCCCCGCACGCCCGGAGGCGAAGCCGAGGACGTGGCGGGAGTTATTCCCTAGGGGTCTGAGAAGAGCTCGGGGAAGCGGCCGTCGCCGAAGGTGCCGGCCTCCGCGGCCTGGAAGTCGTTGGCGTTGGCGAAGTCGCCGCCGATGAAGCAGGGGGCGAACTGCGATCGGGGAGGTGCCGGGCGGGTTGCCGCCGTTGATCCCCTCGACTGTCTCCCCGGTGCGGATCTCCTGCTCGTCGGTGTCCTGGGAGGACGGCGCGCCGCCCTGGGTGTAGTCGGTGTTCTTGCAGTCGAAGTTGGGGAAGATGCCGTTCTTGGCCGAGCTGAAGCCGTTGAGGACGCCGGGCTCGAGGTAGGCGTTGCCGCGGTTGGTCGGCAGGCGACTGGGCCAGATCGCGAGCGTCTCGGCGCCGAGGTAGCCGAGCTGGCGCAGGCCGCGGCGAGGCGCCGGGTCGCCGGGCACCGGCTCGTAGCTTCCCGAGAGCGCCGCGGCCGGGCCGACGAGGAAGTCGGTGATGCTCGTCTTCTGGAACTCGAGGTAGCGGATCACCGGGTTGAGGTTGGCGAGGAACGGGTCGAGGCTGTCGAGCACCGGTGCGAGCCCGCCGAGGAACCTGCGCAGCGCCGGCAGCCCGGTCACCGAGACCCGCTCGAGGTCGGCGAGGTCGATGAACAGGTTGCGCAGGTGCGGCGAGAGCTCGCGCACCGAGCGCAGCGTCGGCGAGAGGTCGCGGGCGACCGGGATCAGCTCCTGGACCAGGGGCCTGGCGTTGACCTGGAACTCGTCGAGGCGGTCGAGCGTCAGCCGCGACTCGCGCTGGAAGGTGGGCAGGATCTGGAACGTCTGCGCCAGCGCCTCGTCCTGGGAGGCGAGCGCGTCGAAGGTGTTGTCGCGAGCCGACCACGACCCCGGCGAGCTCGCGGTCGCGGGCGGTGAGCGCGGCGAAGGTCGCACCCGTGTCGCGGACGAGGCCCTTGAGCGCTTCCTTCTGGCGCCCGAGCACGTCGACGATCTCCGAGGCGTCGGTGAGGAACGGGCCGAGGTTGCCGAACGAGTCGTTGAGGTCGATCCCGCGGCCGTCGATCGCGGTCGCCGCGTTCGCCTGCCAGCGCTGGAACGAGAGCCGGGTCTCCTCGTCGAGGGCGTTGAAGATCTCGTCGATCTGAGTCGCCTCCTCGGTCCGGCTGACGCCCAGCGTGCCGCCTTCGGGGACCGACTCGATCGAGTCCGACTCGGCGTCGGAGACGTTGGCGGCGGCCCCGAGCGACGACCGGTGCGGCCTCCTCGGCCGGGCTCGGTTCCGGAGGTGAGCTCGACGTAGGTCTCGCCGAGCAGCGTCTTCTGCCGCAGGATCGCGCTCGCGTCGTCGGAGATCGGCGCGAACTCGGGCTCGATCTCGATCTCGGCCTCGGTCGTGTCCTTGCCGTTGACGCGCTGGTCGGGCGGCGCCAGCTCGATCGCCTTCACCTTGCCGACCGAGACCCCGCCGATGCGCACGTCGGACTCGACCGCGAGCTGGGTCGCCTCGGGGAAGTAGGCGGTGATCCGGTAGCTCTTCGGCTTCAGCGGGATCGGGCCGCCGAAGGCGATCCAGAGGAAGAGGATCAGCCCGAAGCACGAGAGCGTGAAGCCGACGGCGATCAGGATCCGGCCTATCGATGGTGCTTGCTTTTGCATCAGCTCAATCCAGTGATCACGGGGGGCAGAGGAGGGTTCGGGTGGCACCGGTGAGGCCGGTGACGATCTCCTTCAGCGTCTGCTCGGCGGCGCTCGAGGCCTCGACGATCTCGAGCAGCTGGTCGCAGCCGACGGTGAAGTAGATCCGGCGGAAGAAGCCGTTGCCGTCGCCGGCGGAGAAGACGGTGTCGCCGACATGGCCGAGCCAGCCGGCCCAGTAGAGGTAGCCCTCGTCGCGGTCCCGGCGTGCCGGAGGGCTCGGCGCCGTTGGGGTTGAAGGCGGCCATGTTGCCGAGCCGGTTGATCTTCTTCCGCCACCGTGGTCAGCGGCGGCGCCGCGGCGGAGAAGCGATCGGCGGCCTGGCGCAGGTCGGGCACCGGCCCGCGGGCGGCGCGCACGAACGGGCGGATCTCGTTCTCGAGCACCGGGGTCGCCGCCTCCGCGAGCTCACGGGTCGAGCCGTTGAGCTCGTCGAGGTTGCGCGCGAACGGCCGCAGGTCGTCGAACGCCGGGCCCAGGACCTTGGCGAGCTCGGCGGTGTGGTCGAGGGTCTCGCGTCGCCTGCGTCAGCGTGCTCGGCAGCAGACTGACCGCGCGCTGCACGTTCGGGTCCTGGCGCGCGATCGCCTCGAGCGCGCCGTTCGGAGCTCGAGACGAGCTCGGTCAGGTCGCTGCTCCGAGCGGCCGACGGTGGTCGCCAGCAGGTTGAAGTTGTGGATCAGGCGAGCAAGGTTCAGCTTGCGCTTGGCGACCTCGGAGTTGAGCTCGGCCAGGTCGCGGTTGATCGGCCCGAGGCCGCCGAGCAGCCGGCCGAGATCCCGGTCGCGCCCCTCGAGACCCTTGCCGGCGCCGACGAGCAGCAGCTTCAGATAAGCCTGCGTGTCGGAGTCGAGCGCGCCGAGGATCTCGTCGAGGTTGACGTCAGGGGCGGTGTTGGCGACGGCGACCGTGCCACCCTCCTCGTACTCGCCCGCCGACTCGCTGCCCGGGTCGAGATCGAAGAACATGTCCTTGAGCCCGGTCGTCGGCCGCATCAGGATCGTCGCGTCCTTGTACACCGGCAGGAACTTGCGCTCGATCTGGAACGTGACCACGCCGCGCCCGTCCTCGAGCGCGACATCGGAGACGTCGCCGACCCGGACGCCGGCGACCCGGATCGTCTGGCCTTGGCCGGGGACGACCGCCTGCGCGGTCTCGAACTCGGCCTTGAGCTCGAACGGCTTCTCCTCGAAGATCGGGATCCGCAGACGCTGCTTCTCGACGATGTAGACGCTGATCACGCGCCGCGATCACGACCAGCGCGGCGACGGCGACGAAGTCCGTCGCAGGTGCTTGCGGATCGCGGTCATCAGCCGTCAGCTCCCAGCGTCGGAGAGCGCCTTCGGCCGCGTCGGCCGGCAGCCCGAAGTCGAGCGCCGCCTGGCGGATCTGCTTCGGCGGCAGGTCGGCGAGCAGCGCCGCCGGATCGAGCGCCGGCGCCGAGGCCCCCGCGGTCTGCGGCGCCGGGCCGACGCCCGGCCTGCAGGTTCGGCGGCTCCTGGCGTCTCGCAGGCCTTGTTCGGCTTGAACGGCGTCTTCAGCGAGTCCTCGATGTTCGGCATCGAGCCGAGGATCGGGAACGGCGTCAGGCCCGACCGCGTCCTGGAGCCCGACGCCGTCGATGCTCGGGACCGCGTTCGGGATCTTGACCGTGTTCGTGCCGCCGCCGGCCTCGACCCGCACGTACTGGCCGTTGGCGTCGCCCGAGCGGCTCTCGGAGGCGATCCCGGTGAGTCCGTAGGCGGTCTCCTCGAACACCCGGCCGAAGGGCTCGTGCGGATACTGGTTCGTCGGGTCGATCGGCTCGACCGTGTCGTTGGCCCACGGGATCACGACCTCGTTGAAGCACGACGAGAGCGCCCGGGTCTGGTCGAGGAAGGGCAGCGTGCGCCGCGCGAGCAGCGCCAGCTTCGGGATCGTCGGGCGCAGGTCGGCAACCAGGCCGCGCAGCTCGCGCTCGCGAGACCAGCGCCCGGATCTGGGCGACGAACGGGGTCGCGGCGCGCAGGGTCTCCGGGGTCGAGCGCACGCCCGGGAGCGCCTCGCGGGCGAACGCCCGCAGGGCCGGGAACGAGGCGTTGAGGTTGGTGAACGCCGGGCCGGCCGCCTCGAGCGTGTTCGGCAGCTCCTCGATCGCCTGCCCGAGGGCGACGTCCTCGGCGGCGAACGAGCCGGAGAAGACGCGGAAGTTGGTGACCAGGTTCTGGAGCGTCTGCTCGTTGCGCCCGAGCCCGCGCACGACCCGGTCGAGGCCGCGGATCAGGCCGGTGAGGTCGCCGGGCTCGGTGCCGAGCACCGCCTGGTTGACCTGCGAGGTGTACTTGCCGGCCGGCGCCGAGGTCCGGTAGAGCTCGCGGAAGCCCTCGGCGCCGCCGTACTTGATCAGGGCGTTGCCGAGCTGGTCGAGGAACATCTGCAGGTCGGTGCGCACGTCGCCCTGCAGCGTGGTCAGCACCTGGTCGAGCTGGACCGAGTACGCGGTCTGGTTGACCGGGTAGGTGTGGCCGTCGTCGGTGACCGGGGCGTTCGGGCTGCCCGGGCTCCATGTCGACGAAGTAGTTGCCCTCCAGGAACAGCCGCGGGCGCAGCTTGAAGCGTCGCGTCCTCGTGCAGCGGCAGCGCGTCCTCGTTCAGCTCCATCGTCACCACCGCCGCCTGCTGGCCGATCGGCTCGTCGCCCGTCGTCGCGGGCGGCTGCTCGCCCGCTCTGCGCCTGCAGATCCTCGGTCTCGGCGCTGGTCAGCGGCTCGACCGCGGTCACCTTGCCGACGTTGACCCCGGCGATCCGCACCGGCGAGCTCGGGCGCACGCTCTGGGCCGAGCCGAACACGGCCCGGACCTCGTAGGCGTCGCCCCAGGGCAGCTCCTTGGTGAACGCGAGCACCGAGGCGATCGCGATCACGACCACGAGCACGAGGCCGATCAGCCAGCTGGGCAGGCGGTTGGAGTCGTTGGCCCTCACCGGCCGCTCCCCCAGGTCTCGGGCTGGCGCGAGTCGACCCGCGTGTCGTGCAGCTCGCGCTCGCCGGCGTCGTTGGTGAACAGGGTCGTCGGGCCGCGCGAGCCGGGCAGGTCGGCGACCGCGTAGGCGGGGTTGTCGGGCGCCTGACCGGGCACCAGGCCCTCGCCGAGCTCGTAGCCGAACTGGCCGCCCTGGCAGTCGGCGTTCTTCTGCCCGGTCGGCTGGTACGGGTGGGCGTTGAGGATCGGGATCGAGTAGGGCTCGAACTTGCCGCCGAGCGCCGCCGCCTGGCGGCCGTTGGACTGCATCGCCGGCATAGCCGGTCGACCGAGGCCTCGACCTCCGGCGAGACCGGGAACTCGGTCAGCATCTGGCGGAAGGCGTAGCCCACCTGGTCGCGGTCGGAGAGCCCGTTCGGCAGGTAGGTGAACCAGTAGTTCCAGTAGTTGCAGACGGTCTGCGCCGGCGCCACCCACTTCGGCCAGCGGCTGGGCGATGTCGAACGTCTCCTCGAGCCGCTGCAGCGCGACCTTCGTCGTCGGCTGCGAGACGACGCGGTTGAGCGCCCGCAGCGCACCCTCGAGCCTGCTCGGTCGTCGCCGGCGAGCGGGCGAGCACCGGCGTGCCGACGTCGATCGCCTCGTTGAGCACCGGCAGGGTCGCCCGCAGGTCGGTGACGCCGGGCCGCAGCGCGCGGCTGAGGGTCGGCGAACTCGTGCAGGAACGGGCGCTGGCGCGGAAGCAGCGTCGATCGCCGTCTCCAGCGTCGGCACGCCCTCGGAGATCGTCTCCTGAAGCGCGCCCGGGTCGGAGGAGATCGCCGCGAAGGCGATCCCCGCCTGGGTGAAGAAGTCGGCCTGCTGGGCGGCGACCGGGGCGAGGATTCGGGCCGCGTCGCCGAGCTCGGGGAAGAAGCGGCGAAGCTGCGTGTCGGGTGCGGTCAGCACCCTGCTCACCGGCTTCAGGCCGCGGAACAGCGGCTCGAGGCTGTTGATCGCGTCGTTGAGCGAGGTGCCGCGGCCGGCGAACGCGTTGCCGAACCCGACCAGGTTCGTGCGCGCGTTGGTGCGCGTCTCGGTGTCGAAGGTGTTGCCGATGTCGTCGAACTCCGTCTGCGGCTGGAAGCAGCCGTTCTGGGCGCTCGGCGCGCTGGCGAAGCGCGGATCGCCGGGCAGGTAGCAGGCCGTCGCCCGGTCGGTCTCGTCGTCGAGCCCGTTGAAGACGAAGCCCTCCGGCGCCGGATCGCCCTCGCCGCGGATGATCTCCAGGTACTTGAGCCCGAACGAGGAGCGGTAACGAACCCGGAACACCGAGTCCACCGGCAGCGGCTCGGCGGTCCTTGTCGAGCTTCAGGTTCAGCCTCGCGACCGCGCCGCTGGTCGTGCCGGCCGCCTCGCTGTCGCCGCTCGCCTGCGCCGTTGCGGCCGCCTGCGGGTCCTGGACCGCGTCGATCGACTCGACCACGCCGACGCGGTGGCCGCCGATCCGGATCTCGTTGTTGTTGGTCAGCCGGGCGGCGTCGGGGATCTCGACCGAGACCCGGTACACGGGCACGAACGGCAGGCCCGCGTTGGCGTTGTAGGCGAGGAAGACGGCGACGATCACGATCAGGGTCGTGACCGCGCCGACCATCGTCGGCGAGGCCGTGATCGCGCTTGAGCCCCGGCGCCTCATCAGCTGGCGAAGAGGAAGTCGAGGAGGTCGGCGGCAGCGTCCGGAGTCGCTGCTGCCCTGGGTGCCGCCGATGCCGCCGAGCTGGTCCTGGAGGTCGTCGGGGAGCTGGTCGAGCGCCTCCGGCGGCAGGTCGAGGATCTGGTCGAGGATGTCGTCGGGGACCTGGTCGGCCGGCGACTGGGGCGACGCCGGAGCTGCCGTCACCGCCAGCTCCGCCGCCGGCGCCGCCGCCCGTCGGGTCGCCGCCGGACGGCGTCGCCGCCGGCGCTGCCCTCGCCGCGGCCGGCGCGCGGACGAGCTGCCACCCGAGCGGGCGCGTGACGCTGGCCGGATCGCCGGGGCTGCAGAGCTCCTGCTCGGCGGCCGGGGGCTCGGTCCCGTTCGGGCACACCGACGGGTCGTACTTGGGCAGGTTGAGGTCCTCGTTGATCCCCGGCTGGTTCGGGCCCAGCCAGGAGACGCAGTTGTCGGCCTCGAGGATGTTGGTGGTCGTGCCGCCACCCTCGGCCGGGACCCCGGGCGCGCCGGTCTCGGGGTCGCGGCCGCTGGAGAAGTGGCCGCAGGGGCCGGTGTTGACGTTGTAGAGGCTGAAGTGGAGCAGGTGACCGATCTGGTCGTACTGGTTCAGCGCCCCGGTCTGGTAGTAGACGTAGTTGAGGAGGCCCTCGAGGCCGGTGTAGCCCTTGGTGTCCGGCTGGCCGGCCCGCGGGTCGGTGCGGCCGGTGTCGGCCGTCGACCCGGTCGTCGATCTCGACCGCGCGCCGCGGATCGTCGAGATCGCGGAGGAAGTCGGCGAGGATCTCTGCGGTCATCGGCGCCCGGCGGCCTGCCTCGGCGAGCTGCTCGATCTCGTCGCGGCCGCGACGCAGCGCCTGCTCGCCCACGATCGAGGCCTCGCCGAGGCCGGCTCGAGCGACGCCTGGGTGGCGTTGTTGAACGGCGGTAGGTTGACGGCGAGCCGGTTGAGGCCGGGCGCGGCGGCGCGCAGGTCGGTGAGCAGCGGCGTCTGCTCGATCGCCAGGTTGTCGAGCTCGACCAGGGTCGGGCGCAGCTCGGCGAGGAAGTCGTCGAGGATCTCGAAGTCGCGCGAGAGGTCCTCGCGGCGCGAGGCGGAGGTCTCGGCGGTGTCGCGGGCCTCGCGGATGAAGCGGACGACGTCCTCGCGGCGCTCGGCGAGGCGGCCGATCACCTCGTCGGAGTTCGCGTTGAGGTCGCGGATGATCGTGTTCTGGCTGGCGAGGATCCGGGTCACCTTGCGCAGCTCGGTCAGCGACGGCGCGCCGAGCCGGATCGCCTCGTTGAGGCTCTCGGGGTTGCCGGCGAGCGCGGTGCCGAACTCGTTGATCAGCAGCGTCAGCCGCTCGCGGAACGGCTCGCGCAGCGTGTTCTGGACGAGGTCGTTCTGGACCGTCTGCGAGACCTGGCTCGCCGGGATGTCGGCCTCGGGGTCGTCGGCGTCGTCGTCCTCGTCGATCGGCGGCCCGGCGGGCTCGCAGGAGATGAAGTACTCGGCGATCAGCGACTGCGGCTCGGAGGAGCACTTGGTCTCGGTGCCGAGCGTGCCCGAGCTCGCCGGTGAGCTCGACCGTGACGATCGCGCGCTTGGCGGCGTTGATGTCGAGGTCGGTGACCGTGCCCGCGTTGACGCCGGCGATCCGCACGTTGCGAGCCCGCGACGATGCCGAAGGCGTTGTACATCTCGATCTCGTAGGTGTGGCTGTCGTCGGCGCCGGCGGTCGCGACGAGACCGGCCACCGGGGCGACGACGAGCGCGCAGATCAACGCGAGGCGTCTCATGGCCCGGGCAGCACCTGGGTCGGGTCACAATCGCCCGCCTTGTCGTCGGTGAGCGCGCCGCCGTCGGTGAACGGGACCGAGTCGTCGGAGGGGTCGATGTCGGTCACCGGGCGCTCGTTGCCGCCGGGACAGCGGCGGTTGTTGCCGGTGTCGAGCGCGGCGGCGAGCTCGGTCGAGGTCAGCGGGTCGAGCAGGTTGGGCAGGCCGCTCGGGGCCGGAGAGGCTGAACGGCGTTGACCGAGGTGCTGATCCGGCCGATGCCCGAGATCGCGTCGATGTAGCCGGAGTGGCCGAAGTCGTCGAACCAGCCGACCAGCTCGGGCGTGTAGGCGCGGAAGAAGGAGAGGTTGAGGAGTGCTGTTGTCGAGCGAGCAGACGGTCTCGCCGAAGGAGCCCTGGGTGAAGTCGTCGTCGGCGGCGCTCTGCAGGTCTGCGGGGTTGCTCGGGCCCGCGGCCGCAATCGCGGTGAGCCGGAGCCGATCGCGCGCGTCGGCGAGCGGCGGCCTGGAGGCGGGTGAGCTCGACCAGGTCGTTGTCGGCGCCGGAGCGCTTGACGATCGCGTCGAGGTCGCGGATCGTCGGCACCGCGTCGGCGGCGGCGGTGCGCAGCTCGGCGAGGAACGGGCGCAGCTCGCGGGCGGCCGGCCGCGACGCGGCGACCAGCGGGATCGACGTCGTCGAGGGCCGCGCGCAGGTTGACGAAGGTCGTGTTCGCGTTGCGCATGAAGTCGGGCAGCAGCGAGATCGCCTGCGCGAGCCGCTCGCGGCGGTCGCCGATCGCGTTCATCATCCGGTTCAGGTTGCCGACCAGGGCGGAGATGTCGGGGGCGCGTGCGGCGAGCGCGCCGGAGAGCTGGGAGGAGTCGACGATCAGGTTCTCGAACGCGCGCTGGTCGGAGTTGATCTCGGCGAACACCCGCCGCGAGGTGGAGAGGAAGGGGTTCAGGTACTTGAGGCCGCGGTTGGCCTGCTGGCCGACGCCGTCGTAGGAGATCTCCAGGCCCTGGATCACGTGCTTGAAGTCCTTGATCGTGTCCGGGTCGAGCGTGTTGAAGAGCTGGTCGAGGTCGACGGCGGAGACCGTCTCCTCCTGGCTCAGCTCGCCCCCGTCGTCGATCTCGTCGCCGCCCTGGGAGTCGACCGGCAGGGTGAGCTGGATCTGGCGGCCGGCGATCTGCGACAGCGACGGCGAGCGGACCGTCGCCACCGTGCCGCGGCGCAGCGGCGCGTAGTCCTCGTCGACCGTGAAGGTGACCAGCGCCTGACCCTCGGGGCCGAGCTCGATCGACTTTACGCTCCCGGCGGAGGTGCCGCCGACGACGACCTCGTTGCCCTTGACCAGCTGGCCGGCGTTCTCGAACTCCGCCGTGACCTCGTACTCCTCGCCGCCGCCGAGCAGGACGACGACCGCGAGCACCGCGACGACCAAGGCGATGAGGGCCGCGACGCGGCCGATCACAGACGAGCCTCTCAACTGCTCCGTTCCTCAATCCCCTAACCCGACCGGGAAACCCCGGCTTGTCGGCGACCCTAACAACCGCCCGAGAGGGGTGTCAAAGGACAACCGGAGCCACGAAACGGCTCTTACAAGGGGGTTGATCGCCCCATTCGTTGAGTTCTCATTAAGCGAGCCCGGTAAACGTGCCTGGAGCCCGCAATCAGCCGTCGGCGGGGCCCAGCGCCGGCTGGAACGCCGCCGCCTTGAAATACAGCTTGTAGAGCCGAAAGCCGGCGGCGAAGTCGTGCCGGCAGGCGCCCTCGAAGACGCTGTAGGCCTGCTCGTCGGTGAGGGTCGCGTTCTGGACGCCGGGGTCGCCGGTGTTGATCTGAGCGCGGATGTCCGCGATCGTCGCCAGGCGCTCGGCCTCGTCGCCGGCGAGCCAGTCGCGGCACTGGGCAAGTTGCGCGACCGATCCGACCCGCACGTCGCCGACGCCCTGAACCGACGTCGTCTGCTCACCGGAGTCGCCACAGCCCGTGAGGGCCGTCGCCAGCACCGCTACGAGCAGCGCCCCGTAGCGCAGGCTAGTTGGACGAGCCAGCGGCGCTCGACGCCTCAAGGCGCTCACGCATTTCGGCCGCCTCGGGCGTCCTCAGATAGCGCTTCGTGGAGCGAGCGAACTGCTCCGCGTCGCGCTTCGCCGCCGCCGAGCCCGGCTGCGCGGGCATCTGGAACCACTCGCAGGTCGGGCGATCCGCCGACGTTTGGCCGCGCTCCCACATCGAGCAGTCGAGCAGCATCAAAAGCTTGACCACGTCGCCCGGGCCGGTGCTCGAGGCGCAGTCACCGGGCAGCGTGTCCGGCGGCTCGCCGGCACCGGGGCCGGTGATGCTCGCCGCCGTGCCGTCCGGGCCGGTGTTGTCGAACCAGCAGTTGCCGACCGTCGGGGCCTCGTCCCACCAGAAGTCGGTGCCGTTGGGCATCTGCTCGGCGAGCTTCGCGTGCGGGACCGAGAAGCGGCCGAGGGCGTTGGGGAACTTGAAGTCCGGCGGGCGCTGGCCCATGTGGTTGTCGTGGTAGCTGTTGTTGCACGAGGTCGAGTAGCTGCCCGCGGTCGGGCAGGAGACGCCGGCGTCGACCTCCCCCTCCGGGGTGACGACGCGCGTCGGGGACCGAGAGCAACATCGTTCCGTAGCGCCAGTTGTCGAAGATCCAGTTGTCGTGGATCTCGCCGTTGTTCATCCCCGGCCAGATCACCCCGGCTCCGATCGGCACGCCGACGACCGGTTCGACCGGCGGCTCGGGGTTGTCGCCGGTGAACAGGTTGAGGTTGTTCGAGTAGATGTAGTTGTGGTCGATCACCGAGCTGTCGGCCGGGTAGCCCGGGTGCCCGGAGGCAGAGATCGTGTCGGATGAGATCCCGGTGCCGTTGCCGTAGATGTGGTTCTCGGTGATCCGTACCGCGTTGCCCATCGAGCCCGAGTAGGCGAGCGCCGAGCCGCGCATGTCGCAGTGCTTGACCACGGTGTTGATCCGCGGTCCGTCGGGGTAGAAGGACTTGTCGGCCTGCTCGCCGGTCTCGGGCGCGGCGCCGGGGTAGACGACCGAGTCGCCCGATCCGAACCCGTCGCAGTTCTTGTACAGGCCGTGGTCGGAGGTGAAGGTGAGGTTGCCGTAGTCGGCGGCCCAGAAGAACTTCACCCGGTCGAGCAGGTAGCCGTCGGTCTCCTCGACGTAGAGGCCGTGCTCGAGTGCGCCGCGGACGAGGAAGTTGCGACCGACGAAGCCGTCGGCCCGGTCGACGCGCAGGATCACGTCCTTGGCGTAGCCGCTCGGCTTCGCCTCCGGGCCCTTGCCGTCGTAGCCGGTGCCGGCGTCGATGATCACGTCGACGGGCTTCACGCCCGAGCCCTCGATCTGGAAGTTGCAGCGTCACGCACCTGCCCTCGTCGGGGATTCCGTGGCGGTCGGCGAGCGGCGGTGAGGGCGGCGGCGTCGACGGCACCGAGCGGCCGCTGATGTGGATCAGGTTCTGATCATTGGGGCACTCGACCTGGTACTTGTAGCTCGGCGTCAGCGCGCCCCCGTTCGACGCCTGGGTCATCGAGGCGCAGGCGGGGTCGTTCTTGAGCTTCTTGCGCGCCGTCGGCTCCTTGTAGCGGCCGGGCATCACCACGACCCGGTCGTTGTTGCCGGAGTCGTCGACGGCGGGCTGGATCTCGTCGTAGCGGCAGCGCTGGGCGAGCGCCCGGTTGATTTCCATCAGCCGCTGTGCCTTCTCCTCCGAGACCGCCTTCTTCGGCTGGCTCGGGCGCACCCGGTAGCCCTTCTTCTCCGCCTTGTGAATCGACTTCCGGGCGAGCTGCAGCGAGCGCGCGCCGTCCTCGCCTACGCAGACCACGCGAACCTCGCCGGGGCCCTTACCGGTGACCGCGGAGCCGAGCGATCGAGCCTTGGGCACCTCGCCGCCGGCCGGCGGGCTGACCGACTTGTCGGGGCCCGGGTCGGGCCAGTAGGAGGGCCGCTCGAGATGCGCGAGGGCGACCGCGGGCAAGGCGAGCGTGGCTGCGGCGATCGCGAGGGCGGCGCCGGCGCCGCGAAGGCTGAACTTGTGATCAGTGTCCGACATTCCCCGATTCCCCGCCCTCTGAGTGGCGAGGCGAAGCCAACATACCAGCGGTCGGCGGGCGAGGAGTCGCCCGCCGCCGCCGGGTCCGCGTCGGTCGTCTAGCCGGCCTCGCCGAAGCGGCGCTCGACCTCGTCCCAGTTGACGACGTTCCAGAACGCGTCGAGGTAATCGGGGCGCTTGTTCTGGTACTTGAGGTAGTAGGCGTGCTCCCAGACGTCGACGCCGAGCAGCGGCGTCTGGCCGTCGCTCACCGGCGAGTCCTGGTTCGCGGTGCTGGTCACCGCGAGACCGGAGCCGTCGTGGACGAGCCAGGCCCAGCCGGAGCCGAACTGGCCGACGCCGGCGTTCTTGAACTCCTCCTTGAACGAGTCGAAGGAGCCGAACTTCTCGTCGATCGCCGCGGCCAGGTCGCCGGAGGGCTCGCCGCCGCCGTCGGGGCTCATGATCTGCCAGAAGAAGCTGTGGTTGGAGTGGCCGCCGGCGTTGTTGCGGACCGGCCCCTGCTTGTCGGCGGGCAGCGAGTCGAGGTTCTGGAGCACCTCGTCGACATCCTTGTCGGCCCACTCGGTGCCCTCGAGCGCGGCGTTCGCCTTGTCGACGTAGGCCTGGTGGTGCTTGTCGTGGTGCACGCGCATCGTCGCCTCGTCGATGTGGGGCTCGAGCGCGTCGTAGTCGTAGGGAAGATCCGGAACTTCGTAAGCCATCTTGTCCTCCTTAGGGGTCTGCCGTAGAAGTTATCCGAGCGCCTGCGAAAACCCCTGGCGCCAGCTGGGAAAGGCCGGCTCCCAGCCGAGCTCGCGCTTCGCCTTCTCGTTCGAAGCGCCCCGGAGCATGGTCGTGAACGTGACCGCCTCCTGGCCGGCGACCAGCCTCGCGACCAGCTTCGGTATCCGCAGCGGTCGCTTCGCGCCGACCGCCTCGGCGTAGACCGGGAGCCAGTCGCGAAGCGGCGCCGGCTCGTCGTCGCAGACGTTGTAGACGCCGGATTCGCCGCGCTCACAGGCGGCGACGGTGGCCGCCGCGGCGTCGGTTATCTGCACGAACGAGAACACGCCGTCGCCGCGACCGACGATCGGAAAGCGCCGCCGGCGCACCTCCGAGGCCTGGTAGCCGTCGGCGGCGTAGGAGGTGCCCGGGCCGTAGAAGAACCCGTAGCGGAGCACGAGCCCCTCAGCCTCGAGCACCTGGCGCTCGAGCTCCATCGTCGCCGTCACCGCATCCCCGAAGGCGCCCGGCACGCCCTCGATCACCGGGTCCGTCTCCTGCTTGACCCAGCCGCCGATCGGCGCGTAGACGAAGCTGATGCTCTGGGCGACGATGCGCCGGACCCCCGCCGCTTGGGCGGCGGCGATCAGGTTGCGGGTGCCCTCCGTGCGGATCCTGTTGTTGGCCTCGTAGATCCCCGGCTCGCGCGGGTCGAGCTTCTCCGGCAGCGAGGTGAGCTCGTGGACCACTACCTCGGGCGCAGCGGCCACGACCGCCGCCGCGAGCGCCGCCGGATCGAAGACGTCGCAGACCGCGGCCTCCGCTCCGGCGTCGCGGATTTGCTGCGCCGCCGGGTCGCGCCGGGTCATCCCGGTGACCTGGTTGCCGGCGGCAACCAGTTGCGAGACCAGCGGCCGGCCGATGGCTCCGCTGGCGCCGGCGACGAAGATCCTCATCGGGCCGGTTCTATCGCAGCCGGCGTTGATATCGTCGCCACGTTCGCAGGGAGCAAGACTTAGGAGAGAGAGCGTGAGAGGGACCTCGAGGCTGACCACGGCGATCGTCGCCGTCGCAATCGTGTTCACCGGCACCGCCTCGGCCGAGGCCGCGGCGAGCGCCAAGAAGGCGAAGCTGAAGGTCAGCACGAGCCAGAAGCAGGCGCTGAAGAAGGGCGGCCTGCAGGTCAAGGTCAAGGGACTGACGAAGCCCAAGGTCAAGCTCAAGGCCCAGTCGAAGACGTTCGACAGCCAGGAGCTGAAGAAGCTGACCAAGAGCGCCAAGGTGCGCGCGAGAAGCAAGGCACCGACCGCGCTCCTGCGCCTGACCTCGAACGGCCGCAAGGCGATCGAGAGCTGCGAGGCGCGCGACATCGTCGTCAGCGGCAAGGGCGTCGCCAAGGCGAAGGTCGAGCTGAAGCGCAACACCAAGGACTGCAAGCCGAAGCCGATCGATCTCAGCCGGGCGGCGGACTGTGACTTCATCGGCGCCCAGGACGGATCGCTCTGCCTGATGCCGTTCCCCGACGACTACTACACGGTCAAGGACGGCGCCACGGCGACCGGCCGCCGGGTCGACCTCACCGACGCCGGGATGCCCCAGAACGTCAGCGGCACTCCGATCGCAGCCACGCCCTACAACCTCAACGACGGCTTCAGCCCCGGCCAGGTGATCACGCTCAAGGTCCCGGGCCTCGACACCCCGGCGGCGTTTACGAACACGAATCCGATCCCGCTCAGCGACCTGAGCCGCAACGAGTCGCAGGACTCGAAGGAGCCGATCGTCGTCATCGACGCGGAGTCGAACAAGCGGGTGCCGATCTGGGTCGAGATCGATTCGAATGCGAGCACGCCGGCGAGCACCGCGCTGCTGATCCACGGCGCGACCCAGTTCGAGTCAGGCCACCGCTACATCGTCGCCATGCGCAAGCTCAAGGACTCCGCCGGCGCGACGCTGAAGGCGCCCGAGGGCTTCCGCTACTACCGCGATCAGCTGCCATCGAAGGAAAAGGCGATCAACGATCAGAGCAAGCGCTTCGAGAAGATCTTCCGCAGCCTGCGCAAGGCGAAGATCAAGCGCGCCAACCTCTACCTCGCCTGGGACTTCACCGTCGCCAGCGACGAGAACATCGCCCAGCGGCTGCTGCACATCCGCAACGACGCCTTCGCTCAGCTCGGGGACACCACCCTCGCCGACGGTGTCGTCCAGGGCACGACGCCCCCGTTCACGATCGACACCGTCGACACCGACCCGAGCCCCGAGATCGCGCGCCGGATCCGCGGCACGTTCACGGTCCCCTGCTATCTGACCAACTCCTGCGAGGCGCCGGCGACCTTCGACCTCGACGCCAGCGGTAACCCGATCCAGCACGGCACCTACGTCGCCAACTTCGATTGCATCATCCCGCACGCAGCCGTGGACGACCCGGGCTTCGCCCCGGGCCGGCCGTCTCTCTACGGCCACGGCCTGCTCGGCCGGGCCCAGGAGGTCAACAGCGGCCCGCAGCGCACGCTCGCTCAGGCGCACAACTTCGTCACCTGCGCCACCGACGAGATCGGGTTTGCCAACGAGGACATCCCGAACACGATCGGGATCCTGGGAGACCTGAGCAAGTTTCCGCAGCTCGCCGACCGCACCCAGCAGGGGCTGCTGAACGAGCTGCTGCTCGGGCGCCTGATGGTCAACCCCGGCGGCTTCCTCAGCGACGTCGCTTTCCACGCCGACGGCGCCACCCTTGCCAGCCCGCCGGTGCTCGATACGTCGAAGCTCTACTACAACGGCAACAGCCAGGGCGGGATCCTCGGCGGCGCGCTGACCGCCGTCTCGCCGGACTTCACCCGAGCCTCGCTAGGGGTCCCGGCGATGGGCTACTCGACCCTGCTGACGCGCTCGATCGACTTCGAGGACTACTCCCTGATCCTCTACCCGGCGTATCCGAACGAGCTCTCACGGCCGTTGGTGCTGTCGCTGATCCAGATGCTCTGGGACCGCGGCGAGCCGAACGGATACGCCCACCGGATGACCGACACGCCGCTCGCCAACACACCGCCGCACGAGGTGCTGATGAACGTCGCCCTCGGCGACCATCAGGTGACCAACTGGCAGGCCGACGTCGAGGCGCGCACGATCGGCGCCAGCATCCATACGCCGATCGTCTACGAGGGTCGCTGGCCCGGAGTCGACGTCGGCTGGGGGATCCCGGCGATCGGCAGCTACCCGTTCGCCGACTCGGCGATCGTCTACTGGGACGGCGGACCGGTGCGCCCGAGCGGCGACCCGCCGCCCGATGACGTGATCGGCACCGACGTGCCACCGCTCGCCAACATCCCGAACACGAGCGGCGAGGACCCCCACGGCCTGCCGCGAAACCAGCCCGAGGAGCAGCAGATGGTCTCCGACTTCCTGCGCCCGGACGCGGCAAGCTCGATCAGCGACACCTGTCTCGGCCTGCCGTGCTTCGACGGCGGCTTCACAGGGCCCTGAAGGACGCCGCAGATTTCTCGGGCCATGGACCTGGTCGTTCGCGCTGTTACGGCGCAGGATCGCGAGGCGGTCCACGAGATCCTTGGCAGCCCGCACGTGTTAGCGGGCACCATGCGTGTCCCATTCTCACCGCGGTCAGAGACCGAACGCCGCCTAAATGCCGCGCCGGGCACCTACCAGCTCGCGGCTGAGGCCGACGGGCAGGTCGTGGGATTTGGCGAACTGGTCACCCACCCGGATCAGCCCCGCCATCGCCACAGCGGTGAGATCAACCTAATCGCGACCCACGCTGATTGGCTTCGGCGCGGGGTGGCGCGCGCGATCATGGCAGCCATGCTCGAGCTCGCCGACAGCTACCTGAATCTGAGCCGGCTGTCCTTGATCGCCTTCTCAGCTAACACCGCCGTGCTGGGGTTCTACGAAACCTTTGGTTTCCGGGCAGAGGGGACCATGCGCCAATTCGGTTACGGCCCAGACGGCTGGATGGATGCGGTGATGATGGGTCGCCTGCGCGAACCGACCCCCTGACCTCACGTCGCCCGAGGCGGTGCGTGTACGGCGTAGACTCGTCGCGGTACTGCGATGACGTTCGAGCTCGAGACGGTCGACGATCTAATCGCAAGGGGGGAAGTCGCCCTTGCCGAATCGGAATGGGACGCAGCGCGCCGGTACTTCGAGTCGGCGCTCGACCGCGAGGAGGCCGTCGCGGCGTGGGAAGGCGTCGCCGTGGCCACGTCCTGGCTGGGTGACACGGATGCCTCGCTCGCTGCGCGCGAGCAGGCCTTTCGCGCCCACCGCTCCGCTGGGAACACGGGCGGCGCCATGCGGATGGCCGGATGGCTCGCCAATGACGCTCTTCATTTCCGCGGCGACAACGCGATCGCCGCGGGCTGGCTCGAGCGGGGTCGCTCCCTGGCCGCGGACGAACCCACGAGCTCGGATTACGGCTGGCTGCTCGTGAACGAGGCCTATTACGCGCTTACGGTCGACTCGGACCCGGCGCTGGCCGCGGAGAAGGCGCGGGAGGCTGCAGCCCTCGGGACGCAGTTCGACATCCCGGACCTGGAGGCGATTGGGCTCGCGATCGACGGCTCAGCAGCAGTGATCGAGGGTCGCGTCGACGAGGGGCTGCGCCGCCTCGATCAGGCGGCGGCCGTGGCCGCGAGCGAGAAGTTCCTGCTACCGATCTCGCCCGCGTGGGCCCTGTGCATCATGATCGCCGTCTGCGAGCGCCTCGGCGACTTCGGCAGGGTCGCGCAGTGGTGCGAGTCGATGCGCCTGATGGGCGAGCGCCTGAACGGGCGGCACCTGATCGGCATCTGCCGAAGCTCGTATGGCCAGGTACTGGCGTGCAGGGGCGAGTGGCCGGAGGCCGAAGTGGAGCTGGTCGCCGCGCTGGCCGATCTGGAGGCGATGCGCCCCGGCATGGCACCTGACGGCCTCGCGCGCCTCGGCGAGCTGCGTGCGCGCCAGGGGCGCACCGATGAGGCGCGCGCAATGTTTGAACGCGCGGGCTCACATCGTGGGGCCCTCGTGGGTCTTGGGGTCCTCGCCCTCGACCGGGGGGACACCCGGGAGGCCGCCGACATCGCCGAGCGGGTACTGCGTCGCATCGGCGACGCGGCGCCGATCGACCGGGTTCCGGCGCTCGAGCTCCTGGCGCGGTCGCGAGCGGCCGGCGGGGACCTCGATGCCGCCAACGGGGCCCTGGCGCAACTCGAGCGGGTCGTCCAGGGGCTACGGACGCCCTACCTCCGCGGTCGGGTTCGGCTGGTTGCCGGCGAGGTCGCGGAACTGAGCGGTGGGCACGAGGAGGCCAGACGGTGCCTCGAGGACGCGCTCGACCTCTTCGCGGAGTCCGCGGCGCCATATGAAGGAGCGCTCGCGCGGCTCGCCCTCTCACGTGTGCTCGCCTCCCAGGGGCGCGATGAAGCGTCGGCGGCCGAGGCCGAGGCCGCCCGGGAAGTGTTCACGACGCTGGGCGCTGCCCGCGACGCCTCCCGATCCGAGCAAGGTGGGGCGGCCGCCCTCGGGGAGCTGACGCCGCGCGAACGCGAAGTCCTCAAGCTCGTCGCGCAAGGATTTGGCGATGCCGCGATCGCCGAGCGACTCGTGGTGAGCCCCCACACGGTGCACCGGCACGTGGCGAACGTGCGCACGAAGCTCGGCCTGCCCTCACGAGCGGCGGCGGTTGCCTACGCCACGCGCGAGGGACTGCTCTGACGGCCGTGACATAGCGATATTGCCGGTTCCGGCCATCTTCGAAAGATGGCCGAAAGCGGCGAAGATTCGGGGGAGAGGCGGCCGTAGGTTCACCGGCGTGATCGACGACAAGGAGCACGCCATGTCCACCCAGCCCCTGGCCCGACCGGGCCTTCAAGCCACCCTCGCCGAGCTCCTCGCCGGCGAGGTGATCGCCCCAGACCACCCCGGTTACGACGACGCGCGGCGTGTCTGGAACCAGATGATCGATAAGCGGCCGGCGCTGATCGCGCGCTGCGCGGATGCGCGCGACGTCGCCACCGCGGTGCGCTTCGCCCGCGAGCGCGATCTGCCACTAGCCGTGCGCGGCGGCGGCCACAACGTCGCCGGGACGGCCGTGTGCGACGACGGCCTCGTCATCGACCTGAGCCCGATGGGCGACGTCCGCGTCGCCGAGTCGGGGCGGACGGTCCACGTCGGCGGCGGCGCCACATGGGCGGACGTCGACGATGTCACCGCGCCACTCGGGCTCGCGGCTCCGGGGGGAGTCGTCTCCGAGACCGGCGTCGCCGGGCTCGCGCTGAGCGGCGGCGTCTCCCACCAGCGGCGCCGCGACGGGATGACCGTCGACAACCTGGTCTCGGCCGAGGTCGTTCTCGCCGACGGCCGGATCGTGCGCGCAAGCGCCGAGGAGAACCCGGACCTCCATTGGGCGCTTCGCGGGGGCGGCGGCAACTTCGGGGTCGTGACCTCCTTCGAGCTGCGACTCCACGAGCTGGGGCCGCGGGTCTTCGGCCTCAACGTCGCGTATTCGCTCGAGGACGCGGAACAGGTCATTCGCGGCTGGCGGGACGTCGTCGCCGAAGCACCGGACGAGCTCTCCACCGCGGGCATGGTGTGGTCGCTGCCGGTCGCCGACGAGCTACCCGTCGAGTTGCGCGGCAAGCCGTACGCCGGCATCGCGGGCATGTGGGCCGGCGATCCCGCCGACGGCGAACGCGCGACCCAGCGATTGCGCGAGCTCGCCACCCCGCTCCTCGACATGAGCGGGCCGATCGAGTACGTCGACTTTCAGTGTTCCCTCGACCCCCTCTTCCCGGCTGGGCAGCGGCGCTACTGGAAGGCCCTCTACCTGGACGGGTTCTCTGACTCCGCGATCGCGACGACCGTCGAGTGGTCCGAGCGGCGCCCCTCGAACGACACGCTCGTCATCGTCCGCCACTGCGGCGGCGCGATGGCGCGGGTCGCACCCGAGGCGACAGCGTTCGGCGACCGCAGCTCCGAGTGGATGCTCAGCATCGACTCGACCTGGCATGACCAGGCGGACGACGAGGACAACATCGCGTACACCCGCGCGTTCTGGGACGCCGCGATGCCGTTCTCCGACGGGAAGACGTACTTCAACTTCCCCGGCCTCCTGGAGGAGGGCGACGACGCCGTGCGTGCCAGCTACGGCTCCAACCACGCACGGCTCGAACGGATCAAGGCCGCGTACGACCCAGAGAACACGTTCCGGCTCAACCAGAACATCACGCCGGCGTCGTCATGACCGCGACCATCCCCGACACCCTGCAGCGGGAACTTCGGTTCCGCCTCCGCGGCGGCCTCCACGAGGCCGGCGATCCCGAATACGCCGACGCCTGCACGGTCTTCAACTCGATGATCGAGCGGCGGCCCCGGTTCGTCGCCGGCTGCGCGGCGCCGGACGACGTGATCGCGGCGCTCGCCTTCGCCGCGGAGCACGGGCTCGAGGTGGCGGTCCGCGGCGGCGGCCACTCGGTTACCGGCCGCTCGCTCTGCGATGACGGCCTGGTGCTTGACGTCCGCGGGATGCGGGACGTCGAGGTCGACGCACAGCGGCGTGTCGCGCGGGTCGGCGGCGGGGCCACGTGGGCCGACGTCGACCGAGCGACCCAGGCCCACGGCCTCGCCACAACCGGCGGTCGCGTCTCGACGACCGGGGTGGCCGGGCTGACGCTCGGCGGCGGCTCCGGCTGGCTCGAGCGCAAGCACGGACTCGCCTGCGACAACCTCGTCGCGGCTGAGCTCGTCACCGCCGACGGCACCCTGGTGCGCGCCTCGGAGGACGAGAACCCGGAACTGCTCTGGGCCGTGCGAGGCGGCGGCACCAACTTCGGCGTCGTCACCTCACTCGAGCTCCGCCTCCACCCGCTGAACGCGGAGGTCCTCGCCGGCCTCGTCCTCCACCCCGGTGAACGCGGCCGCGACGTCCTGCGCTTGTTCCGGGACGTGATGGCCACGGCCCCGAACGAGCTCGGCCTCGCGTTCGCGTTTGTCACGGCGCCGGACGAGCCCGACGTCCCCGAGGAGCTCCGCGGACGGCCGGCGGTGATGGTCGCCGGGATGTACGCCGGATCGGTCGCCGACGGCGAAGAGGCTCTGCGTGAGCTCAGGGCGTTCGGCCCGCCCGCCGCGGATTACTTCGAGCCGACCGCCTACGCGAGCTTCCAGTGCTCGATCGACGACCCGCCCGGCTACCGCAACTATTGGACGGCCGAGAACCTCGCGGCCCTGCCTGATCGAGCGATCGACACGATCGCTCGGCGCTCCGCCGAGCTACCAGCCGGCCCGTCCCAGCTCTTCATCGTGCCCTGGGGCGGCGCCGTATCGCGGGTCGGCGAGGACAGCTCGCCGCTCGCCGGCCGCGACGCCGCATTCATCGTCCACCCGCTGCTCATGTGGGAGGACGATGCGGACGACGAGCGCCTGATCGAGCTCGGGCGCGTATATAGGGACGACCTGCGCCCGTTCGCGAGTGGCGCCGCATACCTGAACTTCGTCGGCGACGAAGGCGTCGACCGGGTGCGCGCCGGCTTCGCGGATCGGAGTTACGACCGCCTGGTCGAGATCAAGCGGACGTGGGACCCGACGCACGTCTTCAGCGGCAACCAACGCCTGTTCCCGGCCGGGCCACGTCCAGGAGACGCGTGATGACCGACCTCAGAGGCGCAACCAGCGGATCCACGCTCGCGTTCGAACAAGGAGGACGACCGTGACCACAACCACCCGGAACATTCTCTGCCTGGTCCTGTCGCTGGCGACGCTATTGGTCGCCGCGGCTCCGGCCTCAGCGATGGAGTTCCTCGGCTCACTGGGTAGCGCATCGAGCTCGAGCTCCTCGCTCACGATGGCCTCCGCGATCACGGCGGACTCCACCGGCAACGTCTACGTCGGAGAGGCTTTCAGCGGTGAGGTGCAGAAGCTCGACACCGAAGGGCGCCTGGTCGACCGGCTGGACCTCGGGGCGGGCGACACGTCGATCCCCACCGACATCGCCGTTGATTTCCAGGGCAACGTATACGTGGCCGCCACAGACGTGTCCGGCTCGGAGGCAAGCGGCGGCCGGATTCTCAAGTTCGATCGCGAGGGAAACCGCGTCGATTCCTTCGCACTGACTCAGCCCCTCGGGCGCAGCAGCCAGATCGTGACCGATTCGCACGGCGACCTCTACGTCCTCAGCGGCCGTGCGACGCCGATTCAGAGGTTCAGTCCCGATGGAACCCATCTGGGCAGTCTCGGCCCATCGACCCTTGACGGCGGCCGACTGCATCGAATCGCGATCGACGGAGGAGACAACCTGTACGTGAGTGACGGCGGAAGCCGGATCTACCGGCTTGACACCGACGGGAACGTCCTCGACGCCTGGGGTGAGTCCGGGGCGAGCTCCGGCCAGTTTCAGACGCCGACGGCGATCGCTGCCGATCGAGCCGGCTACGTCTACGTTCTCGAGGCCGGTCGCCACCGCGTTCAGCAGTTCACGAGTGATGGCGAGTTCGTGCATGGATGCGGCCGTGAGGGGTTTCAGGATCGCGAGTTCGAGCTCCCATACGACGTGGCGACTGGGCCGGCTGGCCGGGTTTACGTTGCCGACGTGGTCTCAGGTCGCTCGGAGAATCGCATCAAGCAGTTCGGCCAGAGCGGATCCGGCGGGGTCCCGTGCGACTTTCCGCCGCCCGTGGCGATCGTCGGCGATTCGAAATCGAGAGTCTCACGCCGTGGAGTCGTGAAGCTCGGACTCGAATGCAAGCTGCTGCGCAGTGCTTGCGACGGCACCATCGCGCTCAAAGCTCGCAGGGTAAGGCCGCATGCGACCACCCCCTATTCAATCGGGGCAGGCAGCACCGGGAAGGTAAGGCTCACGTTGCCGCCGAAGGCGCTGCGGCAGGTGCTGCGCGCCGGGAAGCGCGGGCTGCGCGTGGAGGTTGTCGTCAGCGCCGCCGCCGGTGTTCTCACCGAGACCAGCCGCCTGGTCGGGTCGCGCTAGATGTCGACGAACCTCGCCAAGCACCTGCGCACCAACGTCTACGGCCTGATCGCGATCTTCATCGCACTCGGCGGGTCAGCGATCGCGGCCAACCGGGCGGCCAAGAACTCGGTCACCTCGAAGTCGATCAAGAATGCTCAGGTAAAGACCAAGGATCTCGCCCCGAACTCCGTGAAATCGTCGAAGGTGATCGACGACTCGCTCACGGGTGCCGACATCCAGGAATCCACCCTGCAGGGCCTCGACAGTCCCGCCGTGCCAACCGGCGCGGCCGGCGGCGATCTCGCCGGGACCTTTCCGAATCCGACGATCGCTGCGGACGCCGTCGGCGCCGGTCAGGTCGCGGATCAGAGCCTCACGGGTCTCGATGTGCTCGATGGGTCACTGACGGGCGACGATGTCGATGAATCCGCGCTCGGCTTTGCCGGCGGTGATATCACCGGCACGCTGGGGTCCGCCGCCGTGGCGCCCAACGCCGTCGGCAGCGCCGAGGTGATCGTCAACTCCCTCGACGGAAGCGACATCTCGGAGGGCGGCCTGGCAATCGGTGGAGATCTGAGCGGGTCCGTGGGCGCCGCGGATATCAACACGGGGACCGTCGGAGGCCCGGAGGTGGGCAACCGCTCGCTGACGCTCAATGACGTTGCGGTCGCCGATGCGGCTATCGGCAATACCGGATCCGGCGTCACCGTCGCCCCGGGCGCGTGCGTCAACGTGGCCACCGCGTTGAATAGCCTCCAGGTCGGCGACCTGGTCATCGTGGTGCCGCGCTCGACGTCGACGGGCATCTTCACGCCGCCCGTGCGCGTCACCACGGCGGGACAGTTCCCGCTCAGGATGTGCAATCACTCGACCACCAACGTGACCAACGCCTCTGCCGACGTCGACGTCTTCGCGATGCGGCCCTAGGTGTAGCTACCCAACACGCTGATACACGCCGGATCCCGCTTGAATGGCGGGATCCGGCTAAATCGGGGCGCCCGGATTTGAACCGGCCCCGTGACTTAGCGTGGAGGGTCACCGCGGGTGTTGAACCCACCTCGCTCCTCGGAAATGCTGTGAGATTCGCTCAAATTGCTACCACGAACGCTACCCCGGGTGATGACCGGATCTCGCCGGCGAACGCGCCCAAGGATCTTTGAAGATCTAGTTGAGTGGACCTTCACCCGTGCTGACCTCGACCGGGTGCTGGCGGATCAAGAAACGCACCTGGAACAGTCGCGCGAACGAACCCGCCGACTTGTCTACTAGCTCCAGTGCGCCTCGAGCGTCATGCCATCAGACTTCGTGGTCTCCGCCGTGCCGCACTCGACGCTGATGGCGACAGCGACCTTCAGGCGGCTCCCCAAGCTTGGGGTCGCGGGTTCGAATCCCGTCCCCGCTTTCGGATCTTCAGACGGGCTAGTCGCCGACGACTTTGACCCGCTCGCAGCGGATGACCTCGTCCTCGGGGTCTACGCGGGCTTGATCGCCCTCCCCATCCCCGCAGCGGACCTCGTCGCGCTTTCCGTCCGCGGCAAGGATGAGATCGGGGCCGGCGCCTGACTTGAAGACATCAGTACCGCCCTCGTCATCGAGCACGTCCGCGCCGTCGCCACCGCCGAGGCGATCGCGTCCGGTGCCGCCGAGCACACGGTCGTGGCCGGCGTTTCCATGCAGGCAGTCTTTGCCGCCCTTGCCGCTGAGCCGGTCATCGCCCGCGCGGCCCGTGATCAGGTCCTCTCCGCCCGTTCCGGTCAGCCGTTCGGCCTTCTCGTCGCCGACAATGCGGTTGCCGCACGTCCTGTCTGTTGGCGTCGGGGTCGTGGGACCCGGGACCGTCGGCGTGGGCTCCGTCGGCTCGGTTGGCTCCATCGGGATGACCGGGTCCGGCGACTCAGAGTTGTCGGTCAGTGAGTCGCAACCCTGGTCGTCGGGGAAGTCGACATGGCCATCGCCATCGTTGTCGGCGTCGTCGTCGCATTCCGGTGCCGCGCCGGACTCTGAGTCGTCGCGAGTCGAGTCGCAACCCGGATCGTCTGGGAAGTCGGTGAGTGAATCCGAATCGTTGTCGGCGCCGTCAGAGCACTGCGGGTTCGGTGCCTCCGAGTCGTCCGAAGCCGAGCCGCAACCGGGGTCGTTGGGGAAGTTGGTCTCGCCGTCAGAGTCGTTGTCGAGCCGGTCGTTGCACTCGGGCGGATCCGGCGACTCCGAGTTATCCGCTAGTGAGTCGCAGCCCTGGTCGGCAGGGAAGTTCGAGTTCCCGTCGCTGTCATTGTCCAGCCGGTCGTTGCACTGCGGGGCGTCGGGGGACTCGGAGCCATCGGTTAGCGAGTCGCAGCCCTGATCCGCCGGGTAGTTGCTGGCGCCGTCAGAGTCGTTGTCGAGCCGGTCGTTGCATTCGGGCGGATCCGGCGACTCGGAGTTATCCGTGAGTGAGTCACAGCCCTGGTCGGCAGGGAAGTTCGAGTTCCCGTCGCTGTCATTGTCCAGCCGGTCGTTGCACTGCGGGGCGTCGGGGGACTCGGAGCCATCGGTTAGCGAGTCGCAGCCCTGATCCGCCGGGTAGTTGCTGGCGCCGTCAGAGTCGTTGTCGAGCCGGTCGTTGCATTCGGGCGGATCCGGCGACTCGGAGTTATCCGTGAGTGAGTCACAGCCCTGGTCCGCCGGGTAGTCGATCTGCCCGTCGGAGTCGTTGTCGGAGCTGTCAGAGCACTGCGCCGAGGAACCGAGCTTGGCCACGAACGCGTCGCTCAGGGAGCCGGAGGTGTCATATGCGCCGGGCGTCGCCGCCATCTCCCCGTCGTCGATGCCGGCGATGTAGACGTCCCCCGATGAATCGATGTCGATGGCCTTCGACGCTTCGTTGGCCTGACCAACGCCGGCGCCGAAGTACGTCGAGTAGACAAGCGACGCACCGCTGGCGGCGACCCGCGTGACGAACGAGTCGTAGTCCTGGCCGGGGCCCGCGCCGCTCCGCGTAGGCTGCTGCGCGTCCGGGGTCGTCGGGAAGTCGGTGTTGATCGTGTAGCCGGTGACGTAGGCCTGACCCGATCCGTTGACCACGACGCCAGTCGCGGCGTCGGGAGTCCCCGTCGGGTTGTCCGGGTTCACATCGCCACCAAGGAGCGTCGAGTAGACGAGCGAGGCGCCGTTTGGCGCGACCTTGGTGACGAACCCGTCGTTGGACGCGCTCCCCTTCATCGTGTCGAACGCGCCCGGAGTGGTCGGGAACTCCTCGGCCGTGGTGGGGTTTCCGCCGCCTGTCTCGCCGACGACGTACGCGTTGCCGTCGCTGTCGATATCGATGCCGCGGCCGCGGTCGCCGCGTGTACCGCCGAGGAACGTCGAGTAGACGAGCGAGCCTCCGTTGGGCGCAACCTTGGTCACGAAGGCGTCCATCGTTCCCAGACTCGGCGTCGTGTCGAAAGCTCCAGCGGTGACTGGGTAGGAGAACGCAACACTGTTCGCCTCCGCTCCGCCGGTGACGTAGGCGTTTCCGGCGGGGTCGACGGCAATCGCGTTACCGGTCGTGGATGGGCCCCCGCCCAAAATGGTCGAGTACACGACGGATCCGCCACCGGGAGCAATCTTGAGCGCGAACGCATCGGCACCGAACGTGGGCGTTTCGTCGTAGGCCCCGGGCGTAGTCGGGAACCCGCCGGTCGCCACGCCCGTTACATAGGCGTTACCGGCGGAGTCGATGGCGATCGCCTGCCCTTGATCGAACCCACCGCCGCCGTGGAACGTTGAGTACACGAGTGACCCGCCGCCTGGCGCAAGTTTGGCGACGAAGACGTCGTGGCTGCCGCCCCCGAATGTTGTGTCGGCCGCGCCCGAGGTCGTGGGGAATCCGTTCTGGGCGGAGCCGGCCACGTAGGCGGCACCCGCATCGTCGATGGCAATCCCGAAGCCGTTGTCCTGGCCGGCACCTCCGATGAAGGTCGAGTAGACGAGGGATCCGCCATCCGGCGCGAGCTTCGTGACGAACACGTCGTAGTTCCCGTTGCCGCTCGTGTCGAAGGCGCCGGAGGTGGTCGGGAATGCGAACCCGCTGTCGGTGCTGGTCGTACCCACCACGTAGGCGTTGCCGGCGCTGTCGACCTTGATGCCGCTCGCCTCGTCGAAGCCGCCCGCCCCAAGAAACGTTGCGTAACCGATCCCGGGGTCGATCACCAGCGGCAGTGAACGGTCGTAGCGGCCGACCTCGAAGCCGTAACCCGTCTTGCCATTGAGGGCGTACCGCGACTCGACAGGCACGCGGCGGCCATCCACCATTTGGTAGCTCACGGGCGCGGCGTCGCGCACGGTTCCGCCTGCGGTTTCGATCCGCAGGCCCCCGCTCGAGCCGACCGCCAGCGCCTGCGCGCCGCCGTATGCGAGCGCGATGTTGGCTGGGTCAGCGCCCGGCGCCACGGCGAACTCGTACTTCAGGCGGCCATTTTGGCCGCGGAAGGCCATGTCGACGCCCTGCCAAAGAGCCGGATAGCTGATCTGAGAGAAGGTCGGGATGTTCTGCTGCCACTGCGCCGGCTCATCGCCGCGGACGTAGTTGACGGTGCCTGGCGCGCGGTGCTCAGCCGTCGGCGCAGCGGCGGGATTCGCGCCGACGAAGCGCATATTCAGCTCGACCGGTGCCGAGCCAGCGCCCTCACCGCCACCCGGCAGCGTCAGAACTGCCTTGCTGTCGGTGAACGCCACACCGAACCCACCGGTCTGCGCCTGGTAGCGGACGTCGGGGGCAGCCTGACCCCGGTTCGGGGCGAAGGCGAGCGAGGCCTTCGCAAATGCGGCGGCGGCGGCGTCGGCTGTGGGTGCGGGCTTCGCGGGATCACCCGCGAAGAGCACCGCGACCGTGAGCACGATCGCAGCGACCACGGCGGCGAGCCGCGCCAGCCAGACAGGGCGACTGCCGGTGAGCGGGCGAACCTCCGAAGTTCCGAGCACCTCCATGCCCGCCCAGCATGTGCGCAACCTCCCTCCCCGTCTAGTCCCCCAATGGGGTGGACTTACCCACCCATCCGCTCACGGGTACGAGCCCTGTCCGCCGCTTTGAGGTCTTCCCGGGGCTCTTCTCGGAAAGCCACGCGTTGCCCGGATCAACAACGTGGCGAGGATCACGACTTCGCGGCTCAGCCGGTCAGGTCGCGAAGCGTGACGATCCCCGCCCCGATCGCCCGGCGCGCCAGCTCCGCGCGCTTGCGGTTCGGCGGCAGCTCGGGAACCCCGAACAGTTTGAAAAGCGTCTTCATGTGGGATCGAATCGCCTCCACCGAGACGGTGAGAGCTTTCGCGATCTCCGGGTTCGAGGGGGGCGTGCCCGCGCCGTCGACGGATTCCAGCAGCGGCCGGCAGAGAACCAACAGCACCCGTCGCTGGGCAGCGGTCACGGCCAACCCGACATGGCCGCCGGCCGAAGCCGCCGGAACCGTCTCCCTCGACCCGCTCGACGGATCCCGAAAGAGCACGTCGGTGGACCCGAACCTGATGACGTCGCCGTCGTTGAGCCGATGGCGGCTGCGCACCCGCGCTCCGTTGACGAACGTCCCGTTCCGCGACATACCGTCGTCGACGACCGTCCAGCTCCCGCCGAGGTACTCGAGCAGCGCGTGCAGGCGCGAGGCCTCCGGGTCCCACGCCAGCGGGATGTCGCTCCGATCCTCCCGCCCGACGGTGACCCGCTCTTGGCCGAGCACCAGCAGCTGCTGTGCCCGCTCACCATCCCGCCAGGTCACGAAGGTCTGCCCCCGGCGCACCGCGGCGAGCAGCTCCGTCAGCTCGGCCGGCGTCGTTTCGTCGAGTGGGAAGGTCACACTCGTGATCTTGTCGCCTCAGGCCAGAGAGCGCGCCGCGCGCGTGTCAGCCGACCAGATCGAACTGCTTGCCGCTGCGGTCCAAGCGGTAAGCATGGATGACGGCGATCGACTCACCCCGGTTGAGCCAGCGGAGGCAGAGGCCCCGTTGAAAGCCGCAGTCGCCGTCGAGCGAGATCAGCGTGCCGTTCGCATCCGCGTCGGAGACATCGACGCGAGCGATCCGAGTCCGTCCCCGCACCAGGTCCAAGGCGATCGCGCCTTCGACCTCGACCACCTGAGCGCGCGTCTCCCGCTCGCCCCGCAGATGCAGACCGAGCTCGGCGAGAACATCCCCCGCAGGGACTTCGCGGGCGCGCCGCCCGGTGACCTGAGCGAGCTCCGGCTCACCGCCGGGCTCGATGTCGACCCGAAGGAGGAGCTCGCCTTGGGCGCGCTCGGAGCTCCCCGCCACCGGGTCGAAGGGAATCGTTCCCTCCCGCTTCCTGAAGGAGGCGCCGGCGATCGGACGCGTCCCGACGCTCGCGCCCGCAGCCAGCAGCACCCCGATGCGATCTCCGGCCTCGACCGGAACGTTCGCCGCGAAGGCGTGGGGACCGTCGTCGGCAAGCGTCTCGACCGAGGAGAAGGAGCGCAGGAACGGATCGCCGCCGCGCCTCCCGACCACCTGCAGGGCGATGTCTCCCGATGCACCTCTCACGGCCCAGCTCCGCACGACGCCCGCCCTTTCGACGGTCACCGAGGATCCGGCGGCCGACGAGTGGACCAGGGTGCAGGCCGGTGTGTTGGGACTTTGGTCCTCGCCGCAGCCGACCGCCTCCGCCGGCCCCGGAGCGAGCTCGCTCCCGAGCGGCTCGGTCGCGACGGGGATCGGCGGAGCTGGAGCGTTCTGTGCGCCGGCCGGCTCGCCGACGACGACGACCGCTCCGACCACCGCCAGGACAGCGAGCCCGCCGACCGCCGCCGCTCGCAGCAGCCGAGCGCGATCCCGTCGGTAAGGCCTCACCGGCGCCTCGAGATCGGCAAGCGCCGTGCGATCCTGCTCGGCGCTTCCTCCCGTCTCGAGCCCGAGGTCGGCGAGGAAGGCGTTGCCGGCGCCGTCGACCATGACGTTGCGCGCGTTGATGCGGCCGTGCGTGAGCCCGGCGCGGTGGATCGTGCCCAGCGCATCGGAGATCGGCCGCAGCAGCTCGGCGAGCCGGCTAGGGGACGGGCGGTCTTCGGCGACGAGCCCGGCCAGCGTTCTCCCGTGGACGTAGCGGGTGGCGACGAAGCTGCCTCCTTCCCAGGTCCCGGCCTCATAGGTGGGAACGATGTTCGGGTGGTGGACCGACGTGCTCAGGCGCTCAGCGGGCCGCTCACCCAAACCCTCTTCGTGATCCATGAGGCGAAGCGCAACGCTCCGGCCGAGCGAGAGCTGGGTGGCTTCGCACACGAACCCGAGCGAGCCTCCCGGCAGCCGCCGCTCGACCCGGAAACCGCAGATGATCTGTCCCGGCTCAACCATCGCGAACCGGTCAGCCCAGGTACCGGATCTGGCTTCTCGAGACGGTGAACCCGTGGTAGATCCTGCGCCCGCTGTTGGGGTTGACCCAGAAGACGCCCACGCCGCCGAACTCCTCGCCCTCGACCGGGGCCGACTCCATCGCGATCGGCATGCCGCCGGCTTCGAGCCCAGGGACGAACAGACGCTCCCGGCGATCCCCCGACACGAACAAGTCGAGCGCCACTCGGTCGCCGACCTCAGTCAGCGCAACGTCTACGGTGCCCTCCGGCTTGGAGATCTCGACCTCCTTGAGTCGTCGCACCAAGCCGTCCGGAGCGCGGCGGGCCTCGCGTCCCGTCAGCCGCTCGGGGCTCTCGAGGACCGCTCCGGCGACGAAATCGGCGCGGACCGCGAGCTCGTAGTCGAATCCCGTCCCGGGCCCGCGGGTTGGGCTGCCGTAGAAGCCATCGGCCGGCGCGATCCAGCGTTGCGTCTCGGCATCGTCGGTCTCCGCCACGCCGACTGCCGCCCCGGGCGCGAGCTGGATCCCGAGCAGGTCGCCGCGCTCAACGGGCAGGGCGGTTCTGAATCGATGTGGCGCCGTGTTGCCGACCGACTCCCATTGCGACAGGCCGACGCGCACGGTGTCCTCGCCACGGGGACGGATGACGTCGAGCGCAACCTCCCCTCGCGCGCCGCTCACGGCCCAGCCGACGATCATCCCGTCCGCCGGCACGAGGAGCTGCGCGCCGGGCAGCTCGCTCTGCGCGATCGAGCATGGCTTCGAGCCCGCCCCAGGCTCGCCACCGAGGCAGTCGACTGTGCGGTCGACCGTGTCGAGATCGCTGCCAAGCGCCTCGGCGCCCGCGGCCACCGCCGGCACCGGGACCGTCGCGCCCGGCGCGGCACCGTCGTCGAGTAACGCGAAGGCAGCGACGCCCAACGCGAGGCCGGCCAGCCCCACCCCCGCAAGCGAGACTATGCGCGTTCGGCGGGAGCGCTGTGCCTGCGATCCCCCGTTTGCTTTCGAGGGCGGGAGCGTCGTCGCGTGCGGAATGGGCGTTGGCGTCGTCTCCTTTGGCAACCCCGCGCCGATCGCGGCCGGGCCGAGCGAGGCGACTCCCGCGCCCATCCGCTCGCGGACGTCCGCGATCAGCGCCTGGGCTGAGCCGGGACGGTCGGCGGGATCCTTCGCCAGGGCCGCGGCGAAGACCGGGTCGAGCGAGGCCGGTAGCTCCCGGCGTCTTTCGCTGATGCTCGGCACGGGCTCGTTCAAGTGGGCGAACAGGACGGCGGCGTCCGAGCCGAGGGGAAAGACGACGTCGCCGGTCAGGCAGTGAAAGAGCGTCGCAGCGAACGCGTAGCGGTCGGCGGCCGGACCGGGAGCCTCGCCGCGGATGATCTCGGGAGCCACGTACGCCACGGTCCCGAGCATCGGGCGCGAGCCCGTGTCCTGATCGCTGCCGGCACGGCTGAGGCTGAAGTCGGCCAGAAACGCGTGGTCCCCTTCGCCCACGAGCACATTCTGGGGCTTGACGTCGCGGTGCAGGAGTCCCGCCTCATGGGCGGCGTCGAGCGCGCCTGCGACCTGACCGAGCAGCAGCAGGGTCCGCTCGCCGTCGAGCTCTCCGGCGCGAATCAGCCGATCGAGGGTCGGTCCCTCGACGAGCCGCATCGCGAGGAACAGCCCCTCCTCGCGACCGGTGCCGACCTCGTAGACGTCGAGCACGTGCGGGTGCTCGATCGACGCTTGGATCTCGGCCTCGCGGCGGAAGCGCCGGACGAAGGCCTCGTCGGAGGCGAGATCGGGGCGCAGCACCTTGAGCGCAACGCGCCGGTCGAGCGAGGATTGCACGGCCTCGTAGACGACTCCCATGCCGCCATGGCCGAGCATCCGCTCGATGCGGTACCCCTGAAAGCTCAGATCACGCGCGACCACGGCCGCAACCACACTCCATCCACCGCCGACTATTAGCCAACGGAGACTTTACGGCGCAGGATTGCCCTCGGCGCTGTCTGGAGCTACTTCAGCTTCACGCTCTCCGAGTCGCTGGCGCGATTGCCGGCTGCATCGGTGGCCACCGCTTCGACTGCGGCCTTGCCCTTGCCGGCGTTGCGGAGCTTGCGCTTCAGCTTGGCGGTCGGCTTCAGCTTCAGGACCTGCGGGGCGCCGGCGGCGAGCTGCGCGCTGGTCTCGGCGAGCCCGCCGGGCTTGCCGCCCTTCGGCTTCGCCGTCCCGTCGAGCTCTACCGAGCAGGCCTCGTCGCAGGCGACCGTCACCGAGAGCGGCTTGCCTGCGTCGACCTTCTTCGCGCTCAGCGTGACGCCGGGCGGGTCGGTGTCGCCGGCTGGCGTTGGCGGGTCCGCCGGCGGTGGCGGGAGCTCGCGGGTGAAGTGAGAGACCGAGTCGTCGTCCTCCGAGGCGACGTAGACTGACCTGCCGTCGCCGGGGCTAACCGCGACCCCAAGAGCGCCGGCGAGCGCCGCCTGCGCCGGCACCGCGCAGCCCTGGGCGTTCGTGTCGGCGATGCAGCCGGCGAACGCGAGCGAGCCGCCGGCCGCACGCGCGAAGTGAGAGATCGAGTCGTCCTCCTCCGACGCGACGTAGACCGAGCTGCCGTCGGGGCTCATCGCGACCCCGAACGCGCTGTCGAGCGCCGCCTGCGCCGGGACCGTGCAGCCTTCGGCGTTGGTGTCGGCGATGCAGCCGGCGAACGTGAGCGAGCCGCCGGCGGTGCGGGTGAAGTGGGAGATCGAGTTGTCGCTAAACGAGGCGACGTAGACCGAGCTGCCGTCGGGGCTGATCGCGACCCCGGACGCGCCGTTGAGCGAGTCCTGGAAGCCCACGTCGCAGCCGGCGGCGTTGGTGTCGGCGTCGCAGCCGGCGAACGCGAGGGAGCCGCTGCCGAAGACGGTGAAGTGAGAGATCGAGTCCTCGGAAGGCGAGACGACGTAGACCGAGCTGCCGTCGGGGCTGACCGCGACCCCGGACGCGCCGGCGAGCGCCGCGTCCTCCGGCACTATGCAGCCCTCGGCGTTGGTGTCGGCGATGCAGCCGGCGAACGTGAGCGAGCCGCCCGCGGTGCGGGTGAAGTGGGAGACCGAGTTGTCGCTGTACGAGGCGACGTAGACCGAGCTGCCGTCGGGGCTGACCGCGACCCCGGACGCGCCGTTGAGCGAGTCCTGGAAGCCCACGGTGCAGCCCTCGGCGTTGGTGTCGGCGTCGCAGCCGACGAACTCGAGCGAGCCGCTGGCGAAGCGGGTGAAGTGAGAGATCGAGTTGTCAAACTGCGAGGTGACGTAGACCGAGCTGCCGTCGGGGCTCACCGCGACCCCGTACGCGCCGCTGAGCGCCGCGTCCTCCGGCACCATGCAGCCCTCCGCATTGGTGTCGGCGATGCAGCCGGCGAACGTGAGCGAGCCGCCCGCGGTGCGGGTGAAGTGGGAGATCGAGTTGTCGCTAGACGAGACGACGTAGACCGAGCTGCCGTCGGGGCTGACCGCGACCCCGGAAGCGCCGGCGAGCGAGTCCTGGAAGCCCACCGTGCAGCCGGCGGCGTTCGTGTCGGCGATGCAGGCGGAGAAGGTGATGTCGCCCGGGGCCGCCTGCGCCATGGCCGGTGCGAGCAGGGCAGCCGCGATGGCGCCCGCCAGGCTCGCGAGGCCGACTCCGATGTGGGTGATCGATCGCACTCGAGCCAAGCTGACAGCTCGGTAGGGCGCCGCGCAATGCCCCACTGGGGTGGACCGGCCCACCCAGTCCGAAAACTTTGAAGCCCGCTCTAGAGCGGGCTTCATGCAATCGGGGCGCCCGGATTTGAACCGGGGACCTCACCGACCCGAACGGTGCGCGCTACCAGGCTGCGCCACGCCCCGAGGCGACGCAGTATTGCGAAAAGGGCCCGCCGCCACCGCTTGACGATTCCGGCCCGCCCGTTCGGTGGCCGATCCGGGCAGCCATACACTCCGGCGGGTGCAGGGCGAGCCGGAGATCAGCGATCCGGACGCCGTGGACGACTACGAGGTACGGCCGCTGGCCGCGATCCTCGGGACGCTCGCCGGGATCGTGCTGCTGGCCGTCCTCGTGATCACGATCGAACCGCTTCGATCCGGGATCGGCGACGCGATCAGCGGCGATACCGCCGACCTGCGCGACGACCTGCGCGGGCTCGGCTTCGGTGGGGTGATGATCAGCTTCGTCCTCGCGCTCACGCACGTGGTGATCTGGTACCCGGCCGAGATCCTCGACCTCGCGGTCGGCTACGTCTACGGGTTCTGGGGCGGGCTCGTACTGGTGATGGTGGGCTGGGTCGCGAACGGGCTGGTCGCCTACTGGATCGGGCGCCACGCCGCCCGGCCGGCCCTCTACCGGTTCGTCGGCCGCCAGCGCTTCGACCGGCTCGAGCGCATGGTCGAGGCGGGTGGCGTGACCCTGCTGCTGGGAATGCGGCTGGTGCCGGTGATCCCGTTCAGCCTCTTCTCGATGGCCGCCGGAGCGGCGCGCGCCGACCTGTTCACGTTCATCTGGACGACGGCGGTCGGCTATCTGCCCCTGACCGCCGTCTTCGTCTACCTCGGCAGCCGCCTGGAGGAGCTCTCACCCACCGACCCCGTGCTCTGGCTCGGCGCCCTGGTGCTGATCGCGCTGTTGGTGGTCACCCGCCACTTCCACCGCCGCTGGCGCGCGCCGCGAGCGCCGGACCCTCAGGACGAGCCCGACACCTGACCGAGGGCGGTCTCGATCTCCTCCAGGCTCGGAGTCTCGATCAGCTGCCGCTGGCCCCCGGGGCCGGAGACGACGACCGCGGGCTCGGCGGGCAGCTTCAGCTCGGCGGCGAGCATCGCGTCCTCGCGGACCAGCTCCTCGGCCTCGGGGGAGTTGAAGTCCTCCGCCCAGAGCTCGGGGTCGAGCTCGGGCACCGCCTCGGCCACCTCGCGCAGGTACTGCTCGTCGATCGCCCGCGTCCGCGTCTCGTCGATATTGCGGACGAAGGTGTCGAGGTACTGCCACTGACGCTCCTGGACGCCGGCCGCCTCGGCGGCGATCGCCGCCAGCGTGGTGTCGTTGGGGGCGAGCGAGAAGTGGCGGAACTCGAACCGCGCCTGGTCGGTGCGCGCGTACTCCTCCACCAGCGGATCGATCGTCTCGATCTCCCACTCGGCGCAGGGCCCGCACTGGAGGTCGTTGAAGACCGTGATCGTCGTCTCCGAGTCCTGCGGGCCGAGGTAGGAGGCGTCCTGGGCGATGCCGCCGAAGATCCGCTGGACGTCGTTGACGCCCCCGATCCGCGCGGCCTGGGGCCCTCCGGAGCCGACCGAGATCGAATAGATCGCCGCGATCACCCCGACCACAGCGAGGCCGAGGAGCACGCGGGGAACCCAGGGGCTCAGCCGGCGACCGCCTTGTAGTAGCGCACCGCGAGCCCGGTGAGCAGGGTCTCGAAGGTCTGCTCGAGACCGCCGTCACCGTCGCCGGCATACGCCTCGAGGCCCCGCCGCTCGATCTCCTCGCTGAGCGTGATCACCTGATCGACGAGCTCCGGATGCTCGTCGCAGAAGAAGGCGCCGATCGAGTAGAGCTCGGTGTCCATCAGCGAGTCGATGAACTCGCTGCGCCCGCTTGTCGCCGTCGGCTCCGCCATCGCGCACATCGTAGGGAGGCGCCGGTCCGTGGGCGGAATTTGCGGCCATTTCGGTTGACTACGTCCGCTCACAGCGATAAGACTCCGTTGCTTACGAAAGCGGGAAGGAGTAGCTACGTTGCCCAATCACCTGACGCCGACCGAGCTCGCCGACGAGATGAACATGAAGCGCCGGGAGGTGATCTTCAAGTGCATGGAGATGAACGTCCCGATCTTCCAGGGTCGTATCGACAAGACCCTCTTCATCTCCAACCTGCGCGAGTTCAGCAAGGCGCCGGGCGCGGCCCAGACCGCCTCGTAGACGCGCACTTAGCGCACCGCTCGCAGGGGCGGGCACTAGTACCTTTCTCCTCGGCGGGCTTCCCGCCCGAGTTTTTTCGGCTACCGACGAGGGAGAGGAACTGAATGGAATCGGCCACGGTCGAACGGTCAACGACCGAGGCGGCGACCGGCGCCAAGACGCTCGCCGACCTTTTCCCCGCCGCCGCGCGCAAGCACGGCCCCAAGCGGGCGGTCATCTTCAAGGGCGACACCGGCGAGTGGACGTCTAAGACTTACACCGAGGTCGGCGAGATCGTTCGCAAGCTCTCCCTCGGGCTGATCGACCTCGGAATCGAGAAGGGCGACAAGGTCGCGATCCTCTCCAACACCCGCCCGGAGTGGACCTACTTCGACTTCGCCGCGCTCTCGGCCGGCGCGACCGTGGTCCCGATCTACCAGACCAACTCGGCGGAGGAGTGCCAGTACGTGCTCGAGAACTCCGACTCGGTCGCCGTGATCGTCGAGGACGACGAGCAGCTGGAGAAGATCCGCAGGGTCCGCGACAACTGCCCGAAGCTCGAGCACGTGATCCGGATGAGCGGCAAGTCGGGCGACGCGATCTCGTTCGACGAGCTCTCCGAGCGTGGATCCGCCGGCAGCGACGCCGACTGGGAGCAGCGCTACAGCTCGGTCGGCCCCGACGACATCTGCACCTTCATCTACACCTCCGGCACCACCGGGCCGCCGAAGGGCTGCGTGATCTCACACGGCAACTACCGCGCGATGCTCGACATGGTGCACTCGGTCAGCGTCCTCGACTCCGAGGACGTCACCTACCTCTTCCTGCCGCTGGCCCATTCGTTCGCGCTCCTGATCCAGCTCGGCACCTTCGACCTCGGCGCCGCGCTCGCCTACTGGGAGCGTGACCCGCTGAAGATCCTCCCCAACCTCTCCGAGGTGCAGCCGACCTACTTCCCGTCGGTGCCGCGGATCTTCGAGAAGATCTACACCGCCGCGACCTCGGCGGTGGAGAAGGAGGGCGGGCTGAAGAAGTCCGTCTTCGACTGGGCCGTCGGGATCGGCAAGAAGGTCCGCAAGCTCGAGCGCGAGGGTCGCAGGCCCGGGCCGCTGCTGGCAATGCAGCACCGGGTCGCCGACAAGCAGGTGCTGTCGAAGATCCGCGGGCTGTTCGGCGGCAAGCTGAAGCTCGCGGTCACCGGTGCCGCGCCGATCAACCCCGAGATCCTCGAGTTCTTCGACGCTTCCGGGGTGCTGATCCTGGAGGGCTGGGGAATGACGGAGACCTCGACCGCGGCGACGATCGCGACGCCCGACGACTTCAAGTTCGGCACGATCGGCAAGCCGTTCCCCGGCTGCGAGGTGAAGATCGCCGACGACGGCGAGATCCTGGCCAAGGGCCCGAACATCTTCCAGGGCTACTACAAGAACCCGGAGGCGACGGCGGAGACGCTCGTCGACGGCTGGCTGCACACGGGTGACCTCGGCGAGTTCGACGACGACGGATATCTGAAGATCACGGGCCGCAAGAAGGACATCATCATCACCGCCGGAGGCAAGAACATCACCCCGGCCAACCTCGAGGGCGAGATCAAGCAGCACCCGCTGGTCTCCCAGTGCGTGGTGATCGGCGACCGCCGGCCGTACCTGGTCGCCGTGGTCACGCTCGACCCCGAGGAGGCGGCCGCCTACGCCCGCGACCGCGGCCTGCCCGCCGACCCGGCGGCGGTCGCCGCGAACGCCGACGTGCGCGAGTCGATCGAGGCCCACGTTGAGAAGATCAACCAGAAGTTCGCCCGGGTCGAGCAGGTGAAGAAGATTGCGATCCTGCCGGCCGACTTCTCCCAGGAGGGCGGCGAGCTGACCCCTTCGATGAAGGTGAAGCGAAACGTCGTCGCCGACAAGTACGAGGACGAGGTCGAGGCGCTCTACGCGGGCTGAGGCGCCCCGGCCCAAGCGCCCGCGACTTTCTTGCGGCGGGCGGGTTGTTGGGGCGATGGGAGCGTTGCGTTTCGCGGGGGCGGGAGCGCTGGCGGTGGCCGCGGTGGCGGCACTCGCCGGCGGCGGCGGGCCTAGCCCGGCGCAGGCCGGTGGTGGGCAGGAACGCCCGAACGTGGTGATGCTGATGTCCGACGACCAGACGGCCGCATCGCAATCGATGATGACGCAGACCAACGCGCTGATCGGCGCCAAGGGAGCGACCTTCGCCAACAGCTTCACCAACTGGCCGCTGTGCTGCCCGTCGCGGGCGACCTTCCTCACCGGCCAGTACGCCCACAACCACCAGGTGCTCGGCAACGGAGCTCCGTTCGGCGGCTTCGACCGCCTCGACACCAGCGAGACCGTCGCCGTTTGGCTGCAGCGCTCCGGCTACTACACGGCCCACATCGGCAAGTTCCTCAACGGATACGAGGACAGCGCCGTCGGTGTCCCGCCGGGCTGGTCGGAGTGGCACGGGACCAAGCGCACCTACACCTTCTACGGCGCGCAGCTGCTCGAGGACGGTCAGCTCGTCACCTACGGGTCCAACGACGAGGACCCCGACAACCCGGCCCAGCCCGAGACCTACTCGACCGACGTCTTCAGCGACAAGGCGGTCCAGCTGATCAACGAGCGGGCTCCCGACGAGCAGCCGTTCTTCCTCAGCGTCGCCTACCTGGCGCCGCACGGCGGCGGGCCGAACCAGCCCGCCAACCAGCCCCAGGGGCGCTGCGAGGACACCGCGAAACCCGCGATCCGCCACAAGGGCGCGTTCGAGGCCGAGCCGCTGCCGAGCCCGCCGAACTTCAACGAGGCAGACGTCTCCGACAAGCCGCAGGGAATCGCCACCCGCCCGCAGCTGAACACGAACCAGATCGCCAACGCGACCCGCAACTACCGTTGCCGGCTGGAGTCGCTGCTCGCCGTCGACGAGGGGGTCCAGCGGGTGGTCGAGGCGCTGCGGGCCCAGGGCGAGCTCGACGACACGCTGCTGATCTACACGGCAGACAACGGCTTCTTCCACGGCGAGCACCGGATCCTGACCGGCAAGAACCGCGTCTACGAGGAGGCGATCCGGGTGCCGCTCGTGATCCGCGGGCCCGAGGTCCCGAAGGGAGTCACGGTCGACGAGCTGGCGATCAACGCGGACCTGGCGCCGACCATCCTCGACGCCGCCGGCGCCGAACCGGGCCGGATCCAGGACGGCCAGTCGCTGATCGGATTCGCCGAGCATCCCGAGCGCCGGCACGGCCGCGAGCTGCTGATCGAGCAGTACACCTCTACCCCCGACGAGGAGGGCCAGGCGGGCGTCAACTACGTCGGCATCCGCACCTCGCACTACAAGTACGTCGACAACGGCACCGGCGAAATCGAGCTCTACGATCTCGACGCCGACCCCTATGAGCTCACCAACCTGCACGCCAACCCCGCCTACGCCGAGGCCGAGGCGGCGCTCGCCTCGCGCCTGGCGTCGCTTCGCACCTGCGTCGGCAAGGGCTGCCGGATGAAGCCTGCGCTGGGCCTGAAGCTGCCCCCGTCGGCGCGCGAGGAGGGGCGCTCCTGCCGTCGGCCCTCCGATTTCCTCGCCCGGGTGCGCGGCGCCGGGGCCGACGCGGTCGCCGTCGCCACCTTCCGCGTCGGCTCGAAGCTCTCCGGCCGCGACGGTGACAAGCCACTCGAGAAGCCGATCAAGCCGAGGCTGCTGCGGGCCAAGCAGCGACCCGAGATCCGGGTGATCGCGGAGATGGTCGACGGGCGCGAGTTCAGCCTGCAAAAACGGGTGCGGATATGCCCGTGAGGCGTAGCCGAACTCCCGGCGCCGTTGAGCCGGCTTATCTGAGGCGTAGACGGCGCTTGGCAGCTGTGCTCGTCGCCGGCCTCGGGCTCGCGGTCGCGACCGGCGCCACGCACAGCGCCGCGGGGCCGGCCGACGAGCCGCCGCAGCCGAACGTCGTCGTCGTGATGACCGACGACCAGACCCAGGCTTCGATCTCGAAGATGGCGACGGTGCAGTCGGAGCTCGCCGCCCACGGCGCCACCTTCGCCAACAGCTTCACCAACTGGCCGCTGTGCTGCCCCTCGCGGGCGACCTTCTACACCGGCCAGTACGCCCACAACCACGGCGTGCTCGGCAACTCGCCGCCCGACGGCGGCTTCACCAGCTTCAACGACTCGAGCACGCTGCCCGTCTGGCTGCAGGCCGCCGGGTACCACACGGTCCACGTCGGCAAGTACCTGAACGGCTATGGAGAGGCCAGCACCGACCCGGCCTACGTGCCGCCGGGCTGGAACGAGTGGTACGCGCCCACCGCCGGCACGACGCAGACCGTCTACGACTACACGCTGAACCAGAACGGCTCGCTGGTCCCCTACGGCAGCGCGGTGGCCGATTTCAAGCAGGACGTGTTCTCGAACCTGGCCGTCGACGCGATCAACCGCAACGCCCCGGGCGGGCCCTTCTTCCTCGGGGTCATGTACACGGCGCCGCACTCGGGCGGCCCGAACCCGAACCTGAACCCGCCGACCAACTGCGGTGCGAGCGCGAAGCCGGCGCCTCGGCACGCGACCGCGTTCGACTCCGAGCCGCTGCCGATACCGCCGAACTACAACGAGGCCGACGTCTCCGACAAGCCGGCGGCGGTCCAGGCCGCGGCCGCGATCACCGACGCCGAGACGACCACGATCCAGCGCAAGTACCGTTGCCGGATCGAGTCGCTGCTCTCCGTCGACGAGGGCGTCGGGCGGATCCTCGCGGCCCTCACTGCGGCCGGCGAGCTCGACAACACGCTGGTCGTGTTCACGGCCGACAACGGCTTCTTCCACGGCGAGCACCGGATCCAGTCGGGCAAGAACCGCGTCTACGAGGAGGCCGTTCGGGTGCCGCTGGTGATCCGCGGCCCCGGGGTGCCCGAGGGAGTGACGATCGACGACCTGGCGATCAACGCCGACCTCGCGCCGACCGTCGTCGACGCCTCGGGGGCGACAGCGGGGCTGACCGCTGACGGCCGCTCGCTGCTGCCGTTCGCGGCTCACCCCGACCGCTTCCACGGCCGCGAGCTGTTGCTGGAGAAGGGCGACGTGGTCGATGACGACGATGACGGTGTGCCGCAGAGCGGCACCTTCGCCGCGGTTCGCACCAGCCGCTACGTCTACGTCGAGAACATCACCGGCGAGCTCGAGCTCTACGACCTCGACGCCGACCCGTTCCAGCTCCAGAACCAGATCGCGAACCCGGCCTACGACGCGGTCGAGGCGGCGCTGGCGGCGCGGCTGGCGCCGCTGCGCAGCTGTGCCGGCGACAGCTGCCGCACGAAGCCGGACCTGAAGCTGAAGCTGCCGCGCTCACATCGCGAGAACGGCCGCTCGTGCCGTGACCCGAAGGACTTCCTCGCCCGCGTGCGGGGATCGGTCGCCGGTCAGGTCGTGCTGGCGACGTTCAGGGTCGGGGCCGAGGAGGCCGGCCACGACAGCGCGGGCCCATTCAAGAAGGAGCTCCGGGCGCGGCTCTTGCGCGAGAAGTCCCGGCCGGAGATCCGCGTGATCGCCGAGATGCTCGACGGGCGCATCCTCAGCCTGCAGAAGCGCGTGCGGATCTGCCGTTGAGCGTGGCCGCCGGCCGACAGAGCGCGCTAGGCGTCGGCGGTTTCCTCGGCGGCCGGCGGCTCGTCGACGGCTTCGGGACGCGAACCGCCGAGCAGCGCGGAGTTGGTCAGCTCGAGCACCCGCCGCCAGGCGGAGAGCTTCTCGCGCTCGCGGTCGACCTGGTCGAGCACGTGGCGGACGCGCCGGGCCGAGATCTCGATCCCGTGGCGCTCGGCGATCGCCTTGTAGCGGTCGTAGTCGCGGGCGAGCTTCAGGGTCACCGACTCGAATCCGTGCTTGGCGATCTGCAGCCGGGCGCGGTAGTCGAGGATCGAGGTCCCGAACATCAGCTCGTCGTCGAGCTCGGGCTCGATCAGGATGATGTCGACGCCCGGATAGCGCTCGCCCCAGATCTCGACCGCGCGGTGCAGGCGGTCGTGGGAGAGCAGGCGGAAGGTCTGGTTGGCGATCGCACCGATGCCCATGTCAGAGACCCGCTGCGCGCGCGAGCCGGTGACCGTGGGGATGTCCTTCTGGAAGTCGTTGACGTAGGGGACCAGCGGGTTGATGACGACGATGAACTTCGCCCCGCGCTCGACCGCGACGTCGACGTTGGTGGTCGAGAGGATGCCGCCGTCGATGAACTCGCGGCCGGCGATCTCCACCGGCTCGTAGATCCCGGGCAGGGCGCCGGAGGCCGCGACGGCCTTCGAGATCGGCACCTCGGCCCACTCGCCCTCGCCGAGGATCACGCGCTCGGTCGTGTCGAGGTCGGTGGCGGTCAGGTAGAGCTCGCGCTTCAGCAGCCGGAAGTCGTTCGTACGGTCGGGATCGGAGAGCACCTCCTCGACGTAGCGCTCGATCCCGCGGCCAGAGTAGATCCCCTTCGGCAGCGCCGAGGCGAGGCCGGTCGCAAGATCGACCGCCGAGACCTCGCCCAGCTGGCTGGCGAGCTCGCGGACCACGGCGACGAGCTTGAACGGGAAGGTCAGCCCGCCCTTGATGAAGCCCCGGTAGTTGGGCTTCAGCAGCGTGCCGAGGTCGATGTCGCGGATCGGCGAGGGCAGATCCTTGTTCAGGACCCGCATCATCTCCTCCGGGGTGACGCCGTTGGCGACCAGGCTGGAGACGAAGCTGCCGGCGCTGGTGCCGACGTAGATGTCGAACTCGTTCACGGTCGCGTTCGTGGCCAGCAGGTCGATCGCTCGCAGGGCGCCGATCTCGTAGACGCCGCCGGTGAAGCCGCCGCCGCCGAGCACCAGGGCGGTCTTCGACGGCCGTTTCCGGCCGCGGCCGCGCCGGGTTCCCTTCGGCTCTGTGGCGGCCTCGAAGTCGACGACTTTCCCCATTGGTACGGGGATTATTCCAATTGCGGCGGGGGTAACGCCGCACTCACGCCTAGCGTCCCCTTTCGATGAGCCGAACTCGCCGCCTGATCTGCATCCTGCTGGCGCTCTCCGCGAGCACCGCGCCGGCGTCCGCGGCAGCCGCCGACGGCGGCTCGACGCCGGTCGCCAAGGCGGGCAGCCCGGCGGCCTCCAAGCGCGCGATCTCGCTCTCCGAGCTGCGTCAGGAGCTCGGCGACGCGATGGGCGACGCGGGCGGCGCCAGCGGCGCCTTCGTCTTCGACGTCGACGCCAACGGCGACGGAGCCCTGTACGGAAACGACGCCAACGAGCGCCGCGTGCCCGCCTCGAACGAGAAGCTGTTCACGACCGCGGCCTTCCTCGCCGCGCTCGGCCCCGAGGCCCACCTGCAGACGCGCGCCTATGCCAGCGGCGAGCTCACCGGCGCCGGCGACTCGACGCTGAAGGGCGACCTGGTGCTGGTCGGCGACGGCGACCCGGCGTTCGGCACCGCCCGCTTCGCCCGCGCCAACGACCAGCCGGTGACCCGCGTTTCGACCCTGGCGCGGTCGATCGCGCGCACCGGGGTGAAGAAGATCACCGGCCGGGTGCTCGCCGACGACACGATCTTCGACCGCAAGCGCTACGACGGGCCCGACGTGAGCCCGCTCTCCGGGCTTTCGTTCAACAACGGCTACGACGGCGGCAGCTACGCCCACGACCCCGAGCTGGTCGCCGCGGGGGCGCTCAAGGCGGCGCTGCGAAAGCAGGGCGTCAAGGTAAGCGGCCAGGTCGGGCGGGCGGACCTCCCCGAGCCGACGCTCGAGGACAAGCCGCTCGCCGACGTCGCCTCGCCCCGGGTGGCGGCGCTGATCGAGGAGACGAACGTGCCCTCGAACAACTTCTTCGCCGAGATGCTGCTCAAACGCCTCGATGCCGCCGACGGCGACCGCGGCTCGCGCCGGGGCGGCGCCGCTGACGTCGAGAAGTTCGCCAACTCGGTCGGCGTCGACGTCCAGGCCGTCGACGGCTCCGGGCTCTCGCGCCGCAACGCGGTCGCCCCGCAGGAGGTCGTCAAGCTGCTGACCGCGATGGCCCGCGACTCGGAGAACGGCCAGGCGTTTCGCAACTCGCTGCCGATCGCGGGCAAGGAGGGAACCGTCGCCGACCGCATGCGCGGGACCGCGGCGGAGGGCAACTGCGCGACCAAGACCGGAACCCTGGACGGCGTCTCGGCGCTCTCGGGCTACTGCAACGCCGGCGGCCACACGATCGCCTTCTCGGTGCTCAACAACTCAGTCGACGTCAACGCCGCCCGCATCGCCCAGGACCGGATCGCCGCCGCGATCGCCCGCTACAGCCCGTAGCTCACCCGGGCGCGGCGCTCAATAGTCCAGCGAGCCGACCGGCGCCAGGGTCGCCGGCTCGTAGGCGGCGACGCCGTCAGCGCTGACGGCGTACACCCGGCCGCCGAGCTCGAGCGTGCGCCGGACCTGAGAGGCGCGCGCGACCTTGGCCACGCGCCCGAGCGGGTCGGCGGCGCCGGGGGTGACGCGCAGGCCGACGAGCGAGTAGTCCTCGCCCGTGTAGGTGTAGGCGTCGATCGGCAGCGTGGCCAGCGTGCTGTCCTCGAACCAGGAGAAGGCGTGATGGTCGTACTCGACCTCGGTGGTCGAGCCGTCGCCGAAGGACTCGCGGTCGAGGCGCACGGGGGCCGCCGGGTCGGTGACGTCGAAGAGCGAGACCTGGACGCCGCCGGGGACGCCGTCGAGACTGACCTCGCGCCCCACGCCCAGCAGCAGGCCGGGACCGACCGGGTGCAGGTAGGCCGAGTAGCCGGGGATCTTGAGCTCGCCGACCGTGCGCGGCTTCACCGGATCGGAGAGGTCGAGGACGTACAGCGGATCGACCTGGCGGAACGTGACCACGTAGCCGGCGTCGCCGGCGAAGCGGACCGCGTAGATGTCCTCGCCGCGCCCCAGCCCGCCGACCCGGCCGACCGCGCGCAGGCGGTCGCCGTCGGGCGCCAGCACGGTGACGAAGCTCTCGCTCTCGCCCTGCTGGGAGCCGTCGCTCGCCCATGGCGGAGAGGTGGTGCTCGCCACGCGGAGCAGGCCGTCCTGCTCGGACATCGACCACTGGCTCAGCATGTAGCCGCCCACCTTGCCGCTGGCGACGTACGCGGTCGACTGCGGGTCGGAGATGTCGAAGCGGTGGATCTGGGTGCTCACCTGCGAGTCCGACGCCGGATCCGGCGCCCCCGAGTCCCAGCGCTCGGTGGCGACGTAGAGCGCGGTCGGCGACGCGTAGAGGATCTGGCCGTCGGTGAGCACCGAGTCCGCATCGACCGCCGGCAGGCCCTGCTCGAGGTCGATGGTCGAGACGGTGAGCATGCCGGTGCCGGCGAAACGCGAGGGACGGTCGACGGCGCGACAGCCAAAGAGCTTGCTGTGCGTGCGCTCTCCGGTGGCGTGGTCGCGGACCCTGACGTCGGGCAGCAGGGCGCGGCCGTTACGGCGCCCGGCGACCGGCGAAGTGGGGTAGCTCGAGGTCGCCAGACGGACGGTCGAGCCGGTGAGCCGGGCGCTGACGTAGGAGCCGTCGACCGTCATCGACTCGATAACCCGCAGCGACGACGGATCGGAGACGTCCACCTCGGCCACGACGGTCCGCGGCTCGCCGTAGACGCCGACGTCGGGCACGGCGACGCCGACGTCGCCCTCGATCGCGGTCGGGTAGCCGTAGCTGGTGCCGATCGCGAGCAGGCGATCGCCGGCGGCGAGCAGCTGGTAGTCGGCCGACGAGTCCTGACCGGGGCCGCCCGGGAGCTCGATCGAGTCGAGCAGGACGGGTGAGCCACCGTTGGAGTCGACCGCGCGCAGGCGCAGGCCGTCGACGGTGAGGATCGCCTCGCCGGCGGTCTTGACGATGTCGGGCTCGTCGACGCCCTCCTCCTGCACGTTGGTGGGCGAGCCGGGCGCCGGCGCGGGCGCGGCCTCGGCCGGAGAGCCGGCGGCGTCGTCCTCGCCGACGACGCCCGGCATCGCCTCCACCCCGGTCGGCTTGAAGGCCGCCCGGTGGCGGCTCAGGTAGGAGCGCAGGCGATCACAGGAGCCGAACGCGTGCAGCCCGGGCGCGCGACCGGCGGCCTCGGCACGCCCGCCCGAGCGTTCCCCGCCGAGCGCGACCACCACCACGGCGCCGAGCACCGCCAGCGCTCCGAAACTCAACAGCCGCCAGTTCATCGCCCTCATTCGATCGCTCATCGCCCCTACTACCTGGCGCGGGGCGATCCGTCACAGCTACGTGACGAGCTTACGAAGCGCCGCCTCGTCGAGGATCTCGGTCCCGACCTCCTCTGCCTTGGCAAGCTTCGTGCCCGGGCTCTCGCCGGCGACCAGGTAGTCGGTTTTCTTGGAGACCGAGCCGGTGACCTTGCCGCCCGCGTCGCGGATCAGCTTCGTCGCCTGCTCGCGGCTGAGCTCCGGCAGGGTGCCGGTGAGGACGAACGTCTTGCCCTCGAGCGGGCCGCCCTCGGCGCGGCGCTCGGACTCGGAGAGCTCGAAGCGCAGGCCGCGCTCGCGCAGACGCCCGATCAACTCGACGATCGCCTCGTCGGCGAGCTCCTCGCGCAGCGACTCGGCCAGCACCGGTCCGATCCCGTCGACCTCGGTGATCGCCTCGGTGTCGGCGGCCAGGAGGGCGTCGATCGAGCCGAAGTGGTCGGCGATCGCGTTCGCGTTCACGTAGCCGATCCCGGGCAGGCCGAGGGCATAGAGAACGCGGCCGAACGGACTCTGCTTCGAACGGTCGATCTCGCGCATGAGCGCCTCGGCCGAGGTCTCGCCGAAGCCCTCGAGCTCGGCGATCCGCTCCGCGTCGAGGTCGAAGATCGAGGCCGGGTCGGTGATCAGGCCCTCGTCGAGGAAGCGGTAGACGTTCTTCTCCCCCAGCCCCTCGATGTCCATCGCCCCGCGGAAGTGCTTGACCAGTTGGAAGTTCTGACCGGGGCAGCCGCGGCGGTTGGGGCAGATCGTCCACACCGAGTCCTCGGGCTTGACCGTCTCGGTGCCACAGGCGGGGCACTTCTTCGGCGGCTTGGCCTTGCGCAGCCGCTTGCCCTCCCGGCGCTGGATCAGCGGCGCGATCACCTGCGGGATCACGTCGCCGGCGCGGGTGATCACGACCTCGTCGCGCTCGCGCACGTCCTTCTTCGCCAGATCCTCCTCGTTGTGCAGGGTCGCGGTCGAGACGGTCACCCCGCCGACGTGGACCGGCTCCAGCATCGCGAACGGCAGCAGCCTCCCCGTGCGACCGACGTTCCAAACGATTCTGTTCAACGTCGTCGTCGCCGTGATCGGCGGGAACTTCCAGGCCACCGCCCAGCGCGGCTCGCGCCCGGTGACGCCGAGCTCGCGCCAGAGCCAGCGCTGGTCGACCTTGACCACGACGCCGTCGATCTCGAAGTCGAGCGACTCGCGCCGCTCCTCCCACCACAGGCAGCGCTCGACCACCGAATCGACATCCTCGTGGGTGGAGATGTCGCCGTTGACCTTGAAGCCGCGCTCGCGCATCCACTCGAGCTCCGCGGAGTGGCTCTCGAACTCCACGCCGCGGTGGCCGCCGATCCCGTAGCTCCACATCGAGAGCGGCCGCGAAGCCGTCACCTCGACATCGAGGTTCCGGACCGTGCCGGCGGTCGCGTTACGCGGATTGGCGAAGGTCGCCAGGCCCTCCGAGGCACGCTGCTCGTTGAGCTCGGCGAAGCCCGAGCGCGGAAAGTAGATCTCGCCTCTGACCTCGATCTGCTCCGGGGCGTCGTCGATCTTGTGCGGGATCGCGTCGATCGTCTTCAGGTTCGGGGTTACGTCCTCGCCGATCACCCCGTCGCCTCGGGTCGCCCCGCGCACGAACTCGCCGTTCTCGTACAGGAGCGAGATCGCGATCCCGTCGATCTTCGGCTCGGCGACGAAGCGCACCTCGCCGGGCTCGATGTCGAGCCGCTTGAGCCGGTTCAGCAGCCGTTGCTCCCAGGCGCGGAACTCGTCGGCTCCGCGAGCGTTGCCAAGCGACAGCATCTGCTCGACGTGGCGAACCTGGGGGAAGCGGTCGGTCGCCCGGCCGCCAACCCGCTGGGTCGGCGAATCTGCCGTCACGAGGCTCGGATCGACCTGCTCGATCTCGCGCAGCTCGCGCAGCAGATCGTCGTAGGTGTCGTCGCCGATCGTCGGGTCGTCGAGCTCGTAGTAGCGGTGGTCGGCCTCGGCGATCAGTCGCCGGAGCTCCTCCGCGCGCGCCCTGCGATCGGCGTCACTCACGTCTTTGCGGCCAGCCCCAGCTCGGCCCCCAGCGCGTTCAGGTCCCAGTCACCGAGGCGCTCGATCTCGCCGTGGTCGGTGAGGTCGAAGTGGATCGGGGTGATCGCCACCTTGCCGCGGGCGACGGCGGCGAGATCGGTGCCCGGCTCATCCTCGAACGAGGGTTCGAAGCCGTAGATCTTGTAGCGCTTTCGCCCGCCGTCCTCCTCCCCGACGAGCTTCAGCTCGTCGTCGTAGAGGCGCTTGCCGAGGCGCGTGATCTCGATCCCGTTCGGCTCGCCGGCAGGTGCGTTGATGTTGATCAGGGTCGACGGCGCCGCCGGCTCGGAGATCAGCCTGCGCACGACCTCGCGGGCGACGCCGGCCGAGTAGGTGAAATCGAACTCGCGGCCCGCGTAGCCCATCCCGCCGATTCCGGCCTGTTGGGAGACGGCGATCGCCGGCAGGCCGAGAACGATGCCCTCGAAGGCGGCCGCGACCGTGCCCGAGTAGGTGACGTCGTCGCCGAGGTTGGAGCCGTGGTTGATTCCGGAGACGATCAGGTCGGGGCGCTCGCCGAGCAACCCGAGCTCGGCAAAGCGAACGCAGTCGACCGGCGTGCCCTCGGTCGCGAAGCCGACGTCGCCGTCGGCGAACTCGACCTCCTCGACCCAGATCGGCGAGCGGGTGGTGATGCTGCGGGCGCTGGCGCTGCGGTTCGAGTCGGGCGCGATCACTCGCACCTCGACCCCGTCGAGCTCGCCGAGCGCGCGCCGCAGCTCGTGCAGCCCGCGGGCCCCGATTCCGTCGTCGTTTGTGAGCAGGACGAGCATCTAGATCTCCACCTGTGAGGTCGGTCGGGCGCCGATTCTACGGACGAGGCTAGGCTCGACCGCGGTGGAGATCTCGATCGTGATCCCGACCCGCGATCGGCCCGGCCCGCTCGGCCGCCTGGTCGCGGCGCTTGCCGCCGACGCCGACGGGCTCGAGCTGGTCGTCGTCGACGACGGATCTCGCGCCCGCGGACCGGTTGCCGCGGCGGCCGGAGAGGCGCGCCTGCTTCGCACCCCGGGGCTCGGGCCCGCCGCCGCCCGCAACCTCGGCGCCCGCTCGGCCGGCGGCGAGGTGGTCTGCTTCATCGACGACGACTGCGAGCCGGCGCCCGGCTGGGCTCGGACGCTTGCCGGGGCGGCGGGCGAGAGCGGCGTGGCCGCGGGGCGCACGCTGGCGCCGCCCGGTGCCGCAGCGCCGGTCGTCGCCTCGCAGGCGATCGTCGAGCGCCTGACGCTGGCATCCCTGGACCCGGCCACCGGCCGCCTCGGCTTCGCCCCCAGTTGCAACCTGGCCGTCTCCCGCGAGGCGGTCGGGCGGCTGCCCTTCGACGAGTCGTTTCCGAGCGCCGCCGGCGAGGATCGCGACTGGAGCGACCGTGCCGCCGCGGCCGGGCTCGCGGCCGCCTACGTCCCCGAGGCCGTGGTCGTCCACCACCAGCGCCTCGGACCGGGCGCGTTCGCCCGCCAGCAGTACCGCTACGGCCGCGGAGCAACGCGGTTTCGGGCCCGCGCCGCCGACCGCCGGGTGGCGCCGGCGTCGTTCTACGCGGGCCTCGTGCGGCGCGGGTTCGAGGACGGGCCGGCGGTCGGGGGGCTGGTTTTGGCGGCGCAGGCGCTGACCGCGGCGGGAGTGGTGGCCGAGAGGGTCTCCGGGAGCGACGGCTAGCTACCGCGTCAACAGCGGCGTCCCGGCCATGCCATCGCTGTCGGCGCCGGTCACCTCGCAGACCGTCGCCGCCACGTCGACCAGCCGGGGCGGACGTTGTGGTTCGGCGTGCTCGGAGGCGCCCGGGGCGACGACCGCCCAGGCGTCGCCGGGCGTGTGGTTGCCCGAGCGACCCGATCCGGCGCCGAGACGGCGCACCTCGCCGAACTCCTCGGAGTGCAGCGAGGTGAGCGTGGTCGCGGGTGTCCCCGACCAGCGCACCGCGAGATCGGGCAGCCGATCCGCGTGGCTCCCCGGGTAGAGCTCGGGCGCGCGGATCGTGGATTCGACCGCGGGGGCGCCGTCGGCGTCGCCGAAGGTCGCCAGCCCGGCGGCGATCTCGTCAAGCAGTTCATCGGCCTGCCCACGGTCGACGATCCCGTCGCGCTCGCGGCCCTTGAGATTGAGCCGCACGTAGCCCTGGTTGTCGGCCGGGTGGGCGAAGGCGCGGGTGGTGGCCCAATCGGTCCCCCGCAGCTCGAGCCGCGCCGTGAGCTCGAGCGCCGCGCGGTCGGGGATCGCGGCCGCGATCGCTCCCCGCAGGCCGGCCGGCATCGCCGCCCGCAGGCGCCAGATCGCGCCCGCCCCGCCGGGGTCGATCGGGCCGCCGGCGAGCACCCTGGCGAGCATCGCCGGCAGCAGGTCGGCGCGGCTCGTGTTCACGTCCATGCCGACGGCCGAGGTGACGACGACGTCGGCGCCCGCCGGCAGCGCCTCGAGCACCCGGCCGAAGGCCTCGTCGACGGCGGCGTAGACGTCGTCGAGCGCGTGCTCGAGCGTGCGTCGCGTTGAGGGATCGAGGGCGGCGGCGTCGAGCTGCGACAGGTCCCAGAACTGGTGCCCGGCGAGGTGGGCGGCGCTGAACGTGAGCCAGGCGAGGTCGAAGCTCTCTCGCGCCAGCAGCTCCTCGGCCAGCGTCGCGATCCGGCGCGGGGCGGCGACCAGCTTCTTGCGCAGCGCCAGCAGGTCGCGCGCCCGTGGACGGCCGAAGATCTCGGTCGCCTGCGGGCCGCGTCCCCAGCGGCGCGCGTAGTCGCGCCCGGCGCGCTCGGGGCGCGACCAGCGCGGCAGCACGACACGGTCGGCGAAGCCCCAGCCGCAGACGAAGACGCCGTTGGCCCGTTGAGGCGGACGGCTCTCGTAGGGATCGATCGCCAGCGTGCGCAGGCCGGCGGCCGCAAGCCGCTCCCAGACCGCGGGCGCCGCATCGAACGCGGTCGCATAGCGCGCCCGCTGCTCTGCCGCCGCCCACTGGAACGGATAGAAGATCCCGTGGTCGCCCAGCTCAACCCCGCTGTAGAGCGTGTAGAAGGCGCCGGCGGCGAAGTCGACCGCCGGGGTCTCGAGCTCGACCCGGCGGCCGCCCCGCGCGAGCGCCGCCAGGTTCGGCAGGCGCCCTTCGCCGAGCAGCCGATCGAGCGCCGCGACGCTGGCGGCGTCGAACTGGAGCACGCAGATCATCGCGATTGCCGCCCGTTCGCCGCCACCCGGCGAGCCTCGTCGATCACCCGCATCACCCGGACGCCGTCGGCGGCGCTCGCGAGCGATCCCGGATCACCGCCGCGGGCGGCCGAGGCAAACGCCGCGACCTGCCGTCGCAGCGAGCCGACCAGCGGATGAACGCGTCCGGGAAGCCGCCCGCTGACCATCGCCAGCGGGCCGCCGGCCGTGCTGCGGGCGAGCCTGCGCCCGCTCGGGTCGCGGACCGCGACCAACTCTCGATGTGGTCTGTTGGTCGCGCAGCGGATCCGCGCGCGCCCGCGTTCGAGCTCGAGCTCGAGCTCTGCCTGCTCCGGCGCGAGCTTCGCCGAACGCACCCGCGCGCTGGGCGAGCCGCCCAGCACCAGCGCCAAGTCGACCAGATGGGGACCGAGATCGAGCAGGGCGTCGTCGCCCGGCGTCAGCGGCCGCCAGGACGCCCGCCGGTAGCCGATCTCGAGCTCGAGCTCGAGCCGGCCATCGGCCGGGATCGCGGCCGCGACGCGCGCGGCGTGCTGAAAACGACGGTTGAAGCCGATCCACGGTGGCGGCGAGAGCGCCGCCACCCGCTCGGCACCGGCGAGCGTCGGCGCCGGCGGCTTCTCGACCAGGGCCGGGATCGAGGCGCGTGCAGCGAGCTCCGCCTGCCACACGTGCTCGGCCGCCGGCGAGGCGATGATCACCGCGTCGACCGCACCCGAGCCCACCACCTCGGCCGCGGTCGCGAACGTTCGCGGAGCGGTGGGCGCCTCGATCAGGCCGGCGACGCGAACGAGCCGCTCGGCTTCGGGATCCGCGAGGGCGGTCACGGTGACGCCCTCGAGCCCGGCGATCGCCGGCGCGTAGCCGAGCTCGGCGATTCGCCCGCAGCCGATCAGCCCCAGCCGCAAACGGCGGCCCGCCGCGCTCACCCTCGCCTCCGGCGCGCGTGGGCGATCGAGCCGACCAAGACCGAGAGCACCGAGACGAGATGGTGCAGCAGGTGCAGCGGCACCCCCGCCGCGACCAGCGCCACCCCACCGCGCCGCATCAACAGCCCGTAGAAGCGGGCGTTGAGCGCCACCAGGCCGCCGAGCGCCGCCGCCGCGGCGAGCGGCCTTCGCGCGCAGGCGGCGAGCGCGGCGGTGAGCGCCGCGGCGGCGCTCAGCCGGTGTCGCCAGGCGAGGTTGAGCGAGCCCGAGATCCGGCCCGCTTCGAGCTGCAGGCGTACCCAGGGCACACCCCGGCGCCGCAGGTCGGTGTCGACCATCGACGCCAGCGACCACCGCTTCAGGTGCGTGCCGCGGACCTCGGGGTCGAGGACGATCGGCGCGCCGGCGCGGTGCATCCTCATCCCCAGGTCGATGTCCTCGACCGCCGGTGCGTCGAAGCGCTCGCTGTCGAAGCCGCCCGCGGCAAGGAAGGCATCGCGGCGCACGGCCCCGAGGCCCGCCCAGAAGGTGTCGGCGGGACCGGGGGAACCGCTGTGGACGTGGTGGTGGAGCAGGTTGCGAAAGCGCGAGACCACGCCCGTGTCGCCGGGGTGATCGTCGTAGCTGCCGAAGGCCGCGGCGAGCCGCGAATCGGACGCGAACGCACCGCGCAGCCGCCCCAGCGCCTCGGCGTCGACCGCGACATCGGCGTCGACGAAGGCGATCAGTTCGCTCTCCGTCGCCGCGACCCCGGCGTTGCGGGCCGCGGAGGGCCCGGCGCCGGCCGGCTCGCGGACGACGATCAGCTCGTCCGGCGCCTGACGGGACGCCCGCAGCGCCCGCAGACAACGCTCGAGGGTCGGCGGAGAGTCGGTCGCCGGGACGACGACGGCCAGCGTGGGGGGAGCTGAGTTAGGCATACCTAATATAGAATCCCAACCTCTGAGGTCGGAGTTCAAGAATCGCAAGCCTAGACATCTGGTTCTGGGCGCGGGGCCGGCGGGGCTGACCGCCGGCTACCTGCTCGCGCGGCGCGGGGAGCGCGTCACCGTGCTCGAGGCCTCCGGCCAGGTCGGCGGGCTCGCCAGGACCGAGATGCGCGACGGCTATCGATTCGACCTCGGCGGCCATCGCTTCTACACCAAGAGCCCCGAGGTGGAGTCGCTGTGGCTGGAGCTGCTCGGGCCCGAGCTGCTGCTGCGCCGGCGGCTCTCGAGGATCTACTGGCGCGGCCGCCTGATCGATTACCCGCTGCGAGCGGGGGACGTGCTCCGCAAGGTCGGCGCGGCCGAGGTGGTCCGCAGCGCCGCCTCCTATGCGGCAGCGCGGATGCGGCCCCGGCGCCGCGCCGAGACGTTCGAGCAGTGGGTCAGCCAGCGCTTCGGCCGCCGTCTGTTCGAGCTCTTCTTCCGTTCCTACACGGAGAAGGTCTGGGGCGTGCCGACCACCGAGATCCGCGCCGAGTGGGCCGCCCAGCGGATCCGCGGGCTCTCGCTCTGGCGAGCGGCACGCTCGGCGCTCGGCGCCGGCGACGGCGACGTCCGCAGCCTGATCGAGGAGTTCCACTACCCGCGCCTGGGGCCGGGGCAGATGTGGGAGCGGATGGCGGCGGAGACGGTCACCGCGGGCGGCGAGGTCGCGCTCGACTCGCCGGTGAGCTCGATCCGGATCGGAGACGGCGAGGTGGAGGTCGAGGTCGACGGCGAGTCGCTTACGGCGGCCAACGTGATCTCCTCGCTGCCCCTGCGTACGCTCGCCGGGATCGTCGAACCGGCTCCGCCGCCCGCCGTGTTGGAGGCAGCCGCCGGTCTGCGCTACCGCGACTTCATCTGCGTCGCCCTGATTCTCGACGGGGCCGACCCCTTCCCCGACAACTGGATCTACGTCCACGACCCGGAGGTCCAGGTGGGGCGGATCCAGAACTTCCGCGCCTGGAGCCCGGACCTCGTCCCCGATCCCGAGCGCACCTGCCTCGGCATGGAGTACTTCTGCTTCGAGGGCGGTGAGCTCTGGGAGGCGGGCGACGAGGCGCTCGTCGCCCGCGCCGCGGCCGAGCTCGAGTCGCTCGGCCTCGCCCGCGCCGAATCGGTCGTCGCCGGGCACGTGGTCCGGGTGCCGAAGGCCTACCCGATCTACGACTCCGGCTACGAACAGCGCCTGGCGACGCTGCGAGCCTGGGTCGACGACCTCGACGGGCTGACCCAGATCGGCCGCAACGGGCTGCACCGCTACAACAACTCCGACCACTCGATGCTGACCGCGATCCGCGCGGTCGAGAACGCGTGCGACGGGCGCGCGCACGACATCTGGGCGGTCAACGCCGACAGCGCCTACCTCGAGGAGGGCGAGGTCGAGGAGCCGCCGTATCGCGCCGCCCCGGCGACCCCGGCGATGGCACGGCCGCTGGCGGCCGAGACCGCCGGCCCACAGGAGATCTCGTAGGCCGACCACTCGCCCAGCTCCGCGATCTTCGTCCCCGAACCGTCGATCGCCTCAGCTGCGGGCGAACGGCCGCCGGCGAGGACAAATGCCGTTCCGGTCGCCGGGGCGGTCTCGGTCCGCACCTGGATCGCCTCGATCGGCAGCTCGAGCTTCCAGGCCAGCGCGGTCTCGGTGAGGAAGTCGGTCGAGGCCACGGGCTCGCAGGCGACGAGGTGATCGCGGCCGAGATCGTCGACGAGACCGGTGAGTCCGTCGACCTGCTCTCCGTAGTCCGCGGCTCGCTCGATCTCGCCCGGGATCTCGGCCGCGCGGACCACGCCCTGGAGCGCGAGCCCGGCGAGCAAGGTGCCGGCAAGCGCGATCGCAGCGGGGCGACGACGATCGACGAGCCGCATGCCATCGATCGCGGCCACCAGCCGGACGATGCCGATACCGCCGAGCACACAGGCAACGGCCGCCGCCGGGGCGGCGAAGCGGGGCAGCCCGGCGTACCCGGCGCCGGCGAGCAGGGCGACGATCGCGATCCATGCCGCGGCGCCGGCCGCGAGAACGAGGATCTCGCGCTCGCGGTGCTGCCAGGCGGTGACCACGGCTACCACCGAGCCGCCCCAGAGGGCCACCTGTGGCAGCGCGAGCGAGCGCCCGAGCGACTCGAAGGCCTCGTGCAGCACCGCCCCCGTGCCCTCACGAGCGCGCTCGGCGCCGGTCAGTGCACTCCCGGAGCCGATCAGGTCGGGTACCAGCCAGAGCACCGGCAGCGCCAGCGCCACGGCGATCAGCCAGCGCCGCAGCCCCGGCTCGCGCAACCACAGGTGACCGCCGTAGGCGAGCAGCAGCGGCCACGCCTCGGGCCGCAGCAGGGCAGCGGCGAAGCCGAGCGCCAGCGCCTGGCCGTGGCGGCGGGAGAGCCCGCGGTCGACCGCCCCGAGTACGAGCGCCACCAGCAGCGGCTCGGAGAGCCCGCCGGCGAACTGGCGCGTCCAGGACGTGAACGGGTCGAAGAGCAGGATCACGCCGAGCGCAGCGATCAAGCCGGCGAGGTTGCGGGCGAGGCGGACGCGCCTCGGGGCAAAGCGAACCGCGAGCCCGGTGCTGACGCGGATCGGGAACATCAGCCTCCAGGCGAGGTGGTAGGCGAGTCCGACCGCGGCCAGCCAGCCGGCACGCGCGATCAACAGCCACAGCGCCGGCGCCGCCTCCCCGGCCGGGGCGAGGATCGTGGCGACCAGCGCCGGCAGTGGCTTCCACGACGGCCCGGCGCCCGTGTGCAGGTCGAGCCCCGCAATCTCGCGCCCCCAGACCAGCCAGGCCCACGGGTCGTAGACGGGGGCGAACGGGGCAAGCAGGGATACCGCGGCGAGCACGCCGACGGCAACCGGCACAGCGATCCGTGGCGCGGGCACACCCTAAGATTAGGCTTCCCTAACACCATCGGGCGAAGCTCGCCCGGACGCGACCTGGCTCGATGACCCGAATACTCCCGATCTCCACCCTGCTCGCCGCCGCGGCGCTCGCCCTCGGCGCCTGCAGCGCGACCTCCGAGGACACCGGCCAGGGCGACTCGAACGAGCCCGAAACCGAGGGGATCACGCTCTACTCGGGCCGGATCCCGGCGGCGATCGGCGGGGCCGTCGACATGTATGAAGCCGACGTCGACCGCGATGTCCAGGTCCGCTACGGCGACACCGGGGACCTCGCCGCGACCCTGATCGAGGAGGGCGACAACTCCCCCGCCGACGTCCTCTTCGCCCAGGAGCCGGGTGCGATCGGCGCGGTCGCCGAGCGCGGCCTGCTGGCGGAGCTGCCGCAGGACATCCTCGACCGGGTGCCGCCCGAGTACCGCGACCCCGAGGGCCGCTGGGTGGGAGTCACCGGCAGGGCGCGGGTGATCGCGTACGGCCCCGAGGTGACGAAGTCCGAGCTGCCCGACTCGCCGTTCGGGCTCACCGATCCGAGCTGGAACGGGCGTGTCGGCTGGGCGCCGGCTTCGGACTCGATGCAGCAGTACGTGACCGCACTGCGGCTCGAGTACGGCGACGCCGTCGCCGGCGAGTGGGTCAGGGAAATGGTGATCAACGAGACCCAGGAATATCCGGACAACGTCTCGATTCGTGACGCGATCGCCAACGGTGAGATCGACGTCGGGCTGATCAACCACTACTACGTCGCCCAGGCCGTTGCCGCCGAGGGTCCCGACTACCCGGTCAAGGTCTACTACCCGCCGGAGGGCCTCGGCTCGCTGCTGTTGCTGACCAGCGTCGGCGTGCTCGAGTCCTCGGATCGAAAGCAGGAGGCGTTCGATTTCGTCCGCTCGCTGCTCTCCAACGACGGTCAGGAGTTCTTCACCTCGACCTCGAAGGAGTATCCGATCGCGACCGCGGCGAAGCCGGACCCGTCGCTGGAGGTACCGCTGTCGGAGATCCCGGTCCCCACGGGCGACCTCTCCGACATCACCGAGACGCAGGCGACGATCGAGATGATGCAGGACATGGGGGCCCTCTAATGGCGGGCGCCGGCTCCGTGGCGCTGCCCTCCCTGCCGCGGCGAAGGCGGCCGCCGGCTCCGCTGCTGATCGCCGGTCTGATCGTCGGAGCCGCGGTCGTACTCCCGGCCGCCTACCTGGCGATCATCGTCGCCGGCGATCTCGGACCGGCATTGGACACGGCGCTCGACTCGCGCACCGCGGCGGTGCTCGCGCGCACCGTCGGGCTCGCCGCCGCGGTCACCGCCGCCTCGATCGCGATCGCCCTCCCGATCGCCTGGCTGACGGTGCGAACCGACCTCCCCGCGCGTCGCCTCTGGGCGACGCTCTGCACCTTGCCGCTGGTGATCCCGACGTATGTCGGCGCCTACGTGTTCGTCGCCGCGCTCGGCCCCGACGGCATGCTCGCCGACGCCCTCGGCGTCGACCACCTGCCCTCGATCTACGGCTTCACGGGCTCCTTCCTCGTGCTCACCCTGTTCACGTATCCGCTAGTGCTGCTGCCGGTGCGCTCGGCCCTGCGCCGGATCGACCCCCAACTCGAGGACGCGGCTCGGGCGATGGGCCGCGGCCCGCTGCAGACCTTCCGCAGCGTGGTCATGCCCCAGCTCTGGCCCGCGATCGCGGTCGGCGGTCTGCTGGTGGCGCTGTTCGTGATCAGCGACTTCGGCGCCGTTTCGATCATGCGCTTCGACGCCTTCACGCGCGAGATCTACATCTCCTACAAGTCGAGCTTCGACCGCACCGCGACGGCCGCGCTGGGGATGGTGCTGGTGCTGTTGATGCTCGTCTTGCTGTGGGGCAACGCGCGACTCCTGCGCGGCCGCGCGATCCATCGCCTCGGGCCCGGCCCCGCGCGGCCGCCGCGGCCCTATGCGCTCGGGCGCTGGCGCTGGCCGGCGCTCGGCTTCTGCTCGGCGATCGTCGGCGTCGCCCTCGTGCTCCCGGTCGGGGTGCTGATCTACTGGGCGACCAAGGGCCTCGGCTCGGGCGGCACCTCCTTCGACCTCGCGGTCGGACTGGCGGCCAACTCGCTGATGACCGGCGTCGGCGCGGCGATCGCCGGCGGGCTCGCGGCGCTCGTCGTCGCCGTGCTCGCCGGCCGCTACCCCGGGCCCTTGACGAGGGCGATCGAGCGGGTCGGCCACGCCGGCTACGCGCTGCCGGGGATCATCGTCGCCCTCTCGCTGGTCTTCTTCGCGACCAGGGCGCTGCCGGTGCTCTACCAGACCCTGGCGATGCTGATCTTCGCCCTCACCGTGCACTACCTGCCGCTCGCGATCGGGCCGATCGGCGCCTCGCTGAAGCAGGTGTCGCCCCGGGTCGAGGAGGCGGCGCGGGGGCTCGGCCGCGGGCCGACCGAGGTCTTTCGGACGATCACCGCGCCGCTCGTCCGCGGCGGCATCCTCGCCGGCGTCGCGCTCGTATTCCTGCACGCGATCAAGGAGCTCCCGGCTACGCTGATCTTGGCCCCAATCGGGTTCAGGACATTGGCTACTGAGATCTGGAACCAGACCAGCTTCGGCTTCTATGAGGCGAGCGCGATCCCGGCGCTGATCCTGCTCGCCGTCGCCGCGGTGCCGCTCTATCTGCTGTCGGAGCGCGGGACGGTGGCATCGTGAGTGCGCCGGCGGCGACCGCTGCTCCGCTGCGGCTCAGCGGCCTGCGCAAGCACTACGGCGCAACCCGCGCCGTCGACGGGGTCGAACTCGAGGTCGAGGCGGGCTCGATCTGCGCCCTGCTCGGGCCCTCGGGGTGCGGCAAGACCACGACCCTGCGCCTGATCGCGGGACTCGAGCAGCCCGACGCCGGCGAGATCGCGATCGGCGAGCGCAAGCTCTGCGGGCCCGACGGCTTCGTCGCCCCGGAGCGGCGCCGGATCGGGATGGTGTTCCAGGACTACGCCCTCTTTCCCCACCTCGACGTGGCCGGCAACGTCGGCTACGGGCTCGGGCGCAAGCCCGATCCCGAGCGCGTCTCCCAGGTGCTCGAGCTCGTCGGGCTCGGCGCCGACGCCGATCGCCCGGTGCACGAGCTCTCCGGCGGTCAGCAGCAGCGGGTCGCGCTCGCCCGCGCCCTCGCCCCCACCCCCGAGCTGATTCTCCTCGACGAGCCGTTCTCGAACCTGGACGCGGGCCTGCGCGACCGCCTGCGCCAGGAGGTGCGCGAGATTCTCTCCCGCGCCGGGGTGACGGCGCTGTTCGTCACCCACGACCAGGCGGAGGCGCTGAGCATCGCGGAGACGGTCGCGGTGATGCGCGACGGGGTGATCGAGCAGGTTGGGACCCCGGAGGAGATCTACTCGCGGCCGGCGTCGCGCTGGGTCGCCCGCTTCCTGGGCGAGGTCGAGGTGATCCCCGGCGAGGCCGGCGGCGGCCGCGTCGAGTGCGAGCTGGGCTCGTTCTCGGCCGAGCATGGCGTCGAGGGCCCGGTTGACGTGCTCGTCCGCCCCGAATCCGTCGCGATCGGGATCAGCGGGCCCGAGAGCGCCGCCAGCGCCGAGGTGGTCGGCCGGCGCTTCTTCGGCCACGACCAGCTGGTCGAGCTGCGCCTGCGCTCCGGGCAGACGATTCGCTCGCGCCGGCTCGGATTCCCGGCCTGGCACCCCGGCGACCACGTCCGCGCCTGGGTCGACGGGCCCACCGACGTGCTCCCGCGCGACAGCGATTAGTAGCGGGCCGCGCCGCGGTCATACCGATAGCTTGAATCCACCAGACGCCGGCCCGACCGGCGCGATCGAAGGAGAGTCGCATGGGACAACCGGTAGTTCACTTTGAGGTCATCGGCAAGGACGGCGAGAAGCTGCGCGGCTACTACAGCGAGCTGTTCGGCTGGGAGATCGACGCCAACAACCCGATGGGCTACGGCCTCGTCCAGCGCGACGGGAACACGAACGCCGACGGCGCCGGGATCGGCGGCGGGATCGGCGGCGGCCCGGAGGGCTACGAGGGCCACGTCACCTTCTACGTCGAGGTGCCGGACGTCGAGGAAGCGCTGGCGAAGGCGGAGAGCCTCGGCGGCACTCGGATCATGGGTCCGGAGACGATCATGGACTCGATCGTGCTCGGCCAATTCAACGACCCCGAGGGGCACGTGATCGGCGTGGTCAAGTCCGCGTAGCGCCTAGCCGCCCCCGCCGCAGCCGCCACCTCCACCGCAGCCACCGCCCCCGCCGCAGCCGCCTCCCGCGGCACCGTCGTTTGCGACGCCTCCGCCGGTACAGCCGCCCCATGTCCACGGGGCGGTCGTGCCGCCGGCCGGCTCACCTGGAGCTGTGCGAATGCCCTCGAGCTCGTACTCGTTCAGCCCCCACGGATCCTCGACGCCGTGGCGCCGGTCGAGGTCCCAGATGTAGGACTCGTGGTCGCGGCCGGCCATCGACCGGTCCCAGGCCCAGACGGTGTTTGCGAGGCTTGCGAACGTGTCCGCGCCCTCCTTCTCCGCCGGGTGATGGTGGAGATAGCTGCCGTAGGCGCGACGGCAGAGATCGATATAGGCGACCGAGTCGAGGATCAATGCGTGCCAGGCCTCGTCGACCAGCCTCGACGGCATGCCCAGTGCCCGGCGGCCCCTCCAGGCGCAGCAGATGAACCAGTCGCGTAGCGCCTGATCGAGCTCGCCCTCGACCGAGCGGTCGTTGACCTGCGGATAGCGCTTGGCGACCGTGCGCCAGATGTGGGAGGGAAACGAGTAGGCGGCGATCGTGCGCTCGGCGCCGCGCGCGTAGAGGCGGCGCGGAAGCAGCCTACGACGACTCGACGCAGGGCCCGGAAGCTTCGTGGGAGCACTCATGAGAACTCCTTCCACTCGTGGGCAGCCGTTCAGCCGGCTGAAAGTCCGCGAATGCTGCGCCCGCTACCTAAACGTTCAATAACGAACGTCCGCCAGATAGAGGCCGTGCGGTGGCGCGGTCTCGCCCGCGGCGTCGCGGGGGGCGCCGTCGAGCAGGGCGCGGAACTCGTCCAGGCCGCGCCGGCCGCCGCCGACCTCGAGCATCGTCCCGACGAGCACCCTGACCTGGCTGCGCATGAACGCCGGTGCCTCCAGGTGCAACACCAGCAGTCCGGGCCACTCGTCCTCCCAGCGGCAGACGTCGACATTGCGCTCGAACAGGACGTGGGCGGTCTGAGTCGGGGTGAAGGCGGTGAAGTCGTGCTTGCCGACGACCGCTGCCGCCGCCGCGTCGAGCAGCTCGCGATCGAGTCGATGGCGCCACCAAAGCGAGCGGCGCTCCTCGAACGGGTTGCGGACCGGCGAGACGAGGATCCGGTAGCGGTAGACGCGCGCCAGCGCCGATCGCCTGGCGTCGAAGCCGTCCGGCGCGGGCCCGGCCTCGAGCACGGCGAGATCGTGCGGAAGCACCGCATTGAGGCGCTCAGCGAGGCGATCCGGCAGCGCGCCCTCGTAATCGAAGCTGGCGACCTGCGCGAGCGCGTGGACTCCGGCGTCGGTGCGCCCGGCGACCGTGAGCTCGACCAGCTGGCCGACGATCCGCTCCAGCCCCGACTCGAGCTCGCCCTGAACGGTGCGCTGGCCCGGCTGCGCCGACCAGCCCGCGAACCGCGAGCCGTCATAGGCGATCTTCAGCCGCGCGGTGGGCACGGCCCGAGACTAAACAACTGGAGCGGCTGCTCGGCTTCGTCTACGCGCCGCGGAGCTAAACCAGCTCGAGAAAGACCATCTCGGTCGAGTCCGAGCGGCGCGGGCCGAGCTTGACGATCCGCGTGTAGCCGCCGGGGCGCTCCGCGTAGCGCGGCGCCACCTCCTCGAACAGCTTGTGGACCAGGAACTTGTCCTGGCCGAGCTCCGAGAGCGCCTGCCGGCGCGCGTGCAGGTCGCCGCGCTTGGCGAGCGTGATCAGCTTCTCGACCTGTGGCTTGACCGCCTTGGCCTTCGCCTGCGAGGTCTTGATCCGCTCGTGCTGGATCACGTCGCGGCAGAGGTTGCGCATCAGCGACCGCCGGTGGGCGCTGTCGCGACTGAGCTTGTTTCTCTGCTTGGCGTGACGCATGGCGAGCCCGAGAAGCTACCTACTCGTCGCGAAGCGAGAGGCCGAGCGCGTGCAGGGCCTCCATTACCTCTTCGGTCGAGCGCTTGCCGAAGTTCGGGATCGCGTTCAGCTCCGACTCCGAGCGCTGAACCAGATCGCCGACGGTCTGGATCCCGGCGCGCTTGAGGCAGTTGTAGGCGCGGACACCGATTTCGAGCTCCTCGATCAGCCGGTCGTCGCCCTCCGCGGGCGCTCCGCCGACGGGGGCGAACTCGGCCCCGGCGCCGTCGAGCGCGTCACGGGCGGTCAACTCCTCGACCCGATCGGCGTCGGTGAAGATCGCCATCGTCTTGATCAGGATCTCGGCCGCCTCGCGCACCGCCGAGCCCGGCTCGATCGAGCCGTCGGTCTCGACCTCGAGCGTGAGCTTGTCGAAGTCGGTGCGCTGGCCGACGCGGGCGGAATCGACGTCGTAGGAGGCGCGCCGGATGGGCGAGAAGATCGAGTCGATCGGGATCACACCGATCGGCTGGTCCTCGGTCTTGTTCTCCTCCGCCGGCGAGTAGCCGCGGCCGCGTCCGATCGTCAGGTACATCTCGAGCTTGGTGCGCTTCTCGAGCGTCGCGATCGGCGCGTCGGGGTTGAGGATCTCGACTCCGGCGGGGAGGTCGATGTCCTTTGCCTTGACCTCACCGGGTCCGGTCGCGACCAGCGGCGCCTCGACCTCGTCGGCATCCGTGTGCATGCGGATGACGATGTCCTTGAGGTTGAGGACGATGTCGGTGACGTCCTCCTTGACTCCGGCGACGGTCGAGAACTCGTGGGCGACGCCCTCGATCCGGACGCTCTTGATCGCGGCACCTCCGAGCGAGGAGAGCAGCACCCGCCGCAGCGAGTTTCCGTACGTGTAGCCGAAGCCCTTGTCGAGCGGCTCGACGACGAACGTACCGGACTTGTCGTCGATGTCCTCGCTGGTGATCTTCGGAATCTGGAACTCGGGCAGGGTGGTCATTGCTTCCTCGCTTGGGTCGAATACTGGGGGGAGCGCTACTTGGAGTAGAGCTCGACGATGAGCTGTTCCTGGATCGGCGTGGTGATCTCGCCGCGGTCCGGCAGCCTGAGCACCTTCGCCGTCAGGGCGTCATGGTCGGCCTGCAGCCACGGCGGTACCGCCGCCGTCAGCTCGGTCGCCTGGCGGACGATGTCCGTGGCGCCCGAATCGGGCCGAATCGTGATCACGTCTTCGGGACGAACTTGATAGCTGGGGATGTCTACGCGGCGGCCGTTGATCAGCCAGTGGCCGTGATTGACCAGCTGACGCGCCTGTCGGCGCGAGGCGGCGAAGCCGAGACGGACCAGCACGTTGTCGAAGCGTCGTTCGAGCAGCCGCAGCAGGTTGTCGCCGGTGACGCCCTCCTGACGCGAAGCCTTGTCGTAGTAGCCGGAGAACTGGCGCTCGAGCACGCCGTAGAAGCGCCGCGCCTTCTGCTTCTCGCGCAGCTGGTTGCGGTACTCCGAGGCGCGCACGCGGCCGCGGCCATGCTCGCCGGGCGGGTAGGAGCGTCGCTCGACGCCGCACTTCTCGGTCATGCAGCGCTCGCCCTTGAGGAACAGCTTCTGTCCCTCGCGGCGGCACTGCTTGCATTGCGGTCCGGTATCGCGGGCCATTACGGGCGCCTCCGCTTCTTCGGCCGACAGCCGTTGTGGGCCTGGGGACTGACGTCCTTGACCGTGGTCACCTGGAGGCCGGCTGCCTGCAGCGAGCGGATCGCCGTGTCGCGGCCTGAGCCGGCGCCCTTGGCGTGCACCTCGACCCGCTCGACGCCGTGCTCCATGCCCTTGCGGGCGGCGGCGTCGGCGGTCACCTGGGCGGCGAACGGGGTCGACTTGCGCGAGCCCTTGAACCCGGCCGAGCCGGCGGACTCCCAGCAGACGACGTTGCCCTCGGGGTCGGTGATCGTGACGATCGTGTTGTTGAACGAAGTCTTGATGTGGGCGATTCCGTAGGGGACGTTCTTCTTCACCCGGCGGCGGGCGCGTCCCTTGCCCTTCTTTGGCTGCGGCACTCGGTCTCCCTACTTCTTCGCCGGCGGCTTCTTCTTGCCGGCGATGCTCATCCGCCGCGGGCCCTTACGGCTGCGGGCGTTGGTCTTCGTGCGCTGGCCGCGGGTCGGCAGGCCGCGCCGGTGGCGCAGGCCGCGGTAGGAGCCGATCTCCGAGAGTCGCTTGATGTTCTGCGAGCGATCGCGCCGCAGGTCACCTTCGACCTCGAGCTCCTCGACCGCGTCGCGCAGCTTCACGGTCTCTTCCTCGGTCAGATCCTTGACGTAGGTATCGGGGTCGACCTTGACCTTCTTCAACACCTCGTTGGCGGTCGAGCGACCGACGCCGTGGACGTATGTGAGCCCCACCTCGACCCGCTTGTTCAGTGGCAGGTTTACCCCTGCGATACGCGCCATCTAAGTTTCTAGCCCTGCCTTTGCTTGTGCCGGGGGTTCGTACAGATCACGAGCACGACGCCACGACGCCGGATTACCCGGCATCGCTCACACATCGGCTTTACGGACGCTCGTACCTTCATCGGCCCTTCGTGGGTCGTATCTGTCAACAACTTACGTGAGAAGGCCCGGTCACCCCATGAATCGGGTGATGGGCACAACGAAACGGCCCGGAGGCCGACGATGAAATATAGCAAGGGGGCCGAGCTAGCCGGTTGCGCGCTCAGCCCACCTGCCTCGCTCGCGATCGCGCCTGCGCGCAACGCCCGAGCTCAGGCACGAGCTTACGCCTGGCGATCGCCCGGTAACGGCCCTCCGGAACCGGCTTCGGGCTGAGCCAGCCGCCCCCTCGGCTGGTCAGCGGGCGCGCGAAGGAGCCGTCCGGGCCGGGAATCTGGCGGATCACGGTGATCCGCTGCTTCGCGGAGCAGGCGTCGACCTCGGACTTCAGGGTCACCTTGAGCCGGCCGCCACGCGCCGGACGAACCTTGGCGGTGCGGTCGATCCGCGGGCAGCCCGAGGAGTTTCCGGCAAAGCGCTGCGGGCAGCGGTCGTCGGCGTCCTCGACCCCATCGGCGTCGGCGTCGGCGGGGCCCGCTTCCAGCTCGAACCGCGCCACGCCGTAGCCGGCGCCCGCGGCCCCGGCGAGCACGGGCCCGTCCGGACCCAGCCCGACGTCAAAAGCGAAGTCGTGGGTGAGCCCGAAATCCGCAGTCGCGATCCCGTCGCCGGAGAGCGCGGCGTCCAGCGTGCCCGCGGGCGTTAGGCGGGCGAGCGAGAAGTCACCCTGGAAGTGCTCTCGCACGGGCGAGCCGCCGGCGAGGTAGGCGGAGCCGTCGGGCGCGACGGCCACCTCAGTGCCCGGAACCGGCGTGACCACTCCGCCACCGCCGAACGTGGGATCCGGCGTCCCTGCCACCGTGAACCTGGCGACCGCCGAGCTGCAGCTCGTGTGCAGGCCGAAGGCGCAGGCCTGGATTCCCACCAGGATGGCGCCGTCGGGGGCAAGGGCAAGCGAGGACGCGTCGTCCCGATTGGCGACGTCGATGGTGGTCCAGCCGTCGCCGCCACCGAAGCCGGGATCGAGGTCGCCATCGGGCTCGAGCTTCGCCAACAGCAGATCGCCGCGGCCGCTGCCGTCGGGCCCCGGGCCGGCGCCCGCCAGGACGACCGACCCGTCGGGCAGCCCGGCGACCGCCGCCATCTCCGCGGTGCTCGTGACACCCCCGTGATCGAAGAGCAGGCGCCCGTCGCCTGAGAACGACGGGTCGAGGGCACCCGACGGCAGGTACCTGGCGACCGCGAGGCGCGTCCCGTCGGGTGTGATCGAGAGACCCGCGGCGAGCGTCGTCCCGGCGGCCTCGGCGAACACGTCATAGAGGCGATCGTCGCCGCCGAAGTCGGTGGTCGGCTCGCAGAACTCGCCGGCGCCGCAGCGGACCTGACCGCCCGGCGCCAGCTCGGCCAGGGCGAAGTCGTCGGGGCTGGCAGCCATCCCGCCGCCCAGCAGGATCCGCCCGTCCGCGCGGAGCGCGAGCGCCCGGCCGTACGCCGGCGTAGCGCCCGCAACGCCCTGCGCCCCAAACGACGAATCGAGCTCACCGTCAGCGCGCAGACGGCGTACGACCGCGTGTCCCGCGTCGGTTCCCGCGATCACGACCGAGCCGTCGGGCGCGACCGCGACGGCTTGCGCCGCCCCCAGGCCGGGCCCGGCCACGAGACCGTCGGTCGAGAAGCGCTCGTCGAGGTCGCCCGGCGCCGCGGCGGCGGCAGGCGCAAGCGCAAGCGCGACGACCAGCACGCAGGTGACGGCGGGCCCCTTCACGTCAGGCAGTAACCCGGCGGCTCGCGGGGAGTTCCGGTCCTAGGGCAGATGCCAGGGTGTGAGGATCCGCGGGCCATCCTCGGTGACGGCGACCGTGAACTCGAAGTGAGCGGCGAGCGAGCCATCGGCGGAGTAGACGGCCCAGTTGTCGTCGCCGAGGCGGACCTCGGGCCCACCGGCGTTGACCATCGGCTCGATCGCGATCACCATCCCCGGTTCCAGCTCAGGGCCCTTGCCCGGCTCGCCGTAGTTGGGCACCTGCGGGTCCTCGTGCATCTCGCGGCCGACGCCGTGGCCGACGAGCGAGCGGATGATCGAGAGCCCGTCGGCCTCGACACGCTTCTGGACCGCGTGTGAGACGTCACCGAGATGATTGCCGGGCACGACCTGCTCGACCGCGGCGAACAGCGAGGCCTGGGTGGTATCGATCAACTGCTGGGCGGCGGCCGGGATCTGGCCTACGCCGACGGTGATCGCCGCGTCGGCCACCCAGCCCTCGTGCGTGACCCCGACGTCGAGCGAAAGGATGTCGCCGCGTTGAAGCTCATAGGGCCCCGGGATCCCGTGGACGACCATCGAGTTCGGCGAGGCGCAAACGGAGCCGGGGAAGCCGCGGTAGCCGAGGAAGGACGGCGTCGCGCCCTGCGAGGTGATGAAGCGCTCGGCGGCGAGGTCGAGGTCGTCGGTGGTCACGCCGGCGCGGACCTTCGAGCGCAGCATCTTCAGGCACCGCGACTGGATCGAGCCGGCAGCCGCCATCTGCTCGATCTGCTCCGGGCTCTTGATGATGATCCCGCCCCGGTACATGCCGATACTCAGGCCTCCTCTTCCATTGCCAGGGTAGCCAGCAGGGCCCGGATCCGATCGGTGACCTCTTCCGGAGGCTTATCGCCATCGACGCGCCTCAGCAGTCCCTGGTCCTCGTAGTAGGCGATCAGCGGCTCGGTCTTCTCGTGGTACTGGTCGAGGCGGTGGCGGATCACCTCGGGCTTGTCGTCGTCGCGCACCTCGAGCGGCTCGCCGCAGACGTCGCAGACGCCCTCCTTCTCGGGGGGGTCGAACTCGACATGGAAGATATGGCCGTTGGGGCACGTGCGCCGGCCTCCCAGCCGCCGCACGACCTCCTCGTCGTCGACGTCGATCAGGATCGCGATCGAAACCTGCCGGCCGAGCTCTTCGAGCTTCTTGGCGAGCGCCTCCGCCTGCACCTGGGTGCGCGGGAAGCCGTCGAGGATGAAGCCGTCCTCGGCTTCCTTGAGGGCGATGCGCTCGGCGATCACGCCGACGATCACGTCGTCGGGAACGAAGTCGCCGCGGTCCATGTACTCCTTCGCCTGACGGCCGATCTCGGTGTCCTCGCGAACCGCTGCCCGGAGGATGTCGCCGGTTGCGTAGTAGGGCAGGTCGAAGTCTTCCTGGAGGCGCTCGCCCTGGGTGCCCTTGCCGGAGCCGGGGGAACCGAGGAGGATGAGATTGAGCTCGGACATCGAGTCGAAGAGCCTAGACGTTCGTATCAGGAACGGCGCGGCCAAGCGGGATCCGGCAGCTACGCTGATCGGGTGCGCAAGGCGGGCTTGGCAGTCGCGGGTGCGCTCCTCCTCGGAGCGTCGGCCGCATGCGGGCAGGCGGCGGCTGCGACGCTGGAGTCGATCGGCTCGGCGACCTACTCGAGCCCGACCCATGTCGCCTCTGACCCCCGCGACCCGAACCGCCTGTTCGTCACCGAGCAGCCGGGGATGATCCAGGTGACCACGCCTGCGGGCACCTCGCCGTTTCTCGATCTCGAGGATGAAGTACTTGACGGGGGCGAACGAGGTCTCTGGTCGATGGCCTTCGCTCCCGACTTCGCCCAGAGCGGGCTCTTCTATGTCGCCTACTCGGAGGACCCCGGCGGGGCCCTGACGCTCGACGAGTACCGCGAACAGGCGACGCCGGCGCAGACGGAGGCGACGCGCCGTGAGGTTCTCGCGATCGCCAACAACGCGATGACCTCCAACCACAACGGCGGTCAGCTGCAGTTCGGCCCCGACGGCTACCTCTACTGGTCGACGGGTGAGGACGCGAACGCCGCCAACGCGCAGACGACCTCGAACCTGCTCGGCAAGATCCTGCGCATCGACCCCCGAGGTGCGCTCCCCGGGGACTACACGGTCCCTCCCGGGAACCCGTATGTCGGCGTCGCCGGCGAGGATGAAATCTGGTCGTGGGGTCTGCGCAACCCGTGGCGGTTCTCGTTCGACCGCCTCAGCGGAGCGCTGGTGATCGGCGATGTCGGCGGCGGTTCCCGGGAGGAGGTCGACTACGCGACGCAGGCGTCGGGCGGCGGCCGCGGCGTCAACTATGGCTGGCCGACCTGCGAGGGGTTCCAGGGAACCAGCTGCTCCAGCGGCGGGCCCGTCGGCGGGCTCACCCCACCCATCTACGACTACGCGAGCAACGACGTGCCCTGCAACGCGATCACCGGCGGCTACGTGGTCCGCGACTCCGACCTGGGGGATCTCTTCGGCCGCTACCTGTTCACCGACTCATGCGTTGGCGAGCTGAGCTCGATCGACCCGGCGGCCCCGCCGCCTTTCGATCAGCACCGTCTTGAAGGGCTCAGCGCGGAGGGGCCGGTCTCGTTCGGCGAGGATGCCTGCGGACGCCTCTACATCGTCGCCCAAGGTGCCGGCCGCGTCTCCCGGATCGAGGGACCAACGGGAGGCGCGTGTCCGCCGGACAGCGGCTTCCCGCCATCGATCTCCCCGGACACCGATCCGCCGAAGACGACGCTGAGACTGAAGCGAAAGAGCAAGCGCAGCGAGCGGGCGACGGCGATTCTCGGTTCGGACGAGCCGGGATCGACGTTCGAGTGCCGGTTCGAGCGCCACGACTGGAAGCCGTGCGGCGCCAAGCGCAAGCTCGAGCAGCTCGACCCCGGCCGCCACCGCTTCCGCGCCCGCGCCACCGACCTCGCCGGCAACACGGACCCAACCCCGGCGAAGAAGCGGTTCAAGGTCGGTTGACCGCGCCGCCCTGACGGATACGCTGGTGGCGTGCTGAAGGCGGGCTTGGCACTGGCGGGCGTGCTCCTCGTCGGGGTGTCGGCGCTGTGCGGCGAGGCGCTGGCCGCGACGCTGGAGTCGATCGGCCCGGACGACGTCTACGACAGCCCGACCCACGTCGCCTCGGACCCCCGCGACCCCAACCGGCTGTTCGTGACCCAGAAAGCGGGGAGGATCGACGTCACCAGCGCCGCGGGGACCTCGCTCTTCCTCGACCTCACCGCCGAGACCGACGACGCCGGCGAACGCGGGCTGTGGTCGATCGCATTCCCGCCGGACTTCGCCCAGACGGGCCTCTTCTACGTCGCCTACGCCGCCGACGACGGCGCCCTCACCCTGGACGAGTATCGCGAGCAGCCGACGCCGGCCGAGACGAAGGCGACCCGCCGCCTGGTGCTGTCGGTCCCGCCCACGGCGACGAGCTTCCACAACGGCGGCCAGCTTCAGTTCGGTCCCGACGGCTATCTCTACTGGGCGACTGGTGAGAAGGGGGTGATAGAGAACTCCCAGACGACGGCCAACCTGCACGGGAAGATCCTGCGGATCGACCCGCGCCAGAGCGGTGCTGACCCGTACAGCGTGCCGGCGACCAACCCATTCGTCGGCATCGGTGGCGCCCAGCCGGAGATCTGGTCGTATGGCCTGCGCAACCCGTGGCGCTTTTCCTTCGACCGCGCGACGGGAGCGCTCGTGATCGCCGACGTCGGCTCAGGGGGCCGGGAGGAGATCGACTACGCGACTCAAGCCTCGGGCGGCGGACGCGGCGCGAATTACGGCTGGCCGATCTGCGAGGGGTTCGAGGGACCACCCGGCTGCTCCGGCAGCGGGCCTGTCGGCGGGCTCACGCCGCCGATCTACGACTACGTCAGCAACGACGTGCCCTGCAACGCGATCACCGGCGGCTACGTCGTCCGCGACTCCGACCTCGGCGACCTCCTCGGGCGCTATCTGTTCACGGACTACTGCGCCGGCGATCTGCGGTCGATCGACCCCGCCGCACCGCCGCTCACCGACCAGGATCGCAGCGAGGGGCTGGCGGTCGACAACCCCGTCTCCTTCGGCGAGGACGTCTGTGGACGCCTCTACGTCGTCTCCCAGGGCGCCGAAGCGAACACCGGCCAGGTGTTTCGAATCGAGGGACCGACGGGAGGCGCCTGTCCGCCGGAGAGCGGCTTCCCGCCATCGATCGCCGCGGACGCCGATCCGCCGGAGACGACGCTGAGGCTGAAGCGAAAGAGCAAGCGCAGCGAGCGGGCAACGGCGATGCTCGAATCGGATGAGCCCGGCTCGACCTTCGAATGCAAACTCGAGCGCCGGGACTGGAAGCCGTGCGGCGCGAAGCGCAAGCTCAAGCACCTCGACCCCGGCCGCCACCGCTTCCGCGCCCGCGCCACCGACCTCGCCGGCAACACGGACCCAACCCCGGCGAAGAAGCGGTTCAAGACCCTGGGCTGAGGGCGTGACCGGCGCCGAACGTTCCGAGCGGCCGTTCGTCGTCGCCCACCTCGCGGTCTCCGTCGACGGCGCCACGCGCGGCTTCGCCCCCGATCTCGAGCGTTTCTACGGGCTCGCCCGCGAGTTCGGCGAGGACCTGACGCTGACCGGTGCCGACACGATCCTCGCCCAGGAGCCGGCGCTCGCCGAGCTCGACGGACCCGGCCCCGACCCGGCGGCGCCGCTGCTCGCGGTGGTCGATTCGCGAGCGCGCGTCAGCGCCTGGGAGGCCCTGCGCGACGCCGGGCACTGGCGCGGTGTGATCGCGCTGCGTTCCATGGCAAGCCCCGCGAGCGAGGTCGCGACGGCGGACACGGTCGTCGCCGGCGCCGAGCGGGTCGATCTGGCGGCCGCGCTGGCCGAGCTGGCCCGTGGCAAGGGCGTCGCCCGGGTGCGCGTCGACAGCGGCGGAGCGCTCGCCACGGCAATGCTCGCCGGCGACCTCGTGGACGAGCTCAGCCTGCTGATCCACCCAGTGGTCAGCGGCGCCGGCGCGTGGCTCGCCTCGCTCGAGGGCGAGGCGCCCGCGCTCGAGCTCACCCATTGCGAGCGCTTCGACGGCGGGATCGTCTGGACCCGCTACAGCGTCGGCGGAGCCTGAGCCGCCGGCCGCGGGTTACTTCAGGAAGCCCTCGTAGTTGCGCATCATCAGCTGCGACTCGAGCTGCTTGACCGTGTCGAGGGCGACGCCGACGACGATCAGGATCGAGGTGCCGCCGAAGAAGAAGTTGGCCGAGGTCTGGTTGATCAGGATCGTCGGCAGGGCCGCGACCGCGCCGAGGTAGAGCGCCCCGGGGAAGGTCAGCCTGGAGAGGATCCGGTCGAGGTATTCGGCGGTAGGTCGCCCGGGTCTGACCCCGGGGATGAAGCCGCCGTACTTCTTCAGGTTGTCGGCCTGGTCGACCGGGTTGAAGGTGACCGCGGTGTAGAAGTAGGTGAAGATGACGATGAAGAAGACCTCGCCGACCACGTAGGCCCAGCTCGAGGGGCTGAAGAAGGCGGCGAAGTCGAGCGCCGCGGGGGTGTTGAGCAGCTGGCCGATCGTCGGCGGGAAGGCCATGATCGAGGCCGCGAAGATGACCGGGATCACGCCGGCCATGTTCACCCGCAGCGGCAGGTAGGTGGAGCCGCCGGTGGTCATCCGGCGGCCGACGACGCGTTTCGCGTACTGCACGGGGATCCGCCGCTGGCCCTCCTGGACGAAGACGATGCCGACGATCACGGCGAGCGCGATGAAGGGCATCATCACGACGAAGACCTGGTCGGGGTTGTTCCACCACGACGACAGGCCCGGGAAGATCCCGGAGGCGATCGAGGCGAAGATCATCAGGCTGATCCCGTTGCCGACGCCGCGCTGGGTGATCAGCTCGCCCAGCCACATCAGCAGCACACAGCCGGCGGTGAGCGAGATCACGATCAGGAACAGCTTCGAGAAGGTGAGGTCGCCGACGACGCTCTGGCCGGCTGAGTTCTGGAAGCTCTGGAAGAGGAAGACGTAGCCGATCGACTGGCCGAAGGCGAGCCCGACGGTGAGATAGCGCGTGTACTGGGTGATCTTCTGCTGGCCGACCTCGCCCTCCTTCTGCAGGCGCTCGAGCGAGGGCACGACCACGGTCAGCAGCTGGAGGATGATCGAGGCGGTGATGTAGGGCATGATCCCGAGCGCGAACAGCGACAGCCGCTGCAGCGACCCGCCCGAGAACAGGTTGAGGAAGCCGAGGACGTTGTTGCCGGTGAAGTTGTCCTCGATCGAATCGAGGGTGTCGATGTCGATGCCCGGCGCCGGGATGTAGGCCCCGAGCCGGTAGAGCGCCAGCATCGCGAGGGTGAAGAAGATCTTCCGGCGGATCTCCGGGACCGCGAAGGCATTCGCGATGGTCTGCAGCAAGAGCTATTCCTCGATCAGCTCGGCGGTCCCGCCGGCCTTCTCGATCTTCTCCTTCGCCGTCGCGCTGAACGCGTGCGCGCGGACGGTGAGCTTCTTCGAGATCTCACCCCGGCCGAGCACCTTGATCGGGTCCTTGCGCTTCGCCAGCCCGGCGGCGCGCAGGGTCTCGGGCGTGACCTCGGCGCCGGCATCGAAGCGGCCCTCGAGGTCGGAGAGGTTGACCGGCTGGTTGTAGGTACGGAAGGGCTCGAACGGCATCGACTTCTTCATGTGCGGGCCGCGCAGCTTGCGCATCCGCATGTGGATCGCGGTCTGGCCGCCCTCATAGCCGCGCTTGGTCTTCGCCCCCGCGCGCGCTCCGGCGCCCTTGTGGCCGCGTCCGGCGGTCTTGCCGGTGCCCGAGCCCTTGCCGCGCCCGAGCCGCTTGCGCGGCTGGGTCGCACCCGGCTTCGGGCGGATCGAGTGCAGGCCGATGTCCTCGGGATCGAGACGGGCCATCAGGACTTCTCCTTGCCGTCCGCGACCTCGACCAGGTGCGAGACGCGGTCGAGCGCGCCGCGTAGCTGCGGCGTGTCCTTCATCGTCGACTGACGGCCGATCCGGCCGAGCTTCAGCGAAGCCAGCGTTCCCCGCTGCTTCGGGCTCGCGCCGTTGGCGCTTCGGACCTGCTTCAGGACGAGGTCAGCCATCGGCGGGCTCCTCCGGGGCCGGCGGAGCCTCCTCGGCGGCCGGCGGGGCCTCCTCGGCAGGCGCCGATTCGGCGACCACCGCGACCGGCTCGACCGGCGCCGGCGCCGCGTCGGCCGCCGGCGCCGCGTCGGCAGCCGCCTGCTTTGCCGCCGCCTCCTGAAGATCGAGTCCGAGCACCTGCTTGATCGTCAAGCCGCGGAGCTTGGCGACGTCCTGAGGGGTTCGCAGGCCGGTGAGGCCGTCCATGGTCGCCTTGACCAGGTTGATCGGGTTCTGCGAGCCGATCGACTTCGAGAGCACGTCGCGGATTCCGGCGAGCTCGAGCACCGCGCGGACGCCGCCGCCGGCGATCACGCCGGTACCGGGGCTGGCCGGGCGCAGGACCACGTGGCCGGAGCCGAAGCGACCGATGTTGCGGTGCGGGATCGTCTGCCCGAACTTGGGCACGCGGACGAGGCTCTTGCGGGCGTTCTCGACCGCCTTCTGGATCGCCAGCGGGACCTCGCGGGCCTTGCCGTAGCCGATCCCGACGACGTCGTTCTCGTCGCCGACCGCGACCAGGGCGGTGAAGGAGAAGCGCCGGCCGCCCTTGACCACCTTGGCGACGCGGTTGATCTCGATCACGCGCTCCTGCAGGTCAAGCCCCTGAGGGCTGACGAGCTCGATTTCGTGCTTGGTCTTCACAGGGTCGTTGAAGGTAGCGGGTTCAGATGGCCGCGCGCCGGGTCCACGTGCGTGCGGGGGCGGCGCAGGCCGAGCTGGGCGCCGGACGCGGGCGAAGGGGGTAGCGGAGCTACCCGCGAGGCCGTGGGCGGCGATCCAGCGACGGCGTGCGCCGTCATCCGTGCGTGCGGGGGCCGGGGCGCGGCCATCTAGAACTTCAGCCCGCCCTCACGGGCGCTCTCGGCGAGGGCCTTGACCCGGCCGTGATAGCGGTATCCGCCGCGGTCGAAGACGCAGGTCTCGACCCCCGCGGCCTTGGCGCGCTCGGCGATCAGCTCGCCGACCCGCTTCGCCTGATCCATCGAGCCCAGCTTGCGCAGGTCGGGCTCGATCCAGGAGACGGCGGCGACGGTCTGGCCGCTGCGATCGTCGATCAGCTGCGCGAACACACCGCGATTCGAACGGAAGACCGAAAGCCGGGGACGCTCGGCGGTGCCGGTGATCTTCGCCCGCACACGGCGGCGGCGGCGCAAGCGCTGCGCGGGCTTCGTCGACACGGTCATGCGCGCTTACCGACCTTGCGACGGACGTGCTCGCCCTCGTAGCGGATGCCCTTGCCCTTGTAGGGCTCCGGCGGGCGCACGCGGCGGATCTGCGAGGCGATCTCGCCGACGAGCTGCTTGTCGATCCCGCGCACGATCACCTGGGTCGGCTGCGGAACGTCGAACTCGATCCCGTCCGGTGCCGGCACCGAGACCGTGTGCGAGTAGCCGACGCTGAGCTCGAGCGCCTTGCCGGCGAGCTTCGCGCGGTAACCGACGCCCTGGATCTCGAGCCGCTTCTCGAATCCCTCGGTGACGCCCTCGACCATGTTCGCGACCAGGCTCCGGGTGAGCCCGTGGACGGCGCGATCGGGACCGCGGTCGGTGGGCCGCGAGACCTTCAGCGTGCCCTCCTCCTCGACGATCTCCATCCGGCTCGAGACCACCTGCTCGAGCTCGCCCTTGGGGCCGTTGACCGTCACCCGGCCAGGGCCGAGCGAGACGGTGACACCGTCGGGAACTGGGATTGGCTTCTTTCCGATTCGGCTCACGGCAAAATTCCTAGCTCACCAGATGTAAGCAACGACCTCTCCGCCGACTCCCTTGGCCTTCGCCTGGTGGCCGGTCATCACGCCGGAGGACGTGGAGACGATCGATGTACCCATGCCGCCCTGGACGCGCGGCACGTCGTCGTGGGTGACGTAGCGACGGCGCCCCGGGCGCGAGATCCGCTGCATGCCGCTGATCACCGGCCGTCGGTCCTCGGTGTACTTGAGCTGGATCCTGATCACCTCGCCGATCGCCGTCGGCTCGACCTCGTAGGAGTTGATGTAGCCCTGCTCGGTGAGAATGCGGCTGAGCTCCTTCTTCAGCCGCGAGGCGGGCACCTCAACGTCGGTGTGGTCGGCCGCGAGCGCGTTGCGGACGCGGGTCAGGTAGTCGGAAATTGGATCGGTAAGCATGTCTTCAGGGTCTCGGCGCTACCAGCTCGACTTGCTCATACCGGGCACGTAGCCCTGGTGTGCCTGCTCGCGCAGGCAGATGCGGCAGAGGCCGAACTTGCGGTAATAGGCGCGGGCGCGGCCGCACTTGCGACAGCGGTTGTACCCGCGGGTCTTGTACTTGGGGGGTCGCCGCTGGGCGACCTTCTGTGACGTCTTCGCCATCTGGCTACTCCTCAGAACTCTGTTCGGTTGAAGTCTCTTCGTCGTCGGACGCGGGAGCGCCCTCGGCACCCTCCTCGCCTTCCTCGCCCTCCTCGTGGCGCACGGGCTTGGCGTAGGCCTCGGGGTTCTCCTCCTTGAGCTGCTCGAGCGCCGCCTGCTCGGCCTCGGCGCGCTGGCGTGCCTCCTCGTGGCGACGCTCCTCTTCCTCCTCGGCGGCGGTGTCGACCTGCCCCGGTCGCCCGTCCTGGGCGAACGGCATCCCGAGCCCGAGCAGCAGCTCGAAGCCCTCCTCGTCGCTGGCGGCCGTGGTCGTGATCGCGATGTCGAGCCCGCGGACCTCGTCGATCGAGTCGTAGTCGACCTCGGGGAAGATCAGCTGTTCGCGGACCCCGAGCGAGTAGTTGCCCCGGCCGTCGAAGGAGCGCGGGTTGAGGCCGCGGAAGTCGCGGATCCGCGGGATCGAGATCGAGATCAGGCGATCGAGGAATTCCCACATGCGGGCGCCTCGCAGGGTCACGGAGACCCCGACCGGCATCCCCTCGCGGAGCTTGAAGTTGGCGATCGACTTCCGCGCCCGGCGGATGTTCGGGTGCTGGCCGGTGATCGTCGCCAGCTGCTCGGTGGCGGCCTCGAGAATCGGGGTCGCCTGCTTGGCGTCGCCGACGCCCATGTTGACCGTGATCTTGAGCAGGCGCGGGACCTCCATCCGGCTCGAATAGCCGAACTTCTTGGTCAGCTGCCCGACGAGCTCTGACTCGTAGGTCTCGCGCAGCCGGGGCGGCGGCGCGGCCTTCTTTGCATCTGGGACTGTCGCTGCTTCCATCAAATCTCTCTCGGCTACTCGAGCACCTTGCCGGTGCGCTTGGCGTAGCGCTTGCGGCTGCCGTCGTCGCCGACGCGAACGCCGACCCGGGTCGGCTTGTTGTCGGTGGGGTCGAGGAGCATCACGTTGGAGACGTCGATCGGCCCCTCCTGGTCGATGATGCCACTCGACTGCGCCTTCTGCGTGTCCTTGACCGAGCGCGGCCGGGTATGGCGCTTGTGGATGTTGAGCCCCTCGACGTAGAGGCGTCGACGGCCAGGCTCGGTGCGCAGCACGCGCCCGCTCTTGCCCTTGTCCTTGCCGGCGATCACGACGACCGTGTCGTCGGTGCGGATGTGCATGCCCTTGGCCATCAGAGAACCTCCGGCGCCAGGGAGACGATCTTCATGAAGTTCCGGTCGCGCAGCTCGCGGGCCACCGGGCCGAAGATGCGAGTGCCGCGGGGGTTGTTCTGCGGGTCGATGAGCACGGCAGCGTTCTCGTCGAAGGCGATGTAGGTGCCGTCGGCGCGCCCGAGCTGCTTGCGCGTGCGGACGACGACCGCCTGCACGACCTCGCCCTTTCGCACCCCGCCGCGCGGGGTCGCCTGCTTGACCGTCGCCGTGATCACGTCGCCGACGCCGGCGTAGCGGCGGTGCGACCCGCCCTTGACGCGGATGCAGAGGATCTCTCGGGCGCCCGAGTTGTCGGCCACCTTGAGCCTGGATTCCTGCTGGATCATCGCTAGCGCGCCTTCTCCAGGACTTCGACCAGGCGCCAGCGCTTGGTCCGCGACAGCGGCCGCGACTCGATCACCCGGACGATGTCGCCGGCGTTGGCGTCGTTGGCCTCGTCGTGAGCGTGGATCGTCGCCGTCTTGCGAACGACCTTCTCGTAGACGGGATGGCGGCGCACGACCTCGATCCGAACGGTGATCGTCTTGTCGGCCTTGCTCGAGACGACGGTGCCCTGGCGGACCTTCTTCGCCCCGGGCTCGCGCTCGGCGGGAGGAGTGCCCTCGCCTGGCTGGTGCTTGGAGCGGGCGCGAGCGCGGCTGCGAGCGCGGGCGGCGGCGGCCTTGGCGCGGGTCTCGGCGCGCTCGGCGAGGCGCTCCTCGGGCCCGCGCTCGGGCTTCGCCTCGCCACTGTGGCGGGCGCGGTCGAGCTTTCGCTGCTGCTTGGGCGTCAGGGCGTCCTCGGCCTCGCCATCGTCGGCTGCGGCGGCGGCAGGCGCCGACGCCGGCGCCTCCTCGGCGGGTTCGGGGGCGGCCTCCTCGGCCGCGGGCTCCTCAGCCGGCGCCTCCTCGGCCACGGGTTCCTCGGCCGGTGCCTCCTCGGCCGCGGGCTCTTCAGCCGGAGCCTCCTCGGCCACGGGCTCGTCCGCCGGGGCCTCGGCCTCGGGCGCAGCCTCCTCGGGAGCCTCGGCGGCCTCCTCGGGAGCCTCTTCAGTCTCTTCTGTCTTCTCTTCCTCGATCACTTCAATTCCTTGTCGATGTCGATCCCGCGCTCGCGGGCGACTGTCATCAGCCGGGCCAGGTCGCGCCGCGAGGCGCCGATGCCGGCGGTGTTCTCGAGCTCGCCGGTTGCGTGGCGAAAGCGCAGGCTGAACGCCTCCTCGCGAGCCTCCTTGAGCGACTGAACCAGGTCCTGGTCGCCGAGCGCGTGGACGTCGCCGGCCTTCACTGGCTCGCCCCCTCTCGGGTCACGAACTTGGTCCTGATCGGCAGCTTGTGTCCGGCCAGGCGCATCGCTTCCTTGGCCAGATCCTCGGGGACGCCGGAGAGCTCGAACATCACCTTGCCCGGCTTGACCACCGCGACCCAACCCTCGGGGTTGCCCTTGCCCGAGCCCTGGCGCGTCTCGGCCGGCTTCTTGGTGAAGGGCTTGTCGGGAAAGACGTTGATCCAGACCTTGCCGCCGCGCTTGATCTTGCGGGTCATGGCGACGCGAGCGGCCTCGATCTGGCGGTTCGTGATCCAGCCGCGATCGAGCGCCTTGAGCCCGTACTCGCCGAAAGTGACGGTGGCGCCGCCCTTGGTGTTGCCGCGGCGCTTGCCGCGCATCTGCTTGCGGTGCTTGACCCGCTTCGGCATCAGCATCAGGCATCACCACCCTTTTTGTCGGGCGCCGGCGTGGGCGCGGGTGTGGGGGTGTCCGGATGCACGGCCTGGGGGTGCGAGGGCACGACCGGAGGCGCGGGGGCTGCGGCCGGAGCCTCGTCGGCTGGGGCCGGCGGCGCCGCGGGGGTGGTTGCGGCGGGAGCAGCTGGGGGCGTGGCGGGAGCCGCCGGGGCCTGGGGCGGGCGTGACTGCGCGCCGCGCTGGCCGCCACCTTGGCCGCCGCGCTGGCCTCCACCGCGCTGGCCGCCGGGGCGATCGCCGCCGCGGCGACGGAAGGACCTCGGCGCGAGCTCCTCCTCCTCGGCTCCGGCGCGGAAGCCCTCGGGCATCACCTCGCCCTTGTTGATCCAGCACTTGACGCCGATCCGGCCGGTGGTGGTCTTCGCCTCGACGAAGCCGTAGTCGATGTCGGCACGCAGGGTGTGCAGCGGCACGCGACCGTCGGAGTAGCCCTCGGTTCGCGCCATCTCGGCGCCTCCGAGCCGGCCCGAGACCTGGACCTTGACTCCCTTGGCGCCGGAGCGCATCGCCGAGGTCAGGGCGCGCTTCATCGCTCGCCGGAAGGCGACCCGGTTCTGCAGCTGCTCGGCGATCGACTGGGCGACCAGCTTCGCGTCGAGCTCCGGGCGCTTGATCTCGCGGATGTTCACCTTCACCGGCTTGCCGGTGATCTTGTGCAGGTCGCGGCGCAGGGCGTCGACCTCGGCGCCCGACTTGCCGATCACGATCCCCGGCCGAGCCGTGTGGATGTCGACCGTGATCTCACCGCGCTGCTTGACGATCGTGATGTCGGAGAGGCCGGCGTGCGAAAGCTTGTTCTCGATGTGCTCGCGGATCGCGATGTCCTCGAGCAGCAGGTCGGCGAAGTTGCGCTCGTCGAACCAGTTCGACTTCCAATCGTGGATGTAGCCGACGCGGAAGCCCTCGGGGTGGATCTTCTGTCCCATTTGGTGCTCTGGCTCCTCTAGGCGTCCGGGGTCGGGGTCAAGGCCACCGAGAGGTGGCTGGTTCGCTTGTGAATCGGGGTCGCGCGGCCGCGGGCGCGCGCCCGCCAGCGCTTCAGCGTCGGGCCCTCGTCGACGCGAACGTCGGCGATCTTCAGGTCCTCGGCGATCAGCTCGTGGTTGGCCTCGGCGTTGGCGGCGGCCGAGTCGAGCAGGCGGGCGAGGTCGCGGGCGGCGCCGCGGCTGGAGAAGGCGAGCAGGGTCCGAGCCTCGTCCACGGGCATGCCGCGGATCTGGTCGGCGATCAGGCGCGCCTTGCGCGGCGCGACGCGCACGTAGCGCGCCTTGGCGCGCACCATCGGCGCCTCCGGCTCCTGCTTTTCGGACGACTTCGCCACTAGCGCTCCTTGCCTCCGTGGCCGCGGTAGGTCCGCGTGGGCGCGAACTCACCGAGCTTGTGGCCGACCATCGACTCGGAGACGAACACCGGCACGTGTTTGCGCCCGTCGTGGACGGCGATCGTGTGACCGACCATCTCGGGGAACACGACCGAGGTCCGCGACCAGGTCTTGATCATCTGCTTTTGGTTTGCCTCGTTCATCGCCGTGATCCGCCTCATCAGGCGTTCCTCGACGAACGGGCCCTTCTTCGTTGACCTACCCATGAAAGTTCCTTACCTCTTCTTCTTCCCGCGCCGGCGCCCGCGGACGATCATCGCGTCGGAGCGCTTGCCCTTCTTGCGGGTCCGGTAACCGAGCGTCGGCTTGCCCCACGGCGTCACCGGATGGCCTCCGGGGGTCTTGTGCGCCTCGCCACCGCCATGCGGGTGGTCGACGGGGTTCATCGCGATCCCACGGCTCTGCGGCCGCTTGCCCTTATGACGGTTGCGCCCCGCCTTGCCGATCTTCACGTTCTGATGCTCGGCGTTGGAGAGGGTACCCACGGTGGCGCGGCAGTCGGCGCGCACGAGGCGCATCTCCGACGACGGCAGGCGCAGGGTGACCATCTCGCCCTCCTTGGCGACCACCTGGATCGCCGAGCCGGCCGAGCGCCCGAGCTTGCCGCCCTGGCCGGGTACGAGCTCGACGTTGTGGACCACGGTGCCGGTCGGGATCGCGCGCAGCGGCAGCGCGTTGCCGGGCCGGATATCGGCCTTGTCGCCGGACTCGACCATCTCTCCGGCGACCACGCCCTGCGGGGCGAGGATGTAGCTCTTCGCCCCGTCGACGTAGTGCAGCAGCGCGATGTAGCAGGTGCGGTTGGGGTCGTACTCGACCGTCGCCACCTTCGCCGCGACGCCGTCCTTGCGGCGCTTGAAGTCGATCTCGCGGTAGCGGCGCTTGGCCCCGCCACCGCGGTGGCGCGAGGTCACCCGGCCGTGGGTGTTGCGCCCGCCGGTGCGGCCCTTGCCCTTGGTCAGGGCCTTGTAGGGCTCGTTGCCGCCGGTCAGCTCCTCGCGCTTCTGGTAGGTCGCGAAGCGGCGCCCCGGACTCGTCGGCCTTGTCTTTCGCATCGCCATTAGCGATGCCTCCTTCCGCCGCAGTCCGACTCAGCCGGGCGAAAACCAAGCTGGTCGAAAACGCAGGGAGCGACGCGTGCCTGTAGGCACGCGAGCGACCGAGGACGAAGGCCAGTGCCGGTTTGCAGCCGGCTGAGGTGGGCTGTCGTGGGAGGAGTCATCGCTCTACTCGGCCACCGCCGCGCCTTCGAAGAGCTCGATCCGATCGCCGGGCGCGAGCTTGACGATCGCCTTCTTCCACGAGCGGGTCGTGCCGCTGTGCATGCCGCGGCGCTTTGGCTTCGAGCGCACCTTCATCGTGTGCACCTCGACCACGCCGACGCTGAAGATCTCCTCCACCGCGTGGCGGATCTGCGTCTTGTGGGCGCGGTCGTCGACGCGGAAGGTGTACTTGCCGTCGGCCATCAGCGCGTAGCTCTTCTCCGAGACGACGGGCTCGATGATCACCTCGCGCGGGTTCATGCGCCCGCCTCGTCGCTCTTGGGAGCGCGCTCGACCTCGCCGACCCGAGCCTCGAGCGTCTCCAGGGCGCTCGGGGTGAGGATCAGCGAAGCGTGGCCGATCACGTCGACGACGCCGGCCGAGCCGACCGGGAGCACGTCGACCTTGGGGATGTTGCGAAAGCTCTTCACCACGCCGGCCTCCTCGGGATCGCAGAGCACCAGCGTCGGGCCCTTCGGGGCCCACTTGCCGATCGCCTCGGCGGCCGCCTTCGTCGACGGCGCCTCGAAGGCCGCGGCGTCGAGCACGGCGATGCTGTCGCGGGCGGCGTGGACCGAGAACGCCGAGCGCAGCGCTCGGCGGCGGGCCTTGCGATTGACCTTGAAGGTGTGCGAGCGCGGCTTCGGCCCGAAGGCGGCGCCACCGCCGCGGCGGTGGGGGACGCTGAGCGCCCCGGCGCGCGCCCGGCCGGTGCCCTTCTGCTTCCAGGCCTTCGCCGTGGTCATCGAGACCTCGCCTCGGCCGAGGCTGGAGGCCGTTCCCCGCCGCCGTGCGGCGAGGTCGGCGCGGGCCGCCTCGTGGACGAGGCTCTCGTGGAAGTCCTCGCCGAAAACGGTCGCGGGCAGGTCGGTCTTCGCCTGCTTGCCCAGGGTCGTCGCCTTCAGTGACGCGCTAGCCATCGGTGCGCACCTCCACCGTGCCGCCCTTGGGACCGGGGACCGCGCCGCGAATCAGCAGCAGGTTGCGCTCGGCGTCGATCTGGAAGACGGTCAGGCCCCGCTGGGTAACGCGCCCACCGCCCATGCGGCCGGGCATCTTCGTTCCCTTGAACACGCGTGCCGGGTCGGCGCTGGCCCCGATCGAGCCCGGGGCGCGCACGTTGTGGGAGCCGTGGGAGACCGGTCCGCGGCCGAAGTTGTGGCGCTTGATCGTGCCCTGGAAGCCCTTGCCGATCGAGACCGCCGAGACCTTGACCTTCTCGCCGGGCTCGAACTGCTCGACCGTGAGCTGCTCGCCGATCTGCGCCTCCGGCGCCTCGTCGCGAAACTCCCGCAGGCTCCGCGACGGCGGCGCCCCGGCCTTGTTCAGGTGGCCGAGCTCGGGCTTGGTGAGCTTGCGCTCCTCGGTCGCGACCGCCGCCAGCTGCACCGCGGCGTAGCCGTCGCGGTCGGCGCTGCGCACGGCGGTGACCGTGTTCGGGGTCGCCTCGACGACCGTCACCGGCACCCGCGTGCCGTCGTCGGTGAACACCTGGGTCATCCCCACCTTGGTGCCGATGATCGCCGCCACGCCCCGCGCCTCAGATCTTGATCTCGATGTCGACGCCGGCGGGCAGCGCGTCGAGGCGCTGCAGCGAGTCGATCGTCTTCGGCGTCGGCTGGTGGATGTCGATCAGGCGCTTGTGGGTGCGGATCTCGAAGTGCTCGCGTGAGTCCTTGTCCTTGAACGGCGACTTGATCACGCAGTAGATGTTGCGCTCGGTGGGCAGCGGCACGGGCCCGGACACGGAGGCGCCGGTGCGGGTGGCCGTCTCGACGATCTCGCGAGCGGCGCGATCGATCGCGTCGTGGTCGTAGGCCTTGAGCCTGATCCTGATTTTGCTTGTCGCGAGTGTTGCCACGGTGTCCTATTCAGGTCTTTCTCGGCGCGAAAGGGGCGCCGCCCCCGGGTGGTGGGGCGCCGCCCCGGTCGTATCCATCAATTTCGTACGAAGGGCCGGCGGTTGCCGGCCCTGTCCTGCGTCGTTACTCGATGACTTCGGCAACGACCCCGGAGCCAACGGTGCGTCCGCCCTCGCGGATCGCGAACCGAAGGCCCTGGTCCATAGCGATCGGGTTGATCAACTCGATCGTCATCTCGACGTTGTCGCCGGGCATCACCATCTCCGTGCCCTCGGGCAGGTTGGCGACGCCGGTGACGTCAGTCGTCCGGAAGTAGAACTGCGGGCGGTAGCCCGAGAAGAACGGCGTGTGACGGCCACCCTCCTCCTTCTTCAGGCAGTAGACCTCCGACTTGAACTTCGTATGCGGGGTGATCGAGCCCGGCTTGGCGAGCACCTGGCCACGCTGGATCTCCTCGCGCTTGGTGCCACGCAGCAGGCAGCCGGCGTTGTCGCCCGCCTGCCCCTGGTCGAGGTCCTTGTGGAACATCTGCACCCCGGTGACGACCGTCTTCTGGGTCGGCGTGATGCCGACGATCTCGACCTCGTCGCCGGTGTGGACGACACCCTGCTCGACCCGGCCGGTGGCGACGGTGCCACGACCGGTGATCGTCATGATGTCCTCGACCGGCATCAGGAACGGCTTGTCGAGGTCGCGTACGGGCTCGGGGATGTAGGTGTCGAGCGCGTCGGCGAGCTCGAGGATCGCCTTCTTGGAGTCCTCGTCGCCCTCCAGCGCCTTCAGCGCCGAGCCCTTGATGATCGGCGTGTCGTCGCCGGGGAAGTCGTACTCGTTGAGCAGGTCCTTGACCTCTTCCTCGACCAGCTCGACGAGCTCCTCGTCGTCGACCATGTCGACCTTGTTGAGGAAGACGACGACGTAGGGCACGTTCACCTGACGGGCGAGCAGGATGTGCTCGCGGGTCTGCGGCATCGGGCCGTCGGCCGCCGAGACGACCAGGATCGCGCCGTCCATCTGCGCCGCGCCGGTGATCATGTTCTTGACGTAATCGGCGTGGCCCGGACAGTCGACGTGGGCATAGTGGCGCTTCTCGGTCTCATACTCGACGTGCGAGGTGGCGATCGTGATCCCGCGCTCCTTTTCCTCGGGCGCGTTGTCGATCGACTCGAACGACCGCTCCTCGGCGCCACCCTGCTCAGCGAGCACCTTGGTGATCGCTGCGGTGAGCGTGGTCTTGCCGTGGTCGATGTGACCGATCGTGCCGACGTTTACGTGCGGCTTGCTGCGATCGAACTTTTCCGCCATCTCGTTCCTATTGCTCCTTCTTTTTCCGTCTCTTGGATTGTCTAAGTTGATTCAAGTATTCGGGCGCAACGCGAGCCCGGCGTCGGCATGCGACCGCCGGGGCGCAACCCCTGAAGGATTACAAACGTTAGCCCGCGGCGTAACGCGCCTCACGCTCCCGCCGCCACCGGCTCTGCCGAGGTCGATTCGATGATCTGCTCGGCGATGCTCTGCGGGACCTCTTCGTAGCGTTCGAACTGCATCGTGTACGTGGCCCGGCCCTGGGTCGAGGAGCGCACATCGGTCGCGTAGCCGAACATCTCGCCGAGCGGCACGAAAGCGTGTACGGCGAGCGCGTTGCCGCGCTGCTCCTGGCCCTGGACCTTGCCGCGGCGCCGCGAGAGGTCGCCGATCACGTCGCCGAGAAACTCCTCCGGGGTGACCACCTCGACCGACATCACCGGCTCCAGCAGTACGGGCTTGGCGCGGCGCGTGGCCTCCTGGACCGCCATCGAGCCGGCGATCTTGAACGCCATCTCCGAGGAGTCGACGTCGTGGTACTTGCCGTCGACGAGCTCGACCCGGACGTCGACCATCGGGTATCCGGCCTTGACCCCGGAGCCGAGCGCCTCCTCGATCCCCTGCTCGACCGCGGGGATGTACTCGGTCGGGATCGCCCCACCCTTGATCTTGTTGATGAAGTCGAAGCCCTCACCAGGCGCCGGCTCGGCGTTGATGACCACGTGGCCGAACTGACCGCGGCCGCCGGTCTGGCGCACGAAGTGGCCGACGATCTTCTCCACCCGGTCGCGGATCGTCTCCCGGTAGGCGACCTGCGGGCGGCCGACGTTGGCGTCGACGCTGAACTCGCGCAGGAGGCGATCAACGATCACCTCGAGGTGCAGCTCGCCCATCCCGGAGATCAGCGTCTGGCCGGTCTCCTCGTCGGTCTCGATACGGAAGGTCGGGTCCTCCTCGGCCAGGCGGGCGAGGCCGCCGCCGAGCTTCTCCTGGTCGGACTTCGTCTTCGGCTCGATCGCGACCGAGATCACCGGCTCGGGGAACTCGATGTTCTCGAGGATCACGGGCGCGTCGGGGGCCGAGAGCGTGTCGCCGGTGGAGGTCTGCTTGAGGCCGACGCCGGCGACGATGTCGCCCGCGTAGCACTCCTCGATCTCCTCGCGGTGGTTGGCGTGCATCATCAGCAGCCGGCCGATGCGCTCGGTCTTGCCGTTGGTCGCGTTCAGCACCCGGCTGCCGGAGCTGAGCTTGCCCGAGTAGACGCGGAAGTAGGTCAGCTTGCCGACGAACGGGTCGGCCATCACCTTGAACGCCAGCGCCGAGAACGGCTCTGAGTCGTCGGGCTTGCGGACGACCTCCTCGCCGCGCTCGCCCTTGTTGTCGGTAACCCAGCCGGCCATCGGCGGGACCTCGAGCGGCGACGGCAGCAGCTCGACGATCTCGTCGAGCAGCGGCTGCACGCCCTTGTTCTTGAACGCCGAACCGCAGAGCACCGGGGTGACCTTGAGGTCGAGCGTCGCCCGGTGCAGCGAGCGACCGATCCGCTCGTGCGGAATCTCCTGCTCGTCGAGGTACATCTCCATCAGCTCGTCGTCGTAGTCGGCGCAAGCCTCGATCAGGTGGGTGCGCGCCTCGTGGGCGGCGTCGGCGAGCTCGGCCGGGATCTCCTCGTACTCGAACTCGGTCCCGAGCTCGTCCTTCCATACCAGGGCCTTGTTCTCGATCAGGTCGATGACGCCGACGAAGCCGTCCTCGGCGCCGATCGGCAGCTGGATCGGCAGCGGGTTGGCCCCGAGACGGTCGCGCATCGTCTGCACGGCGTTCTCGAAGTCGGCCCCGGTGCGGTCCATCTTGTTGATGAATGCAATTCGCGGGACCTTGTACTTGTCGGCCTGGCGCCAGACGGTCTCCGACTGAGGCTCGACGCCGGCGACCGAGTCGAAGACGGCAATCGCGCCGTCGAGGACGCGCAGCGAGCGCTCGACCTCGACCGTGAAGTCGACGTGGCCGGGCGTGTCGATGATGTTGATCCGGTGGTCCTTCCACTCGCAGGCGGTGGCGGCGGAGGTGATCGTGATCCCGCGCTCCTGCTCCTGCTCCATCCAGTCCATGACCGCGGCGCCCTCGTGGACCTCGCCCAGCTTGTGGGTGCGGCCGGTGTAGAAGAGGATGCGCTCGGTCGTCGTCGTCTTACCGGCGTCGATGTGCGCCATGATCCCGATGTTGCGGGTCTTTTCTAGGGGGAAGGAGCGGGGCATTTCAGTCTTGGAGTCTGCGGGTGGGTTGCTGTAGTTTTTGCGTTACCGACCTGGAGAGCGTCGTGAGGAGGAGACGAACCGGCAGGAGAGCGGTCTCAGCGCACAAAAAAAGGCCCCTGCGGGCCTCAGCGCGGAATCGCCATTTTAGCCCGGAATCGCCCTATGTCGTGCGGCTCTCCATGGAAGGAATCTCCGCCGCGAGCCAGGCACGGCCTGGGCCGCAAGCGACGCATGACTATAGCAGGGGCATGACCACCTCCAGAGCGTCCAGATGAGCCTCCGCAAGCGAATTTCGAGCTCGCTCGAACGCAGCGCTCAGGCACGGGCAAAGCGCCGTGAGGAGAGTCGCCGAGCCGAGCGCGCAAAGCAGACGGCGACCGCCTCGCAGCGGGCCAAGGCGCGCTCCGATCGCCGCGCCGAGGCGGACGCCGAGAAGACGAAGGCGAGGGCGGCGGCAAAGCCCAAGCAGCAGGACTCGAAGCCGCGCGAGAGCGCGAAGGCAAAGCCGAAGGTGACCGCGTCGAAGTCGCGCCCCGACTCCAAGCGCCCAGCCGCCAAGGGGAGTGCTTCGGCCAAGGGGTCCGGCTCATCCAAGCGTGGCCGACCCGTGGTCGCCGACGCGCGCAAGCTCGGCGGCGGCGTCGCCTCGGTCGCCGGCGAGCTGCTGAAGCTCGGGCGCGAGATGGTGGCGATTCCGGTGCAGCTCTGGCTCGCCGGCGCCGAGATCGCGGGAGCGTTCGTGCTCAAGCTCTGGCTGCGCGGCCTGCGGCCGGTGTTGCTCTGGCTCTGGCGGCTCGCGCGAGCGAGCCTGCGCTTCGCCCAGCGCCACGTGACCCCGGCTCGCGGCGTCGTCGTCGTCGCCCTGGTCGCGATCGGGGCGCTCGCGGCCTCCCAGTGGCTCGACTACCACGCGGTCACCGTCGGCACCGATTCCTATTCGGACGCGGTCGGCGCGGTCGCCCCGCCGCCCGAGGTGGAGAGCGAGGTCGCCGGCAACGCCCACGGTTGGGTGATGCTTCCGCTCGCGGTCGCGGCCCTGGTGGTGCTGGTGCTGGCGCTGCGCGGCCGTCGCCGCACCGCGCTCCTGCTGGTGCCGATCGGGATCGCGGTGATCGCGATCGGGCTCGCCGTCGACGTTCCCAAGGGGCTCGACGAGGGCACCGCCGCGGTCGCCTACGAGGGCGCGAGCGCGAGCCTGCTGGAGGGATTCTGGATCCAGCTCGCGGCGGCGGTGGTGCTGATCGCCTGCGGCTTGCTGCTGCCGCTTCACCTGCGCCCAGCCGCGGCCAGGGGCAGCGAGCTCACGGGGCCGAGCCTGTTCGAGAAGCTCGCCGCCGCGGTGCGAAAGCGCGCCGCTCGGCGCCCGACGCTGAAGCGAAAGCTCCCCCGCCCGCGGCCGAAACGCAAGGTTCAGGGAGCGGGAACGTGAGCGATCCGGAGACGCTCAGCCGCCTCACGAGGCTGCTGCCGGTCGCCGTGATCGCAGCCGCGATCTGTCTGTTCGCGTCGGAGCTGATGACGATGTTCGAGTTCAGGCCGCCCGGCGGCGAGTCGCTATGCGCCCAGGACGCCGGCGACCGGCACTCGAACGCGCAGATGGTGATCGCCGGGTTCGCAGTGATCGGAACCCTGGTCGCCGTCTTCAGCGGCTCACGGCCGGCGGCGATCTCGGTCGCCGCGATGGGCGTCCTGGCGCTGCTGATCTTCCTGATCAGCGACCTGCGCGTCGCCAACTCCGCCGGCTCGCTGAGCGAGGCCTGCGGGGCGAGTCAGGGATTCCTCTTCGAGGCCGAGGCGGTCCCCCAGGGCGGCTTCTACATGGAGCTCGTCGGGGCGCTGGCGCTCGCGGTCACCGGAATCGCGCTGGCGACGCTGACGCCCGCTCAGCTGAGCTCCCTGCGGCCCGCCCGGCGTCCGCGCACGAGTGATCCGCGGGGCGACGACGAGCCCCCGAAGCCGTCATCGCATCAGCCGGCGAGCCCCGAGAAGGGTCGCCTGAGCCGGCTCGGGCGTCCCCGGGCTCGCCAGCGCGGCTGAGCTTGCGTCGGGAGACGAAGCAGAACCTGATCGCGCTCGTGGGCGGGTTCGCGATCGTCGCGCCCGTCGTGTCGCCTTCGTTCGACCAGCCGTGGTCCTGCCAGTCGGCGAGACGACGCTTGAGAACTCGATCGGTGTCCTCTACGGCGACGCGTCGCACCTCGAGGATCCGGCGAGAGCAGATCCGCAGTGCCGGGAGCTCGAGAACGGCGACTTCGCCTGTTCGCTAACAACCTTCGAGACTGAGCTCGGCAACAGCGTCGGGGCCCCGACACGCGCCGATTACACCGTTGAGGTCAGCTCCACCGGGTGCTGGGCCGCAAGGCACAGCACCGGGGGCGGGGCCAGCCACGGCTGTATCAACCTGACCGACTATTTCGGCTATTGAGCGACTACCAGCGGTAGTGCGCGAAGGCCTTGTTGGCCTGAGCCATGCGGTAGATGTCGTCCTTGCGCTTCCAGGCGCCGCCCTGCTGGGAGATCGAGTCGAGGATCTCGTTGGCGAGGCGTTCGGACATCGACTTCTCACGGCGGTTGCGGGCAAAGCTGACCAGCCAGCGGACGGCGAGCGTCTTCGCCCGGCGCGGCGGAACCTCGACCGGTACCTGGTAGGTGGCGCCGCCGACGCGGCGCGACTTGACCTCGAGCACCGGGGTGAGCTCCTTGATCGAGTCCTCGAGCACCTCGACCGGCGCCCGTCCACTGCGCTCGCCGACGATCGCCAGGGCGTCGTAGGTGATCTGCTCGGCGGTTGACTGCTTGCCGTGCTGCATCACCTTGTTGACGACCTGCTGCACTAGCCGGCTCTTGTGAGCCGGGTCGGGCTGGATCGGACGAATGGAGGCGCGGGCGCGGCGAGGCATGAACTAGCGCTTGACGCCGTACATCGAGCGGGATTGCTTGCGATCCGAGACGCCGGAGGCGTCGAGGGTGCCGCGAATCACCTTGTAGCGAACGCCCGGAAGATCCTTGACGCGGCCGCCGCGGACGAGGACCACGGAGTGCTCCTGCAGGTTGTGTCCCTCACCGGGGATGTAGCAGGTGACCTCCATGCCGTTGGTCAGGCGCACGCGGGCGACCTTGCGCAGAGCCGAGTTCGGCTTTTTCGGGGTCGCCGTGTAGACGCGCGTGCAGACGCCGCGCCGCTGCGGGGCGGCGTTTCGGCGCTTGCGCCCCTGGCCCGACTTGAGGCCTGGGGTGGCGACCTTCTTCTGCGGAGGCTTGCGGCCCTTGCGGATCAATTGGTTGGTGCTTGGCACGGCGGCGGAAGATAGCAGGGCGCCGCTTGTACGCTGAGCCGGTGGCGAGGCGAAGCAAGGACCCACGGCCGGTGCTCGCCGTCGATGTCGACGGCGTAATCAGCCTCTTCGGCTTCGATGGGCCGATCGACGACCTCGGCGGGCGCTTTCACCTGATCGACGGGATGGCGCACTGCATCTCCGACCTCGCCGGGCCCCAGCTGCGGCGCCTGGCGGAGGTCTACGAGCTGGTCTGGGCCACCGGTTGGGAGGAGCGCGCCAACGACCACCTGCCGCTGATCCTCGGGCTGGCCGACGACCTGCCCGTGCTCACCTTCGACGGCCGGGCGCGCTTCGGCACCGCCCATTGGAAGCTCGACGCGCTCGACAAATACGCACGCAAGCGCCCGCTCGCCTGGATCGACGACTCGCTCGACGAGAGCTGCCACACCTGGGCCGCGTCGCGCTCCGCCCCCACCCTGCTGTGCCCGACGCAGTCGGACGTGGGGATCACCGAAGCGCATACCGAGGCGCTATTGGACTGGGTTCGCGAGGGTTACACTGCCGACTGAGTGGACGGGTTCCTACCGATCTTTTTCCTCATGGTCGTGCTGAAGATCCCGGTCGCGCTGCTGCTCTACATCGTCTGGTGGGCTTTTAAGGCCGAGACGCTGCCCGAGCAGGCGCCGCCGGAGTCCGACGACCACCGCTTCCGCCGCTTCCGGCGCCAGCCCAAGCGTCCGCGCGACCCTCGCCGCGGCGATCACGGCCCCGACGCGATCCCGCTCCCCGACTGCCCGCCCGCCGCGCGCACGCGCGTGTTCACGCCGCCGGCGCCTGTGCGCGCCGCCAGCACCCACGGAGCCCAGCGCGGTTCCGCCGAACCCGCGCGCTAGTCGCTCAGCCCAGCGCCTGCTCGAGGTCGGCGATCAGGTCCGCGGCTGCCTCGATCCCGCACGACAGGCGGACCAGGTCCGCCGGCACGGCGGCATCGGAGTCCTCGACCGATTGGTGGGTCATCGCCTGCGGGACCTCGATCAGCGACTCGACCCCGCCGAGCGACTCGGCGAGTGAGAACAGCCGCGTGCGCCCAACCAGCCCGACGGCGTCGGGATGCCGAAAGGACACCATGCCGCCGAACCCCGGCCAACGCACATCCTCCACCCCGGGCGCGGTGCCAAGCCAGTCGCTCACCGCGCGCCCGTTCTCGGAGTGGCGGGCGACGCGCAGCGCCAGGGTGCGCAGCCCGCGATGGACGAGGAAGCAGTCGAACGGCCCCGGCACCGCTCCGACCGAGTTCTGGATGAAGCGGACCCGCTCGTGAAGCTCGGCGTCGGCGCTGATCACCGCGCCGCCGACGACATCGGAGTGACCCCCGAGGTACTTGGTCGTCGAGTGCACGACCGCGGTCGCGCCGAGCTCGAGGGGACGCTGGACGATCGGAGTGGCGAAGGTGTTGTCGACGACGACGTGGCGCCCGTTCGCCGCCTCGACTACGGCCGCGATGTCGATCTCGTTCAGCAGCGGGTTGGTCGGCGTCTCGACCCAGATCAACCGGGTCTCGGGACGCAGGGCGGCGCGCAGGGCGTCGATGTCGCGCTGGTCGACGAGGTCGTAGGCGAGCCCGAAGCGGGCGAGGACCTTGTCCACCAGCCGGTAGGTGCCGCCGTAGAGGTCGAGCGGCAGGATCAGGTGCTCGCCGGCCGAGAGCGCCGCGCTCAGCAGCCCGTGGGTCGCTGCCATGCCGCTCGAGAACGCCGTCGCCGCGCCGCCCTCGAGCTCGCCGAGCGCGTTCTCGAGCGCGGTTCGGGTCGGATTCGCCGAGCGCGCGTAGTCGTACTCGCCGACGAACTCGCCCGGCGCGGGCTGGACGAAGGTCGAGGTCTGATGGATCGGCGGGATCACCGAGCCGTAGGTGGGATCGGGCTCGAGCCCGGCGTGGACGACGCGGGTGTCGATTTGCCGCTCTTCGCTCATGCGTTGAGCGCCTCGATCAGGTCGACCGAGACGAGGATGCCGAGCGCGCGCCCGTCGTCGACGACGATCACCGGCTTGCGCTCGCCGAGCAGCATGTGGATCGCGTCGCTGACCGGACTCTCGGCCGCGAGCTCGGGCAGCGGCGGCTCGATCACCTCGGTGACCGGCTCGCCGAGGATCCCGGGCTGCTCCGCGGAGGCCATCAGCAGGCCGCGCTCGCTGACCGTGCCCATGAAGGCGCGACCGTCCTCGCCCGAAACCACCGGAACCTGTGAGACCCCGTGCTCGCGCATCAGCTCCAGCGCCCGCCCAACCGGATCGTGGCTGCCGACGGTCAGCAATGGGCGGTCAACGCCGCGAGAGCGGATCACCTCGCCGACCGTGAGCACGCCCTCATCGCCGAGGTAGCCGTGCTCGCGCATCCAGGAGTCGTTGAAGACCTTGGAGACGTAGGGCCGCCCGCCGTCGGGGATGATCGTCGCGACCAGGGCGTCGGGGTCGTCGAGCTCGCGGGCGACCTGGACCGCGGCGCATAGCGCTGTTCCGGTGGAGCCGCCGGCGAACAGGCCCTCGCGGGCGACCAGCCTGCGCGCGGCGAGGAACGAGTCGCGGTCGCTGACCGTGACATAGCTGTCGACGACGCTCGGGTCGAAGGTCTCGGGCCAGAAGTCCTCGCCGATCCCCTCCACCCGGTAGGGATGCACGGGGCCGCCGGAGTAGATCGAGCCCTCGGGGTCGGCGCCGATCACCTTGATCTCCGGGTTCTGCTCCTTCAGGTAGCGGCCCACGCCGGTGACCGTGCCGCCGGTGCCCAGCGCGATCACGAAATGGGTGAGCTTGCCGCCGGTCTGGCGCCACAGCTCAGGGCCGGTCGATTCGTAGTGGGCCTGCGGATTGGCCTGGTTGAAGTACTGGTTGGGCTGGAACGCGCCCTCGATCTCTTCGGTCAAGCGGTCGGCCACCCGGTAGTAGGACTGCGGCGAGTCCGGGTCGACCGCGGTCGGGCAGACGACCACCTCGGCGCCGAAGGCGCGCAGGGTGTCGATCTTCTCGCGGCTCATCTTGTCGGGCATCACCGCGATCACCTTGTAGCCGCGAAGCGCCGCGGCCATCGCCAGCCCGAGGCCCGTGTTGCCGGAGGTCGGCTCGACCAGCGTGCCGCCGGGCCGCAGCTTGCCCTCGCGCTCGGCGGCCTCGATCATCGCCAGCGCCGGGCGGTCCTTGATCGAGCCGCCCGGGTTCATGTACTCGACCTTGGCGATCAGCGGCGTGCGCAGCTCGGGGTCGAAGCGCGTCAGCCGCACGAGCGGCGTCTCGCCGATCAGGTCGAGGACGGAATCGTGGATCTCGCTCGCCCCTGCTTCCACCGGCCGGAGCTTACGCCGACCGCGGCGCTCAGCGCTGCTTGAGCTTCAGCTTCTTCGAGAGCGTGTTGGGGTCGCCGCCGCTGGGCGTGAAGGTGACCGAGAGGCGCAGCTTCGCGCTTCCCTCGTCGGCGAGCTTTCGCCTCGCCTTGCCCCTCGCGCGCACCGCCAGCTCCACCTCGCCCGCGGCCGACGTCGTGGTCGCGGCCGGCTTTGCGCGCCTGCCGGCCAGCGCGAGCTCGCCCGGGCCGGGGACGATCACGGCGAGCGTCGCCGTGCCCTTGCTGGTGTTTCGCTTCAGCGTGCCGAAACTGAACGCGTTCGACGGCTTCGGCGCGTCAGGCGCCTCGAGCGCGACATCGTCGACGAGGAAGCGGTCATTCGGATTCATCGGGATGGTCGGGGTGACCTTGCGGAAGCTGAGCGTGTGCGTCCCGGGGCCCGCGAACTGGCTCACGTCGACCGTGAACGGCGTGTAGTCGATCTCCGGGTCCGCGGTGCGGGTGAACACCGGCTGGCCGTCGATCGCGACCGTGAACGTCGCCAGGCCCGCCTCGAGCTCGGTGTAAAGCCAGAAGCTCAGGGTCGCCGGGGCCGCGGGAATCTCGATCGCGCTTTGGGAGACGGTCAGGTCCTCGAGCCCGGCACCCAGAAACGAGAGGTACTTGGTTCCCGTGTGGGCGAAGCGAGGACAGTCCGGAAGCCCGTTCGCACAGAGGGCCGCCGACGCGGTTCCAAGCGCATCCGCTTCCTGCCAGACCGTGCTCGTACACGTCGTCGTGCACGCCAAGCCCTCGAGGCCGCCGTCCTCAACCCGCTCGATCGCCTCCGCCTCGGAGCCGCCAAACCCTGCGCCGAGCACGATCAGCGACGCGCACAGCCCCCGCCATCGCCTCGAGTTCGACCGCATCGCTCCCCTCTGCGTCGCCCGCAGCCGATCCTACACGCGAAACGGCCGGGCGCAAGCCCGGCCGTGAACGCTGAAATGCGGGCTCGGAGCTAGCTGCTGGAAGCGTCGGGCGCGCCGTCGCCGGTCTCGATCTCCTGAGCGAGCTCCTCGAGCTCCTCGGCGAACGAGGGGCCGAAGCCCTCGAGCTCGGTGACCTCGTCGCCGTCCTCGGCGAGCCCGAGCTCAGCGGCGAGCTCGTCCTCGTCGAGCAGGTCCTCTTCGGGACGCTGCGCCGGCTCCACCGGCTCGATCTCGAGCGTGCGGTAGTGGCGCAGGCCGGTCGCCGCCGGGATCAGCTTGCCGATGATCACGTTCTCCTTCAGGCCGACGAGCTTGTCTCGCTTGCCCTCCAGCGCGGCATCGGTGAGCACCTTGGTCGTCTCCTGGAAGGAGGCGGCCGAGAGGAACGACTCCGTCGCCAGCGAGGCCTTGGTGATCCCGAGGATCACCTCCTCGCCCTTGGCCGGCGTGCCACCGCCGTCCTTGACCTGCTTGTTGAGCACCTTGAGCTTGTGGCGATCCTCAAGCGCACCGGGCAGCAGCGTGGTCGAGCCCTTGGCGTCGATCCGCACCCGCTTCAGCATCTGGCGGGCGATCAGCTCGATGTGCTTGTCGTTGATGTCGACGCCCTGGGCCTTGTAGACCTTCTGCACCTCCTGGACCAGGTAGAGCTCGATCGCCGTCCGACCGCGGATCCGCAGCAGGTCGGCGGGGTACAGCGACCCCTCCTCGAGCTGCGTCCCGGCCTCGACCTTCTGGCCGTGCTTGACCAGCAGCCGGGCCCGCGGCGGGAGCTTGTACGCGTGCTCCTCGCCCTTGACGTCGGTGAGCGTGAGCCGGATCTCCTTGTCGGTCTCCTCGATCGCGATCTTGCCGTCGACCTCGGCCATCTCGGCCATGCCCTTCGGCTTGCGCGCCTCGAACAGCTCGACCACGCGGGGCAGACCCTGGGTGATGTCGAGTCCGGCGACACCGCCGGTGTGGAAGGTGCGCATGGTCAGCTGGGTGCCGGGCTCGCCGATCGACTGGGCGGCGATGATCCCCACCGCGTCGCCGATCTCGACGATCGAGCCGGTGGCCAGTGCGCGGCCGTAACAGGCCTGGCAAACGCCGCTCTCGAGCTCGCACTTGAGCACCGAGCGGACCGGGATCAGGACCTCCTCGTCGCCGAACGCCTCGGCGATCTCCTCGACCTCGGGCAGGTCGATCTCCTGCCCCTTCTTGAGCAGCTCGCGGCCGCGCTTGGTCGCCAGCTTCTTCGCCGAGGTGCGCCCGACCAGGTTCTGGTTCAGGTTGCCCTCGTCGTCGCGCAGCGGCGACTCGACGAAGTCCTTGGTCTTGCAGTCGTCGGCGCGGATGATCACGTCCTGTGAGACGTCGACCAGTCGCCGGGTGAGGTAGCCCGAGTCGGCGGTGCGAAGCGCCGTATCGGCGAGGCCCTTGCGGGCGCCGTGGGTGGAGATGAAGTACTCGAGCACCGAGAGGCCCTCCATGAAGTTGGCCTTGATCGGTCGCTCGATGATCTCGCCCTTCGGATTCGCCATCAGGCCGCGCATCCCGGCGAGCTGGCGGATCTGCTTGAACGATCCGCGGGCTCCCGAGTTGGCCATCATGAAAATCGGGTTGAGCTCGTCGAGGTTGTCCTCCATCGCCTTCGCGACTTCGTCGGTGGCCCGGTCCCAGAGCGCGCGCAGCTGCTCCTTGCGGTCCTCCTCGGAGAGCAGCCCGTCGTCGTACTGGGCCTCGATCTCGACCACCTGCTTCTCGTAGCCGTCGAGGATCTGCTCCTTGTTCGGCGGCGAGACGACGTTGTTCTTCGAGATCGAGATCCCGGCCTGGGTCGAGAAGTGGAAGCCCAGCTCCTTGAACGCGTCCAGCGCCTGTGCGATCGCCGGAGCGCCGTAGGCCTCGACCAGGTTGAAGACGATCTCGTTGATCTCGCGCTTCTTCAGCGAGCGGTTCTCGAACACGTACTTCTCGGGATCCCAGTCCTCCTCGAGGGCCGCGGCGATCGCCCGCTCGACCCGGTCGTTGAAGATGATTCGCCCGACCGTGGTCAGGAAGTGCTCATGGCCAATGCGCCGGTACTCGGCCTGGTCATGGAGCTTGACGATCCCGTTCTCGTACGCCAGCTCGGCCTCCTGAGCGGAGCGGTAGATGTGCGGACGCTTGCCGTTCGAGCTCTTCGCCGACTTCAGCTTCTCGTCGATCTTCGCCAGCTCCTCGGCGTCGGGGCCGTAGGTGAGGTAGTAGATCCCGAGGACCATGTCCTGCGACGGCGTCGCCAGCGGCGTGCCGCTGGCCGGCGAGAGGATGTTGTTCGAGCTCAGCATCAGCAGCCTCGCCTCCGCCTGCGACTCGGCCGAGAGCGGCACGTGGACCGCCATCTGGTCGCCGTCGAAGTCGGCGTTGAAGGCGTGGCAGACGAGCGGGTGGACCTGGATCGCCTTGCCCTCGATCAGCACCGGCTCGAACGCCTGGATGCCGAGCCTGTGCAGGGTCGGTGCGCGGTTGAGCAGCACCGGATGCTCGGAGATGACCTCCTCGAGCACGTCCCAGACCTCGGGAATCATCGAGTCGACCATCTTCTTGGCCGCCTTGATGTTCTGCACCGCCTTGCGCTCGACCAGGCGGGCCATGATGAACGGCTTGAACAGCTCCAGCGCCATCAGCTTCGGCAGCCCGCACTGGTGCAGCTTCAGCGACGGCCCGGAGACGATCACCGAGCGGCCCGAGTAGTCGACGCGCTTGCCGAGCAGGTTCTGGCGAAAGCGCCCCTGCTTGCCCTTGAGCATGTCGGAGAGCGACTTCAGGGCGCGGTTGCCGGGCCCGGTCACCGGCCGGCCGCGGCGGCCGTTGTCGAACAGGGCGTCGACGGCCTCCTGCAGCATCCGCTTCTCGTTGTTGACGATGATCTCCGGCGCGCCGAGGTCGAGCAGGCGCTTGAGCCGGTTGTTGCGGTTGATCACTCGCCGGTAGAGGTCGTTGAGGTCGGAGGTGGCGAAGCGGCCGCCGTCGAGCTGCACCATCGGGCGCAGCTCCGGCGGGATCACCGGCACGCAGTCGAGCACCATCCACTCGGGCTTGTTGGAAGAGTTCAGGAACGCCGAGGCGACCTTGAGCCGCTTCACCGCACGAGCCTGCTTCTGGCCCTTGGAGGTGTTGATCGTCTGCTCGAGCTCCTCGCACTCGGCCTCGAGGTCGACCTGGTCGAGCAGGTCGCGGACCGACTCCGCGCCCATGCCGCCGCGGAAGTACTCGCCCCAGCCGAAGGGGGAGCCGAAGCGGTCCTTGAGCTCGCGGAAGACGGCCTCGTCGTTGATCACGTCCTTGACCTTCATCTCGGTGAAGATCTTCCAGACCTCCTCCATGCGCTCGATCGCGTCGTCGAGGTAGGCCTCGGTGTCGGAGATCTCGGAGTCGACCGTCTTCTTGGTCTCCTTCAGCAGCTTCGTCTTCTCGGCGGCGTCGAGCTTCTTCGGGTTGACGCCCAGGCTCTCGGCCCAGAGCTCGTCCTCACCGTCGAACTTCGACTGGTCGCCCTCGCCCTCGATCCAGGCCGTGCGGCGGGCCAGCGCCTCGGCCAGCTCCTGCGTGCGCTGCTCCTTGTCGGCCGTGTAGCCGTCGAGGACCTTCTTCACTTCCTTCTCGAGCTTGTTCAGGTCCTTGGTCCGCGCCTCCTCGTCGATCCAGGTGACGATCGAGGCGGCGAAGTAGAGGACCTTCTCCAGCTCCTTCGGAGCCATGTCGATCAGGTAGCCGATCCGCGAGGGAACGCCCTTGAAGAACCAGATATGGGAGACGGGCGCCGCCAGGTCGACGTGACCCATGCGCTCGCGCCGGACCTTCGACCGGGTCACCTCGACGCCGCAGCGCTCGCAGACGATGCCCTTGTAGCGGACCCGCTTGTACTTGCCGCAGTAGCACTCCCAGTCCTTGGTCGGACCGAAGATGCGCTCGCAGAAGAGGCCGTCCTTCTCCGGCTTCAGCGTCCGGTAGTTGATCGTCTCCGGCTTCGTGACCTCGCCGTGGCTCCAGCTCCGAATCTTCTTCGAGGAGGCGAGGCTGATCTCGATTGCGTCGAAATTGTTGATGTCCATATTTGTTCCCGCTACTCCTTGGCCTCTGCCTTTTCGGCTTCTTCTTTGCCGGCACCGTTGGTGGTTCCGGACTCGCCCTCGGCGACTACCTGCTCTTCCTTCTCATCCGCTGCCCCGTCGCCGCCGGGACCGTCCGCGCGCACACCCGAGAGATCGATGCCGAGCTCCTCGGCGGCGCGCAGCAACTCATCGTCTTCCTCGCCGAGCTCGACCTCGCCGTCGTTGGCGACCAGATTGGCGTCCAGCGCCAGGCTCTGGATCTCCTTCAGCAGCACCTTGAACGACTCCGGCACCGAGGGCTCGGGGATGTTCTCGGACTTGACGATCGCCTCGTAGGCCTTGACGCGGCCGACGGTGTCGTCGGACTTGACCGTGAGCATCTCCTGGAGCGTGTACGCGGCTCCATAGGCCTCCAGGGCCCAGACCTCCATCTCGCCGAAGCGCTGGCCGCCGAACTGCGCCTTGCCGCCCAGCGGCTGCTGGGTGACGAGCGAGTAGGGGCCTGTCGAGCGAGCGTGGATCTTGTCGTCGACGAGGTGCAGGAGCTTGAGGATGTACATGTGACCGATGGTCACCTTGCCCTCGTACGGCTCGCCGGTGCGCCCGTTGTAGAGCTGGGTCGAGCCCATCGCCCGGTTGCCCGGACGCTCCTTCATGTCGATCCCGAGGTCGATGCCTCGATCCGCGTTCTCCTCCTGCCACTTGACCAGCGCCTCGTCGACGTCCTCGACGGTGGCGCCGTCGAAGACCGAGGTGGCGATGTTCATCCGGTGGTGTCCGCCGGACTTCAGCTCCTTGTATGCGTCGGAGCCGTCGTCGTACCAGCCGTTCGCGGCGACCCATCCGAGGTGCGTCTCGAGGATCTGGCCGATGTTCATCCGGCTCGGGACGCCGAGCGGGTTGAGGATCACGTCGACCGGGGTGCCGTCGGCGAGGAAGGGCATGTCCTCCTCGGGCACGATCTTCGAGATCACGCCCTTGTTGCCGTGGCGTCCGGCGAGCTTGTCGCCCTCGGCGATCTTGCGCTTGGTGGCGACGAACACGCGCACCAGGCTGTTGACGCCGGGCGCCAGGTCGTCACCGGCGTCGCGGTCGAAGGTGACCACGTCGATGACCACCCCGCCCTCGCCGTGCGGAACCTTGAGCGAGGTGTCGCGGACCTCGCGCGCCTTCTCCTTGAAGATCGCGCGGATCAGCTTCTCCTCGGCGGTCAGCTCGGTCTCGCCCTTCGGCGTCACCTTGCCGACCAGCAGGTCGCCCGAGACGACCTCGGCGCCGACGCGGACGATGCCGCGCTCGTCGAGGTTGCGCAGGCTCTCCTCGGAGCGGTTCGGGATGTCGCGGGTGATCTCCTCGTCGCCGAGCTTCGTCGTCCGAGCGTCGATCTCGTACTCCTCGATGTGGATCGAGGTGAGCTCGTCGTCCTTGAACAGCCGGTTCGAGAGGATGATCGCGTCCTCGAAGTTGTAGCCCTCCCAGGACATGAACGCGACCAGGCAGTTCTTGCCCAGCGCGATCTCGCCGTCGTCGGTCGAGGAACCGTCGGCGAGCACATCGCCGTCCGCCACCTTCTGACCCGTCTTCACGGTCGGGGTCTGGTGGATGATCGTCCCCTGGTTCGAGCGCATGAACTTGTCGAGCGGGTACTCGTCCTTCTTCGAGCCGTGGCTGACCACGATCCGCTCGGCGTCGACATAGGAGACCTCGCCGGCGTTGTCGGCCAGGATCACGTCACCGCTGTCGATCGCCGCGCGGCGCTCCATCCCGGTGCCGATCAGCGGCGACTCGGGCTTCAGCAGCGGTACGGCCTGGCGCTGCATGTTGGAGCCCATCAGGGCGCGGTTGGCGTCGTCGTGCTCGAGGAACGGGATCAGCGCCGTCGCCACCGACCAGATCTGGGTCGGGGAGACGTCCATCAGCGTCACTTCCTTCGGCGGCACGAGCACGTACTCGCCGTCGCGTGAGCGGCACTGGACCTGCGGGCCCTTGAGCTTGCCGGACTTCTCGTCGACCTCCGCGTTCGCCTGAGCGATCACGTGGTCCTCTTCCTGGGTCGCGTCCATGTGCACGATCTCCTCGGTGACGACGCCGTCCTTGACCACCCGGTAGGGGGTGGTGACGAAGCCGTGCTCGGAGACCTGGGCGTAGGAGGAGAGCGAACCGATCAGGCCAATGTTCGGGCCCTCAGGGGTCTCGATCGGGCACATCCGCCCGTAGTGGGTCGGGTGCACGTCGCGGACCTCGATCGGGGCGCGCTCGCGGGTGAGGCCGCCGGCGCCGAGCGCCGAGAGCCGCCGCCGGTGCGTGAGCCCGTCGAGCGAGTTGGTCTGGCTCATGAACTGCGACAGCTGCGAGGAGCCGAAGAACTCCTTCTGCGCCGCGACCACGGGGCGGATGTTGATGATCGTCTGCGGCGTGATCGCGTCGGCGTCCTCGGTGGTGAGGCGCTCGCGCACGACCCGCTCCATCCGGTAGAGGCCGACCCGGAACGCGTCCTGGATCAGCTCGCCGACGGTGCGCAGGCGGCGGTTGCCGAAGTGCTCGTACTCGTCGAGGTGGTCCGAGATCGGATCGCGGGGGTAGGTGATCGCCTCCGCGGCGTAGTCCTTGATCGGGTTCTCCTCGTCGATCTCCTCGGGCACGCCGAGCAGCCGCGGCAGCGAGGTGAGCTCCTTGATCAGGGCGACGATGTCGTCCTTGGTCAGGACCCGGTTGTCGAGGTCGACGTCGAGGTCGAGCCGGGCGTTGAGCTTGTAGCGGCCGACCCGGGTGAGGTCGTAGCGCTTGGGATCGAAGAACAGCTGCTCGAGCAGCGCCTTGGCGGCGTCGACCGAGGGCGGCTCGCCCGGGCGCTGCTTCTTGAACAGCTCGATCAGGGCGCCCTCCTCGGTGCGGGTGGGCTCGGTGTCGGCCTCGATCGTGTGACGGATGTAGACCGAGTTGTCGAACAGCTTCAGGATCTCCTCGTCGGTGACGAAGCCCATCGCCCGCAGCAGCACCGTGACCGGGAGCTTGCGCTTGCGGTCGATGCGCGCGTAGACGCGGCCCTTCTTGTCGATCTCGAGCTCGAGCCAGGAGCCTCGGGCGGGCATCAGGTTGGCGATGAAGACCTGCTTCTCGCGGTCCTTGGGCTCCATCACGTAGGCGCCCGGCGAGCGCACCAGCTGGGTGACGACGACGCGCTCGGTGCCGTTGATGATGAACGTGCCGCGCTCGGTCATCCACGGGAAGTCGCCCATGAACACGGTCTGCTCGCGGATCTCACCGGTCTCGCGGTTCTGGAAGGCGACGGTGACGTTGAGCGGGCGCGAGTAGGTGATGTCCTTCTCGCGACACTCGGCGATCGTGTGAGCGGGCTCGTCGAACTTGAAATCGCCGAAGACGATCGCAAGGTTCCCCGTGTAGTCCTCGATCGGGGAGATGTCGTTGATCGTCTCCCGAAGCAGTCCGCTCTTCGGGTTTGTCAGCGCCTCGAACGAGCGGCGCTGGATATCGATCAGATGTGGAACTTCAAGGGGCTGTGGAAGGCGTGAGAAATTTCTCCGGGTAACAGGGGCAGCAGCAGATCTGGCCAACTGGGCGACTCCTCAGATGGTCGAAGGTGAACGAATCCCGGCGCGAAGGATTCGGCAGCAAAGGGCTCAACGGCGCGCGACGCACGAAGATACCACAGTGGCATTCCCGTCCGCAAGCCTTTTTTATCTTAGCGGGGGCGTCTACTTGAGCTCAACCGAGCCGCCGGCTTCCTCGATCTCGCCCTTGAGCTTCTCGGCTTCATCGCGCTCGATGCCCTCCTTGATCGGCTTCGGGGCCTCGTCGACGAGCGCCTTGGCGTCCTTCAGACCCAGTCCGGTGGCGGCCCGAACGGCCTTGATCACCTGGATCTTCTTCTCGCCGGCCTCGGTGAGCACGACATCGACGGTGCTCGACTCCTCCTCGGCCGCGACATCGCCGCCACCGCCCGCGGCCGGTGCCGCAGCAGCGACCGCGGTCGCCGAAACGCCGAACTCCTCCTCGAGCGCCTTGATGCGCTCGGAGAGCTCGAGCACTGAGATGTTCTTCAGCTCCTCGATCCAATCCTCGGTGGAAACCTTGGCTGCCACGTTCATTCCTCCTCGGTAGTCGTCTCGGAATCCGAATCCTCGGAGTCCTCGCCTTCCGGCTCGGGTTCCTCGGACGACTCCGTTTGTTCGTCTTGGTTGTCGTCGCTTTCATCCGAGGCCTCTGCGGCCTCTGAAGTCTCTTCCGCGGCGGGGGCTTCCTCGGCGGCGGGTTCCGCGTCCTCGGCCGGGGCCTCCTCGGGCTCCTCCGCCGCGGGCTCCTCGGCCGCTGCTTCCTCAGCCGGCGCTTCCTCCTCGGCGGCGGGCTCCTCCTCGGCCGGCGGCTCGCCGGTGACGAGGCCCTGCTCGGCGATCTGGCCGAGGGCGATCGCCAGCCCCGAGACCAGCGAGCCGAGCCCCCGCACGAGCCCGGTGATCGGACTGGCGGCGACGCCGACCAGCTGGCCGCGAAGGATGTCGACGCCGGGCAGGCGGGCGATCACCTTGAAGCCCTCGACGTCGAGCGCTTCGCCGTCCATGATCCCGCCCTTGTACTCGAGCTCGTCGTGCTCCTTGGAGAAGTCGAAGATCGCCTTCGCCGCGATCACGGCGTCGCCGTGGATCAAGGTGATCGCGCTCGGGCCGACGAGCAGCTCGTCGATCTCGTCGGTGCCGGCGTCGGCGGCGGCGCGCTTGGCGAGGCGGTTCTTGACCACCTTGAACACGGCGTCGGCCTCGCGCAGCTTGCCGCGCAGCTCGGCGGCGTCGGTGACGCTGATCCCGCGATAGTCGACGACGAAGATCGCCTCGGCGCCCTTGAGCCCCTCGGTGAGTTCGGCTACCGCCGCTTCTTTTTGAGTTCTGTCCATCTGAAGTCTGTATCCGGTTCGGGTTGCCCGCCGCCGGAACGAAAAGAGCCTGCGCGCAGGCAGGCTCGACAAGCGTGGGCTCTCGAACTCACCTGCGCCGGTCTTCCGGGCCACTCACCTGGCGGCCCCGCCGACGGTCTCGGGCGGTTGGACGGGCGAGGTTAGCGAATCGACCGCGAGATGCGGATGCCGGGCTGGGCCGCCCCCGGATCAAGCCTGGCCGCCCGCGTGCCGACCTAGGAAACATGGAGATGGGCGCCCAGCCGACGCCTGAGGTGGCGCGAGCGCGCCGGTATGCGGCCAGGGTGCGAATCCTGGTGGCGCTGGTGGGTGGCGCGCTGCTCGTCGCCGACCCGAATATCAGCCCGGAGCCGGAGGCCGCCGCGATCGGGCTCACGGTCATCGGCCTCACCGGGATCATCGAGTGGCTCGTCTCGAGCCAGCGCTGGCTGTTGCTCGAGGAGACCTTCTCCTGCATCGCCGTGATCACGATCGTCGGCTTCAGCGGCGCCGACGTCAACGCGATCAGCCTGCTGTGGCTGGTCGCCGCCGCCAGCGGGGTCCTTGCCCGCGGCGGGCGCGTCGGCGGCGTCGCCCGCCTGATCGTCGTCGTCACCCTCTTCTCCCCGCTGATCACCGAGGGCGGGATGAGCGCCGAGAGCGTCGGCTTCGCGGTCGGCTCGATCGCGCTGCTGCTGGCAACCGGGCGAATCTCGCGCGAAACCGCGGAGCTGCTCGAGCGTGCCCGCCACGACGCCGCCCACGACTCGCTCACCGGCCTGCTCTCGCGTGGCGCCCTGCGCGCTCAGATCGACTCGCTGAGCGCGCTCGCGACCGAGGAGCGGCCGGCGGCGCTGATCGCGATCGACCTCGACGACTTCGGCGCCGTCAACAAGCGCTTCGGCCACGCCACCGGCGACCGGCTGCTGGTCGACGCGGCGAAGGCGATGCGGCTCACGCTCCGCGACCAGGATCTGCTCGGGCGCATCGGCGGCGACGAGTTCGCCGCCTTCGTCTTCTGCGACGACGCCGACCCGGTCGCCCGGCGGCTGATCGGCGCGATCAGCGAGCATGGGGCCTCGGCCTGCGCCGGGATCGCGATCGCTCCACACGACGGCACCGGCGCCGAGGCTCTGCTCGGCGCTGCCGACGTCGCCCTGCGGTTGACCAAGCGTCGCGGCACCGCCGCCGTCGGCGTCTACGACGGCGCCCCGATCTCCTCCGACCGCGCCGACGGCGCCCAAGCGGCGCTCGAGCGCCTCTGCCGCGGCGAGGGGCTGACGATGGTGGTGCAGCCGATCGTCGACATCGAGGCCGGCACCGTGCACGCCTATGAGTCGTTGGCGCGCTTTGCGACCCGCGACGGCCACGGACCCGTGCACTGGTTCGCGCTCGCCGACGAGCTCGGCATGCGCGCCGAGCTCGAGCTTGCCTGCCTGCGAAAGGCGCTCGAACTACTTGCCGACGTCCCGACCGCGAGCCGTCTGACCGTCAACCTCTCCGCGCTGATGCTGGTCGACGACCGGACCGCGGCGTTGCTCGCCGACCGCCCCGACGTCTCCCGGCTCGTGGTCGAGGTGACCGAGGAGACGCTGATGCGCCACGGGCCCGTTGTCGAGCGCACCCTCGACGGCCTTCGAAACCGCGGCGCGCGCTTTGCCGTCGACGACGTCGGCGCCGGCTACTCCGGCCTCAGCCAGCTCGCGGTGCTTCGTCCCACCTACGTCAAGCTCGACCGCGGGCTGGTCCGCGGCATCGACTCGGACCCGGCGCGGATGGCTCTCGTCCGCGCGCTTGCCGACTACGCCCGCGAGACCGACGGCCTGCTGGTCGCCGAGGGCGTGGAGACGCGCAAGGAGCTGGCCAAGGTGAGGGAGGCCGGGGCCACGCTGGTCCAGGGCTACGTGCTCGCCCGTCCCGGCGAGCCCTGGCCGGGGTTCGACGCCGATCCGCTCGGGCTCGAGCCGGTCGCGCTGGTCGGCTAGGCCGGCCCGGCGAGATGTCGGCGTAGCGCCGCCAGGCGGTCGTCCCATTCGCCGCCAACGGTCGCCATCCACCCCATCGCATCGGACATCGGCGCCGGAGTGAGGCGGTAGAGGACCTCGCGGCCGGCGCGGCGGTCGGCGACCAGGCCGGCGGCGGCGAGGCTTGCGAGGTGTTTGTTGATCGCCTGGCGGCTGACCGGCAGCGAGCGGGCGAGCTGCGTGGCGCTGGCCTCGCCCTGAGCGCCGATCAGCTCGAGCACGTCGCGGCGAGTGCGGTCGGAGAGCGCCGCAAACACCTGGTCTGTCGACATCAGGCGATCGCGCAGAGCTCGGGCGAGCGCGGGATCGCTTCGTCGAGCTCGCGCAGCGGGCGGGTCTCGATCACCCGTACGCGGGTCCCCTCGGGCTCGGGCTCGAGCTCGATCTCGACCCGGCTCGACTCGGCCTCGTCGGCGCTCCACCAGAACACCAGCCGCCGCGGCTCGTCGACTTCCTCGACGAAGCCGGTGCGCTCGCCGTCGTCGAGTGGGATCGTCAGATCGCCGCCGGGGCGCAGCTCGAGCTCGGCGCCCTCGGCGAGCCAGTCGCCGAGCCGCTCGGGATCGGTGATCGCCTCCCAGGTCTCCTCGAGGGAGGCGGGAACGAGCAGCTCGCTGTCGGCCTGGTCCATGCTTCGCATCGTAGCGCAACCGTGGGGTTGCTATATAGTGCAACCATCGAGTTGCACTAATGCGAGGTCGACGAGGAGGAGAAAGTTGCCCCTGATTCCGATGGTGATCGAGCAGACGGCGCGCGGCGAGCGTTCCTTCGACATCTACTCGCGGCTGCTCGGCGAGCGGATCATCTTCCTCGGCCAGCAGATCGACGACGAGCTCGCGAACCTGATCGTCGCCCAGCTGATGCACCTCGAGTCCGACGATCCCGACAAGGACATCTTCATCTACATCAACTCCCCCGGCGGCTCGCTGAGCGCGTCGCTGGCGATCTACGACGCGATGCGCTTCGTCGGCCCCGACGTGCAGACGATCTGCTTCGGGATCGCGATGTCGGGCGGCTCGCTGATCCTCGCCGGCGGCACCGAGGGCAAGCGGATGACCCTGCCCAACGGCCGCATCCTCATCCACCAGCCCTCCGGCGGCTATCAGGGGCAGACCTCCGACATCGAGATCCACGCCCGCGAGGTGCTCGACCTGCGCCGGCGCACCGAGGAGATCTACGCCCGCCACACCGGGCAGACGATCGAGCAGCTCCACGACGACATGGAGCGCGATCGCTTCTTCAGCGCCGAGGAGGCGGTCGAGTACGGCCTCGTCGACCGAATCGTGGAGGAGCGAAAGCTTCCCCGCCGGGTGGCGGGATTCTCGGCGCCGGAGGAGGAGAGCTAGCTCAGGGACAGCCCCGCGGCTTGGGTCGCGCCTGGCGCGCGGCGAGCGCGCAATAGGCGCCCTTCGGGCGCAGGTCGGCGCGCAAGAGGCCGTAGCCGCGCTCGGCACTCGCCAGACCGGGGACCGCGGGCGGGTCGGCGAGCCGGTGGACGAGGACCGCGCTGACGTCGGGCATCGCGCTCAAGGCGCGGAGCACGTTGATCACGCCCTTGGCCTGCTCCGCCTCGGAGACCCCGCGCGTGCCGGTCTGCGTGTAGCCGGTCTCGGTCACCCACAGCCGGCGGCCGGCGCCGATCGGGTCGCGCGCGTCGCGGACCTCCCGCAACCTCCTCAGGTAGGTGGAGAAGTCTGAGTGGGGATCGGCGAGCTCGGCGGCGCTGAGCTCGTCGGCGGCCGGGTAGGGGTGAACGCTGAGACCGTCGCCCGGCCACAGCGCCGAGGCGGCGAAGTCGTAGAAGCGCGCCAGGAACGTCGACGAGCGCCGATCGCCAAGCGGCAAGTCGTGGGCGACCGGCGCCGGGGCGGCGATCAGCACCGGGATCGCCGGGGCGGTCGCATGGACGGCATCGGCGGCCGCACGAAACACCTCCGCGTACTGGCGCGGGTCCGGTCCCAGCACGGTCGGCCAGAAGCCGCGCTTGTTGGGCTCGTTCCAGACCTCGAGTGCGATCGACCCCGGGTACCGCTGCGCGATCGAGGCGGCGAACTGCCCCCAGGCTCCGTAGTGGGCGCGATCCGGCGGGCACGGCGAGCCCAGGCAGGCCAGTCCCGCCGCCCACCGGGGTGCGTCCGTGACCACCGGCAGCGCCCGCAACCCGGCCGCCCCGAGGGCCGCGTAGATGCGGTCGTAGCGCTCCCAGCCCTCGGCCGAAACCGTGCGCCACGAGAGATTGAAGCGAACCACCGCTCCCGGGCCGATCGCCGCCCGGGTCAGATCCGCGGTCTGCGCCGCGGTCGGCCGGCCGCTCATCCAGACGTCCTCGTTGAAGCCGAGGTGGTCCGGCTCGGCCACGGCGGCCACCGGCGAGGAGAGCACAGCCAAGACCGTGACCAGGGCGATCGTGGCCCTCAACATCGCGCCACGGTACCCGGCCGCGGCGGAATCGAAACTAGGCGGCCCGGGGCTCGGTTCCGGCGATCAGCCGGTCATAATTGCAGCGATGGATTCCATCGCCAGCAGGGGGGCCGGCGCGCTGTCGCGGTCCGCCCCCGAGGGCTGGGAGCAGGCGAAGAACGCCCCGGCCACGGTCGAACGCGACGACCTGCCCGCCGGGGTCGAGCTGCGCGAGCTGCGGGCCAACGGCGACGAGCGCGGCGTCTTCACCGAGCTCTTCCGCCGCGAATGGGACCTCTTCGTCGACCCGGTGCAATGGAACATCGTCCACAGCGAGGCCGGAGTCCTTCGCGGCGTGCACGTGCATCCTGTCCACGACGACTATCTGACCGTGGTCTCGGGCACCGCGGTGGTCGGGCTCCGCGACCTGCGGCCGGACTCGCCGACCGCCGAGCGCACCGCCCTGGTCGAGCTTCGCGGCCGCACGCCGACCTCGATCGCGATCCCCCACGGGGTCGCCCACGGCTTTCTCTTCCTCGCGGCTTCGACCCACTGCTACGCGGTCTCGCATCCCTGGCACCCCGCCGACGAGCTCGGCTGCCGCTGGGACGACCCGGAGCTCGGGATCCCCTGGCCGCGGCGGCCGGCGCTCGTCTCCGAGCGCGACTCGAGCGCGCCCACACTGGCCCAGCTGCGAGCGCAACTACAAGCCCGTCGCGACTAGCGCTCGGCGCGCCCCCGCCGCAGCGAGCGCAGCGCCCGGCGCGGGCGGTCCAGAACGCCGCCCGCGCGCCAGCGGAGGGTCCTGCGCATCGCGATCAGCTCGGCCTCAGCGGCGACCAGCCGTTCCCGGGCCCCGAGCTCCGGCTCCAGGTCCGCGATCCGCGCCCTGGCCACCTCCAGCTGGTGGTAGACCTGCTGGTAGGCGAAATCGAGCTCGACGAAGGCGTTGCGGTAGGCGGCTTCGAGCTCCGCCCGGATCTGCTCCAGACCCGCGGGATCCTCGATCCTCCGCAACCAGGCCTCGCTTTCGGCCGCCCGCTGTTCGAGTTCGACCGAGCGACGCTGCGGGGAGGGGAAGCTGAGGCAGGTGACCTCGGTGACGCTGGCGCGACGCATGGAGTCGTCGGCGACGAAACCGCGCAAGAAGTTGAGATCGGTCCACAGCCCCTCGGGAGCGGGAGCCCAGCCGGGATGGCGGCGATAGGCGGCCATCGTGTGCGCGATCACCGACAACGGCACGCGGTTGTAGGGCCGCGCGTCGCTCAACATCAACTCGGCGGTCACGGCACTGGAGAGGTCGTGGGGGTGCACGGCCAGCGACCCGTCCGGATCGATCTTGACCACGGTCGCACCGACGAGATCGGCTTCGGCGAGCGCCGCGACGACGCGCTCGACATGGTCGGGCAGCCAGAGGTCGTCGTCGGAGAGATAGAGGACGAGATCGCCGCGGGCCTCGCTGCAAAGCACGGTGTGGCGGTGGGCCTCGCCGTGGCGCTCGCCCTTCTCGAACTCGAACAGCCGCACCCGCTCGTGCTCGCGTTCGAGCTCGCGGGCGACGTCCGCAGCGGCTGCCGGCATCCCGTCGCCGACGATCAGCAGCTCGAGTTGCGAGTGCGTCTGCGCCAGCGCGCTGCGCACGGCCGGGCGCAGGGTGGGTCCGTGATCGTGACTCGGTACGACGACGCTGACGAGGGCATCGCTCATCCGGCCCGGCCGACCTCGGCGCTTGCGCGCGGCAGGCCCGCGAGCACGCGCAGCTCGCCCAGCACGGCGACGGTCTCCGCCGCCTCGGCGGCGCTCGAGCGCGGCGCCGGGCCGCCCTCAAGGTGAGTGACGAACGCCTGCAGCTCGCGCAGCAACGGCATCTCGTCGGAGATCGGCCGCAGCTCGGGTTCGTCGCCGATCGAGCCCGAGCGCGCGATTGAGATCGCCGCGGCCATCGGCTCCGGCAACCAGGCGACGCCATCGCTGCAGTCGAGCTGCACGGATCGGTCGCGAACGTGGCGCGAGGCCGAGACCTCGATCTCGATCAGCGGGCGCTCGCCGAGCACGCCGCTGAGCCCGCGAGGAGCCGAGGCCGGACCCTCGAAGATGGCAAAGCGCGGAGCCGGAAGCGGGCCCAGGATCTCGAGCGCGATCGAGAGGTCGTGCGGCGCCAGGTGCCAGCTCGTGTCGGAGGTGGGATGAGCGTTGCCCCAGCCCAGGCGACGGCAGCGCAGGCCGAGCGGCTCGCCCAGCTCGCCCGAGCGCGCCAGCTCGCCGAGGGCCTCGATGCCGGGGTGATAGCGCCACTTGTCCATGCAGAAGAGGCGGTCGGGCGCCAGCGCCGCGAGCTCGGCGGCGCTGGCGGGATCGACGGTCAGCGGCTTCTCGCAGAAGACCGGCACTCCGAGCTCGAGCGCGGCGCGGTTGACGGCTGCGTGGGAGTCCTCGGGTGTCGCGACCACGACCCCGTCGACGCCGGAGAGGCCGGCGACCGCATCGACGATCTCGGCGGCTGCTCCGCCGGCCGCCCGTTCCCGGGATTCCGGCGAGCGCGCCACCACCGCCACCTCGCAGCCAAGCGAGCGCAGGTCGCGGAGGATCAGATGCCCCCAGCGCCCGCACCCGACGAGGCCGACGCGTGAGCTCATCGGCGGCAGCGCGGCGCGGCTAGCTTGCGGCGGCTGCGGGCTCGGCGTCGGCGGGCCCGTCCGCCTCGTCGGCGGGGGCGGCGGCCTCGCCGCCGTTGCCCGACGGCAGGTCGGCGAGGATCTCTGACTCGTGGGTGCGCGAGGGATCGACGCGGACCCCGGGACCCATCGAGGTCGCCAGGGTGATCGAGAGCAGGTAACGGCCCTTCGCCGCTGCCGGCTTGGCGCGGACGATCTCGTCGACGATCGCGGCGTAGTTCTCGAGCAGCGCGCGCTCTTCGAAGCTGGCCTTGCCGATCGTCAGGTGGACGATCGCCTGGCGGTCGGTGCGGTACTCGACCTTGCCCGCCTTCGCCTCGGTGACGGCCTTGCCGACGTCGTCGGTGACCGTGCCCACCTTCGGGTTCGGCATCTTGCCCTGCGGGCCGAGCACGCGGCCGAGCTTCGAGACCACCGGGCCCATCAGCGCCGGCGTCGCGATCGCAACGTCGAAGTCGGTCCAGCCCTCCTCGACCCGATCGGCGAGGTCCTTGGCGCCGACGAAGTCCGCTCCGGCCTCGGTCGCGGCGCGGGCGCCGTCGCCCTCGGCGAAGACGGCGACGGTGATCTGCTTGCCGAGGCCGTTGGGTAGCGCCAGCGTGCCGCGCAGCTGCTCCTCGGCGTGGCGGACGTTGACGCCCAGGCGCATGTGGACCTCGACGCTCTCGTCGAACTTCGTCTGCGCAGTCTGCTTGACCAGAGCCATCGCCTCGGCCGGCGGGTAGGCGTGGGTGCGATCGATCTTGGCCAGCGACTCGCGGTATCGCTTGCCGCGCTTGTGGGCCACTAGGCGTCCACCCCTTCGACGAGCACGCCCATCGAGCGGGCGGTGCCGGCGATGATCTTCGAGGCGGCGTCGAGGTCGTTGGCGTTCAGGTCGGGCATCTTGCGCTCGGCGATCTGGCGGCACTGGGCCGCGGTCAGCGTGCCGACCTTCTCGCGGTTGGGCTCGCCGGAGCCCTTGGGGATCGCCAGCGCCTCCTTGATCAGCACCGCGGCGGGCGGCGTCTTGGTGATGAAGTCGAACGAGCGGTCCTCGTAGACCGTGATCTCGACCGGGATGATCGTCCCCGCGTCGGCCTGGGTGCGCGAGTTGAAGGCCTTGCAGAACTCCATGATGTTGACCCCGTGCTGGCCCAGGGCAGGGCCGACCGGGGGTGCCGGATTGGCGGCCCCGGCGGGGATCTGGAGCTTGATCAGGGTGAGTACTTTCTTAGCCATGGCGCGGCGGACGAGGATACAGAGATGGAGTTCGGCCGCTGCGCCGATCCTGGTCGCGCTGGCGCTGCCGGCGGGAGCGGCGGCGGCCGTCCCCGGAGCGAACGGTCGCATCCACTTCTCCGCCACGGCGCCCGGGGCGACCGCTGCCGACGTCTGGTCGGTGAACCGCGACGGCTCGGGGCTGACCAACCTCACCGACGTCGCCGGCGGCCCGGGCGAGGGCCACGACCCGTCGGTGGCGCCGAACGGGTTGGTCGCCTTTGCGGTCGGCAGCGGGCCAGCCGCCGAGATCTGGACGATGGGTGCCGACGGCTCCTCGGCACGGCGGCTGACCACCGACGGGTTCGCCGATCAGATGCCCGCGGTCTCGCCCGACGGCTCGCGGATCGCCTACGTCTCAGACCGCGGCGGTCCCGGCGGCCGCGACCTGTGGACGATCTCCGCCGACGGCTCCGATCCGAAGCAGCTGCTGACCGCGGCCGGCGACGACCTCTCGCCGCAGTTCTCCGCCGACGGCAACTACGTGGTCCTGTCGACGAACGCCTCCGGCAACTTCGACGTCGCCTACGTCAGCGTCGCCGGAGCCCCGCACGCCGCCGCGACCTCGATCACCTTCCGCAGCTCGCTCGACGAGACCACGCCCTCGATCCAACCCGACATGGTGCGGCTCGCCTATACGCAGGCCGCGATTCCGGGGCCGAGCGACATCCTCACCGCCTACTCCGACGACGGCACCGACGAGTTCCCGCTCGCCGTCGATCCGGCAGAGCACGAACGCTCGCCCGCCTTCTCGCCCGACGGGACCGAGGTCGTCTACGCCACCGACGCGGGCCTGGTCGTCGCTGCCGCCGGCGGCAGCTCCCCCGCTCCGCTGGCGACCGGTGAGGCGACCGCACCCGCCGACCCGGACTGGGCCGTCGGGCCGGCGATCGACAGCGTGCCGCCACAGACCACGATCACCAAGTCGCCAAAGCGAACGAGCGAGCGGACGACGGCGAGGTTTCGTTTTCAATCGAACGAGCCCGGCTCGACTTTCGAGTGCAAGCTCGACAAGGGCGCCTTCGGGTCGTGTGGACCGTCGAAGAAGTACAAGCGCCTGACGGCCAAGCGCCACAGGTTCCGGGTCCGGGCAATCGACGCCGGCGGCAACGTCGACCCCTCGCCGGCGAAGGCGCGCTTCGAGGTGGTCGAGCGCCGCTAGTCCGCGACGGTCGCAATCAGGGAAGCCAGCTCGCCCTCGACCCAGGCGTGCACGGCGAAACCGGGCGGCTCGTCGGTGACCGTGAACTCGGTCATCCCGATCTCGAGCGTCGTCTGCGCGTAGGTGCTCGGGCAGATGACGACGCCGCAGCCGCCGAGCGTGCCGAAGGTGGTTCGATGGACGTGACCGCAGACCACCCGGGCGACCTGAGGGTTGGCCGCCAGCAGCTCGCCGAGCCCGGCGCGATCCTCGTCCGGGAGCCCGATCAGATCGAGGTCGGTGAGCCCGGTGAGAATCGGCGGGTGGTGCATGGCGATCACGGTCGGGCGATCGGGTTCGGCGGCAAGCTCGGCGGCCAGCCATTCGCGATGCTCGGCGTCGAGCCGGCCGGCGTCGCTGCCGGGGACGACGGTGTCGCAGACGATCAGCGCCAGCTCGCCGACCTCGGCGCGGTAGCGGATCAGCTCCGCCCCTGCACCCGCGAGGCCGCACTCGCGGCGCATCGTCTCGCGGTCGTCGTGATTTCCGGGCAGGACGATGATCGGGATCTGAAGCCGCCGGATCAGCTCGAGGCCGCGGCGGTAGGCCTCGGCCGAGCCATCGTCGGCGAGATCGCCGCTGACCAGCACCGCGCGTGGCCCCGGATCGAGCGCACCCACGGCGTCGACCGCCGCGGCCAGTCGCCGCTCCGCCGCTTCGTCGCCGGCGGCGGTGAGGTGCGGGTCGCTGAGCTGCGCGAGCAGCTCTAGACCTTCTTCACCTGGTCGTAGCCGACCTCGACCGGGGTCTCCCGGCCGAAGATCGAGACCAGCACCTTGAGCTTCGCCGCGTCCTCGTTGATCTCGGCGATCTCACCGGAGAAGTCGGAGAGCGGCCCGGAGATCACCTTCACCGTCTCGCCGATCTCGAACTGGGCGTGGGCGCGCGGGCGTTCGGCGGTCTCGCGGTGGAGCAGGCGATCGACCTCGGGCTGGGACAGCGGGATCGGCTTGTTTCGCGAGCCGACGAACCCGGTGACGCCGGGGGTGTTCTTGACCAGGTTCCAGGCGTCGTCGGTCATCTCCATGTTGACCAGCACGTAGCCGGGCATGGTGCGCTTCTCGACCTGGATCCGCTGGCCGTCCTTGAGCTCTGCGACCTGCTCGGTGGGGACGACCACCTGGCGCACGCGACCGCGCGCGGCCATGGTTTCGACCCGGTGCTCGAGATTGGCCTTGACCTTGTTCTCGTGCCCGGAGTAGGTGTTGATGACATACCAGCGGAACATTCGTGTTGAAAGCTTTCGTTTGAGGGTGGAAGGCCGCGCGCTAGAGGATGCGCTGCACGAGCCAGTTGAAAATCCCGTCGAGGACCCCGAGGTAGGCGGCCATGATCGTGATGAAGACGAGGGTGATCGCGGAAGCCTGAATCAGGGTCTCGCGATCCGGCCACTGAACCCGCTTGAGCTCAGCCCAGCAGGAGGCGAAGAAGCCGAGTACGCCGCCGCGCTGGCGCTCCGTCGGCGCCTCCTTCGGGGCCCGTCGCTTCTCGGAGTCCTTGGCGCGCTGCTTTGTCTCGCGCTCTTCCTGACGCCGCGCCCGGCGACTGATCTTGTCGGCCGGTTCAGCCGCTTCCGAGACCTCGGCCGGGGCGCCGGCGTCGGCCCTCGAGGGTGCGGGCGCGGCGAGCTCCTCGTCGCCGGGCCGGCCCTTGAGCTGGTCGAGGTCGACGCCGTGCTCGGCGAGCTCGGCCTCGGCCACGTCGGCCGACTCCGGAACCTGGGTGTCGTGCTGAGCGCGTGACTCGTCGGCGAGCTCGGCTTCGGGGCGGCCCTGCTTCTGCTCCGCTCGGCGGCGCTGCTCTGCCTTTCGCTGTGCTCGCGTCTTCGCCACGGTTGCCCGGCTAGCGGGTTTCCTTGTGCGCGGTGTGGTGGCCGCACCAGCGGCAGTACTTGCGCATCTCGATTCGGTCCGGCGTGTTTCGCCGTGACTTGTTGGTCTGGTAGTTACGCCGCTTGCAGTCCTCGCAGGCGAGGGTTACAGCGATTCGTACGTCTCCGCGAGCCATCTGCTCTCCTGATCACTCGGTGCCGGGTGAACTCGGTCCCGACAGAAAAAAGACCTCCGCCGCACCCACTCTGAAGGGCGAGGCACGAGGGTGGCGCAAGGATAGCGCGAGATCTGCGGTCGGGTGGCCCGGCAATGGTCCGCGGGGCGGTGGCTCGGGAGTGCCGAAGGGCTCTTCGCCAGTACCTGTATCGGCAGCCGGGCCCGATTCCTTTAGCCCGGGTCAGATCGCTGCGATCAGCGGCTTCCCGCGCCGTGGACGGCTGATCCAACCTGGGGCGGAACTTTCTCCGACGGCACCGAAGCGGCCGATCAACGGCGCATGGCCACCGCCCGTGAACGCCTCGATCGACCGCGCCCGCGGTCGCTCGCGCTGCTCGCCTTCGGGGCTACGGCGCTGCTGGCGCTGCCGGCCTCGGCGAGCGCCCACCAAACCGTGGCCGAGGCGGTCCCGCAGAATTCCTCGATCAGCTCGGTGCCCGCTCCCGCCGCGGTGCGGGCCGTCACCGGGGCGCGCACGGTGACCACCGACGCCGGCCTCTACCGGGTCACGACGGCGGTCGGCGAGCCGGTGCTCACCCACGGACCCGACACCCGGGCCGCGAGCGAGTCGCGCGAAAGCGGCCTCGCCCCCGACGGCACGGGCTTCGCCGCGGGCGCGCTCGAGCGCCAACCGGTCTGCGCCTCCGACTTCTACCAGCGGGTGATCTACGCCAGCACAACCACCAACCCGGAGAGGATCGCCGCGGCCAGCGCGCAGATCCGCACCGTGATCGGCCGCATGGACGCGGTGCTCAACTCCGAGTCGCTCGCCAGCGGTGGGCCCGGCGCCGACTACAAGATGCTCTGCAACGGCTCCGGCCAGGTGCGCGTCGATGTGCTGACGATCGGCGGCGCGAGCTTCGCCGAGGTCGTCTCCTCCGCCCGCGCGGCCGGCTTCGAATCCGACCGGGCCAGCCACCTGATCTTCGTCGACGGCGCTCTCGGCGGCAGCTGCGGCATCGCCACCTACGAGGAAGACGCGCGACTGGCGCTCGACAATCGCAGCAACGCCGGCGGCGGTTACGCGGTCGTCTACGAGCCCTGCTGGGAGGGCGAGACGGCGATGCACGAGAGCGCGCACATGATGGGCGCCGTCCAGTACGCGGCCCCCAACTCCACCGGCACCGGCGGTCACTGCAACGAGGCCGCCGACGTCATGTGTTACGCGCCCGACGGCGGCGACCGCAATCAGGGCGGTCTGCTGCTGCGCTGTCCCGGGTCGCCGCGGTTCGACTGCAACTTCGACGACTACTTCGACTCGGCGCCGGAGCCCGGCGAGTACCTGGCCTCGCACTGGAACCTGGGCTCGCCGCTGAACCGCTTCATCGCCTTCGCCGGGATCCCGGCCGAGCGGCCGGCGAGCTCGAGCGCCGACCACGGCGAGCTCCGCGGCGGCGGTCGCAAGCGCGGCGCCTCGGGCGAGCCCGGGGACTGGCGTCAGTTCAAGTTCAAGGTCAACCGCGGGGCCGAGTTCCTGCGGCTGCGCCTGTTGGCCGCCCCCGGCGCCGACCTGGCCCTGTTCGCCCGCCGGCAGGGGATGCCGACCAAGGAAGTCTTCGCCTGCCGCGCGCTGCTGCGGGCCCGCCACGCGAGCTGCCGGATCGACGATCCCGATCCCGGCGTCTGGTACGCCGGAGTACTGACTCGAGGCGGGCCGATCGGGGCGAGCTACGAGATCAGCGCCCGGGTCGGCGGCTAGCTCGCTCAGCGTCGTTGTGACCAGACGAGGCTGGTCTGGCCATCGACGCTGGCGCGCAGCTTGGCCGCGCCCGCGATCTCGAGCCGCTCGGTGAACACCTCGCCCGCGCCGACCCGCTGCCCACCCACCGCTCGCCACCCGCCGGCTTGCTTGCGCTCGATCCGCAGCTTGCCGCCGACCGGCGCCTTACCCCAGGCGAACACCTCGGACTTCGAGCGTCGCTCGGTGACGAAGGGGAAGCGAAACGCGGTCAAGGCCGGTTTCGGCGTCCCGTCGAGGAAGTAGAGGCCCGTACCGGCGACCCCCGATGCCTGGTCGTCGGAATCTCTGATCTTGAGGTTGATCGCGGCGCTCGCTCCGGCTTTCCAGAACAGGTAGAGCGCCTCCTCGATCCAGCGTCCGTGCTTGGCCGGGGAGACGGCGAAATCGCCGTCGGGCGGCTTCGTCTTCCACCAGAACTCCGTCGCCCACAATGGGCGCCGTCCACCCGGCCGAACCGTCCTCCCTCGCTCGGCCGCTCGCAAGGTTCGAGCGACTTCCCCCAGATCCGCGCTCGACGCATCGTCGGGGTCGACAGCGCTTCTGCGGGGGCCGCCGGAGAGGTTGATCGGATTGTGGCCGAGCACGTCGAAGCTGGCCTTTTGCGGGCACTTGACCGGCTTCAGCTTCTCGCGGTCGCGCAAACAGAACAGCTTGCGAAGGAAGGTCAGCGGGTGGGTCCGGTCGCCGCCCGGCTTGTCGCCGTACGGGGCGAGGCCGCCGGTGACGATCTTGTTCTTCGGGTCGACGTCCTTGGCGGCCGCATAGAACGCGTTCAGCATCCGCCGGTAGTGCCCGGAGCTGAATTGCGTTCCTCCCTCGTACTGGGGGCTCAGCTTCGTCTGCAGGTTGGGCTCAGCCCAGACCTCCCATAGACGGACCGCCGGCAGCGGCCCGGCACCGGGGCTGGCGGGATCGACGTAGTGGCCCGAGTAGCGGGTGGCAACCGCCGTCGCGAATTTCGCCAGCTGCCCCGGGTCCGGCTTCCAGGTTCCGACCGGGAACTCCGGAAACTGCCCGACGGCCGGAGGGCGGTTGGGCCCCTCCGCCCAATCGGGCGCCTCGGTGACGATGATCATCACCTTGAGGCCATGTGCCGAGGCGTTGCGGACGCCGGCGTCGAGCGTGTCCCACGAATAGCTGGGATCCGATGGATCGGTGGGATCGGCGGGCGGCGAAGCTGACGCGATCTGGCTCCAGAACCCCGCCAGCACGACCATTTCGGCGCCCGCGTCGGCGCTCCGATCGAGCCACAGGTCGTGCACGGCCGGATCGGGGTCGCTGAAGAGGGTGTCCGTGTACCCGGTGAAACCGAGCTCCAGCGGGCGTTCCGCCGCGGCCGGTGCGGCCTGCGCGAAACACGCCAAAGCGGCGGCGAGGCTCAGCCAGAGGGAGGTGTTTCGGGTCCGCGACACTCAATTGAATACGGCCTCCGAGAGAGGAAGCTGACAGCAGGGCCGGCCGGCCGGCGGTTGCCATACTCGCGGGGTGAGACCGGCAGCGATCGTCGTCATCGTCCTCCTGGTCGCGGTCGCTGTCGCCACGGCTGCCGCCCGGCCGACGAAGCGGCTCGACCGCGATTCGGCCTCCGGCGCGACCGCGGAGGTCTCCGTATCCGGTGAGCGAGTTCGCCCCCGCCGCTTCCGGCTCGACCTGACGTCGGATCCGTCCGGCTCGCTGGTCGAGGGTTCCGTCTCGATCAGCTGCCGCAACACGGCCTACAACTTCACCGACCGGACGCGGCCGCTGTCGGAGACCACGCCGGCGAGGATCAAGCTTGCGCCGACGAAGCGCCGTCCCGCCTACTGCTCGGTCGCCGTCAACGCCGCCTCTCTGTTCAGCGCCGACGGCTCCGCGACCGGTCTGCTGACCGCCACTCTGGCGGTCAAGCCGAGGCGCTGAGCGACAGTCCGTAGTAGCCCGCACATCCGCGTTCGCCCCCTTGCGCTCTCGCCACGACCTCGGCTATCGTGGGCTCTGCGGGCAACGGATGTGCCCGAAGGGGACCGAGCAACGGAGGAACTTATGAATGACGTGTCCACGGCCGCGCCAGTGAAGCCGACCTGGGTCCGGATGCTCAAGTGGCTGCCTGCGCTGTTGCTGATCGTGCTCGTAGTCCCCTCTTCAGCCTCCGCTCAGGCAACGCGCACGTGGGTCTCGGGCGTCGGCGACGATGCCAACCCGTGCTCGCGAACGGCCCCCTGCAAAACCTTCGCCGGATCGATCTCGAAGACCGCGAACGGGGGCGAGATCAACTGCATCGACCCGGGCGGCTTCGGCGGCGTCACGATCACCAAGTCGATCACGATCGACTGCAAGAGCACCGAGGGCGGCGTGCTCGTCAGCGGCACGAACGCGATCGTTGTCAACGCAACGGCAAACGACAAGGTCAAGCTCAGAGGGCTCGATATCAACGGGATAGGCACGGGAGCACCGACGTCGCTCAGCGGCGTCAAGGTGCTGAGCGCAAAACAGGTGGTGATCGCCGACAGCGAGATTTATAGGTTCCAATCCGGGATCACAGTCGTGCCCACCTCACTCCTGACCCGCGTGATCGTGAAGGGCAACAACATCCACGACAACGGGGTAGGTGTCTTAACTGCGCCGGGAAACAACACGATCACGGCGGTGGCCACCACCATGCGGCACAACGATGTCGACGACAACACGTGCGGGGTGTCGGTGAGCTCGTTCGGCGCTAACGCCAGCACCCCGGTCGCGGCTACCGACTGCGGAGCCGCGGGGGCGGGCTCCGGGATCAACAAGACAGCGGTTGTGAACTCGTTCGACAACGGCTTCACCGCCAACGGCACGGCCATGTTCGCGAGGGGTTCCCTGGGCGCGATCGCGATGGCGTGGACACACGTGATCGGCAACACGATCGGCCTCAGGCGAATCGACAGCGCGGTGATCAGGACGTTCACTCCCGCCACCAACGTGGTGACCGACAACGGCAGCAGCGACGCTCCGAACGCCACCACGCCGATGGTGCGTCCGCAGGTTCGCTGAGCGAACCGGAAGCAGAACCGGCACGGCTAGGCGCCGAGCGAGGCGCGCAGCTTTCGCAACGCCCGCGAGAGGATCTGCTGCACGTTCGCCAGCGTCAGGTCGAGCAACTCGGCGATCTCCGGCCCCCTGAGGTCGCCGCCGAAACGCAGCGCGATCAGGGTGCGCTCCCGATCGCTGAGCTGCTCGAGCGCGCCGGCTAGTTCGGGATCGAGTCCGAGCGCGGCGTCCGGACCGGCGGCGGTCGGCAGCTCCGACTCGTCGACCTCTCCTCCCGAGATGCTCGATTGGCGGCTGGATCGGTCGCTGCGTGCATGGTCGATGAGCGCGTTGCGGGCGATCGCCAGTAGCCAGGTGGAGGCGGATGCGCGCTCTTCGTCGAAGCGGGCCCATGCCTTGTAGGCGCGCTCGAAGGTCAGCTGCGTCAGATCCTCGGCGTCGGCTCGACTGCGCACGCGGTAGGCGAGAAACCCGTAGACCCGCCAGATGTTCTCTTCGTAGATATCGGTGAAGTCGGAAGCCAACGCGCTCCAAGAAGGTCGATCGCAAGCCCCGCCCTCGTCGGCGAGCGGAGCTTAACCAGCCCGATCGAGCGTCAGAGGCGTCAGGTGGTGTGGCCCGCGCGGCGCCGCAGGACGAAGGCCACGCCGGCGACCGCAACGGCCGCGAGGATCAGCGGCAGGGCGAGGCCGAGGCCGTCGTCGGAGCCGGACACGGCATCGAAGGTGCTACCGAGCCCGCCCGAGCTCGAACTCGAGCCGGCGTCGGATGACCCGGAACCGCCGCTGGACGACCCGTTCGAGGTGTTGGAGGCATTCCCGGACCCGCCGGAGCCGGATCCGGCGCTTTGCGGCGACGTCGCCTCGGTCAGGTTCGCGACGCCGGCGCCGTCCGCGCCCTGCGCCTCGAGACCCTGGCTCTGCTCCGGTGTCAAGACCGGCTCGTCATTGCCGCCACCACTACCGTCGCCACCGCCGCCACCGGCGGTCGGCTCGTCCCCGCCGGCACCGGGGAGCGTCTCCGTGTACTGATCGATCTGGCCGTTGCCGCCCGGAGACTGCCCCTGCGCCTGCGCGCTGAGTAGTCCAAGGCTGACGAGCGCCACTGCCGCCAGCACCGCCACGGGGTTGACGTGCTTCATCATCCAAGCCTACGGTCCGGCGCAATCGAAGCTGACAGATGAACTGTCGGTTTTCACCCACCGACGCCGTATAAGCAGCTGAGTGAGCGAGATCGCCGCACCGAGGGAGTTCGTCTCCAGCCTGTTTCGCGGTCGGGACATCGGCGCTGTCTGCGCCTGGCTTCTGCCCCTGGCGGTGATCGCGTACCTGGGCCTCAACAACGGCGGCTACGAGACGATCCAGCGCAGCGAGGTCGGAATCATTCTCGCCTGGTCGCTGCTGGTGGTCACCGTTACCGCCGCGGTGCCGCTGGCGGGCGGCACCCGTGCCGGCCGGGTGGGACTCGCGATCCTGTTCGCCTTCGTCGCCTGGACCGCGCTCTCGCTGGCCTGGACCGAAAGCTCGGAGCGGACGATGATCGAGGTCGCGCGCGTCGGCAGCTATGCCGCCGGCTTCGCCCTTGCGCTCGGCGCTCGCGCCTACTGGCGGCAGATGCTCGCTGGAACCGCAACGGCGATCGTCCTCATCTGCGTGATCGCCGTGCTCTCGAGGCTCGAGCCGGGCCTCTTTCCGGAGCAGGACGTGGGGCAGTTCTTCTCCCAGGAGGTCGTCAGCCGGCTCGCCTACCCGCTCAATTACTCGAGCGCCCTCGGAGCCTTGGCCGCGATCGGGCTGCCGCTTCTGCTCGGGCTGACCGCCGTCGCGCGCACGATTCCCGCGCAGGCGGCCGCCGCTGCGGCGCTTCCCGTGTGCGCGTTGACGCTCTGGCTGACTGCGTCGGGACTCTCGCTCGGGGCCGCCGTTCTCGGGCTTGGCGCGTTCATCGCCCTGGCTCCGGATCGAATCCCGAAGCTCGCCACGCTGCTCGTCGCGGCGGCGGGCAGCGCTGTCCTGTTCGCGGCCGAGGTCCAGCGACACGCGCTCGATCTCGGGCTCACCGGGCCGCCGGCCGAGAAGCAGGGCGACGAGCTGCTCGTGATCGCGCTCGTGGTCTGCGCCGGTGTCGGCCTGGTGCAGGTGGCGATCAGCCTCGCGGCGCGCCATGCCGAACGACCCTCCTGGCTTCAGTTCACGCGCACGCAGTCGGTGGCGGCGGTCGCCCTGGCCGCAGTCGCGGCGCTGACCGTCGCGATCGCAGCCGGCGCTCCGGGAGAGGCGTCGGACGCTTGGGATCGCTTCACCAGCGAGCCCGCCGAAACGCCCACGCACGAGACCCGCGCCGGCCAGATCCTCGAGTTCTCGAGCAACGGCCGCTACGACTTCTGGAGCGCCGCATTCGACGCCGGCAAGGCGGACCCGTTGACCGGCATCGGGGCCGGCACGTTCGAGTTCTACTGGACCGAGCATGGCGACTTCGGCTTCGTTCGAGACGCCCACTCGCTGTACTTCGAGACCTTTGCCGAGCTCGGAATCGTCGGCCTGCTGCTGATCGTCGCCTTCACCCTTTTCGTGCTTGGGCTGGGCGTCGCGCGGGCGCTGCGAGCTCCGCCGGCTCGGCGCGCCGCGCTGGCCGCCGCGACCGCGGGCTGCGTCGCCTTCTTCGCCGCGGCACTCACCGACTGGATGTGGGAGCTCTCGGTGCTGCCGGCGATCTTCCTCGTGCTGGCGGCGGTCGCAATCGCCGGCGGCGAGCAGGCCGATCCACGCAACGATCGGGGCCTGCGCTGGCCGACCCGGGTCGCGGCGATCGCGGTCGGCGTGCTGGCGGTGGCGATCCTGGTCGTCAACGCGGTCACCCTGGCCACCACCGAGGATCTCCAGGACAGCCAGGCACTGGCGCGCGAGGGCCAGCTGGCACCGGCGCTCGAGAAGGCCCGGGACGCGGCCGCGGTCGAGGACTTCGCCGCCAGCCCACCGCTGCAGCAGGCGCTGATCCTGGAGCAGGACGGCGAGCTCGCCGCGGCAGCGGAGGCGGCCCGACAGGCCACCGCGAAGGAACCCGGTAACTGGCGCTACTGGGTCGTGCTGGCGAGGCTCGAGGCGCGGCTCGGGCGAAGCAACGCCGCCGTCGACGCCTACCGGAGGGCGAAGACCCTGAACCCTCGATCGCCGCTGTTCGCCCAATGAACCGAGACGACTCGATCAGCTCTGAGCTGGGCCCCTACGTCGAGCCCGACGAAGCGGCTGGCCTGGACGATGTCGCCGACCGCCTGCTCAGCTCGCGGCCGTTGCCGAGGCCGGGACTGCGGGCAGCGATCCGGGCGGGATACGCCATGGAGAGCGGCGAGCCGGGCCGCCGACCGGCGCATCTGTGGCGGCAGATCTCTGCCTACGCCGGCGCCGGTCTCGTGCTGCTCGTGATCGCCGCCATCGGCCTCACCGGCGTCGGCCCGCTCGGCTACTGAGCTGTCCCGGCGAGGTGATTGCGGCCCCGGCCGCGGGAAGGCATTGTTCTCCGCTTGTCCGTCCTAGGGAGCATCGTCGCGAGCGCGCTCGGCGTGGCCGTGTTTGTGGCCGCTGTCGGGCTTGCCGTCTACGTGATCGTCACCAAGGCCCGCGCCGCCGGGCTGCTCGCGCCAGTGCTGATCGGCGGAGCGCTCCGCTTGGCGGTGATGGTGGTCGCCCACGCCGGCTCGATCTCGCTCAACGACGGCGGCCTGATGTTCGTCGACGACGTCACCTACGCCCAGCACGGGAGTGCGCTCGCCGACCTGTGGCGTAGCGGCGACTTCGCCAATCCGTCCAACTTCGATCTCACCGGCAGCTACCAGTTCGGCTACCCGGTACTCGTCGGGCTGGTCTTCACGCTGGTCGGAGAGAGCGTTTTCGTGGCCAAGCTCGTCAACGTGCTCTTCGGCACGGCGACGGTCCTGATCATCGGCCTGATCGCGCGCGAGGTCCTCGGTCAGGGCGCTCACCGTCGCGCTGCCTGGCTGGTGGCACTGGCACCGGGCGTGGTCTGGTGGTCGGCGCCGCTGCTGAAGGAGGCGTTCGTGACCTTCCTCACCGCGGCGGCGGTGCTCGCGGCTCTGAAGCTGCCGCGGGCAGCGGGCTATCTGGCGGCGCTGCTGGTGGCGCTCGCGTTGACGCGGATCTCGCTGGTAGTCGTGCTCGTGGTCTCCCTGATCGTCGGGCTGCTGCTCGCCGCGAGGAAGGCCGACCGGGTGATTCGCTGGAGATCGGCGATGCTGGTCGCGCTGTCGGCGAGCGTCGCCGTGGCGGCGTTTCTGGTGCTCGCCTCCGGTGGACGTCCGGTCGGGTTCATCGACGCGTATCGCTCGACGATCGACCAGATGATCGAGATCTACCAGGGATCGAACCTGGCGGCGGTCCCGGCCGACGCCCTGAAATCGCTCGTCACACCAATCCCTTGGGCGTTCGACGAGGCCACGCGCAACTGGGACCGCGGGCTCTATCCCGGGATGTGGTTCTGGTATCTCGCCTATCCGCTGGCCGCGCTCGGCCTCTGGCGCTTGCGACGCCGCCCCGAGCTTGCGCTGATCGCCCTGCCGATCGTCTTGAGCCTGGTCCTCGGGGCCCTCACCTCAGGGTTTCTGTTTCGCCAGCGGGCGCCGATCGAGCCCCTGATCCTGTTGCTGGTCTGCCAGGGGATCACCAGCTGGCGACAGGCGCTGCAGCTTGCATCGCTGGCGCTGCCGGTCGTCGGCATCGCCGCAGCAGTGCAGAGCGGCTCGGTCGCGCTCGGGCTCGGAATCGCGGCATGTGGCCTGGTGCTGTTTGCGCTCGCGCGCCGGGCGCCAGCCCTCGACCTTCGCCAGCCGCTGCCCCCGAGCCCACTGGTAGCGGCCGTCGAGGCTTCGTGGAAACCCCTAGTCCACTTACGAGCCGCGGCCTGGCTCCGACGCCGCAGGGGCGGCCAGCCGTAGGATCGATCGCCGCGTGACAACGCTCGAAGATCGATTCGACGATATGCGCGACCAAGTCGCCGAACAGCGGGCCATACCGCTCGGCAGCCGCGAGGACGAAGTCGACACGCTGCTGCGCCGCCTGGGCAAGCTCAGACCCGTCGAAGCCGGCGACTCGCTGCTCGAGCTCGGCAGCGGAACCGGCTGGCTGCTGGCCCTCGCCGCCAAGCGCGGGCTCCGATGCACGGGCGTCGAGCACAACCCGGAGCTGGTCGAGGCATCAGAGGACCTGGCACGGCAGGAGGAGGTTGAGGTCGACGTGCGAGTCGGCAGCGTCGAGAGCTATCCGTTCGAGCCCGAGCGATACGACTTCACGATCGCGAACTCTGTGCTCGAGCATGTCCCCGACTACCGCGCCACGATCGCCAACGCCTACCGCGCCCTGCGGCCGGGTGGCGTCTTCTACTTCAACTCCACCAACAAGTTCGCGCTGCGCTCCGGCGAGTACCCGCCGCTTCGCCTCTATGGCTGGCTCCCTTACGCGCTTCGGGAGCGCATCCGCCTCGCCAAGCAGGGACCGAACGTCGTCACATCGGGCGGCATGGACGCCAACCAGTTCACCTATCCAGGCCTGCGACGGACGCTGCGCGAGGCCGGGTTCTCGAAGGTTCTCGACATCTACCAGCTACTCGAGGTTGAGGACCTCAACCGGCCAACCTTCGCGCGCGCGACCGTGATGCGAGCCTATAAGCGGATGCCGCCGCTGAAGGGGCTGCTGACGACGTTCGCAGACGGGACCTACTTCTACTGCGTGAAGTGACGGCGGCTCGCCTCAGGCGGCCTTGCGGAAGACGAACTCGTTGCATCCGAGCTTGCCGCCGCACGTGCGCAGGCGCTCGAGCGTGTACCCACGGCGCTTGTAGAAGGCGAAGACCTCCTCGGGCGTCGCGACCTCGAACGGAAATCCGCCGACCCAATCGATGATGTCGTGCCAACGGCTCATCCCGCGGGAGCGCTTGTATTCCGTCCACCTGCGGACGTAGGCCATCGGCTCGCCCCGGGCGGTGTCGATGAGCGCGAGCGCGACCTCCCGCGGCCCCATGATCGCGACCGCGAACGGCGGCTTGAGAGCGTCGGGAAGGAGGTTGTACGTCCGCTTCACCAGGCGCCAACCGCGGCTGCGAGGCCCTTGGTCGTTGTAGATCGAGACCACCAGAGCCCCGCCGGGCGTGACCAGGCGGTCGAGGTTGCCAAGCGCGGTCCACATCTCTCCCGTGTGGTGGGCGACACCCCAGGAGTAGACGAGATCGAAGCCTCCGAGACCGTCCAGATAGTCGCCGTCGAGCAGGTCCCCCCGTTCGACCTCCCACTTGCCGGCGCCGGGGAGGTAGCGCCGCTTGAGCTCGGCCGTACAGGCGACGCTCGCGGGGTCGAAGTCGAACGAGCGCACTCGATCGGCCCCGAGCCGCATCGCAGCCAGCGAGAACAGACCACTTCCGGAACCGGCGTCGAGCACCGCCAAGCCGGTGAGGGCATCGGAGCCCACGGTGGAGGCGAGCGATCGTTCCGCCTCGGCGATCCGTTCCGGACCGAGTACGGAGAGGAACCGTTGCCAGTTCTCGCCAAACTCGAAGCGGTCGCTGGGGTTTTTCGTCGCCGTCACTGCCGACATCAAGCCCTGCTGACCTTACCCTTCGCTCGCGTGCCACCACCTGTCTCAAGCAAGGCTCGAGCGAGCAAGCGACGCTACGACGTCGCCTTTTACGTCCCGCATGGCGGTGGAAGGCTCGATTCACCTACTCACCCGACCGGCGGTGGAGCCGAGACCCAACTGGTGATGCTTGCCCGCGCCCTCGCCGGGCGCGGGTTTCGCGTCGCCTTGATCATCGCCGGGGACAAGCAGGCGCTCAACGGGTCGAAGGATGGCGTCGACGTGATCGTCCACCCGCCGATCCGCTCGGGCGATCGCGCCCGCGACACCCTCGCCCGAACGCTGCAGACGCTGTCGGTGATGGCTCGGACACCGGCTCGCGTGTTCGTTCAGCGTGGAGCCAGCGGGGCTGCTGGACTCGCTCGCCTCGCGTCCTGGACGAGGCGGGCACGCTTCGTCTACTCGAGCGCCAATGTCTTCGACTTCACCTTCGAGCAGATCGAGCCATCGCGGCGCACGCGCTCGCTCTATGAGCTCGGGGTACGGCGCGCGGACGAGATCGTCGTGCAAACGAGCGAGCAGGTTGCGATGTGCGAGGCGACCTTCGAGCGCCATCCGCGCTTGATTCGCAGCGTCGCGGAGCCCCAACCCGCACGCTCGGCGGCCCCCGAGGCGTTTCTCTGGGTCGGCCGGACCGCTGCCTACAAGCGGCCGGAGCTCTACGTCGAGCTCGCAAAGCGCGTCCCGGAGGCTCACTTCTGGATGATCATGGTGCCATCGGGTCCCGGCCAGCGAGAGGTGGAGACACGCGTGCGGGCGCTGCTCGATCAGGCACCCAACCTGACCCTGCTGCCGCAGCGCTCCCGACCCGAGGTCGGCGAGCTTCTCGAGCGGACGGTGGCCGTGGTCAACACCTCCGACTACGAGGGGTTCTCGAATGTCGTGCTGGAGGCGTGGGCGCGAGGCGTCCCGAGTATTGCGCTCACTCACGATCCGGATGGCGTGATCGAGCGGGAGCGTCTCGGCGGCTTCGCCGATGGCTCGATCGAACGGATGGTCGAGCTTGCTCGGGAGACCTGGGAACAGCGCGATGACCAGGCCGCGGTTGCGGCGCGCTGTCGTCAGCGGATCGCGACCCATCACGCGGCTGACGTCGTAGTCGACGCCTGGTGCGCAGCGCTCGGACTGCGCGGGAGCCGCTAGCGATGTGCGGTATCGCCGGCATCGTCGACTTCAGCGAGGCGATCGACCAGGGCACGGTCCGCCGGATGTGTGACGCGCTCGAGCACCGTGGCCCGGATTCGTCCGGATTTCATGCCGAGCCCGGCGTGGCCTTGGGGGTGAGGCGGCTCGCGATCATCGACGTCGCCGGCGGCGACCAGCCGATCTTCAACGAGGACGGCTCGGTCGCCGTCGTCCTGAACGGCGAGATCTACAACTACCGCGAGCTGCGCGCGGAGCTCGAGCGACCGCGGGCACCGGCTTCGCCACGGCGGCGACACCGAGGTGCTCGTCCACCTCTACGAGGAGCACGGCGACGAGTTCGTCGAGCGCCTGCGCGGGATGTTCGCGTTCGCGATCTGGGACGCCGCCGGCGCGCGGCTGTTCCTCGCCCGCGACCGGGTCGGCAAGAAGCCGCTGTTCTACGCCGCGCGGGGCGCGCGATCTGCGTTCGCCTCCGAGCTGCGGGCGCTGCTCGCAGGACCCCGCGATGCCCGCGCGAGGTCGAACCCCGCCGCGCATCGACGCCTACCTGACCTACAGTACGTCCCCCAGCCGCTGTCGGCGCCTTCGACGGCGTGCGCAAGCTGCCGCCCGGCGTCGACTGCTGGTCTGTCGACGACGGCGGCGAGCCGGGTCGAGCGCTACTGGAAGCCTCGACTACTCCGAGCCGAGCTCGATGGGCTCGAGCGCCGAGAGCTGCCGAGCGCGCTGCGCGAGCGGTTCGCGAGGCGATCCGGCTGCGGCTGATGAGCGACGTGCCGCTCGGCGCCTTCCTCTCCGGCGGGGTCGACTCGAGCGCCGTGGTCGCGGCGATGGCCGAGCTGACGGCGACGCCGGTGAAGACCTTCTCGATCGGCTTCGAAGACCCGGAGTTCGACGAGCTCGCCCACGCGCGCGATCGTCGCCGAGCGCTTCGGCACCGATCACCACGAGTTCGGGTGGGGCCCGACGCGAGTCGAGATCTTGCCCAGGCTCGCGCGCCACTACGGCGAGCCCTTCGCCGACTCGTCGGCGATCCCGAGCTTCTACCTCGCCGAGATCGCCGGCGCGCACGTGACCGTGGCGCTGAACGGCGACGGCGGCGACGAGAGCTTCGCCGGCTACGCCCGGTATCTGCGTGGGCTGCGACTTGCGCGACTTGGCCGCGGCCTCGGGCCTCTGATCAGGCTCGCCCCGCAGGGAGGCTCGACGCGTATGCGCCAGCTCGCCGCGACGCTTTCGCTGCCGGCGTGGGAGCGCTACTCGATGTCGCTGGTGGCCTTCGGCCGAGGGGCGCGAGACGAACTTCTGAGTGCCGAGTTCGAGCACAGCCTCGGCGATCGGCGAGGCGAAGGCTTCCTCGAGGCCGCCTGGAACACTTCAGCCGCCGACGCCCCGCTCGAGTTGATGCTCGACACCGACGTCCGCACCTACCTGCCCGGAGCGCTGCTGCCGAAGATCGACATTGCGACGATGGCCCATTCGGTGGAGGCGCGATCGCCGTTCCTGGATCATCAGCTGATGGAGTTCGCCGCCTCGATCCCACCGCGGTTGAAGATCCGCGGACGCGAGACCAAGCACCTGCTGAAGGCGGCCCTGCGCGGGAGGATCCCCGACGCGATCATCGATCGGCCGAAGATGCCGTTTTCGGTCCCACTGGCGCGCTGGTTCAGAGAGGAGCTCCGCGATCTCCCGGGCGAGTATCTGCTCGACCGAAGGGCGCTCGACCGCGGCTACTTCGAGCGGGCGACGATCGAGCGGATCATCGACGCACACCGCAACGGAGCGGCCGACCATTCCTCGCGCATTTGGACACTGCTGCAGCTCGAACTCTGGCATCGCGAGGTGGTCGATGCCCCGGCGGGCGAACGGCAGGTGGTTCGTTGACACCCCCGAGCGCGAGCTCACGCGAATTGCCGATCGCGATCGCGATCGCGGTGCTCTGCCTGATCGCGTTCGGGGCCGTGGCCCTGAGCACGGTCTCGGCGCGCTCCGACCTGGACGACCTCGAGCGTTCGATTGAGACCTCGATCGAAGCGACATCTGAGGCCGGCGACCTGGAGATCCCGCGGCTGGGGTGCAATCAGGTGGGCATCGGGGAGTTCCGTTGCGTGATCGCCGCCAGCGAGGATGATCCGGCCGGTGCGCGATCGACCTACCCGGTGCTCCTCGGCGAGGACGGTTGCTGGCGCCTGATCGTCGGTGACGGAGGGCTGGCGGCCCTCGGCATCCGCGTCGTTCGCGGCTGCATCGACGGCTAACCGAGCGACTCCCATGCCGCCGCGTCGGCGGGGACGTATCGCGCTGCAGCCGGTGCGCTCAATCCGAGCCGCACCATGACTCGGCCGACGAGGGGGTCGATGCGGCCCAGCGCGCGCGACATCGGCGACAACCGCAGGGAGTAGGGCAGGGCGGAGCGCAAGACATCGACGAGATCGGGCGCAATCGAGCCGATCCCGAACTCCCTGGCCATGTGGCGGCATGCCTGGGCGACCTCGGCGTATTGCCGCTCGTCGGCCGCCGCGAGCCAGCGCAGCTTGTCGGCGATCGAGTACTCGGGCACCCCGTCGATGCGGCCACCGAGGTCATTGCCCGTGGTCTCCCCGAGGAACCCGTACGTCAGCGGATCGGGATCGTGCGCGATCCCAACCAGCGCCGGCACCTCGCGGACCCCGGCCTCGATCAGTGCCGTGCCCAGGCCGATGAACGCAAACGCCTGCTCGACCGCCGCGCCGAATTCCGGATACGGCAGCGAGCCGTGGAGGAAGACCGCATCCCCGACTCCATGAGCCCGGATCTCATCGGCGAGGTCCTCGCGCCCGGGGCCATCGCCGTGGACGTGGTACTCGATCTCGAGGCCCTCGCGCCGCAGCTCGCTGACGACGCCGACCATGTGCCAATGATGGATGTAGTAACGGTCGAGCCTGGCGACTGAGACCACGCGCATCGGCCCGGGTGGAGGTCGCTCAGCCCGGGGCGGAACCTCGGTGTCGATCGCCAGGGGAATCACCGCCGAGTCGGAGAAATCGCGGCCGAGACAGGCGCCGGTCACCCGCGCCATCGCATCGGTCGAGAAGAAGACATTGGACAGCGGCACCGTTCGCATCAACCGCTCGATCAGCCGCTGATCCCAGCGCCGTTGCCACGATCGCACCTTCCAGCAGTATTCGCGCGCGGCGAAGGCGCCCACGACCAGCCGCGCCTGGGGCATCAGCTTGGCCTGTACCAGCGCGCCGAGCAGCGACGACTCGACGTTGCAACCGACGATCACCTCAGCGGCCGGGATGTCTGCGCGGCGAACGGATCCGAGGGCGGAGGCGTACCCCTGCTCGGCCACATGGACGCGCCCATGACGCGCGAACTCATCGACGATCGCCATGGTGACGTCGGTCGGCGGCGCGGGCGAGCGGGTAAGCAGGTGAACCTCGTGACCCATCGACGACAGCTGGCGTGAGTAGCGCAGTAGCAGCGTCTGGATGCCGCCCAACGAGTACATGTTCGCGTAGACGAAGAGGATCCTCATATGACCGAGCCCCCCTTGAGCAGGGTGTCCTGCTCCAGCGGGTTGTCCTCGAGCGCCGCTGCCTCCTCCGCAGCGTTGCGCTGCACGCGCCGCTCAACCCAGACAGCCATGACGACGTTGCCGAGCAGCGCGAGGGTGTACACGCCGAGCGCGGCATATGCGGCTCCCTTCATTCCGTACGAGGGGACGAGCGCGAAACAGAGGAGGACGTTGACGGCACCGGTTGCGAGCGTGATCAACGATGCCTGCAGGAAGAGTCCCCTGCCGATCCATTGCGGCGCCATCACCCACGAAACCGTTTGGCCGATCAGCGAGAGGGTCATCAGCTGGAAGACCGGGACCGCGGGTTCGAAATCGTCGCCGAGGAGGCCGGGAATCAGAATTGGAGCCAGGGCCGCGGCGACGGCGCCCAAAGCGGCGACGGCGAGCGACACCCTGATCAGGACCCTGCGGTTCGTCGCCCACGCACGGTCGGGCCCGAGCCGGGCGACATCGCTGTAGAGAACCATCGAAGCCGCCTGAGGCACGATCAACGCCAGCATGATCGCCTGGACGACGACCTGAAACTGGCCGGTTTCCTCCGCGCCACGGTAGTACTGGACGATGAGGATGCTCGCGCTCAGGAAGAGGAAGTTGCCGATCGCGTTCAGATGCAGCTTCGCGCCATCGACGAGAATCCCGCGCGCCACTGCCCATTTGACGCGAAATGTGTCCCGGGCGCGCTCCAGCAACAAGCCGAAGCCCGCCAAGGCGACCATTCCCTGCGTCACCAGCGCCGCCACCAGCGCTCCCGCTACCCCGGTGTCGGCGACGAACACCAGTAGGAACAGCACGGCGAGCCCGACGGTGCGACCGACGACCAGTGCTCTGTTGTAGGTGGCCAGCCGGTCGACGCCCATCAACATCGAGCTCGCGTACTGCTCCCAGATCAGGAGCGGCAGCGCAGCCATGGCGAGGACCAGGGCATACGCCGGCATGTCGCCGTAGAGCTGGGCGTCCGTGGCGACGTAGAGGGTGGCCCCAACGATCCAGCCGGCGATCGTTGCGACCGCGGTCACGGCGAGCAGCGTTGCCATCGTCTCGCCCAGCCAGCCCTCCCCCTCGCGCGAGGCGGCGCGGTGCAGCGCGACCTGGCCGAGGCTGAGACAGCCGATGGTCGAGAACAGCGCGACCCAGGTCAGCGAAGCAGCGACGATTCCGCGGCCATCCGCTCCCAGCACGCGGGCGGTGAGGATGAGACTGATCAGACCGCCGAGCGCAAAGTAGAGCCGGGCGCCGCCGGTGAAGCCGATCCGCTTCCACACCCCGGCCAATCGCGCTTAACCCCCGAGCGCGAGCTCGTAGTGATCGTGGACCACGGCCCTGGCGCCAAAGCCTTCCTTCTGGTCGGCGAGGCCCTCGTTGAGGCGCCGACCCTCGTCCTCGGTGGCGGCACCGAAGTCGAAGTAGCGCACCACGCCGGCGTATTCCTCGAGCAGGTGATCGATGACGATGTCGAGCGCCCCGACCGAGCGCCCCTCCGGCGACGCCGAGATGTACTGGAGGTGGCAGACGGTCGGTGTGCGGAAGACGACGACGCCCGCCAAGGGCTGGTCTCCGCGTTGGGCGAGGTAGAGCACGATCTGGTCCGGGAAGCGCGACCGCAGCACCGCGATCTCCTCGAGCGAGTGGACAGGAGCGACACCGTGCCTCTCACTCAGATTGCGCTCGAGGATCGCCCAAAAGCTCGCCAGGTCCTCGCTGGGCTCGACGACGAGGCCGAGATCCTGTGCCTTGCGCAGCGACCGGCGGCGGCGCTCCTGGTAGTCGAGGCGGCGGCGATAGTCGACCACCAAGAGGAGGTCACGACGGGTAAGCCGCGCACCGAGCCTGAACAGCGCGTAGCGGTCCTCCTCCGCCGGGAACAGGTGGTAGATGTGGGGCACGGTCTTGTAGACGAGCCGCGAGTAACCGGCCGCGGCAAGGTGCTCGGCAACCGCGGACAACGCCTCGAGTATGCGAGCCGTGGTCATCCATTGATCGGTGATCAACCCTCCGTAGGTCAGCCCTGGATGGCTACCGACCTCGTCGCTCGCGGAACTGGCGGGCAACAGGCCGACGAGCTTGCCGGCGTCGGTACGGACCAGCAGCGACGCATCGGGGAACCGGGCGGCGTGGTACTCCATGTACTGGCGACGAAACAGGAACGTCCCGTTCTTCGAGTGGTCAAGGAAACTGTCCCACTCGGCTCGGTTTTCTTCGCCGTAGGGCGCGACTTGCATCGGTCCAGATCTCCTGCCTGGCCCCAGGGCCGCGGTACGCAGGCCGCTCGGGCGGGGCGCAACGGCATACGAAGCCTGAGGGCGCGCCTAGACTACCCGCCGATGAGCCCGCGGACGGGAGCCGAGGTGGCGTTCTTGGATCTCTCGCGCCACGTGGCCGCTCATCGCGCGGAGCTCGATCGCGCCTTCGCCAGCGTTCTCGCAGGCGAGCGATACGTGCTGGGGGAGGCCGTGGAGAGGTTCGAGGGCCAGTTCGCCGGCTTCTGCGGCGCCAAGCACGCGGTCGGGGTCGCCTCCGGCACCGACGCGCTCGCGCTCGCCCTGGGAGCGGTCGGGGTCGAGGCCGGAGATGAGGTGATCACCGCGGCGAACACCTGCGCACCAACGGTCGCGGGGATCGTCGCCACCGGGGCCGCGCCAGTGCTCGCCGACGTCGACGCGGACACGGCGACCCTCGACGCGGGGTCGGTGGAGCGAGCGATCAGCGAGCGAACGAAGGCCGTAGTGCCGGTTCATCTCTACGGCCAGTGCGCGGACATGGATGCGATCGCCGCGGTCGCGGAGCAGGCGGGAATACGTGTGGTCGAGGATGTCGCCCAGGCGCACGGCGCCCGGTTCGGCGACCGCACCGCGGGCGCGCTCGCCGACGCTGCCGCGTTCAGCTTCTACCCGACCAAGAACCTCGGTGCGCTCGGAGACGCAGGGGCTGTGGTCACCGACGACGACGGGATCGCCGATCGCGTGCGACTGACGCGCAACTACGGCTACCGCGAGCGCGACAACGCCGTCGTCAAAGGGCAAAACAGCCGGCTTGACGAGCTCCAAGCGGCGCTGCTCTGCGTCCGGCTCGCCCACCTCGATCGCGAAAACGCTCGTCGGCGCGAGCTTGCCGAGGGTTACCTCGTCGATCTTCGCGACGCACCCGTGGCGCTGCCGGTGCAAGCGGATGGACGCCTGCACGCGTGGCACCTGTTCGTGATCCGTAGTCGCGATCGCGACGGCCTGCAACGCGCGCTCGCCGAGCGCGGAGTCGGCACCCTCGTCCACTACCCGCGTGCGATCCATCAGCAGCCGGCCTTCGTCCAACTCGACCGTCCCGGGGAGCTGGGGGTCAGCGAACGTCTCTGCCAGCAGGTGCTCAGCCTGCCGCTCTACCCGGAGCTGACGGACGAAGAGCGGGACACCGTCGTGACCGCGCTTCAGGACTGCTTCAGCCCCGCGAACGTCCCATAGTCGCGGATGTAGTCGGCCTCGTCGTAGGGAAGCGACGCCAGCACCAGGCAGATCGCCCCGGCCGAGAACTCGAGCTCCTCGGCCCAGATCAAAGGCGGCAGGTACAGCCCGTAGTAAGCGCGATCCAGGTCGACCACCCGGCGGTAGCGGCCGTCATCGACGGCGATCCGAAACGAGCCCATCGCGCAGACCAGCAGCTGCTCGCAGCGGTGATGGGCGTGGCCCCCGCGAGCCGCTCCGCCGGGAATGTCATAGAGATAGAAGACCCGCGCGATCTCGAACGGGAGCCGATCGGAGGCACCCTCGACCGGGGTGATGTTCCCCTCGGGTCGCGGGATCTGCGGCAGGGCGATCACCCTGCAGGCGTCGATGTCGGGCATCAGGACGCTCCCCCCGTCAGGGTCTCGAACTCCGCCCGGTTCCGGATGTAGTCGGCCTCGTCGTACCCCCGCGATGCCAGGATCAGGCAGACCGCATTGGTGGAGAAGTTCTCCAGCGACCGCCACCATCGGCGCGGCACGTAGAGACCCAGATAGGAGCGGTTGAGGTTGAACGTGCGGGGGGCAGTGGCATCGTCGACGACGACGTCGAAGCTGCCCGAGAGCGCAACGATGAACTCCTCCAGCTCGCGGTAGCCGTGGCCGCCGCGCCGCTCGCCGCCCGGCACGTCGTAGATCCAGTACGCGCGCCGGATCGGGAACGGAATGTGCACATCCCCCTCGACATAGGTGAGGTTCCCCCGCGGGTCCAGAAACCTCGGAAGCTCGATCACGCGGGGTTCCGAAGGGGACGAATCGGCCATCGGCACCGCCGCAGGCTAACGGCTATCGTCAGCGTCGAGATGGCCCAGAGTGAGGGCGGGTTCGCCGATATCTCATTCGACGACTTCCGCCGGATGGCGTCTGACGAGTCGCTGAGTCAGTACGAGAAGATCGGCTTTCCCGACTCGTACCGCGAGGCGGCCGAGGGCGCGATCTTCGAGGACCTGGTCGCCAAGCTGCCGGCGCTTTCAGAACGTTCGAAAACGGTCCTCGACATCGGGCCGGGCTGCAGCGAGCTGCCGCGGATGATCCGGGCCCTTTGCGAGCAACGCGAGCATCTGCTGCTGCTGGTCGATTCCCCCGAGATGCTCGATCATCACCCCGATCGAGTGGGTGCCCGCAAGTTCGCGGCCCGGTTTCCCGATTGCGAGCCGCTGCTGGAGGAGTTCGCCGGCGCCGTCGACGTGATCATCGCCTACAGCGTCCTCCACTACGTGCTGCCCGACGCGAGCGTGTTCACGTTCATCGATCGTTGCCTCGAGCTGCTGGCGCCTGGTGGCATGGCGCTGATCGGGGATGTGCCGAACGCCTCCAAGCGGCGACGCTTCTTCGCCAGCGCCGCGGGACAACGGTTCCACCGGGACTTCACCGGGTCCGAGTCGCCGCCGGAGCCGGCGGTCAACCAGATCGAGACCAATCGGATCGACGACTCCGTCGTGCTCGCGCTGCTGGCCCGCGCGCGCGCCGCGGGGTTCGACGCCTGCGTGGTCCCACAGCGAGCGGACCTGCCGATGGCCAACCGCCGCGAGGACCTGCTCTTCATCCGGCCATGAGCCCATCGAAGCTGATCATCGTCGGCGACAGCCTGTTCGCCGAGGTCGCATACGAGTACTTCACTCACGACTCCGAGTACGAGGTGGTGGCGTTCTCGGTCGAGCGTGGCTTTGCCTCCCATGACGAGCTCTTCGGACTGCCGGTGGTCGAGTTCGAAACGCTCTCCGAGACCCATCCACCGGCGGACCACGCCGTCTACGTCGCCATGGTCTACACGCAGATGAACAGGTTGCGGACCCGGCTCGCCGGCGCGGCCAAGGCGGCCGGGTACCCGCTCGCCAGCTACGTCAGCAGCAGGGCGTTCGTGTGGCCGAATGTGCGCATCGGCGAGCACTGCTTCGTCTTCGAGGACAACACGCTGCAGCCATTCGCCGAGATCGGCGACAACGTCGTGCTCTGGAGCGGTAACCACATCGCCCACCATTGCCGCATACGCGACAACTGCTTCATCGCTTCCCACGTGGTCGTCTCCGGATCGTGCGAGATCGGCGAGAACACGTTCGTCGGTGTCAACGCGACCCTGGTCAACGACATCACGATTGGCGCCGACAGCTGGATCGGGCCACACGTCGTGCTCACCCGGGATGTAGCTCCCGGCTCCGTCTACCGTCCGGCACGCAGCGACCTGCGCGAGCAGAGCTCGTTCGAGGTCCTCGGCGTCGAACCCGACGGATGAGCTGGACAAAGCTCGGCCGCGTCTACGTTGCCGGCGGCGAGGCCGGATGGGCGCAGACGCACGCGGCGCTTCCGACCGCACTTGCGCTCGACGACGAGACAATCCGCGTCTACGTCGCCTTCCTCGACGCGGACCAGGTCGGCCGGATCGGGTACGTCGATGTCGCCGCCAAGGACCCCTTGCAGGTGCTCGACGTGTCGGCGCAGCCGATCGTCGACATCGGCGACCCCGGAATGTTCGACGACCACGGCGTCAACCCGCTGAGCGTCTGCCGGTCGGGCGAGGCGATCCACCTCTACTACGCCGGCTGGCAGCTGGGCGTGACGGTCCGCTACTACCTCTTCCAGGGGCTCGCGGTGAGCCGCGACGGCGGCGAGACGTTCATCCGCCACGCGCGCGTGCCGGTCCTCGATCGCAGCGACGCCGAACCGGTGCTGCGTTCGTCCGGACACGTTCAGGCGGGCGACCCGTGGCGGATCTGGTACGCGGGCGGCGACAGCTGGACTGACGCGGGCGACCGCCCCCGGCCGCGCTATGACCTCCGCTACCTCGAGTCGCCTGACGGGATCGAGTGGGGGCCCGAGGGTGAGGTCTGCATCAGCTCCGCCGATGAGGACGAGTTCGGCTTCGCCCGCCCGCACGTGATCGAGCGGGATGGCCTGCTTCGGATGTGGTACTCGGTGCGCACGATCAGCAGCGGCTATCGGATCGGCTACGCCGAGTCGGCGGACGGCCGAACGTGGGATCGACGTGACCATGAGGCGGGAATCGACGTATCCGAGCAGGGCTGGGACTCGGAGATGATTTGCTACCCGAACATCGCGCAGACGGCTCACGGCACGTACCTGTTCTACAACGGCAACGATTACGGCAGGACGGGCTTCGGGGTCGCCGTCGCCGGCGACGCCTAGGCCTCCAGCCGCAGCGTCTCCTCCAGCCGATCCAGCGCCCGCTCGATGTCGTGCTCGCGGCGAACGTAGGCGATGCAACGGCGAGAGATCGCCTCGCGGACAGCCCGGTCGGACCACAGCTCCGCCGTCCTCTCCGCCAGCTCAGCCCGATCACCCTTAGCCCAGATGCCGAGACCCTCGCTCTCGATCAAGCCGTCGGGATCGACGTCGAGGGCGAGCGTCGGCACACCACGGGCCCAGGCCTCGAGAAAGACGTTCGGCATCCCCTCGACCTCCGACGTGCTGACGAGCGCAACCGCGGAGTCCATCAGGCCGAGCAGCTCGGCCCGCGGCCGCGGCCCCATCCATTCGAGATTGGGGATCCGGGCCGCCCGCTCCTTCAGCGAGCTGTCGTCGAGGTGCCCGGGAGTCGCGACCAGACGAAACCTGACCTCCGGCAGTGCCTCCGCAAGCGCCAAGAACTCGTGCGGGCGCTTGTAGGCCTCCATCCGTCCCACCCACAGAAACGCGTCCGGGGCGCCCGCCTGCGGCGCGGCCGCCTCGGTCGCGCTCTTGATCAGAACCGGCTCACGCCCGAAACGCCGACGGCACATCTCCGCCTGCTCGTTGGTTTGCACCACGATCGCGTCCGCAAGCCGGATCCCGAATCGAAAACCCGTGCCGTTGCGCCGGCTCGTTTCCCATCGCTCGAGCTCGAAGTCGACCACGCTCGCGCTCAGATAGACGAAGCGGCTTCCTCGCAACCGGGCGGCTGCCCCGACGATCCCGGTCTCGATCCCGGGGGCGAACTGGATCACCGAGGTCGCCGGGGCGCGGAGCAGGGCGCGCACCATCGCCAGGCCATAGCGAAGCTCCCAAGCCAGCTCGGATCGGTTTCGGGCGCCGCGGGACAGCCGAATCGGAACTATGCACATGTCGTCGACCGCGTCCGGAAGGCCCTCTTCGGAGTCGCGGACGATGAGGCAGACGGAGTGTCCGCGCCGCGTCAGGCCTCGGGCGAAGAGCAGTGCCTGCGTCTCCATCCCGCCGGTCGCGGGCGTGGCCCCAGGTTGAAGCAGCGGGCCGACCCATGGCGCGTAGACGGTGACGTCGAAATGCTCCCGCGGGTTCGGCACGCGGCCAGATGCTGGCACAGGGCTATCCCGGCCCGGTGCGGGATCTCTCGGCAGTGAGAGCCGGGATCACCACGAGCGCGAGCACGATTGCCATCAGGATGTGCCCGGCGACGATGTGGCGGGGATAGTAGGGGTGCACCTGGAAGGTCACGAACGGCGCCAGCATCACCGCGGGCGTCACCGCCAGCGCCTTGGCGGCCAGCCCGGTGCGCCGCCAGCGAACGAGAACCGCGATCGTGCCCAACAACCAGGTCGCCTGCAGGATCCGCAGGGCGACCAAGATCGCTTCCGAGGATGCCTCGGGCGAGGCGTAGAAGATCTGCCGGACCTGGCTCTCGAGAACGGAACGCACGTCCGGATCGGAGATCGCGCGCGGCAGGTCGGCCAGCGGTAAGACGACGTTGACTTGACCGCTGGTGGTGGCGAGGACGAAGCGCTCGCCGTAGGCAAGGTTGTGGAGCAGCGGCAGGCAGAGCAGCGCCAGGAAGAGACCCCCGGAGACGAGGACGAGGCGCCGGTCCGTCCGCCAGATCGGCAACAGAGCGGCCGCCAGAACGAGGGCCAGGGCCGGGCCCAGGTGAGTGCGAGTGAGCACGCAGGCAGCGAGGATCGCCGTCCCGATCAGGACCCAGCGGCGACTCGGTGCCAAGACCACCATCGCGAATCCGACCGGGATTCCCGCCCAAACCATCCACTCCGACAACCCGACATCGATCAGGTCGACCACTTCCGGCTCCCAGTTGAGCACCACGAGCACGCAGGCCGCGGCTGCGAAACAGGCGATCCGCTCGATCGGCCGTGCCACTCGCAAGACGCCGGCCGCGCCGACCGCGAAGATGATCGCGATGCTGACCGCAGAGCGCGAAGCCACCGAGAGCAGGGCGTCGCCGTCGCCGAGGATCGCGTGCGCGACAAACAGGATGTAACGAGATGCGGGCTGGTAGAAGAACACGTCCTCACCGCCGCGCAGCGACCCCGTCTCGAGGATCTCCCTGGCAAACGATTCGTAGGTGAGCGGGTCATTGCCCGCCGACCGGTAGATGACCGAGTCCCAGGTCACGAACTCGTGGCCAACCCCGATCGAGTTGATCACGATCACCCCGAGGGCGGCGAACAGGAGGGCCCGCAGCGACGGGCGACACAGCAAGGCGGCGAGCATGACGAGTAGAGCCAGCGTCGTCCGAACGGCGAGCCCGCCTGCGTCGCCCGCGGGGATCACCAGGGCCAGCGCGAGCGCGATCGCCGGGAGCCAGTGCCAGCCCAGCCGTGTGGCGAGCACGGCGTAGCAGAGGATCAGCGCGGCGAGCAGGACCAGCATCGACACATCCACGGCTGCTCCCAGCGCCGTCTCAACGGTCGTCGGGCCGGCCGGGTCGACGCCCGAGACGTTGATGCTCGCGTAGGGTCGAGGGATCGCACCCGTTCCCGCGCCGGGAGGGGTGAAGGCGAAATCGACGACGGCGGCGCCCTCGCTGGGCAGATCCCGCAGCACGATCGTCCGCGCCCGCGAATAGGACGGCGGCAGCGGCGTCGATTGACCGTCGATGGCGATCCTGCCCTCGCCCACGTAGGAGACGACGACCTCGTCGTCGGCTTCCACGTCCGCCGTCCACTCGACCTCGAACGGAAGTCGTTCCCGGTAACCCTCCGGCTCGGTCTGGTTGAACCGGCTCGAGTTGAAGAAGCTCAGGTTCCAGGAGGAGCTCGAGAGTGCCGGTGTCGGTCTTTCGACGCCCGGCTCGCCGAAGGCGAGCTCGCGGTCGAACCTCGTCGCCGCGTCGCGGAACAGGGGGTTCTCATATGACCGCTCGCACGACCCTGCCGCCACCGGCTGATCGACGGCTCGGTAGCAGGCGTGCCAACCGACCTGGCCGCCGCTCAGGATGAGGACGATCTTCGCCGCAATCGCAAGCGCGACCAACCCCGCTGCCAGCTGGCCGCTGCGGCGCGGAAAGATCCGCTCGCACTCGGCCACGATCACGCGCCGAAGCGATCGGACCACCAGCAGCGGCAACAGCAGGACCAGCCCGATCGCCTCCGGGAGGTTGTTTAGAGGCAGCCCGGAGAACCAGGGGAGCTCGCCGACCGGGATCGCGAGCGCGAGCGCGCCGGCGAGGGCCAGGGTGAACAGTCTCGGCGCCGGCAAGTGCTCAGCGCTCGCCGGCCGGGCGGGCCTCGATCACCGGGTCCACCGGGTCCACCGGGGCCGAGCCGCCGGCGGCCGTCCGCAGCCACCGCTCCAGCGTCAGCACGGCCCAAAAACGCGCACCGTGCTCGACCGAGCCTTCCTGGTGCTGGGCCCAGAGGCGGCGTAGAAGCGCCTGGTCGAGGTACTTGCCGGACCGCGCGTCAGCGGCGAGCACCTCGTCCTCGAACACCGGTCGCAGCTCGTTTTGAAACCAGCGGCCCATGGGGACGCCGAACCCGTGCTTTCGCCGGTTCCAGATCTGCTTCGGCAGCAGGGGCCAGAACGAGCGCCGGAGCAGTGGCTTCACCCGCCGCAAACCGACCTTCTCAGCGGCCGGAACTCGCGCCAGGTACTCGATCAGCGCCGTGTCGAGGAACGGCGAACGCGTCTCGAGCGAGTTCGCCATCGACATCCGATCCATCTTCACCGCCAAGTCATCGGGAAGGTAGGTCTTGAAATTGGCGTAGAGGATCCGCTCGAGGTCGGGCGACTGAGCCGCGCGCCGGTAGCTGCGCTCCATCGAATCGCCCACGTGGCCGAGCGAAGCTGAAGGGAGAAGCTCCGCCAGCAGGTCCTCGTTGAAAACGGCGATCCAGGATTGATAACGCTCCAGCGGGCTGCTCTCGGCGAGCTCGACGAAGCGATCGGCCCTGCGCCGGAGGCTGAAATAGCCGCTGCGACGTGGGATCAGCCTCCGCAGCGGGCTCGCCGCGCGAGCAATCGGAGCGGGGACGACCCCGGTCAGCTTGGAGGCGACGAATCGGTCGTATCCGCCGAAGACCTCATCGCCGCCATCGCCGTTGAGGGCGACGGTGACGTGTTCGCGCGCCAGCTGGCAGACGAGGTAGGTGGGGATCGCCGAGGAGTCCGCGTAGGGCTGGTCGTGGTGCCACAGCAACCCGTCCATCAAGGCCAGGGCGTCGGCGTGGACCGCGAACTCGAGATGGCGGGTGTCGAAGTGATCGGCGACCAGCCTGGCGTAGCTGCGCTCGTCGAATGACGGGTCCTCCGGAAAGCCGATGCTGAACGTCCGCACCGGTTCGGCGCTGGCACGGCTCATCAACCCGACGACGATCGACGAGTCCACCCCGCCGGAGAGAAACGCCCCCAGCGGGACGTCGGCGACCAGGCGCCGTGTGGTGGCCTGCTCGAGCAGACGCGGGATCTCGCCCGCGGCGTCGGCGGAGCGCACATCCTGCTCGGACGCGAGCGGGTCCCAGTACTCGGCGACGCTGCTGGTTGCCTTCGCGTCGAAGCGCAGGGTCGACGCCGGCGGCACCTGCGAAATCCCCTGATACAGGGTGTGGGGCCAGGGAACGTAGCCATAGGTGAGGAACTCGGGCAGCCGCCGCTCGTCGATCGAGCCCGATATCCAGGGGGCGGCGAGGAGCGCCTTGATCTCCGAGCCAAAGGTCAGCAGTCCGTCCTGCTCTGCGTAGAAGAGCGGCTTCTTGCCGGTCCGGTCCCGAGCGAGCAGCAGCTCTCCCAAGCGGCCGTCCCAGACGGCAAGGGCAAACATCCCGTCCAGCCGGCGGACGAATTCCGCCCCCCATGCCTCATACGCCCGCAGGACCACTTCGGTGTCACCGGTGGAGCGGAAGCGGAATCCCTGAGCGCTGAGCTCGCGTCGCAGCTCGCGAAAGTTGTAGACCTCGCCGTTGTAGACCAAGGCCACGGCCTTGTCGTCGCTTTGCATCGGCTGGCGTGCCTCGTCGGTGAGGTCGATGATCCGCAGCCTCCGATGTCCGAGCCAGCCCGCGAGCTCCGGCCCAGCGCTCGAGGCGATCTCGAGCTCTCCCGCCCCGTCCGGGCCGCGGTGGGCCAGCGTCTGGCTCATCGCCCGGCCAACCTGCGGCGGGGGAACCAGCTCGGGCAGGCCAACGTATCCGCAGAGCCCGCACATCAGCCGTGGACGAGCTCCTCGTAGAGCGCGAGCTTCGAGCCGACCATCGACTCGAGGCTGAAATCGCCGGCGATCCGCGCCCGTCCCGCCTCGCCCATGCTGAGCCCAAGCGCAGGGTTCGCCAGCAGTTCGCTCAGCGCCTCCTTCAAGGCAACCGGATCGCGGACCGGCGTCAGCACGCCGGTCTCTCGGTCCACGACCAGCTCCTCCGTTCCCGAGACGGCAGTGGCGACGACCGGCACGCGCGCCGCCATCGCCTCCATCACGAATCCCGGCATTCCCTCCCACAGCGAGGGCAGACAGGCGACGTCCGCGCGACCCAGAAGCGAGGCGACGGCATCCGGGTCGATGGCGCCTGGGAACTCGACCTCCCGGCTCAGGCCGAGCTCCGCTGCGAGCTCCCGGCACCGCTGCCAGGTCGCCCCGGTGCCCGCGAGCACGGCGCGAAACCGCACCCCGTCGGCCTTCAGCAGCGCCAGCGCCTGGAGCAGATCCTGGTGGCGCTTGACGGGAGCGAACCTCGCCGCGGTGAAGATGAGCGGCGCTGCAGCGTCGGCGGGACCGCTTCCGTTGTCAGCCTGCGGCGGAGCGAGGTCGACGCCGTTGGGGATGTAGCGCACGCGCTCCGGAGCGATTCCGTAGGAAGCGATCAGCTCCGCGCCCGCGTGGGAATTCGAGTCATAGAGGTCGACCAGCCTCGACGTCCGTCGCTCCAGCCAGCCGGCGAGCTTCGCCTTTCGAGAGTCGGCGCTGTCGGTCGCGGTCAACACCACGCTGCGAACGCCGATCACGACCTTCGTCCGCGGCGACGCGGCGCGAGCCGCAAAACGCGTCACCAACCCTCCCCTGATCCCGCAGGCGTTGACGACGTCAAAGCGTCGTCTCCGCAGCAGCCGAGCAAGGCGCCCGGCTCCTCTGGCCGCTCCGTGGCCGAGCACGTGGACCTCGATGCCGGCGGCTCGCAAACGCGCCGTGATCGGGCCCGCCGCCGAGAGCACCGCCAGCTCGCAGCTGACGCGGCGCGGATCGAGTCGTTCGATCAGGCTCGCGGTCATCAGCTCCGTGCCTCCGAGAACGTCCTGCGAGAGCACCTGCAGCACCGAAACCGGGGTCGTCGGCGCGTCGCTCATCGGATCAGCGTAGGCGACCGGCTGGGCGCTCGTCAGCCCTCGCGAGCAGCTCGCCGTAGAGCGCGTCGGTGTCGCCAATCAGGCGGTCGATCGAGAACCGCGCAAGCGCCCGCGCTCTCGCCCCGACCCCGAGACGACGTCGCAGGCCGCGGTCGGCCGCGATCGCCTGCATCGCCTCGGCGAGCGCGGCCTCGTTGCCCTTGGCGACGAGCATCCCCGTGTCTTCGTCGACGATCGAGCCGACCCCGCCGACGTTCGTCGCCACCGCCGGGACACCCGCCGCGGCGGCCTCGATCAGGGAGACCGGCGTGCCCTCGTTGTCGGAGCTGATCACGGCGACATCGGCGGCCGCGGCGATCCGGGCCAGATCCCGCCGATAGCCGATGAAGTGGACCCGATCGCCGGCGCCGAGCTCGGCCGCCAGCAGCTCGAGCCGGGTGCGAGCCTCGCCGTCGCCGACCACCAGAAGCCGCAGGCCGGGGGTGGCGCGAGAAGCGCGGGCGAAGGCTGCGGTCAGCAGGTCGACGCGCTTGATCGGCACGATCCGGCCGACGAACGTGAACAAGACCTCGTCCGGCCCGATCCCGAGCTCCGAGCGGAGCTGCTCGCCGCTGGCCGCGTCGGCTTCGACAAACGGCTCCAGATCGAGGCCGAGCGGGATCACCCTGAACTTGCTCGCGGGCGCGACCCGCAGGCGGACGAGGTCCGCCACGGTCTGCTCGCTGACGCCGATCAGCGCGTCGGTGCGCCGCGCCAGGAGCCGTTCCAGCGACCGGAACGTGAGCGTCTTCGGCTTGCCGAAATAGCCCTCGAGCACGTGACCATGGAAGGTGTGGACGATCACCGGACGGCGACGTCGAGCCTGGGCCGCCGCCCTGCCCGCGAAACCCGCCTTCGCCGTGTGGGTGTGGACGATGTGAGGGCGAAACTCCCGGATCATGCGCGAGAGCTGTCGCACCGCGACCACGTCGCGCCGTGGGTCCACCGGCTGCACCAGGCTCGGCAGGAACGTGGTCCTGGCGCCCTCGTGGTCGGCGAGGTCCGCCAGCGACTCCTCGCCCGCAGCGAGCTGTCCGTGCACGAGGAGCGTCTCGTAGCGATCCGGGTCCAGGCGCCGCCCGCTCAGCAGGCTGACCTGGTGAGCGGGCCCGCCCAGATTGAGGCGAGCGATGACCCGCAGTACCCGGATCCTGCTCAGGCGGGGCCCTTCTCACCGAGGAGCAGCTGCTCCCTTCGCGATCGATGCTGCTCCGGAGATCGCGATCTCCAATCTGGGCCCTCGAATCGCGCCAGCGCAACGGCGGCGGCAGCGAGGTAGACGAATGTTGCGATCACGACCGTGGTCCGATTGGTCTCCGCCAAGATGATCGCCACCGCGCAAAGGCCGAGCTGAGCGATCCCGAGCGCCAGCGCCACCCGCTGGACCGAGCCGAGGCGCAAGAGCAGGCGGTGCGTGATGTGGTCGCGGCCACCGCTGAGAATCGCGGCTCGGCGGCGCCAGCGTGAGAACACGACCAGGGTCGTGTCGAGGATCGGCAGCGCGACGAGCAAGGCGTACGCGGGCAGTGCCGCCCATCCCAGATCGCCCGTGGGCTCGGCCATGATCATGCCGGCGACGAGCAGGCCCAGGGGCATGCTCCCGCCGTCTCCCATGAAGATCCGACACGGATGGGCGAGGTTGTAGGGGAGGAACCCGATGCACGCTCCCGCAACCGCGATCGCGATCGCGGCGAGCGCGAGATCGCCGTATGCGAGGGCGAGCACCGCGGCGCCGGCGGATCCTGCCGCTCCGACCGTGGCGGCGGCGCCGTCGCTGTTGTCGAACAGGTTGAACGCGTTGGTGAGTCCCACGACCCAGATGATCGTGAGCGCGAAGTCGGCCGCTTCGGTACCGAGCACGTGCCAGCCCAAGCCGGCCTCCCAAACGAGGAGCGCGGCGAGAACTTGCGCCAGCAGGCGGATTCCGATTCCGAGCCGGAGGCGATCGTCGATCGTGCCCACGACCAGCAAACCGACGGCGCAGGCGAGCAGCGGAACGAAATGCTCGAAGGCGCTCGAGAACACCGCCGCGGCAACCAATGTGCCGGCGACGATCGCGATCCCGCCCAGGTACGGGGTCGAGGCGGAGTGCTTCTTGTAGCCGGTCGGGTGGTCGTAGAAGTTCGTCCGTCGGGCGATGCGGATCATCGCCGGGGTCGCGACCGCGGTGGCCACGGTTGCGAGCGTGAGAGCGCCGAAGATCGTGGTCGCGTCGCTCAAGCGGTGTGCTCCGAGGCCCGCAGGCGGCTGGCAATTGCGACGTTGGCCTCCGGGTGGCCGTTGGCGCTGCCATTGACCGCGACTTCGGCCGCGGCGAGGTCGGTTGAGGCGCGTTCGTAGGCGATCATGTCGTCGATCGCGTCATTGACGCTGAGCTCAGGGTGCCAGCCGGTCAACTCGGTCAAGGCGGTGGTATCGGGCCGGCGACGGCCCAGCTCCTCGAAACCCTCGCCGTAGGCCTGCTCAAACGGAACGAGGTCGATCGTCGAGTCGCTTCCGCTTCGCTCGAGCACGCGGCTGGCAAGCTCGATCATCGACAGCTCGCTCCCGGCGCCGATGTTGAATACGCCACCGACTGCGGCGTCGGTGTCGATCAGCAGCAAGAGCGCGCGGACTGTGTCGCTGACATGCGCGAAGCATCTCGTCTGAGTGCCGTCACCGTGCACGGTGAGATCGCTGCCCTCGAGCGCCTGGCAGACGAAGGTGGGCAGGACCATGCCGTAGGCGCCGGTCTGCCGCGGGCCTGTGGTGTTGAACAGCCGGGCAACGGCAATCGAGGCTCCGCGCTCGGCGCAGAGTCCGAAGGCGAGCGACTCGCCGAAGCATTTCGCCGTCGCATACGACCAGCGGGAGAGCTGGGGCGGCCCCAGAAGCCGGTCGGAGTCCTCGGCGAGCGGACCCTCGCTGTTCTTGCCATACACCTCCGAGGTCGAGCTGAACAGCAGCCGGACGTCGTGGTTGGCGGCAGCGTGCATCACCACGTCGCAGCCGTGAACGTTGCTGAGCAGCGATTCGTAGGCCCGATCGACGATCAGCTGGACACCGACGGCGGAGGCGAGGTGAAAGCAGGCGTCCGCTGGGGCGATCAGGTCGTTGACCAAGGTCGCATCGCTCGTCGTGCCCTCGACGAACTTGACCTGTCCCGATGCGAGCGCGAGCTGGAGGTTCTCGATCCGCCCCGTGCTCAGGTCGTCGAGCACGGTCACGGTCTCGCCCCTGGCGACGAGCGCGTCGACGAGGTGTGAGCCGACGAAGCCGGCGCCTCCGGTTACCAGATGATGCATTCGATCGGTTTTCTGTTGTGGCCCCCTTGGGCAGGCCAATCAGCCGCCCAGCCTCCGCCCTCGACTCTATCGATCCTCGGACTGTCGAGCGGCATACCACTCCATCGTCAGCCGCAGGCCTTCGCTGAAGGCCACCTGCGGCTCGTAGCCGAGACGATCCCGCGCCAGTGAGATATCGGCGAGCGAGTGCCGGACGTCGCCGGGTCGTACCTGCTCGTGGATGGCTTCGATCGGCTTGCCGGTGAGGAGACCCAATTGCGCCAGCAGGTCGTTGAGCGAGATACGTTCGCCGCAGGCGATGTTGAAGGTCTCCCCGGCGACGTCGTCGGCCGAGGCGGCGAGCAGATTCGCCTCGACCGTGTTGTCGATGTAGCTGAAGTCTCGGGACTGCTCGCCGTCGCCGTGGACGAGCGGCCGGCTGCCGTTGAGCGAGGCAAGGATGAAGTTCGGGATCACCGCCGAGTACTGCGAGAGCGGGTCCTGACGCGGGCCGAAGACGTTGAAGTACCGAAGCGCCACGGTCTCGAGCCCGTAGATCTGATGGAAGGCGCGGCAATACCCCTCCGCCGCCAGCTTCGCGACCGAGTAGGGACTGATCGGAACGGCCGCCATCTCCTCACGCTTGGGCAGCTCCGGATTGGCCCCGTAGACCGAGGACGAGGATGCGAACACGACCCGGCGCACCCCTTCGTCGCGCGAGGCGAGCAGGACGTTGAGGGTGCCGGTGACGTTGGCGGCATTGCTGGTCAACGGGTCCTGGACCGAGCGAGGGACCGACGGCAATGCGGCTTGATGGAAGACCACCTCGCAGCCCCGAACGGCGTTGTGGACGCGCTCATAGCTCTGGATATCGCCTTCGACGAGCTCGACCGCGTCGAGGACGCCGGCGAGATTCTCACGGTGCCCGGTGGCGAAGTTATCCAGCACGCGGACCGTGTAGCCGTCGTTGACGAGGCGTTCGACCAGGCTCGAGCCGATGAACCCTCCCCCGCCGGTGACCAGGACTGTTTCGCCGCCGCTCATGCGGCCTGACCCTAGCGAGTGGACGCTAGGCTGAGCCAATGCAGGCGCTGGTCACGGGTTGTGCGGGGTTCATCGGCTCGCATCTGACCGAATCGCTGCTCGACGACGGCCACCCGGTCCTCGGCATCGATTGCTTCAACGACAACTACGGGCGCCGCGACAAGCTCCGCAACCTCGAACAGGCGCGATCGTGGGACTCGTTCGAGTTCGTGCCCATCGATCTGGCTCGGGGTGATCTGCGTGACTTGGTGGTCGGTTGCGACGTCGTCTTTCATCTCGCCGCCGAGCCGGGCGTCCGGGCCTCCTGGGGCGGCCGCTTCGAGACCTTCGTCCGCAACAACGTCCTGGCGACGCAGCACCTCCTCGATGCGGTCTCGGGATCGCCGGGGACCCGCCTCGTCTACGCCTCCTCCTCCTCGGTTTACGGCGAGGCCGAAACGCTGCCGACCTCGGAGGACGTGGTCCCCAAGCCGCACTCTCCGTACGGGGTGACGAAGCTCGCGGGCGAGCACATCTGCAGCCTCTACCACGCCAACTACGGGGTCCCGGTGGTCTCGCTGCGCTACTTCTCCGTCTACGGGCCACGGCAGCGGCCCGACATGGCTTTCAGCCGGTTCTCGCGCTCGCTGATCGAAGGCGCCCCGATCGAGGTGTTCGGCGACGGACGCCAGACGCGGGACTTCACCTACGTCACCGATGTGGTCAGCGCCACGCGCGCGGCCGCGCAGGCGGAGGGCGCCGCCGGGGGCGTCTACAACATCGGCGGCGGGTCCCGGATCAGCGTCCTGGAGGCGCTGGAGCTGCTTCAGTCATGCGCCGGCAAGACCGCCGAGGTCCGCTACGGCGAGCCGCAGGCCGGGGACGTCCGCGACACCGGAGCCGACAACACCGCCGCCCAGCGCGACCTTGGTTTCGAGCCCACGACCGCCGTCGCCGACGGCCTCGCCGCCCAGTTCGAGTGGATGGCGGAGCACTACGGCGGGCAGGCGACGGCGGAGCTCGCGTAGCCGACCGCAAGCCCGGGAGGGGACTCGAACCCCTGACCCCCTCCTTACCATGGAGGTGCTCTACCAACTGAGCTACCCGGGCGCGCGGTGGGAGGGTAGCCGCTGCGCGGCCGGGGCGTTAGGCGGCGCCGACGCCCTCCCGGATCGCCGCCGCCACGGCCTCGAGCGCCTCGCGCGCCCGCCCGCCGAGCCCGGCCGCGTTGATGAAGCCGTGGACGAGATCCGACTCCCGCCGGAGGCTGACCGCGACCCCGGCCTCGCGCAGCGCGGCCGCGTAGTCCTCGCCCTCGTCGCGCAGCGGGTCGAAGCCGGCAGTGACCACGTGCGCGGGAGCGAGGCCGGAGAGGTCGTCGGCGAGGATCGGCGAGGCCCGCGGATCGGTTCGGTCCTCGGGCGAGGCGAAGTAGTGGTCGCGAAACCAGTCCATCTCGGTGCGGGTGAGGAAGAACCCCTCGGCGTAGGTCTCATAGGACGGGCGCTTGGAGGAGTAGTCGGTCACCGGGTAGATCAGGGCCTGAAAGCAGGGCATGGGACCGCCCGCGGCGGCGGTCAGCTGCGCCACCACCGTCGCCAGGTTGGCGCCGGCGCTGTCGCCGGCAACCGCGATCCGCGCCGGATCGGCTCCCAGCGTGCCGGCCTCCGCATGCGCCCACTCGAATGCCGCCAGGGAGTCGTCGACGGCGGCCGGGAACGGGTGCTCGGGGCCGAGGCGGTAGTCGATCGAGAGCAGCAGGGCGGGCGTCTCGGCGGCGATCAGGCGGCAGGGCTGGTCGTGGGTGTCGAGGTCGCAGATCACGTGCCCGCCGCCGTGGTAGTAGACGATCAGCGGCGCCGGGCCGGTGAGCCCGTCGGGAACATAGAGGCGGGCACCGATCGGACCGGCGGGGCCGGGAATCTGCAAATCGCTCACCCGCGCGACCTCGATCCGCGGGCCGGCAAAGGCGCGGGCGTCGCGGCGGCGAAGCTCGCGCACCTCCTCCACCGGGGCGGGCTCGAAGCCGCCGGTCATGTTCTCGAGCCGCAGCGCGAGCTGAACCTGGGGGTCGAGCCTCTGGCCCTCGATCTCGATCGGCCGGCCGGCGAGCAGCCGCGTTGCCGGCTCGGGCAGCGCCATCAGGACGCGGGCCGCCCCAGCTTCGATCCGCTCCCGCACCGCGCTCATCGCCCCAGGCTAACGGGGCCGCACGAGCTAGCGGCGGCGCTTCTTCTTCTTCCTTGACCGTGAACTTCTTGCTGGCCGCGGCCCCGACGTTGCCGGCGGTATCGGTCGAGCGGACCTGGAATGTGTGCGAACCCTTCCGCGGCTTGGTGATCACGGTCGGCGAGCTGCAGGTCGCATAGCCGTCGCCGTCGGTTTGGCACTCGAACGTCGCCCCCATCTCCGACGAGGAGAAGCTGAAGGTGGCGTTCTTGCCCTTCTTCACCTTGCTCGACCCGGAGTCGATCGTCGTCGCCGGCGGCGTCGTGTCGGCAGGCGGAGCCGGACCACCGCCGGGAAGGTCGACGGTGAAGCTGCGGCTCGCCGGGGTCGCATCGGCGTTGCCGGACGGGTCCTTTGCGCGCACGTAGAAGGTGTGGCCGCCCTCGCTCAGTCCGCTCAGCGCCTTGGGCGAGCTACACGGCGAGTAGGCGCCGCCGTCGAGCCGGCACTCGAAGGTCGCGCCGACTTCGGGGGACGAGAACGAGAACGAGGTGCCGGTCGTGGCGATCGTCCCCGTCGGGCCGTCGGTGATCGAGGTCTCGGGCGGCGTCAGGTCCGGGCCTCCGAAGCGGATGAAGCGGTTGACGCTCGAGCCGATGTTCCAGTGGCTGGCGAGATACTCCCCGGGCTCCGGGTTGGAATCGAAGTAGCTGTCCCAGCCGCAGTCGTAGTGGATCGTGCCCGGGTTGGTGGTGCAGGAGACCATGGTCTGGTTCTGGGGACCGCCGTCGACGTAGCACATGACGTCGTCTTCTTGGTTGCAGTGAAAGCCGCCGAGACCGGTCGAGTTCGGCGCGGCGGGCTGGACCGCTCCCTGGGCATGAGCGTTCTCGTGCATGGGCGTGTTCGTGAACCAGCAGTTCTTCCCCGGGGTGATGTAGGCGGCCGAATACCCGGCAGTGATCGCACCCCCCGGGTTGTTGTTCTCGTTGTTGACGCCCGGTGTGTCATCGAGCTTGATCGTCCCGGTGCCGCAGCCGGCGGAGGGCCCGTCGTAGAAGATCGAGTAGTCGACGTTCTGGTCGGTGGCCGCGATCTCGGCCTTCGCCGAGTCGATGATCTCGGTGAAGGTCGGGTTGGGGTGGCCCGTCCAGGTGACGGGAAAAGCGGTCACCTTGATCGAGCCGTCGGGCTCGCAGAGGACCTTGTAGTCGGCCTGCGGCCCGCCGCTTGCCAGCGACTCCTCGTTGAGGACCGCGTTGATGACCTTGATGATCCTCTGGATATCCGCCTTGTAGGTGGCAAGTTGGTTGGTTCCGGTGCTCGGATATCCGTAGAGGATCTCCTGGTAGTAGTCGGTGGCGCAGGCGATGTCGCGCTCCGGGTCGCCGAGCTCGATCGTCGCGCCGTGGCTGTCGACCCCCAGATCGGCGGCGAAGTCCGGGCCGTGGGTGGTGTATGAGAAGCCGTCGCCGGTGCGAACTTTGTAGAGGCCGTTGTCGAGCGCCGTCACCTTGCCGCCGAGCGCCCGCTCGACCACCGCGGGGACGCCGTCGGGTCCGCCGCCGCCCAGATCCGCGGCGCTGAGAACGTGCGCACTCGCCGCCACGCAGCATGCGAGCGCGAATAGAACCACCGCGACGACCGCCGTCAACGCCCTGCGCACCATCGAGCCCCTCCGAGCCATCGGTCCCCTTCCGACGCCGCAAGCCTAGTGACTACAGGCGGCGGAGCGCGCCCGCCACCGCCGCTGCGAAGGCGTCGACGTCGGCTTCGGTGGTGTCCCAGGCGCACATCCAGCGGACCTCGTCGGTTGCCTCGTCCCAGATGTAGAAGGGGTGATCGCCGGGCAGGTCGGCGAGCAGCCTGTCGATCACCGGCCGGGCGAGGCGGGCGAAGACGGCGTTTGCCTCCACCGGGTGCGTGATCTCGACCCCGTCGATCGCGCCCACCGCCTCGGCGAGCCGCGCGGCCATCGCGTTGGCGTGGGTGGCGCTTCGCAGCCACAGGTCGCCCGAGAGCAGGGCCTCGAACTGGGCGGAGACGAAGCGCATCTTCGATGCCAGCTGGCCGAGCTGCTTGCGGGTGAAGGCGAAGCTCTCTCCGAGCTCGGGGCGACAGAAGACGACCGCCTCTCCGAACACGAGCCCGTTCTTGGTCCCGCCGAGGGAGACCACGTCGACGCCCGCCTCCGTGGTCAGGGCGGCGAGCGGGACGCCGAGCGCCGCGGCGGCGTTGGCGAGCCGGGCGCCGTCGACGTGCAGGTACATGCCGAGCCGGTGCGCCGTGGCGGCGATCGCCGCGGTCTCCTCCAGGGTGTAGACGGTGCCGAGCTCGGTCGCCTGGGTGATCGAGACCAGCCGCGGCTGGGCCTGATGCTCGTCGCCGCGGCGGGGCTCCCATTGCTCGAGGTCGGCGGGAGCGAGCTTGCCCTCGCGGTTGGCGACCGTGAGCAGCTTCGACCCCGCGATCCGCTCCGGCGCCCCGCACTCGTCGACGTGCATGTGGGCGACATCGGTGCAGATCACCGCCTCGAACGCCCGCGTGAGCGCGTCGATCGAGGCGACGTTGGCGCCGGAGCCGTTGAAGACGAAGAACGCCCGGGCGTCGTCGCCGAAGTGCCCGCCGACGACCGCCTCGGCGCGCGCGGTCCAGGGGTCGGCGCCGTAGGAGGCGGCGTGGCCCGCGTTCGCGGCGACGAGCGCCTCGAGCACCTCGGGATGGGCGCCGGCGTGGTTGTCGGAGGCGAAGTCGATCGGCTCGCCGTCGATCGGGTTGCTCACGGGTACAGCGGGAAGCGCTTGCCGTTCATCTTCTGCGCGGCGTCGGAGCAGATGAACTCGATCGCGGCGGCGATCTCCTCCGCCGAGGTGAACGTCTTGAACGCCTTCTCGGGGCTTTCGGCGCGCATCCGCGGGGTGACGATCGCGTTGATCACAAGGATGTTGGCGGTTGCCGCCGACTCCGCCTTGACGAAGGTGTCGGCGAGCGCCAGCGTCCACGCCTCGGCCGCGGCCTTGGTCGCCCCGTAGGCGGCGTTGGTGCCGCCCGGCGCCTGAGCCTGGGACGAGGAGACCAAGACGAAGCGGCCGTGCTCCGAGGCCGCGAGCTGGTCGCAGAAGGCGCGGGTGGTGTGGATCACGGTGCGCACGAGCAGGTCGTGCAGCCACTCGTAGTCGGCGAGCGGCGCGGTCGCCAGGGGCTCGCCTCCCTTCCAACCGCCGACCAGGTGCAGGAGGCCGTCGACGTGGCCGAAGCGCTGGTCGAGCGCCTTCGCCCAGCCGATCGCGCCCGCCTCGTCGAGCAGGTCGACGACCTGGGCGTCGACGCGCTCGTCGGCGAGGCCGAGCCCGGCGACGACCTCGTCGAGTCGGCCCTGGTCGCGGTCGGTGAGCGCCAGCGTCGCTCCGGCGTCGGCGAGCTGCTTGGCGACCACGGGGCCGAGCCCGCCGGCGGCGCCGGCGATCGCGATTACGCGTCCGTCGAGTGCACTCATGCCGTCCAAGCTATCGCGAGCCGCGGGTCGGGATCATCGCCGCCAGCACCGTCGCCGCGCAGCCGCCGAAGGTGCCGAAGACGATGTCGACCGCGGAGTCGCGTTTGTTGGGGACGAGGCCGGTCTCGAAGGCGCGGTCGCCGAGGTACTCGCCGAGCTCCCAGAGGATCGTCAGGCCGAAGACCGCGGCGACCGCGCCGATCGCCCACAGCGGCCAGGCGACCCGGTGGCGCAGGTACTCCGACAGCGCCCAGCCGATCAGCAGGCCGCCGGCACAGTGGGAGATCGCGCTGGTCTTCTGCGAGCTGATCTCCGGCGGGTTGATCCAGACCACCCAGAGCAAGATCACGAGGCCGACCGCCACCGGCACCAGGGCGCGATTGGAGAAACCCACCAGCCGGGCGGTGAGCAGGCCGCCGAAGCAGAGCCCGCACATGATCACCGCGCCACCGTTTCGCGAGGCATAGAAACCGTAGGTGAGCAGCGCCAGCGCGCCGAGGGCGAAGGCGAACAGATCGATGCGAAGGCGGCGTGCGTCCATGCGAAGAGGGTAGGCGAGCCCGGTTAAGCCTTCGCTCAACGGGCGGCCACCCCGACCATTCGACCGGGCCCGAGACGTCCAGGGCGGCGCACCAGCCTCAAGCGGTCGGGTTCGACGGCCGATCACAACGGCATGGACACCGCTGTTTCGAGCACCGGCATCGACGAGCTGACCGGCCTCAACGGGCGTCAGCGCTTTTTCGAGCTGGCGCAGGCCGCGTTTGGGGAGGCGCGCGTCGCGGGCGCTGAGTGCACGGCGGTGGTCATCGACCTCGACCGCCTCGCCTACATCAACGACACCTACGGCCACCACACGGGCACGGAGCTGATCCGTGAGACCGGCGCCGCGCTGGCGGCGGTTGCCGGCGAGAGCGACATCATCGGCCGCCTCGGCGGCGACGAGTTCGCGCTGGTTCGACCGGGCGGCGTCACCTCCAAGGAGGAGCTCTGGTGGCAGATCTCGACCGCCGCCAAGCGCGCCGGCCGCTCCGACCAGCCGTACGGGATCCCGATCAGCGTCGGCGTCGCCGTCGCTGCCGCCGACGAGGTCGGATCACTTGACGAATTGATCGCGCGCGCCGACCAGGCGATGTACCAGCACAAGCGTGAGGGCGGCGGCGAGGGCGGTCCGCCGCACGCCCGCCAGCAGGCGCGGCGCTGAACTAGCGGCTGAGCGCGGGCTCGAGCTTCGGCTGCAGCTGGGTGTAGAAGAGGCTGAGCGGGAACTCGTCGTCGCGGACCAGGTCGACCAGTTGCTTCGGCTCCTCGACCTCGGGCAGGTCGCGGTTGGCCTTCGCCCAGACCGAGTTCCCGGCCGGCTCGACGTATTCGGCGACGAGATCGTGGGCGGCGGTCCACTGGCCGAGCTTCGAGCGGTCGATGCCGGAGTGGTAGAGGTCCTGGACGCGGTCGCGAAGGCGCCCGACGCCCTCGGCGAGCCGGCCCCACTCGAGCGTCAGCCGGTTGTCGGTCCAGTGCAGGTAGCCCTCGCGGTGCAGGAAGGCGAACAGGAGCTGGCCGCCGAGGCCGTCGTAGTTGCGCACCCGCGAGCCGGTGACCGGGAAGCGGAAGAGGCGGTCGAAGAGGATCGCGTACTGGGCGTGGCGGGCGAAGGCGAAGCCCTCGCGCTCGAGCTCGACCGCGGCGGCGAAGGCGGTCAGGTCGCAGCGCAGCTCCTCCAGCGAGTACATCCAATAGGGGCTGCGCTGGCGGATCATGAACGGGTCGAAGGGCAGGTCGCCGCGCATGTGGGTGCGGTCGTGGACCAGGTCCCAGAGCATGTAGGCCGACTGGGAGAGCTCGCGCGAGGCGAGCAGGCAAGCGGCGTCGGGGGGCAGGTTGAGACGCAGGATCTCGGCAGCCGCGCCGCAGACGCGGCGGAAGCGCTCGGCCTCGCGGTCGCAGAAGATGGCGCCGAAGTGGTACTCGGAGGGGCGCTCGGCGGTGGAGAAGGTCTCGGGGAAGAGCACCGCGCACTCGGAGTCGTAGCCGGAGGTGTAGTCGACGAAGGTGACGGGGAGGAACTTGGCGTTGTCGAAGCGCTCGCCCTCGAGCTCGGCGATCCACTCCGGCCAGGGGACGCGGATGATGAGCGCCTCGAAGCAGGTGTCGGTGGAGGCGTTCTGCTTGTACATCGGAAAGACGGCGAGGTGCTCGATCCCGTCGCGGCGGTCGCGCTCGGGGCGGAAGGCCTCGGTCGAACGGTCGAAAGCGGGCTTCGGATAGCCGGCCTCCGCCCAGGCGAGCGTGTCGGCGGAGACCGCGTCGATGTAGTCGTGCTGGTGGGGGAAGCGGGGCTTGAGCGCCTGCACCGACTCGGCGATCGCCGCGGCCAGGTTGCGGGCCTTGTCCGCGTCGTGCTCGGAGGTGTCGATCGAGCCGTCCGCTGACTGGGCCAGGCGAAGCTCCTCGACCGCGGCCTTGAGGCGGATCCAGGCGGGGTCGTCGGTGACTGCGGAGGCGCCGGTGGCGCCGTCGGCGGCGAAGGCGGGCTGCGCCGCCCAGTAGACGAGGTTGAGCCAGAGAGCTTCGTGGTCGAGGTCGGCGATGCAATCGTCGCCGAACAGATCGGAGTCGGCGGTGACGACGACGCGGCCCTCGCCGTGGGGCACGACCATCGCCAGGGGAGCGTTGGGCAGCGAGGCGGTCGGCTGGGTGCGGGCGATCACCCGGGCGCCGTTTTGGCTGCTGAGCACGCCGGCGCGGTAGAAGCAGGCGGCCTCGACGCCGGCGAGCGGGTCGGAGCCGGGCGGCGGCTCGCCGGCGAGGCTGTCGCCGAGCGAGGCGAGCACCCAGGAGGGGGCGTCGCCATGGTGGTGCTCGTAGTCCTGGACCGTGGCGGACTCGATCTGGACGCCGAACCGGGCGACGAGCTCGTTGAGGTTGGAGCCGTACTTGTCCTGCTCGGTCTCGCCGAGCACGACGAGGCCGCCGCCGGCGCGGACGAAGGCGTCGATCGCCTCGATCTCGGTCGGGTCGAGCAGCGGCGAGCCGCCGTCGACGGTCGCCTCCCATTTCGGGTCGGACGGATGGGCGATGACCAGCACGGAGGCGCCGGCGAGGACGTCGGCGGTGAGCGCGCCGGAGGTATGGGCCTCGACCTCGAACTCGCGTTCGGCGAGCGCCTCGGCGGCGCGCGCGAGCGAGGCGTCGCCGGGGTGGGCGGGCTGGATCGAGCCGGCAATTTCGGGGCGGATCGTCCACGCCTCGGAGTGCGACTCGTCGAAGAGCACGCGGACGCTGGCGACGGGAGTCTTCATCACGATCGAGGGTAGTCGCTGCGGTTGGGCGCGTCAATGTTGATTTTCGCGCGCCGCTGCGCAAGAATCCTGCGTATGGACGCTACTGACCGCAGGATTCTGTCGCTATTGATGGAGGACGGACGGCGAACCTACGACGACATCGCCGGCCGGGTGAAGCTGACGGCGCCGTCGGTGAAGCGGCGCGTCGACCGGCTGCGGGCCTCCGGTGCGCTCCAGGGATACACGGCGCTCGTCGACCATTCGGCGCTCGGCTGGAACACCGAGGCGCTGGTCGAGCTCTTCTATCGGCCGGGGACGACGCTGCCGGAGGTGGCGAAGACGCTGCGCGAGCATCCCGAGGTGGCCGAGGCCTGGAGCGTCACCGGCGAGGCCGATGCGATCGCCCGGGTGCGCACGGAGGACAACGCCGACCTCGAGCGGCTGATCGTCGATTTGCAGCGAAACGGGCTGGTCGAGCGCACGCGATCGCAGGTGGTGCTCTCACGGCTGGTGCATCACGGCAGCGAGTAGGGCTCGGTTGCGATCAGCCTGACGCCGGTCTGGCCCAGCCGGGTAGCTCGAACTGCTCGACGATCAGGCGACCGGGGCCATCGGCTCGGACGCGTACCTTGCTTCCGTTCTGAAGCCCAGCTTCGAAGAACGCCTTCTGCGGAATCGTCATGCGGCGTTTCTGGTTGATGACCGCCTGACCGCTTTGACCCAGCTTGCGCTCGTAATTGCTCGGCGTGATCGGATCTTTCGTGGCGACGATGGGGGAGGCAGGATTCGAACCTGCGAAGGACTGAGCCAATGCGTTTACAGCGCATCCCGTTTGACCGCTTCGGTACTCCCCCGGTCGAGGCGCTGATTCTAGAAAGCCCGGGGCATCCTGCGAATCCAGCGGCCTCCCTGGGTCGATTTCGAACTCGGCGTACTTCGGCCCGCCGAGGTCCAGACTCGTCCCGCCATCCACCGCCGGGGACGGAATGAACCAGCGCCTGCCATCCCCGACGTGGACGAACAGAAAGTCACACCGAGACGGCTCGAACCGCTTCACGACTCCACTCCAGCTCTGGTTTCCGCCCCGCGTCGCGACCTGGACGCACCAGCGACCGTGCGATTGGTGTCCCGTCGTCTTCACCTCAACCCGAAGCGCGCGACCGTTGATCTCGGCGATCAGATCGACGTCCGGGCTGTGTCCGACCGGGACGAAGATGCGGGCGCCGCTCTCGGCGAGCCACTGCATGGCGGAGAGCTCGCCGATGTCTCCCTGCTCTCTTGGCTTGAGCTTGCCCATGCCATCGACGATAGGATCGCGGACGGCGGAAACTGGCTCAACAAAGCCATTCTGAGCGCGATTTGGCACTTCCGGCGGTGGGTTGGCACACCCTTGACTCGGTTAGGCTGCGAGACATGGACGACGCCCCGCAGCCCGTGGCCTCCCCCGACCCCGTGCGCGCCAGCGTCGGGCGGGTGGTTGCCGCGCTCTACCTCTCCGCGGCGATCACCGCCGTGGTCGGGATCGTGCTCGGGTTCGTGATCGACCCGATCCTGTTCGCGGTCATCGGCTTCGCGATCGTCGACGTCGTCATCGCCGCGATGTTCTCCTCCGGCCGCATCGGCCCGCTCGCCGCCCGCCGCAAGGCGGTCGCCTCCGGCGACGCCGGGGCGATCGCCGAGGCCGATCCGAGCTTCAACCCCTACGCGCGCGAGGACTGAACGCGAAACGGCGCCCGACCGGGGCGCCGTTCGGCAGTCGTGAGCGGAAGCTCAGGTCACTTGTCGCGGCTGACCGTGTCCTTGACCTTGTCGGCCGCGTCGCCGACCTTGTCCTTGACCGTGCCGGCGGCCTGATCGATCTTGCCCTCTCGCTTCAGGCTCTCGTCATCCGTGAGGTCACCGGCGGCTTCCTTGACCCGGCCCTTCGCATCGTCGTAATTCTCAGGCATGCCAGCCTTCCTCTCGTTGTCTTTGTTCAGCGACCCATGCGGGTTCGTAATAACCCCCTGCCCGCCCTCGGGGTTCCGAAACTCCATCGCCATCTGAGTGCTCATCTACTGTGAGCCCGCCGTCGGGGGCGGCTCGAACACCGATGCGAACACCGATCAACAGGCTTTCCAAGCGCCGCGTGCAGGCACGTTTCGCGACCGTCGCGGGCATCTGCCTGGCCGCGCGTCGCCTTCACAGCCGCGGGTCCCGCGGCCAGCTCGGGCGCCCCCGCCACGCCCAAGCGCCCGAACGTGATCGTCGTGCTCACCGACGACCAGAGCGTGGCCGAGCTCTCCGAGCGAACGATGCCGGAAACCGTCGAGGCGCTCGGCGACGCCGGCACGACGTTCACCAACAGCGTCGTCTCCAGCCCTCTCTGCTGCCCCTCGCGGGCCGGCTTTCTCACCGGCCAATACCCGCACAACTCGGGCGTGATCGACAACGAGCCCGGCTACGCCGCCCTGATCGACAAGAGCTCGATCATCTACTCCTGGCTGCAGGACGCCGGCTACCGCACCGGCCACGCCGGCCGCTTCCTGCTCAACTACGACCAACCCGCCCCGCTCGGCCAGGTCTACGACACCGACGCCGGCTTTGCCGCCCCGGCCGGAGTCGAGGACTGGTACGGCTACGTCGGCTCCCAGACCCAGTACCTCGGCGCCACCTTCTCCGACAACGGCACTCCGGTCGTCGCCGGGACCGGCAAGCCCGGCTACTCGACCCGGATGATCAACCGCGCGGCGGTCGACTTCGTCCGCGGCGCGGAGGCCGATCCGCGCCCGTTCTTCCTCATGGTCGCCCAGCTCGCCCCGCACTCGAGCAACCTCACCGCGCCGCGGTCCTGCGGCACCGGCGGACTGCCGATCCCCGAGAGCGAGGCCGCCTTTCGCCCGTTCCGAAACGAGCCCCTGCCGAAACCGCCGAACTTCGACGAGCAGAAGATCGGCGACAAGCCCGATTGGGTCTCCACCCGTCCCCCGCTCGGCCACACCCGCCGCCACAACCTCAAACTCGCCCACCGCTGCGCGCTCGCCACCCTCTCGACCGTCGACCGCGGCGTCGGCGAGCTCGTCGAGCAGCTCGAGCGCGAGGGCGAGCTCGACGACACGGCGATCTTCTTCACCTCCGACAACGGCTACTTCTTCGGCGAGCACCGGATCTTCCTCAACAAGGTCTTCCCCTACGAGGAGGCGCTCCGGGTGCCGCTGCTGGCGCGCGTTCCGCCCGCCCTGCTGGGACCGAAGGCCCAGCGCCACGGCCAGCCGGCGACCGTCTCGGCACCGGTCAACAACGTCGACCTGACGGCGACCATCCTCGACCTCGCCGGGGTCGCGCCCTGCACCGCGGCGGGCGACTGCCGCACCCTCGACGGCCGCTCCATGCGCCCGCTGCTGAACGGCAAGCGTCCCGGCTGGTCACGCGGGCGAGCACTGCTGTACCAGCTCGGCGGCAACCGCACCTGCGGCGTGATCCCGACCGCGCGCGGGCTGAACAACTTCTACGACGCGGTGCGGACCAAGCGCTACAGCTACATCGAGCTCGACCGCGTGAACAAGGAGACCGGCCTTTGCGACCGGCCCGAATACGAGCTCTACGACCTGAAGAAGGACCCGTACCAACTCCGAAACCAGGCCGTCAACCCGGCCCTGGCGACCCCGTCGCCGCTGCAAGCCGGGCTCGCCGCCCGCCTCGACGTCCTCCGCGGCTGCTCCGGCATCGCCGAGCGCGACCCGCCGACCGACCGCCCCTACTGCGAATGAACAACTCGCGCCACGTCCTCGGCTTCGCCTCCGGGCGTGCGCGTCTGGGTTCAGGCTAACTCGCGCAGGCGCTGTGCTTCCGGCAGCTGCTTGAGCTTCTTCAGCGTGTTGTTCTCGATCTGGCGGATGCGCTCGCGGGTGACCCCGAACGCGCGGCCGACCTCCTCCAGCGTCAGCGGCTCGTGGCCGCGCAGGCCGTAGCGGAGCTCGATCACCTGGCGTTCGCGCTCGGGCAGCGCGTCGAGCGCCCGCTGGATGTCCTCCCGCTGAAGGTTCTCCGTCGCCGCCTCGAACGGTTCTTCCGTCTGGTCGTCGGCGACGAAGTCGCCGAGCTCGGATTCGTCCTCGTCGCCGACCGGCTTCTCGAGCGAGATCGGCATCTGGGCGACGCGGAGGATGTCGCGGACCTCGCGCACGGTGATCTGAAGCTCGGTCGCGATCTCCTGCGGCTCGGGCTCGCGCCCCAGCCGCTGCACGAGCTGGCGCTCGACGTGGGCCACCCGGTTGAGCTTCTCAACCATGTGGACCGGGATCCGGATCGTCCGCGCCTTGTCGGCGATCGCCCGGGTGACCGCCTGGCGGATCCACCAGGTGGCGTAGGTCGAGAACTTGTAGCCGCGCCGATAGTCGAACTTCTCCACCGCCCGGATCAAGCCGAGCGAGCCCTCCTGGATCAGGTCGAGGAAGCTCAGACCGCGCCCGAGATATCCCTTCGCGATCGAGACCACGAGCCGCAGGTTCGCCTCCACCATGTGGCGCTTGGCGGCCATGTCGCCCTTCTCGATCCGCTTCGCCAGCTCGATCTCCTGGGCGGCGGTCAGCAACTCGACCCGGCCGATCGAGCGCAGATAGAGGCGCAGCGAGTCGAGGCTCGGCTCGACCGTCAGATCGAGCTCCGCCTTCTTCGTCTGGCCCGGAGAGGTCTCGCCCTTGGCCTCCTTGTAGGCGGTGAGCCCGTCCTCGGCGATCACGTCGACGCCATGCTCGATCAGGTGAGCGTGCAGGCCCTGAACCTGCTCCTTGGTCACCTCGACCTCTTCCAGCGTCTGCGAGATCTCCTCGAAGGTCAGGTAACCGCGGTCGCGACCGGTCGCGATCAGGCCCCGGAGGTCCTCGGAGTCGGGCAGCGCGGCGTCGCCCTCACCGAGTGGCTGTCCCCCGTTGGCCTCCGGATCGCCCGGGGCCTCGTCAACTAGAAGGGCATCCGCCTTCTCCGCCAAATCGCCCGTCCTCTCCTCTTTCGGGCCGCGGGATTATATGGCCGGTGGAGGATCGCCGTATCCGTAGTCTGTACGGATATGGCAACCATCCACACACACACCACGCCTGACGTGCAAGCCGGCCGGCCCGCGACCGAGGTCAGCCTGACCAGGGTCGGCGTGCTTGGGGTGGAGAAGGTGATCCGCGTCTGCGGCGGCGACGACGCCCCCAGCAGCGGAAACGGCGACCGCAGGGCCGGCGACTTCTACTTCGCCGAGCTCGAGTGCTTCGTCGACCTCAACCCGCAGCAGGCGGGTGTGCACATGTCGCGCTTCGAGGAGGTCGTCAACGAAGCGATCGACGAGGTCGTGCTCGGTGAGTCGCTGCGCGCCGAGGGCCTGGCCGGCCACATCGCCGAGCGCATCCGCGAGCGCCAGCAGGGGCTGCGGGCCGAGGTCCGGATCGCCGCTCGCTATCCCGAGACCGTCCCCACCCCCGCATCCGGCCTCGACACGCAGGAGATCTACACCCTGTTCGGCACCGCCGTGTCATCGGAGCGCGGCACCCGCACGCTCACCGGGGTCGAGGCCCAGGGGATGACCGCCTGCCCCTGCGCCCAGGGACTGCTCGCCGCCAACGCTCGCGAGCGCCTCGCCGCCGACGGCTTCACCGACGACGAGATCGAGCGCGTCTTCGCCTCGGTCCCGGTCGCCACCCACAATCAGCGCGGGATCGGCTCGCTTCACATCGGCCGCCCCGAGGGCGCCGACGCGCCGATCGACGCGCGCGACCTGCTGCACATCGTCGAATCCTCGATGAGCTCGGAGATCTACGAGCTGATGAAGCGCTCCGACGAGGCGTTCGTGGTCGAGAAGGCGCACCGCAACCCCCGCTTCGTCGAGGACGTCGTCCGCGAGATGATCCGCCGCGTCGCCGAGGCTTACCCCGACTTGCGCGAGGGGGGCTTCGTCCTCGCCCGCCAGGAGAACCTGGAGACGATCCACCGCCACTCGGTCGTCGCCGAGCGCTCCGGCCAGCTCGCCGAGATCCTCACCGAGCTCGAGACCGGCGAGCACTCGCGCCACCACACGACCAAGCGCGAGTGGCTCGAGGCTCCCAGCTCCGCCGCCTGATTGCCGTCCGCGGCCGGCTCAGCGCCGCCGCTTCTTCTTCTTCTTGACCTTCCAGCTGTAGGCAGCCGGGGTCGCGTCGGCGTTGCCGGCGGCGTCGGTCGCCACCACCTCGAGCCCGTGCTTGCCCTTCTTCACCTTCACCGTATGCGGCGAGCTGCACGGCGCGAACGGCTTTCCGTCGAGGCTGCAGGCAAAGGTCGAACCGGGCTCGGTCGAGATGAACTCGAACTTCGCCTTCACCTTCTTCTTCTTCTTCGTCTTCACCTTCTTCTTCGGCGCCTTGGTGATCGTCGTCTCCGGCGCCGTCGTGTCAGGGGCGACGGGCGTGTTGAGGACGTTGGCGTTGTCTGTGAGCACGAGCGAGCCGTTGCGCCCGCCGGCCGCGGCCGCGGTGGCGCTCGCGGCCCCGACCGAGATCCACTCCTCGGTCGCCAGGGCTCCCGGCCCCGTGTCGGTGTAGAAGGTCGTGCCGTCGGTGGAGTTGGCGAGCACGCCCGCGGAGCCGACGGTTACCACCGTGCCGCCGGCAACGTCAATGTCGTACATGGTCGGAAAGGCCGTAACGGGTCCGCCGAGGACCAAGGCCTGCGACGTGATCCAGCCGTTGTCGGTCCGACGCAGGTACGCCTCCCCGCCCGCCGCATTGGGGGCGACGGCCCATTGGCTGTTCGGATTGCTGGGATCGCGCACGGCGCGTCGCAGCCCCGTGTCGCCCGCGGGCGCGGGAAGCAGGGTGCCAGGGGTCGCCAGGTCCGTCCCGCTGAAGAAGACGTCGCCGAGGAGCCTGCCGAACAGATAGAGGCTGCCGCTGGCGCCGATCGGGACGACGTCGTCGATCTGCCCGGGGACCCTGCAGCTGGTCCCGTTGTCGTTGGTGTATAGCCAGCCGAGGGAAGTCGAGCCGACGTTGGCGGCGGTGGCCCCGTTGACCGTGCGGAAGATCTGCGTCACGCCGGCGGTGATCCAGGCGCGCGCGTCGCCCGCGAAGTTGATGCTGCGCACCTCGCCAAGCGCCTCATCGGCTGCATTGCAATTGCCGTCCGACGTGCGCCCGCCGACGATCCCGGTCACCGCCGCCCAGGTATCTCCGGCGTTGGCGCTGCGGTACAAGGCACCGTTGGCGCCGACCGCGAAGCCGACCTGGCCGCTGCCGCCCTGGAATTCGATGTCGTTGAACACCAGACCATCGAGGCTGAACTCCTGCTGGAAGACACCGCCGACGCGCCGGAAGATCTTGCCGTTGGCGGTCGTGAACCAGAACCGATCCGGGCCCTGGTACTCGATCGCGGTGATGTCCTCGGTGGTGTTCGAGCTCACGGGGGTCCAGGTGGCGCCGGAGGCGCTCGTGGGCAGGACCAGCGCCACGATGACCGCGGCGAGCGCGATGCCCAGCCCGGCCTTCCCCCGGCCCCTCAATCGCCCCTGCCCGATCACCGAGCTCGCAACCTATTCGGGAGCCGGTTGGCTGTCAACCCCAACGGGGGCCTCCGCCGCGGCCATCCGCTTGCGCAACCCGAAGAAGTAGTCGGCGCCCGAGATCACGGTGACCGCGACGGCGACGTAGAGGAGCACGTCGGCCCAGACCGGGGTCGGGTCGAAGGCGATCACGGCCAGGATCGCCGCAATCTGAAGCGCTGTCTTCAGCTTGCCGAGCCAGCTCGCGGCAATCACCACGCCTCGCTCCGCGGCGACGCTTCGCAGGCCGGTGACCGCGAGCTCGCGAGCGATGATCACCATCGCGATCCAGGCGGGGAGGCGATTCAGGGACACGAGCGAGATCAACGCCGCGATCACGAGCAGCTTGTCGGCGAGCGGATCCATCAGCTTGCCGAAGGTGGTCACCTGCTGGCGCCGGCGGGCGATGTAGCCATCGAGGCCGTCGGTGAGCGCCGCGAGCGCGAACACGATCGCCGCGATCACGTCGCCGTCCGGCGTCTCGTCGAGGAGGGCGACGACCAGCACCGGCACCGCCACGATCCTCAACAGCGTCAGCACGTTGGGGACGTTGACCGGGAACATCTCGCCGCCAAGTATGGCGCCGCTACGGCGCTTCGCCCGCCAGCTCTCGCGCCCTGGCGAGCACCCCGTCGAGCATCTCGCGGGTGAGCTTGCCGGTGAACGTGTTCTGCTGCGAGGGGTGGTACGACCCGAGCAGGCGGTAGGGGCCGACCTCCGCCTCCGCCCCATGCCCGAAGCGTGGCTTCGGCCGCGGGGTCGGGTGGCCGAGCTCACGCGTCACCCGCAGCACCCCGTCCCAGGCGAACGAGCCCAGCGCCAGCAGCACGCGGGCGCTGTCGAGCAGCGGCAGCTCGGCGGCAAGCCAGGAAAGGCACCTGTCGCGCTCGGCGGGCGCCGGCTTGTTTGCCGGCGGCGCGCAGCGCACGACCGCCGTGATGTAGGCGTCGTCGAGCCTGAGGCCGTCGTCGCGGTGCTCCGACGCCGGCTGGTTCGCATACCCCGCCCGGTGCAGTGCCGCGTACAGCCACTCGCCTGAGCGATCGCCGGTGAACATGCGGCCCGTGCGGTTGGCGCCATGCGCCGCCGGCGCCAGGCCGACGATCACCAGCTTCGCCCGCGGATCGCCGAAGCCGGGCAGCGGCCGCGCCCAGTACTCCTCCCCGCGGTAGCGCTTCGGCGGGTCCGCGGCCGCCTCCCGCCGCCAGCCGACCAGACGCGGACAGCGCTCGCAGGCGATCACGCGCCGGTCGAGCGCCTCGAGCCCGTCGCGGCTGGCGGAGTGCTTTGACATTCCCCCCGGTAGGGTGCCGCCATGCTCACCGTCTCGCGTCGCGGCCTTCTCGCCCTCGGCGGCACCGGCGTCGCCGGGGTCGCGCTCTCCGCCTGCGGGGCCGTCGCCGATCAGCGCGAAGACGCCTCCCAGGAGGACCTGCTCACGGCCGAGATCGACGCCGAGGTGGCGCTCGCCGGCGCCTACCGGCAGGCCTCGGCCACGTCGGGATCGGGCGAAGAGCGAACGACGTTCGACGACTTCGCCGGCGCCGCCGAGAAGCGCGCGGACGAGCTGCGCAGCGTCGCCTCCGACTCGAGCGCCGGCTCCGACACCCCGCCACCCGACGGCGGGCCCGACGGTCCGGAAGCGCTGAGCGCCGCGGCCAACCTCGCCAACGCCGCGATCGCCGCTCACCGCCAGGGCGCCGGCCTGCTCGACCAGGTCGACACCCGGGCGCTGGCAAGCGCGTCGCTGGTCGCCTGCGCCGCCGAGCTCGCCGCCGTCAACCGCTTTGCCGGCAACCCCGAGGCGCCGGAGGCGTTCGTGACCGGCGGCGAGGCCGAGCCTCACGAGGCCGCCGGTTCGACCACCACCTCGACCACGAGCTCGAGCACCACGACGTCGACCACGACCACGGAGGAACAGTGAGGCGGAGCGAAGCGAAGCCGAGCCGCGCCGCCGTTGAGGCGCCTTCAGTGAGGCGGAGCGAAGCGAAGCCGAGCCGCGCCGCCGTTGAGGCGCCTTCAGTGAGCGAGGTCGGCGTCAGCCGCCGGGACGCGCTTCGACGCGGCGCCCTCGCCGCCGGCGCGATCGCCGGCACCGGTCTGCTGCGCCCGGCGCTCGCCGGAGCGCAATCGCCCGACGACGAGGATCTGCGCGACTTCCTGGTCGAGGCGATCGGGCTCGAGCAAATCACGGTGCTCGCCTACTCACGCGCCGCCGACACCGCCGGCAACGCCGAGCAGAAGAGCAGCTACGAGGACTTCCGCGATCAGGAGCAGGCCCACGCAAACGCGCTTCGCAGCGCAATCGACGAGCTCGGATTCGACCCGCCCGAGGCACCCGGCTCGCCCACCGACACGACCGTGTTCGACGACGTCGAGGGCCTCGACGCCGACGCGGCCAAGCGCCTCACCGATTTGCTCGATCAGGTCGGCGCGGCGAACAACCCGGAACAGATCCTCGAGCTGCTGACCTCGCTGGAGACCGAGCAGCTCACCTACTACGCCGGCGAGGGCCCGGGGCTCGACACTGCCGACCTCTCGACCACGGTGGCCGAGATCGCCGGCTGCCAGGCTCAGCACCTGTTCGTCCTCGGTGAGGCGGCCGGCGACTCGCCCAGCGAGGCCGCCGCGGCGGCCGCCCGGATCGCCACCGAGGCCGCGCCGGCGGACGACAGCAGTCAGTGAGCGGCGAGCTCGAGCCGCGGCCGGTCGCGGACTCGCGCTCGGAGCTGATCCGCTGGGCCGGCGTCCAGGACGCCAACACGGCCGGCTTCGTCCACGGCGGCATGGTGATGAAGACCTGCGATGAGGCGGCGGCGATCGCCGCCATCCGCCACTGCGGGCGCCGGGTCGTGACCGCCGGGATGGACCGGATGACGTTCACCGAGCCCGTCCACGTCGGCGAGCTGCTCACCTGCCTGGCGACCGTCAACGCCGCCTGGCGGACCTCGATCGAGGTCGGGGTGCGGGTCGAGGCCGAGGATCCGCGCACCGGCGAGCGGCGGCACACCTCGACCGCCTACGTGACCATGGTCGCGCTCGACGACCAGGGCCGCCCGACCCCGGTCCCGGGAGTGACCACCGAGACCGCCGACGAGGAGCGCCGCCAGCGCGAGGCCGAGCTGCGCCGCGCCAACCGGCTCGCCGAGCGCGACCAGATCCTCAGCGAGCGCGGTTAGGTCGGGCTGCTGAGGCAGGCTTGCGAGCGCGCGGCTCGCGGCCGCTCTACCCTGCGCTCCTGCCGATGCCGCGCGGGGCCGACTTGACCAAGCTCGCGATCGTGCCCGCCTACAACGAGGCGGGCATGGTCGGTCGCGTCGTCCGCGACATCCAGCGTCAGGCGCCCGGGTTCGACGTGCTCGTCGTCGACGACGGCTCCACCGACGCGACCGCCGCCCAGGCGAAGACGGAGGGGGCGGTCGTGATCAGCCACCCCTACAACCTCGGCATCGGCGGCGCGGTCCAGTCCGGCTACAAGTACGCGCTTCGCCACGGCTACGACGTCGCCGTCCAGGTCGACGGCGACGGCCAGCACAAGCCCGAGTACCTGCCGGAGATGGTCGAGGCGCTGCATACCTCCGGCGCCGAGGCCGACATGGTCTACGGCAGCCGCTTCCTCGGCGACCCCGGCTACAAGGTGCCGCTGGCGCGGCGGGCCGGCAACCTGATCTTCTCGGTCGTGCTCTCGGCGCTGACCCGCCGCAAGATCACCGACCCGACCTCCGGCTTCCGGATGACCAACCGCCGCGGGATCGAGCTCTTCGCCCGCGACTACCCGCACGACTACCCCGAGGTCGAGGCGCTGCTGATGCTGCACGCCAACCACCTGCGCATCCACGAGGTGCCGGTGCGGATGAACGCCCGCGGCTTCGGCAGCAGCTCGATCGACTACCCGCGCAGCGCCTACTACATGGTCAAGGTGATGCTGGCCCTGTTCGTCGGCCTCTTCCGCCGCCGCCCGACTCCGGTCGAGGCGACCGGCAAGGATGAGCCCGGGGTCGACCCGCCGGCGGAGGATTAGATGCGCCTGCGGCCGTTCGTGCTCGTCGTCGTCGCCGCGCTGCTGGTGTGCGCGAGCGCCGGCGCCGCCACGCTCGAGGTCGAGAACGAGAACGAGAGCGGACCGGGCTCGCTCGGGCAGACGATCCTCGAGGCGGGGCCCGGCGACACGATCCTGCTCGGCCCCGGCACCTACCCGCTGACCAGGGCGAGACGCTGCTCGCCCAGGCGAACACGATCCGCGGCGCCGGGGTGGCACTGACCACGGTCGTTCCCACCGGCGGCGGCGACGCGGTCAACAGCTCGAACGTGATCGACGCGACGATCGCCCCGCCCGTGAACCCGAAGGACGAGGGCGGCTCGACCATCGAGACCAAGGCCCAGATCGTCGCCGTGGTCGCGACCCTGGCGATCTTCCTGCTCGTGCTCGAGCTGGTCCGCCGGCGACGGCTGGTCGAGCGCTACGCGCTGCTCTGGATGCTGGCCGCGCTGGCGTTGCTCGTGCTCGCGATCTGGACCGACGGGCTCGACGTGATCGCCGACCTGATGGGCATCCAGGAGCCGGCGAACGCGATCTTCATCCTCGCCTTCGGGGTGATCTTCATCCTCCTGCTGCACTTCTCGGTCGCCGTCTCGCGGCTGGCGGAGGAGACGAAGATCCTCGCCCAGGAGAACGCACGCCTCGACCTCGAGCTGCGCGAGGCGCGCGGCGAGGTCCCGGGCGAGAACGGGGCCTCAGCCGGCGGGCCCGGCGCCGACGAGCCGGCGGACGACCGACCAGTAGGCGCCGAGGACGGCGGCTAGCAGCCGCGAGCGCCCGGCGCGGCCGAGGTAGGGCGAGTCGAGCTTCGCGGTCAGCCCGGCGGCGAACTCGCCGGCGCTGATCTCGCGCTGAGCCTGGATCCGCCGCCGCTCGGCGAGCAGCCGTGGCGGCCAGATCAGGGTCTCGCCCCAGGCGCGCAGCTTCTGCGGCAGCCAGCCTCCGGCCGCGGCGGCGAACAGCAGCGCCAGCTCGGTGGCGAGCAGCGCCGGCATCACCAGCACCAGCAGCGCCGCCGGGTAGGTGCGGATCACGGTCGCCCAGCGGTTTCGCTCCAGGTAGCGCCACTTCTGCTTGCCCTTGTCGAACTCGTAGTCGTGGTCGACCCGCGCCGCCGGCTCGACCCCGAGCCGGGCGCCGGCGAGACGGACGCGCAGCGAGAGGTCGACGTCCTCGTGGTAGAGGAAGAAGCGCTCCGGCATCGCGCCGAGGCGCTGATAGAGCTCGCCGGCGATCACCAGGCAGGCCCCGGAGACGAACCCCGGCTCCGTCGCCGCCAACGACTGGCTCGCCGGCAGGCCCGCGATCGGGGTCCCGGCGCCGCCGGCCCAGGCGATTCCGGTGAAGTGAAGGACACCGCCGCGGGTGTTGATCTCGCGCCCGCCCCGGGCGGTGACCAGCGCTTGCCAGGCACCCCAGCCGCTGCCGTCGACCTGCGGCCGCTCGATCGCCTCGCGCCAGCCCGGCTGGGGCACGGCGTCGGGGTTGAGCAGGCAGAGCAGCTCCCCGGAGGCGGCCTCGGCGCCGCGGTTGCAGGCGGCCGCGAAGCCGAGGTTGGCGCCGGTCTCGATCACGACCGCTGCCGGCGCCAGCTCGCTCACCGCCGCGGCCGTCCCGTCTCCGGAGTCGTTGTCGACGACGATCAGCTCGTCGTCGTCGCGGAGCTGCGGCGCGAGCGCGGGCAGCGTCGCGGCGATCGCCTCGCGCGAGTCGTGGGTGACGATGACGACGGAGAGAGTCGGCACGGCACGGCACCCTACGATGGAAGGCCAGCGATGAAGCACCTGCTGCGCCCGATCTTCGACCGCGTGATCATCAAGGAGCTCGAGCCGGACCGCGTCCGCCGCTCCGGATTGGTCGTGCCCGCGGGCTCCCACGAGCCCCCGCCGCAGCACGGGATCGTGCTCGCGATCGGCCCCGGGCTCGACTGGTGGGAGGGTGCCGGCGTGCGGATGCCGGTGCAGCCCGGCGACCACGTCGTCTTCCCGGCCTCGGCGGGCGCCTGGGTCGAGGTCGATGAGGAAAAGCTTCTGGTCTGCCGGGTCGGCGAGCTGCTCGGCGTGCTCGAGGAGATCGGTGTCTGCCCCTATTGCGGCGACCAGGGCACGCCGGGCGCCGACGCCTGCCCCGTGTGCGGGCGCGAGGCCGGCAGCGCGGCCGGCTGAGCGGATCGGGGGCTAGCCGCCGGGGCCGACCGCGCGGGTGAACTCCGCCGTGTGGACGCTGCCGCCGTCCTTGAACTGGAGGAAGAGGCGGTACTCGCCCTCGCTGGGGAACTCGGTCGCGAAGCGGATCGCGTCGGCGTCGGCCTCTGCCTCGAGCGGGTGCACGTGAAGGAAGGCCAGGTCACCTTCGCGCAGGGCGACCAGGTGGCCGTCCGCCGCGAGGTAGGGCTCGGGCTGAACCGGCTCGCCCTTGCGGGTGACCGTGAACGCCAGCTCCGACTCCGCCCCGGCACTCGACGCCTCACCGGCGAGCTCGACCCGGTAACCGCCGGGCGCCGTCGCCGTATCGGAGGGCGCCGGCAGCGGCCGGTAGTCGGCCTCACCGTCGACGGCGAGGTCGGACCCGAGCGTCAGCGCCTCCCCCTCGTGCGTGAAGTCGGCGAACACCCGGTAGGAACCGGGATCGGGCAGCAGCAGGTCGGTCGTCCAGGTGCCATCCGGTCCGATCGCCGGATGCAGATGCTGGAACCCGGCCAGATCGCGGCGGACGACGATCAGGTGCATGCGGCGGGCGTGCTCGACGTCGTAGTCGGTGATCGCCGCACCGCCGGCGTCGACGATCCGGAAGCTCAACTCGGACCGCTCTCCGGCCTGCAGCTCGCTGCCGGCGAGCTCGAGCTCGAGCCCGCCGTCGGCGACGGCGAGGCCGGGCGCCGCGGAGGCGGGCTCGACCGCGGCGCCGGACTCCTCCGCGTGGCCGCCGCCGTGCGCATCGTCGGCCGCCTCGCCGGACATCGCCATCGACGACTCGCCGTGGCCGCCCATGCCGTCATCCGAGAACGCCTCGCCGATCAGCACCGCGGAGCCGAAGACGAAGGCAAAGATCACCGCGGCGCCGACGACCCTCGTCGGCGGCCCGCCGTGGATGCCGGTCTCGTGGACCGCTGTGTGGCCCTTGCCGCGGGCGAGCAGCCAGCGGTTGACCGGGACGGTGAGCACGAAGGCGATCACGAGCGCGAACGCGAGGCTGCCCCAGAAGAGGACCGAGTCGAGGCCGGCGTCCATCGCCCCGGGGACGATCAGGATGATCGCGTTGTCGACCACCTCCATGGTCGCGATCGAAAGCGTGTCCGAGGCGAGCGCGATCGGGATCACGGCGCCGAGCGCGAGGCCGGCGCGCAACAGCGGCAGGCTGGTCAGGCCGTAGCCGAAGACGAAGGCGAGCGCGATCGCCAGCGCGATCGTCGCCCCGTTGGACCAGCCGAGCGCGGTTCCGATCGCGACCCCGGTGACCTCCCCGATCGCACAGCCGGTGAGGCAATGCAGGGTGGCGCTGACCGCCATGCCCGTGAGCGCACCGCCCTCGGTCGGCATCTCGTGGTGGTGATGATCGGCGTGTTCGGCGTGGGCTTCCATGACGGTCTCCCTAGATACCCCTAGGGGGTATGAGACCTTAGCACGGCATGGAGCGAGGAAGCCGGCGATCGGATTCGAACCGATGACCCCTTCATTACGAATGAAGTGCTCTACCAACTGAGCTACGCCGGCACGGCGGCGAGTCTAGCCGCGCGTCGGCGCCGGGTGCGCTCAATCGGACGCGGTCGGCGCTAGCGCTCGGCGAGCTTGTAGCCGACCCCGCGCACGGTGAGCACGAGCTCGGGTTCCTGGGGGTCGCGCTCGACCTTCTGGCGCAGGTTGGAGATGTGGACGTCGCAGGCGCGGACGTCGCCGGAGAACTCCGACTGCCACAGCTCCTCCATGATCTCCAGGCGGCTGAAGACCTGGCCGGGGCGCTCGGCGAGCAGGCGCAGGACCTGAAACTCCGAGCGGGTCAGGTTGACGGGCTCGCCGCGGATCGAGACCAGGTGGCGGGCGAGGTCGATGCGCACCGGCCCGGCGTCGATCGTCTTCGCCTCGGTGACGGTGCTCGAGCGGTCGAGATCGCGTCGGCGCAGCTGGGCGCGTACGCGGCCGAGCAGCTCGCGGACCGAGAACGGCTTGGTCACGTAGTCGTCGGCGCCGACCTCGAGCCCGACGACCTTGTCGACCTCCTGGTCCTTCGCGGTCAGCAGGATGATCGGCACAGGGCTGCGGGCGCGGATGTCGCGGCAGATGTCGAGGCCCGAGCGGCCGGGCATCATGATGTCGAGGATCAGCAGGTCGAAGCCCGGGTCCTCGCCGCCGAGCTTGCCGTCGGCGTCCTCGCCATCGACCGCGAGCGTGACGTCGAAGCCCTCCTGCGCAAGCGCGTAGCCGACCGCGTCGCGGACCGAAGGCTCGTCGTCGGCTATCAGGATTCTGTCGCTCATCTATTGGTTATCGGCTAAGCGGCGCTCACGCTACAGGGGTGGTCGCCGGTTGCGCGGCCCGCAGGCGGACCCAGAACGTGCTCCCCCGGCCCTCGACCGATTCGACCCCGATCTCGCCGCCCATCACGTCGACCATCCGCCGGGCGATCGAGAGGCCGAGGCCGAAGCCCTCCTGCTCGAGCGAACCGGAGCCGCGGTAGAAGCGCTCGAAGATCCGGTCGACTTCGGCCGCGGCGATCCCGCTGCCGGTGTCGACGACCTCGATCCGGACCTGATCCTCGCCCCCGCGGCCCGGCCGCCCGCGGATCGTCACCCGGCCCGGCGCCGGAGTGTTCTTGAACGCGTTCGTGAGCAGACCGATCAGCACCTGGCGCAGGAGCACGCGGTCGCCCTGCGCCACCAGGTCGGTGCCGATCTCGACCTCGACCTCGATCCCGTCGGGCGCCGCCACCGCCTCGGCGGCCTCCTCGATCACCAGGCTGACGTCGAGCGCCTCCGTACCGCCCTCGCCGACCGCCTCCATCCGCGCCAGCGTCAGCAGCGACTCGGTCAGGCGGCTGATCCGCTCGGCGTCCTCGGAGAGCCGGCCGAGGAAGTGCTCGCGCGCCTCGGGGTCGTCCTTGGCGCCGGCGCGCAGGACCTCGATCGCCCCGGAGATCCCGGCGATCGGGTTGCGCAGCTCGTGCGCGGCGTTGGAGACGAACTCGCGCTCGGCGACCTCGCGCCGCAGCTCCTCGGTGCGGTCGCGGACGACCGCCAGCACCGCGTCCTCGGCCGGGAGCTGGCGGGCGTTGAGCGAGTAGACGCGATCGCCGACGCGCAGCGCGTCGTTCTCGGCCACCGTGCGGCGGGCGGCGCGCCGAAGCCAGGGAATCAGCGGGCCGATCGCGTGGCCGTCGGCGTCGATCAGCTCGCGCGCCGAGGCGTTCGAAAACCGGACCTCGCCGTCGGGCTGCACGACCATGACCGCATCCGAGAGCGCCTCGAAGATCGCCGAGAGCCGGTCGCGCTCCTCGCGCAGGGCACTGAACGTCTGGCGTAAGGCCCCGCGCATCGTCTCCAGCGCCCGGCCGAGGTCGGTGATCTCATCGCGGCCGCCGGCGCCCTCGAGCGGCTCGTCGAGCTCGCCCTCGCTGATCCGCGCCGCGCTCTCGGCAAGCCGCTTGATCCGCGAGGTGATCGCGCTGGCGATCAGAAACGAGACCAGGACCGCGACCGCGACGGCGACACCGAGCGCCGTCAGGCGATCGCCGCGCAGCTCCTCGATCGCCTGCTGGACCTCGGGCACCCGCACCGAGCGGCCGAGGATCACGCCGTCGATCGCCCCGTCGCGGAAGATCGGCACCGCGATCACCGTCACCCCGCCGGAGAGCTCGTCGACGTAGCGGCTGCCGATCAGCGCGGCCTGGACGCCGCGCCGGGCGCCGGGGACCTCGAGCAGCTCGACCCCGCGCGAGGTGTTGGCGCTCGTCAGCCGGCCGGTCTCGTCGAAGACCCAGGCCGAGTAGCCCTGCTCGGTGATCCCGGCCAGGGTCGCCGGGGCCGCCCGCGGCTGGCGGTTGCCGATCTCGTCCGCGAGCCCGACCGTGCGCCCGACCGCGAGCTGGGTCAGGTCCTCGTCGGCCGCCCGCTCGGCCGTGTCGGAGACCAGCAGGTACGCGAGCCCGGCGGTGATCAGGGCGACGGCCGCGAACGCGAGCGCGAGGTAGAGGCGGACGCCGAAGGGTCTTCGGCGGACCGACTTGGGGGCGGTCGGGCTCCTCGTTCGTGCCATCGAGGCCGATTATCCAGCCACGAGGACCCGGAACCGAAACGCCTTCGTCTTCCCGGGCCTGCCGCTCGCCGCCAGCGCCCGGTAACGGAACGTGTGGCGCCCGTGGCCGACGCGGTAGCCGGGACGTGCCCCACAGTGCTTCAGCTTGCGTGAGTCGAGCCGGCATTCGAAGCTCACGCCGGGGTCCCCGGAGGCGAGCTTGAAGCGCACCCGGGCGCGGCGCTCGGAGGTCCCGACCCGGCTCGCGGGATGCTTGGCGAGCTTCGCCTTCGGCGTCGCCGAGGCCGTCACCATGCGGCCGAAGAAGTCGATGATCGCCGCCGTCTCGCCGGCGCTGTCGTCGGGCGCCCCGACCGCGTCGTTGATGCCCTCGTGGTCGTAGGGCGCGGCGAAGACGCCGGCGGGGTCCTGCCCGAGAGCCGACGCCATCGCCTGGTTGTCGGCGATCCGGTCGGCGATGCCGGCCTGGACCACGAACAGGAAGCGGGTGTCGGCGGGATCGGCCCAGACGACCGGCGAACCGAGCACCCACGAGCTCGAGACGGCGTTCTCCGCCGGGGTGGCGAAGGCGCTGTAGAAGAGGTCGCGGCGCGCGGGCGTGCCCTCGGCGATCCGATCGGCGATGTCGAAGGCCTCGGTGTCGAGCGAGACGGTGCCGATCAGCTGCCAGGGCTCGACCCCGTAGACCTCGACGTAGCGCGGGTCGGTGGAGACCAGGGAGACGATGTGGGCGCCGGCGGAGTGGCCGATCAGGAGCATCCGCGTCGGGTCGCCGCCGTAGTCGGCGATGTGCTGAGAGAGCCAGCCGAGCGCCTCGCCGACATCGTGGGGATGGTCGGGGAACTTGACCCGGTCGGGTGCCTGGGCGCTGATGTCGTCGGGCGAGAGCCGGTAGTTGAGGCTGGCGAAGACGTAGCCGGCGCCGGTGAACAGGTCTCGTTTGCGGGCGATCTTGTTGCCCTTGTCGCCGTTTCGCCAGCCGCCCCCGTGGACGTACACGACCACGGGCCGGGACTCGGTGGTCGCGGCGCCGTCGGGCGTGTAGATGTCGAGCGCGTTCAGGTTCGGATCGGCGACGGGCGAATCGAGGTCGTAGCTGAGATCCGGGTGGACGACCGCGGCGCCGGCGACACCGCCGAAGCCGGCGAGCGCGAGGGCCGCGACGATGACTGGGCAAAGACGAGACATCAGCCACCTGAACACCGGCGGCCGCGCCTCGGAGCGCATCAGCGCGGCGCGAGCAGGTACTCGACCCGGAAGGCGAGCGCCTCGAGCGCCAGCGCCTCGGAGACGTTCACCGTCAGCCGGCGGCGGGTCTCCATCACCAGCTCGCCCGCGCGCCGGGCGCGGCGCGGGTCGAGGCCGTCGGCGAGGCCGGTGAGCTCGCCGGCGCGGTCGCAGTTGAGGACCAGCTCCGGAGCACCCTCGGCGACCGCGGCGAGGTCGCGCATCCAGGCGCCGAACAGGCCCAGTCCGAGGTCGAGGGTCGCGTTGCGCGCCTGGCGCGAGGCGCGCTTGGCGGCATCCTCCGCCTCGCGGGCTCGTCGGCGAGACGCGGGGCCGCTGCGCTCGGCCGCCTCCTCCTCGAGCTCGGCGGCGCGTTCGCGCACCGCCGCCGCCTCGCGCTCCCCGGCGGCATCGGCGGCGCTTGCGAGCGCCGTCCAGGGCGAGTCGGCGAGCTCGCCGCTGCGCACCGACCGCGTCAGCTCCTCGACCGCTGCCCGCAGCTCGCGCCCGAGCGGATCGAGCAGGAAGGCCGCTTCGCCGACGTCGCCGCCGGAAAGCCGGGCGGCGGCGCGGCGCTCGTCGCCGGCGGGGCGCTCGGCCAACCGAGCCTCGACCGCGTCGGGGCCGAGTCGCGCGAAGCGCACGGCGCGGCAGCGCGAGCGCACCGTCTCCAGCAACGCCTCGGGCTCGGCGGTGACGAGGATCAGATGCGCGAACGCGGGCGGCTCCTCGAGCGTCTTCAGCAGCGCGTTCTGGCTCTCCTCGGCCATCGCCTCGGCGGCCTCGATCACGAACACCCGGCGCTCGCCCTCGAACGGCCGGTAGGCGACCTGGGCGATCACCTGCTCACGGACGGCGTCGACGAGGTGCTGGGTGCCGGCCGGGCGCAGCCAGACCAGGTCCGGGTGCGGCGAGGGGTCGGCGAGCACCCGCCGGCGGGTGTCCGCGGGGTCGGCCACGCCGTCGGCGAGCAGCTCGGCGGCCAGCGCCCGCGCCGCGGCCGCCTTGCCCGACCCGCGAGGGCCGGCCAGCAGGTAAGCGTGGAAGGGCTCGCCGGCGGCGGCGCTGAGCGCGACCCGGGCCGCCGGCTGGTCCGCGGTCGCCTCGGCGATCGTTGCCGGCGCGGCGGCGCTCACCGGCTCGCCTCGACCAGCTCGAGCACGCGACGATGAACCTGATCCGGCGCGGCGGAGGCGTCGACCACCTTGATCCGCGCCGGGTGGCGCTCGGCGAGCTCGTCGTAGGCGGCGGCGACGCGGCGCTGGAAGTCGACTCCCTCGGCCTCGAAGCGGTCGTCGCCGTCGCGCTCCCCGGCGGCCAGCCGCACCTGGCCGCGAGCCGCGGCGGCGTCTGGATCGACCCGCAACAGCAGCGTCAGATCGGGCACGCAATCGCCGACGACGAGCGAGTTGAGCTGCTCGACCAGCTCGATCCCGAGCCCGCGGGCGACGCCCTGATAGGCGACCGTCGAATCGACGTATCGGTCGCAGACGACATCGAGCCCCTGCTCGCGCGCCGGCCCGATCACCTCGCTGGCGAGCTGGGCGCGGGCGGCGTTGAACAACAGCAGCTCGGCGCCGGCGGTGAGATCCAGCGCCGGGTCCTTGAGCAGTTCCCGGACCCGCTCGCCCGCGGGGGTGCCACCGGGCTCGCGCAGCTGCACCGTCTGCGGCCCGAGCGCCTCGGCGAGCAGCGCCGCCTGGGTCGTCTTGCCGGAGCGGTCGATGCCCTCGAGGGTGATGAACACGGCCGCTAGATGATCGACGCCACGGCCCCGCGTGCGCGGGGGCGCGCGGGGCGACGGTATCCGCGCGTCATCCGCGTGCGTGAGGTCGTGGGGTCGCTCATCTAACTAGGTGCTCGAGCGGGCCCGCTTGGTGCGCGCGGTGGTCGGCGCCGGCTTCTTCGGTCGCCTGCGCCCGCCGCCCTTGGCCGGAGCCTTGGCGGGCTCGGCATCGGTCGCCTCGGCGTCCGTCGCCTTCGTCTCGCCGTTGGCGTCAGCGGCCTTGGCCGCCTCGCGGGCCTCTTTCTGTGCCTCGCGCTCGGCGCGCTTGGCGCGCATCTCGACCATCGTCGGGCAGTCGTCGTTGAGGCAGAGCTTCCATGGGCGTCCGCCCTGGCGCTTCTTCACCGTCAGCCGCGGCCGCTCGGCGCAGACCGAGCAGCGCTCCTCCAGTCGCCAGAGCTCGAAGAAGCGCCCGGGGAGCGGGCCGCTGACCGGGCACGAGTCGGGCGACTCGGGGTCGTCGCGATTCCAGCCCTCGCACCCGTACATGCGCTTGCCGCCCTTGAGGTCGATGATCCGCAGCCGGTTGGGCTCGCCGTTCTCGCGCTTTCGCCCGGCCTCCTCGCAGACCTTGCACGGCCCGAGGAACTTGTCCTCGTCCATGCCCTGCCAGATCTGCTTCGCCAGCTCCTCCTTCTTCTCCTCGAGCTCGGAGGTCGTGGTGTGCAGCATCTCGCGGCTGATCCGGACGACATCCTCCTTCGAGGTCTCGCCGGCGGCGATCTGGTCCATGTCGGACTCCAGCTCGGCGGTCATCTCCGGGGTCGCCATCCGCGGCACGTATTCGTGGAAGGCCTTGTAGAGCGCGATCCCCGTCTCCGACGGAATCGGCGGGTTGGCGTAGGCGTAGCCGCGGTCGTAGAGCTTCTGGATGATGTCGGCGCGGGTCGCCTTGGTGCCGAGGCCGGCGCTCCTCCATCAGCTCGATCAGCTTGCCCTGGCTGATCCGTGACGGCGGCTGGGTCTCCTTGTCGACGATCCAGGGCTCGCCGTCGAGATCCAGGCTCTGGCCCTCGGCGAGCGCCGGGATCTCCTCGTCGGAGGAGCGCGCGTAGGTATAGATGGCGGCGTAGCCGGGGTCGACGACGACCGAGCCGCGGACGAAGTAGGTCTCCGAGCCGGCCTCGATGTCGGCGCGGGTCGACTCGGTGATCATCGGCGGCGAGAAGGTGGCGAGGAAGCGGCGGACGACGAGCTCGTAGACACGCTGCTTCGGGCCCTCGAGCGCTCCGGGGTGCAGGGCCGCGGTCGGGTAGATCGGCGGGTGGTCGGTGGTCTCCTTCTTGCCCCTGGTCGCTTCCAGCGGCTTGTCGAGCAGGCCCTTGGCGGCCGAGAACTCCGGGATCCGGACCAGCGAGGTGACCAGCTCCTTGGTGTTGAGCGAGGGCGGGTAGACCGTGTTGTCGGTACGCGGATAGGAGATGAACCCGTCCATGTAGAGGTCCTCGGCGATCCGCATCGCCGCCGCCGGAGTGATCCCCAGACGGCTCGAGGCGTCGGTGGTGAAGGCGGTCGTGTTCAGCGGCGTCGGCGGCTTGCGGGTGTTTCGCCTCGAGCTCACCTCCTTGACCACGCCGGGGCTCTTGGTGCCCGCCAGCGCGGCCTCTGCCTCGGCCTTCTCCCAGAACTTGTCGGTCGCGTGATGGGCCTCGAACGAGCCGTCGGGATGGGCGAACTTGGCGAACAGCTCCCAGAACGGCTTCGGCACGTGGGCGCGGCGCTCGAGCTCGCGCTCGACGATCAGCGCCAGGGTCGGGCTCTGCACGCGGCCGACGGAGAGGAAGTTGGAGCCGAAGCGGCGGCTGGCGAGCGAGACCGCGCGGGTCAGGGTGGCGCCCCAGATCAAATCGATGTCCTGTCGCGCGGAGCCGGCGTAGGCGAGGTCGTAGGAGAGCTGGTCGAGGTTGGAGAAGGCGCGCTCGATCTCGTCCTTGGTCAGCGCCGAGTAGCGGGCGCGCTTCACCGGAGGACGCTCGGCTACGTCAACCGAGGTGATCTTGGGATTCGCCTCCAGCGCCTGCACCAAGGCCTCGAGCCCGATCAGCTCGCCCTCGCGATCGAAGTCGGTGGCGATCACGATCGACTCGGCCTCCTTGGCCAGCTTGCGCACGGCCTTGACCACGTTCTTGTCGGTCGGCTCGGGGATCAGCTCGGCGTCGATCAGCTCGTGGAGATCGGTCTCCTGCCAGTTCGAGTAGCCCTCCGGGAAGGCGACGCCCATCACGTGGCCCTTGAGCCCGACGGTCATCTGATCGCCCTCGGAGTCGCTCCAGGTATAGAACGGCACCTTGTAGGTGGCGTCGGCCTTCGCCTCGCCGCCCGAGAGGATCTCGGCGATCTTCTTCGCCGAGTTGTTCTTCTCCGTGATGATCAGCCTCATAGCGGCGCGAGAGTAGCAGGGGGTTCCAACGGCCCCGGCGGCGTGATCGCGCGCACCCGAAGGGTGCGACGGGCGTTTCGCACTAACTACTGGGCCGCGATGGTTGGCCACCCGAAGCGCGGACAGACGGGGCTCTACCCTCTGTCCGATGCCGGCCCAGTCATATGCAGGCAAGGAGTGCGTCTGCCAGTACCAGCGCGGCACCTGCGATCAAAGCTGCGTGCGCGGGATGCTGGAGACGCCGTTCTACATCGCCTGCCTGCGGCTGTCGGGCCGTGACTGCCTGGTCGTCGGCGGCGGCGAGGTCGGGCTGGAGAAAGTCGAGGGCCTGCTCGCCTGCGACGGCCGCGTCACCCTGATCGCCCCCGAGGCCGTCGGCGAGCTGCGCGAGCTCGCCGAGGAGGGCTCGATCACCTGGGAGCGGCGGGGCTTCGCCGAGGCCGACCTCGAGCACAAGTTCCTGGCGATCGCCGCCACCGACGACACCGACGTCAACATCTCCGTCTACGAGGCCGCCGAGCGCCGGGCGATGCTGGTCAACGTCGTCGACGTGCCCTCGCTGTGCAACTTCATCCTCCCGGCGATCGTCCGCACGGGCCCGCTGGCGATCGCGATCTCGACCGCGGGCGCCTCGCCGGCGCTGGCGAAGCGGATCAAGCGCGAGATCGGCGAGGCCTTCGGCGAGCCCTACGCCCGGCTGGCGGTGATGCTCAACGACGCCCGCGGCTGGGCCAAGGGCAACCTGCCCACCTACCAGGACCGCAAGCAGTTCTTCGAGGGGATCGTCAACGGCGATCCCGACCCGGTCGAGCTGGTCCGCGAGGGCCGCGAGCGCGAGGTGCTGGCGCTGATCGAGGCCGCCAAGCAATCGCATGGGGCCACGGTCGCCTCGGGCGGCTAGACGGCCTCGTGCCCCCGATCGTCATCTACGCGATCTGCGCGGCGATCATGCTCGGGTTCTCGATCGCGATCTACATCAACCGCTACTACGCGACCCGTAAGTGCCATCAATGCGGCGCCCAGGTTGAGCTCGGCAGGTCGAAATGCCAGTCGTGCACGTACCGGTTCATCAACTGATGGACCCGCTCGCGAATATGTCTCGCTCTTCGTCCTCGCCTTGGCGCTGATGATTTGCGCGAGGATCTGGCGACACACGCCAACCCGTAAATGCCATCTCTGCAGCGCCCAGGTCGAGCTCGGCAGGGGACGCTGCCAGGTCTGTAACTACCGATTCGAGGATTGAAGATGAAGCGACGTCAGCTCGGCGACAGCGATCTCGAGGTCTCGGAGATCTCGCTCGGCTCCTGGCTCACCTACTCCGGTGGGGTCGAGCGCGAGCACACGGAGGCCTGCACGCGGGCCGCCTTCGACGCCGGGATCAACTTCTTCGACACCGCCAACGTCTACGGCGTCGGCGCCGCCGAGGAGGCCTGGGGCGAGATCCTCGCCGATTACGAGCGCAGCTCCTACGTGCTCGCGACCAAGGTCTACTTCCCGATGTCCGAGCAGGACGTCGGGCTCTCGCGCGAGCAGATCGCGAAGCAGATCGATGCCTCGCTGGCGCGGCTGCGCACGGACTACGTCGACCTCTACCAGTGCCACCGCTTCGACCCCGATACGCCGATCGAGGAGACGATGGAGGCGCTGACCGAGGTCGTCGAGTCGGGCAAGGCGCGCTACATCGGCTTCAGCGAGTGGACGCCGGAGCAGATCCGGGCCGGGCTCGAGGTCGCGGGCGCGGCCAAGCTCGTCTCCTCGCAGCCGCAGTACAACATGATCTGGCGCGCCCCCGAGGCCGAGGTGCTCGAGCTCTGCGCCGCCAACGGGATCTCGCAGATCGTCTGGTCGCCGCTCGCACAGGGGGTGCTGACCGGCAAGTACACGCCCGGGTCGGAGCCGCCCGCCGACTCGCGCGCCGCCAGCGACGAGATGAGCTTCGCGATCGAGCGCTACATGGACGACCGGGTGCTGGAGGCGGTCCAGGGCCTGGGCGCGATCGCCGACGAGGCGGGGCTGACGATGACCCAACTGGCGCTCGCATGGGTCCTGCGCCGCCCCGAGCTCGCCTCGGCGATCATCGGCGCCTCGCGCCCGGAGCAGGTGCACGCCAATGTCGCCGCCTCCGGGATCGAGCTCTCCGCCGACACGCTGGCCGCGATCGACGCGGCGCTCGAGGGCGTGATCGTCGCCGGCCCGAAGCTGGCGGGGTTCGCGCGCGAGGGCGTCAAGCACCGCTAGTGACGGCGCGGGCAGCCGCTGTCGCTGTCGCGCTCGTCGCCTTCGCGGCGGCCGGCGCGGGAAGCGGCGCGGCGGCGCCCGACAGCGGCTCGCGCCCGGACTTTCGCGTCCTCGTCTACTTCGAGGCGGACTCATTTCACTACTCGGTGGGCTCGGCGCCGGCGGCCGTCGCCGCGATCGAGGCGCTTGGCGAGCGCCACTCGTTCGGCGTCGCCTCGCGCCAGAACCCGATCGTCTTTCGCTCCGAGGTCCTGCGCCACTACGACGCGATCGTCTTCGCCAGCCCCGACGGCGAGGTGCTCGACGAGGCCCAGCAGGCGGCGTTCGAGCGCTTCGTCGGCCGCGGCGGTGGCTTCGTCGGCATCCACGCGGCGACGACGGCGGAGGCGTCCTGGCCGTTCTACGTCGAGCTGGTGGGAGCGCTGTTCGTCTCGCACCCGCCGATCCAGCCCGCGGCGCTGGTCGTCGAAGACCGCGACCATCCCTCGACCGCCCGCCTGCCCCGCCACTGGGTGCGCTCCGACGAGTGGTACGACTTCGACCGCGATCCCCGCCCTGATGTGCACGTGCTGGTCAGCGCCGACGAGTCGAGCTACAGCGGCGGGACGATGGGTGCCAGCCACCCGATCACCTGGTGTCAGCGCTACGCCGGCGGGCGCTCCTGGTACACGGCGATGGGCCACCCGCCCGAGGCCTACGCCGAGCCGGCGCTGCGCCGCCACCTGCTGGGCGCGATCCGCTGGGCCGCGGGCGACGAGCCCGGCGACTGCCGCGCCTAGCGCCGCGAGCACGAACACGAAGCCCGCCGAGCGCGCAAGGCGCCCGGCGGGCTCGTGCGAGAGGAACGCCTAGTTGAACGCGTACTGCTCGTAGTCCTCCACGTTGTCCTGGGTGACCACCGCGGCGGGCACCACGATCTGGCGCGGAACCTCCGGCGGCACCAGCTCCGGGAAGCCCTCGCCGAGGGCGATCAGGCGGGCCATGTTGACCGCGGACGCCGCCATGTTCGGGTTGTAGAGGAAGGTCGCCCTGTAGAGACCGCCCTCCTTGATCTGATCCATCGCGTCCTGCGAGCCGCCGACGCCGGTGAGGAACATCTCCTCCTCGCGACCGGCGTTGCGGATCGCCTGGACGACGCCCTGGGCCATATCGTCGTCGTGCGTGTACACGGCGTCGATCTGGTCCTCGGCGGTGAGGATGTTCTCCATCACCTTGAGCCCGGTGTCCGGATTGAAGTCACCAGGCTGGGAGGCGACGATCTCGACCCCGCCGTCCGGGCACTTCTTGTCCAGCTCGTCGGTGAACCCCTGGGTGCGCTCCTCGGTCACCGAGATCCCGGCCAGACCCTGGATCTCGACCACGTTGCCCTCGCAGTTGAGCTCCTCCGCGATGTAGTCGGCCGCCAGCACACCGATCTGGTAGTTGTCGCCGAGGATCGTCGCCGTCGCGGCGTCGGGCTCGGAGAACAGGCGATCGACGTTGATCACCGGGATTCCTGCGGCCTCCGCCTTCTGGGCAACCGGCGTCAGCGCCTCGCCGTCCTGCGGCAAAACGACCAACGCGTCCGGGTCTTCCGAGATCGCCTGCTCGATCTGCTGCGCCTGCGAGTCGGAGTCGGCGGCCTCCAGGAGCTGGAAGTCGACGTCGTCGTATTGATCCGCGGCCGCCTGGGCGTTCTTGGAGATCGCCCCCAGCCAGCCGTGATCGGTGGGCGGCACGCTGGCGACGATGCTGACGGTCTCACCTGAGCCGCCGGCGTCGGTCCCGCCGCCGCCGGACTCAACCGTCGCCGGAGCGGTCACGGTCGTTGTCTCCTCACCGCCACCGCACGCTGCGAGGGCGAGCGCAAGGATCGCCGCCGCCGCGATCGAGATTGAAAGTCGCTTCAGCGACATGAGATACCTCTCCTCCTGTTGTTGTTGGAACGCGTTTTGAAAGCTGCTTGAGGCGCGGTCACGAGAGCCGGGCCTCCGGGCGCTGGAGCAACACGGCCCCGAGCACGATCGCCCCCTTGGTGATCTGCTGGACCTCCGTCGAGAGGTTGAGCTGGGTCATGAGGCTGAAGATGAGCGCGAACGTGAGCACCCCGAGGAAGGTGCCGACGATCGTGGCCCGGCCTCCCATCAGGCTGGTGCCGCCGATGACCACGGCGCCGATCGCGTCGAGCTCGTAGAGGTTGCCGCTCACCGGCGAGGCGCTGCCGAGGCGGGCGCAGAGCAGCACGGTGGCGATCCCGACGAGGAAGCCGGAGAGCACGTAGACGCTGAAGATCACCCGGCGTACGGGCACGCCGGCGATCCGCGCCGCCTCGCGATTCCCGCCCACGGCGACGACGTGGCGCCCGTAGCGCGAGCGGTTGAGCCCGATCCAGCCGGCGATCGTGACCCCGAGGAAGATGTAGATCGAGACCGGGATGCCGAAGATCTCGCCGGTGCCGAACCAAAGCAGCGAGAAAGGCGCCGGATCTCCGAACGAGCCGCCGTTCAGGTCGAGCAGCCCCACGGGTTGCTTGTCGTTCAGCAATAACGCCAGGCCCTTGCCGATCGAGAACATCGCCAGGGTGGCGATGAACGGGACCACGCGCCCGAAGGCGATCGAGGTCGCGTTCACGGTTCCGAGCAGGGTGGCGAAGCCGACGGCGCCGAGGATGAACAGCCAGGTGCTGCCGTCGGGGTCGACGAGCACGCCGCCGAACACTCCGGCGGCCGCGAGCACCGAGCCGACCGAGAGGTCGATCCCGCCGGTCGCGATCACGAATGTCATCCCGATCGCGATCACGCCGACGACGCTCGCCTGGGTGAGCATGTTGCGGACGTTGTCCCAGGTCGGGAACGAATCCGGCTTCAGGATCGCGCCGACGACGAAGAGCACGATGACGACGATCGCGAGCGCGTATTCCTGCAGCTCGAGGGCGCCGAAGCGCTGACGCAGAACGCTCATTCAACCTCCTCCACGAAGTCCGTTGAATCGGTCGGGGCGACGGCGTGGCGAAGGAGCTCGCGCTCGCTCGCCTCGGCGCCCGGGACCTCGGCGACGAGCTCGCCCTCGCGCATCACCAGCACCCGGGTGCAGATCCCGGCCAGCTCCTCGAGCTCGGATGAGACCACCAGCACGCCGAGTCCGGCGGCGGCGAGGTCGGCGATCACCCGGTAGAGCTCGGCCTTGGTCGGCACATCGACGCCGCGGGTCGGCTCGTCGAGCAGGAGCACGCGGCAGTGGCGAAGCAGCCAGCGGGCGAGCACGACCTTCTGCTGGTTGCCGCCGGAGAGCTCGCGGGCGATCCGGTCGGGATCGTCGGGGACGGTATTGAGCGCGCGCAGCTGCTGCTCGGCCGCCGCGCGCTCGGCGCGCACGTTGAGCAGCGGATGGATGAAGCGCCCGAGGTCGGCGAGGCTGACGTTCTTGGTCAGGCTCCAGCCGAGCAGCAGGCCCTGCGACTTGCGGTCCTCCGGGGCGAGGCCGAGGCCGGCGGCGATCGCCTTGTCGGGACGGTTGGGTGGCAGCCGCTTCCCGTCGATCAGGACCTCCCCCTCCTCGGGCTCGTCCATGCCGTAGATCAGCCGCAGGAGCTCGCTGCGCCCGGACCCGACCAGACCGCCGAGGCCGAGAACCTCGCCGGCGCGGACCTCGAGGCTGACCCCGCGGACCGCGGGCAGGCGGCGGATCCCGCGCACCTCGAGCATCACCTGGTCGGTGCCGGCGGGGCGATCGGGATAGAGGCGCTCGACCTTGCGGCCGACCATCAGCTCGACCAGCTCGTCGGTCGCGGTCGACGCGGGGATCCCGGTGGCGGTGGTGCGCCCGTCGCTGAGCACCGTGACCCGATCGCCGATCCGGCGGATCTCGTCCAGGCGGTGGGTGATGTAGACGACCCCGACGCCCTCGGCCGTCAGCCGGCGGACGACTCCGAACAGGGTCTCGATCTCGCCCTCGTCGAGGATCGCCGAGGGTTCGTCCATGATCAGCAGGCGGACGTCGTGTGAGAGCGCCCGGGCGATCGAGACGATCTGCTGGGCGGCGGGGCGCAGCGCCCGCACCCGCGAGCGCGGATCGATCGCGCCGTGTCCGAGACGCTCGAGCAACGCCGCCGACTCGCGTCGCATCCGCTCGAGATCGAGCAACGGCCCGCGGCGCGGCTCGTGCGCGAGGAAGATGCTCTGGGCGACGGTCAGCTCCTCGACCAGGTCGAGCTCCTGGTAGATCGTCGCCACGCCCCGGCCCAGGGTCGCCGCCGGGTCGCCCTCGGGCAGCGACTCGCCCCGGACCACGATCTCGCCGGAGCTCGGCTCGACCGCCCCCGAGACGCATTTGATCAGCGTCGACTTGCCGGCGCCGTTGGGCCCCAGCAGGCAGTGGACCTCTCCCTCGAGCACATCGAAGTCGACGCCCTGGAGCGCGCGAACGCCCGGGTACTCCTTGACCAGGCCCCGGATCTCGAGCACCGTCGTCGCCGCCGGCGCGGGCGCGGCTGTGCCGGCGGCGCTCACGCGGCCACCAGCGGACTGAGGTTGCGGTGGGCGATCTCGAGCCCGGCCTCGATCTTCTCCGGAGTGCCACCCCATTCCGGGTCCTCGTGCTCGACCGAGAGCACGCCGTCAAAGCCGCCGGCGCGCAGCGTCTCGACGTAGCCGGGAAAGTCGACCTCGCCGAGGCCGGGGACGCGGAACCGCCACCAGCCCATGTCCCAGGGGTCGGACTCGCGGGTCGAAGTGCGGCCGAAGAAGCCGTAGCGGTTGCGCTCGGCGGGGAAGGTCTCGGCGTCCTTGGCGTGGGCGTGGATCACCTTGTCGACGTACGGCTTCAGCGCCTCGACCGGGTCGATCCCGATCCAGAGCAGATGCGAGGGATCGAAGTTGAGCCACAGGCCGAGGTCGAACATCCACTCCCAGAGCTCGGGCGAGTAGGCGAGGTTGCCCGGGTAGCCGTCCGGATGCCAGCCCTCCATGACGCAGTTCTCGATCATCAGCCGCACGCCGTGCTCGCCCGCGTAGTCGACCAGCGGCGGCAGCACCCGCTCCGCCTCGCGCAGGTTGTCGGCGACGCTGAGTGAGTTGTCGCGGCCGACGAAGGTGCCAACCGGGACCTCGCCGAGCGCCGCGGCCGCGTCGATGCAGGCGCGCAGGTGGGCATGGATCGCCTCCCGCTGCGCCGGCTCCGGGTGCAGGTTGTTGTCGTAGTAGGCGAGCGCCGAGAGCTCGAGCTCGTTGCCGTCGAGCGCCGCGCGCACGCGCTCGGCTTCGGCCTCGTCCCACTCATCGGCGGCGATGTGGCGAGCGACGAAGGGACGGTCGCCGAGCCGCGGCCAGGCGGCGAGCTCGAGCGCCTCGTAGCCATGGCCGCCCGCCCACTCGGCCACCTGCTCGAGCTCGCGCTCGGGCATGCAGGCGCTGAGCAGCCCGAGCCTCATCAAATCTCCCGCCTCAACGGCGGCGGGGCTCCGCTTCGGCCTCCGGCCTCCGCGATCGCGGGCACCTCTACCCATTCGCGGCTGCCCGCCGACTGCAGCACCGCCTCGGTGATCCGGGCCGCGCGCACGCCGTCGGCGAGGCCCGGCAGCCCGTCGGCCGCGGCGGCGCCGCCGATCGCGGCGTAGGTCTCGGCGACGAAGGCGTCGAAGCAGTCCTGATAGCCCTGCGGATGGCCGCCGGGCAGGGTCACGTAGGCGGCCGCGGCGGGCTCCAGGGTGTCGAAGTCGCGCGGGACCCGCTCGGTCCCCGAGCGCCTGCCGACCCACAGCGTCTCGGGCTGCTCCTGCTGGAAGCTGACGGCGGCGTCGGTGCCGGAGATCTCGAACCAGAGATGGTTCTTGCGGCCCGCCGACACCTGCGAGATCACGGTCGAGCCGACGATCCCGGCGTCGGTCTCGAACATGACCACGGCGATGTCCTCGGTCTCGACCGCACGCGGGCTGCCCGCTCCGTCGCCGCGCTCGAACGAGCGTGCCTCACGGCGCGAGCGCCGCTCGTGGGCGCGGGCCGTGCGCGCGGCCAGCGCGACGATCCGCTGCCCGCTGACGAACTCGATCAGGTCACACCAGTGCGAGCCGATGTCGGCGAATGCCCGCGACGGACCGCCGAGGTCCGGCTCGACGCGCCAGTTGTCGTCGGTCGCCGCCAGTAGCCAGTCCTGGAGGTAGCCGCCGTGCAGCAGCCGCAGTTCGCCAAGCGCCCCGGCGCGGGCTCGCCCGCGAGCCTCGCGAACGGTCGGGTAGTAGCGGTAGACGAACGGCACCGTCACCACCCGCCCGGCCTCGCGCGCGATCTCCAGCAGCTCGGCCGCCCCGGCCGCGTCGAGCGCCACGGGCTTCTCGCAGATCACGTGCTTGCCGGCCTCGAGCGCGGCGCGCGTGAGCGGCAGGTGGAGGTGGTTGGGGGTGCAGATATGGACCACGTCGACGTCGTCGGAGGCGACCAGCTCCTCGGCGGTGACGAAGGCGCGCCCGGCGCCGACGTCGACGGCCGCGGCGAGGGCGCGATCGGGGGTCGAGGCGGCGACGCCGACCAGCTGGGCTCCCGCGAGCCGGGCCGAGCGGGCGTGTACGCGGCCGATGAACCCGGTGCCGACGATGCCGATCCGCAGGCGGTCGTCGGCCTCTCGCACCGCGGACGACGACGGGCCTAAAGCGATGGAGCCTCTCTCCCTCTCCACGCCGCGAACCTATTCAACTTCTGCATGCATGTCAAGCAAAAGTTTGCGGTCGAACACGTTGAAGTCCGGAAATTCCCCTGTTCAAGGGGAACTTTCGTTGTCTTGACAAGCTGAATCGGCGGTGATTCACTGCTTCGCGATGACGCGGGACCCGGTCAGCGCCGCGCACCCTCTCGGACCGGGGACGATGCTGCAGCTGATCCGGGAGGCCGACGGCACCACCCGCGCCGACCTCTCGGCGCTCACCGGCCTGGCGCGCTCGACGATCGCCCAGCGGCTCGAGCAGCTGCGGGCGCAGGGTCTGCTGCGCGAGGTCGGTGAGAGCGACTCGACCGGCGGCCGGCCGCCGATGATGCTCGCCTTCAACGAGGACGCGGGTGTGGTTTTCGCCGCCGACCTCGGTGCAACCCACGCGCGGCTGGCGATTACCAACCTCGGCGGCACCGTGCTCGCCGAGGACAGCGGCGACATGCCGATCGCCGAGGGCCCGGAGGTGGTGCTCAACTGGGCCGACGACCGCTTCCACGCCCTCCTGCGCGAGCTCGGCCGCGAGGACGAGGACGTGCGCGGAATCGGGATCGGCGTTCCCGGGCCGGTCGAGCACGCGACCGGGCGGCCGCGCAACCCGCCGATCATGCCGGGCTGGGACGGTTACCCGATCCCGGAGCGCTTCGCCGACCGCTACCGGGTCCCGGTGCTGGTCGACAACGACGTCAACATCATGGCGCTGGGCGAGCATTGGACCAGCTGGCGCCAGGTCGACGACCTGCTGTTCATCAAGGTGGCCACGGGCATCGGCTGCGGCGTCGTCGTCGACGGGCGAATCCACCGCGGCGCCGACGGGGCCGCCGGCGACATCGGCCACATCCGCGTCGCCGCCGGCGAGCGAGCGGACGAGATCATCTGCAGCTGCGGCAACATCGGCTGCCTGGAGGCGCTCGCGGGCGGCGCGCGCGATGGCGCGGCAGCTGAGCGAGCAGGGGCTCGACGCCGCCGACTCGCGCGCCGTGGTCGCCCTGGCGCGCGCCGGCGAGCCGGCGGCGGTGCGCCTGGTGCGCGACTCGGGGCGCTTGATCGGCGAGGTGCTGGCCGCCTCGGTCAACCTCTACAACCCGTCGGTGATCGTGATCGGCGGCGACGTCGCCCAGGCTCACGAGCAGCTGCTGGCCGGGGTCCGGGAGGTCGTCTACCAGCGCTCGCTGCCGCTGGCCACCCGCCACCTGCGCGTCGTCCGCAGCCAGCTCGCCGACCGCGCCGGCGTGATCGGCGCCGCGGTGATGGTGATCGAGCGGATCCTCTCGCCGGCGGCGATCGACGCGGCGATCGCCTCGGCCCCGCCCGGCGAGCGTGCGTTCGCCGTCGAGCCGGGGTAGGTTGCTGCGCCTCGGTCGATCAGGCCGGGGCAGCGCGACCGCGGACCACCGCGACCATCCGCGGACGCGTACCAGCCGTGCCCCGTGGCCTGGCGTGGCCGCGGCGGCTCTTGGCCAGGCGCAGACGCTCCGCGGCGTGCTCCTGCAGGGCGACCGGATCGCCCTCGCCGGCGGCGGCACCGAAGGAAGCCGAGATGCGGCCGTCGCAGAGGCCGGCCGCGACCACCGAGGCGCTGAGGCGCGCTCCGGCGTTGATCGCGCCTTCGACCGGCGTCTGCGGCATCAGCAGGGCGAACCGGTCGCCGCCGAGGTGGAAGCATTCGTCGGCGAAGCGCGAGCTGGAGAGGATCCGTGCGACCTCGCGCACGGCCTCGTCGCCGGCGCGGCGACCGAGCTTGTCGTTGACCGCGTCGAGTCCGTGGAGGTCGAAGATGCAGAGCGCCAGCGGCTGGGAGTAGCGGCGCGCCCGCGCCGCCTCGATCGCGAGCCGCTGGTCGAACGTGCGCCGGTTCGGAAGCCCGGTGAGCGCGTCGCCGCGGGGAGCGCCGCCGGCAACCGCGTCGGCCGACAGAAGCACGGCAACCGTTGCGGCGAGCTGCTCGAGGGCGGCGACCTGATCGCCGGTGAAGTGGCGCGCATCGACGGCCTCGACCTTGAGCACCCCGGCGATCGTGTCGCGGTCGCGGATCGCGACCGCGATCGTCGAAGCGGTGCCGCTGAGTGGCGTACCCGAGGTGGCCGCCGGCAGCAGACGCTCGCCGTCGATCAGCTCGATCGAAGCGCAGTCGGCGGCGGTCAGTCCGCGAGCTCGAGCGCAGATCAGCTCGCAGGCGACGTCGAAGTCCACATCGGCGATCTCGCGTACTTCGGCCATGGCCGTGAGATCGGCTGCCTCGGCGACTGGCTTTAACCCCGCAAGGCGGGGCAAACGTTCAGGCCGGCAGCGCGTACAGAGCGACCGCCGCGAAGTGGACGGCGGCGGCGGCGATCACGAGCACGTGGAAGATCTCGTGGTAGCCGAAGACAGCGGGGCGCGGGTCGGGACGCTGAGCGGCGTAGACGATCGCCCCGGTCGCATAGAGGGCGCCGCCGCCGGCGATCAGAAGCCCGGCGACGATGCCGGCTTCGACCACGATCGCCGGGAATCCGATCGCGCCGATCAGCCCGACGCCGATGTAGACGACCGCCGAGACCCATTTCGGATGATCGACCCAGACGAGCTCGACGATCGTGCCGGCGAGAGCGCCCGCCCAGACGGCGATCAGCAACGCGGTCGACAGCGGCGGCTCCATCACCAGGAGGGCGAACGGGGTCACCGTGCCGGCAATCAGGAAGAAGATCATCGTGTGGTCGAGCCGTCGCATCCAGCGGCGTGCCGATGGCCGCTCCCATTGGTGGACGTGGTAGAGGGCGCTGACCCCGAACAGGGCCGAGAGGCTGACGGCGTAGATCGCAACCGCGAGCCGGGCCTCGCCGCCCTTGGCGAGCACGATCAGGCCGATGCCGAGGACGAGCGAGACGAAGAACGCGTACTCATGCGAAACGCCGCGCAGCCGCGGCTTTACCTTCGCGATCTGCTCGGCGGCGGCGGCGCGGGCATCGGCGACCCGCTCGACCGCGGCGTCGCGCGCATCGCTGACCCGCTCGACCGCGGCGTCGCGGCGCTCGCCCATCGCCTCGATCGCCGCGTCCCGCCGCTCGCCCATCGCCTCGATGGCCGCATCGCGGCGTTCGTTGAAGCGCTCTCGCGGGGACATCCAGGCAAAGCCTAGCCCAGAAGCCCTCTGGGCAGCGACACGCTACATCTAGTGTTCATCCAAAGAAGGAAAACGCTAGCGCTAGTAGAATCGTCGGTAATGGATTGTCCGCGTTGCCACCGTCCCACCCGTGTGCTCGAGAGCCGTCGTGGCGATGGCGGCGCGACCACCCGTCGCCGGCGCGTCTGCTCGGAGTGCGGCCACCGGTTCACCACCTACGAGCGCGCCGAGCGCCAGCCGTCCTGGGTGCGCAAGCGCGACGGCGAGCGCCAGCGCTTCGACCGGACGAAGTTGCGCGCGGCGCTGCTGCGATCGACCCACAAGCGCCAGGTGAGCGCCGACGACGTCGAGCGGCTGGTCGATCAGATCGCGATCGCAATCGAAACGGGCGGCGGCGAGATGGCGGCGGAACGGATCGGCGAGCTCTGCCTCGAGGGATTGGCGGAGCTCGACCGGGGCGCGTACCTGCAGTTCCTCGGAACGCTGCCTTCGGCCCCCGGCGAGGGGACGGAGTTGGCGGATTTTGCGGAGTCGGATTCGACCCGTTCCGTCCGGGGCTCCCGTGAGAGTGCATCGTTACCCGCTGAAGCGGGCTGAAGTTTCCAGAAACGTCTGTTGAAGAGGAGATGAGGATGTCGGAAAGGGCTGCAAATACGGTAAATCTGAGCGAGGACGGCCTGCTCTGCGAGCGCCGCCACACGACCCCGGGGGTGCACCCCTTCGATGAGGTCGAGTGGGAGCTTCGCGACGCCGTGATCGGCGATCCCGCGAACCCTGCCTTCGAGCAGCACGGAGTCGAGTTCCCGACCACCTGGTCGCAGAACTCGACCAACATCGTCGCCCAGAAGTACTTCCGCGGCCGACTCGGCTCCGAGGAGCGCGAGAGCTCGGTCAAGCAGATGGTCTCCCGGGTCGCCGGGACGATCGCCGGCTGGGGCCGCGACGGCAACTACTTCGCCTCCGATGCGGATGCCGACACCTTCGAGGCCGAGCTCACCCACATCCTTCTGCACCAAAAGGCCGCCTTCAACAGCCCGGTCTGGTTCAACGTCGGCTTCGAGGAGCACCCGCAGTGCTCCGCCTGCTTCATCCTCTCGGTCGAGGACACAATGGAGTCGATCCTCGACTGGAACACCAAGGAGGGCACGATCTTCCGCGGCGGCTCCGGCTCCGGGATCAACCTCTCCAACATCCGCGGCTCGGTCGAGCACCTGTCGAAGGGCGGACTCGCCTCCGGCCCGGTCAGCTTCATGCGCGGCGCCGATTCCTGGGCCGGGACGATCAAGTCGGGCGGCAAGACCCGGCGGGCGGCGAAGATGGTCGTGCTCGACGTCGACCATCCCGACATCGAGGACTTCATCTGGTGCAAGGCCAAGGAGGAGAAGAAGGCGGAGGCGCTTCGCCAGGCCGGCTTCGACATGTCGATCGACGGCGACGGCTTCACCTCGATCCAGTACCAGAACGCCAACAACTCGGTCCGGGTCACCGACGAGTTCATGGAAGCGGTCGCCGACGACGCCGAGTGGGAGCTGCTGGCTCGCAAGGACGGCTCGGTGACGAAGACGCTGCCGGCCCGCGAGCTGCTCGCCCAGATCGCCGAGGCGGCCTGGCAGTGCGCCGATCCGGGCGTCCAGTACGACTCGATCATCAACCGCTGGCACACCTGCCCCGCGTCGGGGCGGATCAACGCCTCGAACCCGTGCTCTGAATACATGCACGTCGACGACTCGGCCTGCAACCTGGCCTCGATCAACCTGATGAAGTTCCGTCGCGACGACGGCTCCTTCGACGCGGCCGAGTTCGAGCACACGGTCGACACCGTGTTCCTCGCACAGGAGATCGTCGTCGGCCCCTCGAGCTACCCGACCGAGAAGATCGGCGAGAACGCGCGCGCCTTCCGCCAGCTCGGCCTCGGCTTCGCCAACCTCGGCGCCCTGCTGATGTCCGACGGCGTTCCCTACGACTCCGACGACGGCCGCAACATCGCCGGCGCGATCACCGCACTGATGACCGGTCGCGGCTATCGCAAGTCGGCCGAGATCGCCGCCGCGGTCGGCACCTACGACGAGTACCCGAAGAACCGCGAGGCCCACAACAAGGTCATGCGCATGCACCGCGACGCCTCCTATGAGCTCGACGCCGAGGGCGTCAAGGGCGACCTGGTCGCCGCGGCGCAGCGCAGCTGGGACGAGGCGGTCGAGCTCGGCGACGAGCACGGCTATCGCAACGCCCAGGCGACCGTGCTCGCTCCCACCGGAACGATCTCGTTCCTGATGGATTGCGACACGACCGGGATCGAGCCCGACTTCTCGCTGGTCAAGTTCAAGGAGCTGGTCGGCGGCGGGCAGATGACGATCGTCAACCAGACCGTGCCGATGGCGCTCGAGACGCTCGGCTACTCCGATGCGGAGGTCGAGCAGATCGTCGCCTACATCAACGACAAGGGCACGATCGTCGGCGCGCCGTCACTCAAGGACGAGCACCTGGAGGTGTTCGACGTCGCGGTCGGCGAGCGCGCGATCTCGCATATGGGCCACATCAAGATGATGGCCGCGGCGCAGCCGTTCCTCTCCGGGGCGATCTCGAAGACGGTCAACCTGCCGCAGACGGCGACCGTCGACGACATCGCCGAGGCATACACCGAGGGCCACAAGCACGGTCTCAAGGCGCTGGCGATCTACCGCGACGGCTCGAAGACCGCGCAGGCCCTGCGCACCGACGCCCAGGACGAGGGCGAAGCCGACGCCGAGCCGGAGTCGGTGAAGCCCGAGCGCCGCCGGATGCCGCGCGAGCGCGAGTCGATCACCCACAAGTTCTCGATCGCCGGCCACGAGGGCTACATCACCGCCGGCAAGTACGAGGACGGCTCGATCGGGGAGATCTTCCTCACCGACATCGGCAAGGAGGGCTCGACCCTGCGCGGGATGCTGAACGCGTTCGCGACCGCGATCTCGATCGGGCTCCAGTACGGAGTGCCGCTGGAGACCTTCGTGAAGAAGTTCAGCTACATGCGCTTCGACCCCGAGGGGATCACCGGCAACCCGGAGATCCCGTTCGCGAAGTCGATGCCCGACTACATCATGCGCTGGCTCGGCAGCCGCTTCATCGACGACCTCGACGAACTCGAGGACCTCGGCATCCTCACCCCCGAGGTGCGGGCCCGCAAGGAGGCCCAGCTGGCGATGTTCACCGACGACAGCGCGACACCGGCCAACGGCGGCAACGGAAACGGCAACGGCGGTTCCGCGGAACCGCAGGCCACGCCGAAGCCGGCGCCGAAGCCCGCCGCGGCGGCGCTCACCGACACCCCGCCGGTGATCCCCGCCAAGCTCTCACCGGGCGGCGACCTCGGCCCCGCCTGCGACCAGTGCGGCGGGATGATGCAGCGCACGGGCAGCTGTTACACCTGCTCGAGCTGCGGCAACAACACCGGCTGCGGCTGAGGGTCAACCGGGGCGCCGGCGGTGGGCGCTACGGCAGCGGGACGATGAACTGCTTCGAGCGCGCGAAGCTGCACTTGCGCTTTCCCTTGCGCAGCTTCTCGACCTCGATGTAGTGGACCCCGGTCGCGGACTCCTCGATGTCCTTGGTCTCGGATCGCGTCGTCCACTTCGCCTTCCAGCGGCCCCGCGCATCGGTTTCGACAACGTTCATCACCGAATTGGAATCGAAGGGCGGCCCGAGCTTCTCGATGATTACGACGCTGCGCTTTGAAAGGCAGGCTGGGTCCGACGCCGTGATCTGGCCCTTGGCGCTGTAGGCGTCATCGCCGGGCAGGCTCGTGCGGGTGATCTCGTCGATCACGGCCTTCGTCTTCACCGGATTCGCCGCCGCGGGCACCACCGCCGACAACGCGAGTACGACACCTACCGCCGTCAAACCGATCCTCTTGCTCATGCAGCCTCCCTGCTGGCGCGTTGCCGGACCCGCCGACCGTACCACCGCGCCCGATTGGCGCTGGGTGAACCGGGTCACATGCGGCGTGTGACACTCCCACCGTGAGGGAGTTCGTGAAGAGGATCAGCCTCCCGGACGGGTTCGCCCCGCCCGAGCGCCTGGTCCATGAGGACATCGTGGCGACCGTGCTCGGCCGGGACGACCTCGATGACGACGTCCGGGGAATCAACGCGAGCGTCGAGCTGATCCGGCGCACGCGCGGCGCCGAGTGGCCGGAGGGGCCGGTCACGCCCGAGTTCAACCTGGCCGATCTGATCTGGCATGAGGTCGAGTTCCGCGAGGGGTTCTCGTTCTCGTACGTGCTCCGCGACTCGGAGGCGGGCTACCTCGGCTGCGCCTATCTCTATCCGATCGGACGCCGCACCGAGCTCAGCGAGGAGCTCGTCGATCACGACGTCGACGTCAGCTGGTGGGTGACCACCGATGCCTACGCCGCGGGCTATTACGAGAAGGCCTTCGACGCCCTGAAGCGCTGGATGACCGAGGACTTCCCGTTCACCGATCCGTACTGGTCGAACCGCGAGCTTCCCGGCGCCTGACGTCGCCGGCCGAAACCGCAGCCGGCCGTTGCGCCCGGCTCAGCTCTCGCAGCCGCGCATCTTGATGAAGTAGACGACCGGGAAGCTCAGCGAGCCGGAACCCTGCTGCCAGTCGAGGAACTCGTCGCGGTCCTGCTTGCGGTACATGAACCACTCGCAGCCGGCCGGGTTGTAGGTCCTCCAGCCGTGCCTGCGCACGTCGTCCTGGATGAAGTCGCGGGCGATCTCGCGGGCGCGGTTGCATCCCACCTCGAAGGTCTTCACCGGTGAGCGCCCACCCTCGTCGTTGACCTTGCCGCACGGTTGGAGGTCGGTCCCCAGCCGCTCCGCGGCGGTGCCCCCGGCGACGCCGACGGCGAGGCTGGCGAGCAACAGCCCGGAGGCGAGGACCGAAAGCAATGTCTTCGTCATCTTCGTCTCGTTTCCGGTTCCGGGAGGCTCAAACCTCGGCCCGTCCGGGACGGCTACCGGTCGTCCCGTGATCGGGGCGGGTGATCGTCGGGTCAGACGCGCGGGCATCGCGGCCACGGTCGCCGCGGTCGCGGTCACCGCGGCGGTCACGTCAGCCGCGTCCACCAAGGAGGGACCAGGCCCGCGCGTGCGAATCGCCGGCGGCTGCTTCGCAATCAAGTCAGTGCAGGCGGACCGTTACCTGCGCTACGTCGACACCGCCTACGCAGCCGTCGCCAACCGTCCGCAAGCCGAGCGGTTCTGGCTCAAGCCGACCACGCTCCTACACGACTACTTGCTGCACGACAGCGAGGGCCGGATGCTCGCCGTCGATCGGCATCAGATCACCACGCAAACGAGACCGGATCACAACGCAGAGTGGGACGTCTATGACCCGGCGAGGGGACCAGCGATCCTCACTCACGACTACGCGTTCCTGACCACGCGTAACGACGGCAGCGTCCGGCTTGCCGAGGACCGCACCGATGAGTGGCGCCTCGTTCCGGCGCACGGCTGCCGCCCGTACCCCGAGGCTGGCACGGGCGCCATCGGCAAGCCGTTCAGCGGCACCAACCCTGACGGGACCGTGTTCGGCTTCTCCGACACCCACCTCCACATCACCGCGAACCTGCGGGCCGGCGGGAGCGTCATCTACGGCGAGCCCTTTGACCGCTTCGGGATCACCGAGGCGCTCGGGCACGACGCGGACATCCACGGCGCGGACGGCAGCGACGACGTGACCGGCAACCTGCTCCGCGACGGGATCCCCTTCGGCACCCACGACACCCACGGTTGGCCGAGCTTCGCCGGCTGGCCCGTCCACGACACCAATACTCACCAGCAGGTCTACTACCGGTGGCTCGAGCGCACCTATGACGCGGGCCTCCGACTCGTGGTCGCCCAAGCGGTCGAGGACGAGCCGATCTGCAGGATCGAGCCGGTCACCTCGCACTCATGCGACGAGACCGAGACGATCAAGCTCGAGATCCGCCAGCTCGAGCAGCTCCAGGACTACGTCGACGCGCAGAGCGGCGGACCGGGCCAGGGTTGGTTCCGACTGGTCTACGGCCCGGGTCAGGCACGGCGGGTGATCGCCGACGGCAAGCTCGCGGTGGTGATCGGGGTCGAGTCCTCGGACCTCTTCGGTTGCTCGGAGGCGGTGGCCTGCGATCGTGCCGACGTCGACCGCGGGCTGGCGCTGATGAAGCGCCTCGGCGTCAGCAGTCTCTTCGTTGCCCACTGGGTCGACAACGCGTTCGCCGGCGCCGCGCTCGAGGGCGGCGCCAAGGGCAGCTTCATCAACGTGTTCAACCGGATCCAGACCGGTCACTACTTCAACACCGGTCCGTGTCCGGATCCGAGCCAGGGCGAGGAGCCGGAGACGCTCGGTTCGGTTGAAATGCTGGTCCTGGGCCAGTTCTTCCCGGCTACGGCGGGCCTCGAACCGATGCCGGTCTACCCGCCCGGCAAGCAGTGCAACACCAAGGGCCTGACCAAGCTCGGCGCCTATCTGATCCGGCGCATGATCGATCAGGGAATGCTGATCGAGGTCGACCACATGAGCGAGCTGGCGCGCGACCGGGTGCTGGCGATCGCCGCCGCTCATCGCTATCCGCTCGTCTCCAGCCACACGGGCACCGGCGGCAGCTGGACCCCGAGGGAGCTCACGCGCCTTTACCGCGACGGCGGCATCGCCTCGGCCACCCCGGGCCTCGGCCCCCGAGCTCGCCCAGAAGCTGGCCTCCTTCGATCCGTACCGCAGCCGCCGGCACTACTTCGGCGTCGGGCTCGGCACCGACACCGGCGGCTTCTCCTCGCTGCCCGCGCCGCGCGACGACGCGGCCGCGCGGCCGCTGGCGTACCCGTTTCGTTCCTATGACGGCAGGGTCAGGTTCAGCCGCCAGCACAGCGGCGAGCGCTACTTCGACCTCAACACCGACGGCGTCGCCCACTACGGCTTGTTCGCCGACCTGATCGCCGACCTGCAGCGCGGCCCCGGCGGCCCTGCGGCGATGCGCACCCTGTTCCGCTCGGCGGAGTCCTATCTGCAGATGTGGGAGCTCGCCCGCGGTCTGCGCTAGTTATCCGCGTGGCGCTAACCAAGCCTCAGGTGCTGGCGTGAAGCAGTCCGGGGCAGCCACCGGGTTCAGGGAGTTTCGGAGGTAATAGAACTGGCCCTTGGCCCGGTTGTGCCTGATCGTGCCGCTGATCTCTAGGTAGGCCTGGCCGCCCAGCCCGTTGTAATAGCGCTGAATCAGAAACTTCCCGGTCCTGCTCGCCCTGCCCTGAAGGTTGCTTGCATTGGCGAGGGACGCCGTGTTGTTCTCACATCTGATTTCGGCGTTGTGAATCGAGGCTGTGATCCGCCCTGAGTCCTCCCGGAAACGTATGTCGATCGTCCCCCTCGCGGGATCGTTGAGAAGTTCCCCGTGGTAGCTAATCGTCGTTGTTTTAGACGGCGACGCAAGCGAGGCCGATCCGGAGGCAATCGCGAAAACGGCGCCGCCGACCGAGAGCAGGACGAAGCGGTTGGAGAAGTGCATTTGCCTATTCAACGCTCGGCGAGGCGGGAAGTCGCGGCCGGGAGACCGGTCTTGGTCGACGGCGCTAGGAAGCCAGCGCGATCTCGATCGAGGTCTCGAGCTCGGCGGCGACGTCGAGCAGGGGCGCCGGGTCACGCTCGGCGCGGCTGAGCACGATCGCGCCCTCGACCGCGGACACGACCAGGTTCGCGAGCCGCTGCGCCCGTGCGGTCGGCACGCCCGCGGCGCGCAGGCAATCGGAGAAGGCGCTGCGCCAGTTGTCGAAGGCGCGCGCGGCGGCGTCGAGCAGCTCGGGCGCTTCGTCATGGTTCTCGACCGCGACCGCGGCGATCGGGCAACCGGCGCGGTAGCCGGAGCGCTCGAAGTCGGCGCGCCAGAGCTCGACGAAGCCGCGCAGGGCGCCGATCGGATCGGCGTCGGCGAGTGGAGCGGCGATCACATCCCGCGCCAGCGCGCCGACGTGGTCGACCGCCTCGCCCGCAAGCTGCGACTTGCCGCCGGGGAAGTGGTGGTAGATCGAGCCCCTGGGGGCGCCGGTGAGCTCGATCACCTCGCGAAAGCCGGTGCCGGTGTAGCCGCGCTGGCGCAGCAGCTCCGCCGCGCCGCGGACCATGCGCTGTTTCGTGCGTTCGCCGGGAGCCGTCATTATGACGCTCATCATAGTATGGTTCGCAGACGAACCCCAACCGACCAGGAGGACCACCAATGCCGATGATCGAGTTGACCTATCCCAAGGGAGCGATCGCGCCCGAGGCCCGCGAGGAGCTGCTCGAGGAGCTGGCGACGAAGCTGCTGGCCGCCGAGAAGGCGCCCGACACCGAATTCTTTCGCTCGATCACCTGGGTGTACGCGAACGAGATCGAGCCGGCGACGCTCGCCGTCGGCGGCCGCCCGGGCGGCGAGCCGCGCTTTCGCGTCCAGGTCACGGTCCCGGACGGGGCGCTCTCCGATCGCCGCAAGGGGATCCTGGTCGACTCGGTGAACGAGGCCGTGCTGCGCGCCGCGGGGCTCGACGAGAGCGAGGGCATCCGCGTCTGGACGCTGATCCGCGACGTCCCCGATGGAAACTGGGGCGCTGCCGGCCAGCAGGTCCGCTATCAGCAGCTGGTCGAGGCGGCCGCCGCCGAGCGCGACAAGGCCGGGGCGCCGGCCTAGGCAGCGCGGCTTGCCTGCGGCGACCGCGGGCGTTTAGACTCGCCGCATGTTGAGCGGGGGGCTGAAGTCCGTGGTCGTCATCGGCGCCGTCTGCGCGCTGGCGTTCTCGGCGGAGGCGGCTGCCGCACCGGCGGTCGACGGTGAGTTCGATATCCCCGGCGGCGTCGGCTCCAACAACGAGATCGTCCAGGGGCCCGACGGCAACATGTGGGTGACGCGTCAGAACGCCAACGGCGTCGCACGGATCACGCCCGACGGCACAGTGACGCCGTTTCCGACCACCAACACCGCGTTCGGGATCACGGCTGGCCCGGACAGCAACCTCTGGGTAACGACCGCCCTCGGCGTGGCGAAGATCAATCCGGCGACCGGCGCCGAGGTCGACACCTACAGCGTCGGCTTCACGGCCGATGGCGCCGGGATCACCACAGGGCCGGACAACAACCTCTGGGCCGTCGCCGGTGACAAGCTCGTCCGTTTCTCCCCCGCCGATCCAGAGGGCACCGACACGCCGACGACGATCACGGGCATGAACGCGAAGGGTATGACCACGGGCAGCGACGGCCTTCTTTGGATCGCTGATGCAGGTGGCTTCATCCACAGCGCCACGGCCGCGACCACCCCCACCGTCACCACATACCCGGTGGGGGCCGGGCCCCAGGACGTCGCGGCAGGACTCAATGGACAGGTTGGATATGCAGCCGCAGGCGATCACGAGGTCGGCCTGATCACCCCGCCCGGTCCGCCCCAGAAGATCACGCTCGAGACCTCCGACCCCTTCGGCGTGGCGTTCGGCAACGACGGCGCCTACTGGATCGCACGGTCCTCAAAGGACGACCTTCTCCGCCTCACCCCGGATGGCACCACGTCGATGCTCACCGGCTTCTCGATCTCTGGCAACGTCGGGCCGCGCAAGGTCGCCACCGGGCCAAGCAACACCCTGTGGGTGACGCTGGACCAGCAGGAGAAGGTGGCGCGCGTCACCGGGGTCGAGCCCCCCACCCCACCAAACGGGGGCGCGCCCGAGACCGCGATCGACAAGTCGCCGAAGGACAAGGTGAAGACCAAGAAGCGCAAGGCGAAGGTCAAGTACCGCTTCTCGTCCACCACGGCCGGGGCGACGTTCGAGTGCTCGCTGGAGAAGAAGGGCAAGCCGGCCGACTACGAGGCCTGCACCTCACCCGCCACGTTCGAACTCAAGAAGGCCAAGTACGAGTTCGAGGTGCGAGCGACCGCCGGCGGGGTGGCCGACTCGACGCCCGCTACGGACAAGTTCAAGATCGTTCGCAAGCGCAGCAAGTAGCGAGCCGGCGCGGCGCTACCCTCGAGCCCGGCGGCTGAGGAACGGGCCGCCTTCAGCCGGCCGCGAGGCGCGGGCGCAGCGAATTGCGAAATCCAAACGCGGCCGCGGCGCCAAGCGACGCCACCGCGGCGCCCGCCAGCACCGCCGCCGTCCAGCCTTCCGCCTCGATCAGCGCGCCGCCGACCGCGGTGCCCGCGGCAAGCCCGGCGACCAGCGCGGTCATCAGCCAGGTGAACGACTCGGCGCCGGTGCCCGTGGGCGCAAGCGAGCCGACGAGCAGGTTGCGACTCGCGATCAGGGGCGCGATCGGCGCCCCGGCGATCACCACCAGCAGGGCCATCGTCACCGGCGACGAGGCCGCGAGCAACGGCAGGCAGACGAGCGGGAACACGGCGGAGGTCGCGAGGAAGGACTCGAACGGGGCGCCGCGCGCGCCCCAGACTCCGTAGAGCAGCCCGCCGACGCCGCTCGCCGCCGACCAGATCGCGAGCAGGACGCCGGCGAGCGCGGCACTGGCGTAGTCCTCGCTGAAGGCCGGGATCGAGACCTCGACCGCGCCGAGGCAGAAGCCGATGGGGACCGTGCTCAGCGCGACCATGCGAATCGCCGGATCGCTGAGCGCGCCCAGCAGTCCCCTGTGCTCGCCCGCCGCGGGGTGCGGCTTGCCGGCGCCGGGAAGCCGGGCGCTGAACAGCATCGTGCCCGCCAACACGAGCACGGCCGAGAGGCCGAGCGCGTATTGCGGACCGACCAGAGCGACGACGACCGCTGTCAGCAGCGGGCCGCTGACGAATGCGACCTCGATCGTCACCGAGTCGAGCGCGTAGGCGCCGTGGACGAGGCGCTCGTCGCCGAGCAGCTCGGGATAGCGCGAGCGCAGCACCGCGCCCGCGGGCGGAAACGAGGCGCCGGCGAGCAGGGCGATCGCCGCCAGCGCCACGCTCGGCGCCCCGGCGCTGCCGAGTCCCCAGATCGAGAGCACGGCGCTCGCGTGCACGAGCCCGAGCGGGACCAGCATGCGGGCACCACGGCGATCGACGAGGCGGCTGGCGAACGGCGCACCGGCGGCGGCACCGAGCGCGATCGAGCCGGAGACGAGGCCGGCGACGCCGAACGAGCCCGTCTGCTCGCGCAGGAACAGCAACACGGCGAGCGCGTTGATCGCGAACGGCAGCCTGGTCAGCAGCGCCGCGCCGACCAGCGCGCCGACGTGGGGCGTGCGCAGGATCTGCCCGTAGACCTTCATCGCTACGAGGATGCCAGCAGCGGGCCCTGGCGCAACGCGCCCTGCTGATCGGCTGCTAGAAATCTCGGCGTGGCGGCTGGGGCAAGCCCGCACGCACGCATCGCCGTCACCGGCATCTTTGCGCTCAACGGGGTGATCTTCAGCAGCTGGTACGCCCGGCTGCCGCAAATCCAGGACGACCTCGGCCTCGGGCCGGGGGAGCTCGGGCTGGCGCTGGTCGGCGCCCCGATCGGGCTGCTGATCGCGCAGCCGCTGGTCGGCGCGGTCACCGCCCGGCGCGGCTCATACGCCACGGTCGCCGCGGCCCCGTTCTACGTCGGCACCGTGATCCTGCCCGCGCTCGCCAATGACACGGCGACGCTCTTTCTCGCCGCCCTGGCCACCGGCGCCGCCAACGGAGCTCTCGACATCGCCATGAACGCGCAGGGGATCTCGGTTGAGCGCACGATCGGCAAGCCGATCTTCAACTCGCTGCACGCCGCGTTCAGCTTCGGCGCCCTCGGCGGCGCTGCCGTCGCCGCGGTCGCGGCGGCGGCGGGAGTCTCCCCGCTTGCCCACCTGGCGCTCGTCGCCGTGGCGGGGATGATCGTTGCCGCCGTCCTCGTCCGCCATCTGGTTCGCGATCGCGGTGACCCGGTGGCGCCGCTGCTGGCCCGGCCGACCCGGCGCCTGGCGGCCCTCGGTGTGATCGCCTTCTGCGCGCTGCTGGCGGAGGGGTCCGTGTTCGACTGGAGCTCCGTCTTCCTCGCCGACGAGGCAGACGCCTCGCTCGGCGTCGCTCCGCTCGGTCTGGCGGCCTTCTCGCTCTCGATGGGCGTCGGGCGGCTGGCCGGCGACCGCCTGGCGACCGCGTTCGGCTCCGTCTCCCTCGCCCGCAACGGTGGCCTGCTCGCCGCCGCCGGACTCGGATTCGGCCTCGTGCTGGCGGTCCCGGCGGGCGCGGTGCTCGGCTTCGCCGTCATGGGCCTCGGGCTCTCGATCCTGTTTCCGCTCGCGCTGCGGGCGGCGAGCGTTGCCGAGGATCGGCCGGGAGCCGATCTGGCCGCTGTCTCGAGCGTCGGCTACCTCGGCTTTCTCACCGGTCCGCCGCTGATCGGCCTGCTCGCCGGGGCGACCGATCTGCGTCTGGCACTCGCAGTCCCCTGCCTGCTGCTGGTGGGCGCCGCTCTCCTGGCACCGCATCTCGAGCCTCGCCGGCGCGCCGGTGCGGTCGACGTATCGCTCTAGCATCCGCGCCCCATGCCCCCGCCCGATGACAGTGCTCCGCTCGATCCCGGCGAGGAGCCCGGCGACGACGTCGACCGCCGCACCAAACTGGCGCTGATCGCGCTCGCCGCGCTGGCGGCCGGGCTCGGGATCGCGCTCGGCGTGATCCTTGCCCAGCCGCCGACCAACGAGGTGACGACGACCGAGTTCGCGACCAAGACCACGACTTCGACCGCCGTGCCGACGACGACCGTGATCACCACCACCCAGCCGACGACCACCACCTCGACCGAGACCACGGAGACGGAGACGGAGACCGTAACCACGACCCAGACGGGCGAGACGGTGACCGAGACGTCGACGGTGACCGCACCCTAGGCGGCCAGCGGCTGGCCGCCTGGCCAGGCGATCTCCTGCAGCGGCCGGGCTCCATGCCGATGAATGGGGGATGGACGGTAAGCCGACATGGCTCTGCCCGACGCAGTTCGACCGCGATCGCATGATCGACATGGAGTCGAAGCTTCAGCCTGCCCGCACGATCATGTACGGCTCGCTCGGGATCGTGTTCCTGATCGCCATCCCCTGGGTCGGCCTCTGGATCCTGCTGCCTTTGGCTGCCTCGGTGGTCATCTACGCCGGTTTGAAGCCGTTCATCGGGCAATCCGCGCGGCCCGAGTACCTGCTCGCCGCCTCAATCGTCTCCGCCCAGGCGCTGATCGGGGTTGCGATCGTGCTCACCGGCGGTCCGCTGAGCCCTGCGATCCCGATCCTGCTGTTGCCGATCGTCACGCTCCCGGCCCGCTTTCCAACCCGCGGGGTCGCCGCCGGGGTCATCGTGACCGTGGTCGTCCTGCTCGCTTCGACGGTTGGAGCCGACCCCTCCGCGTTCGCCGACGACCCGACCTACACGCTTGTCGCCCTGGCGGCGATCTTCGGTCTCGCCGGCTTCGCCCACACGCTGATGACCTCCGAGATCCAGCAGCGCGCCGACGCGACCCTCGACCCGTTGACCGGTCTGCTCAACCGCAAGGCGCTCGCCGTCCGCTTCGCCGAGATCGCCGAGCAGGCCGCCGTCACCGAAGGGTGGGTCTCGGTGATCGAATGCGACCTCGACCGCTTCAAGGACGTCAACGACGAGTACGGCCATGACCGCGGCGACGCCGTGCTCAAGGACGCCGCCTACGCGCTGCGCAAGAACATGCGCTCGTTCGAGCTCGTCTACCGCCTCGGCGGTGAGGAGTTCCTGATCGTGCTGCCGGGTGTCGCCGGCGCCGAGGCCACGGCGACGGCCGAGCGGGTGCGGTCGGAGATCGAGCTGGCGCACCCGGGCGGCCTGCCGGTGACCGCATCCCTGGGGCTCGCCACGGCGCGCGGCTCGCGGGTGCAGTTCGAGGCCCTCTTCCGGCGTGCCGACTGGGCGCTCTACGAGGCGAAGCGCAACGGTCGCAATCGCGTCGTCTCCTCGGAGTGGGACGCCGATGAGCTGGCGCAGGAACTCGCCGCCGCCGTTCCCACACCGGCCTGACACCTGGCGCTAGCTTTTCGCCCGTGAACGACACGGACGTGCCGACGCCCTTCACCCAGCTCGAGCAGCTACCGGTGCTGCGCACTGAGCGCCTGGTCCTGCGTCCGCTGACGCGGGCCGACGCGGCGGAGCTTCACACGGTCTTCTCCGACCCCGAGGTGATGCGCTACTGGAGCAACCCGCCGCATCGGGACCAGGCGCGAACCGAGGCGATGATCGAGATGATCAACGAGGACTTCGAGCGCCGCGAGGTCCTCCAGTGGGGAATCGAGCGCGAGGCCGACGGGCGCCTGCTCGGCACGGTCACCCTGATCGCCGACGGCGAGCAGCCGCGCGCCGAGCTCGGCTACATCATCGGCCGCGAGCACTGGGGGCAGGGATTCGCCGGCGAGGCGCAGCGGCGGGCGATCGGGTTCGCCTTCGAGGAGCTCGGCCTGCACCGGCTCGAGGCCGACACCCATCCCGAGAACGCCGCCTCGCTGCGCTCGCTGGAGCGGCTCGGATTTCGGCGCGAGGGGCTCCTTCGCGAGCGCTGGACGGTCGCCGGCAGGGTCTCGGATTCGGTGATCCTCGGGCTGCTCGCCAGCGAGTGGCGGGAGCCAGACCGCTAGGTCAGGACCCCGCGCTTCAGCCGTGGCGAAGCAGGAACTGGCGCACCCAGTCGCGGGCCGGGTACCGCCCGCCGTACAGCGACGGGATGTGGCCGGCGTTGCGAACCACGCGGAAGGTGGCCCGCGGGAAGGCGCCCGCCACCGCCGCCCCCTCGGTGGCGCTGGTGACGTCGTCGAGCTCGCCGGAGATCACCAGCGTCGGCGCGTCGGGCGCCTCGGCCCCGGGGGGCGCCGGAGGCTCGTAGAAATCCGTCGGCTGCGGCCACTGGAGGCACATCGGATAGGTCGAAAAACTCTCCAGCGCGACCTCGCGCGGCGTGAACGGATGAAACCGGTGTCGCGGATACGAGCGGATCGCCGCGCGTTGCTGGGCGCGGCGGGCGCGGTCGTCGGCGGCCTTGTCCCAGAGCATCGAGTAGTCGTTGCAGCTGACCGCGAGCTCGTCGCCGCGCGAGTAGCTGCGGGGGCTGCCGTAGCCGCCGTCGCCGACCCGGGTCAGCCGCCGCATCGGGCGCCGGTCGCCCGCCAGGTACGCGCTGACCGCGTCGTTGACGCGCATGTAATAGCGGCTCGGCGGCTCGTAGCCGGACGATCCAATCGTGGTCAGCAGTGGTCCGGCGCCGCGCGGCGTCCGGCGCAGTAGCTCGACCACCTCGGCGAGCCGCTTGCGCGCCGGCCCCGAGCAGCGGTTCGATCGCCTGCAGACAACCGCCAGCGAGCGAATCCCGGTCCGGGTGAGGCTCGGGTACCAGCCGCTCTCACCGCGCACCGGGTAGGCCCCGTCGAGGACCAGGGCGTCGAGGGTCTCGCCATGGCGGTACGCGTAGGACTGGCCCAGGAAGGTGCCATAGGAGTCGCCGTACATGGAGATCCGCTCGAGCCCGAGCGCGGTGCGGACCGCGTCGAGGTCGTCGGCGGCCGCCGAGGTCCGGTACGAGGCAAACGTCGGGCCGAGGATTCGCGCGCACTGGGCAACCCCCTGGGCGTCGGAGCCGCGACCCTGCTGCAGATCCGGGCAGTCGATCGCCCGCGAGTGGCCGGTGCCGCGCATGTCGACAGTGACCAGGTCGCGGCGCTCGAGCAGGGGCCCGAGCATGTGGATGTAGTAGCGGGTGCTGGCGATCGAGCCGTACCCGGGCCCGCCCTCGACCGCGAAGATCGTGCCTTCCGAAGGCCGGTTCGCGGCGCCGCGGCGGCGAACCGCGAACCGGATCGGGATCGTCCCCAGCGAGGGATCCGCGCGCTCGAGCGGCACGGTCACCGTCGCGCAGCGAAGCCTCTGCGGGCGGACGTGCTTGGGGCACTCGCCGAGGGTGGCGGTGCCGGCGGCGGCCGCCACGCCCGATTCGGGCGCCGTCGTCGCCACGCTGCCGACGAGCGCGACCGTGGAGGCGGCGGCGAGCAGGACCCTGCGCATCGCCACATTCTCGCGCTTGGGCCCGTCGCGCACCCTGAACGCGGAAATCGATTGGATTCAGCGATGCCTCGCGAGCGACTCTCCGCATCCGAAGCCCGCCGGCTGGCGCTCGCGGCGCAGGGCTTCGCCGACCCCCGGCCCGAGGGCGAGCCAGGCGGCTGGGACCTGCGCCGGGTGCTCCGCCACGTCGGCCTGCTGCAGATCGACTCGGTCAACGTGCTCGAGCGCGCCCACTACCTGCCCGCCTTCAGCCGCCTCGGCCCCTACCCGCACGAATTGCTCGATCGCCTCTCACACCGCGCTCCCCGGCGGCTGTTCGAATACTGGGGCCACGAGGCCTCGCTGCTGCCGGTCGACCTGCACCCGTTGCTGCGCTGGCGGATGCAGCGGGCGGGCGACGATGCCTGGGGCGGGATGCGCCGGATCGCCGAGGAACAGCCGCAGCTGATCGCCGAGGTACTGGAGCAGGTGCGGGTCCGTGGCCCGATCGCCGCCTCCGAGCTGACGGCCGAGCGCCCCCGGCGCAGCGGCCCCTGGTGGGACTGGTCGGATTCCAAGCGCGCGCTCGAGTGGCTGTTCTGGTCCGGGCAGGTGACCTGCGCGCGCCGGCGGCGGTTCGAGCGTCTCTACGACCTGCCCGAGCGGGTGCTGCCGAAGACGGTGCTGGCGGCGCCGACCCCTTCGGTCGCCGACGCTCAGCGCGAGCTCGTCCGGATCGCCGCGGGTTGCCTCGGGGTTGCCGCCGAGCGCGACCTGCGCGACTACTTCCGCCTCCCGGCGGCGGAGTCGAAGCTCAGGGTCGCCGAGCTGACCGAGGCGGGCGAATTGCTCGAGGTCGAAGTCGAGGGCTGGGGACGAACGCAGGGTTATCTCGCCGCCTCGGCGCGGATCCCGCGACGCCTCGATGCCGCGGCGCTGATCGGGCCCTTCGATTCGCTGATCTGGGAGCGCAGCAGGGTCGAGCGCATCTTCGACTTCGCCTTCAAGCTCGAGATCTACGTCCCGGCACCGAAGCGCCGCTACGGCTACTACGTGCTCCCCTTCCTGCTCGGCGACCGGCTGGTCGCCCGCGTCGACCTGAAGGCCGACCGCGCCGAGGGGGTCCTGCGACTGCGCGCCACCCACCTCGAGGACGACGCCCCGGCCGAAACCCTCGACGCCCTGCACGCCGAGCTGGAGCTGGTCGCGAGCTGGCTCGGGCACGATTTCGAGCCTCAGATCTAAGTCACTCGCTATCATCACTTCAGAAAGTGAAGTAACGAACCCGATGGCAAGCCAAGAGCCTCAAAAGGAATCCCAGATGCAGCTTCTGCTCGTACCTCTCGACGACAGCATCCTCTTCCCCGGCATGACCGCGACGATCGCGGCCGAGGTCGGCGACGCGGACAAGATCTTCGTGCTGCCCCGCCCCGAGGGCGAGTACGCCAACATCGGCACGATCGCCGAGGTCGTCGACACGGGCCGGCTGCCCGGCGGGATCAACGTGGTCACGCTCACCGGCCTGCAGCGCGGTCGCGCCGGCACCGCCTCGCCGGCACCGAACGGCGAGCTGGCGATCGACGTCGAGCCGCTTCCCGACGAGGTCCCCGCCAGCGACGAGATCCGTGAGCTCGAGCGCAACTACCGCGCAGTGGTCGAGGAGATCCTCGAGCTGCGCGGCGACGACGGCCGCGTGGCGGCCTTCCTGCGCTCGATCACCGAGCCCGGCGCGCTTGCCGACACCTCCGGCTACAGCCCCGACCTCTCGCTGGCCGACAAGCAGCGGCTGCTGGAGACGGTCGACGTGCGCGAGCGACTCGAGCTCGCACTCGAGCTTCAGCGCGAGCGCCTGGCCGAGCTCCAGGTGCGCAAGCGGATCCGCGACGACGTCGAGTCCGGCGCCCAGGCGCAGCAGCGCGAGTACTTCCTGCGCAAGCAGATGGAGTCGATTCGCAAGGAGCTGGGCGAGGACGACGCCTCGGTCTCGGAGGAGTACGCGACCAAGATCGCCGAGTCGGCGATGCCCGAAGCGGTCCGCGAGCAGGCCCAGCGCGAGCTCGGCCGGCTGGAGCGCATGGGCGACGCCAGCGGCGAGTCGTCGATGATCCGCACCTACCTCGACTGGCTCCTGGGCGTGCCCTGGGGCGAGCGTTCCGACGAGCGCCTCGACCCGGTCTTGGCCCGCGAGGTGCTCGACGCCGACCACGCCGGCCTCGAGGACGTCAAGGACCGGATCACCGAGTACATCGCCGTTCGCGGCCTGCGCCGCGACCGCGGCCTCTCCGACGAGGGCCGCGGCGCCGGCGCGATCCTCACCCTGATCGGTCCTCCCGGCACCGGCAAGACCTCGATCGGCGAGTCGATCGCCCGTGCCACCGGGCGCGAGTTCGTGCGCATGTCGCTCGGCGGCGTCCGCGACGAGGCCGAGATCCGCGGCCACCGCCGCACCTACATCGGCGCCCTGCCCGGGCGGCTGGTGCGCGCGCTCAAGGACGCGAAGACGATGAACCCGGTGATCATGCTCGACGAGGTCGACAAGGTCGGCGCCGATTGGCGCGGCGACCCGAGCTCGGCCCTGCTCGAGGTCCTCGACCCGGCGCAGAACCACGAGTTCCGCGATCACTATCTCGATGTCGAGCTCGACCTCTCCGAGGTCCTGTTCATCGCCACCGCGAACGTCGCCGAGACGATCCCGGGGCCGCTGCTCGACCGCATGGAGGTGGTCCGCTTCGACGGCTACACCACCGACGAGAAGGTTGCGATCGCTCACGGTTACCTGTGGCCGCGCCAGGTCGAGCGCAACGGCCTGCGCCCGGACGAGGTCGAGATCTCCGACCAGGTGCTGACCGAGATCGTCACCGAGTACACCCGCGAGGCGGGCGTGCGCGGGCTCGAGCGCGAGCTCGGCAAGCTGCTGCGAAAGACCGCCACCCTGATCGCCTCGGAGCAGGCGAAGAGCCCGGTGACGATCGACCATGACGCCGTCCGCGAGGCGCTCGGCAAGCAGCGCTTCTTCCAGGAGGCGGCGGAGCGCACCGCGGTGCCCGGAGTGGCGACCGGCCTCTCGGTCACCGGCGCCGGCGGCGACGTGCTGTTCATCGAGGCGACGTCGATGCCCGGCAAGGAGGGGTTCGTGCTCACCGGCCAGCTCGGCGACGTGATGAAGGAGTCGGCCCGGATCGCGCTCTCATACGTGCGCGGCCACGCGGCCGAGCTCGGGCTCGCCGACGACGCCTTCGCCGACCGCGAGTTCCACATCCACGTCCCAGCCGGGGCGATCCCCAAGGATGGCCCGAGCGCCGGGATCACGATGACCACGGCGCTGGTCTCGCTGCTCACCGGCCGGCCGGTTCGCCACACGGTCGGGATGACCGGCGAGCTGACGCTCCAGGGCCGGGTGCTGCCGATCGGCGGGCTGAAGCAGAAGGTGCTCGCGGCGCACGCCGCCGGGCTCACCGACGTGGTGATCCCGGAGCGCAACCGAGCCGACCTCGACGACGTCCCCGAAGAGGCCCGCGAGGAGCTCAGCTTCCACCCCGTGCTCTCGATCGCCGAGGTGCTCGAGCTGGCGCTGGAGCCCGAGCCGGCCACCGCATCCGTTTAGAATCCGCCCCACTGCGGAGGGTGACCAGAAGTTCAAGGTCGTCGCCATCGGGTAACGCATTCGTTTCGTGGGGTACGTCCTGGTCCCCCGGGGAGTAGTTCCTGGTGTGCTTTGCCACTTGCTTGCATCGGCAACTATTCTTCGCTATACTTTCTGAAGCCAGGGGTAGTTAGTAGGGGGACAACGAAGAACGAGGGGTGAAAGATGCCTCGCCAGAGGGGCGCTGCCGACCAGCGCCAAGTACGCCGCAAGCGCGGTGAGCACGACAACCAGACTTCCGGAGCAAGGGCGCAACAGCGCACGGATACGCACGCCGTCGCTGAGCCCACCACCGACAGCCTGCAGCTGTTCATCAACCAGGCGATGAAGTACCCGCTGCTCACAGCGGCCGAGGAGGTTGAGCTCTCCCAGCGGATCGAGAAGGGCGACCTCGCTGCCAAGGAGCGGCTGATCAACTCCAACCTGCGGCTGGTGATCAAGTTCGCGCGCCGTTATCAGGGCTTCGGCCTGCCGCTGGGCGACCTCGTCCAGGAGGCGATGCTCGGACTGATCCGCGCGGCGGAGAAGTTCGACTGGCGCCGCGGCTACAAGTTCTCAACCTACGCGGTGCTCTGGATCAAGCAGTCGATCCAGCGCGGACTCGACAACACCGGTCGCCCGGTGAGGATTCCGGCGCACATCGCTCAGCGTGAGCGGACGGTCAACCGGACCACCTCCGAGCTCGCGGTGAAGCTCAATCGCGACCCCACCGACGCGGAGGTGGCGAAGAAGGCCAAGCTGCCGCTGGACGAGGTGATGGCTGTCCGCGACCTGACCCGGGTGACGACCAGCCTCGACATGCCCGTCGGCGACGGCGACACGACGCTCGGCGAGCTGCATGCCGAGAGCACGGCCGACCTCGAGGACGAGGTGCTGGAGCGCGAGCAGGAGCAGGCGGTCGATACCGCGCTGGCAAAGCTGCCCGACGCCGAGCGCCAGATCATCGAGGCCCGCTTCGGCACCGGTGGTCGCCCGGAGCTCTCGATTCGCGAAGCGGCGCGCGCCCTGGGCGTTACCCAGAACGCCGCCCGTGAGCTCGAGGCCCGCGCGCTCGCCCGCCTGGCGACCGACGGTTCGCTCTCCGGCTTCCGCGCCGCGGCCTAGTCGCCTAGGGCCGGAATCTGGTCACTCGAAGGCCGCTCTTCGCGGTGTCGATGCGCAGCTGCGCGCTGGCGTCGATACCGCCGAAGGGCGCCGCGCTGACCGCGACGAGGTTGACGTAGAGGCTGCGACCGGGCGCGCTGCGCACGGTCGCGACGCCGTACTTGGCCGATGTCTGCGGCCCCTCGTCGGGGAGGCAGTTGAAGCCGGTGAACTTCGACAGGTGACCCTTCCAGGTGACGCTCCCGGCGGCGGTCCCACCCGGTTCCGTCTGCGCCGGCTGATCGGCGAGGAAGAGCCGGGTCGAGATCCGCGCCGCTGAGGCGAGCCCGGTCGCGTCGGTGACGAGGCGGCCACGAACGAGGATCTGCTCGCCCGGCTCGAGCCCGGCGAGCTCGTGCGAAAGCACGACGGTCTCCTGCTTGGCGATCGGGACCCCCGCGCACAGGCACGACGACTCGCTTTCGGGCGCCGGCTCCTGCGTCTCCCCCGGGCGAAAGCGCACGACCCGGATCCCGGCCATGTCCTGGACCACCGTCGGGGTCTTCTCGTTCTGGCCCACCAGCAGCACGTCACCCTGGCCGGCATCCGGGTGGCTGGCGCTGACCACGAGATTGAGGTGGGCAGACCCCTCCCACCCCAGCCCGCCGGCGGGGACGCGGAGCTCGGCATCGCCGAAGGTGACCACCGCGTGGTGGCGTTGGTGGCTGACCGCCTGCCGCCAGGGCGCACGGGCGAGCTCGATCGCGCGTCCCTGCTTCGGCTCGACCGCATCCGCATCGGCGGCCAGCAGCAGGGTGGCCTCGACGTTCGGCGAGTAGGAGTAGGCGTTGCCGACCAGGCCCGGATGGTTGGGGTCCTCGGCGTCGGTGGTCAGCTCGAGCTCGGCGAAGACGAGCAGCCGGTCGCCCGCGACGAGGTCGGGGAGCGGGGTCTCGGTCTTCGTCTCCGGCCCCAGCGAGAGCACGACCCGGCGCCCCTTGCCGGCCTGATCGACGATCGGCACGGTCTCCAGCAGCTCCGGCTTGTTCGCGGTCGCGCCGACCGCGATCGACGGCTGGGTCGCGGGACGCGGCCGGCGCTCGCCACCTCGCTGACCGCGCTGCTCATCCGCGGGCGGCTTCGCGGCGGCCGCCACAGCGTCGTCACGCGGATGGCGCTCGGCCTGCTCAGACCGCTGCCCGCCGCCCTGCTGACGGCGCCGGCGGTCGTCTCGGCCGCGCTCGGCCTCGGGTGGCGCCGGTTTCTCCGCCGGGGGCGGAGTCGGGTCGCGCCGCCCGCGCTCGGGGTCGCGCCGCCCGCGCTCAGGGTCGCCGCGGCCGCCGCCTGGGCCGCCTCGGCCGTCGCCGGGTGCCTGCCGGCCGCCGCCGCCAGGCTTGCCGGCGCCCCGGCCTCCCCCGCGCCCCGGTCGTGCCATCAGCCCTTGCCGAAGATCATCGCCACGTTCGGGTCGGCCGGGTCGACCTTCACGGTCACGTCCTCGCCGGCGCTGAACGGTGCCGAGGGGTAGATGTACTGGTTGATCGTCGCCTGATAGGCGGCTCCACCGGCCGGCGTGATCGTCAGCGCGATCATGTACTCGGTGCCGCCTGGCTTGTCGGTGTTGCCGGTCGACTCCATCGAGTCGATATGGGCGGGCGTGTCGACCCCGTCGTTCATCAGTCGCTTTGCGCGGTTGGCGAGGTCCATCTGTCCGGCGTCCGCGCCGACGCCGACCTTGCTGGTCTGGGCCTGCACCGACTCGGCGGCGCCCTTCAACTTGTCCATGAAGCCCATCGTGGCTCTCCTTCCATCGGGTGCGAGGCGACTCTATTGACGCCGGTCAAGCGGGCCTAATGAGTGAGCGTCTTGATCAGGATCAGCGCCAGCCCGATCGCCAGCGCGGCGACGGTGACCAGTGCGCTGTGCGCGTGCGAGAGCCCGGCGAGACGATTGGCAAGCAGGGCATAGCCGCCGATCACACCGATCCCGAGCCAGGGCGCGATGTCGTAGGCCGTCTGCAACTCGATCAGGCCGAACTCGACCAGCACGAACGGGATCAGCGGCACCAATGCCGCCAGGGTCCCGGCGGCGATGTCGGCCGCCGTCTGGCGGATCTCGGTCCGGTTCGGATGGCGGCGCTCGCGAATCACCCCGGCGATGTACTCGGCGTAGCCCTCGGCCAGCATCGCGGCGATCACCGAGCCGATCGCGGCGGCGATCACCGCGCCGGCGTCTGCCGCGGCCTCGTCGAGGACGACGATCACGGCGAGCGCGATGATCGAGCCGTAGACCGCTCTGGCGGCGCGCTGGGCAGTCCTCTCCACGTGCACGTCGGGCATTCTCTTCGAGCGCGAGGTCAGTCGCGCCGACGTGCGAGCAGGCCGCGACCGATCGCGTGGTTGACGAGCTCTGATCGCTTCGTCACCTGCAGCTTCTGCTGGATGTTGGCGCGGTGGGATTCGACCGTTCGCACGCTGAGGAAGAGGTTCTCGGCGATCTCGACGTTGGTGTGGCCGAGCGCGATCAGCCTGAGCACGTCGAGCTCGCGTTCGGAGAGGTCATCGGCATCCTCCGCCGGGTCGGCCGCCAGCCGGGCGCCGAGCTCGGGCTGCAGGTAGGTGCGGCCCGCGGCGGCGAGCTGAACCGCGTTGACGAGCTCCTTGTCGACCGCCTCCTTGAGCACGTAGCCGAGCACGCCGGTCTGCAGCGCCTCGCGCGCGTATGCGGGGTCGTTCTCCATCGTCAGCACGACGATCCCGGTCTCGGGCGAGGCGTCGCGCAGCTCGGGCACCGCGGCGATGCTCGGCCCGCCGGGCATGTTGAGGTCGAGAATCAGCACATCGGGCTTGTGGCCGCGCACGTAGCGGACCGCGGAGACGATGTCGCCGGCCTCGGCGACCACCTCGAGGTCGTCCTCGGCGTCGAGCAACAAGCGCAGGGCGCTGCGGACCACCGCGTGGTCGTCAGCCAGCACGATCTTGATCGACTCCCCCATCCCGGCACAAGCCTAACGCCGGTTCGCACGCCCGGCTCCGGTTCGTTGCCGCCGGGCCGCTGCGGTCAACTACGGATCGTGTTCGCGGCTTGTCCCTGATGTTGCCGCCACGCCGGCTGACGACAATGAAGATGGACCACGCGATTTCCCGCTTTTGGTCCAGGAGTCTCTGACTCCGGCCGACCCTCCGACCGGCGCTTGCCCTCCCGTCTGCCGGTCGGAGGTGCTTCGGCCTATCGCTCGCGCACCAAGAGCGTCTGCAGCGCCCGTCCAAGCGGTCCCTGTTCGTCGTGAAGGGCAGTGTCGGCGAGACCGATCCCGTTCGGCTGCGGGATCGTGATCGCCTCGAGACAGACCCACTCCCCGGCCGGAAGCCGGTGCAGATGGACGCTCAGATCGACGTTGATGAACAGGTAGCGCGTCAGGTCGAGCGTGGCGCTGACGCCGTTTCCCGAGTCGGCGGCGGCCAGCAGGCGCTGCAGCGGCGAAGCGTCTTCACCCGCGACCAGCGGATGGCGCATCCGCATCCACACGGTCGCCGGGCCGAGCTCCCGAAAGCCGCCGCTGACGAACCGGTACTCCATCGCCGTGTGGTAGCCGACCTCCTGGCCGGTGTCGAAGAACGGCTTCTCCCCTCCCTGCTCGGGTCCGGGGATCGGGGCGGCACCGGTGGGCAGCCCGTCCGGGATCTCGACCTCGCGCTCGGCAAGCCGCCAGGCCGAGGCGCGAATCAGGGGTTCGCCGGACTCGTCGATCAGGGTCGCGGCGAGCAGCTCGACCGAGCGCCCGGGACGTACGACCTCGACCTCGACTCGCAGGGGCGCGATCGGCACAGGGCGGAGGATCTCGTAGGTGATCCGGCCGATCGTCCAGCCCTCGGGGGAGGCTCGCTCGAGCTCGCGCGCGATCAGCGCCGCCGGCGGGCCGGCGTGCTGGGCGCCGGGGTCCCAGGGCCCGCGGGTGAGCTCGGATGAAACGAAATGACCCCCTTCGGGGACATAGAAGGCAGAGTTCATACGCGCACTAACCTAGGAGACAAGCAATGGAGAAGGTCGAGAAGACAGAGGCGGAGTGGAAGGCGGAGCTCTCGCCCGAGGAGTACCACGTGCTCCGCGAGCACGGCACCGAGCGCGCCTTCACGGGCAGCTACTGGGACAACAAGGACGACGGCGTCTACCGCTGCAAGGGCTGCGGCGCCGAGCTCTTCGACTCCGACACCAAGTTCGATTCCGGCACCGGCTGGCCGAGCTTCTTCGACCCGATGGATCACGAGACGGTCGAGACCCGGGCCGACAACAGCCTGTTCATGCGCCGCACCGAGGTCGTCTGCAAGCGCTGCGGCGGCCACCTCGGCCACGTCTTCGACGACGGCCCGAACCCGACCGGCAAGCGCTACTGCATCAACAGCTGCTCGCTGGAGTTCGCGCCCAAGGAGTAGCGCTACGGAAGCGCCACGCGCAGCCGAGCTGGCTTGCAGATCACGCGTCGTTCATGTTGCGCGCCGTTCCGACTCACCGACACGGTCAAGACCTCCCGCCGGCCGGCCTTCACGAACAAGGTTCCCTCCACCGTGACGGCCGGCTCGGTTCGGATTCGCCAGACTCCGGAGGGGCTGCCGGCGAAACCGAAGGCGAGTTCGCGCGGCGGTCCGGTCGGGCGCCGATCCACAAGCGCCACCTGCCTGGATGCCCCGCAAAACGGCCCCTTCGCACGAAGCGTGCCGGTGACATCGATGGCCCCGTCCGCCAGAAGCGAGCTTTCTTCGATTGCGAGCGCGGTCTCATAGGTGCGCGTGGCCCCACCGACAGCGTTCGCTACGGCGAGTAGAGCAAACGCGGCCGCCAGCGTCGCTAGGAGCCTCGCTCGCATCGCCACACCCTAGTACGCGATCTCACGCAGTCCCACGACAGGCGCGAGCGGATCAGCTTCCGCTCGTGGCGCCGATAACCGCCGGCGCCCCGGCCTCGACCAGGGCCGCCGGCAGGACCACGGAGCCGTCGGCCTGCTGGCCGTTTTCGATCAGAGCGATCAGCGTCCGGCTGACGGCGACGGCGGTGCCGTTGAGCGTGTGCAGGACCTCGGGCGGCGCTTCGGGCTCGGGCCGGAAGCGTGCGCCCAGGCGCCGGGCCTGGAAGTCGGTGGTGTTCGAGCACGAGGTCAGCTCGCGGTAGCGGTTTTGGCTCGGGATCCACGCCTCGCAGTCGAACTTGCGTGCCGCCGGCGCGCCGAGGTCGCCGATCGCGATCTCGACCACCCGGTAGGGAAGCTCGAGCGCGCTCAGGATCCGCTCCTCGATCGCCAGGATCCGCTCGTGCTCGGCGCTCGACTCCTCGGGCCTCACGAACGAGAACATCTCGATCTTGTCGAACTGGTGTACGCGGAAGATGCCCCGGGTGTCCTTGCCGGCGGCGCCCGCCTCACGGCGAAAGCAGGTTGAGATCCCGGCGTAGCGGCGGGGCAGATCGGCGGCTTCGAGGATCTCGTCCGCATGCAGCGCCGCCAGTGAGACCTCCGAGGTGCCGATCAGAAACAGCTCGTCGCGCTCGACCTCGTAGATCATCTCGCGCTCGCCCGGGAAGAAGCCGGTCCCGTAGAGCGGGCCCTCGCGAACCAGCACCGGCACCACCACCGGCTCGAAGCCCTCGGCGCGGACGGTGTCGATCGCGAAGCGCTCCAGCGCCATCTGCACCATCACCAGGTCGCCGAGCAGGTAGGCGAAGCGCGAGCCCGAGGCGGCGGCCGCCTTCTCGATCTCGATCCAACCGTGCTCGAGACCGAGGTCGAGGTGGTCGCGAACGTCGAACTCGAACTGGCGCGGCTCTCCGACCTCGCGCAGGCTGACCGCGTCGTCCTCGCCGCCGTCGGGCGCCTCGGGGTGGGGCAGATTCGGCAGCGTGGCGGCGAGCTCGTCGCGGCGCTCCTCGACCTCGGAGAGCTCCGCCTGCAGCTGCTTGAGCTCCGCCGAGACGCCCTTCATCCGCTCGATCACCTCGCCCGCGTCCTCGCCGGCGCGCTTTTTCGAGGCGATCTCGTCGGAAGCCTCGTTCTGGGCGGCGCGGCGGCCCTCGACCTCGGGCAGCAGCTCACGCCGGCGGGCGTCGAGCGCCAGCAGCTCGTCGAGCGCCTCGGCGGCTCCGCGGCGCTCGAGTGCAGCGCGGGCCGGCCCCGGGTCCTCTCGGATCGCGCGGAGGTCGAGCACCTTTCAGGCGCGCCGGGGCGCTACCCGCCCTCGGCGCCGGCCTGTTGCTCTTCGGACTGGATCTCGCTCGCGTCGCCGGGCTGCGGCGGACGATCGACCTCGCTGCCGGCGTACTCGGCGACGAAGTCGGCGACCGCCTCGGCCTCATCGCCGACAAGGATGTTCTGGGGCATGATCGCCCCGGAGAAGCCCCCGTTGCGGATCGCGTAGAGGACGTCCTCGGAGCTCTCGACCCGCTCGTTGAGATTCGGGCCCTGGTTGCGCAGCGCCCGGTTCGCCGAACCCTGGGCGCCCGCCGCCTTCAGCGAGTGGCATCCCGAGCAGCGCTCGGCGAACAGCACCGCCCCGTCGTAGTTGGGATCGTCGTCGGCAAGCTGGATGCCTTCGGTGCCGCACGCCCCGAGGGCGAGCGCAGCAACGGTCGCAGCTGTGAGGGCGAGAAGGGGTCGCACCGCGGCGGCATCATACTTTTTGGCCCCGTGGTCGCGCCGACGCCCGATCAGCTCCGCAACGCGATGGCGCTCTCGCCAAGCGCGGTGACGATCATCACCGCGACCGGCGAGGGCGGCCCGGCGGGCGCCACGGCGAATGCGGTCACCTCGCTTTCGCTCGACCCCCCGCTGATGCTCGCCTGCCTCGACCAGGGCTCGCGGACGCTCGAGATCGTCCGCGCGAGCGGGGCCTTCGGCGTCAACGTGCTCGGCTCCGCGCAGGAGGCACTCGCGCGCGGCTTCGCCAGCAAGGCGCCGCACACGGAGAAGTTCCGCGAAGTCGCATACAGCGAGCGCGAGGGGGTGCCGATCCTCGATGGCGCCGTCGCCTGGGTCGCCTGCAGGTTGCGCGAGCTCTATCCCGGCGGCGATCATGAGATCGCCGTCGGCGACGTGCTCGCCGTCGGCGCCAACGGCGGCGACCCGCTGATCTTCTTCGGCGGCGCCTACCGGCCGTTGGACTGAGGGCGATGCTCGTCCGGAACCGGGAGCTGGTGCTGCTCGCACCAGGCAACCAGCTCGCGGCGGGCGGCAACTGCGGGGTTCGCGGTCTGCTGCTCGCCGCGTCGATCTGACCTCTGCGTGCGCTTGTCGCGCTGTTCTGCCATCTCTCCCATTAACCGCCTACCCGGCCGAAAGTCGCGGTGACTAATTTCGTGTTAAGCGGCGTCTTGCAGATCAGAACAGGTGACCGCTGGTCCCGGCCGCGCGCAGGGCGAGCCCGAAGACGACCAGCGCCGAGACGGCCATGATCCCGGTCTCGCGACGGACGATCGCGAGCGCGAAGCGATGCTGGCGATCCTGCGGCAACGCCTCGAAGTCGACGCCTTCGAGCTCGCGCTCGGCCGCCCCGGCGCGGGCAGCCTCGGCGAGCAGGGTGACGAGCAGCGGCAGGACGCCGTAGATGTAATGGAGATCATCGGGCGACTCGTGGCCCAGCAGGAGCAGGATCGTCCCCAGCAGGACCTGGAGGACGACGGCGCCCTGCGCCGCCCGCAGCAGGTACCAGAAGGGGACGCTGGGCTGGCGCCGCAGCCAGGCGATCCCGCCGACGAGGCCGGCGGCGAGGTTGGTGATCAGGACGCCGACGCCGACGACAAGGTGCAGGGTCTCCATCGCCGGCGGATCAAAGCAGGCGCCTCAGCGGCGGCGCCCCTCCGCTCCGCCTTCGGCTCCGCGATCGGAGCAAATCCCGCCTATTGAGGTCGGATTTTTCCCTTTCTGATGCGGAAGCACACTATGTAGCAACCCTGCACAAGGTCGGATAGAACTCGGGGTGGCGTGCTTGAGAGTTACCTCCCCGTCCTCGTCTTCATCGCCCTCGGTGCACTCGTCGGCACGGCGTTCGCGCTGCTCAACTCGATCGTCGGTCGCAAGCGGGTCCGCAGCCGCGCGGCGAAGGCAGACCCCTACGAGTGCGGGCTGCCGAGCGAGGTCACGCGCAGCTTCCGCTTCGGGGTCAGCTTCTACATGATCGCGATGCTGTTCATCCTCTTCGACATCGAGGTCATCTTCCTCTACCCGGTCGGCGTGATCCTGAATGCGGCCGACTCGGTCTTCGTGCTCGTCGAGATGCTGATCTTCGTCGCCCTGCTGCTGGTGGCGCTGATCTATGTCTGGCGCCGGGGTGCGCTCGATTGGAGGTAAAGCGCGAGAAGCTGCGGGAGCTCTCCCCGCTGATCGAGCCGGGCTCTCCCGAGCATCTGCGGGTGCGCCAGTTGCGCGCGCAGGACCTCCTGCGCGGCGACCTCGACGACGCCGAGCTCGAGGAGCACGTCTCGGAGGCGGTGCTGACGACCTCGCTCGAGAAGCTGCTCGCCTGGGCCGCGTCGAACTCGATGTTCCCGCTGACCTTCGGGCTCGCCTGCTGCGCGATCGAGATGATCGCCGCGGTCGGCTCGCCGCGAAATGACCAGGCCCGGTTCGGAGCCGAGGCGCTGCGGGCCTCACCCCGCCAGGCCGACTTCATCATCCTCTCGGGCCGGGTCTCGATCAAGATGGCGCCGGTCATCCGCCGCCTCTACGACCAGATGCTCGAACCGCGCTGGGCGATCTCGATGGGAGCTTGCTCGTCGTCGGGCGGGATGTTCGCCAACTACGCGGTCGTCCAGGGCGCCGACAAGTTCATGCCGATCGACATCCACGTTCCCGGCTGCCCGCCACGCCCAGAGGCGCTCTTCTACGGCTTCAACAAGCTCCAGCACCAGATCCAGGGCCATCCCGACCAGGGCTGGCGACGCCGCTACAACGCGGTCGGGACCGAGGAATGGGCGCACGACAAGGTGATCGCGCAGCCCTCGGAGGCGGCGGAGGCGGCGTACGCGCGCGCCCGGGCAGGAGTTCTGGACACGGCGGGAACCGGTGAGGCTTCCGCCTGATGCCTGACGCTCCCGGCCTCGAGCTGATCGCCGGCGAGCTGCGCGACGCCCATCCCGGCAGCGTCCTCGGCACCTACCACGAGCACGATCAGGCGTGCCTGATCGTCGACCCGGAGCAGAACCTCGCCGTACTGCGCTGGCTGCGCGACACGCCGGGCCAGGAGTACCGCTTCCTCGCCAGCCTCCACGGGGTCGACTACCTGCCCGCCGAGCCGCGCTTCGGTGTCCATTACGAGCTCCTCAACCGCGACCGGGTCGAGCGCATCCGCGTGCGTGCCGCCCTCGCCGACCCGTCGGTAAACGGCGCCGGGCCGGACGCGCTGCCCGAGCTCGAGAGCTGCGTGCCCCTGTTCCCGACCGCCGAATTTCAGGAACGCGAGGCCTACGAGTTCTTCGGCATCATCTTCAGGGGACACCCGGACCTGCGCCGGATCCTGCTGCCCGAGGTCTACGTCGGCTGGCCGCAGCGGCGCGACTTCCCGATCGGTGGCGAGCCGGTGACCTTCACCCGCGACGAGCCCTCGGCTCCGGGCGGGTCGGACTAGCGATGGCCGACCTGCACGAGCACGGCAGCGCGCCCGCCTACGGCGGCGACGTGATCGCCGAGACCTCGGCGACCGTGATCGGTACCTCGCCGATCGAGCGCACCGAAGCCGGTGACGTGCTCGAGCCCGCGCACGAGCTGCTGACGGTGAACATGGGCCCACACCATCCGGCCACCCACGGGGTGCTTCGGCTGCTGGTCAGCCTCCAGGGTGAGGAGGTGCTCGACGTGAAGCCGATCGTCGGCTACGTGCACACCGGGATCGAGAAGAGCTGCGAGGACAAGAGCTACTGGAAGGTGATCCCGTTCGTCGAGCGCATGGACTACCTCTCCTACTTCTTCAACATGCAGGCGTTCTGCGGTGCGGTGGAGAAGCTGCTCGAGCTCGAGATCCCGCCGCGGGCCGTCTACCTGCGGATGATCCACCTCGAGCTCAACCGGCTGCACTCGCACCTGTTCTGGCTCGGGACGACGGCGCTCGACCTCGGCGCCGTCTCGATGCTCTGGTACGCGCTGCGCGAGCGCGACACGATCCTCGACCTTTTCGAGATGTCGACCGGCCAGCGGATGCACACCCGCTACTTCCAGGTCGGCGGGGTCTTCGAGGACATCCCGGTCGGGTTCGAGAAGAAGCTGCGCACCTTCCTGCACGACATGCCGAACCGGATCAGCCAGTACGAGGCGCTGGTCAACCGCAACGAGATCTTCCTGCAGCGGACCAAGGGCGTCGGGATCGTCCCCCGCGAGCGACTGCTCGAGCTCGGGGTCACCGGGCCGCTGCTGCGCGCCTCCGGCGAGCCCTGGGACCTGCGCAAGGCCGATCCCTACCTCGCCTACGGCGACGTCGAATTCAAGATCCCGGTCGGCACCGTCGGCGACGGCTACGACCGCTACCGCTGCCGGATGCAGGAGATGCGCGAGTCGGTGCGGATCATCGAGCAGTGTCTCGACGGCCTCCCGGAGGGGCCGTGGATCGCCGACGACCGCAAGGTGGTGCTGCCGCCGCGCGAGGAGCTCGCGACCTCGATGGAGGCGCTGATCCACCACTTCAAGCTCGTCACCGAGGGCTTCCGCGTCCCGCCCGGCGAGGTCTACTACCCGATCGAAGGGCCGCGGGGCGAGCTCGGCTGCTACGTGCTCGCCGACGGCTCCGCGAAGCCCGCCCGCGTGCACTTCCGCGATCCCTCGTTCGTCAACCTCCAGTCGCTGCGGGACATGTGCGTCGGCGGCTACGTCGCCGACCTGATCCAGAACCTCGGCATGCTCGATCCGATCCTCGGGGGGGTGGACCGCTGATGGATGCCGAGCTCAACCAGCCCCGGCACCTGCTCGAGCCGACCGACGACCTGACGGCGCAGGAGCGCCGGCGGCTGATCGCGGCGATGCGGCCCGAGGACGCCGAGGGCGTGCCGGAGCTGCACGAGGTCGAGATTCCCGACCAGCTGCGCGAGGAGATCGAGGAGATGATGTCGCGCTACCCGCAGCTGCGCTCGGCCTCGATCCCGGCACTGTGGGCGATCCAGCGCCACTACGGCTGGTGCTCGCCGGAGGGAATTCGTCAGGCGGCCGCCGTGATGGGCGTCACCCCCGCGTACCTGGAGTCGGTCGCCAGCTTCTACGACCTGTTTGCGACTGAGCCGGTCGGTACCCACCGGGTCCTCGTCTGCACCAACATCTCCTGCTGGATGCGCGGTGGCGACGAGCTGCTGGAGTCGTTCTGCGAGGCGGCGGGCGCCGACCACCACGAGGCCTCCCACCACGGCGCCAGCTCCGCCGACGGCGAGTTCTTCGTCAAGGGCTTCGAGTGCCTCGGAGCCTGCGACCTGGCGCCGATGGCGTCCCTCGATGAGCGCTACTACGGCCCGCTCGACGCCGCCGACGCGGTGGCCGCGATCGGGGCGCTTCGCGACGGCAAGCAGCCGCCGGAGGAGAAGGCGCTCAGCCTCCGGCCCGCTGCCGGCGGCCCCGAGCCCGAGCCCGACCCACGCCTGAAGGGAACCGACCTTGCCTGAGACGAGGGTGCTGTTTCGCCACATCGACGAGCCCGGGATCGCCACGCTCGAGGGCTACCGAAGCCACGGCGGCTACCGGGCGCTCGAGCGCGCCTGCCTCGAGCTCGAGCCGGCGGACCTGATCGGCACCTTCGAGGAGTCGGGCCTGCGCGGCCGCGGCGGAGCCGGCTTCTCGATGGGCAAGAAGGGCTCCTTCCTCCCCCGGGGTGAGATGCGCAAGTACGTCTGCTGCAACGCCGACGAGTCCGAGCCCGGTGCGTTCAAGGACCGCGAGCTGATGCAGAAGAACCCGCATCAACTGGTCGAGGGGGTGGCGATCGCGGCGCTTGCGGTCGGCGCGAGCTACGCCTTCATCTTCATCCGCGGCGAGTACTGGGAGATCGCCGACGTGCTCGATCGCGCCGTCGCCGAGGCCTACGAGGCCAACTACCTGGGCCCGAACGTGCTCGGCTCGGGCGCCGCGATCGACCTCGTCGTCCACCGCGGCGCCGGCGCCTACATCTGCGGCGAGGAGACCGCGCTGCTGGACGCGCTCGAGGGCAAGCGCGGCAACCCGCGGCTGAAGCCACCGTTCCCGGCGATCCAGGGCCTCTACGGCGGCCCGACGCTGATCAACAACGTCGAGACGCTCTCCAACCTGCCCCACATCGTCAACAACGGCTCCAACTGGTTCAAGAGCTTCGGCTCCGAGCAGTCGCCGGGGACCAAGGTGGTCTCGATCTCCGGCTGCGTCCAGCGGCCCGGCAACTACGAGGTCGAGCTCGGTGTCCCCTCGCGGGAGATCATCTTCGAGCTCGCCGGCGGGCCCGCCGAGGGGCGGCGGGTGAAGGCCTGGTTCCCGGGCGGGTCCTCGTCGCCGGTGCTGACCGAAGCCGAGCTCGATCTCCCCTACACCTTCGAGGACATGGCCGAGGCCGGCTCGATGCTCGGCTCCGGCTCGATCATCATCTGCGACGACACCGTCTCGATCCCCGAGCTGGCGCTGCGAACGGCGCGCTTTTACCACCACGAGTCCTGCGGCAAATGCACGCCGTGCCGGGAGGGGACCAACTGGACGGTGAAGATGCTCGAGCGGATCACCCGCGGCGAGGCGACGCCGATGGACCTCGAGATCATCAGCTCGGTGCAGGAGAACATCATCGGCCACTGCCTCTGCGTGCTCGGCGACTCGATGGCGATGCCGGTCGGGGCGATGGTGGCCAAGTTCCGCGGCGAGTTCGAGCAGGCGATCGCCGCCGCGCGCGAGCCCGGGGTCGGCGACTTCGACGCCTCGCCGATCGACCGCCCGCTGACGACCGGGGTGGTTGCGTCGTGAGTCGCGATCGCCCGCAGATCACCCTCGTCGTCGACGGGGTCGAGGTCAAGGCGCCGGAGGGCGAGATGCTGGTCGACGCGGCCAAGGGCGGCGACGTCGAGATCCCGGTCTTCTGTTACGAGCCGAAGCTCGGCGGGCCGGTCGGCGCCTGCCGGATGTGCCTGGTCGAGATCGAGGGGATCCCGAAGCTGCAGACGGCATGCTCAACCCCGGTGCGCGACGGGATGGTCGTCTACACCCAGACCGACAGGGTGAGGACGTCGCAGGCCGCCGTGGTCGAGTTCCTGCTCGTCAACCACCCGCTCGACTGCCCGGTCTGCGACAAGGGCGGCGAGTGCCCGCTCCAGGACATCGCCATGGGCTGGGGGCCGGGACGAAGCCGGGTCACCGACCCCAAGCGCCACTTCCGCAAGCCGATCCCGCTCTCACCGCTGGTGCGGATCGACCGCGAGCGCTGCATCCTCTGCTACCGCTGCGTGCGCTTCAGCCAGGAGGTCGCCGAGGACGAGCAGCTGCAGCTGCTCGAGCGCGGCTCCTCGAGCTACGTCGGCACCTTCGACGAGCGCCCCTACATCGCCCCCTTCCACGGCAACATCATCGAGCTCTGCCCCGTCGGCGCGCTCACCTCCGAGGCCTACCGCTTCCGCGCCCGGCCCTGGGACATCGAGGACGCGGGCTCGATCTGCACGCTGTGCCCGAGCCAGTGCAACGTCAAGTTCACGGTCCGCGACGAACGCGTCCAGCGGGTGCTGGCGCGCGACAACCACGAGGTCGACAACGGCTGGCTCTGCGACAAGGGCCGCTTCGGCTTCGAGATGATCTCCTCCGAGGATCGGATCACCGAGCCGCGGCTGAGCGGCAACCGCGCCGGCTGGGCGCAGGCGCTCGAGGTCGCGGCGGCGAAACTGGGCTCGGGCCGCGGGCGGATCGCCGCGATCGTCGGCGGGCAGAGCTCCAACGAGGAGGCCTACCTGGTGCAGCGGATCGTCCGCGAGGCGCTCGGCTCGCCGCACGTGACCTCGATCGACGAGCTCGACGTGGGCGCGCTGGCGGCGCTCTCGGCGCCCGACCTGAGCGCCTCGATCGCCGACATCGACGACGCCGAGTCGATCCTGCTGATCGGGGCCGACCCGCTGAACTCGATGCCGATCCTCGACCTGCGGCTGCGCAAGGCCGTCCGCCACTCCGAGGTCCGCCTGGTGATCGCCTCCGATCGGCCGACCGCGCTCGACGGCGGCGCCGAGGAGACCGCCCGCTACGCGCCCGGCAGCGACGCCGCCTTCCTCGCCGCGCTCGAGGCCGAGCTCGGTCCGGATCCGGCGCCCGACGGTCCGCACCAGGCCGATGCGGAGCGCCTGGCCGGCGAGCTGCGGCCGGGCAAGTCGCTGGTGATCTGGGGCGAGCGGCTCGGCCGCGGCCCCGACGGCGCCGCGGCACTGGGCTCGCTGCTCAACTGCCTCCAGGCGCTCAAGTGCTCGGCCGACACCGGTGGCAGCTTCTCGGTCCCCGAGGGCGCCAACGCCCGCGGCTCGCGCGAGGTCGGCTGTCTGCCCGGCGCCGGGCCCGGTTTCACCGCCGCCGACCCGGGGCGCAACCTGGAGCAGATCAAGCAGGGCCTGCTCGACGCCGAGCTCGACGGCGTCATCCTCCTGCACGCCGACCCGGTTCGCGACCTGCCCGACGGCCCGGGCTGGGCCAAGGCGCTGAACCAGGCGCGCACCGTGGTCGCGATCTCGAACTTCGACGACGCCTCGACCAAGGCTGCCGACATCGTCCTCCCGGCCGAGGCCTACGCCGAGAAGGAGGGCACGGTCACCCATCCCGACGGGCGCCTGCAGCGCCTGCGCCCCTCGGTCCCGCGCCCCAACCTGGTCCACCCGGTGTGGCAGGTGCTGGCCGAGCTCGCCGCCGCGCTCGGCGACGAGACCGGCGTCGACTCCGCCGTCGAAGCGCTCGACGAGATCGCGGCGGTGGTGCCCTTCTACGCCGGCCTCACTCCCGACGAGATCGGCGGCACCGGGGTTCGCTGGCAGGAGCGCGAGCAGGCGTCGAGCTTCACCGCGGCCGAGCCGCCGGCGGCCGTGTCGCCGCCGGCGCCGGCGAGCAACGACGGCCTCCGCCTCGGGACCTACAGGGACCTGTGGGCGGGAGAGGTGACGGATCGCAACCACGCACTCAGGTTCCTGGCCCCTGCCCAGAGGATCGAGCTGGCGCCGGCGGACGCCGAGCAACTCGAGCTCAGCGAGGGCGATCAGGTCGAGGTTCGCTCGAACGGGTCGAGCGTTCGGGCGCGGGTCGTGCTTCGCGAGCGGATGCGGCCGGGGGCGGCGTTTCTGATCGAGGGCACCGCCGAGAACAACGCCAACGCCCTCAACGGCGCCGAGACGGTCGAGGTGACGAAGCTTTGATCCCGCTCGCAGAGATCAACTACGTCGAAGCGACCTGGGTGATGATCGTGAAGTCGATCGTGATCTTCCTCGTCGTGTTCATGATCGTCCCGGTGCTGACCGTGGTCGAGCGCAAGCTGATCGGCCGCTTCCAGCACCGCTACGGCCCCAACCGGGTCGGCCCCCACGGGATGATGCAGCCGCTCGCCGACATCCTCAAGCTCGCCGGCAAGCAGATGTTCAGGCCCGACGCGGCGGTCCCGTTCCTGTTCGCGCTCGGGCCGGCGCTGGTGATCTTCTCCGGGATCACGACGATCGCGATCCTGCCGTTCGGCAACGTCGAGGACGGCGTCGGCCTCTACGGCATCGACGTCCCGATCGGCGTCCTCTACTTCTTCGCCTTCGGCTCGATCTCGTTCTATGGCCTGCTGCTGTCGGGCTGGTCGTCGGGCTCCAAGTACAGCTTCCTCGGCGCGATGCGGGCCGCCGCGCAGCTGATCTCCTACGAGATCGCGATGGGCCTGGCGCTACTGGGCGCGATCATGATGGCCGGCTCGCTGTCGCTGGTCTCGATCGTCGAAGCGCAGGGCGAGATCTGGTACATCGTCCCCCAGATCGTCGGCTTCCTGATCTTCATGGTCGCCGGCTTCGCTGAGACCAACCGGGCTCCGTTCGACCTGCCCGAGGCCGACGCCGAGCTCGTGCAGGGATATCAGACCGAGTACGGCGGCACCCGCTTCGCCTCCTTCCTGCTCGCCGAGTACCTGGAGATGTTCGTGATCTCGGGGATCGCCGTCGCCTTCTTCCTCGGCGGCTGGATGGGTCCCGGCCCGCCGATCCTCGATCCGATCTGGATGATCGCCAAGATCCTCACCCTGATCATGTTCTTCATCTGGGTCCGCGCGACGCTGCCGCGGTTGCGCTATGACCAGCTGATGAGCCTCGGCTGGAAGGTCCTGCTGCCGCTGGCGACGTTGAACGTGTTGGCGACCGCGGTACTGGTGGTGGTTGCGTGAGCGAGAACGGCGAGACGCCCGAGTTCCCGTATCTGAAGGGCGAGGACATCGTCGCCGTTCAGCGCGGCCCGGAGCCGGGCGGCGCCAAGGGCGCCTACCGCGTCTTCGGCGAGACCCTGCGCGGCCTGCGGACGACGATGGCGCGGCTGATCGAGGGCCCGCTGACGATCCAGTACCCGGAGGAGAAGACACCCGTCTACCCGCGCTTTCGCGGCCGCCACAAGCTGCACAAGTTCGAGGACACGGGGCTGGAGAAATGCGTCGGCTGCTCGCTCTGCGCCGCCGCCTGCCCTGCCGACTGCATCCGCGTCGTCGCCGCCGAGAACGACCCCGCCGACCGCGTCTCCGCCGGCGAGCGTTACGCCGCGGTCTATGAGATCAACCTCGCCCGCTGCATCTTCTGCGGCTACTGCGAGGTCGCCTGCCCGTTCGACGCGATCACCATGGGCCACGAGTACGAGCTGGCCGACTACAACCGCGGCGACCTGATCTTCACCAAGGAGATGCTGCTCGCGGAGCCGATCGAGCGCACGCCGCTGAGGCGCGAGGGAGAATGAGGCGGAGCGAAGCGAAGCCGAGTCGCGCCGCCGTTGAGGCGCCTAGCTCATGGTCGAAGTAGCGTTCTTCGCCGGCGCGATCGGGGCCCTCGGCGGCGCGATCGCGGTGATCGCGCTACGCAATCCGTTCTACAGCGTGCTGGCGCTGATCGTCCACCTGGTCTCGCTCGCCGGCCTGTTCCTGATCCTGCACGCGGAGTTCATCGCCGCCGCGCAGATCGTCGTCTACGCGGGCGCGGTGATGGTCCTCTACCTGTTCGTCGCCGCCTACGTCGGCGGCAGCGAGGAGCCGATCTGGGACTCGATCCCCGGCCAGCGCCTGCTCGCACCGCTGCTGGCGGCGGCCCTGTTCATCGAGGTCTCGATCGCCGTGATCGGCACCTCGTTGACCTCGATCGAGACCGAGGGCCCGACGATCGACGCCGGTTTCGGCTCGCCCGCCTCGATCGGCAAGCTGTTGCTGGAGCGGTTTTTGGTCGCCTTCGAAGCCGCCTCGATGCTGCTCTTGATCGCCGCCGTGGGAGCGATCGTGCTCGCCGGGCGCAAGCGCGAGAGCGAGGCCGCCTGATGGACGTCTCCTGGTATCTGGTCCTGAGCGCGCTGCTGTTCGCGACCGGCGCCTGCGGGGTGCTGATCCGGCGCAGCCCGCTGGTGATCCTGCTCTGCCTCGAGCTGATGCTGAACGCGGGCAACCTGGCGCTGGTCGCCTTCTCGCGCTCGAACGGCAACGAGGAGGGACAGGTGTTCGCGCTCGTGGTCATGGTCGTCGCCGCCTGTGAGGTGGTCGTCGGGCTCGGCCTGATCGTCGCCATCTTCCGCCGCAAGATCGCCCTCGACGTCGACGAGATCAGGGAGCTGCGCGGGTGAGCGCGACGACCTGGGCCTGGCTCGTGCTCGCCTTCCCGCTTGGCGGCAGCATGGTGATCGCGCTCGGCCGCGCAGCGATGCCGGGCAAGGTGCCGGCCTGGATCGGCACCGCCTCGATCGCGCTCGCCTTCGTCTGCACGATCGGCGCCCTGCTGGCGCTGCTCGACCATCCGGTCGAGGAGCGCCAGCTCACCGACTCGCTCTACAGCTATGCGAGCGCCGGCGGCCTCGACATCCAGCTCGGCATCCTCGTCGATCCGCTCGCCATCTACATGTGCCTGGTGGTGACGGGGGTCTCGACCCTGATCCACCTCTACTCGCTCGCCTACATGGGCTCCGACCGGGGCTACGCGCGCTTCTTTTCCTATCTCAACTTCTTCGTCTTTTCGATGCTGCTGCTGGTCTTGGCCGGCAACTTCGTCTTCCTGATCGTCGGCTGGGCCTTCGTCGGCTTCGCCTCCTACGCGCTGATCAGCTTCTGGTACCGGCGCGACACGGCGACCAAGGCCGGGATGAAGGCGTTCGTGATCAACGTCGTCGGCGACATCGGCCTCGTGCTCGCCGCCTTCTTCGTCTTCCGCGAGCTCGGCACCTTCGACTTCCTCGCCGGCTTCGACGCCGCCCGCGACAACTTCACCACCAACGAGGGCGTCGTCGTCGCGATCTGCCTGCTGATCTGCGTCGGCGCCTTCGCCAAGTCGGCCCAGGTGCCGTTCCACACCTGGCTTCCGGACGCGATGGAGGGCCCGACGCCGGTCTCCTCGCTGATCCACGCCGCGACCATGGTCACCGCCGGCGTCTACCTGATCGCGCGCATGTTCCCCTACTTCGAGCTGGCGCCCACCGCCGCCGACATCGCCGCCTTCGTCGGCCTGGCGACGCTGCTGATCGCGGCCACGATCGCGCTCGCGGTCACCGACCTGAAGCGGATCATCGCCTACTCGACCATGAGCCAGATCGGCTACATGATCATGGGCGTCTCGATCGGGGCCTACGCCGGCGGGCTGTTCATGCTCATGGCCCACGCCTTCTTCAAGGCGCTGCTGTTCATGGCCGCCGGCTCGGTGATCTCGGCGATGGCCAACAACCAGGAGATCGACCGGATGAGCGGCTTCCGGCGGGCGCTGCCGTTCACCTCCGGCCTGCTGATCGTCGGCTGCCTGGCGCTGGCGGCGTTCCCCGGCACCTCCGGCTTCTTCTCCAAGGACGAGATCCTCGGCTACGCGATCGACCGCGGCGGCATGTACACGATCCTCGCCATCGGCGGCTACGTCGGCGCGCTGATGACCGCCTTCTATTCGTTCCGGATCGGCTTCCGGGTGGTCGCCGGGCCACCCTGCGAGGAGGCGAAGGAGCTCGAGGGCGGCCACATGCACCACGCTCCGCCGACCAACCCGCACAGTGGCGAGGCCGAGGACACCGACGTCGGCTTCCCGGGTGAGGAGCACCACATCGCCGAGCGCGAGTGGCCGATGAAGGTGGCGATGGCACTGCTCGGCGTCGGCGCGTTGTTCGGTGGCGTGATCCAGATCCCCGGGATCGACGACGTGGTCACGAAGTTCCTCGACGGCACCTTCTACAGCTCGTCGCTTTACGCGATCGTGCCCTCGACCGAGGACGCGTGGATCGGGCTCGCGATCGGGGGCGCGATCTCGATCACGGGGATCGCGCTCGCCTACGTCTGTTACGTCCGCCGCCCCGGGGTCACCGTGCGGCTGGCCCAGCGCTTCCGTCGCACGCACGAGTTCCTGCTCCACAAGTGGTACTTCGACGAGCTCATCGACGCGCTCATCTACCGCCCGGCGATCGCGATCGGTCGCTTTGCCAACGCGGTCTTCGAGCGCGTAGTCGTCGACGGGATCGTCGCCGGGACGACCGGGGTGGTCAAGGGGGCGAGCTCGGTCGTCCGCGGCGCCCAGTCGGGCTTCGTCCGCGCCTATGCGCTGCTGTTGATCGGCGGCTTCGCCGCCCTCGGCGTCTACTTCCTGGTGGTGAGCAGCTGATGCTCAACTTCCTGCTTTGGACGCCGCTGGTCGCCGGGGTGATCGTGCTGCTCGCGCCAAAGCCCGCGGCACGCTGGATCGCGGTACTCGGCGCCCTGTTCACGCTCGGGCTGGCGATCGGGCTGGTCGCCGGCTTCGACGCCGGCGCGGCCGGGCTCCAGCATGTCGTCGACGAGTCCTGGATCCCCGACCTCGGCGTCCGCTACCAGCTCGGCATCGACGGGATCAGCGTCTTCCTCGTCTTGATCACCGCCCTGTTGTGGTTCGCGGTCACGCTCTGGTCGGCGCTTCGCGACGAGCCCGGCGATGGGCGCTCGAAGCTCTACTACTTCCTCGTCGGGCTCGCCGGGACCGCGGCTCTGGGCGCGTTCATGGCCCAGGACCTGCTCCTCTTCGTCCTCTTCTTCGACCTGATGCTGGTCCCGTTCTTCTTCCTAATCGGCACCTTCGGCGGCGAGAACCGGATCGCGGCGACGACGAAGATGATCGTCTACACGCTGGTCGGCTCGCTGCTGATGCTGGTTGGGGCGATCGCCACCGCGATCCTCGCCTCCGACTCGGTCGGCGAGCTCAGCTTCTCGATCCCGGTGCTGCAGCAGCACCTGCTCTCGAGCGGCAGCCAGGAGTGGATCTTCTGCTTCTTCGCCGCCGCCTTCCTGGTCAAGATGCCGGCCTTCCCGATCCACGGCTGGATGCCGGACGCCTACCGCGCGGCGCCGCTGCCGGTGCTGATCCTGCTCTCCGCGGTGCTCTCGAAGGTCGGCGCCTACGGCTTCCTGCGCGTGGTGCTGCCGCTGTTTCCCGAGGCGACCTCGCAGTTCCAGGAGGTTGTGATGCTGGTCGCGCTGGCCTCGATCCTCTACGGCTCGGTGATGGCGTTCACGCAGACCAACATCCGCCTGATCGCCGGCTACTCGTCGATTGCCCAGCTCGGCTTCATCACCCTCGGGATCTTCAGCCTGCGCGCCGACGGCGCCGACGGCGCGGTCCTGCAGATGGTCAACCACGCGCTCGTCGTCGGCGGGATCTTCTTCGTCATCGCGATCGTCTACGAGCGCACGAAGACCGAGGACGTGACCAAGATGGGCGGCCAGGCGATGCGCGCCCCGGTGCTCGCCGCGCTCTTCTTGGTGCTCGCGATGGCGAACCTGGCGATCCCCGGCTCGTCCAACTTCATCGGCGAGTTCTACATCCTCAACGGCGTCTTCCAGGCGAAGATCGTGTTCGCCTTCGTCGCCGCGATCGGGATCGCGCTGGCGGCGTTCTACAGCCTGCGGATGTACCAGCGGGTGATGCACAACCGCCTCCCCGAGGGCACCGAATCGCGCGAGATCTCCGTCCGCGACGGGGTCATCCTCGCGCCCCTGGTCGCGCTTGTCGTCGCGCTCGCGTTCTGGCCCGGGCTGATCCTCGAGCGGGGGGAGAGCTCGGTCAACGCTGCGATCGAGGCCGCCGCCTGCGTGCCGGGAACCACCAACGATGAGGACGGCTACGTGCTCACGTTCTGCGACAACGGGGCCGTCGCGGAACGCAACGGCTGGACCGGCTACGGGCCAACGGTGGTTGAGCGCTGATGGACTTCAACGCCCCCGACATCAACTACGCCGGGATCTCGCCGATCATCGCGCTCACCGGCGGCCTGGTGCTGACCCTGCTCGCGGGGCTGATCGGCGGCAGCAAGAAGCGCCAGCGGATCGTCGTCTCGATCGTCGGCCTCGGCACCCTCGCCGCCGCCGCCGGCCTGCTGATCGCACAGTGGGGGTCGCACAAGAACCTCGTCGCCGGCGCGCTTCGCCTCGACGACCTGGCGATCGCCACCAGCCTGATCGCGATTGGCGCCGCCGCGTTCTGCATCCCGCTCTCCTGGCGCGAGGAGGCCTTCGATCGTCCGCTCGGGCCCAGCAATCACGGTGAGTTCCAGGCGCTCTTGATCTGCTCGGTCCTCGGGATGACGCTGATCTCCCAGGCGCAGAACCTGATCGCCTTCTTCGTCGCCATCGAGCTGCTCTCGATCCCGCTCTACGTCCTCTGCGGCGCGGCGTTGCGAAAGCAGGCCTCGCTCGAGTCCGGGCTCAAGTACCTGATCATCGGCTCGCTCGGCTCGGCGACGCTGCTCTACGGACTCGCCTTCATCTACGGCGCCACCGGCTCGACCGACTTCTCCGGGATCCGGATGGCGACAGGCGGCTCGGCGCTCGACGACCCGCTGCTCTTGATCGGGATCGCGCTCTCGGCCACCGGGCTCGCGTTCAAGCTCTCGATCGCCCCCTTCCATCAGTGGACGCCCGACGTCTACGAGGGCGCCCCAACCCCCGTGACGGCGTTCATGTCGGTGGCGACCAAGGCGGCCGTGTTCTGCGTCCTGGTGCGCTTCTTCGAGGTCGCGCTGGGGCCGGCGGCGGGCGACTGGCAACCGGCGCTGGCGGCGCTGGCGGCCGTCTCGATCGTGGTCGGCAACGTCGGTGCGCTGGGCCAGAACTCGCTCAAGCGGCTGCTCGGCTACTCGAGCATCGCCCAGGCCGGCTACATGCTGGTCGCCGTGGTCGCCGCCAACGAGGCCGGCGTCAGCGCGCTGGTCTTCTACCTCGCCGCCTACGCGATGATCAACCTGGCCGCGTTCGCGGTGGTCACGATCCGCGAGCGCGAGACGCCGTTCGGCGACGACATCCGCTCGGTCGAGGGGCTCGGGCGCGAGCGGCCCGGCCTGGCGACCGCAATGACGATCTCAATGCTGGCGCTGGCCGGACTCCCCGGGACCGTCGGCTTCATCGGCAAGCTCTACCTGATCGAGGCCGCGGTGGAGGGCGACTACACCTGGCTCGGCGTGATGATCGCGATCGGGACGATGATCTCGCTCGCCTATTACCTGCGGGTGATCGCGGCGATCTGGATGCGCCCGGGCTCCGAGCCGGCGCCGGCCGCGGTGCCGGTGATCGCCGGCGCCTCGCAGGAGGCCGACGAGCAGGTCACCGGCGGTCATTGCAAGGCGATCCTCGGGCTCACCTTCCTCGCCGCCGCGGCGACGATCTTCTTCGGCATCATCCCCTCGCCTCTGGTCGATTGGGCGAACACCGCCGGCGAGGCGATCGGCTCGCTTCTGGGCTGAGTCTCGGGCCGGCGCTCAGGCGGGCTCAGGGCCGAGGCGGTCGAGCGCGCGCAGCACCGCCTGGGTGTTAGCCCTGATCTGGGCGCGCTGGTCGGCGATCTCTGCGACCAGCTGCGCGGTCGACTCTTGGAGCGCAGCGATCATCGACTCGGTGATCCCGGCGTGGCGCTCGAGCAGCTCGCGCTGGAACCTGGCCTGCTTCTCGTCGTGTCGCTCGAACCACTCCTGCCATTCGGCGTCGCGGCGTTCGAGCCACTCCCGGCTGACGTCATCGATCGGCACGAAGCGATTGTGCCAATCGCCAGACGACGAAGTGCCCAAGCTCGTGCCGAATCTGTGACAGAACCGGGCCGATTGGGCCCGTCGGCCGCACGCGGTCCGGCGGAACCTCCCCGATTTCAGGTATCGATCCGCCAGCGCACGGGCAGCTCGGTCAGCCCGTAGACCCCGTGCACCGAGTCGTAGCCCGGCTCGCCGGTGAGCTCGAGGCCCGGCATGCGCGGCGCCAGGTAGGCAAGTGCCTCGCCGAGCTCGGCTCGGGCGAGGTTGGCGCCGAGGCAGTAGTGGATCCCGGCGCCGAAGGTGAGCGCGCGCTTGCCGGCGTCCTCACGGGTGATGTCGAAGCCCGGCCCGCCCCCTTCGGCGTCGCGGTTCGCGGCGTGCGCGCAGATGATCAGGATCGTGTTCTCGGGGAAGACGACGCCCTGGTGCTCGTGCTCCTCAAGCACGATGCGGGCGGTGAACGGAGTCACCGGGGCGACGCGGATGATCTCGCCGACCGCGGCCGCGGCCCGCTCGGGCTCGCTCGCCAAGAGCTGCCACTGCTCGGGATGGGCAGCGAACAGCCGCAGCGCGTGGGCGAGCTGCGACTGGGTCGTGTCGACCCCGCCGACGAGCACGTTGAGGACCAGGTTTCGCAGCTCGGCGTCGTCGAGTCGATCGTCGCCGTCGCGGGCGGCGATCAGAGTCGAGAGCAGGTCCTCGCCCGGGTCGGCACGCTTGCTCGCAACGAGGACGTCGAGGTAGGCGTAGAGCTCCTCGCAGGCGCGCTCGACCTCGGCACGGTGCTCGGCGAGCGTCGGCCCGTCGAACTGGAGCTGGATCCAGCGCGACCAGGCGGCGAGCCGTTCGGCGTCCTCGGTCGGCGCCCCGACGACGGTGGCGATCGTCATCGCCGGGTAGGGCCGGGTCAGCGCGGCGACCGCGTCGCACTCTCCGGCGTCGGCGACGGCGGCGAACAGCTCGGCGAGAAAGCCGCGCATCTGCGGGCGCCAGCGATCGGCGGCGCGCGGCGTGAACGCCGGGTTGACCAGGTTACGAAGGCGCCGGTGGTCGTCGCCGTCGAGGTGGAGGATGTTGCGCGCGACCTCCTCGCCGAGCGCGCCCTCCTTCATCTCGAACAGCTCGGCGAGCGCCTTGCCCGGGAAGGTCGTCTGCTTCGAGCGCAGGAAATGCTCGCCGCCCTCGCGATCGAGAACGACGTAGCCGAGCTTCGCGCGCACGATCCAGCTCTCGTCGGCGAGCTCTGCCATCCGCGTGTCGAACGCCGGCCCGCGCAGGCTCGGGTCGAGCTCGTCGAACTCCGGGAGGTCCAGCTCGGCCAGGGGCGTGGGGCTCATCGCCCCTATCTTGCCCGTCGTGGGTAGGCCGGCGCAACTTGGAGCACCGCGCGCCGCTACTTCGCCCGCGACCGGCGGTTAGCTCCTCCGCGATCGCGCACCGGGAGCTGGTTCCCGGACCGTGATACCGTGCTTGTCAACTTGTTCAACAATTCCAGCGGAGGCCAAAAGGATTTGATGTCGTTCGCGCCCGCCCATAGCCGTTCCCGTCTTCTGTTCGCAACCGCGGCCGTCGCCGCAATCGCGACCTGCGCAGCATTCGCCGGCAACCCGGCGCGCAGCGGTGCCGGCGTCGTCGCGCCGGAAGAGCCGCGCAGCGTCGTCGTCCTGATCGGCGACGGGATGGGCGCCGCGCAGCGCGCCGCGATCCAGTACTTCAACTACGGCAAGCACGTGCGCCAGCCGATGGACGACCTCGACCACTACGGGATGCTGCGCACCCACGCCAAGGGCCAGGGAATCAACACCGACTCGGCCGCCGGCGCCACGGCGATGGCCACCGGTGAGAAGACGAAGCGAAACTACGTCGGCGTCGATGCCAACGGGCGGCCGCTGCCGACCCTGCTCGAGATCGCCGACGACGAGGGCAAGTCGACCGCGATCATCTCCGACAACGACGTCACCAACGCCACCCTCGCCGGCTTCGCCGCCCACCACGACGACCGCGACCACAAGAAGGTGATCGCCAACCAGTACCTCAGCGGCACCCGCCCCGACCTGATCTTCGGCGGCGGCGAGGAGGTCTGGTACCCGGAGGGGCACCCGGGCATGGTCCCCGACATGATCGAGGACGACGAGAGCTTCGGCGACAAGAACCTGGTCGCGAAGGCCAAGGATCTCGGCTACCAGTACGCGTACGACCGGCAGAGCTTCGCCGAGCTCGACGGGCCGAAGGCGCTGGCGATGACCCGCACGGACGCCCTCCTGCGCGAGGCCTTCATCAAGAAGTACGACTACAAGAACGATCCCTACGCCGTGCCCGAGCACGAGATGGTGGAGAAGGCGCTCGAGATCCTCGAACAGGACGAGCAGGGTTTCTTCATGGCGGTCGAGGTCGACGAGATCGACGACGCCGGCCACGAGCACAGCCCGAGGCTGCTGTTCTCATCCGGCCAGGAGCTGAACCGGATCACCGCGGTGCTCAAGCGCTACCAGCGCGAGCACCCGCGGACGCTGGTGATCGTCACCGCCGACCACGAGACCGGCGGTCTCGGGATCGAGGCCCACTACCAAGACGGCGGCGCCGGAGTGTTCCCGGTCGCCGACTCCGCCGAGACCTTCCGGCTCGACTGGACGACGCCCGGTCACACCGGAGTCAATGTCCCGGTGACCTCGATCGGGCCGCGCTCACGCCGGCTCGAGGGCGTGCGCGACAACACCAAGGTCTTCGACGTCGCCCGCGGGGTGCTCGTGCACGACGGCAACGGCACCCCGTAGGGCCGCCGCCACCCGCCAAACCGCTTCAGGGCTCGATCCGAAAGCCCTTCAGCAGCGTCTCGTGGACGGTCCAGACCGTCTCGGTGCCCGGCGCAAGTGTGCAGACGTCGCCGGGGCCGACCTCGATCTCGCCGCCGTCCCAGGCGATCGTCGCCCGTCCCTCGATGACGACGAAGGCCTCGTCGGCCTCGACGTCGGAGAAGGTGCCGGGGGTACAGCGCCAGACGCCGGTCTCGGTGCCGTCGGCGCCGGTCGGTGAGCACGAACGCCGACGTCCGCGGGTCGCCGCTCGATCACCTGATCGCGGTCGAGCGGCTCGTCGGCGAGCTCGGCCGCGGTCGCCGCGACGCGGACGACCGGCTCAGCCACCGGTGAGCTCGGCGGTGGCCTCGCGGAAGACCTCGGTGTGGCGGTCGACCTGCGCCTCGGTGGTCGCCGGCGACATCAGCGCCATCATGTGAAACGGCGTCAGCAGGATCCCGCGGTTGAGCATGTAGAGGTGCAGCAGGGCGTCGAGGCCGTCGTCCATCGCCGCCGCGGCCTCGGCCCCGGTGTGCGGCGGCGTGGCCGAGAACATGTACTCGGCGCGGCAGCCGAGCCGGGTGATCGACCAGGGCAGCTCGCGCTCGGCGATCGTCTCGGCGACGGCGCTCTCGAAGCGCTCGGCGAGCGCGATCATGCGCTCGAACGCCTCCTCGGTGAGCACCTCGGCCAGCGTCGCCCGCACCGCGGCGAGCGAGAGCGCGTTGCCGGCCAGCGTGCCGCCGACCCCGCCGACGTCGGCCTCCTTCCAGAAGGTGTTGGCGATGATCCGGTCGGCGATCTCGGCGCTGAAGCCGTAGGCGCCGGTCGGGATCCCGCCGCCGATCGGCTTGCCGATCGTGAGGAAGTCGGGCTCGAGCCCGTAGGCGCGCGGTGTAGCCGCCGGGCCCGCAGCAGAGGGTGTGGGTCTCGTCGATCACCAGCAGCGTCCCGGCCGCGCGTGCAGAGCTCGCGCACGCGCTCGTGGTAGCCGTCGTCGGCGAGCACGATGCCGATGTTGGTCAGCGCCGGCTCGATCAGCACGCAGGCCACGTCGCCCTCGGCGAGCTCGCGCTCGAGGCCCTCGAGATCGTTGATCTCGACCACGCGCGTGGTCTCGGCGACGTCGACCGGCGGCCCGACGCTGCCGTCGCGGGGCCGGACCTCGCCGTCGACGAGGGTGGCGACGGTCTCGTCGACGCTGCCGTGGTAGCAGTGGTTGTGGACGAGGATCTTCGAGCGTCCGGTGATCTGGCGCGCGATCCGGATCACGAACCTGTTCGCGTCCGTGGCCGAGAGCGTGAACTGCCAGTCGCGCAGGCCGAAGCGCCGCTGCATCTCCTCGCCGACGAAGGCGGCGTCCTCGGTCGGCAGCATCGCCGTGATCCCGCGCGCGAGGCGCTCGTTGACCGCGGCGACGGTCGGCGGCGGCGCATGACCGGTCATCGCGCCGGTGTCGCCGAGGCAGAGGTCGGCGTAGACGTTGCCGTCGACGTCGACCAGCTCCGCGCCCTCGGCGCGCTCGAAGAAGACCGGGAAATCCCCCGGCCAGCGCGTCATCCAGTTCATCGGCACGCCCGAGAGCAGCGAGTCCTCGGCGCGCTCGTGCAGCAGCGCGCGACCCTGGTGCGAGTCGGCGAAGCGCTCGCGCTCGCGCGCGAACAGGTCGGCGATCAGCTCAGGCGCGATCTCGGTCACGGCCGCAGTCTCGCCGAAAGCGCTGTGCGCCTACAGCCAGCCCTTGTGCCAGGGCCCGGTGATCGCGAAGCTCTCGCCGGGATACTGGATGTGGGCGAAGAGCCACTTGCCGTCGGGGCTGAAGCCGACGCCGGCGACCTCGCTGCGGCCGACGCCCTCGCCCTCCTCGGGCGGGTTGTCCCAGCGCTCGGGGTTGTAGGGGAAGAGGTCAGCGGCGATGTGGTCGTGCAGCTGCATCGGCTCGGTCACCTTGCCGAAGTCGTGCAGCTCGCCGTTGGGCGAGATGTACTTCATCCGCGACGGCTGACCGGGCACGTCCTCGCTCGAGCCGTCCTCGCAGACGAGGATGCCGCCGCGGGGGCTCTGTGTGATCGCGTCGGGACCGGCGAGGACCCGATGCTTGGGCGACTCGTAGACGAGCTCGAGCGTTCCCCGCTTGAAGTTCTTGTTGTCGGGCGTGTACTTCCAAACCTGGCCCTGGCCCTGGTTGCCGCCGTCGGAGGCCACGAAGTAGCAGCTGCCCTTCGAGAAGGTGCCGCCCTCGAGGCCCATGAACCTGGCGCCGCCCTTCTTGCGGCCCTGCATGTAGACGGCCTGCGGGAAGCGGTCGGCCCCGTTGGGATCGGGGTCCTTGATGTCGACCCAGCTGCACTCGAGCTTCTCGCCCACGGTCTGGTTGGTGACCGTGTTGTACTTCGGTCGCCCCTTGATCGCGAGCATCTGCAGCTTGCCACCGAGGTGGAGCTTGCGCTTGTGGTCGGGCAGGTAGCGGTAGAAGCCGTCACCCGGGTCGCCGTTGTCCTCGGTCTGGTAGACGATCCCGGTCTTCGGGTCGACCGGGCAGGCCTCGTGGACGAAGCGCCCCATCGCCTTGATCGGCACCGGCTCGACCGTCGAGGTCGCGCGGGCGTCGACCTCGAACACGTAGCCGTGCTCGGCGCCGAAGCCCTGCTCGGCTCCGACCGTGTTCTCCTCACCCGTGAGCCACGTCCCCCACGGGGTGGCGCCGCCGTTGCAGTTGTTGTCGGTGCCGTTGAGCACCAGCGCGTTGCCGAGCACCTTGCCGGTCTTGGTGTTGAAGTGCGTGACCGTGACGCCACCCTGGGCGTAGGGGTCATACGCGTTGACGGGTCCGTGGGCGCGGCCGAGCTGGAAGCCCTCCTGGTTGCGGGCGATCCAGACCTTGTCCTTGCCGCCGGAGAAGTAGCCGGTGCCGTCGTGGCAGGTCGGCATCGGCAGGCCGTCGGACATCAGCGTCCCGGCTCGGTCGAAGCTCACGTACTCGAAGCCCTTCGGCAGCGCCAGCTTTGCGCCGTCTCTGTGAACGAGGTCCCCGTAGCCGGACTTGGCGAGAGTCGGCTTCAGCGACGCGAGCGCCTCGTTGTTGCCGCCGAGAGCGAGCAACCGCTCGCCGATCGTCAGGCCCGCGACCGCCACAGCGCCGCTCTTCATCGCCTGCCTACGGGTCACTGCGGTCATTCGGAGTTCCTTTCCGTTCGACATCTACGAAGCCTTGAACTGCCTGGAATGCCTTGACCCAGTCCGGGTAGTTCGGCGGGTAGGTCTCGGGGAGCGCGTCGTCGGCGGTCTCCACCCCGGCGAGCTCCGGGTAGTCCTTCGGGGCCAGCTCGATCGCCTTCGGGTTGGTGACCAGGTAGCCCGTCTCGGCGCGGATCGCCTGCGCCTCGGGCGAGGCCTGGAAGTTCATCAGCGCATACGCGGCGTCGGTGTTCTGTGCCGTCGAGCTGAGCGCGAAGCCGCAAACCCAGGACAGGGTCCCCTCCTCGGCCGGCGACCACGCCGCCGGCACGCCGCCGTTGATCAGCCGCTGTCCGAGCTGCGGCCCCGCCGTCCCGACCACGACCTCGCCGGACTTGAACAGGTTCACCAGGTCCGAGTCGGAGCTCCACAGCGAGCGAAACTGGTCCTTGTGGTCGATCAGGTAGTTCTTGGCCTGCTCGAGCTGCTCGGCGTCCATCGAGAACGGGTCCTCGATCCCGAGCGCCAGCGCCGCCTCGGCGAGCGGCAGCAGCGCGTAGTTGCCGTGGATCGTCGCCCGACCGGCGAACTGCGGGATCGAAGATGTCGGCGAGCTGGTCGATGCCCTCCGGCACCTCCTCCTCGTTGTAGACGAGGCCCTCGAGGCCGGCCGAGAGCGGGACCCCGTAGGTCTCGCCGTCGATCACGATGCCCTCGGCGTCGGTGAAGTCCAGGTCGTCCCAGTGGCTGATTCCCTCCGGGTCGATCGGCCGCAGCATGTCCTGCTTGACCAGCGGGCGTCATCTCGTCGAGGCAGATCTCGACCACGTCGGCCTCGAACCCGCCGGCGAGCTTCGCCGCGGCCTCCTCGTTGGAGTCGAAGGTCGCGGTCTCGATCTCGAGGCCCGGGTTCGCCTCCAGCACCGGGTCGATCAGCTCCGGGACGACGCTGTCCTCGTAGGCGAACACCCGCAGGGTCCCGCTGACCTCGGCGTCCGGGTCCGCGGGGGCCGCGGCGAGGTCCGCGGTGCCGGAGTCGCCGCCGCAACCGGCGACGAGCGCCGCCGCAAGCAGGGCGCCGACCGCAAGGATGCCTCTCCTCAGCACAGCCAGCAGTTTGTCACATGAGTCAACAATTTTGTATTCCGACGAATATTGTGCTCTAGTAGTGCCCGTGCTGCGAATTTCGAGCGAATGATGCGTAATTGCAACGATCTCCTGGGAGGAAGCGGATGACCACTGAGGCGACCACGGTCGAGTACCCGAGCGTGAAGACGAGCCTCCCGGGGCCGCTGAGCGCCGATCTGATGTCGCGCAACGACGCGGTCATGTACGGCCCCTACCGGGAGCACAACACGGTTCCGCTCTACATGGAGCGCAAGACCGACTGGCTGATCGAGGACGTCGACGGCAACACGCTTCGTCGACCACGTCTCGGCCTGGGGCTCGAACCCGCTCGGGGCAAAGCCAGAGCCGGCGCTCGAGAAGGCGATCGACGCGATGCACCACTACGGGCTTCGAGATCACCGACTACGTCCGCAGCCCGCCGCCGATCGAGCTCGCCGAGCGCCTGGTCGAGCTCGCGCCGGCGAGCATCACCCGGGCCGCGAGCGGGATCACCGGCACCGAGGTGGTCGAGGGCGCGGTCAAGCTCGCCCGCGAGGCGACCGGGCGGCCGATGATCCTCGGCTTCCTCGGCCAGTACCACGGCGAGGCCACCTACCTGACCGCCGCCGGATCGACCGACCTCTCGGAGGTGACCTCGAACTCGGCCCAGTACGTCTCCGGGCTCGTCTTCGCCCCCTACCCGAACAGCTTCCGGGCGCCGTTTCACAAGGGCCCGGGCCCCTACGACGACACCATCTACGTCGACTACCTCGAGGAGGTGCTGCTGCGCCACCAGGTCGACCCCGAGCAGGTCGCCGGCGTGCTGATCGAGCCGATCCTCGGCGAGGGCGGGATCGTGATCCCCTCGGCCGCGTTCTGGAAGCGCCTCACGGCGCTCTGCGAGCGCTACGGCTGGGTGCTGATCGCCGATGAGGTGCAGACCGGGATCGGCCGTTGCGGGACGATGTTCGCGGTCGAGCGCTGGGATCTCGAGCCGGAGCTGATCCTGCTCGCCAAGGGATTCGCCGGCGGCGTGATGCCGATCGGCGGGACCCTGGGCTCAGAACGGGTTATGGCCCACGCGACCAGCCATGTCGGCGCCACCTTCGGCTGGGCTCCGGCGGCCTGTGTGGCCGCGCTGGAGAACATCGAGGCGATCCTTCGCGACGACGTGCTCGCCAACGTCCAGGAGATGGAGCGGGTCGCGCTCGAGGTGCTCGGGCCGCTCGTCGACCGCTACGAGCAGGTCGGCGACGTGCGTGCGGCCGGCGGTCTGATCGGGGTCGAGTTCGTCACCGACATGGAGACGATCATGCCGGCGCCCGCGTTCCAGCTCGCCGTCCACCACGCGGCGCTGCGCCGCGGCGTGCTCGGGATCACCCAGGAGGGCAAGTGGGTCTACCGGCTGCAGCCGGCGCTCAACCAGCCGATCGAGCTCTTCCGCTGGTCGTGCGAGCAGGTCGCCGACGCGATCGACGAGGTCAGCGCCGCGCCCCCTGCCGAGGCCTGAGCAGGTGGCGGAAGCCACCGATCGAGAGGCGAAGGCCGCCGCCGATTGGGACGTGGTCGTCGGCTACGCGGACCGGCTCTCGGCACGGCCGGGCGAGCGCCTGCGGGTGATGGTGTCGTGCGCCGACCAGCTCGAGCTCGAGCTCGTGCGCCTGCCGAGCGGCGAGCCGGCGCCGGTGACGGTCACGCGGCTGGGCGAGCCGGCCGTCCAGCAGGTGCGGACGGGCTCTCACGTCGAGGTTCCCCACGACCCGGCCCTGCGGCCCGCCGACGGGCTCACGGTCTCGACCTGGGTCTGGCTCGCGCCGGGAGCTCCGAAGGACGGACGGCGCGCCTTGGTCGCGAGCTGGGGACCGCGGGGTGACGATGGCTGGGCGCTGGTGCTCGATCCCGACGGCAGGCCGTGTTTCGAAGTGGCAGCCCAGGGCCGAACGCGGGTCGCGGTCGCCGCTCAGCGGCTGCCGCTCGACGCGTGGTGGCGGCTGGAGGGGGTGCTCGATCCGGCCTCCGACGAGATCGCGGTGAGCCGCTTCGACCGTTTCGGCAGCGCCGTCGACTGCGGTCGCGAGGCGGCCGGGCTCGCCGCTCCCGGCCCGGCCCCCGGGCCGCTGCTGATCGGCGCCGAACGCCGTGGACCGGACGCGCCGGCGAGCTCGCATCTCGATGGCAAGCTGGAAGCTCCGACGGTGGGCGCGGGACCCGGTGGAGCGGTGCTGGTCGCCGCCTGGGAGCTGGGTAGCGAACGCGGTCCGCGCGTCGCCGACCGCGGACCGCTGCGGCTCGACGGGCGCTGCATCAACGGGCCCCTGCGGGCGGTGACCGGTCGGCGTTGGAGCGGCGACGTGCACGATTGGCGCAGCGCCGCGGAGGGCTATGAAGCGATGCACTTCCACTCCGACGCCGTCGACGATCTCGGCTGGGAGCCGACGCTCGAGCTCGAGATCGACGAGGAGTGCGCCGGCGGCGTCTGCGCCGCAATCCTGCGCGCCGGCGGACACGAGGACCTGGTCCCGTTCGTCGTTCGGCCAGCCGCCGGGGCCGACCCCGCCGCCCACGCCGTCCTCTTGCCCAGCTTCACCTACCTCGCCTACTCCTGTGAACGCGGCGCCCCGGCGTCGATCGGATCCGACCAAGCCGAGGACCGCTGGGTCGCGAGCCGGCGCCTGCGCAGCCTCTATGACCGCTTCGACGATGGCTGCGGCGTCTACGAGGCTTCGCTTCTGCGACCGCTGACCCAGCTGCGCCCCGGCTACCGCTGTCCCCAGCACGGTGGCCCGCACGGCCTCGCCCAGGACCTGATCCTGCTCGGCTTCCTCGAGCGCCGCGGCCTCGCCGCCGACTTGCTCACCGACCACGACCTGCACGCCGAGGGGGTCGCGGCGCTCGCCGGGCACCGCGTCGTGATCACCGGCGCGCACCCCGAGTACGCAACCGCCGAGCTGCTCGACGCGCTCGAGACCCACGTCGACGGCGGCGGCGCCCTCGCCTACCTCGGCGGCAACGGACTCAACGGCCGCGTCTCGGTCGATTCCGAGCGCCCGCACGTGCTCGAGCTGCGCCGCAACGAGACCCAGGGGCTTGCCTGGCAGGCGCTGCCGGGTGAGCACCACCACGCCGCCACCGGCGCCTATGGCGGCGACTGGCGCCGGCAGGAGCGCCCCGAGCACCGCTTCCTCGGCGTCGGCCTGTCGGCCTTCGGCGAGGCCCCCGCCGCTTCATACGAGCGCGTCGCCGACAGCGGCGACCCGGCGGCGGAGATCGTCTTCGCCGGACTCGAGCCGGAGGCCCCGATCGGTCACCGCGGCGCCGTCCTCGGCGGCGCCGCCGGGTTCGAGGTCGACAACTTCGATCCCCTGCTCGGCTCCCCCGCCGACGCCACCCTGCTCGCCTCGGCGAGCCGTCGGTGCCGAGTACTCGATCTGGCCCGACGACGTTCGCGACACCGAGCACGCCGTCCCCAAGCGCCGCGCCGACATCGTCCTCCGGCTGCCGCCCGCCGGCGGCACCGTGTTCTCGGTCGGCTCGATCGCCTGGAGCGGATGCCTCGGCGACGATGAGGCGAACCCGATCGCGCGGATCACCGAGAACGTGCTCCGCGAGCTCGCCCGCGAGCGCCCGTTCGAGGACGCGCGTGGCTGACGGCTCGCGGCCGGCGGGGCGCGGCGCCGACGTCGTCATCGTCGGCGGCGGCCACAACGGATTGGTCGCCGCCGCCTATCTGGCGCGAGCGGGGCTGCGGACCGTGGTCTGCGAGCGGCGGCCGATCGTCGGCGGCGCCTGCACCACGGAGGAGTTCGCGCCCGGCTTTCGCGCCTCCCCGGGCGCCTACGTGCTCAGCCTGCTGCGGCCGGCGATCTGGCGCGACTTCTCCCTGCGCAAGCGCGGGCTCGAGGTACTCGAGGCGGCGCCGACGCTGAACGTGTTTCGCGACGGCGCGCGGCTGACGCTGCACGAGGATCCCGCGGCGACCGCGCGCGAGCTCGCCGCGCTTCGACCCCGCCGACGGCGACGCGTTCGCCGCCTTCAGCGAGCAGATGGTCGCCGTGGCCGGGATGCTCGGGCCGTGGTTCGACCGCCCGCCGCCGGGCGCGCCGGGGTGGATCGGCCGCGGTGGCCTGCGGACGCTCGCTCGCGGCGCGCCCGCGGCCCGCCGCCACGGCCTCGCCGCCGCGCGCCTGTTCGCGACCTCGGCGAGCGACTACCTCGGCGAGCGCTTTCGCTCCGAGCACGTGCGCGCCGCGCTCGGCTGGGACTCGATCTCGAACACGCTCGCCGGCCCCTCGACCCCGGGAACGGCCTACGCGCTGCTGCACGAGCACGCGGCCGCCGCCCTCGGTGGCCAGACCTGGGGGTTCGTCCGCGGCGGCATGGGTGTGGTGACGGCACTGCTCGCCGACGCCGCCCGCGAGGCCGGCGCCGTGATCCGGCTCGACGCCGAGGTCGAGGCGATCGAGGTCGAGTCCGGCCGCGCGGTCGCCGTTCGCCTGCGCTCCGGCGAGGCGATCGGCGCCGGCACCGTGATCTCGAACGCCGACCCGAAGCGGACCCTGCTCGGACTCGTCGACGCCGCCGCCGTCGACGACGAGACGCTGGCCGCGATCCGCGCCTACCGCTGCCAGGGCGCGAGCATGAAGATCAACCTCGCGGTCGGCGAGCTACCGCGGATCGAGGGCACGCCGGCAGGGCTGCAGCGACACCACTCGGGCCTCACCCAGCTCACCCTGCCGCTCTCGGAGATGGACCGCGACCAGGCCGGCGCGCGCGACGGGGTCGCCGCCGAGGCCCCGCACGTCGAGCTCTGCGTACCGAGCGTGCTCGACCCCTCGCTGGCTCCCCCCGGCCGCCACGTGCTCACGCTCGGCGTCCGCTCGCAGCCCTACGAGCTCGCCGACACGACCTGGGACTCAGAGCGCGATCGGATCGCTGACCGGATCATCGACGAGCTGGCGACGATGATCCCCAACCTCCCCGGGCTCGGTGATCGCGCGCCAGGTGCTCACCCCGCTCGACCTCGAGCGGATCCTGGCGCTGACCGGCGGCCACCACCTGCACGGCGACATGTCGCCCGACCAGCTCGGCCCCCTGCGTCCCGCGCCCGGCCTCGGCGGCTACCGGACGACGATCGCCGGCCTGTATCTCTGCGGCGCCGGCACCCACCCCGGCGGAGGCGTCACCGGCGCCAACGGCCGCAACTGCGCCGCCCGGGTGCTCGCCGACCGGCGTCGCCGGCGGATGCGGCGCCGGCGGGTCTGAGCCAGCGCATCTCCTCCGAACCTGGACTCACGTCGCACGACCCAACCGCCGATATCTCCGAACGATGGCAAGCGAGCGCTCGGCTGCCGAGCAGAGAGTAAGAGACGAGGAACAGAGGCTCAGCGCGAGAGCAATGTTGATGCTCACCGGGGGGCTGACCGAACAGGGTGACGCTTTCCTGATCGCGGTCGGGACGGCCCTCCTCATATCGGCCCTCTACCCGCTGATTGGCGGCTGGGGTTTCCTCGCCTTCCCGATCGTCTTCATCGGGGCAGTGCTCGCGCGCCGACAGCTTCGGCGGCGCCGCTGAGCCCGGGGGCAGGCTCACGAATCGTGCCGTCGGCGCGTTTCACCATCGACAACGAATCGAAGGTGGGGCCAGATGCAGAGGATCGCTCTCGTAACGGGTGCCGGTCGTGGACTTGGATTCGCGATCGCCCGCAAGCTCGGGCAAATGGGTGTGGAGGTGGTCGTCGGAGCGCGCGACGCCGCTGCCGGGGAGGGGGCTGTCGAAACTCTGCGTGGCGACGACGTCGACGCCGAAGCGATCGTCTTGGACGTGACCTCGGTCGCCAGCGTCGACACGGCGGCGCAGCGGATCGGCGACCGGCATGGCCGGCTGGACATCCTCGTCAACAACGCCGGGATCCTTCCCGAAGCCATCGAGGGCGCCGGCAACGGTCCAGTGGATCTCGACCTGTTCAGAAAGACGTTCGAGACGAACCTGTTCGGAGCCGTCTCCGTCGTCCAGCAGTTCCTGCCGTTGCTCGAGCGCTCGGACGGTGGTCGGATCGTCAACGTCTCGAGCACGATGGGCTCGCTCGCCGATCAGCTCAACCCGGAGTCGCCCTACTACGGCGTCGTCGTGCCGGCGTACCAGGGATCGAAGGCGGCCCTGAACGCGTTCACGATCGCGCTCGCCAAATCCCTGCGGGAGACCCCGATCAAGGTCAACTCGGTCTGCCCGGGCTGGCTGCAGACCGATCTCGGAGGCGCGGACAACCGGGCGGCGGCGCCGATGACGGCCGACGAAGGCGCCGAGATCGCGGTCGAGATGGCGACGCTCGCCGACGACGGGCCGAGCGGCAGCTTCGTCGATCGCGCCGGCGCCGTGGCCTGGTAGCGCCCGCCGGCTACTCGACGCCGGCGCGCCGACTGGTCAGGGCGCCCCCACCAGGTCGACGCAGACCGCATGGGCGTTGTAGGTCTGTGGCGAGCCGCTGGTGTTGCCCATCGTCACGATCCAGGCGGTCAGGTTCGAATTCGGGGCGCTCTCCAGCATCACCATCGTGTTCGCGCCTGGTGTTGTCTGCCAACCCGCACCACCTCCCACCGCGATCTCGCCGGCGTTGCAGAGCGCCGAGGTCCCGGCGATGGCGTTGTTGGCCACCTCGTCGGCAGGACCCACTCGCCGGGTCACCGTGCTGGACAGGAAGCCCGTGCTGTTCAACCCGTCGAGCAGCTCCGAGTCCGCCGCGGTCGCGTTGGTACGCAGGAAGTCGGCGGAGTCGAGGCCGTCGAGCAGCGCGGCGTCGGCCGCGGTTGTCGCGGTGGTCGCGCTCGTCGCGGTGGTGGCGCTAGTCGCTGAAGTCGCGCTCGTTGCCGTGTTCGCTGACGGCACCTGCCCAAGGCTCGACTCGAGGATCTTGTCTCCCTTGAGGGTGTCGTTGACGACGTCCTGGTTCTTGACCGCCTTGCCGTCCTTGAGGTACTTCGAGGAGATGCTGTTTCGATCCAGCTGCACTGCCGCCCAGCCGACGCCGCCGAGCGCCACGAAAAGCGCCGTCAGTGCGACGACCATCGCCGGAGACGGGCGCCTTCTCGCATTCCGGTCCATAGGGCATTGTGTTCCGCAGACCGGACGCCAACTACTCGCCGAGCCCGGCCTCGGAGCGCACCGCGTCGGACCAGCGGTAGGAGTCCTTGAGCTCGGAGAGGACGACGGCCGTATCGGTCTCGACGACGCCCGGGACCTCGCGGATGGCGCCGGTGACGACCTCGAGCAGATGCTGGTTGTCGCGGCAGACGGCGCCGACGAGCAGGTCGGTGGGGCCGGTGCAGACGGCGACGTAGTCGACCTCGGGGATCGCGGCGATCCGCTCCGCCGCCTGCTCGAGGCCGGCGCCCGCGACCCGGACCGAGATGAACGACTGGATCATCCCGAGCGCGCCGGGGCTGGTGGCGGCAACGATCTGGATCACGCCGCGTTCGGTCAGCGAGGCGACGCGCTGGCGCACCCCGGCCTCCGAGAGCCCGACCGCGCGGGCGATCTCGGTGTAGGGGCGGCGGCCCTCCTCCTGGAGCTGGTCGATGATCCGGCGATCGACGTCGTCGAGCGGCTTACTCATCCGGCGGGGGCTCCAGACCCTCGAGCCGCTCGGGCACCGGCGGCCGGCGGGCGGTGTCGTACCAGTCGCCGGTGAGCTCGCCGCCGTCGGCGACGATCGTGTGGCCATTGACGTAGGAGGCGTCGTCGGAGGCGAGGAAGAGCACCACCCGGGCCTGCTCGTCGGGCCGCGAGACGCGCCGCAGCGGCACCCGCAGCAGATACTCGCGGGTGCGCGCCAGGTCCCCGTCGGTGTAATTGGCGGCCTCGGCGGCGCTCACCGTCTCGCCCGGCGCGACGCAGTTGAACCGCAGCCCGAGATGGCCGAGTTCGTTCGCGAACGAGCGCATGATCGCGACGATACCCGCCTTGGTCGCGTTGTAGTGGGCCTCCGGCGACTCCGTCCGCAGCGCGTTCACCGAGGCGACCGAGACCACCGCCCCGGAGCGCCGCTCGGCCATCCGCCGGGCGACCGCCTGGGTGAGGAAGAAGACCGCCCGCAGGTTGACCGCGAACAGCTCCTCCCACTCCTCCGCTGAGATCTCCAGCACCGGCGTCTGGCGCATCAGGCCGGCGTTGTTGACGAGCACCTCGACCGAGCCCAGGGTCTCCTCGGCAAGTTCGCCGAGGCGGGCCGGGTTGGCGGGCTCGGCGAGGTCGATCTCGATCGTCTCGAGGCGCTCGGGCGAGCTCAGGCGATCGGGCAGCGCCGCCAGCCCGTCGCGATCGCGGTCGGCGACCAGGACGCGCGCGCCCTCGGCGAGGAAGGCGTCGGCGATCGCCAGCCCGATCCCGCTCGCGCCCCCTGTGACCAGCACGTTTCGGCCCTCGAATCGCATCCGTCTCCTCTCCGTGAAAACCGGCTCACTGCCGATCTTTGTCTAATTGTGGAATAATGTGACAGATGGAAGGCATCTCAGGCGTCCCAGCCGCCCCAAACATGCGTCTTAACACCGTTTCGACCGTCGATGCAGCCGCCAACGTCCTGCGCGAGCTGATCCTCGACGGCGAGCTCGAACCCGGAACGAGACTGCGCGAAGCCGAGTTCGCCGAGCGCCTCGGAATCGCGCGCCATTCGTTTCGCGCCGCGACCCAGGTCCTGATCTCCGAGGGCATGCTCCGTCGCGAGCCCCACCGCGGCGTCCAGGTCACCGTCCTCAACGCCGCCGACATCCTCGACACCTTCCGCCTCCGCGTCGCCCTCGAGACCGAGGCGGTGCGGCTGGCGATCGCCGCCGGGCGCGTCCCCGAGGGTGCCCGGCAAGCGGTCGAGGACCTCTCCGCGGTCCCCGACGGAGCGCCGTGGCGAGACGTCGTCGAACCGGACATGAGATTTCACCGGGCCGTGATCGACGCCGCCGACAGCGAGCGGATCGGGCGCGCCTACTCCGGCGTCCAGGCCGAGATCCAGCTCTGCATGGTGCAGCTGCGCCCACACTACGAGCGCCCGTCGCAGGTCGCCGACGAGCACACCGAGCTGCTCGCCGCGATCGAGGCCGGCGATCCCGACCGCGCCGACGAGCTCTTTCGCCGCCATCTCACAGAGGCGGTCCAGAACCTGAGTAGCGCCCTCGCAGCCGGCGAGGGCCCCGATGCCGAGGAGGTAACCCTGTGAACGACGGATCCGTGATCACCGCTATCAAGGCCCGCGAGGTGCTCGACTGCCGCGGCCTGCCGACGGTGCAGGTGGACCTCGAGCTCAACGGAGAGTTGACCGGAACGGCCGACGTGCCCTCCGGCCGCTCGACCGGTTCCAACGAGGCATGCGAGCTGCGCGACGGCGGCGAGCGCTTCGGCGGCTTCGGCGTCCGCGACGCGGTCGCCAACGTCAGCGGCGAGATCGCGGACCTGCTCGTCGGCACCACGCTGCCCGACCAGCGTGCGCTCGACGTCGCCCTGATCGACCTCGACGGCACTACAGACAAGTCGCGGCTCGGGGCCAACGCGATCCTTGGGGTCTCCCTGGCCGCCGCCCGCGCGCGCGCCCACGCAGCCGGGGTGCCGCTGTATCGCGCCCTGAACTCCAACGCCCACATCCTCCCGGTACCGCTGGTCAACCTGATCAACGGCGGCAAGCACGCCTCCAACGACCTCGACTTCCAGGAGTTCATCGTGATCCCGGTCGGCGCCGACTCGATCATCGAGGCGCTGCAGATCTCGACCGAGGTCAACCTGGCGCTGGCCGAGATCCTGCTCGACCGCTACGGCAAGAGCGCCCTCAACACCGGTGACGAGGGCGGCTATGCGCCGGCGATCTCGAGCCCGCAGGAGGCGCTCGGCCTGCTTCACGAAGCCGTCGCCGACGCCGGCCACGAGGGCCGCTTCCGCTACGGCCTCGATTGCGCCGCGAGCCATTACTACGACCGCGACAAGGGCACCTACCTGGTCGCCGGTGAGGTCCGCGACACCGATTCGATGATCGAGCTCTACACCGAGCTGATCCGCGACTTCGACGTGATCACGATCGAGGATCCGCTCGACGAGGAGGACTTCGCCGGGTTCGCGCGGCTGACCGCCGAGAGCGGGATCCAGATCGTCGGCGACGACCTCTTCGTCACCAACCCCGAGCGCCTGCGCACCGGGATCGCCCAGGCCTCGGCCAACGCGCTGCTGTGGAAGGTGAATCAGATCGGAACCCTGTCGGAGGCCCTCGACGCCGCCGACCTCGCCCACCGAAACGCCTACACCGTGGTCGTCTCCGAGCGCTCGGGCGAGACCGAGGACCCGATCATCGCCGACCTCGCGGTCGCCCTCGGCGCCGGCCAGATCAAGACCGGCGCCCCGGTGCGCGGCGAGCGGACCGCGAAGTACAACCGGTTGATCAGAATTGAAGAGGAGCTCGGCTCGACCGCCCGCTATCCGGGCGAGATGCTCGCCGCCGCGGCGGTCGCCGCCTAGCTCGCAGGCACCGGTGGCCGCGGTCGATCCAGTCCCCGCCGCACCCCCGGCAACCGCCGCCGGGACCGGTCCCGCTGCCGGTATCGACCGCATCGACGAGCTCGCCGACAAGGGCGCGCGCGGCCCCCGTGCCGCCGCCCTGCGAATCGCCTCCGCCGGCCTCGCCGCCTGCGATGTCAGCAGGGCGACCGCCGAGGCGGTCGCGCTCGAGGGCGAGCGGCTGACGATCGACGGCCGCGGCTACGAGCTCGATCCGGCGGGCAGGGTGCTCGTCGTCGGCGCCGGCAAGGCCTCGCTGGCGATCGCCGAGCAGCTCGAGCAGACCCTCGGCGACCGTCTCGACAGCGGCGTGATCGTCGTCCGCGGCGGCGAGGAACGCCCGCTGGAACGGATCGAGGTGCTGGGCGCGGATCACCCGCTGCCGAGCGGACGCAGCATCGCCGCCGCACGGCGACTGCTCGAGCTCGCCGCGACGGCCGCTGAGGGCGACATCGTCATCGCCTGCTTCACCGGCGGCAGCTCGGCGCTCGCCAGCCTGCCCCCCGAAGGGGTCTCGGCGGCCGAGAAGCATGCGCTGCACGAGCTCCTGCTCTCGTCGGGGATCAGCATCGTCGAGGTCAACACCGTGCGCAAGCACGTCTCCGCCTTCAAGGGCGGGCGGCTGGCCGCGGCGGCGCTGCCGGCGCGCCTGGTCAACCTGACCGTCTCCGACGTCGCCGGTGACCACATCGACGCGATCACCGATCCGACTGTGACCGACAGCACCAGGGCCGCGGACGCGATCGCGATTCTCTACGGACACGGGCTCTGGGACCAGACACCAGCGTCGGTGCGCGAGTACCTGCAGACCTCGGCGGCCGAGTCGCCCGAGCTCGACCCGGCTTCGATTCAAACGGTGCTCCTGGTCACCGGCTCGACCGCCTGCGACGCGATGGCGATCGAGGCGGCGGCGCTGGGCCTGGTCCCGGTCGTGGTCTCGACCACGCTCGAGGGCGAGGCGCGCCAGGTCGGCAAGCTGCTCGCCAACCTCGCCCGTCACAGCGCCGTGCACGGGGCGCCGTTCGCGCCCAACAGCGTCATGGTCGGCTGCGGTGGCGAGAGCACGGTCACCCTCGCCGGCGAGGGCAGCTTCGGCGAGGGTGGGCCAAACCAGGAGGCCGCGATCGCCGCGGCGCTGGAGCTCGACGGGTCCTCGGTGGCCGCGGTCTTTCTCGACACCGACGGCTCCGACGGCGGCACCGCGCACGCCGGCGCGATCGTCGACGGGCTGACCGTCGAGCGGGCCGCCGCTGCCGGCCTCGATCTGCGCGCGGCGCTGCTCGAGCACCGCTCCCAGGTTGCGCTCTCGGCGCTCGAGGACGCCCTCGTCACCGGACCGACCGGAACCAACGTCAACGACCTGTTTGCGATCGTCGTGGAGGGAACCAATGACCGATAGCGCCAGCCCGATGATCGTCGTCGACCGCCTGGTGAAGGAGTTCGGCGAGGTGCGTGCAGTCAACGACGTCAGCCTCGAGATCGCCGCCGGCGAGTTCTTCTCGATGCTGGGGCCGAGTGGCTGCGGCAAGACCACCACCCTGCGCGTGATCGCCGGCTTCGAGGAACCCGACGCGGGCCGGGTGCTGCTCAACGGCGAGGACGTCACCTTCGTCTCGCCGAAGAAGCGCAACGTCAACATGGTGTTTCAGGACTACGCCCTGTTTCCCCACATGACGGTCGCCGACAACGTCGCCTTCGGCCTCAAGCTGAAGCGCGTCGAGGCCTCCGAGCTCAAGTCCCGGGTGGCCGAGATGCTGATCGTGGTCCGCCTCGACGGCTACGAGGACCGCCGCCCGGCCGAGCTCTCCGGCGGCCAGCGCCAGCGCGTCGCGCTCGCCCGCGCGCTCGTCAACCGCCCCGCCGCGTTGCTGCTCGACGAGCCGCTCGGCGCCCTCGACTTGAAGCTGCGCCGCGAGATGCAGCTCGAGCTGAAGCGGATCCAGCAGAGCACCGGGACCACCTTCGTCTACGTCACCCACGACCAGGAGGAAGCGCTGACGATGTCGGACCGGATCGCGGTCATGGACGGCGGCGTCGTCCAGCAGGTGGACGCGCCCCGGGCGCTCTACGAGCGTCCGGCGACGGCCTTCGTCGCCGACTTCATCGGCACCTCGAACCTGCTCAGCCTCACCGGCGCCAGCCGCTCGAACGGGGTCGCGGTGCTCGACCTGGGCGAGGGCATGCGAATCGTCGGGCCCGACGACGCCGGCGACCGGATCACGGTCCGCCCGGAGAAGATCAGGATCGGGGTCGAGCTCGACGGCGACTGCTCGCGAATCTCAGGCACCGTGGTCGAGACCGTCTACCTCGGCTCGCTCTCGCAGACGGTGGTCGAGGTGGTCACCGGGGAACGGCTGATCGTGCACGAGCTCAACGACGACGAGCGCGAGCCTCCGGCGCCCGGCGACGCGGTGATGCTCACCTGGCACGCCCGCCACAGCCTGATGCTCGACGAGCGCGCCGGAGTGACCGAATGAGTCCCCGCCCGCTGATCGCGGCCCTGCTGCTCGCGCTTGCATTCGCGGCCGGGTGCGGCCGCGACGAGGGCGAGACGGCGGTCGCACCCTCCCCCAAGGACCCCGCTGCCGCGGCGACCGGCACCCTGCGCTTCTTCGCCTACGGCGACACGATGACCGAGGAGATGCTGGCCCCCTTCGTGGCCGCGAACCCGGATCTCGAGCTGCAGAAGGCGAGCTTCAACTCGAACAAGGCGGCGGCGGCGAAGCTCGCCGGAGGCTTCGAGGCCGACGTGGTCGAGGTCTGCACCGACGAGATGGAGCCGATCGTGATCCGCGGCCTGATCCGCCCGCTCGACCCGAAGGCGGTCAAGGGCTTCGACGATCTCGCCTTCTCGGACTCCGACGACGTCCGCAACGAGGCCGGCGAGGTGCTGTTCGTACCCGCATCGGCCGGTCCGCATGGCGTGATCGTCAACACCGAGGCCGTCTCCGGCGTCGATTCCTACGCCGACCTCTTCGACCCGCAGTACGCCGGCAACGCGGCGCTCGAATCGAGCCCGCTGACGGCGATCGGGGTCACCTCGATGGGGATCGGGGTCGGCGACGACCCGATGAACCTGACCCCGCCGGAGATCGATGAGGTGAAGGAGTACCTGCTCGACAACCGCGACCAGTTCCGTGACTTCCCGGAGTCCGATGCCTCGATGGCGAACCTGTTCAAGTCGGGCGAAGCGGTGATCGCCGACGGCGGCCGCGGCACCACGGAGGCGATGATCCGCGACGGCGTTCCCGCCGAGTGGGTGGCGCCGAGCGAGGGCGTGCTCTCCTGGGTCTGCGGCCTCGCGATCACCTCGTCGGCGGAGAACATCGAAGCCGCGTACAAGCTGATCAACTACTACGCCTCCCCCGAGGCGCAGGCGATCTCCGGCGAGCAGGGGTTCGTCGCGATGACCCCGAAGGCGCTGCCGCTGATGGCGCCGGAGTATCGCGAGAGCGCCGACCCGGCCTCGCTCGAGACCGCGATCCCCGAGACCCAGCCGGAGGCGGCGGAGCTCTACGACCGCGCCTGGCAGGAGGTCGCCGCCGGGTGAGCGAAGCGGTGGCCACGGCGACGCGCGCGCCGGCCCCGGCCGGGCCGCCGCTCGTGCACCGGCGCAGCCTCGGCGCCCGCGTTCGCCGGCGCCTGCCGGGGATCGCAAGCTTCGCGGTCGTCGCCTTCGCGATGCTGATCATGTTCGGGCCGGTGCTGATGCTGGCGCTGTTTTCGTTCAACGACTCCTCGATCATCTCGCTGCCCTGGGAGGGCTTCACCACCCGCTGGTACGAGGAGGCGTGGGCGACCACGGAGGCCCGCGAGGCGATCACCAACTCGCTCATGGTCGCGGCCGTGGTCACCGCCGCATCGCTGGTCCTGGGCACGCTCGCCGCCTGGGGCCTGACCCGGCTGCGGTTCGCCGGGCGCGGCGCCCTCGCCGGGCTTCACGGCTCGGTGCTGGTCGTGCCCTGGCTGATCATCGGCGTCGCCGGCCTGATCTTCTTCAGCGAGAGCGGCATCTCGCTCTCGCTGACCACGGTCGCCCTGATGCAGCTGGTGGTCACCTTCCCGCTCGTGGTCGCGATCATCTCGGCCGGGCTGGTGCGCTTCTCGCGCTCGATCGAGGAGGCGGCGATCGACCTCGGCGCCTCGCAGGCGCAGATGATCCGCTACGTCGTCCTGCCCCAGATCGCACCGTCGCTCGCCGCCGCCTCGATCTTCGCCTTCGCCTGGTCGTTCAACAACTTCGAGGTCTCGTTCTTCACCGGCGGCTTCGAGCAGACCTTCCCCGTCTGGGTGTTCTCGATCCTGCGCCAGTCCGAGAACCTGCCGATGGTGAACGCGGTCTCGACCGTGATCGCGCTCGCCCAGGTGATCGTCGTCTTCGCCGGCTGGCGATTGATGAAGCGGCTCACCCGCGATCGCGGCGGCGACAGCGCCCTCACCGACCTGCTCACCGGGGGGGCGCGCTGATGGAAGCCGCCTCGCTCCCGGTCCGCCACAAGCCCCGCCGCGGGCGCTCGCTGCTGCGGCCGCTGGCGTTCATGGCGGCGCCCACCGCGCTGCTGCTGCTGCTCTTCCTCGGGCCGATGATCGCGATGCTCGTGATCAGCCTCCAGTACGGCGTCTTGAGCGGCAGCTCCGGGTTCACGTTCAGCAACTTCACCGACGTGCTCGGCGACCCGCTCTATCGCGACGTCGCCCTGACCACGTTCCAGATCGCGACCGCGGCGATGATCATCCAGCTGGCGATCGCGGTGCCGATCGCCTACGTGCTCGCCTACAAGGCCGGGCGCTGGGAAGTGCCTCTTTTGCTCTTCCTGGTGCTCGCCGACGAGCTCAACCCGATGGTCCGCATCTACGCCTGGCGGATGCTGCTCGGACGCGAGGGCCTGATCAACGAGGGCCTGCAGCGCCTGGGGCTGATCAACCAGCCGATCGACGCCCTGCTGTTCAGCAAGTTCGCGGTCATCGTCGTGCTCTCGACCAGCTATCTGACCTACACCGTGATCCCGATCTACGCGGCGATGAAGGCCGTCGACCGCAGCCTGTTCGAGGCCGCTCGCGACCTCGGCGCCGGCTGGTGGACGACCACGCGCAGGGTGCTGCTGCCGCTGATCGCGCCGGGGATCTTCGTCGCCCTGCTGTTGGTCTACATCCCGCTGTTCACCGACTTCGCCAGCCCGACGCTGGTCGGCGGCACCAGCGGCTACATGCTCGGCCAGGTCGTCAACGACCTCGTGCTCGAGAGCGGCGACCTCAACGGCGGCGCGGCGATGAGCCTGCTGATGCTGTTCGCCTCCGGGATCTTCGCCGTGATCGCCTACAAGCTGGCGAAGATCAAGCAGCTCGAATCATGAGCGCGAGCCCCGCGGCGTACGACGTCGCGATCGTCGGCGGCGGCCACAACGGCCTCGTCGCCGCCTACTACCTCGCCTCGGCGGGACTGCGGACCGTCGTCTGCGAGCGCCGCGAGATCGTCGGCGGCTGCTGTGTGACCGAGGAGTTCGCCCCCGGCTTTCGCGCCTCCACCGGCGCCTACGTGCTCAGCATGCTGCGAGAGCCGATCTGGCGCGACCTGCGCCTGGTCGAGCGCGGCATCGTCGTCGACCCGGCGGGGCCGTCGCTGAACCTGTTCGAGGACGGCTCCACGCTGCAGGTCTCCGACGACGTCGCCGAGACGCAGGCCGAGTTCGCCCGCTTCTCGGCCGCCGATGCACGGGCGCTGCCCGCCTTCGAAGCCGAGCTCGCCGAGATCGCCGAGCTGATCACGCCGCTGATCGACACCACCGCGCCGGAGCCGTCGCGGATCCGCGCCCGCGAGCTCGGTGGTCTCGCGAGTCTCGGCATGCGCGCCGCGCGCCATCGCTCGCGGATCTCCGACGCGCTCTTTCTCTTCGGCACCTCGGCGACCCAGTACCTGTCCGAGTTCTTCGAATCCGAGCAGGTGCTGGCGGCGCTCGGCTGGCACGCGATCAACGACTCGATCGCCGGACCGTCGACTCCCGGGACCGCCTACGTGCTGCTTCACGACCACGCCGCCGAGCAGGCCGGCGGCGGCATCCGCCAGTGGGGCTTCGTCCGCGGCGGGATCGGCAGGGTGACCGAGGCGATGGCCGACGCGGCGCGCGAGGCGGGCGCGGTCGTGCGCACCGAGGCGCAGGTCGAGCGGGTGCTGATCGAGGGAGGTAGCGCGGCCGGGGTCGTGCTCGCCGGCGGCGAGGAGGTCCGCGCCGCCCGGGTGCTCTCCAACGCCGATCCGAAGACGACCTTCCTCGACCTGGTCGGCGCCGAGGCGCTGCCGGAGCGCTTCGCCGCCGCCGTGCGCGCCTATCGCTGCGAGGGCACGAGCATGAAGATCAACCTCGCCGTCGACGAGCTGCCGCGGGCCGCCGCGATCGACGGCGCCGGGGTGCAGCCGTATCACCGCGGGATCGCCGAGGTCAATCCCTGGGTGGCGCAGATGGACGCGGCGCAGGCCGAGGCTCGCGCCGGGCGCATCGCCACCGACCCCCACATCGAGCTCTGCGTTCCGACCGTCCACGATCCGTCGCTGGCGCCGGAGGGAAAGCACGTGGTCACGATCGACGTCAACTCGCAGCCCTACACGCTCGCCGAGGGTTCCTGGGAGGAGCTTCGCGAGCCGGTCGCCGACCGCGCGATCGCCAAGCTCGGCACCTACTTCCCCAACCTCCCCGGCTCGATCATCGAGCGCCAGGTGCTGGCGCCGCCCGACCTCGAGGCGCTGCTCGGGATCTGGGGCGGCCACGCCCTGCACGGCGACATGGCCTTCGACCAGCTCTTCAACCTGCGCCCGGTTCGCGGCTGGGCCGACTACCGCACGCCGGTCGAGGGCCTGTGGCTGTGCGGCGCCGGCACCCACCCGGGCGGCGGCGTCACCGGCGCCAACGGCCGCAACTGCGCGCGCGAGGTCCTGCGCTCGGCGGGCGGCGCGCGCTCGCGACTGCGAGGCTTGCGCCGGTGAGCCCGCTCTACCCCCCAGTCTGGGACGAGATCCAGGCACCCGCGATCACGGTCGAGCCACCGGGGCCGCGAAGCCGCGAGGTCCTGGCGCGGATCTCGGCGACGGCTTATCCCGGCCTCGCCAACCATCTCGCGCCGCTGGCTTTGGCCGAGAAGCGCGCCTGGACGGTCGCCGACGTCGACGGCAACGTCTATCTCGACTGCGCTTCGGCCTCGGCCTCGGTCCCGCTCGGCGCCGGCCGCTCGGAGCTGCTGAAGCCGGCGATCGAGGCGCTGAAGACATTCGGCAACGAGGACAGCCACGCACTCGCGTCTGAGCTCACCGCCGAGCTCGGCGAGCGGCTGCTGGCAATCGCCCCGGCGAGCATCAGCCGTTACGACATCGCCCTCAACGGCACCGAGGCGGTCGAGATCGCGATCAAGATGATGCGCCGGGCGACGGGCCGCCCGGTGATCCTCGCCTTCCACGGCTCCTACCACGGCGAGTCGACGACCACGGCGGCGCTCGGCGCCGAGGCGTCCGAGATCAGCCGTGGGCTGCGAGGGCTGGTCCCGGGCTTCGTCCACGTGCCCTATCCGCACCCCTTCCGCACCCCGTTTCGCGATCCGCGCCCGGGCGGCAGCGGCGACGCGACCGTCGACTACATCCGCGATCACGTGCTCTTCCACGCCCTCGACCCGGGCGACGTCGCCGGGATCGTGATCGAGCCGGTGCTCGGCTCCGGCGGCTGCGTGGCGCCGCCGGACTCGTTCTGGCCGGCGCTGACGGCGCTCTGTCGCGAACACGACTGGCTGCTCTGCGCCGACGAGGTGAAGACCGGGATGGGCCGCGCCGGCCAGCTGCTCGCGGTCGAGCGCTGGGGCGTGGAGCCGGACCTGATCTGCCTCGGCAAGGCGCTCGGCGGCGGCGTGATGCCGATCGGCGCACTGCTCGGCTCCGAGCGCGCGCTCGGGGGCTTCGACGACGTGCCCACCGGTAGCACCTGGGCCTGGCTGCCCGCGGCCTGCGCCGCCGCCCTGGCGACGCTCGACGTTTATGCGGCCGAGCCGGTGCTCGAAAACGTCGCCGCGCTCGAGGCGCTGGCGAGCGAGCGGCTGGGCGAGCTGCGCGATCGCTTCGAGCGGATCGGCGACGTGCGAGCCGTCGGTTGCTTCCAGGCGATCGAGTTCGTCCGCGACCGCGAGACGGCGGAGCTCGACTCCGAGCTCCAGGAAGCGGTCGCGACCGAGATGCTGCGCCGCGGCGTGATCGCCGACTCCTCGACCACCTCGCTCAACATCCAGCCGTCGCTGGTGATGCCGGCCGCCGTCCTCGACCGCACCTACGCGATCGTCGCCGACTCGATCGAGACGGCGCTGGCGGCCTCGGACCGATGAGCCTGGACGCGGAGCTGGCCGCCGAGCTGGCGGCGATGGGCGAGTCGGGGACGCTGAAGCGGATCCCGGTGCTGCGCTCGCCGCAGGGCCCGGTGGTCGAGCTCGAGGGCCGGGGCGAGGTCCTCTGCCTTTGCTCCAACGACTACCTCGGGCTCGCCAACCATCCCGAGGTCGTCGCGGCGGGCGCCGCCGGCCTCCAGCGCTACGGCGCCGGCACCGCCTCGGTGCGCTTCATCTGCGGCAAGTTCGAGCCCCAGCTCGAGCTCGAGCGGGACCTCGCCGCCTTCCTCGAGACCGAGGCCGCACTCAGCTTCGTCTCCTGCTGGACCGCCAACGCCGCCCTGCTGGACGCGCTCTGCGACGAGCGCACGGGGGTCTTCTCCGACCGCCTCAACCACGCCTCGATCATCGACGGGATCCGGCTGGCGCGGCCAGCGCACAAGGCCGTCTACGAGCACGCCGACCCCGAAGACCTGCGCCGCGCCCTGGCCGCCGCCCCGGCGCTCGAGCGCAAGCTGATCTTCACCGACGGGGTGTTCAGCATGGAGGGGGACCTGGCGCCGCTCGACGAGCTGCTCGAGCTCGCCGTCGCCAACGACGCCGTGCTCGTCGTCGACGACTCGCACGGGCTCGGGGTCGTCGGCCCCCGCGGCCGCGGCACGGCCGAGCGCTTCGACCTGCTCGGCCACCCGAACCTGATCTTCACCGGCACGATCGGCAAGGCGCTCGGCGGCGGCGCGGGTGGCTTCGTCGCCGGCTCGCGGGTGCTCTGCGAGGTGCTCGAGCAGCGCTCGCGCCCGCAGCTGTTCTCGAACGGCCTGCCGCCGACCGTTGCCTGCAGCGCCCGGCGCGCGCTCGGCCTGCTGCGCGAGCAGCCGGAGCTGGTCGAGCGCTTGCGCGCCAACACCACGTTGATGCGCGACGGCCTCAGGGAGGCGGGGCTCGAGCCGCTCGACGGTGAGAGCGCGATCGTCCCGATCATCGTCGGCGCGACGCCGACCGCGATCGAGATCAGCGCCCGACTGCTCGATCGCGGCGTCTACGTCACCGGCTTCGGCTATCCGGTCGTCCCGGAGGGCACCGCGCGGGTGCGGATTCAGGTCTCGGCGGCGCTGAGCGCGGCGCAGATCGAGACCGCGGTGGCGGCAGTCGCCGAGGTCGCGGGCGAGGTCGCGGTCAGCGCCAACCGGCGCTAGCTACGGCGACGAAGATCTCGGCGCAGCGCACGACCTCGTTGACGTCGATGTGCTCGTCGGGCGTGTGGGCCGTGGTGAAGTCGCCGGGGCCGAAAACGAGCGCCTGCGCCCCGGCGAAATCGACGAAGTTGTGCGCGTCGGTCCACGACGGAACGCCGATGCGCTCGGGCTTCGACCCGGTGACAGCCTCCGTTGCCGCGTCGAGCGCGGCGAGCAGCGGCGACCCCGGATCGAGCTCGAACGGATCAGTGACCTCGACCAGCTCCAGGTGGCCGCCGTGCTCGCTCGCAAGCCGCTCGATCGAGGCCAGGGTCTCGGCGGGGTCCTGTCCCGGGACCATCCGGACCTGAAGCTGGAAGCTGCAACGGTCGGGAACGGTGTTGAAGTCGGTGCCGCCGCTGATCGCGCCGACCTCAGCCTGGGAGGGGCCGATCAGCTCGTGGCTGTAGGCGGCGAGGTCGAGGGTCGGCAAGGCCGCGATCAGCTCGACCGCGGCGTGGATCGCGTTCTCGCCGATCTCGGTCAGCGCGCCGTGCGCCGACTTGCCGCTGACGTGCACCCAGGCGTCGATGTCGCCGCATTCGGCGACTCCGGGGCGCAGGCCGGTGGCCTCGAGCGCGACCGCGTAGGCGGGCTGCAGGGCGAGGGCCAGGGTGCGAGAGCCGCTGCCACCGCGCTCCTCATCGACCGGAAAGGCGAAGGCGACGCCGAGCGCCTCCAGATCGGGGCCCGCCTTGGCCAGGGCGCGGGCGGCGGTCAGGCAAGCGACGACGCCGCCCTTGTCGTCGAGCGAGCCGAGTCCGCGGACGATCTCGCCGTCGACGACGGCGCGGGCCGGCCAGGTGGGCGCGATCGTGTCGACGTGGGCGGCGAAAACGAGCTCCGGCTCGGCGGAGCCGACGACGAGGCTGTCGCGGCCGATCTCGCTTGGCACCCGGACCGAGGGCAGATCCCACTCAACGCAGAGTGCCTCGATCCTGTCGACGATCCTGCGCTCGGCACCAGAGGGCGATGCGATGTCGACGAGCTCGGCGAGCAGGTCACGAGCCTCGGCCACCGTCGCGGCGTCGGGGCTCAACCGGTCTGAACCTCTTGCCAGGCCCGGATCCAGACCTCGAAGTTCTCCGGCTGGACCTCGGCGATCGCGTCGGCGATCGAGCGCGGGTCGGCGGTCTCGCGGAACTTCGGCGGCACCGAGGCGACCGCGGCGGCGTTGACGATCGCGAACCCGTTCTGCCCGGCGATCGCCTGGGCGGGCTTGGAGACGAAGTAGTTGATCAGCTTGTAGGCCGCGTCGATGTTCTCGGCCTTCGAGGTGATCCCGAGGCCGCAGACCCAGGAGAGCGCACCCTCGTCGGGGGCGACCCATTCCACCGGCTCGCCCTCGGCCTGCAACAGCAACGCGTTGTAACGCCCGCCGTCGGCGAGCACGATCTCGCCGCCCTTGAACAGGTTCAGCTTCTCCGAGTCGGAGCCGGTGAAGGCGCGGAACTGGGACTTCGACTCGATCAGCTTCTGCTTTGCCTCCTCGACCTGCTCGTCGGTGAGCACCATCGGGTTCTCGGCACCGAGCGCCGCGGCGGTCTCGGCGATCGGCGTCAGCCAGGTGCCGCCGTCGATCGAGACCCGGCCCTCGTAGGCGGGATCGAAGAGATCGGCCCACGAGTCCGGGGCGGGGACCACCTCCTCGGTGTTGTAGAGCAGGCCCTGGGGCCCGGCGGCGATCGGGACGAAGTTGAGGTTGCCGTCGGGGCGCCGGACGCCCTCGCCGTCGTTGAAGGCGAGCTCGTCGAAACCCTCGATCCCCGCTGGATCGATCGGTCGCAACAACCCGCGGGTGACGAGCGGCTGGTACTCGTCCGAGCAGACGTTGACGATGTCGGCCTCGAACCCACCGGCGAGCTTCGCCGCCCCCTCCTGAACGCTGTCGAAGGTAGCCGTCTTCAGGTCGAGGTCCGGGTTCTGCTTGCGGAAGGGGTCGAGAATCACGTCGCTGGCGGTGTCGCTATAGGTGAACGTGCGCAGGGTTCCGCTGACCGCCGCGTTCCCATCGGCCGGCGGGGGGGCGGGGGAGTCCGTCTCCTCCGAGCTGCCGCAGCCGGCGACCAGCGCAGCCAGCGCCAGCGCCGCGGAGAGGGCGCGGCATAGGCGCTGGCCAACCATAGACAGATTGTTCCACAATCAGGTATCGTCCGTCATCCACGTTGAACTGTTGAACAACCTCGTCGATCGCTCGGCGGGACCCCGATCGAGGAAGGGGGTGGCCGGATGGCCGCCAGGCAGGGAAGCATCGGTTCCGTCAAGGCCAGGACGGCCGTCGCCGCCGCGGTGATCGTCGCGCTCGCCGCCGCCCTGTGGCTGGCGCGCGGAGCAGCGCCGAGCCAGGCAGCCACGCCCGCGGGGACGAGCGTGATCGTGCTGATCGGCGACGGCATGGGCCCTGCCCAGCGGGCGGCGACGCAGCTGGCACGCTACGGGCTCGACGTCGACCAGCCGATGGACGCGCTTCCCGTCTCCGGCTCGATGCTGACCCAGCCGGCCGGCTCCGCGATCACCGACTCGGCCGCCGGGGCGACCGCGATCGCGACCGGGACCAAGACCAAGAACGGCTACGTCGGTGTCGGACCCGACGGCGAGCGGCTCACGACTCTGCTGGAGATCGCCCGCGACGCCGGCAAGTCGACCGGCCTGGTCGAGGACGCCGACGTCACCAACGCAACCACCAGCTCGTTCGCCGCCCACGTCCGCGACCGCGACCTGCGGCGGACGATCGCCCGCCAGTACCTCTTCGACACGCGACCCGACGTGATCCTCGGCGGCGGCGAGCAGTTCTGGTGCAAGCGCGGGACCCCGGGAGCGATCCCCAACGACCTGCCCGACGACCGCTGCCGCGGCAAGTCCAACCTGGTCGCCGACGCGCAGTCGCTCGGCTATCAGTACGCGTCCGACGCCCAGAGCCTGGCCGCCGCCACCGGCCCGAAGCTGCTTGGCCTGGTGCAGCAGGACCCCTACGTGCGCGAGCTGCTCGCCGACTACGACCGCAAGACCGATCCCCACTACGTCCCGGAGGAGGCGCTGGTGACGAAAGCGATCGAGATCCTGAGCCAGGACCCCGACGGCTTCTTCCTCGCGATCGACGTCGACGAGATCGACGTCGGCGGCCACGCCAGCCACGCCGGCCTGGTGATCAAGTCCGCCGACATGCTCAACCGGATCGTCAGCGCGGTCGAGGCCTACCGCGCCACCGATCCCAACCTCCTGTTCGTGGTCACGGCCGACCACGAGACCGGAGGGATGACGATCGAGGGTCCGAAGAGCAACTCGACCTCCGTGCTCGGCTACCCGATCCCCAAGCGGTGGCGCAACGGGCCGTTCGGGATCGAGGGGACGAACGACCTGTTCACCACCGATTGGACCACCCCGGGCCACACCGGCGTGCCCGTGCCGCTGACCGCCGCCGGGCTCAGGGCCGAGCGGCTCGACGGCCTCAACGACAACACCGACGTCTTCGAGGTCGCCCGCGGGGTGCTTACCGGGACCCCGTAATCCCGTCTCGCGCCATGGCGGCGCGAGGTTGGAGATACTGGGACCGATGGCAAGCGACAACGTCGAGCGCTACCGCGACGCGCTCGAGGCCTGGAACCGGCGCGACCTGGTCTGGATCCTCGAGCAGGCGACCTCGGACTTCGAGTTCCATACCGCGCAGCTTTTTCCCGGTACCGAGCCCGTTTACCGCGGCCGCGAGGGCATGGTCGAGTTCTGGACCACCTTCATCGAGGAGCCGTGGGCGCTGCTGCGAATCGACGTCGACGAGCTGCTGCCGGCCGGCGACGACCGGGTGCTGGCGCTGCTCACCTTTACCGGGACCGAGCGCGGGTCGAGCACCGAGGTGACGCTCCAGTACGCCCACCTGGCCACCTTTCGCGGCAGCGATGTGATGCGGGTCGACGCCTTTGCCGACTGGGAGGACGCCCGCGCCGCCGCCGGGTTGACCGACTGAGCCGCGTGCTCCAACACGTCTCGATCGAGATCCCCCCCGACCAGTCCGACGCCGCGGTCGCGTTCTGGGGCCTGCTCGGGTTCGAGCCGGTCGAATCGCCCGAGCCGCTCGGCGGCTACGTCACCTGGGTCGAGCACGCGGGAACCCAGATCCACCTGATCCACACCGACGCCGCCAGTGTGCCGGTTCTCGGACATGCGGCTGTGGTCGTCGACGACTTCGACGGCGCGCTCGACCGCGTGGCCGGCGCCGGTCACGAGGTCGAGGAGGCGCGGCAATTGTGGGGTGCGCGGCGCGCCTTCGCGATCGCTCCGGGCGGTCACCGGGTCGAGCTGATGGAGTCCCCGCCTCCTCCTGCTCGCTGAGCCCGGGGGCCCGAACCCGACCCGCCGAGCCGATCACTACGATCGCCCGCGTGCGCTATCCGGTCGAGTCGTTCAGCCCCGCCGAGCAGGCTCTGCTCGAGCCCCATTTCACCAACCTCGACCGGCCCGTATTCAGCCTCGTCAACCTCCCCGAGACGGTCAAGGGGGCGATGTTCGCGCGCTACTCGCGCTACCCCGGAACCCTTCGCAGGATGTTCCTGGACGAGTTCGCCGCCGACGTCCCGGCCGGCGAGCGGCCCTTCGACGGGGTCGAGGGCGAGCGCGCGGCGGGGCTCTACGAGCGGGTCTTCATCGGCTACGGCGACGACTCGATCGCCCAGGTCGGCGGCGCCCACGTCGCCTGCGAGTGGGTCTCCAACGTGCTCACGAAGGTGCTCCAGCGCGGCCGCCTGGCGGCCTATCTCGAGCAATCCACCCGCTACATCCCCTACGACCAGCCGATCGAGGGACGCGGCGGCTATCGCTACTACTCCGATGACGATCTCGGGCCCGGCTACGCGACGGCGATGGACGAGCTGTTCAAGATCTACTCGCAGAGCCTGGAGACGGTCCAGGCCTGGGCCGCCGAGCGCTGGCCACGCGACGATGGTCAGCCCGAAGGCGCTTGGCGCGGCTCGATCCGCGCCAAGGCGCTCGACCTGCTGCGCGGACTGCTGCCGGCCTCGACCCTGAGCCACGTCGGCATCTACGCCTCCGGCCAGGCCTACGAGCAGATGCTGCTGCGGCTGGCGGCCTCGCCGCTGCCCGAGGCGCGCGACTACGGCGAGATGCTGCTCGCCGAGCTCAAGCACGTGATCCCGAGCTTCGTTGCCCGCGTCGACGTTCCCGAGCGCGGCGGCGACTGGGTCAGTCACCTGCGCCAGCGTCGCGAGGCGACCGAGCGCGCCGTCGCCCGCCTCGGACTCGATCGCCGCGGCGGCGATGGCGCGCCCTCGGTCGAGCTCGTCCACGTCGACGGCTCCGAGGACGACCTCTTGGCGGCGTCGCTGTATGAGTCGGCGGGAGCCGCTGAGTCGGAGATCCGCAGTCGGATCGCGGCCCTGGACCCGATCGAGCGGGCGGAGCTGATCGGCGAGCTCGCCGGCGAGCGGCGCAACCGCCGCCACCGCCCCGGGCGCGGCTGGGAGGCGGTCCGCTACCGGTTCGAGATCGTCTCCGACTACGGCGGCTTTCGTGACCTGCAGCGCCACCGGATGCTGACCTGCCAGTGGCAGCGGCTCGGTCCCGACCTCGGCGCCGGGGTCCCGGACGAGGTCCGCGAGGCCGGCGTCGGCGGCGAGTACGAGCGCGCGCTGGAGCTCTCACACGCCGAGTTCGACCGCCTCGAGGTCGCCGGGCTGCCCGAGGCGGCGCCATATGCGCTCTGCCTCGGCTACCGGATCCGCTACGTGCTCGACCTCAACGCCCGCGAGGCGATGCACCTCTGCGAGCTGCGCTCCGGGCGCGAAGGCCACCCGACCTACCGCGCCGTCGCCCAGGCGATGCACGAGCGGATCGCCCAGGTCCACCCCGCCGTCGCCGCGGCGATGGTGCACGTCGACTCGACCACCGAGCCGCGCCTGGAGCGGATCCTGAGCGAGATCCGCACCCACCGCAAGCGGATCGCCGCCGCCAAGGCCACGGACGCGCCACCCGGCGTCAGCACGCTCGGCTGAGTCAGCCCGCGGGGAGCAACAGGTCGAGCGTGTGCTCGTGGGACTCGGGATCGGCGATCGAGAGCGTGCCGAGCGCGCCCTCATAGGCTCCGGTCCCGCCAATGATCGGCGCCGTTATCTCGGGGGAGTCGGAAAACCGAGCGTTCTGCGTCGTGATCGTCCCGTCGGCGAAGAAGTAGGTGGTCTCGCAGGCGATCCCGTCGTCCCCGGCCGGCAAGCAGGTACCGGCGACCTCGCCCTCGCGGTCGCCCGAGATCGGCGAGCCATAGGTGAAAGCGGGCTCCCGGCCAACCTCCAGCGCCCGCTCGTTCTCAACCTCCTCGGTCAGCGACAGCGTCTGGCGGTCGAACGCTGGGTCGTCTTTGGTGAGCGCGACGATCCCGAGCGCGATCGCGGCGAGGGCGAGTACGAGCGCGAGCGGCTGCATCTGACGGGGAACCTAGAGGCTGGTGCCGACGGCATCAGAGCGAGCCGATGCGGTCCGGCGGCCAGTAGGTGAGCATGGCCTCACCGATGATCCATTCGCGAGGCACCGGGCCCCAGAAGCGACTGTCGTCGCTGTTCGGCCGGTTGTCTCCCATCATGAAGTAGTCCCCCTCGGGGACCGTGATCGCAACCGGGAAATCGCAGCCGCCACCGGCTCCGCGGCAGGGGATGATCTTCCAGTCGCCCTCGAACGGCTCGCCGTTGACGATCGGAATTCCGTCGACCACCTTGAGCCGATCGCCCGGGCCTGCGACGACGCGCTTGATGAAGGTCTCGTCGCCCTCGCGCGAACCAGGCTGCGGGCAGACCTGACCCTCCTTTCGGACCTCGTCCGCTGCCCCGCACTCGGGCAGGCCGTCGCTGAGCGCGTTCGCCGGCGGGTGAAAGACGACCACATCGCCGGGATCGGGATCGGCACCGAGCCGAGTCGAGGCTCGGTTGACGAGCACCCGCTGGCCGATATCGAGGGTCGGCTCCATCGACGCCGATGGGATCTGGTACGGCTTCACCGCATAGGCCTGGACCGTGACGGCCAAACCGACCGCGAGCACGACCACGAACACGAGCTCGAAAATCGGACGGCGGCGGATGGCGAGAAGTCGTTCGCGCACGTCAATCAGCTTGGCAGGTCAAATCAAGGCGCTCCTAAGGAGCGCTCCAGCTACGGGATCTGCCGGCGTTGCTCGCAGCCGGGGCCGCGGTCGCGGCCGGGGCCGCCGATGCAGGTGTCGATTCCGGGGCCTCCGTTGAGGACGTCGCCCCCGTCGCCCCCGCGCAGGGTGTCGTCGCCATCGCCGCCCTTGAGCCGGTCGTCGCCATCGCCGCCACAGGCGGTGTCGGCGCCGCCGAAGCCGCGGGCGCGGTCGGCGTCTCCCTTGACCTTGAACGTCTCGGCGAGGTCGGTGCCGGTGAAGTCATTCGGCCCGGCGCCGCCGAGGTTGGTCACCTGGTCTCCGCCGCAGAGCAGCGCCGGGCCCGACGCCTGCTCGTAGAGCTGCTCGGCCTCGTCGCCGAAGTACGGCCCGTAGAGGTGCTCGAAGTCGAGCTCGTAGCCATAGCTGGTGAGGCCGTTGACCGCTCCCGAGGCGTTCACCCATCCGCCGCCGCTGGCGCCGCCGCTCATGTCGCAATCGATCTGGACCGTCTCCGGGCCGTTGCCGGGCGGGCTGTCGGCCCCGGTGACGGCGGAATCGCAGGTGTAGAGGCGCTGGCCATCGAAGGTCGGCTCGAACAGGGTCGGCTCAGCCGGATAGCCGAAGGCGGTGTACTGCTGAGTTCGAGAGCGGTCGAACGCGATCGGCCGGGCGCCGACCGCGTCCTCGATCCCGCGGCCGCTGGAGTCCCGGACGAGGCGGGCGGCGCCGAGGTCCTGGCGGATGTCTGTCGTCTCGCTCCAGGCCGTGGTCGTGAACAGCTGCGCCGCGGGCCAGGCTCCAAACGGCTGCTCGCCGTTTCGGTATCCGGGGATGAAGGTCCAGTTGCTGGCAAAGCCGCCCCCGAACTGGGAGTCGTTGACACAGTGGCCGGCAGACCAGGCGAGGGTGTGCTGGTTCGAGGTCACAGCGGTCGCCGAGCAGACGAAGTCACCCGGGTCCGAGCCACCCGAGATCGTGAAGAAGACCTTGCCGTGGACGCTGGCGGGAAAGGTCGAGCTGGCGGCGCTGGCGTCGACCGCGGCGCGGATATCGCGACCGCCGGAGGCTCGTCGCAGAGGCCGAGCTTGCGCTCGCACCAGCCGCCCGCGCGCGGTCACGGCGAGGTCGGCGGGGCGGGCGCGGCGCAGGCGGCGGGCGCTCCAGTACTCGCGAACCGCTGCCGGGCGCTGATCGACCGCGGTCTTCACAACGACCCCCTGCGCCGCGCCCGTGGTCGCGGCCGAGGCCGAGATCGCGCCGGCGAGAGTCGCGACCGCGACTGCCGTCGCTCCGAGGACGCCGAGGCGCTTGCACACGATTCCGCGCCCGTCGATCACCGCGAGGACTCTAGGGAAGCCGGTTTGGACCCCGCGTAGGTTGGCGTGCGGCGATCAGCCGATCGGCGCGTTCGAGCGCCCGAGCGCCGAGCCGGCCGCCGAGCGTGCCGCGCGCGCCCGCCACCCGCGTGTAGACGGCCTCGACCAGGCCCGGGGCGTGCTCGAACAGCCACGCGAGCGGCGCGCCTGCGCGCAGCAGTCGCAGTAGCGGCGCCGCGGCTGCGCCGGCCGAGAAGACCGAGCCGTCGGCGCCGACCAGGTGCCACGAATCCATCCGCCGCTCGGGGTCGATCTCGCCGAGCAGCTCCCCTGCGCGGGGGTCCTGGAGCGCCACCGGCTCGAGCGCCCGGCGCCGGTCCCAGCGCAGCAGCCAGCCGAGCGACCAGCGGCAGAAACCACAATCGGCGTCGTAGAGGATCCGGGCGCCGGCCGGTGGCGAGCCCACGTCAGGGAGCGGCCGCCACCGCCTCGCCGCGGGCCTCCGGCGGGACGCAGAACGCTCCCTCGGCGAAGCCTTGACCCTCGATCCCGAAGGCCCAGCTGAAGCGGGCGCGGTAGTTCTCGAGCGCGATGATGTTGGTCAGCTCGACCAGCTGGGGCTCGTCGAGCTGGGCTCGCAGGCGGTCGAAGAGCTGGTCGGAGACGTCGACCGGGCTTCGCGACATCCCGGTGGCGTAGTCGAGCACCAGCTTCTCGAGCTCGCTGAACCGCTCGCTTGAGGCGTACGTTGGCAGCGCGCGCAAATCGTTCTCGTCGACCCCCGCCTCCTCGCTGATCGAGGAGGCGAAGTCGAGACACCACTCGCAGCCGCATACCATCGCCGCCCGGGTCTGGGCCAGGTGCTTGAGCCGCTCCCCGACCAGCGTCGAGCGCTCCGCAGCGGCCTCGATCGCCGCGTAGCCGAGCATCACTTTCGGGTTGTGGGCATAGATCCGCAACGGATCGACGACCTCGCCGTAGCGTCGCCGCGACTCGCGGTAGGCGTACCTGACCAGCGGGCTGCCGGTGCCTTCGGGTACCCCGGCGATGCGGGCGTTGCCGTCGCCGGCGGCCGCGGCGCCGGATGTGGTGGGCACCGGGGCGCGGCCCTGGCGGCGAAGCTCGAACAGGACCCAGATCGGCAGCACCACGGTCGCCGCGAGGCCGAGGACGTTGGCGATCGCGTCGCCGGTCGAGTAGGGGCCGAGGTTGAGGAAGTGGTAGACCGCGTGCGGGATCGAGAACAGCAGGAACGACGCCGCGGCGACGATCACCAGCCGGCGCTGGAGCGTCCACGCCGCCGCCAGCAGGATCACACCGGTGGCCAGGAAGAGTCCGCCGACGTCGCGGACGAGGTGCTCGCTGTAGGCGGGCAGCGCCTCGACCCAGCCACGACCGAGCGGGAAGTCCTCGTAGAACGAGACCGGGGCGAAGAGCGCGTAGAGGCCGTCGACGACCTGGATCAGGCCGACGCCGGCGAGCGCGGCGCGGATCGCGGTGCGGTGCCGGCTCGGGGTGGAACAGGGATCAGGCATGGACCTGGCTCCTTTCGAGGTTGTCGATGATCGCGACACATGAGTCGACCCAGGCCGCCGCGAAGCGCTCGCCGTCGACCCCGGCGAAGCGCTCGCCGAACATGATCTGCTGCAGACTGAACCCGACCAGCGAGGCGCAGACCACCTCGCCGAGCGCCGCCGGGTCGGGCGCCTGCACCCCACGCTCGGCCGCGTAACGCTCGAGTGTGGTGGTCGCGAGCTCGATCCCGCGGCGGACCACGGTCGCGTGGAAGCGCTCGGCGAGCTCGGGGACGCGCCCGCCGTCGCGCATCACGATCCGGATCAGGTCGCGTTCGCGATCGAGCTCGGCGCGACCCCAGCTGGCGATCAGGGTGAGCTCGGCTCGCAGGTCGCCAAGCGGCTCGAGCTCGAGCCGCGCGTTGAAGGCGTCGATCTCGGCGATCCGCTCAGAGAGCGCGGCCTCGAGCAGCTCGTCCTTGCTCGCGAAGTGCTTGTAGAGACCGCCGGAACGAGGCGCCAATCCCGCCGCCGACTCGATCTCGCCGATCGAGGTGCCGCTGTATCCGCGTTCGGCGAAGAGCTCGATCGCGGCGGCGATGATGCGCGCTCGGGTGTCAGCTGGTCGAGCCATCGGTAAACGGCGGGTTACCTACAGTAACCGATCGCTTACCTACTGGGAAGCCGAGATCAGCAGGTCTTGAACTTGCGCTTCAAGGTCGCCAGCGGCGGGCCGCTGCCCTGGACGACGATCGAGAGCTTGTGCGAGCCCTTGTCGAGGTCGCTGGGTTTCACGGTCACGGTCAGCTTCGACTTGCCGGTGGTCTCGATCACCTTGCCGTCGACGATCACCTTCGTCCTCTTCGCCAGCGGGACGTCGGTCTTGATCGTGAGCTTGAACGGCGACTTGGCGCAGGTGTCGGGCAGGCCGTCGAGGGCGATCGGCTCGCGCACAGGGGTCGAGATCTCGGCGTGGTCGTTGGCGTCGTTGGTGTCGACGCCGGGGACCTGCTCCGGGGCCACCGTCGCCTGCATCGCCATCTTCGGCAGGTCCTCGATGAAGACCTTGACCACGACCTCGATCTTCACCGTCTCCCCCGCCGCGATCGGGCCCGGGCGGCAGATGACTCCGAGCGTGTCCAGCCCGCAGGTGCCCTGCGAGGCCGTCTGCGAGAAGGTCCTCACCGCGACGCCGGTGTCGACGTCGGTGGCACCGTGGCCGCGGGTGAACCTGAGCTTCGCCGGCTCCTTGTCGGGCCCCGTGTTGGTGAGCTCGATCTCGTAAGCGGCCCGGCCGCCGACCGCGGTCTCGGAGGGGCCGTCGAGGGTGACCGCGAAGTCGGCCTGCGCTGCCGACGCAACCGCCGGAAGCACCCCCAAGGCGAAGACCGCACCTACCGCCGCAACCGCTGAACGCGTCCACCCCATTCTTGAATCCCTCCGAGGCCGTTCCTGGCTCGCGACCCGCAATCTAACCGACTGGGACGCTCGCGGCACCGTCTCGGCGGACGTTGGCTTGCAACCACCCGGCGAGCGGGTCGATCGCGGCGCCGAGGTCGTCGAAGAAAAGCTGGTGCCCGGCCCCGGGGATCTCGGTGTACGTCGCGCGCTGCGGGCGTGCCCGCTCGAGCGCGCGGAGGGTGAGCTCCGGGGTCACCATCCGGTCCTCGGCGCCGATCAGCACGAGCGCCGGAGTCTGCACTTCCTCCCAGGCGATCCCGGGCCGGAAACCGATGTAGCTGGCGATCGAGCGCGCGGTGACCTGGAAGTTGAACAGGCCGTCGGCCTGATCGTCGAAGTAGCGCTTGGTCTCGGGGTCGATCGCCACCTGCTCATAGTCGGCGATCTGGCGGACCGAGATCGGCGCGTACGGCAGCAGGCGCCCGATCGCCCGCATCAGCGGCTGCTTGCGCTTGAACGACGGGTCCGGTTGCACGTCGGGGTGGCCGATGCAGTGGCAGACGGCGGCGTCGATGTCGGGCTCGCGGCTGAGCAGATACCAGCTCATGATCCCGCCAAGCGAGTCTCCGAGCAGGATCACCGGCCCGGCGGACCGCGAGCGAGCGAGGCCGATCGCCAACTCCAGCACCCCGAGATCGGACTCCAGCGTGGCATCGCCGCGGCGGCCCTCGGAGATCCCGTGCCCTAGCCGATCAACGAGCAGCGAGTTGAACCCGAGCTCGCCGAGAGCCGCGGCGAGCGGGAGCTGGCGACGAGCGTGGTCGCCGAGACCGTGGGCGACGACCACCGTCGGCGCCTCGGGGTCGGAACCGTGGCGCTCGAGGTGCACCGCGAGGCCGCGGTAGGGCGCCCACTCGTGCTCGCCTGTGGCGATCTGGCGCTCGAGGTCGAGCACGGTGAGGGCGGCGTTACGCGCACGAGCGCCGAGCACGAGCTCGGTCGAGACCGAGAGCAGCCGCTCGGCCTCGGCCCCTCGCGGTGGCTGGGCGCCGTGGCGAAAGCCCTTGCGCGGCGGCTTCGCCGCGCTCACCGGCGGCGCTTGCGCTTGCGCTTGCGCGCCCGTTCACGCCGCGCGGAATGGTCCTGAGGCGGCGCCTCCTCGAAGACCTCTGTCGCGTCGCCGTCGACGACCGCATCGCCGGCGGTCGCGACCGCCGGCTTCGGCTCTTCGCCCGGTCTCGGCCACGGGACCGCCTCGCCCGCGTCCCAGGCCGGCGGCCGACCGCGCGGGGTCCTGTCGAGGATCAGGAATCCGATCCACCCGAACCAGATCATCAGTCCGAGGATGCCGGGCGGCAGGATGATCGTCGAGACCCCGAGCGCCATCCCGAGCGAGGCCGTGATCCGGCTCATCAGGCCGACGCGCATCGCCTGCAGCGGGACGTAGAAGCAGGCGACGACGAAGCCGATGCTGGCGGGGATGTAGAGGCTGGCCGAGAACTGCGCCAGGCCGTTGTCGTCGATCAGATCGTCGAGCAACGTGTAGACGTCGCCGCCGGCGCCGACCTGGCTGACGAAGTCTCCGGAGATCTGGTTCTGCCAGACCCAGCTGACGATTCCCTGGATCGCCAGCAGCACCGGGCCGATGAAGACGAAACCGACCATCGGCCCGCTGACGCGCTCGCTGCGAGCCTGGGCGGCGCGGAACAGGTACAGCAGGGGGAAGATCGTGAGCAGGATCGCGATGCTGCTGAGCACGGTCGAGAGCAGCAGCTGGCCGGAGGCCTCGTCGATCGCTCGAAACTGCTCCGTGGTCAGGCCGGTGAACGGCACCGAGGTGCTCTGACGGATGATCGAGGAGAGGATCAGCAGCGGCGCGGCGGCGACCGCCGCCCAGCCGGCGAGCATCTTGCCGCGGCGCTCGCGCTCGAGGATCTGCTTGCGGTTCACGGGCGCGATCGCCTCAGTCGCTCTCGGGGCTCTGCGCCCGGCGGTTGGCGGGGCCGAGCTCGAGCCGGTCGGAAGGCGCGCGAATCGGGATGTAGTCGTCCTCGCGCCCGGCGAAGCGCGCGACCCGGTCGCCGGCGGCGAGCATCAGGTCGAGGAACGGGGCGCCGAGACCGATCACGGTCTCGAATCGGGCTCGGGTTCGCAGCTGCTGTGGGGTCGAGGGCGACATCGAAGCGATCAATCAGCCGCGTTCGTGAAAGAAGAAGCCCGGCAGGGCGCCTTCGATCACTTCCTGGGTCATCCGCTGGGCGATCTGAAGGTCGCCGGTGCGCACGGCGATGTCGTCGAGGGTGACGATCCCGACCAGGCGTCCGGCCTCGACAATCGGCAGCCGGCGGATCCGGTGCTGGACCATCAGCGCGGCTGCCTCCTCGAGGGCCATCTCCGGTTCGCCCGTGACCAGCGGTCGCGAGCTGTGTTCGGCGACCGGCTCGCCGGAGGAGCGCTCGTCGGCGAGCGCCCGCACGGTGAGATCGCGATCGGTGATCATCGCCGCGGGCCCACCTTCGGCATCGCAGAGGACGACCGAGCCGACCGAGTGGTCGCGCATCAGCTGGGCGACGGCGAGCACGTCCGCCTCCGGGCCGGCGGTGACCACGCCCGCGGTCATGATCTCGCGAAGCTGCATGGGGCAACGATATCCGGGCGAGAGATGATCAGTGCCACGGCCGCGCGTGCGCGGGGGCGCGCGGGGCCGAGTCGGGCGGGGGAAGCAGGGCGCAGTCCGTAGCCGTGGCTACGGGCAAGCCCGATGACCCCGATCCGGCGACGGCGTCCGCGTGTCATCCGCGTGCGGGGGGCTGTGGCACTGCTCATCTACGATCCGGCGTCGATGTCCGCCACAGCAGAGCAGAGGGAACCGCGCGACGTGGCGCTGACGAACGGGCGGGGGGCCGAGCCTGGACGGTGTCCGCTGTGTGGGCAACAGCTCTACGGCTGGGTCGCGCTGCCGCCGGCGGGAGCCGAGGCGAGCATCGGTTTGCCGCTCGACGACGCCGCGCACGAGCGGGTGATCGATCGCTGCGAGAACTGCGGCGTCGCCGTCGAGCGCGGGCGTGAGGTCGACCTCGCAGACGAGTGGGAGGCCGTCTGCCGCCCCGGCGAGCCCGGGGCCCGCGAGATCTCGCTTCCCAACCGAAAGAGCCTCCAGGCCTGGATCGGCGAGGTCGGCTGGGCGGCGATCGACCGCTACCCGGGACGCCTGCTGCACACGCCGGCGAGCCTCCAGCTGCTCGCCGAGCAAAACGATTACGCGCTCGATCGCACCCACTCGCCGATCTCCCGCCGTGCCCAGGCTTGGATGTGGCAGACGCTGCTCAACGGGCTCACCTTCCACCCCAACTTCGCCCGCGAGGTCCGGGCCGGTCGCCTGCGCCCGGGCTCCGGGCGCGGTCGGCTGCGCTTCGGCGTCGACCTCGTGGTCACCGTGCTCGGCGCGCCGCTCGTTCTGCTCGCCTCGGCGCCGCTCGAGTTCGGCGCAGCGCTCGGTCGCCGCGGCGGCGAGCTCCGCGCGACGGCGCGACGCACCTAGACCGCGTCCACGCCCCGATCGCGGGCGGCGTTAGTGTCTCGCTGCGAGCGATCACGGGAGAGTGAGATTGATGGACGAACAACCGCCGACGCGCAGCAGCTCAACGTCCCGTCTGCCGCGGCTCAGCTACGCAAACGTGGTCGCGACGCTCGCCTTGTTCATCGCCCTCGGGAGCGGCGCCTGGGCGGCGATCGAGATCGGCCGCAACGACGTCACAGCGCGGGAGATCGCCAAGGCCGCGGTCGGAAGCTCGGAGCTGAAGAACGACGGTGCGAAGGGCAAGGACGTCGACGAGTCGTCGCTCGGACAGGTGCCGAGCGCGTCCAGCGCCACCACGGCCGCGACCGCGCAAAGCGCGCAAAGCGCGCAGCAGCTCGACGGCTTGTCGCCTGCGTCCATCAACGCCGCCAGCTCCGGGTTCGGCGAGGCTGATTGCGACCCCGGCCAGAGCGAGACCTGCGCCACCACGCAACTCAATCAGCCGCGCACCTCGGACGTGCTGGTGCTCGCTTCAGGGACGATGTTCGGCACCGGTGCGGACGTCAGCGGGAGCTGCACGCTCCACGGCCCGGGCAACGACGAGCTCGCCGGGATCACGGAAATCGGACAGGTCAACGCGCCTCATCCCAACGTCGACCGTGGCGACGGCTTCGTCGTCCAGGGACTGTTTCAGGACGTGCCGGCGGGGCCGGGCGAGTTTGAACTGAGCTGCAGCGAGGACACCGGCGACCTGAAGATCTCCTCGCAACAGATCACCGCGATGCGCCTGAGTGGGTGACGTCAGCGCTTGCTGAGCACGCCCTGGCTCTCGACCCCGCCGCCGACGAACTCGTAGCGAAGCCGCGGCGAGGCGCCGTCGAGCGGCGTCACGGTGACGTTTCCGGTGCCCTTGCAGTCCCCGCCTGCGCCGCTGTCGATCAACTCGCGAAAGCGGACCTGGGGACCCTCGGCATCCAGGTAGCGCCAGTTTCCCGAGCAGTCGATCTGGCCGCCGTAGTGGACGACGTTCTGTTGCGGCTCGGTGGCGGAGACGATCCTGACCCCGATCGGGAACGGCTTCACGCCCTTCTGGCGCAGCGTGCCCTGCCACTGGCCGACGACCGCCTGCGGCAGGCCCTTGGGCGGGTTCGGCGCCTGGGGCTGGGGCGGCGGTGGCAGCTGGGAGAGATCCGGCTCCTCCTTCTCGCCGCACGCGGACACGGCGATCGCCGCCACCGCCACGAGCGCGAGTGCCGGCAGCGTGCGAAACCGGGAGTCAGAGAGGGTCGTGGGCGACACGAGGCGCAGCCTAGATCACCGGTTCGCGGGCGGCGTCCCTGGCCGGCGATCGCCCCCGTCTATGATCGATGCATGGAAGGAAGCGATCCATTCGGCCTCTTCGGCGACCCGGACGAGCTCCGGGCCAGGCTTGCCGACATGGCCGAGCAGATGCAGGGCGCCCAGAAGGTCGCCTGGGCAGACAACGCGATCAAGCTCGCTGTCGATATGACCGTTGCGGCGATCGCCCGCCTGGAGCTGCACGGCTCAAGCGACGAACAGGCGATGCAGGTGCGCGACGCAATCCGGGTCGTGTTCCCGGAGTCGGTGACCCTCGTGCGCGAGGCGCGCGAGGGCCTTTCCTGATCGGTCACTGACCCGGCACGCTCGCCGCATCCCGCGTCGGTCGCTCGCGCCTACGGTCGCGCCATGGGCATCCGAGGCGGTTCGCAATCCGGTGCGGCGACGGTCGAACACGCCGGCATCTCCCTCCTGGTCGCGCTGCTGCTCGTCGCCGGGATCGCGGCGCTCGCGGCCGGCACCGACCGCAGCGGCCGCGAGCTCGGCTCGACCCTGGCGCGAAAGCTGCGCTGCGCGGCCGTCGGCCCGGGACCGTGCTGGCGCGATCCGCTGACCGAGGCCTACGGCCGCCCGCTGGCCGGCGCAGTCAGGGCGCTGGCGCCCGCTCCCGCCACCCTCCCCGGACCCGGCGGCCCGCTGCTCCCGGTCGACTTTCGCCGCTGTCGCTCGGCGAGCTGCGCCGCGCCGGGCATCCGGCCCGGGCTCACCGCCTCCAACCGCCGGGTGACCGTGTTCGTCTCGATCGACGACCGGCGCGCCGCGGTGGGCTTAGCCGAAATCACATACTGGCTTTACCGACCGGGTCTAGGCTGGGAACGGGTCACGCGGCTCGTCAGCTCGGCAGACCTCGCCGCGCTCGCCTCGACCCCGCTGCTCGACGACGCCGTCCCCACCCTGGTCGCGCTCGAGACCCTCGACGGCCGCAACCAGTACGAGTTCGCGCCCGGCGAGGAGCCGCCCTGGCGCTGGCGGGTGCAGTCTGTCTACCCGTGATCGCCAGGTGCCGAACGCTCACACCTAGGGTCGGTAGGCCGACGACGCAGGCACTGGTTCGCTGCCCGCATGAATCGAATCCCCCGCTTCTTCATCCTGCCCCTGACCCTCGCGGCGATCGCCGCCCTGCCCACGGCCGCGGCGGCCGCCGCACGCTGCGACGGTCGCAAGGCGACTGTCGTCGGCTCCGATCGCGGCGAGCGCATCGTCGCCAAACCCCGCGACGTGATCGTCAGCCGCGGTGGCGACGATCGGGTCGAGATCTCGTACCGAAACGTCGTCGCCTGCCTCGGACCGGGTCGCGACGACGCCGAGTTCTCGGACACGACCGGCGGCGACGCGCGCGTTTTCGGCCAGGCCGGCAACGACGAGATCGTGCCCTCTGAGGGAGACCTCGACTACGCGCAGGTCTATCTCGAGATCGTCGCCGCCGGAGGCCCGGGCGACGACCTGCTGGTCGGCGCCTACGCCGGCGACCGGCTCTCCGGGGGAGCGGGCGAGGACGTGATCATCGGCAACCACAGCGCCGACACGATCGAAGGTGGCGGCGGAGGCGACCGCCTGTTTGGCAACAGTCCGACGATCGAGTGGGTCGACGGGCGCAACCGGATCTCCGGCGGCGCTGGCAACGCCCGCATCTTCGGCGGCTACAAGGACGACCGCCTGAGCGGCGAGAGCGGCGCCGACCGGATCAAGGGCAACGACGGCGACGACACGGCGCTCGGTGGATCGGGGCACGACAAATGCGAGGCCGAGCGCGAGCGCGGCTGCGAGCGCTAGCCGAGCAGCGGTCGCCTACCAGTGGGCGTCGTGATGCTCCATCACGCCGAAGCCCTCGGCGAGCTCGAGCCCGCCCGGCAGTGAGCCGGTGAAGGTGCCGAACGGCTGGCGGTAGAGGTAGCGGGCCCAGGGCTTGTCCTCCTGCTTGCTGCGCTCGGCTTCGGCCGAGAACTCGAGCCGGGCGCCGTCGACCTCGATCGCCTCGAGGCCCTCGAAGCTCGCCGGACCGGGCTCGCTCGGCTGCCCGTCGACCCAGACCGCGCGCTCGGAGCGCTCGGGCGGATCGTTGATGCCGCTGACCAGGTTCCAGCCCACGGCGCGGCCGTCGGTCGTCTGCCCGACGCCCGCGGACCAGTCCCAGACCGTGTGGTGGGGGTGATAGCCGCACGACTCGTCCTCGACCCCGCGCGCCTCGCAGCGGATCCGGCGCTCGCCGATGCGGACGTCGCACTCGACCTCCACCACCCGCTTTCGCGTCCACACGTAGCCGTCGTCCTCGCCCGTGGCGCAGACGGTCTCGGCCCACTTGCCCTCCCCGGCGCGCAGGAAGGCGCGGATCTGCTCCTCCTCGTCCTTCCTCGGCCCCGCCTCGATCCGCACCAGCGTGCCACCCTGCTCGGGCGCCCAGTCGATCCGTCCGGTGTGCTCGCCCTCGGCGAGCTCGGTCCAGGCCTCGCCCCGGGCAAGCCGGGGCGCGATCATCCGGGTGCGCTCGTGAAGCTTTCGCTCCTCGCGATCCCAGATCGCCCAGAACGTCTGCCCCAGCGGCCCGACCTGGACTCGCGCCGCGCAGACGAGCACTTCCTCGGAGAAGGCACCCAGGTAACGCCAGCGTTTGCGCCAATTTCCGTTTCGGCGCAGCGGCACCTTGCCGGGCGGCAGCGGCAGGTCCGGGCGCCCCTCACCGGGACCACGCCACGGAAGGCCGGCGGTCGTCACGGCGCTACTCGATCACGCAGATCTGGTCGCCGGAGTTGATCGCGGCGCCCTCGGTGACGTTCAGCTCCGCGACCTTGCCGGCGCGGTGGGCGGTGATCTCGTTCTCCATCTTCATCGCCTCGATCACGCAGATCAGCGCCCCCTCCTCGACCGCGTCGCCCTTCTTCACCGCGACCTTGAGGATCGACCCCTGAAGCGGCGAGGGCAACGCCGGGCCGCTGGCGGCGCTGCTCGAGCCGCCCGACTTCTCCCGCTTCGGCGGCCGCCGGCCGCCGGCCGCGGCACCGGCGGCAGGAGCCGCCGCGCCGATCACCTTGACCGCGTGCAGGCGGCCGTCGACCTCGACCGCGTAGGTGCGCTCGACGAGCTCCTCGGGCTCCTGTCCTTCCTCCGACCCTGACCCGCCCGGAGGCGAAGCCGAGGACGTGTCAGGCGCTGTTTGTTTCAACCACTTCTTGTCCTCGGTCAGATCGCGGCAGGTCTCGCCCTTGGCCCATTGCTCGGTCGCCAGGATCGCCTGATGGAACGGGATCAGCGTGGTCAGCGGTGAGATCTCGTACTCGCCGAGCGCGCGCAGCATCCGCGCGGTCGCCTTCTCGCGGTCGACGTCCCAGGTGATCAGCTTGGCGACCATCGGGTCGTAGATCGGGGTCACCTCGCCGCCGGCCTCGAGGCCCGAGTCGACGCGGACGCCGGGGCCGGCGGGCTCGATGTAGTGGTCGATCCTGCCCGGCGCCGGGGCGAAGTTCTTGTGCGCGGCCTCGGCGTTGATCCGGCACTCGATCGCGTGTCCGCGCAGCTCGACCTCGTCCTGGGCGATCGAGAGCTTCTCGCCGGCGGCGATCGAGACCTGCTCGCGAACGATGTCGAACCCGGTGACCATCTCGGTGACGCAGTGCTCGACCTGGACCCGGGTGTTCATCTCGAGGAAGAAGTAGTCGTCGCCGACCTGCATGCCCTCGACCGTGCCGGCGCCGCGGTAGTCGACCGCGAGCGCCGCGTCGGTGGCGATCTTGCCGATCCGCGCGCGCATCTCGGCGTCGACGTGCGGGCCGGGCGCCTCTTCGATCAGCTTCTGGTGACGGCGCTGGATCGAGCAGTCGCGCTCGCCGAGATGAATCACGGTGCCGTGCGAGTCGGCGAGCACCTGAACCTCGACGTGGCGCGGGTCCTCGAGGTAACGCTCCAGATAGACGCGGTCGTCGGAGAAGAACTTCTCGCCCTCGCGGGCGGCGCCGGTGAACGCCTCCTCGAGCTCGTCGGGCGTCTGGGCGACGCGAAAGCCCTTGCCGCCACCACCGCCCGCAGCCTTGCAGGCGACCGGGTAGCCGATCTCCTTCGCGACCTTGGCGGCCGCCTTTACGTCGGGCGAGGGCTCAGTCGAGCCGGGGACGATCGGCACGCCGGCCTCCTGCATGATCTCGCGGGCGCGGGTCTTCGAGCCCATCGCCTCGATCGCCGACGCCGGCGGGCCGATGAACACGACCCCCGCCTGCTCGCAGGCCTCGGCGAAGGCGGCGTTCTCGGCCAGGAAGCCGTAGCCCGGGTGGATCGCCTCGGCTCCGGACTTGGCGGCGACATCGAGGATCTTCTCGATCGAGAGGTAGCTCTCGGCGGGGATCGAAGGGCCGAGCAGGAAGGCTTCGTCTGCCTCGCGCACGTGCGGGGTCTCGCGGTCGGCCTCGGAGTAGACGCCGACCGAGGCGATGCTCATCTCCTCGAGCGCACGCATGACCCGGATCGCGATCTCTCCCCGGTTCGCGACCAGGACCTTCTCAAACATCGCGCGGCAGCTTAACGGTCGGCCTGCGTGCGGCCAATCACAGTAACCGTGACATATTCCGGTGTAACATCGGGTAATGGCATGGTGAGCCGCCCGAAGCGGCCAGCCGTCTCGCACCCAAACAAGGAGCTCGAGATGAACACCGTTGACTCAGCCCCCGCCGCGGGCGCAGAACTTGGCCAGGTGATCGGCGCCACTGGCGCCGCGATGCTGGCGACCGCAGCCCTGCTGTGGCTTGGCTGGGCCCACCGCACCGGCCGCACGGACCTGCTTCGGCGCGCGGCCCGCTTCGCCGCGCGCGACACCGGCTTCGCCCCCTGGGCGGCGCTGCCCTCGCTGATCGCCGCCGGCTCGCTGCTGGTCGCCCTGCTCGGCATGTACTGGGACATCTCCCTGCACATCGACGACGGTCGCGACGCCGGGCCGCTCGCCAACCCGGCCCACTACCTGATCCTCGCCGGCCTCTACGGCATCTTCGCCGCCGGCTTCTTGGCGATCGTCCTCCCCGAGGGCAAGCCCTCGAGCCGCGCGATCAAGATCAGCGGCGACTGGTATGCCCCGCTCGGCGGGGTGGCGATGCTTGCCGCGTCGGCCTTCGCCCTCGTCGGCTTTCCGCTCGACGACGTCTGGCACCGGATCTTCGGCCAGGACGTGACCCTCTGGGGCCCAACCCACCTGATGCTGATCGGCGGCGCCGGGCTGACCCTGATCGGCAGCGCGATCCTGATCGTCGAGGGACGTGGCGAGAGCGCCGAGCAGGCGCCATCGCCTCGGCTGCTCGACCGCCTGGTCGCCAACGTCGCCCGCTACCGGCGCTTCTTCGCCATGGGCGGGCTGCTGATCGGCCTCTCCACCTTCCAGGCCGAGTTCGACTTCGGCGTGCCGCAGTTCCAGCTCGTGCTCGAGCCGATCATGCTCGCCTTCGCCGCCGGGGTCGCCCTGGTCGCGGCGCGGATCTGGATCGGTCCCGGCGCCGCGCTCGGCTCGGCCGTCTTCTTCATCGTCGTCCGCGGCGCGATCGCGCTGATCGTCGGCGACGTCTTCGGCCAGACGATGCCCCACATGCCGCTCTATCTCGCCGAGGCGCTCTGCGTCGAGGCGGCGGCGCTGGTGATCTCCACCAAGCGCAGCTACGCCTTCGGGGCGCTCTCCGGTGCGCTGATCGGCACCGTCGGCTTCTTTGCCGAATACGCCTGGTCGCACGTGTGGATGCCCGTCCCGTGGCCCGAGAGCCTGATCTCGGAGGCGATCCTGCCGGCGCTGGCGACGGCGATCGCAGCCGGCCTCCTCGGCGCCTACCTGGGCGGATCGTTCGCCGCCGCCGGCTCCCGGCGCAGCGGCTTCTCCGCCCCGGCGATCGTCCCGGCGGCGCTGGCCGCGGTCGCGATCATCGCAGTCGTCGGCCTCAACGTCGGCGACAAGACCCCGAGCGGCTGGAGCGCGCAGGTCAGCCTCGACGAGGTCCGCTCGGGCCCGGAGCGCACGGTCGAGGCGACAGTGCGCCTCGATCCCGCCGAGCTCGGCGACGACGCCTACTGGTTGCAGGCGATCGCCTGGCAGGGAGGCGGCCTGGTCGTCGACCAGCTCGAGCGAGTCTCGCCCGGCGTCTATGAGACCACCAAGCCGATCCCGGTTCACGGGACCTGGAAGACGCTGATTCGCCTCCAGCGCGACAACTACGTCGCCGGCCTGCCGGTCTACATGCCGGAGGACACGGCGATCCCGGCCCCGGGCGTGAGCGCTTCGGCGAACTTCGAGCGCCCGTTCACCGACGAGACCCAGATCCTCCAGCGCGAGCTCAAGTCCGACGTCCCCGGCTACCTGACCGCGATCGCCTACTCGGTCGTCGCCTCGATCGTGCTCGGGCTGCTGCTCTTGCTGGGCTGGGTGCTCAACCGGATCGCGCGCCCCGACGATGGGCGCTCGCGCCGCGATCGCGCGCCCACCGGCCGGCCCTCCGGCGCCCGGGAGGCGACGGCATGACCCTGGTGATCGCCCACGCCGGCCACTGGCTGACCACGGTGGGCTTCGCGCTCGCGCCGCTGACCGTGATCGCCGGCGTCGTCGCGCTGGCGCTCGCCGAGCGCCGCCGCGGCGGCTCCGCCGACGGCTGCTGAGCCTCAGCGGCCGGCGCGCCGCCAGGCGGCGCCGATTGCCGCCACATGGCGATCGTCGGTGCCGCAGCAGCCGCCGAGAACAGTCAGGTTCGGCAGCTTCTCGGCGAGCGCGACGTAGCGCGCGCCGAGATCCTCGGGGTCGCCGGCGTCGAGCTCCTCGGCTTGGTCGAGCTCGGCGTGGCTCATCGTCGACGCGTTCGCCCGCACGCCGAGGATTCGCGCCGCCCACGGCGCCTCGGGGTCGAGGACCGAGTCGAAGTGGGTCGGATGCGCGCAGTTGATCATGAAGTACGCGGGCCCGGCGTCGGTCTCGGCGTCGATGCGCTCGATCGCCTCGCCCAGCGGCTGACCGCTGGGGAGGCGCCCGTCGGTCTCCAGCGTGAGCGAGATCACCGCCGGCAGCCCGGCGGCGGCGGCCGCCCGCGTGATCCCGATCGCCTCCTCGGCGTAGGTCATCGTCACCGCGCTGACCAGCTCGGCGTCGGTCGCGGCGAAGCTCGCTATCTGGGTCGCGTGGTAGAGCTCGGCTTCGGCCGCGGACAGCAGCACGGACGGGTTGTAGCCGTCGTCCTGGGGGCCGACGACGCCGGAGATCACGATCGGCCCGGCGACGCGCGGGGCATGTGAGTCGCGCAGCTCGAGCAGCAGCTCGATCGAGCGGCGGTTGAGCCCGTCGAGTTGCTCGGGTGAGTATCCGAGCTCCGTCGCCCAGCGCGGGCTGGCGCGCCAGGTCGGGGTCTCGAGCAGGAACCCGGCCTGGTGGTCGGCCGCGAGCACCAGATAGGACTCGTAGTACTCGCGCAGGATGCGCTCGCCCTCTTCGTCGCCGACCAGCTTGAAGGCGGCGAACAGCGGCAGCTCGATCCCGCGCTGGAAGATCAGCGTCGTCTCGAGCCCGCCGTCGGTGAGAAACAGTCCGCCGTCGAGCTGTGGCAGCAGGGCGCGACCGGTCACGCGGTCAGCGTATCGAGGGGCGCCGCCTCACTCGTGCAGCCAGGGCGCGTAGCTGATCCCGATCACCGAGCCCTCGATCGACAGCACCCGGGCGACCGTCTGGCCCCACGGCTCCTTGCGGGCACCGTGCAGAAGCGAGAAGCCCTGCCCCTCGAGCTCCTCGGCGGCCGCCGCCACGGCGGCCTCGTCGGCGACCTCGAACTCAATCGTGACCTGGGGGACCGTGAGATCGGCGGGCCACTCGTCGGTGCCGAAGCAGGCCTGCGCCACCTCGGTCAGCGGCCAGACGCCGAAGTGCTTGCTGCCGCCGACATCGCCGCTGGCGTAGTACTCGGTGCCGCCCGCCGCCTCGAGCGGTAGGCCCAGGGCATCGACGTAGAGTTTGCGACTCTGCGGTGGGTCAGTCGCGACCACGGCAACGCCGGCGATGAATTCGATCTTCACGCTGATTTCCTTTCGGTAATGGTGGAGTGAGAACATCCAAGCCGATCCGAGCGAGGACGTCTTGAACGAAACGGACACCTATCGCGAGTTTGCGCCGCCCGCCCACCTGCGGAGCTCGATCGCCTGCCTGTGGACGCGTCGCGGCGACGGCGGCACCGTCCGCATCCTTCCCGACGCCTGTAGCGACATCATCTGGCGCTCGGGCGAGCCGGCCCTGGTCGCCGGCCCCGATACCGGCCCTTCGTTCTCGGTGACGAGGCCGGGAAGCCTGATCGTCGGCGTGCGCTTTCTTCCCGGTGCCGGCGGGCCGGCACTCGGCCTGCCGCTCGATCAGCTCTGCGACGAGCGCATCCAGCTGTCCGACCTCGGGCTCGACGGCAAGCAGACCCTCGGCGGCGATCTGGAGCTCGGCGACGCGCTCAGCCGCGTGGCCGCGCTGGCCGCCGACCTGGTCGCCGCGGGGCCTCCGGATCGCGCCGTGCAGGCGGCGACCGCACGCCTGCTGGACCCGCGCCAGCGCGTCGACCGGCTGGCTGCCGAGATCGGCCTCAGCGAACGCCAGCTACGCCGCCGTGTTCGGGCTTCGGTCGGCTATGGGCCGAAGACGCTGCAGCGCGTCCTGCGACTGCGGCGCTTTCTGCAGAGCGATCGCCAAAACCTCGGTCGCGCTGCCCTCGACGCCGGCTACGCCGATCAGGCGCATCTGACCCGCGACTGCCGGCGACTCACGGGCCTGGCGCCGGGCGCCCTCTAGCGGTCAGGCGGCCTTGAGCTCGGCCGGCGCGGTGCGGATTACCTGCTCGCGGCCGGGGCCGACGCCGATCAGCGCGATCGGCACGCCGGCGCCGTCGGAGATCGCCTGCAGGTAGTCGCGCGCCTCGGGCGGCAGATCGGCCTCGCTGCGGGCGCCGGTGATGTCGTCGTCCCACCCGGGCAGCTCCTCGTACTCGGCCGTCGCCGTGTGCAGGATCGACTGGTGGTAGGGGAACTCGTCGAAGACCGCGCCCTCGGTGCCGCGATAGCGGACCGCGATCCGCAGCGGGTCGAGCCCGGAGAGCACGTCGAGCTTCGTGATCGCCAGCGCCGCCAGCCGGTTGAGCCGGGTCGCGTAGCGCAGCGCGACCAGATCGAGCCAGCCGCAGCGGCGCTCGCGCCCGGTGGTGGTGCCGAACTCGTGGCCCCGATCGCGCAGGTGGACGGCGACCTCGTCGGTGAGCTCGGATGGGAACGGGCCCGCGCCGACGCGGGTCGTGTAGGCCTTGCAGACGCCCCAGACCTCGTCGATGTCGGTGGGGCCGACGCCGGCGCCGACGCAGGCCGCACCGGCGACCGGGTTGGAGGAGGTGACGAACGGATAGGTGCCGTGGTCGAGGTCGAGCAGCGCCGCCTGGGCGCCTTCGAAGAGCACCGTCTCGTCGCTGTCGAGCGCCTCCCAGCAGAGCCGCGAGGTGTCGGCGATGTGGGGCTCGAGCCGATGTCCGTAGCGCAGGTACTCCTCGGTCATCGCGTGCAGGTCGAGCTTCGGGTCGCGGGCGAACGGTCGCAGCAGCTGCTTCTTCGGCTCCAGCGCCGCGGCGATCTTCTTGCGCAGGATCTTCGCGTCGAGCAGGTCCTGGACCCGGATCCCGAGGCGCGCGGACTTATCGGCGTAGCAGGGGCCGATACCGCGCTTGGTGGTCCCGATCTCGAGCTTGCCGAGCTTCGCCTCGCCCGCCGTGTCGAGCATCACGTGGTAGGGCATGATCAGGTGGGCGTTGGCCGAGATCGCGCAGGCCGCTGACGTCGATACCCCGGCGGCGCAGCCCGTCGAGCTCGCCGGTGAGCACGGCGGGGTCGATCACCACCCCGTTGCCGATCACACAGGTCTTGCCCGGATGCAGGATTCCCGAGGGGATCAGGTGGAACTTGAAGGTCTCGCCGTCGCGGACGATCGTGTGGCCGGCGTTGTTGCCGCCCTGGAAGCGGACGATCATCGCAGCGTGCTCGGCGAGCAGGTCGACGACCTTGCCCTTGCCCTCGTCGCCCCATTGGGTCCCGATGATCACGATGCCCGGCATAGCGGCTTGATTATGCAGACAGCGCGCGCGAAATCAGGCTGCGTAGCGGCGGTCGTGCCCGAAAAGCGGCAACGTGTCGCAGATCTCGGCCAGCCGCGAGACCGTGCGCTTGCCGATCTGCTCCTCGAGCTCGGCGACCTGCATGTTGGTGGTCACGATCATCGAGCGGTTGGTCGCGTAGCGCTCGTCGACGATCGCGTAGAGCTGCTCGAGCACCCAATCGCTGCGCTTCTCGGCGCCGAGGTCGTCGATGTGCAGCAGGTCGACCGAGGTCAGCCGGCGGAAGAACTCGAGGTAGGAGAGCTCGCTCGAATCGCCGTCGTAGGTGCGGCGGATTCGCGCCAGCAGCCGCGGCAGCGAGTAGATCGCGGCCGAGTGCCCGGCCTCGATCGCGCGCTTTGAGACCAGCATCGCCAGCGTCGTCTTGCCGGTGCCGACGTCGCCCTCGAGCCACAGCCCGCGGCCGTCGGCGATCTTCGCATCGAGCTCGTCGATGTAGGAGCGGACCGCCTCGACCACGCCGCGCGTCTGCGGATCGCGGGCCATGTCGGCGATCGGCGGGCGATCGAAGCTGACGCCCTGGTACTTGGTCGGCAGCACGGTGCGCACGCCGCGCGTGCGCGCCTGGGTGATGCGGCGCTCGCGGCAATCGCAGGGGCGGGCCGTGTCGTCGTCGCCGACGAGCCAGCCGCTGCCGTCGCAGAGCGCCGAGCGGACACGCCTGAGGCAGGGGCTCGACCGTGCGCTCATAGATCGTCGGCGGCGCTCACCAGCGGCGCGCTCTCACCCGGAGAGCTGCTCGCCCGAGTCGGTGCTGGTCAGCGTCAGGAAGGAGGCGAACTGCTCCTGGAAGGCGAGCCTCACGGTGTCGATCGGGCCGTTTCGGTTCTTGCGCACGATCAGCTCCGCGATCCCCTTCAGCTCCTCCTTCTCGGCCGGATCGACGTCGTCGTCGCCGAAGTTCTTGTAGTAGTCCTCGCGGTAGATGAAGGCGACGAGGTCGGCGTCCTGCTCGAGGTTGCCCGACTCGCGCAGGTCGGAGAGGATCGGCCGCTTGTCGCGCCCGGTGCGCTGCTCGGGCGCGCGCGAGAGCTGCGAGAGCGCGATCACCGGCACCTTGAGCTCGCGCGCGAGGATCTTCAGCCCGCGGCTCATCTGGCCGACCTGCTCGACGCGGTTGGCGCGCACGTCCTCGGCGCGCATCAGCTGGATGTAGTCGATCACGATCAGCGCCAGGCCGCCGTTGCCGTTGGAGATCTCGCTGGCGTGCAGGCGCCGCGCCTTCGCCCGCAGGTCGAGCATGCTCAGGTCCGAGGACTCGTCGATCCACAGCGGGCTGTCCTCGAGCTCGTTGCAGACCCGCAGCACCTTCGCCCACTCGCGCTCGCCGACCTGGCCCTTGCGCAGCTTGTCGCTGGAGATCCGCGAGCGCTTGGCGATCAGCCGCTGGGCGAGCTCGGAGTCCGACATCTCGAGCGAGAAGAAGGCGACCGGCCGCCGCTGCTTGACCGCGACGTGCTCGGCGATGTTGGCGACGAGGCCGGACTTGCCCATCCCCGGGCGGGCGGCGAGGATGATCAGGTTGCCGGGCTGAAAGCCGCCGGTGATCTTGTCGAGGTCGGGCGAAGCCCGACGGGGTGCCGGTGACCTCGGCCTTGCCGCTCGCCAGCTCCTCCAGCCGGTCGACCTCGCGCGAGAGGATGTCCTTGAGCACGTGGAAGTCCTCGGCCTGCTCCTCGTGGGCGACGTTGAAGAGCAGCTTCTCGGCCCGCTCGGCGAGCTCGCGGGGCTCGCCCTCGCGGTCGTGGACCGACTTCTGGATCGTCTGCGAGGCGTTCAGCAGCCGGCGCAGGAGCGAGTTCTGCTGCACGATCCGCGCGTAGTGGCGGGCGTTGCCGGCCACCGGCACGGTCGAGGCGAGGTTGGAGACGCCCTCGCGGCCACCGGCCTGCTCGAGCTCGCCCTGCTGTGCGAGCAGCTCGGAGACGGTGAGCGCGTCGATCGGCTCGCTGCGCTCGTAGAGGAGCTTGATCGCGCGGAAGATCACCCGGTGGCGCTCGCGGTAGAAGTCCTCCTCGGCCAGGCGCACGTCGAGGATCACCGGGTTCATCGCCATCTCGGAGACCATCAGGGCGCCGAGCACCGACTCCTCGGCCTCGAGGTTCTGGGGCGGGACGTGTGCGCTCGCGGCTTCCATCAGCTGTCTGGGTTTAGAGGGCGCGGCGGCGGCAAAATCGCCCCGCGGCGGCCTTCAGTCGAGACAATCACAGGCCGGGCGAGCCCGCTGAAGCGGTTCCCGCTATTGGGGCCGAAAACCGTGAAGCGTTACTTGGCTTCGGCGACGATCGTCTTCACCGAGGCGACGGCGCCACCGGGAAGCTCGACCTCGACCATGTAGGTCCCGACCTCGCGGATCGGGTCGTCGAGGCGGATCTTGCGGCGATCGACCTTGAGCCCGCGCGCGTCGGAGATCGCGTCGGCGATCTCGGCGCTGGTGACCGAGCCGTAGAGCTTGCCGTCCTCGCCGGCGCGGTGCTGAATCGTGAGCACCGTCTTCGCCAACAGCGCCGCGGTCTGCTCGGCGCGGTCGGCGGCCTCCTGGGCCGCCTTCTCGGCGGCCTCGTGGCGGCGCTTGGCCTCCTCGAGCGAGCGGTCCGTGGCCGGCTGGGCGAGCTTGCGGGGCACGAGGTAGTTGCGCAGGTAACCGGGCGAGACGTCGACGGCGTCGCCGGCCTCGCCGAGCGTCTCCACGTCCTTGAGCAGGATTGCCTGCGCCATCGGCCTAGCGGTCGCCGACGTAGGGCAGCAGCGCCAGCTCGCGGGCCCGGCGGATCGCCAGCCCGAGCTGAGTCTGGTGGCGACGCGAGAGCCCGGTGACCCGGCGCGAGCGGACCTTGCCGCGGTCGGAGATGAACCGGCGCAGGGTGGCGAGGTCCTTGTAGTCGATGTTCTCGACGTTGATCTTGGTGTACTTGCGCGGCCGGAAGCGGTCGCCGAAACGGCCGCCGCGACGGCGCGCGCCGCCCGGGCCGCCGCTCGGAGGCGTGGGCTGTGCTCGCTGCTTGCGGGCCATCAGCCGCGGCCCTCGTGATCTTCGAAAAAGCTCTTCATTTCGCGCAAACGCGCCGCAGGACGGGCGGCGCGAAGCGTGATTCTAGCTATCCCTCACCGCGAGTGGCGAGAGCCGAGCGAGGCCAGGAAGCAGGGAGCGCCGCGTGCTCTGCACGCAAGCGACCGATGACGCCGCCTCGCGACGGCTATTCGCCGCTCGGGCTCAGAAGGGAATGTCGTCTTCGGATGCGCCTACGGCCGCCGGCTCCGGCGAGTCGAAGTCCGAGGTGTCGGCCGGAACGTCGGACTTGGCCTCGAAGCGGGCGCCACCGCCCTCGCCGCCGCTGTCGCGGCTGCCGAGGAACTGGACCGAGTTGGCGATGATCGAGACCGCCTGGCGCTTGCCCGAGCCGTCCTTGGCCTCCCACTCACGCCAGTCGAGCCGACCCTCGACGGCCACCGGGCGTCCCTTTGACAGGTAGGTCGAGCAGTTCTCGCCCTGTGCGCCGAAGACCGTGACGTCGAAGTAGTTGGGCTTGTCGACCCAGTCGCCGCTCTGATCCTTGCGGCGGGAGTTGACGGCGACGCGCATCTCACAGACGGGCGTGCCCCCGCCGGTGCTGCGGAGCTCGGGGTCGCGGGTCAGGTTGCCCGTGATCACCACGGTATTGATGTTTGACGCTGCCACTGAAAATCACTACCTCTCTGATTGCTTGATCGGTCTGAAGTCTAAGACCGCGATCGGCGTGTTCTCGCCCCCGCGGGGACGAAAAAAGGCGGAAGCTGCGGGACTAGGAGGCGGGGGTTTCGTCAGCCGGGGGCGCCTCGGGCTCGCCGGAGGCGGGCTCGGCGGGCGCAGCGGGCTGCTCGGCGGCGGGCGCTTCCGGCGCCGGCGGAGCCTCTGCCGGGGCCGCCTCCGGGGCGGGCGCGGCTTCGGCGGGAGCGGGTGCGGCTTCGGCGGGAGCGGGTGCGGCTTCGGCGGCTGGCGGCGCGGCTTCCGGCGCAGCCGGGGCGGCTTCGGCCGGGGCGGGCGCGGCTTCGGCGGCGGCGGGGGCGGCCTCTGCCGGAGCGGGCGCGGCGGCGGGCGGCGGCATCGGCGGCGCCGGGGCGGCGTCGCGGTCCTCGTAGTCGTCGCGGCCACGACCTCGGCCCCGGCCTCCGCCGGGGCCGCGCGGGGCGGCGCTCGCGAGCGGCGCGGGCGGCGGCGGCTCGATCACCGGCGAGTCGGGATCGACCTTGAAGATCCGGAAGCGCAGCACGCCGTCGGTGATCTTCAGGTTGTGGTTGAGCTCGTCGAGCAGCGGGCTCTCGGTCTCGAAACGGAAGAAGCGGTAGTCGGCCTCGTTGCGCTTGCCGATCTCGTAGGAAAGCTTGCGCAGCCCCCAGACCTTCTCGTCCTTGAGGCTGCCGCTCGACTCGATCCGTCCACGGGCGTCGGTCGCGATCTTGTCGCGGCCCTCGTCCGGAACCTCCGGATCGAGCATCAGCACTAGTTCATATTGCGACGTAGCCAAAGCGGCGGATGACTATAGCGGGGGGCATCGGGCATCGTCCCGGGCTTGTAGCCGCCGATGGGCCGCACGAGGATTCGCTGGAGCAACGTCGGCCGCCTGCTCGGCGGGCTCGGCGCCGGTGGCCTGCTGCTGGTCGTCCTCCCGGGTCTTCTGGAGGCGCCGGAGCCGCCGCCGTTGCCCGCCGACGTCGGCCTCAGCTCGAGCGCCACCGGCGCCTACGAGCCGGTCGCGCCCGCCCGGGCGCCGGATCGTGGGCGATCGGCCGAGCCGCGCGATCGACCGACACGCCGCCCCCGGCCCTCGTCGCCAGACCACGCCGATCGCTCCCACGGACGTGCTCGGGGCGATCGCCCGCAGGCGCCGTCGGCCCGGTCGCCGGCGCCGCCCGTGCAGCCTGCCGCCGCCCCGCCGCCCGCCGCCGTCGCGCCCACCCCCGTGGCCTCACCACCCGCGCCGGCTCCCGAGCCGACCTCACCCGAGCCGCCGGAACCCGCTCCGCCCGAGCAGCCGCCGTCCGAGCCGACCCCAGCCGCGAGCCCGAACCCGAGTCAGTTCGGCTTCGAGCACTGAGAGGAGCACGATGAAGGAGCCCACCAACCTGGTCACCGGCCCGCGCCGGATCGGCCGCGGGCGGCTGGTCGCCGTCGCCGTGCTGGTCGCGATCGCGGCCGCGCTCACCCTCGCCCGGCCCGCCGAGGCGGGCAATTACGTGGTCACCCAGTGCGGCTCGGTGACCGCCTTCAGCGAGGCGATCTGGGAGCGCACCTCGGATCACTACCGCCCCCGAGCGCTTTGCGGAACCGACGGCGGCCTGCAGGCCTACCACGACGCCGCCGGCAGCGGCATCTGGCACTTCGGCGCCTGGGTCTGGCGAGCCCCGGCCGGGACCGTGTTCACCGACGTCCAGGCCAACGCCAGCCTCACCAACCAGGCCGGACATCACGGCGAGCTCGTGGTCATCCGCCCGGGCGGCGAGCAGGTCGGCTTCGGCTCCGAGCACAACGACTTTCGCGTGCACTCGATCGGCGGCGAGTTCACGCAATTCCACAGCTGGCTGCGCTGCGTCGCACCCGGCGCCGGGCAGCCTTGCGGTCGCGCCGGCGACGACGGTGCCCACGCTTACGTTCGCGGCGTCTACCTGCGCACCGAGGACCGGGCCGCGCCGCTGCTGACGCTCACCGGCGGCACGCTGCTCGGTCCGCAGGTCATCCGCGGCGTCCGCGGTCTCACCTTCGCCGCCTCCGACGTTGGCAGCGGCATCCGCAAGGTCTACGTCGAGGCCAACGGAGCGCTGCTGGTCACCGACATCCGCAACTGCGCCGTCGCCGCCGGCTTCGCCACCGCGCTCAGCCCCTGCCCGGCGGCGACAACCGAGTCGGCGGCGGTCCCCACCGCCCACACCGCTTTCACCACCGGGCCGAACAACACGGTCACCGCCTGCGTCGAGGACCTGGCGCTCGACGGCGCCGCCAACCGCGCCTGCGAGCAACGCCAGGTCTGGGTCGACAACGCCTGCCCCGCCTCCGCGGTGGGCGGCGCGACCGCGCTCCGCGCCGGCTTTGGCGACGGCGGCGCCGAGACCACGCTCGTCGCCTCCGATCAGGCCGCGGTCGTCCGCGGCCGGGCCGCCGGGCGCCGGGGCTGGCGCAACCGTGTGCGCGCTCACCCGGGTGCTGATCGACGGCTCGCCGGTCGTCGTCGGGGCCACGGCGACGACAGGGCCAGACGGCGCCTACGCGATCGAGCTGCCCCCCGGACCGAGCCGCGAGCTCTACGTCCACCACGTCATCGGCGACCAGGTGATCGCTCGCCACGGCCTCGTCCTGCGCTCCTCGGCCCGGCCGACGCTCGATGCACGGCCCAACCACGGCGTTCGCAACCACGACCGCCTCCATTTCACCGGCACCCTGCCCGGCCCGGCGTGCTTCGACCGCGTGGTCAAGGTCCAGGCGCGGCTCGGCAAGCGCCGCTGGCAGGTCTTCCGTACCGATCGCGCCGACGCGGCCTGCGCCTTCACCGCCCGTTACAAGCTGCGCGCGACCTCGAACGCGAAGCGCTATCGATTCCGCGCCCTCGTCCCGCAGGCGGCCGGCTATCCCTACGAGCGCGGCCACTCGCGCACGGTCAAGGTCAAGGTCAGGCGCCGCTGACTACGCTGGCAGCGTGACCAACCCCGACCCTGACTCCGAGCTCGCCGATCGCGCCCGGCAATGGCGCCACGCCGCCCAGGCCGCCGTCTGCGACGTCACCACGCCATGGGCCCACGGCACGGTCCTGCGCGCGACCGCCTATCCGAGCTACTACGACTACAACGTCGTCCGGGTCGAGCAGGACCCGGGGATGACCGTCGAGGAGCTGGTCGCGGTCGCCGACGAGGCGCTCGCCGAGCTCAAGCACCGCAAGCTCGACTTCGACCTGATCGAGGTGGCCGAGCGCCTGCGCCCCGGCTTCGAGGCCGAGGGCTGGAGGGTGACGTCGCTTCTGTGGATGCGCCATCAGGGGGCGCTGCCGCCCGGGCCGCGGTCCGAGGTCGAGGAGGTCGACTACGAGGCGGTCAGCAACCTCCGTCACGCCTGGCACCACGAGGACTTCCCCGACACCGAGCTCGGCGACCATGAGCGTGAGGCTCGCGAGGTCGCCCTGGCGCGCGGCGCCCAGGTGTTCGCTGTGATCGAGGGTGGCGTGCCGATCGCCTTCGCCCAGCTCGAGCGCAACGATGGCGCGTCCGAGGTCACCCAGGTCTACGTGCACCCGGATCGCCGCGGCAATGGCCGCGGCACCGCCCTCACCCGGGCGGCGGTCGAGGCAGCAGGCGACGTCCGCGACCTCTGGATCACCGCCGATGCCGACGATCGGCCGAAGGATCTCTACGCCCGGCTCGGCTTCCGCACCGCCTGGGCGTCGATGGAGTTCCTGAAGGCGCCCTAGCTGTAGCTACTCATGACGTTGTTCCAGCTCGGCGAGCCGAGCTGCGGGCGCCTTGTGACCGAGGGAGCCATGACGTCGGATGAAGTTGTAGTGGGCAAGCCAGCCGGGCAGCGCTGCCGTGCGCTCGGCTGAGGTGCCGTAAAGAGCGCCCCATGCCCAGCGGTTTTGAAGCGTCTGGATGAAGCGCTCGGCCTTGCCGTTGGTCCGGGGTCGGTAGGGCTGGGTGCGAAGGTGGCGGAGCCCGAGCTCGCGGCAGGCCGCCGCGTGCACGGTCGAGCGATAGCAGGAGCCGTTGTCTGTCATCACCCGCTCGACCGAGATCCCCATCGAGGCGAACCAGGCGATCGCTCGGCGAAGAAAGCCTGCCGCCGTTTTGCCCTTCTCGTCTTCGAGCACCTCGACGTAGGCGAGGCGGGTGGCGTCGTCGACGCAGACGTGGACGAACTCCCAGCCAACCGTCTTGCGAGGGACCCCGGCCACGTCCTTGTGGACGGGCGTGTAGTGGCGGCGTCCGGACCTCCAGCGCTTTCCGTAGCCGCCTTGGATCCGCCCCAGCTTCTTGACGTCGACGTGGATCAGCTCTCCCGGGCGCTTTCGCTCATAGCGGTTCGGGGGCTCGGGCGGTGAGAGGCGCGAGCGTTTGCCCAGTCCGATCCGCTTGAGCCACCGCGAGACGGTCGACAGCGCCATTCCCAGGCATTCGGCGATCTCGTCGGCGGTCATCCGCAGCCGTCGCAGCGCCTCGATCGCCGCCACCCGTTCGGCGGGGACCCTGGCGGGCGAGCGCCTCGGCCTCGAGGAGCGATCCTCAAGGCCAGCCTCGCCTTCCGCTTGGAAGCGGCTCAGCCACTTGTGGGCTGTGCGCTCGCTGACGCCGGCGGCCGCGGCCGCCGCCGCCAGCGACCAGCCCTCTTCCTCGATCCTCTGAACGATCAGCCTGCGGGAGTTCGGGCAGGTGCGGGCGTTAGCGTGGAGCTTCATTCGGTGTCCTCCTTGGGACTGGGTGGCTTAAGCACCCCCAGCCTCCAAGGAGGCCCGGATGAACAACGTGGTGAGGAACTACACCTAGCGCTCAGGCGACCGCGGCCGCCTCGCGCTTGGCGCGGATGTCGGCCAGTTGCTCGGCGATCCAAACCCCTGGGTCACGCTCGCGGACGATCTCGCGCAGGCGCGCCGCGCGCAGGCGCCGCTCCTCGGGATCCATCGTCAGCGCCCGGTGGATCGTGTCGGCCTGCTCCTGGATGTCGAACGGGTTCACGGTCAGGGTGCAGTCGCCGAGCTCCTCGTGCGAGCCGGTGTTCTCCGAGAGCATGATCACGCCGTCGCGGGTGTTGACGGCGGGGGCCTCCTTGGCGACCAGGTTCATGCCGTCGAAGATCGAGTTCACCATCAGCAGGTCGAAGTGCTTGTAGCGGGCGACCGCCTCGGGGAAGTTCTCGTAGATGCGGAGGTCGATCGGCATCCAGTCGGTGGTCCCGTGGCGGTGGTTGACGACCGCCACCAGGGCCTCGATCCGCTCCAGGTACTCGGCGTACTCGGGCACGTCCTGGCGCGATGGCTGCAGGTGGGCGATGAACGTGACCCGCTCGCGGAACTCGGGATGCTGCTGGAGGAAGGTGTCGAAGGCGGTGAAGCCGCGGAGCACGTTCTTGGAGAGGTCGGCGCGGTCGACGCGGATGATCAGATGGTCGCGGCGACGGCGCAGCAGTTCCTTCTCGTAGGAGGCCACCTCGTCGGAGGCCGCGGCGCGGTCGAGCCGCTTCGCGTCGATCCCCAGCGGGTAGGCGCGGACCCAGGTCTCGCGGCCGTCGTGGAGCACGGCACCGCGCTCGTGGTCGACCTCGACCTCCATCAGCTCGCGGCAGCAGTGCAGGAAGTTGCGGCAGTAGGCGGTGGTGTGGAAGCCGATGATGTCGTTGGCGAGCAGGCCGCGATAGATCTCCTCGCGCCAGCGCGCCGGGATGATCCGCCAGCTGTCGGGCTGCGACCAGGGGATGTGGACGAAGTGCTGGAGCAGCGCCTCCGGGCGCGCCTCGCGGACGATCGCCGGCGCCGTGTAGAGGTGGTAGTCGTGGAACATCACCAGCGGCTCGGCGTCGGACTCGATCGTCTTCACGACCGCCTCGGCGATGTCGCGGTTGACGACCGTGTAGCCCGAATCCCAGGCGTCGGCCTCCTGCTGGCGGATGTCGGGGGCGTTGGAGAGATCCCAGAGGTAGTGCTGGACGAACCACAGGATCGGGTTGGCGATCACGTTGTAGAAGCCGTCATAGGCCGCCGGGTCGGACTCGACCATGAGCACGTCGTAGGCGACGTCGTCGAGCTCGACCCGCACCGGCGAGCCCTCGGCCTCGCGGGCGACGGCGACGTCCTCGTCGGTCATCGCCGAGGCGATCCAGAGCGCCCCGCGGTGGGCGACGAGACCCGAGAGCGCCGTCACCAGCCCGCCGCCGCCGCGCCGCACGACCCGCTCGCCCTCCGGCGCGCGTTCGAACTCGGCGGGGCCGCGGTTGGAAACGATCACTAGCCGCTGGTCCGTCATCCGACAGAAACTAACGTTCCGCCCGCCTCCTCCGCTTCGCGTCCGGGGGCGGCCGGGTCAGCTGAGGTCTTAGGTCTCGAGCTCTGTGAACAGATCGAGCCAGTCGCGAAGCAGGCGCGGGGTGAGGAAATGCTCGCGGGCGTGCTCCTTGCCAGCCCGGCCGAGCCGCTTGGCCAGCTCGGGGTCTTCGAGAATGTCGATCGAGCGCCGCGCGGCCGCCTCGGCGGAGTCGACCAGATAGCCCGAGACCCCGTCCTCGATCTGCAGCGGGATCCCGCCGACGTTGCCGCCGATCGTCGGCCGGCCCTTCCACAGCGCCTCGCTGACGGTGAGCCCGAAACCCTCGCGGATCGACTTCTGCATGCAGACGTCGGCCTGCGATTGGAAGGCGTTGACCTCGATCGCGCCGACGTTGTTGAGGTTGTTGAGGATCTTGATGTCCGGGTCGCCGTCGGCGTGGCGGAAGGTGCGCTGGAAGAAGTCCCAGCCCTCGGGGTCGTCGGTCGCCATCGAGCCGACCAGCGCCAGCTGGGCATCGGGCACGGACTCGCGGACCATTCGGTAGCCGTCGATCACGCCCATTGGGTCCTTCCACGGATCGAAGCGCGAGACCTGACAGATCAGCGGCCGGTCGGTGTCGATCCCGAACTGCTCGCAGACGAACGACGCATCCTCGGGCGAGAGCGCCATGTTCTTCGGCGACAGCGGGTCGATCGCGGGCGGGCAGATCTTCACCCGGCCACCGTCGAGCCCCTCGGGCACGTACTGCTGCAGATGCCAGACAGTGGCGTCGTAACCGGTGATCAGCGGCTTCAGCCGGTCGATCGTCGACGGGTTCGGCGTCGAGAGGTCGATGTGGCAGCGCCAGATCCAGCGCCGGGCATGATCGCCCGCGGTCGCCTTCATCCCGGCCGGCTGCGGGTCGTGGACGATGATCACGTCCCAGTCCCCCTCGAGGCTCTGGGCGTTCATCGTGTTGTAGGCCTCGAACACCTCCCACTGCTGGTCGGAGATCGCCTGCGGATCGCCCTGGAGCGAGTTGTGCATCAGCTTGGTGACGTTGAAGAACTCCTCCTGGCCGGTGATCACCTGCCAGTGGCAGTCGAGGCCGACGTCGCGCATCAGCGGGATCATCGTGTAGAGGATCTCCGAGACCCCGCCGCCGAACGCGGTCGCGCTCACATGCAGGACGGACTTGCCCTGGAGCGGCTCGGCGAGCTCGCGGATGCGCTCGATCAGACCGCGCCCACAGATGTGGGTGTAGTCGGCGAGCGACTTGTGACCAACTGGAACCTCTTGAAGCACAGCGCGGCAGAGTATCGACTGCGCGTCGCCGGACGGCGCAGGTCTAGGGGCCGACGGAGGTGGGGCGCTCGCCGAGGGTGACCTCGACCTGCTCCTCGTCGCCGTCGCGGGTGACGTCGAGGGTGACCACGTCGCCCGGGTTCAGCCGCGAGACGATCCGTGGCAGATCTTCGTTGTCGGCGATCACCTCGCCGTTGACGCCGGTGATCACGTCGCCGCCGACATCGACCTCGCTGCCCTGGAAGGTGATCGTGTCGTTGCCCGCCTGCAGGCCCGCGTCGTCGGCCGGACTTCCGGCGACGACCCGGACGACGAGAGCGCCCGTATCGGCGTCGATCCCGAGCCGGTCGGCGAGCTGCGGGTAAAGCGGCTGCGTGGTCACGCCGGCATACGCGTAAACGACCTCGCCGTCCTCGCGCAGCTGCTCGACCGAGCGCTCGGCGAGATCGATCGGGACCGCGAACCCGACCCCCTCGTTGCCGCCGGACGCGGTCTGGATCTGCTGGTTGATGCCGACCACCTGGCCGTCCGCGTCGAGCAGCGGGCCACCGGAGTTGCCGGGATTGATCGAAGCGTCGGTCTGCAGAGCGGCGTCGATGCGAAACGAGGTCAGCGACTCGATCGAGCGGTCGGTCGCCGAGACGACGCCGACCGAGAGCGACTGGTTCTGGCCGAACGGGCTGCCGATCGCGGCGACAGCGTCGCCGACCTGGACGTCGGTCTCCGAGCCCAGTTCGAGCACGTGCAGGTCGAGCCCCTCGGGGTCGACCTTGAGCAGGGCGACGTCGGAGAACGGGTCGAAGCCGACGATCTCGGCCTCGACCTGGTTGCGGTCGGCGAACTGGACGAAGATCTGGCCCGCCTCGTGCAGCGGACGGCTGGAGCTGCCGGTTGTCGAGGCGTCGGTGACCACGTGGGCGTTGGTGAGGATCTCGCCCTCGTCGGAGATCACGAACCCCGATCCCTGCCCGCCCGCCTGGCCTCCGCCGCCGAAGATCGCCGGGCCGGCGTCCTCGAAGACCGAGATCACGGTGACCACGCCGGGGGAAGCGCTCTCGTAGATCGCGCGGGCGTCGAAGGCGCCGTCCTCGGCCTCGATCACGACCCGCTGGGCGTCGCCGGTTGCCGTCGTCGACGAGGCCGCGGTCACGGTGGTCGTCTCGGAGTCGCCGCCGCCGCAGCCGGCGATCGCGAGCGCGGCGGCGACGGTCGCCGACGCCGTTGCCAGCCGGAGTGCCGCTGGGGTCACGGCTGCACCGGGGCGGCTGCCGGAAGCCGGAGCTCGAACTCGGTCCGCCCGCGGTGGGTTCGCAGCTCGAGTGAGCCATTCATCCGCAGCGCCAGCTCCTGCGCGATCGCCAGCCCGAGCCCGGAGCCGGAAACCTCGTCGCCGGTATAGAAGCGCTCGAAAACGCGCTCGCGCGAGCGCGGCTCTATCCCGGGGCCGTCGTCGGTGACGACGAGGCTGGCCGAGCCATTATCGGTGGCTGTCTGTGTCCCTACCTTGATCGCCGTTCCCTCCGGCGTATGGGTGAGTGCGTTGTCGATCAGGATACGCATGATCTGCGCGACCCTGTCCGGGTCGGCGCGAGCGGCGTCGGCCGAGCCCTGCTCAACCGTGATCGGCGAGCGATGCTGGTCGGCGGTAGGGCCGAACTCGCCCGCCACGCGCCGCGCGACGTCGGCGAGCTGGACGCGCTCGCGGCGGATCTGAATCGCGTCCGAGTCCAGCTTCGAGAGATCGAGCAGGTCGACGGTCAGCTTCGTCAGCCGATCGACCTGGGCTCGCATCTCGTCCACGAACGCGGCCCTGGCCTCGGGGTCGGGGTCGTCGTCGGCGAGCAGCTCGACGAACCCCGAGAGCGAGAAGATCGGCGTGCGCAGCTCGTGCGAGGCGTTGGCGATGAACTCCTTGCGAGCGCTGTCGAGGACCGCGAGGCGCTTCTGCATCTCGTTGAAGGTGATCGCCAACTGGCCGACCTCATCGCTGGAATCGACCGGGATCGGGTTGGAGAAGTCACCGTCGGCGACCTTCTCCGCCGCCTGCTCCAGGCGTCGCAACCGTCGCGAGTGCGCCCCCGCGACCAGGTAGCCGGCCCCGAGCGCGGCCAGCAGGGCGATCGCGCCCGCGATCAGGATCTGGCGACGGATCAGGGCGACGCTGTCGTCGACGTCGCCGAGGTCGGTGGAGAACACCACCACCCAGCGCGGCTCGCCCCCCTCGCTGAGCGCGACCGCGGTCTCGCCGAGGCGCTCATCACCGACACCCTCGACCGCGCTCGCGACCCGGCCGTTGATCGCCGCCGCGGCGGCCGCGGGGTACGAGGGGGCGACGGCTGTGCGCTCGAGCTGCGAGTCGGCGACAACGAACGCGGGCTCCGGCCCGGCCGGGCCGGGGCGTACCCCGAGCACGGTCACGCGGGCGTCCGTGCGCTGGTCGATCTCGCTCAGCAGCGCCTGCAGCCGTATCTGCGAGACCCCGTCGGTCATCGCATCGCCCAGCCGGGCGCTCTGCTCGGTCGCCACCTGCTCGAGCCGGCCGAGCTTCTCGGCCGTCAGGCTCGAGCGCAGCTGCGGGACGACGTAGAGGTAGATGAAACCGACCGCCGCCGCCGTGATCACGAAGAACACAAGCGCCAGCTTGTTGCGAACCGAGTTCACGGTTCGTCTCTGAACCTGTACCCGACCCCTCGCACGGTGAGCAGGTACTCGGGCCGGCGCGGGTCGCGCTCGAGCTTCTCGCGCAGATGGCGGATGTGGACGTCGATCGTCCGCGGGTCGCGGTAGGCCGAGTCTCCCCAGACCTGCTCCAACAGCATCTCGCGAGTGAGCACGCGGCCCGGGGCGCCGGCGAGCGAGCCGAGCAACTCGAACTCGACGTAGGTGAGGCGAACCTCGTCGCCGTGGGCGCTGACGGCGCGACGGTCGAAGTCGATCTCGATCGCGCCGGCGACGATCGGCTCGCCTCCCGGGCGGCCGCGGAGCATCTCCGAGCGCCGCAGGGCGGCCTTCACCCGGCTGCGGAACTCGCGGACCGAAAACGGCTTGGTGATGTAGTCGTCGGCCCCCATCTCGAGCCCGAGCACCTTGTCGATCTCATCGTCCTTGGCGGTCAACATGATGATCGGCACCTGGCTGCGGCTGCGAAGCCGGCGGCAGACCTCGATCCCGTCGACCTTCGGCAACATCAGGTCGAGGACCACGAGGTCGAATCGCTGCTCGGCGAAACGGTCGAGAGCCTCACGCCCGTCGAGCGCGGAGACGACCTCGTAGCCGTCCTTGCGCAGCGGGTACGTGAGCAGGGTCTGCAGCGAGTGCTCATCGTCGACGAGCAGGATCCGCGCAGACGACTCTGCAGCGGGCGTAGCGCCGGGCGCCATGCAAGGAAGCGTAATCGCGGACCGCCCGAGTTCCCGGTCGCCAAGATGCAGGATCCGCACTAATGATCGACTTCCGCCTCTACAGACTCGCGTTCCTGCCCACCCTGCTGGTGGTGATCGTGGTCATGTTCTCGCTCGAAGGCGCCCCCGAGGCGCTGGAGCCGGTGACGCCGCCGACCACCTTCGAGGGCGACCGCGCGGCGGCGATCGCGCGTCAGATCGCGACCACCGCGCCAGACCGCGAACCCGGCAGCGAGGGCGACGCCGCGGTCGCCGACCTGGTCCTGAACCGATTCGAGGACGTTCCCGCCGGGGCCGTCTCCGAGCAGCGCTTCGAGGCGTCGGTCGACGGCGAGGACGTCGCGCTTCGCAACGTGCTCCTGACCCTGCCCGGCGACGCCGAGGCGACGATCGTGATCGCCGCCGCGCGCGATGCGGCCCGCGCCCCCGGCGCAGCCTCCAGCGCCGCCGCGACCGGGATCCTGGTCGAGCTCGCGAACGCGTTTCGAGTCAGCCACGAGAAGACCTTCGTGCTCGCTTCGACCACCGCTTCGGAGCCCGGCGCGACCGGCATCCGCGAGCTGATCAAGGGCCTGCCCGAGCGCGACACGATCGAGGCGGTCATCGTCATCTCCCAGCCCGGCTCAGCCTCGCGCAAGCCGCCCTTCGTGGTCTCCAGCTCGACCGGGGAAGCGAGCGCATCGGTGCAGCTCGAGCGCACAGCGGAGCGGGCGATCGAGATCCAGGCGCTCGAGGGGTCGAGTGAGGACGGCGCCTTCACGCAGCTCGCGAGGCTGGCGATCCCGTCGGGGCTCGGTGACCAGGCGCCGCTGATCGCCGAGGGCACCGACGCGATCGCGATCTCCTCCGCGGGCGAGCGGCCGCTGAACAGCGACGACGATCAGCTCGAGGACCTCTCCGCCAAGAGCGTCGACGAGTTCGGGCGCGCGGCGCAATCCACGGTCAGCGCCATCGACGTCTCCGTCGCCGACCCGATCCATGGACCGGAGACGTTCGTCGAGCTCGACGACAACCTGCTCCCCGGATGGGCGCTGGCGCTGCTGGCCCTGGCGCTGTTCATGCCGGCGGGCGTCGCCGCCGTTGACGGCTGCGCCCGCGCCGCGCGCCAGGATCTGGCGATCGGGGGCGCGCTCGCCTGGGCCGCCGCCCGCAGCCTGCCCTTCGTCGGCGCCCTGGCGATGCTCTACGCGCTGGCGATCGTCGGCGCGATCCCACGTCCCGAGTTCCCCTTCGATCCCGCGCTCTACGGACTGGGCGCGCGGGGCGTGATCGCGTTCCTCGCGATCGCCGTGGTCGCGGCGGCGAGCGCTTGGCTCCTGCGCTCGCGCGGGGTCACCGCTCGCAGGGCGCCCCCGCCGGCGGTCTGCGGACTCGGCGCGGTCGCGGTGATCGCATCGGTGGCGCTCTGGCTTGCGAACCCGTATCTGGCCCTGCTCGCCGCACCGATCACTCACGTCTGGTTGCTCGTCGCCGGCGAGCCGAGCCCGGCCCGGCGGGTGAGCGGGGTGGTCGTCAGCGGGCTCGCATGCCTGCCGCTGATCGCGGCGTCGATCGCGGTGGCCCGCGTCCTCGATCTCGGCCTGGACGCTCCCTGGACGTTCGTGCTGATGGTCGCCGATGGGCAGATCGGGCTCCTCGCCGTGCTCGCGCTCTGTTTCCTCGGCGGCGTGGTCGCGGGCGTGATCGCCCTGGCGCTCCGAGGCACGAGCCAGGCACGGGAGCTCCCAGCCGACGCCTAGTGGACGTCCCCCATTCGACCAGGGGCGAGCACCCGGATAATCGGACGAGTGTTGAGTGGACGCAATTCCAATCGGGTATCGGGGCCCTGCGGCCGATGAGTTGCCTGAGAAAAACAGCGCGGAGTAGTCAATGACTGCGTGGGCAAGCCGCGAACCACTCGATCCAACGGAGACCAGAGGAAGGTTGAAGGAGTTGAAGCGGGAAATCGCACTCAACCAATACGACGTCGACTCACGTGTGGTCGCCGGCGCCATTCTGAGCAAGCTCCGGCTGGTCAAGCGGGGCCGAATGGCACTCACCGGGTACGAAGGTGGTCGAACCCCTCCGGGGTCCGGCCTCCATCCAGGCCGCTGAGCGTAAGGTCGCCGGTACTCGAGACCTCGCCGATCACGGCGAGGCTCGAGCCCGTAGAGGCAACGGCCTCTCTCGCGGCCTCGTGCACCTTCGGTGGCAGGGTCGCCAGCAACTCGTAGTCCTCGCCGCCGGCGAGCGCAAGATCGAGCGGGTCGGCCCCCGCGGCCTCCGCCACCTCACCCACTCCGGCCTGGATCGGCACCCGCTCGAGCTCGATCTCGAGCCCGGGGCCGCCGGCCCTCGCCAGATGCCCGGCGTCCGCACCGAGTCCGTCGCTGACGTCGATCATCGCCGTCGCCCCGGCAGCCGCCAACGCCGACCCGGCGGCGAGCAACGGCGTCGGCTCCAGCTGGCGAGCGCGCAGCGCCGCGGCGACCGGATCTGCGAGCCGGTCCGCGAGCTCCGGGCGCTCGAGCAGCAAGAGCCCCGCCGCCGCGCCTCCGAGCTCACCCGTGAGCACGACGAGATCCCCCGGGCAGGCGCCGGCACGGCGCACGAGCGCCTCGGGGTCGGTGCCGGCGCCGACGACGGTCACCGCGACCAGCAACGACGGAGCGCGGGTGACGTCGCCGCCGGCGATCACCACCGCGTGCGCCGCAGCCACCTGCGCCAAGCCATCGGCCAGCTCGAGCAGCTCGGCCTCGGTCCGGTCCTCGGGGATCCCCAGCTGCACGTACGCCTCGCCCGCGGTCGCACCCATCGCCGCCAGATCCGAGAGCGCGACGGCCAGCGCCTTGTGGCCCACCTGGCGAGCGCTGAACGGCGGGATCCGGAAGTGCACGCCCTCGATCAGCGCATCGACGCTGGTCGCGGTGGCGCCCGGGCGAGCGGTGATCGCGGCGTCGTCGCCGCTACCGAGGACGACTGCGCTCGAAGCCTGCGGCGCGCCGGCCTGCGCGATCCGCTCGCGGATCGCCGCGATCAGCTCGAACTCACCATTCACGCCTTCCATTGAACCGCCCCGGCGCGCGGAGCGGCCGGCCTAGGGCCGGACGCCGCCGTTTGAGTTCGGGTCGACGCCGCCGGCGCCGCCGGTGCCGCCACCGGTGTCGCCTCCCGGCGTCGGTGGCGTCGGCGCCGGATCCTGGCCCGCGCCGGGCGCGTAGAGGTCGGGGTCGTAGCCCTCGTCCGGGGTGCCGGTGGAGTCGTCGGTGCTGGGATCGTCGGTATCGGTCGTGTCGTCGGGCGTCGCGGTCTCGGCCGGATCCTCGTAGTTGGGATCGACCGTGTGCTCGCTGTAGTAGCCCGAGAGGTCCGCCGGGTTCTCCGGCAGCGGGAAGTCGTCGCACGGTTGCGCCGCCGCCACCGACATGTAGTCGTGCCAGATCGGCGCCGCCAGATCGGCGCCGTAGCCGGGCAGCGGCACCCGCTCATCGGGGTTCCCGACCCAGACCGCGGTCGAGACATGCGGCGTGTAGCCGACGAACCAGGCGTCCGCCTGCTCCTCGGTGGTCCCGGTCTTGCCGGCCGCCGGACAGGGGATGTCGCAGCAGGCTGCGGTGCCGTAGTCGAGCGTGCCGGTCATCACGTCGGCGACCGTGTAGGCGACGCCGTCGGAGATCACCCTGGTCCCCTCGGGATCCTCGGGCTCGTCGACGTGCCCATCCGGGAACTCGACCCTCTCGATCGCGGTCGGGTCGTGGTGCACGCCACCGTTGGCAAGCGTGGCGAAGCCGTTCGATTGGTCGAGCACGGTCACGTCACTGGCGCCGAGCACGTCGGGGGCGTATCCCGACAGCGGGCTGGTGACGCCCATGCGCTTCGCCATCTCGTCCATCTCGTCGACGCCGATGTCGAGCACCAGCTGGGCGAAGACGGTGTTGACCGAGTTCGCGGTCGCGTCGCGCAGGCTCATCGAGCCGCCGCCGCCGCCGCTCACCGACCAGGCCTCGCCGTACTGGCCGTTGGGGTAGAGCGTGATCGAGGAGGGCGCCGAGTAGTAGGTGGAGTCCGGGTCGATCCCCTGGTCGACCGCGGTCGTCAGCGCGTAGGGCTTGAACGAGGAGCCCGGCTGCCGCCGCCCCTGGGCGGCGAGGTTGAACTGGCTGTCCTCGTAGGACTCCGACGAGGCCATCGCCTTGATCTCGCCGGTGTCGACGTCGGTCGAGACCAGCGCCTCCGCCGCGCCGTAGACCGGGTGGGCGGCGATTGCCTGCTCGGCCACGTTCTGGAGCTTCGGGTCGAGCGTGGTGTAGATCTTGAGCCCACCGTCGCGCACGGTGACGACGCCGTAGCGCTCGATCAGCTCCTGCTGGACGAAGTCGAAGAAGTACTGCTGGGTGCGCGACTCGTAGCGGTAGCCGCGCTCCAGCCCGAGCCCGTCGCTCTTTGCCTCTTCCGCGTTCGCCTGGGTGATGTAGCCCTGGTCGGCCATCGCGTCGAGCACCTGCCCGCGCCGCCGCTTGGCCCCATCGGGGTTCGTGAACGGGTTGTAGTCGGTCGGCGCCTGCGGCAGTCCGGCGAGCAGCGCGGCCTCGTTCAGGTTGAGCTCGGAGACGTCCTTGTTGAAGAACACCTGCGACGCGGCCTGCACCCCGACCGCGGTCTTGCCGTCGTTGGTGCCGTACGCGGCGGTGTTCAGGTACTCCTCGAGGATCTCGTCCTTGGAGTGCTCCTTCTCGTACTCGCGCGCCATCTCGGCCTCGACGATCTTGCGCTCGATCGTGTCCTCGGGGTCGTCGATGAACAGGTTTCGCACCAGCTGCTGGGTGATCGTCGAACCACCCTGCTTGACCTCGCCCGCCTCGAAGTTCTCGACCGCGGCCCGAATCACGGCGCTGAAGTCAACGCCCGTGTGCTCGTAGAAGTTCTCGTCCTCGATCGCGATCGTCGCGTTGCGCAGGCGCTCGGGCATCTTGTCGAGAGACACGGGCGTGCGCAGGACGTCGGACTGCACGTAGCCGAGGCTGGTGCCGTCGGCGGCGAAGACCTCGGAGTTGGCGCCGCTCTCGGCCGGCTTCAGGGTGTCGATCGACGGCGCCCCGGCGGCGATGTCGAGCACCCAGATTCCGGCACTGGCAACCCCGATGCCGATGATCGCGAGGACGACGGTAACGGCGAGCACAACTTTCTTGCCCACCGAGCCGCCCTGCGACCGATGACGTCTGCGTTGACGAGAGGTCATGGCGAACCGGTAAGGGTACCGAGCGCGCTTATCCCGCTTGCAAGAAAGGCGCCTCAACGGCGGCGCGGCTCGGCTTCGCTTCGCTCCGCCTCACAGGACTCCCGCCTCGCGAAGCGCGCGTTGCGCGCGCTCGCGCAGGGCCGCCTCCTCGCCCGAGGCGCGGGTACCGCCGGGGCGGCGCGGGCCGTGGACCTCGATCCGGACCCCGTCGGGTGTGATCTCGGCGATCTCCACCTGCGAGGGCTCGAGCACGGTGAGCGCTTCGCGGGCTCGCGAGAGGTCGGCGTCGGGCGGCACCCAGAGCGAGGCCATCACGGGCGCGTTCAGGTTGCCGGTCGACCGGTTGACGACCACGTTCGTGACCACGACCTCGTTGGGCACGATCACCAGCCGTCCGTCGCCGGTGTCGATGAACGTGTGCGAGAGCGTCAGGTCGCTGACGCGGCCCGTCTCGTCCTCGATCGTCACCGTGTCGCCGATCCGGATCGGCTGCGAGATCGCCAGCAGGATGCCGGCGAGCGGGTTGGCGAGGATCTTCTGCGCGGCGAAGCCGAGCACCAGCCCGAGCACGGCGCTCGACGCGAGCACCGCGTTGGCGAGCCTGTTGAGCTTGTCGAACTGGCTCAGCGCGATCCCGAGGCCGACGACGATGATCGCCGCGAACACCAGCCGCCGGATCATCCGCAGGCGCGTGGTCGTAGCCCGCGAGACGGTCGTATCGCTGACCTTGGAGGCGACCCGGGTGGCGCGGCCGATGACGAAGCGATCGATGATGAAGGCGAGCGCGACGGCGATCAGCATCGTGATCGCGGCCGAGATCCAGTCGCCGTTGGATTCCCAGAACGTCTCTTCCACGGGCCCGATCCTGCCAGTCTTGACACATGAAAGGCGCCTCAACGGCGGCGCACCTCCGCTTTGCCCTTCGGGCTCCGCGATCGGAGTGACGACCAAGGCAGTGTTTCTCGATGCGCTCGGCACCCTGGTCGAGCTCGAGCCGCCGTGGATACACCTGGCCGCGGCGCTCGGCGTCGAGCCGGACGAGCGCGTGAAGCGCGCGATGCGCGCCGAGATGGCCTACTACCGCGACCACGCTCACGAGGGCAGCGACGACGACGCGCTCGCCGACCTGCGCCGGCGCTGCGCCGAATTGCTCTCGGATGAGCTCGGCCGAGACGTGTCGGTGCAGACGATGATGGCCGCGATCCGCTTTCGCGCCTACGCGGACGCGGCGCCGGCGCTGGCGGCGCTGCGCGGGCGCGGCCTGGCGCTGGTCTGCGTCTCCAACTGGGACGTCTCGCTCGGCCAAGTGCTGGCCCGGTGCGGGCTCGCCGAGGCGCTCGACGGAGTCGTCACCTCCGCCGCGGCCGGCGCGCGCAAGCCCGACCCGGCGATCTTCGCCCCAGCGCTCGAGCTCGCCGGCTGCGAACCGGCCGAGGCACTGCACGTCGGCGATACGGCGGCCGAGGACGTCGACGGCGCGCGCGCGGCCGGCATCCCGGCGCTGTTGATCAATCGCGAACCAAACAAGGCGCCTCAACAGCGGCGCGGCTCGGCTACGCCTCACAGGGGCCAGATAGCCTCGCTCGCCGAGATCGAGCAGCATCTCCAACCTTGATCGACCCGCCCGACACCAGCCCGAACGACCCGCCGCCCGCTTCGAGGTACAGCAGCGACGTCGGCAGCCAGCCGCCGCCGCCGACGACCGCACCGCTGAGCGGGCCGGAGGGCCCGCCGCTGACGCCTCCCGCGGCCGGGCCGGCGCTCGAGCAGGCGGGCTGGGGCGCCGGGCGCGCATTCGGTGGGCTCGGCTTCGCGATCGCCGCCTCGATCGTGTTCTCGCTCGTCGTGATCGCGTTCGACAGCGAGATCGAGTCGCTCGCGGCCAAGGTGGTGCTGCAGCTGCTGGTCGCCGGCAGCCTGATCGGGGCCGCGTTCCTGTTCGCCAGCCCGGAGCTGCGCAGCTTCGCCCCCCGCGAGGCCCTCGGCCTGCGGCGGCCGTTGAGGAAATCGATCTGGCTCTCCGTTGCCACCTACTTCGGATACATCGCCTGCGCGGCGGTGATCGCGCTCCTGCTCGCCCCCGAACAGGACGACATCACCCGCGAACTCGGCGGCGACGAGGGTGCCCTGGGCACGATCGTCGCCGGCTTTCTGATCGTCATCGTCGCCCCCGTGAGCGAGGAGATCTTCTTCCGCGGCTTCCTCTTCGCCGGCCTCAAGCGCACGATGCGTGTCATCCTCGGGGCGTTGATCGCGAGCGTGATCTGGGGGCTGTTCCACTACACCGGCCCCGGCACCTGGGGCGTCGTAATCCAGATCAGCGTCTTCGGCCTCTGGCTCTCGTGGCTCTACGAACGCACCGGGTCGATCTATCCGACGATCGCCGTGCACATGGTCAACAACGCGATCGCCTTCACCTTCCTGATCAGCAGCTGAGGGCTCCAGCAGCGCGCGCCTGCAGACCGACCAGCGAGCCTGCTTCAATTCCCGGCGTGAACAACCTGACTTCTGTCGCCGCAGGGATGCTGGCGACGCTCGCCATGATCCTGTTCCCCTCCTTCGCGCTCGCCCAGGGCGGCGGCGGAACGACCGGCGGCGGTGCCGACCCCGGCCCGGCGCCGGCGAAGATCAGCCTCAAGATCGGCGGGCTCAAGGGCGGCAAGGCTAAGGTCGGCGACCGGGTCGAGGTGGTGGGCACCGTGACCCCGTTCGTCGGTCATCAGAAGGTCCAGGTCCGGCTCGGCAACGGCGGCGACACCGTGCTCAAGGCGAATCCCTACGTGCGCCAGGTCAAGGGCAAGAACTACGGCCGCTTCAAGCTGCGCTCGAAGCCGCTGCTCGACCCGGGCAAGTACCGGGCGCGGGCGCAGAAGAAGAAGACCGACCAGCAGGCCGGGGGCGCCGCGAAGTCGAAGCGGTTCTCGCTCAAGTTCATCGACCTCGACCCGGGCGACCGGGGCCCGGCGGTCGATCTCTTCAACGACCTGCTGCGCGCCGAGGGCTACTACGACACCGACAAGCACAATTACGGCTCCCACACGGAGCGCGCGGTGATGGCCTTCCGCAAGGTCAACGGCATGGCCCGAAACTTCCAGGCGACCCCGGGGATCTTCAAGGCGCTCGCCGAGGGCAAGGGTGGCTTTCAGCCCAAGTACCCGAACGACGGCAAGCACGTCGAGGTCGACATCTCGAAGCAGGTGATGGCGCTCGTCGACGACGGTGAGGCCAAGTACGTGTTCATGATCGCCACCGGCGCCGCCGCCACGCCCTCCGACCAGGGCGCGTTCACCTTCTACCGCAAGGACCCGGGCTACAACTCGCTCGGGATGTACTACTCGGTCTATTACAACCGCGGCGAAGCGACCCACGGCTACGCCTCGGTGCCGCCGTATCCGGCCAGCCACGGCTGCATCCGCAACCCGATCCCCGACTCGGTCTTCATCTACAACTGGATCGACCTCGGCGACAAGATGTACGTGTACAGCTAGGTCGGCCCTGGCCGACGCCCGCGAAACCCTGATCGCCGAGCTGCGCGCGCACGCGCTGGTGCTCGGTGAGGTTGTCCTCTCCAGCGGCCAGACGGCCCAGTACTACGTCGACGCGCGCCGCGCCCTGATGCGCCCGGCCGGCTTTCGCGCCGCCGGCACTCTGATCGCCGAAGCGGCTGTGGAACGCGGCGCCGAAGCAGTCGGCGGCCCGGTGATGGCCGCGATCCCGCTCGCCTGCGCGGCGATCGCGGTCCCGGAGGGCGACGGCCTGGTCGGTTTCTTCGTCCGTAAGGAGGCCAAGTCACACGGGCTCCAGCGGATGGTCGAGGGACCGGTCGAGGCGGGGGCGAAGGTGCTCGTGGTCGAGGACACGGTCACGACCGGCGGCTCGACGATCGCCGCGATCGAGCAGATCCGCGCCCAGGAGCTCGAGATCGTCGGCGGCGTATGCGTCGTCGATCGGCTCGCCGGTGGCGCCGAGGCGATCGCGGCCGCGGCCGGCGCCCCGTTCGAGGCCCTGACCACGATCGACGACATCTACCCCGACCGCCCCGACCGATAGCGCCGCTCGGCCCCGCGTCGGCTAGGCGTTCATGTCGACGAAGGTGCCGTCCAGCAACCGCTGGCGCTGATCGTCGTCGTAAGCGGGTATCTCGCCCGTTCGCTCTATGTGCTCGACGTAGGCGGCCATCGCCCGGCGCGCCGGGTCGCTGCCGAGGGTCGCGAGGAACTCCGCCTGCTCGACCTTCAGACCCGCGTCGAGGGACATCGACCCGCCCTCGAGCACGGCGCGCTTGCAGCCGCCAACCGCCGCCTTCGGACGACGGGCCAGGCGCTGCGCTGTCTCGACGGCGACGGCGAGCAGCTCCTCGGGCTCCACGATCCGGTTCACCATGCCGATCGCCAGCGCCTCTTCGGCCTCGACCGGGCGGCCTTCGAGGATGATCTCGAGCGCGCGGGCACGGCCGATCAGGCGGCTGAGACGCTGGGTCCCGCCGCCGCCCGGGGGAAAGCCAAGCAGGATCTCGGGCTGCCCGAGGATGCCGCCGGCGCTGATCAGTCGCAGGTCGCAGGCCAGCGACAGCTCGCAGCCGCCACCCATCGCGGCGCCGTTGATCGCCGCAATCCAGACGGCGCCGGTCGCCCCGAGCCGGTTCAGGGTGGCGTGGAAGGCGTCCAGCTCCACCATGCCCGCGGCCGGGCTCTTGCCCAGTGCCGGGCCGACCGCGGGAACCCGCTTGAGGCCGCGAACGACGCCCCCGATCGCTCGGGCCTGCCCCGGCGAGAGCGACGGCGCGCCTTTGGCCCCCGCGAGCAGGGCCCGAACGTCGTAATGGGCGAGGAAGCGCTCCGGATGGGCGCCGGTGAGGACCACGGCGCCGATCCCGTCGTCGGCCTCCGCTTCGAGCGACAACGCGTCGAGCTCGGCCACCATCGCCGGCGTCATCAGCGCATGCGGCGGATTGTCCAGGGTCGCGACGATCACGCGACCGTCTCTCTGCACCTTGACCTGCGTTGCCATTCAGCCTCCCGGTTGGCTCGTAGTCGTCAAAGGTCCTTCCACCGGTCGCCGCTGGGGCTAGGCGCGATGGCTGAACAGCTCGATCAAGCGGTCCCCGGCGCGCAGGTCCGTCGCCAGCGGGTCATCGAAGCGCAGCAGCTTGCCGTCGCGGACCACGGCCAGCGTCATCCCGTGGTGCGCGCGTGGCGGCACCGGGCCGATCTCCTCCGGGCGCACCTCGCGCTCGGTGATGTCGAGTCCCTCGCCGACGCTGAGCAGGTCTTCGAGCACCTCGGTGATCTGCGGGGTCTCGCTGGATAGCCCCAGCAGGCGCCCCGCCGCCCCGGAGGAGGTGATCACGCCGTTCGCCCCGCTCTGATGGAGCAGGTGAACGTTCTCCTCCTCGCGGACCGCGGCGACGATCGTCGCGCGGTCGTTCAGCTCTCGCGCCGTGAGCGTGATCAGCACGGCGGCGTCGTCGCGATCAACGGCGACGATCACCGAGCGTGCGTCGGCGCATCCCGCCTGCGTCAGCGTGTGCTGATTGGAAGCGTCGCCGTCGATCGCCGCAAGCCCGTCGTCGGTGGCCCGGCGCCGTGCATCGGCGCGCTCGTCGATGACCACGATCTGCTTCGGATCGGCCCCCTTGTCGCGCATCGTGGTGACGGCCATCCGTCCCTTGGTCCCGTATCCGCAGACGATCGTGTGGTCTTTCAAGTTCCTCCTCCAGCGGGCGACGCGGAACGCGTGGCGACTGCGCTCCGCGAGTATCTCCAAAGTCGTGCCGACGAGCAGAATCAGGAACAGGACGCGAGCCGGGGTGACCAGCACCGTCGTCGCCAGGCGGGCCTCATCGCTGACCGGCCGGATGTCGCCGTAGCCGGTGGTCGTGATGCTCACGGTCGAGTAGTAGAAGGCGTCGAGCAGGCTCATCTCGCCGTCCTCCGGGTCGACGTAGCCGTCGCGACCGGCGTAGGAGATCAGGGCGACAAAGGCGATCAACGCCAGCGCGACCAGGAGGCGGACCCCGATCTTGCGCAGTGGGCTCGGCTCGGCTCCGGCGAGCTCGATCGCTGCGGGCGCCTTCGAGGAGTCGACAGCCATCCGGGCGAGAGGCTAATTGCTCGGCGGGGTTGCGGGAGGCGAGGCGCTAGGCCGCGGCGGCGGATTCGCTCAGCGCCTCGGAGGGGATCGCGCCGGCGAGACGAGCGCGGTCGACGCCGGTGATCGTGGCGGCGTGACTGAGCAGGATCGCCTCGGCCCTGGGCCCGTCGATCGCCCGATGACCGAGCACGACCTGGAGCCCGAGACCGTCCTCGAGCGCGATCATCGCCCGTGCCAGGTCGACGGCAGCGCCGGCGAGCTCGAATACGCCGTGGGCGACCCCGTACTCGAACAACGACTCATAAAGCGCCACCTGCCGGTCGAAGAACGAGGTCGAGAGCACGGCGAATCCCGCGCTCGCACCGGTGAACGCATCGAGCTCGTAGAGGATCCGGCTTTCCTCGTCGTCGGGGCCCGTCGGCACGCCGAGGTGGATCGCCAGGCGCAGCCGAGCGAGCGGATCCTCGAGCCGGCGCACCGAGTCGGCCCGCCGCTCGCTGTAGCGATCGATCGCCGCGCGGGCGACCTCGAACAGGAGATCGTCGAGCGCCGGGTAGTAGTAGAGAAAGGAGCTGGGCGAGATCCCGGCCCGGTCGGCGACGTCCTTGACCCGCACCCCTACCGCACCGCGTTCCAGCAGCACCGCACGGGCGGCTTGCGCCAGCTGCTCTCTGCGCGCTCCCTGGTTCTTCCGTCTCATTCTCAGAACAATAGTTGGCTTATTTGCGGAAAAGCTCTTGACAGTGGGCTTTGCTGATGAATAGGGTTATTGAACTGCGTTCAAAGTATTGGCCCTGCGAAGGAACCATTGAGACCTGCATGGATCGCACTCGCGCTCAGCGCCGCCGCCGTCGCCGGAGGTTGCGGGATTGGCAGCGCCGCCAACGAGGACGAGGTACAGACCGCCGCCAGCGGGACGCCCAGCGGCGAGCTCGTGTGGTCCAACTGGCCGCTCTACGTCGACCCGGGCAAGGACGGCACGATCGCGGAGTTCGAGCAGGCGACCGGGGTCGAGGTCAAATACGTCGAGGACATCAACGACAACCAGGAGTTCCTCGCCAAGCTGCAGACGGGGCTCGCCGACGGCGACTCCTCCGGTCGCAGCCTGGTGACGATGAGCGACTGGATCGCCGCCCAGATGTTCGAGCTCGGATACCTGCAGCGACTGGACAAAGCGGCGATGCCGAACGTGGAGAAGAACCTGCTGCCGGCGCTTCGCCACCCGGCCGCCGACCCCGACCGCGAGTTCACCGTGCCGTGGCAGAGCGGGATGACCGGCCTCATCGTTCGTACCGACCTCGCACCCGAGATCGACGAGGTGGCCGACCTCTTCGACCCGAAGTACGAGGGCCACGTGACGATGCTGACCGAGATGCGCGACACCGTCCCGATGACGCTGAAGAGCATGGGCATCGACCCCGACCAGGCGACCGAGGACGAGTGGCTGGCGGCCGTCGACAAGATCGATGCCGCCGCCGACTCCGGCCAGATCCGCGACTTCACCGGCAACGACTACATCCGCGATCTCGCTTCCGGCGACACCTGGGCGGCTCTTGGCTGGTCGGGCGACGCGGTCCAGCTCCAGGCCGACAACGCGAACGTCGAGTTCGTGATGCCGAAGGAGGGCTGCATGCTGTGGTCGACCAGCCTCGAGATCCCCGTCGGCGCCCCGAACCCGGAGGCGGCGCAGGCGCTGATCAACTACGTCTACGACCCTGAGGTCCAAGCCGACATCGCCGAGTGGGTCAACTACGTGACCCCGGTCGCCGGCGTGAAGGAGATCCTTCGCAAGCGCGACCCTGCCCTGGCCCGCAACCAGCTGATCTTCCCCAGCCCGAGCTTCACCGCCGACTGCAGCTTTGAGCCGGTGCTCGACGGCGAGCTCGGCGACCGGGTCACCGAGGCCTTCCAGGGCGTCCTCACCGGCTGAGGCCGAATGCGGACGCTCTCGATCGCGGCCCTGCAGATCGCGCCGGTGGCGCGCGATCCCGCCGCCACGGCCGAGCGGCTCGAGACACAGCTGCGGGCGGTACGGGAGACCGTCCCCCACGTCCAGATGGTGCTCTTGCCGGAGCTCCATCTCTCGGCCCCACCGGGTCCATTCGACCGTTACCCGGGCTATTCCGACGAGGTCGCCGTCGAGGTGCCCGGCCCGCTGACCGCGATGCTGGCCGAGCTCGCGGCCGAGAACGGCATCTGGCTTGTCGGCGGCTCGGTCTACGAACGCGGTCCCGGCGGTGCGCTCCACAACACCGCCCCGGTGCTCTCCCCCGACCGCGAGCTGGTCGCGAGCTACCGCAAGGTCTTCCCCTGGCAACCACACGAGACCTGCGCGCCCGGCGAGCGCTTCGTCACCTTCGACATTCCCGAGCGTCTGCCGCGTCGGGCTGGCGATCTGTTACGACGCCAGCTTCCCCGAGACCTTCCGCGAGCTCGCCCGGCTCGGCGCCGAAGTGGTCGCCCATGTGAGCCTGACGACGACCAGCGATCGCGCTGCCGAGATCGTGCTCGCCCGCGCCAACGCGATCTTCAACCAGCTCTATGTCGTCTCGCTCAACGCCGCCTCGCCCGCCGGCCTCGGCCGCAGCCTGATCGTCGATCCGGAGGGCCTGGTCCGCGTCCAGGCCGGCGAGGGCGAGGAACTGCTCACCGACGTGCTCGACCTCGATGCGGTCACCAGGGTGCGGGAGTTCGGGATCGCCGGCGTTTCGCGGATCTGGGACCAGGCCCAGAGACGCGAGCGGCAAGCCGAGCGCTAAGCGCTCTCCTGGTCACCCGCCCCGCGGCGGGCGGGTGCGCAGCGTGTCGAGCGCGCGGCGGGCAATGCGGACCGACTCGCGCGCGGCGGGCTTGGCGTTGGCGGCGACGACGGCGGTGAGCGTGGCGATCTCGTCGCGGCGAAGGACGATCACCGAGGCCCTCTGCTCGACCCCGTCGCGTGACTTGCCGCTGCCGTAGACCTCGACCGCGTCGTAGCGGTGCTTCAGCGCCCGCTGGCCCTTGGCGTCGAAGCCGTCCTTGAACCCACGCAGCCCGTCGGCCGTGTTGGTGGCGTAGTCGGCGATCGGGGTCGCGAGCCCGTCGGCGGTGCGGTCGGGGGCGATCGAGATCGCCACCAGGCGGTCGTAGGAGCGGATCAGGGTCTGGGGGCCGTCGGCGTCGGCCGCCCAGCCGCGCGGGAGCAGCAGCGCGTATCCGCCGCGCTCGTTGACGTATCGCTTCCACTCCTTCGGCCGCTCGGGAAGCGGATCCCGGGTCTCCTTCGGCGGCGGCTGCGGCGTCGTCGTGGTGGTCGTCGTCGACTCGTCGTCGGAGCCACCGCAGCCGGCGGCGGCAAGCGTGAGCGCGAGCAGGCCAGCGAGGGCAGTTCGCCTCAGAAACAGCCGCCTCAAGGGCGGCGGGTTTCGGCTCCGCCTCAAGGAGTTTCGCGGCGGCGGCGGCTCTGGCTCAGCCGTCGCAGCGGATGCGCGACCTGGCTGACGTCCTCGAGGTGCGGCTCGAGGCGCTCGATCCCGCCTCGGAGCTCGCCGACGTCGCCGCCCATTCCCTCAACCGCGGCGCGCATCTGCTTCACCTCCCGGTCGAGCGATTCGACCTTGGCCTGGATCCCGTCGAGCGAGATCAACAGCTTCGGCAGCACCGCCATCCCCTCGGCGATCGTGCGGATGTCCGAGAGCGCCCCGCCAAGCAGGCGCGGAACCTGCATCAGGTCGACGGCGGGGCGCCGGGCCAGCGCCGTCTCGTCGTCGGCGATCGCCGCTTCGTCGAGGACCTCTGGCTCGCTCATGGCAGCCGCCTCAACAGCGGCGGGGTTCGGCTACGCCTCACTGTGCCGCCTTTACCGAGTAGGTACTGATATCGCTGGGCACGCCCTTGGCGCGGAACTTGAGCTTCTTACGGGTCACGACCGTCTCCGGGTCGAGCTCGTCGAGGGCGTCGCCCGAAATCAGGAACTCGCCGGCCGAGGCTCCGTCGGCGACCCGCGCCGCGACGTTGACGTCGACGCCGAGGTAATCGTCGGCGAGCCGGCGGGGCGAGCCGACGTGCATCCCTGCGCGCATACGGGGACGGTACCCGGCGACCTCGACGGCATCGAGGCGCTCGCGTGCCTCGAACACGGCGGCCACCGCCTCGTCGGCGTCGCCGAACACCGCCATCATCCCGTCGCCGAGGCGCTTGACGACGTCGCCGTGATGGCGGGCCACCGGCGGCTCGATCGCCTCGGCGACCGCGCGCAAGAGCTCGAGCGAGATGTCGTCACCGGCCTCGAGCGCCCAATCGGAGAAGCCGACCAGGTCCGTGAACACGATCGCCAACCGGTCCTCGCCGAGCTTGCTCGACTCGCCGACCGAGACCGCCTCCCAGACCTGCAGCGCCGAGAGCCCGGCCTCCTTGAGGATTCCCGGGCGCTCCTGGGCGGCCTCGCCGAGCCGGCGCGCCATCAGCTTGCGCGGCTCCGAGCCGGCGGTGGAGAGCGGGTCGCCGTAGCGGCTGTCCCCGGGGAGCACCTCGCGGGCGATCTTCATCGCCTTCAACAGCCTCGGGCCGATCGTGGTCGCGAGGTCGGGGGCGCCCGGGTCGTCTGCGTCGTCGCTGGAGTCGGCCATTGGGTCCAGCGGGGATTACACCACCTTCTCCCGAACCGTTACATCACCGGATGTAACGATGCGCGCCTGGCGGACCCATAGAGTCACCCCCGTGACCAGCGTCCGCGAGGCCTCTTTCGACGTCTTCCGCGCCCACGGGATGACGACGATGTTCGGCAACCCCGGCTCGACCGAGCTGCCGATGCTGCGCGACTACCCCGACGACTTCAAGTACGTCCTCGGGCTCCAGGAAGCGGTCGTCGTCGGCATGGCAGACGGCTATGCCCAGGCGAGTGGCGGTCCGGCGCTCGTCAACCTGCACACGGCTCCCGGGGTCGGCAACGCGATGGGCGCCGTCTTCAACGCCCAGGCCAACCACTCGCCGCTGGTGATCACCGCCGGGCAGCAGACCCGCTCGCTGGTAACCCTGCAGGCGAACCTGACCAACCGCGAGGCGACCCGGATGCCGCACCCATTGGTCAAGTGGAGCTTCGAGCCGGCGCGCGCGCAGGACGTGCCGCTGGCGCTGGCCCGGGCGACGCACGTGGCGACCCTGCCGCCGAAGGGACCCGCTTTCGTCTCGATCCCGATGGACGACTGGGACGCCGAGGTCGACGAGGCCGACGCCCGGGCCGCGATCGAGCGCAAGACGACCGGGCTGGCGGTCGGCGACCCCGAGGCCGTGGTCGACCTGGCCCGGCGGCTGGAGTCGGCCTCAAACCCGGTGCTGATAGCCGGCCCGGAGATCGACGCCAGCGGCGGCTGGGAGGCGGCGATCGCGCTCGCCGAGCGCCAGCACCTGCCCGTGTTCGCGACCCCGGCCCCCGGAGGCGGAAGGCTCGGCTTTCCCGAGGGCCATCCCAACTTCCGCGGCGTCCTGCCGCCGGCGATCGGACCGGTCTCCGAGACGCTGGCCGGCCGCGATCTGATCCTGGTCGTCGGCTCCTCCGTCTTTCCCTACTACCCGAACATCCCGGGCCCGCTGCTGCCCGAGGGCGCGGCGCTGGTGCAGATCACCTCCGATCCCGACGAGGCGGCGCGGGCGCCGATGGGCGACGCGATCGTCGCCGACGTCAAGCTCACGCTCGAGCGGCTCCTGGACGAGGTCGGCGAGTCCGACCGCGACCCGGGCGAGTCGCTGCCCGAGCCCACCGAGGGCCCCGAGGAGGACCCGATCACCGGCACCGCGGCGATGAACGCGCTCGGCGCGGCCTTTCCCGAGGACGGGATCGTCGTCCTCGAAGCTCCCTCCTCCACCCTGGCGCTGCGCAACCAGCTGCGGCTCTCGAAGCCCGGCAGCTACTACTTCGGCGCCGGCGGCGGGCTCGGCTTCGGGCTCTCGGCCGCGGTCGGCGTGCAGCTCGCCCAGCCCGACCGGCCGGTGGTCTGCGTGGTTGGCGAGGGCTCGGTGCAGTACGCGGTGACGGCGTTCTGGAGCGCGGTGGCATACGACGTCCCGGTCACCTTCCTCGTGCTCCGAAACAGCGAGTACGCGATCCTCAAGTGGTTCTCGGCGATCGAGGGGGTCGAGGGTGCGCCGGGGCTCGACCTGCCGCAGCTCGACACCGCGTCGATCGCCGCCGCCTACGGCGTCGGCACGGTCCGGGTCAACACCGCGGCCGAGCTGCGCGAGGCGCTCGCCGGCGCGATCGCCGCCGACCGGCCGCAGCTGGTCGAGGTCGGGGTCGCTCCGGGGATGTGGCTGTTCTAGGCGGAGGGCGGTAGCGATGGCGCTGCTCAAGCCGAAGCTCGCGCCGCTCGAGCCGGAGCCCTCGCCGGCCAGCGCCGACGCCGCGCCGAGCTGGGTCGCGGGCGGCACCCCGGAGCCGCTGCGCGGCGACCTCGTCGCCCTGCTCGGCGCCGACCGCGTGCTCGTGCGCGCCTCCGACATCGTCCGCTACGCCTCCGACGCGAGCCCCTACCGGCTGTTTCCGAAGGTGGTGGTGATGGCCCACGATGCGGCCGACGTCGCCAAGGTGCTCGCCTACGGCCGGCGCACCTCGACCCCGGTCGTCTTCCGGGCCGGAGGCACGAGCCTCAACGGGCAGGGCCAGTCCGACGGCATCCTCGTCGACGTCCGCCGTCACTTCCGCGGCGTCGCGGTCGAAGCCGATGGCGCCCGCGCCCGGGTGCAGCCGGGGACCGTGCTCGGCCACGTCAACCGCGTGCTCGCCCCGCACGGCTACAAGCTCGGACCGGACCCGGCGTCGACCGACATCGCCTGCGTCGGCGGGGTGATCGCAAACAACTCCGGCGGCATGCGCTGCGGCGTCACGCACGACTCCTACGAGACGGTCAGCGAGCTGCGCTTCGTGCTCGCCTCCGGAACCGTGATCGACAGCGCCGCCGACGACGCCGAACAGCGCTTTGCCGCCGCCGAGCCCGAGCTCGCCGCCGGGCTGCTCCAGATCCGCGACGAGATCCTCGCCGACGACGAGCTCACGGCCAGGATCCGGCGCAAGTTCGAGATCAAGAACACGACCGGCTATCGCCTCTGCGCCTTCCTCGACGCCGAGACCCCGGTGGAGATCTTCCGCCGCCTGCTGGTCGGCTCCGAGGGCACGCTCGGCTTCATCGCCGAGGCCGTGTTCGAGACGGTCGCCCAGCCGCCGCGAACGACGGTCTCCTGGCTTCACTTCCCCAACGTCGACGCGGCGCTCGAGCAGGTGCAGGACTTCGTCGCCGCCGGCGCCCGCGCGGTCGAGCTGATGGTCGCGCCGGCGTTGATCATCGCCAGCCACAACATCCGCGGCACGCCGGAGAGCTGGCGCGAGCTCGACCCGTTCTCGGCCGCGCTGCTGGTCGAGTTCGGCGGCTCGGACGAGGCCGAACTCGAGGCCGCCGAGGCCCGGGCGGCGGCTGTGCTCGACGGCCGCGAGCTGATCCGCGAGCCGGAATTCCATCGCGACGCGGAGACGATCGAGGTCTACTGGACGGTGCGCGAGGGCATGCACGGCCTGGTCGGCAGGATGCGCGCCCCGGGCACCGCGCTGATCGTCGAGGACGTCTGCGTGCAACCGGAGCGGATGGCGGAGATGGCCAAGGACCTGCAGGCGCTGCTGACCGAGCACGGCTTCCTCCCCGGCGTCGCCGGCCACGCCTCGGCCGGAAACCTGCACTTCATGCTCACCCCCGACTTCGCCAAGCCCGAGGACCTGGAGCGCTATGACGCCTTCATGGAGGGCCTGATCTCGCTCGTGATCGACGGCTACGACGGCTCGCTCAAGGCCGAGCACGGGACCGGGGTGAACATGGCTCCGTTCGTGGAGCGCGAGTGGGGGGCGAAGGCGACCGAGCTGATGCGGCGGGTGAAGCGCCTCGCCGACCCCGACGGCGTGCTCGCTCCCGGGGTGGTGATCAACGACGACCCCGGTATCCACCTTCGCAACCTGAAGACGACGCCTTCGGTCGAGGACGAGGTCGACACCTGCGTCGAATGCGGCTTCTGCGAGCCGGTCTGCCCGAGCCGCCACCTGACCACGACGCCGCGGCAGCGAATCGTCCTGCGCCGCGAAATGGCGCGCCAAGCGCCCGGATCGCCGGTGCTGGCGGCGCTGCTGGCCGAGTACGAGTACGACGCGCTCGAGACCTGCGCCGCCGACGGCACCTGCATGCTCGCCTGTCCGCTCGGGATCGACACCGGCAAGTTCGTCAAGTCGCTGCGCGCGCGCCAGCACGGCGCCCGCGCCGAGAAGGTCGCCCTGCGGCTCGCCGACCGCTGGGCGTCGGTGGAGCGGGCCGCGCGCAGGAGCCTCGCCGCCGGCGACCGCGGTCGAGCGGCGCGCGGGGCGATCCGTGGCGCCAGCCGTGCGGCACGCAAGGCGCTCGGCGCCGAGCTGGTGCCGGAGTGGCCGCAGGAGATGCCGCGACCGGCGCCCGCGGAGCTGCCGGCGACCAGACGCGAGGGCGCCGCTGCCGTCTACCTGCCGTCCTGTGTCAACCGGATCTTCGGCCGCGCCCGGAACGGCAACGGCGACCGGCTGAGCCTGCCCGAGGCGCTGGTCGCGGTCTCCGCGCGGGCCGGCCTCAAGCTCTGGATCCCAGCCGACGTCGCCGGGCACTGCTGCGCCACCCCCTGGTCATCCAAGGGCTACACGGGCGGCGCCCGGCGGATGGCGAACCACACCGTCGCCGCGCTCTGGCGCTGGAGCGACGCCGGCGCGCTGCCGATCGTCTGCGACGCCAGCTCCTGCACGCTCGGGCTGGCGGAGGAGGCCGTCGCGCTGCTGAGCGAGGTCAACGCGGAGCGCCACTCGCGCCTGCGCTTTCAGGACTCGATCGCCTGGACGCGCGAGCGCCTGCTGCCGACGCTCGAGATCACCCGCAAGCTCGGCTCGGTCGCCGTACACCCGCCGTGCGCGACCCGCCACCTGGAGCTCGACGCCGACCTCGCGGCGATCGCCGCCGAGCTCGCCGACGACGTCGTCGTCCCGATCGCCGCCACCTGCTGCGGCTTCGCCGGCGACCGCGGCATGCTCCACCCCGAGCTGCCCGTGGCGGCGACCGCCGATCAGGCCGCCGAGCTCGACGGTCGCCGCTTCGACGCCCATCTGTGCTCCAACCGCACTTGCGAAATCGGCCTCCAGCAGGGGACCGGCCGGACCTACGAGAGCTTCGTCTTCACGCTCGAGGAGCTGACGCGGGTCTAAACGACCTGCAAAGCCGGAACGCCAGACTGCACCCGGAACGACTTCAGCGTCTCGACGGCGCTGGTCGGGTTGAGCGCGTCGACCGCCTTGAACTCGCAGGTGAGGTCCTTCTTCGTCGCCGTGACCACGGCATAGCCGCGGCGGTCGAAGTCGACGAACTTGACGTGGGGGTCGTTCGTGGCGGCGAGCGGGTAGAGCGTCGAGCTCGGCGCGCCGAGGAACTCCGGCAGCCCGAGCGAGGTCGCCGAGCCGCCGACGAGCTCGACTCCGACCGGGGTGCCACCCTCGCGGCCGGTAGTCGTCATATCGCCGGCGATGAAGGTGTGGATGTCACCTGTGAGCGCGGTGAGGTTCTGGACCCCCGAGGCGACGAAGTGCTCGAGCACCTCCTTGCGCTCGCCGGAGTAGCCGTCCCAGGCGTCGAGCTGCACGGGCGTGCCCTTGGGGAGGTCGAGGCTCATCACCATCGTCTCCGAGCCCCACAGCTTCCAGTTCGCCTTCGACTTGGCGACCGCCTGCTTGAACCAGGCCTTCTGCGTCGCGCCGAGGAGGGTGCGGGCAGGATCCTCGGCCTCGGGGCACGGACCTCCGAGGATCGCGTCGCCGCACGGCTGCGCGTCGCGGTACTGACGCTGGTCGGTGAAGAAGAGCTCCGCGGCGCCGCCGAGCTTCGCCGAGCCGTAGATCCGGGTCGGGTCGCCCTTTACCTTCATCTTCGGCATCGCTTCGAAGAAGGCCTTGTAGGCGTTCATGCGGCGCTCCTCGAACGGGACCCGGCGGATGTCGCCGCCGTTGTCGAGGTCCTCGTCGCCGGCGTAGTTGTCCTCGACCTCGTGGTCGTCCCAGACCATGACGAAGGGATGGGCGGCGTGTAGGTCCTGAAGCGCCTTGTCGCTCTGGTAGAGGCGGTACTTCTGGCGATACTCGTCGAGGGTCTGCACGTCGCCGTCGCCGTTGACCCCGGTCGTGTCGCTCCGCGGGCCGGTGTAGGTGCCCTTCTCGTAGATGTAGTCGCCGAGACAGAGGACGAGGTCGAGATCCTTCTCCTTCGCCAGCCCCGCCTGCGCGGTGTAGTAGCCGGCGTTGTAGTTCTGACAGGAGTAGAAACCGATCCTGATCGTCTCCTTCGAGTCGGCCGGAGGCGCGGTACGGAACTTGCCGACCCGGCTCTCCTTGCCCTGGGTGAAGAAGCGGTAGAAGTACTGCTCCCCGGGGTCGAGGCCCTTGACTCGGTGGTGCACCGTGTAGTCGCGGTTCTTCTCGGCGCGGACGGCGACCGACTCGACCACGCTGTTGAAGCCCTTGTCGGTCGCGATCTCGACCATCAGCTTCGAGCTGCGATCGATCCCCGACAGCCGCGTCCAGACCGTGATCGCCTTCGGCGAGGGGAACCCGGCCGAGACGCCGTGGGCAAACTTGCCACCCGTCGCGAACGGCAGGCGCTTCTGGCGCGCCAGTGCCACGTAGTTGATCGGCCCGGCCAGGGCAAGCCCGGCGCCGGCTCCGGCGACCAGGAACTCCCTCCGACGAAGTCCGTTTCGCTCACTCAACGTGACGCCACCCTATCCCATGGCACGTCCGTTCGGGAGATCTCTCCTCAACCGCCCGGCGGCGAACGCCGATAGGGAGGTATGCAGCCGGACAGGTTCAGCGGCGGCCAGCGACGCACGGCGCTACGAGTCGCGATCCTCGGCAACTGGTTGCCGATCGCGGTCGCGACGGCAACCGACTTCAGCTCTCACCACACGATCTTCTTCATCGGAGCCGCGATCGGCGCCGTGGTTCCGGTCGTCGTCCTGCTCACCGGGCCCGATCGGCCACTGATCTTCTACACCGCCGCCTACGGCGGCCTCGTCGGGCTGACGATGATGCTCGCCTACAGCGGCGGCGTCGCCTCCGGCTACTCGGTGTTGCTGATGATGGCGATGATCTGGTTCGGGCTCCAGGGCAGCGACCGCGTGCTGATCGTCGGGATCACGGTCCTCGCCGCCTGCGCCTACCTGCCGATGGTGATCTTCGGACCACCGGCCTACCCGGTCGACTGGGGCCACGCGACCCTGCTCGTGCTCGTCGGCGCCTCGGTTGCGGGCTCACTGCGGACGATGACCAGGGAGACGCAGCGGCTCACGAAACGGTTGCGCGAGGAGGCGCTGATGGACGACCTCACCGGGCTCCTCAACCGCCGCGGCTGGGAGTCGGCGGCGCGCCGCGACCTCAGCCGTGCGCAGCGCAAGGGAACCCCGGCGGTCCTCGTGATGCTCGACCTCGACGGGCTCAAGGAGCTCAACGACACGATGGGCCACGAGGAGGGAGACCGGGCGCTGCGCGAGACGGCCGAGCGCATGCGCGGCTCGTTGCGCGAGGCCGACGTCCTTGCTCGCCTCGGCGGCGACGAGTTCGCGGCGCTGTTCAGCGATGCCGAGCTCGACGACGTCGTCGGCGTCGTCGCCCGGCTCGAGGACGCGACTCCGCAGAGGGCGAGCTTCTCCACCGGGGTCGCGGTCTGGGACCGCAGCGAGGATCTCGACGATCTCGTGCGGCGCGGCGACCTGGCGCTGTACGAGGCGAAGGCCGCGGGCGGCGGGCAGCTGGCGATGGCCTCGAAGCCGATCGGTGAGGCCGAGCCGACTCGCGCCTAGGCCGACTGGACGCGCTTCCAGGCCCGGTATTCGTCCGGCATGCACCGCGCGCACGGCCGGTAGCCGGCGGCGATCGCGGTCGGCTCGTCGGCAAAGAAGACGCGGTGGGTGACGTAGTGGCCCTTGGCGATCCAGCGCAGGGCGCCGGCGCAGTCGAGGCGGCCGTAGACCTTCGTCCGCCGGTGGCCGCCGAGCGTTCCGGGCGCCGACGACTCGTAGGCTGAGCCGTCGGCGCCGATCAGCGTGTAGGTGCGGGTCACCGGGTCGAGGGGGAGCTCAGATCGAGTCTCGCCAGCGGCGACTCGAGGTCGAGCAGCAGCCGCTTTCGCTCGATCCCCCCGGCGTAGCCGGTCAGGGTGCCGTTCGCCCCGATCACTCGATGGCACGGAACCACGATCGCGATCGGGTTCTGGCCGTTGGCGGCGCCGACCGCGCGGGCGCTGCCCGGGTGCCCGATCCGCTCGGCGAGCTCGCCGTAGGACTCGGTCTCGCCGTAGGGGATCTCGCGCAGCGCCGACCAGACCCGCTGCTGAAACGCGGAGCCCTCGGGCGCCAGTGGAAGCTCGAACTCCCGCCGGGCGCCGGCGAAGTACTCGGCGAGCTGCTCGCGAAGCTCGCCGAACGGCTCCTCGTCACGCTCCCAGGAGGGGCCCACGGTCGCCGGTCGCCGGCCGTTCTGCATGTAGAGCCCAGTCACCGCCTCGCCGTCGCCGAGCGCCAACAGCTTGCCGATCGGGGAGTCGAACGTGGTGTAGGTCGTGGTCTGTGCGTCGGTCGCGATCACTTGATTCTCCGTTCTCTTTGTGGTTTCAGAGTTGCCCAGAGGTGTTGCAGCGCATAAGCGCGGTAGGGCCGCCAGCCCTCGGCCAGGGCGGTGGCGCCCGCCGGGCTGCCGTCCTCGCCGAGGCGCTCGAGCGCGTGGCGAAGGCCGAGGTCGGAGGCGAGGAAGGCGTCGCCGTTGGCGAGCGCCCGCATCTCGATGTAGGAGGCGGTCCAGGGACCGATCCCCGGCAGCGCGAGAAGCCGCTCGCGGGTTCCGTTGAGCTCGGCACCCGGGTCGAGGACGAGATCGCCGCCGGCGAGCGCCGCGGCGAGCCCGGTCAGCGCTCGCGCGCGGGAGCGTGGCATCGGCAGCTCGTCCGCTCCGATCGCAGCCAGCTTGTCGGAGGTCGGGAACAGGTGGGTGACCGAGCCCAGCGGCTCGCCCAGAGGCTCGCCGTAGGTGGCGACCAGGCGTCCGGCGACCGTCCTCGCTGCGCCGAGCGAGATCTGCTGCCCGATCACCGCCCGGAAGGCGAGCTCGTGCGGGTCGACGTGCCCGGGGACCCGCCGGCCCGGGTTGGCGCGCGCCAGCGGCCCGAGCACCCGATCGCCGCCGAGCGCGCGGACGAGCGGCTCGGGGTCGGCGTCGAGGTCGAAGAGGCGCCGCGCCGCGTCCTCGGCCTGGGGCCGATCGCGATCGTCGGCGAGCAGGAGCCGGGCTCGGACGCAGCTGGGGCCGGGCCGCAGCTCGATCACGGCGGCGCCGCCGGCGAGCCGCAGGCTGCGGCGGTAGGTGCCGCCGTCGACCTCCTCGACGCCGGGCACGGCCCGGATCGCGAGGAAGTCGATCAGCGCGGCGGCGTCGAACGGGGCGCGGTAGGTGAGCTCCAGGTCCACGGGTTAGGAACGACTCGCGCGCGCCTAACGTGAGCCGCATCCACGCTTAGGTGTTTAGGGCAGCGATCTGGATCAGATTGCCGCAGGTGTCGTCGAGTACGGCGGTGGTCGCGGGACCGGCCGCCAGCGGCTCTTGCGTGAAGCGAACCCCCAGTGCCGACAGGCGCTCGTATTCGCGGTGGACGTCCTCGACCGCGAAGGACGTAAACGGGATCCCGTCCTGCACCAAAGCGTCCTTGAAGGGCTTGGCCGCCGGGTGTTCGTCGGGCTCGAGCACCAGCTCGACGCCGTCGGGATCCTCGGGGGAGACGACGGTGAGCCACCGGTGCGCGCCGAGGGGGACCTCCGTCTTCTTCGTGAAACCGAGAACGTCGGTGTAGAACCGGAGCGCCTTCTCCTGGTCGTCGACGAGCACGCTGCTGAGGTTGATCTTCATCGGTTCTCCTTTTGGTCACGCCTGAGCCAGCGGTCCGTCAACGACTCGAGCGGCCCGTTTTGCAGGTCGTGGAACTTGTAACGGCCCTCCCGTCGGCTCCTGACTAGCCCGGCTTCCTCAAGCACTTCGAGATGCTGCGAGATCGCTTGTCGCGTCATCGCGAGCTGATGCTTGGTCGCCAATCGAGAGCACAGCTCGAACAGGGTCTGTCCCTCCCGCTCTACGAGTTCGTCGAGGATCCGTCGTCTCGTGGGATCCGCCAGGGCCTTGAAGACGTCACCCACAAGCACCAGTATAGGCAAGTCGTTGCTTGCCTGTCGGGCAGCATGAGCTACGGCCTAGCCGCCGAGCTGCGGGGTGCGCTTGGCGAATCCCTCCGCCGCGTCGAGGTCGAAGTCGCCGTGGTCGGAGCCGAGGCCGCCCGCCACCAGGGCGGCGGCGGCGTTGCCCAGCCGCGCCGCCGCGGCCCGGTCGTGACCGAGCGAGAGCCCGCGTAGGAAGCCGGCCGAGAAGGCGTCGCCGCAGCCGGTGGTGTCGACGACCTCGATCTCGAACGCCGGCACCCGCTGCGTTTGCTCGGCGTCGACCAACAGCGCGCCGTCGGCGCCGCAGGTCGCGGCGACGCAACCGACGCCGCGCTCGAGCAGGATGCGGCACCCGGACTCGAGATCCTCGGCGCCGGTGAAGGCGAGCACCTGCTCGTCGTTGGGGAGGAAGTAGTCGAGGTGCTCGAGCGCCGGGCCGATCCACTCGAGCAGCAAGGGCTCGCCCGGCGCCAGCACATCGGCCGAGGTCACGGTGCCGTGCGCGCGGGCGCTGGTGAGTATCTCGGCCGCGGCCTCGCCGCCCATGAACTCCGGTCCGCCGAGGTGGAGATGGGTGGCGTCGGTAAAGATGTCGTGGTCGACGTCGGCAGCCCCGTAGCTCGCGTTGGCGCCGACCACGTGAAACGCCGGCCGGCTGCCGTCCGGTCGGATCGGGAGCACGCTCGCGGATGTCTGCAGGTCGTCGCGACGGACGAGCAGCGAGGTGTCGATCCCGGCTCGGTCGAGCAGGCCGACGAGCATCTCGCCGACCGCGTCGGTGCCGACGGCGCCGGCGCTGCGGACATCGGCGCCGAGCTTCGCCAGGGTCAGCGCCGTACCCCCGGCCGAGCCCGCGGCGGTGATCCGGATCTGCTCGACCAGCTCGCCGCCCTGGCCCTCGGGAATCTCTTCAACCGGGCGCACGAGCACATCGAGCACATGCACGCCCATCGCCACCGCGCGCATCCGCGGCCTCATCCGGCCTCCCCCGCCGGCTTCGTGGTTCCGTAGCCGCGCTCGAGCGCTGCCGCCACCACCGCCGCTCGGGCGTCCTCATCCAGCGCCGTCGGCTCGCCGATCGCCTTCGCCCGCCAGTAGACGGTGCACGCCCACTCCAACAGCAGCGAGCTCTCGACCGCAGCGTCGACGTCGGCGGCGTAGGTGACCGCGCCGTGGTTGGCCATCAGCGCCGCGGTCCGGCCCTCGAGCGCCTTGGCGACCGCTCTCGCCAGCTCCGGGGTGCCGAAGGTCGCATATGGCACCACCCGCACGGTGCCGCCGAGCAGCAGCATCGAGTAGTGGACGCAGGGCAGCTCCTCGAGCACGCAGGAGAGCGCGGTCGCCATCGGCGCGTGGGTGTGGACGACGGCGCCGGCGTCGAAGCGCTCGTACACGCCGAGGTGAAGGTCGAGCTCGGAGGTCGGCTCGAGCTCACCCTCGACCAGCGCACCGGAGCGTTCGATCACCGCCACCTGCGCCGGCTCGAGCTCGGCGAGCGCGGCCCCGGTAGGGGTGATCGCGACGAGCTCGCCGGCGGCGGCGCTGATGTTGCCGGCCGTGCCCAGCACGAGGCCCTCGCTCGCCAGCCGGCGAGCCGCCGCGGCGACCGCGCGGCGCTCGCTTTGCAGCCTCATCGGCCGTCCTCGAGAGGTGCCACGCGGGCCATGCTAGTCGCCTCGATTTCGCCGGACGGTATGGCGCACGGGATCCGAGCAGTTGCCAAGATGCCCGCCTTGTCCGGTGATCCAAACAGCACCGATAGCGGCGGCATTTCCCGTCGCCGGCTGCTCGGGAGCGGCGCTGCCGCCTCGGCGGGGGCCGTGCTCGCGTCGGTGCCCGGCGCCTCGGCCAGCCGCCATCACCCGCGCCGCAAGCGCACCCGCCGCGCCGAGGTCGCGATCGTCGGTGCCGGCTTCGCCGGCCTCACCGCCGCCCGGGAGCTGGAGCGCAAGGGGCACTCCGTGATCGTGCTCGAAGCCCGGGATCGCGTCGGCGGCCGCTGTCTCAACCACGACATCGGCGACGGCGAGATCACCGAGCGCGGCGGCACCTTCGCCGGGCCGACGCAGGACCACGTGATCGCGCTCGGAGAGGAGATGAACGTCGGCCTCTTCAACACCTACAACAGCGGCGACAACCAGTACATCGCCAACGGCTCGCGGCTGCGGTTCGCCGACACCGGCCCCACCGGCACGGCACCGCCCGACCCGGTGATCCTGCCCGACCTGGCCCTGGTCGTCGGCGACCTCGACCAGAAGTCGACCACGGTCCCCATCGATGCTCCGTGGACGGCGGCGAACGCCGCCGAGTGGGACGCGCAGACGCTCGAGCAGTACGTCGAGGCGAACGCGCTCACCCCCCAGTTCAAGGCGCTGGTCCCGATCGCCACGCGGCCGATCTTCGGCGCCGAGCCGCGCGAGGTCTCGCTGCTCTACACGCTGTTCTACATCGCCTCCTCGGGCAACGAGCAGAACCCGGGCACCTTCGAGCGCAACTTCAACACCCGCGACGGCGCCCAGATGTTCCGCTTCGCCGGCGGCTCGCAGCTGATCTGCGACCGGATCGCGCGCAAGCTCGGGCGCTCGATGGTGCTCGAATCGCCGGTGCGGCGGATCGTCCACAGCCGCCACGGGGTCACCGTCCACTCCGACCGCGTCAACGTCAAGGCCAAGCACGTGATCGTCGCCGTGCCGCCGGTGCTGACCGGCAAGATCGACTACGAGCCGGGCCTGCCCGACGACCGGGTCGAGCTGATCGACCACTTTCCGCAGGGGACCCTGACCAAGGCGACGGTGGTTTACGACAAGCCCTTCTGGCGAGACGACGGGCTCTCGGGCCAGGTCCTCTATGACAAGGGGCCGGTCGCGGCGACCTTCGACGACTCGCCCGAGGACGCGAGCAAGGGCGTGATCTTCGGCTTCGTCGGCGGCGACCAGGCGCGCAGCTTCGCCAAGCTCTCGCCCAAGCAGCGCCGCAAGGCGGTGCTCGCCAACTACGTCGAGTTCTTCGGCCCGCAGGCGGCGAACCCGCAGCAGTACATCGAGACGGTCTGGAAGCGCGAGACCTGGACCCGCGGCTGTCCCGTCGGGATCCCCGGCCTCGGTCAGATCGCCGCCCGCGGGCAGGCGCTGACGGCGCCCGTCGGGCGTATCCACTGGGCCGGGACCGAGACCTCGAACTACTGGGCCGGGTACATGGACGGCGCCGTGCGCTCGGGCGAGCGCGCCGCGGCCGAGGTGATCGAGCAACTGTGAGGCGGCGTGGAGCGATGGTCGCGGCCGCCGCGCTGGCGGTGCTGGCGGTGCTCGCGCCGAGCGCCGGCGGCGATGCCCGGGTGCGCTTCGACACCGACGTCTTCGCCCTGATCCCGACCCCCGGCTTTCCGGCCCGCGCCTACGTCGCCCCCAACCATCGCGTCTACGAGGGCACCTACACGAACCCGAACGGCGACAGCGTCCCCTCGCGCGTGTTCGAGTACGCGCGCGACGGCACCCTGCTGCGCTCGTGGACGATCGCGGGCCAGGACCTGGCGGCCGACCACGGCGTCCAGGTGGCGACCAGCGACGCCCGCGGCCGTCTGGTCTTGCTCGACAAGGCGCCCGCCCGGGTGCTGCTGCTCAACCCGCGCAGCGGCAAGCAGCGCCCCTACGCCACCTTCCCCTCCGAGGCGCTGCCCAACTACGCCGCCTGGGGCCGGCGCGGCGAGCTCTACGTCACCGACTACATCCACGCGACGATCTGGCGGGTGCCGCCGGGCGGCGGCGAGGCGACCGCGTGGCTGAGCGATACGCGCCTCAACGGGCTCGAGTTCGGGACCACCGGCATCGTGCTCACGGCCGACCGCAACCGCCTGCTCGTCGCCCAGCAGAGCTCGGCCGGGCTCGGCGACGGCAACCCGGCGACCGGCAAGCTCTACGAGATCGCGATCGCCGCCGACGGCAGCCCCGGCGCGATCCGCACCGTCTGGGAGAGCGCGCCGCTGGACGCGCCGGACGGGTTCGCCATCGACACCGCGGGTCGCATCTACATCACCCTGCTGCTCTCCAACCAGATCGCCGTGATCGCTCCCGGCGGAACCGAGCTCGAGCGCTTCCCGACCAGCTCCGGTGGTGGCGAGAACGGCTCCGCGGTCCCCTTCGACAGCCCGTCGAGCGCGATGTTCCTCGGCCGCCGGCTGATCGTCGCCAACCAGAGCTTTCTCGCCGCCGATCCCGCCCACCAGGCGATCCTCGACGTCTGGATCGGCGTCCGCGGGGCGAAGGAGCTGATCCCGCGCCGCGCCGGGCTCGGCCCTCGGCGCTAGTCCCCAAGTCTTACGTCCCCTTGGGCCGGCGTTTAGGCGCGCCCGATTCGCTTAGGTCATGGACGAACCAGGCAATCCCCCAGAGCAGACGGAGCCCGAGCGCGCGGTGGTCAAGCGCCGCTGGGCGATCCTCCCGGGCGCCGGAACCGCGGTGGTGGCGGTCGCCGCCGCGATCGCGCTCGGCGATCCCGCCGACCAGACCGACCAGGCCCACGATCCGAGCGGAGGCGATTCGCAAATCTCAGCCGAGGCATGAGACACTCGGCGCTGTGCGCCAGCTGACCAGCCTCGACGCCCAGTTCCTCGCGCTCGAGAACGCCCGCCAGAGCGGGCACGTCGGCGGGCTGGCGATCCTCGATCCGAGCACCACCCCGAGCGGCAAGCTCGAGCTCGCCGACGTCCAGCAGATGATCGCCGAGCGGCTGCCGCTGCTGCCGCCGATGCGCTGGCGCCTGGCCGAGGTCCCGTTCGGCCTCGACTACCCCTACTGGGTCGACGACCCCGACTTCGACCTCGACTTCCACGTCCGCGAGCTCGCCCTGCCGCCGCCGGGGACCGACGAGAAGCTCGCCGAACAGGTGGCGCGAATCGTCGCCCGGCCGCTCGACCGCGCCCGGCCGCTGTGGGAGCTGTATTTGATCCACGGGCTCGAGGACGGGTCGGTGGCGATGCTGACCAAGATCCATCACGCGGCCGTCGACGGCCTCTCCGGCGCCGAGATCATGGGCGTGCTCTTCGACCTCGAGCCGCAGGGCCGCGAGCTTCCCGACTCCGGCCGTGAGCGAAACGGCGAGCACCCGAGCGAGCTCGAGATGTTCGCCCGCGGGCTGTTCGGGCTGCCGCGCTACCCGGTGCGGATGCTGCGCTCGCTGCCGGCGCGCTGCCCAACCTCGACGAGACCCCGTTCGGGAACCTCCCCGGCGCCGAGACGATCGCCAAGGCCTCGGAGCGGCTGCGAAAGACGGTCCGCGGCGAGCGCGAGGGCGGCGAGCTCGAGCGCTCGACCCACAAGCCACCGCGGACCTCGTTCAACGGCCGCGTCTCACCTCACCGCCGCTTCGTCTTCGGGCAGATCCCGCTGGAGGAGGTGAAGGAGGTCAAGAACGCCCACGGATGCACCGTCAACGACGTCGTCGTCGCGATCTGCGCCGGCGCAGTCCGGCGCTGGCTGATCTCCCACACCGAGCTACCGGCCGACCCGCTGGTCGCCCAGATCCCGGTCTCGGTACGAAGCGAGGCCCAGCAGGGGACCTACGGCAACCGGATCATGCTGATGAGCGCGCCCGCTGTTCACCAACGTCGTCGATCCGGTCGAGCGGCTGCAGCAGACCCACGAGGCGCTCGCCTCGATGAAGAAGCGCCACCGCGCGATGCCCGCCGAGCTGCTCCAGGACGCCAACCATTTCATCCCCCCGGCGGTCTTCGCTCGCGCCGCCCGCGCCACCTTCAGCCTCGCCTCGAGCCAGCGCGGCCGGCCGACCTGGAACCTGGTGATCTCGAACGTCCCCGGCCCCCAGTTCCCCCTCTACTGCGCCGGCGCCGAGCTGAAGGCCAACTACCCGGTCTCGGTGGTCACCGACGGCATGGGCCTCAACATCACGGTGATGAGCTACAACGGCAGCATGGACATCGGCATCGTCACCGACCGCGACCAGATGCCCGACGCCTGGCGGCTGATCGAGTTCCTGCGCGACGCGCTCGAGGAACTGAAACCGGGCTAAGTTCCGCACAGCGGGTCTACGGTCGCGGTACCTGCGCCGGCAGTAATGTCGCGCACCACCTGTGGCCGTTGGGCTGGACGACCCTGGAGGCTCCCTTGCAGTGGTTCCTCAGCGCGGCCGCCGCATTCTCCGGGCCGTCGATCGTGACCACCAGCGGGGGTTCGCCCTTCTCCGGCGGCCGGCCGACGTAGAAGACCCAACGGGCATCCGGGAAGGCCGTGAACGCTTCGCGGCGAAGTGCCAGTACCTTGGCCGAAGGCTCCTCCGGCCGCGCGGGGTTGCCGGTGGTCACGTCGATCCGGTTTCCGATCGGGTCCTGATCGGGCCCGAACGCAGGCTTTCGCGCCCACCCCAGGTAATAGCCCACCTCCTCGGGCTGGGCCGGAATCAAGCGGAACCGGCCGCGGATGCCCTCGGCCCGGAGCTGATCGGTCATCCGCTCGGCACCGGCCGGCGTGTTGGAGATTGGGATCGTCACCCAGTCTCCGGGCGGCGGGAAGGTCGGCTCGGGCAGCGGCTGCAGACCGAGGTCGCTGCAGCTTCCCCTTCCGTCGGCCAACGCCTCGCCATAGGGCGCGAAGACACCACCCATCTCGGTCAGATCTTGGGCATCGAGCTGCTTTGCCTGCTCGTCATCGGCGCCTGTCCGCGGGCGGATCGCAATCAAGATCGCGGGGGTGTATTTGGCGTCATCGATCGTCTTCGTGCTCACGATCGCTCGCTTGCCGCTGCCGGTCTGCAGGGCGAGAGAAAAGTTGATTTCACCCGAGCGCGGCAGGTTGATGTCGACGACGTCTTGGCCGGGGGCCGGCAGCTCACTCTCGACGTGGTGGGGAATCCGGATCCCGAAGCCGCTCCTCGTCGGCCCGCCGTCGCAGGCGGCGATCAGGTCGATGAAGCCGGCCCAGGTCCCGGCATGATTGGGTGATCCGGGAACCGAGATCACGCGAACCCGCTCAATCCCGGCGTCCGCAAGCTCTCGGTTCATCTCCTCAGCGCTCGCGCCGGCGTCGGTAATCGTGAGCGTGACGCCGTTGGGGCCATGCTCGATCGCGAGCGCCTGGTCGGGGCCGGGGGAAACGCCATCGCTGCCGGCAAACAGGGCCGTCGCGACAGCCCCGACTGCGAGCGCCGCGGCTGTCGCGACCAAGATCCGCGTTCGACTGGCAGGCCGCTTCGAGCGCTTGGGCCCGAGCTCGGCGGCGGCGCGCCGCTTGACCGCCGCGCGCATGGCCGCTTCGCTGGGCTCGGCCGCCGCCGCCGGGTCCTCCCCCCTCAGCCGCTCGAGCAGCGGGTCGTTCTCGGGCCTCACCCGGCGCTCCCGCTCGTCGCTTCGTCGGTGCTCTTGGTCATCACCTGTTCATGGCCGCCAGCGGCGAGATGTTTCTCGAGCTGACGACGAGCCCGGTGGTAGCGGACGCGAAAGGCTCCCGGCGTGCAGCCGAGCACCGCGGCGGCTTCGGCGGTCGAGAGGCCGTCCCAGGCGATCAGCCGCAGCACCTCGCGATCGCCGGCAGAGAGTGTGGCGAAGGCCTCGCTGATCTCCGAGCGCCGAGCGACGAGTTCCGCCGGATCGCGGCCGGCCGCCGGGCGCTCCGATGCCAGGCGCCCCCAGAGGCGCAACCGGCGCCGCGCCGACCGCCGCTGGGTGGAGATCACGCGCAGGCACACCCCGTAGAGCCACGGCAACGGCGGCTCGGGGATATCTGCGCGGCGCCGCCACGCGGTCACGAACGTCTCCGCCAAGACATCCTCGATCGATGCCGCATCGGTTAGACGCCGGCGCGCGAATGCGTAGAGCGCGGGGTGATGCTCGTCGACGAGCTCGCTGAAGCCGGCGGCGTCAAAGGGCGTATCGCGCGAACCCATCATCCCCTCATGGCCGGCCCGCCCGAGAGGTTACGCCGCGATCCGCTCAGCTCGAGGGAAAGCGCGCGTCGTCGCGGATCGAATCGAGGTCCGCGTCGTCGGCCGCCCACTGGATCACCTCGGGGTTGCCGCGGGCGGCGATATTGAAGTGCTCGAGCGCCTCGTCGGGGCGGCCGGCAAGCGCGTGATAGCAGGCCAGTTGGTAATGCAGGCTCGGGTGGTCCGGGTAGTCGGCGAGACCCTCCGAGGCGACCGCCACGGCCTCGTCGTAGTCGCCGCGCAGGTAGGGAGCCTGGGCCGCGTACCAGTACTCGAACGGCGACACCGTCGCCGAGCCCGGAACGCCGCCGATCACCAGCACCGTGGTCTCGTCCTCGGTCGCGGTCGCGGCCCGGTGGGTGGCGACCGGAACGAGGATCAGCGAGCCCGCCGGCGCGGCGACCCGCTCGCCGTCGAGCGTGAACTCGGCGGCGCCCGCGGCGACCAGATAGAGCTCCTCGTGTCGTCCGGCGCCGGCGCTGGTCTCGTCGTGGGGCTCGATCACCTGCTCGCCCGCCTTGGCGGCCGTATAGGCGTTGATGCCGAAGCTGGTGACGCCGAGCGTCCGCCGAATCGGCCGCCAGAGCATGTCGTCCATCGGCACGCGCTCGAGCGCGTCGAGATGGGTGATCTGAAAGGCCCCTGCGATGTGAGCGATTCTAGGCGGACTGGCCGGGGAGCCAGCCGTCGCGGTATTGGGTCGGTACGGGCTCGGGAAAGCGCGCGTATGCCTGCTCGGCGTCGGTCGTTTCCTGCTCGACGCCGGCACCGTGGCGAAGCGCGGTCGCGTCGACGGTGTAGCCGCCCCAGTCCGCGCTCTCCTGATGCTCGCGCGCGCCGACCGCGAGCACGTTGCAGGGCCCGTCTCCGGCGCCGACGATCATGTGCTCGGTCCCGGCCGGGCAGTGGACGAAGTCCCACTGCTGCAACGCCCGCTCCTCGCCCTCGACGATCAGCAGGGCCTCACCGGCGAGGACGAGGAAGTCTTCCTGGTCGGCCTCCCAGTGGTACATCCCGATCGGCTCGCCCGGGGCGAGCACGAAGAGGCTGATCCCAACCTGCGGGAACTCGGTCTCGCCCTCGAAGGGCAGACGCTCGCCCCGCCCCTCGCGGTGTCGCCACCGGGCCGCGCGAGCGTTGAGTACGAACCATCCCTCTCCGGCGGGTACGAGCCCGCTCTCGGTCTGTTCGAACGAGGCCTCCGGAGCCATCCGTCGATCATAGAAAGAGGCGCTACTTCTTCTGCACAAGCTTGACCGTGGCGCTCTTCGTTTCCGGGTCGCCACCGTCGGGCGAGAAAGTGACGTCGACGCCGACCTTCGCCTTGCCCTTCTGGGCCAGCTTCTCGCGCGCCTTGCCCTTCAACTTCACCTGTAGCTTCACGTCGCCGGCCGCCTCGGCACGCTTGTTCGAGCCCTTCACCTTCTTCGTCTGCGAGAGCTCGACTCCGCCGGCGCCGGCGACGGTCACCGTGAGCTTCGCGGTCCCCTTGCGCTTGTTCTTCTTCGCCGTGCCGAGGCTGAGCTCGTTCGAGGTCTTGACCGCGACCGTCGCGGTCGCCGCGGTCGAGGTGGCGGTGCCGCTGGTGGCCTGGTAGGCGAACGAGTCGGTGCCGTGGAAGCCGGGGTCAGGGGTGTAGGTGAGCTGGCCGGTCGAGGCATCAAAGCCCGAGATCTGGCCGTGGGCGGGCGGGGAGGCGATCGAGACGCTGTGCGTCCCGCCGCTCGCGTCGCAGGGCAGGGCGATCGCGACTCCCAATGGCTGTTCGGTCGTGGCCGAGGTGCTCTCGCAGCTGGGGGTGCCGAACGCGTCGACCGCGACCCCGCAGCCATTGGTGGTGCCGGTGACCAAGCTCTGATTGTTGTCGGAGCCGTTGGGATCCCCTAAGGGGCCGCGCCCGATTGTGTCGGGGCCGGCACTGCTCCAGAGGATGTGAGTCGCGGTGACTGCGACGCCACACGGAAAGTTGGTGGCGGGGAGGCTGACGAAGCTCTGGTCCGGGCTGCCGGGGCTGCTGATCGCCGCGCGCCCAATCGTGTGGTTGTCGTGGTTGGCCCAGTAGACGTGTGTGGCATCGAGCGTCATTCCGGTGGGACCGGAGGCTCCGGTGATGAAGCTCTGGTCCGGGGTCTCCGGAGTGGAGAGCGCAGCTCGGCCGATCGTGTTGACGGCGCCGCGATTGGTCCAGTAGAGGTGCGTCGGTGTGACCGCAACCCCGCCGAGGCTCGTCACTCCGGCGACGAAGTTTTGGACCGGTGTCGTGCCGTCCAGATTGGCTCGCCCGATCGTGCTGGGGCCGAGATTCCCCCAGTAGACGTGGGTCGCGTCGACAGCCACCTGACAGGGCTCGTCCGCGCCGGAGATGAAGTTCTGGTCGACGCCGGACCCGTCGAGGTTCGCGCGCCCGATCGTGTCGCCGTCGTAGTTCGCCCAGTAGATGTGGGCGCCGTCGACCGCGACATCGCCGCAGGGGATGTCGGCGCCGGTGATCAAGGACTGGTTGGTGCCGGAGCCGTCGAGCTCGGCCCGGCCGATGCTGTCCCCCGTCTCGTTGGCCCAGTAGATGAACGCGTCCGCGGGTGGGGCGCCGCTGAGAAAGAAGGCGAATGCGGCGACGGCCAGCACCAGCGTGCTCCGCCCCGTCCCCGCCGGTTGGCTCCCCCCTTCGCGCATTAACCGCGAGACAGCCTATACCCGGCGGCAGGATGCCAATGCCCCGACCAGGATTCGAACCTGGGGCCTACTCCTTAGGAGGCCACTCGGGAGCGGAACGGCCGGGCCCCATCAGGCACGAATAGCCTGCAAAGGGTGCTGATTGCTCGGGGTGCCGTGTCCCCGCTTGCCCGGCTAAGTACGGCCTGGTGTACCCGTTTCGTACCTCGCCGCGGCGTCAGGGCCACCTGTCGGGGCACGCGCGAAGGGAGCAGCGAGGCGACTGGGCTCGAGAACCGCCTCCGAAAAACACATACTCCGCATGGAAAGCACACCTTTCGCGAACCCACGGGCCAACCCGGCAGCGAGCGTCGGGCCTCGCGATTGCCGAGGCTCGGCTTCCCTCAGAACCGGCAGCTAAATCAGAGTCAAAGCCAGCTCATCGCAGGAGGCTGCGCGAAGCGGCTCTCCGCCCCTGCGCTCTGATGGGTGGTCCGACCACCCTCTTGGGGGGTTTACATCAGCTTCCGCTGGATGGACGCTGTGCTGGCAATGGTCAGCTATCTGCGCAACAACGGAATCGGCCTCGTCGCCCTCTTCATCGCCCTCGGAGCCGGTGCATACGCCGCCGGGCTCCCGAAGGATTCGATCAAGTCCAAGCACATCAAGGCAGGGGCGGTGAAGAACGCCGACCTCGCCAATGACGCGGTGACTTCCCCGAAGGTGGCGAACGGCTCGCTTCTCGGCGAGGACTTCGCGGCCGGTCAGCTTCCGCAGGGACAGCAGGGCGAACGCGGAATCCAAGGACTTCAGGGTGAGCGGGGCCTTCAGGGTCCGCCGGGGCCGACGTTCGCCGAGGTGAGTTCCGCCAACGGTACGCCACCGGCATCCTGGGATAACGCTCTCGGCAGCTCCTTCCACGTGAACCTGCCCGTCGCAGGAAAGCTCTTCGTAAGCGCTGTTTTTGATGTGGATACGAATGGAGGGCTCACCACGGATTGTTCGGGGGCTGCCAACGGCAAATATGGTCTCTACGTCGACGGAACGCCGATACCGGGGACCACGCGGGACTTCATCGACAATGTCGCGGAGGACTACGACGTGACCGGCGTGACGGGGAATCTTTCCGCGGGTCAGCGGACGATAAGAATCCATGCGACGTGCGATGGCGCGAGCTCGCCCGTGTCGGCGCAGTTCGACGGCAACCACTCGATTTCCGCGGTCCTGCTCGGGTCGCCCTAGCCCCCTCATCACAACCCCCGCCATATCTCGCCGCGGCTCGGCGGCGTCCGGCTGCGCGACATCGACGCCGAGGCGATCGCGGGCTTTCAAGGTGACCTGATCCGTGCCGGCGTCGGTCCGCACGCCCTTCGCAAGGCGATGACGCTGCTCGGCGGGATCCTGCAGCGGGCGGCGGAGTCGAAGCGGATCGGGTTCAACCCTCAACGGGTGGTCCGCAAGGCGCGCGTGCCGAGGAGTCCCGAGGTGAGGCCGCTGGCGCCGGCGAAGGTCGAAGCAATCCGAGCCGTGCTTTCGGTCCGGGATGCGACGGCCGTGTCCGTCCTCGCCTACGCAGGGCTGCGGCCCGGCGAGCTACGCGGACTCCGGTGGGACCAGATCGGCGACCGGACGCTCGTCGTGAATGCGGAGAAGACCGGGGCGCGGCGCAGTGTCCGGCTGCTCGCCCCGCTGCGTACCGATCTCGCCGGGTGGCGACATGCCTCCGAGGGTCAACGAGACGACGCCTACGTCTTCCCCGCCGTCGACGGCGGTCAGTGGTCGGCGAACGCGTTCGAGAAGTGGCGCCGTCGGGTGTTCACCCCGGCGCTGCGGGTCGCCGGAATCGACCGGGGCCGGCCGTACGACCTGCGGCACTCCTTCGCCTCGCTGCTCCTCCACGAGGGGAGGAGCGTGATCTACGTCGCGCGGCAGCTCGGGCACGGCGCCGAGCTGACGATGCGCGTCTACGGCCATGTGATCGAGGAGCTCGAGGATGAGCCTCAACTCCCAGCCGAGGAGGCGATCCAGCGAGCCCGCCAGGCCGCCGGACCCGTTCAGCCCACGCTGCTTCCCGAGCTCTCACGCGATGCGTCGTGATGGGACGCGGGTTTGGCTGAGGCGCCGGCTCGAGTGGCGTTCACGCGGCACGCCGAGGAGCGCTGCTGGGAGATCCGGCGTGCGCGACGCGATGTCGCGGAGCTCCTCCTTGCGGGTCACGCGCAACGGCGGCGCAATCCCGGGTCGGCGGATTGGCTGCTTCGCAGCGGCGGATGGGTCATTGCCTACAACTGGCCTGACGAGGGCGACTCGACGACGGTTCGGGTCGTGACGCTCTGGCTGCAGGGGTAACCTGAATCCATGAGCCACTACGACCGCGACGTGGACATCGCAGCACTCAATCTCGAGGGCTTCGAGGGCACGCGCGCCGTCGGCGAGGAGCAAGAGTGGGGGCTCGTCCTCCGCGACCGCGAGTCCAATCGCGTGGTCGGCTTCGAGATCTGGAAGGCGAGCGAGCGCTTGCCGGCCGAGCTACTGGATTCCCTGCCTGAACCGCGCCCGGCAGGTCCTCCAGTCGAACGCCAGCCAGCCTGAGGCGCATGGGAGACGTCGAGGTCCTGGTCTCGATCCCCGACGAGAACGTCGGCGTGTATCTCGACGGCGATGGCTTCTGGGTCACGGGTCGGCTTGGGGAAGGCGGGACGCTCCTCACTGGCTACCAGCCGAGCGTCGAGGGCCTAATCGAGCGACGCACGGTTGCCGGCGGTCGGCTTGCTCCGGGCGCCGTAGGAGCCGAGGTCGTCGACGACCTCGGGAATCGTCATCGGGCGACGGCTGCTAACGGCGCGTGGGTCATCGTCCTCGACCAGCCAACCCGGGGAAACCCGCCCCCGGTTCGGCATTTCGACGCAGATGGTGGGACGGTCGCCGCACCGTTGCCGGATGAGTGGACGCGCGCGCCGGTTCCGGACGCACACGAGCGGTGCCCGGCGTGTGGCGGGTCGACTTGGGACGAGGTCACCCCGCTCGACGAGTCCCGCGGGATGAGCGGGCCCGCCTCCGATGCACCGCTCGTCGATGACGACCTCGGCGACCCGCCCGATGTCAGCTCGGGGGATTCGACGCCGACGCCCTTCCTGGTGTGCCGAACGTGTGGACACGAGGAATCCGTGGGAAGCATCCTGGAGGTCGTCGGAGGGGAAGGCGACCCGGATGAGGCGCTGCAGATGGCCCGCGAGTTCCATCGCCTGCGGCGCGAGCAGGAGCGCGACACACTCGCGAGCATCGAGTTTCCGATCTTCGCGCCTGACGGCCTCGAAGCGGCACTGGGCGGCTGGGGCGGGCTTCCGGGCGCTATCGACCACGTCACCGTGACCCACTACCGCCCACCCAGCACGCAGCTCTCGGTGGAAACGCTCACCGGCGACGAGTTGTTCATGACACCGGCTGAGCGCGCTCTTCAGGAACTCGAGGATGTGCTTCCGGCGAGTTCAGCGCAGTCCAGCGAAATGGCGACTGGATCGGACGCCGCGATCAAGCTGTGGTTCGACGCTAGGGAGCGCGAGGAGCGCGCGAGGACGCGCGAGTTGATGGGCCGGGTCAACGAACGCAAGGACGAGATGCTCGTTGACGGTGTTCGTCAGGCGGTGGAGGTCGCCGAGGTCGAAGGGGCCTGGGCCGCCGCCTTCGACCGCGAAGGGATCGGCGTCACCGTGAGCTCGTCAGGAGTGCCGTTTGCGGAGGTTCGGCTTGTCACCCTCGACGACCCGCTCGGGTCGCTGCGGTCAGCGCTCGACAACGTCCCATGGGCCGAGTGATGCGCATCGCATGTACCCGTCTCGTACCTTCGGCCCACTCCCTCGCCGGAGCCGCGGCACGAAATCCCTGCAAATCGAGATGCCCCGACCAGGATTCGAACCTGGGGCCTACTCCTTAGGAGGGAGTATTGAAGGCCCAATTATCGGCTTATATAAGCCATAACGGAAATCCATGACCAACGTCCATGACCAAGGTATGGTTAACTGATGGTCATGGCTCGAGGCATAAAAGGCAACCAGGGGCATATTGACAGCTACAAGACCCCCTCTGGAGAGGACCGTTTCCGGGTCCGGCTCTCCATCAATGGCCAGCGCCTGAGCAAGGTCTTCCCGACAGTAGAACTGGCCGAGGACTATCGGGACACTCAGATCCAAGCCCGGCGCAAGGACCCGGCCAAGACCCAAGCCTCATTGACCCACGTGCCTTTGGCCAACTTCGTGAGATTGTGGATGGAGGATCGAGCCGACGGCGCCCCATTCCACCTGGCTCAGAGAACAAGGAGCAACTACTACCGGGCATTCAAGCGCTGGGTCCTCCCCTATGGCCTAGCCGGCTACGACTACAGGCGACTCAACGCCGAACACCTGACTCTCTGGCGGCGAGAGGTGATTGAAAGAGCCGGGACCGAAAACGTCCGCACCTGTTTAAAGGTCATTTCCGGCGCCTACAACTGGGGCATCCAGACCCCGGAAACACTCGGTGTCTCGATCAATCCAGTCGGCGCCATCAAATGGCCGACCAAGGCCCGTAGCCATGACGTCTATGTGGTCGAGCACATCGTCGTCGAGCGAATTCGCCGACATATCCTCGACCACGAAGAAGGGGCCGACGAACGCCGACGCGAGCGGGACGCATTGTTGCTCTCGCTCATGGCCCAGACCGGCTGTAGACCGGGCGAGGCCCGACAGATCGAACTGGGCATGGTCGACTTTGAAGGCCGGGCCATCCACTTGCCAAAGCGGATCTCCAAGACTGGGCACGCGAGGAAGCTCCGTCTGTGGCGGCCCCTGGCCGACGACATCGGCGCCTGGGTCGGTAGTCAGGAGCTCAGGCTTCATCAGACACTGTGCTGCCGCCATGACGGTAGTGAGATGGGCCAGTTCGGATGGGATCGCTGGCGCGAGAAAGCTTTTGAGCCGGCCCGAAACGCTGTTGCTGACCAGCTCGGCGATGAGAGGTTGGGCAACGCCAGGGCCTACGACCTCTGCCGGCACAGCTTTGCCGCCCAAGCAATCAACGCCCTGTGGGATTTGAACTCGCTCTCTGAGGCCATGGGCCATCACATCTCAACCCTCAGTCAGCACTACTCCCACCAACTGCAGGTCGCCCGGGAAGAGGACAAGCGCAAAGATCCGGAGTTAGCCGTGTTGAAGGCCCGCCAGGCGGTGGGCCGGGAAATGAGCGTCGGCCCAACTCCATAGTTCAGCGAGTTAGTCGAGGTCTGTCGCAAACGGTGCCGGGCTAGAGACCGTTAGAAGCCGGCGGCATCCAAGACTTCGATGGCGTAGCTCAATGCTTGGAGCGACTCGGCGGTCTCCTCGTCATGCAGCTCGTCGCACTCCATGGCGTAGACGAGCATGAAGCTAGCGAACTCGGCGCACGATGCCGGCTCGAGCTCGCCGGACAATTCGGCCATGGCCAGCCAGGCGCTGCGGGCGGTTTCGCCGTCAGGAGTTCCTTGTCTAGTTCTCATCAGACGACTATGCCCCAGGCTCGGCGCCCAGACCCCCGATTTTCGTTAATCGCCGAGTACCCGCAAATGGCTACTGGGCAACCCCCGCTACCGAGGCAGCAGGCGCGCAGCGCCCTCCCGGGTCCGAGGACCTAGGACTAGGCCTTGAAATTAAAATCGATGGCACTGCGATCGATGCCAGTGGCGACGGCTAGGGGAGTCGGGCTCGCGGCCCGCTGACCGCCCTGGGCCCAGGCCTTCTGCCATTCCTCAAGAGCCGACTGCGCGATCAGACGATCGTTACCCGGGCCTCCGGGCTGCAGGTAGCGGATGAGGTTTAGTTTGCACTGGCGGTCCCAGAAATCCCAGGAAAGCTTGGTCTCCTCGGCCAGCTTGCTTAGTGTCCACATCCGCTCCATGGAGCCAAGGTAGGACGCTCCCAGACCGGTACCGGAGAGGCGTCCAGATCGCGTGACTTCTGACACTAGGCTCATGAGGCGGTTCCGGCGCTAACCGGGGCATCCCGCGTGTTGGGCACGATGGCTGAGCGCCGTCGCCGGCAACCTGAAGTGCGCGCAGCTCGATCGGTCGCCGGGGCTAAGACGACCTACGTTCGGCTGATGACCAATTCACGGTGAACCATCAGACCGACGTCCACCACACCTCAGATGTCACCGCACCGCACGCTGCCATCGAGCGGCCTGTCGCTCGAGCAGATGCAGTCGTTGTTCGGCGCTTTAGGACTACCAGCGCTTCTGTACGAACTGGAAACACTGCCGGAGCCGGTCGGCAACAAGGACGAGGCTGAGACGCTCCGTGCGGTCGCTTGCAAATACCTGACCAGTGGCTACCCAGTCTTGGTTTCGAGCGCTGACCACGCCTTCGTGCTGATCGGATGGAAATACGACGGTGCCGACCTGCGCTTCATCGCCTGTGATGATCAGGTCGGCCCGTACGCAGTGGTGGGCGAGGACGAAGGTCCTCCAACCGAAGACAAGTGGGACGCGCTGATGATCCCGCTGCCGCCGAAGGTCTACCTGAGTGGTGAAGGCGCCGAACGCTCGGCGTTCTCAAACCTCGAGATCTCGATCGAAGAGGCTGAAAAGGAGAAGGCCGATCCGCCGCCAGAGGCTTTAACCATCGTCGAAGGTCTGAACGATCCCGATCGGCCGATCAGCGTCCGGTCCTACCTGCTCGACAGCCGTTCTTACAAGTCGTTTCTTCCCGAGCAGGATCGTGACACGCGTGCTGTCACGTCACTGCGCCTAGCACCGCTGCCACATTTCGTCTGGGTCGTCGAGTTCCAATCGCGCCAGGCTCGTAGCGCGGGCGAGCCGTCGGTCATCGCCGATTTCGTCCTTGATACCACCAGTCACGATTCACTTCCGGTAATCAGCGCGATCAACTTCCGGGGTGGGACGATGATCCTCGACCCGCGCTGCTCGATCGGCGAGGCGCAGCAACCGTCACATATCGTTGCCGTTGACGGCCGACCCTGGAAGTCCCTCGAGCCAGCGACCCACTTTCGCCACTCGCGTGGGCGCCCGGTCGCACCGCTACTGCACCCAGACAAGCCACCTCCCGCCTAGGTGGAGTACTGCTCCTTCAGATCCGGCTCTTGCAGTCGATCGCCGGCCCGGTTCGCAATCCCGCTCTTACCTGCCCCGGAGCCGCAGGGAGAAACGTTGGCCGACGACGGTGGACGGATGCGATCCGAATCACATCCAGCAGCGATCGACCGCATCCGGTGGGACGGGGCCAAGCAATGCCGTCGACAGCTGGCCCGGATCGGGTGAGCACCTTGCCGGGCCCGGCAAGGACGGGGGTGGATGGCCGGCTTCGAGACCTTCATTCCGATTGATATCGAGTAGAGCCGATACCCCTGGCCTTCGTCGACGAATCCCTGTCAACAAAGCCGCGGTCTGAAGGAAACAAAGGAGGAGCGAGGACCGGGTCCCAGACTATGCTCGCCCAACTCATGGCGTCGCTATACACGAAGGACGGCGTACCACTCGAGGTGCGCGGAGCCGCCGTATACAACCCGAGCGGAGAGCACTTCGGCACCGTTCAAGGTGATCGGGTTTACGACCACCGGGGGCATTACCGGGGGACGATCGTGGACGGCCGATTGGTCCATAGGTCGACCGAGTCGGCCTTGATGGGCGGAAGCGCCGGCAGGCTAGGCAACGTCGGCGCAAGCGCAGAGCCGCCGGCACCAGCCACCGGCGACTGGGGCGACGAACCGAACATCACCCCATGACCGCTGACCACCAGGCCGTTACCTGAACCGGCCCGGCTGAGGACAGCACGCCGGCGTCTGATGAACCGACTCTTTATCCCGCCAGCCGGGGCGCCGCCCTTGTAGCCATTCGAGCCTACGCCTCCTCGTAGAGGCCGAGGAGTCGTGTGCCCCGACTCGTCCGACGAATGATCACGTGCTGCCCGGAGCGCTCGCGGATAATCAGGCCGGCAGACTCGAGCGAACGGAAATGGTGCGTGGCGGCACCGGGCGTCATGATCAGCGCTTCCGCCAAGCGCCCCGCAGTCCGCGGTTCGTCGAGAAGGCGAAGGATCGTCGTTCGCTGAACACCGACCAGGGTCTCGAGCGCTTTTCGGAAAGGGAGCCTCCGGCCTTCGAGGATCGCCGAAGGGCCGGAAGGCTGATCGGTCATCGGGACGATCACACCGGGACGAGCTCGTCGAGTGCCATCGCAGCGGCCCCGACCATGCGAGCGCCGACGCCCACCCGGGCGCTCTCGTCCGCCGCCGACCGGAGGTCCCGGAGGTCCCGGAGGTCACCGGCCCGCGCGGTGGTGATCAGCTTCCGGCCGACGATCTCGCGTCCGGCATTGAGCATGCGGCCGATGCGTTCTCGCTCGGCGACCAGACACTCACGGAAGGGATCCTCGGAGGCGCCGGCTTTCGCGACATCCGTTTCACCGAGGTTCAGGAACCGGTCTACTTCGGGCGCGACAGCGCCGCCGCGCTCGAGCACGTGTGCGCCTTCCAGGACACCCGCGACGCGCTCGCAAGCCTGGGTCCCGCGGAAACCGCCCGGGCCCTCGAGCGGCTTCGCGCCCTGCTCGCCGACCACCACACCCACGACGACGGCGTGGCTTTCGACTCGCGCGCCTGGTTGATCACCGCCCGGCGGGGCTCGGCCTAGGCGCTGCTTCACAACTCGGGAGGCTCGGGTCACGAACTACCGGGCCGCAGAATTTCCCCCTGCGCCGCGCCCTCGACCAGCTCGACATAGGAGCGGGCGATCTCGGCAGCCGGGGTCCCCTCGGCAGGGTCCATGCCGAGCTCGCTCAGGGTTTCGGCGACCCAGCCCGGGCTGACGGCGTTGACGCGCACACCGCGCTCGAGATCGGTGATCGCGGCGCGTACGAAGGCTTCGAGGCCCGCGTTGACCAGTGCTCCGGGTGCCGCCCCAGCGGTGTCCTCCGGGATCGTGCCGGTGGTCAGCGTGACCGAGCCACCGTCGTTGAGCCGAGCGGCACCGCGGACCGCGACCTCGACCTGACCCAGCAGCTTCGCCGCGACGAGGTCGGCGAACCCGTCCCCCGCGAGCTCCCGCATCGGGGTGAGCGGGGCGCTGGCGGCGCAGCATACGACCGCGTCGAGGTCGCCGACGGCTTCGAAGATCGCCGCTACCGACCCTCGATCGGCGAGGTCCACCCGCGGGTCGCCGCGGCGCGAAGCCCCGATCACTTCGTGATCGGCGCCGGCAAGCGCCTCGGACACGGCACGGCCGAGCGTGCCCTTGGCGCCGATGATCAATATGCGCATGCCACTGTTTCGAGCGCGGGGATCCGCTCCGCCGTAGGACTCCCGGGCTCGGCGGTGTAGACGATCAGCACACGCCCCGCCGGTGGTGCGATCTCGAAAGATTCGTAGTCGAGCTCGAGCAGACCGACGGCCGGGTGGGCCAGAACCTTGCGTCCGGAGGTCTTCTCGAACACATCCTGCCGCTCCCAGTAGCGCCGGAAGTCCGGCGACTCGCGGGAGAGCTCCTCGATCAGCTCGCCGAGGGCGCGATCCTCGCTGAACCGCGTGGAGTTGAGCTTCAGCACGTCGGTTACCTCCTGCGCCAGGCTCTCCCACTCCGGATAGAGGTCGCGGGCCGTCGGGTCCAGGAGGATTCGCCGGGCCACGTTGCGCTCTTCCGGTGGTTGCGCGGCGACGGCCTGGTCAAGCGCCGCGCCGGTCGAGTTCCAGGCGAGCACCTCGCAGCAGCGTCCGAGAACCACGGCGGGCGTCGGCGCCAGGGCCTCGAGCATGCGCAGAAGCGCGGGCCGGATCGCTTCGTCGGGCGGAGTCCGCGGCGATCGTCCCCGAGCGCGGTCGGCCAGTGCCTGGACGTGCGCGCGCTCGGCTGGACCGAGTCGCAGCGCCTCGGCGAAGGCGTCGAGGACGGCGTCCGATGGGAGCACGCGCCCCTGCTCGACACGGCGCAGGTAGTCCGGACTCACCCCCGCCAGCAGACCGACCTCCTCGCGTCGGAGACCTGGGACCCGGCGTGGTGAGTTCGCGGTCACGCCGACCTCGTGCGGCTGGACGGAGTCACGCCGGGCGCGAAGGAAGGCGCCCAACTCGGTATGTGGGCTCATCGATTCAGCGTGACATACCGCGATCAGTCGGACCAGGTCAGCGTTCGCCTAGTCACGGTGCGATTCATGCGGTGACCGCCTCGGTCGATGCGCCGAGAGCGCTCCAACGCTCGAGCTCCGAGAGCTGGAGTTCGAGCTTCGCCCGGATGCTCTCCAGAGCCATCTGTCCCAACGGCAGGCGCAGCGGGGGATCGTCGGCCTCGACCGCCTCGATGATCGCCGCGGCAGCGCGGTCGGGATCGCCCGGCTGGGTCCCATCCATCCCGGCGAAGGCCTCGCGGGCCTCGCCGACGCTCTCGGCATAGTCATCGATCTCCGCGGCCACCTCCGCCGACTCCGCGCTGGCGAACTCCGTCCGGTGAGGACCCGGCTCGACGATTGTCACCTTGATCCCGAGGTGTTCCACCTCGCTGGCGAGTGATTCCGAGAGGCCCTCGACAGCGAACTTGGTCGCGGAGTAGTAGCCGGCGCCCACCATGCCCTCGATGCCTTGCAGCGAGGACATCTGCACGATGTGGCCCGAGCGCTGGCGGCGCATCTGGGGCAGCACGGCACGCGTCACGTGCGCCATGCCGAAGAAGTTGACCTCGAACTGGCGGCGCAGCTCGTCTTCGCTCAACTCCTCGATCGCGCCGAAGTGGCCATAGCCCGCGTTGTTGACGACAACGTCGAGGCGCCCGAATCGATCCACGGCGTTCTCGACCGCCGCGCGAGCGGTGGTCGGGTCGGTGACGTCAAGCCGCAGGGCGAGCGCCTCGGGATGGGCCCGTCCGAACGATTCGACGAAGTCGGCTCCGCGGCCGGTCGCCACGACCCGGTCGCCTCTGGTGAGTAGGGCCTCGGAGATCGCGTGGCCGAAACCGCGCGAGGCTCCGGTGACCAGCCACACGCGCCGTTCGTTGTCGGTGCTCGGGGGCATGTCCTACCTCCAGTTCTGGATTTCCGTCGTTGTAGAGAGAGTTCCCGCTTGCGCGCACTTCGAACGGGACCGCAGGTGCCTGGTCAAAACGTGCCCAGGCAACGAGCGAAGTTGCCTAAGGGCGCGCTTTGCAGTGAACGTGTTCCTCCCAGCCATGGCGACGCGCTACTCGCGGCCCAAAGCAACTGATGAGAGGGACCGCGTCTACGCCGCGCAGTAGGTGAGGAGGACCACGCCGGAGTCGAACCGTTTCACCTCGTCGAGCTCCATGCGGACGGCTCCCCTGTCGCCGAGCACGTGAACGTTTCCCTCGCCCCAGACGAGCGGGTTGAGGTAGACCTCGTACTCGTCGATCAGGCCCTTTTCGGCGAGGGCGTAGGCGAACTCGCCGCTCCCGTGCATGAACAGGTCACCGTCGACCTCGTCCTTGAGCTTCGGGATCGAGTCCTCGAGGTCCCTTTCGAGCAGGGTCGCGTTCCGCACTCGAGCTCACCGGACAGGGTGTTGGACCCGACGTACTTCGGCATCGGGTTGAGCATGTCCGCCCACTTGCCCGACTCGCTCGGCCAGTAGCCCGCCAGGCCCTCGTAGGTCTTGCGGCCCAGTACCAGCCCGCTGGATGCCGCCTGACGCTCGAACGAGTACTCAGCGTGGTCTCCGTCCGCCTGCACCCACTCGCCGACCGGGTCGATGACGCCGTCGATGGTGGCCTGCGTGGTCGCGATCAGCTTTCCCATCTCGATTCTCCTTTGGTCACGGGTGCTCCTCTGAGTGCCCTCGACGACCCTTTCACGTTTCGCCTCGTTGCCACGCCAAGCATCCCGGCCAGGCTCAACCATCGTCTCCGAAAAAGCGATACGAGCCGACTACAGTGGCCTGATCGGGCGTCGGTGGTTCCGCGACCCAGCCCTTCAGGTTCTCCTGGAACTCACGGAACTCGGCGAGGCCGGGCAGAGGATTGTCCACCCCCTCCTCGATCTCCAGCAGCGCCACATAGGTCACACCGTCGGACAGGCGATACGACGCGTAGCGGATGCCTTCAAGCTCTGCGCGCTCGATCGCCGCGAACATGTCCTTGACGGCCGCATCGACTTCTTCGACAGCATCCTGCCTCACCTTGGAACGGACCATCAGCACGGTCATCGACTGCCTCCTTCGCTCGAGTAGTTGACGTTGCGCCCCCCCTTTATCGACGCCCGAAGGCAGGGGCCTACCGATCGCACAAATTCGATCGCGATCAGCCTAGGCGGGGCTCGACAGGCAGGCAATCGTGGTTGCTGCTTAGTCGATCATGGATGGTGGCCTTTCGGCGAGACCCGATCGGATCACGTCTCTCGCAGCCCGAGGTGCATCTACCTGCCTACCTCCACCAGGGCGCGTGCAGCCCGTGTCAGCCGCCGCGGCCCATCGTCAAGAACGGCGATCGTGTCCTCAATTCGAATTCCATACCGGTCCGGGATATAGATGCCGGGCTCGACGGTGATCACGGCCCCGGCGGGGAGCGCCTGCGTATTTCCCTCGACGATCGACGGGGATTCATGAAGGCCCAGGCCGAGCCCATGCCCGGTGCGAGGGCCGTTCCATTCCCCGAGTCCCGCGTCGATGATCACAACGCTGGCAGCCACGGCCACATCGTGGGCCGTGGCTCCCACGGTCGCTGCCGCGACTCCCGCCGCTTGAGCCGCACGAACCACCTCATAGCGCTCGCGGTAGTCGTCCGGTGCAGGGCCGATGAACACCTGTTGGGTGATGTCTGCGAAGTAGCCGTTCAATCGGACCGCGATGTCGACGAGCACCGGTTCCCCGAGCTTGAGAGGGGTGCAATCGGCGACGTGGTGAGGGTGGGCCGAAGATGGGCCGGCTTGGACGAGCACGTAGTCAGCGAGCTCGGAGCCAGCCTCGCGCATCAAGGCCTGAACTCGGGCCTTGAGCTCGCCTTCGGTCATTCCCGCTTGCGCATGCTCGAAGACGTACTCGATGCCTCGCGAAACCAGGTCGCTTGCCGCTGCAATCGACTCCAACTCGGCCTGTCTTTTGACCAGCCGAAGCTCCGAAAGGACCGGGCCGGCCGGTTCGAGCGTCGCCGGAAGGTGGTCTCCAAGCTGCGAGAGGAACGCAAACGGGAGCTCGTCGTCAATAAGCACCCGTCCATCTCTTGGGAGTGGGCCGACACTTGCGAAGGCCAGCTCAAGCGCGGGTCCCGGACCCGCGCGGTCCGACCAGGGCACGGTCGGTGGACGGCCGGGGCCGGAGCTGAACTCGGCCGCGTCGAAGTCCGGGAGCACCATGACCGCAGCCTTGGGAGTGACGATCAGAGCGGTTAGACGCTCGAGTGCCAGAGCCTCAAACGACAACAAGTAGCGCAGGTTGTCGAAAGGTCCGATCACGCATGCGTCAAGGCCGCGGTCAATGAGCGCTCGCTGCAAGAGCGAGATGCGATTGCCGTTGTCCGCGGCGTCCGAGGCCTCCACGGTTTCAGTCGGTCGACGAAGCATCCGCCAGTTCAACCAAAGGTGTTCTTTCGCGGGTCATCGACTCGACGAGCTCACATCCCGCTGCTATTTCGGGACGCGTCTCACTTATAGCGAGTAAATGGGCAGGCGACGCGGATGGGATTCCGCGACGCCCGCCCGTTCCGATCACGCTGCCTGTGCAACGAGGGTGGTCTCAACCCACTCCTCGAACGTGGGACCTGCGAGAGTTGCGTCCGGTCCCGGCAGCAGACCGTCCGTCTCGAACAGTTCGCGGTCGGGGTCGTCCGGGTCGCTGATCCCCTCAACTCGGGTGGGGTCACCGCGCCGCGCCGCGAGCAGGCTCGCCATCTCGACGAGACTCTCCTCGCGGGGACCCGCGATCTCGGTGATCGAGGCCGCCCCGGGTCCGGCTCCGGGACCCGATTCGTTGGTCAGATCCACCATCACCTCGGCGACGGTCCTGGCAGCCACCAGTTGCGTGCGCATCTCCGACACGTAGCTGACGTCGCCCTGGCTGCCCCACTCGAGCAGCTGCGGGACGAACTCGTGGAACTGAGCCGCGCGCACGATCCGAACCGGGATCGGGCCTGACTGGAGGGCCCGTTCGTGGTCCACTTTCGCGGCGTTATAGCCGTCGGTGAACCGGTCGCAGCCGATGATCGAGACGGCAACGATCCGCTCGACGCCGGCCCGCTGGCCGACCTCGTGGAGATTCCGCGCCGCTGCTGCGAAGAACGCCGCGGCCGCCTCCCGCTCGGGCGACGGACCCGTGGCAGCGTCGACGACGCATTCCACGCCCGTCAGCGCCTCCGCCAGGCCCTCGCCGGTGATTACATCGACTCCGTTCGAGCGCGAGATAGCGACGACCTCGTGTCCAGCTCGTTCGAGCAGGTCGACCACGTGATGGCCGACGCGCCCGGTTGCCCCGGTCACAGCGATCTTGCTTGGTGTTTCCATGATTGCTCTCCTTTCGGCCGATGCTCTTCACACCGGTCCGGTTGTTGGTGTTGATACGTGCGTCTCTTAGACGAAGCCGAGCCCGCGGAATGGACGGGCCCTTCCGTGGTCACGCCTCGGCCTCGGCCAACTGGCCATTGGCAGCCGTTTCGCCGAGCCCGGCATGGGCACGACTATCGGCACCGCGAATCAGGATCAGGGTCAGGGCCAGGCCGAGCGCCGCGATCACGGCACCGCCGAGGAAGGCCGCCTGGAAGCCCTCGGTGAGGGCACCGGGCACGGCCCCTGGATCGCCGCCGGCGGCGTCGATCGCCTCATCGGTGCGCGAGTTGGCGATCGTCGCGAGCACGGCGAGTCCGAGTGCGCCACCGATCTGCTGAGAGGTGTTGATCAGCCCGCTTGCGAGCCCTGACTCCTGGGGCCGGATACCGGTCATCGCAGCGATAGTGTCCGGGACCATCGCCAGCCCGAGACCCGCCCCGGCCAGCACCGAAGGTCCGAGGACGTCGACCCCGAAGCCTCCGTCGGCCGAGATCCGCGAGAACCAGACAAGGGCGACTCCGATCGCCGCCATGCCCATGATCAAAACCGGCTTGAAGCCGAGCCTGGTGACAAGGTGCGAGGCGATCCCGGCGGCGAAAACGATCGTCACCGCCAGCGGTAGATAGGCCAGCCCGGTCTCGATCGGGCTGTACCCGAGCACTTGCTGCAGGTAGAGCGTGATGAAGAAGAACATCGAGATCAGCGATGCCCCGATCAACAGCCCGACCGCGTTCGCGCCCGTCAGGGTCCTGAGGCGAAAGATTGCGAACGGCACCAGCGGCGCATCCGACCGCGCCTCGATCACGACGAATGCCCCGAGCAGCGCGATCGCTCCTACGATCAGGCCAATCGTCTGGGCCGAACTCCAGCCGGCTTCAGCAGCATTGACAATCGCGTACACGAGCAGCGACAGGCCGCCGGTAATGGCGCCTGCTCCGAGAACGTCAAAGCGGCGCGTGGCCGACTCCGAGCGGCTCTCGGCGATCAGCGCCGGCGCGAGCGCGGCGACCGCGATCGCTACCGGAACGTTCACCCACATAACCCACTCCCAGCCGAGACCATCGGTGAGAATCCCGCCGAGCAGGACTCCGACCGCACCCGCGGCGCCGCCGACAGCTCCCCAGGCGCCGAGCGCCTTGTTCCGCTCACCGCCGTCGCGAAAGGTGGTGGTGATAATCGAGAGCGCCGCCGGGGAGATGAGCGCGGCTCCAAGGCCTTGGGCCGCGCGCGCCGCAATCAGCTGGCCCTCGTTTGAGGCGAACCCCGCCATCAGCGATGCCGCCGCAACTACCAGCAGACCCCCGATGAAGACCGGCCGGCGTCCGAGAAGGTCCGCCAGCCTGCCACCGAGCAGCAGGAAGCCGCCAAATGTCAGCACGTAGGCGTTTAGAACCCAGGAGAGATTCGCCTGGGAGAACGAGAGGTCTTCGCCGATCGAGGGCAGCGCCACGTTCACGATCGAGGCGTCGAGGACGACGATGAACTGCGCGAAGCAGAGCAGGATCAAGGCGATCCAGCGGCGCCGCTCGCGTACCTGGGTTGTCGTTTCCTGACTCATTTTCTACTCCTTTCTTGGAGGCCAAGCCGAAACGGAGGCTAGCCTCAACTTCTTGGCGTCGGCACCATAGCACAAATGCGGAGGCATGCCTCCGATTCGTGCTAACGTTGCCTTGTGAGCACGAAAAAGACAGGTGAGCGGCCGCTGCGCTCCGATGCAGAACGCAACCGCACGCGCATCCTCGCCGCCGCCTCCGAGCTCTTCGCAGCCGAGGGAGTCGACGCCTCCCTAGAGGAGGTCGCCGCCCGCGCCGGGGTCGGCGTCGGGACCGTCTACCGTCGCTTCGGAGACAGGGAGGGCCTGATCGACGCCCTCTTTGAGGATCAGCTCGCGGAGGTCGCTGTCCTCGCCCACCGAGGCCTTGAGATGGACGATGCGTGGACCGGGCTCGAGTTCTTCCTGCGTGAATCCACTGCCCTCAGCGTGGCCGATCGGGGTCTGCGCCAGGCGGTGCTCAACCCGGCACGCGGGAGCGAGCTTGCGGCACGCGCGCGCGACACCATTGCGCCGCTGGCGGCGCGGCTCTTTGAGCGCGCCCTTGATGACGGACGCCTGCGCGGCGACCTCGGTGTCTTCGATATCCCGATGATGCAACTAATGCTCGGCGCCCTGGCTGATGTCACCGGCGAGGTCGATCCCGAGTTTTGGAAGCGTTTTCTCGGGATCCTTTTGGATGGGATGCGCACCAGCCGGCAGGCGCCGACGCCGCTGCCGGGTGAGCCGCTGGACGCCGAGCGCTATGCAGCGGCAATGTCGCAGGCCCGCCCGGCGACGCGGCTTCGGTAAGGGGGGTCAGCTGACTGAGGGCGCTTGATGGGGATGAGCAGAACTGCGACATCCGTTCAGCAGCCGATGTGCAGCAGGAGCCCGAGTGGCGCTTCGAACGACGTCCGCACGCGGCCAGACCGGGCTGGACGCGATCTTTCACGGTGCGGCCGACTTTGAACTGGAGCTAGTCGAGAACCGGGACGCTCGACGGTCACATCTCTACCGACCCACCCTCCACTGACCTATACAGATTTCGCCTGCCGGGGCGCGCGTCACCAGGGCTCGACCGACCAACGACCCTGGCTGTGCTGAGGCAGATCCCTCGCCGTCGAGAAGGATCGACTCTTCCGAACGGACGGAAATGCTCTGGCTCAGGCACAGATCCTGAAGCGCCAGATCCGATGTAGGCGGCGGCCCGGCGCGCGCGACAGGCAAGTGGGGACCTGCCTATACTGGCCCCATTGACCGACCTATTCCACGCACTCGCGGCGCCGGCTCGGCGAGCGATTCTGGACGAGCTTCACGATCGAGACGGCCAGACGCTCTTCGAGCTCTGCACCAGGCTGACGATGAAGCACCAGCTCGAGTTGTCGCGACAGGCGATCTCGCAGCACCTGGACGTCCTGGAAGCGGCCGGCCTGGTAAGCAGCAAACGCCAGGGCAGGTACAAGTTCCACTACCTCGATACCGCACCGCTGAAAGCCATCGCGCAACGGTGGTCGATCGAGGCCTGACGAGGAGGTAAGACCAATGAGGATCACAGTTTCGAGTGTCCTGGTGGATGATCAGGAAAAGGCGCTCAGCTTCTACACCGAGACTCTCGGGTTCGTGAAGAAGGAGGATGTCCCCCTTGGCGAGGCCCGCTGGCTGACCGTGGTTTCCCCCGAGCAGCCAGACGGGACCGAGCTGCTGCTCGAGCCGGACGGCCACCCTGCCGCCAAGCCGTTCAAGGAGGCGCTGATCGACGACGGAATTCCCTTCACGTCGTTCGCCGTTGAGGACGTCAACGCTGAGTACGAGAGGTTGAGCGCGCTCGGAGTCGAGTTCACGCAGAAGCCGCTCGAGATGCCAACCGTCACCACCGCCGTGTTCGACGACACCTGCGGCAACCTGATCCAGATCGCGAGCCAGGGCGACGGGCGCTGACGACCACCACGGGTGCCCGGCGGCCACGCCGATCGCTCAGCCGCTGGTTCCCTTCGGCGTGAGGGGCTTCCGCCCGGCCGGGATTTGCACCCACTAGACGCCGCGTCTTACTAGTCCTGCGGACCTCACGAATGCGGCGTCGTGGGCCTGTACGAGCCGGCACATAGGGCGGACGTCGCCGAATCCGATCCGCGTCGCCCGCCCTCTCGATCTGGGTGTCTCGCGCCCGGGGCAACGAGAGCCGAGCTTGAGCCTGGCGCGCGCCGGGATCGCAGGCTTGTCTCCCTCGCGATGGGAGGATCTCCGATCCCGTCGGAGCCGTTCACGGAGTAAGGGGAACGACGAAAGGAACGTGATGAGCGTGCCTAGTCGACCTCGTCGCGGAGGCACTCATGCCGGGTTGCTCATCGTCGATTATCACAGCGTCATCGTCGACCGTCAGCGGCAGAGATGTGGACACTGCACGCGACTCCGACAGCGACCCCATTGGGTCAATGGCGTCGACGACAGTCACAGGCCACTCGGTATCCCGGAGCGTCACGCAAGTCCATCGTCCGTGATCCCATAAGCAGCAACCGCGATTGCCGGCCTGCCCAACCCGGCCTAGGTTGGTCGCGATCGGATGTGGGTTCCGATCGGAAGTACCGCCTTCGGGCGTCGATTGAAAGGAAGTGGCCAATGCGGTCCACCTCACTCGCTCAGCTCTCGGTTCGTTTCGCCCAGCGCAAGGGCCTGATCGTCGGGACCGGCGTCGCCCTCGCCGCCGCGGTCGCGCTGTTGCTCGGCGACTCGCACTCGCTCGGGATGACGCACAACTGACGAACGTTTGTGGGGCCTCCCACGGCGTTTGAGCCTCGAGCGAGCTCTGGTTTCTGGCAGCTCGCGACGGCTCAGGGGCGCGCCGCTTTGCGGCGCGCCCCTCGTCTTTAGGCCGGCGAACTAGAGCAAACGCGAAGAGCAAGCGCCGACGTCGCCCGCCCTCTCGATCTGGGTGTCTCGCGCCCGGGGCAACGAGAGCCGAGCTTGAGCCTGGCGCGCGCCGGGATCGCAGGCTTGTCTCCCTCGCGATGGGAGGATCTCCGATCCCGTCGGAGCCGTTCACGGAGTAAGGGGAACGACGAAAGGAACGTGATGAGCGTGCCTAGTCGACCTCGTCGCGGAGGCACTCATGCCGGGTTGCTCATCGTCGATTATCACAGCGTCATCGTCGACCGTCAGCGGCAGAGATGTGGACACTGCACGCGACTCCGACAGCGACCCCATTGGGTCAATGGCGTCGACGACAGTCACAGGCCACTCGGTATCCCGGAGCGTCACGCAAGTCCATCGTCCGTGATCCCATAAGCAGCAACCGCGATTGCCGGCCTGCCCAACCCGGCCTAGGTTGGTCGCGATCGGATGTGGGTTCCGATCGGAAGTACCGCCTTCGGGCGTCGATTGAAAGGAAGTGGCCAATGCGGTCCACCTCACTCGCTCAGCTCTCGGTTCGTTTCGCCCAGCGCAAGGGCCTGATCGTCGGGACCGGCGTCGCCCTCGCCGCCGCGGTCGCGCTGTTGCTCGGCGACTCGCACTCGCTCGGGATGACGTTCAACTGACGAAGGTTGTGGGGCCTCCCACGGCGTTTGAGCCTCGAGCGAGCTCTGGTTTCTGGCAGCTCGCGATGGCTCAGGGGCGCGCCGCTTTGCGGCGCGCCCCTCGTCTTGTCAATGGCGTCGACGACAGTCACAGGCCACTCGGTATCCCGGAGCGTCACGCAAGTCCATCGTCCGTGATCCGATAAGCAGCAACCGCGATTGCCGGCCTGCCCAACCCGGCCTAGGTTGGTCGCGATCGGATGTGGGTTCCGATCGGAAGTACCGCCTTCGGGCGTCGATTGAAAGGAAGTGGCCAATGCGGTCCACCTCACTCGCTCAGCTCTCGGTTCGTTTCGCCCAGCGCAAGGGCCTGATCGTCGGGACCGGCGTCGCCCTCGCCGCCGCGGTCGCGCTGTTGCTCGGCGACTCGCACTCGCTCGGGATGACGTACAACTGACGAACGTTTGTGGGCCTCGAGCGAGCTCTGGTTCCTGGCTGCTCGCGACGGCTCAGGGGCGCGCCGCTTTGCGGCGCGCCCCTCGTCTTTAGGCCGGCGAACTAGAGCGAACGCCGAAGAGCAAACGCCGACGGAGTAGACGTGGAGCGCAGCAAGAAGCAAAGCCATCCCGGTGGCATCTCGCCGGCGATCGCGATCGTGGCATTGGTCGTGCTCGCCGCGGCCATTTTCGGTGAAGAACTCATCTCACGCAGGCTCAGCCTCGGGATGAGCGAGACGTCGGAGAGGCTCGGCTGGTGGGACGTAGCGTTTGCCGTGTTCGAGCACGTCCTGATCCTGGCCGCGGCGCTGATCCCGATCCGCCTGGTCCTTGGTCGCTTGCGGGCATCAGATCTCGGATTGCGGCGTGTGCCGTGGCGCCCAGCCGTGGCAAGCGCTGTGGCCGTGTACGCCGCTTACGTGCTCGTCGCTGCGATTGCCTTTGCGATCCTCGGAGCACCACCCGAACGAGCCAGTGCCGACACCTTCGCCGACTCCGACTGGGCTGGGCCGCTGATCACCTACGCGCTGATCGCCTGTGTCGTCGCCCCGCCTACCGAGGAGCTCTTCTTTCGCGGTCTGATGTTCGGGGCCTTCCGCCGTCGCCTTCGCCCACTTCCTGCCGTGGTCTGCGGAGGCGTCCTCTTCGGCGTTGCCCACGGCCCGCCGCTTGCGGGAATGCTCGACCTCGCCCTGCTCGGCATCGCCCTTTGTTTCCTTTACGAGCGCACCGGATCGCTTCTGCCCTGCATCGGGGTCCACGCTGCCCACAACGCGATCGCTTTCGGGGCAATCGTCTCGCTCCCATTCCCGGCGACCGCCTTGCTGACGACCGTCGGCGTCACACTCGCGACCGGGGTGAGCTGGGCGCTGTCGACCTCCGCTTCCGAGAGGGCAATTCGTCGGGTCCAGGTCGCCATGTGAGACCGCGACATCGACGACCGCGTGACCCTGGAGACGCGCTCAAACGCTTAAAGGACGCGACCGCTCAGGCGGCGATCACCTGGCCGGCGGTGTCGGCGAAGGCACGGATCCGGGGATCGCGGCTCGCGCGGCGCCAGACGAGCGCAGTCTCGACCGGCGCCATCCCGACCAACGGGACGAACGTGACCCCCTGCAAGGTCACGTAGTCCGCAACCGCACTTTCGGTGGGATGGACTAGCTCGCCACGCGCGACGTTCATGAATAGCTCGGCAAAGTTGCGCGGGGGCGGGATTGAGTTGTTCCGGCGGATCGGGCGTCCTTTCGGGGTCCGCGCCGGGATCAAGTCGCTGACCATGTCCTGCAGGTCGGTGTCGAAGCGAGCCACGGCATACGGGACCAGATCCTCAAGCGTCACCTCGTCGCGTCCGGCAAGCGGATGATCCTCGGCTACCGCGACGACCCGCCCGTTGCGACCGAGCACGGGTCCGACGGTGAGCTCCGGATGGCTGACTGGCAACCGGGCGGCCATCAAGTCAGCCTCTCCTCGTATGAGCGGGCCGAGCACGTCGGACCAATCGACGGTGACGCTGACATCCACCGGGCACTCAGGATGACGATCCTGGAAGATTTCGATGATCTCGGTCAACCGAGGGCCACCTGCTGCCGGATAGAAGAGCCGCAGGCGTAGGAGACCGACGAGCTCCCGGTCATCACGGTCGGCGCGCTCGAGAACCGAAGCCAGCTGGCCGAGTGGCGAGCGCAGATCGGAAAGCAGCTCTGCCCCAGCCTGGCTGAGCTCGACGCGGCGGCTCGTCCGCTCGAAGAGAACCTCACCGAGCTTGACCTCGAGTTCCCGAACGGTCTGGCTTACCCGCGATTGAGTGACCAGAAGGCGCGCGGCGCTGCGACCGAAGTGCCGCTCCTCGGCGACCACAAGGAAGGTGCGTAGTTCGCGCAATTCAACCTGTTCCCACACCGGGCTCCCAGCGGGACGGCGTCGATGCGTCCCTCGATCCATTAGCGGACCTAATCGCTCCGATCGCGGATAGCTCCTTGATCGGCAGATTGAATCAGTTCAAGCTCCATATTGCATCCGTTATGCACCGGCGAACACCCGAACTCAGTTGGCGCCCACGAGCGCAGAGGGCTGAGCCATACGCCAGGATGTGATCGGGAGCGACGGGCGCCCCTCCGGCAACGGTGCGGGGCGGTTCCCTGCGCCTGCGCCTGGGCCATCGCCAGCGAGATTCGCTGCCGTCGAGCTTGAAGATCTTGAGCGCACCCGGGTATCCGTCGCATTCTCTCCACTTGCGACGCTCGGTCTCCTCGTCTTCGATTGCGTGCAAGAGAGCCGGTTGTTGGGAGGGTCACCGCCCGTGATCCGCGCGATCCGCTCGCACCTACGTGCTCGCGATCTAGAGGTCCTTGGCACACTGGCGAGGCGGGGTAGCGCACCACCCTCGCTCGTCGGCCAGCGAGTCGCGACCCCGAACGGGTTCGCGCGGATCCTATGCGGCGACCCGGGCCCGGGCGTCAACAGCCTCGCGGACCAGCTCGAGGCGGTCGCCGAGATCGACCCCGACGAATTCCTGGCCTCGGTCGCCGGTTGTGTCGGCGATAGCCCTAGCGAGTCATGGGCAGCGTTGTATTCAGACCCATCACGCTGGCTTCAGGCCTACGCAGGCGCCTTGTTGCGCGCGTGGCAAGCGGTCGGTCCGATCTGGGAGCGCGCGCGAGGCCTTATCGAGATGGAGGGCGAGCGGGTCGAGGCGGCGCTCGAGCGGGGCGCGGGCGCTGCGCTCGTCGTCGGGCTTCACGGCCGCGCCGCAGCGAGCGAGACGCACTGGCTCATCCCCACCGACCAGGATCCTCAGACCTACAGGCTGGCGCCGCATCTCGTCATCGCGCCGATGCTCACCGATCCGACGACGACAGCGATCTTCTCCGACGGCACCGGGGCGCTGCCGACTCTGTTTTACGCGTGCGCGGGGGGTTCGCGGGCATACAACGGCGAGGCGCCGGCGCCGGCATCGCTCGAGGCCTTGGTTGGAACTCCGCGGGCTAGGATCCTCGCCGCGCTCGAGCGGCCGCTACGAGCCGGCGAGCTAGCGGCGATCCTGCAAACGGCCCCCGGCGGCGCCACCCACCACCTGCGACTGCTAGAGGCGGCCGGACTCGTGATCCGGGTACGCGACGGCCGCTGGGTGGTAGTCGAGCGCACGCGGCGTGGGACCGCGCTGCTCGCGCTGTATGGGCTGGACTAGCCGACGACCAGCTTCGCTGATCGTCCCGAATGCAGTGTTAGCGCCTCGGGCCTTGGAGCGGTTTTAGCGCAGCCGAATCGGGCGGTCCAGGAGGTCGCTGGCAACTTCTGCATCCTCCGGCCCAGCGGCGAAGTCGGCGCAGTTGAATGGCTTGCCGGCAAGCTGCCGCCTGTCCACGGTGAGTGTGATGCGCTGGTCCTTCACATTTGCACGAGCCTTGAATCGCTTGTTTTCGACGGCAGCAAAGGCCTTTCCGGGACCCGGGAGGTACCCGAGGACGAGCGCGTTGTCGGAGAAGCACTTGCCACCCTGGGCCTGCGTGCTGAACACCACGGCGATCAGCGACCCGGCCTGCGGCGCCAAGCCGAGCGACAAGCTGGCCTCCACCGCCCCGCCAGTCTTGTAGGTCGCGGACATGCGCTGGATGTCATGCTGCGGCTCGGCGTCCCCGGAGGGGTCGGAGCCCGAGCCCGAGCGAGTGGCGCCCAGCGCCGTCGCCGGCGACAGCAGCGCGACGCAGATGGCTAGGAGCAAGGATGGGGGAACGCGGGTCTTCTTCATCATTGTCTCGATCTGGTTGACGTCGAGGGCCGGAAGCTACCCGCGATGCGGCGCCACCCAATCGAACTGGGAGATTGGTCGTCCACGACTCCGCATCGCCTGTAATCCATCCCCAATCCGGGGAGGCCACATACCACCTGGTCCAGCCAAGGCGTGCAAGACGGGGTCCCCTCGACCGCGGGACCAGCGTGGACTCATCGGCGAGCGGGACCAAGAACTTTCCGCGATCGTTGAATGTCAAGCACACCGCCGCTGCGTTCGCGTCCACCAGAGCGTTCGCTCCGGAACACCCCCGGCCGTGGCGCCGACACGGACGATCGAAGCGGGCTCGCAGGTGACATTGAGTGCCTTGAGCAACCTCGGCCAGGTGGTGGCGACGGACACGTTCCGAGAGTGGGCCCGCAGGATCTCGCCGAGACCACGCTCCGCGACGACCCCGAGCACAGCATCCCTGTGGGCGGCCAATACCGCGATCCGCCGCAGCGACCCGAGGAGATGCCCGCTGACGCGAACGCCGGCCGCGCATTCGACGATCACCGCCCGATCTCCGTCAGCGAGGCGACGAATAGCCAGCGCTTCCAGCCATTCGGCCGTCTCCCGCGTCAGCTCTCCGTCGACGACGATCGCCGCCGCTCGATCGTCTGCCTTTCGTGTGCCATTGACCAGTTCGGTTTCCATCCTTCGTTCCTTTCGTGTTGTTTGAGCGAGCCGTACGCCACCCTCAGCCATAGATGTCGCCAGCCGGGCAGCGCGCCCCCCATGCCAACCCGGACGCTCACCGGCGCCAAGATCTGATCGCGTTTGCTGATCGCCCGATGTGCGCTGCGAATTGCTCCTGGACCGTCGCTCGACAGGATCCAGGCATGACACTGACGGCACCCAGCGACTCAGTCCGACCCGCTGGGCCCCGCGTCGACCGCCTCAGCGGAGTCGACGGGATGATCGTCTTGGACGTGCCGAGCGCGCCGACGAGCGGCGGAGGTACACGCCTCGCGCCCGACGTCACGGAGCCCGAGATGCGCCTGCTCGCGCGGGCGATGACCTACAAGCTCGCGGTCCTAGAGATTCCAGTTGGTGGGGCCAAGATCGGCCTCCGAGCCTCGCCCGACGACCGGGCCGAGGTCATCAGCCGTTTTCGCGCCGAGATCGCTCCGCGCCTGGGCTCCGGTGCGCTGATGACTGGCCCGGACCTCGGCACCTATGAGGAGGACTTCGAGGGCCTCCCGACTCCAGGCGGAGCCGAGGGCATCGCCGCGACGAATGGCAACGGGATGCCTATCGAACAGTTGCTCTCCGGCGCCGGGGTCGTCTCCGCGTTGAGCGCCGCGTTCGGGGGCGACCTCGAGGGTCGTGCGGTCGCACTCGAGGGCTTCGGGAAAATGGGCCAGAGCATCGCCCTTGCGCTCGCCGCCCGGGGCGGTCGCATCGTGGCCGTCTCGACCGTGGTCGGCTGCGCAGTCGCTCCGCCCGGAGGCGAGCTCGAGCTCGAGGAGCTCCTCGGGGCGCAGAGGCTATGGGGCGATGCCTTGGTCGAGCAGGTCGGACTTCATGCCCACCGGGCGGCGCTTTGGAGCGTCCCCTGTGACGCGCTCGTCCCAGGCGCCCGGCCGGGCGTCCTTGGCGTGGGTTGTGCCAGGCGCGTCGCCGCAAGAGCGATCATGCCGGTCGCGAATGCTCCCTATACAGCTGGCGGCCTGCGCGCACTTCGCGAGCGCGGGATCTCCGCCCACGCTGACTTTCTCACGAGCGCCGGTGGAGCGATGGCCTACCTCGCGCCGGCTGTCGCAGGAGCGTCGACCGTCGAGGAGGCCTGCGATGCACTCGACGATGCCATGGCATCGATCGTCGCTGAAGTACTGGACCACCCGGCCGGACCGTACGCGGGCGCGGTAGCCCGCGCTGAGAGCTTCCTGCACACATGGCTGGACCCATCGGAGCTGCCAGACGGCCCACCGTTGGCCTGAGTCGCGATGACAGGAGCGACGCTTAACGGGGCAGATCCACGCTCTGTCCCGCATGATCATCCGCAAGCCGAGGACATCGCGCTGCTCAAGGACATGCTTCTGCTGCGGGCCTACGATGAGCGCGCCGTTACGCTCCAGCGACAGGGGCGCATCGGCGCATATCCGATGTTCTGGGGTGAGGAGGGGATCCAGGCGGGCGCCGTGTCGGCCCTGCGTGCCTCGGACTGGATCTTCCCCACCTACCGTCAGAACGCGCTTCCGATCCTGCGCGGCCTACCACCCGATCGGGCGCTTCGCTACTTCAACGGCGATCCGCGAGCGTTCTTCGACCCGAAGGAATATGGCTGCGCGCCGCAATGCGTTCCGATCGCGACCCATCTCCCGCACGCCGTGGGCTGGGCCTGGGGCCGGAGGATCTCAGGCGCTGACGACGTGGCGATCGCGTTCTTCGGCGACGGCGCGACCTCCGAGGGCGACTTCAGCGAGGCGCTGAACATCGCCGGAGTCCAGCGCGCACCAGTCGTGTTCATGTGCACCAACAACCGCTGGGCGGTCTCCACTCCCGTCGAACGGCAGACAGCAGCCAGCAAGCTCGCGGACAAGGCCTCGGGCTATGGGATCGCCGCCGTCGAGGTCGACGGGTACGACGCGCGTGCGGTCCGGGACGTGGTCGCCGTCGCAACCGAGCGCGCGCGCGCCGCCGCCGGACCGTCGCTCATCGAGGCGAGCTGCTACCGGATCGAGGCGCACGCGACAGCCGACGATCCCTCGCGCTATCGCAACCAGGCCGAAGCTGAGGCGTGGCGGGCGCGCGAGCCTGTAGCGCGGCTGGCCCGTGAGCTGATTGCCGAAGGCGAGCTCACTGCGGAGGAGCTAGAGCAACTCACTGCGGACGCGCACGGGGCGATGCGCGATGCCGCTGAGCAGCTAAACAGCGGACCGCCGATCGGGCGTCGGCTCTTGATCGAGCACGTGCTCGCGCATCCAACCGCGGTCCTCGAAGCTCAGCTCGAGGGCCGCACCGCGTGAGCCTTCCAGAGGTCGCGAGCTCGCCGCACATCATCGGCGGGAGCCCGGTGACTATGGTCCAGGCGCTCAACGCTGCGCTTGATCGGGCCCTGGAGACGACTCCAAGCGTTCTCCTCCTCGGCCAGGACATCGGCCCCAACGGTGGAGTCTTTCGAGTCACCGAGGACCTGGCCGAACGCCACGGTGCGGAGCGCGTCGTCGACATGCCGATCGCAGAGGCCGGGATGGTCGGGGCAGCCGTTGGACTCGCGCTGGCCGGTCACCGACCCGTGCTCGAGGTGCAGTTCGATGCCTTCAGCTATCCGGCGTTCGAGCAGATCGCCACGCACGTGGCGCGTTACAGATGGCGTACGAACGGTGCCAGCGCGATGCCCATCGTCATTCGCGTTCCGTTCGGTGGGGGCGTACGAGCGCCTGAGCTGCATAGCGACTCACCCGAGGCCCTCTTCTCCCACCTACCCGGGCTGCGTGTCGTTTGCCCCTCGACGCCGGCTGATGCGTTCGCCCTGCTGGGCTGGGCAATCGCTGCGGACGATCCGGTCGTGTTCATGGAGCCCAAGCGCCTTTACCGCGGTTTACGCGAGCCACTGCGAGCCGAGTACCGCGAGCCGGACGAGCCAGAGGTCGGCGTGGTGCGCGAGGGCCACGATGTCACGGTCATCGGCTACGGCCCGACCGTTTCCACCTGCGTTTTCGCAGCCGCCGCGCTCCAGGGCGAAGGGATCTCGGCCGAGGTCCTCGATCTACGCTCACTCTGGCCACTCGACGCCGACGGCATCCTTCACTCTGTTCGCCGGACTGGGCGCTGCGTGATCGTCCATGAAGCCCCACAGTCCTGCGGGATCGGAGCCGAAGTCGCAGCGCTGGTCTCGGAGCACGCCCTGCTGGATCTGGAGGCGCCCGTCTTACGCATTACCGGCCCCGACGCGCCGTTCCCGCTGTTCGCGCTCGAGGAGGAGTATCCGCCGAGCGTTTCGCGGGTTTCCAACGCCGTCCGGACAACCGTCGCTTTCTGATGATCCATCACCTTGTGTTGCCCGACCTAGGCGAAGGCGTTGCCGAGGGGGAGGTGATCGCCTGGTTGGTCGAGCCCGGGCAGGCCATCGCCGCGGACGAGCCGATCGTTGAGGTTTCAACGGACAAGGCCGACGTCGTCATCCCGTCCGCGATCACCGGCACCGTTGTGAGCTTGCGCGTCGATGTCGGCCAGGCGGTTTCCGTCGGAACCGCGCTCGCCCAGATTGACGATGGCCAGGACGGCGAGTCCGAAACCACGCCGCCGACGACGCTGCTCGAGACGCCGAAGGCCCTGCCGTTCGTTCCGGCCGACCGCGGCCCGGTCGCACTGCCGGCGGTGCGCGGACTGGCTCGCAAGCTGGGTGTTGAGCTCAGCACCGTGCGCCCAAGTGGCCCCAATGGGCGGGTCACGGAGGACGACGTGAGGGCAGCGGCCGCCGAGACCGGCAACGGCCTGAGAGAGACGATCGCTCGCCGCCTGACCACCGCCGCTGCGATTCCGACGGTAACGAACGTCGACGCAGCGGACTTTGAGGCGGTGCGCTCGGCTCGGCAGTCGCCCCTGGTCGCATGCTCGAGAGCGGTCGTTCTGGCCCTAGCCGACCATCCGCGGCTCAACGCCTGGCAGCTCGACGACGGATCAGTGGTCGAGAATCCGGAAGTCCACTTGGGCATCGCGACGCAGACGCCGAAGGGACTCCTCGTCCCGGTAGTCCGGAATGCCCACCTGCTGGCGGCTGAGGAACTCGGCGCGGCGATCGCAGAAAAGGCGGCAACAGCGCGTGAAGGCCGCGCGGCCCCCGAGGAGCTGAGAGGCTCGACGATCACGATTACAAGCGCCGGCATGCGCGGGGGACTCTTTGCGACTCCGCTCCTCAACCTGCCGGAGATCGCGATCGTTGGCTTGTACCGGATCGAGCAGCGGCCGGCCGTTCGCGACGGCAAGGTCGTCCCCCGCCACACCGGCAACATCTCGGTGACCTTCGATCACCGGGCGATCGACGGTGTCCACGCCGCCGATTTCCTCGGGCGCGTCATCGAGATCCTCGAGCGCTGGCCTTCCGAGCGTTCCGACGCTCAAGACGCGAGTCAGCGGCTCGCCTGAAAGTCTCAAGGCGAGACCCTAGTCGGCATACAGTCCGAGCAGCGCGGATCCGCGAACACTGCGGTGCACGACAACATGCCGACCATCCCGCTCGCGGATGATCAACCCCGCCACCTCGAGCGCCCGAAGGTGATGGGTTGCGGCGCCTGGGGTCGCGACAATCGCCTGGGCGATCGCGCCGGCATGGCGCGGCCGGTCGAGGAGCCGCAGGATCTTGGCGCGCTGGGCGCCCAGGAGCGCGTCCAGAGCCGCCGGCGATGGGAGGACCTCGCCGTTCAGGACCTTCGTCGCCCCCGGCAATGGATAGTGAATCGCGCTCAGGGTCCCGTCGTCATGAACGTTGGCACGCGCGCTCCCAGGCCCGTTGAGGACCGGTGTGATCACCAGGCCCTCGGCGGGCAGCTGCAGTTCAAGGGGCTCGTCGTGGGCCATGCGCCATAGACCGTCGCGAACCTCTGCGCGGTGGTGGAAGTCGGCGCTCAGCTCCGGCAGCGCGCCGCGGGCCGCCGCCGTTTCCACTCGTTCGATCTCGAGTTCGATCAGTCCGCGTGACGCCGCCCACGGCTCTTGCATGCCGTGCCAGACCCTCCCAAGTGCCCGCGCATAGAGCACGAGCCACCTACGCGGCCGCCGGGCTACCTCATCCCAAGGAGGCGCCGGCGAGGAGCCGCAGGCGAAGGCGATGTCGTCAAGCAGCGCATCGGTCGACAGCGTCGCGATTCGCTCGAGCTCCTCGCGGACGCTGTCACTGGACACCTGATCATCGGGCTGGATCAAGCATCCAGGACTGAAGCTGCCGGGCGGGCCCCCGGTCGGGGCAAGAATTGCGTGATCGGAGGGCTCGAGCTGAGCACGCGCCGCGGCTATCCACTCGGCAGGGGTCCCCCGCCCGGCCCCGGCGACATCGGCGGCAAGCGTGAACAGCGTCGGCCCCGGAGTGACCGCGACACGTGGCGCCTGGACTTCGAGCAGCTCGAGATCCAGGGTCGCGTATGAGTTTGCATCATTGCCAGAGGGCGCGGATTGATTCACGCCCTCACCCACGTCCATCACCTGCGGTCAGACTGAACATGGCAATGTCGACCAAGCTCGGGTCGGCACCAGGAACGGTCCCGTACTTGGCCCGCCGCTACAAGCATTTCAACGATCGTTAAAGCGAGGGAAGTGGTAGCAGTAGACGTGGTCGTCGATCAGCCTCTAGGCATCGTGGAAGAGCGCCTCTCGATCGCCGCCAGGATCAAGCTTGTGCAGTTCGTAGGCCTTGGAGATCGTGGGGCTGAGAGGCACGGGTCGAGATTCCCGACCCTATGCCGCCTCGCAACCAGATCTGGCCTCTCGGTGATGCGAATTCCAGATCACTGCCTGTCGGGGTCGAATTCAGGGATACACCCGATACCGCGACCTGCGGGCATCTGCGAGCGTATCGCGCCATGGAGGGCTGGTTCGGAGTGGAGATCCGTCATCTCGCGACACTTATGGCGATCGACAGCGAGCGCTCGTTTCGGGGGGCAGCGGAGAAGCTCGGATACGTTCAGTCCGCGGTCAGCCAACAACTGGTCAAGCTCGAAGCGTTGGTCGGCGCAAGGCTGGTCGAGCGCTCCAGGGGCCACAGCCAGGTGGAACTGACACATGCCGGTCGGGTCCTCCTCTCTCACGCCGATCGCGTGCTGAAGCAGCTGGAGGCAGCGCAGACCGACATGCTGGCGGCAACGGAGGGTCCCCAAGGCGTCCTCCGGGTCGGCGCGTGCGCGAGTGCGGCGACCCGGATCATGCCCAGGGCCCTGGCCCTGCTGGCGAACCGACATCCAGAGCTCAGGATCGAGTCCACCGACTCGCCGAGCGATTCGCCGTTCTTCGACGGGATCCAAGGTTGCGACCTGGATGTGGCCTTTGCCGAGCTCCCGCTCGAGCCCGGCACCTTCGAATATCGGCGGCTGCTCTCCGACCCGTGTGTGCTGCTCGTGCACTGGGAGTCGCCCTGGGCGCTGAGCGAGCGCGTGCCGGATCTCGACGAGATCGCCTCCCTGCCGCTGGTAGCCCATCCCAGCTGGCGCAACGGTGCGCTGATCGACGGATACTTCGAGGCCGCCGGGCTGACCCCTCGATATAGCCACCGATCGCACTCGAGCTCTGCGACGCAGGCGCTCGTTGCCGGCGGACTCGCAGCCGCGATCCTGCCGAAGCTCGCCGTGGACCCGCATCACCCGGATACGACGGCGATCGAGCTCAATGTCCTCCCCCGGACCGCGCTCGCGCTCTACTGGCATGCCGAACGAGCACCACACCCAGCACTGCCGGCGTTCGTCGACGCGGTTGAGAGCGTATGCGCTCGCCTCCTGACGCCTGGGGCCCTCGCCGCCGCGCCGCCCATCGAGCGGCCGGCCCCTGCGTCAAGCGCCGTCCCAGCCTGAGCGCCCACTAGAACAGTTGAAGGATTCTGAAAATCCTTGAGCGCGTGTCCGCGTTCGACAATCCTGCCCTCAACATGCGTTAACAAATAGCGGGGGTGGGAGGTCATGGTGGCGATGCCGACGCTAGGGGCGTCCGGCGCGAACAAGGAACCGCATCCGGCCAGGGTGGCAAGCGAAAAGCTGATCGGGCGAGACGCTGAGCTGGCTGCGATCGATCTCGCGATCGATCGCGTCGCCAGCGGGCACCCTTGCGGCCTTGCGTTCGTCGGCGAGCCGGGCGTGGGCAAGACGGCTCTGCTCGGTCAGGTCTGCAGCCGGGCGCGTGCCGCCGGTCTCACCGTAGTCGCCGGCCGCGGCACCGAGTTCGAGCGAGGGGTGCCGTTCGGCGTCCTCGTCGATGCCCTCGACGCCACACTCGCCTCGCGTGGCGCCAATTGGCCGAACGAGCTCACCGAGGAGCGCCTGGCCTGCCTGGCATCGGTGTTCCCGTCGCTAGCAGAACTTCGCTCGCCGACGTCCGAGCTGCCGTCTCTCGAGGAGCATCGCTTTCACAAGGCTGTTCGGACCGCGCTCGAGGCCATGGCGAATGACGAGCCGTTCGTCCTCGCGCTCGACGACGTGCATTGGTCGGATCGGGCCTCTGCCGACCTCCTTGCCCATCTGCTGCATCAGGGGATGCGCGGACCGATCTTGACCGTGATCGCCTATCGAGCGGCCGAAGCACCGACGGTTCTTCGGCGGGCGGTCGCGGGCGCGGCCCGAGATCGCGACGTGGTGGAGCTTTCGATCGCCCCCCTTGACGAGGAGCAAGCGGACGAGCTGCTTGGAGGCGACCTGCCGGCAGAGCGGCGGCGAGAGCTGTACCGCGAAACCGGCGGCAATCCCTTCTATTTGATGGAGCTCGCGCGTGCGGAAGCCTACGCGGAGGTCGGAGCGAACGTAGCGGACTCGCCCGCCGAGCTGAGGCCGGACGAGGTTCCGACGGCGATCCGCGCGGCGATCGAGCATGAGGTCGAGGCGCGCTCGCCCGGAGCCCGCGCGCTCACGGAGGCCGCCGCCGTGGTTGGTGAACCTTTCGAGCCCGAGGTCGCCGGGCATGTAGCCCAGCTCGGAACTGACGACCTGCCATCGGCACTCGATGAGATCGCGGCAGCGGGGTTGATCCGACCGGCGGACGGGGCTCGTGGCTACGTGTTCCGTCACCCGATTGTCCGGCGGGCGGTTTACGAGTCACTCGGCGTCGGATCGCGCGCGAGCGCTCATGGGCGTGCCGCCGAGTTCCTCGAGCATGCACGTGGCCCGCTTCCCGCACGCGCCCACCACGTCGAGCGTTCCGCGCGCCGCGGCGATGCGCAGGCGATCGACCTGCTGCAGACGGCGGCAGCAGCCACGGCGCCGTTGGCGCCGTCGGCCGCGTCTCGTTGGTTGTCGAGTGCGCTCGACCTGCTCCCCGGTGACGCCACCGCCGAGCGCCGAATTTCCCTCTTGATACCGCTCGCGACAACCTCCGCCGGCGCCGGCAAGCTCCTCGCAGGTCGCGCTGCCCTAGTCGACGCGCTCCCGTCGCTTTCGGGCAAGGACGAAGTCGGACCACATGCCGAGCTGGTCAGCTCGCTCGCCCGACTGGACCACGCAGTCGGGCGCGAGCAGGACGTCCGAGCGGTATTGGAAGACGCACTGCGGGAGAGCGAGGCATTGACCGCGCAGCAGGAACTCCGCCTGCTCGTGGACCTGGCGGTGAGCTGCTGGCTCGGCGACGACCCGCACGCGCTTGCCAGCGGCGCGCGATCAGCCCGCCGACTTGCTGCGGAAATCGACGACCGGGTCAGCTACGCGACCCTCTGCGCATTGGAGGCACTCGCTTGCGGTCGCACCGGGGAACTCGACCTGGCTCTCGCGCGAACCAAGGAGGCGAGTGGTCTCGTCGACCGCTTGACCGACGCCGGCTTCGCCGCCCGGATCGAAGGCCTGCTGCTGCTCGGGCACGCCGAGCTCGCGATCGGAGTCCCGGCCGCCGCCGCGCGCCGTCTCGAGCGCGGCCTGCGAATCGCTCGGGCCACCAATCAGGTCGCCTGGTCTGCACTCCTCACCAGTGAGCTGGCCCTTGCCCGCGCACTTGGAGGCGAGCTCAACGGCGCTTCCGAAGCGGCCGACGAGGCGCTGGCCGCTTCCAGCCTCGACCACCCGGAGCTGGAGATTCGAGTCCTTTCTGTCCGGGCAACGGTCCACACGGTCGCGGGGGACCTGAATCGGGCAATCGGCTACGGCGAACAGGCGGTGGCGATCACCGACCGTGTGCCGCGGTCGGCATTCACTTGGACCGCTCACAGTGCCCTCGCGCGGGCGCGGCTCGAATCCGGTGATCCGGCGCTGGCACGCGACGACATCCTTGCTCACGCTGGCGGCGCCGAACTCCCAGTCGTGCCTCACGGCGAGCGCGCACACTGGTTCGCCAAGCTCGCCGAGGCGGAGCTATCCGTCGAGGATGTCGAGCAGGCCGGGACTTGGACGAAGCTGGCTGAAGAGGCGGCCGACGCATACCCGCTCGGGCGGGCGCGCGGCGAAGCGCATCTCGCCCGCGCCCGCCTCGAGCTTGCAGAGGGACGGGTTGGCGAGGCCGCGGCGCATGCCCGCGAGGCGGCTGACGCATTCCGCTCGTGCGGGCTGCCGATCGACTCAGCCAAGGCGGAGATCGTCGAGGGCCGCGGCGCGGCGCGCGCCGGCGACCATGAGTCGGCAATCGGACTCCTGCGTGGGGCCGAAATGGAGCTCCGACGCTGCGGCGCGGACCGCAACGCCGACGAGGCCGCGAGCGAGCTCCGCGCCCTCGGAGAGCGAGTCTCCCGGCGTGCTCGACCTCTTGCGGGGACCGAGACCCTCGAGATCCTCAGCCGGCGCGAGCGCGAGGTCGCGGGGCTCGTTGCCCGCGGGTTGACCAACCGCGAGATCGCCGCCCACCTGTTCCTAAGCACGAAGACGATCGAGACCCACCTCAGCCGCGCCTATGAGAAGCTCGGCATCTCGTCCCGCGCGGCATTGGCGGTTGCAATCGAACGCGCCCCGGCCGAACCAGGCGAACGCGTTCGATAGCAACCGGTGGTGCACCGCCACCACGTCGATGTGAGCTCAGGTCCGGTCGCCGTTCTGGGATCCCACCCCCTCCGCCTGCGCTGCGGCCCCGCCTGAAAACCGGACCGCGAGGCCGACCGGGCCAGCCTTCGTCGCCGGGAGCGGACGACCGCGCTTGTCAGTCGCTGGGTAGGGGCGCGTCTCGACCTGGTGGCCGTGGGACTTCGCTCAGCGTTTGACGTTGTAGCCGAAGGTCTCGTCGAGCTCTCGTAGTCCTTGCCCTTGACGAACTTCCAGGCCTGTCCATCGGCCCACTCACTGAAGTCGAACTTCGGCCTTGAGAGCGGTGCGGGCAGACCGTCATCAAGAACTTGTGGCATCGGTGTACTCCTTCGATCGGTGGCTACGGGGCGGGCGCCGCGCCCACCCCTTGATGCCTCGATCGCGGGACCTCGCCCCCCTGAACCGCCCGAGCTGCGGCAAGCCTTGAAAGATCGTTGAATTGCTGGCCGGCGCCACTCCAAGTCGCGACGCTCCCAGGACGATGAAATGCTGGCGGATGTCTCGTGGGCTTGCGAGTCTGGCGGCGATCGGCGCAGCCGGGGCCCTCCTGGGTGCGATGAGCCCGGGGGCGAGCGCTGAGGACGAGCATCCGTGTGGCAAGGCGGTCCCGTTCCCGCAGTACGGGCTTGAGCTCCAGCCGTGCCCGATCGGACATTCGCTGCCAGAGGGCATCCCCGTGTACGCGGAGCCGGTTCCGAGTTCCCCGGGGGGACCGATCCCAGCCCCGCAGGGCTGGCTTCGCAGCACCGAAGGCAAGTACTTCGAGTGCGACCGTATTTATCCCAACGCCGTCTACTCCCACCCGACGCAGGGGTGGCGCAACATCTGGTGGGCTCGTACGATCAGCGACGAGGGCATCTGGGGCTGGGTGCCTGAGGTCTTCTTCAGGGGCGGCGACACCTACGAGCCCGACTTCGGCTTGCGCAGCTGTCCCCCGCCCCCCGCTCCCGCCGGGCCTTGCGACGGGGTCAGCGCGGACAGCGGGGCCAAAGTTCGCGCCCGATTGCGGGGTGGTCGGCGCATGGCGACCACTCGATATGCGGCGCGTCCGCAGGTCCGTGGTGTGCTGAAGACAACGACGGGCGAGCCGATCGGTGCGACCGAACTGTGCGTCGTCGAGACCAACTCCCGGGGTCCTGCCGGTCGTACCGTCGCCGGCTCGGTGATGACCAACGACCGGGGCGAGTTCAAGTACCGAGTGCCGCAAGGCCCGTCCCGGCGCGTCGCGTTCTTGTATCGCTCAGGCTCGATCGCCGCATCCGGCGCAGTCAAGGTCCGAGTTCGAGCGCCGGTGTCGCTGCGCGCGAAGCCGCACTCGCTCAGGACGGGCGAGACCGTGCGCTTTCGCGGTCGGTTGCGCGGGGGTACCGGCGTGGCCCGCAGGCTGGTTGAGATGCAGGTTCGTCGCGACGGGCGATGGGAATCCCTGCTCGGCACCACGCGGACCCGCAAGAAGGGCGGCTTCGGCGACCGCTATCGGTTCCGGTTCTCAGAGGGCGTTCAGCATTACGCGTTTCGGGCACACGTCCCGCCACAGCGGGGCCTTCCTTTCGCCGCCGGATCGAGCCGGCCGGTGAGGGTGCAGGTCAAGGGATAGAGCCGGATCAGTCGACGTAAAGCTCCAGGAGTGCGCTGCCGCGCGCGGTTCGTTCGACGACCACGTTTCGCCCGCGGCGAACCCGCAAGATCAGCCCGGCGGACTCGAGCGCGCCGAGCTGATAGCTGGCGGCGCCTGGGGTGGCGAAGATCGCTTCGGCGATGTCGCCTGCGGTCGCAGACCGGTCGAGACGCATAAGGATCCGCGCCCGCTGGACACCCAGCAAGGCTTCGAGCGAGCCCGGCGCCAGCCGCTCCTCGTCAAACGCTCGCCATGCGCCGGGGAGGGGGTAGGCCAGCTGGGTCAGCGTATTCGAGTTGTCATCGCTGACCGTGCAGACATCCTCGACCACCAGCGGCGTCACGAGGAACTCGGTTGCGACGTGCAGGCGCTCCAGCCTTGACACCCGCATTCTCGGTCGCCATTCGTCGCCGACGATCGAGCTGCGCGGATGAAGCGCATCCACGCACTGCGCGACCGCTCCCAACGCGACGGCGACTCCGACACGCTCAACCTCACGCTCCAGGAGATCCTGTGAGCGCTGCCATATCGGCTCGATCGCCGACCAGGCGCGTCGCATGGCTTCGGCGTAGTCGCGCAGCCAGCGGCCTGGGTGGCGGAGCACCGGAAGCCATGATTCGAGCGGGCGATCGCCCCAGCCCTCCTCAACGTCGGCAACGAATGCGTCGACCTCGGCATAGGCGACCGCTTCAAGCTCATCCTCCAGTGTTGAGAGGCCGGGTGTGCAACTCCCCGAGAGCCGGTTGGGCCAAGTGGTTGTGCCCGGGTCGGCAAGAGGGGCGAGCGTGGCGTAGTCACGCTCGCGCATTCGTGCCCTGACCGCGCTCTTCCATCCCGAGGGTCCTGCGCCCGCCGCCTCTTCCCTTCCCGCGACCGCTGCCAGAGCGAACATAAACACGGTCGGAAGCGGCGAGATGTTGACTCGAACAGTTGCCGCGTCGAGCTCGTTCAGCGGGACGTACTCGCGGGCATTCTCAGCGTCACCCGGTGTCACTCAAGCCCTCGCGCCACCCAGCCTGTCTCCTCGAGCGCCAGAAGAGCGGCGCCAACCATGCCGGCGGAGGTCCCAAGCTCTGCAGCCTTGACCGAGGCCCGAGCGAGCGGCCCAAGCGCACGCTCGCTCTCCGTCGAGGTGGTGTGAGGCCAAAGCCAGGAGATCTGGTCGATGCTCGCTAACCTGGCCCGATCCGAGGTCTGGACGGCGCCTTGCCTTGGAAAGAGGTAAGCGACTACGTGGCCGTCTTCGGCCACGGCATTGGTCGGTTCCGCGCCCTGATAAGTCATCGGGAGCTACTTGGTGAACGCCGCGTCATGCGTCCGGGCCTTGGACGCCCCCAAGCGGCCCGGCTAGGCGAATTCCGCGCGGTTTGCCGTCCGGCCCAATCTCCAGAGATACGAGCTCACCGAGGCCGAGTTGCAGCCACAGACGGCCACGGACGCGGACGTTCACCCGCCCGCCGTCATCCGTGCGCAAGGACAGCTGCTCGCCGCAGCTGCGTCCGACTACCGTGGCCTCGATCGTGGTCGTGGCATCGACATCGCCTGGCAACGATCCCGTCACACGGCCAGCCCCAGCGGCTCGGTAAGCAGGGCCCGAACCCGGCCGAGGAACTCGGCGCCGTAGGCCGTCTCGGGGCTGTCGTCCGATCCGAGGAGGGACCCCGCCGGCGCTGCATGAGAGACCGGCGCCGGCGGGGTTTCCTCGGTCATCGCAGGAGCTGCGACTCCGGCTTGCGCCGGGCTCGACGTCGACGACTCCCCCGAGAGAGGAGAAAGGGGATGGTCCGCCGTCGACGCCGAGCCCGAGGCAAGCCCTTGTTTCAAGACTCGATCGTGCCCGCCCAAGCCAAGGCCGATCATTCCTGACCCTCGCTCGCCCGCCGCTTGACCACCTCGTCGAGCTCCTTGACCACGTCGGGATCGCGCAACGTCGTGACGTCGCCCAGCTCGCGGCCCTCGGCGATGTCGCGAAGCAGCCGGCGCATGATCTTCCCCGAGCGGGTCTTCGGTAGGTCGTCGGCCCAGACGATCCGCTTCGGTCGCGCCAGCTTGCCGATCTTCAGGGCGACGTGCTCGCGCAGCTCGGCGACCATCTCGTCGTCGCCCGCGAGCTCGCCCTCGAGGGTGACGAAGGCGCAGATCGACTGGCCGGTGTCCTCGTCGGCTTGGCCGATCACCGCCGCCTCGGCGACCTTCGGGTGGCTGACGATCGCCGATTCGACCTCCGCGGTCGAGAGCCGGTGACCGGAGACGTTGATCACGTCGTCGACGCGGCCGATCACCCAGAAGTAGTCGTCGGGGTCCTTGCGGGCGGCGTCGCCGACGAAGTACGTCTGCTTGCCGAACTTCGAGAAGTAGGTCTCGACGTAGCGCTCGTCCTCCTTGTAGAGCGTGCGCAACATCGCCGGCCACGGGCGGCGCAATGCGAGCAGTCCCTGCTCGTCCGAGACCTCGTTGCCTTGCTCGTCGAGCACCGCCGCCTCGATCCCCGGCAGCGGCGTGCCGGCCGAGCCGGGCTTCGCGGCCTGGGCGCCGGGAAGCGTCGTGATCATGATCTGCCCCGTCTCGGTCTGCCACCAGGTGTCGACAACCGGGCAACGCCCGCCGCCGATCACCTTCCAGTACCAAAGCCAGGCCTTCGGGTTGATCGGCTCGCCAACGGTGCCCAGCAGGCGCAGCGAGGAGAGATCGTGCTGGTTGGGGTACCTCGCGCCCCACTTCATGCAGGCGCGGATCGCGGTCGGGGCGGTGTAGAAGATCGTCACGCCGTAGCGCTCGATCAGCTCCCACCAGATGTCCTTGTCGGGATAGTCGGGCCCGCCCTCCCACATCACCGATGTGGCGCCGTTGAGCAGCGGGCCATAGACGATGTAGGAGTGCCCGGTGACCCAGCCGACGTCGGCGCCGCACCAGTAGACGTCCTGATCGGGCTTCAGGTCGAAGACCAGCTTGTGGGTCGCCGCGACCCCGGTCAGATACCCCCCGGTCGTGTGCAGGATGCCCTTCGGCTTGGCCGTCGAGCCGGAGGTGTAGAGGATGAAGAGCGGGTGCTCCGCGTCGAGCTCGGCGGCGGGGCACTCGGCCTCGGCGGCCTCGATCGCCTCGTCGTAGTAGAGGTCGCGGCCCTCGGTCATCGCCACCTCGGCGCCGGTGTTGCGGACCACGATCACGGTCTCGATCGACGGCACCTCGCCGAGGAACGCGTCGACGGCCGGCTTGATCTCAGCCGCCTTGCCCTTGCGCCGGGCCGCGTCGACGGTGATCAGCGCCTTGGCCTCGGAGAACTGCATCCGATCCTTGACCGCGTCCGGCGAGAAGCCACCGAAGACGACGTTGTGCGGCGCGCCGATGCGCGCGCAGGCGAGCATCGCGACGGCGACCTCGGGGATCATCGGCAGGAAGATTCCAACGACGTCGCCGGCCTCGACGCCGCGCTCCTTGAGCACGTTCGCGAGCCGCTGCGTGTCGCGAAGCAGGTCGGCGTAGGTGACGTCGCGCTCCTCGCCCTCCTCGCCGCGCCAGTGAAACGCCACCCGGTCTCCGAGGCCGGCCTCGACGTGGCGGTCGAGGCAGTTGTGCGAGGCGTTGAGCCTGCCGTCGGAGAACCACTTGAAGAACGGCGGGTCGGACTCGTCGAGCCCCTCGGTGGGCTCGGTGAACCACTCGAGGTCGCCCGCGAGCTTCAGCCACCAGGCATCGGGATCTGCCTTCGCCTGTTCATGGAGCGAGAGGTCCGTGACCAGCGCGGCCGCGCCGAAGTCCTCGGGCGGCTCGAAGATCTCCTGCTCGAGCAATGTTGTAAGACCGTTGACGGCCTGCGATTGGTCATGGCCAAGCTCCATCAGCACTTCGATCCCGGCTGTATCCCCCGGAGACACGATGCCTCCGCCCGAGAATGCGACGGCTTCGCCACGATGCCACTACTTGTCATGGGTGGATCGCTCGCAAACCTTGCGGCCTCGGCAACTCAAGAGATTGCCGCTGACAGCGCGGCGGTTCGATAGTCGACCCGGATCGGTCATGGCTGGACCCCGAGGCGGTAGTGGGGGAATGCGATCGGCTCACGTCGAAGCCCAGGGCGGTTGAGATCTCGCCTGCGGTCGTGACCACTCGATCGATCAGCTCTCGTCGCCTCGCGTCGTGAAGACGGTCAGCAGCCGCGGCAACGCCGACGGCTGCCAGCGGCACGCGTTCGTGCGAGAACACGGTCGTTGCCACGCAGGTCACTCCGGGCGTGGTGAGTCCCTCGTCGACCGCATATCCGCGATGGCGGCTTTCGACCAGCGCTCGCTCCAACTCGCCGAGAAGCCGAGGGCCACGCCGGGTGCGCCGCACGAGCTGTTGATCCAGCGGAAAGAGGGCTTCGAGATGCGTTCGCGGCAAATGCATGAGAATCGCCCGACCGACCGCCGTTAAGTGAGCTGGCAGTCGCAGCCCGACCTGGCTGATCAACCGCAGAGGGGCTGACGGTGTTTCTTCCTTTGCGAGATAGAGAACCTCGTTGCCCTGAAGGATCGCCAGGTGGGAGGTCACGCCACATGCGAGCGAAAGGTCCCGTAGATACGGCCGCCCCAGCCAGGTCAGGGGCTCCCGTCGCAGGTAGGCGGTCCCGAGCGAAAACACTTCCGGCCCGAGCCCCCATGCATGCTGGTCGGGGTAGTAGGTAACAAAATCCCGCTCGAGCATTACTTTGAGCAGCTGATAGGTGCTGGATCTCGGCAGACCGCAGCTCCGAGCAATCACCGTGGCCGGCACGGGGCGCAGCCGCCCCGACAGGAACCGCAGGACGGTCATGACCCGGTCAGCGGAGCGGGCGCCTTCACCCATTTGATGCCACCCTTCCCACTTGGCGCGAACCGCCGCCTCGTGCTGGCGACTGCGGCGCGATAGCCACTAGTCGTCCAGCCGGGTCGAAACTCACGCGCACGCGTCGACCCGGGGCGAGCTCGGGCGCCAAGGCCTCGTCGACGCGGAGGGTCGCGGTGCGCCCACCGTCGGTCTTTGTGCAGATCAGCTGACCTTGAACACGCGAAACCACGACGCCGGCCTCGGTCTCCGTCGGAGGAAACGGAACGACGTTGCCGCGTTCGTCTAGCACGTGGTCGCGGCCATTGCTGACGAACGCGGCGGCGACCGACTGCCCGAGGGCCACGGCCGAGAGGTGGACCGCCGCCAATCTGAGCACATCCCGGGCGGCGCCAATGCGAAACAGCGATTGCGTCTCGGCCGTTACATCTCCGTCGCCGGCCCGCAGGACCACGCGTATATCGTCATTCGCCGACAGTCCGGCGACCGCGACAGAGACGTTGGTCCCATCACTCGAGGTAACTGCGGCTAGCGCTCGCGCGCGACGGATCGACAGACGGCCCAGGAGAAACCGGCTTCCGCCGTGCCCGATCACCACCGGGACCCGGCGGTCCCTTGCAACGCGTACATTCGGAGCCCTCGGATCGACCTCGACGGCAACAACGGGCACTCCGAGATCACGAAGCGCCAGGCAGAGCCGGAGGCCGACCTGGCCAAGGCCGACGACGACGACATGCTCTGACCGGGGGATGGTGAGAGAGCCGACGATGCCGCTTAGTCGCGGCTCGAGCAGCCGGTTCACCAGGCCGGCCGTGAAGAGCACCGCACACAGGCCCGCGACCAGGATCGCCAAAGAGCTCATCGCCTTAAACCAATCCGGGCCGTCGTCCACGAGCTCGTTGGGACCGATCGTGGCGATTGTTTTGACGGCGCCATAGAAGGACTCAACGAAGCTGGCGTCAAGCATGAGGACCGCGATCAGCACATCGATGACGAAGACGACGGCTAGGCCGAGGCTCCCGACCACCAGCATGCTCGAGCCGCTGTCGAGGGGGCGTAACTGCGACTGCATCCAGCGGCGAAGCCGCGCACGACGCGAACGCCCGCGCTCTCGGCGGAGAGTCTCCACGGTCGGGCCGGCGACACCATCCTCGACGGTGATCTGGCGCCCGGCGGCGTCGACCGTCATCAGGCAAGAGCCCGGCTTGAGGCAGGCAGCCACAAGGCTCGGGGCTGCGGCATCCGCCATCGAGATGACCCGGCAGTCCGGCACGGCCCGGGCCAGCTGTGACGCGACTGTCCGCCCGAACATCGTCACGATCAAGCGCAGTCCCGGCCGCAAATGCTCGACGAGCAGGGCCATTCGAAGGGCCTCGATGTCGTCACGGGAAACGAGGATCACCGCACGAAAGTCCGAACGCACGGCCGTTCGCAATTCGCGGTCCGTCGGCGCACGCAGCCTGAGGACCTCGGCTCCAGCGGTCCCGAGGGTGGCTTCCAGCGCCTGCGCCAGGTCGCCTCTTCCGACCACGAGGATCGGGCGGTCGTCGTCCTCGGCGTCCTGCCAGTCGCCGGCGGCCGCCGCCGGCCGGTCCATGGAATCTGTGTCCGCTAGGCCCGAAACCGCCACGCCGCGTCCTCCCGGACGTAATGGGGGCTGCCGTCGACGAACGCCGCTACGACAGGGCTGCGGCCGATCAGACTCGCCGTGCTCTCCAGAGGACCATCCAGAACTGTCAGGTCGGCTCGCTTCCCGGCTTCGATGCTGCCGCGCACCCGCGATTGCCCCAGAACCCACGCACCGTTGAGCGTGGCGGCCGCCAGCGCCTGCTTTGGACTCCATCCGTACCGGTGGATCGCGAGAGCGACCGCCAAGGGCATCGTCGCGATCGAGGGTTGATCGGGCGCGAAGTCAGTGGCCACCGCGGCGATTGCGGCCGAGCCGGCCAGCAGGCGCCCCATCGACTCGCCAACCGTATCGGCGCGAAATAGCTCGCTTCCAGGCGCGAGCACGGCTGCGCAATCGTTTTCGGCGAGCCGCTGGAGATCGCCGCATCCGATGAAAGCTGCGCCGTCGATGGCTCGCGCCCCGGCGGTCAGCGCGGTGGGTATCGCGCGGGAGTTTGCAGCCCGGCAGCGCAGACGCAGCCCGAGATCAGTCGCCAGTCGGCCCAAACGGTCAGCCTGGAAGCTCGCGATCGGCGACGCCAGATCGAGTTCGACGGCGTTGACTTGCGGCGACACGTTCCGCAGCACGGCGGCAACGTGCTGAGCCCAGGAGCCCGAGGTCGCGGGCTCCGATACGACATCGCTCAACACGGCCGTTGCAACAGCGGTGATCGGCGGACCGCTTCCGCTGGGTGCAACGGTCGCGCCCGGCGATGAATCGGGCCCGGCCCATTCCCCGAGTTGGCCAGCGAGGGCCGTGGTACCGGACCTGAGCATTTGCTCGAGCACGCGGCGGGCAGACCTGGACACGGCGGGCACCGGGCGACCGGTCGTCGGGGCGCCGGCAGCCGAGGCGGGTTGCCCGTTGGCCGACCCCCGCACACTCCAGGCCGACAGTGGGATACGAGTACGAGGATCGACGAATCCGGGGATGACCGTGCAACCGCTCGCATCCATCCGCAACTCGGCTTCTGGAGTCGGCTCGAGCGCCGAGATCATCGTCGAGGCGATGCTGATCGATGATGGCGTCAGTCGCTGTCGGTCAGCCTCGTCGAGACGCACGTAAGGCCGGCCGGGCTGGTCTGGAAGCAGGACCGCCGCGGCGCGATTGATCCAGACGCTCCGAGCCCCAGCAAGCTGCGAAGTATCGAACCGCTGCGACCGAGATTTCGATCTCGCCGCCCGAGCCTCGAAGCCGTTCATCCGACCAGGGATGTACTGGCCATTGGGATTCGAACCCCATGGCGGTCCGCGGCCTCGACGGCCTCGCTATAGCCGGCGTCCGCGTGGCGCAGGATCCCGGTCAAGGGATCGGCAGCAAGGGTGCGCTCGATCCGATCCCCGGCCTCCCGAGTCCCGTCGGCGACGATCACCTGGCCGGCGTGAAGGGACTTGCCCATACCGACGCCCCCTCCATGGTGGAAAGAGACCCAACTCGCCCCGCAGGCGGTATTAACCAAGGCATTGAGTATCGGCCAATCCGCGATGGCGTCGGAGCCGTCTCGCATGGCCTCGGTCTCACGCTCCGGCGATGCCACCGAACCAGCGTCGAGGTGATCTCGTCCGATCACGATCGGGCCGCGCAACTCGCCGCTCGCGACCATCTCGTTGAACCGCATCCCGGCCAAATGCCGCTCGCCATAGCCGAGCCAGCAGATGCGAGCGGGGAGGCCTTGGAAGCTGACCGTCTCGCGGGCCTTGCGGATCCAGTCGACGATGTGCTCTTGGTCGGCGAAGAGCTTCAGAAGGGCCTCGTCGGTGCGATAGATGTCCTGTGGGTCGCCCGAAAGTGCCACCCAGCGAAATGGGCCCTTGCCCTCGCAGAAGAGTGGGCGGATGTATGCCGGGACAAAGCCCGGATACTCGAACGCCTCCCCGTCTCCGTGGTCGGCCGCCAGTCCTCGCAATGCGTTGCCGTAGTCGAACGCCTGAGCGCCATTGCGGCCCAGCTCCCGAATCGCGGCGACGTGACCAAGGACGCTCTCCCCCACTTGCCGCAGGTACTCGTCCGGGTCCCGCTCCCGGAGTGCGGCTCCCTGCTCGGGCGTCAGCCCGGCCGGGAGGTATCCGTTAAGCGGATCGTGGGCGCTGGTCTGGTCGGTGACAACGTCGACCTCGACCCCGCGCCGTAGCAACTCGGGGAGGACATCCGCGGCATTTCCGAGGAGCCCGATCGACAGTGGCCGCCCGGCGCGGCGAGCCGCCTCGAGCCGGGCGAGGGCGTCATCAAGGCTGACAGCGCGTTCGTCGAGGTACCCAGTCTTGATCCTGCGCTCGATCCGCTGCACGTCGACCTCGATGCAGAGCGCCGTGCCGCCGCAGAGGGTCACCGCCAACGGCTGCGCTCCGCCCATGCCTCCGAGGCCGGCCGTGACGACGGTGCGGCCGGTCAGGTCGCCGCCGAAGTGCTGGCGGGCGATCGCCGCGAACGTCTCGTAGGTCCCCTGCAGAATTCCCTGACTCCCGATGTAGATCCAGGACCCTGCTGTCATCTGCCCGTACATCGTCAGGCCGGCCGCGTCGAGCTCACGGAAGCTGTCCCACGTCGCCCAGGCGGGCACCAGATTCGAATTGGCGATCAGCACCCGCGGTGCCCCTTCGTGGGTCGCCACCACCCCGACCGGCTTCCCGGACTGAACCAGCAGCGTTTCTTCGTTCCCGAGTCGCTGGAGTTCGGCAACGATCGCCTGATAGCACTCCTTATTCCGGGCAGCCTTCCCGATGCCGCCGTAAACGACCAGCCGGTCGGGATCCTCGGCGACGTCCGGATGCAGGTTGTTCTCGAGCATCCGCAGGGCGGCCTCTTGTACCCAGCCCTTGCAGCGCAGACCCGAAGCCGTCATTGAGTCACCTGCAGCGACTCAGCTCGAATCGCGTCGAGGAGCTCGGCCTTCGGTCCCAGGAAAGCTGGGTCCGAGACCATCTCTGGGGCGCGCGGGCGCGGCAGGTCGACCTCGATCTCAGCCTTGATGCGGCCGGGACGGTTAGTCATGACCAAAACGCGGTCCGAGATGTAGATCGCCTCCTCGACGTCATGCGTAACAAAGAGAACCGTGAGCCGATGCTGCTCCCAGACCGAGGTCAGGAGCTCCTGCATGAGCTGCCGGGTCAAGGCATCGAGCGCGCCGAACGGCTCGTCCATGAGCAGGACCAGCGGGTGGTAAGACAGGGCCCGAGCAATCGCGACACGCTGACGCATGCCGCCTGATAGCTGGTTGGGAAGAGCGTCGGCGAAGTCCTCCAACCCGACCATGCTCAGGTGAGCGTCGGCAATCTCCCGCCTTTCGGCCTTCGATGAGCAGCTGTCGCGCAGAGCGAACTCGATGTTCTGGCGCGCAGTGAGCCAGGGGAACAATGTGTAGGACTGGAAGACGACGCCACGGTCGCGCCCTGGCCCGACGACCAGCTCACCGTCGACGCGCACCTCCCCGGCGGACGGCTCCTCGAGCCCGGCGACGATCGACAGAAGCGTGCTCTTGCCGCAACCGGACGTGCCGACGAGGGTGACGAACTCATTCGTTGCCACGGAAAGCGTGGCATCGCTCAGAGCTTCGACCTCCGACTTTTTGTCGGCGAACGTCTTGCCGATGCCTCGAACGTCCAGCTTCGTATCGGTCATCGCCGCTCCTCCGCCCAGGAGAAGAGCCGTTTGCCGCTCGCCTTCATCAACTGATCTGTGAGTAGGCCGAGCACACCGAGCACCAACAGGTAGCCGATGATCGTCTCGGTCTCGAAGAAGCGCTGAGCGGTCACGATCCGGTATCCCAGTCCCGAGGTCGCGGCGACTAGCTCTGCGAGAACCAGCCAGGTCCAGGCCCAGCCGAGGCTGATCCTCATCGAATCCCAGATTCCTGGGCCTGCGGCCCGGACGATGATCCGGCTCAGGATTGCCCGATCCTTGAGACCCAGGGTGCGCCCGACGTCGATGAAATCGCCCGGAATCCGCCGGACGTTGTCCATGATCAGCAGGACCTGCTGGAAGAAGGTCCCGAGCCAGATGATCAGGAACTTCTGGGTTTCGTCGGTTCCCACCCAGACGATCGTCAGAGGCACAAATGCGACGACCGGCATGTAGCGGACGAAGTCCACGAGCGGCTCCAGCGCAGCCTCCCAGATTCGGTAAGAGCCCGCCAGGACACCGAGCGGGATTGCCATCGCAGTCGCGATGGAGAACCCGATCAAGATGCGATAGGAGCTGATCCCGATGTCTGACCAGAGCGTCCCGTCTTTGGCCAGCTCCACCAGCCGGTTGACGACGTCGCCGGGCCCGGGCAGGAACAACTCGTCCACCCAGCCCGCAGACGTGGCCACGTACCAGACGATGATCAGGGTGACGAAGACCGAGCTCGCCACACCCACCCAGGCGCGTGTGGACATCGAGCCACGCAGCGCCAGCGACCCCCGCTGGCGCTGCGCCCGGCGGCGGGGCTGAGCTGTGGTGGCCTCAGCCGCCGGCTTGGAGGAGGCGGGGTTGGCCTCCGTTGGGCTCGAAACCGGAGTCACTACTTACTCGCCGCCTCGACGAACGCCGGATCGATCAGGCCGTCGTAGTCAGGCTCAGCGCTCAGGATGCCGGCGTCCACGCCGACTTGAGCAACGGCCGGAACCGTCTCGTCTGCAAACGAGCCCGTCAACTCGGTCTTGTTCTGCTGGAGGTCGAAGAACTCGACGCCCTTGAACGCCGTCTCGAGGTCGGCGACGCTGGCGCCGACGCCCTCGGCGATGATGGCCTGCGCGGCTTCAGGATCGGAGCGATAGAACTCGATCGCCTTGTTCCAGGCCCGCATCAGGCCCGCGATCTGCCCTGGTCGCTCGCTGAGTGCGTCGCCACTCGCGATCAGCACGTCGCTGATCAACCCGGGCTTCTCGCCAGCGGTGTAGAGCAACTTGAACGACGAATTCTCGTTGAGGGCCGTGGTCAGATACGGCTCGTACGTGACGGCCGCGGGCACCCGTCCGGCGATGGCAGCGCTACCGGCATCAGCCGCGGGCAGCGGCACCTTTTCGACGTCGTCGATCGTCAGCCCTTCCTGTTGGAGGGCGTAGCGGAGGAGGATGTCGCTGGTGGTTCCCTCTTCGTAGGCCACGCGCTGGCCCTCGAGGTCGGCGATGGAACTGATGTCGGGACCGGCCAGCACTGCGTCAGCCGTCGTCGAGACGTCCTCCAGCAGCACGATCTTGGCCTCCAGGCCAGCTTCAATCAGCTTGAGAGCGGTGTGCGTGGCGACGTTGGAGACCGCCATCTTCCCACTCGCGAATGCCGAGTTCAGGTCGTTGTCGGTGGTGAAGTTCGTCAACTCCACGTCGAGGCCCTCATCGGCGAAGTACCCCTCCGCCTGGGCCACGTACCACGGCCCGTAACCGATCCAGGGCTGGATGCCCATCTGAATCGTGCCGCTCTCGGGCTCTGCCGGGATCTCCCCTACGGGACCCGCGGGCTCGGCGTCATTGCTGCCGCAGGCCACCAGGGTCGCTGCGAACACGATCAGGGCCGCCAACAGAGCGAGCGGCCTCTTGCCGTCACGTCGCTTCACGCACGTCACCTCCTGTCGCTACTAGTCCAGCGGCGCGGATTCGCGCCGCTGCTGCATGAGCCGGGAAGCCCTCCCACTCGGCGAGTGCCAGGGTTGCGCTGCTCAGCCTCTCCATACCCCCCTTATCGAGACGGGCGATGGATACGGTCTTAGTGAAGGTCTCGGCCGTAACGCCCGACGAGACCCGAGCGAAGCGGTTCGTCGGCAGAGCGGCCGGCACGCCGATCGTGTAGTTGGCCGCCGCGAACGGTGTGTCCTGACCGATCAGAATCTCGGCGGCGTGGTGGAGCTCTGGGACCATCCGCTCCGGATTTTTAATCGCAAGCTGGAGGTGCTCGGGCGCGTAGGTGTTGGCGAACTCGACCGCGCTCGCGAGATCGTCAACCAACACGGCGCCTCCGACCCGGCCAACCGCGGCAAGCGCGTAACTCCGGCGTGGCTCGGGGAGGGCCGCGAGCTGCTCGGCGACGGCGCCTTGGACGGCCTCGACGAGGTCGCGGTCCACCGTAACCAGGATCGCCGCCGAGTCACTCCCGTGCTCGGCCTCGCTGAGAAGATCCGCCGCGACAAGACGCGGGTCCGCAGATGCATCAGCAATGATCATGCTCTCAGTCGGACCGAGCACCATCACCGTCGCGGTTCCGTAGCGCTGGACCTCCATCTGAGCGATCTGGACGGGAGTGCTCCCGGGACCGAGGACCTTAACCGCCTGGGGGATGGTCCTCGTACCGAAAGCGAGCGCGGCGATCCCGGCCGGGCCGTTGGTCCGAAACACGCGGGCGATGCCCAGCTCCGACGCCACGGCAAGAACGGCCGGGTCAACCCGTCCGTGCTGGCCCGGGACAGGCGGCACCACGATCGCAATGTCCGGAACGCCGGCGACGACCGCCGGTGTCGCGATCTGGATCAGCGACGAAGGATAGGAGCCCTTGCCACTGGGAACGAACAGGCCGGCGCTTGGGATCGGCACCACACGCTGCCCGACCTCCACGCCCGGCTCAAGCTCACGGAGCCAGTTCCGCTCACCGAGTGCGAACCCGTTGAAGGCGCGTACGCGCCCAATCGATGCGCGGATGGCATCGAGGAGGTCGTCCGAAATCTCCGTCTCGGCCCGGGCGAACTCATCCTCGGTCACCTCGAGGCCGCCGGGATCGACCGAGCACCCGTCGAACTCGAAAAGTGCTCGAGAGACGGCGTCGTCGCCGTTGTTCCGGACGTCCTCGATCAGGCGCCGGATGGCTGCGACCAGATCGGGGTCGAGCCCATCGCGCCCACGGCTGAGCAGGTGCTCCCGGCCGGCGGAATCGAGTTCTCGCCAGTTGATGACACGCACTGGCCCCACCGTCGAGCTCATGGATAAAGACCTCGTGTGTCGTGGGCCTCGGCGACCCGCTGCACCGCGAGAAGCATCGCCGCGTCACGCAATGAAAGGCAACGCTCGCCGGCGACCGCGAGGACCGCCCGGCAGGCCGCATCGAGCTGCTCGGTGACGCGCCGATAGACCTCCTCGTCTGAGAACGCCCGTCCGTTGGCCTCCTGGAGGGCTTCCAGGTGACTCGCTATTACTCCCCCGGCATTCGCGAGGATGTCGGGGACCACCACGACTCCGGCCTCGCCCAAGAGGCGATCGGCGGCCACGGAGATCGGGCCGTTGGCGGCCTCGACGACGATCCCCGCTTTGACGCCAGGCGCATTGGCGTCGCCGATCACGCCGGCAACGGAGGCCGGGATGAGCACGTCGCAGTCGGCTTCCAGCACTGACTCGCGATCGACAGGCTCGCCGGCACTGCTCGTCATCACCGTCCCATGCTCGCCGGCGGCGCTAAGCAGTGCGGCGTGATCGAGGCCATCCGGATCGAGGCGCCCCCCAGCCACGTCCGACACCGCGACGAGGCGAAAATCACCTCGCTCGGCCAGCGCCTGGGCCGCGGCCCGTCCGACCTCCCCGAAGCCGGCAATCGCAACTCGAATCGGCTTCGGCACCCGATGTTGGTTGCAGATCACCTCGAGCAGATGAGCGACACCGTGGCCCGTGGCCGTGCGGCGTACATCGGTCCCCCCCACGATCACCGGCTTGCCGGTGACCGGCGAACCAAAGGCACCTCCAGCCAGAGAGCGATATGTATCAAGGATCCACGCCATCTCCCGCGCGCCGGTTCCGATATCTGGCGCCAGCACGTCGCGGCCCGGACCGATTATCGGGGCGACCTCGCTCGCGTAACGCCTTGTGATCCGCTCGAGCTCATACGGAGTGTGGCTTTCCGGCGCGCAGCGGACGGCTCCCTTGGCGCCGCCGAACGGAATATCGGCCAAAGCGCATTTCCAGGTCATGCGCATCGCCAAAGCCTTGGTCTCGTCGAGAGACGCGAGATCGTGATAGCGGAGCCCGCCCTTCGCCGGACCCCGGGTCAGGCTGTGCTGGACCCGGTACCCGCGAAACGTCTTGACCTCTCCTGAGTCGAGACGCACCGGAAGACTGACTTCAAGCGAGCGCCGTGGTCGCCTGAGGAACTCGCGCTGGCCGTCGTCGAGGTCGAGCAGATCGGCAGCGCGCGCGAACTGCGCTTCTGCCTCGCTGAGGTCGGCTGTCCCGAGGCGGTCAGCATCGGCCGCCTCCACCAGGGGAACGGGCTGAGCTACGGGGCTGGGCGGTGCGGAAGTCACTGCTTGAAAGGTTGCGGGGCGGATAGGACGACCTCAGATATGGGATACCGTCCAATTCGACAGTCGGTATCCCATCGCGTCAAACATGCCTTGTCAAGGGCATCTTGCGCCGAATCTGCTTATATATGGAAAGGATGGTGGTCTCAAGCGGATCGGCGGACCGGGCGCTGGAGATACTGACCGACCTATCCGAGAGGGCCCTGCCGGTCGCGACAACGGTCCTATCGCGCGAGCATGGGATTCCCCGCTCCAGCCTGCATCGGCTGCTGCACGGCTTGGAGGCGCGCGGGCTGGCACGCTACGACGAGAACTCGCGAGGTTGGGTGCTTGGGTCCGAGGCCGCAGCGCTGGTCCCGGGCGTTGTGACGCTGGACGATGGTCTCAGCGTCCTCGAAGCTTTCGACCGACAGACTCTCGATCTCGACCCCGACACGATCGCCGAGCGCAGCGGCCTGGACGCCGAACGAGTTCGCCGCGTCGCCCGGCAGCTCGAGAGCCACCGGCTCCTGACGAGAGACGGCACCGGCTACACGCTCGGCCCGCACCTGGCCGCGCTCGCTGCGCGGTTCGAACCGTTCGAACAGTTGCGGGCGGCAGCGCGACCCGTGCTGACGGATCTTCGAGATGCCACCGGCGAGACCGCCAGTCTGGTGATCCGCGACGGGAACTACGCGGTGTATCTGGATCAGGCCGAGAGCCGGCATGCACTGCGCCATGCGGGCTGGGCCGGTCGGTCGATTCCGCTGGAGGGCACCGCCGCCGGCGCCGCCCTGTCCGGTCGGGGCCGCGGCCCGCACGAGGCGACCGACGCGGTCGAGATCGGCGTGGCCGCCATCGCGCAGGCTGTTCGGTACCCACCGATCGGGGCCGCGGCCGTAAGCCTGATCGCCCCAGCTTCCCGACTCATGGGACAAGCGCGGCTGGACGCGCGCGCCGCCGTAGCGGAGGCAGCAGATGAAGTCGTGGCCCGGCTGGAGCGGAGTGCTCAGTCAAGCTGACGCTGAGGCGTCATGCGACCAAGAACCGATCGAGAACATTCTTGGTGATGCGCGCCACGTTGTTCTGGTATCGCGAGTGGGACAGGGCGCTTGTCCAGGAGATAGACCCGACCGAAAACACGAATCCGTTTCCGGGCGTTTCGAACAGCACCATGTCGGCGCGGATGAACGGATCGGAGGTGAGAGGAACGTAGTCCTGGAAGCCACGCGCTCGGGCGAGCACCAACGCATGGTCCGGCGAGCCGAGGAGAGGGTCGAGGCCATCCACCTCGTACCCGGCAGCCCCGCCGAAGCCCAGGCCAAAGTCGCCGATCGCCTCGTCGTCGCCGATGCCCTCGAACACGAACGCGGCCCGCGGGTCGAAGCTGTCGGCCTGGCGCTTGTAGAACGTCGCACCGCAAAAGCCCATGCCGACCGACTCGACGCCGACGAGCGCGCGTGGCGTCTCCTTGCGCTGCGACCAACGGCCGCCCGGCTCACCCGTAGCGGCGAGACGCCCTTCGCCGGGCTCGCTCTCCCAGAGGTCGGCGTGGCCGAGCGACCGCCGAACCTCGGTGACGTGGTCTCGCTCGGGATGAACCCCGGTCACCATCGTGAACCCGTTGCCCCCCAGGTACATCAGCCGTCCGCCCGCGCCGAGATAGCCGTCCAGCGCCCTCATCTGCGAGTGGGTGGTGTATTCCGGATGACTTCCGGTGAGCACGGTCCGGTAGCGGCCGAGGAGGTCGTCCCCATGTTCGTGCACGTCCTCGTCGACGATCAGGTCGTGCGGGACCCGCTCATGGCGCAGCCAGTCGAGCAGGTAGAGGTCCGCGCCGAGGCCGTGCGGCGCTCCCGTCAGCCAGTAGCGATATGAGGGCCGTAGGCTTGGAAGGGGCCGGAGGCGGGAGGCGTGAACCACGCCCGAGCCGTCCTCGTGACGGTTGTATTGACTGAGCAGCCCGGTGGCAGCGACGTAGTGATCGTCTTCGCTCTCGATCACTGGGTCGAAAGGGGGCACGATGCGCTCGCCGGCGTATGCGAGATAGGTAAACGTCGGCAGCCAGACCGCGACCGCGGCCTTGGGCTCGCGCGACCGGACCAGGAATGGGACCCTGTCGGTAGCACCTGACTCGGTTTCGAGCCGCAGTGCGTAGACGCCCGACTCGAGCTCCGGGAGTTTGATGCCGACATCGCTCTCCCACCCTGCATCCTCGAGATCGTCGGCGTGAAAGTGAATCGCCGCATACTCGGCCGGGGCCAGGCGCCAGTCGTAGGCCTGCCCCGACCACAAGTGTCCGGTCACCGCTCTCGTCGGCATGTTCACCAGGTCGGCATGCCATGAGTTGGCGCCGCAGTCGACGACTCGAGCCGTAGGTATCCCGATCGAGAAATCCCACGCCGCAAGAACGCCTTGAGAGGCTCTGTACTCACCTGCGGCGCTAAGACGTCGGATCTCCTCCGGCGCCGCCGCGCGCTCGAGAACGACTGGGGCCTCGAGCTTGCCGTCAAAGTGCCCCCGGGGGCGGCGGTCGCGATCCAAATGAGCGGCGATCAGATAGGGAAGCCCGTCCGCATCCAGCCTTTCGGAGCTGCAGCCTGTCGTTCTGCGGCTCGCGCTCTCCACAAACCCCGGCACGGTGGATTCCGGCTCGTGGTGGATCGCGGCCACCCCGTCGAGTCGCTCGAAGGTCGCGATGACGAGATGCCACATTCGAGGCGCCAACGCGCGCTCGGTGCGGACGGCCGTGTGGCCGCCGATGATGAGCGCGACGTCGCCTTCGGGCATGAGGAACAAGCCATAGCCGCGTGACGAGCCGGGGCTCTCGAGCCACCTGGCCAGAAGGGCCTGCTTGCGGCCGCCGGGGCGGGTGGCGTAGACCCGGACGGCGAGAGAGAGAGCGTCGGGCGTCGGGCTGGAGGCACTTTCGCGAGCCACGGCATACGAGCCACGATCGATGCCCTGGAGCCGGGCCGCGTGGCTTGAGCCATATCCCGTGATCGGCTCTTCAACCGAGCCAGGCCCATCGGCCGAGGTGTCGCCGTGGAGCAGGCGCACCAGGCCCGCCTCGTACGGTTCGGGACTGCTGACCATAAAGCGCAAACGCTCGCCCGGCGCGGCGACCAGCGCGTCCGCGTATCCGGTCAGCTTGTCGCCGGCGCCCCGATGATCGGCAGTCAATGGCCCGCTACCAGCTCCCCGCCGAGAAAGACCGCGGCCGACAATGGAACCCCAGGTCGGTAAACCAGGTGGGCGTAAGTTGGAGCCTCGAGAAGGAGGGCGTCGGCCCGAGAACCGGGCGCGAGCCGTCCGAGATCGTCTCGACGCAGGGCGACGGCGCCACCGATGGTCGCCGCCTGCAGCGCTTCCTCGATCGTCATTCTCAGATCCCGCACGGCGAGCGCAATCACGAATGGCATCGAGGTAGTGAAGCTCGATCCCGGGTTTGTGTTCGTCGCCAGGGCGACGTTGACGCCGGCATCGATCGCCCGTCGTGCGTCCGGATAGGGCTGGCGCGTCGAGAAATCCGTCGCTGGCAGGTAGGTGGCAACGGTGCGGCTGCCGGCCAGCGCTGCGATGTCGTCATCGGAGAGATACGTGCAGTGGTCCACCGACGCGGCATCCATCTCGACCGCGAGGGCCGCGCCAGGGCCGGGGCCAAGCTGGTTGCCGTGAACGCGTAGGCCCAATCCCGCCTGCCGCCCGGCCTCGAGCACGCGAAGGGACTGCTCGCGGTCGAACGCTCCTCGCTCGCAGAAGACATCGATCCAGCGAGCGTGCGGCGCGCAGGCTTCGAGCATCGGGCCGCAGACCAGGTCAACGTAGGCATCGGGATGCCCGTTGTACTCCTCCGGCACAAGATGCGCGCCGAGGAACGTCACATCGTCAGTCAGCATCGCGGCCAGCCGGCAGAGGCGCTCCTCGGAGTCGACCGATAGGCCATACCCGGACTTGACCTCCTGGTGAGTGATGCCGCACGCGATCGCTTCGGCGCCTCGCGACCGCCCCAGCTCGAGAAGCTCCTGGTCGGTGGCGCTTCGCGTCGCCTCGGTGGTGACCTGGATGCCGCCGGCTTCATACGGCGCCCCGGCCATCCTCGCCGCGAACTCCTCGCCCCGGTCGCCGGCAAACAGCAGGTGGGTGTGGCTGTCGACGAAGCCCGGGATGAGGCAGCGTTCGCCTGCGTCGAAATGCCGGTCGCCTTGTGCACCGGTCGGTTCGACCGCCTTTACGACGCCGTCCTCGACGACCAACGCAGCGTTGTGAACGACGCCGAGAGGCCCCTCGCCCTGCGCGGGATCGTTGCTGACGAGCACCCCGATGCGATCGATGACCAGAGCGCTCATTCCCAGGCCTTAGCGATCGACTCGCGCAGCTCGCGCGGAACGTCCAGCTCACAGTGCTGTCCATCGCGGACGATCTCGCGACCTCCGCAAACAACTCGGGCGACGTCGGCAGCCGTCGCGGCATACACGGCAAACTCAAGCGCCGTGTCGACCTCCACGCCGGCGGCCCGCACGCCATCAAGCCTGACGGTCAGCAGGTCCGCCGGGGCCCCGGGAGCCAGCGACCCGGCCGCTGGCCAGCCGATGGACGTGTGACCGCCGGCCGTGGCCGCGGTCAGGAGCGCGTCGGTCCGGTGTCGCCCTCGCTGGCCGCTTTCGAGGCGTTCGTCAAGCTCGATTGCCCGTGTCTCCTCGAAGCCGTCGATGATCGCGTGAGAGTCGGTCCCGACCGCCAGCGGGCTCCCAGCCCGGGCAAGGTCCGCGGCCGGGCCGATGCCGTCCGCCAGGCTCCTTTCGGTCGTCGGGCATATGCAACAGCACGAGTGCGACGCACCGAGGAGCTTCACGTCGGCGTCACTGAGGTGGGTGGCGTGCACTGCCGTGAAGGAGCTACCGAGGGCTCCAGCGTCATCCAGCACCGCGCTGGGGGTTCTGCCATACGCCGCCAGACAGGCTTCGTTCTCCGCCGGCTGCTCGGAGACGTGAGCGTGTAGCGGCCATTCCCGCTCGGCGGCGAACTTAGCGACCGCGCGGGCTTCGTCGGGAGCAACGGCGCGAACGCTGTGAATCGCGGCGCCGAGGACTGCTCCGTCGCACGCGGTCAGGAGATCGGCGCGCTCAGCCCAGGCCTGGACCCGCCCGTCGGAGAACCGCCGCTGGATCTCGTCGGGCTCCTCACCGATGCCCCCATGCAGGTAACAGGTATCAAGCAGTGTTATGCGGATCCCGGCCTGCGCCGCGGCCTCGGTCAAGCGCACGCCGATCTCATTCGGATCGTCGTACGGTTGTCCTCGAGGCCCGTGATGCAGGTAGTGAAACTCGCCAACGGCGGTGAAACCGGCGAGCGCCATCTCGCCGAAGACCGCCCGGGCCAGGCGAAAGTATCGGTCGGGGTCGAGCTTGGCCGCGAGCTCGTACATGCGCTCCCGCCAGCTCCAGAAGCTGTCGTCGCTCTCGGTCCGCCCGCGAAGGGCACGGTGAAAGGCATGCGAGTGAGCGTTGGCAAGACCGGGAAGGGTGAGGCCGTCGAGTCGGGTGGCGTCGGCCGGGCACCCCGTGACACGCCGCACCGACGCGATCCGGCCGCTGTCCGTCTCGATCAAGATCGAGTGCTCAGCCCGGTCTCCCCCCAGCCAGGCCAATTGGCACCAGTATTTGGTCACGAGCCGACTCGCTCAACGAACGTGCTGATGCGGGTCACGAACTCATCCCGACGGAAGCGCTCGAATTGCTCCCATGTGCTCAGGGTGGTCGGATCGAGTACGCGATCGAGAAAGAGCACGCCGTTGAGATGATCGATTTCGTGCTGGAACGTCCCAGCGGTCAATCCGCGATAGACCTGGTCGTGGGAAACCCCGTGGCGGTCGAGGTAGCGGAGGCGCACCTTGACGTGGCGCAAGAGCTCGCCGCGCAGATTCGGTATGGACAGGCAGCCCTCGTTGATCGAAACCGTCTCCCGATCCAGTGGCTCGATTACAGGATTGATCAGAACTGTCAGCGGCAGCGGCGGCTTGTACGGATAGCGTTCGTTGTCGGCCACCTCGGCCACGGCGATGCGCACCGTGTGGCCAACTTGATTCGCTGCCAGTCCGGCGCCGCGAGCGTGGCGCATGGTCTCGATCATGTCGTCGATCAGCTGTTGAGTGTGCGGTGCCGTGAGCTCTTCGACACTTACGTCGCGCGATGGCTCGCGCAGGGTCGGATGCCCAATCTCGAGGATCGGCAAACCGGCCATCGCCTACGACACCCGCTTCATGTCTTCAGGCCAGCTCTCCGACGACCTGCTCCACCTCGGTCCGCAGTAGCCCGGAAGCGAGCAGCGATTCGACCGCGGCGAGCTCTGGTGCGAGCCAGCGGTCTGCCCCGGCACCCGGTACGAGCTGGCGTACCGCACGCAGCGCTGCTTGTGTTCCTGGAGCCGGCTCCAGCGGCGCTCGCAGTTCCAAGGCCCGCGTCCCACAGGCTATTTCCACCGCGAGGATCCGCCGGAGGTTGGCGATTGCCGATCGGAGCTTCCGCGCAGCCCCCCACCCCATAGAGACATGATCCTCCTGCATTGCGCTGGTCGGCAGCGAGTCGGTGCTCGCCGGGACCGCCAGCCGGCGATTCTCGGCAACCATTGCCGCCTGCGTGTACTGAGCGATCATCAGCCCCGAGTTGACCCCGGCCTCCGGAGCCAGGAACGGGGGCAGGCCATGCGACCGACTCGGGTCGAGCAGACGATCAGTACGGCGCTCGGCGATGGAGCCGACCTCGCTGGCGCCGATGGCCAGAAAGTCGCAAGCCATGGCCACCGGTGCGCCGTGGAAGTTGCCGCACGACTCGACCCGCCCATCCGGGAGGATCATCGGGTTGTCGATCGCCGACCTCAGCTCGGCTTCGGCGACGAAGACGGCATACGCGTGCGTATCTCGCGAGGCCCCATGGACCTGAGGCGTACACCGAATCGAGTAGGCATCCTGAACGCGTGGGTCGTTCTCCCGGTGACTGGCAACGACCTCCGATCGATCGAGCAGGCGGCGCAGGTTCGCGGCGCTCAGCGCCTGGCCCGGCTGGGGGCGCAGCGCGATCAGGTCGGCCGCGAACGCGCGGTCGGTGCCGAGCAGGGCCTCGGTTGTGATCGAGGCGGCGAGGTCGGCCAGCGTCAAGAGGTCGGCCAGATCCTCGAGCGACATAACCAGCATGCCGAGAATCCCGTCGGTGCCATTGATCAGGGCCAACCCTTCTTTGGGTCCGAGCGCCAGCGGACGGAGGCCGACGGCAGCGAGACCGTCCGCGGCGGGCACGATCCGATCATGCTGATCAAAGATTTCGCCCTCGCCAATCAGGGCCAATGCGCACGCCGCCAGTGGCGCCAGATCGCCGCTCGCACCCAAGGAGCCATGCTCGGGTACCACCGGATCCAGGTCCGCGTTCAGCATCGCGAGCAAGCCGCCCGCCACGAGCGGGCTGGCGCCCGAGCGCCCCATCGCGAGCGACCGAGCCCTCAGGAACATCATCGCCCGGACGACCTCGCGCTCAACGGGCGGTCCCATTCCCGCCGCATGTGAGCGGATCAGGGCCAGCTGGAGCTCTGCCAGGCGTTCGGGCGGAATACGCGTATGCGCCAGCGACCCGAAACCGGTAGAGATTCCATAGGCGGCATCACCACTCTCGGCGATGCGGCCGACTGCGGCGTGTGACCGCTCCATCGCGCCATCGGCGTCCTCGCCGAACCGCACTCGTGCTCGATGCCGGGCAACCGCCACGACGTCGGGCCGTGACACACCGTCTGTTCCGATCTCGATTTGATCCACAGGTCCCATCCTGACGATCACCTGACGGGTCGATTCACCAGTCCGACGTAAAAGCGTCCAGATTCCGGGACGCGTCACCGGCGCCGGCCGTTCGGACCAGCTCGCCGGCTGACGACCAGCCGCCGCCGGAATGGCTTAGGCGAACGTATGTTCGGTCTCAGGGCAAAAAAAGAGAGAGTTACCCGCGCAACCGGGCGGACCACCTCCGAAGAGGAAGTCCGCCCGGCCGACTCGAGCCACGGCTCAGGCGGACCTGCGCCGGAGTTGCCTGAAACTCAGGGCGTCAGCGCTGCTGTGCGTGGACGGCTACGGCCGTCGACGCACTGACACCGTCGCCGCGTGGGCGGGGAATCCCTCGTGGGCAGCCAGCGCCTCAACTGTGGGCGCAAGCCGCCAAAACGCCTCCTCGGTGAGGCTGGCGACAGCGGAACGCACCAAGTACGTCGCCGCAGTCACGCCGCTCGAGACCTTCGCGAATCCAGTCGTCGGCAGCGTTGCCGGCGTGCCGGTAGCGAAATTTGACATCGCGAAGGTCGTCCACGGGCCGAGCAGGATCGTGCCCGCATAGCGGATCAACGGCATCCACGCCTCTGGGTCCGCCACCGCCAGCAGTAGGTGCTCTGCGCCGTAGTCGTTCGCGATCTCGGCGGCTTGGGCCATGTCCGCCGCGAGGATCAGCCCTCCATTCATGGCGATTGACGAAACGGCGTATGTGCACCGCGGTTCCGGCAAGCGCTCCAGCTGTGGGGTCAGCTCGTCGACGACCGACTCGAGCAGCCGGCGATCAGTCGAGATGAGGATGGCCGACGAGTCCGACCCGTGCTCGGCCTCGTTGAGGAGGTCAGCGGCCAGAACCTTCGGATCGGCCGAGCCGTCGGCGATGATTGCCGCGTCGGTCGGGCCGAAACCGACCTCGACGACCGTCCCGAATTGCTGGACGAGCATTTGCGCGAGTGTCACACCGCGCCCGCCGGGACCGACGATCTTGCCGACCCTGGGGACGGATTCCGTGCCGAGAGCCATCGCCGCGATGCCAGCCGGTCCATTGCAGCGGAAGATATCTCGAACACCGAGCTCGTCGAGGGCGACCAGTGTCGCGGGATCGATGGTTCCGTCGTGCAAAGGCGGAACGCCGACAACGATTCGCTCAACCCCGGCGACCACGGCGGGGGTAGCGATCTGAATTGCGACCGACGGATAGGACCCTTTCCCGCTAGGAACAAAAAGTCCGACGCTCGGTATCGCGCTCGCACGCTCACCGAGCATCGTGCCGTCGGGCCTCACAGCTTTCCAGGACGCGCGATCGCGGATCAGCTCGTTGAACTGTCGTGATTGAGCGATCGACGTCCTGATGGCCTGCAGGAGCTGGTCCGACACGAGGCTGCGCGCACGCTCGACTTCGCCCCGATCGACCCGCAACCGGCTCGCAGGGACGAGGACGTCGTCGTAAACACGAAGGGCTTCCACCAAGGCCGTGTCGCCGTGGACCCGAACGCGGTCGACGAGCGCCTGGATCGACGTCCGGATATCGGAGTTCGGCCCGAGGCCCGCGGCGTTCCCGCCGCGAGTAATTACCCGTGCTCGCTCCGACTCCGTCGCGTGGGACCAGTCGAGGATCGTGAATGTTGTCATGGCTGAATTCCTTCCGTTCCAACTGCTTCAGGTCTTGACTCTTGCTCGGGTCTCAAGATGAGATCCGGCTTCCGTGCGGAGGCCACCTATGCCCCCGATTCGCCGCCGTCGACCGCGAGCACGACACCGCTGAGGTACGAGCCGGCCGTCGACGCGAGGTACAGGGCCGCACCAGCCAGGTCGTCGGACGACCCCAGCCGACCCAGCGGGATCGCCTCCGTGAACCGCCGCTGCTCGATTGGATCTGCCAGCAGACCGCGCGTCATATCCGTGGCGAACAGCCCTGGAGCGATCGCGTTGACCGTGACAGTGGGAGCGAGATCCCGCGCGAGGTGCCGGGTCATCATGTGAACGGCCGCCTTCGAAGCGGCGTACCCGTAGTTCGGGACCGGCGATACGGCGATTCCGTCGATCGATCCTATGTTGATGACGCGGGACGGAGCCCCAGGACGGGCTGCGGCGCGCAGCGCGCCGGCCAGAGCGAGGGTCAGCTGGAGGGGCGCCTTGAGATTCACCGCCAGCAGCTGATCGAGCTCGTCTTCTGGGTGCTCACCTCGTTCATGGAGCAATGTCGCCCCGGCATTGTTGATCAGCACGTCCAGGCGAGGCTCTTCGTTGAGAACCTGCGTGACTAGACGCTGCCGATCGGCGACGCGCGATAGGTCGGCGGTCGTGCTCGAGCACCGGGTGTGCGTGGCGACCTCAGCGACGACGCTGCTTAGCGCCTCGCGATCCCTGCCCGTCAGGTGAACTCGGGCGCCGGCGCGACCGAACGCGACCGCCAGCATCCGGCCGATGCCACGGCTGGCGCCGGTGATGAGCACACGTTTTCCAGACACGGAGAAGAGATCTCCGGGATGCATGTCCTGTTCCTCTCATCGGGTTCGGGCCTTCGGCCCAAGGGGACTGCTCGGCCGCGCGGGAAGGCGCGGCCGAGCAGTGAACGAGAAACTCAGAGCGCGAGCAACTGCTCGTAGAGCCCACGGTCCTTAAGCATCTCGGCAAGCGCGCGGAGCGCGTCGGTGGCGCCCTGGGCGTCGCCGCCGAAGATCTTCGCCATCCACTCAGGCTCGTCGATGTACGCGTGGCTGGTGCCGTCCTCGAACCGGATCGCGTTCGTCAGGATCCAGTCCTTGGTGAAGTAGACATCCGTGTCCCACGAGACTGGGTAGGTCTCGCCGCGAAGGAGGACACCCTGGACCGGGCGCCAGCCCCGACGGTGGAACCCATCCTGCGTCGCCTGGCAGGCGATGAACCCGAGGGTCGAGATCTGCGCCTCCGGCCGCAAAGCGAGCAACTCGTTGACGACGGCCTCGGTGCCCTTCCCAGTCTGGATGCAATCGTCGATCACGGCGATTCGCGGCACGCGGTCGTGCTTCGGGATCCGCGCGACCGCCTCACGGCACTGCTCCGCGAGCCCGGCACCCTTGCTGACGCCGATCTCGAAACCCGAGTAGAAGGCGTCCGTCCGGTCACTCAGATAGTGGGTGACCCGAACGTTCGCAGCTTGCTCGCTCAGGTCTCGACCGTGATCCCGGCGGAAGACCTCCTGAAGCGTGTCGGAGGCATACCCACCGTTGCACCCCTGCGAGACCAGCAGGTCATAGGCGACGCCGCGGTCGGCGAGCTCCCAGGCGAGCTGGATCGCTGCGCCGTCCCACGTCGACAGGGTGAGGTCCTGACGACTGGGGTCAAGGCATGCGAGCGCCTGGTTGAGGTACCGGCCGACGCCGCGCAAGGCGTCGGCGGCCTCGGCGCTGGTGCCGCTCGATGAGGTCAACCTGCGCACGTGGTGCGTCAGGTCGTCGAAGACGTAGAGGTGCTTGATGACGTTGTTGTCAGTCATTTCTTTTCTCCATTTGCGGTTTGGTGACTTCGGTTTTTGCGATCTGTTGGGTCGACGGCCCCACGGCGGGCCGCGAGGCCACCCAGGCCGCCAGTCAGGGACGACGCCGTAAATGCGCCTTCACCTCCCTCCTTAATGAGTGGAGCGCGCGAACGGCAGGTGTCGCGCGCGATCGTCACCGAGCCCGGTTCACGTCCCCAGTGACTCGGCCAACACCTCGGGCCCATGACCCTGGTTGACGACCTGTTCGGCGAGGTGGTCGTCCACCGCGACACCATGGCCGACGAAGGAGTTGCTGATCTGAACATCCGGGGCGACGGTCGCGCGCTCTCCGATCACGGAGTTCTGGATCCGCGCTCCGGCCGAGATCGTGGCCTCGGGTCCAATCCAAAACCAGCCCGAAAGCCTCGCCTCGGGATCAACGTTCGCGGACGGCGCCACGTATCGCATTTCTCTGTCGGCGTGAGCGGACCAAATCCGTCGCCACGTTCCCAGGTCACGCCAATACCCCCTGCCGAACGTAATCCGGACCCGGTAGCCCTCCTCGATCAGGAGGGGAATGAACTCGTCGGCCCACGGATCTTCGGCCTGGTTGGGAATATCGGCCAGGCGCCTGAGTGCCCGAGGCGACGTCACTGTCATTCCGATCTCGTGTGCCACCACGGTGTCGCCGGACCCGGGCACGACGATGCCGTCGCGGTTCAGGGAGAACTCGCGTGGCTTTCCGAATTGACCATCCCCGCTGGCGTCGCGGACGGCGGCCACTGTCACGTCGGCAGCCAGGACCCGGTGCGTCGTGAGCGCCGTTCCCCAGCTGGGGTCGAGGAGAAGATCTCCGTTCAGCGTCACCATGGGCGTCATGGACGTTTGGGCCCAAGCGAGCAGCCACTCATACACGCCCGGCCAATCCAACACGTGCACCGGCTCACACCGAAGCGCCGAGTTGCGGACCGCCTCCCGCAGCAGGTCGAGCTCGCACGTTGGCCGCGCGAGAAGTGTCGCCTTCACGACACCCCAACTCCTCAGCAGTCCTAGCTGGCGTCGGACGAGAGGCTCGCCCAAGAACGGAATCAGAGCCTTGGATGGCACGGCGGGCCCGAGCCGCCGACCGAAGCCGCTCGAGAGAATTGCAGCCTCGAATAGCTTGTCGAACGTCTGCATCGTTCGTTCCTTCCTGAGTGTGCGTGGTTTACCGCGACCGACGGATCGGCTCCTCGCGCCCCTTCGGGGCCACGAGGAACCGATCCGTCAGCGTCGTCAGCCAGCCGAGTCCGGCAGCGGCTCGCCGGTCTCGAACTCATCAGCGAGCGTGAAGGCGGGCGAGTTGGCCGCGATCATGATCACCCGCTCGCCTGAGTTGTTCCGACTCCCGTGGCTCATGCCCGGCGGGATCGAGATCCCGTCGCCGGCCCGGATCTTGAACATCTCGCCGTCCAGGAACAGGTCGAGCTCACCCGAGACGATGTAGAGAATCTCGGAGCCGGTTTTGTGGACCACAGGTGTCCGAATCGCACCGGGCTCGATCACCAGGTAGTCCATCGAGAGACTCCCGAGGTTCCCGAGGACGTGCATCCTCATGTCCGCGGTGAGACTGCTCCAGGACCCGTCGTCGAGATTGGGAACCGTTGAGACATGCTGCCTCGGGTCGCTCGTCATCGCGCAGCCCCCTCGATGCCGAAGAAGGGCGAAGGCGCCGGAGCGGGGTCGATGATCGCGTCGATCACGATGGGCCGCGCCGCAGCCAGAGCCCACTCGAGAGCCTGATCGAGCTCAGCCCTTGTCGTCACTCGCCTCCCGTCGGCACCAAGTGATCGAGCCAGACCAACGAAGTCGGTCGGAGGCAGATCGACGGCGACCGGCCGGTGCCCCTCACGCTCGAACCAGGCGCGCTGGGTTCCGAGGGTGCCGTTGTTGAAGATCACCCAGGTAACGGCCGCCTGCTCAGCCACGGCCGCAGAGACCTCGAGACCGGACATCAGAAAGCCGCCATCGCCCGTGGTGGCGATGACACGCTCGTGCGGCATCTCCCTGCGCGCCAGCCAGGCGCCGAGCGCGCCAGCCACGGCGTGCCCCATCGCCCCGAGGCCCGCATTGAGGACGAATCGGTCATCACCGCGCGTTCGCAGGTAGCGCTCGACCCAGTACGCGTTCTGGCCGATGTCGGCGACCACGCTGGTCCGCCCGTCGAGATGCGCGTTGATGGCTTCACAGACCTCGACCGGGTGCAGCAGGGCGCCCGCCTCCAGTTCGGAGTCGGGGTGCTCGCGACGAAGACGCTCTGCGCGGGAGAGGCCATTGCCTACCTTGGACGCCCCGACCATCGCCTCTGCGAGCCCGCGGACGAACGCACCAGCTTCCGCGTTCAACCCGAGGCTCGCCATGTAGTTGTTTGTCAGCTCCCGACGATCGATGTCGACTCGGATCAGCCGGTCCGGCGGCATCGGGATCGACCAGCCCGAGGTGGACAGCCATGAGAAGGCGACCCCCAGCGCCAAGACCACGTCGGCCTCGGCGTGAAGGGCGTGGTTTGCGGCCGCGCGCCCGTAGATTCCAATCGGTCCGAGGACGAGCGGGTGACGCTCATCCAGGTAACGCTTCGCCGCGAACGTCCCAGCGATCGGAACGTCCAACCGCTCCGCGAGCTCGATCAGCTGAGCCGCGGTCGCCGGCGAGCCGATGCCGCCGCCGGCGAGGATCAAGGGACGCTCGGCTTGCGCCAGTCGCTTGACGACCGCGGCGACCTCATCCGACTTCGGCTCCGGGCCCGCGCTTACGGCGCGAAGAGAAAACTCGGGCAGATCTCCGACCATCGACGGCACCTCGGCCGTGAACAGATCCGAGGGAATGTCGATGTGGACCGGGCCGGGCCGGCCAGCCTGGGCGAGCCGGATCGCCGACTCGAAGCAGCGTCGCAGCTCGTGGACCTTCTTCGGCTGGTAGGTCTGCTTCGTTGTCGCCTGGAACATCAGCGGGATGTTGGGTGTCCGACCACGGCCAGTGCCCTCCTGGATCCCGTAGCGCCCGAACTCGCCGGTCTCAGCCTGAGCCGTGATCAGGAGCATCGGAACACTGTCCATCCACGCTGCAGCCGCTCCTCCGAGAAGGTTGATCGCCCCCGGCCCAGAGGTGGACATGGCGACACCAATGTCGCCGGTGATGCGCGCGTGGGTGTCTGCCATGTACGCCGCACCCTGCTCGTGACGAGCCAGGGTGATACCGATGTTGACCTCGTCCAGCGCGTGCCAGAGGGGGAGGATGCGCTGTCCGGATATGCCGAACGTGTGTTTAATCCCAGCCGCAGCGAGGAGTGCCGCGACCAGCTCGGCACCGGTCCACGCCCGCTGACCCAACTCACCTTTGTCGCCTCCGTTGCGCGGCTGCTGGCCGTCGCTACGGGTCTCGTCGTGACTCATCTCTTGGGACTCACCTTCTTTTGTGGGCGGGGTCGGGGTGACCACCGCCTGGACTGGCCTCGGCGTCGCCGAAGCCAAGCGCTGCGCCGCGGAGTCGAACCGCGGCGCAGCGACCAACCGTCAGGCGTGCGGACTAGCCGCGGGCGCGAAAGAACCTGCCGAGCGCCGCGCTCAGCGATTTCAGGACCCGTGCGCCTGCCCGGGCGTAGTACTTCACCTCAACCCAGTAGTTGTGGCCCCAATGGAACGCCGCCAGGGCGCGACTCATGATCGAAGATCGCAACCACGCGGGGCATCCGGGCATGTCTCGGAGTGAGGCCCGAATGCGTGCCCGTATGGCCATTCGATCGCGGGTAGACATCGTCACCATTTGGGTGTGGAGACCAACGACCGTGCCTTGGCGCCGGTAGTTGTAGACGGGCTCCGTGGTTTGAACGAGCGGTCCGCGTAGAGCGAGAGCGATCGTCAACGGCCAGTCCTCGGCGTGGCTGACGTCCGCGAACCCGCCCGCGGCACGCACCTCATCGGTTCGCAGAAGGGCGCCATGCAACGGATACGCGAGCCGGGTCGAAAAGAAGAGCGCCACCAGCGATGGCTTCCCTGTCAACGCTCGGTGCAGCCTTCGCATCCATGGATGTGGCCAAGGATCAAGGCGTTCGTCGCCCGAATCACTGTTCCAAAGCACCTGAGCGCCTTGGAGAGCCACCGCGTTCGGGTGTCGGTCGCGCAGCTCGCACAGGTAGCGCAGGGCTCCCGGAAGCAGCGCGTCGTCGCAATCGAGAAAGACGACCCAGGGCGTTGCGACGTGTTCGAGTCCAAAGTTGCGGCTGGAACCGAAGCTGGCGCGGCGGGTTATGCGCATCACCTCTACTCCCTGCCCCTGCCGAACCGGGACCTTGGACTCGTTGTCGATGACGAGGATCCGCACCCGAACATCTTGCGACCTCACAGAGTCGATGCAGTTAGTGAGCCACTCCTCTGGCAGATCCCAGTAGGGGATGACGACCGTGATGTCGGGGTCGTCCGGAATGTTCAATTCGTTCACCGTTTCCTCCAATAGAACGGCCGATCCGCGCGGCCGTAGCAAGCGTGGCCACGCGGGAGCACCGGTTGGCGTCAGCCCGAACCGCTGGGCGCCAACCGGTGCGTCTGTCAGACGGTGCTCTAGACCGCGAGGGTCTCCAGGTACAGGCGCTCGTATCCGGATGCGAAGGCGTCGACCGTGTAACGGTCGGCGACACTGGCTCGGCACCTCTCGCGGTCAATCTGCGGGATCGCCGAAACCAGCTCCACAAGCTCGGGAGTGGTGAGAGCCAGGAACCCGTTGAGACCGTGCTGCACGATTTCGCCGACCGCGCCATCCGGGAATCCGAGCACTGGAGTGCCGCAGGCGAGGGCCTCAACGATCCCAAGGCCGAACGGCTCGCACCACTTCGCCGGCCAGAGCAGGGCGGCGGCGCCCGCTAGCAGGTCGATCTTGGCCTGCCCGCCGACCTCACCCACGTACGAGATGCGGTCGCCGTCGACATGCGGGGCTACGTATCCATCGAAGAACGCTTCCTGTCCACGGTGAACAGGGCCAGCGAGAATCAGGCGCATGCCCGAATGCTGAGCGATCTCAATGGCCCGGTGGGGGCCCTTCAGCTCCTGGACCCGTCCCATCCACAGCAGGTAGTCGCCGCGCTCGCGACGCAACGGCCAGGCGGACACGTCGATCGCGTGGTTGATCACCGTCGCCTCGACAGATGCCGGGGACCCGTCAACCTCGGCGTTGAAGAACCGGCACGTCCCGCCGGCGCAGTTCAACTGCCCCTGGCTGATGGCCGCCAGCTTGACCTCGTGGTGGTAATCGGCATAGAAGCGCCCGACCGGCGGGTTCAGCTGACCATGCATGGTGTGGACCATTGGGACGCTGAGGCGGTCCGCCATACCCACCGCCATGAATCCACTGTGATCGTGAACCAGGTCGAAGGGCTCTGCGGCAGTCTCGATCGCCGTGAACGCTCGCGACACGTGATGCGCTTCGTATGGCGGACGCAACGGCGTTCCCGCATGGGCCTTATCGAGGACGGGACGCACCATCGCGAGCGAGGTCGAGCCCGGAGGGCAGAAGAGCTCGACGTTGTGGCCACGCCGCACGAGCTCGTCTGTGAGCATCGCGACGACCAGCTCGGTTCCGCCGTAGCCTTTTCGCGGCGGCACCTCAGCCCAAGGCCCGGCCAGCATCGCGATCCGCAGGCTGCGGTCGATCGCGGACCCGCGAGCCGACTTGAAGTTTGCGTTGTTTCGTTCCATTTGAGTGTTCTCCGTTTCTCTTTCTTTCAGGACGCCGTCGCGCTCTAGAGCTCTCAATCTGAGACGCAACGGACGCGTGGGGGCCGCGCGCGAGGATGGCCCTCGCGGGGCCGCTCAGTTGCCGATCCCGAGCCTTCGCGAGGTCCGCTGGAGCACTTCGGTCACTCGGCAGCGGATGAGAACCTCGTGCAGGTGATGGAGCGCAGCCAGAGCCCACCGGGTCGGCCGGATCTTCAGCCACCCGCTCGTGGCTGGCTCATTGATGAGGTGCTGGAGGATGCGTGCACGCACGTCAGCTCGCGTTCGCGAAGGAAGGCGCCAGACCTCGCGTCCGCGCGCCCGCGTACCGTCATCGCGGCGAGGCGCGGTACTCAGGGTCGCCGTCTGGAGCTGGCGGCGATACGCGTAGGTCGGAACTCGCGTCTGGATCATTCGCCCCCGAAGGCTCATGGACACGAGTAGTGCCCAATCCTGTGCTTGCCGCCAGTCCGCGAATCCACCTGCCTCGCGGACAGCTTCCGTTCGTAGAAGCGCACCGTGCATCGGAAAGTTGCAGCGGATCGCGGCCAGGAAGGCCGAGGCGCGCCGCGAGCCCTGGAGGCGCTTGGCGATCCAGCGCATCCATAGGTAAGGCCACCGGTCCAGAACCTCCTTGGACTCATCCGAAAACCAGAGGTGTTGCCGCCCTTGCACCCCGTGCGCTTCCGGGTGTTCGTCGATCAGGCCGCGCAGGTACCGCAGGCTGCCCGGCAGCATCCGGTCATCAGCGTCGAGGAAGGCGACGAGCCCGGTCGTGACGTGCTCGAGGCCGATATTCCGCGCTACACCGACCGTGCCTTGCTCCGCGATCCGAACGACCTCAACGCCCTCGAGCTCGGGGATCGGCACCGACGAGCAGTTGTCCACTACGAGGATCCGAGCCGGTTCTTCTTGCTCGCGTACCGAATCGACGGCGATTCGAAGCCACTCCTCCGGCAGGTCCCAGTACGGAATGACGACCGTGATCCGGGACGCATCGGGCTCCCCAGACTCAAGAGCAAACCGATCCGACAGTTCCATTCCTATCTCCTTCGAGAGGCAACTCCAACCGCGCTTTGCAGCCGGAGACCGCGCGGAGTTGACTCCGCGCGTCATGCCGATCGCCGTAAGGGCGTCGGTCAAATGCCAGCGGACCGGCGTCCCCACCAGTTGGACGTGTGGGGACGCCAGCGCTGACGTCCGGCAGGTGTTCCTATCGGCGAGCCACCTGTCGGTAGATCTCTTCGTAGCGGTCAGTCATCGCGCCGACACTGAAGCGCTCGGCGACGGCTCGGCACGCGTGCGGGTCGATCTCGCCGGCGCGCCGCGCAGCGTCCGCCATGCTCGGCACATCGTCGACGAGATAGCCGCTGACACCGGGAACGATGATCTCGCGGGCGGCCCCTTCGTCGAAGGCGATGGCAGGTGTCCCCACGGACATGGCCTCGAGCATCACAAGGCCGAACGGCTCACACCAACGGATCGGCAGCACCAGCGCTCGGGCCCGTGAGAACAGTCGCCATTTCTGCTCGCCGGCGATCTCGCCGACCCAGGAGATGCCGTCCGTTCCCAGGTGCGGGCGGACCATGCCCTCGAAATAGTCGCCGCCGTAGCTGGGGACCGGACCTGCGAGCACGAGCGGCAGGCCCGACAGCCGTGCAACTTCGATCGCGCGATGCGGACCCTTGTCTCGAGTCATCCGACCGACGAAGAGCAAATAGTCCTCCTTCTCCTCAGCCACAGGCCAAACGTCGAGACCGTTCCACACCACAGACGCGTCGAGCTCGAGGTTGGGCGGCTCCGCTCGACGACATCGCCCGGCCCCGCAGTCCAGCTGGCTCTGGCTGATGGCGACCAATCGCGCCTTGTGTCCGTGCTGTGCGTAGAACCCGGCGGGGTCGCCGTTGAGATGCCAGTGCATCGTGTGAACCATCGGCACGGCGAGGCGATCGGCCATCGCCAACGCGACGTAACCGCTGTGGTCGTGAACCACGTCGAATGGCGGATCGGAAGCCTCGATCGCTGCGAACGCCCGCGCCACGTGATCAGCCTCATAAATCGAACGATTGCCACCATTCGGGTAGGCGTGGTGGAGGAGCGGCCGGACTACGGCCGACGACCTCGAGCCGGGTGGTGCGAAGAGCTCGACCGAGTGTCCGCGGCGTACAAGCTCGTCGGTCAATGGGAGGATGACCGCCTGGATGCCACCCTGAGCGGACGGAACGGGACGGGTGTGAGGGGCGAGAAGGGCGATACGAAGTAGCTCACTCGGAGCGCGCCGAATGTCGTGATTCATGACTCATCCTTCCTAGGAGTTCAGGGTGCTAGCCCGGCCGATGCCTTCGTAGACCAAGCCGGCGGCGCGAACCTGGGCCGGGTCGAGGTAGTTGCGGCCGTCGATCAGGAGGGGGTTCGCCATTCGGCGACCCAGCCGACGCCAGTCGAGGTCGGCGAACTCCGGCCACTCTGTTACGAGAATCGCCGCATCCGCGCCGGCCAACGCGTCCTCCGCCGATCCAGCCAGCTCGACCGCGGGCAGCAGCCTCGCCGCTCGACGCGCCGCGACCGGGTCGTAGGCCACGACTCGCGCCCCCGCGCCTTGCAAGCGCGCGGACAGCACGAGACTTGCCGCGTCGCGCATGTCATCGGTGTTGGGCTTGAAGGCCAACCCGAGCAGAGCGACACGCCTTCCGACGAGTGAGCCGAGGTGCTTGACCAGCTTTTGCACGACCCGCCGCTTCTGCAGTTCGTTGACCTCGATCACGGCGGTCAGCAACTGGAAGTGGTAACCGGTATTGCCTGCCAGCACCTTCAGCGCGCTGACGTCCTTCGCGAAGCAGGAGCCGCCATAGCCGATGCCCGCGCGGAGAAAGCTGGGAGCGATCCGGGTGTCGAGCCCCATTCCCCGCGCCACCTCGACGACGTCAGCACCGGTCTCGTCGCAGACGTTCGCGATCTCATTGATGAACGAGATCTTTGTCGCCAGAAAGGCATTTGAGGCCAGCTTGATCATCTCGGCCGAGGCGACGTCCGTTCGCACCACCTCCGCACCCGAGTAGTCATAGAGGCGCTGCACCGCATCCGCGGCGCCCTGATCGTCGCCCGCAACTCCGATCACGACCCGCGCGGGGTTGAAGAAGTCGTCGACCGCCGAGCCCTCTCTCAAGAACTCGGGGCATGAGACGTATCTCAGTCCGGGCTTGGCACGACGAAGAGCGTGCCCGGTGCCAACCGGGACCGTGCTCTTCATGATGAAGACGTGCTCGCCCCCGCAAGGCACACCTCCCAGCACCGCTCTTACCCGCGAGAGATCGGCGTCCCCGGCGTGCGTCGACGGAGTGTCGACACAGCAAAAGATCTGCCGCGTCTGTCCGACGAGCAGGTCCATGGACGTGGTGAAATGAAGGCGTTCGCGGTTCTTGACGACGAGCGCGGCGAGCCGCGGTTCGTGGATAGGCACCTCGCCTTCGGAGAGCGAGGCAACCTTGTCGTCGTCGACGTCCATGACGATCACCCGATGGCCAAGCTCAGCGAAGCCGGCCGCCGTCACGAGCCCGACCCAGCCGGCACCAACCACGCCGATTGTGGTGGGCCGCTGGACCGCCTCTGAAGATGCGTGTTCTGACATCACAGCTCCTATCTCGAGGGTGGATGGCGGCGGATCGGCCGCCGGTTTGAGGGATCTCTGAGCCCCTCGCAGGCGCCTCCACCCGAGACTCGAGTGGAGGCGCCGCCGTTTGGCTCAGCGAAACGGGATCTGTGGTTCAGTCACCGGGTCAGGGCTGTCCGTCAACCGCTGCACGCGCTCGTTGGATGGCACTGAGGACGAGTCGGAGGTCGTCCTGCAGAGGCACGCTGATGCGTGCCCATCCCGGAAATCCCAGCCCCGACATCTCGCGAACGTGGATCCGTGAAACGTCCGCCATGCGTGCCACGACAGCCGCTCCCTGGGAGCCGAGATTCGCGAGGACGAAGTTGGCTTCCGACGGGAGGGCCTGGATTCCGAGCTGCTGCAGTTCCCAGACGAGCGACGCTCGCACCCTGCGATTCGCGCTCACGACCCAACTGATGTGCTCCTGATCGGCGAGTGCCTCCGGCGCTGCCGCCAACGCGATCCGGTTGACGTTGTAGGGCAGCGCGTTGCGCTCGGCCAGCATCGCGGCAATGACGGCCTCGTCACCGACGGCGTAGCCGACCCGAAGGCCCGCCAAGCCGTAGGCCTTCGAGAACGTTCGAAGAACCACCACGGACCCACCGTCGATGTGCTCCAGGCCACTCTGGAAGACGTCCGGGTCCGGGTCAGCGAACTCGGCATATGCCTCATCGAGAACCAACACGGTTCCGGTCTGCCGAGCGGCCGCAACCAGCGCCGTGACCTGATCGCGGTTGAGCGCAGCGCCGGTGGGGTTGTGAGGATTCGCCAACATCACCGGTGCCGGTCCCACCATGGCGTCGATGACCGCATCCACGTCGATTGCCGAGTCACGCAGCGGGACTATCCGAGCGGGCTGTCCGGCGATCTCCATCGACGCGGCATAGCCGGCGAAGGTGTTCGTCGTGGTCACGCCGAGCCCCGCCAGGCTGACCGTGGCCTGGGCGATCAGCAGGATCAGCTCGTCCGTGCCGTTGCCGAGAACGACGTTGTTCAGCGAGATCCCGTAGTGGTCCGCGATGGCGCTGCGCAACGGCTCGCCGTCAGAGTGGGGGTAGAGGTTGAGACGCGTCAGCTCAGCGGCGGCCGCGCGCTCCGCCCTCGAAGATGGCCCGTACGGGCTCTCCGACAAGGCGAGCCGCTTAACGCCCAGCGGGTCGTGAGCGTGGGGCTGCGCCTGGAAAGGCGTCAGCGTGGGGAACTGGCGCACAAGGGTCCTGTAGTCACGGCTTGGTTTGTCGGTCATTCCATTGACCTCTCTGTTTCGGCAACGCGCTTGCTCCGTTGCTTCGAGTGACCCTCCGGCGGAGTTGCCAGGGGCCAGCGCCGCATCCGGGGGTCGAACCCGTGATGCGGCTGGGAACCGGTCAGCGCCATCCTCCTGACGCCGCCTACTGCATCGTCTCCAATCTTGGGGTGACAAATGCCGATCGCCCTGCGGCGGTGCGCCTCAGCTCAGACCCTCTGGAAACCGCCTTGGAGCGAGCGCGCCGGAAACCACACGGGCAAACACCTCTTGGACGCGCAAGGGCTCATCCCCGAGCTGCTTACTGCACTCAGCCAAAAGAGCGTTGAGGTCCGGCATGGCGCCGTACTCGACGTACCAGCGGTCGAGCTCGTCGAGTGGCCTCCCGCTGACGGCGCCCGAAACGATCGACGCTAGGAGCGTCCGCCGATCCGCGCCGCGAGATGCGGTCTCGCGGATGCGCCAGAGCGCGATCGCGGTCAGGATCGGGGTGCCCAGCGCAAACATGCACAGGATCAGGAGGACCTTGCCCGCGATAGAGCCGCTCGCGAGACCGCCGAGAAATCGCATGCTTTCCTCGGGACCGAACTCCACCAACAGCCTCACGATCGCGGCTGCTAGTACGAGTTGGCAGACACACACGCCGATGTAGCTCCGCAGCCATGCTGGGATGCGCTCTGCTTCCGGCGTGACCACCACCTCGATGAGCCAGCCAAGCGTCACGACAATCATGAGGATCGCGAGCATGAACGCTGCAATCATCGGGAAGTGCTCCCAGTGACCAGTCACGGTCATCATCTCCTTCTTGGGATGGATTTGGAGGCTTTCGGCCTCCTCGCGCCTGAACGGTTCAGGCGCGGAGAGTCCGCAGCGCGAACGCAGCACTCCGGTTGGTGTGGACCAGACGCTTTGCCTCGCGGATGCACGCGCCCCGGATTCGCGGTGCCTTGGTGCCCTCGCCGTACGCCTCCGGCAACTGCTTGGCCATCATCTGGGCGACCAGGGCTCGGCCTTCCTCGCCCAGGTTGAAGACTGCGTTCAGGGCGGCGCCCGGCCTCAACGTGGCGCGCTCAGCCAGGTCCATCAGGTGCTCGAAGGAGTCGGTCAGGTTGGTGGTCGTGGACATGAGGGGGTGGTTCCTTCCGTGACGGGCCGCTCATTGCTGAACGGTTGAGAAGATGTTCTCTTCGTTCGCTGTTACCGGTGGATCGACGATCGGGTCCGCCAGGGGGCCTCACATCACCACGAGGGCCTTGATCAGCGAAGCCTCACGCGGTTGCCACGCCATCGCGTGGAACGCGTCGTTGATCTCGTCGAGGCCGTAGTGGTGAGTTAGCACCGGTCCGAAGTCGAAGCGAGGAGACGCAAGGATCGTGAGTGCGGTCTCGGTCGCTCGGACGAGGTAGGACAGGTCTCGGCCCGAGCATTCGACGAGCTCGATCCCGCTGCGCGCGGCCTCCGAGATGGTCTGCCTCGGGGCGTCGACGCCCCATCGATAGCCGACCTTGGCGACCTTCCCGCCTGGTATGGCGGCGCTGCCCTTTCGCGTGACCTGGAGCGCAAGCGGAACGCCTTGCGGCGGGCCCCAGGTGTCGAACGTGACGTCCGCGCCGTCAGGGCCCAGGAGGTCGTGCACGGCATCGATCGCCTCCTTGGCGATGTTGACCACGCGGGTAGCACCGAGTCCCTCGGCGACCGTGAGCGGATGGTCCCGGCGCCCGATGACGATGACCTCGCTTGCGCCGATAGAACAGGCGGCCGTCAGCATCTGCGCCACACCCCCAGTGCCGAGGATGACGACCTTCTGGCCCTTGACCTGGCCAACGTCGTCGAGGAGGTGGATCGCGAACCCGAGCTGATGTGCGAGCAGCGGGTAAGCGACCGAGGGACCGACTTTGACGCAGCGCGTCGCCGGGACGATGACCTCCTCCCCGAAACCCGACAACGGACGCTCTTGCAGCGGGATCACAAGGTCGCCGGGCCTCACGTGGTTCACGCCCCAACCGACTCGCCTTACCCGACCCACGGCCTCGCCGCCGATCGAAGGTGCTGCGGACGTGCCCCGGTAGACGGCCTTCCAGAACTGGTCGTTCAAGAAGAACTGCGACTCGAGACCGTTGACGCCGCAGGCGTTGATCTGGACGCGGACCTCCTCGTAGCCCAGGTCGCGAGGCGGCTCGTGCCGGAAACCTATGTCGTGATAAGCGTCGAGCTCTGCGAACTTCGTCAATTCGATCGCCTTCTTAGATGGATGGGACCCGCGTCCGGGGTGCTGTCGGGGCACCGCGGACGCAGCGGTCACTGCGTGTTCCGACTCAGCTCAGCCGCCGAGGCAGGGTGGCTGCTCGCCCTCGTTGAGGACGCCAACCTGGCGATACCGCTCGCCGATGATTCCTTCTGATCCTTAGGCGACATGACTAGTAGATGGGCCGGAGCGCGACCACGCGCAAGACGAGACCGGTGTCGGTTAGCCCGCACTCGACGTCCATCTGGACCTTGCCGCCGCTGTCGGCGCTCAGCACCAGCGCGGCGACATTCTTGCGGGGGTCGTCGGAACCGTCGTACTTGGCCTCCGACAGCCATGGATACGCGGGGCAGATGGATCGGATGTCCGTCGGACGGTCGTCGCACCGCAACGCAATCCGCACGAGCGCCACCACGTCGTCGTCCGCCATCAGCAGGCGCCTGACCCAATCCTCGGGCGGTTCGTCGTCCTCGCTTTGGTCGTCGGCAAACTCGACCCGGACCCGGTCTCCCCGCAACGCGCGGTTGATCGAGGCGCGGGGGCCCATCGCGCTCTTGCCGACGACCACCATGGCGAGAACCAACCCGAGCACCACTATGAGGGTCGGATCGCTCGCGATCGCCTCGAGCAGAGTGCCACCCACCAAGAAGGCGGCGATGAGACCGAAGACGACGTAGCCGATCACGACTGCTCCTTTCCGCCCAGGATGTCGGTCGCTTCGCCCAGCCAGAAGCGGCGTACGTAAGGGCCCCAGTCCGGGCTCACCCTCCACTCCAGTGAGTACGTCTGCCACCGGGACTGGCTGGTGACGATCAACGACGGCCCGTCGCTCTCGCTGCCGGGGCGCCACTCGAAGCGTCGGTCCCCGAACGTGCCGGCACCCTGCGCTCCGAGCTCGCCAGCCTGCCAGCCGCGCCCGATCGCGTCCCACTGCCGCATGCTCTCGGCCGCGTTGTAGTGGATGCTGCACGTGTTGGCGCGCATGGCCTCCTCCACTGGGGTCGTGGACATGAGCAGGCCGCCCGCCAGGACCAACTCCTCCGTGTCGTCCTCGCGTTCTGTCGCGTGCCATCGGCCAGCACTGACGGCGTAGACGTACGGCTTGCCGGCCGTGCTCAGCCGGAGCTCCACCGAGTACGCGCGCGGCGCGGTGTAGTAGGACGGGCGCTGGACCCAGAGCCGCATGCTGCCCGCGCTCGTTCCGGGTCGCCAGGCGAACGCCGAGACCGTCGCCAGTTCAGTGGCGGCCCGGAAACCGGTGGCGCCGTAGGCGCCCCCAACCCAGAGGCGGTTGACCTCGGCCGCGATCGTGCGAGCGTCGCCCCTCGGGAACTGAAGGTTCAGCTCTTCCACCAGCGCGGCTTTCGCACTCGCTCGCCAGCAGAGTCCCTCGAACGCGATCAGGGTCTCGGTACGGGAATCAGTCATGGGGTGTCTCCTTCGCGAAGGCTTGGACATGGCTAGGGATGGGCTCACGCCGGCCGGCGCGGGAACAGGTTGCGCTCGCGGAGGTGCTGCTCGGCCTCGAGCTGGAGCTCGAAGCCGGGGCGCCCGGCCTTCCCGGTCCAGGTGTGGAGGACCTTGACCTTGTCCTCGTCGAGGCCCCAGGGGTGAAGCTCCGAGACGGTGAAGGTGGCCTGGTCGGTCCCGGCGTCGACCTTTTCCTCGATCAGGAACCGACGCATGGGCTCGAGGATTCCGAAGGTGATGAACTGGCCGTCGGACCGCGGGGTGACGATGGTGGTCATGTACTCGATGTGCTGGCGCGCGGGGCGACCGAACAGCATCGGGGTGTCGTTCATCTTCAACCTCCTGGTTGGTGTCGGAACGTCTGCTTGGAGACGGGTGAGGTGGCGAGGACTACTCGGCTACTCGATCTCGGATCGGATGGATGGGCTCAGAACCAGCGGCCGCCGGTCACCTTGTTGACCCAGGCCCGCCAGCCGCTCAGGTTGGGGTCGGGGCGGTCGTCAGCGTCGCCAGTCCAGAAGCTGCGAACGAAAGCGCCCCAGCGCGGGCTCAGGGCCCACTCCAGCGAGAAGGCCCGTTCGCCGCTGCGGTGGCGCGCCACCGTGGTCGTGATCACGGTGCGCTCGTATGGGTCCGGGCCTTCGCTCCAGCGGATCTCGCGGTCGCCGATCAGCCCCGAGCCGTTGGGCGAGTAGTTGCCCTCGAACCATTCCTTGGCGGTGAAGGCGGCGGCGCCGAAGGTCCCGGTCGCGTCCTCGAGCGCGCAGCCGAGCTCCTTGTCCATCTGCTGCTCGACCGACTCCAAGCACTGGAGCTTGTCGACGATGATCAGCTCGCCTCGGTCTTGGGGGTGGCCTGTGTCGCGGCGCCCGCCGATGCCGAAGCGGTGGGCGCAGGGCCACTCGTCGCCCGGCGTGATCCAGAACTCGATCCAGTAGATGCGCGGAGTCTCGACGCTGTCGCGCGGGGCCTGGACGTAGAGGCGAAGCTCCTGGGGGTCGGCGCCGGGGGTCCAGGCAAAGGCGTCGAACGTGGCGGCCTTCTCGAAGCCGGGCTTTGCGACCAGACCTCGCTGGAGCAGGCTCTGGACCTGAGCGAGGGCGCTGTTGGCCTGCAGCTCGGGGTGGGCGAGCGCGGCTTGCATCTCCTGCTTGACGGACGGTTGGCACGGAAGTTTTCCGAGGCGGACCGAAGAGGACATTGGCAATTGCCTTCCTGGATGGATCGCCGCCCCGGCGGGGTGGCGATCGGGTGCGATGTATGCGAGGGAGAACGGCTACGGCTCGAAAGCAGCGGTCATCGGACCGGGAGTGAAGCCCTCGATGAGCAGATCTGGTCCCATCGTGATCTCGGCGCTCGATCCGGGCATCGCGGAACGGCGGGCCTCGATCACCTCGAGCACGCGCTTAGCGATCGTCCTGAGCGAGCCGGCGCGGCGACCGAGACCCTTCATGAGCGGGGCGGCGATCGCGGGGTCGAAAGCTCCGAGCTCTGCCGCGAGGAGGTTCTGGGCGTGTCCGAACTCCCGGTTGCACTCGTGGCAGAACTCGACCGGGATGCCCCCGAACCTCCCTCGGTACTCGGACCGCCGCTGCTCGCAGACAGCACAAGGAGGCATCGGCGGCCTGGTCACGTTCGGGTCCGGAGCAAAGCGGGCGCCATCGCTGGCGAACCAGCCATAGCGCTGGTCGTAGTAGTGGTACCAGAAGTTCACCAGGACGTCCGGAATCCAGAAGCGGCCACCGAGCCGGTACCAGCGGGTGGGGATGTCTCGCGGCGAAAGGAGGCTGTGCTCGGTGGTGGCGGTGGTCAGCTCGACGCCGGACGTGAGGGGGTTGCCATCGGCGTCCTCGATGATGCGGGGGCAGTCGCCCTCGTCGTATGAGGTGAAGCCGGCGGCCTCGAGGAGGTCACGCTCCGCCTCGGCGGCGATCCGAACGGCGGGCTCCCCATCCGGCCAGTTGAGTGCCGCGACTTCGTACTGGGCGGTCAGACAGGTCTTTACCAGGGTGGGGTCCAAGGGCGGCACGGTGACGATCACATCGTTGCGGTCGGACATGGATCCTCCAATGCGAAGAGGGCGCGAAGCAAAAAAGGGGGCGGGTACGGCGAAGGCCGAAGGCGCCAACAGCGCCCTGGTCCGCATCAGCGCAGGCGAGGGCCTCGCAGGCCCCCGCCTACTCCGAGAATGGGTGCAAGGTCGAACAGTCCGCCGTCGATCGACCGCGACTGTCCGAGGGGGTTGAGATGTCACCGAGGCGATGCCGTCGGGCATGGCCATGGAGGTGGTTGCCAGGGCGCTCTCCAGGGCGGGCCAGTGGGGAGTTGGGGTGAGGGTGTAGATGGTGGTGGTGGTGGTGATGGTCTTGGAGGAGGCCTTGCGCACGATGCCGCTAAGGCTGGTGGACATAGGTCGGGGGCTCAAGGCCTTGGTCGACATGCTGGAAACCATATGTGTCCTCCTACCTACTCAAAAGCGCCAATCCAACGGGATCGCCAGCGGGTCCGCGAAGCGGAGCCTGGTGACTGGTGATCTATGTAGTTGGTGGACCGTGGCGGCCCGGAAAGCGCATGTATAAGGGAAAGAAGTGCCTACATTGTACCCCGCTGAAGGCCTGGATCAATGCCTTTTTCGGCCTGTTTGCAGGGTTTTTCGCCGATTCGACGCCTTCAGCGAAGCTTCGCCGAAGGCCGCATCTGGCTCTATGAGCCAGATCCCGGCGATTTGGGGTAGAGGGCTTCGTCGATGCACTAACGAAGCGGAAAGGGGCTTCCTGACGCATTCGACGCAGCCCAGGCGGGTCTACCGAAGACCGGTCGCGACATAACGAAGGGCGCCCTGGAAGCCCGGCTTGTGACGAGCGGCGACGAAGCTCATGGCGAAAAGGCGTCTCGGCCGCAGCTGAAAAGCCGCTGCCTCAACGTGCCAATGGCCCGAAGGGCCGGGCCCTTCCCCCGGCCCGGGCCGAGCTTCTCCGTGACTCCACGTGACGGACGCCCGGAACGGTTAGGGGCCTGGCGTCGGCAAGTTCCCGGCGTCGAGCCCGGGGCAATCCGGTCGGCCCTTGGAGGACAGGTCAGGGCCGTCTCTGCGGGCCTTGGTCGGTTGCTTCGCAGGCCCGTCGCAGCTTCCGATCCGTCCCGGCCGCTCGTCACACGTGTGGCCCTTGCCTGGGTGCTGGACTGCAGCGACGGCGCCGCGGACCCGTGGTCGGCGAACTCAGCCCGACGTACAAGATGATGGATCTGTCCGACGTCAGTGGTCTCGCCCTCGTTGCCTACACCGCCGAGGCGGGCTCAACGTCTGCCGAGGCCCTCGACCTCCTCGGGAGCTGGACCGCGACGATCGACGTGGCCGAGGCGGCAGAGCGAGCCTAAGCGCGCGGCTCTCCGGATCGCTGTCGCATTCACGCGACCCCGACAGCGGTGCCGTGTCGGACCGTGCCGCATCGGCAACTAGGATGCCTCCCGCCGCTCGCCGCAAACGAGGTGTAAGCCGAGGGCAGCATCACAGGCACCTGTACCTGTCCACCTGATGAACAACGGAGGCGTCGATATGCCATCTGAGACGAGTCCCACCAACAGCGGGCGAGCCCATGTGGACGCTGCGCGTGAGTTTTTCGAGCTCCTGAACCAAAAGGACGTCGATGCGTGGGGCGAGTTGTGGCACGAACAGGGGAGGATCATCGTGCCGTACCCAGCGGAGGGGTTTCCTGACTTGATCGAGGGCAAGGACGAGATCGTCGGCGGCTTTCAGGCCCTATTTGCCAATTTCGACACGTTCGAGACCGAACTGACTGGGGTGTATCCGGCGGCGGACTCGGACGCCGTGTGCGTGGAGTACCGGGTCCACGCAACCCTGGTCGGCGGCACCGTGTACACGAACGAAAACATCGTGGTCTTCCGCTTCGAGGACGATCTGATCACGGAGTACCACGACTACTTCGATCCGCGCCGTTTCCAGACCGTCGTTGACGCGCTGCCCGACTCCTGACGGCCCGACCCGCGTTGCCGGCTGCCGGGCATCGGGGTCCCCGGCGGAAGGACCGCATACGTATCTACGTCACTGCTTGAGCGGGCGAACACCCGAAGGGAACGCCCATCTACGCGCTCCCGCTTTGCGCGAGCAGCGACACTACTTGCGTATCGACCGCGGTTCCCTAGCCCGGATCGTTCTCTTCGCCGCCTTCGGTGGCTTTAGCCTCGCGCTCTGCCTCTTGTGCACGGTGCTCCTCATGCCGTTCCAACGCTTCGGCGTTGCGCTTCTCAACGTCCGCAGTTGTCACGGCCACGAGTCCACGGCCCAGGGTGGGCCGCCATCTCCCTATCTCTTTCGCGATGGTCTCTAGCTGCTTGTAGAGGTCGTGAACGTCGCGGCGGCTTACGGTGAGGCGATCCCAGTAGAGACCGAAGTCAAGGTCGACCTTCTCCTCGTAGTTGCGCTTGCCGCTCTGGTCGGTGTAAGTAACGGTGACCTCGTAGGTGTCGGGAAGCGCGGACTCGTGGCGGTCAGGCCCCTTCTCAAACAGGGTCCGGATCTCCTTGCCGGGCGCGAGCGTCGAGATCCCCTCCCGGAACATCTTGATCTTGTTCGGGTCGAGGTCGTCGTCCGAGCTCTTGATGGGCGGATCGAACGCGAAATGCACCTCCCGAGCAAGAGTCGGACCGATGTTCTTGACGACGAGGTCGAAGAGGCTGGGGGCCGAGCTGCCGAGATCGATGACAACACCAGGGGCGCGTCTGCGCCTCGCGGAGCTCCTTCGCCTCGTTGAGCTGGCGCCGGCCAAAGAACGCGGCGGCGATGAGAACAAGAAGCTGGAGGCCGATGAACACGGTCTGGAGGATCTCGGTTGCGATGGTCGGGTCCGCCCTTGGCACAGCGCGATGGTCTCACCGGCTCCGGTCGTTGAGGCGTGACAGCCTGAAAAGCGCTCGCCCCTCGCTCCTGGTTCGCGCCAGTCGAGCAGACCCCGGGGCCCGACTGGCCCCTCCTTGGCCTCACGGCAGGGCCTTATCGTGCCATGTGATGTCAGCGCCGTACCTCTTTGGATCTGGATCGCCGGTGCCCGAACGCTTCTCTGAAATCCGGGCCCAGATCGAGCGAGAGGTGGCCGCTGCCTCCGACGATCAGATCCTCGAAGCCGATCCCGAGAGTTGGGCCAACGGAATTGGCGCGACCCATCAGGTCGTTGAGCCTCAAATCCTGCTCGACGAGGCGACCACCGAAGACCTCGGCCAGGTCAGAGTCGACTGCACCAACATGGGCGGGATCTCCTACACCAGCAACGAAATGGGTGGACCAATCATCCGTGATGGTCGGCGCCTGCAGCTCTCGATCCCGGCGGAGGGCGATCTCGACCTCTTCAAAGCCCAGGTCCCCGGTGGCCAGCTGCCAGGGACCGTCCTCGACGGTCACGTCGTTCGGACCTGGGAATGGCCGTTGGTCAAGGGAACGGAAGCCTTTGCCGGAGCCGTCGCGGACTACAAGAACCAGCTCCGAGCCCGAACCGAGGCGCTGGTCGAGAAGGTCCGGAGCTTCAATCCGGAGATCGCCGAAATCGCCCTCAACGAGATCACCGACCGCCGAGCGAACATCCTCAAACACCGCGACTTTCTCGGTGAGCTCAAGGTTCCGGTCAAGAAGCGCAGCGACGCTCACGGTCCGATTAAGGCTCCGGTCCGACGTCGAGTAACACTGGCGCGGGCAACGGCGAGGGCGGTGGCCAGTCCCGAGCCCGAGCCCCTGAGCGGCTCCGAGCTCGATGCGCTCTACGAGCAAATCCTGACAGCGATCCGGGCGATGGGCCTCGGGCTAGAACGCTCCTATAAGAGCTTCACCGACCATGGCGAAGAGACCCTGCGCGATCACCTCCTGCTGATCCTCAACAGCCAGTTTGAGGGGCAGGCCTACGCCGAGGCTTTCAACGCTGGCGGGAAGACCGACGTCCTGATCCGGATCGCCGACAAGAATGTCTTCATAGCCGAATGCAAGTGGTGGGACGGCGAGAGGACGATGGCTGATGCCCTCGACCAGCTCTACAGCTACACGACCTGGCGCGATTCCCGCCTAGCATTGATCTTCTTCATCCGGGCAAAGAACGCGAAGGCGATCGTCACAAAGGCTGGCGGCTTGATTGCCCGTCGCGACGAGTACCTCGGGGATCTCCCAAGTGGGGTTGAGGACGAGATCCGTTGCAGAGTTCATTGGCCGGGGGATAGCGGCCGGCAGGCAACCGTGACCATCCAGTTCTTCCATCTGCCAGGCGCCGACTGACGTAACTCGACGGGCGACGTCACCTGCTGGCTCCTGCTCTGCGCGAGAAGCGGAAGCCCCTCCTCCCCGGGGTGGTCCTGTCAGTGCAGGTCGATGAGCTTGGGCTCGATGAAGTTCACGTGCCGCGGGTCGCAGCGGCGCGCCCTGCGGCCGTTGCGGCGCTCGCGGATGTCCGGTGGCAGGTCCGGGAGCGCCAGCGCGCGGAGCGACTCAAGGTGGATGTCACGCTCGAGGGCGAAGAAGAGAGCCCTCCGGGCCGGGTGCGGCCACTCGGTCTCGAGGGTCCCCGGCTTGGCCAGACGAGCCGTCACGACCTCGTCGGCGATCCGCACCAGTTTCTTCAGGCGGGGCTCGTCCTCGCAAACGAAGAGGACCATCGGCGGCGTGCCCAGGTGCTTGTAGCGGTCGAGCATGGCGGCCCAGCCGGAGATCAAGCCGTCGTAGCGCTGCAGCCGCTCCTGGCTGGCGATCTTCGATCGCGCCATGTCGATCTCGACGAGGAGGTCGAAGCGCATCTGGCTATCGCCGATCGGGACCCGAAGCTCGACGGTCGCGTCCGGGCTGACCGGACCGAAGCTGTCCGGCGCATAATCGTGGAGGCTGTGGTTGGCACCGACGACGATGTCGCGCGGACCGACGTCGACCCATCCCTCCCGTGTTCGACGACGCGGCGGCTCGAGGCGCCCCTCCCGGGGCCCGCGCCAACGGGTCATCATCTTGCCTGCCCGATCCTCGAAGGCGAGCACCCAGCCGTTGATGCGGAGGTCGCGCAGGATCCTCGTTGCTTCCGTGATCACGGGCTCCCGCCAGGTCGCCTCAGGATCGATGTATGAGCCGCGCCGTCCGGCGTGCTCCTGGCCGAGCTCGAATCCCTGACGGGTGAGGCAGTAGACGCGCTGCTGGGCACCGCGCGCGCCGAGCTGGAACTTGAAGCGGCGCACGTAGCCGGCCTTCGCCAGCCGGTTGAGCCCCTGCTGGGCTGCCCGCAGGGAGCTCCCCGGCCACCACTTCCGCCAGATCTGGGTGGCGAACAGAAAGCGGTATGTCCACAGCGCAGCGATGATCTCCAGGTCGCGCCGATTCGGCTCGCCTCGACGGTCGGCCGGCACCGGGGTGACCTTGTCCCAGACGATCCCGCGGAGGTCGTCGAGGTCGAGCTCTGTGTAGGTGTCCGGAAGGCCGTGAAGGAGTTGATCCTCGCCCGGCCTCTCGCCGCCGTCGTCGATCGAGGTCGCCGCTGGATCGAAGCCGAGCGCGATGTCGTCGGCGTGCGCTGGGTCAGCGGGCCCACCCTCACGCGCAGGTGGGGGACCATATGCTGCAGCACCGGTGCCCTCGGGGGTCTGCGTCTTCGGAGGCGCTCCGGCTCCTCGGCCGTTCTTGCCGCGCTCCGGGCGCGTGAATGGCACGACGACGCCATGCCCGTTGTCGTGGGTCGGAGGCGCCCCTCCGCCGTTTTCCGGGGCCAGTATCGTCGCTCCGGCTCCGTTGCCGATCGGCTGTCCTTCGGGCCCGACGACGTCGCGCGACGGGAGGTCGGGGAGACCCTTCCAGTCGAGGTCGGGAAGCGGGTCTGGCAGTCGGTCGGGAACGGCGCAGCCGCGCGCCTCCTGAGTGACGAGGTGATGGGCGATCACCTCCTCGTTGGTCTCCAGAGGAATCGTCTGACCCACGAAGGCGGGCACGCGGGCGCCGTTGACGATCCAGGAGCAGATCGCGTGATGGTTCGGCATGTTGAAGATCATGTCCGGGGTGACCCGAAGCACCGAGCGAGACTCGGCGTCGGGCCGGATCATGTCGACGTAGACCGCCATCGCCAGGCTGGACATCTCCCGCGCGTCGGCCTCCTCGCCCATCGAGAACATGCACCGCTGGCGCAGCAGGCTCATCATCCCCGAGCGGATCTTCGGGTCCTGGATCTGGGCCCCGTACTGCCACGCGGCAACGACCTCGAGCCCGCCCGAGCGCAGTGTCGCCAAGGCGTCGGCGAAGCTGTCGTTGATGATCAGGTGCGCCTCGTCCACCTTGAGGGCCACGCGCACGCGCTCGGACTCAGGCAGCTGCTGCTGGCGCTGGAGCGCGCCGTAGAGCGAGCTGAGGACGAACTGCATCATCACCCGGCAGTTGTCGGACCCGAAGGTCCCCATCTTCCCGTCGACGATCAGGACCTCGCGCTTGCGCACGATCTCGTCGATCGAGACCAGAGTCGGGTGACGCAGCACCTTGTCGAGGGACTCCACCATCAGCCGCAGGAGCTTGTTGCGGGGCGCGTCGAGCTTGGCGGTCGTTTGCGAGGGCGACTGGTCCAGGTCCCCTGGGAGCTCGCGGCCGAAGAAGGTGGCGGTATCGACGAAGCGAGGATCGAGGTAGAGGGCCTCGACGACCCGCTCTCGGAAGGCGCGCTCGACAGGGATCAGCATCCGGTACATGTGCCAGAGCGTGGGCGGGCCGTCGACTACTCCAGCCCGGCTGGCCCCGATCGCGGCCTGCGCCGCCTGACGCAGGTAGCGGTCCGAGGAGCCGCGGATGTCGCCCTCGGCATGGACGTCGCGAAACGCGTCGACGATCCGGTCTGCGACCGATCCAGGGTCGCCGTCGCCGACCAGCGGGTTGATCCCGAACTGGGGATGCTCCAGGTCGAGGTAGTGGACGGTGCGATTCGGGGGCACCATCGAGAGCGCTTTGCGGGCGTCGCCCGGCTTCGGCATCAGCACGATCACGGCGCAATCGGGGTCGTGAGCGTCGACCTCGACGGTCCGGCACAGCACGGAGGTCTTGCCGGTCTTCTGTCCCCCGATCAGGCCGAGCCCGTCGGTCTTGTCCTGGGGCAGGATCCCGACCGGGCCGTACTCGTCGCGAACGAGCATGCGCTCGCGGTCGCGTTCGACCTCGGGCGTCGCCGGCATGCGCGGCACCGGTGAGCGAGCGAGGCGCGCGAACTTGAGCGCCGGCCCGGGTGCCTGCCAGAGGCCCACCACCTCGGCCGAGGAGAAGACCGACTTGCGCCAGCTCGGAATCGGGTTGCCGGTCCCGGCCAGAAGCCGGCGCAGGTAGGCCGGCCCTCTGGCCCAAGGCCGCATGTAGCGCTCGACCAGACGGTTCTCGGCCCCGGACTCGCCGCGCATGGTGCCGGCGATCGAAGCGCAGTCGCGATAGCTGGCCGCGGCGACGCGCAGGTCGGCGAAGAACAGCGGTCGGTGCTGGATGCGCAAGCCGCCCCGCAGTTCCTCGCGCAGGACCTCGGAGCGCAGGCCGGGGTCGGAAGGATCGAGCACGCGAGCGCTCGAGTGCGAGCGCTCGAGGGACCCGTAGCGCCAGCGCGAGTAGCGATCGAAGAAAGCCGGGGTGGGGGTCAGCGTCACCTGGAAGACCGAGGGCTGCCCAAGGGCCGCCATCTGGTTAAGCAGCGGGTCGACCGGGTTGCGCTCCGCCTCCTCCTGCTCGGGGCTGCGCAACGCCCGGATGAAGTGGTGACGCTTCTTCAGGCGGACGATGTGCGAGCACTCGGGCGGCGGGGCCGGTGCTCGCGTGACCGTGCAGTCCTCATAGCAGCCGAGCAGGGTGCCCTCGACCGCCTCGGCGAGACGCTCCGGACAGACGACGGAGAGGCGTCCCTCGAGTTCCTCGTTGTGGTCGGGCGCGGAGACGACCTCGAGGGCGATGCTCTGCTGTCCATACGGGAGGCGGTGCCACCAGCGGCGCAAGAGCTGCTGGTGCCAGACCTCGATCATGCGCCGGACCTCCTCGGGCTCGACGAGCTCCGAGCGATACGGGAGGAATCCCAAACGTACGTACTGCCGCTTGCGGCGGGCAAGCCAGCGCATCAGCAGCAAGATGAGCGCGACCACCGCAAGCACCGCCAGCGGGATCCGAATCGCTCGCCAGATCACGCCGGGGGCGTCCTCGAGCACCTTCAGGATCTGCTCGCCGAGGCCTTCGTCCTGATCCGCGCTGTTGCCGCGCGGCCGACCGTTGCCGGATGGCGCCTGCGCGCCGGAGTCGTTTGCGCGTCCCTTGCCTCCCGCCGGGTCCGGCTCGCCGAGCAGCGGAGCGTCGCCGGAAAGGAACTCCGGGATCGGGCTCGAGCCAATCAGCCAGACGGCAGACGCGATGCCGGCGACCATCAAGAGGACCACCGGAAAGCAGCCAAGCCTCATAGCGCGGCGTAGACCTCGAGTGGGGCTGCGATCGCCAGCAGAGCCGCGCTCACGGCGGCCACACCGATCCACTCGTCCCGGCTCACCGGGCGGCTTCTCGCAGACATATATAGGGCGAGCGCCAGGGCGAGCGCCATGAGCTCGAAGGGCCCATGCGGCAGCAGTTTTGAGACGAACGTCGCGCCGTAGGCCCCGGAGCCGAGGCCGATGATCAACGCGTGGCCCACAGCCGACCCCGCGACCGCCAAGTCACACAGCGAAACCATCAGCCTGGGCGCCCAGCCCGACGCCTGCTCGTCGTCCGTATCGCTCCCGGCCCAGACCTGGACCGTGAAGCACGCAGCAAGCACCGCGCCGAGGATCATCAGGTTGTTGGCGAGGATCGACATGAACTCGCCAACCTCCCGCGGAAGCGTCGTGAACGAGAACCCGAGCCACTCCCGGCCGGTCGCCGGCCCTACGAGCGCGACCGCGCCGGCGGCGACGCCCGAAACGACGAGCAGGCCGCCGGCGATGAGCGCGCCTGTCGCCGGCATGCCGACACCGCGGGAAGGCACCAAGAAGGCGACGCTCATCGGACGACCAGGGACCCGATCGCGTCGAGGGCGACGCTTGCTTCCTCGAGCGCGCGTTCGTCATCGTCCTCGCCGAGGGCGGGGACTCGGGGAAAGAGGACCAGCGTCGCGCCGCGCTCGCCGGCGAGCTCCGCAAGATCCGAGGTCGACGCTCGCCGGCCGTCCGGATCCGCACGCGCCACGATCAACTCCGGCCGCGAGGAGTCGTACGGAACAACCCGGAACATTGCTCGGGCACGGCGCATGCCGCGCGCCGTGGCCGGCATCACCCAGGCGAGGTGCGTGGCCGCCCTGAGCGCGACCCGCTCGGTGGCGCGAGCGAGGGTGCCGCAGTCGACCACCGTGATCTGGTGCTGTTCGCGCGCGTCGCCCAGCAGGCGTTCCAGCGCGCGCTCGTCCGCCTCCGGGCGAAGCTCGGGGCGCCGCGCAATCAACCGTATGCCGTCTGCGGCGACGGCGAAGAGCCCATCGCTCAGCTCCTCACCGGCGGCGATCACGTCGGAGGCTGCGCTCAAGCTCCGCGGCGACTCGATGCGGGCATATGCCGCCAGGCCAGCGGTCGGCCCGCCCGTGTCGCAAACCAGCACCGGGTCGTCGGCGGCGCGAGCGATCGAGCGCGCCGTCAGGTATGCGAGCGTGCTTGCACCTGCACCGCCGGCAGTGGCACAAACAGCCAGGAGGGGTCCGGCCAGGCGGCCATCTGGGAGGTGAGAATCGCCAACGGCATCTTGGTTGCTGGTCAGATCCGCCGCTCTCATAGGCGTCGGCATTTGGGCGTCCTCGGCATCGAGGAGGTCGCGGACATTCACTGCAGTCCTCCGGAGATCGGGAACGCGAGGACCCACTCGGGCGTGGTCAGGTATGGGGTGCCATGCGTCTCGGACGCCCAGGAGATGTGTATGTGCATAGGGCAGCCCCCGCCGCAGCTTGCGGGCGAGCCATGGTTCTGGTAACCGTCGTACCCGACCCACTCGACTGCTGGAACCAGAGTGCAGGCGGGTCTCGAGCCCGACGACCCGCACGCTCGGGTCCATCCGAGATCCGCCGCCATGCGGCCGATCGTCCGGTCCCATACACCCTGGGATCCCAGGTTTCCCGAAGCCGGAATCAGGTCGACGGCAGTGCCGTCGCCGTGCGAGAGATGCCCTGTTTCCTTACCTGCGGTCACGGCCGCGTCGTACGTTTCCAAGAGATACCGCAGGCTCGGCCACAAGCGCGCGTCGATCAGCCCAGAGCCGTGTCCCGCCGCCATGTACTTCGCTGGAATCCTGAAGTCCTGCGCAGGCTCGGTCAGGCGGACAGACACGCTGAGAATCGCCGAGCCAGCGCTTGCGACAAGGGCCATCTGCTCCCACTCGATCGCGCGAGGCAAGACCTGGCAGTACTGGTTCGGCGAACCCGCGACGCATTGGTCGACCTCCGAGCAGTCGCCGATGTAGGCACAGACGGCATCGTGGGTCCCAGCGGAGGTGAGGCTCTTGTCGGCGCCGTCGGCCTTGAGCTTGTGCGCGGCGGCGGCGATCGCGTCGAAGTCGTCGTAGACGCAGCCCTCGTTGTCTGCAACGCCGCGACAGCTGCGGTAGGCCTCGCAGGCCCCGCTCGCGGGACCGGTTGCCGGCCGATAGGCCGCCGTCGGGCTTCGCTTCAGGTTTACATTCCTGGAGTCGCCGCCACCGCCGCCGCCCGCCCCGCAGGCGCCTGCGTTGAACCGGTTCTGCGGGTAGGTGGCGGGGCGGGCATCCTCGATCTCGCGAAACGCGAGCTTGTGGCCGTTCCACGTACCGGACTTAAGGTTGAACTGCATCGGGCCCGCGCAGCACCCGTAGCTGTTGACGCCGGAGGCGACGCCGGTCGCCGGGTCGGGCGGATTGGATTCCGTTCCGGAGAAATGACTCTCCTGTTTGTGGATCGAGGCCACCAAGTACGTGTTCACCCCGTAATGGTCTGCGGCGGCCTGGTACATGGGCCAGTAGACCTTCGGGACTCCTGAGCCTTGCGGGTAGCCGGCCTCGCCGCCGCCGCCGAAACCGCCGATAAGCGACACCATGAGCGTGAGCCCGGCCAGGCCAGCTCCGGCCACGAGCCAGGACTTCCCAGCAATGCCGAATGCGAGCCCCGGCGTGCCGGACACAGCTCCTGCGCCGGGCGGAGCCACCATGCCACCGCCTACGCCCCCACCGCGGTGGCTGCACCCTTGCCGGCAGCCAACGCGGTGATCGCAGCCCAGACGTCGCCGTCGTTCTCCTCGATCGCAGCCTGGCGCACCGGATCGTCGCGCACCGGGTCTGACGTGAAGCACCAGTACTCGACCGGCCCCACGCGGAGTGCGACCCGCCCCTTGCCGCGGTTGCCGTTCACCCAGAACGCCTGGGAGTGCGAGCCCTTGACCGTCTTCAAGCGACTGACGATCGCCGCTTCCTCGTCTGAGAGCTGGAGCGCCTCCTGAGCGAAGGGGATCTCGTCTGGATGCTGCGCGAGCAGGAGCTGCATGGTCGAGTTGCGGATCAGGGCGAGCCCATGCTCGGTCGCGAAGTCCGAGAGGTGCTGGGACATGACGATCAGGAACAGCCCCAGATGGCGCGCTCGCCGAGCGAGGTCGTTGGCGAACTCGCCGGTCTCGCGACGACCCACGAGGTGCCAGGCCTCGTCGATCAGGAGGACCGTCTTGCCGGTGAACATCGGCGCGTCCGCCTTCGCCGAGAGCTCGATGAACTGGTCGCGATGGCGCTCGATCGCCCTGGTGATGTACTCGACGATCGCGAACATGACCGGCCTCAGAACGACCTCGGGGCAGCGCCGGGTGTCGAAGACCACGAGCGGGCTGTCCGGGGAGACGCTGGTCTCGCGGTCGAGCAGATAGGCGTAGCTCCCAGCGCCGCAGAACTCGCCGAGACGCTCAGCAAGATTTCGCAGGATCGAAGCTACCTCGATCGAACCCTGCTCATGCTCCTCGGCCGCCCGCGCAGCGAGCTCGTCACGAAGCATCGCCTCGCGCGGCGTTTGACCGGTCTCGGCGGCGGTCGCGTAGACGGCGCGAACGGCGGCTCCGAGCTGCGCTCGCTCCAGCGTGGTCAGGCCCTCGTCGCCCATCATCACGCCGTGGAGGGACACGAGGAACGCGACCTTCTCGAGGCTCACGTCGGCTGGGTCGTCGGTGTCCCAGGGATTTATCGAGTAGGGGCTCTCATCGGCCCCGATCTCGATCGTCCGCGCACCCTCGACGAGGCGGGTGAGCACGCTGTAGTGGCCGGCACGGTCGAGGACGAACGCATGCGCGCCCTGGGCCACGCAGCGCGAGAGGATGATGTTGGCCGCCATCGTCTTGCCGGAGCCGCTGCGACCGTTGACGAGCATCGTGTAGTTCGAGTGGGTGCGGTCGTACGGATTGAGCAGCTCCAGCGTCCGACCCGGGTCGCTGAACGCGAACGGGATGCCATCGGGGGAGCCACAGCTCGTGCCGACGAGCGGGATGGTGTCGCCGACGTTGCGCGTCGCGTACCGCCGTAAGTGTCCCGAGACGTCGCGACCGAGCGGCAGGGTCGACTGCCACAGGTCGAGCTGCTGGAACTCACCGCGGTTGACGCGGCAGTCAGACATCGACTCGATCTGATCGACGCAGTAGTCGACCGCTTCGTTCAACTCGGCCGTGTCGGGCTCCGGCCCACGCGCTCGGATCGACTGGTAGACCGAGACCTGGAAGAGGTTCGCGCGCTCGTGCCCGGCCATCTCGGCGAGCAGGTCCTGAGCCTCGTCCTCCTGCGCGTAGCGGTCGAAGTCCGGGACGTAACCCTTGCGCTCCGCATCCCGATTGATGACGAACAGGCGCCGGTAGCCGCGCTTCAGCCGCTGACGCTCGATGCGCCGGTCGAGCGCCCGCACGTGGACGCTGAGCGTGAACGGCTGACGGGTCAGCATCGCGCTCATCAGCCAGCCCATCGAGGTCGCATCCGCCGTGGTGGCCGAGTAGATCGTCTGCTCGAGGTCGTGGTCGATCTCGGCGTAATGGCGCGAGACTCGGAAGTCGAGGCTCGAGCGAGCGATCAGCTCGCGGAGCTTGGTCGCCGCAGCCTCAGCCTCGCGGCGCTCGCGTGGGCCGTCGAGCTGTCCCAGGATCTCGGTGGCGAAGCGCGGCCGACGCCCGGCGTCCGCATAGGTCGGGTTGAACCGGCCCCACAACAGCGTGGTCACCTCGTCGCCATTTAGCAGGCGCGTCGGCAGGGACAGCGCTTCGAGCTCAGAGCGGACCATGTCCGCCTGTGCCAGGCTCTCCCGCAGTGCCCGCCGGTGGGCCTTCTGGCCGCGCTCCAACGTGACCGACGGCAACGCCCCCTTACGCCCGGGCCGCATCTCGTTCAAGAGCCCCCGCGCCGTCTTCTGGTTCGGCACATGGGGGATGACGACGTATGCGTTGAACTGCACGGCAGCTTGCTCGTCGGCGTGCAGGCGCAGCGATTCCTCCATCGCAGCATTGAGGCGCCAGCGCGAAAGCGCGAGTGCGTCGCGAGCCGGCTGGCCGGCGCTGGGGTGCTCGCCCGACCAGGCGGAGACCTCCCGGCGCGAGCGGGCGACGACCTGGTCGAGGTTGACCGGTCGCGCTTCGACGTAGAACTGAAGCGACTGCTGCGGGCGCAGTCGGGAGACGAGGCGGCAGTACCCGGACACGATGTGCTCGCGGTCGCTCGCCGAGGTGATGATCGGGTTCGGCGGGACGACGTGGAGGATGCGAACAAACGCCCCCTCGCGCGTGATCGCGAGCCCGGTCTGGTCGATCGCCTCGACCGGCAGGAGCTCTCCCGCCTCGAGGACCGGGCCGCGGCCCGGGACACCGATCTGACGAATTTTCGAAGTGCTCATATTGCCTCCCATAGCGACGCTAGGTCGAGCTCGGATTCCGTACGGCGGGCCGTGCGAGCGGTGTCGTCGTCGGGGTCGGCTTGGATCCGATAGCCGCGGCTGCCGCTTCCTGGCCCCGGTGTGAAGCGAGCATCCATCCGTCGCCACCTGATCGCCGAGCGCAGCAGGAGCCATGCGTTGAACTCCGTGGCACTGGCGAGCAGGGCGGCTCCCACGGGGATCCCCGCGAGATAGATCGAAGAAAGGAGCGTGATGTAGAGGCCAAAGGGCGAGAGATAGAACCCCCAGAGCACGGCCAGGAGGAGCCCGAACAGGACGCCTAGCCACTGGCCAATCGTCAGCTCGGCGAACCGGAGCTTCGTGTCGAGGTGCTTGTAAGCGAGATTCATTACGGTCCTCCTGTGCCGGTCGCCTGGCGATCGATCGCTGGGTCTCTGAAGGCGACCATCTCGAGCGCGGTCTCGTTGTGGCGACTCGCGTCGAACATCGTCTGGTAGGCATCCCTCGCGTTCGGGTTCATGTGGTCGGAGCCGACCGCCTCTGCAAAGGTGTGCGCCGGAGGACGATCGGGCCCGGACCCGTCCGCTCCATGGACTGCGGTCTGCACAGCGCGCCTGTCGTCCGGCGTCATCCGATACCACGCGTCCTCCACCTGGTTCATGTCCGGGCCCGCCCCACCGCGTTGCTCATAGCGGTGGTCGGAGGCGCGGTAGTCGGCATCCGCGCGCGTCGCCGGCCGCGAGGGCGTTCCCTCGGCGTTGCGATCGGATCCAGGCTGTGGCTGCCAGGACCATTCGCGCAGCGCCTCGGCGTGGTCGCGATCCTTCATCCGCTGCTTCTCGCCGAGCGCCTGACCGTGGGCTTGGTCCAACGCCTGCTGGCGCCTTTGGGCTGCCTTGTTGGACTCGTCGAGGGTCCGGCGGTTCCTGGACGACTGGTTCTGGTTCGCACGATTGACGGCGTTCTGGGACTTCGCCATCGCGTCGTCCATCATGCGCTGCGACTGCGAGCCCACCTCCACGACGTCGCGCCCCAAGCCTGCCGCCTGCTCCATCACGCGCCCGGAGTGCTGCATGCCGGCCCGCACGGCACCGGCGCCCATTCGGGCGGCGCCCGCCCCGGCCCTCAATCCCATGTAGCCGACGCCTGCGGCGGCGCCCCACGCCGCGGTCAGCGGCCTGCCTCCGGCCGAGACGACGTTGCCCCAGCGGAAGATCTGCTTCATGATCGTGAAGAGGAAGAGCAGCAGCATCACGCCCAAGAGCGGCGTGGCGAACGACTCGATAAACGCGCCCGGCGGCGCGGCTCCATCGGAGAGATTCGGGTCGCGCCAGATCTGGTCTCCGACCTGCGACTCCACCACGAAGCCCAGGGCCCAGCCAGTCGGCACCAGACTCATCGCCCCTGCAGCCTTGACCGCGGGGCCGGGGAGCCAGGAGAGGGCCGGCACCGGAATCAGCGCAAAGGCAAGCGGCATCCCCGCGTAGAGGACCAGGAGGCCGAGAGTCATCATCAGCTTTGCGACCGAGAGGCCGAGCGTCGCCAACGCCACCGCGAGCCCGAAGAGGAAGGCGACGAGATCGTCGAACTGGAGGATCTCGCTGAGCGTCCCGAAGCTCGGGCCGAGGAAGTCGTTGACCGGCCGCTCGATCCTCAGGATCCCCTCCAGATCCCTGATCGCCCCCGCGGCGTTGCCTCCGTCCGGCCCGCCCATCAACCAGAGGTTGACCGAGGTCTCGAGATTCGTGAACGCATACACGATCGTGGGCCAGACGAGGATTAGCATGGCGGCGAGTCCCGCCCTGATTGCCGCCGTGAAGGCCTCGAGGCCGCCCGAGGAGTTGACGAAGCCCGTCGCGAAGTACTGCAGCGTGCCGAAGGTGATGATCACGCCGAGCAGGGCCAGGGCGATCGCTTGGACCGTGCCCACCAGCGGCACCTTCTCACCCTCCTCGTTGTCGATCGTCCCCACGGTCGCGAGCAGGTAGGCGGGCGTGCCAGGGTTGGTCAACCATTGCGCCCAATCGAGGGTGAACCTGAACGGCTTGAGCAACTCGGCGCGCTCGTTGACGTCCGGCGGCCCGTGGGTCGCTGGGCCATTCTCCTGGCACAGAGGCTCCAACCGATCGGTCTCGAGAAGGGCGTAGCAATCGTCCTGCGTGACGGTGCCTTCGTGGTACCAGTGGTTGACCTGGGTCTCACAGAGCAGGCGGCCGTTGAACTTGCCATCGTCCGGTATGTCCTCGCCCGACACGTCGTCGTTGGCCGCATTGATCTGGTTGCGGATGTCCTCCGCCAGGCCGTCGAGTCTGCGGGCGCACTCGTGGAGGTCGTATTTCTTGTCCACGAGCCCGCGCGCCACCTCGTCCATCTGGGACAACTGGTCCCGGTTGAACTTGAACGTGTAGTCGCCGCCATTCCCGTACTGGTAGGAGATGCTCTCCTCGAGCCTCGCGTGATCGGCACTCGCTCCGTCGGGGACCGCGCTCGCCGACGCCAGCGCCGCAAGCAGCCCGACCGCGAGCAGTCGGACCCTGCGTGGAAGGAGCTGCCGAAGGGCGACCGCCATCATGCACGTGCCTTAGGCGAGGATCCCGTTGCCGAGGCCGATGCCGCCCAGGCAGAATGCCCCGCTACCAAGGACCTTCATGCCCTTCGGGCTACCGACGCCGAGCATCGCCGAGCCAGCGAGCCACACCGAGGGAACCGACTCCGCCGACCGTCGCGGTGGCCGGGCCGCGGATGTCCTCGATCGCGTTGCCGATCCCTTGGAAGCCGTCACCGTGGTCGTTGGCGCTGCCAGCGCCATCGCCGAGGTTGACGGCCTTCAGCACATCGAGCACCTCGGTGAGCGCCAACAGGACGAGCGACGCCACCAGCGCGAACGAGACGGCGATCAAGAGCGCCTGCGCCGGATCGATTCGTCTGAGCGCGCTGAGCGCGCCAGACGATGTGGATTCGTTCTTCATTGCTATGACCTCCTTAGAGTTCGCACTCGCGCGCGAACCGTGTTTCCTTGTCCAAAGTCGTCGAGCTCATCCCTCGAATCCGAACTCGTCGCCGCCTCCGGACGACGATGGCGCCGGCTGCGGCGCCGGAGCAGGAGCGGGGGCGGGGGGGGGGCGGGGGCTGGCTCTGGCGCAGGCGCAGCCTCAATCGGCGCCGCGGGTTCGGCTGCCTTCCAATCGTCGGCGTGCTCGCGAGCCTTGTCGTTGCCGGCGCTCGCCGCACCAGCTCGATCGCGGTTCGCCTGGCGCTCCTCGCCCGCGCGCCGTCGCTGATCGTTCCGAGAATGCGCCGACTCGCGCCGGGCGACTTCCGTAGTTGCCGCCGCAGCTGGCACCGAGGCCGCCGCGAGCTCGCCGCTCGGTCGGGCGGCCTCGGCGCCGTCGGGTGCGCCCCCCTGTGCCTGGACGAAGATGAACGCGACGGCCGCGACCGCGAGGATCGCGCCGGCGCGTGCCGGGCTGAGGTGGGTTGCGAACGCCTGCCGGCACTGCAAGAGGGCGGTACGGGCGCCTCGGCTGAAAGCCGAGGCGCCCGCTGCGATCCACCGCCGTGTCTCCCGTCGATCTGCACCGCGCTCACGCCCGTCCTGCAGGTAGGCGCGGAGCACCGCGAGCCGATTGGGGGCGCATCGTGGTGTGGGGGCCACGACCTCCTCCGACTGGCCATACAGCTCGAATACGTTCGCGACCGGGAGGTCGGGGTCGAGACGTACAGGGGCTGCACTGGGCGTGTCTTCGAGAGGTGGTGCGTTCACTGCCATGCCCATTCATTGAGCAAGTCGCGGCGACCGCCCCCCCCCCCCCAAAAAAAAAGACTTCTTCGCCCGTGCGCGCCGGTTCTAGAGGTCGAACTCTCCGCCGGACGAAGCCGGCGGAGACGACGATCCGCCTCCCCCAGAGGACGGCGCAGGCGTCGTCGGCGCGGGCGCCTCGGGGCTGAACTCCGGGGTGGACGATTCAGTCGGCGCCGAGGAGTCGGAATCGTCCGACGACCCGTCCTGTTCGTCATCGGTCCGATCCTGTCCATCCGACTGCTGCTGCGTCTGCGTGGTTGGCGCCGGCTGTGGAGCGATCGGCGCGGTCTCGATCACCGGATCGGGGACGACCTCGGCTGGTTCCTGCGGCTCCTGGGGCGGTTCCGGGCGCTCCTTGTCTGCTGCCTCGCTACTCACCCCGGCCAGCGAGCGCAATGGCTCCGGCAGCCCCTCGACTGCGCAGTACGTCGCTCCCCCGCCGATCGCCAGGCAGGCGGAGATCGAGGCTGCGATCGTGCCGGGCCGAACCGCACCCGCGAAACTCGTCGAAGCAGGATCGACGCGCGAGTAGACCGGTGCCAGGAGCCGCTCGACGCAGCGCGCCCCCTCCCCGATGAGGTCGCGAGCCGAATCCACCAGGTCGCCGAGACGTCCGGTGAGATGACCTTGCTCGACGAGTGCCGGCATCGGCAGCAGCGCAGCCGTGCGGCGAGTCGCCACCCGCAGCTCTGCAGCCATCCGTGCGCAGCCGGGGCAGCCGCGCAGGTGAGCCCGCGCCCGCTCGGCGCGTTGGTCCTCGGCGAGTCCGGCGACGTAGTCGATGACGAGCTTGCGATGGTCCTCGCACCACAGGCCGGTGCGGACGAGCTCGTAGCGCTCGGTGATCTTGCGCATCGCCCGCTCGAGCTGACGACGGTAGGTGCGCTCGGTCATCCCGAGGACCTGCTGGATCTCCTCTGGAGCGCGCTCGAAGTAGAACCGGAGCTTCACAACAGCTTGCTGGCGCGCCGGCAGCTCGGCGATGATCTCGCGGACCGGCGCCCCGGCGAGGTTCGCTGCGACCCGCTCCTCCACCTGTTCGCCGGTGTCGGCGCGGTTCTCCACGAACTCGTCCAGCGCTGTGGTGCGCCGGCGCTCGGCGCGCCTGCTCTCGTCGAGCGCCTTGTTGAGAGCCGTCTGAGTCAGGTACGCGCGTACCTGCTGCGCGTTCATGTCCGCCGCGTCGAGCTGGCCTCGATCGCGCTTCTCGAGCCAGACTACGTAAGCATCGTGAAAGAGTGCCTCCCGATCGGCGGGATCAAGCCATCCACAGCGCCGCGAGAGCACAGCGAGTACGTATCCCTTGTGCTCCTCATAGGGTGTTGTACGCGGCTGGCGTAGGGCCCCACTCACAACGGTGACGCCGTGGCGAAACGCTGCATGGTCCACCGACGGCTACTCCGTGTCATCGAGGCTCCCGAGAAGCGCATACCTTGACCCGAATCAGCCGTCCGAGGTTGGCCCAACCGACGAGCAGAGACTTCGGCCGCACGATTCCGCGGGCGCGCACGTGCCCTCGCCGCTCGACCTTGCGCTCCACCGCACGGTCGAGGCGAACCGAGACCTTCCCGCGCCGACCGCTCAAGTCGTACCGCCGCGCGCGAAATGTCTCAGCCCGACGACTTCCGCGAGTCCTTTCTCGGATCCAGAGCTTCCCTTGGCAGCCACGGCGCGCGGAGCATCCGAGGCGAACCTGTACGCGCCGATCGGCGCCCGGGACAAGGCGCCCATCGAGGATTCGGGTGGTCGGGGCGTCAGCGCGAAGAGCATTCCCCGTGCCCGCGGCGCTTGACGCCGCGGGCACGGCCACGGCGGTCGCGCCCAGCGCAACCACGAACAGAATCACTACTTCCTGGCTGTCACGCATCGATGCAGTCTCGCCCCATCCAGGCACCTGAGCGAGCCTTTCAAAGAAGCTTCAAATGCTTGTGGTACCCCGGCGTCTGTCGTGAAGGTGTGGGTGTGTCCCCCGACGCCGTCTTGCTCGAGACGCGCGAACACGTCGCCCGCGTCACCCTGAACCGCCCGGCGGTCCTGAATGCGATGGATGAAGAATGGGTCGAGGGCCTTGAGGCGGCCGTGGAGGCGATCGCAGCCGATCCCCGAGTCCGCGTTGCCATCCTCCAAGGCGCAGGGCGGTCGTTTTGCGCCGGTCTTGATCTCGACATGCTTGCCGTTCGGGGAATGCCCGATGGCTTCTATGCCACGCAGGAGCGGGCCTTCCGCCGACTCGAGCTGATGGAGCCGCTGGCAATCGCCGCGATCCACGGTCATTGCCTGGGTGGTGGGCTGCAACTGGCGATCGCCTGCGATCTGAGAATCGCTGCGCGCGATGCCAAGTTCGGCCTTCCAGCGGCAAACGAGGGGCTGTTCCCAGGGATGGCTCCCTTTCGCCTCCCACGGCTCATCGGCATCGGCCGGGCACGGCGGCTAATTCTCTCTGGCGAGGTGGTCGACGCCGAGACCGCGCTCGCTTATGGCCTCGTCGACCACCTCGTCGAGGATGAAAGCTTCGGCTCCGAGGTCGAGGTCCTCGTTGAGCGGTACCTGGCCACCCCGCGGTTGGCCGCCCAGGCCTCCAAACGACTGCTGGACTCGGCTTTCACGAGCAGCTTCGACGAGTCCTATGAGCGCTCCGTGCCACTGCTGGAGCGGTGCTTGGATTCGCCGGAGGTAGCGGCAGCCGCGGAAGCATGGCGTCACCGGTCCACCTCGGGCGACCAAACGTAACGGCTCAGCAGCAGTCACCCCGCCCGAAACGCCTCTTCCAACCACTCCGCGCAGACGCTTGGATCCACCTTCGCGTCGACCATCAACGGACCCGCCCCGTCCTCCAGCCACTCCGCCACCGGAGCAAGGTCGCTGACGGAACGGGCCGTGACCCCGCCGGCACCCGCGGCGCGGGCGAGCCCGGCGAAGTCCGTATCCGGAAAGCGCACGAGCTCGAGCGGATGGCCTTGCGGCCCGAAGTGATGGACCTCCGCGCCATAGGCAGCGTCGTTGTAGACCACGATGAGAAGTCGAAGCCCTAGCCGAGCCGCGGTCTCGAGCTCGGGCAGCGACATCAGTGCCCCGCCATCGCCCAGCGCTGCGACGCAAACGCGATCCGGACGGGCCACAGCGGCGCCGATCGCCGAGGACAAACCGAGTCCGATCGACTGAAAGGCCTGCGTAAAGACGAACCCGGCAGGATCGGGAATCCTCATGTACATCGCCGGGTAACCCATGAAATGACCCGAGTCCAAAGCGAGCGTGCGGTCGTCCGGGAGCAGGTCGTCGAGAGCGATCGAAAGCGCTCGCGGGTCCACCCTGTCGCGTGGTGACGAATCCACGTAGGGCTGTTCCCTCCAATGACTCCGCTCCAGGCGCCCGATGAGCCCGGCGCGGCGAAACCCGACTCGTTCCAAGCCCCGGCTCTCGAGCTCGTGAGTGACAGCCTCAGCGACGGCGCGCGCATCGCCGACAATGCCAAGGTCAGCGCGGTGGTGCAGCCCGATCGCCGACGCTTCGAGGTCCACTTGGACGATCGAGGCATCGGGGGCGAAGTGGGAGCCGTTGCGCGTCGTCCATCGATTCAAGCTGGCGCCAAACGCCAGCACGAGGTCTGCCTGGGACAGCAACTCCTGAGCGAGTGGGGTCGAAAAGCCACCGGCGATTCCGATGTCAAAGCGCTCACCGTGGAAGAGGCCGTGCGCCATCGCCGAAGTCGTCAAGACGGCTCCGACCCGCTCACCCAGGTTCGTGAGTGACTGGCGCGCTTGCGCGAGCAGGGCGCCGCGACCGGCGACGATCACGGGGCGCTCGGCATCTTCGAGCAGGTCGGCGAGCGAGCTGATCGCACCGCCGTCCACGGCCGGCAAGGCGAGCTCATTGTGGTCAGGCTGGGTGTCGGTCTCCGGACACTGCATGCGCTGCACGTCGGTCGGGAGCATCAATACCACCGGGCGTCTCTCTACTTGCGCCCGGCGCATCGCCCGGCATGTGGCGCCGGCTGCACTCGCTGGCTCCTCCACGCGCTCGGGGACCGCACCAGTGACGCTGACGAGCCCGACTTGGTCGATGCGAAAGTTGGAGCCGATCGCGGTCGCCGGCGTCTCGCCCGCGAGAACAACCAGCGGCGTGCGGCCCTTGGCGGCCTCGGTCAGCCCGGTGATCGCATTCGTCAGCCCGGGTCCCTGATGGACACTGGCTGCTCCTGGTTTCCCAAGCGTACGGGCCCACCCGTCGGCCATTGAGACGGCGCCCGTCTCGTGACGGGCGGCAACGAAGCGCGCGCCCGCTCCGTGAAGTGCGTTGCTAACAACCAAGTTCCCGCTGCCGACGACCCCAAATACCGTGTCGACGCCGAGGCTTGCGAGCGTGCGGCCGACGATCTCAGCGACGGAGGGCACACTCGGACGATATGCGCGGACCCGGAGTCAGGTGATTCGAGGTGCTGATTACCTGACTACGTTCTGGCGGCGCGCCCATATGCCGAGCAAGAGTAAGCGTACGCGGGTATGTCAAATCAGGATGTCGCCGGTCCATGCCGGGACCAGCTGGCGAGGCTGACGAGAGTGGAGCTGCGCTCGACGTGGCCCGACAGCACGCAGGTCTGTCCGTAACGTTCGAAGACTGCAATGTCGTGTCCATGGTCATCGGTGAGGAGGCTGATCTCAAGGCCGCCGGCCCGTCGGCGGTCCGCGTCGATCGGAACGTCGAGTGGCGTGCCGGACACGACCGTGTAGGCGATCTCGTGGCCCTCATGCTCGTAGAACACCGTACGCGTCTCGCGCCCGTCCAGCTCGTTTGTGCTCTGTCCGTAGGCGCGCCAGCCGAACCTTGAAGACCAGTTTGGAAAGTCGACACCCTGAAAGGACGCGGCCAGGAGCTCCGGGTCGCTTCGGGCGGCGGAAGGGGCTCGGCCACTTGGGCCGTCCGCAGAAATGGCGTGCACCTCGGCCACGGTCGGCGCCCCGCGGCCGCCCAGGAGCGGAAGCGCCAGGGCCATCGCGATGGCCAGCGTAGCCCCCGCCGCCGGGACCAGCCGAAAGCCGGGCCCGAGCGAGCGACGACGGCGATTGCCTGCCCTTGCGACCTCGGCCTCGACCCGCGTCCGCAGCGCCGCCGGGGCCATCGGGCCATGATCCCGCAGCAGGGTCGTAACACGCTCGTGCCGCGGATCGGTCACGTCCGAGCCCCCTCAAGCGCTTCGGCAACCCCCTCACGAGCACGATGCAATCGGCTCATGATCGTGCCCGGGCGCACGCGAAGCGCCCGGGCCGCCTCCTTGTATGAGAGCCCGATCACGTCAACGGCGACAATCGTCTCGCGGAGCTTGGGCGCAAGCTCCGCGACCGCCGCCAGAGCGGCCTGGGCCTCCAGGGCCAGGGTCTGCGGCTGCGGCCTCGGATCGCGGACGGCGTCAAACCGATCCGGCGAGCTCAGGATCGAGAGGCGCGCGTCCGCCGAGGTTCGCCGCTTGATCCATGTGTTGCGCAGAGCTCGCATCAAGTAGGCGCGTTCGTCTTCGCCGCGCAGCAGACGCTTGCGTCGCAGAACGAGGGCGTAGGTTTCCTGGACCAGGTCCTCGGCGTCATGGCGGTTGCCACAAAGGCCAATGGCGGCGCGGAATAGCCGATCGAGGTGGTCCGGAAGCCTCGCGGTCTCAAGCTCGCGGGAGCGATCGTCAGCACGAACCTCTTCGGCGAGCACGTTCGGGACGGTCTCAGTCTCGCCGGCCACAGGTAATTCCGAGTGATCGGCCACCCGATCAGAGATCGGAATTGGGAAAGCGCCGGAGTCGAATCGACTCCGGCGCTTTCCTTCGGTGACTCGCTCGTCATTGCCCGCGATTACGTCTCGTTGGCGTACCAGACGGACCCGAGCTGCCCGCGTACCGCGCCATCGGGGAACGTCGGGGTGTGGACGTTCACGTAATAGTTGGCGGGGTTCTTGCGGATCCGGCGCAATGTGTCGCGCTCCTCCGCAGTCTCGACCGTCTTGCAGCCACTCGACGCCCCGGGGTCACCCGCCGGTGCTCCGGCATCGTCCTTGGGGACGTTGGTGAACTCCAGCACCACCGGACCGTTCTGGCCGGCCGCGCCCCTGTGGATGTGGACCGCGGTCGGCGCCTCGATGCCCTTGACCATGAACCCATAACAGACCGTGCTCTCGTCGACCTGAAGCAGGTTGGCTGAGCCCTTGCCGTCGGGGTCGCCATTGTCGTCCTCGCCCTGGTCGTCGATCTCAGCCAGGCCCGTCAGGTATGCGACCTGCGACAGCCGAGAAGACTCGAGCTGCTTGAACACCTGCCACTGCTGGTTGCTTGCGCCGCCTTGCGGCGCCGGCGGTCCGTTCACATGCTGACCGCCGTAGCCGCTCGCGAGGGCCCCGGCAGCTCCGACGACGAATACCGCCGAGAGCGCACCGAGGGTCATCTTGAATCGAGTCATCAGCCGTACCTCCATTTGGTTGTTTCGCTGACCTCATCGACTCAGACCTCGGAGGACCGGTTCTATTCCATCGCAGAGTTCAGGTCTCGGAATCAAGTGATGCCCAACGCTGATATTTGATCGGGTTGGACCGATCATCATTGGGGCATGCTCCGGAACAGGCTCCTGACCACGTTGCTCGCCTTGGCGTTGGTGGTGCTGTGCCCGCCATCCGTCGGTGCGGATGTGGTGGACGACAACCCGGCCGCCGTGTCCGCCGGCGCCGGCGACATGCGGGTCTTCGCCCGAGGCGCCGATGGCGCCATCTATGTCAGCTCATGGTCGGCCGCCGGCTGGTCGACCTGGTCTTCGCTCGGCGGCACGGCTCAGTCCGGGCCGGCGGCAGCTCTCTACGGCGGAGGCGTCGAGGTATTCGCTCTCGGCCCTGACAACGACATCGTCCACCGGACCTGGGGCGAGGGCGGCGACTCACCCTGGCAATCGCTAGGCGGCGTGTTGACGTCGGCACCGGCGGCGACCGCGCTACGGGGCACGAACCGGCTGTTCGTCTTTGCCCGAGGTACCGACAACACTGTCGCTAGCCGCTCATACACCCCGGAGGGTGGGTGGGCACCCTGGCAATCGCTGGGAGGTGCTGTGAGCTCTGCCCCGACGGCGATCTCCCGCGCCAACGGGATCATCGATGTGTTCGCGCGAGGAGCGGCCGGGGATGTGGTCGAGAACTCATTTGTCGACGGCAAGTGGCTCGGCTGGGTCTCCCTGGGCGGGACCGTGACCGCCGCCCCTGGCGCCTCCACATGGGGGCCGTCGAACGTCAATGTGTTTGTTCGCGGTGTCAATAGCGGCCTGGCGCGGGCCTCCTGGGCCGGTGGAGGCTGGTCTGAGTGGATGCGGGTCGACGAAGTCCAGCTGGCATCGGCGCCGGCCGCTGCAGCGGAGGTGCAGGATGAGCTCAGCGTGTTCGCGCGTATCGGTTCCAACGTCTCGGTCAATCGTCTGTCCGCCGGTGTCTGGTCGGGGTGGCACTCGCTGGGGCAGGTCGGCCCGCCGCCGGCCTGCCTAGGCCCCGAGACCGTCAACGGAGGCATGCGGTTGTCTGCTCGGATCGAGCGCGCCCGGGGGATCAAGGTCGCGGAATCGGGACGCAAGGCGAGGCTGCGGTTTGGAACACGGGCACGCGTCCGAGGGAAGCTGAGGGCCGCGGACGGGACGGCGGTGGCCGGAGCGACAGTCTGCGTCGGAGTGCGGGCAGCGTCGTCCGGCTCGCGGATGGTCAGGGTGCGATCGCTCGCCACCGACGATAACGGACGGTTCAGCTATCGGGCCCCGGCCGGCCCCTCACGGAAGGTCCGCTTCGGGACTCGCAGCTCGATCGGGGAGGTAGTCGCGGCCAACGTCAACTTGAAGGTGGCAGCGTCCGCGAGCCTCAAGGCGTCGCCAGACCGTCTTCGAAACGGCCAGGCGGTCGCGCTTCGCGGTCGACTGCGCGGTCGTCCCGTGCCGCGCCAGGGCGTTCTCGTCGCGCTCCAGGCCTGGCACGCCGAACCAGGGGAATGGCGGAGCTTTGACGACACCCACTCGAACCGCCGCGGGCGGTTCCGGTTGGTCTACCAATTCACTAGCACGACGGAGACTCAGACCTATCGGCTGCGAGCGGCGATTCCACGCCAGGGGTCATACCCGTACGGGCCAGGCGCATCGCATGGCGTGAAGGTGCTCGTCCGAGGCTGATCGGCTGCAATACAGCGGCGGCGACGCCGCGCGGACTCACCCGACGCTTCAGCCACACCGTAGAAGCAGCGCAAGTGCTCAATCTGCGTGAGCTGCGGGCGCAGCGGCCGCCGCGCGGACCGCTGGTTCAAGCCTGGGCCGTTTCCTGGCGATCACTTAGGTATGAAGTGGATTCGGCCGCGCACGGCGGTGATCGCCGTGGGGATTCTCGTCGCACTGATCGGCGTCGCGGCGTATGTGGTTGTGCGCTCTCAGAGCGATAGTCGCGAGGAGCTGCGCGACCAGTTGGCGCAACGAGCGACACAGGCCGGCCGTTTCACGACCACAGCCCTCCTCGGTCCGACTCAGCGCGTCATCGCGAAAACTTACTTCGCGGGACCCGCAAGCAACATGGCGGCTTCGATTGCGGATTACCAGGGTAAGGATCCGCTTCCAAGGGTTGTCGTCCTGAACGCCCAGGGCCGGGTGCTCGGCGCCGATCCTCCCTTGGCACGCCGCAAGCCGCAGCTGCGCGCCAAGAGTCCAGCGCTCCGCGCCGGGCTCCGCGGCGTAGCGAGCCTCTCCGACGTGTTTACCGCTGCAAACGGGCAGCGCGTCCTCGACGTCGTCACTCCGTACCAGACTCGGTACGGGCCGCGGGTGGTAGCGACGGCCGCACCGGTCGCGGATCTGGAAGCCTCCATCGGCGGGTATTTGCCGACGGCTCCCGCGCTGCCTGGTGGGCGCGCCTATCTGCTCGATTCGCGCGGCCAGGTGCTCGCGTCATCGACCGGAGCGCCGCCCGGCCGAGGCCTTCGCGACCGGACGCTTCGCGCGGAGTTGAGCAACCACACCTCAGGCAACTATGGTGACCGCTACTTCGTCTCCGTCCCAGCCGGCAGCGGGAGCGGCTGGCGCATGGTGTTCACGGTTCCGGCGGCGGCGCTGTATGCGCCCGTAGACGGGTCGACCATGTGGGTTACCTGGCTTCTGTTCGCAGGGTTTGTTCTAGCCCTACTCGTGCTGCTTGTCGTTGGCGCGACGGCCGTGTATCGCTCCGCGCGCCTGGCGCACGAGCGCCTGCACGACCCATTGACTGGCTTGCCGACGCGTGCATTGTTTCTCGACCGCGTCGACCGGGCGCTGGCAGGTGTGCACCGCAGGGGGCGATCGGCCGCCTTAATCTTCATCGACATCGACCGCTTCAAGCAAATCAACGACTCGCTCGGCCACGCCGCCGGCGACACGCTGCTCCAGGAGGTCGCTGATCGCCTTCGGGGACTGATGCGCTGGATGGACACGGCAAGCCGCTTCGGTGGCGACGAGTTCGTTGTGCTCTGCGATGAGCTCGAGAGCGAAAAGGACGCGCTCCAAGTCGCGACGCGGATCCAGCAGAGCCTCCTCCAGCCGGTCAGTATCGGTGATCGGGAGGTGTCAGTGGAGTGCTCGATCGGGATCGCTATGCACGACCCCGATGACACCCCGGCCACCCCCGTTCAGCTCGTCCACGAAGCCGACGTCGCCATGTACCGGGCGAAGGGGCGGGGCGGCCACCGCGTCGAGTTCTTCGGGACAGGACTTCTAGAGGAGGCTGCAGTGCTTGAGCTCGATGCCGAGACGGCCTTACGGGCAGCGGTCGGTGCGGGTGGACTGCAAGTTCAGTACCGGCCAATCGTGTCGCTACCGAGCGGCGATCTGTGCGGCATCGAGGCCCAGCCCTCCTGGCAGCGCCCCGAACACGGCCTGCTGGGCCCAGACGAATTCATTCCACTCGCCGAGAGCGCGGGAATGACCGAGCTAATCGGCGAATGGCTGGTACGCGCGGCTGTTCTTGAGGTGAGCGCGTGGTCGCGTGAGGCGCTGATCGATGACAACTTCCTCCTCTCGATTCACGTTCCAACCCAGCAGCTCTCGGGCTCGACGCTCCCTGCGTCCGTCCGCGGCGCGCTGCGCGTCTGGGACCTGCCGCCGACCGCATTGGCTCTGGAGATCTCGGAGTCGGCACTTGTGAATGAGCCGGCGCCAGCCAAGGCGATGATCGGACAGCTCCACGATCTCGGGGTGAGGGTGTCGATCAATCTCGGGACCGACGCTGCGTCGATGGCGGGGGGCACCGGCTCATTGCCGATCGATTACATCAAGCTCGACGCGTCTTCGGCCACAGCGGTCACGCAACCGAATGAGCCGGAGGCGATCGTGGACGGGCTCGAGACCCCTGATCAAATGTGCGCTCTCAGCGAGCTTGGCTACTCGCTGGCGCAGGGCGAGCTCTTCGGCCCAGCGCTCGACGGAGCGAGGTTTCGCGTCGCGCTGCCCGTCCCATTAGCTCTTGCCTCTACCTAGGTTGACCTGCCGCCACGTCTACCTCGCTATCGCACTCGGCTAAGCCCCCGACCGGCCTTTGCGAGCTGGCCTCGGGCACCGCGGTAAGGGCCGTCCGCATGCGCTTGGCGGAGCCAGCAAGGGTTAGGGCATCGCACTAGCCCGGGGCTTTTGGGGGCTGAGCCTCGGGACCGCCGGAGGAGTCAGGCGACGTGCTCCGGACAGTGGCTGAGACGTAGATCTGCACCGCGAGCACGACCAGTGCATCGCCCGCTGGTGCCAAGGCGGCAAGAAGCGCGGCCGTCCGCGTGCTTACGTGCGCAAGGACGGCCACAAGTCGCCTTAGCCGTCCACCGCCGCGTTCGTCCCGCCCCGCTTAAGGCCGATGCCAAAATATCGCTCGAACAGGCCTGCGAAGGCACGAGCTGCCAAGGCGTGACCAGCGGCTGAAGGGTGCAGGCCGTCTGCCGAGAAAAACTCGGCCACGCTCAGGCCTTTGTGCTTGGCGATGTCAAGACAGGGAACTCCGCATATCTCGGCGACCTCACGCGTTACTTGGTTGAACCGAGCGAATGTGTCCTCGACGCGGGCACGGGTGCGAGCTCGAAGGCCAAGAAATTCCCAGTGCTCAGGCCCAGTCGCTGTAACGAGACGAAGCGTCGGGTTGGCGCTCAGCAGGCGATCAAAGATGCGTTCCAGGTTGTCGCCGTAGGCGTCTGGACTTGGGCGCGTCGTCCGCAAGACATCGTTGGCGCCGCAGACGACCGTCGCCAGGTTGGGCTCAAGCTCGATCGCCTCGGGCAGCTGATGCAAGATATCGGCGCTGGTTGCCCCGTGGATGGCGAGGTTTCGTAGCTCGAGCATCGGACTGTGGCCGCGAAGGCGCTCGGCCAGCTGGTCGGGCCAGGCCTCCCCTGGCTCGCATCCCGTGCCAGCGCTGAAGCTGTCGCCTAACGCGACGTAGAGCGAGAAGGTCTCCGTCATTGCGGCCAGCTCGTGGAACGCTTGTAGCGTTCGCGCATAGTGAGCGAAGGGATCAAGGTTCACGACGCCTCGAACAGCCCGAGCGCCCACGCCACCCTGGACCGCGTTTGCGGCGGATCGATGACCTCGTCGACAAACCCTGCGGCAGCGGCAGCGGCGGCCTTGACCTGCTCAGCTCCATAGCTCTGGGCCAACTCGGCTCGCGTCGCCGCTCGGTCCTCGGAGGAATCGATCAGGTGACGGTGGATGAGTCCGACCGCCTGAGAGGCAGCCATGATGCCAATCTCGGCCTGCGGCCAGGCGAAGACGAAGTCTGATCCGAGGGCTTTGGAGTTCATCGTGATTGCTGCGCCGCCGAACGCCTGGCGCAAAACCACCGTCACTTTCGGCACGGTCGCCGCCGCGAACGCCCGTAACAGCGCAGCGCCATGGCGGATGACCCCGGCTTCCTCCTGGGCTACTCCCGGCAGGAACCCAGGCGTGTCCACCAACACCACGAGCGGAATGCCGAAGCCTTGGCACTTGTTGACGAACGCGGCAGCCTTCTCCGCCGCGGTGGCGTCGATCATCCCGCCGAGCTCACCGGACTGATTGGCCACCACACCCACCGTCCGCCCCTCGATTCGCGCCAGCGCGGTAACGATGTTCTTGGCCCAAGACTCGGAGAGTTCCAGCAGGTCTCCCTCATCGGCGATCGCCCTGACTACCGAGCGCACGTCATAGACCTTGTGCAATTGCGCCGGAACGTCGTGTGCCGGGTCCGCGTCAATGTCGCCGACCAACCGTGGCGGGATGCTCCGTGGAGAGGTTGGAGAAAACCGTGGGATCAGCAGCTCCAGCAGATCCCGGGCGAGTTCGATTGCATGATGGTCGCTGTCAGCGACCATCTGGCAGACGCCATTTCGTCCGTGAATCGCCGGGCCACCAAGTTCGTCCATCGAGACGTCCTCGCCCAGTGCCGCCTGGACGATCTTCGGCCCGGTCAAAAACATCCGCGCCTCGCGAGTCATGACGACAAAGTCGGTCAGCGCCGGGGAATAGGCGCCGCCACCGGCCGAGACTCCGCAGACAATGGAGACCTGCAGCACACGTTCCGCAAGCGTCACGCTCTCGCGAAAGATCCGTCCGTAGCCGGCGAGAGCGGCGTGCCCTTCCTGCATCCGGGCCCCGCCGGATTCGACGAAGCCGACCACCGGCGCACCAGCTCGTCCGGCCGCGCGCATGACCTGGACAATCGACTCGGCGTGGGCGGCACCCAATGATCCACCGAGAAAGCCCGCATCCTGTGCGTAGCAGAAGATCGGTCGTCCGCCGACTCGACCGGCACCACAAACGACGCCGTCGCCATCGCCGGCGCGATGTCCGAGCGCCACCGACTTCACCGCGCTTCGCAGTGGCATGAAGCTGCCCGGATCGCAGAGCAACTCGATGCGATCACCTACCGACCGGTGGCCGGTGACATCGGCTACGGCGGCGCCACTCACTCTGCCCGGCCCATGCTTGGGATTTCGGCCGTCCAGTCGAGAACGGCCCCGGTCCAAGAGAATCCAGCGCCAAACCCAGCCAACAAGACTCGAGACCCTTTCCGGATTCGCCCCTGGTCGATGGCCTGGATCAGTGCCATCGGCACGCTGGCCGCGGAGGTGTTGCCAGAGTTAGCTATGTAGTCCGCGACCTGCTCGCGGCGAAGGCCGAGTCGTTCACCCACGGCTTTCGTGATCCGGGCATTGGCCTGGTGGTAGACGAATAGGTCGATGTCGTCGACGGCCATCGCTGCGTCGGTCAGGAGGTCCTGCGTTAACCGGCTCAGGCGATCGACCGCGGCACGAAAAGTAGCTCGGCCATCCATTCGCATCAGCGGCTGCTCATGCGAGACCGTCAAGCACTCGACACCCGCGACGTCCGTTCCGCCGCGAATCTGATCAATCTGCCCCGCGCCCTCGGCAGAGATCACAGCTGCGCCAGCGCCGTCTCCGAACAAGCCCGCGGTCGCCTTGTCGGTGTAGTCGACGACGCGGCTCATCGCATCCGCGCCGACAAGCAGGACGTGCTCCGCGCGGCCGGCTTCGATCTGGGCGGTAGCTATAGCTAGGCCGGAGACGAACCCGTTGCATGCCGCTCCAAGGTCGAGCGCCAGTGCGCCGATCCCTAGGCGAGCTGCGAGCTCGCAGCTGGCTGTCGGAAGCCGCCGGTCCGGGGTCATGGTGGCGACGAGGAGAAGGTCGAGGTCACCGGCCTTGAGCCCCGCCTGTGCTAGGGCCTTCGTTGCTGCATCGGCGGCCATGTCAGTCAGGGTCTGGCCCGTCTCGAGCGCGCGGCGACTCCGCACACCCGTACGGGAGATGATCCAGTCCGCGTCCACCGAGACGCCGGATGCAACGGAAACGCCGGATGCAATTTCGTGGCTTGAAACCCGTCGCTGCGGCAGCGCCATCGCAACTGCCGCAACGCCGGCCGGCCGCTGCGCCGGCGACTGACGGTCGCTCCGTCGCTGAGATGTGTTTTGCTGTTGCGGGCTTCGGCCCCGGACATGAACCGCCGCGCCAGGGAGCGCCTTCGTCACTAGGCCGGCGAGGACGGCACCCGGACCTACATCGACGAAAGCGCGAACTCCTATCTCGTCGAGGTGCTGGAGCACGTCGGTCCATCGCACCGGTTTGGTCAGCGAGGCTGCCAGTTGTCGTCTTGTCAAGGCGGCAAACGGGGACGCCGTGACGCCGGAGATAACGACGTTGTCGGCGAGATCGAAGTCGATCGCCTCCAGGAGCTCACCGTAGGGCTCTGTCGCAAGATCCATCGCCGGCGAATGAAAGGCTCCGCTGACGTCAAGGCGCTTGGCCTGCACGCCTTGACGGCGAGCGTCGGCGATGAGCCCCTCGGTCGCTTTCCCTGATCCCGAGAGAACGGTTTGCTCGGGGGAGTTGATGCTCGCGATCGAGAGGCCGTAGAGGCGAGCAAGCTCATCTCCGCGCGCCGAATCACACTTCACCGCGACCATCGCACCGCGACCGCCGCTTAGCTCATCCATCATCAGCCCGCGCTCGACGACCAGCCCCAGGCCGTCCTCTGCGCCGAGCGCACCGGCTGCAGCCAGGGCGCTGATCTCGCCCATCGAATGCCCGGCAAACGCCGCCCCGCTCTTCGGCGTCAACTGCGCGAACGAGGCCAGTGACGCGCAATAGGTTGCCGCCTGCGAGAACCGAGAACCAAGTCCGAGCGATCGGAACGGATCCGCGCCCAGGAGGTGCGAGGCCAAGGCCAAGAGATCTGGCCGATGCTCGCCAACCAGGGCCCGATCCGAGGCCTGGACGGCGCCTTGCCCTGGAAAGAGATAAGCGACTCGGTGCATGCCCGCGCCCGCGAGGTCGACCTGGCCCTCTCCGGCCATGGCATTGGTTGGCTCCGCGCCCGAATAAGTCATCGGGACCTACCTGGTGAGCGCCGCTTCATGCGTCCGGGCCAACGCCGCCAACGGCCTGGACTAGACGGATTCCGCGCGGTCTGCCGTCCGCCCCAATCTCCAGAAATACAAGCTCACCGAGACCCATCTGCAGCCACAGGCGGCCACGGACGCGAACGCTCACACGCCCGCCATCATCCGTGCGTAATGACAACTGCTCGCCGCAGCTGCGTCCGACTACCGTGGCCCTGATCGTGGTCGTGGCGTCGGCATCGCCTGGCAACGATCCCATCACAACGCCAGCCCCAGCGGCTCCTCGAGCAGCGCCCGCACGCGGCCGAGGAACTCGGCGCCGTCGGCGCCGTAGAGGATCCGGTGATCGCAGGCCAAGGTGACGCCCATCAGCCGCGCCGTGGTGACCTCACCGTCGCGGATCACCGGGGTCTCGGTGATCGCCCCCACCGCCAGGATCGCCGCCTGGGGGGAGTTGATCACCGGGTGGAAGTTGGAGATCCCGTACATGCCCAGGTTGGAGACGGTGAAGGTGCCGCCCGAGAGCTCGGGCGGGGTGATCGTCTGCTCGCGCACCCGCGCGGCCAGCGCCCGCGACTCGGTGGCGATCTGGCGCAGCCCCTTCAGGTCGGCGTCGAAGATCGTCGGCACGACCAGCGCGTCGCGCGCGGCGACCGCGATGCCGACGTTGATGCGCGAGTAGAGCTCCCACTTGCCGTCGCGATAGGCGCCGTTTGCGCGCGGGAACTCGCCCAGGGCGATCGCACACGCCTTGACCACCATGTCGTTGAAGGAGGGGATCACCTCGCCCTCGGCGGCCGCGGCCTTGATCCGCGCCGCGCGCGTCCCAGGCGGCGCGTCATGTCGATCGTTGGCCTGCAGATAGAAGTGCGGCGCGGTCGCCTTCGACTCGGCCATCCGCCGCGAGACGGTCTGCTGCAGCTTGGTCAGCTCGACGATCTCGACCGTGCCCTTGGCGGTCTCCGGACTCATCGCCCGATCCGAGGAGGGACCCCGCCGGCGCTGCATGAGAGACTTGCGCCGGCGGGGTTTCCTCGGTCTTCGGGAGGAGCTGCGACTCCGGCTTGCGCCGGGCTCGACGTCGACGACTCCCCCGAGAGAGGAGAAAGGGGATGGTCCTCCGTCGACGCCGAGCCCGAGGCAAGCGCCTTCTGTACGTCCGCTTTTACGATCCGTCCGCCGGGTCCCGATGCCCGAGATCGATCCCAGATCGAGCCCGGCCTCGGCCGCGATCCGTCGCGCCACCGGACTCGCCTTGACCCTGCGTCGCCGGTGTCCGCGTGGTTGCCGCCGCAGGGGAGCGCGGCAGCTCGGCGCCGTCTGCCTCGACCGCTCTGGCGGCCTAGCTGGCTCGGCCCCGTCGCCCTCGGCGCCTCACCGGCCTCGCCAACCCGCGCGATCACCTCGCCGATCGGCAGCGTGTCGCCCTCCGCCGGCGACGATCTCGATCAGCGTCCCGGCGGCGTCGGCCTCGAACACCATGTTCGCCTTGTCGGTCTCGATCTCGACCAGCTCCTCGCCGAGCTGCGACCTCGTCGCCGACCGACTTCATCCAGTTGAGCGACCGTGCCCTCCTCCATCGAGTCGGAGAGGCGGGGCATGACGATGTCGCTCACGGCGCCAGCCGAGCGTCGCCAGGACCGCGGCGGCGATCCGGTCCTCGGTCGGGAGCGCCGCGGTCTCGAGGTTCTTGGCGTAGGGCAGCGGCACCTCGGCCATCCCGACCCGCTCGACCGGCGCGTCGAGGTCGTCGAAGCAGGCGCGCTGGATGCGGGCGGCGATCTCGGCCGTGACCCCGTAGGTCGGCCCAGCCCTCCTCGACGCAGACCGCGCGGTTGGTCTTGGCGACCGAGGCGGCGACGGTCTCGACGTCGAGCGGGCGCAGCGAGCGCAGGTCGACGACCTCGATCGACGAGTCCGTGCGACTCGGCGAGGCGCTCGGCGACCGCGAGGCGCGCACGGTGGCGAACGAGTGGGCGATCAGGCGTCAGGTCGGTGCCCTCGCGCGGCGACGTGGGCGCAGGCCGATCGGCGTCGACGAACTCGGGGTCGAGCGGGACCTCGCCCTTCTGCTTGTAGATCGGCAGGTTCTCGATCACGAGCACCGGGTCGTCGTCGCGGATCGCCGCCTTGAGCAGGCCCTTGGCGTCGGCCGGCGTCGCCGGGGCGACGACCTTGAGGCCCGGGACGTGGGCGAACCACTGGTCGAAGCTCTGCGAGTGCTGGGCGGTGAGCTGGTTGCCGGCGCCGTTCGGGGTGCGGATGACCAGCGGGCAGCGGACCTCGCCGCCGAACATCGCCCCGATCTTGGCCGCGTGGTTGACCACCTGGTCCATCGCGACCAAGATGAAGTTGAGGGTCATGATCTCGACCACCGGGCGCTCGCCGAGCATCGCCGCGCCGACCCCGGCGCCGACGAAGCCCTCCTCGGAGATCGGCGTGTCGCGGACGCGCTCGGGCGCCGAAGCGCTCGAGCAGGCCGGCGGAGACCTTGTAGGAGCCGTCGAAGAGGCCGACCTCCTCGCCCATCAGGAAGACGCGCTCGTCGCGCTCGAGCTCCTCGCTCAGCGCGAGGCGAAGCGCCTCGCGGTAGGTCATCGCCTCGGTGCGGTCCGTCGGCGACGCTCGGCCGGTCGGTGCGGTCGATCGCGCTCATCGTCCGAGCCGTCGTCGCCGGCAAGCCGCGGTTCGCCGAGCCCCGCGTCGAAGACCAGCTCTCGCTCGCCGAACGGACTGCCCGGGCGCATGCGCGCGAACTGCTCGGCGCTGCCGGCGGCGTACATGCCGGCGGCGAGCTGCTCGACCGCGGGCTCGGGGCTTGCCAGTCGGCGAACTCGACCGCGGCGGCGACGCGCTCCTCGGCCTCGCTCGTCGAGCCCGTCGAGCTGCCTCGTCGTCGACGCCGCTTCGCAGCAGCAGCTCGCGCACGCCGCGCGATCGGGTCGCGCTCGCCGGCGCTTCTCGATCTCGTCCTTGTCGCGGTAGGTGAGGCCGGCGTCGGCGACCGAGTGGCCGCGGTAGCGGTAGGTCAGCGCCTCGAGCACCGCCGGGCGGCGCTGCGGTGCGGGCGCGGTCGAGCAGGCCGCTCGGTCGCCTCGATCACCTGCTCGAGGTCGTCGCCGTCGACGCGCTCGCCCTTGATCCGGTAGGCGGCGGCGCGGCGAAAGAGCTCGGGCTCGGCCGAGGCGCGCTCGACCGCCGTGCCCATGCCGTAGACGTTGTTGACGATCGAGGAAGACGACCGGCAGGCCCCACAGCGCGGCCAGGTTGAGCGACTCGTGCCAGGCGCCCATGTTGACCGCGCCGTCGCCGAGCTCGCAGAGCACCGCCTGCTCGCTTGCCCTGGCGCACGAGGCCGAGCGCGAGGCCGGTGGCGATCGGGAGCTGGCCGCCGACGATCCCCCAGCCGCCGTAGTAGCCGCGCGGCGACGTCGAGCAGGTGCATCGAGCCGCCGCGCCCGTGGGCGCAGCCGTCGGCGCGGCCGAAGAGCTCGGCCATCACGGCCTCGGGCGGGAGCCCGCGGGCGAGGGCGAAGCCGTGGCAGCGATAGCCGGTGACCAGCAGGTCGTCGTCTCCATCGCGGCGACGGCGCCGACACAGGTCGCCTCCTGGCCGATGGACAGGTGGCAGTAGCCGCCGATCCGGGCGAGCTTGTACTGGCGCTCGGCCTCGGTCTCGAAGGCGCGGATCAGGGCCATCTGCGCGTAGAGGTCGAGCAGCGCGCCGCGGGCAGGGTCCGCGATCGTCTGCGGCAGCTCGCTCGCCATCAGTCGGCGAAGTAGTCGGGGTGCTGCGCGCGCAGCCGCGGGAGCTCGGACAGCACCATCTCGAGGTGATGGCGAAGCGCCTTCTCGGCCGCGTCGGGATCACGCTCTGCGACCGCGGCAAGCACAGCGCGGTGCTCGTCGATCATCTCGGCCATGTAGTTGGGCGCGGCTAGGCTCAGCCGCCGGACGCGGTTGAGATGAGCCTTGGCGCGCTCGCTCACGCGCCAGACCGCGGGATGGCCGCTCAGGTCGCAGAGCGCGCGGTGAAAGGCGTCGTCGAGCAGGTTGAAGGCGTCGAGGTCGTCGGCGTCCCGGGCCCGATCCTGGCCCTGCGAGGTTCTCCTCGAGGCGGGCGATGTCGTCTTCGCCGGCGAGCTCGGCGGCCCGGCGGACGCCGCGCATTCCAGGGCCTCGCGGATGAACTGGGCGTCGCGCACGGCCTGCGGGTCGATCCGCGTGACGAACGTGCCCAGCTGCGGGACGATCTCGACCAGGCGATCGTCGCGCAGTCGCCCGAGCGCCTCACGGATCGGCGTTCGGCTTACGCCGAGCTCGGCGGCGAGCTCGTTCTCGGAGAGCTGGCGCCCAGGGGCCAGATCACCGCGAACGATCGCCCGTCGCAACGTTGCGTAGACCTGGATCCTCACCGGCGCGCCCGAGCTGCGCCGGACTGTCTCGAGTCTGAGGAGCTCTCCCATCGGCGCTAGTATACAAGTATGCTAGGGTCGTGACGCGGCGTAGGAACTCGCACCCGGTTAGGCGTTGCAGCGTGGTCGCCGGCTCTCGGCCGACGGCTTGCAATCCGGGAGCGCCCAGCGCCCGACATACACGTATCTCTCCTCCCAGTACCCGAGACGGCCTCGCGAGAGCGGGGTCGCTCTCATGGCCGAACTACGACTACGAGGCCCGACCGAGCCAAAGGTCGCGCCATCCAGCAAGTCCCAGCACGTCTGAGCAGGTTGCGGATCCGGGACCGTTACCGGCGCTCCGCTGAATGCATAGACAGATGCTGAAATCGAAGATCCACCGCGCGACCGTGACCGGCTGTGATCCCGACTACGTGGGATCGATCACGCTCGATCCTGAACTTATGGCGCAGGCGGATGTGTTGGTCAACGAACAGGTGCATATCTGGGACATCGATAATGCCTCCCGCTTCGTCACCTACGCGATCGCGGGCGAGCCGGGATCGGGTGCGGTCCGCGTCAACGGCGCCGCTGCGCTCCTGGTCAACGATGGCGACAAGCTGATCATCGCCTCGTTCGCAAGCTATGACGAGCGCGACCTGGAGGATTACAGGCCATTTGTGGTCCACGTCGACGCCGACAACGCGATCGCACGCGTTGACTCCCATCCCGAGCTACTGCTCGACTCGCCACGCGCGTCGGGCTGAAGTATGAAAGGGCGGCGCCGGGGAGTCGTCCGGCGCGGGACGACCAGAGCCTGGCATGGTCAACCGTGAGGACGCCGGGCGGTTTGGGTTCCAATGCCCCAGGCGGTCTCGGTCTGCACAAGGGGCGCTCACAGGGTCGATCCGGAGCGATTACTCAAGGTTTACTGAGCAATTGCTACCTTGCAGCTGGGGCGGGCCGCGTAACCCCCTTCGCAGCCCGCCCCACTTGCCTGCACACGCCGTTTCCGTTTATGGTCAGGATGCCCTAAGTAAATCGAGGTTATTGGAGGATGTTCGATGGAGGGTGTAGCTGGCGCCGATGAAACCTGCGCTGCGTTTGGCCGCCTGAGCGAGCTGGAACCGAGAGCGATCCATCGCTTCATTGTTGGCGAAGACCAAGCCCCGCGCGCACTGAGCACAGAGGAAGCCACAAAGCAGCTCGGTGACCCGTTCGCCACGCTTCTCATGCTTCAAGGGACGTTTCCCCACTCGGCCACGGCCACGCTTGAGGCCATCGACCAGGCAACGGCTCCTGACGATCCGCTACGCGAGCAGATGTCGTTCCTCGTCGGCGAGGGGACCCAGCTGGCCGACCCTCGTCTTGCCTCACGAGGTCTGCGTTTCCTGGTCACCCGCGGGCGCAGCTCCGATGGCCCAGATCTGATCATCAGCGTCTTCGATCCCGAGCAGAAGGACGGAGTTGAGTTGATGGCCTGGGATCGCGCGCGCGGGGGCTTCAACTACTACCGCACCGTCGGCGATGCCGGGGCCTGGGTCTTTGCCGGCAACGCGCTTCACGCTGTGCTCGAGGGCAGCGAGCACAAGGGCCCTTTTGAGAGTCACACCAGCGGTGCGATGCTGATGAAGGAGCTGAAGACGCCCTGGATTAACTGGGACTCGCCGGCGGCGCGGGTTTTCGAGACCATCTTCCCGGAAGGCGATCCCCGAGCCACGCATCCGTTTTTTGTCGATCGTGAGAAGCAAGGGGCAATCACCTGCGAGGCGGCCGTGGCACGGCCCGGCTTCGCGCGCTGGGCACGAGCTCGGTTCGAGGCTGTCACCGGCGATGACGGGACCATCGACCGCCCGGGGCGGATTCTCGATCAGGTCCTCAGGACCGCGACGGCCAACCTCATATCGAGTCACGCCGAGAGCGAGATCGTCGCCACAGCCGAGGTCGATCTGCCGCCCACCTTTTTTGTTGACGCCGATGGACTCGGCCTGGTTGGACTTCCGGTCCCGTCGCCATTCATGCTCGCCGGGACGATCTACCAGCAGGCCATCGAGACCTTCCAGGTTCACATTAACGACGGCAATGGCTTCGATCAGGTCGGCGACACACATTTCGCCTTCGTCGTACCCGAGCGCGCGGCCGAAGATCAAGCGGCGCTGGCGCAGGGCATCCAAGTCGGCCTGATCACCGATCGACTCGCTGCGGCGCTGCTGATGGTCGACTTTCCCAACCCGATCTTTTCAGCGCGCCGCGCGGCTTTGCTTACCCATGTACCCGAGCAGGCGACGATCGGTAACGGCACGAGCGCCTTCGCCGAGGAAATGGCCAACGCCATTATCTCGGCGCCGGAGGCCTCCGATGACGGGAACCCTGAACGCGAGTTCGCGGAGCTCTGGGCGGCCGGCGACGGCTGGAAGGAGCAATTCACCACCACTCTTAAGGCCTACTACGAGGCGATCGAGGGCAAGCTCGGTGACCAGGCGGCCTTCGACGATTGGTTTCGCCTGGCCGAGTCGCGGCGTGCCCTGTTTCGCAAATTTCCGATCAGCGAGTTCGGTCTACTCCTGCCCCTTAGCAACGTGCCTGAGGCTGAGCGAGCGATGCAGTCCGACGCCACCGTGATTGAGGTCAGCTAGCGATGGCGATCCTGAAACGCTTCTCGACGCCAGCCAATCTGGCTGAGCCGAACGACGATGACGCCGAAGCCTGGAGTCAGCTGGTCGAAGGATTCGTTGGTCCGTTTGCCGACGAGTTCGAGCAGTTCTATGACCCAATCGCGGATGACACTCCGGCTGACGCCGCCACCCGCATCGTTGCCTGGCGCGCCTTTCCAGCCCGTCTCGATCTGCTGCCCGAGCAAGAACGCTGGGGGCTCGCTGACACAAGCCGCAGTCAACAAGACGAATACTGCGAGTGGAGCGTCGAGAAAGATGGTGATGAGATCACTCGCGTCACCTTCACCACCGAGATCCCGCAGTACTTCCACCACCTGGCCGAAAGCGATCGGCTCGAGGGAACCGAGCGTCTACCGGCCTTCTATCGAGAGTTTGTCGACGAGAATGTCGACCCTGCCCAGCTGTTCAAGCCCACTGGTCGCTACGACGAAGACAACCCGCTCAACCAATCGACGTCGGGTCGCCTGGCTCATCTGACCCGAGACAACAATCTCTTCGCCGCGGTTGCGCTTGCCGCCCAGGCCACGGTCCTGCGCCAACGCGACGGTGTCCCGGTCGTTAAGCAGCAGGCGCTGGTCCAGTGCGCGGGCCTTGGCAACCACCTTCGACATAGCGATCCACAGATCGCCGGCGCCATCAACAACCTTGCCGGGCAGGGGTTCGACATCACGCTGACCGATCCGATCGGGATCTACATCGCCGGCATCGATTTGGCGGAAATGGTGGCGCCCGACGAGGCCGATGTTGCCGAGTTCTGGGCGATCGAGCGTGGCGACCAAGACCGGGCGCTGCGAGCCAGCTTCCGTGTCCCCGAAGAGCGCGGCTACACGGTCAGCAACGTCGAGTTGGCCGGACAGCCGATCGCTTTCGGCGCCCAACTGGCCGAGCGAGTGGAGATCAAAATTCGAGCCACGGCCAAAGACGCAGGACAACAGGCTGAGCGGAAGCCCTGTCGGCCGGACTGACAACGGAGCTTGTCCGTCCGCCGACGTACCGGGAGCCCATGGTCGAGGAGACTCAATCAATCAGTAAAGAGCTGGACCGAATCGAAGAATCGGCGATGTTCTCGGCCCAGGCGCAGTTCGAGCAGGCGAAGTATTGGCGCACTGTGAACCTGATCCTCGGTGTCCCAGCGGGCGTCTTGGCTGCTGTCGCTGGCGCCACCGCTCTCGCGTCAACAACAGGTCGCGTCGCCGCAGGCATTGTGGCCCTGGTTGCCGCCGGTTTGAGCGCGATCACAACCACACTCAACGCGGCGCAACGGACCGAGCAAGCGCAAGCGGCCGGCAATCTGTACCTCGCCCTTCAGACAGATGCGCGGATCGCCCGCGAGACCGACCTTCAGCACCTGTCCTACGATGAGGCGCGGGCGGCGCTCGTTGAGCTGCGTGTCCGCCAAGACGAGATCAATCAGTCGTCCGCACTGCCCGCGCGTTACGCCTACTGGCGTGCGAAGAGGAACATCGAGCGTGGCGAACAGCGATACAAGATCGACGTCGACGATTCCGGGCACAACTAATGGCCAGAAGCGTCGACGAAGGCTTTCGAGAGTTCTTAAAGCGCCTGACGCCCACGGAGGCCCAGCGCGCTGCCGGGACTGGGCACCGGGAGAGCGTCAAGAAGGCACTAGGTGACCGCCTGGATGTATCGACCTTCTTCGAAACGGGGTCATTCACTCATGGGACAGGCGTGCGCAACCACAGCGACATCGACGTCCTTGTGAGCTTGAGGGGCGACCGCCCCGGATCCTCGTATACGGCTCTCGGGTGGGTTAAGGATGCGCTGGAGGCCCGTTTTCCCCGGACGCCGGTCTCGATACGACGACCCGCAGTGGTCGCCCGCTTCGGCGGTGGATACGAGACGTGGGAGGTCATCCCGGGCTTCATGACCGCCCGCGGTGGTTCCAACGTCTATGTCTATGACATCCCTAGCGCGGTCACCGGTGGTGATTGGATCGACTCGGCTCCGCGCACGCACCTGACCTACGTCAACAAGGCGAATGAGAAGCCCTCGAAAGGAAACGCAAAAGCGCTCGTTCGCCTGATCAAGGCGTGGAAGTACTTCTGCAACGTTCCCGTTTCTTCGTTCTACCTGGAGATGCGCTGCGCCGAGCACGTCAAGACACAGACCACCTACGTGCACATCTGGGACGTCTGGCAGGTGCTCAACAAACTCAACAATCATCAGCTCGCAGGAATGAACGATCCGAAGGGCGCGACCGGGCGGATCTACGCCTGCTCAAGCGAGAGCAGCAAACAAGACGCGCTCTCAAAGCTGAACACTGCGACGACTCGCGCACGCAAGGCGCGCGACGCCTACGGAGACGACAAAATCAACGAGGCGTTTCGCTACCTCGACCTTCTATTCGGCGGGCAGTTCCCAGCGCGATGAGGTCGCAGCCTCATCCCGACTCATGCGCAGTAGGTGCGACTAAACCCGGATGATGTCTGCGCCTGGGAACGGCTGGCGCCTCGGAGGCACGGCGTAAAGTCCGCCCTGGATGAGCGAAACCATCGGCACCTCCCCCGCGACGCCATCACGGCTGGGTCCGCCGAGGTTGACATCACCGAGCCAGTTCGGCAGGTGCAACAGGTGCTGGACCGTGCTCAGGTCGGCCTGGTAGGAGATGAAGTTCAGGCCCAGCCTCGGACCAGCGGGCCCGATCGACTCGAGGAAGTCATATCCCTGGCGGAAGATGCGTAGCCCGGCGGAGGCGTAGGGCGAGCTGCGGTTCTGATTGGCGCGGTGCAGGTGCGAGGCCGCAAGCTTGGGATCGAGAGTCTCGGGTGGATCACGGAACTGATTGGTGCTGCGGTCTGCTTGGGCGGCCGCATCCCCCGGTTCTCGATCGCTGCTCGCAAGCGCCTGTCCGGTCAGCTTGTCGCGACCGATCATCAGCTCCTGTTGGGTACGGCCTAGGGACCGCCACGTCGCGAGGTCGATACGCAAGCGCAGAAACGCGAGGTAGGTCCCACCCTTCATCCAGTCCGGATCGCCTTGGGCCTCGATCGCAGCGCGGCGATCGGTTGAGTGCAGGTTGGAGACGCCATCATGAAACTCCAGCCAGCCACGCCCGTCGGGACGCCCAAACCCGTCATAGAAGGCCTGAAACTCAAGCGGGAGGTCTCTGTCGATGACCAGCTTCCAGGCCTCAACCGCGGCTCGATTGACGCTGGCCGGCTCGGGGGCAGTCAGCTGCAACAGAAGATCAGCCTCGCCAAGGTTGTCCTCGCTTGGCTCGGCCCAAGGTATAGCCGGGAACGGCTGGGGCTTGGGCAGGTAGCTGAGAAAGGCCGGACGCTCGGCTTGGGTGAGGGGCAAGCGATCGATGCCAGGGTCAAACAGCCGCCGGCCGAACCCAAGCAAGATCTCGAGGCCCGCAAGCGCATCACGGCTCTCCGCCAATTCCAACGCACTCACCCCATCCAGCTCGCGGACGTGCCCTCCGGCCAAGTCGTCGAGCATCGCTGTCATCTCGGCCAGCGCCTCAGCCAGCTGAACCGAGGAGGTGCCGGGTGCGACGTTCAGTAGCACCAACCCCATCGCCCGTGGAGGCGTAGCTCCAGCGCGGAAGTAGACGCCGGGCTGAATGCGATCCGCACTCACGGTTGGGCAGCTTTCGCCTGCGAGTACGCGGCGGCAACCGATCCACACTCGGGCTGCGCGGCTGTGTCGATGACAATCCGGTCGACTGCGACGGTTGCGGGGTCGGTGACACGTAATGCGACCGCGAGCTGCACCAGGTCGGCTATCTGACCGCCCCAACGAACCCGCTCTTCGGTTGCGAGGTCGACGAGGTCGCCGACCTGTTCATCCGTCCCGGGCGGGGCCTCAACCACCAGCCGTTGGAATCGTGGGCCCGGCGCCCGGCCGGTGTCCGCGCCGGCGCACGCCGGGCGGCTGAAGCGAAACCACTCCTTCGGCAGTGGCGACAAGTCCGGGAGAGCGAGCCGCGCGCTCTCGAGCCCCGCGATGAAGACAGAAACAGGAGGATCAAGCATCACCAAGCGCCCCTCGTAAGCCAGGCGGGCTAAGACCTCGACCAAGACCGGATCGCTGCGTCGGTCGAGCGCGGCTGCTTGGATCGCTGAGACGATCTGTGGCGCGGTGGCTGGGCGCAAGTCAGCGCCGGCCCAGGGTCGAGCCGCGGCTTGAACCAAAGCAAGGAGACTTCCCAGGCTGTTGCAATCGGCGGCCATGCAACAAAGCACGGGCGCGGTTTCCTGGCTGAGACTGGTTTCTACGAAGGCCAGCTCCCGTTCTGGCCGGGTCAGCCTTTCCAGATCGTCGCGGCCGTAAACATCCTCGGGACTAACGGCCAGGCCTGCGAACTGACCGATGACCTCGAGAGTCCGCTCGGTCTGAAAGCCCGCCAACACTCGCCAGTAGTCCGAGAACTCGGTCGTGCATGCAACGCGCACCACCTCGCCGTCGTCGTTGCGCGACACCGACCACTCGAGATACTCCTCCTGCCAAGCGCGCCCAGCGGCTTGATCGAGGAAAGCGAGTGCCTTGGCGCGGCCGAGACATGAGACGACGCGACCCGGCAGCCCTGTCCAATCAACCGAAAGCGTGCGGGTTGTCGCCTTTGGGAGCGCCGGTCGCAATTGGGTGCTTGAAGGAGCGGTGCGGTCCAGATGCGACGACACGCGCTGCCGCCACGCTGCCGCCGCCTCCACACCGAGTTCGCTCATCGATAGCACCTCCAATCCTCAAGCCGTGCAACCTCCACTATCGCCGACATGCGCAGGCGACACGGAATGATCAGCAGATCTTGACTTAGCTTGAGGCCTGGCTTAGGATCGCCACGCGTGGACCTGAGTCTCTCTGACGATCTCGGCCAGATCCTGGGTCTGACCATTGCGCTTGGCGCACTCGGCGGGTTTACCTCGGACGTCGTTTACCCGATCAAGAGCACCGGGTCAGAACCGACCACCGGCTTGGAGAACCGCGTCACCTTTCCTCGCATTTTTCGCGCCCGCCAAGGCACGACAACGCGATTGATAGCGGCCGACTTAGGCTTCGTCGGTCCAATCGTGGTCGGCATCGTCGCCGCCCTGATCAGTGTCTTTGCCATCGGTGTCACCGGGCCTGCGGCGGATGCCAGCGCGGAAGCGACGGCCGAGCTCTCCCAGCAGGTCAGCGATGACGAAGTTACGACCGAGGCGCTCGATGCCGCGGCCGAGGACCTCGGCTCACGAGTGCCAATTTCTGCGCTGATCTCGCTCGCCTTGATCGGGGGCTTTGCCGGCCATCTCATCCTTCAGACGGCAACCGGGCGCATCACCACCCTGCTTGGTGCCGCAGCGTTTGCCGGAGCAAGCACTGCAGCCCAAGAGGTGCGCGACCGTGTCGAGCAGGCAGCGAAGGACGCTGGCGTCACCGGCGACGAGCTCGAGCAGATCACAACTGCCGCCAAGGAAGGCGGCGACGCCGGTGCTCAAGCGGCCGTGGAGTCGCTCGGGTTCACAGCGCCGCAAACTTCCACACCTGAGGCCTAACGAGCCATTGTCTCGGTAGACCAGCAACCAAGCTGCCTGCCGACACGAGTTCAGAGTCCGTAACCCGCCAGCCGTGCGCGGTAAACCCTCTGTCGTACAGGTTTGCTAGAGCGCTCAGAGGGCGTTGAGCGTTGGCTCCACCCTAGGTTTCACTGTATGAGAGAGACCACTGTGGAACGAGCCATCGCCTTGCTGCAAAGCCGTCTGGACGAGATTGCAAATGAGCGTCAATCGCTCGAGCAAGCCCTTAAGGGCCTCGATGGCGGCGTCAGACCGAGGCGGAATCGAGCTTCGGCCGCCAGCACGCCGACCCGAACTCGTGCTCCACGAACTGCAACCCGCAAGCAACAAACCCCACCGCGTAAACGTCGCAAGCGTGCCGCCGCCGGCCAGCGCGCGGATGAGCTGGCGGCTGCGATCAAGAAGCATCCGGGAGCGCCTGTTAGCAAGCTGGCCAAGTGAAATCGGGATCGCTCCGCAGCAGATCTATCCCATTGCCAAGCGACTGCAGAGGGCAGGGCGTATCGCCAAGGAAGATCGCGGTTTCGCGCTGACAAAGTCCTAGCCGGCGCAGGTTTGGCCGGCCCCCAAGCTAAAGAGCGGTCTTGCCAGGTGTGCGGCCTGGCTTCGCCCCGCCGCGATCAGCTAGGCGGCGGCGGTTGTGCTCCAAGCGAACGCGCGGGTCGAGAGCGGCCTGGGCAATGTCAACGAGCGCGTTGCAGATCACCACGAAAAACGCGCCAAACAGAGTCACGGCCATGATCGGCGGCAAGTCGAGCTGACCGATCGCCTGTGCTGCGTATTGACCGACGCCTTGGAGATCGAAGATGGTCTCGACCAGGATGGCGCCGCCTCCGACGACTATGGCGAAATCAAGACCCCACAGGCTGATCAGCGGGATCAGCGCGCTGGGCAGGACGTGGCGAAGCAGAACTTGACGCTCGCTAACGCCTTTGGCGTGCGCGGTTCGCACGTAATCCTCTTGCATTGTTTCCAGCGTCACCGAACGCACTAGGCGCGAGTAAAAGCCGATCAGCCCGACTGCAAGGACGATCCACGGCAACAGCAGACGATGTAACCAGCCGAGAGGATCATCGGTCAACCCGACATAGCCTCCGCCCGGGAAGAGGTCGAGGCCGACTGACTGGTCGAGCTGAAAGCCCAGGTAATGCACGGCCAAGGCCGCGAGCCAAAACACCGGAAGCGACAATCCGACGAGAGCCAGGCCGGTCAATAGCCGATCCGAGCCATGGCCTGCACGACTGGCGCCCAACAACCCAATAGCTATTCCAACAACCATCCACAAAATCGCGGCGCCAATCGCCAACGACAGCGTCCGCGGGAGACCGCGCCAGATCTCTTCATTGACGTTGGTCCGGGTCACATAGCTGATCGCGTCACCGCCCAGCAGCTTGCGCATTGCCGTCAGGTACTGATCGTAGACCGGCTCGTCGAGTCCCCACTCGGCCCGGATCGCCTTGACCTCAGCGTTGGTGGTGTGGCGCCCGGCCATCCGCGTCGCCGGATCACCGCTCGGGATGACCTCGAAAATGGCGAAGGTGATCACCGATACCGCAAACAGGACCAAGGCCATCGAGGCTAAGCGGCGGATCACAAAGCGCAACATCGGCCGGCGAACCTAGCGGCCAACTCGAAGCTGAGCCCGCGACCCAAGCGCGCGACTAACACCCTCGGCGACAGCGTTCAGAGACAGCACTGTCAGCACCAGCAGCAGTCCGGGAATGACGGCGAGATAGGGAGCGGAGACAAGCCGATCAACGCCGCTGGCGATCATCGTCCCCCATGACGGCGCCGGGGGTTGAATGCCCGCTCCGAGGAACGACAGCGCGGCCTCCAGCAGGACGGCGTTGGCGAACAGCATCGGAGCAAAGGCAAAAATGGTCGGAGAAAGATTGGGCAGGAGCTCGCTTAGGGCGATGCGCCGCCGGCTCATGCCCACTGCGCGTGCTGCCTCAACAAACTCGCGCTCGCGCAGCGACAATGTCTGGGCACGGATCGGACGCGCCAGATACGGGACATAGACAAGGGCGATCACGAACACCGCCGCCCCGAGCGCTTCCACCGCGAATCGTCAACGGTCCGATGCTGATGCCGTCAATCGCCAACGCAGTGCCGAGGGCTATCCCGAGCAGGATGACCGGGAAGGCCCACAGAACCTCGAGAATTCGAGACAAGACGCCATCGGTCCAGCCGCGCAGATAACCGGCGGCGAGGCCGATCGTTGAGCCAAGCAGGCAGGTGATCAGCGTCGCGGCAAGTCCGATAAGAAGGGAATTCCGACCCCCGTAGAGGAGGCGGACCATTTCATCGCGACCGTTTTGGTCGGCACCGAGAAAGAACCGGTTCTCCCAAGTTGGTCCGATCGGGACACCGTTGTCATCGACGACATCGACTACTCGACCATCGACGATTACCTTGTCGGTGATGTGGTTTTCGTTCGGGCCGGTATGGGCAATCCAGGCGGCCCAGAGCGGTGCGGCCAGGCAGCTCAACAACACCAATGAGAAGACCAGCGCCCAGGTAACAGTCCACCTGTCCTGACGCAACCTCGTCCCGAGCAATGCAACTTGCCCGCGCGCTTGGGTTGGGCTTAGGTCAGAACGCAGCTCGAGGCTCAGTTTCGTTACGGCTCGGACGGTGGCCGCCCGACTCTACCCCGCTCCGACTCGACCCAGTTACCGACCGCGGCCGACCATTGGTCATACTGCGCGACGGTTGGGCGCAGGATGGATCCAGGCCCAGGCGACCGGAGAATGGTAGATGGGGTCGAAATGGAGATTGTCTTCACTGCGCCTGCAGGCGTCGACTGCGCGTAGGCGGGTTGTCCCAACGGCGATCGGGATCCTCAGTCTCATCGGACTTTCGTGTGGTGGGTCAGAGTCCGCGCCTCCCAACCCGAACTCGATCACTATCGCCCAGGCCTCTCAACCTGACTTCTTGGATCCGGCGCTTTCGTACACGGTCGGAGGCTGGGAGCCGATGTGGCTTGTCTATACGCCGCTTCTTACCTACCAGCATTCCGAAGGCGTGGCTGGCACAGAGATCATCCCTGGCCTGGCCAGTGAGCTGCCGACGATCTCCGAGGACGGCCGTACTTATCGCTTGCGCCTGAGGCCCGGTCTGCGTTACTCGGATGGACAGCCGGTCTTGGCGTCGGACTTCGAGCATGAGATCAAGCGGGTTCTCTATCTGAAGTCGAGCGGCTCGTCGTTCTTCCAGGGAATTGAGGGGGCCACTGAATACCTGCGCGCGACGGAGCCGACCGCAGATATCCCCGGGATCAACGCCAACGACCAGACCGGTGAGATCCAGATCGAGCTGCTGCGCCCGGATGTCACCTTTCCAAACGTTTTGGCCGGCACCTTCGCCGGCCTGGTTCCCGGAGACACACCATTTCGCCCGATGACCAACGATCCCCCGCCAGGAGTCGGCCCCTACGCGATCACCAGATCCGAGCCAAACCGTTCATTCGTGCTCGAGCGAGTTCCGAGCTTCGCCGACTTGGGCATCGAGGGCGTGCCACCGGGCAGCATTGACATCATCACCACCGTGATCCAGCCGAGCCTGACCCGTGAGACCCAGGCGGTGCTCAGCAATGAGCTCGACTACATGCAGGCCGCCCCGCCGCCGGATCTAAGGCCGACGGTCGAGCAGGAAGCGGGGGGTCGCTTCGAGGAGCATGCGACAGCCTCAACCGATTTCTTCTTCCTCAACACCAGAATCGCCCCCTTCGACGACCCACGCGTGCGGGCGGCGGTCAACTACGCGATCGACAAGCCGGCGCTAGCTCGGCTGTTTGCCGGAGCGCTGACACCAGGGTGCACCTATCTGCCTCCGGGAATGCCGGGCTATGACCACGGCCTCGATCTCGATGGATGCCCGTACGGCGACCCCACCGAACCGCCGAACCTCGATAGGGCACGGGCGCTGATCCGACGAGCTGGCGCCGAAGGCAGTCCGGTCACGGTCTGGGGCAACAACGACGACCCGATACCGAGCGTGACCGAGGCCTATGCCGAGATGCTGAACTCGATCGGCCTTGACGCGACTCCGAAGCTCGTTAACGGGACTGTCTACTTCTCTCTGCTCGGAGACCGACAGACCCAGGCCCAGACCGGGTTCGACAACTGGTCGCAGGATTTCCCGCATCCCACGAGCTTTTTTACGGTGCTCGACGGCGAGTCGATTCAGCCAACGAGCAACGTCAACCTTTCTCTGGTTGACGACCCTCGGATCGATGACGAGCTGGCGCGGCTAAGGCGCGAGCCGGACCTTCATTCGGTTGCCGATGATTGGGCAGCGCTCGATCGCTACGCCATCTCCCCATCGCAGGCTTACGTCGCGCCCTTTGGCCACCAGGTGGCGACGACCTTTCTGTCGGATCGCATCGATCCCACCTCTGCCGTCTTTCACCCGGTTTACTTCAATGACTATTCGAGCTGGTCGCTGGCTTCGGAGGATTGACTAGCGTCGGGGACATTTGAGCAAGTTTGCAGGCGGCTTGGGCGACAGACGTCGCATTCTGGATCACGCGCCACATCCTCCGATGTCATCGCAAGCGTCTGCAGGTCAATGATCAGGGCTCGATCAACGGTCGCCGGACGGCAGACGCCGGTCAACAGGTGGATGGCTTCGTTGGCCATCAGCGTTCCAATCAGCCCTGAGGCGGCGCCGAACGTCGAGGCCGAGGTCGGGCGATCGCGGCGAAAGGCGGCCAGCTCGTCATAGAACGGGAAGTCGCGACGGATCTGGGTCTCCTGGCACTCGACGCAGGCCGATTCGCCCGGGATCACCAGCGGGCCGATCCGAAGAAGTGGCGGGAACTGGCCGGCCGTCAAGAACGGCACCCTCGCTGCAAGGCAGACCTGATTGATCCATCGCGGAAGTTCATACGGAGGCCAGTCCGCGGTGGCAAGGAGTAGGTCTGCGTCAGCGATCACCCCGGCAAGGTCCTCCGGCCCGCGGACTCGCCGCTGCAGTGTCTCGATCTTTAGCTTCGAGTCATGTGCTCTCAAGGCTCGGGCCGCCACTTCCACCTTGAGCTCGCCCAGATCCCTCTCGGCAAATAGGACCTGGCGGTTCAGGTTCCCGAGTTCAACACAATCGTCGTCCACCAGGCGCAGCGTTCCGATCCCGGCACATGCCAGAGCCGCTGAGGCCCAGCAGCCAAGCCCACCCGTCCCGAGAACCACAACGCGCGCGCTGGCCAATCGCCGCTGCAGGTCTTCGCCGGTAACTCCGGCAGAGGCGAAGTCGGCGAAATAGATCAGCTGGCGGAGATACCGCTCGGCATCGTGATCGTTCAACGGGTCTTCTGGCTCTCGGTCGAGCAGGCCAAGCTGCTGGAGGTGACCGAACTCCTCGGCGAGCGAGCGCGGAGCAAGGCCATACTCGATCAGAAGAAGCTCCAACTCCGGGACGCTGCGGTAGCCATCTTCGAGCTCAGCCAGGATCAGTCGGTCGGCTTCGGTGGCCGCGGGCAGGGAAAAATCGGACATCGAGCCGCTGCGCATCAAATAGAGCACGCCGTCAGATGCTGGGAAGAGCTCGAGCGATCGCTTGAGGCGAAAACGCGCCGGTCGCGCCGGCTTAGTGCCTGCGCGACCGGCGCCCCCAACTACGCGGTCTTCTGGACCGACGCGGCTGGGACGAGTGGCTGCTTGAGCGGCTTGATCTTGTGCACGGGTCACCTCCTTCCTCCTGGTTTGACTGCGGCGCAGATGTAGATGGCTTTGGTGTGTCGGCGCTCATCGAGCGGGCGCATCAGGACTCCGTCGAGCCCGTGACCGAAGATGCCCAAGGCCTTTAGATCGGTGCGGCCAAGCGCCCTCAGAATCGTGTTGCGGGGAAAATGTCTTTGGCGATGGAGCGTCGCCGGCACCGACGCCTCGCCGTCTTCGCTTTCGACCTCAAACGTCGCCTCGGCTCGGTCACCGGGCTCGAACTCGATGCCGGCTAGGCCACGCCAACACAGACGGTGCTGCCCGGCGGCTCGCACGTCAGTCTCGGCAAAGAACGAGCGATAGGTCCGAACCGTGTTGACATCGAAGATGACCAAGCCGCCGGCCGCTAGGTTGGAACTGAGACCGCGCAGACAAGCGGCGAGCTGGTCGATGTCGGCAAGGTAGTTGAGCGCATCGCCGAGGCATGTGACCAGATCAAACTCGCCCACCCTCTTTAGCGCCCGCATGTCGGCCTGAAACAAGGTCACCTCGGCCGACGTCTTCTGGCGAGCTTGCGCCAGCATCGCCTCCGACAGGTCGCATCCGGTGACTTTCCAGCCGCGATCGAGTAGTGGCAGGAAGCTGTTGCCTGTCCCGCAAGCGACGTCGAGGAGCCGGTTCCCGCTCAATCCGAGTGGTTCGGCCGCCGCCAGCAAGCCAGCGATCCAGGCGCTGGAGTCGTAGTGACCTGTGAAAGCGTCGTAGTGGGCAGCGAACTGGTCATAGGCGGTCCGGGCCAGGTCGGGGCGGGACTTCTGTAGGTGACTCACAACCAATAGACCCGCTGACTGCTCAGGATCGTTTCAAGTTCTTTTCCTCGTGCTGACTAATCGACGCTCGGAGGGAACTTGGATGCTCTGGATTGGGGTGCTGCCAGTGAGCAGTGCCTGCGCGTTGCCCGGCACTGCAGTCGTGATTCGAGCGAGGCGGAGGACATCGCTCAAGAGGCGCTATTGCGGGCATGGCGCCATCACCGAGCCGGGAATTCGGTCGAGAAGGCCAATGCCTGGCTCGGAACCATTACCCGCAACGAGGCAGCACGATCGTTCTCCCGCTTACGACCTGAGCCGAGAGCCACGCTCATCAACGAAGTAGCTGAGGACGACTGCAACCTGACGAAAACCGCGCTACGCATCGATGTCACCAGAGGCCTAGCCGATCTGGAAGAGATCGACAGACGTTTGCTCTGGTTGCGCTATGGGGAGGATTTGACCCAGCCGGCGATCGCCCGCGTCCTCGGTTTACCCGAGGGAACGGTTAAGGTTCGCCTCCACCGCGCCCGGCTCAAACTGCGCCGAGTGCTTGAGCAACCATGAGCAAGACGCAAGCGGAAATCGCCGTCGACCCGCGGGTCATCAAAGCGCTAGGGCACCCTTTGCGCCAGAGCATTCTGCACATCCTTAACGCCCGCGTCGCCAGCCCAGCTGAAATCTCCGTCGAGCTCAACGAGCCACTTGGGAACGTCAGCTACCACGTCCAGATCCTGCTCGAGAACGACGCGATCGAGCTGGTTCGAACCGCGCCGGCACGAGGGGCACTTGAGCACTTCTATCGGGCAACGATGCGCCCGTTCCTCGACGAGGCTCATTGGGCCAAGCTGCCGGCATCCAGTCGCCGGGCCCTTTTCGACTTCACCCTGCAAAAGATCTGGGACGAGGTGACGGCTGCGAGCAAGGATCACACGCTCGACGACGTCAGCACCCACATCACCATGACTCCCCTCGACCTCGACCAGCAGGCCTACGAGGAACTCTCCGATCACCTGGTCGAAACGATCGAGATTGCGCTTCGACTCGAAGCCGAGTCCAAGGAGCGACTGAGCAAGATCCCGTCTGACAAGCGCGAAGACGGACATCAGACTCGCATGGTGATGATGCATTTCCATCGCGCGACCGGGGAGACCAAGGGCCGCGCCCGCAAGGCCAAGGGACGGGCTAAAAAAGCGGGCTAGAGCTCGGCGCCCTTCCTCCTTCGGAGGCGGACCTGACAGATCCGCCGTTCTGCTCTTCGTGCCCAAGTAACTGGCGGATCCGTCGGCTGGGAAGACGCGGCGCGAGTGTGCACGAGTTGGTCCTCGTGACGCCCAAGTTTTTAACTCGGTGATTAACTCAGGTAATCCTGACTATTCCGCTAAGCTCTCGCCAGCACGGGTGCAGTCTCTCGATTAAGTCGGGTCGCGTGGAGCTTGGACGGCGTCGCGGCCCTGGTTCAGGAGGACCGAATGGACCGCTATTTCTCCCACGGCTATCGACCACCTCGCAGTGGCCTGGTCAGGGTCATCGCTCTGTAGATGGCCCTCCAATCGCAGACTCTCGGAGCCAAGGTCAAGGTGGGATCCACCGGCAACTTCCCCGAACTAGTGGAGAAGATCCCAATCACCGAGCCCGACCGGCCAAGGGATTGGCGCGTGGTGATGTCGCTGGGGCCTCGGTCAGAGACCGATTCGCCGATGCCCGATCTCAAGCCTGGGGATCTAGTCGAGGTCTTCGTTGAGGTCGAGGTCACGACTGACGCCGCCGAGGCCAGCAATCCGGGACTAATCGGGCTGGCCTACGACTACGACCCGAACATCGAAGCCCGGCTTCTGCTGGCAGCCGGATCTAGGACAACGGCGGCGGAGAAGGGGCGCGCGGTTTCGATCGGCAAGGGCTGGCAGGGAACCTGTACCCAAGCCAAGCACCACGAGGTCATCGTCCTAGCCGGCAAGCAGCTGACAGTGCCGCGCCAAGGACTTGGCTGGAGCGGCGCCAACTTCGTAAACGTCGTCCTCAGTGCTACCTCGCCGAAGGCCAAACGAGGCAACGTACTCCTGATCGGGGAGAACGAACCGACTAAGACAGTGGATCAAAACACCGGCGGCATTCGCGTGGTGCGCTTCCGACCGGCCAGTCAGATCAAGACCGCCAGCAGCAAGGTCAGCAAGCCGCTCGTCGGCGCTGTTCGGGTGGCCAAGAAGCCAACGGTGATCTTCTCGGTTCCGCTCAAGGATCTGAAGAAAGACGAGCAGCTCCTCGTTCGCGGCCGGCTGGTAGCGGACGGTGGCGACGTGGGCTATACGGCCCGGCTCTCCAGCACTCTCTACCTAGCGACCAGCAGCAAGGAGCTCGAACCGGGTGGCCAAGCGCAGGAAATCGCCAGCTGGAAAGGCAACATCTCCAAGGAGAACGGCTTCAACTGCGTCAAGGGCTCCGGGCCGGCCGCGCAAGACAAGTTTGGTGTTCTGCGGATCAGCAAAGACGCCCGCAACACCGCCTACGTCAACCTTGCCGCGACCTCAGCCGCACCGACGCTGCCGAACTCAACCCCAGGCGATCTCCTCCCAATCCGAGACGGCAGCTTCCTCGAGGTCATTCGTTATCCGCCTGAGCGCTTTGGATAGCGCGGGCCGGCATCGAGCGGACCGTTAGCGGCGAGATGCGCGGGTAGACGATGACCCAGTCACAGAGCGCGTGAGTGTGTCGGGATTGCATGCGGCAGCAACGGAGCTCAGAGCCCATCGCGGGCCTTGAGTCGTGCTGCGATGAACACCGCGACGAAGGAACCACCTGAGACCCAGAGCTCGTCGGCTGCGAGAGTCGCGGAGCAGAACGAAGGCGTCGCCTTCCTCCTGAAGTCAGTAGCAGCGGTAACAGCCATATTCACCGCGCTTGGCATCACTGGCGGTGTGATTGGCAGGATGGCACGCAACCACGATCTCGCCACCTTCTTAGCGCTGGGACTGGCGGTGGCGGCGGTGTTGATCGGCGTCGTGGCCACGGTGCTTGGCCACGTCGGCTGGCAGCGCCGCCTTCTGTATCTCGGTCTCGCCGCGTTTGCCGCCAGCGCGACACTCGCAATCTTCGCTGCCGTGTGGACTTGGAATGACCCCGTGGCGCCGCGTGTCACGGCGAGTCTCGAGGAAACCACTCGCGGCCCAGTGATAGTGCTAGATGCCGATGCAGCTGCGCTCGAATCCGAACAGCGCCTGACCCCGACCATCTGGCCCCTGGGCGAGATCCGCGGGCCGGGATACGCACCTGGCGGCAGGATCGTTAGCGACACCTTCGACTACAAAGTTCAGGGCATACCGTTGTATCGGGCCATCAACGGTCCGAACGCCGACGGTGATGTCGATATTTCCGCCCGCGTCCTTCTTCCGCCCGGTCACCCAGCGAAGCTAATCGTGCGCCGCGGTGGAATCGGTCCCAGATCCAGATGAGGAAGAATCGGGATCGCTACCCGACGACTGCTTCCAGCACGACAGCACCGCTGGCTGCATCACAGTCGAGCTTGGCCAAGCCGTCGCGCCCCAGCTTGACGCCGGCTGGTCGAGCTCTGGCACGGGAGCGCTTCTGTCGCTCAGAGTGGGTGGACCAGAGGTGGCTGGCAGGCAAACTCAAATCGCTGTCTTCGGGCGAAGTAACTCGACCACAGAGAGACTGGCGGAGGGGAATCTGGCGGTCGGGCCGGGCGGAGCGATTCGAGAACTGCAGGTCCCTGTGCCACGGTCCGTCGCCACGGTGTGCGTGATCGCAACCATCGCCAATCTCTCGGGCTGTCCACCCAAGCTCACGATCACCGCCGGCGGCCTCCATGCGTGCTTGGCGGCACGACGGGAAAGCGAAACCGCTCAGCCAGGGCCGCGCACGTCGGTGACAGAGCTACGGCGACTCTGCCGCGGTGACGAAGCCTGGTTTCAGTCCGAGTCGGCCTCGTGGCTCACGCTGCCGGTGCCCAGGTGAGTCGCTCGCCCGGCCGCCCCTCTAGCGAAACGCCTTGCGCTTGGCACCGGCCGCGAGCAGGGTCCGCAGCCGCTCATCCTCGACTGCGGAGATCTCGGCCCACTCGGTCCACTGCGGCTGGGAGACCGCGAGTTGTGGATGCAAGGAAGCCAGCCTCGTATGGATAGACCAGTAGCCGTGGTAGGCGAGTAGACCTGACTCCTCCCCCGTGAAACGGTCAAGATCGGTGCGCAGGCCGGCCAAAGCGCGGCCGAACCCGCCTGGCAACGATCCCCTGGCCAGGAACGGATCGATTGGCGACCCGTCTGGCATTCGGTACTCGCGCGGGTCAGCCTTGGTCACCAGGAACGCTCCGCGGTCGGTGCCAGTGAGCATGCGGTCAATCTGCCAGCGAATGCGAGCAGCGCGCGTCTGGAAGTACTGCACCTCGCGCTCACGGTTGATGGCCCGTATGCCGCGGTAGCGGCGTGGCCTTGCCTCGAGCAATCCAGAAGCATCGACGACGATCAGAAAGTCGGCCGCTCTGGCCTGGGCCGGACGTCCCGATGACCAGCCTTGGAACCACTCAAGACCCAGGTTGTCGTACACACCACCGTCAACAAGCGATAACACGGGGGGCGGATCGTTTAGGCCGAGGCCGTCGGTCTTGAGGTTGACCGGAGCGAAGATCATCGGAACCGCCGCCGAGGCGCCGAGGGCGGTGCCGAGGTCGAGCTCCGCCGGCGCTGGCGCATAGCCAAAGTCCCAGTTACCGATGAACTCGCGCGCCACGCGAAAGGCGCGGCCGGTGCCGAGGTCGGTGCTGGTCAGGATCGCCTGCAGGCCTGGATCCAGGTCAACCACCTTCTCAGCCTCAAACAGGTGGCGCACCAGGGTCTGCCCGGCAACCTCAGTTCGATTGGGACCAAAGAGCAGCAACCGGCCGCCCAGCCAACGCGCCAGCGAGCGGTTGCGCAAATTCGTCTGCGCCAGATGGGCGCGAAACGGCTGTTCGACCTCGTTGACGAAAGCTTCGGCCGACAGACCGCCGGCGACCAGTCGCGGCCAGCGATCGGCAAGATAGGCGGCCGCGATCGAGCCGCCGGAGACAGCCGAGACACCGGCCAGGCGCCCAAGGTGCCCGGCCTCGGCCAGGTAACGCACCACACCGAGCCCATACAAGGCAGCGCGAAAGCCGCCGCCCGATAGGCAAAGGCCAATGCGCGGCGACGCGGGCGCGGCGTTTGGTCCCGGGGTCACAGGTACGCCGCTAACTACTTGAGCCGGCGGGCCTGATCAAGGTCAATGGTGTCGCCTGGCTCGTCGCCGAAGCGCCACAGCTCGCACTTGCTCGAAGCCGCCGACATGACCAACGCGATCGTTCCGAGCTTGGCGCCGGCGCTGTCAGACGCCGCGGTCAGATGGATGTTGAGCTCGTGATCGAGCCTGTGCTTACCGTCGGGATGGGAGGCGATCGGGTCGCGCGCCTCGCGCAAGGCCTCCATACAGAGCAAGTGCGGGAAGTTGTACTTGCCTTTGCCCGGGACCGAGGAGATGAGTGAATACTTGGGCTTCATCATCTCGACCAGCTCCAGGTTCATGCCGTGCTTGGAGCCGTGGTGGGAAACTTTGAAGACGTTCGAGGAGAGTGGGAAGTGGCCCTGTGAGCGATCGAGCACAGCTGCCGCCGGCGACTCGCTTGCTCGCAATTCAGGGAAGTCGACCATCGCCTGGGCCCAAGACTGGGTCTGAGCATCGGCGCCGAGAATCAGCGACTGCACCCGCGGGCGGGTGAAGGTGCGATCACCAGCCCGCTCGACGACCCGCGTAGCCGGGAACTCCAGGCGCACCGCGATCGAGGAGTTGTTGATCTCAATCCCGTAGGTATCGAAGCGGTTTCGCAACGAAATGCCGGGGGTCAAGACGGTCACTTTGACCTGGCCGATGAAGCGCATCATGCCGCTGGTTGGCTGGACCAACGGGATCTGATGGGTCTCGAGCGCGGTCATCATGTTGTGATAGCCAGCGCTGGTGTGGAAGTAGCCCGGCTCCCAGAATTCGCCGATCAGCTCGTGGTAGCGCTCGAGAAAGCCCGGCATTCCAGCCATGTGATCGGCATGCGGGTGGGTGGCGACAACAACCGCGAACGGCTCGTGGGTTGCTGCCGTCTGGGCCGAGAAAAGCGAAGTCGGCTCGAGGGCGCTGAGCAGGCCGTCGAGCTTACGCTGACTGGCCACGTCCACAACCAGCGCTTGCCGGCGGCCTGTGCGCGAATCGACCGGCAAGAGGACGAGCTGAGTGTCACCGTCGCCGACATTGAGCAGGAAGTAGACGAGATCTGTATCGGCGACCGCAGCGACGAAGTCGGCCTTCTCGAACAGATCAGCCGGTATGGGCTGGACCAATCCAGGAGGATCAGGCATCAGCTCTCCAGCCCACCTTCGAGCTCATCAGCGCGCACTACGCCCTCGGGCCCGGCACCAAGCGGCTCGGCCGCTTCTGTTTCCGCCGCCGACTCTTCGATCGGCGCCGCGCCAAGCACGTCGCGCGCCGTCGCTTCATCGAGCGGGCCCGCGAGCGCCGCCGCCATGGCCACCTTGGCCCGCTGTCTGGCCTCGACGGTGATGTCGTAGACCCGGACCTGGTCCTCGAGCCGACTGAACTCCGCCGACCACTCGCCATCTTTCAACCCGCCCTCGGTGGTCAAAACGCTCTCGACCACGTCGCGACGAATGGCGAAGACATCACCGATTTCAAGCTCACGCTCGCGCAATTTCGCCGCGGTCTCTTCGTCCAGCTGGCCTTCGAAGCTCATCACCATCACGATTCGCTCCCGCCGAAGGAACTCGAGCAAGCTGTTTCGGTCGGCGCCAACGAGCTGTTGGGCCTGCTCCGGGGCAAAGCGCAGTCGGCCGTTCTCGTCCTGACCCGGCCAAGGCGCAAGGAGCAGCCCTACCCCATCACCGATGATCTCGTCCACGGTGACGTAGGCTTGGCGTTCAAGCTCGTCGTCATCGAGCGCGCTTCCAAGCGTTTGCGGGCGCCAGGGTGGCAAGCTGCGCGGATCGATTGGCTTCGGCTGGTCCGGCAGCCATCTCTCGTCGCCGGCCTGTTGAGCGCTTTCTCGAAGGGCGGCGAAGATCTTGTCGCCGACCTCGTCCTTGACCTGCACCAGATCCTGATGCGGGCTCGTGCCGTCCGGCCGCTCCAGCTCGGTCTCGGGCAGTCCGAGGCTGTCGGGGACCTGTACCAGTTCGCGGCAATTCATTAGGCCGCCCAGAATCCAGGCGGGCGGATTCTCACGGTGTCCGGGCAGCAGCTCGATCTCGGCCACCCCGACAATCTGACCAGCGCGAGAAAGAAGCAGAAGGCGATCACCGACATCCGCCGGAAAGTCGGCGGTCAGATCGTGGGCGACCGGTAACCGCAGGTAGCCCGGTTTTGCTGCCTTATCGCGGCCGGACAAGGTCCAAGTCCAATAGGCCATCGAGCCCAACCTATACGACTATGGGAGTTTGGGTGCGAATATTCTGATTGTGTAAACGATCCTTGAGCGCTGGCTCCGTCCGAGGCGTACGTGAGCGGAGCCTCGCGGGCAGGTTCAGCGGCGCGGTCCCGACGACTGCTTTGGCCCGGTGGCCTACTTCCCGATGCCACCGGCGAGAAGATCGAACGAACGACGATGCTGCTTCAGAACACCGGCCTCGACCGGAGGCCGTCCGCGCGATGGTTTCGATTCCCGGATAGAACCCGAACAAGATCGACGACCCGAGTTCGCAGCGGATCTGCAACGCGAGGGCCCCGAGTCGCCGAAGTTCAACCGCGCCGCGCAGAGCACGTACCCGCCAGGCTCAATGCCGACGGTGTGATGACTTTGATCTCTACGGCTGGAGCGATGCTCCTATGTTGGCGGGGTCAGACTGAGAGAATCGATCCGATGGCGGGAACACCTCAGGTAGAGCGCTGCGCGTGAAGGCCGTCCGCATCGGCTGCGCGGGCTGGGCCTATGGCGCCGAGGGCCGCTACTCGGAGCGCGAGCTGGCGACCTGGAGGCGCCGGATTGCCGCCTGGCGCGCGCGCACCGAGGTCGTCGGCTACTTCAACAACGACGCGGGGGCGTTCGCCTTCGAAAATGCGCGGGCGTTGGGTCACGGGCTGAGCTGAACCAGCCGAAATGGAGCGAGAGGAGCTGCGATGGACATTCTGGAGGCGGTTGAGAAGGCCCAGGACACGATCACCGTCAAGCGCGTCTACGGCGAGCCCTACGAACGTGATGGCGTCGTCTTCATTCCGGCGGCTGCGGTTCGCGGCGCCGGCGGCGGTGGCGGGGGAACCGATCCCGCCGGCGGGGGATCGGGGAGCGGTGGCGGATACGGCGTCAACGCGCGCCCGGTCGGCGCCTACGTGATCGAGCGCGGGCACGTGCGCTGGGAGCCGGTTGTCGACGTCACCGGGATCGCCATGCGCGGGATGGTGCTGACGCTCGGAATCGCATTCCTCGTCCGCCGCGCGTTCGCCTGAGCTGTGGTCAGCCGCGGTTCGGGCTACGACTTTCAATGCTCCACCGCCCCTTGGCCGGGAAAGTCGGGGCTGGCCTGCCGGTCGGCGTCCGTATCGTGGGGTCCCGCTGTCAAGAAGCCGTATCTAGGTGTTGCTTGGCTGGCCGTTGAGGTTGTAGGCATAGCTCCAGCCGCCGCGACTCAGTAGACGATCCTGGTTGTCGTAGGTCGAGGTGGTGGTCGAGCCGCCCTGGGTCAAGGCTGGTGCGGTTTGAGTTCTGGTCATAGACGTAGTTGGCGTAGGCCGAGCCATTGAGGTCGACATCGTCGAGGCGCCCGGCAGTGTCGTAGTGGTAGTTCCAAGTCGTGGTGGTCGAGCCGTCGCTCTCGGTCTTCTGGGTGATGCGACCGACGTCGTCGCGCGCATAGCTAATCCAAAGCAGAGGTTCCAGTTCAAGATCGGTTGGCGAACTCAGCGAATTGAAGCTGGCTTGCGCTCGACCCGTTCAATGCGGATCTCATCAAGAATGTCGTGCTCGATCATGTCGTTAACGGCGGCCGCGGTCCGCAAGCGCCGCTTCGACGTAAGCGCTGCCTGCCAGCTGTAGTCAGCTAGCAGCGATCTCCCCACGGCCGGGCAGAGCTTCGAGGAGAAAACCGAAGCCACCAGGGTCGTCGGGCGCCGGGCGGGGTGATGGAACCACTGCCGGTCGGCCTGGCCGATCACGGCACGGTTCAAGTCGGCAGCGAGGCCGTCGGAGCCCTGAAGGACGGGTTGGTCGTCCGGCAGATTGAGCCACGTAAGCACCAGGACCAGCCGGGGACTGAGGGCGATCCGCATCTCCTCGCATCCCAAAAGCGGGCCATCCGGGAGTGCCTTTACCTCCGCCGTTTCGCCATCCGCCAGGATCGGCACGATCGTCAGGGGCTGGTCGCTGGTCGCCAGCAGCAGCTCCGGGAACTCGACCAGACTCCAGTGCATTGAACCAATCACGCTCATTGCCTTGGGCAGGTTGCCGAGGATCGTGTCGACGCGAAAGCCGTCTGAGCTCACAAGTCCGAAAAACTGCGTGAGCTGCTCCTCGCTCATCGTCGCCTGGTGCCCAGATTGACCGCGCGACAGGACTCCACGTTGGACCCTCGTGAACTTTTCGGTGCCGGCCGGGCTGCGCCAGAGGTGAAGCGCGATGAAGCGGGCTAGGGCGAGGCGTGCCTCGCTGTCGGGTGCGAGCGGCCAGCCGCCTGGCAGCCGCCGAAGCGCGGTCACGGCTACGGTTTCAAACTTGCTGATTCGTTCCTCGGCCTCCCGGCGCAGCTGAGAGTCGGAGCCCCAGAAGTAGAAACGCAGCCCTACGTTCTCCGGCCGCTTAGGTTCTGATTGGATTACCGGAGGCGTGATCGCGGCCAGCTGGCCGTTCGGGCCAGCCCACTGGCGCAAGTAACCAGCGGTTGCAATGTGGTTTCGCTTGTAGTCGGTGATGAGTCCAAGGTACGAGGGCATCCGGCGGTCCGTCGCTCGAGACCAAGCGGATCCTGGACCCGCACCTGACGGGGCGGTATGAATCAACGAAATGGATCTTTGGTCCTGGGATAAGCGGCGAGTTCAAAGCGGAGTTCTGGCTGCCGGATGACTACCATCGCTTCTACGGTCGCTTGGTCCACTCCGGTCACGAGCCGCAGCTGCCCTTCTTCGGCTGCCGGCAGACCGATCCTGAGGGCGAGGAGTGCCCCTCAGGCTCTAGGGCCTCGGCTGGGTCAGTCCGTGGACTCCGTTGTCTGCTCGCCCACACTACGGGCACGGCGAGCCTGGGACAGGAAAACGCGTCGATCCAGGAAGCGGCTGTTTTGTGCGGCATCCTCCAGCTGGCGTGCCGCTGTATCACCACCGATCGCCAGCAGCGCGCGGCCGGCCGCCTTGCGAACGAGGCGATGCTCATCAGTCAGTGCTTACGCCAGCGGTTCGATGGCCCCAGGGTCCCTCGTCGTCCCGAGCGCCTCGGCTGCCTGTGTTCGTACCACCCACTCAGGATCGTCGAGCGCATCCGCGAGCGCCAGCGCGCTGGACGGATCCGCGATCTCCCCGATGCCTTGGGCCGCCCGGGCGCGCACAGTCTCTTCTGAATCCGAAAGCGCGTCATGGAGTGGACCCAACGCGGACGACGTGCCGACTTCGCCGAGCCTGGCGGCGGCAGCAAAACGAATCAAACGCTCCGAATCCTCCGCCAGCAACGCCCCAAGCAAGGGGACATACGCCGCGTCACCGGCTTCAGCCTGGGACAGGATCGCCTGCCGTAGGATCGAGTCGCGTCGGACCGCGGGCAGACTCAGAAGCTCCTCGAGCCCGGAGATGTCGCCATCCGCACCGAGACGGGCAACGTCCTCGACGGTCGGAGCCGAGTAGTTCAGTCCTCGGTCCTGCGACCCGCGAATAGCCATGCGGCGAGGCCGGCGAGCACCGCCCCGATGATCGCGTTCCGCCTATCGATCCCATCTAGGGCGATCGCGGCGGCGATCATGCCCAGCATGATCAGGATTAAGAGCACCTGGACGACGCCGCTTCCACTAATTTCTTTGCGCAGGTTCAACATCCACAGGGGGAGCTAGCCGGAACGCGCGGCGGGCCCGTTGGAGAGCCAGACTTAATGCCTACTCCAATTACGCCGCCCGCGGATGATAGAACGGCGGAACCGGACGCACTGGCGCCGGCGAGGTGCGCAAGGCCAGCTCCGGCAGCACCGCCAGGGATGCCGAGAAGCGCTCCTGCGGCTATCTCCTCCAGAGTCGCGGACGGGTTCAGCCCTAGGGTTGCCCAAACGCCTCCGACGGCCCCACCGAAACCACCCGACACGAACGCGCCAACACCGGTACGAGCTGCGAATCCCGCCGCAGTCGCGCCGCCGGTCAGGAGGCCGGCGCCAATGGCGCCCCCAAATTGTCCGAGATTGTGCGCATCTCCCCAGCAATCCGGGTCGATCCCGAACGCGGCGCTCGGGAGACCGAACGCCGCACCATCGAGGACGCCTGCGGAAGCCTCGGAGACAGCATCCGGGACAACGTCATCGATGATCCCGTCGACGCCGAAGACATCGTCGAGAAGACTCAACCCGCTCGGATCAACCAGGTTGACTGGGTCGTTGATCACATAGCCATAGAGGTTGGCTTGGCCGCCGGCGAAGCTGATCGGGTCGGTGGCCGTCCAGCGTCCGGTGGTGGCGTCGTAGTCACGAGCGCCGAAGCGGACAAGTCCGGTCTGGTGGTCATAGAGGCCGCCGGCGAAGCCGAAGGGCTGAAAACCGGGGTTGGAGTCCGCGATCACCTCGCCAAAGGGTCCGTATTCGATCTCCTGGGCCACGCTGCCGGTGGCTGCATTGACCACCAGGCGCGGGCTGCCGAGCTGGTCTTTGACGATCCTGTAGGTGGTTCCGGACTTGACCATGTAGTCGGGGACCGTCGCCGAGGTGGCGTAGACGAAGCGGCTGACGACGGCGCCCTGGTCGTCCAGCTCGGCCATCGGGCCTGAGGCTCCCGGGCCATAGAGCCAGCCCTGCTCGAGCACGCCGCCCACCTTCTTGGCCACGCGATGGCCGAAGCCGTCGGTCAGGTAGGCGACGTTGTTGCTGGTGTTCGGCAGGTCGACCGAGTCGAGGTTGCCGAGGGCGTCGTAGTCATAAGCGGTGGTGGCGCTTGTGCCGGTGTCGGTTTTGGCTTCGAGCTGACCGTTGAGGTTGTAGTCGTAGTCCCAGACGCCGCGGGTCAGGAGACGATCCTGGTTGTCATAGGTCGAGGTGGTGGTCGAGCCGCCCTGGGTCAGGCTGGTGCGGTTCGAGTTCTGGTCATAGACGTAGTTGGCGTAGGCGGAGCCATTGAGGTCGACGTCGTCGAGGCGACCGGCGGTGTCGTGGCTGAGCCGACGCCGCAAGGAGCCCGCATCGTCAATCGTTACACACACATACATAGTGTGTGCAACGGGCGGACTATCGTGCTGCTCGCTCGTTAGTAGGGCTCGTAGACGCGAACCTCATCGCGCGACGGCACACGCTGCAGCCTGGTGAGCACGTGATGGCTTTTTGTTGTGAAATCGTCGCCGACACGGCCTTCCGATCTAGCCACCCGGTCGCCCTTCCACACCAGTGTCTCCGTGGCACCTTCGGCTATTACGAGCTTGAGGATGTTGCTTAACTGATCCAGCGACTGACCGCCCCTAAGCTCGAGCTGACTGTCGAGGCCGAAGCTGAGATCGATTTGCTGACCTGGCGGAGCGATGTGGACTTGACCGCCGCAGCTCGCGGGTTGGATGGCACGAGCGACCAAGTGATCCGTGAGGCCGGGCCCTCAATCTCCTTGAGGAGGCGCCCCTGTGCAGGCTCTAGCTCTTCGATCCCCTTACCAATCGCGGCACTGACTCGCTCCTGAAATCTGATTCTTCAGCGTGCACTTTGCTCTTGTTAGTCGAAGTCAATGTGTCGATGCCACCTAGTGCCAGGCTTCCCGATTCCGATCCGAAAGACGTCTTCACCCTGGGCGCTGTCCCCCTCCAACCCATTCCTAGTCGGAGAATATTGTTGTTATTGAGTAGGCCTCCGCGGCCAACCAATGCACCGCCAATCCGAGTCCCCGCCGCACTCGTGCCAATCGTCCCAATCGTCCCAATCGTCCCAATCGTCCCAATCGTTGACCGTAGCGCAACTACGGTGCGAGGTATCCTGACCACGCCTAGGCCCGGCACCGCAAACGAAGTCACGAGGCCCGCGGTGGCGCCATCCTTGTACCACGAGGAACAGAAGTAAACATTCTCGTTCAGGCCGAGCAGCTCGCGGGCTTCAAAGGTCAGGCCGAACGAGAGGGTGTCTCCCCACCCCACAACCGCATGGCCGACCTCCTCGAACGAGGGGAGATAATCCGAAACAACAACCCACTCGGATCGACCAGGTTGACCGGGTCGTTGATCACATAGCCGTAGAGGTTGGCCTGGCCGCCCGCGAAGCTGATCGGGTCGGTTGCGGTCCAGCGACCGGTGACGGGGTCGTAGTCGCGGGCGCCGAAGCGGACCAGGCCCGTGTCTGGGTCATAGAGCCCGCCGGCGAAGCCGAAGGGCTGAAAGCCGGGGTTGGAGTCTGAGAGCACCTCGCCGAAGGGGCCGTAGGTGGAGCTCCTGGGTGAAATGCTGGTTGACTTTCGCAATGACCACGGCGAGCCGGCGTTCGCCAACGATCCGCATCGGCTCGGCCTCTGACGGAGGCCGTCGGTCAGGTGCTCGAGGCGGCCTTTCGCGCCTGACTCTTGAGGACGAACCGGTTGATAAATCCGGCTCGGTTCGACGCCTCTCGAAGCGCAAGCGCCGCCTTGTCGCCGCCGATCTCAGCCAGCGCACGAGCTGCGGCCTCGCGAACTCCTCGATCGTGATCCGAGAGCAGTCGAGCCAATTGCGAAACTGCTTCACCGTCATCCAACTGCTGAAGAGCACCCGCCGCGAAGCTTCGGATGGTCGGATCGTCCACGGTCAGCGCTTCCCGGAGCGCGGGAAGATCCACCTCACCCCCAACCACGCCCAAGGCCCGGACGGACTGCGCAGCCACCCGAGGATCGGAGTCGGCGAGTGCGGACCGCAAGGCCCCCGCGCATCGAGTCTCGCGTGACTTCCAGCACCATCTTCCAATGCTCGCGCGTAGGGGGGGGTCAGGATCATGAACGAGCATGTGGCCGACTACATCCACGGCTGCGTCCGAGCCGAGTCTCGAAAGCTCCGTGAAGACCGCATGGCGAACCGTGCGGCTCGGCGCGGGGCCTGGACCCCCAACCACCTCAGCCAGGCCATCAACATTCTTTGCCTGCGCCAGCTCCCTGACGTCCTCAATGGTCATTGCGCTGGCCTCACTTAAAGAGATCGAAGGTTCGCTTGACGGCATCTAAATGTCTTTGAGTTTGTCGGACCGTTGCGACAGCCAAATCGTCGGCTTGCTGACGTTCGCCGCGTCTCGGGCGGCCCGTATCCCGGCAACGCTCGCCCGGACTGCTGACGGCACTGCTCTCATGGCCGCCGGCACGAGACTCATTCCGCTCTCGACCCCGAATGCCAGACCACCGAACGTGCCGATTCCGTAACCAGGCCCACATGGGGCGTTGAACGCACCGAGCGACAGGCCATGGAAAAACCCGAGCGCCTCGTTCTGGAAGAACTCCCAAGACTCCCCGCTTCGCAAAACATCCGGAATCTCAGCGATGGTTCGATCGATCGTTCCAGTGATGTCATCGATCGGCCCAAGATCAACGCCAAGGAAGCTCAACCCACTCGGATCAACCAGGTTGACCGGGTCGTTGATCACATAGCCGTAGAGGTTGGCCTGGCCGCCGGCGAACGAGATCAGGTTGGTCGCCGTCCAGCGGCCGGTGGCAGCGTCGTAGTCGCGAGCGCCGAAGCGCACTAACCCGGTGTCTGGGTCATGGAGGCCGCCGGCAAAGCCGAAGGGCTGAAAGCCGGGATTGGAGTCTGAGAGCATCTCGCCGAAGGGGCCGTACTCGAGCTCCTGGGCGATCACTCCGGTCGCTGCATTGACAACCAGCCTCGGGCTGCCGAGCTGGTCTTTGACGATCCGGTAGGTGGTTCCGGCCTTGACCATGTAGTCGGGGACCGTGGCCGAGGTGGCATAGACGAAGCGGCTGACGACGGCGCCCTGGTCATCTGTTTCGGCCAGTGGTCCTGAGGCTCCCGGCCCGTAGAGCCAGCCCTGCTCGAGAACGCCGCCCACTTTTCAACCGGGCGGCCGAAGCCATCGGTCAGGTAGGCGATGTCGGTGCTGGTGCTTGGCAGATCGACCGAGTCGAGGTTGCCGAGGGCGTCGTAGCTGTAGGCGGTGGTGGCGCTTGTGCCGCTGTCGGTCTTTTCTTCGAGCTGGCCGTTGAGGTTGTAATCGTAGCTCCAGGCGCCGCGGGTCAGAAGGCGATCCTGGTTGTCGTAGGTCGAGGTGGTCGCTACGGCGTCGCACGCCGGGCCGCGGCGGCTTGCCGCTTAATATGCTGCGGTTGATCCAGCGGCCTTGGCCTGCTGCCCGTTCTAGTTGCTCGGCGGCGGCGTTTCCCCCGATTTCCACCAACGCTCGGCAGCGGCCTGTCGAACGACCTTAGTCTCGTCCTCCAACGTCCTCAAGCGGCCCTATGGCGCGCTCATCATGGAGCGTCCCCAGCGAACTAGAGGCTTTCGCCCGCACGCCCCAGTGCGAATCTGCGAGTGCCTCGATCAGGCTCGGAATCACGCGCACCTCGCCCACACTGCCGAGACTCTCGGCGGCCTGGGCTCGAACACGTGAATCATCGTCTCTTGAGCGCTCCTGCGATACCTCCGCCGATCGCGGATCGCCCCTTACACCGAGCTGAGGGCGGCGGAGAAACGAATCCGCGGCTCGGCATCCTGGAGTAACTCAGAAAGCACCGACGTTGCGCGCGCGTCGCCCCAGTTCTCCGCTTGGGTGAGAATCGCGTCTCGCAACGAGACGTTCTCGCGAACGGTTGGATCCTCCAGTGCTCGCCGTAGGCCCTCCAGATCGCCCCGGAGCCCAGCTCGCAAATTCTGTGACGAACGTCTACCTTGGAAGTCATCGAATCTTCCCCCTTGATCGTGCGACGGTCGTGTGGGAGTGAGCGTTGTTGCGGGCGAACCCGGTGCCCTCCGCGGTGGTTAGGTCCGATGACCACAGTTAGCCGGTCATGCGGAGCGTTAGTCCGTGTTCCCCGCCCCGTGCGGTAAGCCGTTCAAGTAGCTGTGGCCTGGCATCGGAGAACGTGGAAGCCCACTCGACATCGACACAGTCGCGATCAACCGACCGAAGAACCGGTCCCTCGTCAACACCATGGTGAGATGACGGCTCGCCCTCCGGAGACTGGAGACGGCAGACCACCGATGATGTAATCCAATGTGGATCCCAAGCGACCGCGAGTGTTTCGGCCAAGACGGCCGTGTCAACCGGAAGGGAGACAGCTGCGCACAACTCGCCCGAGCTGCTCGTGCCGAACACACGACGTTTACGCGGAGGTGCGCTGACGTCGAAACCACGACCGCGAAGTTGCCGTTCCAGATGCTCGTCGTCAACGAACTCTATGGTGACATGAACTCGCGGTCGGTCGGTAATTTCGGCAAGAGCACCGATTGCCTCAATCAATAGCTCGCGCATCACGCCAGGATCGGCGTTTCCCTCCCAGCAGTAACCGAGCTTATCGGGAGTCACCGCCGGGGGAACCGCCATGGGTCGTGGCCAGGTCGCTCAAGTTGCAGGTGGTGACCAGATCCATGGTGCGGGCGATCGATCTTGATGTTGAACTTCCATTGGCCAGTCCCGCTTCGCACTCCTACGCCGCCCAGCACATTCTCGTTCTTGAAGATCGTAACGCGATTGAAGAACGTCCGTGTACCGCTCGGTACGGCAGCCCAGATTCTTGAAGCCAGCGCAGGCGCAGCGCGAACCAGAACTGCTGCGACCGCTAGCGCTTGTCCAGTGCCATACCCAGCGCCTGGACATGGCGCGTCGATAAATCCAAACGACAGTACGTTGACGGCCCCTAGGGCCTCGTTCTGCAGATACTCCCAAGACTGGCCGCTGCTGATCACGTCGTCGAACTCGCCGACCGTCCCAACGACTGTGTCCAGGGCATCCCCAACGAACCCGAACAACAACCCACTCGGATCAACCAGGTTGACCGGGTCGTTGATCACATAGCCGTAAAGGTTGGCCTGGCCGCCGGCGAAGCTGATCGGGTCGGTTGCGGTCCAGCGGCCGGTGGCGGCGTCGTAGTCGCGGGCGCCGAAGCGGACAAGCCCGGTCTGGTGGTCATAGAGCCCGCCAGCGAAACCGAAGGGCTGAAAGCCGGGGTTGGAGTCGGAAAGCACCTCGCCGAAGGGGCCGTATTCGATCTCCTGGGCCACAGTGCCAGTGGCGGCGTTGACAACCAGGCGCGGACTGCCGAGCTGGTCTTTGACGATCCGGTAGGTGGTTCCGGATTTGACCATGTAGTCGGGGACCGTGGCCGAGGTGGCATAGACGAAGCGGCTGACGACGGCGCCCTGGTCATCTGTTTCGGCCACCGGCCTGAGGCTCCCGGCCCGTAGAGCCAGCCCTGCTCGAGATTGCCGCCGACCTTCTTTCCGACCCGACGGCCGAAGCCGTCGGTCAGGTAGGCAATGTCGTTGCTGGTGTTCGGCAGATTGACCGAGTCGAGGTTGCCGAGGGCGTCGTAGGCATAGGCGGTGGTGGCGCTTGTGCCGCTGTCGGTCTTGGCTTCGAGCTGGCCGTTGAGGTTGTAGTCGTAGTCCCAGACGCCACGAGTCAGGAGGCGATCCTGGTTGTCGTAGGTCGAGGTGGTGGTCGAACCGCCCTGGGTCAGGCTGGTGCGGTTTGAGTTGGAGTCATAGACGTAGTTGGCGTAGGCGAAGCCATTGAGGTCGACATCGTCGAGGCGCCCGGCGGTGTCGTAGTGGTAGTTCCAGGTCGTGGTCGTTGACCCATCGCTCTCGGTCTTCTGGGTGATGCGACCGGCGTCGTCGCGCACATAGCTGATCGACAGCAGAGCATTGGAGCTCTCGGTGTAGCTGTCCTCTTCGACCTCGCCAAAGTCGTTGTAGGTAACCGCGCTATCGATGGTGCTTAGCTCGGTCGAGGTCAGTTGCCCGTTCTCAATCGAGCGCCCGAGGCCAAGTGCTCCGGCACTGGTCAACAGCGAGTCATCGTCGTAGCCGTAGGTGATGGGGTTCGCCCCGTTGACCTCGAGCTCAGCGATGCGCAGGTCGTTGTCGTAGCTGGCGGAGGCCTCGCCTGCCACAGGGCCAGTCATCTCGCTCGAGGTGGCAAGCTCGCCGTCCCAGCCGAACTCGAGCCCGACGCTGCCGGGCGAGCTGATCGTGTCGAGCTGGCCGGTCTGGTTGTCGTAGGTGAGATCGGTCTCCGGCCCGCCGGGCTCGTGGTTGTCTCAAGACGCCCGGCGGCGTCGTAGTCGAAGCCGAGAGTCGTGCGTCTGGGAGGTTGACCGCTGTCAGCTGGTGGTCATCGTCGTAGTCGTAAGTCGTGGGATCGGCACCGTTGCCGACACTTGGGGGCGTGGCCGAGCCAAGGTTGTCGACTTCGTCGTGGCCGAAGTCGTGATCCGGGCGACCGGGTGGAGTGACCGAGATCAGGTTGCCGTTGGCGTCGTAGTCATAGGCAATGACGCGACTATCGGGCAATGTCTGTTCGATGACCCGGCCAGCGTCGTCGTAGTCAAAGGACTCGACGCGACCCAGGGAGTCAGTGCTGGTGTCGAAGTTGCCGTCGACGTCGTAGGTCAATGCCCAGTCGCGGCTGCCCTGGTCGATCGTGATCAGTCGCCCGCGGCCGTCATAGCCGTAGTCGACAGGTTCGATGCCGTCAGTCGCCGCCGAAACCGGCTGGCCGTCTGCGTTGATTGCGACCCCAGACTCGCGGCCTTCCGCGCTGGTGTTGAGGAAGAAGTCGCCGTCGGTGTCAAAGACCGTGGTCGCCTCGTTCCCGTTGACGGAAACGGTCTCGGTCAGCGTTTCAATGGAGAGCGGGTCCTCGGGATCAGTTAGCTCGGCCTCGCGCGTCCGCTCGATGACCAGCTCTCGGTCCTCTGGTGTTTGGACAGTGGTGCTGGCTGGATATGAGGCATCGGCCCCAAGGCGCGGATCCGGGGCCAAGCTCTGGGTGATCTCGGTGCCGCTAGGCATGGTCTGCGTCGTTTGACCACCGTCTTCGGTCGTGATCTGGGTCGTGGCCATGCCTGCAGCATCAGTTGAGCGCCGGCGCGTCTCGCCGTTGGCCAGTCGCCGGACCTCGACCTTGTGCTCGCGCCCGAGCTTGCTGGCCACGGTGACCTCGTAACCGTCGCTGGCTTGCTCGCGGGTCAGATCGGAATACCCGCCGCCGGCGTCGCTGTCTCGCTCGAGGCGTCCTGCGGCGTCGTAGGTGAAGGTCGAGCTGTGATTGCGCGGATTGGTGAACGAGCTCAAAAGCCCGTCGTCGTAGTCCATCTCCCAGGTCTCGGCTTCGGGATTGGACAGCGACCAAGCTGGTCCTGGCCGTTGATGTCGAGTGCCGTTTCTTGACCATCTTCGGAGACGATCGCCGTTGCTACGCCTGATTGGTCGCGCTCGACCGTAGTCACGTTTGCGTGTCCGTCCTCGACTTCGGTCAGGCGTCCGGCCTGGTCGTAGCTGAACTCATATCGGGACTCGCCGGTGATCGAGTCGACGGTCCGTAGATGCCGCCCGAGGAATCGAACTCATACAGCTCGCTGCCATCCGCCGAGGCGATCTCGAACGGCTCTCCGGAGACGCGCGGCAGATCATGCTCGCCACGCAGGAGCCGGTCGCCCGAGAACAGGTAGAGACTGCCGTCTGGGGCCGGCAAAGCGGTACTGAGGTAACCGCTGTCGAAGTCGACCTGCGTTGGCGGCAGGACATCGTCGGCAGAGTCAAACGGCTTGTCGCCACCGCCGGCGACGAGTTCGATGATCCCGTCCGGCCTGATCCTGCGAACGCGCGACCGGCAGGTCACATAGAGCGAGCCATCCCGGAAGTAGAGGTCTCCGTTACCGGCCAGGCACATCTCGGCCTCCTGCGCCGGGAGCCCGTCGCCTCCTGTGCCCTCGCCAAAGCCGTCGCCAGCAAAGTTCGAGGCTCGTCCCTCTGGCGTCACCTTGTAGATGTGCGGGTCGTTCTCAAGCGCCCCGACGGTGGATACGAACAGGTTTCCGTGATCGTCGACGGTGAGACCACGGTAGCCGGCCAACCACAAGTCTGAGGCGTCGATCGATCCCTCCCCGGACGGAGAATCGAATCCATCACCACCGACTGCCGTCGACACACGCCCATCCGGCGACAGACGCCGAATCCTGAAGTTGCCCGTGTCAGCGATATAGAGGCTCCCATCCGCTCCGAGCGCGAGCTCCTGCGGATTGCGCAGGCCGGCCTGGAGGGCCGGTCCATCGTCGACATCGAGGTTGCCGTCTCCGACGACGGTCGAGATCGTCCCGTCGTCGGGATCGATCGCTCGGACACGACCATTGAGCATGTCCGAGAAATAGACCGTGCCATCGCGGGCGACCACGACATCATTCGGTCCGTCGAGCTTTGCCTCCGTGGCCGGCCCCCCATCGCCGGCGAAGTGTCCCCCAGGGGTACCCGAGTAAGCCGCACCCGAACCCGCTGCCGAGGTGACCGTGCCGTCGGGCGCAATCTTGCGGACACGGTCGTGTTGGAAGTCGGCGAAGTAGAGTGAGCCGTCCGGCCCGATGTCCATCCCGCCGCCGGCGTTGACGGCGAAGTCGGCGTCGAGGGCCGGTCCGCCGTCTCCGAAGTTCGGGTCGCTCGGGTTCGCGGGGTGATGGCCGCCAACGCGGCTTAGCATCGCCGGCGCGGCCTGCCGATGCGAGCCATCGCCGAAGTGAATGGTCTCAGTCGCCGGGTCGTAGGTGTGATGCTGGGTCATTGTCCAGCCACCCAGCCCCAGGCCGGTCGGATCCCAATGTCCGAGGGGGCGTCGGTAGCTTATCCGATACCTCGACCTCCCCCATCCGCGTCGAGGCGCTGAGACCGCCTCCTCCGCCAGGCACGCCAAAGCTGCGATTCACGCCCGGTGCCGCGCCCTGGTAACCGGCGGCGGCATAAACGTAGGTCAGCGTTATCGTCGCTTGCTGGCCACCCGACACTTCACGGCCGAAGGCGTCTTCGCCGTCCCATGTCATCTGCCAGGAATCGTTGCCCTCAAGCTCTGAGTCCTCAACGACGTGGCTATAGCGGCGACCTGCAACGGCTACGGTGGCCTCGATCCGCTTCAGGCTCTCGGGAATGTCATCGTCAATGAGCGGCACATCCAGAACGGCCAGCCGCCCGGGGCTTCGATCGCTTCGGTAGTTAAGCGCCGAGCCAGTCCCAACCAGCGGCAGCGTCTCGCCCAGGCTCTGGCTCTCGCAGTAGATGATCGAACCCGGGTCCTGGCACTCGGCGTCGGGGTCGGCGGCTGCTAGGTCCCCGGCTGGACGCCGGGCATCGCCCGGGGGCTCCATCGGGAAGTTGTAGTCAACTGGCGTGAAGTGTTCGTGGGTTGTCCGCCATAGCTCATCGCCTGGCGCGTAGAGCTGGGCGACCTTGGCCAGCTCAGCCGCGGTGACGCCGAGCTCGTCGAGCTGCCTTGGGACGCGGCCTCGGCCGATCCATCGACATCGAGAACCGCATGCCCGCCAGACTCGGAGAGAACCTCGACGACGCGACCGTCAATCTCAGGCACCCAGACGCCGCGCTCGCGGTCGAAGGAGCCAACCGGCACATCCTCGCCGACCGGCAACTCAATGAAATTGTAGAGATAGCCGACCACCGGTTCTGAGAAGGTGACCGTCTCGGCGTCGGAGCGATCGCTTCGTCGAAGGAATACTCGGCCGCGTAGGTGTATCGACTAGACCGCGGTAGATCGCCGGGCATGGTCTCCGGTCCATCGCCACCAGTGGTGAACTCAGTCACGCGCAAGGTGCCTTCCTCGACGGCCTGGGTCGCACCCGACCCACTCTCCATCTCGGCTTCTGTTCCCGGCGGAAAGATCAATGTCTGCGAACGAGGCCCGTCACCGTCAGAGACAACGCTGCCCTCGAAGGCCTGGGCGTTGGTGGCGCCACCGTCGAGGCGGATCTCGTCCTCAACGTTGTCGAGCTCGGCGAGAACGACATCCTCGTACCAGTCGTATTCTTGGACCGGGGGCTCCTCGAGCTGCTCCGACGGCGCATAACCGTTGAGTTGGTAGCGCAGGAGGATCTCGGTGCCGCCATTGACCGTGAAGAAGAAGCGGCCATCCTCGCGCGTCAATGTCTGTCCGTATTCGGGAAAGTCTGGCGCGCTGACCACGGCAGCGCTCAACGAATACCCGGCCTCATCGACAACTCGGCCGCGCAGGACAGCGACACGCTCGGATTCAATCGTTCCCGTATCAACATTTGGCTGGACCGGGTCGGATCCGGTGTAGAGAAACTCGGTCGCTTCAAAGGCCGTTGTCGGCACCACCTCGTCAAGCTCGGTGGCGGAGATCTCAGCCAGCGGCGGCGCGTTGACGGTGATCCCGATCTGCTCCTCATGAATTGCGCTTTCGGAGTCCTCGGTGCTGACCCGAATCGAATAGCTGGAATCGGTTTCGTAGTCGAATTCCTCGGTTGTCTCAACCGTGGACCCGTCAAGGGCAAAGGCCGAGTTGTCGACATCTCCGGTGCCCGCGCCCAAGTCGTAGGTCAAGCTCTCGTCGGCGTCTTTGTCTCGTGTCAAGCTCGCCGACTACGGTGCCGGAGGGTTCTCCCTCGTCCACGCTCGAGGCGGAAAGGGTGATGTCGGTTGGGGCGTCGTTGACGTCGACCACCGTGATGGAGAACTGCTCCTCATAGCTAATCCCGTGCTCGTCTTCCACCTTGACTCTGATCGATCTACTCGCATCGGCCTCGAAGTCGAGTGACTCCTTTGCCAAGAGCGAATCGTCATCGATCTCAAAGAGGTCATTGTCGGCGTCACCGGTTCCCGAGACTAGGCTGTAGGTGAACGAGGAGCCGGCCAGCGGAGACTGGTCGACAACTCGCCGACCTCGGTCTCGGCAGGCTCATTCTCGAGGATGGAGGTCTCGGAGAGCGCGATGTCGGTTGGCGCTCCGGTGTCGATCGGTGTGGTGCGATCGCTCTGAATCGCGGTGAGCCAAGCACGCTGTCATAGATCCTGATCTCGTCGATTCGACCATCGAGATACTCGGCATAGGAACGGTTGCCGCCGATCTCAAGCTTCTCGTCGCTCGGCTGGAGTTCATGGCTGATGCCGTGGCATCAAGGATGCCGTCGACATAGATCCGCAGATCGGTGCCGTCTGAAGTCAGCGCCAGGTGAGTCCAGGTGCTGAGCGCCAATGCCGCTTGCGCTTCAACGGACCCCAGCGACTGGGTGTCGTTCGCATATCCGGACGGGACGCCGCTGCCGCCCTCGGCGTAGAGCAGATAGCTAAAGCCGCTGGCCGAGTCTTCCTTAGTGACGATCGAGAGCCCCAGGCTCGAGCTGGTCGCAGACCCCGGCCTCGATCGTGAACCCGTCCTCGAAATCGAGATCAGCGCCGTCACGAATTGAGACTCGATCATTGACCCCGTCAAAGGCCAGCGCAGCGCCGTACTTGCCCGGCGTCACCCATTGGGCACCGTGAATGGTGGCGTCGTGGCCGCCAACAACATCCGCCGCGATCCGTCCTGAGCCTTCATCCAACGGAAGCGCGGTCACGTGCTGTGGGTTGGGGCCGGGAGTGGGCCCTGAGGCCTGGGTAATCGAAGACCGCGTCTCAAGTGGAAGATCGGCTGTCGTCACTTCGCCCCCAGGCCGATGCAGCTTGATGTCGACCTGATTGCCGGTGCCGTGCGCCGTGTAGGTGACCTCGACTGGCGCATAGCCATCGTCACCCATGACCACTGACTCCGCCTCGTAGTCGACCAGCCCATTGGTATCCCATTCACGCAGGGCGATGTCGAGATGACCGCCATCGCTGACGGAGTTGGCCCGGACCCAAACTCTGGCCGTGTAGTCCGACCCGGCATTGGTGCTCGCCGTCGCCGTCGTCGGCGGTGCGCCACAGTCGTCTTTGTGTGGTATCGGCAACCTCCAGGGCGTTGCCGCTGTGCGGAGTCAACCGATCGGCGACCGCGTCAACTGTTCCAGCGCAGCTCCCCCATCCGGACTCGTCCTGCTCAAACGACGCGTTCTCGACCAGGTTGTCGGCGCGGTAGTCGATGGAGATGGCATCGACGAAGAACTTGTCTCCGGTCGCGACCTCGCTGCCGTCACGACGTAGGAGGAAGTCGAGTTGGTTGCCAGTTACCTGCGGCGAATAGCTGACCTCAATCGGCACGTATCCGTCGTCGCTGATTTCGATCGACTCAACGGCATTGTCGACAAAGCCGGTGGAGTTCCACTCGCGGATCACGATCTCGATGTGATCGCCATCACTGACCGAGTTTGCACGCACCCAGGCCTTGGCTGTGTAGTCGTATCCAGCCTGGGCATTGGCGACCGTATCGCCGTCGTCATCGACCGTGTAGCCGCCGCAACCACCGAGCGGGTCATAGCTGTCTTCAAGGGCGTGGGTCTCGTCTGGTGCCAGCGAGTCGGTCACCCGGCTGATCTGCCCGCCGCAGCTTCCCCAGTGGCCGTCGTCAACCTCAAACGACGCGTTTCGCGCCAGGTTGCTGGCGGGAATCACCCCGTCCGCAATGGCCAGGGCGGTGAGAGCCAGCGCTGCCAACAGCACAAGAATCGCCGCTCCTACCGTGCTCACTCTTCCTCGCGGCTGACTGCCCCGCCTAACCGACATGATTCTCGCTCCTCCAACCTGAACGCAGCGCCTTTACTCGGTCGCCGACGGGACTCTGGGTGGGGACGGCCCTCGAAGAACGGGCGTCGAGGCCATGTCACTTGGGCTGGCCTGGAGGGATGCTCGAGTTAGGCAATTGAGATCTTCAAGTCGGTTTGGCCACTTGCCGGCTGCGGCAGCCTGCCATTCGGAGTCTCAATCGTCCAGGGTGGATGTCATCCAGGTGACAACCCAACCGTCGCGGCGTCAGCTGGCTGACACCGGCCGCTCGCCTTACCCGGCTTTGGCGGACAGCCTTCGTTCGCGGGTTGGATCCCAGGCCGACCGCGGTGTGTCGAGCTCCGGAGCGACGTCAAGCTCGCCCAGAAAAGACAGGGCCGCCCGGCTCACGACCCACTGCTTCTCCTGGTTCATTCGCACGGCACCGAGAGCGGTTAGGACCCCGAGCTGAGTGCTTACAGTACGGCACTCGACCGCGACCAGATCGGCCAGCACTGAATGAGTAAGGCGAAACGGGATGACCAATCCCTGGTCGGTGACCCTCCCCCAGCGACTGACCAGGTGGCAGAGGATGCCCAGGATGCGATCGGCGGCCCGGACCTTGCGAAGAGCAGCCTGAAGCGACGACAGCTGGCTTCTCTGGTGAACGCGCCGGACCAGATCCGGCATGGCCGCTGGCATCAGCCCGCAAGTAGGCGGTGGCCGTCTCGTTCAAAGAAGCGACCGATCCGTCAGTCAAACCGCGCCAGCTCGGCCGAAGTTCAGCCGACAGAACATCGATCTGCTCGTTGGGCCAAATCAAATCGCCGGGTCTGATCAGCTCGACAGACCGCCGGCCGGCGATCAAGAGCTTCGCGCAACAACAAGCCGTCATTGACTAGTAGCCCCAAGGACTGCTCCGAGATGACCGGCGGGCGCCAGGATCCAGCATTGAACTCAAGGATCGGCACGACCAAGTTGCGCCGCAGGTTGGCGGCGCACGCTTCAGCCAGGCCAGCGAACCACGACGGCTCGAGGTCATACAGACGGACCAATCGTCGGCCCGCTCCGACTCGCGATTCGCTCACCACACTCCCTAACCCAGTCGGATGCCACGCCAGCAAGCCCGGTCAGGCCTTGACGGGGCTCCGATGTCAGCCGAGAACCGGCGCCTGCAGACGAGACAGGCGCCACTGCCACTTAGTCAGCTTGGCGAAAACTGCCAGAACGCTCAGGGTCTCCTAAGCGTCTGCAGCAAACGGTCAGGCGTCTGGGTGGTCTGGCAACTACGCCGGACTCCGCAAGCGGAAAACAGACTCCGCCCGAGCATCCAGGACGAAGCGGAGTTGATGCTTGGGCGACTGGCTTGCCCTCGACGTGCTCAGCATCGTGGACCCAACGCGCTCCGACGAACGCTCGCTCTCGCCGACCTAGTTGCAGTCTGCCTCGGCCGCGTCGGCGTCGGCGTCGGCAATTGGATCGGCTCCATTCTCAGGGCCGTGGTCGCCATTGCGTCCGGACACACTGATGATGGTCACCTCAGCTGCGTCGAGCACCTCGCTCGGGCGCGGAGTGAAGAACCAATCGGCCCGCGATTTGCGGGGTGGTCCAAGTTCGATGATCGGAGCGTCGTCGTTGTTCATGTGTCAGCTCCTGAGGCTAGCGAGGCTCGCGCGCGGCTAGGAAAAGCATCGACGGAGTTCGACCGCGCACCGAGGTTTTCATGCTTCGGTCCACATCCGTACTACCTGTCCTATCGCACTCATGGATCTTTGACAAGGGCAATCAGGGCAACCGCCGAGACCAAGCCCTCCACGGCCGCGACGACCCAGCGGGGAAACTCTTCAAGGTCTGTCCCAAGTCAGACCGATGAAGATTCGACGGCAATACCAGCGTTATCAATCCCGCCAAGGAAGCGACGATCGGAAACGAACTGGCCGGATCAGTCGGACCGGTGGCTGTCCGATTAACCGCAATCCCGGCCATTGCAACCCCGCTTACCGCCAGCAAACCAGACCAACGCTGTCGTCGGGCAGGTCGTGGTGAAGGCTGACCAGCAAGGGGAGCAGGCTGAGGCCGAGCGTGGCACCGAGACTTCGCGGCCCATTGGAGAGCGCCCTGCCGTAAAGAAGCCAAACCCACCGCCGTGAGACGACCCAGCCGATGACCACCGGAAGCGCAGCCACGTAGGCAGCCAGCGCATACCAACCGATGGCCTGCTCAGGCGTCCCAGCCAAAGGGCTGGAACTCAGCCAGACTGAGCGCGCTGGCCGCCGACAGCACCGCCGCGGCCAGAACATAGATCGAGTCCCAGACATCACTCGTCGCATGGCCGTGCCATCGCCGGCCCGAATGGCCCAGGCGGCGGCGACCGCCGGACCCACCAACAAAACGCCGGCGGCGATCTGCTAGTCGCTAGGACGGTCGGGCGGAAGAGCCGCGTGACGATGAAAGGCCCTCAACAGGCCGGAGGTCATGGTGACCGCGAGCATCCGCAGAGTGGTCAATTCGGGAGGAGGGCCGAAGGTCACCCGGGCATAGAGGCGGTCGGGATTGTCTTGGCGTGCACAGTGGATATGCGCCAATTCAGCGTCTTCGCCCTGGACGGTCAGGTTGGCGGTGGTCTCGAGCTTCTGAACTGTCGGCAACTCACCGCTGCCGAGCAGTGCCGGGGCCGCCTTGAGGTCAAGCCGTTCACCGGCCCAGACGTGTCGGACCAGCATGCCTGGCGGGGGTTTGATCCGCAGGTGATAGCTCGAGTAGCGGCGAGGATCGGAAGTGTCGTGCTTGAAGGAACCGGAACGATCCCGAACCTCCACAGCCCTCGCTCGACCAACTGGCCCAGGTCAACGGTCCGGCGGCCAGCGGTCTTGACGGCCGCTGTGACCTGGCCGAGTGCGGTGGAAAAGGGCAGGGGTTCCCACTGGCGTGTCTTGGGCAGGACCGGGTCGAGCTCGCGATGGAGACCCCGGCTGATGGTGAACCGACACTCCTGCCCCGGCCGTCCGGTGATTGGAACCCACAACAGAAATTGATCCTCAAAGTCGGTCAGCAACTTCGAGAGTAAGCCACCGGTGTCATTGCGTTCGAGTTCGACGAGGATGCGGGAAACCCGGGCTGGGAGCGGCTCTTCGACAATGATTCCTTGATCGGACCGCTGAGCTCAGTCGGACCGTCTAATCGGAGCTGCCCAGGTCTTGACTAGCTGCTCAATCGGATAGCTTGATCAGGGCCATATTCTCATGTTCTGGTTGGCATCGAGAGCAGGGTGCCCTTGGCGTCGCCAAACTCGAGCTCTGGAGCAACCGGATCCTTGCTAAGGTGGTTGAGCGGCAAATACCACTCGTTCTCGCTGGTGGTGCCGGCGTCATCACACCGCCGGTAGCGCCCTTATCGGCGCCGGGCCGTGGCACGGCGATCTCAACCTCGATGACCTGTCGACCACCCTTGGACTCTCAAGCTCCAATGTCTCGGCCCGGCGGCGGGCACGGCTCTCGGGAAGCAGGTATTGCCAAGCAGGTCGACACGGCCCTGGAGGTGGCTCATCGCGGTCGACGGACTGGCGAATGCCGAGATCGGTGCTCACTGGCGATCGATCTCACTCAACGAGGTGATCAAGAGTGCTGGCGGGCATGCGGCGGGCATCGAATCAGGCCTCGGCCAACGAGTCAGCCGCCCCAACTTCGGCCGGCTGGTCGCTGGACACCGAGATGGTCCGCACTTGGTCCAGGTTGACGACTACGCCATCTCCAGCCTCGGTCCAGTCCTCGCTGGCGAAGTTCCACCAACGCTGCGAGGTCAGGTAGAGCTCCGTGCCTACCGGCCTCAACAAAGCCTGGGCCGACAGCTGGATAGCCACTGACCACCTGACCGTCGTTGAAGGCCACCGTGACCTCTGCGTTCTCGGGAAGTCCAAGCAGGGTCCACTCGGAGACAGTGGCTAGGGGTCGAACGGGATGCCGATCTCTTGCAGGACGCTTCGGACCGTGCTCCAGCCGCGCAGGACCGCTGTTAGGTAACCGACAACCAACCCCAATGTCACCAGCAGAAGCCCGTAGGCCGCATTGAGCGGCTCGGCCTCAAGCGCGAGAAAGTCAGCCACGCTGTTGGCCAGGGCAACCAGCGGCACACTGGCGGCGATGCGGATGATGAGGGAGTAGGCCGGCTCCTGGGGAAGCTGCGGAAAGCGGGCCGGGGACCCGACCGTGGGGGAAGACAGGAACAACGAAGACGACAATGTTGGCGACGTCGGACGCGCTCGGAGCGTCAGCACGCGGCTCTAGGTCTTTTTCGGCGCTGGCGGCGGGGGCGGAGGAGGAGGCGGTGGGGGCGGCTTGCGGCCCCCTTGGCCACCCGGCGACGTCGTCGGTAGACTCCAGGTGCGACTGCCCTTCCTGGTGCCTTCGCCACTGCAACGCGGCGAGGAGTCGCCCTTATCGGCCATGGTCGTTAGCCGGGGGCCGGGGCGGCTTCGGCGCCGGCGGCTTCGGCCGCCGAGGCGGGTTCGGATGCGGGGGCGGTGGAGGCGGCCTGCGTGGACCGTTCGGCTTCGGCGGTGTGCGACGGGACCACACCCCTTCCTCTACGCGGGATCGGTCGTGTTTTTCTCGGTCGGACATCGTTCTCATTCACCGTCAGGCTGGCTCAGTGCTCGCGGTCCTTCGGCGGATTCGAATGTCATCCGGGGGCGATGGTGTCCTTGCTGCGGATCCGTCCATCGCGGCCCTGGGTGATCTCTCGCCGCCACCCTGACCGCGCAGAATCTCTGCTGCCCGCCGATCAGCGTCGGCCTGAGTGCGCTCGTGAGCGCTGGACCGTTTGGCATACGGCGCCTTGACGTCCCATCCTCCATCGGGGTTGGGCGAGACAATCCGGCGATTGGGCTTTTTGCTGGCCACAGCGCGATCAGTATAGAACTTTCTATTGTTCAGGATGCTTCGAGTGAGAGCGTTCTGAGGTTGTAGAGGAGCCTTAACCGCTAGCGTCCGAGGAGTAACCTGAGTGGAGCCTCGAGGTCAGGCGCCAACGCCGCCCAGTTAGAGCCGCGTTTCGTAGCACCGGCTTCGGGCGTGTGCGCTCGAGCGCCAGCCCGCGCCCTAACGGACCGAATAGTCGGACGATGGCCGTCTGGGAGTTGCTGGCGCTCGTCAGGAGAACCCTCGAATCGTCTTGCAGGGCCATACCGACCGGCTCTCCTACGGTGGGATCGAGCCCCAATTGAAGGAGCCCGTCGCCAACGAACCCCGTGTCGACGGATCCAGCGGGGGTCACGCCGATAACGCCGATATCCGCGTCGAGCAATCCACGAGTGAAATAGGCCCCGATTAGGATGCGGCCCGAGTCTTCGACCGCGACGGCCCGGCCGACTCCGTAGTCCGATCGCCGCCCGCCAAAGCCAACCAGCGCCTGTCCGGTGCCATTGAACGTGGGGTCAGGACGGCCATCGGGGAGCAACCGCGCTGCGGTGATGGAGTTGGGTCCCGGGACAGTGGCCTGGCCGACCAGGACCAACCGCCCTTCTAGATCCACCGCTAACGCATCAAGAGAGTCATGGCTTCCCGGCAGTCGGACAATTTGCCGGCCGTCCCCAGAGAACGACCGATCGATGGCACCGTCGGGGCTAAGACGCGCCACGGCTCCCTCGTAGCCCGCGCGGCCGTAACTGGTGCCAACCGCGACCGGCCGGCCCGAAGCATCGAGCGCGAAGGCGCGTAGCTCACCAAACGATTGGCGCGGAAAGCGAACGATCCGAAGTCCGTCTCTGGCGAAGGTCCGATCGCGCCGGCCATCCCGGTCAACTGCAGTGATCGCAAAGTGGCTGTCGTCGCCGAGCTTGCGGTTCCGCCAACGAGGATTCGCCCGGCAGGTTGAACGGCGACTCCGGCCGCGGCGTCGTAGGCCCCTCCAGCATCGAACATCGCCCGGCCATCGCCTGAGAACGATCGGTCAAGCATTCCGTTGTCAAGGAGACGAGCCACCGCGAAGTCGAAGTCAGATCCCCGGCGATAGGCAGTGCCAGCGATCACGATCCTGTTGTCGGCTTGGATCGAGACGGCGGCCGCCTCTGCGTCGCCACGAGCTCCAGAGCGGGGTAGCGCGAACCGCCAAGTCGACTTCAACCAGGGCCACCTCCACCCCTCCGACCTTTAACGAAGACAGCCGGCTAAGGGCCTGTTTGGACACCCGAGGCGCTACCGCCGCAGCAACCAGGATCGCTCCGAAAAACAGCAAAGCGAGCGTAGTGGCATCCGGCGCCGGGCTCTCGTCCTTCTCGAATTGAAGAACGATCAGCGCAGCAACCGCGCTGATGCCAAGGAGCAAAGTGAGGTACTGAACCGCCGCCACTGCCCGCCTGCGGCGCCGGCGCCTTGCGGCCGAATCCTTCCCACCCCAGACGATGAGATAGACGCTGAGTCCTAGCCCCCAGAGGGCCAGAATGCCGAGTGCGATCTGCGCGCCGATGGAGCCGTCGAGCGCGGCGAGCGCCAAAACAACTACAAGGACAGCCACGACCAAGACCTGGCAACCCTAACCGGAAAGAGAGCGGGCAACGAGCAGTTAAGCCCACGTTATCTCCGTGGGCCACGCCGGTCGGGCGGACAAAAAGCAGGCGCGCACTGCTACGCATTCATCGACACCGGGGGCCGATAAGCCAGCGCCTTATCTCCGTGACCTAAGCTCGTTTGGATGCCTCATCTACGGTCGATTGCAGCACTGGTATTTGCCATCGCAATCAGCACCGTATTCTCGGCCTCCACTGCCTCAGCCGCATCACCGTCGACACACGTTCGTCTCGACGGCGGCGCCCGCAGCTATTGGACGCCGCAGCGTCAGGCCCGGGCAATCCCGGCCACGACCCCCAACGCTGGCGGCGACCCTCGGGCGGAGAACGCCCGCACCCACACCTCCTACATCTCCGAGCCGGTCGCCGATCCAACCGCTCTGCCATACCCGGCGAATGGGAAGGTCTTCTTTCGCATCAACCGGGCCGGCTATTACTGCTCGGCCGCGATCGTCGACGCGCCGAGCGCGCGGCTGGTTTGGACCGCTGCCCACTGCCTGCGCGAAGCCGGTCGACGTGGGGCCTGGGCAAAGCGGTGGGCCTTCGTCCCTGATTACCAGACCGGGTCTCGGCCCTATGGCACCTGGCCGGCTTACGAGCTATGGGTCTCGGGTGATTGGGTCACCAGGAGATGGTCTGAGAACACCGATTTCGGCGCCGCGTTGATCAAGCGCTTTGGCGGCGTCGGTGTGCAAACGGCAGTAGGCGCCGCTTACCCCCTGGCCGTCAATCAACCGGTCGCGCAGACCTGGGAGGCGGTTGGCTACCCGGCTGATCCTGCCTTCGGTGATCGGCTCTGGCATTGCATCTCCGCCCATCACTCGACCGACTTCGGCTACTCGCGGTTCCCCGGCCCGCCGCCGATGAGTATCGGGTGCAACACCAGCGGAGGCGAGAGCGGCGGACCTTGGATCTCACAAACCGGCGCCTTAGGAGCTGTCAGCACCTACGGGTATGTCCGCGAGCCCGAGCTCTTATACGGGACCTATCTTGGCAATGCGGCAGCTGGGCTATACGCTCGGATCCAGAGTCGCTGATCGGCGATTCTCAGGTCGCACTCTTCCCGGCGGCGAAACAGCGCGAAGTCAAGGTCTGCCCTTGACAGCGACATGGTCCTGGTTGAGGATGGAGTGCGGCATTCGGTTTGGGGGAGTGAGAGGTCGTATGGGTTCAGGTGCACACGGTTTTCGGCCGCGGCGCCGGCGACTGTTCATGCGTGAGGCGCCCGGACCTGGTCTATGCACGCTTTAAACAACGACAACCCCGGCGCGGTCGTCGGCAACTTCTGAAGACCAGATCTAAACCAGGATTTCGCGGGTGTCTCCAAACGCTAATGGGAGTTGGTTTAGCTTCGGCTCTGTTAACGACAGGCGCGAACGCCGCCGGTGGACCGGCCGGCTGGCCAAGGCCGACCTTGATTGCGAGGACTTCGCCACCCAGCAAGAGGCCCAGGATTTCTTTGAGGCACAAGGCGGCCCGGCAAGTGATCCACACCTCCTGGACGGCGACGGCAATGGCCGAGCCTGCGAGGCACTCCGCTGCCCCTGCTCGTCCGGCCGGTGGCGGTGGCGGTGACGTCCTCCCCAACCCGGGACCCGGGACAAGGCCGAGGTGATTGACGTTGCCGATGGCGACACGATCAAGGTCCGCTACCGCGGGCGTACGCGCGATGTCCGCTTAATCGGGATCGACACCCCGGAGGTGTACGGGGGCACCGAGTGTGGCGGGCCAGAAGCCTCGGAAGCAATGAAGCGCTTGCTGCAACCCGGCGACCAGGTGACTTTGACCAGCGACCCGAGCCAGGACGCCGTTGATCGCTACGGGCGGCTGCTGCGCTACGTCGAGCACGGCGGCATTGACGTCGGGCGAAAGCAGGTCCTGCGCGGGCGAGCCCGCGTCTATGTCTATGACGGCGTGCCCTTCGCTCGCACCTCGAGCTACCGCAAGGCGCAGCAAAAGGCCAAGGGCGCCAACCGCGGCAACTGGCGTAACTGCGGCGGGCGGTTCCGAACCGAGGCTGAACGATGAGGGTTCCGCGTCGCTACCGCACGTTAGCCGTCGTGTTTGTTGCATTGTTTCTCGGTGCTCCAAGCGTGGCCATAGCTCAGGATCCGGCCACCGGCCTGGCCAGCGCCGAGGCCGAGGCTACCGAGGCACGCGCCGAGATCTCGGCCGCCGAGCAAGTTGTCAGCGCGGCCGAGACAGAGCTTGCACCGGTGGCTGATCGAGCTGCCGAGGCCAACCAGCGCGCTGAGGTCGCACTGGCCCGCGTCGACCGGTTGGAAGAGCAGATGATCGAGCGTCGGGTCGACGCCGCTCGTGAGGTCGCCGCCATCAATTCCGAATACCGAGATGAGGTAGCCGAGCACGACGATCACAACGAGGCCTTGATCGGCGCTGGCATCGGCTTGCTCCTCCTCGCCCTCATCGCCCTGGGCTGGGAGCAATTCCGCAGCCTGCCCGTGGTTGCGCGGCTGGCCGACGAGAAGCTCGGCCGACTGGCAGCGATTCTCGGAGTCTTGCTCCTCCTCACCCTGATCATCGGCGGAGTTCTGCTTGGCGGCAACGGGGCTGCACGTGTCGTCGGGGCCGCAGCTCTGTTGTTTGGGATCGGCTTGGTCATCGCCCTCTCTGATTGCTCGCCATTCGCTGCTGCGCGAGCGCGGCCAGGCCCAGGCCATCCTCAGCCGTGAGCGCTTGCCCCGCAAAGCCGCGCTGGTGCTCGCCGCCCTCCTGGCCCTGCTGTTTGTCGGTTCGCTGGGCTCGGCGATGACCAGCGCTGAGCCGGAGCGCCCGACGATTGCGCCTGAGCTCGCGCAACTAGCCGAGGCTGCTCAGGGCGATCCGGCCTCCAGGCCAACCGCAGCTGTTCGAAGAGCCGCCGTTGTTGCTCGGCCCTTGGTGGCCGAGGCTCGTCAGCTGGACCAGGCCCGCCGCGAAGCCGAGCAGGCAGTCGACGATGCCAAGGACACGCTTAACGCCGCCCGCGGGCGCCTGGCCCAGGCCGAGCGCGATGCTCGCCGCTATACGCGCCTGATCGCCCAAGAGGCAGCTGCGGCGGAGCGAGAAGCTGCACGCTGGCTGCGATCGCAGAGCGTGAAGCCCGACAGGCGGCGGCTGCCGAAGAGCAGCAAGCGCAGACCGTGACTCCGAGTGTTCCAACCGGCGGCGACCTCGACTGTGCCGACGTCGCTGACACCAACTTCCCGGTCCCGCCCGGTGATCCAAACGGCTTTGATGCCGACGGCGACGGCATCGGCTGTGAGACGTAGCCGTGGCTGAGACCGCCCAGCAGGCCGAGCGGCGCCGGCAGGCGGCGGCGATCGAGGCCGCCGAGGAGAAGCTGATCAACCTCCACCTCGGTTCGTTCCCGATCGCCAGCCAGCCCACAGCGACCCCGGCCAAGCCAGTCGACAGCCAGGCCCTTCGGACAAGTTCGCCAACGAGGTCGGCGTCCCGACGCTCGAGCGCCAGCTTGAGCCGTTCGGCTCTCCCCCGACGGCTCCAGCGGCAGCACCGGTGGACCACAAGGTGGTGATTGCTGAGTTCCGCAAGCGCGAATTGCGCGAGGTTCCTCTGATCCGGCTGGCCGAGCGCCGGCAAGCCAAGGAGGAAGCCTCGGTTGCCGCGCAAGCTGCGATCGCTGAGCAGGAAACCGAGCGAGCGGCAGCTGTATCGATGGAGCAGGCAGGTCTCGACGCCAGATGGAAGGAGCTCGAGCGACTTCGGGCCGAGGTGGAGAAGCAGACGCATGCGGCGTCAGAGCGCGAAGAGGCCAAGCGGGCCGAGGCCGAGCGCCAAGAGCAGGCCGAACTCGACCGTGAGTGGTCTCTGCTCCTGGCCAACGATCCGCCAACGGTCGAAGAACGGCTGATGACTGTGCTTAGCGACTGGGCCGGCGGGCGACCGCATCAACTCCTTGCGGTCACCTGCCAAGGCAAGGAAGCGCTCCTGATGATCGAGCTTGATCACCCGGAGGCCTAATTCCAGATCAGCGAGCCGACTTCACCGCGGCGGGCCGGCCTACGGTCAAGAAGCGCACTCAGACCGACCGAAACCAGCTCTACTTCACCGCTCTCGGCAGTGCCGTCCTGGCCTTTGCTCGCCACGCCCTAGCCACAGCGCTCGGCCTCGAGCGAGTTGCGGTCCTGGTGGTCCGCCAGGAGGAGAGCGGGCCTCTGGCCGGCCAACTCGCCGCCATCTACTTCGGCCGCTTTGGCCGCGACGCCCCTGAGCTGGCCTCAAATCAACCGGCTGATGCAGCCGAACTGGCAGCCGATGCGCTCTTCAACGTCGGTGGTAGAACCGATGAGGTGGGCATCCTTGACCTCAGCGATCAGCCGGCTCTTCAGGCAATGCTCAATCGAGCCCACGCTCAACGGGCGGCGCCCTAAGCGTCGGACTCGCGGCCAGCCGGGCCTCTGGCCCGCACTCGATGGCGAACTCGCGCTCAAACAGACCGGCGAAGCCCCGGGCGGCGATGGTCGTGGCAGGCGATGTCTCCGGATGCGGGACGGTCAAATAGGGGACCTCTCGCCAGCGCTCAAAATAGGTTGCTAATATATTGCATATGATCTGCGAGCCGCTACGGCGGGATGGCCGGCGCTCGAGGCGTCGGAGATGGGGGCGCCGGGGGCCAGTGGCTACGGGTATGGCCGCAACGCAAAGTGCCTTCACCAATTGACGCCAGTCGAGGCAGGGGTGCTCGCCATCGCGGGCGTTGCGGCGGGTGCCATCAACACAGTCGTCGGCAGCGGCTCCCTCGTCACGTTCCCGGTGCTGTTGGCTCTCGGTTACTCACCGATTCACGCCAACGTCTCAAACAATGTTGGACTGACTCCGGGGTCGGTTTCAGGAACGATCGGATATCGACGCGAGCTCACCAATCAACATGGCCGGATCCTCGCGCTCGGAGCCTTTTCATTTGCCGGAGCTATTGCTGGCGCTGCCTTACTTCTCGTCCTCCCGGCGAGCGCCTTCAACTCGATCGCGCCGATCGTGGTTGCCGTGCCGCTGGCCCTTGTACTTCTGCAACCTCGCTTGGAGTCGGCATTGGCCCATCACCGCCGCGCCGACGGGAGCGGTGGCCTGGTGCTTTGCGGCGTCGTCGGCCTCGCTGGGGCCTACGGCGCCTACTTCGGAGCTGCGCTGGGTGTTCTCTTGATTGCCGTGCTCGGGATCGCGATCGACGACGGCCTCCAGCGGCTAAACGCGCTGAAGAATCTGCTCGCAGCTCTCGTGAACGCGACCTCTGCCACCGTGTTCGTATTCCTAGCGGACGTCGATTGGACCGTCGCGGCTCTGCTCGGCGTCGGTTCGACAGTTGGCGGGTTGACAGCTGCGCACTTTGGACGACGCTTGCCGGCGGACATCTTGCGTGCGGTGATCGTCCTCGTCGGCAGCTTCGCCTTGGTGCAGCTGCTGATCAGGTGATCCGGTCGAGGTACGCGAGGACGGTCGCGAGCGATTCGACATCGCCGAACTTCGCGTCAATGTCGAAGAGGTTGTAGTAGGTAGCTCCCGGGACGCGGTCGCTGATCAACTCTCTGATAGCGATGGCTCTGAAGCCTTCGGCGAGTGCATCCTCACAGGTGTTTCGCACGCAGGCTGAGGCGGTGACGCCAGCCACCAGCAGCGTATCCACGCCCGCCGAATGCAGATAGCCGCTGAGGTAGGTGCCATGAAATGCGCTCGCCCGCTTCTTCACTATGAGCTGCTCGTTGCGCCTGATTTCGAGCCGCTCGTCGATTTCAACCTCGATGGAGTCCATGCGGAAAAACGCCGACTCAAACTTGTGCTGGACGAGCCCGGCGTCGGAGTTGGGGCCGGTCGGGTCAGTGAAGGCCATCGTGGTGAAGACGATGGGGATACCCCTCGGGCGCCCTGCGTCTAACAGGCGACGAGTGCCTGGAATGACGACCTCCATGTCGTCGCAGGCGTAGGGAGTTCCCGGGCGGGTCCAGGCGTTGGCTAGGTCGATGACCAGAATCGCGGGACGCGACCCAAATCCGAGCCGGCGGCGGTGGAACGACCCCTTGTCCTTATGAAGGGCAGCGTTGTAATCGACGACGGCTCTCATCGCCGCTTCGGCCTCCTCCGGGGAGCTGACCTCGAACTGGCGGGTCACGCGTGCCTGCGAGCGCGCGGGTCGGTGGCGTCGCCGCGGAACTGCGAGGCCATGAGCTGAACGACCTCCGCCGTGTCGCGGGTTGCTCGGCGACATTCATCGGGACTGACGCAGAGCTGCGGCGCGTAGCTTCTGGCGGCCGCCATGATCACCGGCACCGCCCTGCGGACGTCCTCCGTGTCTTCGTCCACGTCGGTGGAATCCAACCCGGCCGCCGTGATCAGCCCGGATATCTCGCGCAACCGCGCCTCGGTCCAGCCAAACGGATCCGCGGTCAGGTCTTGGTCCCAATCGCGACCGATGGGCGTGGCTCCATCGGCCTCAAAGTTCACGTGGTGGTGGGCCCTGCTCAGTCGGCCCGGCTCTTCTCCGATCACGTCGAACAGATCGACGCGCCAGATCAGGCCGTCGAGGAGGAGGCCCTGTGCCGTCGACTCCGTTCCGCGGTGCGGCATCGTCACGCGTCGCAGAATCTCGATCCGTGCACCGTGCTCCTCGTCACTCTCGCCGACCTCATACCAGTGCCGGGCGACGACGGCGATCTGACTAAAGACGAACGCTTGCTGGCCACGGGTTCCATGAGTAGCATGCACAATATTGAATACTACCGACGCCTAGTTGACACGAGGACCGCGTGGCAGTCGATGTCGTGATCGAGCGCGAGAAGGCGGACGCATGGGCGCGGGCGATCGCCGACCGGATCGGGGATGCGGTCAGGGTTCTGTCGTTCGATGGGGCAAGGCCCGACGACCCTGATATCAGCGCGGCCGAGATCGCCGTCAGCGGCTGGAACGATCATCCCAGCGTTGACTTCGATGCGATCGTCGCGCAGATGGGCAGCTTGCGCTGGATCCACAGCGTCAGCGCCGGCATAGATCACTTCGCTAGCCCCGAGCTGGTCGAGCGACGAATCGTGGTCACGAATGCCGGTGGTGCTTATGCCGAGGCGATGGCCGAGCACGCCGTCGGGGCGATGATCATGCTCGCGCAAGGCTTCCCGCAGATGATGCGCAGCCAGATGGCGCGCCGCTGGGAGTTCGATCGCCAGAGCCTCGAGGCGGTCGGGCTCGGCCGAACCCTGCGCGGGAAGGTCGCCGGAGTCATCGGCTTCGGGCGCGTCGGCCGCCAGCTAGCACCCGCCTGCCGGGGATTGGGGATGCGGGTCTGGGCGCTGCGCAGGTCGGTGCCCGATCTGACCGAAGACGCGGTCGAGCGGATGCTCGGCCCAGACAGACTCGGCGAACTGCTCGCGAACAGCGACTTCGTCGTTCTTTGCCCGTCGCTAAATCACAGCACCGAGCGGCTGATCGGTGCGCCGGAGCTGGAAACGATGAAGGCCTCGGCGGTACTAGTCAACATCGGTCGCGGCCGTCTCGTCGATCAGCCGGCACTCGTCGATGCTCTGAGCGAGCGGCGGATCGCCGCCGCGGCGCTCGATGTGACCGACCCAGAGCCGTTGCCGGCCGATCACAAACTCTGGACGATGGACAACGTTGTCATCACGCCCCACGTCGCTGGCGACTCTGCCTCTAGCGACGACCAGGTCCTTGGCATCTTCCTCGAGAACCTGCGCGCCTATCTCGACAGTGGCAGCGCGCAGCTACCGGACCGCGTCGAGGTCAAGGACCATCTTTTCGCCGGTACCTGACGAGATCGTCCCGAGCGAGCGGCGCCCGGCTCGCACCGTAGTCCTCGCTCGCATCGGCGCCTTGATCGAGGCCGGCGAACTGCTGCCGGGCCTGACCCGAGCAGAGGAGGAGTCGGTCATGGCCATCGCACCAGCGATCGCGCGGTCCAGATCGGCGTCGTCGAACACCAGCAAAGCAGCATTCCCGCCGAGCTCCATCGAGCTCCGCATCACGCCATCTTCCGCCTGTCGCACAGCGGGCTACGGAGACGTAGCCAGGCGTTCGTCGAGTCCCGCCAGCAGGGTCGGCCACACTTCATGCTGCTTGACGCCAGCATGGTCGTAGAACCCGGCATGGGTGAGACGAAGGTGTGTGCCGGTGTCTGTCGGATCGAGCTCCACGCTTACGACGGTCTCGGCCCCGGCCGTTCCGGGCATGCCGGTGACCCAGGTCAGCTCGACACGGCGGTCCTGCTTGAGCGAGAGAAAGCGCCCGTGGTGGGAGTGGCGTTGGCCCTCATGCTCGGTCTCGAAGAAGAACGGCTCGTCCTCCTCAGCGCGCATGCGGATCTTGCCCGGGCTGGCGAACCAAGAGTCGAAGTCCTCGGTCCATGCGCGATAGATCGCAGCGGGCGAAGCTCTCATGTCGCACTCGATCGTGAGCTGGTGTCGGCGGTCAGAAAGGTCGGGCCGGGGAAGCGGGGCCTTGTTGGTCATCGTCTTGCTCCCTTCGTCGAGGTGTTGTTCGAGCGCGTCGAGGCGGGCAGACCAGGCCACGCGATAAGGCTCCAGCCACGCGTCGACCTCGGCGAGCGGCTTGGCGCGCAGGCCGTACCAGCGCTCCCTTCCCTCCCGGCGGACCTCAACAAGACCCGCCTCGCGCAGGATCTTTAGGTGCTTGGAGACGCCCGGCTGACTGAGGTTCAGGCGTCCGACGAGGTCGTTCACGGTGCGCTCGCCGTCGCGCAGGAGACCGAGGATCTTCCGGCGGTGGGGCTCGGCCATCGCTGTGTAGGTCGTCATGGGACCATATTACCACTTGGCAATATGGCACGGGATCGGTAGGGATCTTCGTGTTTGGGCGATCGGCAATGTGTGCCGGCCACGGGACATCAAATGAAAACATTCCGCGCGTTCGTTCGCCGCCGTGGCAGGCGGGCGCCGAGCGGCGGCGAGTCGGGCTGCGGGACGACGCTTGGCTCACGCGCGACGCGGGCGCACGCCCCGCATGACCGGCGATCCGCGTGATCGTCCAAGGCGGAGGGCGTAGAGGAGGCGGTGCAGACGCCCTACCTCACCACCCTGTACTTGAGGTGGGTGACGCCGGGCGCCTCGACGGCCCGGACCTGCTCGAGCTTCACCTCCGCGTCCGCGAGGTTGTCGAACAGGCGAGCACCGTCGCCGAGCACCACCGGAACGACATGGAGCTCGAGTTCGTCCAGCAGTCCCGCCGCCAGGTACTGCCCAGCGACGTCGGCGCCGCCCCAAACCATCACGTCCTTGCCGCCGGCGGCCTCCTTTGCCTGCTCCAGCGCGGACTGGATTCCGTCGGTGACGAAGTGGTACGTGGTCCCTCCCTCCATCTCCACGGGATCACGCGGGTGATGGGTGACGATGAACACGGGGTAGTGGTAGGGAGGGTCGTCGCCCCACCAGCCCGTCCACTGCTCGTCGCCCCAGTCACCACCGCCGGGCGGCCCGAACATGTTTCGGCCCATCACGCCGGCGCCGATATTTGCGGTCGTTTCCTCCTGGACCCGTGAGCTCTCGTTCACCTCGCCGCCCTCCTTGGCGTGGGCTTGGCGCCAGGAGGCCAGCTGAACCACCCAGTCGTGGAGCCCCTCGCCGCCCTCGCCGAGCGGGTTCTCCTGGCTCTGGTTCGGGCCGGCGACGAAACCGTCCAGCGAGATCGAGATATGACAGCGAAGCTTGCTCATCGTTCCTCCTCAGTAGACGGCTGCTGCGGCCGTAGGTTCTCGATCCTTGGCCGATTCGTGCCGGTACGCCGTTCGCCAGGGTGCTTTCGGCCCTAGACGCCGCCTCGGATCGCGGGCCACGAATCGTCCTCCCGCGGCAATATACTTAACTCAACGCATCATGGACGGCGGGAGCGTTGAAGTCGACCGCATCGCCTGAGTTGACCCTGCCGCCGGAGTTGGTCGTCGGGGCAAATTACTCGACAGTCACCATTTAATCAAAGGAAATCCTGATCAGTCGTGTCGCGGCATTCGGTCACTACGACTGCGACGAGGGGATCAACGAGCGTCCGGCATCGTGGTCGAGGGCCGAGGCGGTGTCCGCTAGGGGCCGCGACACGCGCGCCTCCCTCGCGAGCTCATGAGCGAGAGCGCGCGCTTCACTCCGTACCCGCTTGGCATTTCGAGCGCGCGTCGATTCGCGGACCAGGGAGCGAGGTTGGCGAGGAGATGCTGAGGACCTGGTCGTCGCTGGACGCCGAGTCGCCGGCGACAGGCGGGGTAGTCATGCCCCGGCAGCGGCTCCGGGATGGTCACATCAAGCGCGGCCGCGGCTATCCGGCACTCGCCAAGCGCCCTTATCTCAACGGCGACATCGAGCGAATGACAGCCCGCGTCGGTATGAGGCCTCACCTCTGATCGGGCGTTCTCCGGCGAGGCGGTCGAACGCCCGCAAAGAGGCGTCCGTGGTTTTTGTATACTGCATTTCATGCCTGTTCCAGAAGAGACTGTTCCAATCGAGCGTCGGCCGGCCCGTGCCGTGGTTCTTGATCGCATCAGTGCTTGGATCGAAGGCGGCGAACTCCTCCCGGGTGAGTCGATCAAGGACGGTGAGCTCGCCGCGCGCCTCGGGGTCAGCCGCACGCCTGTTCGCGAAGCCCTCCAAGTCCTGGCGCAGCGCGGGCTGGTCGAAATGGAGCCTGGCCGCCTGACCCGCGTCACCGAGACGTCGATCGAGGATGTCGCGCGCGTCTATGCGCCCCTCGCCGCACTTCAGGCGCTCGCAGCGGAGCTTGGCACGCCCCACGCCACCACCAAGGACGTTGAGCAAATGCGTCGCCACAACGCCGCCCTGCTCAAGGCCGTCGAGGCCGAGAACGCGGCCAAGGCGCGCGATGCCGACCGCTCCTTTCACGAGGTACTAGTGAATCTCGCCGACAACGCCTACCTGAACAATGCGCTCGAGCCTCTGATGAGCCACACGCGCCGGTTTGACGCCTTGTTCTTCCGCGACCAACAGCCGGGCTATGAGTCGCATCGCGAGCACGAGGAGATAATCGAAGCTGTCGCCACTAACGACCCGGAAGCAGCAGCACGAAAGACGCGCGAAAACTTTCACCGCTACTGGAACCCCGACGATTCTGAGACCAGTGTTGCATCGGAGCTTGAGCGACCTGACGAGGCCGCATGACGAAGCCGCCTACTTCTACGCAGGCGTCTGCCGCTCGCGTTCTGCGAAATCCGCACCGGGTCCCAGGCATTGAGCTCGCCGGAAGCGCGACAGCAGCACTGACCTTTCATCAACGATTGCCGGCCTATCGGCCGACGCGTCTTGTGCGCCTCGACGCGATCGCGACCGAACTCGGGCTCGAGCGGCTGTGGATCAAGGACGAGTCCTACCGGCTCGGTCTGCCGGCTTTCAAGGTCCTCGGAGTCTCCTGGGCGGTGTATCGAGCGCTGGTCGAGCGGCTTGGCCAGGAGCCTGCCTGGGACACGATCGGCGATCTGAAAGCCGCGTTCGATCGGCTGCGGCCGCTGACGCTGGTCACCGCCACCGCCGGAAATCACGGCCGAGCGTTGGCTCACGTCGCTGGCTGGTTCGGCCTTGACGCCCGCATCTACATTCCCGAGGGCGCCCCCTTCGACCGTGTCTCAGCCATCACGGGGGAGGGCGCTGAGGTCGTCGAGGTGGCGGGTACCTACGACGAAGCGGTGGAATTGGCTACGAGTTGGGTTGGCGACCAGCACACCGAGCGCGCTCTCTTGGTTTCCGACACCGCCTCGGAGGCCAGCGAGCAGGTGCCTGTGTGGATCTCCGAAGGCTACGAGACGATGTTCTGGGAGGTCGACGAAGAGCTCGACGACCTGACTGAGGCGGCGCCGGACCTAGTGGTCGTGCAGATGGGCGTCGGCTCCTTGGCCGCAGCAGCGGTCAACCACTACCGTCGCCCGGAGCTGACGTCAGCGCCCCGGCTGGTCGGGGTGGAGACGATTTCGGCAGCCTGCGTGTTGGAGTCAGCGCGCGCCGGCGAGTTTCGCAGCGTTCCCGGCCCTCACGACTCGCTCATGTTCTGCCTCAACGCCGGCCGACCCTCGCGGGTCAGCCTGGACGGCATTCTCGCCGGATTCGATGAGTTCCTCGCGGTTGGTGATCGCTTGGTCAGTTCGTCGGTGCAGTCCCTGGCTCGAGCCGGCGTGGTCGCGGGCCCGACTGGGACCGCCGGTCTCGTCGGCCTGCGGGAGCTGCTCGCCGGTCATCCCGGTGACCTGGGCGCCCGGGTCTTGCTGATCAACAGCGAGGGCGCCGCCGACCCGTCCGGCTATGCCGACGTTCTGGGCGAATCGCGCGGCACGCTGGCCCTCACCGCCTAGGCGGGCAGTCCCCTCCCGCGCTCAGTCACGGCAGAGCGACGACCGCCTCGATCTCGACCCGCACCCCGACGGGCAGGTCCGCCACTCCGATCGTCGTCCGAGCCGGTGGATCGGTCGGAAAGAAGGATGCGTAGGCCGCGTTAATCTCGGCAAAGCCCTGCATCTCGGTCGTGTAGATGTTGGTCTTCAGCGCCCGGGACAGATCCGTACCCGCTGCGTCGCATACCGCTGCGAGATTCTCGAGGGTCTGGCGGGTCTCTTCGGTGAGTGAGCCGCTGACGAGGGTCCCGTCCACCGGGCTGAGATTGCCCTGACCCGAGCAGAAGAGAAGCCCGTCATGGGCAATCGCCTGGCTATACGCGCCGACCGGCGCGGCGGCATCGGGCGCGACGATTACGGTGCGACTGCTCTTCGGCTGGGGCATTGGTGCGACCTCCTTCGCGTCGATGACTATTGCGTCGCGTCGATGGCGACGTACTTCGTGGCGAGGTACTCGTCGATTCCCTCCGCGCCGCCCTCGCGGCCGATGCCGGACTGCTTCACGCCTCCGAACGCAGCAGCCGGATTGGAGACCAGGCCGCGATTGAGCCCGACCATGCCGGACTCGAGCGCCTCGCAGACCCGCAGCGCGCGGTCGAGGTCCTGGGTGAAGACGAAGTCGACCAGCCCGTAGGGCGTGCTGTTGGCCGCCGTGACCGCCTCAGCCTCGTCGTCGAAGGTGACGATCGGGGCGACCGGCCCGAAGATCTCCTCAGTGAGGACGCGCGCGTCGGGGTCGACGTCGCAAAGCACGGTGGGGGCGACGAAGTAACCCTTCTCCGGCAGATCATCGGCGCTGGGGGCGACGACGCGAGCGCCTCGGGCCTCGGCGTCGGCGATCAGCTCGAGAACGCTCTGCCGTTGCCGATCATCGATCAGAGGCCCGACGTCGACGCCAGCCTCGGCTCCGTGACCGACCCGCAGCGCCGCCATCTCGGCGCTGAGGCGACTGCTGAACTCGTCCGCGATCGCGGCGGCGACGAAGAAGCGATTCGCGGCCGTACACGACTCGCCCATGTTGCGCAGCTTCGCGATCATCGCGCCGACGACGGCGCGGTCGAGGTCGGCGTCCTCGAAGACGAGGAAGGCGGCGTTGCCGCCGAGCTCCATCGAGCTCCGCATGACGCCGTCGGCCGCTTGGCGCAACAGGATCTTGCCGACCGCCGTCGAGCCGGTGAAGGAGACCTTGCGCAAACGCGGGTCGAGCATCAGCTCGCGCGAGATCGCGCCGGCGGCGGTCGACGGGATGACGTTCAGTACTCCTGGCGGAAGTCCCGAGCGCTCGAGTACCTCCGCGAGCAGCAGGGTGGTCAAGGGGCTCTGCTTCGCCGGCTTGACCACCATCGTGCATCCGGCGGCGATCGCCGGACCGATCTTGCGCGTCGCCATGGCGAGCGGGAAGTTCCATGGGGTGATCAGCAGGCATGGGCCGACTGGCTCCTTCATCGTCAGCAAGCGGCTGTCGCCTCCGGGTGCATGCGACCAGCGACCGGCGATGCGAACGGCCTCTTCCGAGAACCAGCGCAGGAACTCGGCTCCGTAGGCGACCTCGCTCCGTGCCTCCGGCAGCGGCTTGCCCATTTCCAGGGTGATCAGGAGCGCGAACTCCTCGCGCCGCCGGGTGACCTCCTCGAAGGCCCGGCGCAGGATCTCGCCTCGTTCCCGCGGTGCGATTGAGCGGAACGAGTCCTGCGTCTCGCAGACGACGTCGAGCGACCGGCGGGCATCCTCGACTCCGGCGTCGGCCACTTGGGCCAAGGGCCGTTCGTTGCCCGGGTCGATCACCTCGAAACTGGCCCCGCTCGAGGCCTCCTGCCAGCTCCCGCCGAGCAGCAGCTTGTTCGGGACAGCCGCGGCGAGCGCCACCGGATCACAGTCGCTTCCCATAACCCGTGGGCTCACCGCTGCCCACTCCCCGGGTCGCCAGCGAGCCGGTCAACGTCCCCGGCCCAGGCTGCCTCGAGCACGGTGAGGAGATCCTCGAAAAGCGCTTGGCGGGGGCTGTTGCGGAGCAGGCGATCAATGCTGAGGGCCTGGGCCGCAAGCTTGGGCAGCTGGTCATGTGCAACGCCGAGCGTCGCAAGCGAGGACGGGATACCGACCGCGCGCCCGAGCCGCTGGACCTCGGCGATGGCCGCCTCCGGCCGGTCGCCGACGCCGAGGGCGCGCGCGATAGCGCCGAGGTCCTCGTCGGCCGCCGGTCGGGCGGCGGCCAGGGTATACGGGGCCAGTAGGCCGACCCCCAAGCCGTGCGGCGTCCCAGTCGCTGCTCCGATCGGATACTGGAGCGCGTGCGCCGCCGCCGTGCCCTGGTGAGCGAAAGCGATGCCGGCCCAGAGGCTTCCGAGCATCATCGCCTCGCGCGCCTTCAGGTCAGAGCCATGGGCGAAGGCAGCTTCGAGGTTTGCCCCGATCAGCTCCGTCGCGAGCAATGAATAGTGGCGAGCGAGAACGTCACGGCCTCGGAACACGTCGCCGGGGTACCCGGACCATGGGTTGTCGCGCATCGGAGAGCAGTAGGCCTCGATTGCATGAACGAGCGCGTCCATGCCGGCCATCGCAGTCACAGACGGCGGACAGCTGAGGGTGGCCCGCGGATCGCAGACGGCGGCCGCCGGGATGAGCTTCGGACTCGAAATCCCGACCTTGAGCTCGTGGTCCGGATCGCTGACCACGGCCACAGGGCTCACCTCGGAACCGGTGCCGGCGGTCGTCGGGACTGCGACGAGTGGCGGTAGCGAGCCGTCGATCCGGTTTTCGCCGTAGACGCTCTTAAGCGGCCCGGGGCTTGCGCTCAAGACAGCGATCGCCTTCGCCAGATCGAGGCAGGAGCCACCGCCGAGGCCGATGACGAGATCGAAGCTCAGCTCCTCGGCCGCGGCCTGCGCTTCCTCGACGCACTCGAGCGGGAGATCCGCTTGGCAGCGATCGAAGGTATGCGCATGGACTCCAGCTCGGGCCAGGCTGTCCGCCACTTGCCCGGCCGTGCTTGTCTGAGCGATCGTCGGATCCGTGCAGATCAATGCGCTCGACCCGAGCTCGCCAGCGACGGCTCCGATCGCCTGCATGGAATCGGATCCGAACAGGATCCGCGGTGGCAGCCGCAAGAGGCCGCGAGTCGCATGCGCCCGATCGGTCATCGGTTGAGGACCACTCCCCCGCGTAGGGACTCGAGCTCGGCGATCACCGCCGCCGGAATCTCGATTCCTTGCTCGAGCGCGCGCGCGCGGCGCGCCCGGGCCTGATCACCGGGAACCGAGACCCCACAGGTGCCCCTCGCCGCCGGCATCGCCCGCAGCGCGTCAAGGTATCCGGAACGGAGGGTGAGGTCGTCGGTGCCGACGACGGCGGGGTCGACGCAAAAGAAGACGTCGCCCTTGTTGCAGATCGTCTCGGAGTCCAGAGTCCCGGTGACATCCGGGCCCTGCGCCGCGCCGCTCAAGGTGGTGACGATCAAGCCGAAGGCCAACGCCAGCCCGTAGCCCTTGGGTCCCCCAAATGGCGAAAGGGCGCGGGCCTCGTGCGGATCGGTTGTCGGCGTGCCGCTCTCGTCGACCGCCCAACCCGCCTGCAGCGGCTGATCGGAGTGGCGGTGGGCCAGGACCTTGCCCATCGAGATCGCGCTGGTGGCCATGTCGAGGACGAAGGGCTCGCCTTCGGTCGGCAAGCCGATTGCGACGGGGTTGGTGCCGATCATCGCCGCACTGCCATTCCAGGGATGCATCAGCGGCTCGGTGGTCGTCAACGCCACCCCGATCAGGCCGCGCTTTGCAAGCGCCTCGACGTAGAGGGCCAGGAGGCCGAGATGGTTGGCGTTGCGGACCGCCGCCAAAGCGATGCCGGTCGTTGCAACCCGCTCGGTAATCCTCTCGACCGCGAACATCCCCGCCGTTGGTCCGAGCGTTCGATTGCCGTCGATCACCGCGGCCGAGGGCGTTCGCCACTCGAGCGTCGGCTCCGCGTTGGGACGCGACAAGCCGGCATCGATTCGGCGCGCGATCACGGGCAGGCGCTGGAGTCCATGAGATCTGTGCCCGCGGAGGTCGGCCTCGACGAGCCAGTGTGCCTGCAAGGCGGCGGGCTCGGCGGCCGCCCCATGAGCGTCGAGGACGGAATTGATGACCGCCAGCTCCTCGGGATGGGAGAGCCTCATCGTGTCTCGCGGCAAACCGGGTCAGCCTTCATCGGGCCGGCCCCCGGTGATCACAAGGACCGCCCGCTTGCCGTCGAGCGACTCGAGCTCGGCGAGGCGCAGCAGTCCCGCCAGCGTCGTGGCGCTGGTGAACTCCGCGACAACGCCGGCATCCGCAGCCAGTCGCCGCTGTGCAGCGGCAATGGCCTCCTCATCAACGGCCAAGACCGTTCCCCCGGAGTAATTGATCTCGTTCAGAAGCCGACGCATGTTGCGGGGGTAGTTGACGTCGATCGAGGCGGCCGCGGTCTGCAGCCTCGGATCGGGCGCGACGGGCGGCTTACCGTGTTCCTCGCGCAGGCGCGAAACGACTGGCTGTACGGCCTGGCTTTGCACCCCGATCAGCCGAGGCAGGCGATCCGTTACTCCCATCGTTGTCAGCTCACGGAAGGCCTTGCCGATCGCGCCCAGTGTGCAGGCGTCGCCGACCGGGCAGATCACGAGGTCGGGAACCTCCCAGTCGAGCTGCTCGGCGATCTCGAGCCCAACGGTCTTCTTGCCTTCGACGAGGAACGGATTAAAAGCGCAGTTGCGGCTATACCACCCGCGCTCGCGCTGCTTCTCGGCTTCCTCGAAGGCGGCGTCGTAATCGCCATCGGAGCGCCGGACCTCGGCGCCGAAGCGCCGCAGCCACTTGAGCCGGAGCTGCGAGGCCCTGCCAGGCACGAACGCGTGCGCCTGGAGACCTGCGAAGGCGCAGAAGCCGGCCATTGAGATCGCGGCGTTGCCCGAAGAAGCGCAGGAGACATCGCGGTAACCGAGCGCTTGGGCCCGCGTGACCCCGACCGCGGTGGCCCGGTCCTTGAGGGCCCGGGTCGGGTTGCGGGTTTCGTCCTTCAGGTAGAGACCGGCGACACCACCGGCGCCGCGCAACCCGGCGGCTTCGAAGAGCGGCGTCGATCCAACCGGAAGAACCGGACCGCGCGCCTCGACCGGGAGGAGCGGCAGGAAGCGAAATAGATCCCGGCTCGTGTCAGCAACAACCGAACGGCCCTTGAACAAGCGGCTGCGGGCCTGTTCATAGTCGTAGCGCACATCGAGGATGCCCGCATCAGCCGGATTGGGACCGGGCCCGCAGATCGGACACAGGTAGGACTCAGCGGTGAGCTCCGACGTCGCCCGGCACCTCAGGCACTCGAGGCCAATAGCAAACACGTGCGCCAGTATATCGCATATTTCTGCTTGACAGCGATCGATACGTAATATATCGTGCGCGATAACCCGATGAGAGGAGTCTCGGTTTGCGCACTTGCATTCATAGGTCGGTCCTCGTCGCAGCCACCTGTCTCGGCCTTGCCGGACTAAGCACAGGCTGTGGCGGGGGGTCAAGCGACGCCGACGCGGACACGTTCCGCATCGGCAACACCGGCGCAGCGACCTTCGATTCGCCAAATCCCTTCGCGGCCGTGAGTACGCAGTCGCACGCCGTCTTTCGCTACATCTATCCCTACCTGGTCGAGTACGACTCGGATCTCAACCTGGTCGGGGCCTTCGCTAGCGATTGGGAGACCTCGCCGGACGGCAAGACCTGGACCTTCCAGACCCAGCCGGACGCCAAGTGGAGCGACGGCGAGCCGCTGACAGCCGAGGATGCCGCCTGGACCCTCAACACGATGCTCGAGTTCAAGGACGGGGCGGCGGCGACGTATGCGCCGTATCTCGCCAACGTCAAGGAGGTGACGGCGCCCTCTCCCGACACTCTCGAGGTCACGCTGTCGAAGCCAACGAGCCCGTTGCTCGCCCGGCTACAGTACTTGCCGATCCTTCCCCAGCACGTCTGGGAGAACGAGGTCAGCGGCGAGGGCGGGATCGGGCTGAAGCGCTTCCCGAATGAGCCGCCGATCGTCGCCGGAGGCCCGTTCACTCTCGAGTCGTTCAAGAACCGAAGCCTCGCGCTCTTCACCCGCAACGAGAACTGGTGGGGCGCCGAGCCGCACATCTCGAGCTGGGGCCTGCAGCAGTACTTGAGCCCGGACGCGCTTGTTCAGGCGCTCAAGTCCGGCGAGATCGACCTAGCTCTGAGCCTGCCGCCGACGTCGGTGACGACGGTTGAAGACACGCCGGGCCTCTCGGTCGAGAAGGGGCCGGGGATCTCCTGGTACGACATCGGCATCAACTCCAATCCGGAGAAGACCGATCAGCCCGAGATCGGCGACCCCCAGTTCCGGCTCGCCTTCTCGCTCGCGATCGATCGTGAGAAGCTGATTGACACGTTCCTGCTCGGACTGGGGACGCCCGGCGTATCGATCATCCCGCCGAGCACCGGCCGTTGGTTCAATGAGGAGCTCGAGCCGATCCCATACGACCCCGATCAGGCAAACGAGATCCTGGACGAGATGGGCTTCCCGAAGGGCGCGGACGGTATCCGCACGGCCGACGGCCAGCGGATGTCGTATGAGCTGATCTATCTCGGCACCGGCACTAACCGCCTCGTCGAGCTAATCACGTCCAACCTCGAGGAGGTTGGAATCGAGCTCCAGCCCAAGCTAGTCGGCGACGCCGCGTACGTGCCCGCGGTGACGGCGGACGACTACACGAAGTTCGACTTCTCGATGGACTACTGGTACGCCGCTCCGGACCCGGACCAGATCCTCTCCTCGCAGACATGCCAGACGCTGAAATCCTTCACCGAGACGGCGTACTGCAGCGAGGAATACGACCGGCTGTTCGAGGAACAGGGAGCCACGACCGACGACGAAGAACGCAAGCAGATCGTCTGGGAGATGCAGGAGCTCCTCGCTCATGACCGCCCCTACGACGTGCTCTTCTACCAGGACGCAATCGAGGGCTGGAACGATGAGTGGACGGGCCTGGTCTTCTCAGGCACCGGCTCCTTCAACGCCTTCTCCAATGAGAGTCTGCTGAATGTCGAGCCGGCGGGGTAGATGTCCTAGTCCCTCGGCGAAAAGACGCGGTGATGGAGGCAGCGTGAATGGCGGAAGCGAGTTTTGGTCCGCTATCTCCTGAGCCGCACCGCGTGGGCGGTGATGACCATCTTCCTGGTGGTCACCATCAACTTCTTCCTCTTCCGGGCGGTGCCGGGCGACGCCACCGCGAGCGTCGCCCGGATCCCCGGTGCCAGTCCGAAGTTGATCGAGGCGCTCGAGCGCGAGTTCAATCTTGACGAGTCGACCTGGGACCAGTACGTCGCCTACCTGCGCGAGTTGACGCACGGCAACCTCGGGGTCTCCTTCCAAGACCAGCAGCCGGTCGTCGATCACCTGACCGAGGCGATCGGGAACACCTTGCCGATGGTCGGCGTCGGACTCCTGTTCGCACTGGCTCTCGGAATCGCCACCGGGGTCTTCGCCGCCTTCAGACGCGGTACCGCATTGCACGGGGCCGCCGTCGCTCCGGCGTTAGCGTTCTACGCGATCCCGGTCCAGTGGCTCGGCCTGATGCTGATCCTGCTCTTCGCCGGCGTCCTGCCGGCCGGCGGCATGGAGGACCCGTTCACGCTCAATCAGGGCGGCTGGGCGCATTTCGTGGACGTCGGCCGCCACATGATCCTGCCGGCCCTGACCTTCGGCCTCGTCGCCTACGGCCAATACGCACTGATTGTGCGCTCGGCGATGCTCGAGGAGCTCGGCGAGGACTACATCCTTACCGCACGGGCCAAGGGCCTCTCGAATGGACTGATCCTGCGGCGCCATGCGCTGCGCAACGCGATGCTCCCGGTCTCGACGATCATCGCCCTTTCGCTCGGGACGCTGATCGGGGGCGCGGTGCTGGTCGAGGCGGTGTTCTCCTGGCCCGGGATCGGAACCGAAACGTACCGGGCGACCCTGACGCGTGACTACCCGGTTCTGCAGGCAGCGTTCCTCCTGCTGACGGTCTCGGTGGTCCTCTGCAACTTCATCGCCGACCTCGTAGTCCTCTGGCTCGACCCGCGGGTGCGGAGATGAGTACGGTCCCGCCCTCGAGCTCGGCGAACCCGCACGCGCCACGGACGGTCGGCCGTTGGTTCGCCTACGCCCGCCGCCAGAAGGCGATCGTCGCCGGATCGATCGTTCTCCTCGTTGCGGTGATCGCCGCGGTCTTCGGGCCCCTGCTGGCGCCCTACGGAGAGCACGAGCAGGTGGGGCCCGTCTATGGCAGCCCGAGCTGGGGCCATCCGCTGGGGCTCGACGACGGCGGTGTCGATGTGTTCTCGCTCCTGCTCTATGGCGCCCGCACCTCCTTGCTCGTCGGCATCGCCGCGGCGCTGGTAGCGATGCTCGTCGGCGGCATCATCGGGCTGACCGCGGGCTACGTCGGTGGATGGACCGACGTGACCCTCATGCGGATCACCGACTACTTCATTGTTATTCCTCAGATCCCGCTGATGATCGCGGTTGCCGCCGTCTGGGGGGCGAGTCTTCTGCACATCATCCTCGTCATCGGCCTGCTCTCATGGCCGCGGACCGCCCGCTTGCTGCGCGCCCAGGCGCAAACCCTGCGCGAGCGAGGATTCGTGCGGCGCGCCCGCTCGCTCGGGGCGAGTCACGTCCGCACAGTCAGCAACCACGTGCTTCCACATCTCGCCCCGTTGCTGATCGCGAGCACGGTGCTGACGATTGCCGAAGCCGTCTTCGCCGAGGCTGCGTTGGCCTTCCTCGGCCTGGCCGACCCGACCGCGCCGTCTTGGGGCCGGATGATCGCCAGTGCATTCGAGCGCACCGCGATCACCTATGGGGCCTGGTGGGCGATCGTGCCGCCCGGACTGTGCATCGCTCTCGTCGTCCTCGGCTGCAACGCCGTCGGCCTCGCGATCGAGGAACGCCTCAATCCGCGACTGCGGACGCCGCACCTCTCCAAGGCCACCTTCAAGGTCGTGCGCCGGGGTGAGAGCCCGTGAGCGCTGCGTTGGTTGTCGAGGATCTGAACGTCTGGTATCGCGTCGGCGATTCGCAGGCGCATGTCGTTCGCGACGTGAGCTTCGACCTCGACGTCGGCCAACGCCTCGGCCTCGTCGGAGAGTCCGGCTGCGGGAAGACGACGACGCTAATGGCCGTCATGGGCCTGCTGCCTGCCTCGGCGACGATTTCCGGTGCGGTGGCGCTCGACGGCGAGGAGTTGTACGCGCAGGGGGGCGAAGCGAGCGTCAGGGGCCATCGCTGGTCAGACGTCGCAATCGTGTTCCAGGGGGCTTCGAGCGCCCTCAACCCGGTGCTATCGGTTGGCGCTCAGATCGCCGAGCCGATTCGACACCACCGGGACGCGGGTCGCAAGGCAGCGCTGGCGCGCGCCGGTGAGCTCCTTGAGATGGTCGACATTCCTCGCCGTCACGTCCGCTCATACCCACATGAACTCTCGGGCGGGATGAGGCAGCGCGTTTCGATCGCCATGGCACTGGCCTGCGAGCCCCGCGTCCTACTCGCCGACGAGCCGACAACGGCACTCGACGTGATGGTCCAGGCCCAGGTCCTCGAGCTGCTCACGACGCTGACCGCTGAGCTCGGCGTCGGCCTTGTGCTGGTCACTCATGACCTGCCGATCGTCGGCGAGTACTGCAACCGGGTCGCGGTCATGTACGCGGGTGAGGTAGTCGAGACCGGGATGCCGACGGAGGTGTTCCGCGCACCGGCCCATCCGTACACGCGTCTGTTGCTGGCCGCGACTCCCGCCCTGGACCCGGACGCCGCCAAGCCTGCGCAGATACCCGGAGTGCCCGTGGCTCTCGACCAGGAGGTCGCTGGCTGCCCGTTCTGCGCCGCGTTGCGATGTGGCGCTCGCAAACTGCTCATTTGAGAAGCCCCGCCTGTACCGAGCGGCTCACGGTGGGGAGGCCGCCTGCCACGTTGGCGCGCCGGCTGCAAGCGCTGGGGTCGGACCGACCGCGAACGAGGCGCGGCTGTGAGCCTGCTCGAAGTTTCGGACCTTCACACCGAGTACCGGTTGCGCCGCGGGCTCACCGGCTGGATCAAGGGTGCGCCCAGGGCAGTTCGCGCCGTCGACGGGGTCGACCTCTCCGTCGACGTCGGCGAGCTTCTGGCACTCGTCGGGGAGTCGGGATCCGGGAAGACGACGACCGCGCAGACGATCCTGCGGCTGATCGACTCCAACGCCGGGCGGATCCACTTCGACGGCGAGGACATTACTGGGGCCGGCGTGCGCCGGCTGACCGCTCTTCGGCGCAGGATCCAGGTCGTCTACCAAGATCCGTACGAGTCACTCGACCCTCGGTTCACCGTACGTCGGGCGCTCGAAGAGCCCCTGCTGATCCATGGCATCGGGAGTGGGAGCGCCGACCGGCTGAAGCGGGTCCACGAAGCGCTCGAGCGCGTCGATCTGACGCCTGCGGCGCTCTACGCCGAGCGCCTCCCGCACGAGCTCTCGGGCGGGCAGCGACAGCGGGTGGCGATCGCGGTCAGCCTGGTGGTCGAGCCCGAGCTCCTGATTGCCGACGAGCCGGTCTCGATGCTCGACGTATCAGTGCGCGCCGGAGTCCTGGGACTCCTGGATCGCCTGCGCCGCGATCAGGGCCTAGCAATCGTGATGATCACCCACGACCTCGCCACCGCAGCCCAATACGCCGACCGGATCGCGGTCATGTACCTAGGCCGGATTGTCGAGCACGGCGATGCTCGCGACATTGTCAATAGCCCAGCGCATCCCTACACGCAGGCCCTGATCTCGGTCGTTCCCGGCGCTCGGCGATCCGGCGATCGCGTCGCCCGGATCCTCAAGGGCGAGATCCCCAATCCCGCCGACCTTCCCGGAGGCTGCCGCTTCCATCCCCGGTGCCCAGTCGCGACGGAACTGTGCGCGCGAGAGGACCAGCCGCTCAGGGCAGCGGGCGAGGCGGGCCACGAGGCGGCCTGTATCCACGTCGGCCGCGACTTGATCAGCAGCGGAGCGTCTGTGACTAGGCCTACTGGCGGGTGAGCCCGCCGAGCGCGCGAAGGAGCTCGCTGGCTGCGGCGATCCCGAGCGAGAGATGGGCCAGGGGGAAGCGCTCGTTCGCTCCGTGGGCACCGCCGTCGAACGTGGCCAACCCCGTCAGCAGTGCCGGCACCTCACGCTCGGCGTAGACCGAAAAGAGCGGCAACGTTCCGCCGGCGCCGATCAGCTCGGGGCGCTTGCCGAAGGCGCGTTCGAAGGCGGCGCTCCCGAGCGCCACTGCTTCGGAGTCACGGTCCGTCTCGCCAGGGGGGACGATGGCCAACGCCTCGATTTCGAGCTCGGCGGCCGCCGGCGTGTGCTCGGCAAAGAGTGCGCGGATCTCCTCATCGATGCGGCGATGATCATCGCCGGGAGCAATCCGCACCGAGATGTTCGCGGTCGCGTCCGCGGGGATCGCCGTCTTCTGTAAGCCAACATCGCCGCTGCTGATGCAGTTGACATCGACGGCGGAGCGCAAGACGGTGCGTTCGTAGAACTCCTGCGCGGCCGTCGCATCGGCCGGCGTTCCTCCGGCCAAGCGCAGCAGTTCCTCGCCATCATGAAGCGCCTCGAGGGCGGCGGCGTTCCCGTTCGCCCCACGCCCGCCGAGCGTCACGCGGCTAGCGGCTTGCAGACTCGCGATCAGGGTGCTTGCCGCGTTCAGGGCTGCGCCGCCGAAGGTTCCCGAATGCAGCTCGCATTCGCCGGTCCGGATCGAGACACGGTAGTAGAGCGTCCCGCGAGCGCTGACGCACAGGCATGGCGTGCCATCGGCCATCATCCCGCCGTCCCAGATCACCGCGGCGTCCGGGGCTGGGCGGCCGGCGGCGTAGTCGGGGATGGCGGTGCCGTCGATCTCCTCCTCGCCGTCATACATGAAGTCGATGTTGACCGGCAGCGCCTGCTCGCCCGCGAGGCGCTTGATCGCCTCGAGCATGACGAAACAGTTCGCCTTGGAGTCGGCGGTTCCCCGTCCGTAGAGCCAGCCATCGCGAACCTCCGGAGCGAAGGGATCCGAGGCCCATTCCGAGCGGCGACCCGGCGGCTGCACGTCGTAGTGGCCATAGACGGCGACGGTCGGCGCGCTCTTGGCCTCGTCTGAAGCGGAGATGCGGCCCACCACCGAGGGGTGGACGGCGCCTGGAAGCTTGCGAAGCTCCACGATTGCCCCGGGCACGCCATCCATCTGAGCGCAGACCCATTCACCCGCCTTGATGACGGCGTCCTGGTACTCGAGATCAGCGCTTACGCTGGGGATCGCCAGCCATTCGAGGAGACGAGCAAATGCGGGATCTTGAGCGATCGGATAGTCATTCTCACGCACGTCATGCAGTATACTGCGTTGGGTGATCGTGGGCATGCGAGGTCAGGAGATCGTCGTCGGCGTCGGACGGCCAGGGCCCCTCAACGCGATCACTGACGTCGACGGGGTCCGTGTCGGCCAGACCACACTGATCTCCGGTGACGGTCCATTGCGCACCGGCGACGGACCGGTCCGCACCGGGGTAAGCGTTGTCGTGCCACACGAGCGGATCTGGCACGAGCCCGTCTTCGCCGGTGCCGAACGGATCAACGGGGCCGGTGAGCTGACCGGGCTCGAGTGGGTTCGCGAGTCGGGCCTGCTGATGACCCCGATCGCGATCACCAACACCCACAGCGTCGGAGTTGTGCGCGATTCGCTGGCGCTGACGCACGTAGCGACAAGTGCCGACCAACGCTTCAGCTTGCCGGTCGTCGGCGAGACCTTCGACGGGTACCTCAACGACATCAATGGCAGCCACGTCCGCGCCGAACACGTCGAGCTGGCGCTCGCGGCCGCGAGTGGTGGCCCGGTGGAGGAGGGTTCGGTGGGCGGGGGCACCGGAATGATCTGCCATCAGTTCAAAGGCGGGATCGGCACGGCCTCGCGGATCGCCGAGACCGCCGGTTCCGCCTGGACCATTGGCGTCCTCGTCCAGGCCAATCACGGCGTGCGAGAGCGACTAGTGATCGACGGCGTCCCGGTCGGCCGCATCGCGGGTCCCGATGCCGTGCCGCTGCCGGCGCCGGATCCCGAGCCTGCGGGGTCAGGCTCGATCATCATCGTGCTCGCCACCGATGCGCCGCTACTGCCCCATCAATGCGCCGCCTTAGCCAAGCGAACGGCATTCGGACTCGCGCGAACGGGCGGCGCCGGGGAGAACGACAGCGGCGACTTCGCGATTGCCTTTTCGACCGCGACGCGGCCCCCGCTCGGGCAAGCGTCGGTGTCGACGGCCCAGTTCGTACTTGGTGACGCGATCACGCCGCTCTATTACGCGGCGATCGAGGCCACCGAGCAGGCGATCGTCAACACTCTCGTCGCGGCCGAGACGATGACGGGTCGCGACGGACACACCGTGCACGCATTGACCGCGGATCGGCTCGCCTCCGTCCTGGCTTCCGCCAAAGCTGGAGAGCAGCAGTGAGAGACGTCGCCGAGGCGTTGCTCGATCGGTGGCTTGCCGAGCAGCGGGACCGACTCGGGATCGTCGGCAGTGCCGCCGGCGTGGTCCTGCCGGGCGGCGATCCAATCACCGCGGCGTCGGGCTTGGCCGCCCGCGAAGACGGCACGGCGATGACGCCCGAGGCGCCGCTTCGCATGGCCTCGATCACGAAGATGTTCACGGTCACGGCGCTCCTGATCGGCCGCGATCAAGGTCTCCTCTCGCTCGATGCCCCGGTTGGCGATCTGGTCCCCGAGCTGGCAACCGTCGTCAGTCCGAGCCCGGATCCGGCCCCAGTGACGCTGCGCCAGGTCGTCTCGCACACGGCGGGCCTGCCGCACGACCTGCCCTATGGCGCGCGGTATTGGGATCGGACGGGAAGTGAGATCAGCTTCCCGAAGGCGAGCGAGCTGCGCGAGCACCTCCGCGGGCTGGAGCTTGTCTGTATCCCGGGGACGACGTTCCGCTACTCCAACATCGGCTTCATGGTCGCCGGCCTCGCGCTCGAGGCGGCCTTCGGTGAGCCCTACGAGCAGATCGTGCGCAAGCGCGTCCTTGAGCCGCTAGGCATGAGGGACTCGTTCTTCTGGTCCGAGCCGGACGCCCGCCGCCCGGCGAGCGGATACCGCGCCGAGGGCGACGGCCTCGCGCTCGCCCCGAGCATCGATGTCGGGTGGGACACCGCCGGCGGAGGTCTTTGCTGTTCGGTGGCCGACCTCCTGCGGTTCATCAACCTTCATCTCACAGACGCTCCCGCCGGCGGCGCTCAGGTTCTCGGCGGGAGCTCGATCAGAGAGGCGCGACAACCGGTCTTCCTCGCGCCGGATTGGAAGACCGGCGCCGGGCTCGGGTGGGCGCTCAGCCGCGCCGGCGGGCTCACCGTGATCTCGCATTCCGGCGGCTTGCCCGGCTACTCCACTCGGATGGCGCTCGTCCCGGAGCTCGGGTTGGGGGCCGCCCTGCTTGCCAACACCGGCCGCATCCACACGGGCATGCTGCTCGACGGGCTGGTCGCGTCGTTGGCGACGCTGGTCAAGACCGAGGCCGACATCGGAGAGCGCTACCAGGACCGGGATCCGCCCGGCGGTGTCGACGAGGTGACCGGGCACTACTCGAGCTTCGAGATGAGCTACGACGTGATCGCTGCCGGCGGAAGGTTCGGCCTCATCGTCCTCGGCGAGCTGGAGACAGTTTCCTGGCTTGAGCCCACCGCCGAGCCTGCTCGCTTCGTCGCCGTCAGCGGCGCGGCCTGTGGTGAACCCGTCGTCTTCGGCGAACGGCGAGACGGCCGTTATACGGAGATGGCGCTGACCGGCATGCTCTTTCGCCGCGTCTAACCGACCCGGGTCGCTCCGCGCCGGGCGAGTATCTCCATCGTCTCGTCGATGGGCAATGCGTAGACGGTCGTTCCGTTGAAGCCGGTGGTCGTCTTCGCTGCGAACAGGGAGTTGAGGACCGCCTCGTTGACGGCCTCGACCGTGGCCTCGAACAGGTCCTGGAAAGCGTCGTTCGTACTGTCGCGGACAGCCTCGATCGACACCGTCGGCTCGGGGCCTGAGATCGAGCCGGTTCGCCGTCGAAAAGGCCATGATCAGCTCGCCCGAGGTGTGGCCGGCAAAGCCGCCGCTACGCGACAGCCCGAGACCGCCGCGGACCGAGATCCGCCGCAGCTGGTGCGGGAGGAGCGGCGCGTCAGTGGCAATGACGACGACGCAGGAGCCATCCGGGTGATCCGGCGGGATCGGCAGATCAAGCTCCGGCCCGACCGGGACGCCGGCGATTGCCAGGTTGCGGCGCGGACCGTAGTTGGTCAGCACCAGAGCGCCGATCGTCCACTCGTTGCCGGCGTTCGGGACGAGGCGCGACGCGCTTCCGATGCCGCCCTTGACGTCGTAGCAGACGGTCCCCGCCCCCGCTCCTACGCCGCCTTGCAGCGGGGGATCTGTGCTGGCGGAAGTCAACGCTTCCTCGATGTGGGCGGGGGTTAGCGGGTGGCGACGGTTGTCGCTCAGGATGGCGTCTGAGACCTCGCTGACGACGGGCATGAAGAAGTTGTCGCGCGCCTGTCGTTCGTCGACCGCCTGCGACCAGCGCACGGTCGCGTCATAGGCCGCCCCGATGTAGAGGCTCGAGCAGAGCATTATTGGTGAGCGCAGAACGCCCCATTCCTCAATCTGGGTGATGCCAATCAGGTCGCCGTGGCCGTTTAGGACGTGGGCGCCCGCGTATACAGCCTCCTCCCACGGCCAGGCCTCGTGCGGCCAGATGCAGGTGACCCCCGTGTGGACATCCGAGTGCGCGCCCGCCTTGTTGTCAGTGACCGTTACCTGTCCGACACGGACGCCGGCGACGTCGGTGATTGCGTTCCCCGCGCCGGGCTCGAAGAAGCCGAGCGGGATATTGAGGTCACGAGGCAGAGTCACAGGGTCCTCCTAGGCAGGGTATTCATGCGGTAGTATATTGCATTCTATGCTCGTGGCACAGCCAACCGACCCCGTCGCGGGCCCGGATTATGAGGTCCTGCGCGCGCTCGAGAGCCGCGTGCTCTGGCTGGCCAGCGCGATCGTCCATCACGCCAACAAGGTGCGCCCGAACCCATCCGGAGTCAAGGTCGGCGGACACCAAGCGTCGAGTGCCTCGGTCGTCAGCATCATGACCGCGCTCTGGTTCGAGTTTCTCGCGGCGCCGGACCGCGTCTCGGTGAAGCCGCACGCATCTCCTGTCCTGCATGCGATCAACTACCTGCTCGGATCCCTGGACCGCTCCTACCTTGAGCGCCTCCGCGAGTTCGGTGGCCTGCAGAGTTACCCGAGCCGGACCAAGGATCCCGACCCGGTCGATTACTCAACCGGGTCCGTTGGCATCGGGGCGACGGCGACGATCTGGGGAGCGCTCGCCCACCGCTACGTCGCCGGCCATTTCGACGTTCCGGTTGGAGGGCGTCAGATCGCGATCGTCGGTGACGCCGAGCTCGACGAGGGCGCTGTCTGGGAAGCGCTTCTCGACCCATCCTGCAGGCGCTTGGGCGAGCTGCTTTGGATCGTCGACCTGAACAGGCAATCTCTTGACCGCGTCGTACCGGACATTGCTGCGAACAGGTTGCGCAGCATGTTCCATGCAGCCGGCTGGCACTCGATCACAGTCAAGTACGGCAAGCGCCTTACCGCCCTATTCGACCAGCCGTTCGGCAGCGACTTGAAGCGGCGAATCGACCGGATGCCGAATGAGGAATACCAGCGACTGCTGCGAGCCCCGGCGGGCGAACTTCGAGAGCGGCTCGTCGGCCCACGCCGGGCGCGCCTCAAGAAGCTCATCGACGAACTCGACGATGAAGACCTAACCGGCGCCTTCCGCGATCTCGGCGGCCACGACCTTGAAGCGCTCCTCGATGCCTACCGCCAGACCGACGCGATCACGGACCGTCCTTGCGTCATCTTCGCCTACACCGTGAAAGGTTGGCGCCTGCCGACCGAGGGGCATCCATCGAACCACTCGGCCCTGTTGTCGCCGGTGCAGTTCCGTGAGCTGGCTCTGGATCTGAACGCAAGCGAGGACGACCCATGGCAGAGCTTCCCGACCGGATCGGCGGAATCCGAGCTGTGCGTCGCCCGCTCCCGGCAGCTCACTCCCGAACCTCCGCCCCCGGCGCCGCTGCCTGAGGTGCCGACTCAGTTCACGCGCGGGCATAGCGGGGACGAGTCCACACAGCAGGCGTTCGGGCGCTTCTTCACCGACCTCGCCCGCGAGTCCGAGGAGGTATCGGCTCGGGTGGTCACGGTCAGCCCGGACGTCGCGTCCTCAACCAACCTCGGCGGCTGGATCAATCGCTCGGGCATTTGGTCGATTGGCGATCGGATCGATTGGTTTGCCGATGACACAGACACGCTTGTGCGTTGGCGGGAGACAACCCACGGACAACACATCGAGCTCGGGATCGCCGAAACCAATCTGGTGGGCCTGCTGGCGGAGCTCGGCAAGACCTGGTCGACGGAGGGCGCGGCGCTACTCCCAATCGGCACGCTTTATGACCCGTTTGTCGGGCGGGCACTGGAGCCGTGGTCGTTCGGCATCTATTCCGGCGGCCAGTCCATATTGGTCGGGACCCCGTCTGGGGTAACGCTTGGGCCTGAAGGCGGCGCTCATCAGTCGGTCGCAACTCCGAGCATCGGGATCGCTCAACCCGGATGCATCGCTTGGGAGCCAGCCTTCGGACAAGACCTCGAATGGAGTTTGCTTGAGGCTCTTCGGCGCCTGGGCAAGGACGGCGGGACCTCGAGCTACTTTCGCCTCTCGACCCGACCGATTGACCAGAACCTCGCTCGGGTGCCCGACGATCCAGCTGCACGCGAGGCGCGCCGAGCGGAGGCCTTGGCCGGCGGCTACCGAATCCGCGAGGCGAGCGAGCGAGGGGCGTCAAGCGATGTCGTCCTCGCCGGGATGGGCGCTGTCATGCCGGAGGTCTTACGCGCCGCCGAGGACCTCGAACGCGAGGCCGACCTCGGGGTTGACGTCATCTGCCTCACTAGCGCTGACCTGCTCTACCGCGCTTCGCGCGCCGTGCGAGGTCTTGAGGCGGGTGATGCCTCGATTCTCGATCGCTTGTTCCCGGCGCCGATCCCAGTGGTCAGTGCGATCGACGGCCACCCGTCGGCGCTCGCGTTTCTCGGTGCCATCCGCGGCGTCGCGAGCACTTCGCTCGGAGTCACGGACTTTGGCCAATCCGGGTCGCCGGAGGCCCTCTACGAACACCACGGGATCGACGCCGAGACGATCGTCGGCGCAGCGCTCGATCTGGTGGGGTCATGATCGCGATCCTCTTGCCACGTCTCTCCGATTCGATGGAGGAGGGAACCGTGCTCGCCTGGCTCAAGGCCGAGGGCGAGGAGGTCTCCGCCGGCGACGAGCTGGTGGAGATCGAAACGGACAAGGCCAACATGGTCCACGAGTCTGACGCCTCCGGTTTCCTCAAGATCCTCGTCCAAGCAGGCGAGACCGTCGCCGTCGGAACTCCGATCGCCAACCTGCTCGAGACCCGGTCAGAGATCTCCGGGGCGGACTCGGAGAGCGTGGGGGAAACGACTCCACCGGAGACCGCCGATGAGCAGCCGCCGTCGGAGATCCCGTCGGGTGCTGACCGCGAGCCGAACGGTGCCGAACGCGACGCGAACGGTGCCTTCGCCGGCGGCGTCAAAGCGAGCCCCGTGGCCCGCCGGATCGCGGCCAGCGCCGGCCTCGATCTAGCTTCGATCCGGGGTTCTGGGCCAGGTGGGCGAATAGTCAAGGCCGATGTGCAATCCCTGATTGACCCGGGCTCGGCGTCAACGTCGATACAGCTCCCGCCGATTCAGTCGGAGCAGGCGTTGACCCCGAGCCCGGCGCAAGCCGGACGTGCATCCTCTCTCGCACGCGGGGAACCCCCGCCGACGTCTTCGACGTCGGCGGGGGCGCTCCCCGGCTCGGGAGGAGCTCCAGGGACCGCCAAAGGTGAGGTTCAGGTGATCGAGCTCACGAAGCTCCAGCAGACGGTGTCCCGGCGGATGGCCGAGTCGAAGGCCACAGTCCCCCACTTCTACCTGCAAACCCACATCGACATGTCACGCTGCGTTTCGGCGCGCGCCGAGCTCAAGTCCGCGGCCGTCGAAGGCCAGGTCATCCCGTCGCTCAACGACATGATCGTCAAGGCCTGCGCAACAGCCCTGCGCCAGTCGCCTCGTGCAAACGGTGCATATCGCGACAGCAGGTGGGAGCTCTATTCACGGGTAAATGTCGGCATCGCGGTCGCTGCCACCAACGCTCTGGTCGTTCCAACGATCTTTGATGCCGACCAGAAGGGCCTGCGGCAAATAGCCGCCGAGGCGCGCGAACTGGCGGCGAAAGTGCGCGACGAGTCGATCAGACCCGCGGAGCTATCAGGCGCAACATTCACGGTCACCAACCTGGGGATGTTCCGGATGACGATGATCGGCCCAATCGTCAGCCCGCCGCAGGCGGCGATCTTAGGCGTTGGATCCGTCGCCCCAACACCCGTCGTCCGCGGCGGCGAGATCGTCGTCGCCGATCTCATGGGTGTGACCCTGGCTTGCGATCACCGCATCCTTTACGGCGCTGACGGTGCTGAGTTTCTAAACCGGATCCGCGACTCGCTGGAAAGTCCTCTGGGCCTGGCTCTATGAGTCGGAGGCTTCGCAGATGACACGCGTCTCCGACACGCACACGACTGGCGAACACACACGCCTGCAGCGGGCCGCCCACGACCACCTCCTCCTTCAGTTCTCGGCCAACGGCGCCTTCGGCCCCGGGCAAAAGGAACTGCTCGTACTCGAGCGTGGCGAGGGTCCCTATGTCTTCGACACGCGCGGGCGACGCTACTTTGACGGCCTCTCGAGTCTCTACTGCTGCCAACTCGGGTACGGCCACGGCGAGGAGTTCGCAGCCGTCGCCGCCCAGCAGTTAACGGAGCTCGGTTTCAACACAAACTGGACGACCGCGCACCCGCCGGCGATCGAGCTCGCCAGCCGCCTCGCCGCGCTCGCACCCGACGGGCTGAATCGCGTTCTCTTCACCAACGGCGGCTCTGAGGCCGTTGAAGCGGCATGGAAGATCATCCGCCAGTACCACGTCGCCAACGGTCAGCCGCAGCGCACCAAGGCGATTGCCCGCAATGTCGCCTACCACGGCGTGACTCTGGGTGCCCTGTCCTTTACCGGCGTGCCGCGCTTCAAGGATGTATTTGGGAAAGACGCGGTCGAAACGCGGCACGTCTCGAACACAAATGGGTTCCGCTCCACCGCCCAGGGTACGGACCTCACCGCCCAGCTTCTCTCGGAGTTGAAGCGCACGATCCTCAGGGAGGGCCCAGACACGATCGCCATGGTGATCGCCGAGCCGATCCAGAACGCGGGCGGCTGCCTGGTTCCGCCGCCGCTTTACTGGCAAGGCCTTCGACAGATCTGTGACGATTACGGGATCCTCCTGGTGGCGGACGAGGTGATCTCGGGCTGGGGAAGACTGGGCCAATGGTGCGGAGTTACGCGCTACGGAGGCCAACCCGATCTGCTGACCTTCGCGAAGGGCCTGACATCGGCCTACGCGCCGATGGGCGCCGTACTCGTGTCCGATCAGGTCGCCGAGCCGTTCTACCGACCCGGGGTGACATTGCTTCACGGCGTCACGTTCGGCGGCCATCCGCTCTCCGCCTCCATTGCGCTGAAGAACATTGAGATCTTCGAGCGTGAGCGCATTCTCGAGAACGTGCGTCGCCTTGAGCCGTACCTAAGGGAGCGTCTTGAGGAACAGATCGCTCCGCTGGACATTGTGGGCGATGTTCGCGGAGACGGATTCTTCTTCGCCGCAGAGCTGACGCCCGACGGCGCCGACGGGCGTTTTGAGCTTGCCGATTCGACTCGGCTGGTCCGCGAGGTTCTCCCGGCTGCGCTCCTGGAGGTGGGACTCATCGCACGTGCCGATGACCGCGGTGATCCTGTCGTTCAGATCGCTCCGCCACTGATTTGTGACAAAGGCGCGCTGGACGAGCTGGTCAACAGGCTGCGCGACGCAATCGTTCTCGCCGGTGACATGATCGGGATCAATGCACGGCAGGGTGCCGAGCAAGCTGTTACATGAAGGTCGGCGTCGTCACCGAGATCAAGCTGGCCGAGCAGCGCGTGGCGCTTACACCTGGCGGCGCCCGAGAACTCGTCAGGGCGGGACACCAGGCGCTCGTCGAACCTGGCGCTGGAGTCGCTTCCGGCTATCCCGACGAGATGTACGCGGCTGCCGGCGCGACTCTATGCACCCGAGAGGAGGTCTGGGCGACGAGCGAGCTATTGGTCAAGGTCAAGGAGCCCGTCGACTCGGAGTATTCGTTGCTGCACAGTGACCTGACGCTGTTCACCTACTTGCACCTGGCCGCTGATTTCTCGCTAACAGAGGCGCTGCTCGAGGCGGGCACCTGCGCGATCGCCTACGAAACCGTGGAGGAAGAGGACGGCCACCTGCCCCTGCTGGCGCCAATGAGCGAGATCGCAGGCCGACTCGCCGTTCAGGCCGGCGCCTACTTCCTGCAGGGACCGCAAGGTGGCAAGGGCTTACTTGTGGGGGGCGCGCCAGGAGTACTTGCCGCTCGTGTCGTCATCATCGGCGGCGGAGTTGCCGGGACCAATGCGGCCCGCGTAGCCGTGGGAATGGGCGCCGAGGTGACAATCCTCGAGCTTTCGCCTCGCCGAGTGCGAGCGCTCGACGAGCTTTTCGGGATCCAGGCCCGCGTTCTGACTTCAGACTCTGACACGCTTGAGAAGGAACTCGCCGCTGCCGACATCGTGATCGGTGCGGTTTTGCTCCCGGGCGCTCGAGCGCCACGGCTCATCGACCACGGAATGCTCGATCGGATGGATCCAGGAACGGTCTTCGTCGACGTAGCGATCGATCAAGGTGGCTGCGCCGAGACGTCCAGACCAACCACCTACGAGGCTCCGACCTACCGAGAGCATGACATCGTCCACTATTGCGTGGCGAACATGCCCGGCGCCGTCCCGGCCACATCGACGCGAGCCCTGACGAACGCCACGTTTCCCTACGTGCGACGCCTGGCGGCACACGGTGTGAGCAATGCCTTGAGCGGCGATCCAGCGCTCGGTGCCGGCGTGAATATCCGTGGCGGCAACATGGTCAACGGACCGGTGGCCGAAGCCCACGCCATCTTGAACCGCGGGTGATGAGCGACCCCGGCCTCCGGTCCGTCGAGGCCCTGCGAACGGCACTCGACACGCTGGTGGAGGCATTCGCAGCTCGCGCTCCACACAGCCCGTCGCTGATGCTCCGAGTCGAGGCGGCGCAGCTCGATCTCGAATACGAGAAGGTCGTCGGGACGCAGTACTTGGGCGGCCCACCCGTCCCGGCTCGTTGCGCTTACGCCTGCGCCAGCGAGGGCAAGGCATTCGTCGCCGCCGCCTGCATGCGATTGGTCGAGCGCAACGACCTGGCGCTCGATGAGCCGTTGTCTAAGTACCTGCCGATCGAAATGCTCGATCGCCTGTTTCGGCACCGATCCCAAAGACACGGCGCCGAGGTGACGGTACGTCAGGCCCTCAACCACACCGCCGGGCCACGAGACATCTACGACCCTCCGAACAGATACGCCAGGCGCCTGCTGGAGCCCCACGCGCGCTCGCATCGCTTTAGCCTCGCCGACCAGGTTGAGGCGATGCTCGACGTGCCCCTGGTGGCTCCGCCAGGCGAGGTTTGGACCTACTCGGATCTCAACTACACGCTTCTCGGGCAGATCCTTGAGGAGGTTGCCGGGCAACCACTTCACGCTGTGATAAGGCGCGAGGTGTTGGAACCGCTGGGGCTCACCGAGACCTGGAGTCGAGGATTCGAGCCTCCGCGACTTCCGGTTGTCGCCTCGTACTGGGAGCTCGATGGGACGCCCGGCCAGCCGCCGAGGGTCGTGGATACAGGATCCGAGCTGAACGGCACCTGGGAGCTCGCCGGCGGCGGCATCGACCTCACCTTGCGCGACTCGACGCGCTTCATCTCGGGGCTATTGCGCGGCGAGCTCGTCGGGAAGGACGCGCTTATCGAGATGTGCCGGCCCGACGATCTCTCCCTCAGCCTCGCGCCGCGGGTGACCAAGGGAACCACGGGCTACGGCTTGGGCCTATACCTCTATGAGCTCCAGGGGCACCGGTTCTGGGGTCACGATGGAGTTCATGGCCAGCGTCTCCTCGGAAACGCGAGTCTCGGCGTGACCGTCTCGTGCTCGTTCAACGCCTGGAACTCAGGGACCGCGGATCGTGATGAGGACCTGAGGACGGACTTGGTCGAGCGGGTTGCGAGCCTGGTGGTTCCCCGCCTGGGGCCTTAAGCGCGCACTGCGTGGCAGGCGGGCGTCGTGACGGGGTCATCCGACCGGCACAATTCCTCAATACCCAAACGAGCCGCCTGACCGGAGGCAACCACTGGGCAGCGCGGGTGAAAGCGGCAGCCCGCCGGGATGCGCGTCGGATCGGGCGCCTCGCCCTTCAGGATGATCTCGTCGTCTGTATTTGAGACGACTGAGAGCAGTGCTCGCGTATAGGGGTGGCGAGGCGCTGTCAGGATTTCCTCAGTCGTCCCTTGCTCGACGATCCGACCCAGGTACATGACGGCGACGCGATCAGCGACGTTCCAGGCCAGACCGAGATCGTGAGTGACAACGAGCACTCCGACGTTCGACTCACGGGCCAGCTTGAGGATCAGTGTCAGGATCTCGCCGCGAACCGACGCGTCCAGGCTGGACACCGGCTCATCGGCAACGAGCAGACCGGGGCTGAGGACCATGGCCCCGGCGATGATCACGCGCTGGCGCTGTCCTCCGGAAAGCTCATGTGGATAGCGGGAGATGAACCTCTCCGGAGGACGGAGGCCGGCCATTGAGAGCGCCGCGGCGACGAGCTCCGGCTCATCGCCCGCCAGTTTCTGAATCCGAACGCCCTCCGCTACCGCCTCGTAGATAGTGTGCCGGGCATTGAGCACACTGCTTGGATCCTGAAAGACGAGTTGTGCTGAGTGGCGGTGCTCTCGCAGCTCCTGGCGGGAATAGCCGAGGGCCTTCCCTCGGATCATGATCTGGCCGGAGTCGGGCCGCTCAAGCCCCAGGATCGCGCGTGCCAACGTGGTCTTACCGCAGCCGGACTCGCCGACGAGCGCCACGATCTCGCCGCTTTGGACGGCAAGGCTTACGCCATCCACGGCTTGCGCCAGCTTGCCCCGAGTGGGGAACGACACGCGCAGATCGCGCGCCTCGAGAAGTGGTGCTTCCGTCACGCCGCCGGCGCTCCCGAGACATGAATACATGCCGCCGCGCGCGAGTCGCCTGCGGCCCAGAGCGAAGGGTCAGTCACGCGACAAGTGGGGAGGGCGGATTCGCAGCGCGGCTCGAACGGGCATCCAGCGGGCAGTCGATGGGGGTCGGGTGGGTCACCGGTGAGGCCCGACGGTCGCATCCGCGAGCTTGGATCGCCGATCACGGGAAAGGCGGCGACAAGGCCGCGCGTATATGGGTGCGCCGGCTGTTTCAGAACGTCCTGGCTCGGCCCGAGCTCAACGATTCGCCCCGCGTACATCACCGCCAGGCGCTCACAGGCGTCGGCAAGGGTGGAGAGGTCGTGGGTGATGAAGATCGTCGCCAGCCCGAATCGATCCTGCAAGTCTTTGAGCAAGCGCAGAATCTGCGCCTGGACCATCACGTCAAGGGCGGTGGTCGGCTCGTCAGCGATCAGGAGTTTTGGTTCGCAGCTGAGCGCCAGCGCGATCAGCACTCGCTGGCGCTGACCTCCGGAAAGCTGGTGGGGGTAGTCGCGGCCGCGGTGCGCCGGCAGGCCGACCAGCTCAAGGAGCTCGTCGACCCGCTCTTTGGTCCGGTGGCCTGGTGAATGGAGTCGGATCGCCTCGCCGATCTGGTCGCCAACCCGCTGTACCGGATTGAGGATGTGCATCGCGCCCTGAAAGACGATCGCCAGGCTGGTCCATCGCACGGCTCGCAGTCGCCCCGGATTCATCGAAAACACACTCTCTCCTTCGAACAGGACATCCCCTGAGACGCTCGTGCCGGCAGGTAGCAGCCGAAGCAGGGCGGCGGCCACTGTCGACTTCCCGCAGCCAGACTCCCCCGCCAACCCGAGCGTCTCTGCGGCCTGGAGCTCGAGATCGATCCCGCGAACGGCGGGCAGTTCACCTCCCTCGCTCGGGTAGGCGACGTGAAGGTCGCGCACCTCGAGCAACGGCGGCGTTGGCGAGACGGTCATCGACGCTGGTCTCGCAGTCGAGGGTTGAGGATCTCCTCGAGCGCCGTACCGACCAACGTAAATGCCAGCACGACGAACATGATCCCGATGCCCGGCGGCAGGATGTACCACCAAGCCTCGCGGGTCACCGCCCCACCCTCAAAGGCATCAGCGAGCATCTTGCCCCACGACGGGTTGGTCGGGTCACCGAGGCCGAGGAACGACAACACCGCCTCCGAGAGGATCACCACGGGGACGGTCAGGGTCGTGTTGGCAACGATCAGCGGTGCCACGTTGGGGAGGATGTGGTGCGTCATCAAGTGCCAGTCGGATGCACCCAGGGCACGACTACGATCGACATAGCCACGCTCGCGCAGGCTCAAGACCTGTGCGCGGACCATGCGGGCGGTGGCCGCCCATGACGTGATTCCGATGACCAGGATGATGTTCCCCATCGAAGGGCCGAGCACGGCGGCTAGGACGATCGCCAGGGGTAGGAATGGGATCACCAGGAACCACTCCGTGAAGCGCATCAGAAGCCCCCCGACCCGCCCGCCGAAGTAGCCGGCAGCGATACCAACGGACGAGCCGATGACCATTGCCAAGACAGTCGCCGCCAGGCCGACGAAGAGGCTGATGCGAGCGCCCCAGACGAACTGGGTCGCCACGTCGCGTCCCAGGTGATCCGTTCCCAGGATTCCGAACTCCGATGGGTTAGCGAAGGTGGGATTTTGGGTTGCGTTGATGGCCCGCAGCCCGGCTGGGTCGGCGAGCAGGGGCGCGGCGAGCGCCATGACGATGGCGACGCCGAGCACCGCCAGCCCGATCATCCCTGGGCGGTGATGGCGAAACTGCTGCCAGGTGCTCGCCAGTGCTCGGCGGCGGCGCTGCCACGCCAGGTTCTGGCCCAGGGTGACCTCGCTGCCGGTCAATTTGTTCGGACCCGCGGATCGAGGTAGGCGTACAACAGATCTGCGACTAGGTTGAAGAAGATCACCGAGGCGCTGAAGAGCAAGAACAGGCCCTGAAGCATCGGCAGGTCGGGGCCCTTCAGCGCGTCATACGTGGCAAGGCCGAGGCCCGGCCAGGAGAAGATGGCCTCGACCGCGATTGCCCCCGAGAGGATGAGGCCGAAGTTGATCGCCGCGAGGGACACAATCGGGAGTAGCGCGTTTGGCACTGCGTGGCGGTTGCGCACCAGGACGTCCCGAAGCCCCTTGGCCCGGGCCAAGACTAGGTAGTCCTCACGCATCGTCTCGAGCATTGAGGAGCGCATCACGATGGCGTACTCGCCGAGATACGCCAGCATCAGCGTCAGCGCGGGCAACAGCATGTGATGGGCCTGGTCGGCCAACTTGGCTAGGCCCGTCGCGGTCGAATCGGGATCGGTCATCCCGCCGACCGGAAACCAGCCGAGCTTGACAGCGAAGATCGTCAGAAGAATCATCCCGAGCCAGAAGTCCGGCATCGAGCGGAAGGTGATCGAAAAGCCCGTCGCCCCGTAGTCGGTGAGCGAGCGTCTCCGCCAGGCGGCAGCGATTCCGAGCCTGCTGCCCAGGAACGCAGCAAGGATCGCCGATATCCCGACGAGGGCGACCGTCGGTAGAGCCTTGTCGGCTATTTCCGAGGCCACCGGGTCGTTGGTTTGGTAGGAGCGACCGAAGTTCAGGGTCGCCGTTTGCTTCACGTAATCGATGAACTGCTCCCCCAGGGACCCGTCAAGGCCGAACTCCTCGGTCAGCTGCTCGCGCTGACTCTGAGAGAGATTCGCGCCCCGGTAGAGATTGCCGACGGGATCAGAATCGACGATGCGAAAGAGGAAGAAGTTGAAGCAAAGGACGAACGCGAGAGTCGCAAGGGAGGCAGCAACCCTCCTTGCGACCCACGAGGCCGTCACGCCACAACTCGCGCTACTCGCGCTCGTCGGCCGTGCGACGTCGCCGGATGACGAACGCGCCGCCGACTATCGCGATCAGACCGATCGCGATAACCGGGACAACCCACCCACCGCCGGAATCGCTGCTGGCTACACCCGCCGCTGCGGTTGCCGGCGCCAGCTCTCGGTACGTGGGTGACGTGTTGGTGTAGAGGACTGGCCCGGTCTCTGCGGGCTGCTGCTGGAAGCCGGTAAAGCGGTCGCTGCGGTAGCCGATGATGTCTGGCCGCTGGTACAGGACAATGTAATACGCCGCCTGTTGCCACAGGGTCAGCATCTGGTGCACGATTTCCTCGCGTCGCTCTGGGTCAAGCTCGACCTTTTGCTGCGCATAGAGACGGTCGTACTCCTTGTCGCAATAGTTCGAGTCGTTGTAGAAGTTCGTCGGATCCTCTGGATCGGAAGCGATCTGATCGCACTTCATGAATGACAGCATCTGGTCCGGATCGACATAGGGCGTCCAGCTCCACGCGAACATGTCGTAATCGCCTTCGCCGATCAGCGTAATCAACTGGCTCTCGCTCACCACCTTTTTCGTCGTCGCGATGCCGATCTGTTCGAGCCAACCGGTGACGAACTCGGCGATCCCGGGCGCCCGGGGGCTGTCTGAGTTCACGAGGTAAGTGAAGTTGAGCGGCTGCCCGCCGCCGGGCATCTCGCGGACGCCGTCGCCGTCGGTGTCCTCGTAGCCAGCCTCTTCCAGGGTCGCGCTCGCCTCCTCGAGATCGAATTCGTAGACCTGCTCGGCAGAGAGGTCGGGAACCCAGCGCGGATCCGGGGAGGGAATGATGGTCTCGGCGATCTGGCCGTAGCCGCCGAGCACGCGATCAACGATCACTTGCTTGTCGATCGCGTGCGCGATTGCCTTACGCACTTCTGGATCAAGCAGCGCCGGATGCGGGTCGCCGAGACCGTCGCCCCCGTTGATCCCAATCTCCTCGAAGGCGCCCTGGTAGCCGACGTTGATCTCGAGGCTCGGGTCGGCTTTCAGCTCCTCGACGGCGACGCCCGGGATTCCCCATGCCGCATCGAGCTCACCCGACTGGAGGGCGGCGACCATTGCGTCCGCGTTGTTGTACTTGCGGAGGACAACCTCATCGACCTCGGACTCCCCACCCCAGTAGTTCGGGTTAGACCTGAAGCGAGCGAACTCCCCGCTCTCGAACTCCTCGAGGACGAAGGGACCCGCGCCAACGCCGTCCTCGCCGTCGTACTTGCGGCGCTCCTCGGCGGACATGTCGCCCCAGATGTGCTTGGGAAGGATCAGGACGTCCATGGTCGGAAGCTTCGGGTCGGGGACCGATGACTTGATGACCACCGTCGCGGGATCGGGGGCAGTAGCGGTGAGGTTTCCGGTGACTGCGGTGTACTCCAGCCACTCCTCCTCGCGGGATGTATTCACGGTCCAGGCAATGTCCTCGGAGGTGAGTGGCTCGCCATCGGACCACTTGAGGCCATCGCGTAGGTGGTAGGTCCAAGTCCGTCCGTCTGCGGAGCCCTCCCAGCTCTTGGCCAACGCCGGCTCGGTCTTGAAGTCATCCGCGGCCTTATCCGTGAGGGTGTCGTACTGCAGATTCCATGCCTCGTAGCAGGCGACGAGCGTGCAGGACAGTGGGCTGATGTTGTTGATTCCCTGTGGATCGCCGACGTCGAAGATGACCGGCTCCTCAGATTCCTGCGCTTGGGCAACTACGGTCGGAGCAAGCAGCACAGCTAAGAGCGTGGCTGCCAGCGCGGCGTACATGGATCTGGGCCTCCGGGCCCAGGTAGCGGGGGCTGACGTGGCTTCGCTTCTCGTATATCTCAAGGTCATGCAAATGCAATATATCACGTATCTGCGACCGTGGCTGCTGGCAGGCGCTCGGAGCCCGGGCCCGTGGCCGCGCCGTCCTGCGCCGAAAAAGGCATTGCGCAGCCTATGCTGATCAATAGAGTGTTCTTGACAAATGGTGCGATTGCCGGATAGGTTGGCCCCGGTCTTCGGCAGAAGTCTTGTCCCCGTCCCGGTCGGAGGCTAGAATCATGAGCGTGAGTGCTACCAACGCATTGGGCCCCTATCTCGACACCAAGAACCTGCTACGCCACGGCGTAGACAGTTCGCCCGTCTCCGTCGAGATCGACACCGCGGCCACCCCGGTCACAACTCGGGCTCTGCAGCTACTCGTTGCCGCAGAGTTTCCGACCACGATGGCAAGCCTCTTTGAGAAGAGTGGCTGGCCGGTGACCGATTTCGCCGAGGCGATTGAGGTTCTGCGTCGGGCCAACTTGCTCGAGGTCATCCAAGGAGACGACGGTGAAACCGTCAGGCTGACTGAGCAAGGGCAAGCGCTTCGCCCGACCTAGAGTCGGCGTGACCACAACCGCTGGCTACTTCGCCCAATACCTTGCCGTGGCTCTCTTGGGAGCAGGGATCGGCATTGGCGAGTTGGTCTCTCGCTACAAGGACCATCCAACCCGGGCGCTGATCAGTCTCCCCGGCGTCATCTACATAGCCATCAACGCCTTGGCCTCGGTCGGGGCCCTCGGATTGATCTTGACCTATGGCTGGAAGTTCGGTGCTGACTCGGACACCGTAGTCCCGACACGCCTCCTGGTCGCCGGCCTCGGCTCCATGGCGCTGTTTCGATCCGCCCTTTCACGGTGCGAATCGGCAGCAGCGACGTCGGGGTTGGTCCGAGCACGTTTCTGAGCCTGATCCTCGCTGCCACCGACCGGGGCGTGGATCGCGCCCGAGCTCGGGCGCGGGCCAAGATGGCTCGAGACCTGATGGGGGATGTCGACTACGCCAGAGCCCAGGATGGGCTTCCTGCGGTTGCTTTGGCGCTGATGCAGAACCTGGATCCGGCCGAGCAAGCGGCCCTAGGTGTCCAGCTCGAACAAATCAGACAGGACAAGGACATCTCGGATCACACCAAGTCGCTAACCCTAGGGCTGGCCCTAGCCACCGCCGTTGGGCCAGAGGTATTGGAGGAGACGAAGGCCGCCCTCGGCGCCGAGATCCTGCGTGAGAAGGCACCCAGCGAGGAGGCGGAGGAAGCCAATGACGTGCGCTCAGGTGTGCATGATCGCTCAAGCGGTCGAGGGTTGCCAGCCACTCCTCAGACGCCCAATGACCCGGAGGATGGGCCGTAATGATCTGGCGAGCGCTCATCAGACGGTGCCTGACGATGACCCGAGCTGGGAGCTTATATTTGTGCGCGCCAGCTGGCGCCGCTTTCGCGTCAGCACTTCTGACAGCGGCAGCTAGTGGACCTGGCGGTGGGCGCAGCACTCAGGAGACCGGTACACGCCAGGGAGTACTTCGCCAACGAGGTTGTCTTCAGCGACCATCCTTGTAGCCGAGAGGCATAGAGCGAGCCGTGACGCGAAGGTAGGTGTTGCAGCAGCACCAATGCTGGGGGGCTGAACTCTGACTTGGCATCGATGCTGTCAGGCCGACGCGGCCCGGGCGGCTGAGCCTGGCTTGGGATCCTCGGCCGTTCCTGCGTGCCGTCTTACGAAGCCATGAACATGAGCATCAGGGCGGGGTGCATGTGCTCGCTTGCCAGAACGAAGAACAAGGCTGACCAGGTAGCCGAGCATAAGCCAGGCCATGAAGCCACAACACAGTTCCCGCCGCGACGGCCTGCGTCGCTGCAAGCACGCCCAAAACGGCGGGAATGCTCATGACTGACACAAATCCGATCAACGAAGCCTCTGAACCCATGCCCTCAGCCTGCCGCAGCGCATCGCTGTTGGAACGACCTTTACGGTGGCGACCGTTGTCAGAAGTCGACCCACTCACCTAAACGCTCCGATCACTAAACCGATGTACAGGATGGTGGTCACCAAGGACGGCCAGTCCTCGCCCGACCTGCTCAAGAGACCGGCCCTATGCTGCCAACGTTGCTGGCCGACCGAAGGCGTCTTCCCAGGCTGAGCCAAGCCGTCCTCCGATCCATCGCGCAAGCCCGATCGACAGACCCAAAGCGCCGAGCAGAGCTAGCAGCATGGGGACCGCCTCGAACGGCCCTTCGCTCAGGTGATCGTCGATGAATTGGAGATCCATACGCTGCCGGCTGGCCGCGGCTCACAATTCACTTAGCGGTTCCAGGCCGTTGGGCACACCGGCCGCCCATGTGAATAGCGTTCCGATGCTGGCGAAGCCCTGCTCTGGCACGGTCCTGCTTTTCGGGGAGCCGTCCTTGGTGGTCACCCGATTAACTCTGCTCGCGGGGCGTAGCCTCAGCGCAAACCTCGGAAGGCCCGGGGGGTGGCGTCGGCTTCTGCTTTCCGGCCTCGGCGACTTGCGGACACCTGGTGCTGGCCGGTGCAACAGCGGGAGCGTCCACCGGCTTGGAACCGAGACCCGCAGCCAGGAACAGCGCGAGCGCAACAAGCGCCGCCGCGGCAATACCGACGGCATAATTGCCATAGCGTCGAGCGACGCGTACATAGCTGTCAATCGGGCGCTCGCCAGGACTCTTCTCCCGTGCTGTGGCGAACCACTTGCTGACTTTGGTGCTGTATAGCGGGCCAATCGCCGAAAAGAGAACAATGACCACGAGACTGGCCGCGGCAAAGATCACCGACACCACGTCATCGCTGAGTCCGGTGCGATCAAGAGCCGAGCCTGGGTCGGCGATGTCGATTGAGATCGAGACCAAGAAGCCCACGTTGAGAAGCAGGTAAATCCAGATGGCTGCGCGGATCCAGTTGACCAGTGCTGCGTAGTAGTGCCGGCGCTGCTGTGTAACGAAGGCCACCAGGACGGCTGGCGTGAAGACCAGCCACGGCGTAGCTGGGCCACTGAGCTCCGAGACCAGCTGTCCCGACTCGGCGAGCAACACGAAGGCCAGGTTCAGCAAAGCGGCAAAAGCCACCTGCTTGTGGTCACCGGCGTCGAGACGGACGAAGGCGTGAATCTGCGAATCGGTGATCTCGCCGCTATGTGATGTCCCGGCTTCGCTGTCGGCCAAGCGCGCTCCATGATGGACGTGAACGCTGTGATGAGCGCAAGCCCATTCGTGCTCGTCGGGACTCTCGCTATTCGACTCGCCCCAGTCGAGGTAGGCGACCGTCGAATCTGGAGGCGGCTTCATCGTGAAGTAGTAGCTGCCGTTGTGATCATGAGCCGGCGTTTGCAACTGGTAGTGAACCGCCGCCAAGCCAAGGCGGGCATAACGTCTAGAGCGGCCATCCTGAGTCGCAACTCTTAGACGCGTCAAGAGCCCCTGGCCCTCAGGCGGACGCGGCCCAGAGCCTGTGAGGTCGGCGCCATCGGGCATCGTGAAGGTCGCAGTGAGTCGGGCGCTCTCGCCGGGGACGCCGCGTACCCAGCACAGGTATTGCGTGACCTTGTGCAAGGCCTCCATGTCGCTTTGGAACAGCTCCGCAGCCGCGACCGCCTCCTCCTCGGCCGCACCAACAGCCAGCAGAAGCTCTCGCAGGGAGTCGGCGGCGCCCGGCTCAAGACCTGTGGATACGCTGGTCATCAGGTTGAAGACGGCCTGGTAGACCGCGACGTACAGATGACGAACGTTCTCGTCATAGCTATCCCCCTTCCGCTCGGCGACCTTGGTGACGGCCTGAAGGACGGACCGGCGCTGTTGCCCGGTCAAATACTGATTCAGATGAACCTCTGACAAGCAGTGTCCGTGCTGGAATCGTGTCAACAGGCTGAGTGACGCACCTGTGTTGTCGGCTACGGAGAAGTCGGGGAAGCGGGAGCGGCGGAACATTCCCAGTGAGACGACGAACCATGCCTCCTGGTCATCGGGACGACCCTCCACCTTCGGTAAGAGAATCTGGATCTCGCGACACCAATGCTGACCCCCCGTCTCAACGAAAGTCAGATGCTCAACAAGCCGCTGGGTGTAGACCGTCGGGCGCTGCAGCGTTAGGCGCAACGCCTCGAGCTGCTCAGCGGTGATGAGATCGCGATCGTCGGGCACGGGATACCTATCGCACATCCCCGCGCACAACGGACCAACAGTCCTACTGGGGCTGCTGGAGCCAGCGTAGCGTGTTGTTAACGACGATTCGCTAGCGAACGATCTTGGTGGCCACTAACGCAGCCTGGTGCAAATCGCGAAGGCCGTCGACCGACTTCTTACTACCGCCGGCTGGGACCTCGTCCATCCCTCGACGCAGTGGGTTGTCCTCGGCCAACCGCTCGCGGAAGTCAGAGCTCCAAATCTCACAGTTGACCACTGCCGTTGCGCCAAGTCGCCGCGTCTCGACGCCAGAGACAGAGGATGTGTCGCCGGCGTCGACGTGCGCGACAGTCGAACTCGCCTCGGCTGGGGCCGCCGTGGGCGCCGTGATCTTTGGCTGAGGCTCTGTCATATGTGAGTCCGCGGCACTGGGTCGGCATCTTGGAGCAGGCCCCGGACGCGATGAGGCTAGCAAAGGACAGTCGCAGGCATGGCGTGTTCGCCCAGTCAGCCCGCGTGTCAGCCTCGGCGGCCTGAGCCGGTGCACTGCGATATCGCGGAGTCAGACACACTGACTCTCAAGCGGTCGGCTGCCCCAACCGCCGGCTTCGCCGCCGGTAAGACCCTCACCGTGGCGAACGAGCCGAACTGGCGGTCAAGCTCGGCTGTCGAAGGAGGGGTATGACCGGCCGCGAACGTCCTCAGTTGCAGGCGGGACCGCCGATTGACACCGAAGTCGCGCTACTCGGTGCTGGCGATCCCGGATGCGCGCGTGAACCTCTACGGGCAGGTGTTGAGGTGAAAGGCGTAATGGCCACGATCCCCCGGGTAGTCAGGTCCGCCCGGGTAAGCCGGCCCGGGTGGGATCCGATAGCGGACATTGAGCTTGGAGAACACGGGGCGCCCATCGCAACTCCTCACTGCGTTCGAGAGGCGGAAGCGGGCCGGCACCAGTCCGACCATATTCACGCCGAGCTTGCCTTTGCCCTTGGCTCGACCGGCTCCCCAACGCCAGCGGACCCGGGCAGCGTTGGCCACCCCTTCGGCATTGGCCTCGGCCCCTCGCTTGAACATCGTGCACTTACGAGGGGCGACGCGAAAGTAGTCGACGTAACCCGAGCTGTCGAAAGTGCGACATAGAACGGCAGGCCTCGATCCGGCGCCAGCTCCAGCGCCGGCGCCAGCGTCCTGCACCACCGGCAACAGCGCGATGGCGCATACACCGACAACCGCGACGATCCGTTTCACAACTCCTCCTCCGCTATTAGCCCCAGCGCCAACGATATAACGCGAGCAGGGGAGAGCCCGCATGGACGGGCGGGCCCTGGATCGTCCGCAACGGAAGCTCTGATCCTCGACCCATCCTACGGTCGGCCGGTTGGAGCTCGAATACGAATCCTTTGAGATCGCTCCGCTGTCTGGAGAGGTGCTCATCGTTTACACGGCGCCCTCCGCGAGTGCCACGGCGCAGGCGCGCAACCGTCTTCGGCAACAGGGCGCCATGGGGAGTTGGGACGTGGCGTAGACCGGCCGGGCGTCCTCGCGACGTTCGAGCAGTGACCGCGGCGGCTGTTTCAGGGATTCTCAAACTGCTTTTGCGCTGGCGGTGTCGATGGTCAGAGTCCGGCCTAGACCATGGGGCGTCGGCTGTCCTTTGCGAACGAGGCACGTTCGCGGCGAAGCGACCTGTCCATTTCCTGCGACTCCGATCGTCTCCTCTTCGAAATCAACCTAGGAGGACGTTATGAAGTACCTGCTCCTGATCCATCATGGAGACGCACCCACCCCCGCGGATCCCGAAGCGTGGGGCGATCTGAGCGAGGCAGAGCAACGCGAGATCGGTGCCGCCTACGGGGCGATCAATCAGGTAGGCGGAGTCACTCCAGGGCTTCCCTTGCAGCCAGCAGGGATGGCCACTACCGTCAGGGTCGACGACGGCGCGGCGTTGACCACCGACGGTCCTTCCGTTTCGGCGAAGGAAGCGCTCGGGGGGTACCTCGTCTTCGAAGCGAACGATCTCGACGCTGCGATCAAGCTCGCCGCACGCATCCCCTCGGCGCGGATGGGCGGCGCGGTTGAGATCCGTCCGGTCGTAGGGGTCTGACGACCTCGACGTTCTTGCGGACCTGGTCGGCTTCCTCGGCGATTTGGATCTCGCTGAGGAAGCCGCTCAGGATACATACGGAACCGCGTTGAAATCGCGCTTTCCCTCAAGGAAAGTTTGCCCAATTCACCTGCGGCCCACAGCCTCCCGTCCGACCTCAGCGTCTGGCGAAAGCCAAAGCGGCGACGGCCGACCTGCCCTCCGCGGCTGCGGCGGCCCTTCCCGTGGGCGTTCCAACGCCCGATGTGTCCAGGCTGACGAGAGCATCCCCACCGCTTTCAGCCCGTGTGCGGGCACTTCATCGGCGACGCGCAGCACAATGTGCCGCGCTCCGGCCCCTCGATAGGCGACAAGCCAGCCAGGAAGTCCGTCGGGGGTCCCTGCCGTACCAGCGCTCGACGTTCCCTTTCAGCACCTCCTGGGCCACCTCGGCGGATTCATCCAGCGCCACGGTTGCGTATAGACCCGGGGCCAGCGGCGAGGCTCGCCCAGCATCGGCGGCTCCGCTCTGCACCCGCTGCCAGCTGTCCGCATATTGCTCGGAGGTCGGCAGGCACGGAAGCCAGCCGTCTGCGAGGCGGGCGACTCGCCGCTCCGCCGCCTCACCAGCGCCCGCGAGCCAGATCGGGGGCTTGCCGGATTGCGCTTTCACCCACGACTATGCGCCGTACCATCGCAATCCCGCGCCTGCGTTGGGAGAGGGAGCAATCCGTTTGCGCCAAGCATTCCCCGCCTAGTCGTCTGCGGTCCATCATCGCCTCCACCCAGGGGCAACCGTCGCTGATCTTCGTCCATGTCAGGCGAAAGCAGGCTCGCGCCGGTGGGTGGACTACCCCAGGGTCGAGTCTCGGCGGATGCGAAATCCGCTTGGGGGGTTGCGGCTCAGTCGCAGGTCACGACCGGGTCCGTCGAAATGCGGCAGTAGTCGCCACCACGAGGGCCAGTGCATTCGATCGCGTTCGGTCGGCAAAGACGGCTGTCGAATCAGGTGCCCTCGAATCTCCGGAGGGAGCCGGTGCCAGCCAGGTGCAAAGTTCAGTAACACACAATCACGCCGCCGTCGCGACTCGGCGGGGTAAGTGCCATGCAGGAGGCGATAGTCGAGCACCGCGGCGTCGCCGGGGCGCGCGGAAATCGTGACTTGCTCCGGGTGCTCGCGGAGCGCCGGATCATCGGCGCTGAGCGTGTCGGTGCTGCTCGCGTGGGCCTCCGGCAAGTGCCGGTGCAGAGGTTTGGTCGCGTGGTGTGACCCGGGAAGTACGCGCAGGGCTCCGTGCGTCTCATCGGTATCTGAGAGGTAGATAATCTGCCGAGAAGTACATGCTGAGCAGCAGTTGGTGGGTCCCCTCATCTATGAAAGGCATTATTGCCGGGCGCGTAATGAAAGCTCCGACCCGGCCATATATGTCCGAGGACACCCGCCGACAGGTTTAGATGACAACCAGATTGATGACACTCGTGCTCATGCTGGCTGCCCTGTGCGTTGGGTCCGCCTGGGCGACCCAAGCCAGTGCGAGCTCGCCACCGACAGATGAGATCGCAGCCGAGGATAAGTACGCGCTGTCGGTCGCCGAGCTTTCAGACCAAGGCAAGGCATCGACCCCCGTCTCGACGGCCGACCCAACTGCGGCAGACCAGGGCTGGGGTCCGATGACCGTCGCAGGCGGGATTGTTCTTGCCGGGGCCGCGCTCGCTTCCTGGGCGACTTGGGCGCTACGGGGCAAGGCCGCGCCCGGCCGGCGCGAGTGTCGTGAACGCGAGACGGCGGGTCTGAGCAGCCCTGACTGGCGGCCGAAAACGAAGTCCGAAAATGAGGAGGAACCCAGATGAAGGTCCGCAGGCTCTCGACCGTTGTCGCGACTGTTGTGGCAGGCGCATCGCTCGCCGCAGCCGCGACTGGCGCGAGCGTCGACGCCAAGCGCGCGATCGAAAGCGCAACCGGTGTCGAGATCACCGACTACGACGGTCACCCACACTGGACCTCTCCCAAGCGTGTCGGTGAGAACCTCAGCCTTTGGTGCAGGTCAACGACCGACGAAACGCAGAAGCTCGACATTGGCGTTTACCACGAAGCCAAGCAACTTCGGTATCGCTCGTTCAAGTGCCCGTCGGAATCCTTCCCGCGCCATCACCACATCGTTCGACTAGCCGATAAGGGCCTCTACGCGATGGTGATCAACGGAGCCGGCTTCGAGCGTCTGATCATCCGGACGCGAGTGCGGTAAGGGATTGGGGTCGTCATCGTGCCGCCCGCATGCACATGTGTAGGGCGGCGTACCTCCGTCGCGTCGCTTAGCAACTCCCGGCTTTCGTCACACCGTCGAACGGTGCATTCCTCTCGCTTGAAGCGAGCGAGGTAGCCCGACGTCAGAGGCGCCTTAGGACGAAGCAAGTCCTTCTCGTCCGAAGCGGTTCAGCCTTGATAGATCGTCGCCTCGCGGAAGGCTCCGCTGCGACTGAACCTCAAGGAGAGAACCTCCGAGTCGAGCTGAAAGACAGAGTCCCGCTGCAAGCCAATCACGTAATCGTGGAAGCGGCTACCCCCGGACGACGAGCTGTAGTCCGGCACACCGAGGATCGACTGAACCTCGTCGACGTTCATCCCGTCCAGCGCGTCGCAGCGGATCAGGTCGTCGGCCACGATCTGCTTGCGAGTCGGGAACTCGTTGCTCGAGCCGACCCACTCCTCGGCGATCGGACGCACCTCGCTGCACGGATAGCGGCTCGCGGTTATCAGGGTCGACAACCCCTGATCGAACCGCTCGTCAGAGCGGATCCAAGCTAGGGGCGGCCCTGGCGCCCGAAAGGAGAAGCAGAACCACGGCTCGCCATTGGCATCGCAGCGACCCCTAACGATGTGCCGGACTTTCTTGCAGCCCAGCGGCTGTCCCCGTACCTTGATCGTCAACGAGTGGCCGTACAAACCCTTGTAACCGCATTCCCTGACCTTCGCGTTCCGGTCAGCCGAACTGCCCGCGGTGGTGCCAACGATCAACGCGGACGCGATTCCAAACACCCCTCCCACCCGAATGGCGATGCGCCTCCCGCTCACAGCCTGAGCGTACTCGCCGCATGAGCCGTGCGCACGCACGCTGCTCGTCCAAACCGCACGGTTGAGCTACTCCTGAGGCTCGGCCTCCTCGGTGGCGAAGTCGAGTGTTCCGCGAGCGCCTGAGGTCCGCAGAACCTGATCAAAGCGCGTCCTGGCCCGTCCGCCAACTCAAGGATTCCGACGTGACCGGGTAGTGAGGCTTGCCACGGCTATGAGAACCGCCACCGACACAAGGCCCGGCACCGTCCATGCCACCCAAGGCCACGACTCCTCGACAACAACGGTCTGCGAATTGGCCGTCGTGAAGGTGCACCTTGCTCTTGGGGGCCAATGTGAACTCTCGTCGCGGGAGGTAATCGCTTCGCGTTCGACCATCGGCGACTCGCATGCATCGCCAACGCCTGTAGAGACCACGGCGGCAAGATAGATGCCCATGGCGAGGACAAGCAGTCCGCCTGCGACGGCGAGCCAGAGCCGCCGGCTCATTGACCGGTCCCATCGTGCCGCTGAAGGCAAGATTCATCGAAGGGAAGCTCGTGCGATAGGGCACCGAGGGCGGGGTATGGACGATTGAACTGCTTGATGCGGAAGTGTGAGAGTTTGCCTCCCGTGCTGATATTCGCGGGAACACCTGCATCGATGCGCGCCACGTCATCGGTCTTGATCGAATCGGCTAACGCGTGCAGCAGCTGGCGACCATCATCGGTTCCGAGGCCGATCCGCCACCGACGATACGTACCGTCGATTCGGCGGGCTCCGACGAGACGACACGCCGCGTGCGACGCATAGACGTATTCGCCACGGCCCCTTTGAAAATCACGGACACGCAGGGTCAACGCCAGTCGGCTCGCGTCGGAATTCCTTTCCAACGTAACGGAAGTCACTCGTGGACGAGAATCGGCAGCGCTCGACTGTGTCCCAAGACAGGCTAGTCCTGTTGCGACGGTCAAGCTCAAGCATGCAATCGGTTTCAAGGCATCAATCGAGGAACATCAAATGGTCCTTGTGCGGGCCAGGAAGGCGGCAAAATCCTCGCCATTCAGTCTGCCAAACCCAACAAGCTCACGGCTCGCAGAGCCTCGACGATTCTCCCTTGCGCCAGCACCGCACTTCCGGGGCCGACCCTCGATCCTTTCCTACCAAGAGCTGCTGCAACGCGCCACTACCGAATACCGGCGGATCCGTGCACCCCATATCGATGTCAGTACCCGCGTCTGGAATATTGCAGTCGCGGTCCAGACTCCAAGCGTTCAGCTTGTAGCGGCCGGAGTTCTGCAGTCCCTTTTTTGCCAGAAAGGTCACGGTGTAGACCTTCCCCGGCTCTAGCTCTCCAGGGTGCTCGAGCCAGAGCGTAAAGTCCTGTTGGCCGAAGTCGCAATCATCATCAAACACGATGTCTAGCCGCGGGTGGACCTCCTCGGGGATGTTCGTGTCATAGAGGAATGCGTTGTCACGTTCGGCCCAATAGGCCGCCTGATTGAAGTCGCTGTTTTCATCACACTTGGCTACACCCGGCTGGTGAAAGAGGTCCATGTCATGCTCGTACGCGTGGTCGAGGCCCGATACATCGAACTCCTCAAGGGCCGCGGCGGTAAAGCGGAAGTTGTGCTTGATGTAGCGTCGCGTGGATCCATCGGCCCGAACAAGGGTGCTCGTCAAGACTTTGCCTTTGTACGGGGCAAACTGTTCGGTCGGATAGGTCGTCCTCTCATAATCTGGGTCGTCGGGGCCTAGGTCTGGGAGCCCCAGGCCGGATTCTGTCTCGTCCGTGTCCGCGTCAGAATCGTCCGCGCACTCAATCGTGCGCGTATCGACCTGTTGGCCCAGGCTGCCAAGCGACCCGATCCCCACCCGCCCAGCGAATGTGATCTCTCGGATCGTCGGCGCGACCCCGTGCAACGTGGCATAGCTCAGGCTGTAGTCGTTTAGCTGATCCACCACGGAGCCCGGATAGAACTCCTGTCCGCCGGTACTCGCTCCCTCGTGGAGGAGACGGACCAGGGTCTGGCCCGAGCCCGTTATCGCAGGAGTGACCTGTGAGAGCGGCGAGGGAGAAATCAGATGAAAGGTCGTCTCCTGCTCTTGGGGCGTACTTCGGTCTACTCCGAAGCAATCGGTTGAGTAGTTGCCTGCGGCGTCCTTCGCTACAACCGCAACGACGTGGGGTGAGTCTGTGAACGCCGCTGTGTTGTAGCTCCACGACCGGTTGAGCGAGCAGCTGTGCGTGGGACAACCGGGAGCCTCATGCGCCTTCTCCTGGCCATCCACGTAGACCCAGTACTCCGTGACCCCGGAACGTTCAGTGTCTGGTGTGGTGGTCTGCCCGTCGGACATCTGAAGCGTCAGTGCGTAACTACCGCTCGATAGTTGCTGATTCTCAGTCGCCTTCAAGGGTCCGCCGAGCGAGATGTCCGGTCCGCGGCGATCGATCCGCGCCGTGAACCCCAAGCCCGCCGATCCGTTGAGCACCGGATCAACGGCCATCGCCGTGTAGTCGTGCCGGCCCTCCGGCAGGTTGTTGACGATGACGTAGCCGTTCGAGGGACAGGGGTTCTGGTGGGCTCCGCTGCAGTTCATGCTGCCGGTGCCCGGGATCGTCCAGTTGGGGCCCCAGATCCAGACCCCAGCAAGGCCCAAGCCGGCATCCTGGGCGTTGAACCAGTACTGGTCGGTCCAAGCGGTGCCGGGCGACGGGTAGACCATGTTCAAGCCGGTCGGCCCGTATTTGTCGAGGCGGTAGATATGAGTCGCGCGCACCAGGTTCTCTGCGACCCCCTGGTTGCGGGTGCCGGTGTAGGAATTCTTGAGCGCGAAGATCGCCATCGAGCCCGGGGCGGCTTCGGGATCGCCGCCGGGCCCGTCGTATTCGGTGTTGAAGCCGACGTTGAAGGTCCGGGTGGCGTGCGAGACGACGCCGCAGGGGAATTGGTAGACGTCGTTGACGCCCCAGTACTGGGCGGGCGGTCCGGGGTTGCTGACGAGGCTCGGCCCCGCCCACCACGAGCCCGGGTTCCAGATGCCGATCTGGGTGCACGCCCCCGGATGACTCGGCGAGTGATCGACCTCGAAGAAGTCGACGCGCTCGATTGAGGAGTTGCCGATCGCGGGCAGATACCACTCGCCCCATTGGTTGGCGAGGTAGTCACGCGGCTGCTGAGCGGTGCCGTGGGCGCGGGTCATCAGCCCGCCCTCGTTGTTGTGGTAGAAGCCCGAAAAGTCGTTGTAGCCGTCGTCCGCCCACAGCCATCCCTCCGGGCCCGGGTTAGGGTTGCCGGCGGTCTGGGCGCCCCAGTTGTATTGATCGAAGACCGGATCGACCATGATCGGGTAGAGGAACTCCTGGTTTCGATGGTCGACCTCCACCGTGAGCTGGTCGCCCGAGATCGCATAGTGGGTCGGGATCTCTTTGTCAGCGGCGTCCAGGGTTCGCGGCGGCTCGACCGTGACCACGGTGTCGCCGCCGACCTTGACCACCGCGCCGCCGTCGGGCGTCGCCTCAAGTGTCCCACCGTCCGGCAAATCGAGGTCGAGGGGAAAGCTCTCGGGGCTTTCGGCAGAGCGCAGCTGAATGAAGATCTCGACCCCCGTCGCCATCGGCGCGATCAGATAGTCGGAGTCGGTGGTCGCGTTGGGGTAGAAGACCTTGTCGGCGACCGGCTCGGCGGCTGCGGCCTCGGTGCCCTCGGGAGCAACCGTGAAGTCGGCGGCTGGAAGCTCGACGCCCTCCTCCAGATCGGCCGAGATCTCGGAGTTGACGATTGGGTTGTCGGCCTCGAAGTGGTCACCAACCTGCTCGAGGTCTGAATCGAGCGGCCGGAGATCTCCGGCCTCTGGCGCGCGCAACGGCAACGAGCCCTCGACCAGCAGGTTGGGATTCGGGCCGTCGCCGGCCTGATAGGGCTCATCGCTGCCGTTGGTGATCCGGGCGGCGTACGGACTGAGGTACTTGTCGACCTCTTGGCCTGGATCGAGGTCGAGCTCGGGAATCAGCTCGGCGTCGAGGACGTTGGCGAACTCCTCGCGTGCTAGGTCAAGGGCAGCGGCGTCGGAGAGCCCGGTGAACGCCGTCTCGGACTGCGTGAGCTCGGTTTGCGTTGGTTCGGGCAGAGTGCTCGCGTCTGGCGCGACCTCGCCGAACGCCGCGGCATCGGGAAGATCTGCGGCGGGCGTCCGCTCTGCCGGAAGCCAGTCATCCGCCGCGCTCGACGAAGCTGTCCCAGCGGCCAACGCGAGCACCAGCGCAAACGCGGACATCGGACCCGCGCGCCTGCTTGCCCTGAACCGAGACACCATTGGACCCTCCGTGGTCGAGACTTGAAAGGCGCTCCCGCCTCCGAGTCGGAGGAGCCTAACTGATCAGGAAAGTTTCAGACACTCAAGATCAGCATGGCTGGGCAACCGTCACTCACCCCGCTGATTTCCTCGGTGAGGCGCGTACAGCCGACCCGCCCCGTGGTCCTGAGGACCTGGCTGACCGGCGCGGGGATCCGTCGTCTTTGCGCCGGTTAGTTCTGTCGTAATCTCGTCGGTCGCAAGCCCGTGGCCGGAGCAACCACTCCGCCCATCGTGCCTGTGCCTACTCGCCGAAAACGAATCGCTGAACTATCTCGTCGGTGACGCGAGTGATCTGCGGGACTTCGGCCGCCCAGGGATCTGGGTGGTCGTGCTGCTCGCGGCTGACTAGGCCGCCGGCCACCGAGAGGATCGCGGCTCTAACGTCGCCTCCGCATTCATGCCAGCGATTCACGGTCAACATTGCCGAGTCGTCCTCGGCTCGGACGAGCTCTACAGCGAAGAAGGCCCTGCCCTGACTAGAAGCTCCTGGCGTTTCGAGGCCGGTCGCTGCGCCCTCGTCCTGCTCGAGCTCCTGTTCACTCGGGCCGACAGTGATGGCTTGAACAAAGCGCTTGGCGGTCTTGCCAGCTGGCCCCTCCTCGTCGTCGTCTGAAACAGAACTCCAGACCAGACGATGCAAGGCCAGCTCGGCCGGCAGCTTGCCGATACCGGCCTGGCCGTGCTCGCCTTCGGCGTCCATCGATTGACGGTCTCGGTCGCTACCGCTACCGCTGTTCGTATTCCCGTTCAGCCGAGCCCAGCAGAAATCCGGGGTCAGCCGACCTAGTGCGTCGCCGTCGGTTCGCGCTAGGCGAGTCTCAGCCGAGTAAGAGTCTCGGCCACCAGGGATGGGATCTGATGAGTCGCCGCGAACCATGAGGTGAATGTAGGGCGTTTCGACGGTCGCACCGGAGCTGGAACTGGCTTGGCGTCTACTCTGCGAGCTAACACGCCGAGGGTGGGCAAGATCCTGGCAGGGACCCACCACCTGGAATCGGAAGTGGGCCGGCTACGCCGCCATGGCGACGCTCGTCACTTCCATGCCCAAAACCCAGGAAGGCCGCATCGCTCCCGGGATTAACACCAAGTAGTCGAGCTCCCGCAGGTCATTGTCGTCCGGGAGATGCTCGTCGTCCCAGGCGATCGCTACAACCGGAAGGTGCGCCGTCGGCTCCGCCTTTGGGGTAACAACAAGCCTCTCTGTCGGTGCGAAGACGTGGCGAGCCATGAATCGAAATCTAACGATTTGGTTGGTGGCGTCAAGCGAGAACGCCGGGGGAAGGTCGTGCCGGTCCGTTAAGTGGCTTGATGTTTAGCTACGTAGCCATCGACTGCGGCGGCTTTCGGCGCCAGGGAATTATCAGGGCCGAAAGCGCCGACGAGGCGACAACGTCGCTCCGGACAGTCTTCGAGGTTGTGCTGATCCTCGAGATGGCGTGAAGAACTGAACACCCAGCTCAGTGCATAACCTCGGCGAGCCTGAGCGAACTTACGGCCATGAGCGCGAAGGGATCTGATCAGGCCAGTTAGCGCGAGCCATGATCTGAAGGCAGGGAGTTTCGAAGCCACCACCGGTGCCGCCAGCAAGAGCAGCCCAGGGCCAAGAGCGAGGTCTCAGCGATGGCTCGAGCCCAAACTCGGCCCCGCGCTGACTTGTCCGAAGTTGTAAGAAGGTTGGCAGGGGCCGCTGACTTAGCTACGAATAGCGGACCATGCCCGGTCTGCAAGACGATTGGTCTGCTCGCCTCGGCGGCTCGGCAGCGAACCTGGAGGTCGACCTTGATCGCTTCCCCGAGCTTCGCCAGGCGGTGGTGCCAGTTAACTTCGATCTGGTGGTTGAGGAGGGCTCCTATCTCACCATGACCGAGGACGGGCTCCAAGGTGTGTTGCGCGGCCGACTCATTCCTCCCAGTGGCAGTCGCTCGGATGTTCCGCCCAAATCCGGGGCTATCGGCCTGGAGTTCGACACTTCCTTCGAGGGCTTCCTGGAGATCGAGACGCTCGACACTCCAGCTCAGGCACAGCGTCGTGGCCTCGGTCGGCTAATCATGGCTGGGATCGCTGATCTAGCTGATGGCCTAGGAATCGAGGCCCTGATCCTTGAAGCCAGCAAGACCGGCCGCTACGCCTGGGCTCGCTGTGGCTTTCGTTTCATGGATCCCGATGAGGATCGGGATCGCATTGTCTCCGCCGCAAGTTCCTTCGCCGAAGCTCTTGGTCGACCGTGTGATTTCGCCGAGATCACCGAACCTTGGCAGCTAGCCAGAGTCCCCGGCTTAGTAAGCGCAGGCGAGGTGGAGGCGGTGGGCGGCCCAGCGGCGCAGCCGGGAGGGGCGGATCTGCGCTGGGGGTTGGGCAAGGCCCTACTCCTTGGCCCGCCACAAAACGCCAACACCTGGTTTGGCAAGCTCGATCCTGGTCAACAAAGCCAGGATCGTGTCCGACTTGACGCCTACGCTCGCGGCAACGATGCCTAGTTCAGATGCCAAAGACCGGCCGTAGACGACGCGGAATTCCTCGCCCGAAGTCCCGGCAGCAGCCCGATGCACCTCAATCGGACTTGTCTGCCGGCCCTCTTGAGCCGCTGCCGGAGATCGACGCTGCGGTTAAGGCGACCCGAGAGCGCCTCTATGGGCCGCTAGTTCAAGCATCGAACCGAAATGGGAATGGAAACGGGGGCACCCGCATCGTCTCGCCTAATCCTGCGGGCGGTTGGGACATTCGTGCCCCAAATGCCAGTCGCGTGAGCGCTCATAAACCGACCCAGGCCGCTGCCGACAAGCGCGCGGCCGAGATCTTGCGCAATCAGGGCGGCGGCGAGCGCATCACCCAAGGACGCGACGGAAGGATCCGCAGCAAGGACACCATCGCGCCTGGGCGTGATCCCGCTCCGCCCCACGATAAAGAGCACTAGCTTCGACGGAATTCTCTGACGAGGTCGAGGTGCGGCTCTCGACCAGCTAGCCATGAGCAACTCTGATGAGATCCGACTGGCCGAGTTCGCGGCTCTCCGCCAGGAAACAGGGCAACGCGCCGCGCTCCAGCAAGCACTCGTTGCCCTCAACATCACCGTCGCCGGGGTCATCACCGGCTTCGTTGTTTCCGATCGTGCTGATCAGGCGCTGTTCGTCGTCGTCTCGCTTACCGCTGGGGTCCTCGGTCTCCTCTGGATCGAGCCGGTTCGGGGCTGGACGAAACGCGCATTTTGCGCTGACAGAGCACCCGTTTTTCCGTCCGGCCGTCGCTGATACTCAAGGACACGATGAGCGACGTGGCTCAACAGCTGGATCTTCGCGCTGTCGCGCGGAAGGAGGCAGGGATTCCCGATGTCGAGGCAGCGACGATCCTTGCCGACTCGGTCCACGACCAGCTGATGCAAACGGCGGAGGGCACCCGGCCCGACGACGACCGGCTACGGGCCGAAATGCGAACGCTGCGATTGCTCCTTGTCCGCCTCAATATCGACCACGACCTGCGCTTCCACAGCTTCTGGGAGGTGGTAAACGAGAACAACTGGTGGTGGCTGAGCGAATACGAGTTCGGCCCTGAGTCGAGTCAGATCAGGGAGGCCCGACAGGTGGTCACCGGTCTCTTCCGGTTCATTTACTTACAACTCGAGGCGTTGGACCTTCCTCGGTTCACGGCCCCGGTTGGCACGCTCGCGGGCTGGTCGAGCGTCGAAAGCCTGGAGGCCGAATTGCGGGAGCGGTTTGCTGGCGCCAAGACGACCAATGACCTCAGGGCGATCGGAGACCTGTCGATCTCGCTTTTGCGCGAGGTGGGCATGGTCGCGTTTGACGCTGCCCTTCACGGCGATCCAGATCAGGACATTCCCGCACCCAACAAGTATTGGCCGCGCATCGAGCTCATCCTAGGCGCGGTGGCCGATGGTCCGCGTTTCGAAGCGTTGCGCGGGTTCGCTCGCAAGGCGAACGCTCTAGCGCAAGGCGTTCGGCATCAAGGTGAGACCGGCGACGGCGGGCAGCATTTCGTTCGCAATCGCCTCGAGGCGCAGATTGCAATCAACGCTTGTCTGTCCGTCGCCGTCCTGGTCCGGGCGGTTGTCGCCGATGACTGGGTCGGGGTGGACCCGGAGACCCCGCCCGAAGCGTCGGTATCGAGCGGCATGCTGATCGGGCCTGCCGAGGAGGACATTCCGTTCTAGAGCGGCAATGGGCCGACCCTTTGGCGCACCTTGGAGTCGGCGAAAGCCGAGCGGCGCGCCGCTGGAACCTCAGTCCCCGAGCGGGAGGCCACTAATCCGCTTATCGCCCTTCGTGAACACTTGGCGCGCACCGTTGAAGCTCGCGACCCAGCCGTGGAGGTTGGTCGTGTGCAGAAAGCTGGCTAGTTGCCGCTCGGCTTTCGGACAGTTCAAGCCCACCGCGCGAATTCGCGCCCACCCGGCGAAGTCGTCATATACGCGGCCTTCGCACTTGTGGACGCCGGCTTTCGAGACGGGCGCCGTGGCTGACGACGCGCGAAGCCTCTCGCCCGCCACGTCGTAGGAGAACTTGAACAAGACGGTCTTGTTCCCGTCCACGCAGAAGATGTCACCGCTTGAACCACCGTTGCAGTTCCACCCTCCGCCAATCGGGCCGGCCAGAGGGGGAGCTTGGTCGAGGAACCGACGAATCACTCTTCGTGCGGTTCGGCAGCTCGCTCCCTTCGCCCGAACGTGGTTCGCTCGCCACGTACCGGATGCCGTATCGACGTTAACCCGCGGGCAGTGCTTCAGCTTCTGCGCCGTTTGTACCTGCCCTGCGTGGGCGGATGGCGCAGCTAGCCAGAGAGCCAACAACGCAAGAAGTGCGGTGCTTGCGGTTCCCTGGCGCATCTCGAGAGAGCCTATACCCCGGCACACCGGTGGCTGCCTTGGGAATGCCGCGGCCTCAGTCAGCCCGTTGATGCAAGAGCTGGGTCAAGTCGAGAAGTCGCGGCCTGAGGAGGTGACGTTGTCAAGGACCGCAGCGACACCACCAGATTCGTCTTCAGTTCGGCCATAGTGTTTCGGCGATGACAATCCGCATCCCCAAGTGGCTCTTGGCCGTATTCGCCGTCGTTCTCGTCGGCGGAGCCGTTGCCGGCGCTTATCTGATCGGGCAGAGCAGCGGTGGCGACGATGGCGCGGAGACGGTCGAAGCCGGGGACGAGGTTGAAGACAGCGCCGCGAGCACCGGGCCCGAGGCCCAACCGGCGCCTTGTGACGAGCGGGCGGCCAAGGAGGCCGCGCTAACCGCCGGCTTTGCCGATCGGATCGAGACGACGGCTGAGGTGCAGAAGCAAATGGCCGGCGTCAGCGAAAGCGACTTCCCGTCGAGCGTGCCGCAGGCGCCGTTCTGGGACGAGATCGCCGGTTACCGCGTTGCGATTCTCGAGTGCGCCGACCTAACCGGCGACGAAGTCGAAGAGATGGTCCTTGCCCCAAGCGCGGGCGCCGGTGGCAACATGTTCAACTGGGCGGTTTTCACTCCCGACGATTCGGGTGAATGGCAGCTGGCGTTCAGCCGAGAAGCGCATCAGATCAGTGACCTCAAGCTGCGCGAGGGCACGATTACCGAGGAAGCCCCTACATTCGAGGAAGGCGACCCGAGCTGCTGCCCATCCGCGTTTCGCACTAGCGAGATCAGCTACCGCGATGGCAGGTTCGTATTGGTCTCGCCCACCGCAGAGCCGGGACAACGCGAGATCAGCTTCTCGACCGACGGTACGCCACTGCGCCTAGGCGAGATCGATGTGCAACAGGCCACCCCCGACGATGCTCGCGCCCAACTGGGCACGCCGAACTCGATCATCTCGACCGATCCGGAAGTCTGCGTGCAATCGTGGTCTGACCTCGGCCTCAGGATCACCTTCGCCAACCTGGGTGGCGCCGATGCCTGCGGCCGGAAGGGAGCAGTCGGCTCATTTGATCTCGTGGGGAGCCTTGCGGAGCAGGCCGGGTGGGTGACCGACGACGGCGCCAAGGTCGGGATGAACGCGAACGAGCTGCGGGGGATTTATCCCGAGGCCATGCGCGAAGGTGACGAGATGACCTTGATCCAACGGCCGAGCCCCTTTGGTGAAGGCGGCGTCACAACCAGCCTCAGCGCCTATCTTGGGGACGGCCAGGCGCTCGGCTACCGGGTCTTCGTCGGCGCCGCCGGAGAGTAGCTGCCAGGCCCCAGGAAACCCGCGGCTCGACTATTCGGCGCTGCCCGCCGCCCTGCGCGGAGCCGCGCGAAATCGTCCGAGTTGGCCATCACCTCGTAGAGGCAGCCGCGCTCCCATTTAGCCTCTTCATCGCGGGATTCATTGATCACTCCACTCCCCCTTGGTATTCGCCAAACGAAGTGATGATGCCGAGGTTTTTCGTTGACGGTGGAGGACTCACGACCTAAGGGCTCTTGGCTCTGAAGGCGTCCGTAGGGGTCGGAGCCGACGCGGTACGAGTGTCGGCTATCCGACGCCTCAACCGAGCGAGCCACTTGGGCGGGTCGGGATCGGCGGCAGCCGGAGTCTCCGAGCGATCGTCGAAGGGGATCGGCGTCAGGCCGAAGCGAAGACCAAGCGCCCAGCCGAGCTCGGCGATGGTCTTGAGTGTGACGTTGGTGCGCCCGCCGAGGATGCGGCTGACCTGGGCCTCGTCCATGTCGAGACGCCGCGCAAGTTCGCGTTGGCTAATGCCGTGGCTCTCGAGCATGGCTGCAATTGTCTCCATGGCCTCGCCGTAGAGCAGTTCTCGCTCATAAAGGCGACGCGGCTCGATCGCCGATTCCGACTGCGACTGGGCTGGGCTAGCTGGTCGCTGCCGGCTAGCGCTCGCCGGTGTCAAAACCGTACTCTCGCCAACGCGCCAGCTCGCGCGCGGCGAGCTTGACGGCACCGGCCGGTAGTGCTGACTGCGTCTTGACGAGGCCGTGAACGAGAAGCACTGTCGAGTCGGCGACAGCGCAGATGAGCCGCACCTGCGGTCCCGGTGAGCCTGGGGCTGTGACTTTGAGCTCGAACAGCCCCTTCGATCCGCGGATCTTCTGCCAGCGGTTGGCCGCGGGCCTGCCGATGGCCAGCGACGTAGCGGCAATCCGGGCCGCGGACGCCAGCTTGGTCTTGTCGGCCGCGCTCAGCTCGTCCACGAACGCGGCGGTCTGTTGATTGGTGCATCGGAAAGTGAATTGTTCGTACTCGAGAATTGGTGGGCGCATGCCCAGCTCCTTGCCTAAGAAGGAAGGGGCGAGCTGGCTTGATCAAGATTTCGGTTGCCACCTCGCCCGTCGACCACAGTTCGACGGGGCCGCGGCAAGGGGCTCCGGGCTCGATCGTGCTGTCGAGGTACTTGCGAATCCAGTTGGTCGAGGGCTCGGGGTTTTCATGCTTATGTCCCGGGGTGCCGTCAGTGATGTGTCTCGGCGTCGCCGCGACCACTTGCACGAGGTGTAGAGCGGCGAGGCCGGACCGCAGGGCGCGCAACGCGAAGTATCGCCAGCGAGCGAACCAAGCTCGGACGCCTGGGCCGCTTCGCGCGACCGCCGGGTGATTGTGGGCGGTCTCGAGGTAGCCCTGAAGACTGATGGCAACGTCGACGTCGACGTCACTGGTCGAGAAGAACGGGGTGGACCGAGGCGGATCCCAGTCGGCGAGGACACGATCGAGGCGCGTTCGTTGCCATGACTCGAGCTGGGCGGTGTACCCGGCTAGGTTGATGTAGTTAATGGCCTGAGTGAGGCGTGAAAGAGTCGCCCTCGTCCACTCGAGGACGGGCGAGAAGTCGGCGAGGTACGGAGCCGTGAACCAGGCCTTCTTCAGATCGTGCAGGTGGCCCAGGTACTCGGACGCCATGTCGGCCAGGCCCGGCTCGGTCGCAACCTCGATCCAGGCATCCCAGTTGCACGTGGCCAGACGAGTGCTGTTGATGTGCGTGAGATCAAGGTCGGCGAAGACCTGTCGACTGAGTTCGCGCAGGCCGACGTCTGCGGCGTTCGTGAGGCCTACCGCTTGGACCTCATTGATCACGAGATCTTCGAAGGCCATATTCCAGAAGCTGAATGAGCGGTCAGGCCTGCCCGGATGGCCGGGTTCGGCACGTGGCTCATTCGGTGGAAGTGGCTCGGTCACGAAAAGAAGACTAGCAGGATGTTGACTTAAATATCAATGATGTTTATCTCAATGCCGCCGCACGGCGCCCGGACAACTCACAACTCACTAGCTGGACTTGCCGGTCGAACTTGCCAGGGTGAGTCTGCGAGGGGGACCTGGCCGTTCTCAGCAGCCGCCGGATCGGGTGCCACCCTGGACACATGCCGCCGTTCGTGATCACGAAGAAGGTGCTCGAGCAGGAGGCGCGGATCCTCGGCGACGAGCTCTACCTGAAGGAGCGGTCGGTCTTGCTCGAGTTCATCGAGCAACTCCGCGGCGCGGAGTCATCGCAGGACTTCCACGCCCTGCACATTTCGCTGATCGGTCGGGCGAAGGCCCGCCAGGAGGTCGCCGACGAGATCAAGGCCGCCAAGAGCCAGCACGCGCTGCGGATCAAGAACCTCGTCAAGCAGACACCCAAGCCGATCGGCGAGATCTCGGCTGAACAGCGCCACCTCGAGTTCCGCGACCACCAACTTCGCGTGAACGGCGCCCTTCGCTGGTTGACGCTGACCATCGGTGACGGGCTCGCCTGGCGCGCCCTCAACTACGACCGTGCGGGGATGGGTGTCCTCGGCCAAGGTGAACGGGTCGCCCGCTTCGCCGACAAGGCCGGCTTCGATGCCGAGGCCAACCAGATCGGCGCGCTCTGGGACGAGGGGGTCTTTGCCATCCACAACGACCTGACCACCTGCCTGCGTCACGGAGACGTGACCGCGATCCCGGCCCCATCCGCGCGCCACGAAGAACCGCCAGATCGAGATCTTCGAGGTCAAGGCCAGCGAAATCCTCCAGGAGGACTCGCCGCAGCTCGTCCGCCTAGAGGAGGCGACCGCGCTTCTTAATGAGGGTCAGGTCTGCGCGCCGGCGGGCGGCGGGACAACGTGCATCGGCTCGACATCCCGTACCGGACTCACCTGGCGAACCTGCGCGACCTCAGCCGCAAGGCGCGCAAAGAGGGCTACGCGGCCGCGCGGGTCGGCGCTGGCTGTTGGGTGCTGGTCAGCAACCTTTCCGCCTGGCAGGACGACGTCGACGCCCTGGCGAAACTCGACCTCGAAAGCCAAAATCGGATCGGCTGGCCCACGGGAGGCCAGAAGGCGTTTGAGTTTCTCTCGGCGGCCCGCCGGATTCGTGACCGGCGGGAGAGCTACTCGTCGCTGGCCCCGCTCTCGATCTTCCCGCTTGACCCCGAGGACGTCGTCGACACGATGATGGGCCTACTCAATTTCAAGATCGCCATTTCCGGCGTGGAGCTCGAGAAGGCGTTTGCGAAGCGTGGCATCCGCGCGGAGGTAGCCGTCCCGCCCCGCTCAGCGGACCACTTCCTCCAGGCCACTAAGCGCTACGGCATGATCGAGCGCACGGTCCTGCCCTCGCCCCAGCTCCGCGAGCAGATGCTCGTCGAACTGATGACCCCCGAGTGCGCGGTCAAGTCGACCGAGGCCCTGCTCGACGAGATGCCCGAGCATGAGGAGGGAATCGCCCAGGCCAACTTCGTCTCCTTCGCCGACGAGATCAAGGTCTGGGAGAACTACGGCTGAGGACCTGGCGCGCCCCGCGAACTTGTCGCGTCTCGGGGATCCCCACCGATGCACTCGCGGAGGGCACAATGGGCATCGCCGGCTCGCTGTCGCAACCGCGTGAACACGAAAGTCGAGCCGGGCCGCAAGCGGGATACCCCCTTCCATGCCACGTGGACTCGAATCGGGCTCCCGATCTGCCGGCGGGTCGCCCTCGACGTGGGCGCACGCGGGTGCAGCCCGGCCGGATCAGGATGCAGCCCATGACCGGCGCGAGCGGCGCGAGGCCCCGGACCGCATACGCGTCCTCGCCAGGTACTCGGCGACCGTTTGGTCAGTGCGTCCTCGAACAGACCCGGCGCATCGTCGCGCTGCGCAATCCGCCGGCCCGGCGCACCGAATCTCCTCTACGCGTCCATCGCTATGTCGACGGGCAATCGAAGCGCGAGCCAACTTCACGGTTCGATCACCAAATAAAGTCGAACTCAGAAGATGTTCTTGACGATGCGATCCGCGCCGTCGATGAGGTCTTGGACCTCCTCGGTAGTGGGCTCGCGCTCTTTGTCGTGGACGCAGTAGTTTCGGATGTCCGCAAAGCGCTGGATGCGTCGCCAGTCCGGGGTGGCGTAAACACCGCCGTCCTTCAAGGCATCGTTAACCCTGCCGAGGTTCGCGTTCTTACGCACGCCTAAATCGTGGCCGCCAGCGACCGTCTTGAGATGGCGCTCGAGGACGACGCCGGCGACGGCGCCCGCCGCGCGGAGATGATGCTTCTTGGCGAGATCGCGTGCTGTGTCGATCTCGTCGTCAAAGAGATCGGCCTGCAGAACGCTCTCGATGTCGCCAAGAAGCGAGTCGAGACCATCCTGAATAGCTTCAACAATCGCGATCTGCGACGAAAACCGGCTCATGGCCTGATTCGCCCAGCTCGGTTGCTTTCTCCCGGTGGCCGGCGTTAAGCCGGATATGTGGTCTTGGATCGTGTACGTCGAGAGCGTCATCTGTCGCTGCTTGGGATCGCGGAAGTACAGCTCGAACTCCTCCGCCCGCTCTGGCGCGAGCTGCCGCACGAGGGGAAGAGCCCGCGAGTACCAGCGGTGGTATCGATTCCCGAAGCTGAACTTCTTCTTCGGCCGCGTCTCTGACTCGGACCGCTCTGTCCAATAGTCCGCCTCGTCGACCGCGAGGTCCCATCCGTCGTCCACGACGGCGTCGACCCCCTTCTTGATTTCATCACGCTTCGATGCCATGGTCGCGAGGCTACCTGTGGGCGCGGCGCATTCCCGCACGGACCTTGGTCACAAATGCGGGTGAAGGCCAGCCTCCCTCACTGCCGACTCAACGCACGACGGAGCAGCACGACGGCTGTCGCGGTAATTCAAGTCGAGTCGAGCACCCTCTCTTTGAGCTGCGCAAATGTCATTCCCTCCGCTCGCGCTTGGAGAACAACGGTCGACAGACTTGGCAAGCTGCGGTCAGGGCGCGCCGAGGCCAACTCCATGTAGAGGTCTCGCGTCAGTCGCACGCCTCGCCGATCTGCCTCTTCCCCCGTCACGCGTAGCGCTTCGATGCAGTGCTTCAAAGTCCAGCTTCGTCGCTGCGCTGGAAGCTCGCTGGCGAGGACTCGGGCTCTCCATTCAGGGAACTCGACGCCATGGCTTCGAGCGACCTTGTTGAGCTGGTTGGCGGCCGGCGCCTCGGGATGATCGCGACGGAAGGCCTCGTAATGATTCATGCTGAGAACCTGCCACGTGGGCAGGGTGGCGGCAGCTTGCCGAATAGCCCGCTCGCACTCGCGCTCGATCTTGGCGAAGGCCTCACGCCACGGCGAAAACCCGGAAACGGACTCGGATAGCGCAAGCCACGGAGAGATGAACACGGCGGCGTAATGCGGAGCTACCTTTGGTTGGCGGCCGGGCTTGGACTTGTCACGATGCTGGCCGACGGCGAACGCCTCCAAGTACCGCTCCCAGCTTGAGACATGCCGGCGATCCCACCGGCGACGGCCCCGTGTTGTGGTGGTAGGGGGATCGAAATACCTACGTGTAAGTCGAGACTTACACGTAGGTCTTGCTTTGAGAGCGCGCACGCTCCTGCGCGGCCTCATGCCCGGTTCTGGCAACCCGGCGATTGGCGTCACTCGTTCATCCGCCCCATCCCGCTTCCGATCCACGTCGTCCAGGCGGTCGGCGCCAGCATCGTTGCCAACCTCCCCTTCCGTCGTTCCCTCGACCTCGGGCCCGACCGCCACCACCCCATCTGTCTCGACGTCCTGTTCGTCGAGGTAGTTGACCAGGACGTGACCTGCCGCATCAAGTGGGCTGACCGGAAGCTGGGCCCGACCGGCCGTGGCTTCCTCGATGGCCCGGACTGGTGCCAGGGGCCCGAACAAACGGATCTCGATCTCGCCCTTGCCGTTTGGCTTGCTGCCGTCATCAGGTAGAACGTCCCGGACCCAGACCTCGCTCAGACACGCCTCGATTACCGCCATGCGGCGAACGCGGGCACGGGCGTCCTCAGGAACCTCCTCGGTCAGCACCTCGCGGAGCGCCTGTTTCAGCTCGTCGTGGCTTCGGCCGGGCATCGGAGCTCGCCGGCGACTGCGCCGGCTCGATTGGCGCTCGACCAGGTCGAGCTGATCCTTCTTGGCGTCAACCGCCTCGCTCAGGCTGTCGATCAGACTCAGCACCCTCGGCTCAGTTCCGTTACCTCGGGACGCTCGCTCGATGACCTCGCTGTGCAGATCGGCTATTTCAGACTCGAGATTCTCTATCTCCTCTCGAAGTCTGGTCTCATCATGCCCGTTGATGATCGCCGGCTCGGCCTGGGACTCGTCGCTTCGGGTGGCAGCGCTCCAAGCAGCTTGGACCTCTGGATCGTCGGCCAAACGCCAGAGCTCACGCACGACCGCCGGCTCGAGGATCCGCTGCGGCAATGCGTAGCGGCTACCGCAGGGATTCTTCGGGACATGGATGTAGCAAGGGTCAGGGAGGTCGGGACGCCGGCCTTTCAGCAGATTGGGCAGCCGTCCATTCCTCTTATCGATCACCTTCGAGCAGGCCTCATGGATGACCTTGATCCCGTTGAGACAGAAGGCGCCTACTGGAACGTTTGAATGCGGACCCTTCTGGCAAGCCAGCAGTTCGATGTTGGCCTGGATCAGAGTCATTGGGATCCGCTCCGCCTCGGGGATCTGGGCCGGCTCGCACTCGACCAGATCGTCGGCGTCCCGGACGGTGTAGCGGCCGTCGGCGTAGATGGTGTCATGGAGCATGGAGCGGATCCGGTCCGGCGAAAGGTCGATCTTCCTCTCAGCCAACCACTCGTGCAGCACCTTTACTCCGCTTCGGCTGCTCGGGTTCTTGAGATCAGCCTGGAGCTCAACAGCGTCGCGGAACTTTTCGTGAATGAACTTAACCACCCACCACTGTTTGTCGTCCCACATCGGAAAGTTCTTGGGGCCGCGTTTGAAACCGAAAGGAAGTGCGCCTGGCCAACCGCGGCCTTCGTCTAGCCAGCGCCGGCGCTTGGCTCTGCTCATCTTGCGAACCAGCTTGTTCTTCTCCACCTGACCGAGGATCTGCGAGAAGGCCATCTGCAGCTGGTCGGAGTCGTTGTCCCAGTCGAGTGCGCGGTCGTTCTCGGCGAGCCACAGCTCGACTCCGCTGTCTTGGAGCTCGCGATAGATGGCGTAGGCCACATCCATGGCTCGGGCTACGCGATCGGCTTCGCGCATGGCCAGAAAGTGAACTTGGCCTAAGGCAATTTGCTCGAGGACGAACGAGAAGTCTTCGCGCTCATCGGCTCGGAGCTCGGAGTGATATTCGGTGCAAATGATCACGTGGCTGACTGGCAGCCGGTTACGCCGACACATCTCCCAGCAGTCGATCAGCTGACCGATATGGGTCTCGCCACCCTGCATCTCGTAACTGGAGAGGCGGACGTTGATGATGCCGGGACCGCTCGCAGCCTCTGGCTCGTCCTGGCTTTCGCCAACCTGGGCGCCGTTGTCGCCAGCACCAGTCTGTCTCGAGCCGTTATCCCCAGCGCCATTCGGGCCCGGGCCGTTACCGTCAGCGCCGTTCTGGCTCGAGCCGCCGTTGCCATGCCTCAATGAGGACCCTTGGGGGGAAATCTGATCCAGGTCACTCACATCAGCACCGGCTAGCAACGGCGGCTCCAGCCAGGGCCGGGCATTGACCTCATAGATCAAGGTCTTCGAGCCGGCAATGCCTCGAAGAGTTGCCATCGGTTCGCCCAAGCGGGCCTGCGCTCGCCTGGTTGCTGTGGTCTCGGCGCCAATTAGCTGTTTGGGCATCCGACCACCGGTGCCCGGGCGCCTCGGCCGCTTCTTTGAACTCTGCTGACTCATAGCGCCAGAGCCTGCGTCAGCGCTCGCTCCCGCCGCCGCGCTTTTTGCTAACTGGTCGTCTTTGCGCCTTCTGGCGTGGTGATAAGGGTCCCGGATCAAGTCGTCGTCCACCCCGCCTCACTGGCCGGCGCTTACCGCCCCGCTTTCGCTCAGCGTCGACCGAGCTGTAGTGAGCGCTGGCCTCGCTGTAGCCGATTGGTTCCCTTGCCGCCGCCAATTCAGCTCGAAGGGCGGCCAAGCCGGCCCCGCCTCCCGCAGGCAGAGGAACCGAACCTCTCGGCAGGCTTTGCTGCGGCTGGCCGAGAAGGATGGCGACCAGCGCCCGAGCCGAGCCAAGGCGCTCGAGACGCTCAAGACGCTCACGGCGCTCGGTCGATCCGGTCTCAGAGCCTGGGTCCGCCCGCGGCCTGGGTCAGCCGCGCGCGCCGAGTTCATCCGCGTGCTTCGGGTCCGCCGCGAGCTCCGGTCAGCTCGGTCGTGCTCAGGGTCGTGGTTTGGCTGGTCGGGTTGGGAAGCGTTCGATTCGCTCATGGTCTCGACCGTAAGTACCAACCAGGACCTGGTGCGATTGGCAGCGAGGCGGGTGCGGTTTCAGACCGAGCACACCACCGAGGCGGTCACGCTGTCGGCGCTGAATGCCCAGCCGAAAAGCCTGGACTTCGAACCGGTAAGGGCCGGACTGCGAAACCAGAGCCGACGAGATCTCCCGGGCGTTAGCGCCTATCCAGGCGATACGCCGCGGCGCGTTCCGGACACGGGTGCCAAGCGAATAAGTGCGAATCGGCTCGGGATCCAACCAGCCCAGCGCTGACAACTTCACTTGATCCGCTTTGCGAGAGCCTCACTCCACGGCATCGTGTGGTCCAGGTCAAGTTGGTCATCTTCGAGGGCTAGGTAGGCCTCCCAAACCGGCGTAAGCACGCTGATCTCTTCCTTAGCCTCGGGAAACCTGGCCAGCAGGGTGTCGAGATCAGCGGCCAGGACCGTCCCCGCTAGCCGCCGTCCGGCAAAGGTGGTCGCGACCGGAGCCCACCCAAAGACGTCTGCGTCAGCTTCGATCGCAAAGTCGGCTTTGTTGTCCAATGCGTTGAACCGCAACCATGCTCGAGCGCGATCCCCAAAGTCGTCGACCATCCGACGCTCGAGGCGTATGTCCTCGAGGTAGTTGAGCGCCAGCGCGGTTTCTGAGTCGCCAGGATCGGCGATGCGCCGTGAGTGGATGGCGTGGCCCATCTCATGCCAGAAAGCAGCAGTCAGCCGCTGAGCCCAAAGCGTCCGGCCGATGTAGACCTCCTGCCCGGGCTCTAGGTAGTCGAGGACGATCTTGTGCGCCGATGGCTGGTAGTGCGACTCCTCGGTACCGAGTTCGATCGTCGGCGGATGGTGCGGAGCGAGCTCCGCCGCCAATGCCTCATAGAACGGGATGACCGGCGCTCGCGTCCCGTCGTACTCAAGAGCTGCGATCAACGGGGACACCTCGGCCTTCTGGGCTGGCGGCAGTTCGACGGTCCACATCGGGGCGCATTGTCCCGTTCTCGGCTGGGTCGGCACCGTCGGCCACGCCACTGCCCCGATCGTCGGTCTGTCGGCCTGGGCTATTGCCGGTCAGCGCCCGGTAGCGAAGTATGAAGTTAAGCGCGCTCAGGTTCGGGAATCCGCCAGCATCGAGGATGGCGACGATGCGCTTAGCGCGCTCGTGGTCGGCGGCGGTCAGACCCGGGCCGGGGTTCGTCCTATCGGGCGTAGCCTCACTCACCAAGCTGACTCCTCCAGGAAGGGGCGGGCACCTGAGGGACGAAATCCGTGAGCGATGGCGCGACCACCCTGACTGGATCCGCAGACTTGTCGCACAGGGTGCTGGTAGAGAACATGCTCAACGCTCAAGCAGCGCACGCAGAACTGGTCGAGTTCTCGCCTAGCCGCCGCCCAAAGCGGCTCTCGTCCCGGTTCCGGCGGCACGAAAGCAAGCGGACCGACGGCGGGGCCTGACGGACCCGATGGCAACGACGGCGAGGATCAGATATTTGGACAGGACGGCATTGGCTCCATGGAAGCGAATGCCGGCTCCGATGGAGTGTGGGGTGGGAATGACAACGACTACCTACTAACTGTCTCCGATGACAGCTCTGGCGGCGACACAGTTCGGGGCGAAGAGGGCGGGAACGATCACTGCTACATCAATTGGTGGGACAGCTCCTTCAGCTGTGAGGACCTCCACATCCTGTCGTCGGAAGCTCGACGAGACCCGATCTCCCGTCCACGACGCCTGCGCCAGTTCCGTCCCGATTGGTTCGATCGGAACGGGTTGGCGCAGGCTGACTCCCGCGACCGCAATAGGGGCCGACGGCACGCCGCCGCGGACCGCCGCGCGAGGTCCAGCAACAATCCGCGGACACCACTCGTATATATGGGTAGATGAGTCCTTCAACGACCAGAGAGGCGGTGCCTCCGGTCGCGCTGCCGACCCGAGCCCAGGTGTAAGGCGACTGACGCCTACGCTGACCCGGTCTGAAGAACGTCGCCACACACAGGGCCCAGAAGCGCCAATAGCCCGCCGAGAACCCAACCCCTTGAGCGTCGCGACCAGGTTGACACTCCAACGCGTTCGTACGATCGCTGACCCAGCGGTCAGGCACAATGGAGTCATGAATCGAGAGTTTTCCCGCTCGCTGGTGACAGAGAAGTCGGCCGACGCCGTAATCCACGAGGCGCTACAGACCCTCACGCGTTCGCTGAACCGCTGGGGCTACCGCCTGACCACTCAGACTTCAGCGGCGCTCACCTACGACCGCACCTACCGGCCGTGGTATGTCTGGGTGATTGGATTGGCTCTTACCCCGATGCTCATTGGAGTTGCGCTACTCATCCTCTGGACGGAGACGGAGACAATCACCATCCTGGTGGATGACCGGGAGGGAGGGACCGCCGTTCTGGTCCAAGGGGAAGGCCCGAGCAAGGTCCGCGATGCGTTCGCGCGGATGGAGCTCTAGCAGCTAGGCGCTGACTTCGGTTCGCGGGTACCTGTGCGCGAGACTATTCCTGTCGGCGGGTGCACGGACCGACCCGAGTCGCAGTCGACCCCGCCACCGAGGTCCCTTCGGATGTGACCGGGACATTCATCGCGGCACCGATAACGAGCACGACCTTGGAGCTCGTGCGACCCCGCCATCGCCATTTCAGCGTTCTCTCGCTCTGGGAGAGTCGCGTGCTCAAGCTGCCCACACCCAGCGAGAAACGCTTGGAGACGTTTCCGGGTGAGGCGGTGTCGCGTCCGACCTGCAGTCTTGCTGTCTGTCGACCACGGGCGCCGGCCGCTCCCGCCGTGATGTCGTCGATCCGCCCATCCGCCACACCGATCGCCCCGCGAGCAGCAGTCATGCACTTCCCGCGCGGTGGCACAACTGCGAACTGATGCCACTCGGCCCTGCGGACCCGCATTGGCAGTGGGGAAGCGTCCTGTAGGAGGTAGGAGAACATGCAAGCCCGCTCCACCGCATCAGGGTGACTCACCCGGGTACTTTCGCATTTCCGGAACGTTCGTAAGAGGTTCTCGGTCGTGTCGGGTGCGGCGCGGATCCCTCCGCCGCCAGCTCGGTCCGCCGCGCCCGCCGGCGCCCCGACCAGAACGGAACCGATGAGTGCGGAGACTACGATCACCAGCGCCACGACCGCGCTGCGGATCACGAGGACGGACCGTCCCACCCATCCTCGAATCTGAGCGAATCGGCTCGCTGTTTGCGAAAACACAGACTCCCTCACGCCCCATGGCCCCCCAGAACGGTGTTTGGACTCTGCGAGAAGAGCTGGCTAATCCTCAGAGGGCCTTCCACCACCACCACGAACTTGTGATGATATCCGCGCGATTGAACAAAGCGACAGGGGCATCCACGCAAGCGCCACTGAAGCCATAGCAGTTCTCGATCGGGAAGATCGCCCGCATCGTCAGCACCCCCTTCGGCCCGAAGAAGTACTTATGCCATTGCCCTGCGTTGTACGGGTCCGTTTGCATGTTGTGATCGACGCTGAATGCGTCCGAGAAGTCGTAGCTGGGTTCCTTCCAGACCGAGCGCACCTTCTCATGGTTAACCGACGCGCAAACCTTCGTCCTGTACTTGAGCCATGCCTTGTAGAACCCCGTCGGATAGTCAAACCGCTGATAGTTGGTGATCTTCCAGCACTTCCAATCCGAGCCTGCAAGCGTCTGCTGGATCGCGTCGGAGTCCCCCGCGCTCGGCGCATCGCACTGAGTCGGGGCTACATCGTCGGGCGTCTCGTCGATCGGCGTGTCATCTGGTAGGTCAAGCGAGTCGATTTCCTGTTGGGTAAGCTCGGCCGGTTCGATCGTGCAGGTGGACTCGGTCAGGTGACCCGGGACCAGACCTGGGTCGCCCGGCAGGTGTACCCAGAAATCGCGTTGGCTCGTGTTGCCAGCGTGGTCGGTCGCCTCAACAACGATGTGCTGAGGGCCAGGCTCCCAGTTGGCGACGTTGAGGGTCCAGGTGGTGCTGAGCGGACAACTGCCGTTGGGACAGCTTTGATCGGGAGTGGCGTGCGCGACGTGCCCGGAGACGAGTACGCGGAGGTTCTTTACGCCAGACCTAACGGTGTCCGGATTAGTCGTTCCGACGCCGTCGGTCGCGCTGATGCTGAGGCCGTAGCTGCTGCCGCTCAGCGTTTGCGGATAGTCGTTGCGCCGATCCCAAAGCGGTCCTGAGAGGTTCACGTCGGGGCCACCGCGGTCGATCTTGGCCGTGAAGCCCAGACCCGCCGATCCGTTGAGAACCGGATCCACGGCCATCGCGGTGTAGTCGTGCCGACCCTCGGGCAGGTTGTTGACTTCGACAAAAGCGTCGGGCGGGCACGGGTCCTGATGGGCCCCGCTGCATCTCAAACTGCCGGTCCCTGGGATCGTCCAGTTCGGACCCCAGATCCAGATCCCCTTAGCACCCAGTCCTGCGTCTTGAACCCGAAACCAGTACCGGTCGGTCCACGCATTACCCGGAGTCGGAAAGACCATGCTCGGCGCGCTCGGTCCGTAGCGGTCATAGCGCCAGATATGGGCGGACTTCAGCAGATTCTCGCCAGGGTTGGTTCGCTGTCCGCCGTTGGAGGTCAGCGCGAACACCCCCACGCTCCCGTCTGGGGCCTCGGCGTCGCCCCCGGCTCCATCCGGTGTGTAACTCGTGCCCGCCCACATCGTTCTGCTGACGCCGTACTGGGTTTGGTCGATGTTCGAGGTCGACACCGGATACACCCGACCGCCAGGCGTGCCCGGGTCGTCGTAGTCAACCGTTGACGTGACCCACCCCCCATAAAGCGTCCAGAGAGCGAGGACGGTCGGATTTCCCGGGTTCGTCCGCACCTGGTTCATGTTGATGAAGTCGACGCGCTCGATGTAGGAGTTGCCGATCGGCTGCGCCAGCCACTGGCCCCAAGAGCCGGCGTTGTAAGTGTGCCCACCGCGGGCGATCGTTCCAACGCCGCCGGCCTGCCCGTCTGAGTTCTTAAGGTAGTGATTCGTATTGCTTGAGGTCCAACTCCAGAAGTCGGTGTTGAGGACGTTGCTTTGGCCGCCCTGGCCCCAGTTGTACTCGTCGTAAACCCCGTAGATCGGGTCGACCATGATCGGGTAGAGGTAGTCGCTCGCCGCATCACGAGGCACGTTGACTGACAGCTGGTCGCCGTCGATCGCGTAGTCGACTGCGACCTCGGCGCCGGCGGCATCCACTGCGATGGGTGGATCCACCCAGAGGATGGTCTCGCCGTCGCTTTCAACCACAGCGCCTCCGTCGTCGGTCGCCTGAAGCGTGGCGCCATCGGGCATGTCGAGGTCAATGGGAAAGCTTTCCGGGCTCTCCTCGGAGCGGAGCTGGATGAAGATCTCGGCGCCCGTTGCCGTCGGCGCGATCATGTAGTCGGTGTCTTCGGCGGCGTTTGGGTAGAAGACCTTGTCGGCGACTGGCACAGCGTCTGCCTGATCGGTGCCGGTCGGGGTCACGGTGACGTCTGCGTTCGGAATCTCGACGCCCTCCTCGAGCTCGGCCGGAATCTCTGCATTGACGACCGAGTTATCGGCCTCGAAGTGATCGCCTTGCTGTTCGAGCTCAGCGTCGAGCGGGCGTTGGGTGCCACCCTCGGGTGCCCGCAGAGGAAGCGCGCTCTCGACGAGGGAGTTGGTGTTGACTTCGCCCGGTTCGACGTAGATTGGGGCGTCGTCATCGGTCACTAGCGCGGTGTAGCGGCCGAGGTATTCATCGACGGCTTGATCGGGGGCGAGATCGAGCTCAGGGATCAGCTGGGCATGGACGATCTCGGCGAACTCGTTCTTGGCTAGATCCAGGGCCTCGCTGTCGCTGAGGCTCGTGAAGGCATCTTCGGAAGCTGCGATCTCGGCCGCGGTTGGATCCGGCAAGCTCGTTTCTTGAGATGCGCTGGCCGCGAGCGCAGCCTGAAACGCTTCCGTACCGGTCCCGCAGGAACGTCGGATGTGCCTTGTGCGGCGACGATGCCCGGGACAACCAAGCAGGTCAACAGCGAAACGAACGCACCGCAAACGCTCCAACGCCGAGTTGCAAAACCGGTCTCCGCTGCCATTAACTGACCTCCGTGTCGAGATTGCGGCGTCATGCCTAACGCGCCTCCGTGCCAACTCAGCGAACCCTAAGTGATTAGGAAAGTTTCGGTCGCCTGACTTGCGGGACCGTCGGCGTCCGGTTGCCGTTGCTCGCCCGTTTGTCCCAAGTGGGCGGATCCCTCCTGCTGACACGGCCTAGCCGCGCAGCGTCGTCCATCCCAGGGCCCATGAACGTCGGGCGAAAGCGAGCTCCGGCCCGGAGTCGCTACCCGGGTCCCGCCTCAGGTGGCCAAGGAACTCGAGGGCGCCTAGCCGAAGAGGATTTCGTCGGCTGAGCTGGCCGGCGAGTTCGGAGGTCTTCTCTGATTCGCAGTCTTGATGCGCTTAGCACCCGGACAGAGAACTGTGCGTAGCCTCGGCGTTCGTGCCAGGTCGTCGGCTTACTGATCGTCGTGCTAACTAACCGGTCGCGCTGTTGTTCCGCTTCCCGAACGTAGTCGGCGAAGCAATCTACGAGTCTCGGATAGGTCTCCTCAGTCACCAGAACCTGTAGCGGAGCATCGAGGGCCCGACCAGCTCGACCGTTGACCCGAGAAGACCCCAGCACGCTGGAGGGCCTTCTCTCCCCATCGGTTGTGCTCGCGGCCGAGTTCGTCGTCACCGAGTTCTTTCCAGCCCGGTTTGCCCACCACGGCTCCGAACACAGAGCGCCGGGCAGACCCCGGCCTCCGGGTCCTGGGCGCGTCTTAGGTTTGACCGAGCACCCACTACTCGACCGCAGGGAGGCATCATGGAACAGAGCGAATACCGGATCGCCGCTGAGCTCAAACGTCGCCAATTGACCGACGCGAGCGCCGGCCACCTCGAGCACGTCCTCGACTTCCTACGCTCCCGCGCCTACATCCTCTACATCCAACACAACGAGATCGGCGACGGCGACAACTACGACCGCTGGCTCGACCTCGACCTGGCGGCGCAGATGGAAGAGGCCGGGCGCTGGGTCATCGAGAGCGAGCTCTACCGAGCCCTCAGGGCCGAGCTCGTCGGCGGCATCCGAGAAAGCTGCCTGTTCTGATGGGCAACCCCAAACAGAATCGCTCCAAGAAGCGCCGGAAGAAGCTGGCCCGCAAGCAATACCGGACCGCTGAAGAGCGGGCGCTCAAGACCCCGGACCGAGACCAGCGGCCTAGGCTCGAACACGAGCAACCGCCGACCTCTCTGAAGGCCAAAAGCCTGCCGCTGCTCTCGCTCGAGGAGTTGGGCGAGTTGGTCGAGCGCAGGCACTTGCTTGAGGACGAGGACGAGGAGCAAGACTGATGGGGATCTGCGGACAGATGAGCTCCGGACTGGTTCGCTATGCCTGAATACCAACTGCAGCCGGCCACCATGGAGCTCATCGAGCGAATCAAGGTGATGACTCCCGAGGAACTCGTGCGTCTGGACAAACAGCAGGGCGCCGTTTTCGACGATGCCCAAGAGGCCTTCGCTCAAGACGGAGCGTGGAATGCCGCCCATGGCGTAGGTCAAGTCGCCGCTCATGCCGCCACCGCCACCGCCACCGCCATTCGCGGCGTTGGCCCGAGCCCCGCTCGAGCCGGCGCTATCACGCCGCTCGGGGCGTCGCTATCGCTGTCGAGCTACACGAGCTTGGACTGATCTCTGATGAACATTACGAGACCTTGATGAAGCCGTGGTGGGCGGCTATTCGTGACTGGGTCGAGCCAGCCGAGCACATGGCCAAACGAGCAGCGGCACTCAGAGAGTGGGCCCCGGACAGCACCGATGGCATCTTCGATGACTGAATCCCAGCTCCACTCGACGACGCTTCGCCTGATCGAAGGCTCGAAAAGGCTGAACGCCTACCAGCTGCGCTGTCTGGCCACGCTCGAGACCGAGGAGGCCTGGGAGAGGGCCTGGGACCAATTCTCGACAAAGAAGGTTTTGCACCAGGCCACCGAGGCCCGGATTGCGGCGGCCGAGGCCGCCGATGAGGCCTTCCACACCTACGACGAGGAGCTGTGGCCGGCGGGGTTCTCTGAGGATGTTTACCTTGACGCCATAAGCGCCTTTGACGCTGTTGCGGTCTTGGTAGAGCTCAACGTCCTCGGTCTGGTCGACGCCGACCTCCTCAACAAGATCCTCTTGCCCTATCTAGAGATCGTCGACAACCCGGTGGAGCCGAGGGCCAGAGACCGCTCCTGGGGCCCAGATCGAGCCGACGGCATTCTCTATGGCTGAACAGCAGCTGCAGCCGGCCACGCTCGAGTTCATCGAGCGGATCAACGCTGACGCCGGAGGGACACGATCGTCTAGAGACGGAGTGGAAAGCTCGGGCCTCTGACCGTGGCGTTCGGCCCAGGTCCGACTGGCGACCTATGTTCGATCCATGCCTCCGGATCGACAGCGCGCCACTCAGGCCGAGTATCAGCGAGATCAGCTGCTCCAGGCCATCACCTTCCATGAACTCGCTACCGAGAAGAAGGTCTCCAAGGCAGCTTGGAGCAAGGCCAACACCGTCCTCTACGCGGAGGCGCTTGCGATCAAGCGCGAGATACGCCAGCCAGAACCTGAGGACGAGAGCTGATGGCCAAACGCAAGAACAAGCGCGAAAGCAAGAACACTCCACAGGATTGCGCCCCGGAAACACAGGAGCGCCAAGAGCCGGCCCACGCCGATCCATCTAAGACACATGCCGAAGACATCCAGGCCAAGATCGCGGCCTTCAGCCCGGTATCAGCCCGCGTTCTTGAGGAAGCGCCTACCGAGCTGGTTAACCAGGTGGCCAGGACCGAGGCCCTCTATCACCTGCGAGTGACTGACGCCTTGATAGAGATGATCCGCAGCGACGACCATCTCGAGGACTGCGGCGGGCTTTTCGCTGAGCCCGAGGGCTGCTACGGAGATCTGGCCACCCGCGCCAGGCTCGAACTCCTCGAGGCTCGCAAGGCCTTGGCGATGATCGAGCTCTGATGGAGATCGGCGGCGGCGAAGACCCACGGGCCGGCATCTTCGATCAGGGTGAGTATTGGATCGACGCTGAAGAGCGCCGACACCTACTGGCCGAGATGAGCGAGGACTACCTCAAGAAGGTGCGGGTCTACCTGCACCAGCAATGCTCAGTGCTCTATCGAATTGAGCACCCCGATCGACTCGATCAGTGGGGGGAGATAACTGGATCTGAGCAATGGCAGATCGGAATGGGATGGATGACGGGAACCACGCTGTTCCAGGCCATTGAGACCGAACTAGAGAGCCGGTCTTGGCTGAGCAACCCTCGTTTACCTGAGTCGCTCGAGCAGATGCGCCGCGGCGAGTTTGCCGCGCTTCCCAGGGAGTGGGCAGACGACGAGGACTTTCTCGACGAGATCCTCGAGGAACGAAGCAAGGAAAACCCCGAGTTCCCCGATCTGGTCGATAAGGCTGGCGCCCGCCGGCTCTTGAGAGGCGACCGGCCTTCTGATTCCGACGACTTCAACACGCCGACTCGGCGGGAGAGTCTTCGCCTGGCCTGGAAACACTGGCGCGGCATTAGCGTAGCCGGAGGCCATCTGCGAGAGCTGCTCTGGGATCTGGTGCGCCTCAACCGCTTTGACTACTACGCCTGGGCTTGCTCGATGAGAGCCTGGGAAGAAGACCCCCAAGGCCGAAGCGAGCAGGGCAATGTCAGCGCTCGCCCCGGCAAGGACTGGGATCCCGAGGACTAGTAGCGATGAGCTACCAGCTGCAGCCTCAATCCTGGGACCGGGTCAAGCGGGCCTGGAGGCTGACCGCTGGGCCTGACCCGCTTTCGTGGACACTTGAACGCTGGGAGCGATGGGCTCCCAGAAAGGAGTCCAAGTGCCACGTCCACACCCGCCTACCCGGAGGAGTTCCGAGCTGAGGCGATCCGCTTGGTGCGGACCTCAGACGAGACGATCGCCCAGATCGCCAAGGACCTCGGGATCTCCGACCAGACGCTTCGCAACTGGGTCAAGCAAGACGACGGCTTGAATCCAAGCCGGAAACTGTCCACCGAAGCGGGGCAGGTCCAGTCGCGGAGCTGCCACCCGGTCGGCCTTAGGCAGGTGACCAGCTAGCTCTGTCGGATGACGACGCCCCTCTTGATCAGCTCGTCGTCGGCCCAGCCGCCCTTCCCGTTGAAACTGATAAAGACTCGCCACTGCTCAACGCGCTGGTCCGGCACATCAGGCAATTTCCCGCGGGCGGTGACCCTCGACCCGCTACGACCTAGCTTGCCCTCGTAGACGTCGGTCGGATCAAAGGTGTCGGGATCGTATTCCGCCCTTACCCGGACAAGAGAGAACACCCTAAGTCGGCCAACAGCGTTCGGGTCAAGCGCGGCCTTCATCGTCCAGCGACGACCGTGGCGCTTGAACCTTGTCAGCTCCAGATTGGGCTTGAGCTCGGGCACTCGCACGGTGATCGCGGTTGCGGCGTAGTCGATGCCCTCTGGATCCTGGGTCCGCAAAGCCGCCCTGTAGTGACCGCGATCCGGGTAGGTGCAGACAGCTTGAGGGCCGATCTGCTCAGTCTGGAAGCCGGGATAGGTGTTGTCGATGGCCATGGCGCCGGCGGTGCAGTCCCACTCGGCGGTGTAGGAGATCCCGTCTGGGTTGAAAGAGGTGTCGGACAGAATCACCGGCTCGTTTGGGGCCACGGTTACCGCCTCCTGCGGCGTGATCTGGGCATTGAAGAAGCTGGCCTTTGCCGAGGCGGCGCCTGTAAGCAAGACCAGCGCGGCCGAGGCCAGCAAACAAGCCAGGCGTCTGGGCACCGGAGACGGAGACGCCTTGGGAACCCGCGATGCAGCCGTTAAGCGACCTAGCTCGCGGCTGTATTGCTTGGTGGTCATGCCCTGCCTTGCCACGCATAAGGGGCCATGGCGGGAACTTGGCCAAGCCCAGACGAAATGGTTGACAACACGATTAGTGTGCAGGCGACTATAGGGGGAATCACACGCTCAGGCTGTAGCCACGCCTGCCGTTGGCTGACAGCGTCCCGGCCAGGTGGATGCGCAGCCGCTATTGATTGGCCTGGGACAAGCGGTGCGAGAGCTGCGAAAGGCGCGCGGGCTCTCACAAGAGACCCTCGGGCTCGAGACCGGGGTCCACCGCAACTACATCGGTGGAATCGAGCGGGGCGAGCGCCAGCCAACCGTCGGCACCTTGAACACTCTGGCCTTGGCCCTAGGAGTCGGCACCAGCGAATTGCTCCGACAGGCTGAAGTTCTCGCCGAAGCTCAACGCCGCTCTGGGTGACTGGAGCCGGCCGCGACTTCAGAGCGTCGCGACTCCTGCCTCGTCTCGACTTACTCGCTCGAACGACCAGTCCAGACCGCCTAGCTGAACTCCAGGACCAACGGGTCCTGCGCTGGAGAGTCGGGCAAACCTTGGCCGCGGTAGGGGTTTTCGGGTGTCACGAAGACCTTTCCCAAGGCCCGGCCTAAGACCACTAGCCGAGGCCGATCCTGGGTCAGGTTGAGATCTCCGAACCAGATCTCGGTGCCTGAGGTATCGAAAACGCAGGCGTTGAAGAGGATCTCGTCGTCGCCGAGACCGGTCTGAACTGCTCGCTTATCGTCGCCGAGAAGCTTGCCGTGGGGCCCGAGCAGGGTTACCGCCTCCTGGGCGATGCGGATCCTGACCCGGCCGTTGTAGTTCATGCCTTCCTGACCCACCTTGAGCAGGTGGGTGTAGGCCTCCTTGGGCAGATCGCCATCCTCCAGCTCCAGGATCCGCCAACCATTGGGTGCGCGATGCTCTTTCATCTTTTCTCCTAGGTTCGGGGCAATTCCGAACCTAGGTCGCCACCCGGACCTGGAGCCGGAATGGACTATGGAGTTGGGTCCGTTGGCGCTTTGGCTACGCATCGATCACGGGGCCCAGGCGTGCGCGTTGTTAGTGAGATTAAGCCTGAGGTTTGTTGCGACCAAAGCGACCACTACTCCAGGTCCTGGTGGCCACCTACTTTCGACGTTCGCAGGTCACCCCTACCTCCGGAGGTCGGTCATGAACCCCAGTCGCGTCTCTCCTACTGCGCTCAAGACGTTCGATGAATGTCCTCGCCGCTTTGCCTTCCATTACCGAGAAAGGCCGCCGGTGGTGGAGGCAGCATCGGCTCATCTCATTCTCGGCAACGCCATCCACAAGGCACTTGGCTACTTCTCGAATCTGCCCGAGAACAAGCGCTCCGAGAAGTTCCTCCTCTGGGCCCTGCGTCATTTCTGGACCCGCGAGAAGCGGCGCGATGAAGCCTTTCTCACCGAGGAAGAAGAGCGCTCCTGGGGCCTGAGCGCCATTAATGCGCTTTCCACCTACTGGCACAACCACTCCCGAGGAGCTAAAGCAGCGCCCAATGGCCGTTGAGCAGGCGGTCGCCGCCCCGCTGCCTGGCGGCGCGGTAGTTGCCGGCCGGGTTGATCGGATCGACCGCATCCGCATCCCCGATCCCGACAAGGTCGATCCTGCAACTGGTGAAATCCCGATTGACCCGGCAACCGGCCAGCTTCATGAATCCTGCTCGATCGAGGGCCTGAGAGTCACCGACTTCAAGACCGGCAAGTGTCGCGTCGACGATCCGAGTGACCTCGCTCATGACCGTGGCGCTCAGGTCTACGCCTTGGCCACCACTCGCACTTTCCGCCAGCCGGTACTCGAGGTCCGCTTTCTCTACCTGATGGAGGACCGAGCCGTTACCTGGAGCGTGGAGCGCGAGGATCTAGTGGCGATCCAAAAGCGGTTGGTCGAAGACCTAAACCAGCTCTCTGATACCAGTGAGTTCGAAGCCCGCCCCGACTACTACTGCGACTGGTGTCAATACCGAGAGCTCTGCCCCGCCGCCGGCCAATCGTCGCTCGAGCAACTCGATTCCAACCCGCAGACGGTCTTCTAGTACGGGCGTTCCTCAATCCGATCGAACCAGGATCTAAGCCACCCCACGCTAAGCGAAGATTCCCGCCGGCGGGGGCCGGTGGGCAAGTCAGCTCGGCAAGATCTCCACTCCGGGCAGGCCCCGGAGGACATCGAGCAGGGCCGCCTGCCTTTCCTCTGGCATCTCGGACAACAGCTGCCGGGTGCGACCCTCGAGGTTCTGCGCAAGAGGCTGACCGGGAGTAGTGATCTGCTCGAGCAAGGCCAATGCGTCCTGAGCCGTTTGCTCGGTCTCCGCCGGCAACCAACGCCGCTCGATGGTGAGGCGCAGCAACAGAGAAGCAAGCGCCAATTGACGTGGCCCGGGCAGGCTGTCGGCCAGGTGACCGAGCCTAACCCACGTGGCGACGCCGCTTTCGACCTCGCTCCGTACTGGATCGGCAGGGTCAGTCAGGGGCGGCGGATCGGGCTGCGGCTCAGTTCTCTTGTCCATAGCCGGACGGTAGATCTACGATGGCGCTCGAGCCGCCCTTTTCGCTTAGGTGACGGCCGTTTCAATCTTGCGTCCGGAAACCGGGTTGATCAAGCGGCTCAGGAGATCGCTCCCGTTGCTCAACATCCCGGTCGCTTACAACCGCCCCTGATCAATCAGGTTATCCTGATTGATCTCGCCCAACAGCCGGCGACTCAATACGCGCGAGAGGAGGCCAACGGTGGCCAGAGGCTGGATTCACACCGTCCACCAGGACCATTTCTGCTTTAACGAGATCGAGGGCGAGGGGCGCGATCCCTTGCCCCATGCGACCAAGGCCGCTGCGGTCGTCGCCGGCCGGGCCATGGCCCAAGCCCGGCGAACCGAGCATGTGATCCACAACATGGATGGAACCATCGCCGAGCGCAATAGCTACGGGAGCGACCCCTATCCACCCCCCGGCTGAGAAGGTGTCGACCTTGATCCGGCGATCGTTGATCCAGCGGCCCTCGATCGAGCAGTCCACTCACAGGACGTGGACCGCCATCCGAGGCCAGGGCCGGACTTGCTGGCAGCCGGAAACGAAAGCGTCTCCCGAACTGGCGCCTGGCCCCCCGCCCTCCACTTGTTTTATCGCTATTTACAGGGAAAGACGATCAGCGTCCAAGGGGTGCTTAGGGGGCGTGAAGGAATGGTCGATAATCTGTGTAGCGCGACCAGTGTCCGTGCTACGGTCGCCCGACTCCAGAGGAGGGTTCATGGTCCAAGACTTGAAATCAGCACTCATCGATCAGCTACGCGGGGGACAAACGCGCAGCCTGGTCGAGCTGGTTGTCGATCTCGGCGTGCCCTACGACGAGCTGGTGCCGCAGATCGAGGACCTGACCAAGCAGCACCTCCTGGCGACCGGTAACGATGACGGCCAAGTGGTCTACAGCCTCGAGACCGGCGCCCTGGAAAACGGCTCTGAGCAGCCGGGCAAGCCAGCCCTCCTCTAGCGAGTTCGCTTAGGCACCGAATGCCGGGTCTTGCCTTCCCGGTGGCGGTGGTGACCGCCGTAATCATCACCAGCGCTGCGCTGTGGTTCAAACACGGCCGCCATCCGTTCGGACACCGTGAGTGGCGGCCGGCCTTTTGGTGGACATCCATCGCCGTAGCCGACGCCCTCGTCGCTGCAGCCATCCTCGGTGGCGGGGTGGCGGCAATCGGACTTAACGGGCTGACCGAGCTGGGTTGGGTTAGCTGGATCGCCATCGGCGCGCTCGGACCCCTGGGCTTGCGCAGCCCGGTGCGGAAGACCAAGGTTGGTGACAAAGAGGAGCCGGTCGGGCTGACCGAGTATTACGACCGCTACCGCATCGCCTGCGACCGACAGCTCGACGATCAACTGACTCGGCTGCGCCGGCGGGACCGGGAGAAGATCCTTGAGATTCTTAGCGACAAAGGCTGGAGCGACGTCGCCCTTTGCGGCGCCATCGTCCTCCATGCCAGCGAGTTGCGAAGCCGCGACCAACTGGAGCTGGAAGATCTGAAGCGGCGGCTGAAGGTGGCCTTGAGCTTGACCAGCGAAGACGAGCGCTTGGACGCCCTGACCAAGGTCATGCTGGACGAGCGCTTCTCCAGTTTGGTCAGAGACGTTCAATCGCGCGGCCCCAAGCAGACCGAGATCCAAGCTGGCCAGGATCTGGCGGCCAGCGGCTGATACCCATCGCCAGACAGGGAGCTGAGCTGGTACCACCGTCAGCGGTTGCCCGACTCGAACGGTCAAGGCCTAGCCGCCATCACCTCGGACCAGGCTCATTTCCAGAATGGTTCCGTTGGCCAAGAAGGAGCGAGCTCGATCACCGTCCTCCGACTTGGGCTCTCCAGCCAAGGCAGCCCAATCGCCAGCGACTGTCTCCTGGGCTGAGCGAGCTCGTTCCAGATCTCCTGCCTCACTAGCCTCAAGCAAACGTCGGTTGATGCCGGCGAAGACCGTCAGCTGTAAACCCGCACCAGCCGGGATCTCCAGCTTTGTCCCGGCGAAATCGCCTAACTCAGATTCGACAACGGAGAGCGTTGATTGTGACCGCGGCTGCCCATCCCGAGGGACGGCCTGGTCACTAGCCAGGGCCCAGGCGACTGAGTCAGCTCCGGCGAAGGCCAGGGCTTTGGCCACCCCCAACCAGGAGCTAGGTCGGAGGATGTCCTTGCCAGATTCGTCGTTTGCGCTGGTCTTGGCTTGAAGCTCGAGCGCGTAAGCGCGGATCTGATTGTCAACAGGGGCGGCGCCAATCATCAAGCGCCTAGGCACTGTTCCGGCCAGATTTGCCGGCGCGTCCAGCTGGGCCGCGGCGTCGGCGAACTGGCTGTAGATATAGCCCGGATCGGCTCCGCGATGGCCTTTGCACTCAACAATCGCCGTCGGGGCCGTTCCTGTCAGCGGATCCTGGTCAAAGAAGTAGTAGTCAGGCCATGATCCACTGGAGGGATTGAAATCTTTGGCTACACCCAGCCGGCTGCCCCAGTTCTTGTCGGTGGCTAGATAGTCAGCATCAAGGGCATGGCCAAAAGTGCGCTTGGCGGGCGAGAACAGCTGTCGACCCATCAACAAGCTGCTGGTGGCGATTCCTAGATACTCGCTAAACCACATCCGCTGGTGGTAACGCAAGCCGGTCCTGGCCAGTTCGCTCAGTCCTATGTGACCACTGCTGGTGGCCTCAAACGCGAATGCATAGCGAAGCACCGCCCAAAGACCAGTGCTACCGAGCATGCGCCCGCCAAGACCCGGGTTGGCGGTAATCAGGCCAAGGTGGTGCAACAAATCGATCGGGCGAACCTTGATTGTCTCCAGCCTGTCCGGCCTGGCCCGGTCATAAAACTCCGGCACATTTCCGAGCCGATCGGCCAGTTGGCTATTGACCGGCTTCGGCTTCCGACCCCGAAGCGCAGTCTGGACCTGGGTTAGGAGCGGCTTACTCGAGTCCACTTGGAGCTCGAGACCTTGCTCGAGTCCGGTCATGAAGGCGGCCGGGATGATCTGCCGAGCCTGAGCTAAGGGAGTGAAAGGGCTAGCCACGGCGGCGACGCTAGCGGCTCCGCCCCTGCGCTGGACTCGTCCCGCTGGGCCCTAAGCGGAACGGGTCCGGCCCGCCAGGTGGCGTTTGGCCGCCCTGGCCCACGAACTCCGACTTCCGTACTCCCGTCCTTCGATGTAGTAATGACGCTGGTTGTTTCCGAACCAGTGGATGGCCGGACCGTCGAGCCGGTGGCGCTGACCGGCTTGGTACCAGTCCTCGCGGCCCCAGACCACAACGGCTGGGCCATCCTCACGATGCGGCTGGCCATCCTGGAACCAAGCCTCTGATCTGCAGTCATGGACCGCCGGACCATCAGTTCGATGGAGAACACCCTTGCGGTAGTAAGCCACTCCCGGCCCCCAAATCTGGACGCCTTGGGGCGAGTGCCAGATCTTCCCTTCTGGAACTATCACTGCCGGACCATCGAGCCTGTGCAACTTGCGGCTGCGGTTGCGATAGCGGACAACCTGGCCTGGACCACCGATCCGCCGGCTGTCTCCGGACTCCGGTGGCATAGCCGACAGCAAGTCGCCCGGCCGGGGGACTGGCGCGCTTCTTGGATCACCACGGGATTGGCCGTAGAGGATCTGATCCACTAGCTGGTTGGCGCCGCGTCCCACCGCCTGACATTAGGTTGACCCCAGCCTCGGCGAGCAGATTTCGCAACCGGGAACCAACGCTGACTCTGTGGCCTCGCTCGAGCCATCTTTGCCGACAAATCTCCTGCTACCTGTCACGAGAGACCCGCTCTCACCGCGTAGAGGTGCGATTTGGAACCGGCTACACCGACGCCGCTTCGAGGCCTGCTTGACTTATGCAGGTCAATACCTGCATAATGTCGGCCGTGGTCGATGAGGCAGACAAGGTCTTCAAGGGGCTGGCCGATCCCACCAGGCGATATCTGCTCGACAGTCTGCATGAGAACAACGGGCAAACGCTTAGCCAGCTATGCGCGCGGCTCGACATGGCGCGCCAGTCGACCAGTCAGCATGTGGCAGTCCTAGAGGCCGCCAACCTGATCACGACGGTCCGGCGAGGACGGGAGAAGCTGCATTACCTCAATCCCGTTCCCCTGCACGAAATCCAGGAACGGTGGATCGAGAAGTTCGAGCGACCCCGTCTGCGGGCGCTCAGGCAAGTAAAGCGACAAGCAGAGGAGCATCAAATGACCGATAAGCCGACGTTCGTTTACGTCACCTACATCCAGAGCACCCCAGAGAGGGTCTGGGATGCGCTGACCGATCCCGAGCTGACCGCCGAATACTGGGGTCACAGCAACGTCTCGGACTGGCAGGTCGGCTCGCCCTGGGAGCATCTGCGCACAGACGGTTCAGGTATCGCCGACGTCGTCGGCACGGTCCTGGAGTCAGCGCCGCCCCGCCTGCTGGTGATGACGTTCGACCCACCCGGCGAGGAACCGCCCGAGGGACCGTCGAAGGTTACCTTCGAGATCGAGCCCTACCACGAGATCGTCCGGCTCACTACCTGCCACGAGAATCTGGCTGACCAGGACGCCGTCCATACGGCGTCGCTCGGGTGGGCAGCCGTCATGGCCAACCTCAAGTCCCTCCTGGAGACCGGGCACGTCCTTCCACAAGCGCCCTGGGAGATGCATGCTGATCTCCGTGCTGCACGGATGGCGAAGAACGACCCTCGATGAACTGGAACGGCAGAAGTGCGTCGGACTAGTCGTTCCCACCAATCGACGCGGGGTACGGTCGGCGCTGATCGCGAAGAAGCCGCCTCTTGCCTCTCTAACCCCGAGGCACGCGGTCGCGCCCCCCTGGCCTGACCGCGCCGGGCGCCAGTTCATTTGAAGAACACCTCGCAGGCCTCGCCGTCCCCACCGAGGTCGAGATTGTGAACGTCCTCTCCGATGACCCCGACCTCCTGGCCGACTTCGATGCAGTCGACGTCGGGTGGGTAAGGGGGCACGCAGCCGGTGTAGTTGGGATCGCAACCACCGGAGCTAAGCGGCGCGACTGCGCCGCCACCCCCGCCTCCGCCGCAGCTCGAGGCGTCGGTGACCGGCGTCGCGCCGGCGACCTTGTCGACACTGAACGCAGTCCCGAGGTACTGGCCGTTGAGGTGATCAAGACTCCAGGTCCCGGCGAAGGACTGGTCGACCAGGTCGCCACAGGCATCGAGGTCGGTGGCTTCGAGCTCGATCGCAACCGTGGCCGCGCTGCTGGAGACATTGCTGGCGTGCACGGCTTTGGCCTTGGTGCCGACCGTGGTCTCATAGCCACCCTTCCAGCTGGCGTAGCCACCAAGCTCGGCCTGCAGCGTGGGCCCCAGCAGATCCCAAGCCCGGCCGAAACGGCGCGCGTCGACCGCGGCGTAGTAGTCAGTGACCGCGGCCTCGGCCTCGTCGGCTGGTGTCGGGGGCCTTGGTCTGGAGCCGGGAGGCTTGGTGGTATCGGCGACGGGCTCGACCGCGGTTGTGGTCGTCTCGGTTACCGTCGACGTCGCGACCGCATCGCCCTGATCGGATCCGCCGCAGGCCGCGAGCGCCACCGCGACCGCCAGCGCCAAACTGGCCACCAGACGTCTGGTCATCGGCGGCTGGCGCTGTGGAAGTCACCGCTACAGCCGCGCCACACGCCCCGGCGCTGACGCCTGGCCTTGCGCTGCGCCGCCTTGTACGAGTCAAGCCGCTGAAAGCGAGCCTCATAAACGTAGGCCTTGGCCAGGCCGCGCTTGACCTGCGTCCGCCCGTAGTCGACACTGGCCTCCTCGATATAGGCCAGTAGGCGCGAGTAGGCGTCACGCAGGTCTTGGGTTGGGTCCGAGGTCAAGGCCACGTAATCGCCGGGCTGCGCCATCGCCGCCATCGAGTTCGACGCCTTGACTGCGCCGCATTCAACCGGGACCCCGGGTCTGACTGATTCGGGCGAGTCGATTCCGATCAGACGCACGGTCTCGGCCACGCCGCCGACGCTGACCTCGATCGTGTCGCCATCGATGGACCGGATGACGTTGCCGTACAGGACCGTCGTCGTTGGCGGCGGGGCTGGGGGCGTCGGAGGAGATGGAGGCGGAGTTCCGGTCCCGCTGCACGGGCATGGGTTGTCCTCGCAGGCAATGCCATCGTTGTCTCCATCGAGACGATGCGGATCCGAGGCTGGCCCGCCATGTGAGATAAAGAACGCCTGGGCCGCGGCCTGCGTTGAGAAATCCGAACAGTCGTAGTCAACGCCGGCGCTTGAGCGCTCCGGCGACCCAAGTCCGACCAACACCAGGGAGGCAGCGAGCCCCGCGGCCGCCGCGACTACGGCCATCCGACCGCACCATCCCCGTTGTCTCAACAGCGCACCTCCACGTCCCTAATAAGACACCCAGCTCGTTTCACAAGCACCCTCGACCTGCTGCGCGGAAAGTGTGTCAGAGAAATCTGAGCATTACATCCGCGTTGACCCGCAATCGGGCTGCGGAGTACCCGCACCGTCGCCAGCTGGAAGCTGGGCCGAATGTCTGACCGTTCCGACGGGGGCGTACAGACCGGCTTTCGGGGACCTCGCTCGGGCTGGTAGGTGCCCGGAACTGGTCAATCCACCCCGTCCGGTCGCGCACAACGCAACCTAGGTTCGTTCCAGCCGATCAAACGAAAGGAGCCAGATGACAATCACGACTGCCATCGACACCGGCCACGTCGAGGACGACGCCGCGACGACGACCTTCGCGGTCGAGATCGTCTTCTGCGTCCCGCCCGAACACGTCGACGAGATCGCCCGGTGGATCGACGATTTCTACGACGGCCTGAGCATGCTGCCGCTCAGCGCTTCCGGCGACGGTCTTCGCGGGTCGCCAGCGCCTTGGCGATAATGGCGGCGTACAACGCAGCATCCTCGACCGCCCGCCGCCCGTGCGTAACCTCACGGAAGCCAGCTCCAATCGCGGCATCGGTCAGCCCGGCCCGGATCACTTCATCCGTGACCTCGTGCAACGAGCGCGGCTCGGTCGGCAACGGGACGACCTCGGCGCCGCCGCGATCGGGTGCCGGTCGGCTACGCGCTGCCTGCTCCATCGAGGCCAGGTCTGACTTGACGTACTCCGCGCCCGGCTCCACCCGCTGAGAATCTGGCAGCCCGTTCGGACGCTGCCGTGCTTTCGCGAGCAGAAGTTGCCCGAACCACGTCCGACTCCAGCGCCAGCGTCCCGCCGCCCGTCCCTTCCCGTCGTAGACATCATCGTCCAAGGGGTCGATCGGGCCGAGCCCAGCCACGTGGAGGGCATCACCTACAACGCCGACGGCGTCTGAAGCCGTCTTTGGCGGTGTCCAGGAAACAAAGTCGGGATAGGGAAATCGCGGCGGCCTGGCGCCGATCGCAAGCGCCGCCATCCGGGTTGCCTCAAGCTCGATGTAGGCGGCGTCGGCCAGCGGCTCCGGGGGAGCGTCCCTCGCGGTCACACCGACGATGGCACCGCTCATGGTGGCGATGGTGTCGGTATCGGTCCCGAGCGTGGTGGCCGGAGCGAGGACCGCGCCGCGGGGATCGTCGGCAAACAGGTGCGCCGCCAGCGCGGCCAGAATGACGGTCTTCGTTGCCGACCCACGCTGGTCCGGCCGGAAGGCTTCAACCGCCTCGATCGCCTCCGCATAACGCCCTCGTGGTGAGGACTTGCTCGAGCCGTTCGCGCAGAGCTTGATCTCCTTCTTCAGCTCGCCGATCGTCTCTGTCACGGCCTCCGCCAAGGTCCGCTTCGAGCGTTGCTCCCATTGTCCGAGCCAGATGTCTGAGAGGTCAGAGTCTCTCGCCGCCACATCGGGAATGGCGATGAGACCTTCGGCGAGTTCGAGCCACTCGTCGGGGCCTGGAACACTTGCGGTCCTCAGCGCGTGGTCCAGGCAGGCGGCGTGGAAGGCAGCGCCGACGAAGCCGCGCGGGTGTCCATGCGTGCAGACGGCGTTCGCTAGGACGGCAGGAAGCCAGCTCTGCGACTTTGCATCGACCGGGGCGGCCCAGACGTGAGGCTGAACGCGCATTGCCGCCCCGTTGCCGCCGCCGTTGAAGTACTCCGCGTTGCCTGCTGAGAAGAAGTTGGTCGACCAACTGGCGGACCGCTTGCGCAGGTTCGCTGCCGCCGCCAGCGATCCGCGGCCGGCGCCCAACGCGTAGGTCGGCCAGACCGTGAGTTCGATCTTGCTGAAGGTCTCAAGGTCGAATACCCCCGAGGGGCGGATCGAACGTGCCGTCGCCAGCCGAAGCTGGGTGTCATCCGAAATCGCACCGGCCGGTAGCTGGACCGTCGTGCCTTGACGACCACCGATGCGGCGTTGCCACGGGATCAGCCCCTCCAGCTCCTTGCCTGAAGTTCGGTGGGCGAGCCCGGAGCGGTCAGTCAGCTCGGCGATGAAGCCGACCGCGTCGCCATACGCCGCCCACAGGGACGAGTTCGTCACTCGCCGAACTAGCTCGCGCTTACTCGAAGAACTCAGGGCGGACCTCTATCGGCAGCTCAGGTCGAACATCAACGGGGTCATCTGACTGGGCAAGAATGTCGTATTGCGACGAAACGATGTCGGCGTGCTGGTCAGTCAAGACGTAGACCCGTCTGATGAACTCCGTCGAGATGCGACCGGGGTATAGGACCTCGGCCTGCACATCCGTCGTGCAGTTCTCCGGAAGCTCGGGCGTGCGGCGATGCTCGTGGCCAAACTTGCCCAAGACCGGGTCGGCGAAGATTGCCTCGAGGCCCGGGGCACCGGTCCCGCGGATCCTGCTCGGGTAGATGTTGTTGGTCGTCACGAAGACGACCCCGGCATGGGTGAGCACGACTGGATCAATGGAGACCACCGCCCACCAGACCTCGGTGTGGGCGTGCCAGTAGCGCGAGACGCCGAAGAAGTCGGTGTTGACGCGCGTGATCGAGAGGCTGTTGCAGCCGGTCCAGTTCGGGTCCTTGCGCTCGGCCGCGTTGGGCTTGTAGACGTGCTCGAGGTACTTCTCCTTCGGCAGCTGGGACCGCGGCAGGATCGCCCCGGAGGCAAACATCCCGAGGACCCCGCGGTTCGTCGTGAAGTGGACGACCTCCTCGATGCCGAGCCTGGTGATGGTCTCCTCGATCTCCGCGGCGTCCGCGGCCGGGACCGGCTGCCCGGACTCCGACATTAGAGATCGACCTGCCCGAACGTTGCCGGGTCGAACAGGTCAACCAGCCGCGACTCCTCGCCGGGCTTGTAGGAGACCATGACGCTCTTGCGGGCGCGACCGACTGCCATCGCCACCAGCCGGCGGTGGTTGTTGAGTTGGCTGTCGTTTGCTTCTGGGCCATGCGGCAGCATCTCGCCGGCGAGTCCGAGCAGCACGACGTGATCGAACTCGAGTCCCTTGGCCGAGTTCATCGTGCTCAAGGCGACCTGCTCAGGCCCCTGCGGCCAGTCCGTGCGCCGCGTGATCCCGACGAACGGAATCTGCGCGTCGCGCAGGCGCTCACGCGCGTAGTCGAGCCAGCCGCCGCCCTTCGGATGCAGCAGAGCGATCGATTCGTCCGGATCCTGCTCCTTGATCCAGGGCATGAGCCAGTCCATCTGCTCGCTGAAACAGCCGCGTATGACGATCGGCAGGGGGCCGTCGCGCTCGGTCCGCTCGAACTCGGGCAAGGTGCCATCGTCCTCGACCTCGAGGTCCTTGACCAACGGGTAGGCGAAGGCTGCGATCTGGCGCGTGTTGCGGAAGTTCTTCCCGAGACGATGGCTGTTCGCGGCCTGCACGTGGACCCCTGCCTCGATCCAATCGAAACCGCGAGGGTAGATGCGCTGCACGGCATCGAGCACGAAGGTCGTCGAGTGCCGGTCGGATAGATGCTGCGTCAGGGCTCGAACCTGGTTGGCGGAGAAGTCCTGGGCCTCGTCGACGATTGCGATGTCGAACCGCCGATGCGGGGTCGCGTCGGTCATCTGGACTGCGAGATCCGACCAGTCGATCATCCCGCTGTCGTGCTTCCACGCCTGGTAGGGGCCGATCACCTCCTCGAGCAGGCGCCGGCGCAGGGGCCGGTCGACGCGCGGGACCTGGCCGCGCCCGCGGCGCTGGAAGGTCGGCTTCGAGGAGTCGGCATAGTCGGCGAGATCCTCTGGCCGGAAGCGGCCGAGCACGTACTCGACCTCAGCGAGCAGGAAGTCCCGGCTGAGGCCGAGCGGCGACCCGAGCTCCCAGATCCGGTCCGCGGCGTCGGCGTGGTCGACGATCGAGTCCGCGCTGAGCGTGTTCTTGGCCCACCGGGCAAAGGTGTCGAGGACCAGATACACCCCCTCCTCGTCCAGCTGCTGCGAGACCAGCTCCTCGACGTAGCCGCGCAGCGTCTTGTTGTACGTCAAGACCAACACGTTGAGCGCGGTCTCATCCTCCGTGCGCTCGCGCTCCCGGCGCCAGATGTTGGTCACGTGGCGCAGTCGGAGCACCGCTGTGGTTGTCTTGCCGCTGCCAGCGGCGCCGCGGATGACGACGAACCCGGGCTGGTAGCCCTGGATGATCTTCAGCTGTTCCGACGTCGGACGGACGTCTGCAAGAACCCTCACGTGCGAACCTCGATGATCAAGCCGCTCGGCGGCCCGGCTCGAGCTCGGCCTCGCGCCGAGCTATGAACTCCGAAACCTCTCAGCATCCCGTCCTAGCCCCGGGAGAACCAATGCTAAGTTGTTCCTGAGTAAAGCAGATGGGGAATCGGGCGCCGCCCAGGGTGGTGCATCGCCGAAATTCTCCAGCCCAGTGCGACGGTGCAGCTCCAAACTCTCCGACTCCAAGGTGGAGAAACGGACCCAAACGGCCTTCGGAGGCCCGGGCTGTCCCACCTGATCAGGTCGCGGCTGCGGACCGGCGATGGCGATGAATGTCGGGCGCATAGGTCGGCCGCCGGCTCCCACCTGGATTGACCGTCTAAGCCGCCAGCGACTACTCCAGGATCTCTGCGACGGATTGCCGTCCCTGGGGTCCATGACCAGCCATGACCAAGTTCTAACCCCTCATGCCTGGCATGACCACGTTGGCCCACGCGGATCGCTTGGATCGCCAGCCGTGGCCTTTATGCATGATTTGCAGGTGTTTACTCGATGCCCCGACCAGGATTCGAACCTGGGGCCTACTCCTTAGGAGGGAGTCGCTCTATCCAGCTGAGCTATCGGGGCAGGCGGCCAGCTTACGGCTTGACGAAGCGATTTTCCGCTCGTGAGACCCAGGTTTCTTGGCTCAACGGGGCGGCTTTCAATGGGCACAAGCCCGTCCTCAGTGCCCGATGCGAAGCGCCGCAGATCCAAGGCCAGATGCGGGATTGCGACGAGATAGGGCAACTCCGCGGTTGGGGGTCTGCGTTTCGTGACGGTCTCGCGCATCGCGTTTGTGGGTCGTGGACAGCGAAGCGCTTCTCCGTTTCGCGCTGAGCGGGAGCGTCGAGCGCACCGAGAACGCGCTTGAACATCGTGGGAGAAGGGAAAGGCCGGCGGCCCCTTCGAAGAGGCCGCCGACGATTCCAGACTGCGTCTGGGTCTGTGAGAACCCAGGGCTGCTACCTCGTCCCGATCCGGCACTCCGCCGGCGCCGGACTGCGCCAGGAGGGCCGATCAAAGACCAGCAGCCCGATGGTGATCAGGCAGGTCGCGGCCGTGAACAGGACCGCGATCCGGGACTCGTCCGACCCGATGAATCCGATCGCGCTGAACGCGATCACCCCTTGAGCGGAGTGGGCGACGATCGTCATGAGCACGCTCCCGCCCGTGTGGTTATAGATCCAGGTGTACATAAAGGTGATCGCAAACGTCGCGATTAGGTAGACGGGCGCCAGGTCCTCTCCGGGGAGGAAGACGAGCGGCACGTGCCAAGCGGCGACGATGAGGCCGAGGATCGCGGTCGCAATGAGCGGCGAGCGCTCGGCCTGGAGTCGCGGCAGCGCGAACCCACGCCAGCCGGGTTCCTCGCCCATCGGTCCGTCCAACGGGTTGATCAGGCGAATGAAGAAGAGCCCCACGAGCAGGTACCAGGGATCGAGGTCGTCGAGCGCCGAGGCGGGCGCCCCGAACGCGAGGTTGAGCCCGATCACCGCGAGCACGGCGCCGAGCGGAATCACGATGACGAGCACGTACCAGCGAGCTCGGACCCGCCAGCGGAGCATCTGACGGCCCAAGTCGGCTAGTCCGGAGCGTCCCTCGACGACGGCAAGGACGACGAGCGCGGCGAGAAGCGGGCCGAACGGGAGGAACCCGCCCATCGGCACGAAGCACCATGAGAACGCGAACGCCAGGGCGAAGAACACGACGAGCGGATGACCGGTGAACAGGCCCTTCAGTCCGTCCGGAGGGGTGGGCTGCGGCGGCGGCGCTGCCGGCCTCGGGGGAGGCAAAACCGCGACGCTCTCTTCCTGGATGACGGGGGTTTTCATTGCTTCTCCTTCGGTAGTTCGATGACTCGTCGGTCCGTGGACGATCAGGTCACGTCGCGTCAAATTCACGGTCTTCCCCTTGATTGCCGACTTCATGGCGCTTCCTCCGTCTCGTCACGGCTCTGAGCCGTAGTTCGCTCCTCGACGGAAACGAGCTCAAGCCCGAAGGAACCCAGCTGCTGGAGGAGCCCGCTGAGCTGGCTCTGGTCAAAGGGGCCTGTCAAGAGCGACGTCTTGCCTTCGCCGGGCTGCACCGTTGCTCCCGGGAAGGCGACCGCGAATCGCTCGCTCAGCCTTCCTCTCACCACGATCGTGTATCTCGTGCCTTCCATCAGAAGCACGATCGAGGCCAACCGGGTGAGCTGTCATCACCCATCGACGAGTTCACCCAGGGTGATCTGCCCGTTGGTCGGCTAGAGCAGGACGACACCGAGAGCGGGCAGCGTGTTCCAACCCGGTAAAGGGCGGAGCGAAGAAGGCTCCGACACAGGCACAGACCACGAGCAGGCCGAAGACGATGTTCGTCAGGCGATGACCCAGCAGGAAGCGGCCTCGGGGTCGTCAGAACTGCTCGAGTCGGCGAATCATCCGCATCAGCCCGGCGACGAACCGCTCTCGCTTGCTCCCTGCTAGGCGGAGATCACGCCAGCGTTGCGGCAACCAGAACGGCCTCGAACACATGTGTGGCGCCTCCGGTGGGAATCGGAAGCGCTGGGACGCCCAGTAGGAGGATGAAGAGGATCGCAAAGCTCTCCTGTCCGAAGAGGTCGACGAGCGCTCCCAGCGTCTTGTCACCTTCGCCCCGCAGCCAACGATCGAGCTCATCGCTGACTCTCGCGGGGAGCCGGCGACGTTCCGTAACAGCTTGGGTGAAGTCGCCAGGCGGCACGGGACGTGTGTTCGGAGCTTATAGTCGGTCAATGGGGCAGCCAGAAGCGGGGGACAGCGCGCTGATCAGGACGAAGCTGCTTGCACCGGTCCAGCGCGATGTCATGCCTCGCCCGGAAGCGCTCGCTGCGCTCAGCGCGCGTCCCGGTTGCCGCCTCGTCCTGCTCCGCGCTCCTGCTGGCTGGGGGAAGTCCAGTCTCCTTCAAGCGTGGCACGCTGCCGAGTCCGAGGATCGGGACTTTGCTTGGTTTGCCCTGGATGCCGGCGACAACGACCCGGTGAGATTCTTCTCCTACCTCATCGTGGCTCTGCGAAGCCTTGCACCCGATGTAGGCGCACGGTCGCTGGAGGTACTTCAGGCGCCGGGAGCGAGCCTCACCGACGATGTGTTGCCGGCGCTCCTGACCGAGCTTGAGGCCCTTCCTCGGCCCTCCGTGCTCGTAATCGACGACTACCACCTCATCGACTCGGGCGAAGTGCATGAGGCCTTGGAGACCTTGCTGGAGTATCTCCCCCCGACCCTTGAGATTGCGATTTCGACCCGGACCGAACCGCCTCTCTCGCTAGCCCGGTTGCGAGGCCGCGGTCAATTGGCCGAAATCTCGACTCGAGAGCTGCGGTTCAACGCCGCGGAGGCGGAGTCGCTCCTCAACGAGAGCCAAGGCCTGCGCCTCGAGACCGACGAGGTCGAGCGCCTCCTGAAACGCACGGAAGGATGGCCCGCGGGTCTATATCTGGCGGCTTTGTCGCTGCGTGGCCATCCTGACCCTCAGGAATTCATCAAGGACTTCGCCGGCGACGACAGGCACCTGGTTGACTACCTCACAGCAGAGGTCTTGAGTGGGCAATCCGACGAGCTGCGGCGGTTCCTGCTCACCACCTCGTTTCTCGATCGGTTCAACCCGTCGCTGTGCGATGCCGTGACCCAGAGCGGCAGCTCGGCTCAGATCCTGCGTGACGTCGAGAGATCGAACTTGTTTTTGGTTCGCCTCGATGACAGACGACATTGGTATCGCTATCACCACCTCTTCGCTGAGCTCCTCAGGCACGAGCTGCGTGCAAGTCAGCCAGGACTGGAGGCAGGTGTGCATCGGAGAGCAGCCGCGTGGATGCTGGAGGAGGGACTTCAATCTGAAGCAATCACGCATTTGCTCCGAGCGGAGGAGTACTCGAGTGCAGCCGACCTGATTGCTGAGTCTTGGTTTCCGATTGCCGCTTCGGGGGGTCATTCCACAGTTCGAAGCTGGCTCGACTCGCTTCCTCGGGAGGTCGGCGAGGGTGACGCTCGTCTGTGCGCCGCGCGCGCAGTCGTCGCAATGAGTCTCGGCCAGCTCGACGAGGTAGAGGCTGCCCTCGATCTCATCGCGGAAGCTCCGCCGCCCTCCGGGCCGTACTTCGATGGATTCACGTCGGCGCCGCAGGCGTTAGGGATCCTCAAGACGTCTTATCGATGGTTTCTCGGCGACCTCGGCGGTTGCCGTGACGCCGCCGTCGCGGCGCTTTCGTCACGCGAGGCGCCATCCCCATGGGACTCTGTGGTTCGGACCCGGCTGGGTGCCTCGAGCTACTGGCTGGGAGACGTCGCCGAGGCGTTACCGCACCTGGAACTGGGACTCGCGGGCAGTAGTGCGACATCCTTGTATCCCGGGTGGCTTTCAGCGCTCGGCATGATGGCGCTGGTCCGACTCCAGGAAGGCGACCTGGAAGTTGCCTCGAGTCTTATTGCCGAGGCGCGCGACGTGTCCCGAGAAGCAGGTCTGGCTGAGTACTGGTTCAGCGCGCCGACGCACATCGCCGCCGGCGGAGTGATGATCGCCGAGGGAAGGGCAGGTGACGCCATCGACGAGCTGAGGCGCGGCCTCAAGCTCGCCGCTCGAGGCAGCGGTCCGACGGAGACTGCCTATGGCCAGATCCTCCTCGGACGAGCGCTGCGCATTCACGGGGAGCGCGAACAGGCCAAGCGCATGCTGGCCGAAGCCCGCTGGACCGTCGAGGCTTCCCTAGATCCAGGGCAGGTGGTCGCAAACCTGTTGAAGCTGGAAGAAGCAGATCTTCAGGTCACCCGGGCGGACCTCTTCGAAGCAGAGCAGATGGAGGAGCTCAGCGACCGAGAGCTCTCGGTCCTGAGGATGATGAGCGGAGATATGAGCCAGCGAGAGATGGGAGACCATCTCTTCATTTCCTTCAACACAGTCAAGACACACTCAAAGCACATCTATCGCAAGCTTGGCGTTTCGAAGCGATCCGAAGCCGTGGCGCGGGCCCGGCAACTCGATCTGCTCTAGCCCGGTCTCCGTTGACCGACGAGCGCACCAAATCACCCTGGGTGAAGTCGCCGTTGGGTGATGACAGCTCACCCTGGCAGCTCCGAGGGTCTGCCCGTACTCGGAAAGCGACCTTAGGAGTCAGCCATGACCACCACACACAAGGCCACGGAACAGCCCATAGGCATCCGGCACGTAGCCGGCGCCCCGGGGGCGTCATCTTCAACCGGCGACCGGAAGCTCGCGAAGGCCTTCGGGCTCGAGGGCGAGAGCTGGATGCGCCACGCGAATCCGGCGAGCGTATGGACCCGCTTCAGCGTCGTGTCGCTGTTCGCACTCGCGATCTGGAGCCGCGATTGGATCGGGATCTGGTGCCTCGTGCCGGTCGGACTGGCAATCGCCTGGATGTTCGTCAACCCACTCCTCTTCAAGGCCCCGAAGTCGACTCGCAACTGGGCATCGAGAGCGGTGCTCGGTGAGCGGATCTGGGTTGATCGGGACAAGCTCGCCCTTCCGGAGCAGTTCCGTTCGCCGGCCGCGTCGATCGTCGCCAACTCCTACTCGACCATCGGGGTGGCGATCCTCGCTTTCGGGCTGATCGACCTGAGCCTGATCGCCACCGTGAGCGGAATCCTGATCATCCACGGCGGCAAGGCGTGGTACATGGACCGCGCCACGCTCCTCTTCGCTGACATGAAGAGCCGCAACAGCGAGTACGCGTCATGGGACTACTGATGAGTCGCCGGCTTGGCAAGCGGCGTGCGGATCCGCCCTCTCAAGCTGCGGATCAACGCCAGCTCAGAAGTTGAGATATTCCCTCCGCTTAGCAGAAAGGCACGTCATGTCAGACCAGATCGAAAAAGATCCGCATCACAAGCGCCGCTGGCAGATCCTCGCGGTGATCGCGGTGGCGCAGCTGATGGTGGTCCTCGACGTGACGATCGTGAACATCGCGCTGCCCTCGGCCCAGGCGGACCTCGGCTTCGGCGACGACTCACGCCAATGGGTGATCACGGCCTACGCGCTGGCGTTCGGTTCGCTGCTCCTGCTCGGCGGCAAGATCAGCGACCTGATCGGTCGCAAGTGGACCTTCATCGCCGGGCTGGCCGGCTTCGCCGGCGCCTCCGCCCTCGGCGGCGCCGCGCCCTCGTTCGAGGTCTTGGTGGGCGCTCGCGCGCTTCAGGGAGCCTTCGCGGCTCTGCTCGCGCCCGCCGCCCTGTCGATCGTCACCACGACCTTCACCGATCCGAAGGAGCGCGGCAAGGCGTTCGGCATCTACGGGGCGCTCGCCACCGCCGGCGCCGCCGTCGGGCTGCTGCTCGGCGGATTCCTCACCGAGCTCCTGACCTGGCGCTGGACGATGTACGTGAACCTTGCGTTCGCGGTCCCCGCGGCGATCGCGGCCTGGCGACTGCTCGTCAACATGCGTCCGGCGACGCGCCCGCGGATTGATGTCCCCGGCGTCCTGGTCGCATCCTCGGGCCTCTTCGCCCTCGTCTTCGGGTTCGCCAACGCCGAGATGGACAGCTGGAGCGCCCCGCTGACGATCGGCATGCTCGCCTACGGCGTCCTTGCGGTAGCCGCCTTCGTCGCCATCGAGCGCCGGGTCGCCTCGCCGCTGCTGCCGCTGCGGGTGGTGACCGACCGCAACCGCGGCGCCTCCTTCCTGGCGGTCGCGGTCGCCGGGGTGGCGATGTTCTCGACCTTCCTCTTCCTCACCTACTACCTCCAACAGGGCCTCGGCTTCTCGCCGATCGAGTGCGGGCTGGCCTTCCTGCCGATGGTGGTCGCGATCTTTGCCACGGCTCCCGCCGCGGCGACCAAGCTGCTGCCGCGCGTTGGCCCGCGTCCCCTGGTCCCGACGGGGATGGCGATCGCGGCGCTCGGCCTCGTGTACCTGAGCGGGATCGAGGTGGACTCCTCCTACGCGGGAGCGGTCCTCCCGGCGGTCGTCGTCATGGGCGTCGGCTTCGGCCTGATCATGGCGCCGTCCTTCGCCACCGCGACGCAGGGCATAAAGCCTGGCGACGCGGGCGTGGCCTCGGCGATGGTCAACACCTCCCAGCAGGTCGGCGGATCACTTGGCGTCGCCCTGCTGTCGACGCTGTTCGCCGACGCGGTCAGCAGTTACGCGGCGGCGGCCGGAACGCCGGCGGCCCTGGCCCAGGCCGAGGCCGCGGTGCACGGCTACTCCACCGCGTTCTGGTGGGCGGCCGGCATCCTGGCTGCCGGCGCGATCGTCACCGCGCTGCTCTTCGAGCGCGGTTTCAAGCCCGCACCGGTCCACGGCGCCGCGGTGATACCCGAGATCGGCTGACCGCTCAGGACGGGGGACTCGGTGCCGCGCCAACCTGAACACGGCCGCGGTCAGCGGCACCCCGGCCGGTAGGGCGATGGCGCCTCGCCGCGGAGCGTGCGATTCCGGCTTGCGCCGGGTTCGGCGTCGACGATTCCCCGAGAGGAGCAGGGGTGATCCGCCGTCGACGCCGAGCCCGAGGCAAGCGCGCTCTGATCGTCCGGGCAACGCCGCGACGGCCGGGCTATCCGGTCGTCGAGGGGAGATCGCTCGTCGCCGCAGCGGACCACGACAGGGCATAGGACGGGTCGTCGTTCTCGCGGGCGAGGGCGGTCAGACGCAGCGGCCGGAAGGTGTCGCACATGATGGCCAGCTCCTCCGTGCGGGTTCGCCCGAGCGACGCCTCGACGAGGCCCGGCTGCGGACCGTGCGGTAGCCCGGACGGATGGAGCGTGATCGAGCCTGCAGCGACACCGCGGCGCGAACCGAAGCGGCCTTCGACGTAGTAGATGAGCTCCTCGGACTGCAGATTGGAGTGGTGGTAGGGCAGCGGAATCGCGTTCTCGTCCCAATCCAGCATCCGCGGACAGAACGAGCAGATGACGAAGTTCGGGCCCTGGAAGTTCTGGTGCGTCGGCGGCGGCTGGTGAATCCGGCCGGTCTTCGGTTCGAAATCGGCGATGTTGAAGGTGTACGGGTAGACGTAGCCGTCCCAACCGACGACGTCGAGCGGATGGTGGTCGAGGACAAACTCCTGGTAGCCCCCTCGGACACGGACGGTAAGGTCGAAATGACCGCGCTCACGGTGTGTGACGACCTCGGACGGGGGGTGGAAGTCGCGTTGTGAGTACGGCGCGCTCTCCAGCAGCTGTCCATAGCGGTTGCGGTATCGCGAGGGCGTCTCGATCTCCCCTGGCGTGAAGAATGTCAGCCAGCGCTGGGGACGGTCGAAGCGAAGCCTGTAGGTCGTGCCTCGTGGGATCACGACGTAGTCGTACTCGCGGAACGGGAGCGTGCCGAAGGTCGATTCGAGGACGCCGCCGCCCTCGTGGACGAAGAGGACCTCGTCGCCCTCGCCGTCGCGGTAGAAGTAGTCCGCTTCGGATTCCGGAACGCAGATGCCGACCTCGACGTCGTCGTTGTACTCGAGGACGCGTCGACCCGTGATCGGGTCACCCGAAGCCGCGATCTCGCCCGTATGCGTGAGCCGGTGGACGTGGGCATCGGGTACCCACTCATCGTGCTCGATCGGCCGGAAGCTGCCGACCTCAGCTACGGCGCCGGGCGCGTGCAGGTGATAGAGGATCGACTCGTTGCCTGAAAAGCCCTCGAAGCCGAGCACCTCCTCGACCAAAAGCGCCGCCGCGTCGCTCCCCTCATGCCCAGGATCCGGAAACTGGATGTGACGCTTGGCCGGAATTTGACCGAGGGCGCAATATCGCACAATGTGACTTTACAACATGTCCAGTCGACATGCCTGAAAGTAGGCCGGGGCCGCTAGGATCCCCACCGTGACCCGCCAGGTCATCCTCGCCCTGCTGCATGTAAAGCCCGCGACCGGCTATGAGCTGGCGCAGAGCTCTGCGGTGGCGACCGAACCCGTCTGGGCCGCCAGCCACAGTCAGATCTACCCGGCGCTGCGAAAGCTCGAGGAAGAGGGTCTGGTGAGGAGCAAGCGCGGGACCCGGGGCAAGCGGCTGGAGCGCCGCGTCTATGAGATCACCGCGGCGGGCGAACGGACGCTAGCCGAATGGCGCGAGCAACCGGTCAAGTACCTGCCCCCGCGCGACCCGTTTCGCCTCTGGGTGTCGTTCATCAACGAGACCAGCCCGCAGGCGGTGTTTCGCAACATCGACGAGCACATACGCCGCAGCCTCGAGCGTGCGCAGCGCCTCGAGCAGGTCGCGGCCACCCTGCTCGACGGCAGCCACCAGCTGATCGCGGCCCGCCGTGAGCGGCTGCCGCCGAAGGAGCTCGAGCGCATCCGCCGCGCGCGCTCGGCGATGTACTTCGAGCTTGCCCGGCTGGCGCGCTTTGAGGTCGAAAGCGCCCTGCGCCTGCGATCCGTGGCTGAGGAGCTGCACCCCGGCTACGACGCGGGACCGGCGCCGGGCCTGGATTTGGCCGCATCCGCCGGCTGATCGGCCTGCAGCAAGAACTTGCGGATCTTGCCCACCGACGTGCGCGGCAGCGCCTCGACCAGGTACACCACCCGCGGGCGCTTCGCTGGAGCCAGACGATCCGCCGCCCAGCGAATCAGCTCCTCCGCCACGAGATCGCTCCCGGGTGTCGCAACAACATACGCCACCGGAACCTCGTCGCGGAGCTCGTCGGGCTCGCCGACAACAGCGACCTCGTCGACGGCAGCGTGCTCCGCGAGGACCTCCTCGACCTCGACCGTCGAGACGTTCTCGCCGGCCACCTTCAGCACATCCCCACGACGGCCCACGAAGCTGTAACGCCCGGCGGCATCGCGGCGCGCCAGATCGCCCGTTCGGAAGCGCCCGTCGCGAAAGCTCGCCGTCGTCGTCGCCTTATCGTCGAGGTAACCGACGAACAGCCGGTGACCCATTCGCCCGCCGACGGCGATCTCGCCGACCTCACCGTCGGCCGCGAGTGCGTCACCGTCCGGCTCGAGCAGCGCCACATCGCATCCAACCGTCGGCTCCCCGATCGAGCCTGGTTCTGAGTCCGTCGCCCGCTGGCTGAGCACGGCCGGCGCCGTCTCGGTCATGCCGTAGAGCTGGCGAGGGCGGCAGCCGACGAGGGCTGCGAACGCCTCGTACTGCGCCGCGGTCAGGTTCTGGGCGTACCACACGTGGCGAAGGCAGAGGCCCTCGACTCGCGCCGCCCCCCTGCTCAGGATCATGCGTATCGGGGCCGCAAAGAGGCTGGCGTGCGTCGCGCGGTGGTCAGCGGCCTGGGCCAGGAACCGTGTGGCCGAGAAGGCGGGCATCAACGCCACGCTCGCTCCCGCTGCGATCGCCGCAGCGAACGAGTAGTACTGCGCGTTCGCGTGGAACAGCGGCAGCACGACGAGCAGCCGGTCGTCGGGGCGAATCGCTGCCGCTGCAGCCATCACGTCTCCCGCGAAGGCGTAGTTGGCCTGGGTGACGACTACGCCCTTGGGTGCCGACGTGGTGCCGGACGTGAACAGGATGCCAGCGGGCGTCTCCCAGCTGGGAACGGGGGCTGTGACCGATGGGGGCGGACCCGTCAGCGAGCCGAGATCTCCATCGTCCTCGTCCACCGCGAGCACGTCAGCGCCCGCCTCCACCGGGTATTGATCGGCGCGCCCCTCCGAGACGACCACGAGCTGCGGGCGACTGCGTTCGGCGTGGACGCGCAATTCACGAGTGGTGGCGCGCGGATCGGAGGGCACGATCGTGGCGCCGAGCCGAGCGCAGGCCAGCCAGGTGGCCACGAACGCCGGGGAGTTCGCCAGCACCACGTGCACCCGGCCGCCGGCCGTGACGCCGGCGCCGGCCAGCCCACCCGCCACGCGTCCGATCAGCGCGTCGAACTCTGCGTAGGTCCAGTCAAGCGTCTCGCCGGTGCGCGATTCGAAGGTGAGGAAGCGGCGCTCGCTCCCCGCCTCGAGCGCCTCGCGCCACCGGCCGGCGACTGTGGGCGGACGCTCACTCACCCCGTGGCTGCTTGAAGATCACATAGCGCGCCACCACCGGCTCGCCCAGCTGTCCGAGCTCGTACTCGACGTCCATCACGTCCCAGCCCCACTCGGCTGGCAGCAACTTCATCCAGAGCGCGGAGTGGACGTCGTAGTAGGGGAAGCGCTCGAGCCCAAGCGTCCACGGATATGCACGATCGGTGGCGCCGAAGCGGTGATGACCATCCTGTCCGGGTGCCACCCCGGCGACCTTGCCCTCGGCGACCATCCGCTGGCCGCTCGTGCACCAGTTGACCTCGAAGCTCCAGCGGTCCGGGTGTTCCACCACCTCGAAGTCGTAGCGGTGCGAGATCAGCGAGGCGGCAACGCCGCCGCCATCCCAGGTAGGTCGTCATCCGCCCGAAACCGCTCGATCAACGGCCGCCAGACGTCCTCACCGGTGTGACGCCAGGCGGTCTCCACGGCCTCCTCGCCGAGTTCCTGGGCGATGAACGTCAGCAGCGAGGCCGCCATATCGCCGTAGAGGTCGTGGATCAGCTTCTCCTCGGCGATCACTCCGTCAAGCTCGGCCAGCGCTGTGTCGGTGTCGTTGCGGGCAACGGCTGCTCGGAGACGGTCCGCGCTGGTCTCGGAGAGACTCTCGACGGCTCCGGTCATGAGCTCACCGCCGAGCGCAGCCGTCTCGTCTGCTCCTCGTCCACCTCGCCGTCAACGGCAACGACGACGGCGTAGTCGGCGCGCGCCGCCTCCACCGAGACATACCCCTGCCGCACATCCTCGGCCACTGCTGTCATTGGGCGTTGCCTCGGATCGCCGTAGCCGCCTCCCCCACCCGCGACGATGCGGAAGACGTCCCCGCGCGCAATCGGCACGAACTGGTTCGGCAGCGGCTCCAGGGTGGAGCCGTCGGGGTGGATGACCGTATGGTGGTTGGGGATCCCAGGTTGGCCTCCGCGCCGGCCTGCGGCCGCGGTCTCTGGCAGGGCCCCGGAGCCCCAGTCGACGCATCCGAGGTCGTCGGCCTGCACCTCGAACTCGGCCAGGATCCCCAGACCACCGCGGGTCATGCCGGCCCCCGCCGAGTCCGTCAGGTATCCGTAGCGGTGAAGCATGAACGGCGTCGTGAGCTCGAACAGCTCGGGATCCGACGAGCGAAAGCCGCCCAGCGTGATCACGGAGCCGAGGTGGTCGTACCCATCGACCTCGCGCACGGCGCCGGCGCCGCCGCGCGCGATCGCGTGCAGCTCACCGAACGGCATACCCGTGTTCGGGTTGATCCCGGTCGTGTTCGGCATGAACATCCTGCTCCACCCTGCCGGGACCCGATCCGGGATCGCCTTCTCCAGCGAGTCGAAGATCGCTTCGATCAAGGCTTCGTTGAGCGACGTGGTGCACAACGTGGTCGGCGCCGGCGGCAGTGGGTTGACCACCAGTCCCGGAGGGGCAATGACGTGGACGGGGCGGTTGGTCTCCTCGACCCGCGGAATCGTCGGGTCCATGCACACGTATAGCCCGACGCAAGTCGCCGACACCGTATTTGCGAGAGGGGAGTTGAGGTAGCCAGGGACCTGCCAAGCTGAGTCGGAGAAGTCGAAGGTGATCTCGTCTCTCTTCACCGTCGTGCGGACCGCGATCTGGATCCGCTCCGTGCCGAGCCCGTCGGAGTCGACGAGGGCCCTGCCCTCGTAGGCGCCGTCCGGAATGGCCGAGAGCGCCTCGCGCATCTGCCGCTCGGCTGCGTCCATGAGCGCGTTCTCGAGCAGCTCGAGGGTCTCCATCCCGTACTTGACGATCAGCTCACGAACCAGCCGATCGCCGACCTGGACGGCGCCGATCTGGGCCTCCAGGTCCCCCTGCACGAGCGGAGCAAGCATCAGGTTGTTGAGAAAGAAGTCGATCAGCGCACATTTGGAGTGCCGGCCTCATAGAGCTTGGTCGGGCCGAACAGCATTTCCTCTTTGAAGACGCTCGCCGCCAGCGGGTTGTAACCAACCACGCCCTTGCCGCCGACGTCGACGTGGTGGCCCTTGGAGACGGTCCAATAGGCGAAGCTTGCCGTCGACGATGATCGGTTTGGCGATCGTTATGTCGGGCGGGTGGTTGTTGCCCTTGTGAGGGTCGTTGAGGATGTAGATGTCGCCCTCAGTCATCTCGTCGGCGAATGCCGCCGCAAACTGCTCGATCGCCCAGGGAGTGGCGTTGACGAGGACCGGGATGTATGAGGTCTGGGCGATGATCCGACCGCGGCGGTCGTAGATCGCGGTGACGAAGTCCCGCGCCTCGGAGAAGATCGGCGAGCGGGTGGTGCGCAGCATCACCTGGCCCATCTCCTTCGTCGCCACATCGAGCCGGTTGCGCACAACGGAGACCAGGATCGGATCCACGGCGGAGGACGTCAGCGGCGCCGGTGTGGTCGTGCTCATTGTCGACGCTCCGATCGGTTCGTTGCTTTGCTTCTCGCCCAGCGATCGGAAGGCCTCCTCGAGCGTCAGCTCGGCTCGGTGGAGGACGTAATTGCCGTACTCGTCGCACTCGAGTACAAACCCGCGGCGCACGACGATGGTCGTCGTCGGCTGCTCGACCAGGGCCGGCCCGGCCAGCAGGTTGCCATGGCGGAGGGCGAGCCCGTCGTAGACGGGTGTCTCACATGCCTCGCCGTCGAAGAAAGCGGTGCGGTCGCCCTTGCGGGCCGCCGACGGGTCAGGCCCCGCGTCGGCGTGGCTTTGGTAGGTCGGCTTGCGCGTTTCGCCGACGGACCGGATACGGACGTTGATCAGCTCGAGCGGGGCGCCCGGGACGGCATGGCCGTAGAGCGCGCGGTGACGGCGGTGAAAGCCGTCCTCGAGCAGGGTTGCGTCGAGCGCCTCGGCGCCACCTTCCACCTCGACCTCGTGGAACTGGCCGACGTAGTGCAGATCAGCGCTCGCAGCGAGCACGATTTCGCCCTCGGTCACCCCCTCGGCTCGCAACGTCTCTCTGGCCTCGTTCGCCAACTCGGCCAGTACGGTGTTGGCCTCCTCGACGACGGCCGCGGCGTCCTCCAGCGAGCCGGTGAGGGTGCGCACGTAGTCGTGCTTGATGTCGGAGATGATCATTCCGGCGGCGCAGAACACGGAGGACTCCCACGGCACCAATACGACCGGGATCTCGAGCTCGGCGGCGATCGCGCCGGCGTGCAGCGGTCCGGCGCCGCCGGCGACGACGAGCGCGTATTCACGCGGGTCCTTCCCGCGCTCGACCGAGATGTACCTGACGGCGTTTGCCATCGTCGTGTTGATCAGCGTGTAGACCCCCTGTGCGGCCGCCTCCACCGAGAGACCAAGCGGGCCGCCCGACCTCGCTGAACATCGCCGTGGCCGCTGACTCGGCGTCGAGCGGAATGTCGCCCCCGGCGAACAGCGTCGGATCGAGATACCCGAGGAGCAGGTCGGCGTCGGTGACGGTCGGGCGGGTGCCGCCGCGTCCGTAGCACGCCGGTCCCGGATCGGACCCCGCGCTTTGCGGTCCGACCTCGAGCAAGCCACCCTCGTCGACCCTCGCGATCGATCCGCCGCCGGCGCCGATCGTGTGAATCTCGAGTGCGGGCAGCGCGACGCGGTGTCCGGCGATCTCACCCTGGGTGGTGGTGACGGCGGTACCGCTCTTACCAACGCCACGTCGAAGCTGGTACCTCCCATGTCCACCGTGATCAGATCCTCGATCCCGTGCAGCGCTCCGTAGGAGAGGCCGGCCTCCGGGCCGCCCGCCGGACCCGAGAGGAGCGTGTTGACCGCGAAGCGTGCGCTGAACTCGGGGCTCATCGCGCCACCGTTGGACTGCATGATCAGCAGCGTGCCTGCGAAGCCGGCTTCGGACAACCGCCCGCCCAGCTCGTCGAGGTAGCGCGACAACACCGGGCCCACATAGGCGTTGAGGGCGGTCGTCGAGGACCGCTCGTAGACCCGAAGCTGGGGGATCACCTCGCTCGACAGTGAGACGTATACCCCCGGCAGCGCCTCGCGCAGCAGCTCGGCCGTCCGTTGCTCGTGGGCGGGATTTGCAAATGACCACAGCAATGACACGCCGACGGCCTCGATCCCATCGTCGCTGATCGCGGTGGCGACCCGGCGGACCGCCTCCTCGTCGAGGGCCGCCACCTGCTCTCCACGGAAGTCGATGCGGCCCTGGACCTCGTGCACGCGGCGGCGCTCGATCAGCGGTGCGGGCTGTGGGAGGTCGTATTGGTACTGATTGCCGGTCTTGATCCCGCGCCGCATCTGCAGCAGGTCGCGAAAGCCCGCGGTGGTCACGAAGGCCGTCTTCGCGCCGCGACCGGTGAGCACCGCATTCGTCGTGATCGTGGTCCCGTGGATGATGTGCGTTACTCGCCCCAACAAGCCCTCGAGGCTGAGCTCGTGATTGGCCGAGAGCCGCTCGAGGCCGGCGAAGACGCCCTCGGTAGGGGATCCGTCGAGAGCGTCTTACCGAGCGACGTCGCCCCCTGGTCGTCAAGCAGGAGGAAGTCCGTGAACGTGCCGCCGACGTCGATGCCGAGCTGGTAGGAGCGGTCTTCGTCCATCATCGCGACACCTCGTTGATTGAGTTGGTTGCGGCCTCGACCATTACCGTTTCCTCGCCGTCCCACGAGTAGGTCGGACCGCCGAAACGCTCGTCGACATACGGCATGACCTCGTCGCGGAAGAGACGCAGGTTGCGTGCGGTGTCCTCGTATCCCTGAGGTCCGTAGAAGGGCTCGACCAGCAGCTCGTCGACGCCTGCTGCGGCGATTCCGAGGAACAGCTCGACGAGTTTTTCGGGACGGCCGAACGCGGTTTGACGATTGTGCAGCTGCTCAACCGTGAGCTCGTTGAACTTGTCCTTGAGCACCCCCCAATAGGCCAGGTCGTCCGGCATCTCGCGGTCGAGGTCGGTGGCGAGGTGCTTCCAGTAAGCGACCATCTTCGGGAACTCGGCCTCGATCTCGTCATCGTCCTCGGAGCAGAGCATGAAGAACGGGACCTTCATCTTCAGCCGATCGTGGCCATTCTCGTGAGCGATCGTCCGGTAACGAGCCACGGTGTCGGCGAGGCTGCGACCCGTCAATACCTGAGACTGGCTCGAGGTCAGCAGGTGATAGCCATGTTGGGCCGCGTAGTCGACCGAGCTTGCGCTGCCGACGAACTCGGTGAAGGCCTACGCGCTTGCTCTCGTCGGGGATTCGGATCACCTGCGCGCTATCGCCAGCACGCAGGCGGTGATCAACGGCGACGATGGGCGCCGTTCCGCGATGGGGTCCTCCTGCCAGTCGGCGGACGTGCCCGAGATGATCAGCCCATTGGAGACGACGCCGAGGAACAGTGCGCCGAGAAAGAGAAAGTACGAAGCGCCCGCCAGAGCCGCCGACGAAGGAGGTTGCAGCCGACGAGCACGGCCGCCGCCGCGGTGAGCGCGATGCCCGCCTGTGCGTCCGGTGCAGCGAGAAGGCGGGCAGGCGGCCGGCCTCGTCGCGCCGGCCAGCGCGGCGAGCCCGGCGCAGATCCGAGTACGCCGACATCCGATGCGGTGGTGTGATCCCCGACAGCCTCGCCGCCTCCTGGTTTCCGCCGACGGCGTCGGGCGTGCGCCCGTAGCCCGTGTAGCGCGTCACGATCAGGGCGAGCGAGAGCACGGTGACGGCGATCACCACCGGCCAGGGGACGCCGGCAACCGTGCCACTACCGATGCTGCGCGGCGGTAGGTCGATACAGGTCCTGCGACTCACCGTTGCTGATCGGCAGCGCGCTCCTCCAAACAGCGACGCGGTGCCGAGCGTGACGACGAAGGAGAGCAGCAGACCCAGGCGCGCGATCAGCACGCCGTTGAAAAAGGCGCCAACCGTCCGCTGGAACGACGAGGACGACCGCCAACCCGGCGCACGCCCACGGAGATCAGCTTCGCGGTGCCGCTCCCCGATAGCGCGAGCGCGCCGATCGAGAGGTCGGAGCAGGCCGACCAGCAGGACGATCGTCAGCCCGATGGCGGCAACCAGCAGCACCGCGTTCGTGTTCAGGATGTTGACGAAGTTGTCGTAGGTGGCGAAGCGTCGGCTCGGTCGCCGCCAGCCAGGAGCAGAAGATCACGAGCACGCTCCCCACCCCGACGTTGGGTCATCAGCGCGCTGCGCGAGCGCGTCGCGAGCTCACGCAACCGCGCCGGTCAAAGCTCCGCCGGCTCCGCTGCGCGACCGTCTGGTCGTTAGCCATGGGCGACGCCGCCCCCGGCGCTCAGCAACGCAATGGCGTGCTCGGTGGCCTCGGCACGGGTCAGCTCTCCGCTGGCTTGGCGATCGTGGAGGACGACGATCCGATCACAGATGCCGAGCAGCTCCAGCAGGTCCGACGAGGCGAGCAGCACGGCGATGCCGTCCGCCACGAGCCCGCCGAGCAGCTCGAAGAACTGCGCCTACGGCACCAACATCGATGCCACGAGTCGGCTCGTCGAGCAGCAAGACCCGCGGGCGCCGTTCCAGGACGCGGGCGAGCACAACCTTCTGCTGGTTCCCACCCGACAGCGAAGCGACCGGGGCCTCGGCGCCCGCAGTGCGGATCCGCAAGCGCTCCATCGCCCGGTGCGTGCTGCGAAGCTCCTGACGACGCCGGGCGATGCCCGCGGCGCGCCAGGAGCCGAGGGTGACGTTCGCCCGGACCGTAGCGCCGAGGGCCAGACCCTGACGGTGGCGGTCCTCGGGCACGAGCGCCACGCCGGCGTCGAGCGCCATCCGCACGGAGCCGACCGCCAGGGCCTGTCCGTCGATCTCGATCCGTCCGCTGACAGGCGTGCGGGCGCCGGCGACCGTCTCGAGCAGCTCGCTGCGCCCGCATCCCACCAGGCCGGCGAGGCCGACGATCTCCCCGCGGCGAACTTCGAGGTCTAGGGGTACCGAGGCACCGGGCACGACCAGCCCGCGGAGCGCCAGGGCTGCATACCCACGGGCACGTCGCGCTTGTGGAAGAACTCGCCCAGATCGCGCCCGACCATCGCCCGGGCGAGCTCGTCGTAGGTGGCGTCCGCGCCGGCGAGCTCCGCAGAGGGCCGGCCATCGCCAGAACCACGGTCGCCCAGGTCTGTCAGCTCGCGGATCTCGCGCAGGCGATGGGTGACGAAGACGATCCCGGTCCCGTCGTCCCTCAGCGACCGAACGAGCCGAAACACACGTTCCACATCGGCGCGATCGAGGCGACTGGTGAGCTGGTCGAGCAACGACCGCGGACGCGACGCCGACGCCTTCGCGAGCTCGACCAGCTCCAGTAGCCCGCGGCGAGCGACGAGAACGGCGCCGTCGGATCGGCGCGGACTCCGACCCGCGCGAGCAGCGGCCGGGCGGCGGCCGCAAGCCGCTGCCGGCGAACCGGCCGCCATGCCGTCCGCAGCTCGTGCAGGAACAGGTTCTCGGCGATGTTCATCTGCGGCACCGCGGTCGGCTCCTGGAGGCTGATCCATGGCGATGCCGCGATCGAGGGCGTCCACCAGCGCCCGAACGAGCACGGTGCGCCGTCCAGCGTCAGCGTTCCCTCGTCGGGCGCAGTCGCCCCCACCATATCCGGCACAGGGTCGACTTCCCGGAACCGTTCTCGCCGGCGAGGCCGAGGATCTCACCGGCCCGCACCTCAACGCTGACGCCGTCGAGCGCGCTCACGGCGCCGTAGCGCTTCGTGATTGCGCGCCCGACGAGCATGACGTCAGCCCGCGTTGAGGAAGAACTCGCCGTCGCGTTCGTAGAAGACCGAGACCTCCATCGGCGCCTCCAGGCGATCCTCGTTGGAAGGATAGGTATCAAGACGTTGTCCTCCGAGACCTCAACCATCTCGACGTTGATCATCTCCGGCACGTCCTCGCCGGTCAGCAGCTTGGTGCACCGCCCAGGCCATGCCGTTGCCGATCTCCGGCGTCAGCAGGTCCCAGGTCTGGAGCACGCGCCCGTCCTTGACGGCATCGACACCCGGTTGATCGGCGTTGATGCCGGTGATGATCGGCTGGAAGTCGCCGTCCACGGCGGCGGCGGCGCCGATTGCGCTCGAGTCGTTGTAGGCGAGGATGCCCTTGAGGTCGGCGCCGTACTTGGTCTTCCAGGCGTCGATCGGCCGGGCACCCTCGGCGGTGTCCGTCTCGTTCACCTGCTCGGCGACGATCTCGCACCCGGCGGCCTCGGCGCCGGCCGCGAGGCCGTCGTTGCGCGCCTTCAGCACCTCGGCCTGCGGAATGCCCTGGATGATCGCGACGGACGCACCACCACCGCAGTCAGGTCCGAGAGCCTCGGCGAGCGCGGTCGCTGCCTTCTCGGCCGACTCCTGGTCGTTGACCTGAAAGTTGACGGCCGCCGGCTCGAGGGTCGGCGAGTCCTGGACGATGACCGGGATCTCCGCTTCCTCGGCCCGCGCGAGGGCCGCTGCAGGCTCTGCGGATCGAGCGGCCAGACCAGGATCGCGTCGACCTGGCGCTGAATCAGGCTGTCGACCGCCGCAAGCTGCTTGCTGGGGTCGTACTTTCGCCCCCGGCGACGATCACCTCCATGCCCAATTCCTCGCCCTGAACCATGATCGCGTCGGCCAGCGCCTGGATCGCCGGGTTGGCGAGCACCGAGGCCACGTAGCCGATCGTGAAGGATTGCTCGCTCGAGTCGCCGCTGCCGCTGTCTCCGTCGTCATCGCTGCTTCCGCAGGCGCCGACGACCAAGCAAGCGCTGCGCTCAGGACCAGTGCCGTACCTCGACGAATTCTCATATCTCCTCCTGGTAGTAGCCGGGTGCGGCCCGTCAGCGTTTTCGTTCGGGACCCTCGACCAGACGTAACGACCTGTCGACCATACATGACGTCTAGACATTGTCAAGACGCGATCGCCGGGACGACGGTGCCGTGCACTTCGCCGATGCTGAAACAGCTACCCCGGCCGGATCGCGCCACCCCGCGCAGCACGACCGAGTCGCCGTCCTCGAGGAAGACACGCCGCTCACCGCCGACGTCGAGCGGTCGCTCGCCGGCCCACGCAAGCTCGATCAGGCTGCCGAAGGAATCCGGATCGCGGCCCGACGGTTGCCAGAGGCATGCAGGTCGCCCGTGCGCAGCGCCGCACCATTGACGGTGGCGTGGGCGACGTGCTGGCGGGATTGATGAGATCTCGCGCAGGTTGGTGTCCGGCAGACCGTCGCGTGTTCCTTGCCGGCCGCGGCCATCGCTGCCGTGCGCAGGCCGACCTCGAGCTGGATATGGAGAGCGCAGGGTTGCGTGACCCGCAGGTACTCGAGCACCGGCGGATCCTCGTTCGGGCCCGGCACCCGAGCGGACTCCAGTGCGGCAAGCGGCACAACCCACGCGGAGATTGAGGTCGCGAACGACTTGCCGAGAAACGGACCGAGCGGCTGATACTCCCAAGCCTGGACGTCGCGCGCGCTCCAATCGTTGAGGAGCACGGCGCCAAAGATGTGCTGACCGGCACGATCCGTCGGTACGGGTTCGCCGAGGCTCGATGGCGCCCCGATCACAAACCCGACCTCGAGCTCGAAGTCGAGCCGGTCGCACGGGCCGAACGTCGGCGCGGCCGCGTTCGGAGGCCGTCGTTGGCCGAGTGGGCGCCTGATCTGCGTACCGCTGACCACGATCGTGCCCGACCTACCGTGGTAACCGACCGGCAGATGGCGCCAGTTCGGCAACAACGGCTCAGAACCGGGCCGGAACAGCCGGCCAAGGTTGGTGGCGTGCTCACGTGACGAGTAGAAGTCGACGTAGTCCGCGACCTCCACCGGGAGGACCATCTCGAGCGCGCCCAGCGGTTTGAGCAGGGGTTCCAGCGACTCGCGCTCGGGGCTGGCGGCGGCAAGGAGGTCGGTGAGGCGCGAGCGCAGTGCGGCCCAGGCGAGCGGGCTACGTGCCATCAACCCGTTCAGCGACGGCGCCGCGAAGCAGGACTGTGCCTCGGCCAACTGGCAGTCGAGCAGGCCGAGTCGTGCCAGCGACGACAGCGAGAGCGCGTAATCACCGATTCGAACCAACGGCTCGGGGGCCTCCTGTCCGTACGCGCCCCCGACGCCGTAGGGAAGGGTGGACAGCGGCCACGCAGACGCGTCGGCACCTTCAACCCACGAGCTCGTCGAGTCGCTCGCGCTCATATCGCCAGCAGGTCCAAGCGCTCGAGATGCTCGGCTGGCTCATCCACGGAGCAGCTGCCGAGGCCCACGAACAAGACCCGGCGCGTGCGGGCAATCGCGGCCGTACCGAAACGCCGATCGCGCCATCGCAGCGAGCTCGGCCCGAGCGCGATTGCGTCGGGATTCTCCTCGGCGACCGCCGCCTCGACCTCTTCCGGCCCCGCACGCTCGAGCGCGAGTACGGCCCCGACAAGCAGGTTGAGGAAGCCGTGGACCGTCAGGTTGAGATTCTCGTCAAACGCACGCAGGGGCCGATGCAGGCCCGCCGTCGCCTTCGCCCGCAGCCCGCGCTCGGCGCAACCGATGAAGAACGCTGCGACCGCGGCCGCCGTCGGGACCTGCTCCGGCCCTGGTCCGCCGCAGCGAAGCTTCGCCCCACCGCCGGAGCCCGCAAGCACGTCCAGGGAGAGGTCGAGGTCGGCCTCGACAGGGACCTCGAGGTATGCGCCGCCGGCGAGTTTGAGCAGTCGCTGCACGGTGCCTCGCAGCGCGGTCGCGTCGGGCGGTCGCGCGGGCAGCGCAACCTCGAGCAGATCGATGCGCACACGGTTAGAGACCCCGGAGGCGGCCGACCGGGCCCGCACCGCCTGCCCAACCACCTCGTCGTGCCAGTCCCGGGCGGGAGCTTCGAGAATCGCGGCGACCGGGACGACCGCCGGCGCTCGCAGGGCGCTAGCCAGCTTCACGAGCTCGGCGGCCGGACAGGCAAAGCGGCCAACGAGCCAGCCGGAAGGCCCGGTGACCAGCCGCTCGTACTCCGCCGCCGCATCCGAAATCGACAACCGTGCCGGCGGGAACGGGCCCGCGTAGTCGATCAGGCCGCCAAGAGCGGCGTATCGCGCGTCGCTTGCCGAGCGCCTCACAATATGACTATATGACATGTTTGACCAACATGTCGCGTAATCGTATACTGCCCACCGTGACCCGCCAGGTCATCCTCGCCCTGCTGCATGTAAAGCCCGCGACCGGCTATGAGCTGGCGCAGAGCTCTGCGGTGGCGACCGAACCCGTCTGGGCCGCCAGCCACAGTCAGATCTACCCGGCGCTGCGAAAGCTCGAGGAAGAGGGTCTGGTGAGGAGCAAGCGCGGGACCCGGGGCAAGCGGCTGGAGCGCCGCGTCTATGAGATCACCGCGGCGGGCGAACGGACGCTAGCCGAATGGCGCGAGCAACCGGTCAAGTACCTGCCCCCGCGCGACCCGTTTCGCCTCTGGGTGTCGTTCATCAACGAGACCAGCCCGCAGGCGGTGTTTCGCAACATCGACGAGCACATACGCCGCAGCCTCGAGCGTGCGCAGCGCCTCGAGCAGGTCGCGGCCACCCTGCTCGACGGCAGCCACCAGCTGATCGCGGCCCGCCGTGAGCGGCTGCCGCCGAAGGAGCTCGAGCGCATCCGCCGCGCGCGCTCGGCGATGTACTTCGAGCTTGCCCGGCTGGCGCGCTTTGAGGTCGAAAGCGCCCTGCGCCTGCGATCCGTGGCTGAGGAGCTGCACCCCGGCTACGACGCGGGACCGGCGCCGGGCGGCGTGTCCGCATCCCCGAGCCGCAGCTGAACAACTAGGCAAGGAGCACGAAGTATGGACATCGGAATCGGACTCCCGACGACGATCCCGGGCGTCAAGGCAAAGCAGGTTCTGGACTGGTCGCGCGAGGCCGACGAGGCGGGCTTCTCGAGCCTTGCCACGCTCGACCGGATCGTCTATCCGAACTATGAGCCTCTGGTGGCGCTGGGCGCTGCCGCCGCGATCACCAATCGAATCAAGCTCCTCACCGGGATCCTGATCGTCCCTTATCGAACCAACACAGCGCTGCTGGCGAAGGAAGCGGCGACGCTCCACCACCTGTCAGAAGGCCGCCTCGTGCTCGGCCTCGGGATCGGGGCGCGAGCCGACGACTACGAGGCCTCGGGCCTGACGACGAAGGGTCGCGGTCGACGCTTCGACGCCCAGCTCGAGGAGATGCAACGGATCTGGGCCGGCGAGTCGACGTCGGGCGCAATCGGGCCGCCGCTTGCCGGCGGGGCGCCCGAGCTGATCATCGGTGGCAAGGTCGACGCGGCATTCGAGCGAGCCGCTCGCTGGGGCGCGGGCTGGATCTCGGGCGCCGGCAATGCCCCGGCCTTCGGCGAATCGGTCGCCCGACTGCGAGCGGCGTGGAAGGAGGCCGGCCGTGAGGGCGCACCGAAGGCAATCGGCTTTGCGTACTTCGCGCTTGGTGACGGAGCTCGGGCTCACGCCGACTCGTACCTGCGCGACTACTACGCCTTCGCCGGCCCCTACGCGGACCAGATCGCCGCCGCATCGCCGACCGACGCCGAGGCGATCACGCGGCTGCTCCAAAACTTCGTCGAGGCGGAGTGCGACGAGCTGATCTTCTTTCCATGCGCCGCGGAACCCGCGCAGGTCCAGCTACTCGCTGACTGCGTCCGCTAGCCCGTGGCTTGACAGCGCGCCAACATCGAACTAATGTCGTCTCGACATGTCGGACAGGCATTAACGAGAAGGGAGACCCCGTGTCGTCTTGCACCCGGCTCTTCGACGACCTAGAACCCGAGGCGGTCCGCTGCCCGTATGGCGTCTACGAGGAGTTGCGCGACGCTCCCCCTGAGTACGTCCCCGAGCTCGATGCTTACCCGGTGACCCGCTTCGCCGACATCCAGCAGGTGCTCAGTGACGCCGCGACCTTCTCCTCGCACATGGTGAAGGGACCGGTCCCGATGCGGGAGATGATGGGCGTGCTCAACTCGCTCGCCGCCGAGGACTCCGGGTTCGCGGCGATGCTCGAGAACGACATCATGATGAACCCGGTGCTGCTCGCGGCCGACGGAGACGAGCATCGGCGGCGACGGGCGCTCGTCAACAAGGCGTTCACCCCGCGACGGATCAGGACGATGGAGGACGACATCGTCGACCTGGCAGGGCAACTTGTCGACGGATTCTCCGGCCGCGGCGAGGTCGAGCTGGTCTCGGAGTTCGCCCGGCCGCTCCCGCTGACGGTGGTTGCCCGCTCGATCGGAGTACCTGACGACAACCTGGGGACGTTCACCCGTTGGTCGGCCGATCTGTTCGCGCCGCTGGGCGTCAACCAGCCGAGCAAGCAGATGATGGAGGCGTTCTTGCGCTCGCAGACTGAGTTCATCGCCTACTTCTCCGATCGCATCGCCGAGCGCCAGGAAGCGTCGAGCGACGACATCCTCTCCGACCTCGTCCGCGCCGAGGAGGACGGCCACCGGCTGACGCGCAAGGAGACCCTGGTGATCTGCTTCGAGCTGCTCGCGGCCGGCAACGAAACAACGACCAACCTGATCACCTCGACGATGCTGATGTTGATCGGCAACCCGGAGCTGATGGCTGAGATCCGCGGCGACCTCGGCCGGATCCCCGCGTTGATCGAGGAATCCCTACGGCTCGAGGGACCGATCCAGAGCTTCTATCGAACCGCCACCACGGACACCGAGGTCGGTGGCGTGCCGCTCGCCGCGGGCTCACACCTGCTGTTGGTGTACGGCTCCGCCAATCGCGACGAGCGCCAGTTCCCGCAGCCCGAGGACGTCGACCTCGGGCGCCCCAACGCGCGGACCCATGTCGCGTTTGGACGCGGCGCGCATGCGTGTCCAGGGTCGCTGCTCGCGCGCACCGAAGCGCGGATCGCACTCGAGACGCTGCTCACCCGCCTGGACGGGATCGAGCTCGGCACCACCTCGGAGGCGCTCGCGTACGTACCCAGCTACGTCGCCCGTGGGGTACTGGGCCTACCGCTCAAGTTCACCGCCAACCGCGCCCCGATCGCCGCCACCGCCGCCGCGTGAGGCTGACCTATCCGACCGAGCCGTCGGGCCGCAGCGATTCGTAGGAGAGCTCACCGCCGCTGAACGCCGCGGCGGTCAGCGGGACCCCGGGCCGGTAGATCAGGTGCGTGTAGGACGGCGCAGCGAGCACCACCGCGTCCGCGCGTGCGCCCGGACCGAGGTGGCCGATGTCGTCCCGGCGCAACGCCAGCGCGCCGCCCCGTGTCGCCGCCAGCAGCGCCTCGTCGATCGTCATCCCCATCTCCCGGACCGCGAGGGCGATGCAGAACGGCATCGAGGTGGTGAAGCTGGAGCCGGGGTTGGTGTTGGTGGCGATCGCGACCGCGGCCCCGGCGTCGATCGCTCGGCGAGCGTCGGGATAGGGCTGGCGGGTCGAGAAGTCGGTTGCCGGGAGGAAGGTGGCCACGGTCTCCGATGCGGCCAGCGCCTCGATGTCGTCGTCGGCGAGGTAGGTGCAGTGATCGACCGAGGCGGCGGCCATCTCGACCGCGAGCTTGACCCCGTCACCTGGGCCGAGCTGATTGCCGTGGACGCGCAGGCCGAGCCCGGCGGCGCGGCCGGCGCTGAGCACGGCGCGCGACTGCTCGAGGTCGAAGGCGCCTCGCTCGCAGAACACATCGACCCAGTTGCAATACGGCGCGCACGCTTCGAGCATCTCGCCGCAGACGAGCTCGACGTACTCGTCGGCGCGCCCCTCGTACTCGGGCGGCACCAGGTGGGCGCCGAGGAAGGTGACGTCGTCGGTGAGCTCGGCGGCCAGGCGGCAGAGCCGCGCCTCGGATTCGACCGTGAGCCCGTAGCCGGACTTGATCTCCTGGTGCGTGATCCCGGCGGCGAGGGCCTCGGCCTGGAGAGCGCGGGCAAGCTCGAGCAGCTCGTCGTCGCCGGCCGCCCGCGTGGCCTCGGTCGTGACCGCGATCCCGCCGGCCTCATACGGCGCTCCCGCCATCCGCGCGGCGAACTCCTCGGCTCGGTCGCCGGCGAAGATCAGGTGGGTGTGGCTGTCGACGAAGCCGGGAATCACGCAGCGCCCGGCGGCGTCGAAGCGCTCGTCGGCCTCGACGCCGGCGGCCTCAACCGCCGCAACGCGGCCCTCCTCGATCACCACGGCCGCATCGCGCACAATCCCGAGCTCGCCCTCGCCGAGCGCCGGATCGTTGGTGACCAGGAGCCCGATCCGGTCGATCACCGACGCGGTCATCCCAGGACCTCGGCGATCGAGCTGCGCAGCTCGGCGGCCACGTCGAGATCCACATGGAGGCCGTCGCGGACGATCTCGCGGCCTCCGCTGACCACCTGCTCGACATCGGCGGCGGAGGCCGCGAACACGGCCGCCTCGAGCGCGGTCGCGGCCGTCGTCCCGGCGAGACGGACGCTGTCGAGCCCGACGGTGACCAGGTCGGCGTAGGCGCCGGCCTCGATCGAGCCCGCGTCGGGCCAGCCGAGCGCGGCATGGCCGTTGCCGGTCGCGGCGCTCAGCAACGCGGATGCGCCGAGGCGACCGCGCTCGCCCGTCGCCAGGCGCTCGTCGAGCTCGATCGCCCGCGCCTCCTCGAACTGGTCGATCACCGCCTGCGAGTCGGAGCCGAGCGCCAAGCCGGCGCCGGCGTCGCGCAGGTCGCGGGCGGGACCGATCCCGTCGGCGAGGTCGCGCTCGGTGGTCGGGCAAAGGCAGCAGTGGCCGCCACTGCCTCCGAGCGCGGCGACGTCGGCGGCGGTCAGATGCGTGGCGTGCACGGCGGTGAAGCCGGGCGTCAGCGCGCCGGCTCGCTCGAGCACGCCGACCGGTGTCTCGCCGTAGGCATCGAGGCTGGCCAGGTTCTCTGCCGGCTGCTCGGAGACATGCGCGTGCAGCGGGCGCTCGAGCTCCGCCGCCCAGGCGGCGACCGACGCCGCCGAGGCGGGGTCGACGGCTCGGACGCTGTGGATCGCGGCGCCGATCCGGACGCGGTCGCCGTCCTCGAGCGCGTCGACGCGCTCGGCCCAGGCATCGACATCGGCGTCGGCGAAGCGGCGCTGGACGGCGTTCAGCGGCTTGTCGGATGCCGCCGTGCAGGTAGCACGTGTCGAGCAGGGTGATCCGGATCCCGGCTTCGCCCGCAGCGGCGATCAGCGCCTTGCCGATCTCGTTCGGATCCGAGTACGGCGGTGCCGTCAGGGCCGTGATGGAGATAGTGGAACTCGCCGACCGCAGTGATCCCGGCGAGCGCCATCTCGGCGAAGGTCGCGCGGGCGAGCGCCTGGTAGCTCTCGGGATCGAGCCGGTCGGCTACCGCGTACATGTCGTCGCGCCAGGTCCAGAAGTCGCCACCGTCTCGCTGCGTGCGGCCACGCAGCGCGCGGTGAAAGGCGTGCGAGTGCGCGTTAGCGAATCCCGGCAGCGTCAGACCGTCGAGTCGCGTCGACTCGCCCGGCGGCGCCGCCACCCCGGCCTCGACCGAAGAGATGCGCTCGCCCTCGACCTCCACCGAGCACCCCGCTCTCGGCTCGCTCGCCGCCGAGCCAGGCGAGCTCACACCAGTAGCTCGTCACTGTCCGACCCGCGCCACGAGCTCGCGGGCACGCTGCTCGAACTCTTCGCGGTGAAAGCGTTCGTACTGCTCCCAGGTGGTCAGCGTGCGCGGATCGGCGCGGTCGAGGAAGAGCACCCCGTCGAGATGGTCGACCTCGTGCTGGAACGTGCCCGCGGTCAGCCCGTGCCTCACCTCGCCCTGCTCGATCCCGCCGCGATCGAGGTAGCGCACGGCGAGATTGAGGTGGCGCGGGACCTCGCCGCGGATACCGGGCACCGAGAGGCAGCCCTCGTTGATCTGCACCAGCTCCTCGTCGAGGGCCTCGATCACCGGGTTGACGAGCACGGTGAGCGGGATCGGCGGCTTGTACGGGTAGCGCGGGTTGTTCGGTTCGACCTCGACGATCGCGATCCGCAGCGGCTGTCCGACCTGCGGCGCCGCGAGCCCCGCCCCGTTCGCGCCGCGCTTGGTCTCGATCATGTCGTCGATCAGCGTTTGAACCGCCGGCGAGGCGAGCTCCTCCGCCGTCAGCTCGCGGGCGCGCTCGCGCAGGACCGGGTGACCGACCTCGAGGATCTCGAGCACCGTCATACCGAAGGCGCCTCAACGGCGGCGCGACTCGGCTTCGCTCCGCTCCGCCTCATTCGGGGGAGTCGGTCATCGGCACCCGCACGCCGCGCTCGGCGGCGACCGCGATCGCGGACTCATAGCCGGCGTCGGCGTGGCGGATCACGCCCGTGCCCGGGTCGGCGGTCAGCACCCGGTCGAGCTTCTCGTCGGCGAGCGCCGTGCCGTCGGCGACGCAGACCATGCCGGCGTGGATCGAGCGCCCGATCCCGACCCCGCCGCCGTGGTGGATCGAGACCCAGGTCGCCCCGGAGGCGGTGTTGACGAGCGCGTTCAGAAGCGGCCAGTCGGCGATCGCGTCGGAACCGTCGAGCATCGACTCGGTCTCGCGATAGGGCGAGGCGACCGATCCAGAGTCGAGGTGGTCGCGGCCGATCACGATCGGGGCGCTGATCTCGCCGCTGCGGACCATCTCGTTGAAGCGCAGCCCGAGCCGCCGGCGCTCGCCGAAGCCGAGCCAGCAGATCCGCGCCGGCAGGCCCTGGAAGGCGATCCGCTCCGAGGCCATCCGGATCCAGCGCGCGAGCGCCTCGTCGTCGGGGAACTCCTCGAGCACGGCGCGGTCGGTGGCGGCGATGTCGGCCGGGTCGCCGGAGAGCGCGGCCCAGCGAAACGGCCCCTTGCCCTCGCAGAACAGCGGCCGGATGTAGGCCGGGACGAAGCCGGGGTAGGCGAAGGCGTTCTCGAACCCGCCGAGCTCGGCCTCGCGCCGCAGGCTGTTGCCGTAGTCGAACACCTCCGAGCCCGCCTCCATGAAGCCGACCATGGCGAAGCAGTGCGCGGCGGCCGAGGCTCGGGCGCGCTTGATGTACTCGTCGGGGTCGCGCTCGCGAAGCTCATCGGCCTCGGCCAGCGAGAGCCCGGCGGGCACGTAGCCGACCAGCGGATCGTGGGCCGACGTCTGGTCGGTGACCACGTCGGCTTCGAAGCCGCGCCGAAGCAGCTCCGGCACGACCTCGGCCGCGTTCGCGCAAAGGCCGACGCTGAGCGCGCGGCGCTCGCGCTTTGCCGCCAGGCAGCGTTCGATCGCGTCGTCGAGATCGTCGGCGAACTGATCCAGATAGCGGGTCTCGAGGCGGCGCTCGATCCGCTCCGGATCGACCTCGATGCAGAGCGCGACCCCGTCGTTCATCGTCACCGCCAGCGGCTGGGCGCCGCCCATCCCGCCGAGTCCGGCGGTCAGCGTGATCGTCCCGGCGAGCGAGCCGCCGAAACGGCGGCGGGCGATCTCTGCGAAGCACTCGTAGGTCCCCTGGACGATCCCCTGGCTGCCGATGTAGATCCACGAGCCGGCGGTCATCTGCCCGTACATCGTCAGCCCGAGCTGCTCGAGGCGGCGAAACTCGTCCCAGTTGGCCCACTCGCCGACCAGGTTCGAGTTCGCGATCAGCACCCGCGGCGACCACTCGTGAGTGCGAAAGACGCCCACCGGCTTGCCGGACTGCACCAGCAGCGTCTCGTCGTCGCCGAGCCGGCGCAGCTCGCGGACGATCGCGTCGAAGGCGTCCCAGGAGCGCGCCGCTCGGCCGGTGCCGCCGTAGACGACGAGGTCGTCGGGCCGCTCGGCCACGTCGGGGTCGAGGTTGTTCATCAGCATCCGCAGCGCCGCCTCCTGCGCCCAGCCGCGGCAGCTGAGCTCACTGCCGCGTTGCGCCCGGACCTCGCGCGGGCCACTCATGCCAGCTCTCCGATCTCGCCCTCGACCGCGTCCAGCAGCGCGCCGCTCGCCAGCAGCTCCTCGACCGCGGCCAGCTCCGGCGACAGCCAGCGGTCCGGGCCGGCGCCCGCGACCACGCCGCGGACCGCGGCCAGCGCCGCCGCCCGTACCTCGCGCCGGGGCCAGGGGGGCGCGCAGCTCGAGCCCGCGGCAGGCGCAGGTGAGCTCGACCGCGAGGATCCGGCGCAGGTTGTCGACCACCGCCCGCAGCTTGCGCGCCGCCCCCCAGCCCATCGAGACGTGGTCTTCCTGCATCGCGCTCGTCGGCAGCGAGTCGACCGAAGCCGGGGAGCCGAGCCGCCGGTTCTCGGCCGCCATCGCCGCCTGCGTGTACTGGGCGATCATCAGGCCCGAGTCGACGCCGGCGTCCGGCGTCAGGAACGCCGGCAGCCCGTGCGAGCGCGAGGCGTCGAGCAGGCGGTCGGTGCGCCGCTCGCTGATCGCGCCGACCTCGGCGGCGGCGATCGCGAGGAAATCGCAGGCGAGCGCCACCGGGGCGCCGTGGAAGTTGCCGCACGACTCGACCCGGCCGTCGGGCAGCACCATCGGGTTGTCGATCGCCGAGGCGAGCTCCGCCTCGGCGACGCGGCGGCAATGCTCGCGCGTGTCGCGCGCGGCGCCATGCACCTGCGGGCTGCAGCGGATCGAGTACGCGTCCTGGACCCGCGGATCGTCCTCGCGATGGCTGGCGACGATCGCCGAACCGTCCAGCAACCGGCGCAGGTTGGCGGCGCTGTCGGCCTGCCCGGGCTGGGGGCGCAGGGCGATCAGATCGGCGGCGAAGGCCCGGTCGGTGCCCAGCAGCGCCTCCGTGCTCGCCGCGCCGGCGACGTCGGCGAGCCGCAGAAGCGCATCGAGGTCAGCGAGCGCGAGCACCAGCATCCCGAGGATGCCGTCGGTGCCGTTGATCAGCGCCAAGCCCTCCTTGGGCCCGAGCACGGGCGCTTCGATCCCCGCGCGGCGCAGGGCGTCGGCGGCGGGGGTCGGCTCACCCTCGGGGCCGAGGACCTCGCCCTCGCCGATCATCGCCAGCGCGCAGTGGGCGAGCGGCGCGAGGTCGCCGCTGGCTCCGAGCGAGCCATGCTCGGGCACGACCGGGTCGAGCCCGGCGGCGAGCATCGCCAGCATCGTCTGCGCCAGCAGCGGACGCGCGCCGGAGCGCCCCATGGCGAGTGAGCGCGCGCGCAGGAAGAGCATCGCCCGGACCACCTCCCGCTCGACCGGCGGTCCCATGCCGGCGGCGTGCGAGCGGATCAGGGCGCGCTGGAGCTCGACCCGGCGCTCGGCCGGGATCGCCGTCTGGGCGAGCGAGCCGAAGCCGGTCGAGACTCCGTAGGCCGGTTCGTCCGAGTCGGCGAGGCGCTCAACCACTGCGGCGGTCTCGGCCATCGCCTCGCGCGCCTCATCCGAGAGCCGGGCCGGCGCCCCGGCTCGGGCGACCGCGATCACCTCGGCGGCGGTCGCGCCGCCGGGCCCGAGCTCGATCGTCACAACCTCGTTCAAAGCTCTCCCGCGGCGAGCATAACCGTGGGCAGCGAGCGCTCAGTACTCGGGGCCGAAGCCCTCGCCCTTACCGACGACGTCGACGGTGCGGTCGTGGGATCGCCGCAGCTCCGAGGAGGCCGACGGCTTCGCCGGCAGGACGACGTAGTCGCCGAGCCGGACCCAGGTCGGCGCGTAGGTGACCCGGCGAACGGTGACCCGATCGCCGACCGCCTTGAAGTGCAAGAGGGCGATGATCCCGTCCTGAGTCTCGGCGGGAAGTCCGGCCGCGGGGCTCTGGTTGGAGACCAGGTTGCCCTCGCTGAAGACGACGAACTTGCCGTTGATTCGCTCGATCGGCTGCACCACGTGCGGTCCCTGGCCGACGACGACCGTGATCACCTTCGCGCCGGTCAGCTTCTTCGCCACCGCGACCTGAGAGCTGTTCGGGCTCTGGGAGTTCTCGTCGCCCCAGTGAAGCTGGACGATCACCGCCTCGGCGCCGGCCTCGCGGGCCTCGCGGGCGTCGTGGATGATCGCCTTCGCACCGGCCTTCGGATCGGCGGCGGCGTAGGCGTTCACCGACCACGAATGCGGCAGGGGGAGGCCGTTTGTCGCGTCGGTGTAGGCGACGAAGCCGACCTTGACCCCGTCGACGTCGAGGATCGTCGGCTTTCGGCTCGCCTTGCTGGAGGCGAAGGAGCCGGTGTGGGCGACGTCGGCGCGGTCGAGCGCCTTTACCGTGCCGTCGATCCCGGCCTGGCCGCCGTCGACCGAGTGGTTCGAGGCCGTGCTGCAGGCGTCCCAGCCGCTGCGGTGGACAGAGGTGGCGAGACCGGTCGGCGTGTTGAAGATCGGATAGCTCGTCGGCGGGCCCGGCCCCATCGGCGTCTCCATGTGGCAGAGGCCGAGGTCGACGCCCTCGACGTAGGGCTTGATCTGCTTGAAGAAGGGGGCGAAGTCGTACTCGTCACCGCCGCCGTTGGAGAGCGCGCGGTCGAGCAGCGGCTTGTGCATGAGCAGGTCGCCACTGGCCGAGACGGTGAAGTGCGCCGCGTTCGACTCCCCGGTCTCCGACTCCCCGGCCGCCGCCGGCTCGGACGCCGGCGGGTCGGCCGTCGCCGCCTGAGCGATATTGCGTCCCGAGCCGCCGCCGTCATCGCCGTCGATCACGACGAGCCAGACCGCGACCGCCGAACCGATCACGCAGAGGACCGCGAACGTGGCCGCAAGCCAACGACTCACCCGGGCTTCTCGCCTCCCCGCTCGTCCTCGTCGTTGTCCTCGTCGGCCTCGTCATCGGGATCCGCGTAGAGGCTCTCGGAGGCGAGCTCACGCACGGCGCGGTCCCAGAGCTTGACCTCGAGGAAGAGGTCGTCGCCGAAGCCGTGGATCGCGTCGACCGCGATCAGCGTGAAGCGCCCGTCTGCCACCGGGGCCTGATCGAGCGTGTCGCCGTCGAGCTCGGCGGTCGCCGCGACCGCCCCGCGAACCAGCGGCAGGCCCCAGACCAGGGTCACGTCGCCGCCGCGGCCCCCGTCGGTGCGCCAGCCGCCGATCACGTCGTCGTTGATGTCGATCTTCCAGTCCGGGTTGTCCTCGGCGGTGACGTCGGTGAAGTCGACCTTCGAGCGGATCTCGGCCGGCCCGTCGCCGTCGTTGCCGGGCTCGAACGAGACCCAGCCGTAGAACTCGGCGAGGACCGCCTCGCCGTCCTCGTCGGTCGTTGCCTCGGCCGCGCGTCCGCTCGCGGGAACGTAGACGCGGCCGCTCCAGGAGCGGTCGGGGAACCACTTCACGGTCATCGGATCGAGCGCCGAGCCCGCCTCGGCGGCGAATGGCTCGCAGGCGCGCGCGAACTCGTCGCGCAGACGTTCCTCCCAGCGACCGTACGGGCGGCCCTCCTGTGAGGCGTCGGAGATGAAGCGCGGGAATGGCCTTTTCGGTCGGCGGCATCAGCCGCTGGAGCGTAACGGCGTCGCCACCAGCCAGTCCTGCGAGCCGTCGCGAAACTCGGCGACCAGGAGCTCGCGATCGATCCGGCGCAGCCCACGAATCGGCTGCAGCTCGGCGTCGAAGCGGCTCGCGCGCCGGGTCTCGCTCGCAATCAGCTCGAGCTCGTGGGTCGGCGCCAGCCGACGCTCGAGCTTGGCGGCAATCTCTTCGTCGACCCTCGGGTGAAGCTCGATCAGCAGCGAAGCGCTTGCCAGCCATGGCACCGCCTCGGGGTCTGCCAGCGTCGCCTCGGCGCCCTCGCAATCCATGATCACCCAGACGGGGCGGCCGCCGAGGCGCGGCTCGAGGCCGGCGAGCTCGTCGGCGGTGCAGAGCCCGCGCAGCTCGACCCGCTCGGCGACGCCGTTGAGCGCGGCGAGCCGGGCGGCCGCTTGGCGCAGCGCCGGGTCGAGCTCGTAGGCGATCACCTCGGTCCGCGCCAGCCGGGTGGCGAGGCCGACGCCGTAATAGCCCTCGGCCCCGCCGACGTTGACGACGAACTCGGGCTCCTCGGCGACGATCCGCTCGATCACCGGGTGGAGCTCGAGCTCGAAGCTGCCGACCTGGTAGGGCCCCTGAAAGAGCAGCCGCGGGACGAAGCTCGGCGGGTAGCGAACCCCGGCGAACGGCCCGGCGAGCACGCGGCAACCGCTGTGGCGGGCGACCAGGGTGGTGCCGTACGCGAACGGCGACAGCGCCCACCAGCCGACGGTGCGAAGCGCTCCCATCAGCGTGTGCGCCCCGGCTTCAGCCGAGCGCCTCGCGCAGGTCGGCCGCCGCCCGCTCGGGCGGATAGACATTGATGTCGACGCCGGTGCCGAGCTCGAACCCGGCGCGGATCGTCAGCCGCGGGAGGATGTCGATGTGCCAGCAGAACTCCTCCGTGCCGTGGGGGGCGGTGCGGACCCAGAGGTTGAGCTGGGGCACCGCGCCGAGCGCGCCGCCGAGCGCCCGCAGAGCGGTGGCGATCATCGCCGCGCCGCCCTCGTCGTGCTCGAACCGCGGCTGCGGCCGCCGCGGGATCACCCGCAGCTCGAACGGCGAGCGCGACGCCCAGGGACAGACGAGCAGGGTCTCGTCGTCGACCGCGACCAGGCGCTCGCGCCGGCGCACCTCCTCGGTGGCGACGTCGCCGAGCAGGTGCGAGCCCATGGTCCGCTCGTGGTAGGCCATCGCGCGCTCACGCTCGCGCGCGATCTCGGCGGGAACGAACCGAAGCGCGTAGAGCTGCGCATGGCTGTGCTCGAGCGAGGCTCCGGCCTCCGGCCCCTCGTTGACGATCAGGTGCAGATAGGCGGCGTCGGCGTGGGCGCGCATCCGCTCTCGCCAGGCCGCGACCGCGCCCGCGACCCGCTCCTCCGAGAGCTGCGAGAGCGAGGTCGCGTGCTCAGGGGCGCTGACGACTACCTCGTGCGCCCCCTCGGCCGGCTGCGAGCGAAACAGGTCGGCCTCGCCACGGGCAGAGGTGCCCAGCGGATCGATTGAGCTCGCCAGGCCGGTCTCCCGCTGGGGCGGGCCGGCGACCGCCTGCTCCTCCGCGGCCTCGGCGCCGAGCACCGGATAGAGATTCGGCACCGACCTCGCGATCCAGCCAGGCGTGTCCGGCGCCCCGGCGCCGGGTCGCTCGGCCCAGACCTCGGGCGGCGTGCGGTCCTCGCGCCCTTCGCAGAACGGACACCGCTCCTCGGCATCGGGCTTCGGCTCCGGAGCGCGCGGGTCGAAGGCGTCGGGGCGCTCGGCGCGGCCCGGGGCGAGGATCGCCCGCAGGCCCGTGAGCTGGTCGATGCGGATCTCCGGCGAGCTCACCCGCCGCTCGGTTCTCGCGGTGCGTTCAGGACGCTGGCGGCGGCGACGGGTGCTCGGGCGGTGGCACCACCGGCTCCGAGTGCACCTCGAGCAGCGGCTTGAGCAGGTCGAGCGGCAGCGGGAAGACGATCGTCGAGCTGTTGTTGACCCCGATCTCGACCAGCGTCTGCAGGTAGCGAAGCTGGAGCGTCGCCGGATTGAGGCTCATGATGTTGGCCGCCTGCGAGAGCTTCTCCGCCGCCTGGAACTCGCCGTCGGCGGCGATCACCTTCGCCCGCCGCTCGCGCTCGGCCTCGGCCTGGCGGGCGATCGCCTTCTGCATGTCGACCGGCAGCTCGACGTCCTTGACCTCGACCGTCGAGACCTTCACCCCCCAGGGCTCGGTCTGCTCGTCGATGATCTGCTGCAGGTCGAGGTTGAGGCGCTCGCGCTCGGACAGCAGCGCGTCGAGCTCGGCCTTGCCGAGCACCGAGCGCAGTGTCGTCTGCGAGATCTGCGAGGTGGCAAGGAGGAAGTTCTCGATCTCGGTGACCGCCTTGTTCGCGTCCATGACGCGGAAATAGGCGACCGCGTTGACGCGCACGGTGACGTTGTCCTTGGTGATCACTTCCTGCGGCGGCACGTTCAGGGTGATCGTCCGCAGGTCGATCCTCACCATCTGGTCGATGAACGGGATCAGCAGGATCAGGCCCGGGCCCTTCTGGGCGATCAGGCGGCCGAGGCGGAAGATCACGCCACGCTCGTACTCGCGCAAAATGCGGATCGACGCGGCGAGGACGATCACGATCAGAACGGCGATTACTGCGATGACCGCGATGGCGACTGTCACGAACGGACTCCTTCTTCAGCGTCTGCGATGACCTCTGCCAGCGGTCGCACCCGGAGCGTCAGCCCCTCGACCGCCTCGACCCGCACTCTAGCGCCGCGCTCGCGGACCCGCTCGGCGTCCGCCTCGGCCGCGTCGTCGGCGAGCGAGGCACGCCAGAGCGCGCCGTCGACGAACACCTGGCCGATCGGGCTCAGCGGCACCCTGACCTCGCCGGTGACGCCGCGCAGATGCTCGCGACCCGTCTGCACCGGCGCTTTGCCCGCCTCAACGGCCTTCGAGACAGCGAACGCGAGCCCGCCGCCGAGCACCACGGCGACCGCGATCACCGCCGGCACCGAGACCTCGAACTCGCTCGAATCCGTGTTGAACAACAGCAAGCCCGACGCGGCGAGCGCCACCACCCCCACCGCGCCGATGATCCCGTGGGTGTCGAGGTGCGCCTCGGCGATGATCATCGCGATCCCGATCACCAGCAGGGCGATCCCGACCGCGGTCACCGGCAGCTGAGCGGTGCCGTAGGCGCCGAGCAGGAAGCTGACGGCGCCGACGGTCCCGGGAATGATCAGCCCGGGGCTGAAGACCTCGATCGCGATCCCGACCAGGCCGACCAGCAAAAGCAGATAGGCGACCGTCGGGTTGACCAGGATCTGCAGCACCTGGTACTGAAAGGTCATCTGGCGCTCGTCGATCGTCAGCCCGGCGGTCTCGAGCGTCTGCGACTTCGGGCCCTGGACCTGGAAGCCGTCGAGCTGGCCCAAGAGGTCCTCTTCGCTGCTCGCGACGATGTCGATCGCGCCGCCTTCGAGCGCCTCGGCGGCGGTGAAGTTATCGGCGTCTGTGACCATCCGCTCCGGCAGCGCACCGTCGCGGCCATGGGTCTCGGCGAGCGCCCGGATGAATGCCGCGGCGTCGTTTTCGATCTTCACCCCGAGCGTGCCGCCGATGTCGTCGCCGGTCGAGGTCACCGCGCTGGCCGAGCCGATGTTGGTCTGTGGCGACATCGCCGCCACGTCGGCGGCCTCGGTGATGAACGCACCCGCGGACGCGGCCCGGGCGCCGTCGGGCGAGACATAGACGACGACCGGCATCGGCGCGTCGATGATCTCCTGGACGATCTCCCGCATCGAGCTCTCGAGCCCACCGGGTGTGTCGATGCGGATGATCGCCAGCGGCGCGTCATCGTCGGCCGCCTGCTCCAGGGCCGACTCGACCCACTGCTCGGTTGCCGGGTCGATCGTGCCCGTGAGCTCGATCGAAGGCACCGTGTTCGCGTCCTGCGCAGCCCCACCGACGGGCAGCAGCATCAGCAGCCCGGCGAGGACACAGAGCGCCCAGATGCTGGTGCGAATCCGCATACGGGGATTATCCGATACCGGCGTCGCCGGCCGGCCCGATCGGGCTACTTGCTCAGCTCGCGTACTTGTCGATGTCCGCGTTCAGGTCCGCCTCGGAGGTGTAGGGCCCTTGCTTGACATAGACGAGCTCGCCGCCGGAGTCGTAGAACGCGGTACCGGGCAGCCCGCGCAGCCCGAGCTCGTCCTTGACCTCGCTGTCGGGGTCGGTGATGCTCGGGTAGGGCAGCGGCAGCTCGCTGAGAAACTCGTTCGCGGCGTCGGTGGAGTCGTCGACGTTGACGCCGAGGAAGGCGACCTCGTCACCGCGCTCGGCGGAGACGGCCTGGAAGTCCGGGAACTCGAGCCGGCAGGGGCCGCACCACGATGCCCAGGCGTTGACGACGACCGGGTGGCCGTTCAGCTTCTCGAGCTGCGCGTCGAACTCGGCGAGCCCGCCGTCGATGATCTGATCGCCGTCCGCGTAGAGCGCGGCCAGCGCCGGCGGGGCGTCGGCGAGGGCCTGCTCGTAGTCGGTCGCCTTCGACTCTGGGTTGCCGGCGCCGGGATCGCCCTCATCGGAACCGAGGCTGCAGGCGGCGACGATCACGGCGACGATCACGCCCAGGGCGAGCGCCAGGATGCGAGAAGTTGCTGGTCGGAGGCTCATTCGCTGCCGTGTGTGGTTCAATAGACGCCGGTCCCGCAGTTCTTGGACCACGGAGGGAGCGTCGGTCGGCCAGAGGGGATCTCGGCCCGACGCCAGCCTCTTCCGAGCTTACTTCGCTCGCCGTCTCCGACCTGGATCAATCGGCGAGCGCGGGATCACATCCTTTGCCAATGGCTAAGACGACCGACGTAGCCGCGAGCGCGGCTGGCGACCTGAGTGAAGCCGACCTTGATCGGGTGCGGGAGTTCTCCCGTGAGCCGATCCTGCTCTCCGGCGAGACGATCGCCGACCTCGCCCCGGGCACCGCCCGGCGGCTCGCGGTCGACGCGGCGCTGGTCGAGCTCGATGGCGGAGCCGAGGCGCCGAGCATCGAGTGGCGCGGCGACTACTCGCTGATGCTCGGCCTCGAGCGCCTGCTCGACGAGGAGAAGGCCACGCTGCTCGACGGCGCCGAGCTCAACGATCACCAGGTCGACGCGCTCTCGGGGACGCTGGCGGCGATCGTCACCGAGCTCGAGAACACTGGAACCGGGGCCCGTCAGAACGGCCGCGACGCCGGCAAGGCCAACGGTGGGACGAACGGCGAGGGCGGAAACGGCAACGGCACCGCGGTCGCCGAGCTCGACGAGGACTCCGACCTGCTCGATCCCGACGAGGAGCCCCAGGACTGGGACGAGGCCGAGACCGAGGACTCAGACGTCGTCGCCGACGCGCCCGAGGACGCGGGCGCCAGCCGCCGCTTCTGGTTCGAGCACGCCACCGGCGCCGGCAAGACGGTCGCCGCGGTCGGCTTCATCGAGGCCTCGCGCACCGGCGGCATCCTGATCCTCACTCACCGCCGCAACCTCGTCGACCAGTTCATCGGCGAGATCTCCGACCGCGGCTACAAGGAGCGGCTCTCGCCGCCGCTGCTGGAGGGCGCCGACCACCCCTACGGACCGGTGACAGTCGAGACCTACCAGTGGTTCGTGCGCAACGCCGGCCGCGTCTCCGACGCCTACGCGATCGTGATCTGCGACGAGGCGCATACGGCTCTCGGCGAGAAGACCAGTGGCTGCATCCGCAACTGGACCCACCCGGTGTTCATCGGCATGACCGCAACGGGTGCGCTGATCGCCCGCCACGTCGCCGACCTGTTCCCGACCCAGACCTCGCGCTTCGACCTCGCCCAGGCCGCCCGCCGCGGCGTGATCGCACCGCTTCGCTGCATCCGGATCCCACCGGGACCCGGTGTGAGGACGATCGCCAAGGTGCCGCTTCGCCGCGGTGAGGTCGATCAGGACTTTGACCAGGAAGAGCTCGCCGCACTGCTCGACCAGGAGCCCTTCAACGTCGCGATCGCCGATCTCTACCAGTCGCGCTTCAAGCGCGTTCCCGGGGTCGTCTACACGGCCGGGGTCAAGCACGCCAACAACGTCGCCGCCGCCTTCCGCAAGGCCGGCATCAACGCGCAGGCGGTCTCCGGCGAGACACCGAAGCGCGAGCTGGCCGAGATCCTCGCCGGCTTCGAGCGCGGCGAGGTCGACGTGCTCTGCAACGCGATGCTCCTCGCCGAAGGCTGGAACTCGCCCCGGGCGACGATCTGCATGCACCTCGCCCCGACCGCCTCGCGCCGCGTCTACCAGCAGCGTGTCGGTCGCGTCACCCGACGCAACCCCGGCAAGGAGGCCGGTCTGGTGATCGACCTCGTCCACCCCGCCACCACCCACGACGAGACGATCGTCACCCTGCACAGCCTGCTCGACCGCGACGTCTATCGCGGCGGCGCGATCGTCGTCGGCCCGGTGCGTCGCGGGCGCGGCCGCCGGGTCCGGGTCGAGCGCCGCGTGGTCCCGGTCTCGGGCGATCCCGAGCGCCGGCTCGCGGTGCTGGAGCGCGAGCTCTGGCGGATCGCGGTCGAGAACCTGAACTACTCCGAGCAACACGCCTGGGCGGCGCTCGCCGGCTCCAGGGTGACGGCGAACAACTGGCGCCGCGCGAAGGCGATGATCCAGCACGATCAGGCCAAGGAGCTGCGCCGGCGCTTCCTCGTCACCTGCCTGCAGCGAAACCGAAACAACCAGCTGAAGCTGAAGGCGCTGGCCGAGATCGCCGCCCTGCGCGAGGCCGAGCCCTTCGATGATGCGGTCGAGGTCGTCGCCACCTGGCCGCGCGAGGAGCGCCGCGCCGGCGCCAAGATCCTGCTCCAGGCCCTGGCCGAGAAGCGGATCGGGCGCCGCGACCAAGCCCAGGCCTGGGTCTGGCGCCTGGCCGAGATCACGCGCGAGCTGCACGAGGAGTACGCGGTCCAGCGCTGGCCCGAGACCAAGCGCCTGCTCGGCCTCTTCGTCAACTCCTCGGGGCGCGCCCACGGCCGTAACGCACGGCGCATCGTCCATGCCGCCCGCCAGCAGGACCGCCGGCTCGCCGTCGCCCTGCTCGCCGCCGCGGTCGCCCACACGCCGGAGGCCGAGGAGGTGCTTCGCGGAGCCCGGATGCGGATGGCCCGCAAGCCCTCGGCGGTCGCCCGCGAGCTGCTTCGCAACTTCCCCAAGGGCGGCAAGCGCCGGCGCCGGCGCTCCAAATCCGGCGGCGGTGGTGGCGGTGGTGATGCCAACGGCGGCGCCAAGGGGCGCCAGCGGGAGCGGCTCAAGGACGCCGACGGCGAGGACGCGGGCGCCAAGGAGGAGGAGATCGAATCGGACGCGGTGGAGATCGATTCCGCCGATTCCGATGAGGTCGAGGACTCGGCTGAAGACTCACCCGCGGCGGCCTCCTCCGACGGCTAGGATCGCCGACGTGCTCGACCACGTCGGCGTCAACGTCAGCGACCTCGCGACGGCGCGCAGCTTCTACTCCGCCGCCTTGGAGCCGCTCGGGATCAAGCCGATCATGGAGGTCGAAGGCATCGCCTGCGGCTTCGGCGACGAGCAGAAGCCCTACTTCTGGATCGCCCAGCGGGACCCGGCGACCCCCTCGGCCCACATTGCCTTCGAGGCCCCCGATCGCGCCACCGTCGACGCCTTCCACGCCGCGGCGCTTGCGGCCGGTGCGATCGACAATGGCGAACCCGGGCCCCGGCCGATCTACCACGACCAGTACTACGGCGCCTTCGTGCTCGACCCGGACGGCAACAACATCGAGGCCGTCTGCCACCTGCCCGACGGCTGACCTACGGCGACGGCGATGAGTTCTGCGCTCGCGCCCGGTCTCAACTGACGTTCAACCAACCTAGCCAAGGAGGAACCATGCCTGGATACGTCGATGGATTCGTGATGCCGCTGCCGAAGTCGAACGTCGACAAGTACCGCGAGATCGCCACCAACGCGGGCAACCTGTGGAAGGAATACGGCGCGCTCGACTACAAGGAGTGCATCGCCGACGACGTCAAGGCGGGCGAGGTGACCTCGTTTCCCCAGAGCGTCAACCTCGAGGGCGACGAGACCGTGATCTTCGCCTGGATCACGTACGAGTCACGCGCCCACCGCGACGAGGTCAACGCGAAGGTGATGGACGACGAGCGGATGAAGACGATGATGGATCCCACTGGGGAGATCGCCGACTACAAGCGCATGGTCTACGGCGGGTTCGAGGTCCTCGTCGACCTCTGATCCTCACGAGGGCGGCTTCGGCCTCCGGGCCGGGTCGTCCTCGTTCGCCCGGTAGAAGTCGACGATCGCCTCTGCGTATTCGGGGAACCGCGGCGGGACGAGACCATGGGGCGCAAGCAGGTCGACGGTGCGCCGGGCGTCGTAGACGACCGGGTGGTTGAGATAGGCGATCGACTCCGCCGGGATGCCCTCGAACATCTCCCGCACCCGCTTCAGCCGCAGCGAGCGCTCGACCATCCCGGCGGGGACCCGGCCGCGGGTACCTCGCCCGGTGTAGAGCTGTGAGAGCAGCTCGACCAGCTCGTGCGCGCTCAGCGGGTCGGGGTCGACCAGGTGCAGCGTCTGCGAGAGCGTCGCCGGGTCGCCGGCGGCGGCGACCATCGCCGCGACCACGTAGTCGACCGGGACGACGTTGAAGGCGGCGCCGGATCGCCCGAACTGCGGCATCGCCCGCCCCAGCCGCTGCGACTTCGCCAGCGCCCGCAGGATGTAATACGGGCCGTCGAACTTCTCCGTCTCCCCGCTGTGCGAGTCGCCGACCACGATCGCCGGACGCAGGATCGTGGCCGGGACCTGATCGAGCAGCTCGCGGACCCAGACCTCGGCCTGGAACTTGGTCGACTCGTAGTGGTTCTTGAACCCCTGGCCCATGACCAGCTCGTGCTCGTAGACGACGCCGGTGCGCTCGCCGGCGACGTAGGCGGTGCTGACGTAGGCGAGCCGCTCGAGGCCGGCGGCGGCGCGGCAGAAGTCGAGCACGTTGCCGGTGCCGTCGACGTTCACCCGCTGGGCTAGCTCGAGCGGCACCGCCAGGTCGTAGATCGCCGCGAGGTGAAAGACGCGCCGCGTCTGCTCGGCGATGCGGTCGTAGTCGCCGGGCTCGAGCCCCAGCCTGCGATCGGTGATGTCACCGGCGACCAGCTCGATCCGATCGCCGCCGATCGAGTCGGCGACACCGCGAGCGGCCTCCAGCATCCGCGGCTCAACCAGCGCCACGACCTGCGCGTCGGCGTCCGCGTCCAGCAGCGCCGCCACCAGGCGGCGGCCGATAAATCCGGGGAAGCCGGTGACGAGCTCGCTCATCTCTCGGCGGGGATCATCCCAGCGTCGCCGCGGCCAGGCGCTGCCCCCGGCTGCGTCATCGCAGCGCGCGATACTGGGCGGGATGACGCAGGCGAGGACCGAAGACACCGAGCGCGCGAACGTCGAGGCGCTGAAGCCCGTCTACGAGGCCTGGGGCCGAGGCGACTTCAGTCCCCGCTTCGAGATCTACGCGCCTGAGATGGAGTGGGGCTGGTCGGGGGAGTTCCCCGGCCTCGAGGGCGTCTCGCCGGACCCGGAGCTGCGCAGCCCGCGCCTGCAGTCATGGCTCAGCGGCTGGGAGAACTGGCGTTGCGAGGCGGAGGAGATGATCCCGTCCGGCCGTCACGTCGTCGCCCTCTGCCGCTACACGGGGCGCGGCCGCGAGAGCGGAGTCGAGGTCGACACCCGCGGCGCCCATCTGTGGACGATGGATCAGGCAAAGGTGATTCGCCTCGAGGTTTTCTCGAGCCGGGAGAAGGCGCTCAGGGCGGCGGGGCTGGGCCCGGCCGCTGAGCGCTGACCCTCAGGCTGACCTCGCCCGAGCCGAGGTGAACCTGCTCGCTGCCGACGAGCTCGACGATCAGGTTGCCGCGCTCGTCGACTCCGGCGGCCGTGCCGGAGCCGGCCTCGATCCCGGCCCCCTCCCAGCTCACCTCGCGACCGCGGAGCGCGTCGCGGTCGCGAAACGCCGCGAGGGTCTCAGCCTCCGGCGCCTCGACCCAGCGGCCGAGCGCGGCCGAGATCGCCTCGCGGACCGCGGCAACCGTGGCGCCGGTGCCGATCGAGGTTGCCGGCCAGCGCAGGTCGCCCGGGAACTCATCCGGATCGATCGCGACGTTGACGCCGATCCCGATCACCGCCCACTCGGGTGGGCGAGCCTCGATCAGGACGCCCGAGACCTTTGCCTGGTCGAGCCAGATGTCGTTCGGCCACTTGATCCGCGCCTCCACCCCCGCCACCGACTCGATCGCCTCGCAGGCCGCGACCGGGACCGAGAGCGGCAGCAACACGTGCTCGAGCTCCAGCGGCCGCAGGATCGCCGAGTAGAGCAACGCCTTCCCCGGCGGCGCCGACCAGACCCGCCCGCGACGGCCGCGCCCGGCGCTCTGCTCCGCGGCGGTGACGATCGTCCCGCTCGGCGCCCCGGCCTCAGCCAGCTCCCGGGCACGGTCGTTGGTCGAGTCGGTCAGTCGCAGGTGCAGATGGGGATGACCGAATCTGCTCACAACACGGTCAGCACGACGCGGTCGCCGGCAGCGAGGTCGAGTTGCTGCGAGGCGTCGCCGCGGTTGACGGCCAGCGCCAGCGAGTGCGCCGAGTTGACCAGCAGGACCATCTCCCCGGGATCGGCGTCGGCGAAGGTGAGCGTGTAAACGGCCTCGTCCGAGCGCCGGGGGCCGCGCACCCGCAGGCGCTTGCCGACCTCGAGCCCGGCATCGTCGGCGTCTGCCGCGGTCGCGATCAGCGACACGTTGCCGAAGGCGTCGACGTGACCGACCTCGGCCTCGAGCCGCAGGCCGGGCTCGATCTCGGGCTTGCCGCGATCGATCGTCGCCAGCGTCGCCGGATCTATCGACTCGCCCAGGTCGGCGAGCGGATCGCCGAGTGCCAGCCGCGCGGCGACCGGCGCGAACAGGTCGCGGCCGTGGAAGGTCGCCGAGACCGGTTCCAGCCGCGCCGGCGAGGCCGCGATATCGACCGCCTCGGCCGGGCCGCCGAAGCGCTCGATCGCCAGCGAGAGCAGCCCGTTGTCGGGGCCGACGAACTGGTGGTCACCCTCGGCTGACGCCACCGCCACCGCCCGCCTCCGGGAGCCGACGCCCGGATCGACGACCGCGACGTGTACTCCGGCGGGCGCGAACGGGACGGAGCGCGCGAGCGTCGCGGCCCCCTGATCAACGTCGTGGCGGGGGATCCCATGGCTGAGGTCGATCACCCGCGCCTCCGGCGCGATCCGCGCGATCACCGCCCGGCAGACACCGGCGAACTCGTCGGTGACCCCGTAGTCGGAGAGGAAGGTGATCGGGCGGGCCACGCCCCCAATCTAGTCCCGGACGGCTACTCAGATGTTCACCGACGCCATGCCCGCCGGGTCGTAGCGCTCGCCGGCCGCCTGCGGGATCTCGGCGTCGATCCGGGCGAGGTCGGCGTCGGTGAGCTCGACCTCGAGCGCGGCCGCGTTCTGCTCCAGGTAGCTGCGGCGCTTGGTCCCGGGGATCGGGACGATGTCGTCGCCCTGGGCCAGGACCCAGGCCAGAGCGAGCTGCGCCGGCGTGCAGTCCTTCTCGGTTGCGAGCTTCTCAACGGTTTCCGCGACCGCCCGATTGTGCTCGTTGTTCTCGTCGCTGAACCGCGGATTCGTGCGCCGCCAGTCGTTCTCGTCCAGATCGTCGGCCGACGTGAACCGACCGGAGAGAAAGCCCCGCCCGAGGGGCGAGTAGGCGACCAGCCCGATCCCGAGCTCCCGCAGGGTCGGCAGGATCTCGGCCTCGAGCTCGCGGGTCCACAGCGAGTACTCGGTCTGCACAGCGGTGACCGGGTGCGTCGCGTGCGCGCGACGGATCGTCTCCGGCGCCGCCTCGCTGAGGCCGATGTAGCGGACCTTGCCCTCCTCGACGAGCTCGGCCAGCGCGCCGACGGTCTCCTCGATCGGGACCTTCGGATCGATGCGGTGCTGGTAGAAGAGGTCGACGTGGTCGGTCCCGAGGCGCTTCAGCGATCCCTCGATCGAGCTGCGCACGTGCTCGGGCGACCCGTCCTGAGGGCCGACCGTGGAGATGTCGCCTGGGACGGCGTCGTCCATGCGGTAGTTGAACTTCGTAGCGACGACGTAGTCGTCACGCCGGTCCGTAACCGCGCGACCCAGCAGTTCCTCGTTCGTCAGGGGACCGTACATCTGGGCCGTGTCGAGGAAGTCGATCCCAAGCTCGAGCGCCCGGTGGATCGTTGCGATCGACTCCGCCTCGTCGGTCTCACCGTAGAACGCCGACATCCCCATGCAGCCGAGCCCGAGTGCGGATACCTCGAGACCTTCAGTTCCAAGCTTTCGTCGTTCCATCGTTGGTGCTCCTTGTCGTCGTTATCGCTTCGATACCCACGCTAGGAGTTGGAGCGCGCTCTAAGTCAAGGCCCAGAGCCGTCGATCCACAAGTTCTTGACTTAGAGCGCGCTCGAACATCTACATTTCTGATGTGGCCACGATCGCCCTCGCCGACGAGCTGACGATCTCCGACGTCGCCGAGCACACCGGGCTCAGCAACCACACGCTGCGCTACTACGAGCGCGCGGGGCTGCTGTTGGAGGTCGAGCGAAACGGCTCCGGCCACCGCCGCTACAGCGCCCAGGACGTCGAGTGGGTGACCCTGGTGACGAAGCTGCGGGCGACCGGGATGCCGATCCGGCTGATCCGCCGCTACGCCGAGCTGGTCCGCGCCGGCGAGGGCAACGAGCGTGAGCGGCTCGCGATCCTCGAGGCCCATCGCGCCGAGGTCGTCGCCAAGATCGATGAGCTCCAGCACAACCTCGAGCTGATCGATTACAAGGTCGGGCTCTACCGCGAGCGCTGCGTCAGCGACTGAGGCCGGCCGCGTCGGCGAGCAGCGCCTCGACCAGCCCCTCGACGTCGTGCCGTTCGGCTTCGACGTGGACCTCGAGCCCGAGCTCGCGGGCGGCCTGGCTGGTGATCGGGCCGATCGAGACCACGCGCGCCCAGCGCGGGAAGCGGGCACCGACGACATCGATCAGGTTGCGCACGGTCGAGGACGAGGTGAAGGTGACGTAGTCGGCCGTGTCGAGCGCCTCGATCGCGGCCTGCTCGGGGTGCTCGCGCACGGTCTCATAGAGAGCGACCACATCGACCTTGGCGCCGCGTTCGGCGAGCGCGTCGGGGAGCACGTCTCGGGCCTCGGCGGCGCGAGCGACGAGCACCGGTCGGTCGGCGACCTCGATTGGGGCGAGCGCCTCGACCAGCGCCTCGGCGACGAAGCGCTCGGGAACGACGTCGGCGATCAGGCCGCGCTCGGCCAGGGCGGCGGCGGTCCCGGGGCCGATCGCGGCGATCACCGAATTGGCGAGCGCGCGCGCGTCACGTCCCTGGGCGGCCATCGCCTCGAACAGCAGCCGGACGCCGTTCGGGCTGGTCAGGCACACGAGGGCGTAGGTGTGCAGGTCGGTGACCGCGTCGCGGACGGCGTCTGTGTCGAGCCGCGGTTCGATCCTGATCGCCGGCAATTCGACCACCTCGGCGCCGAGCGAGGCGAGCGTCGCGGCGAGCCCGCTCGCCTGGGCCCGCGCGCGGGTGACGACCACCCGCTTCCCGTACAGCGGGCGGCGCTCGAGCCACGAGATCGTCTCGCGGCGCGCCGCGACGGGGCCGAAGAGCAGAATCGCCGGCGCCTTCAGCCCCGCCTCGGCGACGGCTGCCGGCAACTCGGCGAGGGTGGCCGAGACGGTCCGCTGGCCGGGCTGGGTTCCGCGCTCGATCGCCGCCGCCGGCTCGCCCGGATCGCGGCCGCCGGCCGCCAGGCGCTCGGCGATCAGGGGCAGGTTCTTGACCCCCATGTAGAGCACCAGCGTGCCGGGGAAGCGAGCCAGCGCTTCCCAGTCGAGCGCCGTCTCCTGCTTCTCGGGATCCTCGTGGCCGGTGACGAAGGCGACCGCCGAGGCGTCGTCGCGGTGGGTGACCGGGATCCCGGCGTAGGCGGGCGCAGCCACCCCGGCCGTCACGCCGGGCACGACCTCGAACTCGACCTCGGCGCCCGCCAGCGCCTCGGCCTCCTCGCCGCCACGACCGAAGACGAAGGGATCGCCGCCCTTCAGCCGCACGACGCTGCGACCGGCGCGAGCGCGCTCGATCAACAGCGCCTCGATCTCGTCCTGGATCACCGCGCTCTCGCCCGGTTGCTTGCCGACATAGAGAAGCTCGGCGTCCGCGCGGGCGCCGGCCAGTGCTCCGGCGGGGATCAGGCGGTCGTGCAGGATCGTGTCGGCGCTCGCGATCAGCTCCAGCGAACGCGCGGTCATCAGCCCCGGGTCGCCGGGTCCCGCACCGACCAGGTAGACGACCCCGGCCCGGGCGCTCATCGTGTGACCCCCGCGAGGATCTCCCGGGCGCCCGCCGCCAACATCCGCTCAGCCAGCGTCTCGCCCAGCGCCGCGGGCTGCTCGGGATCGCCGGCGACCCGGTCGCGCACCCATTGCGAGCCGTCGGGCGAGCCGGCGTAACCGAGCACCACCAATTCGTCCCCGGCGGCGCGCGCGCTGATCCCGACCGGCGTCTCGCAGCTCGCCTCCAGCGCCCGCACCGCGGCGCGTTCCGCGGTCAGCTCGATCAGCGACCCGCGATCGGTGAGCAAGTGCGCGGCCGTCGCCGACTCGGAGTCATCGGTACGGGCTTCGAGCGCCAGGCAACCCTGCCCCGGCGCCGGCGTCAGCTGGTCGAGCTCGAAACGGAACGAGATCTCGTTCAGCCGGCCGAGCCGCGCCAGGCCGGCGGCGGCAAGGACGATGCCGTCGTAGCCGCCGTCGGCGAGCTTCGCCAGCCGGGTGTCGACGTTGCCGCGCAGCTCGACGATCTCGAGCTCGGGGCGCAGGGCCAAGAGCTGCGATTGGCGCCTCAGGCTCGAGGTCCCCACCCGGGCCCCGTCGGCAAGCTCAGCGAGCGAGCCGGCGTCGCCGATGAAGGCGTCGCTGGGGTCCTCGCGGCCGGGCACGCCGACCAGCGCCAGTCCTTCCGGAAGCTCCCCGGGCAGGTCCTTGGCCGAGTGCACGCCGAGCTCGACCTCTCGCTCGAGAATCGCCAGCTCGATCCCGCGTACGAAGCGCTCCTTGTCGCCAACCGCGGCGTCGTCGGTCTTCACCGTGACCACCTCGGCGCCGCCGAGCGCGGCGGCCACCGTTTCCGCCTGGACCAGCGCCAGGGCACTGCCGCGCGAGCCCAACCGCAGGCTGCTCACCGGCCGCGGTGCTTGGTCCGGCGCTCGCCCAGATCGGAGACGTCGGCGCCTCCCGACTCCAGCGGCTCGCTGCCCGGGTCGAGGCCGAAGAGCTCGCGCAACACGGCGACCTTCGCGTAGGCGTCGCTGTCGCCGGCATCGCGCTTCAGGCGCAGGGTCGGCTCGTGCAGAAGGCGCGAGGCGATCGCCTGCGCGGCGGCCCGGAGGCGGTCGCGATCGGCGTCGGTGAGACCCTCCCAGCGCTGCTCGTTCTCGGCCAGCACCCGCTCGACCACCTCGGTCGCGCGCTCGCGCAGCGCGGCGATCGTCGGTGTCACGTCCTGGGCGGCGAGCCAGTTGTCGAAGCGCGAGAGCTCGGAGCGCAGGATCGCCTCCGCGTGGCGCGCCTCCGCCTCGCGCCCGGACGCGTTTCGCTCGACCAGGGCCTGGAGGTCGTCCATGTCGTAGAGGCTGGTGCCGGCGACGTCGCGCGAGGAGGGATGGATGTCGCGCGGAACGGCGAGGTCGATCAACAGCAGCGGCCGCCCCTGGCGCGCGATCATCACCTCCTCCAGTCCCTCGCGCTCGATCACGTGGTGCGGCGAGCTCGTCGAGGTGACGACGATGTCGGCGTCGATCAGCTCCTCGGGCAGCTCCTCGAAGCGAACGGCGTGGCCGCCGAAGCGTTCCGCCAGGCCGATCGCCCGGTCGTAGTGGCGGTTGGCGATGAAGATCGCCTCCACGCCCTTGGCCGCCAGCGCCTTGGCGGTGAGCTCGGCGGTCTCACCGGCGCCGACGACCAGCACCCGGCGATCGTCGAGCTCGCCGAGCGTTCGCCGGGCGAGCTCGACCGCGACCGAGGGGATCGACATCGAGCGCTCCGAGATCCCGGTCTCGGTGCGCGCCCGCTTGCCCGCCGCCAGTGCCGCGCGAAAGAGCCTGTTGAGGATCGGACCGGTCGCCCCCTCGACCAGCGCCAGCTCGTAGGCGCGCTTGACCTGGCCCTGGATCTCGGCCTCGCCGATGATCATCGAGTCGAGCCCCGCGGTCACCCGCAGCAGCTGCTCGGCCGCCTCCGCACCCTGCAGCGAATACAGGTGGCCGACGAGGTCGGTCGGCTGCGTCTCGGCCTCGCGCGAGAGCAGCCCGAGAGCGACGGCCTCGGCGCCGACCGGGTCTGCCGCGTAGAGGTAGAGCTCGGTCCGGTTACAGGTCGAGATCGCCGCCGCCTCGAGAATCTCCGGGCGCTCGACCAGCTCGCCGAGGATGCCGACGGCGCGGCCCTCGGTCAGCGCCATCCGCTCGCGCAGCTCCAGCGGCGCGGTCTTGTGCGAGACGCCGAGCGCCAGCAGCTCGCTCATGCGGGCACCTGCTCGCGGGCCGGCTCCTCGGCCTTCTTGCGCTCCGCCACCTCGGCCAGCTCGCCGAGCTCGCGGTCGACCCGCGCCAGGCGGGCGGCCATGATCGCGATGTAGATCAGCAGCAGCGCCAGGAACACGAGATAGGCGGCAGCCACATACTTGCCGGCTTCGTCGAGCGGCAACGCGGGCATCAGCCGGCCTCCGGCGCCTGGCGGGGAACCGGCGCGATCCGGGAGCCGGCGGCGACCACGTCGTCGCCCTCGAGCGCCCGGCGCAGGCGGCTGATCCGCGCCCGCGACGACTTCGCCGCCAGCTCGAAGGTGCACAGCGTCTGCCACAGCAGCGCCATGCCGGCGAAGCAGACCAGGAACGTGAACATCATCTTCGGCGGCAGCCCGCCCTCGCTGGTCGCGAACACGCGCGGGTGAATCAACGTCTCCGCCAGCCGCACGGCGATGAAGTTGAGCGGCACGAAGGCGCCCGCCATGACCGCGAACACCGAGGCGTAGCGCGCCTGGCGCTCGCGGTCCTCGATCGCGTAGCGCAGCGGGTAGTAGGTGCAGTAGAGGAGGAAGACGATCAGGAAGCTGACCAGGGTGGGCTCGTCCCAGACCCACCACTGTCCCCAGGAGGCCTTCGCCCAGATCGCGCCGGTGAGCAGCGCGGCGACGCCGAAGATCACCGAGATGTGGATCGAGACGTAGGCGCGCACATCCCACTTCGGCTCTCGCGTGCGCAGATGCATGATCGCCTGGACCGCGGCGACGATGAATCCGATCAGCGCGCAGCTGGCGATCGGCACGTGCAGGTAGAAGATCTTCTGGATGAAGCCCTGGTCGGCGTCGTTGGGAGTCCAGAAGAAGACCAGGCTGAAGCCCACGGTCAGGGCGATGACGGTGAGCACGGGGAGGATTCTGGGGGCGCGGAAGCTCATCGATTGGCGCTCGAGCTCAGTCCTCGAGCAGGAAGTCGTAGACGGCGTAGCCCACGAGGCAGAAGACGACATCGTAGAGAGCGAGAACCGCGATCCACTTGCCGAAATCGTCGTACGAAGGCCCGCCTGCGGCCAGCAGCGGCTCGGCCGCGCCGGCGGCTCCGATCATCAGCGGGACCAGCAGCGGCAACAGCAGCAGGGGTGCGATCAGGTCGCGGGCGCGCGAGTTGACCGCGATCGACGAAACCAGGGCGCCGATCGCCGCCAGCCCGAGATCGGCGAGCAAGAGGACGCCCGCCAGCGGCAGCAGCCCCCCGGCGTCGTCGAGGAAGAAGACGGCGAACACCGGCACGGCGAAGAGCTCGAAGATCGCCAGGTAGATGATCAGGATCGAGACCTTGGCCGCATAGAGCGCCGTGCCGTCGACCGGCGCCAGGCGGATGACGTCGAAGCCGCCCTGCTCGCGCTCGGCGACGAACACGCGGTTGATCACCAGGATCGCCGCGAACAGGATCGTCGCCAGCAGCACCCCGGCGGCGAGGCTGCCCTCGAGCTGCTCGCGGTCGAGGCCGAAGCGAAAGAGGACGAAGGTGGTGACCGAGAACAGCGCCATCGCCGGCACCGACTCGAGCGTGCGCAGCTCCGTGCGCAGGTCCTTGGCGAGGATCGCGCGATAGGCACTCATGCCCTGCCCTCGAAGATCGCCCGGGCGGCGGGGAGGGCGAGCTCGCCGGCCGGGCCTGCATAGGCGACCGAGCCGTCGGCGCGCAGGGCCAGGGCGAGGTCGGCGTCGGCGAGCCCGGCCTCGATCTCGTGAGTGACGAGCACGCGGGCGCGACCGGCGACCGGCCCGAGCAGGTCGTCGACGAGCGAACTCGCGCCCAGGTCCAGGTGCGAGCGTGGCTCATCGAGCAGCAGCAGCGCCGGCTCGTGCACCAGCGCGCGGCAGATCGCCGCTCGCTGCAGCATTCCAGCGGACAGGTTTCGCACCAGCTCGCCCGCGCGGTGGGCCAGCCCCGCTCGCTCGAGCAGGGTCTCGATCCGTTCGCCGGCGGCGTCGACCCCCTGCAGGCGGGCGTTGAACTCGAGGTTCTCGCGCACGGTCAGCTCGCGGTACAGAAGCGGCTCGTGCCCGAGGTAGCCGATTCGTCCCCGCACCTTCCACCCCCGGCGAGGCAGGGCGGCGCCGAGCACCTCGACCTCGCCCGCTGTCGGGCGCAGCAGCGTCGCCAGGATCCGCAGCAGGGTGCTCTTGCCGGCGCCGTTTGGCCCGATCACGACCAGCGTCCGACCCGGGTCGAGCTCGATCGAGACGTCGCGCAGCACCGGGCGCTCGTTGTAGTCGCGGCGCAGTCCGCGCAGGGCGACGGCGGCTTCCATCTCCCCACTATCACCCAAGGGTTGGGCCCCGCGCCGTGCGACATACTTAGGTGGCAATGGAGGCGTCAGCTCCCACACCAAAGACCACTGTCGAGACCTACGACAACTATCGCGACGCCGAGCGGGCCGTCGACTACCTCTCCGACGAGGGTTTCCCGGTCGAGCGCGCCGCGATCGTCGGCACCGGCCTGAAGACGGTCGAGCAGATCGCCGGCCGGATGACGACCGGACGTGCGGCCCTGATGGGTGCCGGCCAGGGGGCGATGATCGGCCTCTTCTTCGCCCTCTTCATCGGCCTCTTCTTCACCGTCTCCGAGGCGTTCCTGGGTGTGCTGCTCTACGGGTTGGTTGCCGGGGTCCTGTTCGGATCCGTGTTCGGCGCCCTCGCCCAGGCCGCCCAGGGCGGTCGCCGCGACTTCGCCTCGATCCGCTCGATGCAGGCCGAGCGCTACGAGCTCCAGGTCGACCACGAGGTCTCAGCGAGAGCCAAGCAGCTGCTCGCCGAGATGCCCGCAAGCTAGCCGCGCCGATGAGTACGCACGCACGGGTCGCGATCATCGGCGCGGGCTTCTCCGGAATCGGGATGTCGGCGCGGCTGCTCGCCGAAGGGATCGACGACTTCTACGTGCTCGAGCGCGCCGATGAGATCGGCGGCACCTGGCGCGACAACACCTATCCCGGATGTCAGTGCGACATCCCCTCGGCGCTTTACTCGTTCTCGTTCGCGCCCAACCCCGAGTGGAGCCGCGTGTACCCGCTGCAGTCCGAGATTCGCGAGTACCTGCGGCGGGTCGCGGACGAGCGCGGCGTGGTCCCTCATATCCGCTTCGGCCATGAGCTCCAGGGTGCAACCTGGGACGAGGACGGGAAGCTCTGGCGCCTCGAGACCTCGCACGGCGAGCTGACCGCGAACGTCCTCGTCACCGCGATGGGCGGCCTCAGCGAGCCCGCGCCGCCCGAGATCCCCGGCCTCGACCGCTTCCGGGGAGCCATGTTCCACTCCGCCGAGTGGGACCACGACCACGACCTGAGCGGAGAGCGGGTCGCGGTGATCGGAACGGGCGCATCGGCGATCCAGATCGTCCCCGAGATCCAGCCCAGGGTCGGCTCGCTGCATCTCTTCCAGCGCACCCCGTCATGGGTGATGCCGGACCTCGACCGCCCGGTGACCGGGGTCGAACGACGGATGTTCCGCTCACTGCCGTTCACCCAGCGAGCGGTTCGCTGGCTGATCTACGCGCTTCAGGAGTCGACCGTGCTGGGGACGATCGTCGACCGGCGCCTCTCGCTGATCTTCGAGCGGGCGGCCCGCTGGCACCTGCGTCGCCAGGTTCCCGACCCCGAGCTGCGGGCGAAGCTGACCCCCGACTACATCCTCGGCTGCAAGCGGATCACGATGTCGAATACCTACTTGCCGGCGCTCAGCGCGCCGAACGCGGAGGTCGTCACCGAGCCGATCGTCGAGGTCACCGAGACCGGCGTGCGGACCGCCGACGGCGCCGAGCGCGAGCTCGACACGCTCGTGCTGGCGACCGGATTCCGGGTCTTCAACAACCCCGGATTCGGCGCCCTGAAGGGCCGGGGCGGGCGCTCGCTCCTGGAGGCCTGGGAAGGCAGCCCGCGCGCGTACCTGGGCACCGCGGTCTCCGGCTTTCCGAACCTCTTCTTCCTCGTCGGGCCGAACTCGGCCGGTGGCTACAACTCGATCATCTTCACCAGCGAGTCGCACATCAACTACGTGGCCGAGGCCGTGCGGGAGATGGAACGCGCCAACGTGGCCACGGTCGAGGTCCGCCCCGAGGTCTACGACGCCTTCAACCGCGAAACCGAGCGCCGCCTCGGCGAAAGCGTCTGGAACCAGGGCGGCTGCGCCAGCTGGTACATCGACGCCAACGGCCGCAACGGCGTCTGGTGGCCCGGCTTCACGGCCAACCTGTGGCGGCGGACCCGTCGCTTCGACCGCGGCAGCTATCTCGCCCAGCCGGCCTGAGCAGGTGGAGATCGGGCCCGCGGATCCGGCCCAGGCGACGGCGCTGCGGGACCTGCATGTCGTCACCTGGGAGCAGGCGTATCGAGATCATGTCTCCGAGACCTGGTACCGCGAGCGACTCGCCGCGCACGCCGCCCGCGATTGGGCTGAGATCGTGCGCTCCGAGGCTGCCCGAGGCGGCGGCGTGCTGACCGCCGGCTCCGAGGGGCGGATCGTCGGCCTGTGCCAGTACGGCCCAACCGAGGATCGCGAACACGACCCCGAGCAGGTGGGACACATCCACCGCCTCTACGTGCATCCGACACGACAGCGGACCGGGATCGGTCGATCTCTGCTGACCGAGGCGGTGGACCGTCTTCGCCGGGGCGGCGCGCACACGGCGACCATGTGGGTGCTCGAGACCGATCGAGGCGCCCAAGCGTTCTACGAGCGACTCGGCTGGAAGCCCGACGGAGCCGCCAAGACCCACCCGCCCACCGACCTCCGCTACCAACTCGCGCTCGACACGGCCTAGCCTTGCGGTTGTGAACGGACCATCGACCACAGTCGATCTCGATGCCTGGCGCTCGCTGCCGGCCGCCCAGCAGCCGAGCTGGCCGGACGACGCCGATGTGAGCGCGGTCACCGCCGAGTTGGCAAAGCAACCGCCGCTCGTCTTCGCCGGCGAGTGTGACCTGCTGAAGGAGCGGCTGGCCGCGGTGGCGGCCGGCCAGGGGTTCGTGCTCCAGGGAGGCGACTGCGCCGAGACCTTCTCCGGATCGAGGGCCGATGCGGTGCGCGACAAGCTCGAGACCCTGCTGCAGATGGCGCTCGTGCTCACCTACGCCGCGAGCACGCCCGTGGTCAAGCTCGGCCGGATCGCCGGGCAGTTCGCGAAACCGCGATCGAAGCCCACCGAGTCACGCGACGGGGTCGAGCTGCCCGCGTACCGAGGCGATGCGGTGAACGGCTTCGAGTTCACCCCGGAAGCGCGCCACCCCGACCCGACCCGGCTGCTCCAGGCCTACCACAGCGCCGCCGTGACCCTGAACCTGTGCCGGGCGTTCGCCAACGGCGGCTACGCCGACCTGCACCAGGCCCATGCCTGGAACCAGGACTTCGTCGCCCAGAGCCCGGCCGGGCAGCGGTACGAGCAGCTCGCCGGCGAGATCGACCGGGCGCTGTCGTTCATGAACGCCTGCGGCATCGACCCGGAGGAGCTCCACGGGGTCGAGTTCTACTCCAGCCACGAGGCGCTCCTGCTCGAGTACGAGCGCGCGCTGACCCGGATCGACAGCCGCACCGGGCTGCCGTACGACGTCTCCGCCCACCTGGTCTGGATCGGTGAGCGCACCAGGGACCTGAACGGCGCCCACGTGGAGTTTTGCCGCCATATCCGCAACCCGATCGGCGTCAAGCTGGGCCCGACCACCTCGCCCGAGGACGCCCTGGCGCTGATCGAGCGGCTCAACCCCGACCACGAGCCCGGCCGGCTGACGCTGATCACGCGCCTCGGCGCCGAGAAGATCCGCGACGTCCTGCCGCCGCTGCTGGAGAGGGTCACCGAGAGCGGCTCGCCGGTGGTCTGGGTCTGCGACCCGATGCACGGCAACACCTTCGAGGCGCCCAGTGGTCACAAGACCCGCCGCCTGGACCACGTGCTCGACGAGGTCGCGGGCTTCTTCGAGGTGCACCGCGCGCTCGGCACCCATCCGGGCGGCATCCACGTCGAGTTCACCGGCGAAGACGTGACCGAGTGCATCGGCGGCGGCCACGAGATCGTCGAGGAGGACCTGCATCAGCGCTACGAGACGGCGTGCGACCCCCGGCTCAATCGCCGCCAGGCGCTCGACCTGGCTTTCATGGTCGCCGAGATGTACGGCGGTCAGCGGTGATGGGTGCCTTACCCGGTCAGCGAGCCGGGCGGCGGTTGTAGAGGTAGCGCGCCCAGGCGAAGCCGGCGGCGGCGATCGCGAGGGACCAGGCGACTGCCGCTACAGCCTCCCCGCCGACGTGCCCACCGCCGAGCAGGCTGCGCAACGTGTCGGTGATCGGGGTGAACGGCTGGTTGTCGGCGAACCAGCGCAGGCCGGCCGGCATCGAGTCGGTGGGCACGAAGCCGCTGCCGAGGAAGGGCAGCAGGAACAGGACCATCGGCAGGTTGCTCGCGGTCTCGACGCTCTTGGCGAGCAGGCCGAGAGCGACCGAGAGCCAGGTGAGCGCGAGCGCCACGAGCAAGAGCAGTCCGACGACGGCGAGCCACTCGAGCGGTCCGGCTGTGGGGCGGTACCCGATCGCCAGCGCGACCACGAAAAAGACGGCGACGCTGACGGCCGTCAGGACCAGGTTGCCGAAAACGTGGCCGGCGAGCACGGAGGGCCGCCAGACGCGCATCGTCTTGAACCGGGCGATGATTCCCTTGGTCATGTCCATGGCAACGGAGATCGCGACGACGTTCGCGGCGCCGGCGATGGTGAACACCAGCATCCCGGGCGTGACGAAGTCGATGTAGGCGTCGCGCCCACCGCCGACCTCCAGCCCATTGCCCAGCGTGCCGCCGAAGACGTAGACGAAGAGCAGCAGGAAGACGACCGGCATCAGGAGCGGAAACATCGACAGGCCCGGGTAACGGCGCAGGTGAAGCAGGTTGCGGCGCAGCATCGTGGCCGAGTCGCGTAGGGCGTAGGCGGTCATGTCGAAACCTCCTTGGTCTCAGGTTCGCTCGTCGGCGCCTTGCCGGTGAGCGCGAAAAACACGTCATCGAGGTCGGGAGTGTGAATCGAGAGGCTCTCCAGTTCCACCCCCGCCCGATCGAGGCGCCGGAGCACGTCGCGGACGTTGGCGACGTTGCCGTCGGTGGCGACCTGCAGCACGAATGAGTCCTCGTCCCGCGCGGGCGTGCCGAGGACGTCCGCGGCAGCGTGGTAGGCGCCGGACTCGGCGAAGGTGAGGTCGATGTGGCCGCCCGGGGCGCGCGCCTTGAGCTCGGCGGGCGTGCCCTCGGCGACCAGCCGGCCGCCGTGGAGGATCGCCACGCGGTCGGCGAGCTGATCCGCCTCGTCCAGGTACTGCGTGGTGAGGAACACGGTCGTCCCCTCGGTCACCAGGGCGCGGACGATCTCCCACATCGTGCGCCGGCTGGACGGGTCGAGGCCGGTCGTCGGCTCGTCGAGGAAGATGATCTCCGGGTCGCCGATCAGCGTCATCGCGAGGTCGAGGCGACGCTGCATCCCGCCCGAGTAGGTGGACACCGTCCGGTCGGCAGCGTCGGTGAGCTCGAAACGAGCGAGCAGTTCGGCGATCCGCCCCTCGGCGTCGGCAGGCGCCAGGTGGTGCAGGTCGGCCATCAGCCGCAGGTTCTCGCGGCCGGTCAGCAAGTCATCGACGGCCGAAAACTGGCCGGTCAGGCCGATCGCGTCGCGGACCGCGTCGGGCTCGCTCGCGACATCGTGTCCGGCGACCCGCGCTTCTCCGGAGTCGGCGGCCAGCAGCGTCGTGAGGATGTTCACCGTGGTCGTCTTGCCCGAGCCGTTGGGGCCGAGCAACGCGAACACGGTGCCCTCCTCGACGGTCAACTCGAGACCGTCGAGGACGACGTTGTCGTCGAAGGACTTGCGCACCTCGACGGCGCGAATCGCGGCTGATGACGAAGGCGCTGCTCGCGTCTGGGTGATGGGCTTCGGTGCTGTGATGGTCGACATTGCCTCAGTCCTTTCCGGGGAGCTCGCCCGCGGCGCGCAGTGCGTCACGGTGCGCGTTCCACTCTTCTTCCAGGGTGCGGGTCCGCTCGACCAGCCAGTCGGCGAACGCCGCCATCTCCGTCAGGGTCGCCCTGCGCTCTGGCGGCGCGTCCTTGAGCACCTCGAGGCCCTCCCTGGCCAGGTCACCCAACTCCTCGTACTCGGAAGCGTCGAACCCGCGTGACTGGGCGGAGGAGAAGTCCACGCGGACGCGGTCCATCCGCTCTCCCGCCGCGCGCGAGCGGCGGATCGCGTGGATGCGCTCCAACACTTCCAGGGCGCCGGTGACCGCGCTGCGGCTTGCCAGCAGCGCGTCACTCAACTCCGCGATCGTCTGCTCGGGCGGATCGCACACCAGCAGGTAGCCCAATACGCGGCCGGCCATGGGCGGGAACGCGTAGCGGCGGGCGTAGAAACGGCCGAGGTGATCGGCGAAGGTGATCTCTTCATCGCGCGGCATACGACAACTATAACAGATCTCACGGAGATGTCGGAGATTTGTGTTATTTCAATCGATAGTGCTTCCAACGGCGGTGAGCGGAGCGACGTCGCGGACCCGATCGCCGCTCGCGCTCGTATCCCGGTCATGCCGATCGGTGTCGTCATCGCCCTCGCCGGGGTTGCCCTGGGCTGGTCGACGTCGTCGCAGACGCGGTCGCCGGCAACCGCAGATGACCGCTCACCGCGGGTCGAGTGGCACGACTCGGTCGCGGTCGGCGTCCCCGAGGCCGGGCGGCTCGAGCATGGCGTCCGCCTGCCGGCGCAGAGTCGCTTCCACTTCACCTGGGATCCGATCCTCCACCGCCGCCCCGACCGCGACTGGAGACGCTGGGGAACCGACGACCTCGTGCGCACGACCCTGCGCGTGCTGAGGGAGTTTCACCGCCGCCACCCGCAGGCGCCGCGGATCGGGGTCGGCGACCTGAGCCTGCGCCAGGGCGGCTACTTCGGCGCCGAGGTCGGAGGCGGGATCGGCCACGGCACGCACCAGAACGGCCTCGACGTAGATGTCTACTACCCGCGCCTCGACCGCCGCGAGCGGGCGCCGACCACGGTCGATCAGGTCGACGTGGCGCTCTCCCAGGATCTGCTCGACATGTTCGTCGCCGCCGGCGCGGTGACGATCTACGTCGGACCCAGCCTGCCGCTCACCGGGCCGGCGGCGATCGTCACTCCGCTCGTCAACCACGACAACCACCTGCACGTGCGGATCGCGCCCTGAGCGGCGACCCGGCGGCTGCCGCTACTTGCCCTTGCGCAGCGTCTTCGCACCCACCCGGGCGAGCGGGCCGAGCCCCTCGCGCAGGCCCTTGACCCGGGTCGCGCCACGGCCGTAGAGGATCCGCGCCGACGAGCGCAGCGCGGTGCCGAGATCGGCGTCGTAGGGCTGCCACCAGAAGTCGCGGGTGAGCCCCGGCTCCCAGGCGACAAGCTTGACGTTGGTGCACTCGTAGAGGCCGAACTTCGAGTGCGAGCGCCCGAGGCCCGATTCCTTGACCCCGCCCCACGAGCACTGCATCGCGCCATGGGAGTAGGAGTGGTCGTTGATCCAGACCATCCCCGACTCGACCTCGCGCGCGATCCGCTCGCCCTTGGCCCGGTCCCTGGTCCACACCGAGGCGCCGAGGCCGAACTTGGAGTCGTTGGCACGCTCGAGCGCCTCGGCCTCGTCCTTGACCACGATCACCGGCACCACCGGCCCGAAGATCTCCTCGCGCATGATCCGCATCTCGTCGGTGGCCCCGGCGAGCACGGTCGGGGCGATGAAGCGGCCGTCGTAGCCGGGCAGCTCGCGCGGCCCGCCGGTGAGCCGGTCGGCGCCGCCGGCGAGCGCGTCGTCGACCAGCCCGGTGACCAGGTCGGCCTGCTCGGCGGAGACCATCGGCCCGATCTCGGTCTCCCAGTCGAGCGGGTCGCCGACCGTCAGCCGCTCGGTCTCGCGACGGACGCCGTCGAGAAACGCGTCGGCAACGTCTTCGACCACGTAGGTGCGCTCGATCCCCGAGCAGGTCTGGCCGGCGTTTGCGAAGCCGCCCCAGACGCAGCCGGAGACCGCGTTGGCGAGGTCGGCGTCGGCGCAGACGATCTGCGGGTCCTTGCCGCCGAGCTCGAGCACCGAGCCCTTGAGCCGCTCGGCGCACAGCTCGCCGACCTTGCGCCCGACCGCGACCGAGCCGGTGAAGAAGATCTTCGCGGTCGAGGCCTCGCACAGAGCCTGTCCGATCACGCCGCCGCCGTGGACCGTCCGCACCAGGCCCTCCGGGAAGCCGGCGTCGTCGAAGACCTGCTGGATCCGCTCACCGAGCAGCGGCGTCAGGCTGGCCGGCTTCAAGACCACGCCGTTGCCGGCCATCAGCGCCAGGGCGATCTCGCCGAAGGGGATCGACCAGGGGTAGTTCCACGGTGCGATCACACCGACCACCCCGAGCGGCTCGTAGCTGAAGAAGCTGCGCTTGGTCTTCAAGAACAGCTGCGGGTAGCGGACCTTCTCGTCGGCGAGGATCTTCGGCCCCGCGTCGGCGCACCAGTGCAGGGCGTCGATCGTCGGGATCAGCTCCATCACGTAGCTCTCGGTCAGCGGTTTGCCCTGCTCGCGGGTGAGCAGGTTCGCGACCTCCTCCATGTCCTCGACCAGCACCTCGGCGGCCCGGCGCATGTAGCGGGCGCGGTCGGCGAGCGTCAGCTGAGCCCAGAACGGCTGCACCTCGGCGACGTCGTCGACGACCCCCTGAACCTGTTCGGGGGTGATCGTCTCGACCGTGCCGACGAGCTCGCCGGTGGCCGGATTGAAGGATTCGAGTTTCCCCATTTCGCCCGTGGCGATTCTATGCTTGACGCCGCCGCGCGGCGCGGATCCGGTCGTCACATGGTCGGTCGCGTGAGCGCATACCTGCGCCAGAACGTGCTCGGACTGATCGCGATCTTCCTCGCGCTCACCGCAGGGCCCTACGCGATCAAGAAGGCGCCGAAGAACTCGGTGGTCTCGAAGTCGATCAAGAACGGTCAGGTGCAGAACGCCGACCTCGGCCCCGCCGCGGTCACCTCGGACAAGCTCGGGGACGGCGCCGTCAGCCCCGCCAAGCTCGGCTTCGACGCGGCGACCAAGGCCGAGCTCGACGCGACCAAGGGCGAGCTGGACGCGACGAAGTTGGCGCTCTCCTCCTCCGGCACCATCAACGACGCCGCAAACCCCGTCGAGTGGAGCAAGCTCAAGGGGGTGCCGTCGGGATTCGCCGACGGGTTCGACCGGCTGTTCGGGCTCAGCGGCGGGGATACGAGCGGCGACACAACGCCCTCGGTCGAGAACCTCTCACTGCTCAGCGTCAACTTCGGCAGCCCGCTCACGATCACCGATCTCGTCGATGGCGTGAGCGGCCAGGTGGTCACGCTTCACGACACCATCGGGGGCGGAAACGTGACCATCAACGACGGCGCTCCGTTCTTCCTCAGCGCCAACTGGATCTCCACCGACAGCGACACGCTGACGCTGATCAGGGTCTTCGGCTCGATCTGGGTCGAGGTCGCACGCAGCGTCAACTGAGGCGCCCGTGTGACCCGCTCAACCGCGGGTAGTTGCTAACTGCGGCCGTCGCCGGCCTCCGTCGCGAGCGGGCCGAGCCGCTCGCCGACTTCCGGCGGCGGCCGCTAACTGTTGTCGCCGCGTCGCCGGCGCGCGGCGTCGAGGCGCTCGCGCAGCTCGGCTTCGAGCCCGCGGTCGGTGGGCTCGTAGAAGCGCTCGCCCTGGACCTCGGGCGGCAACAGCGGCTGGTCGGAGATCCCGCCGGGCTCGTCGTGGGCGTACTTGTAGCCCTCGCCACGGCCGAGCTTCTTCGCTCCCGGGTAGTGGGCATCGCGCAGGTAGTCGGGCGGCAGCTTCGCGCCGTGCTCGCGGATGTTCGCCATCGCCCGTGAGATCGCCGTCGTCGAGGCGTTCGACTTCGGCGCCAGCGCCAGGTAGGCGGCAGCCTGGGCGAGGTTGAGCGCACACTCCGGCAGGCCGACCCTGTCGACTGCGAGGGCCGCGTTGGTCGCCAGCTCGAGCGCCTGCGGGTCGGCGTTGCCGATGTCCTCGGAGGCGAGAATCACCATCCTCCGAGCTATGAAGCGCGGATCTTCGCCACCCTCGAGCATCGCCGCCAGGTAGTAGATCGAGGCGTCGGGGTCGGAGCCGCGCATCGCCTTGATCAAGGCGGAGGCGTAGTCGTAGTGGCGGTCGCCCTGCTTGTCGAATGTGACCGCCTTGCGCTGCAGCGCGTCCTCGGCGACGTCGAGGTCGATCCTTCCACCGCTCGCCCGCGCCGCCTCGACCGCCCGCTCGAGGGCCCCGAACGCCGTCCGCGCGTCGCCACCCGAGCGCTCGGCCAGGAGCTCGAACGCCTCATCGCTGACCACCGGCGGCGCAATGATCCCGCGGTCGGGATCGGCCAGGGCGCGATCGAGCAGCTCGCGCACTTGGGCCGGCTCGAGCGCCCGCAGCTCGTAGATCTGGCTGCGCGAGAGCAGCGCCGAGTTGACCTCGAAGTAGGGGTTCTCCGTCGTCGCCCCGATCAGCGTCACCAGGCCTTCCTCGACCGCCGGCAGCAGGGCGTCCTGCTGGGCCTTGTTGAAGCGATGGATCTCGTCGAGGAAAAAGATCGTCGGCTGGCCGGTGGCACGGCGGCGCTCGCCGGCGCGCTCGATCATCGCCCGGACCTCGGCCCTGCCCGCGTTCACGGCCGACTGCTCCTCGAACGCGCCCCGGGCCGCGCCGGCGACGATCCTGGCCAGCGTCGTCTTGCCCGAGCCCGGCGGGCCGTAGAGGATCATCGAGTGCGGCTCGCCGGTCTCGATCGCCGTCCGCAGCGTCGAGCCGGAGCCGAGCAGATGCTCCTGGCCGATCAGCTCGTCGAGCGAGCGCGGGCGCATGCGCACCGCCAGCGGCGCCTCCGACGCGGGAACCGTGGTCCGCTGCTCCGGCTCGCCGCCGCCGGTGTCGAAGAGCCGCTCGCTCATCGATCGCGCCGCAGCGCGATCCCGATCACGTTCGCCCAGCCGACCACGTTGAAGCCGATCCCGGCGGCCGTGGCGCGGTCGAGGCCGCCACGGTGGCGGACCTCCTGCACGAGCGCGACCATGTCTGTCGCCTCGCAGCCGGCGTTGGCGAGCAGCGCCTGATCGAGGTCCCCGTCGCCGACCGCCTTCAGCGTCCAGACGCCGACGACGATGTCGCGGCCACCGAAGAGCGCGTTGAAGTAGCGGGCTTCGGGCTCGGGATCATCGAAGCCCATCGAGGCGAACATCCGCTTCGGGGCGAAGAGGGCGAATACCCCGTACAGGATCCGCACGAACGCCACGATCCGCAGCGAGGTCGCCGGTGAGCCCATGGCGTCACCCTACCGGCGTTTCTTCTTCTTCTTCACCTTCCAGGACTGCGTCGCCGGGGTCGGATCGGTGTTGCCGCCGGCGTCGGTGGCGCGCACGGAGAAGGTGTGCCTCCCGCGCTTGACCCGGACTGTTCGCGGCGAGTTGCAAGCGGCGAACGCGGCGCCGTCGATCTGGCACTCGAAGCTCGAGCCCGCCTCGCTCGCGCTGAAGCTGAATGTCGCCGACTTCGACTTCGTCTTCCGCTTCGGCCCGGCCGTGATCGTCGTCTCCGGCGGGGTCGTGTCGCCAGAGCCCGGCGGTGGCGGTGGTGGCCCGTTGGGCGTCGAGTCGCAGGCGTCGCCGAGGCCGTCGCCGTCGGTGTCCTCCTGGCCGGGGTTGGCGACGGCCGGGCAGTTGTCGGTCGCGTCGCTGATCCCGTCTCCGTCGGTGTCGTTCTCACGCCGGAAGATGACGACGGCGTCGTCGGTCTCGGCCGCCGCGTACACCGATCTCCCGTCCGGGCTGACGATCACGCCGCGGGGTTGGTCGAGCCCGTCAGTGGCCTGCGCGCACCCGTCCACCCCGGTGTCGTTGTCCTCGACGCAGACGATCGGGTCGGCGGTGAAGGCGCCGGTGGCCGGGTCCAGCCGGATGTTCGCGATCGCGTCGTCCGCGAGGCCGCCGGCATAGAGGCTGCGGCCGTCGGGGCTCAGGGCGAGCGAGCGTGGGTCGGCGAACCCATTCGGATCGATAGCGCAGACCCCGGTGGCGTCATCTCCGACGCACTGCTGCGGCGTGAGCTCGCCGTCGCCGAGATCGCGGGAGAAGCGGACGATCGAGGCGTCGTCGAACGACCCCACGTAGACGTCCGTGCCGTCCGGGCTCACCAGGAGGGAGCCGGGGGAGCCGAAACCGTCGTCGGCCAGGGTCGTGCAGTCGTCGGCCCCGCCGCTGACGTCCTCGATGCAGTCGACCGGTGTGAGCGCCCCGCTCGTCGGGTTGGCGGAGAAGCGGGTGATCGCATCGTCCTGGGCCGAACCGACATAAACCGACGTACCGTCGGGGCTCACACCCACCGGCGACGCGTTATCGAGGCCGTCGGTGGACTGCGGGCAGGTCTCGGTGACGGTGTCGTCGTCGTCGACGCAGCCCACCGGCGTGATCGCGCCGGTTGCGGGAGCCCGGTCGAAGGCGACGACCGTGTCGTCTACGAACCCCGTGACGTAAACCGCCTCGCCGTTCGGGCTCACCGCCAGCGAGCGGGGGTTCTCCAGGCCCGCGGTTCCCGTACACGCGTCGGTACCTGTGTCCTCGTCGTCGATGCACCCTTGGGGAGTGAGCGCGCCGGTCGTTGTATTGCGATCGAAGCGAGCGATCGCGTCGTCGTTCGCCGCGGCGACGTACAGCGACTTGCCGTCAGGGCTGAGCGCCACGCCGACCGCTCCGCCGAGGCCCGGGACCTCCTGTGCGCAAGTCTCCGGCCCCGTGTCGTCGTCGTCAACGCAGTCGACCGCGGTCAGGGCGCCCGTCGTGGCGTTGCGCGAGAAGCGGACGACGACGCCGCCGCTCGACACCGCATACAGCCACGCGCCGTCGGGGCTGATCGCCAGGGCCCGAGCCCCGTTGAGGCCATCGACCGAGGTCGCGCAGGCGTCGGGGCCGGCCAGGTCGTCGTTGTCGTCGATGCAGCCCTGCGGCGTGAGGTCGCCGACCGCGGCGAAGGCGGCGGCGGCCATCGCCAGTGCGCCCACGGCGGCGGCAGTCACGATCGTTGTCCGACGGCAGCCGGGCTTCCCTGCCCTCATGGTCCGACGCTACCACCGTCTGGGCCCAAAGAGGCCAAATTCATCAGGCTCTAACCTGGGCGCATGGGAGAGGAGATCGCGCTGGCGCCGAGCGGCCTCGGAACGGACGCCGTCGAGCTGCTCTCCGAGCTGATCCAGCGCGACACGGTCAACCCGCCGGGCAACGAGGACCGGGTCCAGGATCTGCTCGCCGAGCGCCTCCGCGACGCCGGCTTCTCGGTCACCCTGCTCGCCGCCGAGCCCGGGCGCCCGAACCTGGTCGCCGACCTCGAGGGCAGCGGACCCGGCGAGACGCTCTGCCTGCTCGGCCACGTCGACACAGTGCCCGCGGATCCCTCGGAGTGGAGCTTCAGCCCCTGGTCGGGCGAGGTCGTCGACGGTGCGATCCGCGGCCGCGGCGCTCAGGACATGAAGGGCCAGGTGGCGGCCGAGGTCGCCGCGGCGATCTCGCTCGCGAGCTCGGGCTGGCGCCCCACCGCCGGCTCGCTGAAGCTGGTGATCACCGCCGACGAGGAGATGGGCGCCGCGCTCGGCGCCCAGTGGCTTTGCTCCGAGCATGCCGACGCCGTGCGCAGCGACCTGGTCGTCAACGAGGGCGGCGGCAGCTCGTTCGAGCTCGCCGGCAAGCGCTTCTACACGCTCTGCATCGGCGAGAAGGGGGTCAACCGCTTCCGGCTTCGCGCCCGCGGCAAGGCCGGTCACGCATCGGTGCCCGCGCTCGGCGACAACGCCCTGCTGAAGCTGGCCCCGGCGCTGGTGAAACTCGCCGAGCAGCCGCCACTGGAGCCGACGCCCGCCGGCATCGCCTTCCTCTCGGCCGTGCTCGACGAGGAACTCGAGGGCGCCGCCGGCAGCGAGCTCGAGGCGGCCGTCGAGCGGTTGCGGGGCCTCTCCGAGCCGCTGACGGCCTATGTCGCCGAACCGATGCTGCGGGTGACGATGGTGCCGACCAAGGCGCACGCTTCCGAGAAGGACAACGTGATCCCCTCCCAGGCCGAGGTGCTGGTCGACTGCCGCGTCCCGCCCGGCGCCGGCGCCGAGGAGGCGCAGGCAGCGCTCGAGCGGCTGCTCGGCCCGCTCGCCGACGGGCTCGAGGTCGAGTTCACCGAGCGGGTCACCGGCAACAGCTCTCCGGCCGAGTCGCCGCTGGCCGAGGCGATCTCCGCCTCACTCGCCGAGCACGACCCGGATGCGATCCTGGTCCCGATCGTGATGTCGGGATTCAGCGACAGCCACTGGTTTCGCAAGGCCTTCGGCGCCTCCACCGTCTACGGCTTCTGTCCCCAGCGCGAGCTCGGGCTGTTCGAGGCCGCGCCGCTGATCCACAGCGCCGACGAGCGCGCCGCGGTGGCCGACGTCGAGCTGGCGGCGAGCTTCTACGCCGACCTCTGCCGAAGGGTGCTTGGATGAGCGAGCAGGTCGCGACGAGCTCGAACGGCGCCAGCGCCAACGGTTCCGGCCCGGCCGAGGGCGAGCGGATGCGCCTCGGCGGGATGGCGCTTCGCAACGGACTCCTGATCCACGGCCCGACCTCGTGGGCGGTCGCCGCCCGCGCCGGCGACGGCGCGATCGAGGTCGCCTCCGGCGCGAAGCCGTCGCTGGCCCGGGGCAAGCTCGCCGCGACCCCGATGCTGCGGGGCCCGCTGCGGCTCGCCGAGGCGATGGCGATCGTGCCCCTGGCGCGGATGCGCCTCGGCTCCGCCCGCTTGCCGTTCGAGGATCCCGGCGTGCTCGGAGTGGTCGCGGCAAGCATCGTCGCGTCGAACATCATCCGCCGGCGCGGCCCGGCGACGGTCGGGCGTGAGCTCGCGATCGCGCTGCTCGGGGCGCTGCCGGCGCTCGCGGCGCTGCGCGATCCGGCGCTCGCCTCCTACCACGCGGTCGAGCACAAGGCGATCGGTGGCTACGAGCAGGACCGCGATCCCGAGGAGGTGCCAAAGGAGCACAAGCGCTGCGGCTCGAACCTGATCGGCCCGATGCTCGCCCTCTCGATCACCGGTCAGGTGCTGACCGAGCGGCTGATCGACGAGCCAGGTCCGCTGGCGCGCGGGATCGCCGCCCTGGCAGGGGTCGGCGCCGCGGTAGAGATCTTCGTTTTCGCCGAGCGCAATCCCGATTCGGCGGTCGCCAAGGCAGTGCACGGCCCGGGCTATGAGATCCAGCGGCTGGTCTCCACCCGCGAACCTTCCCCGGAGCAGCTCGAGGTAGGCGTCGCGGCGTTGCACGAATTGCTACGGGTTGAGCAGGTTGCTGCCGATAGCGTCTAGGCAGGGCTGGGGGGACCGCAACCTTTGACGATGACATTGACCGCTTTTCTAGGCATCGACAACTACCAGGAGTTCCTCAACAACTGGCTGATCCCGTGGGCTCCGATCCTGCTGTTCAGCATCATCATCTACTTCATGTGGCGGATGCTGAGGATGATGCCTCGGACCAAGCCACAGGAGATCAGCCCGAAGTCGAAGAGCGCCGTCACCTGGGGCGATGTCGCCGGGGTCGACGAGACCAAGGCGGAGCTTCGCGAGGTGGTCGACTTCCTCACCGATCCGAAGCGCTTCAAGCAGCTCGGGGCGACGGTGCCGAAGGGGATCCTCCTGCACGGACCCCCCGGGACCGGCAAGACGCTGCTGGCGAAGGCTGTCGCCCACGAATCGGGCGCCTCGTTCTTCGGCCAGTCCGCGTCGTCGTTCATCGAGATGTTCGCCGGCCTCGGCGCCGCCCGGATCAGGCGCCTGTTCAACGAGGCACGCGAGAACGCCCCCGCGATCATCTTCATCGACGAGCTCGACGCCGTCGGCGCGCAGCGCGGCTCCGACATCTCCGGCGAGCGCGACCAGACGCTGAACCAGCTGCTGGTCGAGATGGACGGCTTCGACGCCCGCGACAGCGTCGTCGTGATGGCGGCCTCGAACATGCTCGAGAAGCTCGACAAGGCCCTGCTGCGTCCCGGGCGCTTCGACCGCCAGGTCTTCGTCCCGCCCCCCGACATGCACGGCCGCCGCCAGATCCTCGAGGTCCACACCCGCAAGAAGCCCCTGGCCCAGGACGTCGACCTCGAGCGCGTCGCCCGCCACGCCGCCGGGCTCACCGGCGCCGACCTCGCCAACCTCGCCAACGAGGCGGCGATCCTCGCCGGGCGCAACAAGCGCGAATTCGTAACCCAGGCCGACTTCGACGACGCCTTCGAGCGGATCGTCGCCGGCCTGCAGTCGCGCAAGGTGATCACGGCTCATGAGAAGCAGGTGGTCGCCTGGCATGAGGCCGGTCACGCGCTGGTCTCGGAGCTGCTGCCGAGCGTCGACAAGGTGCAGAAGGTCTCGATCGTTCCCCGCGGCAAGGCGCTCGGGTACACGCTCAACCTGCCGCAGGAGGATCGCTACCTGAAGTCGCGCCAGGAGCTGATCGATTACATGAAGGTGTTGCTCGCCGGGCGCGTCGCCGAGCAGATCACCTTCGGCCGGGTTACGACCGGCGCCTCCGACGACCTCAGCCGGGTGACCGCGATCGCGCGCTCGATGGTCCACGAGTACGGCATGGGCACCTCGATTCGCTCACATCAGGTGCCCGGCGACGACTTCACGCTCTCCGAGGCGATGCGCCAGACCCGCGACGAGGAGCTCCAGGAGATCGCCGAGGAGTCCTACCGCGGCGCGACCGAGCTGCTCACCGACCATCGCGACCTGCTCGACGAGATCGCTGAGGTGCTGCTGCGCCAAGAGGTGATCGAGCGCGACGAGATCCAGCGGATCATGAACGCGCCCCGGGATCGCGGCGAACGGCAAGCCGAGATCCTCGCCCCACCCCCCGGCAGGCCGGCCGAGGCGCTGGTCGTCGAGCCTCCGCCCGAGCCCGGGCGATAGCGCCGAGTAATCTCCGCGCCCGGATGTTCGGGCTGATCGACCATGTGGGCGTCGCGGTAGAGGATCTCGATGCCGCGCTCGCTCTCTACGAGGGCACCTTTGGCATGCCGCTCGCTCACCGCGAGACCGTCTCCGAGCAGGGTGTCGAGGCGGTCCTGCTCGACGTCGGCGACTGCCACGTCGAGCTGCTCAGCCCGCTTGGCGACAAGACCCCGGTCGGGAAGTTCCTCGAGCGCAAGGGGCCCGGGCTCCATCACGTCGCCTACCGCGTCGACGACATCGAGGCGGTGCTCGCACAGCTCGCCGCCGACGGCGTGGCGCTGATCGACTCCGAGCCGCGCACCGGGATCCGAAACAGCCGCGTCGCCTTCCTGCACCCGAAGGCGACCGGCGGCGTATTGACCGAGATCGTTCAACCTGCGGAGGGACACTGAAGCTATGGCGGAAGAGCAGACCAAGGTCGAGATCGGGTTCGGGATCGGGCAGGTGCTCTCGGTGAAGCTCGCCGGCACCGAGCTGGCCGACCTGCGCAAGGCCGTCGAGACCGGCAAGGGCTGGTTCGACATGCGAACGCAGGAGGGCACGGTGTCGCTCAATCTCGCCACCGTCGTCTTCATCCGCGTCGACGACGCCGCGCACTCGATCGGTTTCGCGGGCTGACCGCCTATACCCCGTAGGGGTATTTGCTAAGGTCGCCCGGTGCGGCCTCGTCAGCTTCTGCTCGGACTCGCTCTCGCGATCGCGGCGGGATCGCTCTGGTGGCGCAAGAACCCGTCGGCCTGTCCCTACGGTCAGCGCTTCTGGGTCGAGGCGCCGCATCCGCTGATCACCCGCGACCGCCTGCGCGAGACCCTCGGCCCCGAGCCCGGAGAGCGCGTGCTCGAGATCGGTCCCGGCACCGGCTATTACTCACTCGACCTGGCGGGATGGCTGGCCCCGGGCGGCACCCTGGAGCTGTTCGACCTGCAGCAGGAGTTTCTCGATCACACGATGAGGCGAGCCGCGGAGCGCGGTCTCGACAACCTCACCCCGAGCCAGGGCGACGCCACCGCGCTCCCCTACGAGGATGGCTCGGTCGACGCCGTGATCCTGACCGCCGTGCTCGGCGAGATCCCCGACCAGGACGCCGCCCTCGGTGAGATCGCGCGGGTGCTGCGCCCGGGCGGCCGGCTGATCGTCGGCGAGCTGATCGGCGATCCGCACTACACCTCCCCGAGTGCGCTACAGCGGCGTGGCGAGGCGGCCGGGCTCCGGTTCGAGCGCCGAAACGGCCCCGCGATCGGCTACTTCGCCCGGCTCGTCGCGTAGACCGCGGCACGCCTCGAGCGCTAGGGCAAGATCGCGACCACCCGCGCAGGCGCGCCGCTGGCGCCGACGATCCGCAGCGGAAAGCAGGCGACCTTGAACCCGGTGTCGGGGAGCGAGCCGAGATTGACCAGGCGCTCGATCTGCGAATACTCCAGATCCGCCTGGTGGGCCTCCCAGAAGATCCCGGGCTCGTCTCGCTCGATCGCCTCGGCGGCCTGCAGGTGCAGCGGGCGGTCCCAGCCCCAGGCGTCGATCCCCATCACGCGGACGCCGCGCTCGTGCATCCAGCGGGTTGCCTCGGCGCTGACGCCGGGGCCGCGGGCGATGTAGTCGAGCTCGCCGTAGAACTGGTCGCGCCCGGTGTGCACCAGGACTATGTCGAGCGGCTTGAGCTGATAGCCGATGCGGTCGAGCTCGGCCTCGACCTCGGCCGCCGTGATCACCTCGCCGTCTTCGCGGCCGGTCATCTCGAGCCGCACCCCGTCGGCGTAAAACCACTCCAGCGGCAGCTCGTCGATCCGCTTCGCCGGCTCGCCGCGGATCGTCGAGTTGTAGTGCCAGGGCGCGTCGACGTGGGTCGAGCTGTGGGTGCCGAGCTGGGTGAACTCGTCGTTGGCCCAGCCCTCGCCGTCGCGCAGCAGCCTTGCCGGGACCCCGAACAGCGCCTCGACCTGCGCCGCGCCGGCGGCGTGGTCGGAGTACTCGAGCTTCACCTTCAGGGGCTCGAGCAGCTCCGGCGGGCTGGGCTCGATCGGGGCGCTGAGGTCGATCAGTGGCACGCGCTCACTCCTTCGTCTTCGGGGCTTGTTCGAGGTTGGCCTCGAAGACATCGAGGGTGGCCTCGAACCAACCGTCTGGCGCCGGCGGCAGGAATCCTCCTCGCGGCTCGACCGCGGCGATGATCCGGTCGCGCGAGCGCATGGCGAGATTCTGCGCGCGAGCGTCGGCGCCGGCGACCAGGCTTCCGGCGACCTTCACCGCGTTGCCGGCGACGAGCACGCCGTCGACCTCGTTGACGCCGGCCTGCATCACGATCTGGGCGACCGGGTCGTTCGGTGGCGTCAGGCCAGGGCCATCGATCCGCAGCAGCACCAGGTCGGCGGCCTTGCCGGTTTCGATCGAGCCGATCTCGCGCTCGAGCCCGAGCGCCTTGGCTCCGCCGAGGGTGGCGAAGCGCAGCATCTCGGCGGCCGTCAGGGTGAGCGTCTCCGGCATCACGCCCGCGCGCAGCTCGGTCTCGTTGGTTCGCGCGCGCTCACAGGCGAGGCCGAGGCGCATCTGCGTGAACAGGTCGCCGCGGTTGTTGGAGACGATGTCGCAGCCGAGGCTTGGCATGATCCCGCGCTCGATCAGCCGCTGGGTCACGGGGAAGCCCATTCCCATCTGCAGCTCGGTCTCCGGAGTCACCGAGACCGAGGCGCCGGCCTCGGCGAGCAGGTCGAGCTCGCGGCCGCTGCAGGCGTTGCAGTGGACGTGCACCTGGCGCTCGCCGAGCATGCCGGCCGCGTGCAGCATTGCGACCTCGGGCCGCCGGCGATCGGACCAGACCGTGCCGATGTGCGCGGTCACCATCGCGTCGAGCTCGCGAGCGAGCTCGACCTCGGCGACGGTCGTCTCCCAGGGAACGAGGCCGAGCTCGGTCAGGGCGATGCCCATCTGCAGCAGGCCGTCTGCGGAGGAGAAGTGGGCACCGTGCAGGCGGCGGGCATCCGCCGCGCGGTCCTCGACCCCGGCGAAGGCCGGCGCCTCGAGCGGCACCGGGTACATGCCGTAGGCGAAGGTGCCCCGGATCCCCGCCTCCTGCAGGCCGCGGACAGCCTCGTCGGAATGATCGGGGGAGTTGAGGCAGTGCGAGAAGTCGAGCACGCAGGTGACGCCCGCGTCGAGCGCTTCGAGAGCGCCGACGTAGGTGCCGGCGTAGACATCGTCGGCGGTGTAGACGCCTGCCGCATTGAGGCGGATGCCGCGGAAGTAGTCGAGCAGGGTCCAGTCGGCGCAGATCCCGCGCATCGCGGTCTGCCAGACGTGACGGTGGGTGTCGACGAACCCCGGGATGATCAGCAGCCCGCCGGCGTCGATGCGCTCGGCGTCGGCGTCCAGGCCGGGGGCGATCGCGGCGATCCGGCCGCCCTCGATCAGCAGGTCGGCGGTCCGGACCTGACCCTCCCCGGGATCGCCGACGAGGACATCGCCGCCGTGCAGCAGTGTTCGACCCATCCGCGCAGGGTAGAAGTCCTGTCCGATGCCCCGTCTGCGCCGAGTCGACTGCTCATCCGCGGGGATCCGCCGGGTCCGCCGTGGGCGCGGGTTCAGCTACCAGGAGGCGGACGGGACGACGATCGCCGACCGCGAGGTGGTGGAGCGGATCCGCGAGCTCGCGATCCCACCTGCGTGGACGGAAGTCTGGATCTGCCCGCAGCCCAACGGACACATCCAGGCGACCGGTCAGGACGACGCCGGGCGCAAGCAGTACATCTACCACCCTCAGTGGCGCGCCAACCGCGATCGCGAGAAGTTCGCCGAGATGGAGCGGTTCGCCAAGTCGCTGCCGCGGATGCGTGAGCGCACCGGAGCCGACCTCGGCCGTCGCGGGCTGGGCCGCGAGCGGGTTCTCGCCTGCGCGGTCCGACTGCTCGACCTTGGCTTCTTTCGGATCGGCAGCGAGCGCTACACGGAGGAGAACGAGACCTTCGGGCTCTCGACCCTGCGCCGCAAGCACGTCACCGTGAAGGCCGGGGTGGCGCTCTTCGACTACACGGCCAAAGGCTCACAACGCCACCGCCAGGAGATCGCAGACCCGGCGATCGTGCCGACGATCAAGCAGCTCAAGGACCGCGATGGCGGCGGATACGAACTACTCGCCTACAAGCAGGGACGCAGCTGGGTCGATGTCGACGCCGCGGACATCAACGACTATCTGAAGCTCGTCACCGGCGGCGACCACAGCGCCAAGGACTTCCGCACTTGGAACGCGACCGTGCTCGCCGCAGTCGAGCTGGCGACCAGCGACGAGGAGGCGAAGACGAAGACGGCGCGAAAGCGTGTCGCCGCCGCGGCGACCGAGCGGGTGGCCGAGTACCTCTCGAACACGCCGGCCGTCTGCCGCCAGGCGTACATCGACCCGCGGGTCTTCGACCGCTACGACAGCGGCGAGACGATCCGCGATTCGCTGCGGCGGATGGTCTCGGGCGTCGACCCGGGCGAGTTCGTCGAGCGCGAGCGGATCGAGCGGGCGGTTCTGCGCTTGATTGCTTGACAGGTATATAACTGTCTAGTAATGTTCAGTCGGAGATGAACACCTTCGAGCTGATCGCCGAACCCAACCGCCGCCGGATCCTCGACCTGCTGCGCGACCGTGAGCGCTCGGTGGGCGAGCTCGTCGACGAGGTCGGGCTGAGCCAGCCCGGCGTCTCCAAGCACCTGCGGGTGCTCCGCGACGCCGGCGTGGTCGAGTCCCGAACCGACGCCCAGCGGCGGCTGTACGCGGTCCGGCCCGAGGCGCTCGCCGAGCTGCTGGCCTGGGTCGAGCCCTACCGGCGGCTGTGGAGCGGCCAGCTCGACGCACTCGAACGACACCTTGAAAAGCAAGCGAAGGAGAGCCGATGAACCAGCAGGCCACATCCACGATCGCCGACGGCGTGATCGAGACCCGTGCCGACGGGCAGACCGCGATTCACTTCGAGCGCCGGATCCCACACCCGATCGAGCGCGTTTGGGCGGCGCTGACCGAGCCCGAGCAGCTGATCGGCTGGTGGGGCGAGGCCAGCGTCGAGCTGGTCGATGGCGGCGCGTTCACGCTGCGGTGGCTGAACAGCGAGGACGACGACACGACCGCGGTGATGCTCGCCCGGATCACCCGCATCGACCCGCCCCACCTGCTGGAGACCCAGGGCTCCTGGGAGGCCGAGCATGGCGAGGACAAGGACAGCCTCGAAGCCGGACTGCGATGGGAGCTCGAGGCCGACGGCGAGGCGACCGTGCTGCGATTCACGAACACCGTCCCGACCGGCGACCTCCCCCCCGCGGCGAGGCTCCGAAACGCCGCCGGCTGGCACTTTCACCTCGACGCGCTCGCGAGCACGCTCGATGGGCGGGCCGTCGACCTGGTGGCGATCGAGGGCTGGGAGCCGATCCACGCGGCCTACGTCGCTCGAGAGGACTGAGGCTCAGGCGACGACGGCGAGCGCCGGCCAGAGGCGCTCCTCGGCCTCGAGCACGGTCGCCGCGCGCTCGCCGATCCGCGCCCACTGGTCCGGGTCGGGCTGCTCGTCCTCACTGGCGGCGAGCAGGTCGCCGGCAAGCGAGGTCCACCCCGCCGCCGCCTCCGCCGCGATCTCGGCCTCGTCGCGCCCCGCCTCGGCGAGAAAGCGCGCGTACATGAGGCGGAAGTTGCCGCCGCCGGTGCCGCGGCGCTCGATCACCTGATAGCAAAAGCGCGCCGACCACTGCCAGTCCTCGACCTCCTGCGGCCACCGCGGCAGCTCGGCGGCAAAGCGGCGCAGCGCCGGCAGGCCCTCGAACTCGCCCATCGCCGGCTCGATCATCTGCCTCGCGTTGCGCGCGATCGCCGCGCCGGCGGCGGCGCGCGGGTCGGCGAGCAGCTCCGGGTCGGGGACGGTCAGCATCTGCCCGTCGAGCGGGAACACCGGATGGGTGCCGTGGCGGGCGAGCGCGAGGTTCTCGAGCCGGGTCGCCTGTAGCTCCTCGAAGGCCGTGTCGGAGAGGTATGCGACCTCGTCGTCGTAGCCCGCGAGGACGACGGCATGGCCGGGAAAGTGAGCCGAGTTGCCGTAGTGGTCGAGGTAGTAGAGGTCGGTGATCAGGATCGCGGGTCGGCCGCTGTCGACGACCGCCCTGGCCGCCTCCCACGACCGCTCCGCGCCCTCGAACGTGTCGAGTGCAAGCGGTGCCTCGGTGAGCTCTAGGAACTGCTCCTCGAGGCGCCCGACCCTCCCGTTGGTGAACCGCGACGGCGACTGCTGGTCGAGGTGCAGGTAGTAGAAGCAAACCCCGGCGCCGAGCCCGAGCGCCATCTCCTCCGAGATCTCGATCCCGTCGAAGGCGAGCAGGTTGCGAAGCGCGGTCGAGCCGCAGTGGTTGCCGGGCAGGTGGCTGTAGCCCGGGACCATCGTCGCGCTCATCCTTGGCCTCCCCGCAACCGCAGATACTCCGCTCGGCTCTTGAAGCTCACCCGCATCTCGTCGGTGAGCTCCTCGAGGAACTCCTCGCGGTAGGTCGAGTCGGTCAACATCGCGACTGCGAAGTAGAAGCCGGAGAAGGCGGCGAGGCCGCCGGCGACCCGCAAGAGCTCCTTGGTGAGCTCGAAGTGGTCGCCGCCGAGCGAGATCGTCAGCAGCTCCTCGCCGGTGTTGCCGATCCACTCGATCCGCGCGGCCTCATCGATCGCCAGCATGCCGAAGACGACGAAGAAGGCGCCGATCGTGAGGCTGACGATCAGCACCTGGACCGCCTGGCTGACGAACAGCACCAGACCGACGTTGAAGCGCTGGGCGCGCCGCAGCGGCGGACCCTCTTCGCCGGCCTCGCGTTCGAGTCGGCGCGCCTCGCGGGGGACGCGGACGCTGAGGAAGGCGGTGCCGAGGACGACGAAGAGCCCGATCGTGCAGGCGTAGGCGAAGTTGCTCAGGGTGGCGAAGATGTCCCACATCTCCTCGGTCGCGAACGAGAGCAGGGCGAAGATCGCCAGCAACGGCACGGCCTTGGCCAGCAGCCCGAGCGATGAGCGCAGCTGACCGGCGAGGCGGCTGAAGACCCAGCGCAGGATCGAGAGCAGCCCGTAGACGAAGACGGCATAGATCACGGCCAGCACGGCGACGTTGGCCGCGATCGTCGCCGCGAAGCTGCCGAGCTGGCCGCCGAAGATCAGCGGCAGCAGCGCCGGCAGGATGACGAAGGCGGCGAGCTCGGTCTTGCCGAGCCGGCTGGGGATCGCGCGCGACGGGCGCCCCTGGACGACGTTCATGATCGCGATCGCGGTCAGCACGACGGCGAGGCCGCCGAGCACCGCGAGCACGTTCTGCCACCAGGTCCAGTCGAGCTGACCGGCGCCGAGCAGCTCGCCGAGAAAGATCAATCCGAGCAGCGGCGAGGCGCGATTGAAGACGTCGGTCGAGGCCGAGAAGCCCTCGACGAACAGCGGCAGGCCGGCACGCCGAAACTGGCGCTCATACGCGGCAACTTGCTCCCCCGAGGTCACGGACGAGGATTGTGCCCGGTTTCGCGGCCGTCAGCCCGGGTAGGCACGGAGGGCACCGGCAGCCAGGGAAAGGAGACCCTCTCGTGACCATCGCCGTAATCGTTGGAATCTGCATCGTCCTCGCGATCCTCGCTTTCCTGCTTCCCCGCGCCTCGTGGTGGCCGCAGAAGGGCGTCGACAAGACGCTCGGAGCGGGACAGGACGCCGTTGGGAACCTGCCCGGGAAGGCGGGGGAGCTCGCCGAGAAGCCGTTCGAGAGCTCTCGCAAGGCGGCCAATCGCAGCGCCCAGAAGGGCCGCGAGGGCCGCTCCAAGATGCCCACTTGATCGCCTTCCTCGCCAACCCGGATTCCGGGTCGGGCGAGGCGGGGGAAGCCGAGCGTCTGCTGCGTGAGGCCGGCCTCGAGGTGTCCCGCTTCGACCTCGATCACGCCGCGGATGCCGTCGCCGCGGCGCCCGAGCGGATCGTGGTCGCCGGCGGTGACGGATCCGTCGGCCCGGCTGCCGATGCCGCGTCTCGCGCGGGCGTGCCGCTCGGCGTCGTCGCGGTCGGTACCGCGAATGACTTCGCTCGCGCGCTCGGGCTGCCCGACGATCTCGCGGAGGCGGTGAAGCTGGCCGCCAGTGGCAGGCGCACGGCGACCCTCGATCTCGGCCGCCTCGGCGAGCGCCCGTTCGTGAACGCGGCCAGCGCCGGCCTCTCCCCGGTCGCTGCCCGCAAGGCCGACGGGCTCAAGGGCGCGCTCGGCCCGCTCGCCTACACGGTGGGCGCGCTGCGGGCCGGTCTCTTCGCCAGCCCGGTGACGGCTCGAGTCGCCGTCGACGGCGTCGAGACCTTCGCCGGCGAGGCGTGGCAGGTGATCGTCGCCCTCACCGGAGCGTTCGGTGGCGGCGCCGAGGTCGATGCCGACCCGGCCGACGGGCGCCTCGACCTGGTGGTGATCGAGGCGGGCTCACGAGTGCGCCTGGTGATCCACGGATATGGCCTGCGTTCCGGGCGGGTCGAGCGACAGGAGGACGTCGTCACCGCACGCGGACGCCGGATCGAGGTCGAAACGGACGACGAGGCCGGCTTCAACGTCGACGGTGAGCTGCTCACCGAGGCCCACCTGCGGTTCACGGTCGAGCCGCGGGCGTTCGAGGTGGTGACCGGCAGGTGAGCCTCGATCCGAGGCGGCTGACGGTCCGCCCGCCGCGCGTTGACCGCCGCGAACCCGCCTGGAGGCGGGCCGCGCGCAAGTACTGGCCGCTCGGAGTCGCGGGAACGACGGCGCTGGGCTGGTACGCGGCCGACAGCCTTCGCCATCGCCGCGAGGGAGCGTTCGGCTACGAGATCGCGACCGACCTGGCGGTTGACTCGCCGGAGTTCCTGCGCGCCGCCGAGGCACTTACCAGCGCTCCGATCTCGAACGGCAACCGAGCGGACCTGTTGATCAACGGCGACAGCATCTTCCCCGCCTTCCTCGAGACAATCGCCTCCGCGAAACGCAGCCTCAACCTGCAGACCTATGTCTACTGGCGCGGTGACATCGCCCGTGATGTCGCCGCCGCGGTCTCCAAGAAGGCGCGGGAGGGAGTGCCCTGCAAGGTGATCCTCGACGCGCTCGGCTCGGCGCAGATGGACCGTTCGCAGATCCGCGAGATGCGCGAGGCGGGCGCCAAGGTCGTGTTGTTTCGGCCGCCGAAGCCCTACGCGATCAAGCGGGCCGCAAACCGCACCCACCGACGGCTGCTGGTTGCCGACGGCCAGGTCGGGATGACGGGCGGGGTCGGGGTCGCGGCCGAGTGGATGGGTAACGCCGACGGGCCCGACCGCTGGCGCGACACGCACGTCCGCGTCCGCGGGCCGGTGGTCCGCGGTCTGCAGGGGGCCTTCGCCGAGAACTGGCTCGAGGGCACCGGAGAGGTGCTCGCCGGCGACGATTACCTGCCCGAGCTCGACCCGCTCGACGACGGCGCGACGATGCAGCTGGTGCGCTCGAGCGCGACGGTCGGCGACACCAACGCGGAGGCGCTCTATTACCTGGCGCTCGCCTCGGCGCGGCGCACGATCGAGCTCACCGCGGCCTACTTCGTACCCCGCCCCGCGTTCACCGACGCCCTCTGCGCCGCGGCTGAGCGCGGGGTCGACGTTCGCATTCTCGTCCCCGGCCCGCACATCGACAAGGGCGTCGTCCGCACCGGCGGCCGCGCCGCCTACTCGGGGCTGCTCGACGCGGGCGTGCGGCTGTTCGAATACCAGCCGACGATGCTGCACGCGAAGACGCTCTGCATCGACGGCAGCTGGTCGTCGGTGGGCACGATCAACTTCGACAACCGCTCGTTTCAGCTCCACGACGAGGTCACGCTCTGCGTCTGGGACGAGGGCTTCGCCGGCGAGCTCGGGACGGCCTTCTCCGAGGACCTCGAGCGCTCCGAGGAGATCGAGCCCGGGCGCTGGCACAGCCGCTCGCCCCGCCAGCGCGCCGCCGAGGCGGCGACCACCGTGCTTCGCCGCGAGCTCTGACGCCCCTATCCTGCCCGGGGTGCTGAAGCGAGCCAAACCGAGCCGCCGCGACCGCGCGCGCGGGCTGCTGCCGGGCCGGCGAATCCCGCGCCGCAACCCCGTGCTCGCCGCTCTTGGCGACGCCGACCAGGCGCTGCTGCGATTCCTGCGCAGCCGGGGCCATGCCGAGCCGGCGGAGACGGCGATGAAAGCGCTCGGAATGGCGGGCGAGTACGCGGCGGTCTGGGTCGGGATCGGGGCCCTCGGGGCCTCGGTCGACGTGCGTCGGCGCGGCCAGTATCTGGCTGCCGGTCTCGTCGGGCCACTCGCGGTCGGCGTCAACTACATCGCCAAGCTCTCCTTCGGTCGCCAGCGTCCGCTGATCGAGGACCATCCGCCGCTGGCGCGGGCGCCGACCAAGCTCTCCTTCCCCTCCGCCCACGCGACCTCCTCGGTCGCCGCCGCCACCGCTCTCGGCCGCGTACAGCCACGGGCGCGGCCGTACCTGTTCACGCTCGCGGGAGCGATCTGCGTCGGCCGGCCCTACCTCGGCATGCACTACCCGTCCGATGTTCTCGGCGGCGCCGTGCTCGGCTTCTGCCTCGGGTCGCTGGTCCCCGGCCTCGGCGCCCCGCCCACCGAAGAGCGCCTGTTCGACCTCGCCATCGGCGCCAACGAGCAGGCCCAGGCGAGCCGCCGCGCAGGCGGCAACGGCGGCGCCACGGCTCCGGTGACGAGCGGCGCACCCTCCGCCGAGGCCGATACCGGGCCTACCGCGGCGTGAAGATAGGCATCGTCGGCCTGCCGAATGCCGGCAAGTCGACCCTGTTCAATGCGCTCACCCAGGCGGGGGCCGAAACCGGCGACTACGCCTTCACCACGATCGACCCCAACGTCGCCATCGTCGGTGTCCCCGATCGGCGGCTCGAGCAGGTCGCCGAGGTGATCGGCTCGAGCGAGGTCGTCCCGGAGACGATTGAGTTCCACGACATCGCCGGCCTCGTGCCCGGCGCCGCGCAGGGAGAGGGCCTCGGCAACAAGTTCCTGGCGGCGATCCGCGAGACCGACGCGATCTGCCACGTCGTCCGCTGCCACTCCAGCGGTGGCGTCCCCCATCCCGAGGGGCGCCTCGACCCGAGCGCCGACATCGACCTGATCGAGACCGAGCTGCTCGCCGCCGACCTCGAGCAGGCCGAGCGCCGGCTCGAGCGGGTGATCAAGCAGGCGCGCTCGGGCGACAAGGAAGCGGTCGCCGAGCAGGCCTGGCTGGAGCGGGTGGTCGACGCCCTCGGCGCCGGCACGCCGGTGCGCGACGTGCCCGTCCCCGACGCCGCCAAGGATGCCCCGCGGCGCCTGTTCGCGCTCACCTCGAAGCCGATCCTCTACGTCGCCAACGTCGACGAGGGGGTCGAGGAGGTCCCGGAGGCGGTCGCCGAGCATGCCCGCGGCGCCGGCGCCGTCGCGGTGCCGATCTCGGCCCGGGTCGAGGTCGAGCTCGGCGAGCTCGGCGACGAGCAGGAGGCCGCAGAGATGCGATCCGAACTCGGGATCTCCGAATCGGGCCTCGCGCGGCTGATCGGCGCCGCGTTCGAGCTGCTCGAGCTAAACGTCTTCTTCACCGCGGGCGAGGACGTGGAGGCGGTCGCCCACGCCCTGCGCCGCGGCTCGACCGCGTGGGAGGCCGCCGGTGAGATCCACACAGAGATCCAGGACGCCTTCGTTCGCGCCGAGGTGGTGGCCTGGAAGGACCTCGTCGACTCGGGCGGGTACGCTCCTGCTCGCGACCGTGGGCTGCTGCGCACCGAGGGACGCAGCTACGTGATGGCGGACGGCGATGTGATCACGATCAAGGTCTAGCGGTATTGACTCGATGAACAAGATGGCGAAATGGATATCGCTGGTGCTGGTGGCAAGCTGCGCGATCGCGGCGATCGCCCCCGCGATCGCGGGCGCTCAGACCGGCGCCGAGCAGGAGTACAACCTCGACCTGCCCGGCTCGGGCGCCAACTCCGAGACGCCCGACTCGAACGGATCCGCGGTCCCGGACTCCTCCGACTCCGGCGGCTTTCCGGTGCTGATCGTGATCCTCGTCGCCGCCGCGGCTGTCGCCGCGGGGGTCGCCGCCTGGCGCCTGCGCAAGCCGGGCGACCCGAGCGAGCCCGACGCCTGACCGAGCTCGACGCCGCCGTCAGCCCTTGAGCAGCTCCCCGCCCAGGTTCGAGACGGTGACGTGGATCGCGCCCGGCTCGATCGCGTAGTCGAGCAGGGCGAGCGCGCGCAGCCGGTCGAGGACGTACTGGAACGCCTCCGCCTGGCGCTTTGACTCGTAATCGCGGCGGATGTCGAACGACCACCCGGTCGTGTGCAGCGAGTACTCGCTGGTCGCCTCTCGGTTGACGCCCACGAGCAGGTCCTGGTACTCGCGATCGCGCACGGCGCTGGTCACCTGCAGCGGCGTCGCCGCCGCGCTGATGTTGCGCACCAGCCCGGCCAGGTAGGTGAGCGTCGCCAGCGCTTCCGGGCGCAGCGCCCGGTAGAGCTCGGGCGACTGATCGAGCTCGGCAGCGAGCTCGCCGATGTCCGGATCGGGCTCCCAGCCGAGCACCGGTTGATCGGGGAGCGGCAACAGATCGCCGTCGTCGATCGCGTCCTCGATCGCGCCCGGGTCGTCGAACACCTCTGTCTCGTTCTCGGGATGGAAGACCTCCTCCATCGTCGCCTTGTTGGTCGCCAGCTCGGCGGTGGTCGCGAGCCGCTCCGGGTCCTTGCGGTAGAGCTCGAGCAGATCCCGAGAGGCGAGCACCTTCCACAGGTAGTCGGCCGATTCGTCGCCGAAGCCGCTCAACAAGCCGTAGGCGCCGCTATGCGAATCGATCCCGGAGTCGAAGTAGACCTGCGCGTAGGAGAGTCTGTCGGCGGCGACGAGCTCGCCGATCGGGGTCGCGTCATCGGCGTCGGCATAGGTGCGCAGGACGTTCTCCAGGTTGCCGATCCCCATGTGGTAGGAGACCACCGCGAGCTCGTCGTCGCCGAAGCGCTCGCCGGCGATCTCGAGGTAGCGGGCGGCGCCCTCGATCGCCGCCTCGGGGTCGAAGCGCTGATCGACCGCGGCGCGCTCGGCCTCGAGCCGGTCGGTCTGCGCGGGCGAGCGGGAATCGGAGATCCGCTCGGTGAGCTCGATGCTGGCCGCCAGGTCGACCGACATCCCGAGCAGGTCGGTCGCGGTCGAGGGGATGATCTGGGCCAGCCCGGAGGCGGATTCGGGAGTGGGACCGGCGATCACGGTCGGGCGCCCCGCGCTCTCGAGGAAGATCACCGCCTCGAGCGTGTCCGGATCCACGCCGTGGCGCTCGGCGGCCGCCTCGATCTGATCGCGGTAGGCCGCTGTGCGCTCAGCCGAGGCGGTCACGCCGCCCGGGCTCATCTCGTAGATCACGTGCGAGAGGCCGGCGGTGGCCCGCTCGGTGAACTCGTCGCGGCGGCCGTTGCTCCATGCAAGCGGATCGGCGTCCGGCTGCGCCGCTGCGCTCGCGTCCCTGGTCACCTGCGCCACCCGCAGCTCGAGCGGCTCGCGATCGCCGAGCCCGAGGGCAAGGGCGAGCGCCGCGACCGCACCGGCCGCGGCGACCAGCAGCAGCGTTCCGGCGACGGCGCGAGCAAATGTTCCCCTAGCGCGTTTTTGCTCGTGCACCGTGCCCCATGTTAGGGTCAGCCCGGCGATGCGGACCGAGGCACGCTTCCCGGGGCTCGACACCGGTGCCGGGCACTACGAGAGCTTCTACATCAAGGCCAGCCGGCCAGGTGGCGGGCGGGCGATCTGGATTCGCCACACGGTTCACAAGGCACCTGACGGCGAGCTCAGCGGCTCGATCTGGTTCACGCTCTTCGACGCCGACGCGCCCGGGCCGCGCGCAACCAAGGTCACCGTCCCGGCGGCCGAGGTCTCGGCCCCGGAGGGGGGCTACATCAAGGTCGGTGACGCTGCGCTCGAGCCCGGCAGCGCACGCGGGCAGGCGAGCACCGCCGAGCTCACGGCGAGCTGGGAGCTCAGTTTCACCGACGAGGCAGAGCCCTTCCACCACCTCCCCTATGAGCGCCTCTACCGCGCCCCGTTGCCGAAGACGAAGCTGCTCTCTCCCCACCCGGACGCGCGCTTCTCCGGCACCGTGACGATCGACGGCGAGCGCCTCGACCTCGACGTATGGCCGGGGATGATCGGTCACAACTGGGGCGCCGAACACGCCGAGCGATGGATCTGGATCCAGGCGAACGAGTTCCGCGAGGGCGACGGCTATTTCGACGCCGCGCTCGGCAGGATCAAGATCGGTCCGCTGACCACCCCTTGGGTCGGCAACGCGATGCTCTCCATCGACGGCGAGCAGCACCGCCTCGGGGGCCTCGACCGCCTGCCCTCGACGCGGATCAGCGACGAGCCCGCCGAATGCGAGTTCGAGCTCGCCGGCAAGGGCGTCAAGGTTCGCGGACGGGTCTCTTCGGAGCCGCGCAACTTCGTCGGCTGGGTCTACGCCGACCCGGTCGGGCCCGAGCACAACACGCTCAACTGCTCGATCTCCGACCTCGAGCTGCTGGTGGAACGCAAGGGCCACGAGCCACGGCGCCTGGAGTGCGTCGGCGGCGCCGCATATGAGATCGGCATGCGGGAAACCGATCACGGTGTGGCCTTGCAGCCCTACCCCGACGGCTAGCGCCGGCCACGACGCCCGCGACGCCCAGATTGCGCCCAATCGGGGCTTTCGGAATCGCCCCGATCAGCCGATAGGGCTTCAGAGAGCCGTGTCCGCAACCAACCGCATAGGTGTCGCCCCGCTGCCCGCGGGCGACCTGGCGCTGATGGCGCCGCTCGCCGCGTTGATGTACGCGGTCGCATCCGTGCTCGTCCTCGTCTCCGTTCTCCTGCTTCCCCACCCGGAGGCGATGAACTCCTCCGGGATGCTGGCGCTCGCCGCGGTCGGCATCGCCTGGGCCGCGATCGTCTGGTTCTGGCGAGGAAAGTGGCCGCTTTGGTTCTTTCAGATCTCGACCGCATCGGGCTCCCTGCTCCTCGGCCTCTGCGTCTACTGGAGCGGCGAGGCGAGCTCCCCGTACGCGCTGCTGGTTCTCTGGGTCGCTGTCTTCAGCGCCTACTTCTTCACCCCGGTGCAAACCGCGATACAGCTTGCGATCGGCGGCGCCGTCTACGCCTTCGTGCTCGCCGTGCATCCCCAGTCCGACGTGGATGTCGCCGCGCACTGGCTGCTGGGGATGGTCGCTGTCACGGTCGCCGCCGGCATGGTCACGGCACTGGTGACGTCGCGGCGCCGGCTCGAGGCCGAGCGCGAGGCGCTCTTGGTCGAGACGATCGAGCTCGCCCGAACCGACCCGCTCACCGGGCTGCTCAACCGGCGTGCCTGGCGCGACGAGCTCGATCGCGAGCTCGCCCGCGCGAGCCGCGGCGGCTCGATGTGCGTGGCGATGCTCGACCTCGACCACTTCAAGCAGTTCAACGACGAGCACGGCCACGTCGCCGGCGACGCGCTGCTGCAGGAGCTGGCGCGGGTCTGGGCGACCGCGACCCGCCCCAGCGACACGCTGGCGCGCTACGGCGGCGAGGAGTTCGCCCTCCTGCTCCCCGATTGCAAGGCCGAGGGCGCCGCCGAGGTGGTCGAGCGCCTGCGGACGATGATCCCCGACGGCCAGCACTGTTCGGCGGGCCTTGCCTGCTGGGACGGCCAGGAAAGCCCGCTCAGCCTGATCGGCCGAGCCGACGATCGGCTCTACGAGGCCAAGAACGCGGGCCGCGATCAGCTCGTCTCAGTCTGAGCCGCGGCCTAGCGCCGCTGCTTGGCGACCCGGGTCGGGCGGCTGACGAAGCGGTCGCGGCCGTCGGCGTCGATCTCCGTCGCGGAGAGCAGGATCCGCTTGCCCTCGGCACGGCGGGCGTTGCCCTTGCCGATCGGCAGCTCGACCGCGAGCCGCTTGCCGGGTTGGACGTCGTACCCGGCGCGCCCGAGCGTGCGCTTGCCGAGCACGGCCTCCAGCTCGCCGTCGCAGGCCTCGGGCTTGAGAGCCGGGCACCGGACCTTGGTAAGGAGCGCGCGGTCCGCAACGCGGGCCGGCTTGCCCGAGAGCTTCGTGTCGTAGAGGTGCTTGGCCGCGGCGGTGGAAACCGAGCAGGCGTTGGCTGCCGTGTTACTGGCCACCGTGTCGACAAGATCGTTGACGATCACGTCGCTCTTGACGCAGGTGACCTGCTCGACGAAGCCATCGCGCGTGTTGAAGATGTCACCTCCGCTGTCAACCGGATACGTATCGATCCCAAGTCCGCCGTCGACCGTGTCCCCGGCCTTGCCACCGATCAGGTTGTCGAGCCCGTCGCCGCCGAGCAACATGTCGGCGCCATCCCCGCCGTTCAGGTTGTCGTTGCCGTCGCCCCCGGACAGGGTGTCGGCGGCGGTACCTCCGGTGAGCACGTCGCCCACATCTGTGCCGACCAGGGCCTCGATGCTGTCCAGGGTGTCGGTGCGGAAGGTCGTCTGCAGGCCTTGGCTGTTGAGGCCGGCGAAGGTCGCGGTCTTCGAAACCAGGGAGGCAGTTACTCCGTTGGTGCCGGAGCCGCTCCCGCCGATGTTCGGCGCCTGGGTACCGTCGAGCAACACGGTGTCGGTCCCCGTCCCTCCCTGGTAGGCAACCGGCGGCGAGTTCGAGCTGAATAGCTGACCCGGCCCAGCGAGCTGATCGTTTCCGTCGTCGCCCTGAAGCATTCGTTCCCCGAACGCCCGGACCTCGATCACGTCGTTGCCGAGCCCGCCGCTGACTCGCGAGCTATCTGCGAGACCGGTGCCGTCATCGTTCACCTCTACGAGGTCGTCTCCCTTGCGCAGGTCGATGAACAGCGTGATCCCGCTCGCGACGATCTGGCAGTCGTTGCGCACCGGCCGTCCGGTCAACGGGTCGGTGTCCGGCGGGCAGGTTCCGGTGGTGGCGGTGACCGTGGCAGCGGGCTCGACGCTGAACGACTCTCCCTTCGGCCCGCTGGCGGCGTTGAACTCGACCTCGAAGGCGTCCCTGCCATCGGTCCCCGTGATCGTCACCTGACCGCTGAGCCGGGTTCCAGCCGCGCCAGCGGTCGCTGCGCCCAGCGCGCTGATGGCGACGCAGACGAGTAGCGCTCTGAGCAGGCCCCCGAGGATCAACACTTGGCGCCGACCCTAACCCGCGTTCGCGCAAACACCAAACGCGGCCCCCCTTCCGCGAGATACTGCACGCGCGATGTCGGAGGAAAACGTGGAGCTCATCCGTCGCGCCTTGGACGCTTGGAACCGCCAGGACATCGAAGGCATCGTCCCCCTGATCGATCCTGAAGGCGAGTACGTCAATGCCCCCAGGGCCGTTGAGCCCAGCGCCGGAGGGCTGCCGGCGATCTGCGTTCGATCAGGCGTCCTGCGGGTCCTGAAAGGCGCGCACCTCGATGCGGCCACCCAGTGCCTTCGACGCCTGCGTCGCCCACCGGACCGCGGCGTCTTGGTCTGCGGCCTCGATCACCCAGAAGCCGCCGACGTACTCCGGCGCCTCGACGAACGGTCCGTCGACCACCACGGGCTCGCCACTGGTGGCGTCGACGGTCTTGGCCGACGAAGGCGGGTGCAGGCCCCCGGCGAAGACAAACGCCCCGGATTTGTTCAGGTCGTTGTTGAACTCCTCCACGGCGGCCAGCGTGGCCTCCAGTTCGGCAGCGTCCATCGACGCCATGGTCGGCTCCTCGGCCGAGTCGTGGGGCACTGTCAAGAAGAACTGCATCACTTGTCGCTCCTTCTGGCGGGTGGTACGGGCCACTATCGGCGGCCCTGATCACTTTCACTTGGGCTTGTGGACCTCCACTTACCCGATGCCCTACTTGACCGCCGCGCCGGCCGAAACTCATCGGTCTAAGCGGTGAGGGGGAACGCGGCTAGCGGACCTCGACCACCTCGAGCCGCTTGGCGGCGCCGCGGGGAGTCTCGAATGAGACCGAGTCGCCCTTGCCCGCGCCCAGCAACGCGGCGCCGATCGGGCTCTCGGCCGAGAGCTTGGCCGCCGCGAGGTCGCCCTCGAGCGGGTGCACCAGGGTCACCTCCGCGACCTTGCCGCTGTCGGCGTCGCGGTAGGTCACCACGGAGCCGATCGCGGCCTCGGCGCCGCCCGACGACTCGGTGACCACGGCCTTCGCCAGGTGGTGCTCGAGCGTCCGGATCCGCGACTCGTTCATCGCCTGGGCCTCGCGTGCGGCGTGGTACTCGGCGTTCTCCTTCAGATCGCCGAACTCGCGCGCGACCTTGATCATCTGCACGATCTCCGGCCGGCGCACCTGGGTCAGGTGCTCGAGCTCGGCCTCGGCCTGCGCTTTGCCCTCGGCGCTGATCGTGTGTCTGGTCGCCATGCGCAACGCACGGTACCCGCTCCGCTCAGCGTTGTTGACGACCCCGCTCAGCGGTGCTTGAACCGGGCCCAGGTCGAGCGCAGGCCGAGGCGGGTGCGCAAGTCGTCTCCCGAGACCGTGCTCGAGCCGGAGCTGCCGATCACCCGGGCGCTGACGATCCTCGGCGATTTGCCGGTCTTGACCACGTCGATCTTCTTCAGCCTGCCGTCGACGAGGTCGCCGAGCTTCGACTCGAGCTCATCATCGGAGAAGCTGACGGTCCAGTCGTGGACCGGCGAGGCGTCGTCGAAGGGGTCGTCGACGGACTTGAGATAGGGCAGTGCGCTGCCGCCGGAGAAGCCGAACTCCGAGTTCTCGGTCTGCCCCCCTGAGGTCGAGAAGTAGTAGGTGATGGCCGGGTCGCCCTTGTAGGTGACGACCTGCTTCGCGGTCTCGGCGACGGCTCGGTTGGTCTGCTTGGTCTCCGATTCCTGGCCACCGTAGACCTGGCTGCGGGTGTCGGCGTAGTGGTCGAAGGGGCCGCTCTGCTCGGTCGCCAGGCCGTAGGAACGGGCGACCACTGCCTGCGCCTGAAGTGCAGCGGCCGGCCACGAGGAGGGGACTTCGTTCGGGACGACTCCCTTGACGTAGGCCTCGGAGGCGAGCTGGTTGATGACCAGGATGTTGCCGCCGGTCGCCCGCGCGACCAGGCTGCCGCGGTAGCGCCCGAAGCCCTCGATCTTGAGCCCGCTCGACGCCTTGCCCTCGGTCCCGCAGCCGGTCACGCGCCCGCCACCCTGCTTTCGCAGGACGACGTCGCCGGATTCGACCGCGAAGCTGTAGTCGCCACGCTGGTCGAGGTGTTTGCCGCACGCCTTGCTGGCGCCGGTGAAGCCGACCGCTCCCTGCCCGGAGCCGAGCAGGACGCGGACGTTGCCGTTGTTCGTGCCGAGCTTCGTGTGGACGAAGTAGTGGCTGATGATCTGGCGGTAGTTGCGGCCATGCTCAGCGAAACCGAAGGCGCCGTACTGGGAGAGGCCGACTCCGTGACCGAAGCCGTGGCCCTTGACCGTCCACGAGGCATCGGCCGCGGCGGGCGCGATCAAGGCGCCCGCGGCGAGGAATGTCGGCGCTATGCGCTTCGTCCAGCTCATCGTCCCGTCCCCCGTGGGATGGAACAGCGTAGGGAGTGCAGAGTCGCGGCCGGCGATACGCTCCGGCCAGATCCGAATGGAGGCGCGATGAGCAACAGCGAGCAGGAGAAGCAGGTACTCGACCGGGCCCCGCACCAGCTTCTGATCGGCGGCGAGTGGCGCGACGCGAGCGGCGGCGCAACGCTCGCGGTCGAGGATCCGTCGACCGGCGAGAGCCTCTGCGAGATCGCCGACGCGACTCCCGAGGACGCCCAGGCGGCGATCGACGCCGCCGCCGAGGCACAGCCCGAGTGGGCGCAGACGGCTCCGAACGAGCGCTCGCGAGATCCTCTATCGCGCCTTCGAGGCGCTCACCGACCAAGCCGACGACCTGGCCCTGCTGATGACGCTCGAGATGGGCAAGGCGGTCGCCGAATCGAAGGCCGAGATCGCCTACGCGGCCGAGTTCTTTCGCTGGTTCTGCGGCGAGGCGCTGCGCATCGACGGCTACTACAAGACCGCCGGCAACGCCGCCTCGCGGGTGCTGGTGATGCGCCAGCCGATCGGGCCCTCCTACTTCATCACCCCGTGGAACTTCCCCAACGCGATGGGCACGCGCAAGATCGGCCCTGCGATCGCCGCCGGCTGCACGATGGTCGCAAAGCCCGCCCAGCAGACGCCGCTGTCGATGCTGGCGCTGGCGAAGCTGCTCGAGCGAGTGCGGCCTGCCGCCCGGGGTCCTGAACGTGGTCACCGGCAGGTCTTCGAGCGCGATCTCGAAGCCGATCATCGCCGACCCGCGGCTGCGGAAGCTCTCCTTCACCGGCTCGACCGAGGTCGGCAAGAAGCTGATCGCCCAGGCCGCCGACAACGTGCTCAAGGTCTCGATGGAGCTCGGCGGCAACGCGCCGTTCCTGATCTTCGACGACGCCGACGTCGACGACGCGGTCGAGGGCGCGATGATCGCCAAGATGCGAAACATCGGCGAGGCCTGCATGTCCGCAAACCGCTTCCACGTCGCCGACGGCGTGGCCGCCGAGTTCGCCGAGAAGCTCGCCGCGCGGATGGGCGCGATGAAGCTCGGTCGCGGCACCGAGGAGGGGGTCGACGTCGGGCCGCTGATCGACTCAGACCAGCGCGACAAGGTCGCCGAGCTGGTCTCAGACGCGGTCGAAAAGGGCGCCACCTGCGTCGTCGGCGGCTCGGCCCGCGACGGGGCCGGCTACTTCTTCGAGCCGACCGTGCTCGCCGACGTCCCCGACTCAGCCCGCGTGCTCAGCGAGGAGATCTTCGGGCCGGTCGCCCCGGTGAAGGGCTTCGGCTCCGAGCAGGAGGCGATCGCGGCCGCCAACGACACCGAGTACGGCCTCGTCGCCTACGTCTACACCAGCGACATCAAGCGCGCCTTCCGCGTCTGCGAGGGCCTCGAGACCGGGATGATCGGCCTCAACCAGGGCATGGTCTCCAACGCCGGTGCGCCCTTCGGCGGCGTCAAGCAGTCCGGCGTCGGCCGCGAGGGCGGCAACGAGGGCATCGACGAGTACCTGGAGACCAAGTACGTGGCGGTCAACCTCTAGGGCGATGGCCTCTTACTCGGTCAACGATCGCGCGGTGGCGCGAGCCCGCAAGCTGATCGACGCCCGCCAGTACGTGCTCGAAAGCGACTGGGGAGAGGTACAGCCGAGCGCCGACGACGAGAACGCCTTCTTGGAATCTCACAGCTGGCAGGAGTACGCCGAGTGGCACCTGGGGCTCACTGACGGGGCCACCGACGAGACCAAGGCGCGGTACGCGTTCGTCTTCGGCGACCTTCGCCGCATCCACCGCAGCGGCTTGATCGCCTGCCATTACCGAGCCGCCGAATGGCGCCACAAGGAGATCGAGCTGGCCGCCCACGATCTGCTGCAGCTGCTCGACAAGGCGACCGCCTGAGGTCAGAGGCTATGCGGCGCCGCTGATGGCAGCCGCATCAGACAGGTGTACGCGACCAGCGCCACCGCCGCCATCACCAGAAGCCCACCGGGCGATCCCGCCAAAACGAGGAGGCAAAGAAGACCGGTCGGGATCACGGCCGTGAACCTCAGATTCCTCTGGCTCACGCCGACTCGGCTTAGAACCTCCGCAGCGCCGAGGCCGATCAGGATCACGGGCAAGACGAAGATCGTGCCGTAGAAGAGGGTGAGCGTCGGATAGAGGATCAACCGGCCGGGCTGAATGTCTTCCCCCTGTTCGACGACCGTAGGCACCCCCGACGGGTCGGTTTCGGGGTCCGGAAGGTAAACGATGGTGGCGTGAGTGCCGGTGATCAGGTCGTCCTCCCCGAGCGCGCCGATCAACCCTGCAACCAGGCCGACGCCCAGCAGCAGCGCGAAGAACAGCCCCAGGTTTCTGAGCAATCGCGACCAGCCGGCACCGGGTTTCGCACTGGACATGACCTCAATCACATCGGCGATCCGTTAGGGGCACTGAAGCCCCGCTGACCCGCCGGCTCAGGACTACGGCGCGAGCGACGCACCAGGCTGGTAGTCGGGAAACAGCTCCGCCAGCAGCGCGCCGAAGCGCTCGAAGCGCTCGATCTCACAGCCGTTGGCGCGGGTGAACCTGGTCGCCGGAACGTCCTCATCACCGAAGTGGCCCTCGATCTCGAGCCGATCGGGCCCGCCATAGATCTCGGTGCAGGCCGTCTGCGGCGGCACGGGCTCGAAGTCTCCTAGCTCGAGCCCCCAGCAATCCTCGACCGTCTCGCAGGCGACGTCCTTGGTCAGCTCCGGCGCGCCGCCCGGACCGTCGGGGTCCAGGGTCACCGTGAGGTCGACGACGAACGCGTGGTCCGCCGCGGCGGGCTGCGGCTCGTCGCCCTCACCGCAACCGACGGCAAGCGCCGCGCCGCACAGGATCAGTGCAAGCGCGGCGTGCCTCACTCATTTACCGCCCGAGCAGCTGGCTCAGCAGGCCCGAGCCCGACTGGCGCTTCTCGAGGTAGCACTGGTGGTACTCCTCGGCGCGCCAGAACGGCTTCGCGGGCTCGATCTCGGTGACGATCTCGCTGCGGAAGCGATCGCGGTTGGCGTCCAGCACCTTGCGCGCGGCCTCGGCCTGGGCCTCGTCCTCGGTGAAGATCACCGAGCGGTACTGCCAGCCGACGTCCGGACCCTGGCGGTTGAGCTGGGTCGGGTCGTGGATCTCGAAGTACTTCTGGACCAGATCCTCGTAGTCGACCCGGCTGGGGTCGAACTCGACCTGGACCACCTCGACGTGACCGGTCTTGCCGGTGCAGACCTGCTCGTAGGTCGGGTTCTCGAGCTCGCCGCCCTCATAGCCGACTGCGGTGTCGACGACGCCGTCGAGCGCCCGGAACGTCTCCTCGACCTGCCAGAAGCAACCGGCCCCGAAGGTCGCCTGCTCGGTCTGGGGTCCCTCTGCGCTCTGGTTCTCCATCTCAATCCTTCTCTTTGGGTTGCTCTACGTAGTCTCGCAAGCGGCTTTGCCGTTACGGTCGAACCAGCCACCGGCGCCGTTAGGCTGGCGTCTCGCATGGATGCTGGGGGCACAACGGGCACGTCATCGCCAAGGCCGGGATTCCGTGGCGTGCTGGCGCTCGTCTCCAGCGGCTACGAGGGCGCCGACCCGGCCAACGCCAGCCGTCTCGTCGGTGTGATCTGCTCGCTGAGCGCCTTGCTGGCGCTCGTCTTCCTGCCGCTCGATCCGCCCACCGAGCCGATCGGCGACGCCGGCTGGGCGGTCGCGCTTGCGGTGATCGCCGGCGGCCTGGTCGCCGGCCGGGGCCTTCGCCTCCACACCCCTCCGATCTCGTTCTCGCGGTTGCTTGCCGTCACCTACGTCGGCCTGCTTGCGGTCGCCGTTCTCCAGTGGCTCGGCGGCGGTTTCGACGCCACTTACCGCAACCTCACGCTGCTTTGGATCGGGGCGGCGATGGGGATCCACCCGCCCAGCCGCGGGCTGCCTTTCCTGGCTGTGGCCACCGTCGTCACCGCGGCGCCGTTCGTCTACGGGGACCCGACATCTGACGAAGTCAAGGAGCTCGTCGCGACCTACCTCTTCTGGGTCGCGCTCGGGCTGCTGATGCTCGGCCTGATGAGCTACATCCGCGCCCAGCGGATCCTGCTGCGCGATCAAGAGCAGGAGGCGCAGGAGCTGGCGCGCGCCGACGAGCTCACCGGACTCGCCAATCGGCGCGGCTTCGACGAGGCCCTGGAAGCGGAGCTCGCGCGCAGCCTGCGGGCGCAGTCGACGACCAGCGTCGGCCTGCTCGACATCGACAGCTTCAAGGCGATCAACGATCGCCACGGCCATCTCGACGGCGACCGCTGCCTGCGTGACGTCGCCGCCGCGATCGAACGGGCGCTCCGCGCCGGCGACCGCTCGTTTCGCTGGGGCGGCGACGAGTTCGCGCTGCTGTTTCCCGACACCGGCTTCGAGGGCGCCGAGCAGGCGATGGCGCGGATCGCGTCGGAGATACTCAACACCTGCGCCGACGCCGACGGGGTGCCGATCTCGGTCTCCTGGGGGGCCGCCGAGACCGATCAGGCGATGGCGCCGCGCGAGCTCCTCGGCCGGGCGGACCTGGCGCTGATGACGCTGAAGCGAGAGAAGCAGCAGGCCTGAGCGCCGCGGCTCAGGTGGCGTCGGCGGGGTCGAAGTTGCCGCCGCTGACGATCACGCCGACGCGCTCGCCGGGCTTGGGCACGTAAGCGCCTGAGGTGAGCGCGGCGAGCGCCGCCGCCCCGCCGGGCTCGGCCGCGACTCGGGCCTCGGCCCAAAGGCGCCGCTGGGCATCGCGAATCGCCTCGTCCGCGACCAGCACCGACCCCACGTCCCAGCGCGACATCACCGCCCACGGATGATCGCCGACCCGCCGCGCCCCGAGCGAGTCGGCGGCGACCCCGCCGACCTCGACCACCACCGGCTCGCCCGCCTCGCGGGCCCGCGCATATGCCTGCGACGCCGCCGGCTCGACCGCGAGCACCCGGGCATTGTCGCCGTACCAGGCCGTGGTCCCGGCGCAGAGGCCCCCGCCGCCAACCCCGACCAAGACCGTGTCGAGGCCGGGCCGCTGGCGGTCGAGCTCGCGCCCGCAGGTCCCCTGACCGGCGACGATCCGCGGGTCGTCGAAGGCGTGAATCTCGAGCGCCCCCGTCTGCGCCGCCCGCTCGTGGGCGGCGGCGAGCGAGTCGTCGTAGAGCGCGCCGGTGACGACCACCTCGGCGGCGGTGCGGCGCAGGCGGTCGACCTTGGCCGCCGGCGACGCCTCGGGGACGAAGATCGCCGCCGGGATGCCGAGCTGCTCGGCGGCGACCGCAGCGGCGATGCCGAAGTTGCCGCCCGAGGCGGCGACGATCCCGGCCTCGCCGACCTCGGCGTCGAGCAGGGCGCTGAAGGCGCCGCGGAGCTTGAACGAGCCGGTGCGCTGGAACAGCTCCAGCTTCAGCGTCAGCGGGCTCTCGACGCCGAGCGCGCCGGGCTCGAGCTCGAGCACCGGGGTCTCGCGAACGTGAGCGGCGATCCGCGCGGCGGCCGCCTCGACTTCAGCCCGTCCCACCACGGCATTGGTCTAGTCGTGCGGGTGCGCCATCTTGACGAAGTCGAGCGCCTCTTCGAGCACCGCCTCGTCCACGCCCTGCTCGGCGGCCACCTCGCGCACGGTGCGATTCGAGTTCGCCGCCTCCTTGACGATCTCCGCCGCCTTGTCGTAGCCGATGTGGGGGTTGAGCGCGGTCGCGACCTGGAGCGTCGACTCGGCGTGACGCTGGAGCATCTCCTCGTTGGGCTCGATCCCGCTGACGCATTTGGTGTCGAGCAGGCGCGCCGCGGCCGCCAGCAGCTTGATCGAGTCGAGCAGGTTGCGGGCGATCAGCGGCACCCGAACGTTGAGCTCGAACTGGCCCTGGGTACCGGCGATCGTGATCGCGGCGTCGTTGCCGATCACCTGGTCACCGACCTGGATCACCACCTCCGGGATCACCGGGTTGACCTTGCCCGGCATGATCGAGGAGCCCTTCTGCAGCTCGGGCAGCCGGATCTCCGCGAGGCCGGCGCGCGGTCCCGAGCCCATCAGCGCGAGGTCGTTGGCGATCTTGATCATCGAGACGGCGACGACCTTGAGCGCGGCCGAGAGCTCGACCAGGGCATCGCGATTGGCCTGGGCCTCGAAGCTGTCCTCGGGAGCCGAGATCTCGAGCCCGGTCGCCTCGGCGAGTTTCGCCCGCACTCGGCCGGCAAACTCGGCGTGGGTATTGATCCCGGTGCCCGTCGCCGTGCCTCCGAGCGGGATCTGGCCGACCCGCCCGAGCGTGTCGCGGACGCGCGCGGCACCGAGGCGAATCTGAGCCGCGAACCCGCTGAACTCCTGGCCCAGCGTCACCGGCACAGCGTCCATCAGATGGGTGCGGCCCGACTTCACATGACCGGAGAACTCGTCGCCCTTGGCGGCCAGGGTGGTCGCGAGCGCGTCGAGGGCCGGCAGCAGATCCTCGCTGACCTCGCCGAGCGCCGCCAGATGGACGGCGGAGGGAAAACGTCGTTCGAGGACTGGCCCATGTTCACGTGGTCGTTCGGATGGGCGCCGTCGCCGGCGAGGTTGGCGATCACCTCGTTGGCGTTCATATTCGACGAGGTTCCCGAGCCGGTCTGGAAGACGTCGACCGGAAACTGCTCGTCGTGCTCGCCGGCGGCGACGGCATCGCCGGCCGTCGCGATCCGCTCGGCGACGTCTGCTTCGAGCTTGCCGAGCTCGGCGTTGACGCGCGCCGCGGCCCCCTTGATCCGGCCGAGCCAGCGGATCACCGGGGCCGGGATCGGATTGCCTGAGACGGGAAAGTTCTCGACTGCCTTCGTGGTCTCGCCACCCCAAAGTTGCTGATCGGCCACGGAGCTCAGGCTATCGACTCAGCCATCCGAGCCGGCCGATCGCCGGCGCTCGCGATAGCGCCGCGCCTTCGCCCGGTTGCCGCACTCGCCCATCTCGCACCAGGTGCCCGAGCGGTTGCGCGAATGGTCATAGAAGGCCCAGAGGCAGTCGTCGGCGGGACACGCCTTGAGCCTTTGCCAGGTGCGATCGCCCATCGACCGGTGGACGATCGCCAGCAGCCTGGCGATCGCCGAATCGACGCCGCCGCAGTGTGTGAGCAGCGCGGCCCCGTCGGGGTCGAAGTGCAGGACGACAGCTGCCTCGGCGGACTGCTCGTTGAGGATCTGCAGCGCGGCGTCCGGAAACGGCTCGCCCGAGTTGTTGGCGAGCAGCAGGCCGCGCAGCGCCTCGCGCACCTCGACCAGCCGCTCCCGATCCTCCTCGCCGATCGAGCGCTCTCCGCCGTCGAGCCCGTGGGCCGCGAGCCAGGCGAGCGCGGCGTCGGGCGAGTCGAGCCCGTCGGTGCCCTCCTCGACGTCCCAGGTGTTGACGAACTCACGCACCAATTCGAGTTCGGCGGGTGCCGTCTGATCGGTCGGCATAACCACCATTGTACCGATAGGGGTTACGATCTGCTATAACTATCTAAAGCGAAACACCGGTTAGGAGGCCGCACATGCACCCCACCCTGATGCTCATGTTCATGGACGCGCAGCGCGCTGATCGCGAGCGGCAGTACCGCAACGACCGCCCGAACGCCAGCCGCACGCGACGCCGTCTGAGCGGCGAGCGGCGATAGCCCGCTCGCCGCTTCTCGGCGTTCCCCCGCGCTACCCGCTGGCCTGGCCGGCGGCGTAGCCCTCGCCGAACGAACGCTCGAACTCCGCCCCGAACGGCTCACCGTCGGGCCCCGGATACCGCGCCGCGGCGTCGAGGCGCAGGATCAGGTCACGGTGGATCCCTCCCGTGGTCGAGGCGCCCTCCTGGACGGCACCGACCAGATACCCGAGGCGGACGATCGTTTGTGGATCGGGATCGCGAAGGACCTCGCCGTTGAGCTCGGTCGCCGCGTCGATGATCGACTTGCCGACCGTCTGCAGCGAACCGCTCGGCTGCTCTGAGACCAGGCAGGAGCTGATCGCGGTCGTGCCCGCGAGGCGCACCTCGTCCGGCGCAGCCTCGAGCGCCTGCAGATAGTCGGACGCCGGCGCCAGGCACGCAGCCGGCGTCTCCGGTGGATCCGAGGAGCCGCAGCCCGCGAGCGCGAGCAGCGCCGCCGCCCCTGCCAGGGTGAGCTTGATCGGCACCCATCCATCGTAGGGACCCTTGATCTCCCCTACGGAGCGGGATACTGGCAGCGATGTCGCAGGAGAACCTCGACGCTTTCAGGCGCGCGACAGACGCCTTCAACCGCCGGGACTTCGACGCGTGGATCGCTGAAGTCGGCCCGGACGTCGAGTGGCACTCGGCCCTTCCGGTCCTGCTGACGACGGGCGGCGGGGTGTACCGGGGACACGAGGGCCTTCGCGAGATGCTCCGCGAGCTTGACGATGCGCTCGACGAGCTCACGGTCGAGTATTCAGAGGTTCGAGACCTCGGCGACCGGGTGCTCGGCATCGGTCGACTTCACACCCGCGGCAGCCTCAGCGGAGCCGCGACGGAGTCCCCCTTCGCCACCCTGAGCGACTTCGAAGACGGCAAGTCGACGCGGGTTCGGACCTATCTCGACCCCAAGGATGCCCTCGAAGCCGCCGACCTGACCGAGTAGCGCCGCTAGGCGCTGCGCTCGGTCGTCGTGGTCCGCGCGTCCGCGGGGCCGGCGGCCGGGTCCGAGGTCCGGCCCGCGTCGCCGGAGTCGGCATCCGGGTCGATTGACGTCGCGTGCTCCTCGTGCGCGTCGGCGGTCGCGCGCTCGCGCTCCGCGGCTCGAGAGCGCTCCTCCGCCTCGGCGGCCTCGCGTCGGGCCCGGGCGGCCTGCTCGTCGGCGGCTGCCGATTCCTTCTCCGCGGACAGTCTGCGGGCGGACGCTTCGTCGCGGTGCTCGGAAGCGACCTGGCGGCGGTCGTCGGCTCGGACCTGCGCCCGGCGGCGGGAGGCGGCGACCAGCAGGGCGATGACGACGATCACGGCGATCACGATCAAGACGATTGCGACTGCGCTCATTTTCGATTCCTTTCGGTGGCAGCTGAGTCTCTTCGCTGATCGCTACCCGGGACAGGCCCTGGTAAGCGGTCCTCGCGCCGTTTACGCTGGCGGCATGCGAGGGAACGTCGCCTGCTGAACGACCGAATCTAGGACGCGGTCCGCAGCACGTGAACGTCGCCGAGGCCTTCCGCGACCTTGCCGCGGCGCGCAAGCTTGCCGTCACGGACGACTACGTGGTCGAGGCGCTGACGCCGCTGCTCGCCCGTGCGGAGGGAGTGAAGCTGGGCCCGGCGCTGCGCGGTGAGCTCCCCGGTGGCGGCGAGGGCGTGATCGGGCGGCTGCGCTACGGCGGCGGTCACGCCGTCGGCGCGGTCAGCGACGTGAGCTTGGAGTTCCTGGTTGCGATCACCCGGGTGCCCGAGTCCGAGCCGCTCGTGCCAAGGCTTTTCTGCCGGCCGCCTCGGCGGGTCGAGGGCATCGGCGGGATGGGGTTCGAGCTCGACGACGAGGCGGTCTGGACCGAGAGCGAGGCGCTGGCCGCCCGCTATGAGGTCGCGACCAGCCCCTACCAGGAGGAGAACTGGATGCGCCAGTTGTTCTCGCCCGAGTTCATCGACTGGCTGGTCACCGAGCCACCGAAGAGCTTTGCCTTCGAGCTCGCCTACGGCGACCTGGTCGGCTCGGTCGAGGTCGGCGATGGGTCCGTCGAACACCTCGCCCGGCTCTGGGACGCGACCGGCGCGGTCGCCAAGCGGATCCGCGACGAGTGCGCCGAGGAGGTCTGAGCGAGCATGCGGCTGAACCGCACCGGGGCGAAGATCATCGCCGTCTTCGGGCTCGTCGGGCTGGCGATGATCGGGCTGGCCGCATTCGTGTTCGAGAACAGCTTCATCGGCATCCCGGCCGCGATCATCCTCGGGCTCATGGGCCTCGCCTACGTGCTCTCGGCCCTGGTCGCGATCGTGGTCGCGATCCGCGCCCGGACGAAGATCGACCGCAACCGCTGGCTCGCCGACAACGGCCTCCGCGGACGGGCGACCGTGGTCGAGGCCGGAACCGAGATGTCAGTGAACGAGCAGCCGCTGTTTCGGCTCGTCCTCGATCTCGAGTTCCCGGGCCAGGAGCCGCGCCGGGTGACCCGCTCGATCATCGTCGGCAGCTTCGCCGCCCGGCGGATGAGGCCCGGCCTGGTGATGCCCGCCTACGTCCATCCGCGCAAGCCCGACGAGCTGCTGATCGTCTGGTGAGCGGTTAGCCTCGCGGCCGTGAGCGTGCAATCGAGCTACGAGGCGTTTGCGCCAACCTGCGGCCTGACGCCCGCAGACGGCTTTTCCCCCGGGCCGGTGACGCCGCTGCTGACCAAGGGCGGGGGCCTCAGCCCGCGCCTTCGGCGGTGAGCTCGATTGCCGGGAATCGACGGCGTGATCGCGCACTACTCATACGGGCGCTTCGCCTACAACGTCGTCTTCGCCCAGATCCCCGAGTCGCAGCCGTTCGTGCCCCGGCTGAGCTGCGACCGCAAGGGCGGATCACCGACGACACCCACTACGGCTTCGAGGTGCGCAGCTCGCGGCTTTGGACCGAGAGCGAGAGGCTGAACGAGCGCTTCAAGGTCGCGGTGAGCCCGTTCCAGGACGACAACTGGCTGCGCCAGCTGTTCATCCCCACGCTTCATCGACTGGCTCGGCGAGAGCTCGCCCGGCGACTTCTCGTTCGAGCTCGCCTACGGCTCGCTGCTGTGCTCGGTCGAGGAGGACGAGCCGGACCTCGCCGGGCTCGAGAGCTCTGTGGGCAGGCCGGCGCGACGGTGGCAAAGCGAATCCGCGACGAGTCGAACGAGTAGGCCGACGATGCAGATCAACCGCACCGGCTACTCCTGATCGTCGGCTTCTTCGTCGGCCTCGGGATGATCTTCGTCCTGCTCGGGCTCTGATCGGCGGACCCGTGCTTCCGATTCCCGATCCTCCTCGGGCCGATCTGGGTCGCGGTCACGCTCGGCCTCGGTCGTCTACGCCATCCAGCAGGCGCGCAAGGGCCGCCACGAGCAGTGGCTGTGGAAGACCGGCGTCAGAGGCAAGGGAACGCTGGTCTCGGCCTCCTCGAACGTGCAGATCAACGAGCAGCCGTTGATGAAGCTGGAACTCGACCTCGAGCTGCCCGGCCAGTCGCCGCGGCGGGTCACGCACAAGGTGATCATCTCCGAGTTCGCCGCCCACCTGATGCAACCCGGGTTGGTGCTGCCGGTGTACGTCAACCCGCAGGACCCCGACGACATCCTCGTCGTCTGGTGAGCCACGCCGGGCGGCACTCCTAGAATCAGCCGCCGCATGAGCGATACCGGCTTTCGCCCCGTAGACCCGAAGCAGTCCTTCCCCGAGCTCGAGCAGCGGGTGCTCGAGCGCTGGCGCGAGGACCGCACCTTCGAGCGCCAGGTCGCCCAGCGGCGCGAGGCCGGGGCGCCGATCTGGAGCTTCTACGACGGGCCGCCGACGGCGAACGGCAAGCCGGGGTCCCACCACGTGCTCGCGCGCGCGTTCAAGGACGTCTACCCGCGCTACCGCGCGATGCGCGGCCACTACGTCCCCCGCAAGGCCGGCTGGGACTGCCACGGGCTCCCGGTCGAGCTCGAGATCGAGAAGGAGCTCGGGCTCGCCTCGAAGGTCGAGATCGAGGAGTACGGGATCGCCGAGTTCAACCAGCGTTGCCGTGAGTCGGTGCTGCGCTACGTCGAGGACTGGAACCGGCTCAGCGAGCGGATCGGCTTCTGGGTCGACCTCGACGACCCCTACGTGACGATGACCAACGACTACATCGAGTCGGTGTGGTGGGCGCTGCGGGAGATCTGGGACCAGGGGCGGCTCTACAACGCGCACAAGGTGGTCCCGTACTGCCCGCGCGACGGCACCGCGCTTTCCTCCCACGAGGTCGCCCAGGGCTACGAGGATGTGGTCGACCCCTCGGTCTTCGTCCGCCTTCCCGTCACCGAAGCCACCCGGCGACGCGGTCGAGCCCGGCGACAACCTGCTCGTCTGGACGACGACACCGTGGACGCTGATCTCGCATGCGGCGGTCGCCGCCGGGGCTGAGATCGAGTACGTACGAGCGCGGCTCGACGGCGAGGTCTATCGTCGTCGCCCGGCCATTGCTCGAGCGGGTCCTCGGCGAGGACGCCGAGGTGCTCGCCCACCTCCCCGGCAAGGCGCTCGAGGGAGTGCGCTACGAGGCGCCGTTCGAGTACATCAAGGGCGAGGACTTCGGGCCCCTGGGCCACTCGGTGTTGCTCGGCGACTTCGTCACCACCGATCGACGGCACCGGTCTCGTCCACACCGCGCTCGCCTTCGGCGAGGACGACTTCCGTCTCGGCGAGCAGTACGGGATGACGCTGCAGAACCCGGTCCGGCCCGACGGCACCTTCGACGAGCGGATCCCCGACTTCCAGGGCAAGATGGTCTTCGAGCACAACCGAGAGATCGTCGAGGCGCTGCGCGAGAGCGGACGCCTGTTTCGCCTCGAGGAGTACGAACACTCCTATCCGCATTGCTGGCGCTGCGGCACGCCGTTGCTCTACTACGCGAAGTCGAGCTGGTACATCCGCACGACCGAGGTCCGCGAGCGGATGCTGGCCGAGAACGAGACGATCGGCTGGCGCCCCGACCACGTCAAGCACGGGCGCTTCGGCAAGTGGCTGGAGGGCAACGTCGACTGGGCGCTCTCGCGCGAGCGCTACTGGGGCACGCCGCTGCCGGTGTGGGAGTGCCAGTCGGCCGCCTGCGAGGAGGTGTTCTGCGCCGGCTCGGTCGCCGACCTGCGCGAGCACGGCGCCGAGCTTCCCGACGATCTGCACCGCCCCTACATCGACGACGTCACGCTTCGCTGCCAGAAGTGCGGGGGCGAGATGCGGCGTGTCGAGGAGGTGATCGACGCCTGGTTCGACTCGGGCGCGATGCCGTTCGCGCAGTTCCACTACCCGTTCGAGAACGAGGATGAGTTCAGCGAGCGCTTCCCCGCCGACTACATCTGCGAGGCACAGGACCAGACCCGCGGCTGGTTCTACTCGCTGCTTGCCGAGTCGACGCTGCTCTTCGATCAGACCAGCTATCGCAACTGCGTCTGCCTCGGGCTGATCTCCGACCCAGAGGGCCGGAAGATGTCAACCAGCCGCGGCAACGTGGTCGACCCCTGGGCGGTGCTCGAGCTGCACGGCGCCGACGCCTTCCGCTGGTACTACCTGAGCTCGCAGCAGCCGTGGGCCGGCTACCGGTTCTCCGCCGACACGGTCGGCGAGTCGCTGCGCCAGTTCCTGCTCACGCTCTGGAACACCTACTCGTTCTTCGTCCTCTACGCGAACGCCGAGGAGGTCGAGCGCGACGAGCTCGAGTTGGTGCTCGCCGATTGCTCGGACCTCGATCGCTGGGCGCTGAGCCGCCTCCAGGGCCTGACGCGGACGGTGATCGAGCGCATGGAGGACTTCGACTGCACGACCGCCGGGCGGGCGATCGCCGAGTACGTCGACGAGCTCTCGAACTGGTACGTGCGGCTCAACCGCCGCCGCTTCTGGGACGGCGACCGCGCCGCGCTTCGCCACCCTGCGCCATTGCCTGCTCGAGGTGGCGGCGCTGCTGGCGCCGTTCACGCCCTTCGTCGCCGACGAGATCCACGCCAACCTCAGCGGCGGCGCCGACTCGGTCCACCTCGGCGACTACCCCGAGCCCGATTCCGAGCTCGAGGACGGCGAGCTCGAGGCCGGGGTCGAGGCGGCGATGCGGGCGATCGAGCTCGGCCGCGCCGCCCGCGCCCAGGCGAAGGTCAAGAACCGCCAGCCCCTGCGACGAGCGGTGATCGTCGCCACCGAGGCCGAGCGAGCCGAGATCGAGCAGCTCGCCGGGCTCGTCCGCGCCGAGCTCAACGTCAAGGAGCTGGAGTTCGTCTCCGAGGAGGGTGAGCTCGTCCGCTACGCGGTGAAGCCGAACTACCGCGCCCTGGGGCCGCGGTTCGGCAAGTCGATGCCGCAGGTGGCGGCCGCCGTCGAGGCGCTCGACCCCGCCCACGTCGCCGAGGCGATCCGCGGCGACCGGCGGATCGGCGTCAACATCGCCGGCGCCGAGCACACGCTCGACCCCGATGACTTCACGCTCGTGATGCAGCCGCTCGACGGCTACGAGGTCGAGGCGGAGTCAGGACGGGCAGTGGCGCTGGCGCTCGAGCTCGACGAAGAGCTGATCCGCGAGGGTCTCGCGCGCGAGATCGTGCACGCTGTCCAGAATGCCCGCAAGCAGGCCGGACTCGACGTTTCCGACCGGATCTCGCTGACGCTCGGCGGCGACGAGGGACTGGTCGAGGCCGCCCGCCGCCACGAGGACTACATCGCCGGCGAGACGCTGGCAACGTCGGTCGCCTACGACGGTGCCGGCCTCGGCCTCGCGGCGTCGATCGACGGGCGCGAGCTGGGGATCGGGATCGAGAAGAGCTAGCGGCGGGGGATCGGCGTCAGCCGTTGACGTTGATCTTCATCTTCATACCCTCGTGGAGGGTGCAGATGATCTTGTAGGTCCCGGCCTTGCTGAACTTGTGCGTGAAGTTGACTCCGTCGGCATCGGTAGCGCCCGAGGAGAAGCTCCCACCGGGGCCCTTCTTCTTGACCACGTCGTGCTCGTCGCTGCCGGTCCAGTTGAACTTCACCTTCGTCCCCTTGGAGATCGTCAGGCTCGTCGGATTGAAGAAGTCGTCGCCGACCTCGACCGTCTTCGAGGCGCGACCGTTGGCGCCGGCGACCACGACCAGGAGCAGCCCGACGGCGATCAGCGAGGCGATGACTGTGAATCGGCTGCGCATGATCAGACCAGGGCCGGCTCCAGCTCAGATTCCAGGCGGCGCTTGGGCAGGGCGCCGACGATGCGCTTCGCCTCGGCGCCGTCGCGGAACAGGATCAGGGTCGGGATCGAGAGCACCTCATAGCGGCCGGCGGTCTGCTGGTTGTCGTCGACGTTGAGGCTGACGATGTTGAGCTCGCCGTTGCGCTCGGCTGCCATCTCCTCGAGGATCGGGTGGACGACGCGGCAAGGCCCGCACCAGGGAGCCCAGAAGTCGACGAGCACCGGGGTGTCGGCCTCTAGTACGTCGCTTTGGAAGGTGGCGTCGGTCACGTCGGGGAGTGTGCCAGTCACTTGGTCTCCTAACCCATCTCTACGGACAGGGGTGCGATTTGGATTGCGGGCCTTGCTACTTCAAAAAGTATAGTACGGACGCGGTCAACGCCGGGGGCGCGACAACCGCATCATAGGCACCCTCCGGGCGGCCTCGATCACGATCGACCCGGTCATCTTCGACTCGCCGACGCGGCGGTCGCGAAAGACGATCGGCACCTCGACCACCTCGAAGCCCGCGCGAACGGCGCGATAGGTGGTCTCGACCTGGAAGGCGTAGCCGAGCGAGGGAATCGTCTCCAGCTCGATCGCCTCGAGCACCGCCCGCCGGAAGACCTTGAAGCCGCCGGTGAGGTCGTGGAGGCCGAGGCCGAGCAGGGTGCGCGCATAGGCGCTGCCGCCGCGGCTGATCAGGCGCCGCACGGGCCCCCAATCGGCGACCCCGCCGCCATCGACGTAGCGCGAGCCGAGCACCAGGTCGGCGCTCGGCGGCGGCGGCCAGCAGTCGCGGGAGGTCCGCGGGGTCGTGGGAGAAGTCGGCGTCCATCTGCGCGACCAGCTCGGCGCCCCCGTCGAGCGCGGCACGAAAGCCGGCGACGTAGGCGGGGCCGATGCCTTCCTTGCGGGCGCGATGCAGGACCTCGACATCGTCGTGGGCGGCGGCTAGGCGGTCGGCGATCTCGCCGGTGCCGTCGGGCGATGAGTCATCGACGACGAGCACCCGCCGGTCGGCGGGAAGCTGGGCGCGGATCGCGGCCACGATCCGTTCGAGGCTGTCGGCCTCGTTGTAGGTCGGCAGCACGAGCCAGACCGGTTCATTCGCGGACACGGCGGGCAATCTAGAGGCCTGATGGGGGTCAGGCGCGTGCGCGGGGGCGTCGCGAGCCGAGCCGGGCGGCGCACGCGGACGAAGCGGGTAGCACCGCTACCCGCGAGGCCGTGGGTGTCGTCGGGCGACGGCTAGCGGCGTCACCGCGTGCGTGGCTGACCGACATCAGGCCTTTAGAGTCCGACCGATGCCGATGCGAAACGCAGAGATCGCCGAGGCGATGATCGAGCTCGGAACCCTCTATGAGCTCGACGGCGCCAACCGCTATCGCGTGATCGCCTACAAGGAGGCGGCGCGGGTGATCCGCCAGAGCCCGGTCTCGGTCGAGGAGCTGGCGCTGGCGGGCAAGGCGACCGACCTGCCCGGGATCGGCGACACGCTGCAGGAGAAGATCGTCGCCCTGGCGGAGACCGGCGAGATCCCCGCGGCGACGAAGCTGAAGGCGAAGTACCCGGCCTCGCTGCTCGAGGTCACGAGGATTCCCGGCCTGGGCGCGAAGACGGTGCGAAAGCTCTACGACGAGCTCGGAGTGTCGAGCCTCGACGAGCTGCGCGCAGCGGCGGAGACAGAGCAGATCCGGGGGCTCAAGGGGCTCGGGCCGAAGGCCGAGGAGAACGTGATCGCGGCGCTGGCGAAGCTCGGCGAGGACGGGCCCGCCGAGCGGCTGTTGCTCTCCGACGTGCTCCCGGTGGCGGAGGAGCTGGCGGCGGCTCTACGCGACCATCCGGCCTCCGAGGCGGTCGAGATCGCCGGCTCGGCGCGCCGGCGGGCCGAGACCTGCAAGGACATCGACCTGATCGCGACCGCGAGCGATCCGAAGGCGCTCGCGCAGGCGCTGACCGAGCACGAGCTCGCCGCTCAGTCGGGCTCCGCGGGCACGGCCGGGACCAGGATCACGACCTACAACGGGATCGCGGTCGACCTGCGGATCGTCGAGCCCGACGCCTACGGCAACCTGCTCCAGCATTTCACCGGCTCCAAGCAGCACAGCGTCGAGTTGCGCGCGCGGGCGGTGAAGATGGGCCTCTCGGTATCCGAGCACGGGGTGCTGGAGACGGAGTCGGGCGAGGTCGGGCGCTACGCCACCGAGGCCGAGGTCTACGAGCGCCTCGGGCTCGCCTACATCGAACCCGAGCTGCGCGAGGGCAACGGCGAGATCGCCGCGGCGGCGAACGGCGAGCTGCCGGATTTGGTCGAGCTCGGCGACATCCGCGGCGACCTGCACTGCCACACGACGCTCTCGGACGGGCGCAACACGCTCGAGCAGATGGCCGAGGCCGCCCAGGCGCGCGGCTACGCCTACCTGGCGATCACCGACCACTCGGCGAGCCACGGCTTCGGCGATCACGTCACGGCCGAGGCGCTGTTGAAACGGGTCGAGGAGGTCGCCGCCTACAACGCCGCGAACAAGGGCAGGTTCAAGCTGCTCGCCGGGTCCGAGGTCAACATCCTCCCCGACGGTTCGCTCGACTACGAGCCCGAGGTGCTCGAGCAACTCGACTGGGTCGTCGCCAGCGTCCACACCTCATTTCGGATCTCGCCGAAGAAGATGACCGAGCGGGTGGTCGCCGCGATCGAGAATCCCCACGTCGACTGCATCGGCCATCCGACCGGGCGGCTGATCAACAAGCGCGAGCCCTATGAGATCGACATCGAGGCGATCGCCGCGGCAGCGGCCGCCAACAAGACCCTGATCGAGATCAACGGCAACCCCAACCGCCGCGATCTCTCCGAGTCGCACGCCCGCCTCGCCTGCGACGCCGGAGTGAAGATCGTCGTCAACACCGACGCCCACGGCGTCGACACGCTGGCGAACATCCAGTACGGCCTGGCGACGGCGCGGCGGGCGTGGCTGACGAAGAACGACGTCGCCAACACCCGGACCTGGAACCAGCTGCTGAAGCTGCGGGGCCGGAAGGGCTAGAGCGCCCGACGGATCTGTCGGCCCGGTTTGAGCAGCTCGCGCCCGGCGTCGATGTGCGCGGCGCCCTGGTAACAAGTCGGGCCGCACTCGGAGCCGTTCGGTTGGTTGAGCGTCAGTGCGACCAAGGCTGAATCCGCAAACAGGACGCGTCCCGATTCGGTCCGGATCGTGGCGGTGACGGCGATAACCGTCTCCTCATCGATTCCGGCACAGGGCATGTGCATGCCGTCATGGACGACGCTCACTTCTCGGCATTCGTCCAGAGCACAGATCTGCACCGTCCGAGCGCCAGGAAGCTTCCGGCGAACTTGATCGGTCTGGACGCTGAGCCCAGTCGAACAGCCAGCGAGGCTGCAAACCCGTCCAAACTGAATGCCGTCGTCCGTGCGGACGATGTCCTTCGACAGCGCCCCCGCGGTGGCCGCTGCGGTTGCCGCCACGATCAAGGCGGATCCGAGCATCAGCCTCCTCACGCCGCGAATGGTAAGCCCAAGAGTTGGGTCGCCCTGCCCACCGGTTCGGAAACTAGTTTGCTATGCTAATTAGCAATGGTAACCACTTCGCCCCCGGTCGCAGAGATCGCCGCTCGGCTTCGGCTTGCGGTGGTCCGCACGGCGCGACGGCTGAGGCAGGACGCCAACCAGGCCGAGGGCGCGATCCTCAGCCCGACGCTGACCGCGGCACTGGCCACGGTCGACTGCCATGGCCCGCTGACGCCGAGCGAGCTCGCCGATCGCGAGCGGGTGCAGCGGCCGACGGCGACGCGGATCGTCGCCGGCTTGGTCGAGCTCGGGCTCGTCACCCGCACCCCGGACCCCTCCGACGGCCGCGGCTTCCTGGTCGCGCCGACCGCTGAGGGGCGGGCGCTGCTGAAACGGCTGCGCGGGCGCAAGAACGCGTACCTGGCCAAGCGCATGCGCGACCTCGATCCGGATGAGGTCGCGACCCTCGAGCGCGCCGCCGAGATCCTCGAACGGCTGCTCGACTCGGATCACAAAGGACCCGCGTGAGCGCCGCGCTGCGCCGGTCCCTGAGCTCACTCGAGATCCCCAACTACCGCCGCTACTTCGGCGGCCAGATCGTCTCCCTGAGCGGCAACTGGATGCAGATGGTCGCCGAGATGTGGCTGATTCTCGAGCTCACCGGCAGCGGCGTCGCCGTCGGTGTCACCGTCGCGCTTCAGTTCCTGCCGATCCTCCTCTTCGGCGCCTGGGGCGGGGTGCTCGCCGACCGCTGGCCAAAGCGCTCGCTGCTGATCGTCACCCAATCGGCGATGGCCGTGCCGGCGCTGGCGCTCTTCGGCCTCGCGGTCACCGGCGTGGTCGAGCCGTGGATGGTCTTCGGGCTCGTCTTCGTCCGCGGTGCGGTCAACGCGGTCGACAACCCCACCCGCCAGAGCTTCGTGATCGAGATGGTCGGCGCCGATCAGGTCGTCAACGCGGTCGGGCTCAACAGCGTGCTGATCCATTCGGCGCGCATCCTCGGTCCGGCCGGCGCCGGGATCCTGATCGCCACCCTCGGGGTCGCACCGTGCTTTTTGATCAACGCGGCAACCTTCGCGGCGATGATCGTCGCCCTGCGCGGTATGGACCCGAGCAGGCTCTCGACCCCCGGCTCGGACGGGCGCGAGCGCGATGGCGTGCGCGCGGCGCTGCGCTACATGCGCGGCGAGCCGAGCCTGCTGATCCCGCTGGCGATGATGGCCGTCGTCGGCACGCTCGCCTTCAACTTCCAGGTCCTGTTGCCACTGCTCGGCCGGTTCACCTTCGACGGTGGCGCCGGCGCCTACACCGCGCTCGCGGTGGCGATGGCGATCGGCTCGGTGGCCGGCGCCCTGGCGACCGGTGCGCGCGGCCGCGTCAGCGAGCACCTGATCGCCGGCTCGGCGGTCGCCTTCGGGCTCTTCGCCCTGCTTGCAGCGATCGCCCCGACGCTGCCACTGGAGATGATCGCGCTGGTGCCGCTCGGCGCCGTCAGCGTCACCTTCGCCGCCGGCATCAACTCGACCCTCCAGCTCGGCGCCGATCCGCTGATGCGCGGGCGGGTGATGGCGCTCTACTCGGTCGTCTTCCTGGGCTCGACCCCGATCGGGGCGCCGATCGTCGGCTGGCTGGCCGAGGTCGCCGGGCCGCGCTCGGGCCTGGTCGTCGCCGGGATCGCGGCGATCGCCGCCGGGATCGGTGGCTGGATCGCCTTCGCCCGCGTCCGCGACCCGCAGTATCGGCCCCTGCGCGCCGCCCGCGAGCAGGGCGCGAGCTCCCTGTCAGGCCTTGGCGGTTGGCGGTGGGGGCGGCTTGGGCGTCGGGGCACGGTCGCGGTAGAGGCCGGGGGTCCGGATCAGCTTCACCGGCTCGAACGCCGCCGAGGGCTCGACGTAGAAACGGACGCCGTCGCGTTCCTCGATCGCGGCGACGGCGTTCTCGCGACCGCGCCAGGCGAGCGCAATCAGGATCGCGTAGCCGGCGCCGATCGCCGCGACCTGGGGGGCAAACCAGCCGGCGACCCCGACCAGCAAGGCGAAGGCACCGATCGGCCACAGCCGCATGAACGCGATCCTGCCCGGGCTCTCCGACGGCAGGCTGGTCGCGGTGCGCGCCCCTGCGAGCAGTCTCCCGATCGCCCCCGCCGCCCGCGCCGCGCGTCCGAGCCAGATCCCGATCGCCGCACCGGCGAGCCACCAGGCGAAGGCGACCGTGAGCGCGAGCTCGTTGGTGTCCTGGGCGGCAACCACGACGCTGACCACGCCGAGCGCGGTGGCGACGCCGGCGACCAGTAGCACCGAGACCCGCAGCAGATCGCAGAACAGCATTTCCTAGAGGGTCCGCAGGAGGTCGAGGAAGGCGTCTGTGCCGCCGACGACGAGGTTGGCGCGCTGCTCGATCTCGGGCGGCGCCTCGGCGGAGACAACGCCGACGCAGACGCCGTGCTCGAGCTCACCCGCCCGCTCGAGCTCGCGCAGGGCGGCGAATGCGTCGAGGTCGGTGCGATCGTCGCCGCCGAACAGCGCAGCACTCACCCCCGCTTCGCTGATCAGCCGGCGGACAGCTGTCCCCTTGTGGACCGTGGACAGCGGCCGGACCTCGACCACCATCCGGCCCAGATGGGCGACGAAGCCCTCCTCCTCGGCGAGCACGGCAAGCTCGCGCGCCCGTTGCGACGCGGCCTGCTCGTCGGCCGCCCCGCGCCAGTGGATCGCCTGAATCGGGCCCTTGTCCTCGAGCCGCAACCCGACCCGCCCGAGCCGGTCCCAGTCGAGGCCGGAGACGAACCCGGCCGCGGCGCCGCCGCGGTCGCCGAGCTCGGGATCGAGGCGGGGCGTGGAGTCGCCCGGACCGAGCACCTCGAGCCCGTGGTTGCCCGCGTAGGTGAGTTGCTCGACACCGACCATGCGCCGCGCGGCGCTTGCCCGGCGGCCGCTGACGCAGGCGACGAGCCGATAGCGCCCGGCGAGCGCGGCGAGCACCGCGGTGGCCTCCGCGGGAACGGCGGCCGCGTCGGGATCGCCGACGATCGGCGCCAGGGTGCCGTCGATGTCGCAGAGGATCGCGGCGCTCGCCGGATCGGCCCGCAGCGGTTCGAGGATCGGATCGGCGTCGGGGTTCATCGCGGGCCTAGTGCCGGGTGTCGCGACGTCGCGCCTGAAGCGGCGAGACACAGGCGCCGCCAGGCAAGGACGCAGGGAGCCCGAATAGCACCGCTATGCGGGCGACTGAGGACGCAGCATGGCGGTGATCTGGGGCCGCCGATTCGGGGGTGAGGTCGCGAGACACGGCACTAGTATCGCGGCGGATGGGCCGCGATCGAATCCTCAAGCTCGTCGCGACCGGGACGGCCGCCGGAGCCTTCAGCGCGATGTTCGGGGTCGGCGGCGGGACCGTGATCGTGCCGCTGCTGATCTTCTGGTTCGCCTATGGCGAGCGCGAGGCAACCGGGACCAGCCTCGCGGCGATCACCGTGATCGCGCTGCTGGCGGCGGTCGGGCAGGGGGCCTACGGCAACGTCGACCTGCTCGAAGCGGCGCTGGTCGGAGTGCCCGCGGTCGGTGGAGTGATCGTCGGCACCGGGATTCAGCAACGGATCTCCGAACGGGGGATCTCGCTGCTGTTCGCGCTCTTGCTCGTCGTCGTCGCGATCAAGCTGCTGGTCGGCTGATGGACTACGTCTTCGCCGCCATCCTCGGCTTTGCCGGCGGCACGGTCGGCGGCGTGCTCGGGGTCGGCGGCGGCATCCTCTTCGTCCCGGCGCTGGTGATCTTCTTCGACGAACCCCAGATCCGGGCGCAGGCGACCTCGCTGCTGGCGATCGTCCCCGTCTGCGCGGTCGGCGCCTGGCGTCAGAACCGCTGGGGCAACGTCAGGCTCCGCGACGGGCTCCTGATCGGCGCCCTCTCGCCGCTCGGGGTGCTGGCCGGGGTGCTGGTCTCCAACGCGATCTCCGAGCGCCTGCTCGAGGTCTCGTTCGCCGCTTTGCTGCTGTTGGTGGCCGCGCAGCTCGTCAGGCGGGTGAGCCGTGCTCCAGCGCCCCCTTGACCGAGGCGTCGAGCGAGTTGAGCCGGTAGAGCGCCAGCGCCTCGGCGGAGGCAAAGCCGTGCCCGGCGCCCACGGGGCGGCCGGATTGACGTGCGCGCCCGGGTCCGGCGTCGGGACCGTGGTGTGAGAGCACGCAGTTGAGCAGCGCCAGCCGCCGCTCCGATTCCAGGCCGGTGGCCGCGGCGCCGACGATCTCGGCGCCGATCGCGAGGTGACCGAGCATCCGGCCCTCGTCGGTGAGCCCGAACTCAGCTCCATAGGTGAACTCGCGCGCTCGGCCGGCGTCGTGGACGATCGCCGCCGCCATCAGCAGGTCGGAGTCGAGGCGCGGATGGAGAACACAGGTCTCGAGCACCAGCGTCGCGACCGCGACCGTGTGCTCGAGCAGCCCCCCGATGTAGGCGTGGTGCGATCGTCGCGTGCAGGGCGCGCGGCGAAACTCCGCCGCCAGGGGGCCGCCGAAGACGACCCCGTCGACGACCGCCCTCAGCCCCGGATCGTGGATCTCGCGTGCGAGGTGCTCGAGAAAGCCTTCGAGCTCCTCGGCGGATCGGTAGGCGGTCGGCAGGAACTCGGCCGGATCGAAGCTGCCGGGCTCCAGCCGGCGGACGTCCTCGATCTCGGCCACGATCTCGCCGCGGAAGCGCTCGACCTTGCCGCGCACGGCGATCGCGTCGCCGGCCTCGAAGCGCAGCCCGAGCCGGTCTGCGTCGCGGAAGGCGCGCGCGGCGACGGCACCGCTTCGGTCGCGCAATCGAAGCGAGAGGTAGGCAGAGCCGTTGCGCGCCGTCTGGCGCTCCTTGGAGACACACGCGTAGCGGCCCTCGAAGCGCTGCCCGGGACGCAGCTCGGCGACCTGGGGGTGAATCTGCGCGACCGCCGCTTCCATCCATCGATCTTGCCCGGCGACGCGGACGAGACGGCGTGGGCCAAGCGCGCGCCCGGTAGGCTCGCTGTGTGGAGGCGCTGAAGTGGGAGGGGGATCCGCCGGAGCTCCGCTCACCGGTCCTGGTGGCGGCCTTCGCCGGCTGGAACGACGCCGCGAGCGCGGCGACCACCGCGCTCGATGCGATCGCGGTCGCGCTCGATGCGGAGGCGGTCGCCGAGATCGACCCGGAGGAGTTCTACGACTTCCAGGTCACGCGGCCGACGATCCGGATGACCGAAGGCCAGGCCCGCGAGGTCGACTGGCCGGCCAACACGATCCTGGCCGCCAGCGCGCCAACGGCCGAGCGCGACCTGGTGCTGATCTCCGGGGTCGAGCCGAACCTGCGCTGGCGCACCTTTGCCGAGGCGGTGATCGAGGCCGCCGAGCGCTTCCAGGTCGAAATGGTCGTCACCCTCGGCGCCCTGCTCGCCGACGTGCCGCACACGCGCGCCGTGCCGATCACCGGGCTCGCCTCCGACCCCGAGCTGGTCGAGCGCCTCTCGCTCAGCCGCTCCAGCTACGAGGGGCCGACCGGGATCGTCGGCATCGTCCACGACGCCTGCCGCCGCCGCGGGATGACCTCGGCCAGCCTCTGGGCGGCCGTCCCCCACTACGTCGCCGCGGTCCCCAACCCGAAGGCGGCGCTGGCGCTGCTGAGGCGCCTGGAGGGTTTCACCGGAATCGCGATCGAGGCCTCCGATCTGGAGGAAGAGATGGACCGCTTCGACACCCAGGTCGACCGCGCGGTCGCATCCAACCCCGAGATCGAAGAGCTCGTCCGCCGGCTCGAGGCAGAGCAGGCCGACGAGACCGAGTTCGAGGCCCAGGACATGCCCTCCGGCGACACGATCGCCGACGACTTCCAGCGCTTCCTGCGCCAGCGATCCGACGAGCACGAGGGCCCGCCGAAGTAGCGGCTACGCCTCGAATTAGGCGCCTCAACAGCGGCGCGGCTCGGCTACGCCTCGCTGGCCGGGCAGATCAACCGGTAGTCACACCAGGAGCAGATCTCATATGAAGGGCGGGGCTCGAAGTCCTGCTCGGTGATCCCGCCGGCGACCTCGAGCACGGTGCGCTCGACCCGCTCGGCGTCGTCGGGCTCGGGGCTGAGCGAGACGCGCTCGTCGGCGAGCACGTACCAGTAGCTGCCGGTGCTGACCTCGATCTCCCAGGCCTCGCGGGCGCCGAGCCGGTAGAGCGCCAGCTGCACGTCGCCGGTCAACTTCGGGCCGGAGCCGGGGTCGCCGGTCTTGTAGTCGATCACCTCGTAGCCCCCGTCGGGTAGCGCGTCGACGCGATCGACGCGGCCGCGGAGCTGGTGCGGCCCGATCGCGAAGGAGAAGTTGCGCTCCAGCCACACCGGGCGCGACTCGGAGCGCAGGTGGTGTTGGTGATAGCGGGCCAGAGCAGCGACCGCGCGGTCGCGGTACTGAAGCTCGTCGTCGGTGGCGCCGAAGCCCTGGCGGCGCCAGCCCGCCTCGAACAGCCCCAGCAAGCGCTCGAGGCCGCCGGCCGGGGCCGAGTACGGCTCCACCCCACGGGACGCGGCGCGCATCTCCTCGGCGTGGAACTTGTCGAGCACCTGGTGGATCAGGATCCCGAAGCGCTGGTTGATCGTCGGCTCCTGCGGGATCGCGAACACGCGGGCGAACTTGTATTTCAGCGGGCAGGTCCGGTAGAGGTCGATGTCGGTGGCCGAGAGCCCGAGGCCGCCCTTTCGCCGCGGCAGGAACTGCTCCAGCGAGGGCTCGCGCCGCGCCGCTACCTGGGCGCGGCGAGCGCCGCGCTCGCGCTCCTCGCCGAGCACGTACTCGTCCAGCGACGAAGCCTCGATCGCCATCCGCTGCTCCGGGGTGGCGACCCGGCCGAGGAGCTCGTTGATCGCCTCGATCGCGTCCGGCGCCGGCTCCGACCCGGGGCTCTGGATCAGCGCCGCGAGCTTGACCAGCTCGAGGTAGCGGGCGATCGCCGCGTTGACGTCGTCGACCGTGTCGAGGCGCATCTCCGAGACCGCCGAGCCGGCCTTCCACGACGCTTCCAGGACCTCGTCGCGGAGCATCCGGTAGGTCGAGTGCAGCCCCTCCGCCGGCCCGAAGAGCTCCTCCTCGTGGATCTCCTCCTCGGCTCCGTGGACCTCGCGGGCGGCGCGGTAGATCCGCGATGGGGCCGTGCGGCCCTCCTCGGGACGATCGGGCCAGGAGAGCACCAGGGCGAGGCGGGCGCGGGTCATCGCCACGTGGGCGAGCATCAGCCGCCGCTCCGCGGTCAGCTCGTCGCCGGGTTCGGGCAGCTGCTCGGCGATCAGCTCGTCGGGAATCCAGGAGTCCTCCCAGTGGCGGGCGGCGACCGCGCCGCTGCGCAGGCCGAGCAGATAAACGTGGTCGAACTCGAAGCCCTTGACCTGCTCGGGCTCGGCGACCATCACCGCCCCCGGGATCGGCCCGTCGCAGTCGTCGCCGCCGAGCTCGCCGGCCTCGGCGACGGCGTTCAGATGGCGGACGAAGTCGCGGACCGAGCCGCGCGGCTCGCGTCTTGACCAGTCGGCGGCGAGCTCGGCAAGCCGCGAGAGGTTGACCAGGCGCTCGGCGGTCTCGGGGCTGGCGGCGAACAGCCGGTGGCGGCGCAGCCCCACCCGCTCGATCAGCCGGCGGACGAAGACGTCGGCGCGCATCTGCTCGAGCGCGTTGGCGGCGGCTCGGTGCAGGCGCAGGAACGTCTGGATCCGGTCGCGCGCCTCGGGCGGGAGCTGGGGGCTCTCGAGCGCGGCCTCGAGCGCCGAGATCATGTCGAGCTTGCGCCGCCGGGCGATCGTCGTCACCTTCGCCAGGTCGACCGAGCGCAGGCCGGCGGGCGGGCGCGTGAGCGTCCGTACGACGGCGGCGGCGTCGCCGGGGTCGGCGAGCATCCGCAGCCAGGCGAGCACGTCGCGGACCTCCGGCCGCTGGAAGAAGGCCGAGTCGCCGGCAAAGCGGAAAGGCACGCTGCGCTCCTCCAGGGCCGCCGCGACCAGCCTCCCCTCGCGCCAGCCCGAGCCGGCGATCACGCAGATGCGCTCGGCGCGAACCTCGCCGGCGGCAAGCAGGTGCTCGACCTCCCGAGCGACGGCCTGTGCCTGAGCGCGGTCGTTCTCACAGCGCCAGAACCGGGTCACCCCGGGCGTCCGCAGCGACTCGCCGAGATCGATCTCTCCTACCCCGGGATGGGCTGCGCGAAAGGCGTCGAGCGCCGCCTCGCCGGCACCGCGAAAGCGTCTCGTCGCCTGCGCCGGATCGCCGGCGCAGACCAGGTTGCCGTGCGCGCCGACGGCTTCGAGCACCGCCCGGTGCGCGATCCCGGCGTCCTCGAGCTCGTCGACGAGCACGTGGGCGAACCGCTCGGCGACCTCGTCGGCGACGTCGGCGCGGTTGGCGAGCAGCTTGCCGAGCTCGAGCACCAGGTCACCGCCGTCGAGGCTGCCTGCCTCGCGCAGGATGCGGTCGTGGCGGGCATAGAGGTCGGCGAACTCGATCTCGCGCTCGGCCCGCTCGCGCTCGGCGGCGCTGGAAGCGGCGCGCTCGCCGGCGACCGCGCGCTCGCGCAGCGCCGAGGGCGCGACCGACTCCGCCTTCAGCAGGTCGACCCGGCGCAACAGGCGCGCCAGCAGCCCGGCGGGGTTGCCGCGGATCTCGTGGCGACGCAGGGGGAGCTCGTCGAGGCGGTCGAGCAGGATCGCCAGGCGGTCGGCGGGCCCGACGGTGGTGAAGAACGGATCGAGTCCCGCCTCGGTCGAGTACTCGCGCAGCAGGGCCTCGGCCGCCTCCTCATAGGTATGGATCCAGAGCTCCTCGTGCGGGCGGTCGAGGAGGGTCTCGGCGCGCTCGCGAAGCTGAGCGCGCGCCGCGCGCGACCGGGTGAGGACGAGAACGTGCTCGGGGCGGGTGCCGCGGTCGCTGAGCGCCTCGAGCCGCAGCGCCAAGGCCTCGGTGCGCCCCGAGCCCGCCTGGCCGAGGAGCAGCAACGGGCCCTCGCCGTGCGCGGCGACGGCGCGCTGCGCATCGGTGGGCGTGTGGCCGTTCGGGGGCACCGTCCTCATGTCTAGCATGGCCGGGATGGCCGGATTGGAGCATGCGGGACTGCCCACCGACGCCTGGCTCGAAGCCTGCCGGCGGATGGTCGGCGCGCAGGCCGAGATCTACGCCCGCACCCGGGGGATCAGCGCCCGCACCGAGTACGCGGGAATCGGCGAGGGTGGCGACCGCTCGCTGGTGATCGACCGCGAGGCGGAGGAGATCGTGTTCGGCGAACTCGAGCGCCTGCACGCGGCCGGGGCGCAGTTCACGGCGATCTCGGAGGAGCGCGGCGAGCGCGTCTTCGGCGACGGCTCATCACCGAACCGCGTGGTCATCGACCCGATCGACGGCTCGCTCAACGCGCGCCGCACGTTGCCCACGTTCGCGCTCAGCATCGCGGTCGCCTCCGGCCCCTCGATGGCCGACGTCGACTTCGGCTTCGTCCACGATTTCGGCGCCGGCGAGGACTTCGTCGCCGAACGCGGCGCCGGAGCGACGCTCGACGGCGAGCCGGTCCTCGCACACGGCCCCGGTTACGGGCTCGAGCTGGTCGGGCTCGAGGCGGCCAAGCCCGAGCGGATCCTGCCGATCGTCGCCGGGCTGCAGGGCAAGGCCTATCGCTGCCGCGCCGTCGGCTCGCTCGCGATCACGCTCAGCTACGTCGCCGCGGGCAGATTCGACGGCATGCTCAGCGCTCGGCCGTCGCGCTCGGTCGACATCGCCGCGGCGCAGCTGATCGCGCGCGAGGCGGGAGCGAGTGTCAAGTTCGGCGAGCACACCCCCGACGAGGTCGACCTCGGGCTCGACGCCCGGTTTCCGATTGCCGCGGCGCTCGACGAGGAGATGCTCGGGACACTGCTCGAAATTCAGCGCGACGCGATGGCTGAGGAGCAAGCGTGAGCCGGGTGGTCGACTGGGGCCTCGGCGAACGCGCCGCGGCGACCGTGATCGCGGGGCTTCCCGGACTTCCCGGCGGCGGCGGGCAGCCGGCGAGCGGCGGCTACTCGGCCGCCGAGGTCGAGACCGCCTGTGCCGACGCGATCGTGACCGCCGCTGAGTACGCGGAACTGGGCGCGGTCGCCGCGCCGCCGGTGCCGGAGCTGATCGACCGCCGGGCCTGGGCCCGAAACGCGCTCGCCACGCTCGCCGAGGCGGCGGCCCCGCTGGAGGAGCGGCTCGCCGCCGACCGCAGCCTCCCCGGACCGCTGGGCCCGATCGCCCGGCGCGGTGTCGGGGCCGCGATCGGCACCGAGGCAGGGCTCGCCGCGGGCTATGCCGCCAAGCGGGTGCTCGGCCAGTACGACGTCGCCATGTTCGGGCCACTGCGCCCGGCGCGGCTCCTGTTCGTGGCCGAGAACATGGACGCGGCCCGGCGCAACCTCGACGCCGACCGCGATCTCTTCCTGCGCTGGGTCGCCCTGCACGAGACCACGCACGTGATCCAGTTCGAGCGAGTCGAGTGGCTCGCCGCCCACATGCGCACCCTGGCGGCCGGGCTGATCGAGGGAGCCGCCGAGGGCCTCGACGCGGCTTCGATCGCCGCGATCGGCCGGCGACTGCTGCGTGACCCGCGCGAGCTCGTACGGGCCCTGCTGCGCGGCGAGCTCGCCCGCACGCTCGCCGACCCGACGCGGCGGGCGCTGCTCGACCGCCTGCAGGCGACGATGTCGGTGATCGAGGGTCACGCCGAGCACGTGATGGACGCCTGCGCCGCCGACCACGGGCCCGAGCTCGACCAGCTTCGCCGGCGCCTCGACCAGCGCCGCGCTCGCCGCGGCGGGCTCGGCGAGCTGATCGCCCGGCTGCTCGGCATGGACCTGAAGCTGCGCCAGTACGAGGCCGGCAAGGCCTTCTGCGACGCGGTCGTCGAGGAGGCCGGTCGCGACGCCCTGCGGATCGTCTGGCGCTCGCCCGCCGACCTTCCCGACCTGGCCGAGCTCGAAGCGCCCACGCGCTGGCTCGATCGGGTCGCGGCGGTACCCGCTTGATCAGGCGGTAACGACCTGTTCACGGCCCGCGTGTAACTCGGAGCTAGGCTCAGGGTACAAACAGGTGTTCGCTTTGCTATGGTGAACATCGTTAGTACTAAGGAAGTTAGAAACGAACGAAACCCAGAGGGGTTGATGTAAATGGCCACCACCGCCAAGAGCACCCGCACCAACAACACCACCGCCAAGCCGAAGACCGCGACGACGCCGAAGAGCGACACCGCGCAGGTCAAGGAGGGCGTCACCAAGGCCCGCCACGGCGCCGCTTCGATCGCCTTCACGGCCGCCGAGCGCGCTGTCGACGTTCCCGTCGGCGCTGCGCTGACGATCCGTGACCGGGTCGAAGACGTGATCGAGCCCTGGACCAGCGAGACGACTCGCGAGCGCGAGCTCAAGAGCCTCCGCACGCAGGTCACCCGCGAGCTCAACAAGTTCGAGCGTCGCGGCGGCCAGGCCCGCCGCAAGGCGAGCCAGCGCGTCCGCTCCACCCGCAACAAGGTCGAGCGCGAGGTCAAGAGCCGTCGGCGCGAGGTCGAGAAGGCCGTCAAGGAGAACCGCCGCGAGGTCGAGAAGGCGGTCAAGCAGAACCGCACCAAGGCCGAGCAGCAGCTGAAGAAGGCCCGCACCACCGTTCAGAAGCGGGTCCCGGCGCTCTCCTCGAACGCCGCCTAGCACCGCTTAGCCCGGACCGCCGCTTGAGGTTGGCGGCACGTCCGGAGTAGCTGTCCGCAGCGTCTTTGGCGGGCAGACACACAGCAACCTCTCCTCCCGCGATCGACCGGCACTCGTGCCGGTCGATCGCTTTTGTGGGGGCGGCTGTCAGACTGAAGGCGATGGCAATGCCGACCGAAGAGCAGGTGACCGAGGCGCTGCGCGCCGTGATCGACCCCGAGCTGCGCCGCTCGATCGTCGATCTGGGCATGGTGCGCTCGATCGAGATCCGCGACTCGGGCAAGGTCGAGGTGGTCGTCTCGCTGACCACCGCGGGCTGCCCGATCCGCAACCACTTCCAGCAGGCCGTGGCCTCGAACGTCGCCGCGCTCGACGGGGTGACCGAGGTCGGGGTCGGCTTCGACGTGCTTTCCGACGAGGAGAAGGGCCGGCTGCAGCAGGCGCTCGGCCGCCCCGGTGGCCTGCCCGAGGGTGCGCTGGCGGCGGTCAAGAACGTGATCTGCGTCGCCTCCGGCAAGGGCGGCGTCGGCAAGTCGACGATGACCGCCAACCTGGCCGCGGCGCTGCAGGCGGAGGGCCACTCCGCCGGCGCCCTCGACGCCGACGTCTACGGCTACTCGATCCCGCGCATGCTCGGGGTCGACGAGAAGCCCGACGTCAACGGCGAGCGCAAGATCATCCCGCCGGTCAACGCCGCCGGGATCAAGGTGATGTCGATCGGCTTCTTTCTCGAGAGCAACGCGGCGGTCGTCTGGCGCGGTCCGATGCTGCACAAGGCGATCCAGCAGTTCCTCGAGGACGTCGCCTGGGATGAGCTCGACTACCTGCTGCTCGACCTGCCTCCGGGCACCGGAGACGTGTCGATGACGCTCGCCCAGCTGCTTCCCCAGGCGCGCGTGATCGTGGTCACGACACCGCAGCCCGCGGCGCAGTCGGTTGCCAGGCGCGCCGCCGACATGGCGGCGAAGGTCGATCTCGAGGTTCTCGGCGTGATCGAGAACATGTCGGGATTTACGACGCCGGACGGGCAGCGATTCACGATCTTCGGCGAGGGCGGCGGCCAGCAGCTCGCCGACGAGCTCGACGTGCCGCTGCTCGGCAAGGTGCCGCTCTCCGAGGAGCTGCGCGTCCACGCCGACGCGGGGACGCCGCTGGTGCTCGCCGATCCGGACGCGCCCGCCTCGGTGGCGATCCGCTCGGCGGCGCGGGGAATTGTCGCGATGACCCCCCACGAGCTGCCTGTGATGCAGGCCGAGACACCTTCAGCGCCCGCCCTGCCGACGATCGGCGGCACCGAGCTCCCGGTCGTCCAGGTCCAGGGCTAACCGCACCCCGCTGATGTTCTCGCTGCGGGCGAGCAAGTCGGGGTAGGCTGGCCGGACTACTCGGGAAGGGAGCCTCGGGATGGCAAAGCGGTTGCGGAGAAGCGTCGGTTTGCATGAACCGGCAGTGCCGGCGAACAACGAATTCGGCCAGGTGTCACTCGCACGCGGTACCGGCGCGGCGCGGACGACGGCGATCGTGCACGCGGTCCCGATCATGCTCACGCCGGGCGGCACCTGCTCGTTCCAGGCCCACGTGATCCTGACGCCGAGCGGATAAATAGCCGCGCACCCGGTGGACCCGAGGCTCGAGCTCAACCGGACCTGGTGGGACGAGCGCGTCCCGATCCACGTCGGCAGCACCTTCTACGACGTCGAGGGCTTTCGCGCCGGCGGCTCGACCCTGCGAGCGTTCGAGCTCGAGGAGGTCGGGGACGTCGCCGGCAAGCGCGTCGCCCATCTGCAGTGCCACTTCGGCCTCGACTCGCTCTCCTGGGCGCGGGCGGGAGCTTCGGTGGCCGGGCTGGACTTCTCCGGGCCCGCGGTCGAGGCGGCGAACTCGCTGGCGGCGGAGACGGGCCTCGACGCCCGCTTCGTCCAGGCCGACGTCTACGACGCCGCCGAGGCGCTCGGGGGCGAGCTCTTCGACGTCGTCTACACCGGCCTCGGGGCGCTCAACTGGCTGCCCGACCTGCCACGCTGGGCGGAGGTGGTCGCGTCGCTGATCGACGAGGGCGGCTTTCTCTACCTGAGCGAGTTCCACCCCTTCACCTGGGTGTTCGCCGACACCGACCTGAGCGTCGACCTCGGCTACTTCCATGACCCCGAGGGGATCTCGTTCGATGACGACGAGCAGGGCAGCTACGCCGAGATCGAGCTCCCGACCCGCAACAACGCCACCCGCGAGTGGGCGCACCCGCTCGCCGACGTGGTCTCCGCGGTCCTCGGCGCCGGCCTGCGGCTCGAGCTCCTGCACGAGCACGACTACACCCTCTTCCCCCGCTTCCCCCACCTCGAGCTCGACACCGAGACGCTCAGCGCCGGGGTCGTCTACCGCCAGCCCGACGGTGAGCCGAAGCTGCCGCTGATGTACTCGTTGCGGGCTCGGCGCGTCTAGCCGCGCTCAGCCCTCGACCCGCCGCAGGATCACGCGTACCTCGCCGGGCACTCCGTCGGCGCCTTCGAAGCGATAGTTCGCGAGGTGCTCACTGACCGGGTCGCCGACCTCGTCGACCCGGTCGACCTGGACGACCAGCTTCCGCGAGCTGCGCCATCGAAGCGCGTAGACGGGCCCGGTCGTCGCCACGACCACCGTCTCGTCGCCGGCCTCGTCGGCGGGCTTCAGCCGCACCTCCTGCTCGAGCGATCCGGCCGCGCCTCCACAGGAGATCAGGCGCTCGATCGCGACCAGGCTCTCGTCGGGGGCCAGCTTGACGGTGTCGGTGCGCGTGCAGTCGACAGGCGTGCACCCGCCGAGGGTGAGGATGAATGCGACGCCGCAGGCCGCGGGCAGCGACCAGCTCGTCGGCGGCCGACGGATCTACTTGCCGGCGAAGTACTCGGCGTTGATCGGCGTGTACTTCTGCCACTCCTCGGGGAGTTGGTCCTCGGCGAAGCAGGCGTCGACCGGGCACGCTTCGACGCAGGCATCGCAGTCGATGCACTCGTCGGGATCGATATACAGCTGCTCGACGTTGTCGTAGTCGGGCTCGTCCGGGGTCGGGTGGATGCAGTCGACCGGGCACACCTCGACACAGGAGTTGTCCTTCTGGCCGATACAGGGTTCGGCGATGACGTAAGCCAAGGTCTATGCCCCTTTCTGGTCGTTCCTGGTCGTCGGTGTCTTCTTCGGCCGCCCGGGATGCCGTCGAGCGGAGCCGCGCATTCTAGAGTGCGGGAATGATCCTCGTGACCGGCGCCACGGGAACGGTCGGGCAGGCGCTCGTGCCGAAGCTGCTCGAACGCGGCGACGACGTCCGCGTGCTGGTCCGCGACCCGCGCAAGCTCGGCCGGCTGCGGGTCGAGGTGCGGATCGCGCTCGGCGATCTGACCGAGCTCGGCGATCCCCGGGTGCTGCGCCAGGCGCTGCGCGGGGTCGACACCGTGATCCACCTGGCGGCGGCGATCCGCGACCAGCCGCACGCCACCGTCGAGGAGCTCAACGGCCTCGCCACCGCGCGCCTGCTGCGGGCCGTCGAGCGCGCCGGAATCGGGCGCTTCGTCTTCTTCTCGGCGATCGGCGCGACCGAGTTTCAGCGCACCCGATTCTTCCGCGCCAAGGCGCTCGCAGAGCGAGCGGTGCTCGCATCGGAGCTCGAGGCGACCGTGTTCGCCCCCTCGATCGTCTACGACCGCGACGACCCCTGGGTGACGACGATGCGCCGGCTGGCGTTGCTGCCGGCGCTGCCGATCTCGGGCGAGGGTGAGTCTGCCTACCAGCCGATCTGGGCCGATGACGTCGCCCGTTGCGTCGCCGCCGAGGTCAGCCACACCGACGGCGGCGGCTCGCGGCGGCTCGAGCTCGCCGGCCCGGAGACGCTCACCTACGACCAGATCGCGCACCTGATCGCCCGCTCGGCCGGCCGCGACCGGCCGCTGGTCCACGTGCCGCTGGGCCTGGTGCGATATGGACTTGCCGGGCTGCGCCGGGTGGTCGGCGACGCCGTCTTCGCCACCTGGGAGGAAGCGGAGCTGATGGAGGTGCCGATGGTCTCCGAGCGCGGGACCGCCGACGCCGAGGCGCTCGGGGTCGAGCCCCGGCGGATGGGCGAGGTGCTGGGCGCATAGATGTTCGGCCTCGGACGCTCCGGGACGTTCAAGCCCGAGCGGCTGCGCGAACTCGAGGGCGAGGGGCTCGTGTTCTGCGAGGAGCGCCTTCGTGGGCGCCTCACCTACATGCACTTCCGCGCGCCGGGCCGGCGCTTCCACGGCAAGGTCACGCCGCTTCGCCTCGGGCTCGCGCTGACCGAGAAGCGGTTCGTGATCGTCACCGGGCTGTTGCGGCGCGAGCTCGCCAACTCCGAGTTCGACAGCCCGCACCTCGCCGCGCTCGAGATCTCGCTCGAGGGCGAGGACACGGTCGCGATCCGCATCGACTATGACCGGATGGGCGAGCCGAGCGTTTCGGGGGAGCTCACGATCCGCCTGACGACGCCGAGCGCGGCGCTGGTCGTCGACCAGCTGCGCGAGCGGATCGGCGCCGGGACGAGGTAGTTACTCGTCCTTGTAGCCGGGGCCGCCGGGCCCGGTCTGCCAGGCCGGATCCGAGACCCGCTCGCAGGCGGTGAACCCGTTGCGCTTGTGTGTGCCGTCGCAAAACGGCTTCGTGTTCGAGCCGCCGCAGCGGCAGAGAGCAACGAAACCGCCCGACGGGATCCTCTTTTTGTCCAGGTCGTAGGGCGTGCCATCGGCGTCGACCACGCGCACCGAGCCATAAACGCGGTACGGGCCGCTCTCGCGGACGACGATCTCCACCTCGGGCTCGTTCTTTGCCTCCATGGCCGCTGTTATAGTCGCGCCGTCGGACCTCGTCGGTCTACCAGGGAGGTAGAAACTTGGGCTCGCGGCGCACACTCTGGATCGCAATCTGCGTGGCGATCGCCCTTCCCGTCGCTCACCAAACGCTCCCCCACGAGGGTCTGCACCACACTCTCGGACTCGGTGGCGACGGAGTCGCCACCGCCGAGGCCCATGGCCACCTCTCGTCGAGCACGATCGACCCGTCCATCTACCGGGCGGCCGGCGGCCGCAGCGAGTGCCCCGCCAACCGCGACAACATGATCCACGATTCCTTCCCGGAGCCCACCTACCTGTTCAGCGAGGACGGGGTCCTGGACGTCGACCTGACCGCAGAGCTGCAGCCGACCCAGATCAACGGCCAGAGCATCCGGACGAGCTCGTACAACGGCGAGTTCCCAGGGCCGACCTGGGTCGCGTGTCCCGGCGACCAGATCAACGTCCACGTTCAGAACAACCTCGTCGCCGCCAACTACACGGGAATGCACCCGGGCGAGACCAATCTCCACACGCACGGCTTCCACGTCTCGCCGCACGTCCCCGGCGACAACGTCTTCCGCACGATCCTTCCCGGGGGCGACTTCCAGTACCAGTACAACCTGCCGGTCGACCACCCGCCGGGCGCCTACTGGTACCACCCGCACCTGCACGGCCAGACCAACCCCCAGGTCTTCGCCGGGATGGCGGGCGCGATCATCATCCAGGGCGGCCTCGACGACGACCCCGAGTACGCGAGCATCGGCACCCGCGATCTGGTGATCCAGGAGACGGCGGTCGGGCCGGCCGGCGAGACCCTTCCCTTCCCGGGCGGCTCCGCCGCGAAGTTCTACGTCAACGGCGAGCTCACCCCGGAGATCCCGATCGAGCCCGGCGAGCTGCAGCGCTGGCGGATCTACAACGCCAGCTCCGGCCAGTTCCTGAAGCTCCAGCTCTCCGGCAGCTCGTTCCAGCTCCTCGCCCGCGACGGCAACTACGTCGACCACAAGGAGCGCCAGCAGGTGATGACGATCGCGCCCTCGTCGCGGCGCGAGGTCCTCGTCCGGGGCGGCACCGCGGGGACCTACGAGCTCCTCAATCTGCAGTTCAACCCGACCCCGACGGCCACCCAGCCTCAGCAGACGCTGGCGAACGTGGTCTCCTCCGGCGACAACGTCGACGACCCGAAGACACCTCGCCACGTCGCAGACCTCGAGGATCTGCGCGACGACCACGTAGATCAGCGCCACAAGCTGGTCTACAGCCAGGCCCCGCCGAACTTCTACATCAACGGCGAGCAGTTCAGCGACAGCGATCTCACTCCCGACGAGACGATGACGCTGAACGACGTCGAGCAGTGGAAGATCGAGAACACGACGACCTTCTGGCACACCTTCCACATCCACATCAACGACTACCAGGTGACCAAGATCAACGGCCAGCGGGTCCACGGGCTCAACTACGACGACGACGTCTCGATCCCGCCCGGCGGCAGCGTCACGATGCGCACCCGGCCGACCGACTTCACCGGCAAGTTCGTCTACCACTGCCACGTCCTCGGCCACGAGGACGCCGGGATGATGGGCATCGTGCGGGTCCAGCCCGACAAGTAGAGCCCGCGCTCGTAGGACCTAGCCTTCCCCTCGATGCCGGGCAGTTCCGAGAAGCAGCGGTGGCTGGTGCTCGCCGCCGCCACGCTGGCGCTCGGGATGATGACGATCGACACCTCGATCGTCCGCGTCGCACTGCCGACGATCCAGCGCGAGCTCGACGCCTCCGACGTCTCCCAGCAATGGATCGTCAACGCCTACCTGCTGACGATGGGCACGTTCGCGATCGCCGGTGGACGGGCCGGGGACCTGCTCGGACGCAGGCGCGTGTTCCAGGTCGGCGTCGTCGTCTTCATCAGCGGCTCGATGCTCTGCGGCCTCGCCCCCTCGACCGGGGTCCTGATCGCGGCTCGCGCGCTGCAGGGGGTCGGCGCCGCGATCATGACCCCCGGCAACGTGGCGATGGTCACCGACGCCTTCGCCGGGCGCTCGCTCGGGCGCCCGATGGGGGTGCTGACCGGGGTCGCGAGCATCGGGGTCTCTGCCGGAGCACTGGTCGGCGGGCTGCTGATCGACGTCGCCGGCTGGCGCTGGATCTTCTTCATCAACGTGCCGATCTCGGCGATCGTCCTCGTCCTCGTCGCCCGCTACGTACCCGAGCGGCGCGGCGAGCGGACCGGCTTCGACATTCCCGGGCTGACGACGCTGGCGATCGGGCTCACCGCGCTGACGCTGGGCCTGATGGAGGCGCCGGCACTCGGCTGGGGCTCGGCGGGGACGATCGGGCTGATCACCGGGGCCATCCTGGTGCTGGCGATATGGCTTCGGATCGAGGCGCGCGAGCCCCATCCGCTGGTCGACCCGAGCGTCCTCCGGGGTCCGATGCTGGGGGCGAACTTCGTCGCCTTCTGCGTTCCCTTCGTGCTCGTCGGGCTCTCCGTTTTGCTCGCGATCTACCTCCAGACCGTGCTCGGCTACTCGGCGCTGGCGACAGGTGCGCTGCTGCTGCCGATGACGATCCCGCTGTTCGTCGGCTCGCTGATCGCCGGCTGGCTGCTGGCGCGGATCGGAGCCCGGACGCTGGTCACCACGGGGATGCTCGGTGCCGCGGCGGGCGTGTTCCTGGTCGGGGTCGGAACCAGCGGATCCGAGTACCTGCCGCTGCTGCCCGGGATGATCCTGTTCGGGTTCGGCGCCGCGATCGCGCTGCCCTCGATGACCGCCGCGATCATGGGCAGCGCGACGGCGCTCAATCGCGGCATGGTCTCTGGCGTCTACAACACGGCGCGGCTGGTCGGCGGCACCCTCGGCCTGGCGGTGATGGGCTCGATGCTCGCCACCCTGGAGGCGAGCAAGCTCGACGCCGAGCAGGCGGATGGCTCGCTCACGGGTGTCGAGGAGACCCACATCCACAACCTGCTCGCCGGTGGCCAGGCGGGTGAGCAGGCGCTCTCCGGCCTCTCCAGCCAGGAGGCCGCCCAGGTCCAGGAGGACGCGCGCGCCGTCTTCGACTCGGCCTTCGCCTCGACCCTGAAGCTGTCGGCGGCGGTCGCCGCCGCCGGCGCCGTCGTCGCCTTCGCGATCATCCCGCGCCTGCGGGCCCCACCCGCGGTCGAGGTCCCGGTCGAGGCCCAGGTCGGAAGCGACGTCGCCTAGGCCGGCGGCGCGGCCTGGATAACCCGCGCCCCGCGGCGTGGCAGCGAGCGGCGGCCCCGGCGCAGCGCCCGGGCGTAGGCGGCGCGTGTCGGCGGCGTCACCCGCCGGCGAACCCCGCGCTCCCGGCGCCGGGTGGCCGGTCGCAGCTCGGCGCGCTCAAGCACCCGGGCGATCACGATCCGCATCTCGAAGGCGGCGAAGCTGGCGCCAAGGCAGCGGCGGGTGCCGCCGCCGAACGGCAGCCAGCTCTCGGCCTCGGGGCCGTCGCCGTTGACAAACCGCTCCGGCCGGAAGTCCTCGGGCTGCGGGTAGCTGCCGCCCGCGTGGATCGAGTCGATCGCCGGCGTCACCTCCACCCCGGGCGGGAACTCGTGGGCGCCGACCCGCAGCGGCCGCTCGCAGACGAGGCGCCCGAGCCCGGTGACCACCGGCCGGAGCCGCAGGGTCTCCTTGATCACGGCGTCGAGGTACCCGTGCTCGTCCGCCGCGAGCGAGCGCCGCAGCCGCTCCTCGACGCGAGGGTGGTGGAGGATGAGCTCGAACGCCCAGGTGAGCGCGCTCGCCGTCGTTTCGTGACCGGCTACCAGCAGCGTGATCAGCTCGTCGTGGAGCTCGACATCGGTCATCGCCCGGGTCTCGTCCTCGCGCCCCCCACTGAGCACGATCGAGAGCACGTCGGTGCGCCGGTCGAGCTCCGGCAGCACGCGCCGGCGGGCGATCTCGGCGTAGAGGAGCTCGTCGACCGCGCGCCGGTGGCGCTGGAAGTCGCGGCCGGTCGTGCTCGAGAGCATCGCCCGCACCCGGCGTTCGAGCTCGGCGCCATCGTGGTCGGCGCCGACGCCGAAGATCGCGCGCATGATCACGTCCAGGGTCAGTGCCTGCATCGAGGCCAGCAGCGAAAACGGCTCGCCCACGGGCCAGCCATCGATCGCCCGGTCGGCGGCCTCGCGGATCGGCGTCTCGTAGGCGCGCATGCGCTCGCCGTGGAACGCCGGCGTCAGCAGGCGGCGCTGGCGCAGGTGCTCGGCGCCGTCCAGCAACAGCAGCGAGGAGCTGCCGTGAAGCGGCTCGGCGGCGGCGTTGGCCGCCCCCGCGCGGGCACACTCGGGCGGCGCCCGGAACACCTCGCTCACGGTCGCGGGATCGAAGACGACGGCGAACCGCGGGCCGAACAGGGTGCGCAGCGAGACCACGTCGCCGTAGCGGCGGCGACACGCCTTCAGAAACGCCCGCCGGAAGGCGAGCAGGGCGACCGTCTGGAACACCGCCGGCAGCGGCGGGCCCGGGGGGACCGTGGCAGGAGCGGACATCGGGCCCGCGGCGGTCACGGCTTGTAGAACGACGGGTCGTGCGCCTCGCCGAGCGGAGCCCGGCCGATCGTCGCCAGGATGTGATCGTCGTTGTCGTGGCGCAGATAGAAGGTCAGGTCGCGGAGGATGCGCTCGATCGGGCTCGGGCGAACCAGCGATCGCGCCCCGCAGGCGCGGATGCAGTTGTGGACCGTCTGCTCGGCGAGGTGCTCGATCACGTGGCGGGCGCGGCTGCCCGCGAGCTGGGCCTCGCGCCGGTGGCCGCGGTCCCATAGCCGGGCGACGTACTGCAGCCACAGGTGCGCCGACTCGATGTCGACGAGCATGCTGCCGACGCGCTGCTGGACGTAGGGATCGGCGCCCTTGCCCTGGTGGACCAGATACTCGAGCGCGTACTCGTAAGCGGCCTCGGCGGCGCCGAGGAAGCTGGCCGCGTAGTGCGGGATGAAGGCCGTCTGCCAACCGTCGCGCAGGTAGCTGCCCGGCTCCCCGATCACGTCGTCGTCGGCGATGAAGGTCTGGTCGAACTTGACCAGGTGGCTGACCGTGGCCCGCATCCCGACCGGATCCCACCAGGAGCCGTCGACGCTGACCGTCGGGTCCGAGAGCCGGCAGGCGAGCATCAGCAGCTCACTGCCGGAGTTGCCGGCGTGGCGCGCCCCGCCGGGCCCGGCCGGGTCGGCGAGCAGGATCGCCCAGTCGGCGCCGGTGGCACTGGTGGCGAAGACCTTGGAGCCGTTCACCGTCCAGCCACCATCCACCCGCGCGAGCTCGGTCCCGAAGGCGCTCTTCTGGCCCGGCTTGCGGGCCTGCGGCTCGCCGCTCCAGGCAACCCACTTCTCGCCCCGCTCGACGACGCCGGGGAACCAGCGTCCGCGCTGCTCCTCGCCGGCGAGCGCGTCGAGGAGCACGAGCGAGTTCGCGTGGCCCTCCCAGCAACGCGCCAGCGAGAGGTCGGCCTTGGCGATCTCCTTGGTCATCATCCAGAGCCCGAGGGCGTCGCCACATTGCGGCCCGAGGCCGAGCCCGCCGTCGGCTCGCGGCACGGTCGGCGCCAGCAGGCCGGCCTCGGCGAGATCGGCGAAGTCTGCCTCGGGGAAGGTCGCAGCGCGGTCGTACTCGTCGGCGCGCGCGGCAAACCGCTCCCGGGCCAGCTCTCCGACCCGCTGCACCGCCGCCTGCGCCTCCGGGCTGAGCTCGAGCTGCAGGCCGGCGGCGACGCCCTGCTCGGCGGGAGTGGCGGGTGGTGGCTTCAGGGCGTCACTCATCGCTCGCGCTTACAGCCGGTAGAAGAGCTCCCTGGTGAAGTAGTCCGAGCGGGGGCTGTCGTCGGTGAAGCGGGCGCCGGCGTCGACCGCGAGCACGCCGCGGTTGAGGTAGCCGAACAGCTCGACCCGCTGGAAACCGAGGTCATAGCGGGTGCGAAACGCCCACGCCTCCTCGCCGGCGACATCTTCGGCGAACACCTGCGCCGGCTCTGTCCCCCAGTCCGGCGCCCCGTCGGCGGCCGATCCGTAGACCCGCGCCGAGACCGACCCGGGCGCTCCGTCGATCTCGAGCTTGGTGATCCCTGTCGTCCCCGGCTCGAATACGACCCAGGTGCCGAGCAACGGCTCCAGGTCGATCACCGGCTTCGCCGCCGGCGCCGGTTCGAGGCGCTCGCGGGCTCGGGTCGGCTCGGCGGTCACCGTTGCCCCTCGCGATGAAAGAACTCGCGCGTCCAGTAGTCGGAGCGGGTGCCGCCGTCGTCGAAGGTGGTGAAGATCGCCGCCACCAGGATGCCCTGCTTGTTGTAGGCCGAGACGTCCGTGGCCAGCTCGCCGAACTCGAAGCGGCAGTTGAACGCCCACGCGTGCCCGTCGCCGGCGCCGGGTGCGAACGGGGTCGCTTCGACCTCCTCCCATTCGTACGGATCGGGCTCGCCGACCGCCACCCCGCGGACGAGCAAGCGCCCGTCGTCCTCGCGCAGGACGAACCGCAAGACCCCGCCCGAGTCGCCGCCGTCGGTGTTCAGCCAGCCGCCCGCCAGACCCGAGAGGTCGAGCTGCTCCGGCGGGGCCGTGGAGGCGGCCTGATCGTCGATCCGCATCGCCGTGGGGCCGTCGTCGCTCATCCGAGCGCGACACTAACCGCGTCGGCGGGAAGCGGTTGTCCGGTCATCAGCCGGAACTGAGACCCGGTCTCGGCGGCGAGCACCTGGCGGCCGTCGATCGCGACCAGATCGCGGCCGCGCGCCGCCGCGATCAGCGCCGTCTCGACGCCGCTTCGGTAGGCGAGGTCGGCGACGACCGACCCGGGCGCCAACTCGGCGGCGTCGAACGGAGATTCGTCGACCAGCGGCGTCGCGTTGACGACCAGGTCGAGCCCACGCGGGCGGAACTCCGACAGCGAGACCCACGGGAGGCCGAGCAGGCGGCTGGCGTAGCCCCCGCGCGGCGCACCGCGGTTGGCGAGGATGACGCCGGCGCCGTGGGCGCTGAGCTCGGCCGCGACCGAGCGCCCCGCCCCGCCGCAGCCGATCACGCCGGCCCTGAGACCGTGCGGGTCGACGCCCGCCGCGCTGAGCAGATCGATCAAGCCGGTGGTGTTGGCGCCGTTCCAGACGCTCCCGGTGCGCACCAGGCAGTTGGCGGCGCCGGCGCGCTCGGCCCGGCCGCCCGTCGTCCCGGCAACCGCCAGCGCCGCCTCCTTGTGCGGGCGAACGACGGTCAGGCCGGCGACGGGCAGGCCGAGGTCCGGCAGGCCGGCGACGACCAGTTCGCGCCAGAAGGCCTCGAAGTCGGCGGGAAAGAAGGGCACGTAGAGGGCCTGCAGCCCAAGGGCGCGAAAGCCCGTGTTGAGAATCTTCGGGGCGAGCGAATGGCGCTCGGAGCCGCCGACGATCCCGTAGAGCGCGCGCAGAGGCGAGGTCTCCGGATAGCCGTAGACGTCGGTCACCTCCGCGAGCGTCAGCGCGCCGGGCTGTCCGGGCCCGGCGGCGCCGCCGTAGACCACCGGCGCCCCGAGGTGAGGGGCGAGCAGCCGCGTCCAGCCGCCGAGCGGTCCGACCGCGAACGCGGTCACGTCGTCGCGCCCCAATGCCTTCAACAGGGCGAGGGGGCGGAGCCCGTCGGCGACCGAGTCGGCGTCGACCGCCAGCACGTAGAGCCGGGCCGGGATCGCCGACATGCGCTCGAACAGCCGCGCGAGCTCGGCGCCGGAGCTCGCTCGACCGCGCCAGGAGATCCGCCGCCGGCCGGCTGGGATCGCGCCGAGCAGCTCCGGCGTCAAGTCCTGGTCGAGCTCGAGCTCGACCAGGTCGTAGTCGCGGGCCGCGGCGAGCAGGCGGCGATGACGCTCGCCGGTCGAGATCGACCCGCCGCTGCGCACGGCGTAGGTGAGCGCGCCCGGAAACCGAGCACGCAACCAGCCGGGATCGATTTCGCCGGCGAGGTCGGCGCGCAGCTCCAGCCCGTCGGCGACCGCCGCTATTGCCGCCAGCTCGCCGGCCGCGAGCGGACTGCTCACGGTCGCGACAACCGATGCCAGTCCGGCCTCCGTTCGCCGAGCGCTCGAGCGATCCAGAAGCACGGACCCGGCCATCGTCGTTACGCGGGCGCGGGCTCGGGTTGGAATCCGGGCAGCTCGCCGAGCCGGCGGCGGACCAGCTCGGCGGCCCGTCCAGCGAACTCGACCCACGCCGTGGTCGAACCGTGTTCGGGCTCGGGCAGGTCGGTGTCGGGATCGAGACGGAAGGTGCGTTCGGCAGCCTCGGGCGCGAGCGCGATCACCGCCTCGCGCTGCTCGTCGGTCATGCAGAAGATCGCCGAGGCGCCGATGCAGAGCTCGCGGGTCAGCGGCTGCGACCCGTGCGGGTGCGAGCGCACGCCGAGGTCGTCCAGCGCGGCGACGGCCTCCGGCTTCATCGCCACGCCCGGAACTCCGACCCCGGCGCCGGCGCTGGTGGCAAACCATCCTTCGCCCGTCTCGCCGCGCGCGGCGAACTCGGAACGGGCCAGAGCCGCCGCGATCGGCGAGCGGCCGGTGTTGCCACCGCAGACAAAGAGCACGGTTCGCCGCCGCACGACCGCCAGCGCCGAGCCCGGGCGCAGCAGCCGGCGCAACTGCGGGTAGCTGAGCGCGGCGACCGCGAGCAGCACGAACGCGGTGGCGACCAGAACCTCGGTCGCGGGTGGGTCGATGCCATAGAGCCAGGTCAGCGCGTAGGAGGCGAGGAGCACCGAGAACACGCTCGAGCAGCGGTTTACCGGAACGGCCCACGAGTACTCGCGCGGATCGAGATAGATCAGGGTGCCGAAGACGTAGAGCGCTGAGTAGAAGAGGCCGACTAGGAAGGCGAGCCCGGCCTCGGGCGTGACCAGGAAGCTGGTGAAGCCGTCGCGCAGCGCCTGCATCTCGGCGCCCGCCCCGATCAAGGCGAGCACCGCACAGACGACCAGCAGGATCACCGCGGCGGAGATCTGCTCCTCGGCGAAGTAGCGGCGGTCGACCTGCACGTCGCCGGTCTTCGCGACCCTGCTCATGATCTCGAACCGCCCGACATAGCCGAGCAGGTACCCGGCGAGGCTGAGAACGGCGCCGAGCGTGAGCGCGTATGCGTCAACCCCGCCGACCGCCACCGCGATCGCGATCAGGCTGAAGGCAAGCGCTGCCCATGAGTAGTTGCGAATCCGCCGCCGGCGGGCGGCGTCGACGGCGGGAGCAAGCGCCAAGGTCCCGGCTCGCATCATCAGCAACATGAACAGGATCGAGACGCCGGCGAAGGTGAAGTTGAGGATCGTGGTGCCGATGATCACCGCCATGAAACCGCCGGCGACGAGCATCGTGCGGCTCGGAAACCGGCGCTCGCGGCCACCGACCGGCCGCAGGCCGATGTAACGCCACCACCCGTTGAGCCCGAGGAAGGCAACCGCCCCGGCGAGCACACCGAGCGCGGCGACCGGCAGCAGGACAAGGCCACCGACCTGCTCGTCGAGCCCCGGCAACAGGCCGGAGGAGAGCGCCTTGGTCAGCGCCGCGAACGGGATGTAGGCGATGAAGTAGCCGAACGCGAGCCAGAGCATCGACTGCGGCGGCGACCACGATCGCCGACGACCCCAGCCCTCCCCCGCCGAGGTGTGGCCTGAGCGCCGCTCGTGGTCATTCCCTGACACGCGCGCGCAGAATAATCACAGGCGGTCGTCGGCGCAAGGGCTCTGGCCGGATACGCGGGTCCAAAACGAAGCGAGGCCCGGGGGAAACCCGGGCCTCGCTCGAAATAGGGCGCGCTGGTGAGCAGCGCGGTCCGGAAGGGACGTGGTTACATCATCCCGCCCATGTCGGGCATACCGCCCGGCATGCCACCGGCGCCGTCCTTCTCCGGCGGCTCGGCCACGATGGCCTCGGTGGTGAGGATGTTCTTGGCGATCGAGGCCGCGTTCTGCAGCGCAGAGCGGGTGACCATGGTCGGGTCGATGACCCCGGCCTTGATCAGATCGCCGTACTCGCCGGTGTCCGCGTTCAGACCCTCGCCCGGCTTCAGGCCCTGGATCTTGTTGACCACGACCGAGCCCTCGAGGCCCGAGTTGTGGGCAATCTGTCGGATCGGCTCCTCGAGCGAGCGGCGGATGATCTCCGCGCCCGTGGCCTCATCGGCCTCGAGGTCCTTGGAGTCGATCGCACCGACCGCGTTCAGCAGCGCAACGCCGCCTCCCGGGACGATGCCCTCCTCGAGCGCCGCCCGAGTCGCCTGCAGGGCGTCCTCGACGCGGTGCTTCTTCTCCTTCATCTCGGTCTCGGTCGCAGCGCCGACCTTGACCACCGCGACTCCGCCCGCGAGCTTCGCCAGACGCTCCTGCAGCTTCTCGCGGTCGAAATCGGAGTCCGTGTTCTCGATCTCCTGACGGATCTGGTTGATCCGGCCCTCGATCGCCGACTTCTCGCCGGCGCCGTCGATGATCGTCGTCGTGTCCTTGGAGACGACGACGCGACGAGCGTGCCCAAGCTGCGAGAGCTGCGTGTTCTCGAGCTTCAGACCCATCTCCTCGGTGATCACCTCGCCACCGGTGAGGATCGCGATGTCCTCCAGCATCCGCTTGCGGCGGTCGCCGAATCCGGGGGCCTTGACCGCAACGCCGGTGAAGGTGCCGCGGAGCTTGTTGACCACGAGCGTCGCGAGCGACTCGCCCTCGACGTCCTCGGCGATGATCACCAGCGGCTTGCCCGACTGCATCGTCTGCTCGAGCACCGGCAGGATGTCGCGCACCGAGCCGATCTTCTGGTTGGCGATCAGGATGAACGGGTCCTCGAGCACCGCCTCCATCCGATCCTGGTCGGTGATCATGTACGGCGAGATGTAGCCCTTGTCGAACTGCATCCCCTCGGTGAACTCGAGCTCCATCCCGAAGGTCTGGCCCTCCTCGACGTTCACCACGCCGTCCTTACCGACCTTCTCGATCGCGTCGGCGATGATGTTGCCGATCTCCTCGTCGGCAGCCGAGATCGCAGCGACACGGGCGATCTGCTCCTTGCCACCGACCTCCTTCGACTGCTTGTCACGCAGGTCGGCAACGACCTGGTCGACGGCGCGCTCGATCCCGCGGCGCAGGGCCAGCGGGTTGGCGCCGGCCGCGACGTTCTTGAGCCCGTGGCGGACGATCGTCTGCGCCAGCAGGGTCGCGGTCGTGGTGCCGTCACCGGCAACGTCATTGGTCGCCGTGGCGACCTCGCGGACGAGCTGCGCGCCCTGATTGGCGAACACGTCCTCGATCTCGATCTCACGCGCGATCGTCACACCGTCGTTGGTGATCGTCGGCGCGCCGAACTTCTTGTCCAGGACGACGTAGCGACCCTTGGGGCCGAGCGTGACCTTGACCGCGTTGGCAACGGCGTCGACGCCATCCTGCAGCGCCTGCCGAGCCTCGGCGTCGTACTTGAGCTCCTTGTGAGCCATGTTTCAGTTCCTCCTGTAGTTCTAAGTCAGTGCGGTAGGGGTCAGACGACCTTGGCCAGGACGTCGGACTCGCGCAGCACGAGCAGGTCGTCACCGTCGATGACGATCTCTGTGCCGCCGTACTTGCTGTAGACGACCTCGTCGCCTTCCGCGACGTCGAGCGGGATGCGCTTCTCGCCGTCGTCGTCCCAAGCGCCATCGCCAACGGCGACGACCTTGCCCTTCTGGGGCTTCTCCTTGGCGGTGTCGGGGAGGACGATGCCGCTGGCGGTCGTCTCCTCCTCCTCGATGGCCTGGACGATCACACGATCGCCGAGGGGCTTCAGATTCATTCCGGGTTACCTCCTGGGGTGGTTCTCAAGTCTCGCTTGGCACTCTACATAGGAGAGTGCCAGAGCCTCGGCTGTCAGTGTAGCGGCCGTCGGCCGGCTTTCAAGTATCTAAGCCGTGAAGACTTAGATACAAGAGCCGGCCGGGACCAGGACCTGGTCCGGATCGAGTGCGCGCAGGTGCCAGAGGTGGAGGCCGTCGGACTCCATCCCCGTTCTGGTCACCGGGACGAGGTTGAGGATCGAGCTGAGCAGGCTGTCGGCGAAGCCTCCGGCCAAGAGCCAGAACGGCAGGGAGTGCGGGTCGGCGATCACCATTGCGCCGAGGGCGCAAATGAGCCCGAGGATCACCGTCGCCCACGGCCCGCCGGCGACCACCGCCCGTGTCTGCGCAACGGTCAGCCCGCGCGGGTCATACACGCAGGCCCCACTGGCGAAGGCAAACAGCGAGATCCGGACGTCGTAGTGAACGAGGTGGCGGATCAGGACCGTGGGCCCTGAGCCGATCAGGAGCACCGAGCGCCGGCCGGCCACCCGCCGCAGCGCCCGCGCGTGACCGAGCTCGTGGACGATGACGATGATCGGTCCGCTGGTCACCATCGCGACCGGGAACCAGAGGCCAGGGTGAGCGACGAAGAAATCCACCGCTGATTGCTCGGCGGCTGTGGGGCGCCGCTTGAGTCAGTCCGACGCCAGCAACCGGACCCCGAGCAATTCGGCGATCCCGGTGCCACCGTTTCGCATCACCCAGTTGTGGTTCCACTCGAACACGGGCCGCAGGGCGGGCGCCATCGCGTTCATCCAGCGCTTCGTCGTCTGCACGTTCCACTCGTAGAGAACCGCGGTGACGCCGGCCTGTTCGAACAGGCGCCAGCGGCCGGTACCCGTCAGCTCGCCGAAGGCATCGGCCTCGATCATGTGCGGCTTCTCGACCGTCTTCGTCTTCGCCTCGAAAACGAGGTCGTAGGGCAGCTTCGAGCGCCAGGTGAGTCGCGAGTGCGAACCGACGCCGGTCTCATCGCCCGGCTCGAGCTCGACCACGTCCTCGACCCCGCGCCACCACGATGGCCACGACTTCTGGTCGTAGATCACGTCCCAGATCGGCTCACGGGGGGACTCCAGTAACCAGGTGGTGAGGAAGCGGTACTCGACCGGCACGGCGCTGGAGCCTCTAGTTGCGCGACGGCGGCTCGCCGTTGCCGAAACCGGGCGGCGGCTCGTGCACGCGTGAGAAGCGGACCACGGTCACCGTTTCCTCGAGGTCGATCTCGCGGCCATAGATCTGGCGCATGAAGCTGAGCGTCTCCTCGACGCGGCGGAACTCCGGGTTGTCGTGCTCGATGTCGCGGGGCGAGAGCTCACGCGCCTTCTTCACCTCGACGTCGTCGATCACGGCGGTGAAGATCTTCTCCCGGGGGCTGTGCTGGTGGCCGATCGTGATCCAGAGCAGCTGGCCGCGCTCGTACTTGCGCGACTTGTCGCCGAGCCGGATCGTCGCCGTCTTGCGACCGCGCTTCAGCTGGTCGACAAAAGCCGGTGAGAAGAAGTTGAGGGCGTAGAAACCGCGAGCCATGCCGCGCCAGCCTATCGCCTGCACATGGCGCCTAACCACAGCGCCTCAACGGCGGCGCACCTCCGCTTCGCCCTTCGGGCTCCGCGATCGGAGGCGGCGCGTCTCCGCTTCGCCTTTCAGGCTCCGCGATCGGAGAAGCCCTGCTCACCTACGAGGGGGACGAAGCGCGTGGGAGCGATCTCCCGCCGGTCGTAGCCGGCATCCGTCTTGGTCAGCACGCGGAGCGCGTCGGCGGCGGGCTCGGCCACCGGCAGCACCATGCGGCCGCCCGGCGCGAGCTGCTCGAGCAGGCTCGGTGGCGGGGCGGGCGCCGAAGCGTGGACCGCGATCGCGTCGAACGGCGCCCGGTCCGGCGCCCCGAGGCTGCCGTCGCCGACCCGGACCTCGACCGTGCCCATGCCCGCCTGCGCGAGCAGCGCGAGGCGTTCCCGGGCACCGACGGCGAGGGTCTCGAAGCGCTCGATGCTGAGCACCTCCGCGGCGAGGTGGGCGAGGATCGCGGTCGAGTAACCGGAGCCGGTACCGATCTCGAGCACGCGCTCTGAGCCGCTGAGCCCGAGCGCCTGGCAGATCGCGGCGACCACCCACGGCTGGGAGATCGTCTGCCCGTCGCCGATCGGCAGCGCCGAGTCGCCGTAGGCGCGGCGGCGCAGGCGCTCGTCGACGAACAGCTCCCGCGGCACCTGCGCCATCGCCGCGAGCACGCGCTCGTCGTCGATCCCGCGCCTTCGGAGCTGGCGCTCGACCATCCGCTGGCGCTGGTGGGGGTAATCGGCCGTCAGAACGCTAGAAAATGTACGCGCGCAGTCGCCGCGGCTCGAGCACGGTCACGCGACCACGACCGACGGCGACGACGCCGGCGCGCTCGAGCGTGGCAAGAAAGCGGCTGACGCTCTCGCGCGACGTGCCGGCGAGCTGGGCAAGATCGGCCTGGGTCATGCGCACGGTCACCCCGCTGCGCTCGACCGGGATCGCCTCCTCGGCGATCAGCTGGGCGAGCACCCCGGCAACGCGGCTGGGCACCGTCTGAAACGACTGGCGGGCGACGCGCTCGTTGGTCTCGCGCAGGCGCCGCGTGATCGCGACGATCAGCTTCGCGGCGATGTCGCCGTGCTCGGAGATCACCCGGCGCACGTCGGAGGCCGGCAGGGCGAGCAGCTCGGCGTCGGTCAGCGTCTCGACGCTCGCCGAGCGCGTGCCGCCGTCGAGCATCGCCAGCTCGCCGAAGATGTCACCGGCGCCGAGCGTCGCCAGCGCGATCGCGCGACCGTCGGAATGCTCGCGGGTCACCCGCAGGTCGCCCGAGCGGACGATGTAGCAGGCGTCGGAGTGGTCGCCTTCGTGAAAGACGCGGACGTTCTTCGGATACGAGCGCGGGATCGCCACCGCTCCGATCCGCTCGAGTTCGGCAGTCGAGAGCTCCGCGAACAGCGGCACCCGAGTGAGCAGCTCTACGGAGTCCTCCCCCATCGCCGATGAAGTATCGCGGGTTGTGTTCTTGACGCGGTCCGCGACAAGGTGCGAAGCTGGACCTGGGTGGAACCGGGAAAGGGGGAGATCGATGACTGAGGATCAAACCGCCGGCGACCGGCCAACCTCTGGCATCGTCACCGAGCCGGGCACGCTGGAGGCGGAGTTCGCGCTCACGGTGCTCGGCGCCCTGCCGGGCGTCGCCGTCCTGGTCTTCGATCGCGACCTGCGCTACCTGATGGCCGCCGGCACGACGATGATCGGCTGGGAGCCGGACCTGCTCGTCGGTCGCAAGCTCGATCAGGTCGCGCCGGCCGAGTCGCGGGACGAGCTCAAACCCCGCTACCTGGCGGCGCTCACCGGGGAAGCGAGCGCCTTCGAGTACATCCCGCCCGACGAACGCGCTGTGTTCTGGATCGAGATCGCGCCTCGACTCGATCAGGACGGGCAGGTGATCGGGGGCACGGTCGCGGTCCGCGACATCACCGACCAGCACCGGATGACGGCCGAACTGCGCGAGTCCAGACAGCGCTTCGAAAGCGCCTTCGACAACGCCCCGATCGGGATGGCGCTGGTCTCCCCCGACGGCCGCTGGCTGAAGGTCAACCAGTCCGTCTGTGAGATCACCGGCTATGCCGAGACCGATCTGCTGCAGATGACCTTCCAGCAGATCACCCATCCCGACGACCTCGAACTGGACATGAGCCTGGTTCAGCAGGTGCTCGCCGGCGAAATTCGCAGCTACCGGATGGACAAGCGCTACCTGCGAGCGGACGGGACGGAGATCTGGATCGAGCTCTCTGTATCGCTGGTCAGAGACGAGCACGGCGAGCCGGTCCACTTCATCTCCCAGATCGCGGACATCTCATTTCGAAAAACGGCCGAAGCGCACCTGCGAGCGCTCGCCGATCGCGACGAGCTCACCGGCCTGCTCAACCGGCGCGGCTTCGATCAGGAACTCGATCGCCAGCTGGCCCGCTGCCGGCGTCTCGAGGAGACGGCGGCGGTGCTGGTGATCGACGCCGACCACCTGAAGCAGCTCAACGACACGTTCGGCCATGAACAGGGCGACAAGGCCCTGCAGCTGATCGCCGACACGCTGCAACGCGAGTTGCGGGCCACCGACCGCATCGCCCGCATCGGCGGCGACGAGTTCGCTGCCCTGATGCCCGCCGTCGACGCGGATGCCGCCACGGCACTGGCGGCCAGGATCCGGGACTCGCTCAGCGAGGCGTCTGCCGAGGAAGGGCACGCCTTCGCCGTCTCGGTCAGCATCGGTAGCGCCGAGATCGACAGCAAGACGCCCGGCGTGGCCGAGGTACTGGCGGAGGCCGATCGGTCGATGTACGTGGCCAAGGGCGGGCGCGAAAAGGGTTCGAGCTAGGAGCACCTTCCGGGGCGGGCACCGATGAGCTCGCACGCCACCGCCGGTCTCTACAGCTGAACACTCAAGCGACGACAGGAGAGGGCGACCATGGCAAAGGTGATCGCGTCGATTACGACGTCGGTGGACGGCTACATCGCGGGCCCGGGCGACGGGCCCGGCAACGGCCTCGGGGACAGCGGCGAGCGGCTGCACTACTGGGTCTTCGGCGGGCCCTGGAGCTACGACAGCGAGTCGAAGGGCGAGCCCGCGGGCGAGGCGCTCGAGTTCCTGAACAGGGCGATGGCGCGAACCGGCGCGATCGTCGTCGGCCGCTGGATGTACGAGGCCGCCGGGCACTGGGGCGACAAGAACCCGTGGGACATCCCCGTTTTCGTCATTACGCACCGCCCGGAGGAGGAGCCCGACAGCGGCGAGTTCAAGTTCGTCGGCGGGTTCGACGAGGCGATCGAGCGCGCGCGCGAGGTCGCGGGTGACAAAGACGTCGCCATCGGCGGTGGCGCGGACGTGATCCGCCAGGGCCTCGATGCCGGCGTCGTCGACGAGCTCGCGATCATCGTCGCGCCAGTGATCCTCGGGGGCGGCAAGGCTCTCTTCGACGGGTTCGCGAAATCCCTCGACCTCGAGCACGTCGGCGTGCGTCAGATGGAGTGGGCGACGCTGATCGAGTATCGGGTGAAGAAGTAGGTCCGGCGCTGGCGCTGCCTACGTCTGGCAGCGCGGGCACCAATAGGCGGTCCGGTTGTCGTCGCCCTGGCCGCGGGACTCGACCGGGCCGCCGCAGCTGGGGCAGCCGCTGCGGTTGGCGCGATAGATCCGGCGCGGTCGCGTTCCCGTCTCGACCGAGACCCGCATGATCCGCTCGCTCTCGGCGACGATGCGCTCGAGCTCGGAGTCGGAGAGTTCGCCGACGCGCCGCCAGGGGCTGACGCCGGCCTCGAAGCAGGCCTCGACGCGGATCGCGTTGCCGAGCCCGGCGAGTATCCGCTGATCGAGCAGGGCATCGCCGATCTCGCGCTTGGCCGCGGCTTCGCGCAGTCGCCGCGCGGCCACGGCGACGTCGAAGCCGGCTCCCAGGGGGTCCGGGCCAAGCTGCCTCAGGGCCGGGTCGTTGCGGGCCCGCGACTCACTCACCAGCCGCAGCAGCTTGCCGTCGGTCTGCGAGGCGGTCGCCGGTCCCGACGCCAACCGCAGCCATGGACGTCCGTATGAACGCCCGCCGTCCGCGGCGACCCGCCAGCGCCCGTTCATCCCCAGATGGCTGTGGACAACCAGATCGCCGGAGAAGTGGACGAGCAGGTGCTTGCCGCGGGCCTCGGCGCGCTCCAGCGTCCGGCCCTCGAGCTCGGCGGCCCGGTTGTGGAGGGGCGAGCGCGGGTTGGGCGCGTCGGCGAGCTCGAGCTCGCGGCCGGCGAGCGCCGCGCCGATCTGGCGCGCCACGCGATGGATCGTGTCGCCCTCGGGCACAGGGCAAACGGTAGTGAGCCGTGGGTCGGCTCAGACGAATAGCTCGGCGAGCACCGCGACGCCGACCGAGACCGCACCGAAAGCGATCAGCCATCGCGCGAGGCGAGCCCTCCGCCGGCGCGAGCCGTCGGAGTCTCCCCCTGGCGGGACGTATCGAGTCGGATCGGCGCGCGGGCTCCAATCGGGCATCGCGCTATTTATCGGCGCACAGCGCCGAGGCTTTAGGCGGCGATGACTACCGCGAAACCTCGATGAAGAAGCCGACGTTGACGTAATTGTTGTCCGGATTTCTCGCGGTCACCTGGATGTCCGTTCCCGGCTCACAGGCGTTGAACGAACCGCCGCGGCGATTGGCTTCCGTCCGCGGGGGGACTCGCGAAAGCGGATCGAGCACGGCCGAGACGACGGCGAGGTCGTCCAGGCCAGAGGTCTCCTTGGTCACCTGGACTCCGACCGGGGTGAAGTCGAGATCGAAACAGGTGACCCCCGCCCTCGGCTGGTCCACCTGTGACTGGGCGATGTTGCGGCTGAGGCTGACCTGGAGCGGATCGGTTCTCACCAGAGCTCGCGCGTAGAGGCTGTCGGCAGCGCTCGATCCGGCCACGGTAAGCCCAGGGGCCGCCTTCGCGATCTGCCGCTTGGCGATCTTCTTCACCGACGACTTGGTCAGCTTCGCCGTCAGCCCGTTTGACCCGGCGATCGACGTGCCGGCGATCGCCAGGGCCAGAATCACGGCACCCGCGATCACGGTCGGAGAGGGACGGGAACCGGTCGAGATACGCATCGAGCCTCCGTTCTGTTCGATCCCTTGGCCGGGGTACGCGGCCGTGCGCCAGCCTATCCGCGGGGAGGGTTTCGGGCAACGGATCCGGCGGGCTCAGCCGGTCGCGACCAGCTTGCGCGGCTGACGGCTGAAGCCGGCGGCGATGATCTGGTCCTCGAGGCCGGAGCCGAAAACGGGCTCGCCGTCGACGCGCTCGATCCCGAGCTTCGGGATCACCTTCTCGCGCGCGGCCTCGGCGAGCCGCGTGATCGCCTCGACCAGCGCATCGCCCTCGAGCTCGATCAGCCTGACGATGCCCTTGCCGCCGCGCTCGACGTAGACGATCGGGTTGCCGTCGCGAAGCAGGACGAAGGCGCCGGGGGTGCGCGCCGGGCGCCGTCCCTCGGCCCGCTTCGGCCACCGCAACGCGGCCCCGTAGGGCTGCGCGGGATCGGTCGCCGCCAGGATCAGGTAGTCGTTGTCGCGCTGGGGCAGGCCGCGCAGGCGCTCGACCGCGCCGGCGAGCGCGAACTGTGCGCCGCCGAGCCCCTCGACGAAGTAGCCGCGCCGGGCGGTGCCCAGCATCTCGAGGTTGGAAAGCTCGCCGTAAAGGCTGGAGAAGCCGCCGGGAACGCCCTCGGCGAGCACGGTCTCACGGGTGACGATCCCGTAGCGCTCGAGCATCAGCTCGGCCTGGGCGCGCAGCCGCGGGCCCTCGGCGGGGGCACCGCTGAACAGGGCCTCGGTCAGCGACCAGCGGCCGACGATCGCCTCCTGGGCGGGACTGCGGCGCGAGGCAAAGCGCCGCGCCGGCCGCCGATCGCGGGCGACCGCGCTCAGTCGTCTCGCCCGCAGCGGTGCGAAGGCGTCGTTGGTGACCTCGCCGGCCCAGACCAGGTCCCAGAGCGCGGCGTGCAGGTCTTCGCGCTCGTGCTCGAGCTCGGTCACCAGATCGAGCCAGAACGAGGGCGCGCCGTCGAGCCGCTCGCGAATCGCGTCATGAATCTCGCCCTCGGGACGGTCGAGCTTCGCGTTCGACGGCGGCGGGCCGGCAAGCCGCACGTCCTCGCGGAAGTAGAGCGCCACGCGCCCGGTGCGCGCCAGCGGCCCGGCGCCGATCCAGACGATCTCGCCGCTGGTCGTGAGCTGGTCGAGCCAGGTTGGGCTGTAGGCACCGAGCCGGCGCGGGAGCACGTCGCGCTCCCAGACCTCGGGCGTAAGCGCGATCCCCTGCAACGGGATCAGCGCCTCGCGAAGGCGGTCGGGGCCGGCGCCGGCGGGCCTGTGGGTGTCGACGTTCTGCCAGGCGGGCAGGAAGCGGGCGAGCTCGGCCGGATCGACCGCCTCAACCTCCTGGCGCAGGGCGGCGACGCTGGCACGACGCAGCCGGCGCAGGACGTCGGCGTCGCACCACTCGCGCTCGCTGCCGCCCGGGAGCAGTTCGCCGCGGACGAGCGCGCCGGCCCGCTCGAGCTGCCTCAGCGCCGGGGTCGGGTCGAGGCCGAAGCGGCGCCTGATCTGCGCGGTCGGGAAGGGGCCATGGGTGCGCGCGTAGCGGCGCACCAGCATCGCCATCGCCTCTTCGACCGGCTCCAGATAGGACTCCGGCAGCCCGCCGGGCGGGGGAACGCCGAGCGCGTCGCGGTAGAGGCCCGCATCCTCGGCGGCGATCCAGCGCTCCTCGCCGGCGATCCGCACGGCGACGGCGCGTCGCTCCTTCTCGAGCTTCGCCAGCATCGAGGCGGCGGAGAAGCCCTCGGCGGTGCGCTGCTCGAGCTCGACCACGCTCAGCTCGCCGAGCCGGCGCAGGACCTGCTGCAGCGCGTCGCGGTCCTTGGCCAGCACGTCGGGATGCATCAGCTGCAGCGAGCGCTCGACGTCCTCGAGCGCCTCGGGATCGATCAGCTCGCGCAGCTCGTCGGCGCCGAGCAGCTCCGAGAGCAGGTCGCGGTCAAGCGCCAGTGCCGCCGCGCGGCGCTCCGCGTTCGGCGTGTCGCCCTCGTACATGTAGGTGGCGACGTAGTCGAAAAGCAGCGAGGAGGCAAACGGCGACGCCGTCTGGGTCTCGACCTCGACCAGGGAGATCTTGCGCGAGTGCAGGTCGCGCAGCAGCTCGACCAGCGCCGGCAGGTCGAGCACGTCGCGCAGGCACTCGCGGTAGGTCTCGAGGATGACCGGGAAGCGGGGGAAGTCCTTGGCGACCTCGAGCAGGCTCTGCGACTTCAGCCGCTGCTGCCAAAGCGGTGTGCGCTTGCCCGGGTAGGCGCGCGGGATCAGCAGGCTGCGGGCGGCGTTCTCGCGAAAGCGGGCCCCGAACAGCGCCGAGCCGCTGAGCTCGCGGACGACCAGGTCCTCGATCTCGTCGGGCTCGAGCAGGACCAGGGCCGCGTCGGGCGGCTGATCGGCGTCGGGCAGGTGGACGACGATCCCGTCGTCGGACCAGATCGCGTCCGCCTCGAGGTCGAGCTCGTCGCGGATCCGCGCCGAGAGCGCCAGGCCCCAGGCGGCGTGCACGCGGCCGCCGAAGGGCGAGAGCACGCACAGGCGCCAGTCGCCGATCTCGTCGCGGAACTTCTCCACCACGATCGTCTCGTCCGACGGCACCACCCGGGTCGCCGCCTGCTGCTCGCGCAGGTAGGTGAGCAGGTTCTCGGCCGCACGGCGATCGAGGTCGTAGTCGGCGCCGAGCGTCTCGGCGTCCATGCTCACCGCCTCGCGAGCGAAGGCGCCGATCGCGCGGCCGAGCTCGGGCGGCCGGCCGACACCGTCGCCGCGCCAGAACGGCACCGCCCCGGGGACGCCCGGCGCCGGGACGACGATCACGCGGTCGCGGGTGATCTCCTGGATCCGCCAGGTGGTCGCCCCGAGCAGGAAGGTCTGACCCGGGCGCGCCTCGTAGACCATCTCCTCGTCGAGCTCGCCGACCCGGCGGCCGTCGGGGAGGTGGACGCCGTAGAGGCCGCGGTCGGGGATCGTGCCGGCGTTGGTGACGGCGAGCTGGCGGGCGCCCTTGCGGCCGCGGACCGTGCCCGCGGTGCGGTCCCAGACCAGGCGCGGGCGCAGCTCGGCGAACTTCTCCGACGGATAACGGCCGTCGAGCATGTCGAGGACGTTCTCGAGCTGCTCGCGCGAGAGCTCGGAGAACGGCTCCGACGCGGTCACCACTCGCTCGACTTCGTCGACCTCCCACTCGTCGTCGGCGACCATCGAGACCAGGTGCTGGGCGAGCACGTCGAGCGGGTTGCGCGGGATCACCGTCTCCTCGATTGCGCCGTCGCGCATCCGCTTGGCGACCACCGCGCACTCGAGCAGGTCGGCACGGAACTTGGGGAAGATCCGGCCCTTGGAGACCTCGTTGAGCTGGTGGCCCGCGCGGCCGATCCGCTGCAGGCCGCGGGAAACGGATTTGGGCGACTCGACCTGGATCACGAGGTCGAGCGCCCCCATGTCGATCCCCAGCTCGAGCGACGAGGTCGCGACCAGGCAGGGCAGCTTGCCCGACTTGAGCAGCTCCTCGACCACGACCCGCTCCTCGTGGGCAAGCGAGCCGTGATGGGCGCGAGCGATTTCGTCATACACACCCGCCACGTCCTCGGCTTCGCCTGCGGGCGTGCGGGGTGAGGAACCGTCGTGCTCGGTCGCCGGCAGCTCCTCATGCGGGACCTCGTTGTGGAGCTCGTTCAGGCGCTTGGCCAACCGCTCGGCGCCGCGGCGGTTGTTGACGAAGATGATCGTCGAGGTGTGCTCCCGGACCAGCTTCAGCAGCTCGGGGTAGATCGCCGGCCAGATCGAGCGCGGGTTGGCGCCCGGGTCGAGCGAGGCCTCGATCGGCCCCGGGTCGATCGGAACAACTGACGTTCCGCCCGCCTCCTCCGCTTCGCGTCCGGGGGCGGCCGGGTCAGCCGCAGGACTCCCTGCTTGGGGCTCCGTCATATCGTCGACCGGGACCACGATCTGCAGGTCGAGGTCCTTGCGGATCCCGGCGTTGACGATCTCGCACTCGCGCTTGGGACCGACGAGGAACTTGCCGATCCGCTCCAGCGGACGCTGGGTCGCCGAAAGGCCGATCCGCTGTGGTTCGGGGTTGCCCTCGGCGGCGACCATGTGCGAGAGGCGCTCCAGGGTCAGAGCCAGGTGGGAGCCGCGCTTGGACTGGGCGACGGCGTGGATCTCGTCGACGATCACCGCCTCGACCCCGGTGAGGATCTCGCGCACCTGCGAGGTGATCATCAAATACAGCGACTCCGGGGTGGTGATCAGGATGTCGGGCGGCGTGCGCTTCATCGCTTGGCGTTCCTTCTGCGGTGTGTCGCCGGTGCGCAGGCCGACCGAGACCTCGGCGCCGATTCCCTGCAGCGGCGCGCGCAGGTTGCGCTCGACGTCGTAGGAGAGCGCCTTCAGCGGCGAGATGTAGACGATCTTCGTCCCGGTGCCGAGCTCCTCGGGCCTGCGGGCGAGCGAGTCGATCCCCCAGAGAAACGCGCTCAGCGTCTTACCGGAGCCGGTCGGAGCGCAGATCAGCGTGTTCGCGCCGCTGGCGATCTTCGGCCAACCGGCTGCCTGAGCAGGCGTCGGCGCCTCGAACGAGGACTCGAACCAGCGCCTCGTGCGTGGGCTGAACGCCTCCAGAACGTCTGTTGCTTGGTCGGTTTCGGCGCTCATTGCCAACCACCGATCATAAACGGCGACCAGGCCGCCGCCGAAACGGCCTCAGTCCGAGGCGACGGCGCGCCGCAGGGCGCGGTAGGCGGGCTTGCGGGCGCCGTCTGTGCCGAGTACGCCGAGTGAGCTCAGCCACGGGGCCCCGTACACGTATTCGTCGCGGAGCCGGTGATAGATGATCGCGCGGGCGCCGTGACGCGAGAGGAAGCGATACGCGCCCGCCGCCTGCTCGGCCTGTCCCTGCGCGCCGTACTCGCTCTCGGCGAATCCGACCTCGGTCACCCAGATCGCCCGCTCACCGGCGATCGCCCGTGCCGCTCGCCAATCGGGGTGGATCCCGCGGGTCCGCACCTGCGAGGAGCGGGGGTACAGGTGCAGCCCCATCGGCACGCCAGCGGAGATTCCGCGGTACAGCCGCCGGGTGTAGTGCAGCGATTCCGGATTGCCGGGCGATGCCGCCGGACCGATGACTTGTCCGGGCGCCGCGTGGTACATCGCGCGGGTCAGGTGGGCAGCTTTGCGAGCGCTCATCTGGCCGAACGCCGCGATGTCGGGCTCGTTCCAGGCCTGCAGCTTGGACCCCGGATAGCGCCGCAACAGCCGTTCGCCGAACCGCACGTAGGCCGGCGCGAAACCGTCGCCGACCCCGCAGGTCGCGATCCAAACCGAGTCGCATTCGGGGGCTGCCCAAGTCGGTGCGGCGCTGAGCACGAACAGAACTCGCACCTCGCGAACCGCCAATGCCGTAACGGCGGCGTCGACGGCCGACCAGTCGTAGTCCCCGGGCTCGGCCTCGACCAGCTCCCAGCTCACCGGAACGCGCGCGATCGTCGCTCCAGCCCGGTGAGCGGCACCCGCGTCCACCGCAAACGTCTCCGGCGAATCGTTGAAGCCGAACAGAGGCGCCGCCCGCGCCTCAGGCACGAAGCAGAGCAGCGCCGTGGCCAGCGCCACCGCAGCACAGCTACGCCACCCGGCTGTCGCCCCCTTTCGCGGCATCGTCTGACAGATTCCCACGATGGCGGTAGGCCCAAACACGAGGCGGCTCCAAAAGGGCATCGAAGCGTTCAACCGCGGCGATCACGAGGCCCTCCTCGCCCTGCTCAGCGAGAACGTCGAGTGGAAACGCGTCGACGGGCTGCCGGACGAGGGCGGGGAGATCCGGGGGCGCGAGGCGGTGCGCGAATTCCTCAAGCCGGAGGTGTTCGCCGCGGCGCGCTTCGAGCCGCTCGAGATCTTCGAGGCCGGCGACACGGTGCTCGCTCGCGCTCGATTTGACGCTCGCGGCGCCGGCAGCGGGATCGAGCTCGGCGTCGAGACGTACGTCGTCTACCGGTTCGAGGACGGGCTCGTTCGCCGGGTCGAAAACTGGCGCCGGCGCGAGGACGCGGAGCGCTCCTCGGGGCTGCGGTTCGATTAGCGGAGCCTGCCCCGGGATCGACGATTAAGGAACGCCGCGCGCTGCCGATAAGAACGCAGTGATCCCTCCGCCCGAGCACCAGGAATCGTCGTTGCCCGCGGCCGGCTGGTACGTGGATCCGGACGGCGTTCCCGGGCGGACGCGCTATTGGGACGGGCGTCTGTGGACCAACGACTACGGGACGCTGGCGGGCGCTGCCCCGAGACCACCGGCGCGGCGCCTGCAACCGCTGGCGGTGCTGGCCGTGGCGGGGCTTGTGATCGTCGCGCTGGCCGAGCTCGTGAGCCTGTCCGCCGACCTCAGCTACCGCCAGTTGATCGAGGCGATCCTCGCCGGGGAGCCGACGACGGCCGCAGAGGTCGACGCCCAGGTCAACCGCCTCGACAACGCGCGGACGATGCTCCTCGTCGGATATCTGACCAGCGCGCTGACCTTCCTCCCGTGGTTCTTCCGCGCCTACTCGAACCTGCCCTCCTTCGGCGTTGCGCGCCTCCGGCACTCTCCCGGCTGGGCAATCGGCTCCTGGTTCGTACCGTTTCTCAACCTGATCCGGCCGAAACAGATCGCCGACGACATCTATCGCGGCAGCCAGCCGGCGGTTCGCGAGGGGGTCAATCCGGCGACGATCTCCGTTGGGCTGGTCACCTGGTGGTGGGCGATCTTCCTGCTCGCCGGCTTCGTAAGCGGGATCGGCACACAGATGCTCGTCGGCGACGATCAGCGCGTGTTCGCGTCTCAGCAGACGGTGTTGGCGGCGCTGGACAAGGAGCACACGGCGGTCCTCGTGATCGCAATCTCGTCTGCACTCGCGGTGATCGCCGCGACGCTGGCGATCCTCTTCGTCGCCCGAGTCACCTCGGCCCAGAGCGACGGCGCCGAGCGCCCCGAGCGGGCAGCGCTATCGCTGCCCCAGGCGGCATCGCTCCCCCAGGCGGCGCCGGCAACCCCCGGCGGCGCCGGATCGAACCCGGACTCGCAGGCGCCACCCGGATGGACGAACCCGTGGTGAGCGCCTAGAAGGGCAGTTCCTCGGCGATCTCGGAGAGCCGTGGCGCGTTCGCGTCGCGGTCGGAGACCAGAGGCTCCGAGTGCGGCCACTCGACCCCGACCTCCGGGTCGTTCCAGGCGATCCCCGCCTCGGTGGCCGGGTCGTAGTAGCTCGAGACCTTGTAGCTCACATCGGCGACCTCGGACAGCACGCAGAAGCCGTGCGCGAAGCCGACCGGGACGAAGAGCTGGCGATGGCTGACATCGTCGAGCTCATGGCCCTCCCACTGGCCGTATGTGGGCGAGCCCCGGCGCAGGTCGACGGCGACGTCGAAGATCTGCCCGCGTGCGCAGCGCACCAGCTTCGCCTGGCCGGGAGCGGTCTGGAAGTGCAGACCGCGGAGGATCCCGCGACTCGAGCGCGAGTGGTTGTCCTGCACGAACGCGCCACTCACCCCCGCCTCGGCCCAGGCGTCGGCGCTGAAGGTCTCGACCAGAAAGCCGCGCTCGTCGCCGTGCACGGCCGGCTCGAGCAGGACGAGGCCGTCGAGCTTCGTCTCGATCACCTTTGGCATCAGCCCAGAGCCGAGCCGTAGCGGCGCTCGTAGTACTCGCGATACTCGCCCGAGCGGATCGGCTTCCACCACCACTCGTTCTCGCGGTACCACTCGACCGTGCGCTCGATCCCGTCGTCGAAGCCGATCGCCGCCTTCCACCCGAGCCCCTCGGTCTTCGCCGAGCCGAGCGAGTAGCGACGGTCGTGGCCGAGGCGGTCTTCGACGTAGGAGATCAGCGACTCGTCGCGCCCGGTGAGCTCGAGGATTCTCTTCACCACATCGATATTGGCGAGCTCGTCGGGGCCGCCGACGTTGTAGACCTCGCCCGCCTCGCCGAACTCGAGCACGGTGTCGATCGCCGAGGCGAAGTCGGAGACCCAGAGCCAGTTGCGCACCTGCATCCCGTCGCCGTAGACGGGCAGCGGGTCGCCGGCGAGCGCGTTGAGGATGCAGAGCGGGATCAGCTTCTCGGGGTACTGGCGAGGGCCGAAGTTGTTGGAGGCGCGGACGATCAGCGAGTCGGCGCCGTAGGTGTTGCGATAGGCGCTGACCATCATGTCGCCGCCGGCCTTCGAGGCCGAATAGGGGGAGGAGGGGTCGATCGGCGACGCCTCGGTGAACGAGCCCTCGTCGATCGAGCCGTAGACCTCGTCGGTGGAGATCTGCAGGTGCCGGATCCCGGCTTCGCGCGCGGCCTCGAGCAGGACGTAGGTGCCGAAGACGTCGGTCTGGATGAACTCGCCGGGCGCCTCGATCGAGCGGTCGACGTGGGTCTCGGCGGCGAAGTTGACGATCGCCTCGCAGCCGTCGAGCGCGGCCTTGACCGCCTCGGTGTCGGCGATGTCGGCGGTGACCAGCTCGAGCCGGTCCTCGTCCAGGCCGCGAAGGTTCTCGACCCGGCCGGCGTAGGTGAGCTTGTCGAGCACCCGAACCGAGAACTCGGGGTGGTTGTCGAGGCGGTGGCGGACGTAGGCGGAACCGATGAACCCGGCGCCGCCGGTGACGAGGACGTTCATACCGCGGTCCTCGCTTCGCGCGCCGCCAGGTACTCGGCCAGACCCTGGTGCCAGTCGGGCAGCGCGATCGGGTCCGGCCGCTCGGAGACCAGCAGCGAGAGCGGCGGCCGCGGCGCCGGGCGGCCGAGCATCTCGGTGGTGCCAGCCATCACCCGGCACTCGACCCCGGCCTGGTCGAAGATCTCCTGCGCGTAGTCGAACCACGAGCAGCGCCCGCCGGCGGCGATGTGGTGGATGCCGTACTCATCGCTGTCGATCACCAGCGCCAGCGCCTGGGCGAGGTGCGGGGTGTAGGTGGGGCTGGCGACCTGGTCGGAGACGACGATCACCTCGGGTTGCTCGTTGCCGACCCGCAGCATCGTCTCGACGAAGTTCGGGCCGCCGGTCCCGAACAGCCACGAGGAGCGGACGATGAAGTGGCGCGGGTTGGCCGTCTGGGTCGAGGTCTCGCCGGCCTGCTTCGAACGGCCGTAGGCGGAGATCGCGCCGGGCATGTCGGACTCCACGTAGGCAGCCCCTTTGGCGCCGTCGAAGACGTAGTCGCTGGAGACGTAGAGCACGCTCGCGCCGTAGGCGGCCGCGGTCGCCGAGACGATGCCCGCGGCGGTGTCGTTGACCCGCATCGCGCCGCGCTCGTCGGCCTCGGCGCCGTCGACGTCGGTCCAGGCGGCGCAGTTGACCACGGCGTCCGGTCGCAGATCGGCGATCGCGTCCTCGACCGCGGCCGAATCCGTGATGTCGAGCTCCGAGCGCGCCAGCCCGGCGACCGAGTGCCCGCGCGCGGCGATCGCGGCGACCGCGTCGCGGCCGAGCATCCCGGCGGCGCCTGTGACCAAGACCCTCACGGGATCGTGATCTCCGACTTGTCGCCGACGATCATCCGCAGCGTCTTCGGCATCCCCTCGCCGCGGGCGAGCTTGACGCCCTTGCCCAGCAGGCTGGCCTCGACCCGCGCCGGCAGGTCGCGAACGCTGGCGCCGGCAAGCAGGATCGAGTGCTCGACCTCGGTTCCGATCACTTCGACGTCGCAGTCGATCGAGGTGTAGGGGCCGATGTAGGAATCGACGATTCGCGCCCCGGCGGCGATCACGGCCGGTCCGCGGACCAGCGAGCGCACGAGGCTCGCGCCCGCCTCGATCACCACCCGTCCCTCAACCTTGCTCTCGGCGTCGAGCTCGCCGTCGATCCGCCGCTCGATGTCCTCGAGCACCAGCCGGTTGGCCTCCAGCATGTCGGCGAGCTGGCCGGTGTCCTTCCACCAGCCGCCGACGGTATGGCTCTCGACCTTCGATCCGTTGTCGATCAGGCTCTGGATCGCGTCTGTGATCTCGAGCTCGCCGCGGGGCGAGGGCTCGATCGCGCGGGCGGCGTCGAAGATCGCGGATGTGAACATGTAGACGCCGACCAGTGCCATGTCGCTGGGCGGGTCCTCCGGCTTCTCGACAAGGCGGACGACCGCATCGCCGTTGAGCTCGGCGACGCCGTAGTGCCAGGGGTCGGGGACCTTGGTCAGCAGGATCAGCGCTTCCGGCTCGTGCTCGCGAAAGGCGCCGACGAGGTCGGTGATGCCGTCGCGCAGGAGGTTGTCGCCGAGATACATCACGAACGGCGACCCGCCCAGGAACGGCTCGGCGGTGAGCACGGCGTGGGCGAGGCCGGCCGGAGTGTCCTGCGGGATGTAGGTGATCGCGGCGCCGAACTGCGAGCCGTCGCCGGCGGCCTCGCGGATCTCGTCCCCCGTCTCCGGGGCGATGATGATCCCGATCTCGGTGATCCCGGCATCGACCAGCGCCTCGATCCCGTAGAAGAGCACGGGCTTGTTGGCGACCGGCACCAGCTGCTTCGCCGAGGTATGCGTGATCGGACGCAGGCGCGTGCCCGCGCCGCCGGACAAAATCAGGCCCTTGAGCGCCTCCATCGGTGCGGGAGGCTAGACGGTTGAATGTCGATCAGCGTGCGCGCGGGGGCGTGCGGGACCGAGCAGGACGTGGCGATCGGGCGAAGCACATGCCGGTTGGCATGGGCGAGTCCCGAGCGACACGGTCCGGCGCAGGTATCCGCGCGTCATCCGTGCGTGCGGGGATCGGCATTCAATCGTCTAGCGTTGGGGGCGAGATGCGGATTGCAGGCCGACGGAGAGCGGGGCTCGCGGTGCTGGCGGCGGCGGTGTCGTGCGGGCTCGCAGCGCCGGGCGCCGGGGCACAGACGCCTGAGTTCATCCCCCTCGGTCAAGGCGCATTCCCGACGCTGGCATCCACGTGGCAGGCGAACGCGATCCCGTCGAGCCCCCTGGGGCCGAGCTCGGTCCTGCTCGACCTCTATGACAGCAAGGCCATCCTCTACCAGACCTACATGACCAGCTTCCCAACGGCCCCGTCGAAGCGGACCGTGACCGCGACGGGCCAGCGACCGCTCGGGCTGCCAACGGTCGCGGCGCTGGTCGGCGGCGCGGCCGGCAAGAAGGTGAAGACGGTGAAGATCTTCTTCTCCGGCGCGCCGACCCAGAAGCTGGCGACGGTGAAGCCGCCGCCGGAGTGGGGTTTCGGTGGGCGCTTCTTCGCCGCCGGGGCCAACGTCGCCGAGACCTCGGCCGGCACGACTCAGGTGGTGACCCTGATCAAGGCACTCGACGGTCGCGGGCGCCTGCTCTCGAAGTTCACCAACGTGTTCACCAACCCGTTCTGAGCGACCGCCGGGGGCAATGCTCTACCGCTTCGTCGCCTGGCTGCTGGTGCCGCTGGCGTGGTGGGGGCGATTGCGAGTCGGCGGGCTCGAGCGGGTGCCGGAGGCGGGACCGTTGCTGGTCGTGCCCAACCACGACAGCCAGATGGACCCGGTGCTGATCGCCTTGGCGTTGCGAAAGCACCGCGCGCTGCGCTTTCTCGGCCGCGCCGAGCTGTGGCGAAATCGTCCGCTCGGCTGGCTGCTCTACGGGATGAATCAGATCCCGATCACGCGCGGCGCCGGCGACGCCGAGGCGCTCGCCGAGGCGGTCGAAACCCTGGTCGCCGGCGAAGCGATCTGCATCTTCCCCGAGGGCAAGCTCTCGCGTGGCGAGCAGCTGCGCGCCCGTACGGGGGTCGCGCGCCTCGCCGCCGCCTGCCCCGAGGCCCGGGTGGTGCTCTGCACCGTCACCGGGGCCACCGACTTCGTCCGCTTCCCGCGCCGACCCCGAGCGGCGATCGAGTTCTTCGCGCCCGCTACCCTGCCATCGCCGGCGGAGCAACCACAGGACTTCGCCTCGGCGCTGCTCGGCGAGCTGAGAAGGCGAGTTTCGCCCCAGCCGGCGGGCCGCAAGGCGGGCTGAAGGTCCCCCCTCTGGGGGTACCGGCCGTCGGCAATCACCGCGACCTCGGACGGGAACCGGTGTTGGGGGCTGAAGCAAGCAAGAAAAGACGGAGGTCGAAGCAAAGATGTTGAAGCAGAAGGCACGTACGGTCCTTGCGGCGTTGGCACTGGCGGCGCTGGCGACGTTGACCGCGGGGGCCACGGCCAGCGCCGCAAAGGCGCCGGCGACGTTCTACGGAGTCGTTCCACAGACCGGCCTCGCCGGCTCGGACTTCGAGCGCATGGCGAACGGCAAAGTCGGGACGCTGCGCACAATCTTCAACTGGTCGGCAATCGACGCGTCGGCGGCGCCTGACGACAGCGATTGGTCCGGCATCGACGCAGTCGTGCTCGGGGCGGCGGATGCCGGCATCGAGGTGCAGCCGTTCATCTTCGGCACCCCGACCTGGGTCGCCCAGGGGCTCGACAACTTCCCCTGCGGGGCGTCGAAGTGCGGCCTCTACGCACCGAAATCGAAGCCCGCGCTGGCGGCTTTCGAGACCTTCATCGGCGAGGCCGTCGACCGTTACGGGCCCGACGGCGAGTTCTGGACCCTGCACCCGGAGGTCCCGAAGACCCCGATCCACGTCTGGCAGATCCTCAACGAGCCGAACTCGGAGAGCTTCTACAAGCCGAAGCCGAGCCCGAAGGGCTATGCGAAGGTGCTCGCGGCGGCGAACAAGGCGATCGACGCCCGCGACCCGGCGGCCGACGTGGTACTCGGAGGGATCCCGCAGCTGGCCGGCTCGCGCAAGGCGATCCTGGGCTCGGAGTACCTCGAGGAGCTCTACGCCGTGAACGGGGCGAAGGAGAGCTTCGACGCGATCGCACCGCATCCGTATGGCGCGACGATCACCAAGGTCACCTCGCAGGTCGAGCTCTTCCGCAAGGTGATGAAGCAGGCCGGCGACAGCGGTGCGTCAATGTACGTGACCGAGGTCGGGGCCGGCTCAGCCAGCGGCGGCAACTCGCTCAACCGCGGAACTACGGGCCAGGCGACCCTGCTGACCGAGATCTACAAGTACTTCGCCAAGAAGCGAAACAGCTTCAATGTCGAGGTGGTCGACTGGTTCAGCTGGATGGACTCGAAGAACAGCATCTGCTCCTGGTGTGCGAGCTCGGGCCTGCTGACCAAGAGCGCCAAGGCGAAGCCCTCGTTCAAGGCGTTCACCAAGCTCACCGGCGGCACCCCCGGCAAGCACTAGTACGCGCGGGCGCCGCCGGCACCCGGCACGCCGAGATGCAGGTTGGCCTTCGTATTCGGAGGCAACCCTGCATCTCGGCGCCGCTAATCGGGCGGCTCAACCTCTCTCGGGATGATCACCATCGCGGTCGACGGGTCGAGGCCGTCCATGAATCCGCGTGCGTCCTCTGGGACCTCTTGATGCCCGGCGGCGATGATGCAGCGAACGGGAGCGCTGTCCTCGTCCTCATTCGCGAATCCGCGCGAGCGGAAAAACTCGGCCAGGTCGTCCAAGAGCGCACGAGTCTGCTCGTTTGACCACGGAACCTCCCGGGCCCAGAGGTACGTGCGGATCGTCAGGGCGGTCTGGCTCATCGCTGGGGCTCCTTCGTCACGCGGCTCGCATTAGCGCGCCCGCTTCAGCTTGGCCCGCTTGGTCAAGGTGTTGGGCTCGCCGCCGGTCGGGGTGAACGTGAGCGAGAGCTTGAGCTTCAGCTTGCCCCTGTCGGCGAGCTTGCGCTTGCCCTTGCCCTTCGCCTTGACCGAAAGCAGAGTCTGCCCCGCGGCGGCGGCCTGCTTCGTCTGCGGCTTGACGTTTTTCGCCGACAGCTCGACCAGACCCGCGCCTGGGAGCTCGACCGGGAGCTTCGCGGTGCCCTTCTTGGTGTTGCGCTTGAGCTTGCCGATCGTGAACTCGTTTGAGGGAGGCTGGGTGGAAGGGTCGCAGGGAGGTAGGGCGGTCCCGGGCTCGCCGAAGCGCTCGATTCGATGGTTGTGGTCGTCGACGACGTAGAGTGCGCCGCGGCAGTCTGTCGTGGCCGCAGACGGCGACTCGAGCTGCCCCGTGCCGTTGCCGCCCACCCCCGCCTTACAACTCGCTGTGCAGGTCTCGAAGCCGACGCCGCCGCCTGGGATCACGTCGAAGCCGAAGGCGCGAAGAAAGGCGCCCTGAGGATCGAAGACCGAGATCCGGGAGTTAGCGGCCTCGGCGACGAAGAGGTTGCCGGTGGCGTCGGTGGCGACGCCCTCGGGGTTGAAGAACTGGCCCGGTCCGCCGCCGAGCACCCCCGCCTTACAACTCGCTGTGCAGGTCTCGAAGCCGACGCCGCCGCCTGGGATCACGTCGAAGCCGAAGGCGCGCAGGAAAGCTCCCTGCGGGTTGTAGACGGAGATCCGCTGGTTGGCCCTGTCGGCGACGTAGAGGTTGCCGGCGGCATCCGTGGCGACGCCGCTGGGAATAAAGAGCTGGCCCGCCCCTCCACCGCTGACCCCCGCCTCACAGAAGAACGTGCAGATCTCGAAGCCCGAGGCACCACCCGGGCCGACGTTCCAGCCGAACGTCCGTACGAATCCGCCCTGGGCGTCGAAAACCGAGATTCGGTCGTTGCCCGTCTCGGCGACGAAGAGGTTGCCGGTTGCATCCGTGGCGACCGCGCTGGGAAAGTCGAGCTGGCCGGACCCGCCGCCAGCGTCCGCCTCCTGACAACTCGTGGTGCAGAACTCGTAGCCCACCGGGGCGCCGGGGATCACGTTCCAGCCGAAGGCGTGGACGAAGGCATCCTGCGAGTCGAACACCGAGATCCGGTGGTTTTGGGTGTCGGCGACGTAGAGGTTTCCCGCGGGGTCGAAGGCGACGCTGGAGGGCCTGCGGAGCTGGCCCGCGCCGCCGCCGCTCACCCCTGCCTGGCAACTCGTCGTGCAGGTCTCAAAGCCGCCGCCGCCGCCGGGAACGACGTCGAAGCCGAAGGCGCGCGTGAAGGCGCCCTGGGGGCTGAATACCGAGATCCGGTTGTTGGCGTAGTCGGCGACGTAGACGTTGCCGGCCGAGTCGATGGCGACGCCCTCAGCGCCGTCGAGCTGGCCGGCCACCCCACCGGGGGTCCCAAGCCCGTACTGGCCCAGCGGGGTTGGTTCGGCGTTCGCGGCCGGAGCGAGCAGAAGGCAAAGAGCGACGCCCAGCCCCGCGATCGCGCTCCAGAGCCTCCGTCTGGCGCTCGAATCGATCACCACCCCTTCCCTGATCAGACCAACCTAGGCCGGGGCGTGGTCCGCTGTCAAGTCAACGCCGTAAGTGCTAGTACGTGCCGCCGAGCTTGCGGTGGTCCCAGGTCGCGGTGCGGATCGGCTTGAAGCGGATCGCGACCCGCTTCGAGGCCTGGGCCTCGAGCGCCGCGGCGGCATCGCCGTCGATCGAGTTGATGCCCTCGGCGTAGCGGATCGTCAGCTCTTTGCCGAACTCGGCGACCTGCGGCGTGTCGCGGATCAGCTCGGCCTCGGCCTCGATCTGGATCCCGCGCAGCTCCACGTACTCGGTCCCGGTCTCGACCAGCAGCGTCGCGCGCGGGTCGCGCTCGAGGTTGCGGACCTTCTGCGACTTGGCGTAGGTCCAAACCCAGAGCTCGCCCTCGCGGACGACGAACCACATCGGCATCGAGTGCGGCCAGCCGCGGGGACCGAACGAGGAGATGACGACGATCCGCTCCGAGTCGAGGAGCTCCGCCTGCTCGGCCTCGGTGAGCGTGATCTGGTCGCGCCGGCTCGCCATCGGGGCTCAGTCAACCAGCTCGGTCGGGTCGAGTCTGTCCTCCGCCGCGAGCTTCTCGACGTGAGCCTGCATTGCGATCGCCGCGGCGGGGCGGAGCTGCTCGGGGACGTCGTCCCAGGCCTGGGCGAGCAGAGCAGCGCGCGATCGTTCACCGGTCTCCAGCGCGGCGACCAGGCGGCGCTCGCGATCGAGCCGGTGCTCGCGGTACTCGGCGATCTTCGCCGCGGGGTCGGTGATCCAGGGGCCGTGACCCGGGGCGAGCAGCTCCGGGTCGAGCGCGTCGAGAGCTTCGAGCGAGCTCATGTAGGCAGTCAGGGAGCCGCCCCCGGCCGCAGGCGGGACGATCGAGGAGCCGGTCCCGAGGATCAGGTCGCCGCAGAAGCAGACCTTGCCGCTGACGAAGGCCACGTGATCATCCGCGTGGCCGGGTGTGGCGATTGCGGTGAACGGGCCGATCTCCTGCTCGAGAGGCGGATTACTACCGACATCCGCGAGTAATCCGCCGCTCGCGTCAATCGAGCCTGCCTCGAGCGCCCTCGCCAGCGCCTCCATCTCACCCTCCCCACTTGCCCGTCCCCACAGAAGCGGCGCCCCAAGCGCCTCGACCCCCTGCGAATGGTCGGAATGTCCGTGGGTGAGCAGGACCCCGGCGATCTCGCCCCCGGCCGCCTCCCGCACCCGCTCCAGATGCGCCGCGTCGTCGGGGCCCGGGTCGATCACATAGACGCCATCGCTCGCGTCGACCACATAGGTGTTCGTGCCCTCGAGCGTCATCGGCCCCGGGTTCGGGGCGAGGACACGGACGATCTCGGGGTGGCCCGGCGCCGGCTCGACCGGCTCGACCGGCTCAGCCAACGGCTTTGAGCACGGCCTCGCGCGCCTCGGTCGGCTCGAGCACGACCAGATCGCCGACACCCTTGAGCACCTCGCGGGCGAGCCAGTCGTTGGACCCGTAGGGGAGCTCGACCACGACGGCGCCGTCGGAGAGCTCCTCGACCACGGTCCGCTGCTCGCGCAGCCAGCGTGCACGGTCGGGAGCGACCCAGACGCGAGCCACCCCCGCGGTCGTGACCTCGCCGTGAACGAGCCATTCCTGCTCGGCGAGGATCTCGTCGACGCCATCGCGCGGCTCGAACTCGCGCTCGGTGATCGTCGCCTCGCGCATCCGGTCGAGGCGGAAGTGGCGCGTATCGGCGCGGTCGAGATCGAAGCAGCCGAGATACCAGCCCTCCGGGCCCTTGACCAGCTGGTAGGGCTCAACCTCGCGCTTGACGAAATCGTCCTCGTTTTCCTTGTAGTACTGAAGCTCGAGCACGCGCTTGTCGTGGATCGCGTTGTTGACCGTGGCGACGACGTGCGAGTCGTCGCGTCCCGGGGCGATCTCCAGCCCCTCCTCCGAGGGATCGCGGCCGAGCGCGGCGACGATCTTCTCGCGCGCGCTCTGCAGGCCGGACTGGGGCAGGTGATCGCCGAAGAGGTCGATCGCGGCGACCAGCGCCTTCGCCTCCAGCGGCAGTAGCCGGGCCGGGCGAGCGAAGTTGTCGCCATAGGTGTCGGCGTCGATCTCGATCTGGTCGCCGGAGATCTCGGCGTAGAGGACGTAGGTGCCGCCGCCGAAGTTGACGACGTTGAGCACGTCGAGGTCCTCGTGCAGCTCATCGATCGAGATGTTGAGCTCGTCGAGCACCTGCTGGGTCGGCAGGCTGCCCGACGCTCGCGCCGCCCCGATCAACGAGCCGGCCAGGGTGACCAGGCGGGCAAAGCGCTCCGGGCGGATCACCGACTCGGAGCGACCGTTGGAGCCGCGCGTGGTTCCGTTGCGGCGCGCGTTGCCACCCTCGGCGATCGGCCGGCGCACGGTCTTGGCGACATCGAACTCCTCGCGGTGGCGATCGCGCAGCAGCGCCAGGCGCTCATCGGCCTCGGCGGCGAGCTCGGGCGGATCGAGCAGGCGGGCGTTCTCGCGCCAGGAGAGCACCCACGAGATCAGCTGCCGGGAGGACGCGTACTCGGTCTCGAACACCATCCCGCGGCCCTTGGCGCCATCGGCCTTCACCGGCTTGCGGAACGTGCCGTGGCGACCGAAGTCGCGCTCCACCAACCAGGCGATGCGCTCGCGCAGGAACACCTTCGCGGTGCCCTGCATCTCGCCCATCTGCCAGTCGGCGCGCTTGGCGTAGTCGCCGCGGTCGAAGTTCTCCGGAGCGGTGAAGTCATGCTCGGCCTTGGTCGCGTAGGAGACCTTGGCGCGGATCCGCGAGAGGCGGAAGACGCGGACCTCGTCGCGCTCGTGCGAGTAGCCGATCAAATAGAACTGGCCCTCGCGAAAGACGAGGTGGTACGGGTTGACCTTGCGATCGGAGACGTCGTCGCGCTGCAGCGAGTAATAGGAGAACTCGATCGTCTTGCGGCGCGAGATCGCGGTCTCGATCTTCGCCAGGCGCTGGGAGAGCTCTCGCCCCGAGCCGGCGGCTGAGAGCTTGACGTCGATCGGCGCCTCGGGCTCCTCGACAAGTGGGCTCGGCCGGCCCCAAGAGACCTGCTGCAGCGCCAGCCGCAGGGGCTCTGCGTAGGCGAACTCGCCGTCGAGCAGGCCGAGCGCCGTGCGCAGCGCGGCGAGCTCGGAGTCGGAGAACTCGATCGCCGGCAGGTAGTAGTTCTCCGGCGGCAGGGCGTACAGCTCGGCCTCGAAGAAGCCCTCGGCGGGCTTTTCGACCTGGAGCGAGATCCCGAGGCTCTCGAGCTCGGCGCGGTCGGCGTAGAAACGGCGCGCGAACGCATCCTCGTTCATCGAGCTGTAGCCCTCGACCTCGCGCTTGATCTCGAGCGCCGACACCGGGCGGCGGTTCGCCATCAAGAAAGAGATCAGCGAGAGCTGGCGGATCAGCTTCTCGGTGTCCTTCGCCATTCGCTGCTGAGGTTATTGGGGCGTCGCGCGATGCTCGCCGGTCGGGTTCGCAAACTGCGCTATTTGCGCTCGGGCCGTCGCGGTCGCACGGTAGATTCCCGCCCGTGCTCGGAGCGGGGACGGTAATCAACCCGATCATCAAGGTGATCACCACGGTCGCGATCCTCGCCGCGGTCGGGATCTTCATCGTCCGCCCGGTGCTCGACACGACCGAGAAGACGATCGACAGCGTCAACGACAGCGTCCGCAACGCCGCCCAGCAGAGCAACCAGGCGAGCATCGACGCAAACCTGAACGCCTCCCAGAGCCGCGCCGAGTCCTACGCGACCAGCCTGCAGAGCACCTGGCCGGCGGCGCGGCGCGAAATCAACGCCTGCATCCAGAAGGCGGGCGACGACGCCGGCGCGATGGAGCACTGCGCCGACCTCGGCCAGAAGCTCGTCCATGTCGTGCAGTCGGACCGCAGCTTCTCGCTCTCCTACGCCGACAGCCTCGAGGCGCAGGGCAAGACCACGGAGGCCGAGCGGGTGCGCGATTGCGTCAAGGCCGCGGGCTTCCAGCCGGCGGCGATGCAGCGCTGCCGAAAGCTGGCCGACGACCTGCTGTTCGGTTAGCATCCGCCCGAATCAGCGCCCCGCGGGGGAGCAGCAGAATGCTTGGCGCCGGCACAGTCATCAATCCGATCATCAAGATCATCACCACGGTGGTGATCCTCGGTGCCGTCTATCTGTTCATCGTCAAGCCGGCGCTCGACACCACCAACAGCGCCTTCGACAGCTTCTCCGACTCGTTCAGCGGCTTCGACGACCTGGCGCCCAACATCGAGTCGCAGATCGAGGACGCCTTCGACTCGACGAGCAACACGAGCCAGCTTCAGAACTGCATCGACCAGGCAGTCAACGGCACCAACGTGAACCAGAACCGCCTCGACCGCTGCATCGACCGCTTCGGCTCCTAGCGGCAGTCCCCGCAGCGGCTACCGAGCCGGCTGCCAGGGCTCTTGGCTGGGGGCGTCCTCGGGAACAAGCACGTAATCCGGCTCGAGGCCTCTGAGGCGATTGAGCTGGCCGCCGTCGCTGAGTAGCCCGTCAAAGTCCTGCTTCGGGATCAGGTCCTCGACGACGAAGGCGAAGCAGATGAGGCAACCCGGGGCAGATGTCAGAAATACCCAGCCGGTCGGGTTGCCGAGGCCGAGTACCGCACCCGTGAGAAACCAAAGACCGAGCACGCCTGTGAAAACCGGGCCGCCCCAAAAGACTTGTCTGAGCTCGGACACGGTCAGTCCGCGGGGGTCGATCACGCATTCCGGTCGGCCGCGGGTTGGATCTTCCATGCGTGGGTCGAAATGGATTTCGACCCACTTGAGCCGCCAGGCGATGACGCCCGGTCGCTGGCCCGCGTAGACGACAGCGCGGCGCCCGGTCACCCGCCTGTAGCAATAGGCGTGACCGAGTTCGTGAACCAGGGTCCCGAGGACAGCGGAGACGTAGATCCCGGCAGCGAGGATGGCAATCGCGAGAAATACAGGTCCCAGGTCCGGTCCCACGTTCGGATACTCGTCAGCCGTGCGGCTCGGCTTGAGCCGCAAGCACGGGCTTCGTCCATTTGCGCAACGAACGCCGGCGCCGTCGGCGAGTTACGCGGCGCGGCTGCGGAAGTATGCGGCGGAGTCGATCCCGCGGTCGAAGCGCGACCAGGCCTGGCCGTCGGGCAGCTCGCGCTCGATCCGGTCGAAGCTGCCGAGCGTGCCGCCGAGGTTGTCCATCGCGTGCACGAGCGTCGCCTCGCGGGTGGCCGGGACGACCGGTGAACCGTTCTCGAGCTTGCCGTGGTGGGAGAGGATGATGTGGAGCACGGCCTTGGCGAGCTCGCGGTCGAAGCCCTCGATCGATTCGATCGTGCGGCGGACGAGGTAGTAACCGAGCGGGATCTCACCGAGCAGCCTGCCGGCATCGGTGAGGTCGATCGCCAGCGGATCGTCGTTGTAGGCCTGGGTCTTGCCGATGTCGTGCAAGAGCGCGCCGGTGATCGCCACGTCGCGGTCGATCCCGGGGAAGGCGGCCGCGGCCGCGCTCACCGCCGAAGCGACCGAGACGGTGTGGTCGAGCAGGCCGTGCGGATAGGCCTGGTGGTAGTACTTCGCCGCCGGCGCGACGCGGAACCGCTTCCAGATCTCCGACTCGTCGCCGAAGATCCGCTGCAGCAGCTGCTGCAGCTGCGGGTTCTGGATCGTTCCCAGCAGCTCGCGCAGGCCCGCCTCGAGCTGCTCGACCGAGACTGGCGGCCCCTCGGCGAGCTCCTCGTGCGTGAACTCCTCCTCGTCGGCGGGGCGGATCGAGCGGATCGTGATCTTCGCCCCGTACTGGGGGTGGACCGAGAACTTGCCATCGATGAACACGACCGTGCCCGGCGCGGCGCGCTCGAAGCATTCCTCGGCGTCCTCCCAGGCCACCGCCTCGACAGTGCCGGTGCGGTCGGCGACGATCAGCTTGACCCAATCCTCGCCGCTCTTTCGCGAGCGGCGCTCGCGTTCGCGGACCGCGAAGGCGCCGGCGACCGCGTCGCCCTCGGCGAGATCGCGAACGAAGGTCCGCACCAGCGGCACCGCCACGGGTGAGGCGTCCAACGGCGCTTGCAGCGCCTCTATCTGTCCCTGGCCACTCATCGATCCCAAAGTAATGAGAGGCCCGGACGAACCGTTTCTCTCCCGTGTCCACGGCTGGTCGTCGGCGGCGCGGGATGACGAGGCCGGGCAGCGTCGGCGTGACTGCCGCGGGCCTGCGGGTCGGCCGGGGCGCTCGTCGGGATCGATCGGCACCGGCCCGCCGGGCGGCGTGGCGACGCGGGCGGCGTTCGCGGTCCGCTCGAGCTCGGTCGCAAACTGAGCGCCGAAGACGACCGCGACATTGGTCAGCCAGAGCCACAGCAGGAGCACGATCCCGCCCGCGAGGCTGCCGTAGGTGCTCGAGTAGGAGCCGAAGTTGGCGACGTAGAAACTGAACCCGGCCGAGGCCACCAGCCAGAGCACGGTGGCCACCAGGCTCCCGGGGAGCACCCAGCGCAGACCCTCGCTGCGGGTGTCGGGCGAGAAGCGGTAGAGCAGGCCGATCACGCAGACGACGGCGACGAACAACAGCGGCCACTTGGCGATCGACCAGATCGCCAGCGCTTCGTCGCCGAGCCCGATCTCCTCGCCGATCGCGGTCGCCAGCGGCCCGGTGAGCACGAGCGCGATCAGGATCACCGCCACGGCGATCGTCATCACCAGGGTCATCAGCAGCTGCAGCGGGCGCAGCTTGTAGAAGGGGCGCTCCTCCTCGACGTCATGGATCTCGTTGGCGGTGCGGATGAAGGCGCCGATGTAGCCGGAGGCCGACCACAGCGCCGCCAGCACCCCGATCACGAGCGCGGTCCCGGCAGCGCTGCTGGAACCGTTGACGATGTTCTCGATCGGGCTGCGAAGCGTGTCGACCGCCGACGACGAGCCGAGGTCATCGGCGATCCGCAACAGCCCCTCGATCGAGCTCTCGGAGCCGACCACCCCGAGCAGCGAGACGAGCACGATCAGCCCGGGAAAGATCGAGAGCACCGAGTAGTAGGTGAGCGCCGCGGCATTGTCGGTCAGGCTCCTGGCCTGAAAAGCCTTGGCGGCGTCACGCAGCGCGTGCCACCAGGCGCGTACGGTCATATCCCAGGGATTCTCGACCGAGTCCACGGCCTAGTCATACCCGAGAGAGTGCGGTCGTTATCGGGACTGAAGCCGACCGCGCTGTCACAGCGGGCTTCGCTACCTCGTCTCAGGGGTAAATGGGACGAGGAAAGGACATCTGATGAAGGTATTCGTCGCCGGTGCCACAGGAGCGCTCGGCAAGCAGTTGATTCCGCAGCTCGTGAGCAGCGGCCACGAGGTGGTCGGCATGACCCGCAGCGAGGCCAAGCGGGACCTGGTCGAGAGCCTCGGCGCGACCGCCGCGGTCGCCGACGCGCTCGATCCCGACGCCGTCGGCCGGGCGGTCAGCGAGGCGGAGCCGGACGTGATCGTGCATCAGCTCACGGCACTATCCGGATCGATCGATCTGCGCCACTTCGAACGCAGCTTCGCGCTCACCAACCGGCTGCGCACCGAGGGCACCGACCACCTGCTCTCCGCCGGGCGCGCCGCAGGCGTACGCCGCTTCGTCGCCCAGAGCTTCGCCGGCTGGCCATCGGCGCCGACCGGCGGGCCGGTGAAGTCCGAGGACGATCCGTTCAACCCCGATCCCCCGGAGGCGTTTCGGCGCTCGCTCGACGCGATCCGCTACCTCGAGGACGCGGTCACCGGCGCCGACTGGTGCGAGGGCGTCGTGCTCCGCTACGGCGGCTTCTACGGCCCGGGGACATCGATCTCCCTCCCCGACGGCGAGCACGTGGAGATGATCCGCAAGCGCAAGTTCCCGATCGTCGGCGGTGGCACCGGCGTCTGGTCGTTCGTGCAGATCGAGGACGCCGCCGCCGCAACGGTGGCCGCCGTCGAGCACGGGCGCCCGGGCGTCTACAACATCGTCGACGACGATCCGGCGCCCGTCGCCGAATGGCTACCGGTCGCCGCCAGCACCTTCGGCGGCAAACCGCCGATGCGACTGCCGCGCTGGATCGGACGCCTGCTCGCCGGCCGGGCCGCGCTCGCGATGATGACCGAGGTCAGGGGCGCTTCGAACGCGAAGGCAAAGCGGGAGCTCGGCTGGCAGCCGCGCTACCCCAGCTGGCGGCAGGGCTTCGTCACCGGGCTCGGCTGATGGCGGAGCTGCTGGAGGAGCTGAGACCGCGGGCATTTGCGATCGCCTACCGGATGCTGGGCAGCGTCAGCGAGGCCGAGGACGTGGTCCAGGAGGGCCTGTTGCGACTGCACCGCGCGCTCGCCGGTGGCGAGCAGATCGAGTCGCCGCCGGCGTATCTGGCGACGGTGGTCACGAGGCTCGCGATCGACGAGCTGCGCTCGGCGCGTGTGCGCCGTGAGAGCTACGTCGGCGAGTGGCTGCCGGAGCCGCTGCTGACCAGCGAGGAGGACGACCCGGCGCGCCAGGCCGAGGTCGCCGACTCGCTCTCGCTCGCCTTCCTGGTCTTGCTCGAGACCCTCTCGCCGGAGCAGCGAGCCGTGTTCCTGCTGCGCGAGGTGTTCGACTACCCCTACGAGCGGATCGCCGAGATCGTCGGCAAGTCGGAGCCCGCCGTTCGTCAGCTCGCCGTCCGCGGGCGCAGGCGAGTCGACGAGGGCAGGCCGCGTTACGAGGCCTCGCGCGAACAGCGCGAGCGGCTCGCCGATCGCTTCTTCACCGCCACCGAGGAGGGGGATCTGGCGGGGCTCGAGGCGCTGCTCGCCGAGGACGTGGTCCTACACGGCGACGGTGGCGGCAAGGCGCCGGCACTGGCGCGACCGCTGCAGGGCCGGGTCCGCGCCGCTCGCACGCTGGTCGCCTGGTCGAAGGCGGGCGAGCGATTCGGGGTCGCAGCGCTGCGGCGGGCGGAGGTCAACGGGCAGCCCGGCGCTCTCGTGCTCGACGGCGAGGATCGGGTGATCGCGGCGATGGGGCTCGAGATCGCCGACGGACAGATCCAGGCGATCAGGTCGGTGGTCAACCCCGAGAAGCTCGGCCATCTGGGAACGGTGGCCGACCTCGGGTCGCTGCTGGGCCGCTCGTAGCTAGGTGTCGATCGGGAACGTCGCCGAGGCCGCGCCGCGGATCTCGACCTTGGTCGCCGGATCGCTGCCGATCGAGAAGAAGCCCTCGACCCCGGTGTTCGTCACCTCGCCCGCCGCGCCCCCGGGCTCGTCGATCTCGAGCTCCAACACCACCAGCGAGGGATCGTCGGCGACGCCCTCATTGCCACGCACCAGACGCAGCTGGTGACCCGCCGCCGTGCACTCGGCCTCGCCGATCACATGCAGGGTCCGGGCACCACCCTGCTCGTGGACATGCGCCTGCCAGTTCTTCATCTCACAGCTCACGGTGCTCACCCACCCTAACCCCTGGCCTCAGTTGCCACGCGCCTCCCATTCGGCCAGCGCCATATCCCATGTCGCAAAGGCCAGGAACTCGACGATCATCAGCTCGCGGTACCGGACGACGTGCCCGGCCTCGATCCTCACGTCGATGCCACTTCCGAGCCCGCGTCCCTGCAGCCACACCTCCGCGGCCACGCAGTCGTCCCGGGCGACGGTCCGGCCGGTCACAATCTCCAGGCGCTCCCATGGCTCATTCGCGGCGTGCCAGAAGGTTGCGATCTCCTCGTGGCCGACATAGCGTTCTCGCATGCCGGGGAACGTGCCGCTCGTGCGGTAGAAGCCCTCGGGGTCGAAGAGCTCGGGGATGCGCTCGAGGCGCCCCTCCGCGAACGCTTCATAGGTCTCGAAGAGGCGTTTGAGTTGCTGACTCGAGGTTCGGTCCGCGGTCATCTGGTCAAGCGCCATGGGGAGAGGTCATAACACCGCCACCGCCGCATCGGGCGGACCTAGCTCACACTTGGGCCACCGTCGGAGGATGGCGAGGGCCGGAATCGAACCGGCGACACCACGATTTTCAGTCGTGTGCTCTACCAACTGAGCTACCTCGCCCGCGGCGCGTAAGGCTAGCGCTCGTCAGGGGCGCTCGTTACCGCGCTTGTAGTTGCCCGTCGCCCGCGCCATCAGCTGTTGCGCGGCGTCCGGATCGGCGCCCTCAGCGCGGCTGACGAAGCGCCTCGCGGCATCCCCTCCAAGGGTGGTCACGATCCGGCCTCCGCGTGAAATCCGAACGCGGCCGTCCTTGGTCTGACGCCAGCTGAAGTCGCCGAGCACCGCTCGCCGTCAGCCGCCGTGGACCTTCTCGCAGCCCTTGAGCTTGTCCGGGGGATCGGCGAAGACCGTGTCGATCCCGCCGCCGCACTTGACCACGTCGGCCTGCTGGCCGCCGTCGTTGACCTTGATCAGATCGGAGCCCCGGCCGCCAAGCACCTTGTCCTGACCCGAACCACCGACGAACAGGTCTCCACCCTCGAAGCCCAGCAGCGTGTCGTGCGAGGAGCCGCCGCGGAGCTCATCGACGCCGGCGTGACCCTCGAGCGTGTCGAGCGTCCCGCCACCGTTCAGCTTCGCCTTGAACGAGGGCGGCAGGGTGGGAACGCCGATCGTGTCGCTGCCGGAATCGCCGCTGAGCACGACCAGCTTCCAGGGTTGACCCGGGAGCTGGGGACAGGTGTCCTGGCGGGTGTAGCCCTCGTCCTCGTTGGCGCCGCTGGCGGTGACGATGATCGCGCCGGTCGGGTCCTGGTAGGCGCTGATCTCCTCGCGCAGGGTGCCGACGCTCTCGAACTTGACCGTGCCGGAGGCGCTGTCGCAGACGGTCGGCTCGGGGACGTCAGCGCGAAGGGCGGGGGCCCAGAGCGCTGCCGCGATCGCCGCGATCGGCAAAGCGACCAAGACTCCCCTCTTCCTGCGTGGCGAGGCCACGGGGAAAACCTACTCCCTTGCCGGCCCGCTATACAAGATCGGTGCTCGATGACGGCGTCCTCGACTGGATTTGCTCGCGGTTACCATCCCCGCCGAGCCGGGTGCTCGAGGTCGGAGCGGGCGGCGGCGAGCTCGCTGCCGCTCTGAGCAGCGAGGGCTACGAGGTCGTCGCGATCGATCCGGGCGGAGGCGCGGACAACGTCGAGCCGATCGCGCTCGCCGAGCTCGAGGCGCCGGCCGCCTCGTTCGACGCCGCGGTCGCCGTCGTCTCGCTACATCACCTCGAGCCGTTGGCCGAGTCGCTCGATGTCCTGGCGCGAGCGGTCCGCCCGCAGGGCACGCTGCTGGTCGACGAGTTCGACGCCGACGTCTTCGACGATCACGCCGCCGCGTGGCTGATCGAGCGCCGCGGCGACGGCCACGGCGAGCACATCGACGAACCTGACGAGCTCGTCGCCGAGGTCCGCGGGCACGTGCATTCGGCGAGCGCGCTTCGCAAAGGGCTGGACAGGGTCGGGTTCGAGCTCGAGCCAAGCCTGCGCGGCGCCTACCTGCACCGATGGGACCTGCCGCCCGGTCATCGGCCCGACGAGCAGCGCCTGATCGACGCGGGCGAGCTGCCGGCGGTCGGGGTCCGGTTCGCCGCCCTGCGCCGCTGAGCCCGGTCTGGCGCGGCTACTCGCCGCTGAACGTTTCGGTGAGCGTGTAGTCGCCGACCCGCAGGGCCTCGATTCGCAGATCCTCTCCCTGGGCGATGCCGTCGAGGGTCGCCCCGTCGACCATTCCACACTGCAGGCGAACGGTCGTCGGGGCCGCGAGGTCCGCCACACCGGCGAGCGAGATCGTCTCCAACGTGTAGTAGGCGGCGCCCGCCCTGGCGGGAATCGTCGTCCGGGCCGTGTCGAGCGTCTCCAACGGCGTGTTCAGGTGGCAGGTCAGGCTGCTCGGCTGGGCGTCGTTGTTGAAGGCGCTGAGCTTGCCGATGATCAGATACTTGCCGGCGGGCAGCTCGTAGCTCCCCTTTGTCTGGATCGTGGTGTTGAAAATCATGTTGGCGCTCACGTGCCGGGCGTACAGGTGGCTCGGGCCGGGCTCTCCCTGGGCGCCCTGGACGCCCGCCGGACCCTGCGGTCCGGTGATGTTCCACTGCACCAGCCGCTCCTTGCGCTTGCACTTGGTCGGTGAGGAGACCGCCCGCAGCGAGCCGCCGCGCTTCTTCGCGCAGGCGGTGACCGTGTCGTCGCCGGCGCCTCGCTTCGCGATCGCGAAGCCGCCGGCGCCAAATGCGAGCACGACCGCGGCAGTCGCCATCACGTTCGCATACGAGGGGCGCCTCACGCCTTCGAACGCTATACGGCACGCTGGATGTTCAAACGGCCCGACCCGGCCGGCGCTCGGCGGCGATCAGGTTGATGATCGAGTCCATCAGCTCCAGCGCCCCGGCCTTGTGCAGGGGCTCGTTGAGGTTGCCGCACTTGGGGCTCTGCACGCACGACGGGCAGCCCGACTCGCAGGGGCACTCGCCGACCAGCCTGGCCGCGTCGGCGACCAGGCGCTCGAACTCGTCGTAGCCACGCCTCGCGATCCCGACCCCGCCCGGGTGGCCGTCGTAGATGAAGATCGTCGGCAGCCCGGTCTGGAAATGGACGTTGGTCGAGAGCCCGCCGATGTCCCAGCGATCGCACATCGCCAGCAGCGGCAGGACGGCGATCTGGCTGTGCTCGGTGGCGTGCAGGGCGCCGAGCTGGACCTCGGGCGGCAGCGCGCCGGGGCCGGCGAGCGCGTCGGGGAGGATGTACCAGAGCGCCTGGGTGGGGAAGTTCTGCTCCGGCAGGTCGAGGGCGACGAGGTCGATCACCGAGTGGTCGGCGAGGCTCTTTCGCTGGTAGGCGATCACCTGCTCGGTGACCGAGACCTCGCCGAAGTCGAGCTCGACCGCACGCTCGCCTCTCGGACCGATCGAGCGCTGCGCGCCAACCGCCTCGATGAAGACCATCGTCTCCTTCTTCGGCTGCGTGTACCAGTCGCCGTCGAAGGCGTCGACGATCGCCCGACGCCCCTCGACGTCGAGCTCCGCGACCTCGTACGAGCGCCCGAGGTGGAGGTAGATCGCCCCCGGATGCACGGTCGAGAACGCGCGCTCGGCCTCGACCTGGCCGATCAGCTCGCCCGAGGCGCGCTCGACCACCGCCACCGAGTCGATCGAGGCCGAGCGCAGGGAGATCTCGCCGGCGGGAAAGCTCGGACCGCGTGGCAGGTAGCGACCATCGCGGCCGCGGCGCAGCCTGCCGGCGCCGACCAGCGCATCGGCTCGCTGGCGCCAGCGGCCGCCGAGGATCTCGTCATCGGCGCCGCCGGGTTGCGCTGGCGTGCCGCCGAGCGGCACCTCATAGGCCGCCGCGAGCAGGTGCGCGGTCTGGATCCGCTCGTTCTCGTGGTCGAGGATCGCGGCCTCGACCGGGCGGGCGAGGAACTCCTCCGGGTGGCGGCAGAAGAACTGATCGAGCGCATCCTGGCCGGCGACGTAGAGGGCGATGCCCTCGCGGCGGCGCCCGGCTCGGCCCCACATCTGCTTCAGGCTGGCGACCGTGCCGGGAAAGGTGACGCAGATCGCCGCGTCGAGCTCGCCGATGTCGATCCCGAGCTCGAGCGCGTCGGTGGCGACCACGGCCAGCAGCTCACCGCGGGCGAGGCTGGCCTCGATCTCGCGCCGCTGCTGGGGCGTGTAGCCGGCCCGGTAGGGCGCGATCCGCGCCGCCAGCTTTGGTTCGCCGAGCTCCTCGAGCCGCATCCGGGTGAACTTCAGGATCAGCTCGATCCCCCGGCGGCTGCGCAGAAAGCAGATCGTCCGCGCGCCGTTGACGACCAGGTCGGCGAGCAGCTCCGCCGACTCCGAGAGCACCGAGCGGCGGGTCATCGTCCGCTCGTCGATCACGGGCGGGTTCCAGATCGCGATCCGCCGCCGGGCGCTGGGCGCGCCATCGGAGTCGATCAGCTCGAACTCGCTCCCCGTGAGCCCGCCGGCGAGCTCGACCGGGTTGGCGATCGTCGCCGAAGCGAGCACGAACCTCGGCTCCTGTCCGTACAGGCGCGCCACCCGCCGCAGGCGCCGCAGCACGTTGGCGACGTGGGAGCCGAACACACCGCGATAGGTGTGCGCCTCGTCGACGACGACGAAACCGAGGTTGGAGATGAAGTCGCCCCAGCCCTTGTGATGGGCGAGCAGGCCCATGTTGAGCATGTCCGGGTTGGTGAGCACGAGATTGGCGCGCCGGCGGATCCCCGGGCGGTCGTCACGGGGGGTGTCGCCGTCGTAGATCGCGTGGCTGAGCTCCGAGAGCCCAAGCTCGGAGAGCTTCCGCGCCTGGTCCTGGGCCAGGGCCTTGGTCGGGTAGACGTACAGCGCCCGGGTCTTCGGGTCGGCGACGATCGCGTCGAGCACCGGCAGGTTGAACGACAGCGATTTGCCCGAGGCGGTGCCGCTGGTGACGATCACGTCGCCGCGGCGGGCGGCCTCCCAGGCCTCGACCTGGTGTGAGTAGAGGCCGGTGATCCCGGCGCGGGCGAGCGCCGCGGTGAGCGCCGGCGCGAGCCCGGAGGGGAAAGGCACCGCATCCGCGGCCCGCGGCGCGTCGACGCTGGTTGCGACCAGCCGCTCGTCGGCCTCGCCCGCCTCCACCAGACGCTCCCAGGCGAGCGGCGGCGCGTCGAGCAGATCGGTCACGACGTCCCTGCGATCGCCGCCGCGGTCCGCATCGCGTCCAGCGCCTCGACGTCGTGGAGGCGGAGCATCTCGACGCCCTCGGCGACGGCCAGCGCCGTGGCGGCCAGGGTCGCCGGCCCGCGCTCCTCGGCCGCCAGGCGCTCGTCCCAGGAGCCCGCGGCGAGCGCGCCGAGGAAGTCCTTGCGCGAGAGCGCCAGGAACAGCGGCCGCCCGAGCTCGCGCAGCTCGCCGAGCCGGGAGAGGATCTCGAGGTCGTCGTCGACGGAGAGGTCGAAGTCCAGCCCCGGGTCGAGCGCGATCCGCTCCGGCTCGATCCCGAGCCGGCCGGCGCGCTCGATTCGCTCGCCGAACCACTGCTTCAGATGGGCGACCACGTCGGGGTACTGCGGCGTCGGCCGGTCAACCCGCGGCTGTCCCTCGATGTGCATGAGCACGTAGCCGCACTCGCGTTCGGCGATCAGCTGCAGCATCTCGGGCTCGCCGCCGCCGATGTCGTTGATCGCCGCCGCACCCGCATCGAGGACGCGCGCCGCGACGTCGGGGGAGAAGGTGTCGGCGAACACCGGCACCCCGGACTCGGCCACGAGTCGCTCGATCGCCGGGACCAGCTTGCGCGCCTCGTCGTCGGCCGCCACGGCCGGCCCACTGCGGGCGGCGACCGCGCCGACATCGAGCAGGTCGAAGCCGGCCTCGACCAGCGCCAGCCCGTCGGCGACGGCGCGCTCGGGGGTGCCGCTGCGGGCGCCGGCGAAGAAGGAGTCGCTGGTGACGTTGACGATCCCCGCCGCAAGCGGAGCGCCGAACTCGAGCGTGCGGTCGGAGATTCGCCAGACGGCCATCGGCGTCTAAGTTAGTCGCCCGATGCCGCTGCGCTGCGTCTACACCGACCTCGACGGAACTCTGCTCGGACCACGCGGATCTTTGTTCCACGGCCCCGACGGCGAGTTCTCGATCATGCAGGCACGGGCGCTCGAGATCTGCGACCGCGCCGGGGTCGAGGTCGTGATCATGTCCGGGCGCCGCGAGAGCACGGTCCGCTCCGACGCGCGCCTGATCGGCCAGACCTCATACATCTACGAGGCCGGCTGCGCGGTGATGCTCGATGGCGAGCGCACCTATCTGACCGGCGACTGGGTCCCCGACTCCGACGGCACCCCGGCCGAGAAGCTGGTCGCCTCGGGCATCCCCGAGCTGCTGTTCGAGCACTTCGATGGGCGCCTTGAATGGCACTCGCCGTGGCACACCGGACGCGAGCTCTCGCTGCTGATGCGCGGCCAGGTCGACGTCGCCGAGGCGAACGAGCTGATCGCCGAGCGGGGCCATCAGAACCTGCGCTTCCTCGACAACGGCGCGATCGGCCGCCGGATGGAGGGGATCGAGGGCGCCACTCACGCCTACCACCTCGTTCCCGGGGGCGCCAGCAAGGCAAAGGGGGTCGCCTTCCACCTCCGCGCCCGCGAGTACGCGCCCGAGGACTGCATCGCGATCGGTGACTCGATCGAGGATCTCGAGTCGGCCGAGTCGGTGGGCCGCTTTTTCTGCGTCGCCAACGGGCCCGAGCGCGACGCCGCCCTGCGCGAGGCGCTGGCACGATTTCCCAACGCCACGGTCACCGAGGGCGCGATGGGCGACGGCTTCTACGAGGCCGTGGTCTCGACCCTGGCGACGGTCTAGGACCGATGTCGCAGGAGAACGTCGAGATCGTCCGTCGGGTCTGCGAGGAGTGGGCCCGGGGCGACTTCTCGGAGGGCGACGTGTTCGACCCCGAGGTCGAGTTCGAGATGGTCGATTGGCCCGAGGGCGCCAAATCGCGAGGTGTGGCAGCGATGCGGCGCACCTGGCTGGGGGCGCTCGCAGCCTGGGACGAGTTCCGCGCCGAGCCGCATGAGTACATCGAGGCCGGCGACCGGGTGATCGCCCTCGTCCGCGCCCGTGGCCGCGGTAAGGGCAGCGGGATGGAGGTGAGCGCCGACACCGCCACCGTCTGGACCCTGGAGGCGGGCAGGGTGGTGCGGCTGGCGCTCTACTGGGACAGCGCCAAGGCCTTCGAGGCCACCGGGATCCCGGCGGGCGATCACTAAGATCGATCAAGGTGTCCCAGGATCACGCCACAGTCGCCGAGGAGGAGTACCTCCAGATCATGTTCTGGCTCGAGGAGGCCAGGCTGCCGATCACGGGGGCGAACATCGCCCGCGCGATGCAGCTCTCGCCGCCGACCGTGCACGAGATGATCGGCCGCCTCGAGCGCGACGGCTACGTCAGCCGCGGCGAGGACAAATCGCTCGGCTTCACCGACGAGGGGCGCGAGCACGCGCAGGCGATCGTCCGCCGCCACCGCCTGATCGAGCGCTTTCTCACCGACGTCCTCGGGATCCCGTGGGACGAGGTCCACGAGGAGGCCGAACGGCTCGAGCACGCGATGTCGCCCGTGCTCGAGGACCGGATGCTGGCGGCGATCGGCGATGCCACCACCTGCCCGCACGGCCACCCGATCGTCGAGGGCGCGCGCGAGCACGGCGCCCTGCTCGCCGATGTCGAGCCCGGCGCCGACGTCACCGTGCTGCGGTTCGAGAACGAGGCCGAGGAGCTTCTGCACTACCTGAAGGAGTCAGGCCTGCACCCGGGGCTCGCCGGCACCCTGGAGAGCTCCGGCGACGACGAGGTGATCGTCGTCTCCAGCGACGGCCGCCACACGGTCTCGCGCAGCGTCGCCGAGACTGTCTCGGTTCGCGCCGATCCGGCACCGGAGCCGCGCGCGCCGCTGCCCGAGGCGCTCGTGCTCTCCAGCGACCGTTACGGCCGCTAGCCGACCCGGCTAGGCGATCTCGCGCTCGCGCGCGAGCACGTCCTCGGCGACGCCGCAGATCTGGCGCAGCCGCCGATAGAGCGCCTGATCCTGGGGGCGCATCTGAAACTCCCGCCGGCGAACGTTGGCCTCGTGCTCGCGGACCGCGGCGGCGAGGGCGGAGAATCGCCGCTCCGCCAGGTTGCGCTCGCTCACCGGATCGAGCTTCCTTGTGCCTTCGATGATCTGGACCGGACTCATTTCCCTCGACCCTCCTCGTCTTTCTTGCCCCCTTCAGCTTCTCGCTTCGAGAATCGGAGCTTGGTCACCTTTCGTGAAGATCACCTTAGCAGTATTGCCTACTAAAAAGGTGGAGAAAGATCGATGCAAGGAAACGGCCCCGCGGGCGGGCCACGTCGAATCAGGCGCAGCGGCTCAGGCCGGGCTGGCGGCGCGCTGCGACTCGAGCGCCCGGGCAAGCCGGCCGACGCCCTCGGCGACCCGCTCGGCGGGCACGCTCGCGAACGAGAGCCGCAGGCTCGACTGTCCGCCCTCGAGCATGAAGTCGGGGCCGGCGACGAAGGCGACGCCCTCGTTCTTTGCGGCCTCGAGCAGGGCGGGGCTGTCGACGTCGTCGGCGAGGTCGAGCCAGAGGAAGTAGCCGCCGCCGGGAACGACGAACTCGGCCTCGGGGATCTGCTCGCGAAGCGCTTCGACCAGGGCGTCGCGCCGCTCGGCGAGCGCCGCGTTGACGAACTCGACGTTGCGCGCCAGGGCGCCCGAGCGACAGAGCTCGAGCACCATCGACTCGGCCAGCATGTTGGGTGAGATGTAGTGCTCGGAGCCGCGCTTGGCGAGCATCTGGATCTGCTCCTCGGGCCCGGCGAGATAGCCGACCCGGACGCCGGGGCTGACCGTCTTCGAGAACGACGAGGCGTGGATCACATGCCCGGACGAGTCGGTGTCGAGCATCGTCGGCGGTAGGCCCGCGTCCTCGAAGCCGACCAGCCGGTAGGGGTCGTCCTCGAAGATCCAGAAGTCGTGCTCGGCGGCGAGCTCGACCAGGCGATCGCGCTTGGCGGCCGAGAGCGTGCAGCCGGCCGGGTTGTGGAAGTTGGGGATCACGTGGACGAGCTTCACCGGGCCGTCGGCGAGCGCTCGCTCGAAGGCCTCGATGTCGAGCCCGTCGTCCTCCAGCGGCACGCCGGTGATCTCGGCGCCGGTGCGCCCGAGCAGCAGCAGGGTGCGGTCGTAGGTTGGCTGCTCGACGATCACCCGGTCGCCGGGTTCGATCAGGTAGCGAAACAGCAGCGCAGCGGCCTCCATCGAGCCGTTGGTGAACATCACCTGCTTGGCGTCGAGGCCGTGGAACTCGTTCGCGACCCACTCGCAGAGCCCCGGGTGGCCGATCCCCGTGCCGTAGGAGAGCGCCCGCTCCCAATCGGTCTCGAGCGCCTTCGCCGTCGCCTCGCGAACCGCTTCGACGGGAAGGATGTCGGCGCTGGGGGCGCCGCGGGCGAAGCTGATCGTGTCGGAGGCCATCGCGCTTCGACGATAGCAACGGCCGCCGGGCTCTACGGTTCCGCAGCGATGGAGGATCTCGACGAGCTACTCGCGCTTGCCGATCGGCTCGCCGGCGAGGCGGCGGCGCTCTCGCTCGAGCGCCTCGGCGAGCTGCGCACCGACGTGCGCACCAAGTCCTCCACCACCGACATGGTCTCCGAGGTCGACGAGGCCTGCGAGACGCTGATCGTCGACGGCATCCGCGCGGTCCGCCCAGACGACGGGGTGCTCTCGGAGGAGGGCGCCAACGCCGAGTCGACGACCGGCGTGCGCTGGGTGATCGACCCGATCGACGGCACCACGAACTACCTCTATGGCCATCCGGGCTACGGAATCTCGATCGCGGTCGAGATCGACGGCGAGGTGGTGGTCGGCGTCGTCCACGATCCGATCCACGCCGAGCGCTTCAACGCCGTGCGCGGCGGCGGCGCGACCCGAAACGACGCCCCGATCGCCGTCTCCACCGAGACCGAGCTCAGCGCGACGCTGGTGGCGACGGGCTTTGGCTACGACGCCGATCAGCGAGTCGCCCAGGCCGAGCGGCTCGCACGGCTGATCGGCTCGATCCGCGACATCCGTCGCATGGGCGCCGCCGCGGTCGACCTCTGCTCGGTCGCCTGCGGGCGAGTCGACGCCTACTACGAGCGCGGGCTCAACCACTGGGACCTGGCCGCCGGCGCGCTGATCGCCACCGAAGCCGGGGCGACGACGGGCGAGCTCGACGACGGCACCGTGATCGCGGCCCCGCCGGCGCTCTACGGCCCCTTGCGCCAACTGCTCGCCGAGCTCCCCGCCGGCGAGGTTTGACCGGCGACCGCGCTCGGTGTTACGGTCGGCGCTCACCGACACGGGGAGCGAAGCGATGACTCAAACTCTTGTCCGGCATGCGATCCGGCGGGGACTCCCGGCGCTGATCGTGGTCGCGCTCGCGATCCCGGCCGGCGCCTCCGCGGCGAGCCTGGTGGCCGACTACCGCTTCGACGACACGCTCTCGTCGTCGGTGGGCACGGCGCCGGCGCTCGTGGACATCGGCCCGGGGCCGAACGCGTTCGCGACCGAGACCGTCAACGGGGTCTCCGAGCGGGTGCTCACGTTCGCCGACGACAGCGGCCTCTCGCTCACCGCGGCACCCCTGCCCGCCGACGACTACTCGGTCGTGCTGACGATGCGCCGCACCGAGATGGTGCTCGTGGACCCCGAATACCAGCGGATCCTGGACCTCAGCTCCGGCACAGTCGACGCGGGTCTCTACACGCTCGGGCGCAACCTCGACTTCTACGACGACGTCGACCCGGTCGACAGCGACCACCTCGGCGCCGGCGACCCGCTCGCCGAGAACACCTACGCCGAGATCGCCTTCACCCGTAACCCGGCAAAGCAGTTCGCCGGCTACGTCAACGGACTGCCCCAGCTCACCTACACCGACGTGCACGGGCCCGACAGCGCCCTGCTGACCGCCGAGGCGAGGTTCTTCAAGGACGACAGCGGCGAGGACTCACCCGGCGCCGTGGCCCGGATCCGGCTCTACAGCGGCGCCCTTACAACGGAGGAGGTCGCCTCGATCGCGGCCGGCTTCGACCCGACCGTGGACTGCCGCGTCCCGGATGTGAAGGGCAAGAAGCTGGCGGCGGCCAGGCAGCTCCTGCTCGAGGCCCGCTGCGCCGCGGGCGCGGTGACGAGGAAGTTCTCGAAGAAGGTGAGGAAGAAGAAGGTGATCTCGCAGACGCCCGCTGCCGGAACCACGGGACCGGCCGGGACCACGGTCGCGCTCAAGGTGAGCAAGGGCCGCCGGAAGCGCTAGGGGCCGGCGCTAGCCGGCGGCGTTCATCGCCTCGACGGCGAGCTGCGCGGCCTCGGTCGGGCTCTTGCCGACCCGCACGCCCTTCGCCTCGAGCGCTTCCTTCTTCGCCTCGGCCGTGCCCGAGGAGCCGGAGATGATCGCCCCGGCGTGTCCCATCTGCTTGCCGGGCGGCGCGGTGAACCCGGCGATGTAGCCGACCACCGGCTTGGTCACCGACTCGGCGATGAAGTCGGCGGCGCGCTCCTCGGCGTCGCCGCCGATCTCGCCGACCATGACGATCAGCTCGGTCTCGGGATCGTCCTCGAACAGGGTGAGGATGTCGATGAAGTCCGAGCCGACGATCGGGTCGCCGCCGATGCCGACGATCGAGGAGTTGCCGACGCCGGCCTGCTTGAGCTCGTTGCCGATCTGGTAGGTCAGCGTGCCCGACTTCGAGACCACGCCGATCGGGCCGGTGTCGAAGAACTGCGCCGGAATGATGCCGACGTTCGCCTTGCCGGGCGAGAGCACGCCGGGGCAGTTGGGCCCGATCAGCCGAACGCCCGCCTCGCGCGCCTTCCAGTACAGCGGCAGCATGTCGAACACCGGGATCCCCTCGGTGATCGCGATCACCGTCTCGACGCCGGCGTCGATCGCCTCTTCGATCGAGGCGGCGGCGAACCGCGCCGGGACGAAGATCATCGAGGTGTTGGCGCCGCGCTCGTCGACGGCTTCCTTGATCGAGTCGAAGATCGGCACGCCCTCGACGTCCTGGCCACCCTTGCCGGGGGTGACGCCGGCGACCAGGTCGGTGCCGTAGTCGCGGTTTCTGAGCCCGTGGAAGGTGCCCTCGCGGCCGGTGAGCCCGGAGACGACCAGCTTCGTCTGCTCGGTGACGATGATCGCCATCGGCTAGCCCGGCTTCCCGGCCAGCTCGACGACCGCCTTCGCGGCGCCGAGCATCGTCTTCTCGATGTGCAGGTTGCCGAGCTCGGCCTCGGCCAGGATCCCGAGGCCCTCCTCCGAGTTGGTGCCGTCGAGGCGGACGACCAGCGGCATCTCGATCTCGATCTGCGTCGAGGCCTCGATGATCCCCTTGGCGATCTCGTCGCAGCGGGTGATCCCGCCGAAGATGTTGAACAGGATCGCCTCGACCTTCTCGTCCGAGGTGATCACCTCGAGCGCGGCGACGATCGCCTCCGCCTTCGAGCCGCCGCCGGCATCGAGGAAGTTCGCGGGCTCGCCGCCGGCCTGGGCGACGACGTCGAGGGTCGACATGCAGAGCCCGGCGCCGTTGGCGAGGATGCCGACGTTGCCGCCGAGCTTGACGTAGGTGAGGCCCTTCTCCTTCGCCATCGCCTCCTGCGCGTCCTCGGCCGACTTGTCGGTGAGCTCGGCCAGCTCAGGGTGGCGGTAGAGCGCGTTGCCGTCGATCGTCGTCTTCGAGTCGAGCGCGATCACCTGCCGGTCGGCGGTGACGATCAGCGGATTGACCTCGATCAGCGTCGCGTCCTCGGCCTTCGCCACCGCGACCAGCTTGACCAGCATCTCGGCGACCTGGTCGGTGACGTCCTCATCGATGCCGGCGTCGACGGCGATCTCGCGGGCGAGATCGGTGCTGAAATCCTCACTCGGCTCGATGTGGCGCTGGATCAGGGCGTCGGGGTCGGTCTCCGCCATCTCCTCGACGTCCATCCCGCCCATTCGCGAGAGCATCGCCATCAGCTTCTTCTCACCCCGGTCGAGGATGATCGAGGCGTAGTACTCGGCCTCGATCTCCGACGCCTGCTCGATCCAGAGGTCGTGGACGGTGAAGCCGCGGATGTCCATGCCGAGGATCGCCTCGGCATGCTGACGCGCCTCGGCCTCGTCCTTGGCGACCTTGATCCCGCCGGCCTTGCCGCGCTTACCGATCGCGACCTGGGCCTTGACCACGCACGGGTAGCCGATCTCGTTCGCGACCGCGACGGCGTCGTCGACGGTCGCGGCGTGGCCGCCGCCGGGCACCGGAACGCCGTGTTTGGCGAACAGCTGCTTTCCCTGGTATTCGAGAAGGTCCATGTCGGGGGCGCGAGCCTACAAGAAGCCGATCGCGCGAGTTTCGGAGCCGACTTGCCATACTGCCGGACCGCGATGCCACTCCCGAAGCTCAAAGACATCAAGTGGGTAACCACTGATTGCTATGGAACCTTGATCGATTGGGAGAAGGGCATCCTCGATGCGTTCTCCAAGGAAGCCGACCGCGACGGGTTCAGCTTCGACAACCAGAAGCTGATCGACCGGTTCCTAGAGGTCCAGGCGGAGATCATGGGCGGCTCCTATGAGCTCTACGCCGAGGTCCTGCGGCGGACGGCGGTCAAGGTCGCCGGCGAGCTCGGCTGGGAGCTCGAGCCCTCGCGGGCGCAATTCCTGCCCGACAGCGTCGCCCGCTGGGTGCCGTTCCGGGAGGCGAACGCGGCCATGGACCGGCTCGCGAAGCGCTACGGCGGCGGCGATGACGGAGGGGTCGGGATCATCTCCAACATCGACGACAAGCTGCTCGGGGTCTCGCGGCGCCACCTGCGCACCGAGCTCGACCTGGTCGTGACCGCGCAGCAGGTGCGCAGCTACAAGCCCGACCCCGCCCACTTCAAGGAGGGGGCGAGGCGGATCGGCGGCAAGAAGGGCTGGGTCCACATCGGCTCCGGGTACGAGGCCGACGTCGCCCCGGTGCTGAAGATGAACGTGCCGGTGATCTGGGTCAACCGCCACGGCGAGAAGCTCGAGGGCCGCAAGAGGCCGACCGCGGAGGTCAAGACCTTCCGCGACGCGGCGAAGAAGCTCGGTGCCGGCGGCTGACGCCGGCGGCGCGCCGGCCCATAATCAGGCGCCTCAACGGCGGCGCACCTCCGCTTCGCTTCGCTCCGCGATCGGAGCCGATCCCGCGGATGAGGCGATGGTCGCGCGTGCTCGCGACCGCTTCGCCGCCGAACGCCGCCATCTCGACCGGCGGCGAAAGCAGGCCGAACGCGAGGGGGCGCTGCCGAACCTGATCGTGATCGGGGGGCTGAAGTGCGGCACCACCAGCCTCCACCACTACCTCAACCTGCACCCGCAGATCTCGATGTCGCGGCCAAAGGAGCTCAACTTCTTCGTCGAGGAGCTCAACTGGGAGCTGGGCCCGGAGTGGTACGCGAGTCATTTCGACCGCCGGGCCGCCGTCCGCGGCGAGAGCTCGCCGCACTACACCAACCTGCCGCGTTTCAGCGGAGTAGCGGAGCGGATGCACGAGCTGCTCGGCGGCCAGACACGGATCGTGTACATGGTCCGCGATCCGATCGAGCGCATGCTCTCGCACTACTTTCACAACGTCGGCGGCGGCTATGAGTCGCGGCCGATGGAGGACGCGCTCGCCGACCCCGGCTCCGCCTACATCGCCCGCAGCCGTTACGCAACGCAGCTCGAGCCCTACCTGGCGACGTTCGATCGCACCCACGTGCTGATCGTCGACAACGAGGATCTTGCCGGGGAGCGCGAGGCGACGATGCGCAGCGTGTTCCTCTTCTGCGGCGTCGACGACCGGTTCAGCTCGGAGCAGTTCGAGCGCGAATGGGAGACCGGCAGCGGCAAGCAGGAGGGCGGCTTCCGGCTCATGGACCGGGCGGTGCGGCTCCCCGGCCTGCGTGCGTTCGACCGCAACTTCGACCGCCTGCCGGAGTCGCTGCGCTGGATGGTCGAGCGCCTCGTCCACGATCCGGGCAAGGGCGCGGCGCCGAAGCCCGAGCTGCCGGCGGACCTTCGCAGGCAGCTCGAGGATCTGGTGCGCGACGACGTCGCCGCGCTCGAGGCGATCGCCGGGCGCGAGTTCGGCTGGCTTCATAGAGTGCGGCCATGAATGAATTTGGCGAACTGAGCATCGACGGACGAGTGGCCACCCCCAGCGACGCCGACTGGGACGAGGCCCGCCAAGCGTGGAACCTGGCCGCCGATCCGCAGCCCGCCGCCGTCGCCTTCGTCGAGGGTCCCGGCGACGTCGCCGGGGTGCTTGCCTTCGCCGCCGCGAACGACCTCCGGGTGATCGGCCAGGGCACCGGCCATGGGGCGGTCGCGGTGGGCTCGTTCGAGGACACGATCGTGATCAAGACCGAACGCATGCGCGGCGTCGAGGTCGACGCCGGCGCGCAAACGGCCCGGGTCGAGGCGGGCGTGCTGGCGATGGAGCTCGGCGCCGCCGCCCAGAAAGAGGGGATGTGCTCGATGCCCGGGTCGTCACCCGACGTCGGCGTGATCGGCTACACGCTCGGCGGCGGGCTCGGCTGGTTCGGACGCCGCTACGGCTTTGCCTGCAACCGGGTGAGCGCGATCGAGCTGGTGACCGCCGACGGCGAGGCCCGGCGCGTCGATGCCGACAACGACGCCGAGCTGTTCTGGGCTCTGCGCGGCGGTGGCGGCGGCTACGCGATCGTCACCGCGCTCCACCTCCACCTGGTGCCGGTCGCCGAGGCCTACGCCGGCGCGCTGATCTTCCCGGCCGAGCTCGGCGTCGACGCGATCCGCGCCTACCGCGACTGGACCCAGACTGTCCCCGAGGAGGTGACCACGGTCGTGCGCCTGCTGCGCCCGCCGCCGATTCCCGACGTGCCGGAGCCGCTGCGCGACACGCCGCTGCTGGTCATCGACGGGGCCTGCATCGGCAGCCAGGAGGAGGGCGAGCGGCTGCTGGCCCCGATGCGCGAGCTCGGCGAGCCGATCATGGACACCTTCGCCCAGATCCCGGCCGAGGGCCTGAGCCGGATCCACATGGACCCCGAGCAGCCGGTGCCGGCGCTCGGCCACCATGGCGTCGTCCGCGAGCTCCCCGACGAGGCGATCGACGCGTTCTACGCCGCCGGCGGGCCCGAGGCCGGCTCGCCGTTGCTGCTCGCCGAGCTGCGCCATCTCGGCGGCGCCCTCGGCCGACCCGCCGAGGGCGGCGGGGCGCTCGACAAGCTCGACGGCGAGTTCGCGATGCTCGGCATCGGCATGCCGATGACGCCGGAGCTCGGGGAGGCGATCGACGGCCACCTCGACCTGCTCGAGCAGACGATGCAGCCGTGGGCGAGCGCGGGCGGCTACTTCAACTTCGCCGAGCGCCCCTGCGACGTCGACTCGATCCTGCCCGCGGCGACCTGCGAACGACTGAACGAGATCAAGCGCCGCTGGGATCCCGACGGCCTGATCCGCGCCAACCACCTGCTCGCCCCCGCCGCGGCCTGACCGCCGCCACCCGGCCAGGGCCCACAGGCCCCGGCCGGGTAGTCGCTGCGGTTAGTTGCCGAGCTCGTTGAACGGGGCGAACATCACCTGGAGGACCGGGTTGCTCGCGTTCTCGTTCGCGTCGAGCGAGGTCACCTCGAGGTTGAACGTCTGGTTGCCGGGACCGACGCTCTGTGCCCAGTTGGTCGCGCACTGAGCGCTGTTTGCCTCGTCGATCGAGACCTGCCGCTCGGTCACACCGATGTCGTTCTCGTTGATGTCGAGCTTGCACTCGATCAGCGCGCCGCCGACATCGTCGCCTTCACTGTCGAGCTGCGCCGACGCGGTGACGAAGACATAGCCGCCGCCGGCCGGCACGTTGATCGTCTTCGTCGCGATGTCATCGTCGGTCGTGAACACGCCGACGGTCGAGTCCCGCCCGACCCGGCCGAGGGGCAGGGTCGACTCGTCGATGTCGGTTGCGGTGACCGAGTCCGTGCCGAGGTCGGCACCGCCGAGGCTGCCATCGGAAACGTCGGCGCCGGCCAGCGACCCGTTGTCGATGTCCGTTCCGGTCAGGTTCTCGTTGGCGACGTCGCCGGTCGAGATCGTGCCGTCGGCGATGTCGGCGCCGCCGAGCGAGTCGTTGTCGACGTCCCCGGAGACGATCGTGCTGTCGGCGATCTCGGCGCTGAAGATCGTCCCGTTGATGATCTTGCCCGAGCTGACCGAGTTGTCGGCGAGCTCCGACGAGCCCACGGACGACGCCGCCAGGTCCGCCGTGCCAAGGCTGTCGTTGGCGACCTTGGCCGAGTTGACCACGCCGTTGGCGATCGCCGGATCCGGATAGGTCCCGGTCAGGTCGCCGCCGGCCGTGCCGAGCGCGCCACCCTGCGACGGCAGGTTGAGGTTGAGAGTCGATTCGTCGACGTCGGCCCCGGTTAGCGAATCGTCGCCGATGTCGGCGCCGGTGAGCGCGCCATCGCCGACGTCAGCGCTCTTGACCGACGCCTGCTTGATGTCCTGGCTCTTGAGCGTGTTGTTCTTGACGCTCTTGCTGACAACCGTGTTCTTCGCCGCCCTCGACGCCGCATGGGCGACGCCGCCAATCGCGACGATCAACGCCAGCACCGCGACGCAAAGCGCCGGGCTCGGCATCCGACCTCTCCTCGACCTGTCCATCTTCGTCCCCACTTCCTTGTCTCGGTCGAGCCCCGCGGCCCCACCCGTTCGTGACAAAGAGAATCGCCCGGATCGCCGCCGCCGCCCATCGGGCCACCGGCCAGACCGCGGCAGAGGACGCCTCCCCCGATTGGCGGTCCACCGGATGGGGGACGCGGGCGGACGAAGCGCGTGTTAGCTGCCGCTGCGCTCGCGTAGCTCGCTGAACACGGCAGTCCGTCCCGGCTGGTCGACCGGGCGTTGTTCGTCGGCGATCACATGGGTCACGGCGTTGATCAGCGCCAGGTGGGTGAAGGCCTGGGGGAAGTTGCCGAGATGGGCGTGGCTGCGAGGCTCGATCTCCTCGGCGTAGAGGTTGAGCGGACCGGCGAGCCCGAGCAGCTTCTCGCACAGCGCCTTCGCCTTCTCCGCCTCGCCGATCTCCGAAAGCGCGGCGACGAGCCAGAAGGAGCAGATCGTGAACGTGCCCTCCTCGCCGTGGAGGCCGTCCTCGGTTTCCTCGACGCGGTAGCGCAGAACCAGGCCGTGGTCGGTGAGCTCCTCGTCGATCGCCCGCACCGTGCTGCGGATCACCTCGTGATCGGGGGGCAGGAAGCGGAACAGCGGCGCGAGCAGCACCGAGGCGTCGAGCGCGTCGGTGTCGTAGTGCTGGCGCATCACACCCCGATCTGAGACGCCGTGCTCGAGGATGTCGGCCTGGATCTCCTCGGCGGTTGCGGCCCACCTGGTCGCCTCCTCCTCGCAATCGCCCCGCCGCGCCGCCAGCCGCGCCCCGCGGTCGAGAGCCACCCAGCACATCAGCTTCGAGGAGACGTAGTGCTTGGCCGGGCCGCGGGCTTCCCAGATCCCCTGGTCGGGCTGCTTCCAGACCTTCGCCGCAGCCTCGACCTGGTCTTCAACGATCGGCCATACCTGGGGCGGCACGATCCGGTCAGCGCGGGAATGGATGTAGAGCGAGTCGACGAGAGCGCCGTAGACGTCGTTCTGCTGCTGGTCGAAGGCGCCGTTACCGATCCGCACCGGCTTCGCCCCGCCGTAGCCCGAGAGCTGGTCGAGCGTGCTCTCGGTCAGGTCGCGCTCGCCGCCGATCCCGTACATGATCTGCAGCTTGTTCCCGTGCTGGTGGCAGATATCGGCGATGAAGCGGGCGAAGTCGTCGGCCTCCTGGTCGAGACCGAGTACGTGAAGCGCCCAGAGGGTGAAGCTCGCATCGCGGATCCAGGTGTAGCGATAGTCCCAATTGCGCTCCCCGCCGGGCGTCTCGGGCAGCGAGGTGGTCAGCGCCGCGATCAGCGCTCCCGTGGGCGCGTAGGTGAGGCCCTTGAGGGTGAGCGCCGAGCGCTGCAGGTGGATTCGCCACGGATGGTCGGGGAACTCACCGTTGGCGAGCCAGCGGCGCCAGTGGTCGGCGGTTCTGTCGATCCGTGCGAAGGCCTCGTCGCAGGTGGTGGGGGGAACGGCTCCGCGCCCCAGGCGAACGCGGCGAAGCAGCTCTCGCCGTCCTTGAGCAGGTGTCGAGCCTCCACTCGCTGGATCTCGATCCCGAGATTGAGGTCCGTGGTCAGCAGCGCCGGCGGCTGCTCGTCTGCATTGGTGGTCGCCGAGTGGCGGTCGTCGGCGAGCTCCCAAGCCGGCGGTACCCGGGCGTAATCGAAGAGCGGATGGCAGGTGAGCTCAATCGGGACCTCGCCCTGGACACAGGTCGCCACCCGTAGGAGCACGCACTCGGCGTCGTAGTCGGGCGGTGGCCGGGTGTGGGGATCGTCGCTGCGCTGGCGCCATGGACCGATCGTGAGCAGATCGGTGACCACGAGCCAGCCGGTGCTCGTGCCCCAGGTGGTCTCGAGGATGTTGGTGCCAGGCTGGTAGCGGCGGGCGACCGGCACCGCCTCCAGCGGGCCGAGTCGAAAGCGGCCGGCCCCGCGGTCGAGGAGCGAGCCGAAGACGCTGGGCGAGTCGAAGCGGGGAATACAGAGCCATTCGACCGCGCCGTCGGGTCCGACCAGGGCTCCCGTATGGCAATCGGAGAGGAAGCCGTAGTCGGCGATCCGCGGAAAGTCCCCCGGTTGCATGGACGATTACTACCATCGACGCGTGCGAATCGCTGTCGCGGCAGACGAAAGGACGGGTGTCGCCGACGCGGTGGTCGCCGAGCTGCGCCGGCGGGGGCACGAGCCGATCGCCCACGGCGCCCTCGCCGACGACGAGCGCGACGACTGGGCCTGGGCCAGCGAGGCGGCCGCTCGCGATGTGGTCGCGGGCCGCGCCGAGCAGGCCGTCGTCTGCTGCTGGACGGGAACGGCGCCTCGATCGCCGCGAACAAGGTCGGGGTATCCGCGCCGCCCTCTGCGTCGACGCGGCGACCGCCGACGGCGCCCGCCGCTGGAACGACGCCAACGTGCTCGCGCTCAGCCTGCGGACGACCTCCGAGGCGGAGCTGGGCGAGATCCTCGATGCCTGGTTCGCCGGCCAGCCGAGCCCCGGCGACGACGACCGCGCCAACGTCGACCACCTCGCCGAGATCGAATCCGGGGTATAAGCCCCGGCATGCGCCGGCTGCTGCCCGACCACGCCGAGACCACGGTCGCCGACCAGGTCGCGACCCTCGACCTGGTCGCGCTCGCACACGACGATCGCCCCTACGTGATCACCAACTTCGCCCTCACCCTCGACGGCCACGCGACGATCTCAGGGCGCTCCGGCGCGATCGGCTCCGAGGCCGACACCGCGATGCTGGTCGGCCTGCGCACGCGCGTCGACGCGGTGATGATCGGCGCCGGGACGATGCGCGCCGAGCGCTACGGGCGCGTGATCGGCGACCCGGCGAAGCGCCGGCGGCGCGAGCGCGACGGGCTGTCCCAGGACCCGCTGGTGGTGATCGTCTCCGGCCGGCTCGATCTGCCCTGGGATGCGCCGCTGTTCACCGAGGGCCACGGCAGTTGCCTGATCTGCACCTCCTCCGACGAGGATCCGCCCGAGACCCCCACCCCCGTCCAGGTTCTGCGCCAGCCGGATGGGGTTGACCTCGCCGCCCTGCTCGCCCAGCTGCGCAAGGACCACGGCGTGCGCGCCCTGCTCTGCGAGGGCGGCCCGCGGCTGCACGGCCAGCTGATCGAGGCGGATCTGGCCGATGAGCTCTTCGTCACCCACGCGCCGAAGTTCGCCGGCGGCGTCGGGCCCGGCCTGGTTTCCGGGATGGCCGAGCAGGAGCGCGACGTGGAGCTCGGCTGGCTGCTGGCCGAGGAGTCGACAGGCGAGCTCTTCGGCCGCTACCTGACCGGCGTTGGCGGCTGACCGCGTAGCGGTGGAGCTGGTCGACTACACCGACGCCGATCTGGCGCTGAGCGTCGCGCTGGAGACGAACCCCGAGGTGATGGCCGAGCTCGGCGGCCCGCGGCCACAGGAGGCAATCGAGCGCGTTCATCCACGCCGGGTCTCGCCGACGCCCGACGGGGGCCTGTGGCTGAAGATCGTGCCCGCGGGGTCTTCCGATGTCGCCGGGACGCTGGGCGTCTGGCGCTCCGAATGGCAGGGAGAGGAGGTCTGGGAGGTCGGCTGGATGCTGCTCTCCGAGTACCACGGCCGCGGCCTCGGCAGCGAGGCGCTGGGGATGCTGATCGCGCGCATGCGAGCCGATCCACGCTTCGACTCCGTTCACGCCTTCCCCGGGATCTCCAACGGAGCATCGAACGGCCTCTGCCGTAAGTTCGGCTTCGAGTTGGTCGAGCGGGCCGAGGTCGAGTTCTCCGGGCGGCCGCTCGAGGTCAACCACTGGGTGCTCGAGACGAGCGCCTAGCGGCGTCTCGCGTCGCTAGATGCCGCCGCCGCCCCAGGGGCCGACGTTGCGGTCGTGGGTCGTTCGGGGATCGTCGCCGGTCGTCGGACGCTCGTCCGCGCGCCGCTCGGCGTGCAGCTTCTCCGCGTCCTTCGCCGGCAGCCCGATCTTGACCACGTCCCAGCCGTTCGCGCCCTCGCGAGCAAGCCAATGATGCGTGCCGCGGTCGGGATGCTCGCTGTTGTTGCGATTGGCGAGCGCGGTGGCTTCGTCCTCGGTCACGAAAACCACCGTACAGCCTGTCCCTCATTGGCAACCGACCGCGCTGAGAACCGGGTCGCGGCCATGAAACGTGGCCCGTAGGACCCGGCTGCGGCGGTCGTAGCTCCACCGGCCGGGCGTCAGCTCGCTGCCGTCAACCTCGACCGTGCAGGGCGTGAACGGGTGCCGCAGCGTGGCCAGCGATGCCTCGAGCCGGTAGGTGCGGCGGAGGCCGGCGTCGATCTCCAGCGTCCACTCCTTGCGTCCCTCGATCGAGCGCAGGCGCTCGGCGCGGTTGAAGCGGGAGGTCGTACTCCCACGCGGGAAGGCGAGCAGCCGCAGGCGCCGGCGCGAGTCGGCGAGCGTCGCCAGCCCGCGGACGCGGTTGCCGTAGGAGGCGAGGGTGTCGACGCGTGGCGGCAACAGCGGCAGCACCGCACCGGAGCGCACCAGCAGCGGCAGCTCCTCGAGCGGCGCCGGGATCGTGACCCCGCGAGCACCGCGAAGCTCCGCCGCTGGTCCCATCCGCAGACCGCCGCTGCCCGGTCGGTACTCGGCCGAGCGCCAGAGGTCGATCCAGCGGCCGCGTGGGAGGTAGACGGCGCGCTCGGTGGCGCCCTGTTCCAGAACCGGGGCCACGAGCAGGTCCGGGCCGAGCAGGAACTCGTCCTCGCGGGCGGCCGCGAGCGGATCACGGGGAAAGGCCAGCGCCAGGTGGCGCATCGGCGGCAACCCGGTGCGCCGGTAGGTGCGCAGCGCGGCGGTCAGATACGGATAGAGCTGCGTGTGCAGCTTCGTGTAGCGACGCCAGTTGGCGAGCTGGTCGGCGTCGATCACCTGCGGCCGGTCCTTGGACGGGACGGCGACCCCGTTGGCCTGCGTGCGCATCACCGGCGAGGCCGCGCCCAGCTGAACCCAGCGGGTGAGCAGCTCCGGTGTCAGAGCGTTGGCGCCGAGGGCGAAGAAGCCGCCGATGTCGGAGCCGTAGATGCCGATCCCCGACGTCCCGGCCGAGAGCGCCTGGGTGACCACGGAGCTGAGTCCGTCGAAGCCGAAGCCGGTCGTCGGGTCGCCGCCCCAGACGACCTGCGCGCAGGGCGCGGCGCCGGTCCAGCCGGAGCGCTGGAAGCGGACGATCGGGTGCTCGGCGGCGACGGCCGTGAGGTTGGCGGCGCAGTGGTACCGGGTGGCGTAGAGGTTGTGGGTGTAGGTCCCGGGCAGCGCCCCGTCGGCGGGCGCCGAGATCGAGTCCAGCGGCGTGTACTCGCCGAAGTCCTCCATCCAGCCGTCATAGCCGTCGTCGACCGCCTGCTCGAGCAAGCTGCCGTACGCCGCCACCCCGGCCTCGGTGAAGAAGTCGAACTGGCTGACGCGGAAGTCCTGGTCGATATCGGCGCCGTAGCGGTACAGGTACGGCTCGCCGTCCCCGTCGAGGGTGAGCGCACCGGCAGCCGCGGCCTCGTCGTAGGCCGGTTGGTAGGTGTTGCAGATCATCGGGTTGAAGTAGGTGGTGATCGCGATCCCGGCGCCGTGGGCGGCATCGACGCGCTGCGCGGTCGAGGCCTCGTTGCCGACCTGGTCGCCACAGGGCAGGTAGTGGGTGTAGGTCTGCAGCGCGGAGAGCGGCGCGTCGGCCGCCTGGAGCTGGGCGACCTCGGCCTGCTCGTCTGCGCCGGCCTGGTACCAGGGCCCGAGCAGCCACGGCGCGGCGACCTTCGGCTGGCGACCGGTCGCGTCGGTGAACCGGCGCAGCGCATCGGCCGGCTTCGGCCCGGCGAAGAAGCGGAAGCCGACCTTGCCCGTGACCGCGGCCGCCGGCGCGCCCAGCTCATCGGTGGGGACCGCGGCGACCTCGACGCTCCAGGCACCCGGATCGTCAGTGCGCAGGCGGAAGTAGCTCGTCCGCGGGTCGTCGACCAGCACTCCGTAGCCGGCGGTCGAGAGCAGCCACGGAACCGGGTAGTAGGTCGACTCGGGGCGCCCGTCGCGCAGCCCCCAGATCGGGGCGAAGAGGTTGATCAGCGGATACTCCTCGGCCTGGTAGGGGCCGTCGGAGACGTAATCCTCGACCACGTTGCCGCTTTGGTCGACGGCGTTCGAGCGCTCGCCGAAGCCCAGATACCGCTCGCCCGCGCGGGCGTCGAAGCCGATCCCGATCGCCTCGATCGCAGGCCCGGAGCCCTTGACCTCGGTCTCGAGCGCGATCACCCCGTCGGCGTCCCGGGCGAGCCGGATCTCGATCTTCCGCGCCGGGTCGGTCGTCGCCAGGGTCGCGGCGTAGGAACGCTCGCCGCGCTTGGCGCTCAGAACCCGGGTTGCGTGCTCCCAGCCGGCCGCGGTGCGAAAGCCGAGCGTGCCCGCCGCGCCGGGTGAGGTCGAGGCGCGCTCGGAGAGCACCGGTCGGCCGTGGGCGTCGGTGAACGCGATCCGCCACGGGTCGGCGCCGATCTCCGCCCGCAGGGCGCCGGCGTCGAGCTCGGGCGCGGCGATCGCGCTCGGAGCGGCCAGCAGCGCCCAAACCCCGGCCGCGATGAGCACGGCCCGCCGCATCCGCCTAGGCGAAATCCGGAACCCGGTACTCGCCCGTCTCGTCGGGGATCAGGCCCGCCTCCTCGGCGTCGTGCTCGCCGCGGCGGAGGATCCGCAGCGCCAGGATCGTCGCCCCGAGCACCCCGGTGATCCCGAGGCTGAGCTGGACGCTGAGCAGGCCCTCGCGAGTCCAGTAGACGTCGTCGAGCTCGAGCAGCAGCGCCGCCTCGTCGAAGGTCATCCCGATCCCGGCGCCGAACGGCACCGCGAGGATCTGCTGGAGGCGATCGTTGTCGCTGATCAGCCCCGCGCCGCCGGCGAGGAAGGCGGCGAGGATCCCGGGAACGAAGTGATGCACGTGGCGGCCGCCGAGCTTGACGTTGCCGAGCGGCCACCAGCCGCTGCGGATGCCCCAGGTCGAGAGCCGCATCACGGCAAAGGCGCCCGTGAACCCGCTCAGCATGTTGAACAGGATCGTCTCGCCCTTGGAGGTCGACGTGTAGCCCTCGATCGCCACGGTGAGTGAGTCCTGGGTCGCCTTGGTGGTGGCGGCGAGCGCGTGCTCGGCGCTCGAGAGCACGCCGCTGGACTCGGCGGCCTCCTCCGCCTCCGCCAGGCGGCGGCGCGCCAGCCGAGCGACCTGGCCAACGAGGACGGTGCCCGCCGTCCCCAGCGCCCCGACCGCGAGCGTGACCGTCAGCCGGTCGGCTCCGCCACGGCCGCGTTGTCGGCGAAAGGGCACCCGGGGAACGTTACGAAACCCGGCACAGCCGTGGCTTCGGTTCTAGAGCCGAATCAGGTTGTCGGCGGCGATCCCGCGGGTGATCCCGCGGAAGTCGACCACCAGCGGCGCCTCGGCGACGACGTTCTCGTAGTCAAGCTCGTCGTGGGCCGTGATCACGCAGGCGACGTCGCAGCGCCCAAGCTCGCCGGCGAGCTCGACCGAGCTCAGCCCGAGCTCCGGAACCTCGGCGACGTGAGGGTCGTGGTAGGAGATCTCGGCGCCGAGCTCGCGCAGCAGGTGGGCGATCTTCAGCGCCGGGGCTTCGCGCATGTCGCCGACGCCGGTCTTGTAGGAGACGCCGAGCAGCAGCACCCGCGAGTCGCGGGCGGGCTTGCCGGCGTCGTTGAGGGCGCGGACGATGCGCTCGACGCAGTAATGCGGCTGCTGCTGGTTGACCTTGCCGGCGAGCTCGACGAACTCCGCCGGGAAGTCGTACTCGCGCGCCTTGAAGGCGAGGTAGAACGGATCCACGGGCAGGCAGTGGCCGCCCATCCCAGGCCCGGGCTCGAAGCGCATGAAGCCGTAGGGCTTGGTCGCCGCCGCGTCGACCACCTCCCAGACGTCGATCCCCATCCGATCGCAGAGCACGGCGAGCTCGTTGACGAGGGCGATGTTGACCGAGCGGAAGATGTTCTCGAGCAGCTTCGTCATCTCGGCCGCCTCCGGGGTCGAGACGATCACGACCTCGTCGCAGATCTCGGAGTAGAGCTCGCGCGCGTGCTTGCAGCAGGCATCCGTGATCCCGCCGATCACCTTGGGCGTCGTCCTGATGGTGTGGTCGGTGCGCCCGGGATCGATGCGCTCGGGCGAGAAGGCGAGGTGGAAGTCGCTCCCGGCGGCGAGCCCGGACTGCTCGAGGATCGGCTGCAGGCGCTCGCGGGTGGTCCCAGGGTAGGTGGTCGACTCCAGCACCACGAGCTGGCCCTGGCGCAGGACGGCTGACAGGGCGCGGCCGGCGTCCTCGATGTAGCTGAGATCGGGTTCGCGCTGGTTCGCCAGCGGCGTCGGGACGCAGATCAGGACCGCGTCGCACTCGCCCAGCGCAGCGGAGTCGGTGGTCGCGGTGATCTTGCCCTCGAGCGCCGCGAGCCGTTCGTCGGCGACGTCCTCGACCTGACTGCGGCCGGCGTTGAGGTCCTCGACCACGCGCTCGCTGACGTCGACGCCGCTGACCTCGTGCCCGGCTTCGGCGAAGGCGACGGCTAGCGGCAGCCCGACGTAGCCGAGGCCGATGATGCCTACTCTCATGCGGGTCGAGTGTAGGAGCCCGCGAGCTGGGCGATCAGGCGGCCGTTGGCGCTTGAGGGCTGCCTTGCGCCCGGCAGCGCGGCAACCGGAATCAGCAGCTTGGTCGCCACCAGGGCGGCGGCCAGGGCCTGCTCGGAGTCGTCGGCAAGCACGACCAGGGCCGGTTCTTGACCCGCCACCTCGGCTTCAAAGCCGGCGAGCGCCTCGGCGAGCGCGGCGCTGGAGCTCGGGTCGGGCGCGGTTTCGAGCGCCAGAGCAGGCCAAATCCGGCTCTCGTCGTCGCCGGCGCCGTCAACGGCCAATTCGGCCGTGATGGTCGGGTCTCCGACGAATATCTGTGTCATTGCGAATGCCTACCGATCGACTCAACAAATGGAACGACAACTGAACCTTTTCGCCGCTGCTGCCGATAGCATCACCTGAAGATGAAGCTTTTGCTCTCTCCCTGGTCGTATGGCGTCAGCGCCGCCCGCCATCTTGCCTGGTACGTGAACTACCAGGTCAGCGGCGAGACCAGGCCTCGCGCTTAGTCGTAGATCGACCGTCCCGCCCCCGGATGCGAGTTCGCCGGGTAGGGCTGTAGGTCGTTGACGTACCCGGGCTGGGCGCGCACGCGCTCGAGCCAGCGCTCGAACGCCGGGTACCCCCCGGTGTCGAGGCCCGCCTCGTCGGCGACGTGGGCGTAGCCGTAGATCGCGATGTCGGCGATCGAGTACCGCCCGCCGACGAAGAAGTCCTGGGTCTCGAGATGGCGGTCGAGCAGCTCCAGCGTCTGCAGCGCGCCCTCGCGCCGCCTCAGGGCCCGCGGGTCGTCGGCTTTCAGCCTTCCCGTGTGCAGCCGAAAGCGCAGCCCGCCCATCGTCGCCACCACGTCGGTCTGCTCGAAGATCAGCCAGGCGATCACGCGGGCGCGGTCGATCGGCGCTGTCGGCATCAGCGCTGTGCCGTCGGCGAGAAAGACGAGGATCGCGTTCGATTCCGTGATCCGCTCGCCATCGACCTCGAGCACCGGCGTCAAGCGAGCGGGGTTGATCAGCGCGTACTCGGGCGTCAGCGTCTCGCCGGCGAAGATGTCGACCGGGATCCGCTCGTACTCACGCCCCAGCTGCGCCAGCAGCAGGCGCACCTTGTAGCAATTGGCCGAGGGTCCGTAGTCGTACAGCCGCAGGCCCACGGGACGGCACGATAACCACGTTCTGGTCCCAGCTCATCGGCGAGACCAGGCCTCCCGCCTGGCCGCGACCCTGCGCAGCTCGCGCATCTCGGCCACCTCATCGGGGACCTCGTCGATCGCCGGGCGTGGCGACGGCAGCGGCGCCGGGCGCATCCGCGTCTCGCTGGCGCGGCCGCGGCCGTCGGGTTCCAGCCGCCAGGCCGCGGCACCGGCGTGGCCGCTGACCGAGCTCTTCACCTCGCGGCCGCGGATCAGGATCCCGGCACCGTCGTCGATCCCGTAGCCGAGCTGGCAGCGAGTGGCAACCTCGTCGCGGAGGATGCGCCGCCGATCGTGGTCGCGGTGGTAGTGGACGCTGAGGATCCCGGGGATCAGGCCGAGGCCCGGCGCCAGCCGCGCCGGCCCGGCGGAGCGGGTCACCCCCCACTCGAACCAGCACATCGCCCCGGCGCTCTGGCCGGCGAGCACGATCCCGCGCTCCCAGCACTCACGCAGGACGATGTCGATCCCGTGCGCGCGCCAGATCGCCAGCAGGTTGAGCATGCTGCCGCCGCCGACGTAGATCAGGTCCTGGGCCAGCAGGTGGGCCGCTGTGTCGACGGACTCCTCCTCGAGCCGAAACAGCGACAGATGGGAGAGCTGGCAGCGCAGGCCGCTGAGGCTGGAGCGAAAGGCGGCGATCTGATCGGCGGGGTCGCCGCTTGCGGTCGGCAGCAGGCAGATCCGTGGCTCGGGACCGTCGGCGAGCGCCAGCATGTAGTCGCGCAGGGCCTCGTTGCCGCGCTTGCGCGAGAACTCGTGCCCGCCGAGGGCGAGGATCGTCCGCGAACCCGGCGGCACCGGGCCTCTGGGCTCGATCTCCACCCCCTCTAGACCTCGGCGAGCACGGGGAAGGATCGGATCAGCGGGACCACGTCGCTGTCGCCGAGGTAGCGGGTCGCGAGCTGGGTCGTGACCACGTGGCCGTGGCGGAGCTCGACCCGGTAGGCCCGCGCGCCGGGACGCGAGGCGACCACCTGGGCCACCTCCTCGTCGACGAAGTGCAGGGCGGCGCCGTCATCGGCGGCGTAGGCGGGCGCCATGCCCTCGCGCAGCCACCCGAACAGGGCCTCGCGGCGCTTCGGCTCGCTCGAGTAGTGGACGGTGTTCGTCCACGGCAGGAAGCCGAGCCCCTCGGTGCGCTGCACGGGGCCGTGGAAGGTGGAAACGCCCTCCGCGAACCAGCACAGCGAGCCCGCCGAGAGCCCGCAGAGGATCACGCCCCGCTGCCAGCACTCATGCAGGATCTCGTCGATCCCGTGCGCGCGCCAGACGCCGATCAGGCTGGTGACGCTGCCGCCGCCGACGTAGATCAGGTCCTGGTCGAGCAGATGCTCGCGCGGCTCCGCCGGCGCCCGCTCGCGCCGAAACAGGGACAGGTGCGAGGGCTCGCAGCGCCCCCCCGAGAAGTGGCGGTAGAAACGAACGATGTAGTGGTCCGCGTCGCCGCTGGCGGACGGCAGGAAGCAGACCTTCGGGCGTTTCTTTCCGGTGAGGTCGAGGACGAACTCATCGAGCAGCGGGTTGCCGGCCTCCATCGAGAAGCCGCCGCCGCCAAAGCTGACGATCTGGCGCATAGCTCACTCTCCACGCGTCTCACCGCAGGCCTGCATTGCGCCTCAAGTCTGGGCGACCAGTGACAGGTCTTCTTTGGCCAGGTGTCGAGATATGGCGCGCCTGGCGTCGACAGGCGGTCGAACTGAGCGGCTAAGGGGTCGCCCGCGAAAACTAAGGGTTTGCGGGCGTAAGTCGGCTCGAAAAGCCGATGTGCAAGCGGTTTCTTAGCCGTAGTTTGGTTATCAGGCTACGAGTAGAAAGGCACCGCGATGAACGCTCTGATGATCAATTTGGCAGACCAGCGAAGCAAGGATCTGAGGGGTCTCGCGGCGGCCCGTCGCTCCACGGGCGGTCGGCGCGGCAGGCAGTCGGCACGGCCGGCCACCTCGCCGCTTGAGGCGGTCTCGATCCGCCGACTCGGCGACGCCGACTCCGACGAGCTCGACCGCCTGGCCGGTCGCGACTCCAGCGAACGACCCGCCGGCGAGCTGCTCGGCGCGGAGCTCGACGGCCGGCTGATCGCGGCCGTCTCGATCGCGACCGGTGATTCCGTCGCCGATCCGTTCACCCCCACCGCGGAGGTCGACTCGCTGCTCCAGCTGCGCGCATCGCAGCTGCGCGAGAGCCACAGCCGTGACGACCGCGTTTCGCGCCACCGCCGCCTGCGCGGCCTCGCCGTCCGCCCGCCGCGCGGCTAGGCGCCCGCCTAGGCGGTGCGGGCGCGGCGGCGCAGGACGACGACCGCGCCACCGATCAGCAGGATCACCGCCGCCGCCGATCCGGCGATCGCGACGGAGGCGCTGCCCGAGCCGTCGCCCGGGTCGTCGGCGGGCGGAGACGGCGCCGGCGTCGACGACACCTGCAGGCCCGCCCGCGCAAGCCTTGCCTTCAGTGCCGTCGCCGGAAACGGCTCGAGCCCGGCGGTCAGCTCCCGGTAGAGGGAGATCGCGTGAGCGTTGACCTTGTTCCAGACGCCGAGGTCTCCCGGGGTGGTCGTGTAGCCGCTCTCGGGGAGGACGATCAGGCCCCAGCTCTCATGGAACTTTTTGTCACCGACCGTCACCTGGACCCGGTACCAGGGCTCCACCACATCCGGCGGCGACACCTGGAACGTGCCCTCGACGAGCTCGATCGAGAGGTCCTCCGCGGCGACCTCGGTGCAGCGGTCGACGCCGCAGATCGTCGCGGCCTGGATGTCCTTGGCGATCGCGCTCGGGGCGCCGGGCGCCGCGGCAGCCAGCAGGCAGAGGGTGAGCAGGGCGATGCGATGGCGCATGTGCTGCCTTTCGTCGAGGGCCTACACCACCTACAACGGCCGGCTTGAAACGGTTCCCTAGCGGGGCTCGAGGGTGCGGGCGATCCGCACCGCTTCGACCTCCGAGAGGGCGCCCTCGAGGCGAACGAGCACGGATCCCCGCTCGAGCAGGAGCACGTTCTCGGCCACCTCGAGGTCGCGCTCCGCATAGCCGTCGTCCTCGCGGTCGTAGAAGAAGAAATGCGGGGCGCCCGAGATCCATGCCGCCCGGTGGCCCTCGATCTCGAGTTGGTGAACCCTCGTCGCCTCCGGCAGCACCTTGTGCGCGTACTCCCCCGCGAGGTCGCCGCGAAACTCGGTGATCAGCAGGCCGAGCCCGGTGGTTTTGGTCGCCGGCAGGCGCGCCGACGGCGGATAGGTGAGCGAGAACTCGCCGCCGGGAACCGCGTAGTCGATGAAGACGCCGTCGGGCGGCCCCAGCCCTCGCGGCACCAGCGGCGCGAAGTCGAGCTCGCTTCGTGCGAGCGCGATCGTCGCCGGCTCGCCGAGCTCGAGCGTGCGCTCCAGGGCAATCGGCGGCGGCGCGCTCGTCGACTCGATCTCCACCCCGCCGATCCCGAGCGCGTCGAGCAGCGCTTCGCGCACCGGGCGCGACGCGGCGACGGCGGTCGCACCGAGCGCGAGCACCGCGAGTGCGATCAGCACCAGCGTGCGGCGGGCCGATCGAGGTCGGGCGGTGGCGGGGGCGGCTTCGAGCCGCGCCGTCACCCGCGCCGCGAGCGGCGGCTCGGGCGGATATTCGAGCTCACGCCCGAGCTCGTGGAGGCGGCGCTCGAGCTCAGCCATGATCAGCCTCCAACTCCACTCGCAGGCGGTCAAGCGCGCGAGAGAGCCTCGACTTGACCGTCCCCTTCCGCACCCCGAGCGCCGCCGCCGTCTCGGCCTCGGAGAGCTCGAGCAGGTAGCGACAGGAGATCACCGCGCGGTCGCGATCGCTCAGCGACTCGACCGCCGCCAGCAGGTCACGGCGGAGCTCGTCGTCGAGGAGCGCCGCCTCGGGCGACGGGACCGCGCCTCCCGCGCGGCGCTCCCCGGCGACGCGTACGGTTAGCCGCTCGCGCCTGCCGGCCGCGACCCGGCGGTTGCGCGCCTCGTTGCCGACGATCCGCAACAGCCAGGGCCGAAACGGGGCGCCGCTGCGAAAGCGCCCGAGGGCGCGGTAGGCCTTGAGGAAGGCGTCCTGGGCGGCCTCCTCGGCCTCGGCGGCCGAGCCGGTGATCATCCACGCGGTCCGAAAGGCGATCGACTGGTTCTCTCTCACGATTCGCTCATACGCGGCGACGTCGCCGCGCTTCGCGCGCTCGATCAGCGCCGCCTCGTCCAGTGGCCGGTCCTCCACTGCACCATTCCTACAACGCCAGGACGCATCCGGTTCCGGGAACGAGTGGCCCTACTCCTCGAGCCCGGCGGCCTCGAAGGCATCGGACTGGTCGATGAACCCCTCTATCCGCGTTGCCTTCTGCCCGCGAAACGTCCATAGATGGGCCCAGTGCGCCTCCACCTCGACGCTGCTGCCCTTTCCCGGTCCCCGCGCCGTGAACGTAACCAAGACCCGATCCTCCGTCGCCGGGATGAACCTGTCGGCCTCCCATCGGTACTCATCCCAAGCGGCGAGGAAGGTACGCATTGTGTCCGCGACCACCGAAACACCCCGCCCACTCGCCGGAAGATCGGGAAGTTCCGCCGCCCACGCGATCTCGATCTCGGGAGCGAAGATGTCCGGCGTCCAGAAGTCGCCCGCGCCCCATTTGGCGTACACGGCCTTCAGTGCCGGAGATGCTGCGTCGACATCGCCTGCAGTATCTCCCGCGGTGATCCGCATGGGAACCGCGACTTTCCGCGAGATAATCCGCGGGCGATGTCGCAGGAGAACGTCGAGATCATCAAGCGATCGGTCGGGCTGTTCCTTCGCGGCGAAGCCGACGCCTGGCTCGAGACGATCGACCCTGACGTCGGCTGGGACATATCCGCACACCCGCTCCCCGACGTTCCGAACCACGGTCGAGGGCGCGCCGCGTTCGCGACGGACATGCTCGCGACCTACATGAGCGGGTGGGTCGACTACTCGGCGGAGCTCAAGGAACTGGTCGAGGCAGGCGACCAGGTTGTCGTCGTGGTGCATGAAACGGCCAAGATGCGCCAGACAGGCGTGGCCATCGATCGCGATCTCGTCCAGCTCTGGACCGTGGGCGGGCGGCGGGCGAGCTTCGTCAGGGTCTTCAAAACGAAAGCAGAGGCGCTCGAGGCGGCCGGCCGGGGGGAGTAGGAGCGAATCTCGGGGTTCAGCCCGCTTCGCAGCGCGGGTCGACGTCGTCCTCCGGGTCGGCCTTGACCTCGTCGCGGCCAGAGCCGCACTCGACCTTGTCCCTGCCGTCGTCGTCGACGACGTTGATCTTGTCAGCCCCCGCACCGCCCTTCAGATTGTCCTTGTCGTCGGACTTGGGATCGCGAAGCACGTCATCGTCCTGGTTACCTTGGATGAGGTCGTTGCCGGCGTCGCCGTCTGCGATGTCGTTTCCGCTCCCGCCCAGAAACAGGTCGTTGCCAGGGCCTCCGGAGAGCACATCGTTGCCGTCGTTGCCGGCGAGCGCGTCATTTCCGCCGAGGCCAGTGATCGTGTCGTCGCCGCCCAGGCCATCCATCGTGCTGCCGAGTTTGGACGCGACGATCTCGTCGTCGCCGACGGTTCCCTTGCAGAACGCGAGGCATGAGATGTTGGCCGCGGTTGCGACCGCGCTCCCGACGAGCGCGACGGCGACCGCCACACCGATCACAACAAACCTGAATCGAGACATTTCCCCTCCGTCGTCGTTGGCCCCTGCGGCTACGGTATCTGAATCTCAGGAATGGGCCGTGCAGGGATCGAACCTGCGACCTTGAGATTAAGAGTCTCCTGCTCTACCAGCTGAGCTAACGGCCCGGGACGGGCATGGTAGCGAGGGAAATCAGGGGGTCGGGGTGACCGGGGCGGTGCCGCCGCCGAGGTCCCCGAACGGGTCCTCGAGCTGCTGCTCGCCGGCCTCCGAGCCCCCCTGCTCCTGCTGTTGCTCGAGCTGCTGCTGGAACTTGATCGCCTGCTCGCGGTAGCTGTCGACCGTCTTCTGCACCTGCTTGACCTGCGAGGGCTCGGCCGCCGCGACCGCCTTCTTGCCCGCCTCGTCGCCGGCCTTGATCTTGTTGTCGGCGTAGAGGTAGAGCGCCAGCTGGGCATAGGCCGAGACCGTGCCCTGTTCCTCGGCGACGACCCCCTGCGCCTCGGAGGCGCCCGTCGCGTCGTTGAGCAGGACGAAGACCTGGACCGCGCTCGCCGCCGCCGAGACGTCGGTGCGCTTGGGCTTGGTGGCCATGTAGTCGTCCCATGCCTGGGCGGCCTTCTGTAGATCGGATTTGGCGTCGGTGTCGATCGTCACCTGGCCGGTCTGCGAATCGCGGCTGATGCCCGTGCTCGCGGAGCCGAAGTAGGCCGCGATCAGGTCGGCGTAAGCGGCGCCGTCGTCGGGGTTAGCGGCGATCGCCGCTTCGGCGTCCTCGATCTGCTGTTCGTACTGCGGGTCGGAGCTGTTGCTGTCGCCGCCGAGGCCGATCGCGTCGAAGATCCCGCCGGTGACGTCGGAGCCGATGCCGAAGCCGACGAAGCTGATGAAGAAGATGAAGGCGAGGAAGCCGAAGACGACCTGGACCACGCGCCGGCGCTTGCCGCTTTGGAGATCGAAGAGCATCGGGGCGGGAGGGTAGAGGAACGCCTTGGGCTAGCCGGTCTCAGGCGTGGTCGGATCGTCGTCGTCGGCCGGCTCGTCGAGCAGATCGCTGGGCCTGCCGAACCAGCGGGCCAGGAGCAGCGAGAGCTCGAACAGCAGGTACAACGGCGCCATCGAGATCAGCATCGTCACCGGGTCGGTGCCCGGCAGCAGCATCGCGACGATGGCGATGATCAGGATCGCGTAGCGGCGGTTGTGGCCGAGCTGCTCCGGGGTGACGATCCCGAGCCGGGTGACCGCGAGCACGGCGACCGGGATCTGGAACAGCAGCCCGACGCCGATCAGCGTGAGGACGAAGAAGCCGTAGTACTCGCTGCCTCGGATCTGGATGTTGAACTCGTCGGCGTTGAAGCCGAGCAGGAAGTTGAGCGCCGGCGGCATGACGACGAAGTAGGCGAACACGGCTCCGGCGATGAACAGGAAAGGAACCGCGAGCAGCATCGGGAACACGACCTTGCGCTCGGTGGGGCTGAAGGCCGGGAGGACGAAGGCATAGAGCTGGTAGAGCAGCAGCGGCAGCGCGAGCAGGATGCCGCCGTAGATCGCGAGCTTGACGGTGGTGAAGAAAGGCTCGGTGGGGCTGAAGGTGAGCGGCTCGTCCTGGCCCGCGGGGAGCGGCTCGTTGGCGATCGTCAGCAGGAGGTGGTTCTGCCAGAAGCAGAGCACGATCGCGAGTACGAGGAAGACCGCGGAGACAATGATCCGCGTCCGCAACTCGTCGAGATGCTCGACGAGTGTCATGCGGTCGTCGAAATCCGCTGACTTCAGCCGTGCCACGGCGTTTCGGTCGAGCCCCGCCTAGGAGCGATCGTCGGCGACGACCTCACCCTTGACGGGCTCGGCCTCGGAGTCGGAGTCGGGCTGCGGCTGCGCTGACGCGGCCTCGAGCTTTGCCTGCTCCTCCTCGTCGTCGTCGTCCTTGCCGGTGAGCGAGTCCTTGAACTCGCGCATCCCCGAGCCCAGCGATCTGCCGAGGTCCGGCAGGCGCTTGGGGCCGAAGATCACGAGTGCGATCACGAGCACGATCCCGAGCTCGAGTGGTCCGATATTTGGCATCGAAGCCAATGCTACTCGTCCCCGGGAGCGGGGCCGGGCGGCTAGTTGCGATCGGCTGCGGGGTCCGTGGCGGCCATCTGCTCCTTGAAGTGCTTGCTCAGCATCGTCACCTGGCCCTGGTAGTTGGAGCCGACGTCGCTGCCGTAGAGGACGTCCGGGGTCGCGCCCATGCGCTCGAAGCCGAGCTTGCAGATCGGCTGGCGGTGTTCGACCATGAACGGCACGTCGCGGGCGCGCACCTCGAGCGCGGCACGGCTGCCGTGGCGGTCGTGGTGGGCGTCGAAGCCGAAGCCGGGATCGAAGAAGCCGGCGTAGTGGGTGCGAAGCTCGCCCGCGGTCGGGTCGTAGGCCATCATCTCGGCGGCGTAACCCGGGGGGATGCAGACGCCCTCGGCGGAGAGCAGCAGGTAGAAGATCTCTGGCTCGAGCACGATCCGCGAGCCCTCCTCGGGCAGGACCGGATCCCAGAAGTCGTTCCAGCGGTAGGCGCGGATGCGGCCGAGGTCGATCGGCAGGCTGTTCTTCTTCGCCCGGTAGCCGACCACGCGGTCGGCCGGGCCGGCGAGCAGGTCGACGCTGAGAAAGAGGCCATCCGAGATCGCCAGCTCGGTCTCGCGCAGCGGATGCTGGTCGGCGTAGAGGAGCGGGAACTGCTGGTGCAGGGCGATCAGCTGGGAGTCGTCGAGGCGCGCGTCGCCGCTGGAGAGCCGGAGCTGGTTGAGCGCCAGGCCCTGACGGACGTAGATCGCGAACGAGCGCGGCACGACCTCGAGATAGAGGCGGCCGTGATAACCGGGGCGGATCTCGTCGAAGCGGTGGTTGCGGTCGGTGATCACGCGCGTGAACACGTCGAGGCGGCCGGTGGAGCTCTTCGGGTTCGCCTTCGCCCGGATCTCCTCGGGCAGTGCCAGCTCCTCGATCAGCGGGATCAAATACGGGCGGTCGCGCTCGAGGGTGGCGCCGTCGCGCAGGTCGATCTTCTGGAAGGCGATGTCGGCGAGCTTGTCCTCGACCGGCGACTCGACGTCGGGAAGGAAGCTGCAGCGAAGGGCCCAGGCGAATTCGCCCAGGCGCAGGTCGATGCTCGCGGGCTGGATCGCCTCCGGGCGGATGCGGAAGTCGCCGGCGGTAATCCACTCCGCATCGATCGCCTCGCGCAGCTGCTGGGAGGCCAGAACCCGGCCCTGACCCTGGCCCGCGCCCGGCATCGCGGCGCCGGTTTCGCCCATCGTCTGCTCGCTCATCGATCGCATGATGCTGCAAGTTTGGCGACCCGCCCGGCGCCGTCGGGCGTTCAACGCGCTAATTGCGCGCGCAGAGCTGCGCCTAAACCCGTGTTGCAACTACGGGTTAACCCCTAAAGGGACTAGGCGGAGGCGCCGATATCGGGGCCGTGGCCGATAGAACTACAGATCCGAACGACTCCGCGCCGCTGGCCGCGAGCGACTTCAGCGGCGCACAGCGCGAGCTGGGTGTCGACGACCGCGCCGGGGCGCTGCACATCTGCCCCAGCTGCGACTCGGAGCTCGTCTACCCCGTCGACTGGGCTCCGGCCGAGCGCAAGAACTGGAGCGTCGACCTGCGTTGCCCCGACTGCGAGTGGCACGGCAGCGGCGTCTACGCCCAGGAGATCGTCGATCGCTTCGACGAGGCACTCGACCTCGGCACCGAGCAGCTGCTCGCCGACCTCAGCCTGCTCACCCGGTCGAACATGGAGGAGCAGGTCGAGCGCTTCGTCACCGCGCTGCACGCGGGCTGGATCCTCCCCGAAGACTTCTAAGCCGCGCCGAGAACCGGCGCACCTGGTCGTCGGGTCGAGTGCTCAGCTCAACCAGCTGTCGCTGCTGTGACTGCCCGCGAAACCGGTCTGCGTCGGCTGCGGTGGGAGCGATCAGGGCGAGAGCAAGGGCGGCGAGGAGGGCGATTCGCTTCATATCCGCAGCCTAAGCACGAGGACCCGGCGATGCGCCGGTCGGCGACCCGCTACGCGTAGCGCTCGACGACGCCGTCGGCGACCATCGTCAGCAGCTCGCGCCGCTGTGGGTCCAGGGGCGCCGCGGCGAGCGTCTGCTTCGCCCGCTCGACCCGGCCGCGGGCGTCGGCGCGGACCGTGTCGAGGACGCCGGTCGCCGCGATCCGCGCGCAGACCTCGGCGGCCGCGGGCGCGTCGAGGGCTCGCAGGTCGAGCGCCGTCAACTCCGGGTCGCGCTCGCGGGCGAGGATCAGGGGCATCGTGACGGTGCCGTCGAGCAGGTCGGTGCCGAGCGCCTTGCCGGTGCGCTCCGGCGGGCCGGTGACGTCGAGGACGTCGTCGAGGAGCTGGAAGGCGAGCCCGATCTCGCGGCCGTAGGTGGCCAGCGCCTCCACGCCCTCCGGACCCGGGTCGGCGCCGATCAGGCAGGCGCATTCGAACAGCCGCGCCGTCTTCAGCCGGCAGCGGTCGAGGTAGCGCTCGGCGGTCACCGAGGCGTCGAAGGCGTCGCGGCGCTGGGCCAGCTCCCCCTGCGCGAGGCCGACCGAGGCGCCGGCGAGCAGACCGACCTGGCGCCCGGACCCGTCGCCCGGCACCGAGAGCTCGGCGAACGCGCGCGAGAACAGCAGATCGCCGACCGCGGTCGCGGCCTCGCGCCCGGCGCGCGCGACCACGGTCGGGCGCCCGCGCCGAAGCGGCGCCGCGTCGAGGACGTCGTCGTGGACCAGGGTCGCCATGTGCACCAGCTCGACCGCGGTCGCGGCGCGGATCGCGCCGTCGCCGCCATCGCTGCCCGCGCAGACCAAGACCAGCATCGGCCGCAGGCGCTTGCCCCCTGCGGCGAGCGTCGCGATGGCCTCGGCCGAGAGCCGCTCGCCGCCGCCGGAGACCAGGTCCGCCAGCCGAGTCTCGACCGCCACCATCCGCCGCGGGAGCCACGACTCGGCGGCGTCGAGGACCCGGGTCACGGGGGGCGGGACGGTGGTGCGGTTCATCTACTGGAGGCTAGGCGGGGCGGACGCCGGAGTGAATCGCGATGATCCCTCCGGCGAGCACGGTGTAGCGAATCTGCTCGAGCCCGGCGCGATCCATGATCAGCGCCAGGCCCTCGGGCGGCGGGAAGCGCTTCACCGACTCGGGCAGGTAGGTGTAGGCGTCGCGGTCGCCGGCCAGCGTCCCCAGCAGCGGCACCAGGCGGTCGAACCAGAGGCTGAAGAAGGTCGAGAGCGGCGGGCGTCGCGGGGTGGTGATCTCGAGGATCACGAGGCGCCCGCCCGGCTTCAGCACCCGGGTGAGCTCGCCCACGCCGCGGTCGAGGTCGGCGAGGTTGCGGACCCCGAAGCCGACGGTGACCGCGTCGAAGGTGCCGGCGTCGTAGCTGAGCTCGAGCGCGTCGCCCCACTCGAAGCGCACGCTCGAGGCCTGGCGCTCGGCCGCCTTGTTGCGAGCCAGATCGAGCATCGGCTCGGAGAAGTCGGAGCCGATCACGCGGCCCTCGGGCCCGACCCTGCGCGCGAGCTCGAAGGAGAGATCGCCGGTGCCGCAACAGGCGTCGAGGGCGTAGTCGCCCGGTTCGAGCCCGGCGCGGTCGGCGGCCCGCTCGCGCCAGCGGTGATGAAGCCCGGCGGTCATCGCCGTGTTCATCAGGTCGTAGACCCCGGCGATGCGGTCGAACATCCCGCGGACCTGGCCCGCGAATTCCTCCTGCTCGGGGGCGACCGCCCCGCTCACACACGCCTCACTGGAGCGAGGCTAAGAACTTGACCAGGCTGTCGAACTTCTCCGGCGGCAGGCTGTCGTAGACGGGCATGATCCCCGAGGGGTTGGTCAACGTTCGCTCGATCGCCGCCGCCGGCAGCTTGGCGCCGATCTCCGTCAGCTCCGGGCCTGGGCCGTCGTTGCCGTTCTCGCCGAACTTGTGGCAGGCCAAGCATCCGGACTGCGCCGCCACCTGCTTTCCGGCTTCGAATTGCGGCGGCACCTCGAGGTCGATCTCGGTCGGCGAGCCGGCCGAGGCGCCGAGGAAGGTGAGGAAGGCCATCGCGATGATCGTCATGATCCCGGCCGTGGTCGCAACGGGGCGCCGCCACGGCACCCGCTCGGGGCTGCGGTCGTAGAACGGCAACAGCAGCAACAGCACCATGCAGATCGTCGGGATCCCGACGGTCGCGATCGGCACCAGCTCCGGCGGCTTGATCACGCGCAGGACCTCGAACAGGAAGAAGAAGTACCACTCGGGTCGCGGCACGTAGGTGGTCGTCGTCGGATCCGCCTTCGGGCCCTGCTCGGCGCCGAGGATCAGCGACATCGCGATCATCACCGCGGCGACGACGACGAACATCATCGAGTCCTTGAAGATCGCGTAGGGGAAGAACGGCTTGCCCTTCTTCTTCAGGATCTCGTACTCGCGGAGGTAGGCCTCCTTCTCGGCGCCGTTCATCCGACCTCCTCCTTACGGAGGGATTTCGGCTTCGGGTCGGCGCGCAGCCATGGTGGCGCCGTCGTCCCGAGCTTCACCACGAGGTAGAGGTGGGCCACGATCAGGGCGATGATCGCCCCCGGCACCAAGAGCATGTGGACGGCGTAGAAGCGCGGCAGAGTGGTGGCGCCGAACTCGGAGCCGGCGCGCAGGAAGTCGGCGAGGTACGGGCCCACGACCGGCCCGGAGCCGGTGATGTTCATGGCCACGATCGTCGCCCAGTAGGAGCGCTGGTCGAACGGCAGCAGGTAGCCGGTCAGCCCCATCACCAGGGTCAGGATCAAGAGCACGACGCCGATCACCCAATTGAGCTCGCGCGGGTACTTGTAGGCGCCGAAGAAGAAGGTCCGCGCCATGTGCAGGAAGATCAGGATGATCATCAGCGTCGCGCCCCACTTGTGCAGGCCGCGGACGAACTCGCCGAGGAAGACGTCGTTGGTGAGGTGGGTGATCGAGTTGTAGGCCTCGTTCGACGAGGGCACGTAGAACATCGCCAAGAAGACGCCGGTCAGCGCCTGCATCGCGAACGCGAACAGCGTCGCCGAGCCGAGCGTGTAGAACCAGTTCGTCCCCTTGGGGACCTTGCGCAGCAGCATCCCGGTGAGGAACGGGCTCGCGCCGGTGCGCTCGTCGACCCAGCCGACGACGTCGATGCCGCCGTCCTTGACCTTGTCGAGGACGGGCGAGCCGTCGTCGGTCGACCCGGGCGCGCCGCCGTTGCCGCCGCCGTTTCTGCCGGCGCCGTTGCGCTCGCCCGGCTTGCCGGGCTTTCGCAGCATCTGTGGAAGCTTCGGCATCAGGGTGGGGGCGGAACGGTGAATCGCGGTGGATAGAGGTACTCCCAGACCCCGCCGGTGAACTCGCCCGGGTCGCGGGCGCGAACGGGCTCGAGGTCGTTGGTGACGCTGTAGCGCGGGCCGACTTCGAGCGTGCCGGCGGTGACGCGGGTCTGGAACCGGTCGAGCGGGCGCACCGGCGGGCCGCCGAGCACCTGGCCCTCGAAGTCATAGACGCCGCCGTGGCAGGGGCAGATGAAGTTGCCGGCCGCCTTGACGAAGCGAACCGGGCAGCCGAGGTGGGCGCAGCGGGTCGAGATCGCGATGAACTCGGCCGGATCCTCATCCAGCTCGGCGCTGCCGCGGCGGATGTAGACCGTGGTCTTGCCCGAATCGCCGACGCCGTCGACGATCGTGATCACCGCCTGGCGGTAGGTATCCGAGGTGTAGTCGTCGGGCGAGCCGACTCCCTCCCAGACCTCCTCCGGGCGGTCGAAGATCGGCGCCAGCGCGAGTCCGACGGTCGGCAGTGCGACCGCCGAGACGGCGACGATTCCGGCTGCCTGGCCGCCGAGCGCGAACACGGTTCGGCGCGTCATCGTCTCGCCCTCGAAGTACCCCGCGGGTTTGACCTTCTCGGGGGCTTCGCCCCGGTTGCTCTTGTCCGCCTGGTCAGCCAAGTGAGGAGAGGTTGTGCGGGCGGAAGTCTAGTCCAGCGGCAGCCTCATCCAACCGCTCCCTCAGGGCCCCGGCGTCTGCGCTGGCCGCGGCGGCGGTCCAGAGCTTGTCGGCGGCCGTCTCGAGCTGCTCGCGAACGGCGACCTTGCCGAGCTCGTGAGCGTCCCCGGGCCCGGTCGCGATCGCCGTCGAGCAGGCCAGCCACAGGGCCGCCGCCTCGCGCTCGGCACGCTCGGGCGCGCGGGTGCCGTCGTGAACCTGGGCGGCGAGGCTGATCAGGTCCGAGAGCTCGCGCACCGCGGTCAGGTCGCCGAGCGCGGCCAGGCGCTCGAGCCCGAGCGCGTAGAGATAGTCGCCGGCGAGCAGGGCGAGGTCGCCGTCGGCACCACGGACGACGCGGGTGGCGCCGCTGGCGTAATGGAGCAGGTAACCCTCGCGCACCGCTTCCACCACCAGCGCGTACTCGCCGGGCGCCGCGGTGGTCCGCTCGCCCGCGGCGGCGAGCCCACCCAGGGCCACGGCGGCGTCGCCCGGGTCGACGACGTGCGGGCTGACCACCGATTGATCCGCGCGCAGCAGCTCGGCCAGGTTGCGAAGGGCGTCGGCGGGCTCGGACACGGGCCGGCGAGAATAGTCGCCGGCGGGCTAGCTGGTCGCCGCGAGCGCGAACGCCTCCGCGGCCGCCTCGCAGGTGTGATCGATCGCCGCTTCGTCGTGGGCGAGGGAGACGAACCAGGCCTCGTACTGGGAGGCGGGCGGGTAGATGCCGCGATCGAGCAGGGCGCGGCAGAAGGCGCCGTAGGTCTCGTGGTCGCAGCTCGATGCCCCGGCGAAGTCGCTGACCGGCTCGGCGGAGAAGAAAGGCGTCACCAGGCCTGGGACGGAGGCCACCTGGACCGGGACGCCCGCCGACTCGGCGGCGGTCCGCAGGCCGTCGGCGAGGTGCGCGGTGAGCACGCCGAGGCGGTCGTAGGCGCGAGCGTCGAGCTCGGCCAGGGTCGCCCGCCCGGCGGCGACGGCGAGCGGGTTGCCGGAGAGGGTGCCGGCCTGGTAGACGTCGCCGGCGGGGGCGATCCGCATGATCAGCTCGCGGCGGCCGCCGTAGGCGGCGGCGGGCAGACCGCCGCCGATCACCTTGCCCATGATCGTCAGGTCGGCCTCGACGCCCTGGAGCTCCTGGGCGCCGCCGCGGGCGACGCGAAAACCCGAGATCACCTCGTCGAGGATCAGCAGGGCTCCGTTGGCGTCGGCGCCGTCGCGGAGGGCTTGCAACAGCTCCGGCTCCGCCGGGACGACGCCCATGTTGGCGGGGATCGGCTCGGCGATGATCGCCGCGAACTCGTGCTCGGAGAGCGCCTTGGCGAGCGCCCCGCGGTCGTTCCACGGCACCACGATCGTCGCCGCGGCCTGGGCCGCCGGCACTCCTGGGCTGGCCGGGATCCCCTGGGTCGCGAGGCCCGAGCCGGCGTCGGCGAGCAGCCCGTCGACGTGGCCGTGATAGGCGCCGGCGAACTTGAGCAGCTTCTCGCGCCCGGTGACCGCGCGCGCGAGCCGCACGGCGCTCATCGTCGCCTCGGTGCCCGAGTTGACCATCCGCAGCATCTCGACCGAGGCGAAGCGGTCGCAGACCTCGGCCGCAAGCTCGACCTCGGCCTCGGTGGGGGCGCCGAAGCTGGTCCCCTTCGCCGCCGCCTCGGCGACGGCCTCGACCACCGACGGATGGGCGTGGCCGAGGATCAGCGGTCCCCAGGAGCAGACCCAGTCGACGTAGCGGTGCCCGTCGACGTCGATCAGCTCGAAGCCCTCGCCGCGCTCGATGAAGATCGGGTACTGGCGCCCGATCGAGCGCATCGCGCGGACCGGCGAGTTGACGCCCCCGGGAAGCAGCCCAGCCGCGCGGGCGTAGAGGACCTCGGAGGTGCGCGTGTCCAGGGTCACGCCGCTCGGCACGACCTACCCGTGCGCAGCGTCCCACTCCGCGTAGTCGGGGGTGAAGTAGTGCAGGCGGATCTTCTTGAACTCGGTCGAGGAGTAGAGCGTCGCCCGGTCGGGGCCGTGCAGCTCGTGCTCGTCGGCGATCGACTGCAGGATCGCGTCGCACTCCTCCTTCGAGCGCCCGTGGGCCATCGTGAACACCGAGTAGGGCCAGTCCTCATAGGTGGGGCGCTCGTAACAGTGCGAGATCCCCCGCACCGCCGACATCCGCGTGCCGACATCGAGGATCTGCGCCTCGGGCACCTTCCAGACGCCCATCCCGTTTGCCGAGAAGCCGGCCCGGCGGTGGTAGAGGATCGCCGCCACCCGGCGCAGGATCTTGCGCTCGACCATCCCCCGCAGGTGCTCGAGCATCGCCTCGGTGCTCATCCCGGCCTCCGCCGCGGCGGCGTCGTAGGGGCGGTCGACGACCTCCATCGGTCCCTGGAGCGCGCGGATCACGGCGATGTCGGTGTCGTCGTAGGGCTGCGCCTCGAGCTCGCGCGGCGTTGCCGCCTCGGCCGCCGCGGCAAGGGCCTCCGTGCCCCCCTCCATCTCCAGGTTCATGTTGATCTTGAACAGCTTCAGCGTCGGCAGCTGGCGGATCGAGTCGGCGCCGGTGAGGCGCTGGAGCGCGTCCAGCGTCCCCTGCAGGCCGAGCTCGGAATCGGGCGGGGTGGCGAGCGTGAACCAGAGGTTGAACTCGTGCGTGCGCAGGTAGTTGTGCGAGACGCCGGGGTGGGAGTTGATGATCTTCGCCGCCCGGTGCGGGTTTGCTGAATCAACCTTGGCGGCTACAAGCATTGATTCGTAGCCGAGTGCGCGGGTGTCGAAGATCGGCGTGATCTCGCGGATGATCCGCTCGCTCAGCAGCCGCTGGGCGCGGGTCATCAGATCGTCGAGGTCGAGCTCGGCCTCTGCCGCGACCGCCGCATACGGCTCCGGGGCGAGCGGGAAGCTCGACTGCAGCAGGTTCATCAGCCGCTTGTCGGTGTCGTCGAGCGGGATCGCGGCGCCGTCCTTGCGCGAGCGCACCTTCGGCTGCGGAGCTTTAGCTACTCCGCCAGCCATCCCGCTGCCTCCTTGGCGAAGTAGGTGAAGATCACGTCGGCGCCGGCACGGCGGATCGCGGTCAGGGCCTCGAGCGCCGCCGCGCGCTCGTCGATCCAGCCATTGAGCGCGGCCGCCTTGATCATCGAGTACTCGCCCGAGACCTGGTAGGCCGCGATCGGGGCATCGACGTCGGCGCGCATCGCGCGGATCACGTCGAGGTAGGGAAGGGCCGGCTTCACCATCACCATGTCGGCGCCCTCCTCGAGGTCGAGCCGCGCCTCGCGCAGCGCCTCGCGGCCGTTGGCCGGATCCATCTGGTAGCCGCGGCGGTCGCCGAACTCGGGCGTCGACTCCGCCGCCTCGCGGAAGGGGCCGTAGAAGGCGGAGGCGTACTTGGCCGAGTAGGCGATGATCGCCGTGTCGGGGTGTCCCTCCTCATCGAGCTGGTGGCGGACCATCCCGATCCGCCCGTCCATCATGTCCGAGGGCGCGACCACGTCGGCCCCGGCCTCGGCGTGCGAGATCGCCGTCTTCGCCAGCAGCTCGACGGTGATGTCGTTGTCGACCTCGCCGTCGCGGATGAAGCCGCAGTGGCCATGCGAGGTGTATTCGCAAAGGCAGACGTCGGTGATCACCGTGAGCTCGGGGTGCGCCTCCTTCAGCGCCCGCACGGCGAGCTGGACGACGCCCTCGTCGTCGTAGGCGCCGGAGCCGCTCTCGTCCTTGGCCGCCGGGATCCCGAACAGGATCACGGCCTCGATCCCAACCGCGATCAGCTCGGTGGCCTCGGCGACCAGTTCGTTGATCGAGAAGCGCTCGATCCCCGGCATCGACTCGACCGGCTCGCGCACGCCCTCGCCGCTGACCACGAACAAGGGCTGGACCAGGTGGCGCGGCGAGAGCTCGGTCTCGCGAACGAGATCGCGGAGCGCCTTCGTGCGCCGCAGCCGGCGCATGCGCGTTTCGGGGAAGCTCACGCGCCGGATTGTAGGCGTGCTTCGCCTCGCGGATCGGCGATCCAGGTGCTCATGCGGCTCGGCGGCCGTCGGCGAGTGCGGCGGTGACGCCCAGACCGATGTAGACGACGCCGGCGGCGCGAGACAGATACCCGGGCCCGGTCAGGCGCTCGCGGAGGCCGTCGCCGGCGCGGGCCGCGCCGAGGGCGATCACCGAGTCACCGAGCGTCGCCACGATGCTGAACACGGAACCCAGGATCAGCGTCTGCAGCCACACCGGCCCGCCCGCCGGATCGACGAACTGGGGCAGGAAGGCGAGCAGAAACAGCGCCAGCTTCGGGTTCAGGGCGCCGACCGTGAACCCTTCCCAGTACAACCGCCGCTCCGAGCGAGCCGGCGCGGAGCGCCCGGCGAGGCCTCCTTCGCGCAGGGTGCGGATACCGAGGTAGACGAGGTAGGCGGCGCCGGCGTACTTGACCACGGTGAAGGCCGTTGCCGAGGAGCTGATCACCGCCGCGAGCCCGACCGTGGCGGCGAGCACGGCGACGAAGTTCCCGCTCTCGACCCCGAGTACGGAAACGAGCGCCCCGCGGCGTCCGTGGACGACCCCGCGGGTGACGATGTAGAACACGGCGGGGCCGGGAATCGCGACCAGCCCGGCGCTGGCGACGGCAAACAGCGCAAGCGTCTGGGTCGAGGGCATATCGTGACGGTACAACGAGCGGTTGCAGGTTGGCGGTTGTGCTTTGACCGCCGCCTGGCGACTACTTACTATTGGGTATGGGCGCCGATTCCGGCCAAGGAGGAGGACGGCGATGGGTTTTGGGGACTACACGTTTGACGGCTTCGGGGTTTTCCCCGAACCACCCGGGGTGCGCTTCGACATCGAGCGTGATCTGGTCGCCACCGCCGACGCCGACGGGCACTTCACCTCCCTGAACGCCGCCTGGGAGCTGGTGCTCGGCTGGACCCGCGAACAGCTGATGGCGCAGCCGTACATCCAGTTCGTGCACCCCGACGACGTCCTCCGCACCGAGGCCGAGAGCTCCCGGATCGGCGAGGTCGACCGTGAGCTGATCGGCTTCGACAACCGCTTCCGCACCCCGACGGGCGAGTGGCGCTGGCTGCGCTGGAACGCGCGCACCGACGGTCAGACATGGTTCGCGATCGCCTTCGACGTCACCGAACGCAAGCGCTCCGAGGACCGGCTGCGAAAGGCGATCGCCCAGGATCGGCTGCTCGCCTATAGCCAGCCGATCGTCGACCAGCGCTCGGGGACCGTGGTCCAGGAGGAGCTACTGGTTCGGTTGCGCAGCAACGGGAACACGGATGGAAGGGATGGAAGGGTGCTCGCCCCGGCCGAGTTCCTGCCCGACGCCGAGCGCAGCGGCCTGATTCGCAACATCGATCACTGGATGACGATGCGCGCGCTCGAGCTCGCCGGCCAGGGCCGCAATGTCGAGGTCAACCTCTCCGGGGCGACGATCGCCGACGCCGGCGTGATCGCCGAGATCGCCGAGCGGCTCGGGGACGCGGGGGTTTCGGCGCGCCGGCTGGTGTTCGAGATCACCGAGACCGCGGCGTTCGAGAACCTCGAGGCCGCCCAGCATCTGGCCGAGCAGCTCGGGCGACACGGATGTGCGATCGCGCTCGACGACTTCGGCACCGGCTACGGCTCGCTCAGCCACCTGCGCCAGCTGCCGGTGAAGATGATCAAGATCGACGCCAGCTTCGTTCGCGGCCTTCGCGACCACCCCGAGGATCGCGCCCTGGTCCGCGGAATGACCTCGATCGCCAGGGAGCTCGGCATGCAGACCGTCGCCGAGGGAGTCGAGGACGCGACCACCTTCGGGATCCTGCGCGACATCGGCGTCGACCGCATCCAGGGCTTTTTGATCGGCCGCCCGGCGCCGGTCGCTGCGTAGCGAGCTACAGGTCGTAGGAGATCCCGTCGATCCCGTTGACTCGCATCCGCGCCTGCAGGGATGCGAGCTTCGGGCTGGTCGGCGCCAGCGCCTCCGCCACCTTCATGGCCGAGTAGATAGCTGTCTCCTGAAGGTCGGTGCCGGTCGTGTGGGTGCCGCTGAAGTAGAGCCCGTGGCGGCCCTGCAGCGGGCGCAGCGCTCGGGCGGCCGCGATCGCGCGCGGGGTGATCAGCGGATGCGCGAAGTGCCGCTCCAAGAGGATGCGCTTGGGATCGGCGTGCCGTCGCTGGGCCCAGGACTTGAACACGTCGACCGTCGCGCCCGAGGGCAGGGGATCGTGCAGGGCGCCGATCCACGCGCTGCCCTCGCACTCGCGTCCGTCGACCCCGGCGTTGTAGGCCGTCCAGTACGCCCGCTCGCGGTACGCGTACGCCGGGTCCTTGTGGATCAGCAGGCGCGACTCGAAGTACCGGTACTCATCGAGCAGGGCCGAGACCTCTCCAAGCGCTGACAGCGGCCGCAGCAGCTTGCGACTGATGCGCGGCGGCGCGTTGAAAACCACGTATCGGTACGGGCCCCGCCGGCCGGCGGGCGTGCGCAGGGTCCAGCCGTCGCTGCTCCGCGACAAGGCGCGCACCGGTGAGTTGGTGTGGACCCGGGCCGCGGGCACGCGGTCCAGCAGCCGCCGGAGGTTGCCCTGGAGGCCGATCCTCGAGTTGTAGGTCGTGGCGCCGGAGGTGGGGTCGGGCGGGAACGCGAGCGCGAAGGTCTGCAGGATCGAACGCGCCGACACGCGCTCGGCGTCTGCCCGCGAGCACCCGATGGTCGCAGTGATCCACGGATACAGCACGTCTGCCTTGAACGCCGGGTCCAGAGGCAGCGAGGTGATCCACGCATCGACGGTGGTCTCCCAGGCCAGCTCGTCGAGGACCGCCTGCCGCGCGAGCTGAGCGAAGGAGGCGAACTCGAGCGCGGTGGGCAGCGTGTCGAGTGGGTGGGTCGAAGTGAACCGCGGCGGGCCGCCGCCGGTCGTCGGGAACACGCACAGGCTGCCCGGCGACACGATCGTCTGGCGAGAGTTGGGGTTCGCGGGGTCGTAGAGGCCGAGCTCCTCGAGCAGCGTGACGTAGAGCGGGTGGGTGTCGGGGTGGAAGAACTGCGCGCCGAGATCGACGGTGACCGGATGCCCCTTGTAGTCGATGGTCCGCGAATCGCAGTGCCCGCCGATGCGCGAGCGCGCTTCGAAGACGTCTACGGCGTGTGTGCCGGCCAGGAAGTACGCGGCGGCGATACCGCCGGCACCCGCGCCGATCACGGCGACGCGGTCTCGCTTGGCCCCTCGAGCGGACGCGGCCAGGGTCGCGCCGACACCGAGCGCGCTCAAACTGACCGCGGCGCCCTTGAGGACCTCCCGGCGGGTCAGCGGCGTGGACACCGCGCCGAGGCTACGCCACCCGGTGGGCGGCGCACCCTCGCGCCGGCCTCCCGGGACGCGCTAGGCCGCGAAGCGCCGCAGCGCCACCCGCGCGAGGACGCCGTAGGCGAGCACGATCGCCGCCAGGTGGATCAGCGGCAGCAGCAGGTCGGGGCCGGCGGCGTCGAGGGCTCCCTGCATCGCGTCGAGGGCGGGGTCGAAGGGAAACAGGGCGCGGACGAACTCGATCACGTGGAAGACGCCGGCGTTGACGGTGCCCGACGGCACGAGGGAGAGGAAGGCGATCGGCAGCGAGACCATGAACGCGAGCAGCGAACTCGCCCGCACCTCCTTCGCCGAGCCGCCGATCGCGGCGCCGAAGGCGGCGAAGGCCGCGCCGCCGCCGAGGATCGCGAGCAGGATAAGCGGCGCTCGCGCCCAGTCGATCGAGACCAGCGCCGTCAGCGCCGCGAGCAAGAGCAGGGTGACCGCGACCGAGGCGACCACGCCGAGAGCGATCTTCTCGACCAGGAGCCCGCCGGGGCCGACGAGCCCGCGGGTGATCCGGGCGAAGGCGTTCTCCTCGCGCTCGAGCGCCAGCGAGCCGGCGACCAGGAGCACAGTGACGAACATCAGCGTCACCGTCGCCGCGACGGCGATCGCGAAGTTGTCGAGCTCGGAGCTGTCACCGGCGACGACCTGCTTCTCGACCGAGATCGGCTCCGAGATCGCCCCCAGGAGCGGCAGGGCGAAGTGCAGGTTGTCGCCGGCGAGGCTGGCGAACCGGATCACCTTGTCGAGCTCGCGCTTCGCCGGGCTATCCGGCGGCAGCTCCTTGCCGACCGTTTCCAGGATCGCCGCCGCCTTGTCGAGGCCGAGGATGTCGGCGTCGCCGAGCAGCGGGATCGTGAAGGTGCCGCCCGTGACCAGCAGGTCGAGGTAGTTGGCCGCCACGTCGGAGATCCGCTGGGCGAGGACCAGGTTGGCCTCCGTGACCAGTGCCTGGATCCGATCGTCGACGAGGCTCGCCTTCACCGGGTCGTCCTGGTTGACGAGCACCTCGACCACCGGCTGCTGCGGGTTGAGCGTGCCCAGCGAGTTGAGCTTGTCGAGCAGGTCCGGGGGCAGGATCAGGGCGGCGATCACGTCCCCGTTCTCGACCTTCTCGGTCGCCTCCTCGCGGGAATCGACGTCGACGCACTCGACCCGGTCGCAGAGCTCGTCGCGGGCGAGGTCGCGGTCGATCTCGTTGTCGCCGCTGCCGACCGCGAACTGCTCGGAGGGGTCGACCTCGTTCAGGAACGCGACTCGCGGCTTCGAGTTGTCGCCGGAGAGCGCGAACCCGATCAGCACCCCGAGCGCGACCGGATAGACCACCAGCAGGGCGACGATCAGCGGCGAGCGGCGCAGGATCTGGAGATCCTTGAGCAGCAGCCAGCGCATCAGTGACCGCGCTCTCTGAGGAAGCGGACGAAGGCACCCTCGAAGTCGGTCGCGTCGGAGCCCGGGACAGCCGCGTGCAGCTCGGCCGAGGTGCCGTCGAAGACGCGCTCGCCGTCGGCCAGCACCAGCAGCCGGTCGCCATAGCGCTCGGCCTCGAGCAGGTGGTGGGTCGAGTAGATCACCGTGGTCCCGGTGCCGGCGAGCCCGAGGACGAACTCCCAGAGGCGCTCGCGCTGGCGCGGATCGAGCCCGGTCGAGGGCTCGTCGAGCAGCAGCACCGCGGGCGCGGAGAGCAGGCCGATGGCGATGTTGACCCGCTGCTGGTTGCCGCCCGAGAGCGTTCCGACCTGATCGTCGCGGCGCTCGCCGAGGCCGGTCTGGGCGAGCATCCGCTCGACCGCGCCCTCTACGTCTGAGACCTGCTCCAGGCGCGCGAACAGGCGCAGGTTCTCAGCCACCGTGAGCCGCCGGTAGAGCGCCGCCGACTGCGGAACCCAGCCGACCTCGCCCGGAACCGAGACCGAGCCCTGGTCGGGCTTGCGGATCCCGGCGAGGATCGAGAGCAGGGTCGTCTTGCCGGCGCCGTTGGGGCCGATCACGGCCAGCAGCTCCCCCGGCCGGGCATCGAAGGAGACGTCGCGCAGCGCAGCGCGATCGCCGAAACGCTTGCCGAGTTCCCGCACCTCGATTACCGGAGCGCCATTCGCGCCCGGCGGGGCGCCCGCTGGTTCCTGCCCGCTCACCGGCCGAACGCTACGCGACTGCGAGTAGCGTAGGCGCGGGATGAAGGTGCTGTTCGTCGGCGATGTGGTCGGCACGCCCGGGCGGGCGGGCCTGTCGCGGGCGATGCCGGGCTTGCGCGAGCGCCTCGCTCCCGACATGGTGATCGTCAACGGCGAGAACTCGGCGGGCGGGCTCGGGATCACGCAGAAGACCGGCGACGACCTGTTCTCGATCGGCGCCGACGTGATCACGCTCGGCAATCACGCCTTCCGCCACCGCGACGCCTACGAGTACCTCGACCGCACCGAACGGGTGATCCGCCCGGCGAACTTCATGGCCGGCAACCCCGGCCACGGCCACGTGATCGTCGAGATCGCCGGAGCGCGCGTCTGCGTCATCAACCTGATCGGGCAAGTGCAGTTGCGGGCTGCGCGCTCGCCCTTTCCCGAGGTCGAGGGCCTGCTCGAGCGCCTGCGTGACCAGGCCGACGTCTTCTTCGTCGACTTCCACGCCGAGGTCACCTCGGAGAAGGTGGCGATGGGGTGGCATCTCGACGGGCGCGCGGGCGCCGTGGTCGGCACCCACACTCATGTGCCGACCGCCGACGCTCGGGTGCTGCCAAAGGGAACGGCGTTCATCTCCGACGTCGGCATGACCGCCTCGCGGGCGAGCGTGCTCGGGGTCCGCTGGGAGCAGGCGCTGGAGGGCTTTCGCACCCAGATGCCGATCCGCTTCAGCACCGCCGAGGAGGACGTCTGGGTGAACGCGGTACTGGTCGAGATCGGCGCCGACGGCCTCGCGCGATCGATCGAGCAGGTGCTCGAGCCGGCGCCGGACGACTACTAAGCGCTATTCGGACAACCCGGCGGCCTCGAGAGCCTCGTTCGCGCTCAGAAATGCCTGGGCTCGCACTCGCTGACTCGCCCGCGGCCGCTCGCCGCCCATTCCGAGACGACCCGGTCACCGCTGATCCTGAAGCTCCGGGGCTCGAAGCGGACCGCGCCGGTCTCGCGCAGGTTGGTCATCCACTCCGGAATGCCGTCACGTCCGCGAAAGCCCCCGCGGAGTATCCCGCGGAACCCTGAACTGAGCGCGTTAGGATCGGTCCACCCGAACGAGGAGGCCGTCCATGTACGCACGAGTGGTCAGGTTCACCGATGTCAGCCCCGAGCGGATCGCCGCGATCGAGGCCAGGGTCGAGGAGCAGGGCGGGCCGCCGGAGGGCGTCAACGCAACCGGGATGCAGCTCCTCTACGACGCCGAACAGTCGACCGCGATCTTCATCGGCTCCTTCGCGACCCAGCAGGACATGCGCGATGCCGACGCGATCTTCCGGGCGATGGACAGCGGCGACACGCCCGGCACCCGCGCCTCGATCGACCAGTGCGAGGTGAAGCTGGAGCGCGACGCCTGACGGCGGCCGAAGCTAGAAGTCGTCGGGCGTGATCGTCGGCTTCGTCGTTCCGTAAAGCCACTGCTGGAAGTAGTCGTCGAGCAGCTCGAGCTCGGCACCGCCGAGGCCCGAGAACTCCTTCGCCAGGTCGATGAACTCCTGCGTCGAGAGGTTCCCGTAGCCGTAGCGGTCCTCGAGCTCGATCGCGAAGGCGAAGAACTGTGCGTCGTCGTTGAGGATCTCGCGGTAACCCTGGATCGTCATCGCCCCGCGCTGATAGGTGGGGAAGAAGGCGAACAGGTTCGCGGGATCGCCGTCGAGCACCGCCGGCGCGATCGCCCAGTCGTCGGCGGGAGTGTTGGCGTAGAGGTCGTCCCAGATCAGGGCCGGGTCGTCGCCGCTGTTCTCGAGGAAGCTCCAGTACCAGTCCGACCAGTTTGCGAAGCCTTCCTGGAACCAGATGTCGTGCCAGCGCTCGAGCGTGACGCTGTTGCCGAACCACTGGTGCGCGAGCTCGTGCAGCTGGGTGGCGATGTTGATCGACGGGTTGCCCGAGACGAAGCCGCCCGAGTAGTGCGGCTTCGTCTGCACCTCGAGCGCGTAGCCGACGCCGGCGGCGCGGTCCGCCACCGCGCCGGTCGAGTCGAACGGATAGGCGCCGTAGAGGTCGCTGAGGAAGTTGATCTGGCCCGGTGCCTCAGCGAGCGAGGCCTCAATCGCCGTCTGCTGCAGCACGGTGGCGGTGGCGTCGATCGCGTTGTAGACGGGCAACGTGCGGCCCGTGGACGTCTCGACCATCGACTCCTCCTCATAGATGAAGTCGCCAACGGTCGCGGTCGTGAGGTAGGTCGCGGTCGGGTCGTCCTCGCTCCAATGCCACGTCTTCGTGCCGTCGCCGTTGTCGGTCTCGGCGACGAGCTCGCCGACGCCGAGCGCCGTCTTCGCCGTCGGGACCGTGATCAGAGTGTCGAAGGTCGCCTTGTCGGTCGGGTAGTTGTTCGACGGGAACCAGCTCTGCGCGCCGAGCGGCTCGTTGACGACGAAGGCGCCGTCGCAGGTCTGCGGCAGCGACAACGGGAAGCAGGCCCTGATCCAGCCCTCGATCGAGTCGTCGGTGTCGGTGATCGCCTCCGGCTCGCCGGCGTACTCGATCTCGGCGGTGAACTCGGACCCGTCGAGGATCCCCGCCACCGGGTCAACGACCAGCTTCATCGGCTGGGTCGCGCTCGCCGGATTGCCGAGTGGCTCTGACGGCCCGGCGCTGCTGAAGCTCGCGTTGGCGCCGTTCACCCGCACGGCGCTGATCGGCAGGTCGTCCTGGAAGTCGAGGCTGAACTGCGACAGGTCCTGGGTCGCGACCGCGGTGATCGTCGTCGTCGCCGAGTCGAAGCGGTTGGCGGCCGGGTCGTAGTCGAGCTCGATCTCGTAGTGGCGGGCGTCGTAGCCGCCGTTGCCGATCTGCGGGAAGAGCCCGTCGCCGAGCGTGCGCGCGCCCGGCGTGAACACCGGCGGCGGGGGTTCCGGGGGCGTGCCACCGCCCTCGATCTCGAGCCTGCCCGCCGCGGACAGGCACCGATCCGCGCCCGAGATGCCGCCGCGCTTGACGCAGGCGATCACGTCGTAGGTGCCCACGGGGACCGCCGGATCGACGGTCGCGGTGAGCGGGAAGTCGCGCTCGGCGCCGGCGCGGATCCGCTTGCGGGGACTCTTGGCGAGTCGGGTGACGTTGGTGTCCCCCTCGCGCAGATAGACGCGCGCTCTCGCTTTGCGGTCGCGGTCGCCGTTGTTGGAGATCGTGACCGTGACCGGGAAGCTGTCGCCGTTCTTCGCCGTCGCCGGCGGATCGCTGACCGCTGTCGGCGCCAGTTTCGCCTGCGGCTTCGCGGCCGCCGGCGCCGCCGCCGATACGCCGATAGCGACGATCGCAACCAACGCGACGAGGACGAAACGCTTCACCTGAACCTGCCTTCTACGAGGTTGCGCTGCCCGCACAACTTCTCAGATCGCGGCGTCACGCGGCGCGAGGCAGAGCAGGGCGATCACGATCGCGCCAAAAAACCAGGGGATGTAGAGGTAGAACCAGTGATCGACGGAGAGCTGGAGCGCGATCAGGATCGCGGCTGAGAGCGCGGCGACCTGCGGCAGGGTTCGCCGCCGGGGCACGAACGCAAGCGCTGCCGCGAGCAGCCCTGTGGCGGCGAAGACGACCGTCTGCAGCCACTGGATCCCGTCGACCTGCCCCCAGATGCTGAACGGGGAGGTGCGGTCGATCTGGCTGACCACCGTGCGGTCGAAGAACGTCGCCAGGCCCGAGTCGATCGCCGGGTGGATGAGCAGCAGCGCGATCGCCCCGACGAAGCCGAGGACGAACACGATCGCCGGGCGCAGGCCCGTGAGCCGGCTTCGCCGGTCCTCGCCGCTCGCTTCGCCGTCGGCGGCGAGCAGGCCGCGAAAGCCGCCGGCGTACAACGGCGCCAGGGCCAGGGGCGCGAACTTGGTCATCGCCGCCAGCGCCAGCACCGCGCCGCGGGCGAGCGGCTTCGCGAACACGGCCAGCGACCAGATCAGCAGCGCGGCGACCAGCGAGTCGTTGGAGTTCGACTGCAGGGCGAAGTCGGTGTAGGGGTAGGCGACCCAGGCGAAGGCGAGCAGGACTCCGAGCTCGCGCCCGCGCCGGCCGCGGTGCAGGCGCACGCCGACGAAGAACAGGCCGAGGACGGCGGCAAGGTCGAAGACGATCGCGGCGGCGTGCGAGGCGGCGAGCTCGTCCCAATCGCCGCTCCACGGCAGTATGAGCTCGAAGGGGACGTAGGCGTAGTAGTTGACCGGGCCGTAGGTGTCGCCGAAGCGATTGTCCTCGGGGAACTCGCCCTCGCCGTAGAGCTGCTCGCCGTGGGTGCTCCGGTCGGCGCCGATCGTGCCCGCGTAGCCGACGTCGATGACGCCGGAGTCGGCGATGTTGATCGTCAGCCGAAAGGCGATCAGGACGATCGCCATCAGCCCGAGCCACTTCACGGGTAGCGAAGGCCGCAGCCCCTGGCCGCCGCGAAAACCGATCCAGAGCATGCGCGCGAGCAGGTAGACGAGCGGCGGGTAGGCGAGCGGCACCGATACCCCGATTTCGCCGCGGTTGAAGTAGAGCTGCGAGATCCCGAACGAGAGCAGCACCAGCAGGTCGAGGTGCGCGATCCGCCGCGGGCGGCGGAAGTCGAACAGGCCGAGAAAAAAGATCAGCGCGATCGGGATCCAGACGTAGGGCGCGTTGAGCAGGTGGCCGAACTGCGCCTCGTTGCCGCGCGCCATCGGCCAGGCGACCTGGTATCCGGTCCAGGACTCGACGATCGCGCCGGTGTGCCCGTCGACCTTCACCTGCACGACCTCGTTGTCGCCGTCCTTGTAGCCGACCTGCCAGAGGCCGTCGTCGTTGACCTGGATCGCGGTCGTCAGCGGCCCGTAGCGCTCCGTCTGCTCGGCGACCTTGGGATCGGCGTTGGCGATCTCGACCGCCGCCCGCGCCGAGATCTGAAAGTCCTCGGGAGTCGGCGGCAGGTAGTCGGGCTCGACCGGGCCGGCGAGGGTCGAGCCCGCGACGGGGGCCGATTCACCCTCGGCGCCGAGCGCCGCGGCGGGAGTGGTCAGCACCGCGACGGCGGCGAGCGCCGCGACTAGGAGTCGTCGAATGTCCACAGCTTGTTGCCGACGAAGTTCACCGGCATCGTCAGCGCCACCGCCAGCGCCTGCGCCGGCAGCTCCGGCAGCTCGAGGCCGGTGACGAAGAGCTCCAGCAGCGCGAGATTGAAGCCGAGGCCGAGGATGCTGACGGCGAAGAAGCGGGCCGCCTGAAAGCCGGCATGGCCCTCGGCGGCGGCAAAGGTCCAGTGTCGATTCCACCAGAAGTTGTTGATCACGGCGACGGAAAAGGCGCCAATCGCGGCGGGGATGTGATGGATGTCGAAGGCCGCGGTCAGCAGCGCGAAGACCGCAAGGTTGACGGCGTAGCCGGAACCGCCGACGAGGCCGAACTTGAGCAGCTGCATCCAGTTGGCCGGCTTGCGGGTGCCGTGGTGGATCCGCCGGATCACCCCGGACGGCGGCTCGACGACGATCGTGGGATCGGGCGCGGACACGCTCAGCCGCTGACCCGGCTCGGCTCGGCCCGGCTGACCCGCAACGCGTCGCCGCCCTGATCGAGCCCGAAGTGGCCGCGAACGAGCCCGGCGACGTCGCTGATCGCCCACTGCTCGCGCAGCGACTCGGTCCCGGGCTCGAGCCCACAGAGCAGCAGCGGGCCGAGCGAGTCGCCGGCCTCGAGCGCGCCGTGGCTGCCACCCGGGCAGTGCGTGGTCCCGCCCCAGTCAACGAGCTCGTGGCCGACCTCGGCCGAGATCAGGATCTCGCCGGCGTGCGGCGCCACCAGCGCCGCGTGCAGGCGAGCCAGCGCGTCGGGATAGGTCGCCGAGTCGAAGCGGCCGTCAGCGACGGCCCCGGCGAGCGCCTCGAGATCGCCGTCGACGTCCCAACCGGCGCCGCGGCGGTCGCTGACCTCGGTGCCGGGGCGAAAGCGCAGCAGCGCGCCGTCGCGTTCGACCACCGCCGCCGCGTTCGCCGGCGGCGGACCGTCGGCGTCCCCGCGCAAAAACGGCGCGCCGTCGAGCTCGAGCCAGGCGAACAGGTCGACGCCGTCGAGCGCCCGCAGCCGCTCGCGCACTTCCGCGTGGGTGCGCTCGCCACGACGCCCTTCCGAAAGCACGTAGACGGCCGCCGCCCGCGCGCTCGGGCAGACGGCGAGCTCGGCGTTCTCGGGATCGCTTTGGTTCGGCTGCAAGACGCGCCACTGCGAGCCCAGCGCCTCGGCGAGCGGGAGCGGATGCTCGACCTGCGTCTGCGCGTGGTCGGCGACCACGATCACAGCATGCTCGGCGAGGAAGCGCTCCATCCCCCCGGCCGCGTCGACGAGCTCGGCGAAGGCGTCATCGGCGCGCTCGATCGACTCCACCTGGGCCTCGGGGCCGAACTTGTGCGAGTGGTAGTCGTTGTCGGGTAGCGAGTAGAGGAGGAAGTCGTAGAGGTCGCCCTCGACCAGCTCGCGCCCGCAGCAGGCCGAGTACTCGTCACGGGTCCCGGGCCGGGCCAGGGTCGGCTTACAGGGGACCTTGCGGCTGGAGTACAGCTCGCCGTAAAAGAGCTCGTCCGGGCCCCAGGTCGCGTGGCGGAAGGTCGCCGCCAGCGCCACCCGGCGCAGCAGCCCCTCGAGCCCGAGCTCGTGCCGCGTGCGGCCGCGATAGATCAGAAACGGTGTGCAGGCGGTGCGCACGCCATGGTCGCCGAGGGTCTCGTACACCGTCTCCACCTCGTCGGAGAGGTGGGCCATGTTCATGTTGTAGACGGTGTCGTAGAGCGAGCGAAAGAGGCCGAACGCCCGCGTGGCCTCGAACGAGCTTCCGTACTCGACGTAGCGACGTTCGCTGCGGTGATACCAGTTCATGCCGCTGATCCAGTGCCCGTCCGGCCGCCGGCCGGTGGTCATCTCCGAGGTACAGACCGGGGTCACCGAGGGAAACGAGGAGACGCAGTCGCGGATCAGCGTCCCGCGCTCCAGCAGTGCGGCGAAGGTCGGCGCCCTGCCCTCGGCGACGGCCTGCTCGAGCTTGTCGGTTCGCAGGGAGTCGACGACGCAGAGGACCAGCTTGCGGGCGCTCACCGCAGGGTCCGCAGGCCCTCGTACTTGCGCGCCGCGCGGCCGCGGCGGGCGAGACCGAGGTAGACGATCGCGGCCAGGGCGACGAGCCCGAGGGGGCGGAAGATCACCGAGAGCCCTGCCGTGGCCAGGGCGGCGAGCACGATCAGCCCGCCGATGAAGCCGCCGCCTTCCGCGCGTGCAGCCGCACCGGCGGCGAAGTCGCTGATCACAAAGAACGAGGCCGCCGCGATCGCGGCGCCGACCGGCCAGCCCGGCCACGCGGGATGGTCCTCCTCGGCCAGCGAAACCCCGAACAGGATCGCGCCGCCGATCACGGCGGCGACCAGGAGCACGGTGGCGAAGCCGCCGCGGCGCCCGGGGGCGCCGGCGAGCGCGCCGGCGGCGACCGCCAGACCTGCGCCCTGACAAGCTGCGAGGAAGAAATGCATCGGCGCAGCAGGGTACCGAGGGGCAGGCGTTGAGCCGGGCAGGGCACGGCCCGTGGGCGGAGCGCGAGCCGTCGGCGGACGAGGGCCGCGCCTACGCCGACGCCTCGACGACGCCGTTCTGGCTCGACTCTCCGCAGCGACCGCCGCCACGAGCTCCCCTGGTGGAGAGCGCGGAGGCCGACCTTGCGATCGTCGGCGGCGGCCTCAGCGGGCTCTGGGCGGCGGTGCTGGCTAAGGAACGCGATCGCGATCGGGACGTGGTCGTGCTCGAGGCCGGCGAGCTGGCGAGCGCCGCCAGCGGTCGCAACGGCGGCTTTCTCTCCTCCTTTCTCACCCACGGGGTCGCCAACGGCATGGCCCGCTTCGCCGAGGAGATGCCGGTTCTGGAGCGCCTCGGGTTGGAGAACTTCGAGGCCACGCGGGAGGCGATCGCACGCCACGGAATCGAGTGCTCGTTCGAGCCCAACGGCGATCTCGACGTCGCCGTGGAAGCGCACGAGGTCGGCTGGCTCGCCGAGGAGGCGGCGGCGCTGACCCGGCTCGGCCACGAGGTCGAGCTGCTCGATCGCGAGCGGCTGCACGACCAGGTCTACTCGCCGCTCTTTCAGGGCGGCCTGTGGCGAAAGTCGGGAGCGGCGATCGTCGATCCGGCACGCCTCTGCTGGGGCCTGGCCGAGGCGGCCGAGCGGCTCGGCGTCCGGATCCACGAGCGCACGCCGGTCGAGCGGGTGCGCAGCGCCGGCGCCGGCGTCCAGCTGACGACCGCGAACGGCGCGGTCGCGGCGCGCCAGGCGGTGCTTGCGACCAGCGCCTTCCCGGGCTTGATCGGCGAGATCCGCCGCCGGATCGTTCCGGTCTGGGACTACGTGCTGGTGACCGAGCCCCTGAGCGCGAGTCAGCGCGACGCGATCGGCTGGCGAAACCGCCAGGGGATCGGCGACCTGGCGAACCGCTTCCACTACTACCGGCTGACCGCCGACGATCGCGTGCTCTGGGGCGGCTACGACGCGATCTACCGGTACGGCAGCCGGATGGCGACCGAGCTGCAGCAGCATGACGCCAGCTTCGCGAAGCTCGCCAGCCACTTCTTCACCGCCTTCCCCCAGCTCGAGGGGATCCGCTTCAGCCACCGCTGGGGCGGGGCGATCGACACCTGCAGCCGCTTCTTCGCCTTCCAGGGCACCGCGCTGGGCGGCCGGGTTGCCTACACGGTCGGCCACACCGGGCTCGGCGTCGGCGCCAGCCGCTTCGGCGCCGAGGTGACCCTCGACCTGCTCGACGGCCGCGAGACCGAGGCGACCCGCCTGCGTGCGATCCGCTCGAAGCCGTTTCCGTTTCCGCCCGAGCCCCTGCGCTGGGCGGCGATCGAGCTGACCCGAAACCGGCTCGCCGCCGCCGACCGCCGAGCCGGCCGGCGTGGCATCTGGCTGCGCACGCTCGACCGGCTCGGGCTCGGCTTCGACAGTTGATGCAGCTCGACGAAAGGCGGATCCCTACCGACCCCCGGTAAGGATCCGCCTCTCGAGTCTGCGGCCTAAGCGCCGGCCTCGCTGTAGCGCAGCGATCCCGGCGTGTCCAGCAGCTCGCCGGTCTCGATCAGCGTCTTGAGGCCGGAGAGGATCATCGGCCAGCCGCCGTAGAGCTCGTCGTTGGCGCTCTCTGAGAGCTCGTCGTGGGTGACCCGCAGGCGGCATGAGTCGCCGACCGGCTCGATCTCCCAGGTCACCCGCGAGGCGCCCTCGGCCTTGACCTCGTCACTCCACAGCGCGGTGAAGCTCTGCACCAGCCGCCGCGGCGGGTCGACCTCGAGGTTCTCGCCCTCGGAGATCGGCACGCCGCCCTGCAGGTGGACCGCCTTGTACGGGGAGCCGTTCGTCCAGTCGGACTCGATTCCGGTCCCGAACGTGTACTTCGCGCGTTGCTCGCTGTCGGTGATCGCCTCCCAGAGGCGCTCCGGCGTGGTCTTGATGTAGATCTCGAACACGGACATCGCTCCGCGGCCGGCGATCACGGTGTAGGTCTGCTCGTCATTCATCGTCATCCCTCCTCGAGGGTTGTCTTGAGCTCGCTGAGCGTTGCCGCCCAGGGCTCGGCGTATTTGCTCACCCAGCGGTCGTGGATCAGCCTGATCGGGACGGCGTTCAGAAAGTGCAACTTCTCGCGACCGCGGCGTTGCGTGGTCACGAGTCCCGCTGCCTCGAGCACCTTCAGGTGCTTCATCACACCGAAGCGGCTCATCGGCAGCCGGCGCTCCAACTCGGTCAGGCTCTGCCCGTCCTGCTCATAGAGCTGGTCGAGAAGGCCGCGCCGAGTCGGATCGCCGAGGGCTCTGAAGACGTCGTCCATGTTCGGGATTATATGTGACCTTATGGTCACATGTCAAGGACGATGCTCGTTGCCCCGGCGGCCGCGCCGGGGCGCGGGGTTGCGCCACACTGAAGTAGCCGTGGCCGAAGCCGACGATCGCCCGCAACCGCCCGAGCGCGCCCCCGCGCCTCCGCACCGGCGCGCCCACACGACCAGCCGCGACCTCGAGCGCTACGCGGGTCTGTTCGCCCAGCGCACCAAGGTGATGCGCTCGAGCGCGATGCGCGACCTGATGGAGATCACCGCGCGGCCGGAGGTGATCTCGCTCGCCGGCGGCCTTCCCGACACCTCGACCTTCCCGCCGGAGAGCTTCGCCGCCCAGATGACCCGGATCGCCCAGGAGAGCTCGGCCGAGGCGCTCCAGTACGGGCCCACGGAGGGCTTCGCCGAGACCAAGGAGTGCATCCGCGAGGTGATGCGCGCCGAGGGCATGGAGCCCGACCTCGACGACATCATCGTCACCACTGGCGGTCAGCAGGCGATCGACCTGGTCGCCAAGGCACTGGTCGATCCCGGCGACGTGGTGATCGCCGAGGCGCCGACCTACCCGGGCGCCGTGCCGGTGTTCTGCTCCTATCAGGCCGAGACGATCCAGGTCAGCGTCGACGACGAGGGCATGCGGATCGACGAGCTCGAGCAGCTGCTCGAGCGCCTGCGCGGCGAGGGCAGGCGGCCGAAGTTCATCTACACCGTGCCGAGCTTCCAGAACCCCGCCGGGGTGACGATGTCGGCCGAGCGGCGGCGGCGCCTGGTCGAGCTCGCCCGCGAGCGCGAGCTGGTCGTGGTCGAGGACAACCCCTACGGCCTGCTGCGCTACGAGGGCGATCCGGTCGAGCCGCTGTACAAGCTCGACGGCGGCGACTACGTCCTCTACCTCGGCACCTTCTCCAAGATCCTCTCGCCCGGGATCCGGCTCGGCTGGCTCTGCGCGCCGCCGCCGATGATGGAGAAGGTGGTGCTGGGAAAGCAGGCGGCCGACCTCTGCACCTCGACCCTGACCCAGTACTTCGTTCGCGAGTACTTCGGCGAGGGCAACTGGCGCGGCTACGTCGACGACCTCTGCGGCATCTACAGCGAGCGACGCGACGCGATGCTCGAGGCGCTGGAGCGGTTCTTCCCCGAGGGGGCGACCTGGTCGCACCCCGCCGGCGGCCTGTTCTGCTGGGCGACGCTGCCGGACTACATCGACACCACCGACCTGTTGGCCAAGGCGCTGCGCGAGAACGTCGCCTTCGTCCCCGGCGCCGCGGCGTACGTGGATGGCCGCGGAGGATCGTCGATGCGGCTCAACTTCTCTGCCTCGGGCGCGGACGAGATCCGCGAGGGGATCAAGCGGATCGGAGGCGTGATCGATACCCAGATGGAGCTCTACGGCGCGATCACCGGCGAGCATCGTCTGCCACCACCACCGGAGGACGAGCCCGGCACCGGCGAGGTCCTGCCCTTCCGCCGATGAAGGTCGCGGTGCTGAAAGGCGGCCGCGGGCTCGAGCGCCAGGTATCGCTGCGAAGCGGCGCCCGGGTCGAGGATGCGCTCGCCTCGCTCGGCCACGAGGTGCTCGCGATCGACATCGGCGCCGACCTGGTCGCGAGGCTGAAGCAGGCCCGGCCCGAGGTCGCCTTCGTCGCCCTGCACGGGCCCGGCGGCGAGGACGGCACCGTCCAGGAGCTGCTCGAGATCCTGCGCATCCCGTATACCGGCCCCGGCGTGCGGGCCTGCGTGCGCTCGATCGACAAGGTGGCGGCCAAGCACGAGCTCCGCGCTGCCGGCGTCCCGACCCCTGACTGGGCCGCCTTCAATGCGGTCGCCTTTCGCGAGCTCGGCGCCGCCGACACACTGGAGGAGATCGAGGCGAACCTCGGCTTCCCGCTTGTGGTCAAGCCGGCCGCCGGCGGATCTTCGCTCGGGGTCCGCTTCGCCGCGGCCGCCGAGGAGGTGCCCGCGGCGCTGCTCGCCGCCTTCTCCTACGACGATCGCGTCCTGCTCGAGCGCCACCACGACGGCCGCGAGCTGGCGATCTCGCTGATCAACGGGATCGCCCTGCCCGCGGTCGAGGTCGTGCCGCGCGAAGAGGACAGGTTCAACTACGAGGCCCGCTACGAGATCGGGCGCAGCGAGTACGTCTGCCCGGCCGATCTCGGCGCCGCCGAAGGCCCGATCCTCGACGCCGCCCTGAGGACCTGGGACGTGCTCGGCTTCGACGGCTTCTGCCGCGTCGACATGATCCTCGGCGAGGACGGGCCCCAGGTGCTGGAGGCAAACGCGATCCCGGGCCTCACCGACACATCGCTGCTACCGATGGCCGGTGAGGCCGCGGGACTGGGGTTCGAGCGCCTCTGCGAGCGACTGCTGGAGCTGGCGCTGGAGCGCCAGCCGGTCAGCGCCTCCGCTTCTTGACCTTGAACGCCGCCTCCGCGGGGGTCGCGTCGGTGCCGCCCATCCCCACAGCGCGGACCGCGAACACGTGCCGCCCCCGCTTCAGCCTGCGGTAGCTCTGCGGTGAGCCGCAGGCGGCGAACGCCGCCCCGTCGAGGCTGCACTCGAACGTAGCCGCCGGGTCTGTGGAGACGAAGGCCAGACTCGCCTTGCGCTTGCGCAGCTGCTTCTTCGACGGTCCCTGGGAGATCGTCGTCTCGGGCGTCGCCGCCGACGGGCTCGGCGCGGCGGGGACCTCGACCTGGACGGTCGCCGTGTCGCTGAGGCCGAGCGGGTCGGTCGCCGTAAGGGTCACCGTGTAGGTGCCCGGTCCCGCGAACACGTGCGTCGGCGCGAAGCCGGTCGCCGAGCCGCCGTCGCCGAAGTCCCAGCTCAGGGCGAGCTCGTCGCCGTCGTCGGGATCGCTCGTTCCGGCCGCCGTGAAGGCGGCCTGTTGACCGACCGACGCGGTCGCCGGCCCGCTCGCCGACGCCACCGGGGCTCGGCGCTGGTACTCGAACGCACCGATGTCCGCGCGAGCGCCGGCGGTTTCGTCGCCGTCGACCGGTCGCAGTGCGTTGTCGCGGTCTACCGTCAGCGGGCTCGCCGGATCCGCGGCATCGATCAGCTGCGAGGCCGCCCGGAGGCGGAAGTTCTCGACCAGGCCGCCGACGAACTGCGGATCGTGTGCGGTGTTGCCGGCGCCGAACGTGGCGTCGCACTGGCCGGCCGCCTCGAGCTGGTTCGGGTCGGTCCAGTTCGAGTAGGTGACGCCGAGCGTGGTCACGAACCCGTTCTCGCCGAAGCACCGAAGCGCGAAGGCGAAGTTGCTGATCACGGAGTCGCGGAGCACGACCGAGGTCGAGGTCGTGTCGGCGCTGGCCACGATCGCGGCACCGACATCGCTGCCGACGATCGTCAGGTGGCGGGCGATCACGTTCGCCCCGCTGAGAGCGGAGATCGCCCCGTCCCCGCCGGCGAAGCCGGAGCCAGGCCGGAGCACCGAGTTGTCGATCGTCAGCGAGCTCCCGGTCTGGCCCGTCTCAATCGACGACCTACCTGAGCGAATCGTCGACCGGCTCACGCTGACGTCGGCACCGGCGATGTGGGCGGTGATCCCGACCCCGCGCGAGCGCACCGACGAGTCCCGCACCGTCGTATCCCCGGCGGCCGGGACCCTGATCGCGGTGAAGCCGTCGATGCTGACGCTGCTGTCCTCGAGTACCGCACCAGGCTCGGCGCTGACACCTGTCAGGTTGGCAAGCGGGGTTCCCTCGTGGACGACCTCGATTCCGGACGCTGTCCCATCGAGGCTCAACCCGGTGACGCTGTCGGCGTCGCGAACACGGATCGTCAGATCCTCGATCGTCGAGCTCGGGTTCAGCACCCGCACGCCCGGGAGGCTCGGCCCGGCGGGCGCGATCACGGTCGCGCCGACCCCCTCGCCGATCAGGTGGACCGGCTCGGAGTCGATGTAGTTGAGAGTTTCGGCGTACGGCGTTCCGCCGTTGGCGCCGACCAGGACGTTGTCGGCAACGCCGTTGGCCGCCGCGGTGTCGAGCGCCTCGTCGATCGTCGGCTTCGCGATGCCGCCGAGCGGACAGGGGTTCTTGTTGACGCAGAAGACCGCCGCTTCGGCGCTGCTGGCCCCGACCGAGAGGGCCAGGATTGCGATCAACAGGGCCGCGACGGCGGCCGCGGATCGAAGGACGGAGGGCGTGGTGATGTCTGTTTGGTTGTTCATGGCGTCAGGCTCGCGCTCGTGGGCAGATCCGTCATCGGGGTCGAACCCTGAGATCCCCTTAGCCGATCTCCAGCTCTGTGACCTGCGTCACCGTTGTGCGCGCGGCGACGTAGTCGGGCAGCGTGCCCAGCGCCTCCTCCGCGCTCCGCGCCTCCAGCTCCCACCAGATCTCGTGCCCGCCGAAGCGACAGGAGCCGATCGTGGGCCGATGGCGCAGCGGGCTGGCGAACCCGCTCCAGGCAGCGAACGCGGCGGCGCACTCCTCGCGCCGATGGCGGTGATAGAGCAGAAACCTCTGCATGAACTGGATCGTCGACTCAATCGCGTCCGCGGACATCAGGGCACGCCACTGATATCCGCGTCGTAGGCTGCATCGGTGGGGATCGGCGAATCTGCATCGGTGGGGACGCCAGACCCCCTGCTCGGCCGCGACGCCGAGTTCGCCACCCTCACCGGGCTGGTCGACCGCCTCACCGACCGCAGCCCCGGGTTCCTCTTCATCCAGGGAGAACCCGGAATCGGCAAGACGCGCCTGCTTGCCGAGCTCGCCCGGCTCGCCGACGATCGGGAGATGCTGGTGCTCGGCGGCACGGCGGCGGAGTTCGAGGCTGAGGTGGCCTTCGCCGTGATCGTGGACGCAATCGATGCCTATCTGGAGTCGATGCCGCCGATCACGTTCGAGCGACTGCCCGCGGAGACGGGGGCGGACCTCGGCCTCATTTTTCCCTCGCTGCGTTCGCTCGCCGCTGACCAGGACGGCCCGGCGATCGCCCAGGAGCGCGTGCGGGCGTACTACGCGGTTCGCGAGCTGCTCGAGCGGCTCGCCGCGACGCGGCCGCTGCTGCTGATCCTCGACGACCTTCACTGGGCCGACCGGGCTTCGCTCGAGCTCGTCTGCCACCTGCTTCGCCGCCCGCCGGGGGCCCCGGTGTTGATCGTCGGCGCCTTTCGCACCGGCCAGGCGGATCCGTTGCTGGCGACGACGATCGACCGGACCGCGGCGGAGGGTGGGCTGGTCCGGATCGAGCTCGGACCTCTGGGGCGCGCGGACGCCGACGAGCTGGTCGGAGATTCGGCCTCCCGCGATCACAGTCGTCTCTATGAGGCGAGCGGCGGCAACCCGTTCTACCTGCTCCAACTGGCGCGGTCGGGGGCGGCCGGCGATGCAATCGAGCTCGGCGAGGCAGGTGGCGGCGGGATCCCGGCGGCGGTGTTCGCGGCGATCGAGCAGGAGCTGGACGGGCTCTCGCCCCAGGCCCAGGCCCTGGCGCGCGGAGGAGCGGTGGTCGGGGATCCGTTCGAGATCGACCTTGCGGCTGAGGCGGCGGGGATCGGCGAGGAGGAGGCGCTCGAGCTGCTCGACGACCTGACCGCGCGGGAGCTCGTCCATCAGGCCGACATACCCCGGCGGTTTCGCTTCCGCCATCCGCTGGTACGCGCGGCGGTCTACCAGTCAACGCCACCCGGGGTCAGGCTCGCCGCGCACGAGCGGACCGCGGCGGCGCTCGCTCAACGCGGCGCCCCAGCCCAGGAGCGCGCCCATCACGTGGAGCACGCGGCCAAGGCCGGCGACGAGGCGTCGGCGGCAACCCTGAGCGAAGCCGCCGATTGGGCTCGGATGCGAGCGCCGGCCAGCGCCGCGCGCTGGTATGAAGCATCGCTGCGCCTGCGCGGTGAAGCTGCACCGCGTGCCGAGCGATTGGAGCTGCTGATCGCCTTGGCGATGTCGCTGGGCGAGACCGGCGAGCTGGCGCGAGCGCGAGCCGCACTGGTGGAAGCGATCGATCTCGTCCCACCGGAGGCGAGCGTCCTGCGGGTGCAGCTGATCGCCGGCTGCGCCCGGGTCGAGGGGTTGCTCGGCCGCCATGCCGACGCCCGGCGGCGATTGGAGCGCGAGCTCGAGTCTGGGTCCGAGCAGCCGGCCGTCGAAACCATCTGGCTGCTGGTTGCGCTCTCGCTCGACGCCTTCTACGCCGGTGACTTCGCCGCCATGGACGAATCCTCGCGGCGCGCGCTCGAGGTCGCCAGGACCCAGCCGGACGAGACCCTGATCGCGATGGCAGTCGCCGGCAGTGCGATGGCCGCGGCCTTCGCCGGCGAGGTTGAGCGTGCCGACGCGCTGCGCGAGGAGGGCGCGAGCCTGATCGACGGCCGGTCCGACGAGGAGCTGTTCGGGCTACTCGAATCGGTTTCGAATCTCTGCGGAGCCGAGCTCTTCCTCGATCACTACGAAGACGCCGTCGTACATGCCGAACGCGGACTGGGGCTCGCCCGCGCGACGGGCGCGGGGGCCAGCGCTCCGACGCTGACGATCACCCTCGGAACTGCGCTCTGGGCGCTCGGGCGCCTGCCCGAGTCGACCGCGGTCCTGCTGGCCGGGGTCGATGCGGCTCGGGTGATCGGCAACTCTCAGGCACTCGTCTGGCTGCTCTCCAACCAGGCGATGGCGCTGCTGCACGCCGGCGACCTGCGAGCCGCGAGGCGAGCGGCGCGAGAGAGCGTTGAGATAGCCGAGGGCGAGGAGACCAACGTGGTCGCGGCCTGGGCCTGGGCGATCCTGGCGGCCGTGCTTGCGGCGGACGGAGACGCGGCCGAGGCGCGCCGCGCGCTGGTGGATCGGGTCGGGGGCCACGGGCTCGACTCGCTTGGCGGCGGCTGGCGCGTCTATTACCTCGAGTGCCTGGTCGCGGTCGAACTCGAGCTCGGCGAGGCGACCGCGGCGAACGACGCTGCTGAGGTAGCCACTCAGCTTGCCCAGGCCAGCGGCTTGCCGATGTCGGCGACGATGGCGGCCCGCGCCGACGCCAGGATCGCGCTCGCGGCTGGTGACCATGAGCGCGCCGTCGAGCGTGCGCGCAGCTCCGCGACCTCCGCCGAGCAATGCGGCTCCCGGCTCGAGGCCGCGCGCTCGCGAGCGCTGGCCGGGGCGGCGCTGAGCCGGGCCGGCCGCGAGGACGAGGCGATCGCCGAGCTCGCGGCGGCGGCGGCCGAGCTCGATGCCTGCGGGGCGCCGCGCTACCGCGACGAGGCCGAGCGCGAGCTGCGACGCGCCGGCGGTCGTGTCCACCGTCGATCGAAACCTGGCGGTGGCGAGGGCGGCCTCGAGTCGCTCACCGGTCGCGAGCGCGAGGTCGCGGCGCTCGTCGCCGAGCATCACTCGAACAAGGAGATCGCGGCCGAGCTCTTCCTCAGCCTGAAGACGATCGAGACCCACCTGCGAAACATCTTCCGCAAGCTCGACGTCTCATCACGGGCCGAGGTTGCGCGAGCCGTCAGTCGATCAGCCGACGTTCGGTCGCCCAGCGGCTGAGCTCGTGGCGGTTGGAGAGCTGGAGCTTGCGCAGCACGGCGCTCACGTGGGCCTCGACCGTCTTCGCCGAGATCGAGAGCTCGAGCGCGATCTCCTTGTAGAGGTAGCCGCGGGCGATCAGCCGCAGGACCTCGCGCTCGCGGGTGGTCAGCTGGTCGAGCTCGGGATCGACCTCGGCCTCGGTCAGCTGGCCGGCGAAGGCATCGAGGACGAAGCCGGCAAGTCGCGGTGAGAAGACGGCGTCACCGTCGCGAACCCGGCGCACGGCGTCGGCGAGCTCGGGACCCGAGATCGTCTTCGTGACGTAGCCGCGGGCACCGGCGCGGACGATCGCGATCACGTCCTCGGTGGCGTCGGAGACCGAGAGCGCGAGGAAGCGCTGAGACGGATTCACGGCCGCCACCTTGCGGATCACCTCGACCCCGCCGCCGCCCGGCATGTGGACGTCGAGCAGGACGACGTCGGGGCGCTCGGTGGTGATCAGGCGCACGGCCTCCTCGACCGAGCCGACGTCGCCGCGGACGTCGACGAGGCCCTCGAGCTCGGCACGCACGCCGCTGCGGAAGATCGCGTGGTCGTCGACGATCACGACGCTGGGAGTCGGCGGGCTCACGCCGGTGCCGCCTCGATCGTGAGCTCGACCTCGGTGCCCGATCCCGGCGTTGAACGAACCGTCGCGGTGCCTCCGTGGCGCTCCATCCGCCCAATGATCGACTCCCGCAGGCCGCGACGGTCCGCCGGCACGCGCTCCGGGTCGAAGCCTTCGCCGCGGTCGCGGACGAAGATCTGCGTGCGCTGCGGATCCATCTCCGCATAGACGGCGATCGGGCCGGCGTCGGCGGCGAACTTGGCGGCGTTGGTGAGCGCCTCCCGGGTCGCCGCCAGCAACGCCGCGGCGCGCTCGTCCAGTGGTCGGTCGCCGACAGCGACGACGTCGATCGCGACGCCATGGGCATCCTCGACCTCGGCCGCGGCCGCGTCGAGGGCGCTGGCGAGGCTGTCGCCGTTTCGCGACGGCCGCTCGAACAGCCAAGCGCGCAGCTCGCGCTCCTGGCGCCGCGCCAGCGCCGCGACCTCGCGCGGGTCGGAGGCGCGCTTCTGCATCAGGGTCAGCGTCTGCAGAACCGAGTCGTGAAGGTGCGCGGCGACCTCGGCCCGCTCCTGCGAGCGGATCCGCTCCGCCCGCTCGGCGGCGAGGTTCCGGCCCAGCCGCCACAGGAACGGAGCCAGGATCAGCCCGAGCGCGAGCGCGGCGACGACGACCGCCAAGACCACGTCGCGGGCCTGCCCGAGCGCGCCGTTGGCGTAGAGGAAGAGCAGCGCCGCGCCGAGCACGAGGGCGACGCCGAATCCACCGCGGTACACGTCGCCGAGTTGCCGGTTGGGCGCGGCTTCGGGCGGTGCGTGATCAGGCCCCCCTCCGGCTGGCCCCGCCGCCACCGCAGGCGAAGCCGAGGAGGCGGGCGCAACGCTGGTGAGATGGGGGGCGGGCGGAACGTTCGTCTGATGGGAGGCGGGCGCAACGCTGGTTCGTGTTCCCTGACGCCACAGCAGCGCCGCCCCGGAGGCGGCGAGGATCAGCGGCCAGACGAGCGCGTCCGACCACCAGATGCCGGCCTCGCGCAGGAGCAGCAGCCCGGCCAGGGTGAGGAAGCCGACGCCCGCCGCGACCCGCCAGTTGGCGACCTTGACTCGCGCGACGAGCCCCTCGATCCGGTTGACGTCGGCTGGATCCGGCTCCGCGTCGCCCTCCGCCATGAAGATCCAGGCGAGGACGTAGCCGGCGAGCGCCGCCCCGGAGCTTGCGATCACGAGCACGCCGAAGACGATCCGCACGAGCAGCGGGTCGACGCCGAGCCAGCGGGCGAACCCGGCGCAAACCCCGGCGACGAGCGCATGGCGACGGTCGCGGGTCAGCGGCGGGCGGGGCCGACGATCGGGCGAAACGCCCTCAGCGCTCACGATCACCGTCGCTGAGCCCACTGACCAGCAGGATCGTCCCGATGACTGCCGCGACGAGCGCTCCGAACACGCCCAGCGTCAGCGACAGGGCGTCCTCCTGATCCAAGAGCAGGAGGACGCCCATGACGAGCACGGCGAGGCCGGCTGCGAGTGAGGTCGAGTCGACCCGACGGCTCAATTGCGCCGCGACCCCCGGTCCGGGCCGTTGGCCTCATCCTCGGGGACGTTGGCCTCATTCTCGGGGACGTTCGCCGCCTCTTCGGTGCAGGCCGCCTCGAGCGCCGCCGACATCTCGTCGTCTTGGCCGCGCTCGAAGCGGAAGTGCCCGTGCGCGTCGAGATCGGCGTCGTCGTCGTTGACCACCCGCAGCTGGCCGAGGTCGACCTCGCCGGTGAGGTCGAGGCGGGGGGTCGCGGTCGCCCCCTCGTTCGCCTGGCTGTGCACGTCGACCCCGCCGGATTCATCGCCTGCGACCCGCAGATCTCCGGCCCGGGTATCGAAGTCCGTGGTCACGCAAACGTCGGACGGGACCGCGACCACGGCCTGTCCAAGGCCGAGGTCGACGTTGAGATCGATCACGGTCTCCGGAGTCCAGTCGAGGGCGCGGAGATCGACGACCAGCTGCCCGATCCCAAGCTCGTAGCCGTCCTCGGGCAAGGAGGCAACCGAGAGCGGGCGGTAGTTGCGCTCGCCGATCCCGTCGCCGAACGAGATGTCGGCGGCGGAGACGAGCCCGAGCGGCACGGCGAGGGCGATCGCCGGCGCGATCAGCCAGCGGGCGCCGCCATTGAACGCTCCGACCACGAGCATCACCCCGATCGCGACGACCGCGATCGCGACCGCGACGCCATGACCGGTGGCTCCTGCCCACGCCGCCGCGACCGCGGCGATCGAGAGCGCGATGAAGGCGGCGAACGCAAACAGGATCGTCGCCAGCGCGCCGCCGCCACGAGACCCGCCTCCCGCCCTGCGCGCGATCACGATCGAGCCGCCGACCAGGGCGGCGATGAACAACAGCGGGCTGAGGAAGAACCCGTCTCCCCAGAGCGGTCCATCGAAGATGCCCAAGCTGAGCACGATCACGATCACCCCGATCCCGACTCCGATCGCAAGCGTGCGTGAGCGCTCGACCGGTGGTGCGCCGGGCTCGCCGTCGGGGCCAGCCGCGGTGGGTACGAACAGCGCCAGGGCGACATAGGCCAGCACGCCGAGGCCGCCGATCAGCACCGAGACCGCGAACACGATCCTGATGATCAGGGGGTCGACGGCGAAGTAGTCGCCGAGACCGCCGGCAACGCCGGCGATCACGCGGTCGTTGCGCGAGCGCATCAGGCGCTTCGGGCCTGATGGCGGTTCGGGCGGCGGCTCCGGGGCCGGCAGCTGCTGGGTCGTGTCCTGGTCGCTCATGCGTTAGCTCCTCAAAGTAGGCGCCTCAACAGCGGCGCGGCTCGGCTTCGCTTTCGCTCCGCCTCGCAGGTGGACGATGAGGCCAGGTTGGCGCGGTACCGGTCGCGCGTCTATTGGGGATCACCCTGTACGAGCCCTGCTCGTACCCGCAGCTACTCCTCGCCGGAGGCGAAGTCCTCGGGCGTGACTTCGTCGAGGAAGTCCTTGAACCGCTCGACGACCTCCTCCTGGTCCTCGACCTCGTGCTCGAACTCGATCGAGGACTCGTCGATCACGTCCTCGGCGGCGAAGATCGGCGCCTGGCAGCGGACGGCGAGCGCGATCGCATCGGAGGGGCGGGAGTCGATCTCGATCTCCGAGCCGTTGACCGAGATCGTGATCGAGGCGTAGAAGGTGTTGTCGCGAAGCTCGGTCACCGAGACGCGCTCGCACTTCGCCTCCAGCTGCTCGAGCATGTCGTTGAGCAGGTCGTGCGTCATCGGCCGCGGAGTCTGGGCTCCCTGGAGCTTCATCAGGATCGCCGCCGCCTCGGGGTGGCCGATCCAGATCGGCAAAAAGCGATTGCCGTCGACGGTCTTCAGGAGCACGATCGGCTGTTTGCCGACCATGTCGAAGCTAACGCCGTAGATCTGCATCTGCTGCATGAGGGTGATTCCCGGCCCTGGGTCGCTGGGTCGCCTGGGCGCATTATAGGTTGGGGCCCAGGCTCGCTCGGGTGAGGCAATCCTGACCCCGGTGAGACAATGCGCCAATGTCGTTGTGTCGCCAACAGGGGTTCATCGAGGCGCCTGTCGCCGTGGTCTGGGACCTGATCTCCGACATCGAGCGCCACCCCGAGTGGTGGCCGCGGGTGATCGAGGTCCATTGCGAAGGTCTGGAGGAGGGCTGCACCTACCGGCAGCTGACCCAGACGCCGATCGGCAAGGACGAGATGAACCTCCTGATCGAGAACCGAGACGAGTTGCGACGGCTGCACATCCGCTGCCTGAACACCGGCACCTTCGTCCGCTTCGAGATCACCGAGGCCCAGGGCGGAACCTTCGTCGACGGCGAGATGGGGATGGATCCGCAGGGGCTGCGCGCCCGGGTGATCGACGGCACCGTCGGCCGCCGCTACTTCACCGACTGGATCGAAAAGACGTTCGACGGCCTGCGGTCGGCCGCCAGCGGGCGGGTCGGCGCCGGCTAGAGGATCGCGCGAGCGGCTATCGCCACACCCCGGTAGACGAGCAAGCACCGGTGCCGGCAGGCAGGCAGCCCAGCTCGGTGCTGCCGTCGGCGCCGCGCGAGACGCTGAACTCACGCTCGGTCCCACCCGGGTGGCCGACGATCACGTACCAGGTCGGGCCGGCGGTCACCTCGACCTGCTCGCTGAGCGAGAGCGCGGCTCCGGTCGCCCCTAAGTAGCTGCCGTCGTTCTCGAGCGCGAAGGCCTCGATCGCGGTCACCGCGTGGCGCACCTCGGCCATCGCCTCGGCGTCGCCCGCCTCGCCAGGCCCAGCCATGCGGGCGTGGATCAGCGAGGCGCCCGCCGCGCAAGCGACGAGAGCCGTGAGCGCCACCAGCACCCTGCCGGCTCGCGGCTCGCGCGCGCGGACCGGTGGCAGCGGAAGCAGCTCCTCGGCAATCCGAGGTGGGCTTTTGGCGCCGGCGGTGGCGCCCGGTTCGATCGCTCCGACGTCCATGTCGGTACCACTCCATTCCCCCCTGGTTGATCACAATCGAGCCGCCAAGGACCCGCGCAAGAGGTGATATCGGCGCTGATCGCCCGGCCTTGACGGCTACGGACGAATAGGTGATGGGCGATCGTGGACTCGAACCACGGACCTCGTCCTTATCAGAGACGCGCTCTAACCAACTGAGCTAATCGCCCGCGAGCACGGCATTCTAGGAGACCGCCGATGCCACGACGCCCCGACATGCCGCCGCTCCGGCGCGCCGACCTGAACCCCGATCCGATCGCCCAGTTTCGCGACTGGTTCGCGGTCGCCGAACGCGAGGTGCCGCTGCCGGAGGCGATCACCCTGGCGACGGTCGACGGGGCCGGGCCCGACGCCCGCATGGTCCTGCTCAAAGGAGCGAACGCGGAGGGCTTTCGATTCTTCAGCAACTACGAGTCGGCGAAGGCGGCGCAGCTCGCCGGCTCGCCGGCCGCCGCCCTGATCGCCTACTGGCGCGAGCTCGATCGCCAGGTCCGGGCGCGAGGTCAGGTCGAGCGGCTCGCCGAGTCCGAGTCCGACTCCTACTTCGCGACCCGCCCGCGCGACTCGCAGCTGGGCGCCTGGGCCTCGCCGCAATCACAGCCGATCGATTCCCGCGACGAGCTCGATCGGCGACTGGCGCAGGTCGAAGAACGGTTCGGGGACGGCGGGATCCCCCGGCCTCCCAACTGGGGCGGCTTCCTTCTGCGACCCCAGGTGGTCGAGTTCTGGCAGGGCCAGGTCGGGCGACTTCACGATCGCTTTCGCTACACCCGCGACGACGGCGGCTGGCGGATCGAGCGATTGGCGCCGTAAGCGGCTCAGGCCGCGGCGGGCGGCTGGTGCAGGCCGAAGGGCGAGCCCTGATCGTCGCTGCAGAGCGCGAAGCGGCCGTACTCGGAGTCGGCGTCGGGATCGACGTCGGGGCTCGGCTCGACCGTTCCGCCGAGCTCGCGCACGCGGGCGAGCGCAGCGTCCATGTCATCGACGCGAAAGAACAGGTAGGGCGTCGCGGCGGGGTCGCCACCATGCAGGCCGCCGTCGACTCCCCCGGTCCGGATCACCGCGCCGGCGCCGGCGCCGGGCCCGGTCTCGAACTCCCATCCCAGCACCCCGCCGTAGAACGCCTGCGCCTTGGCGGCGTCGGCAACGCCGATCTCGAACCAGCTCGGCTCGCCGCTCATCTGCGACCGATACCGCGAGCGAAGTTGAGCAACTCGTCGATGCCGTCAAAGCGGAGCTCGGCCTGCACCCCGTTGCGGGTCGCGCGCACCTTGACCCCATGGCCGAAGGCCCCCTCGAGCTCGTCCTCGGCGCGCTCGAGCGCCGCCTTCTGGTCCGGGTGCGGGACGACGCGGGCGCTCGGGGTCGTCTCGGCGTGCTTGGCCCGGCGCTCGGTCTCGCGCACCGACCACCCGGCGGAGGCGGCGTCGCGCGCGAGGCGGCGGCGAACGTCGTTGCCCTTGGCGATCAGGATCGCGCGTCCGTGGCCCTCGCTGAGCTCGCCCTCGGCGAGCAGCTCGAGAACCTCGTCGGGGAGGTCGAGGAGGCGAATCAGGTTCGAGATCGCCGGACGGGTGCGACCGAGGCGCCCGGCGAGCTCCTCCTTCGTCAGACCGAGCTCGTCGACCAGGGTCGCGCAGGCGCGGGCCTCGTCGACCGGGTTCAGATCCTCGCGAGCGACGTTCTCGATCAGCGCCGTCTGCATGCGCTGAGTCGCGTCCTCGTCGCGGACCATCGCCGGAACCGCGTCGAGGCGGGCCTCCCGGGCCGCCCGCCAGCGCCGCTCGCCCGCGATCAGCTCGTAGCGCCCGTCGGTGAGCGGGCGGACTATCAGCGGCTGGATCACGCCGGCCTCGGCGATCGACTCGGCGAGGCTGGCGATCGTCTCCGGGTCGAACGCTCGCCGCGGCTGGTCGGGATTGGGGCGGATCAGGTCGATCGGGATCTCGCGATAGGAAGCCTCGTCGGGCCCGCTCTCGGGCAGGATCGCCGCCAGGCCGCGGCCCATACCGCGCCGCGTACTCACGCGGCCACCGCTTCGGTCGTCTCACGCGCGTCGAGCTCGGCGGCGAGCGCCCGGTAGGCGTTCGCGGCGCGGGAGTCCGGCGCGTGCGCGAGCACGGTCAGCCCGTGGCTGGGAGCCTCGGCGACGCGGACGCTTCTCGGTATCACGGTATCGAACACCTGTTCGGGTAGATGCTGGCGCAACTCCGCCTCCACGTCCTGCGCGAGGCGGGTCCTTTCATCGTGCATGGTGATCAGCACGCCGGTCAGAATCAGGCCCGGGTTGAGGTTGCGCCGGACCAGCTCGAGCGTCTCCAAAAACTGCACCAACCCCTCCAGGGCCAGGTACTCGGCCTGCACCGGGACGATCACCCGGTCGGCCGCGGCGAGCGCGTTCACGGTCACCGGCCCCAGCGACGGCGGGCAGTCGAGCAGGGTCATCGCGAAGCGCTCGCGCACCGGACCCAGCCCCTCGCGCAGGCGGCGCTCGTAGCCGTCCATTCGCGGCAGCTCGACCGAGGCGCCGGCGAGGTCGCGGTTGGCCGGCACGATCCAGAGGTTGTCGGGACCGGCGGGACGAGCCGCCGTCGCCACCGAGGTCTCGCCGCAGAGACACTCATAAGAGGAGGGCGAGACCTCGCGGTCGAAGCCGAGGGCCACGGTCGCGTTGCACTGCGCGTCGAGGTCGACAAGCAGCACCTGGCGGCCATCGGCGGCGACGCAGGCGGCGAGGTTGACCGCGGTGGTCGTCTTTCCCACTCCGCCCTTCTGGTTCGCGATCGCGACTACTGCACCCATCGCGGCGAGCGTAGTCGCCAGCGCGGCGCGAGCAGGGGCTCCGGTCCGGCGACGGCCGCTCGATGCGGATAAATCGATGCGCTGCCGGCGCCTCAGCCGACGCGCGTCATCGTCGACTTGTAGCCGCCGCCACCGGGGTACACCCACTCGCCGGCGTTCTCATTGCCGTCGGCGCTGAACGTCCCGCGAAAGTAGGCGGGCGAACCGACTTCGCCGGCCCAGATCGTCAGTGTGTCGTCCTTGATCTCGTAGACGTAGTCGAAGGTGTTGCCGCCGCTGCCGTAGAACCGGGAGCGAATCTCGGGGCTCGGTGGCTCCCCGAACGGCTGCAGGTGGCCGATCACCTCGAGCCCCTTCGCATCCTCGCCGAACAGGCGCATGTCGACGTGCTGGATGAGGAAGAACCGGCCCTCCATCCACTCGTAGGTGACGGTCCCCTCGCTGTCCCCGGAGAGCTCCCATCTGCCGACGAGCCGGTCGAGCGCCAGGAGATCCGGGCTTGGTGTGTTCTCAGTCATCCCGCGAGTTCTACGCGCCGCGGCATCGAGCCTCAATCCCAGAATCCTGGGGAGTTGAGGCGGTGACGCCCGCGGGAACCAGCGATCTAGCCCCGCTCGCGACCGTACGGACGCTTCTTCGCGAATCCCGGCCGCCGCGGCAGCCCAGGGGGCGTCGACCCCGTCTTGCGGAGCAGATGTAGGTGACGATTCGGCGAGCCCGCCAGCTCTCCTGCCTCGCGAACCTCCTCCGACCTCATCCCGACCCGCTCGACGGCGCGCTCGAGCTCGGCCTCCTCGTCGGCGTCGCGGCGGCCCTTCCAGGCGACCAGACAACCGCCCTGGCAAAGCAACGGCGAGGCGAGCTCGGCCAGGGTCGCGAGCCGGCCGACGGCGCGGGCCGTGACCACGTCATACGCCTCCCGGCCGCCGGCCGGCTCGGGATCCGACGCCCACTCCTCGGAGCGGACCGCGAGCGAGCGAGCGTTGTCGAGTCCGGCCGCGGCGATCGCCCGCTCGATGAACTCGGCCTTGCGGCCAACCGACTCGATCAGGTCCACCCGCGTCCCCGGCAGCGCCGCCGCGAGCACGAGGCCGGGAAAGCCGGCGCCGGCGCCGATATCGGCGAGCCTTGCCGGCGTGCCGACGAGCTCGAGGCCGCTGAGCGAATCCTCGACGTGGACCCGCCAGGCGTCGGCGGGGTCGCGAACCGAGCTCAGCGACGCCGGGTCGGCGGCGAGCAGGTCGAGGATCGGGGTGAGGCGGACGCGAAGAGCGTCGTCGGTCAATCGCCGGCGGCCACGAGCGGGGCGACGATCACGCAGCGCTCGGGCTCTTCGCCCTCGCTGAAGGTCTCCAGGCCGGGGCGGTCCTTGAGCTGGTCGTGGACGATCTTGCGCTCGCTCGCGGTCATCGGCTCGAGCTCGATCTCCTTGCCGCTCTCCAGCGCCCGCTCGGCGGCGCGCTCGGCTTGGCGTTCGATCGTCTCGCGGCGGCGCTCGCGATAGCCGGCGGCGTCGACCGAAACCCGCTTGCGATCGCCGCGCCCGCGGAAGGCGACCCGGTAACAGAGCAGCTGCACGGCGTCGATCGTCTGCCCCCGTCGCCCGATCAGGAGGCCGAGCTCGTCGCCCTCGACCCGCGCCGCGATCTCCTCATCGCGCTCTTCGACCAGGACCTCGCCGTCGAGGTCGAGCGCGTCGACGATCTCATCGAGCAGTACCTCGACCCGCTCGACCGGGTCTTCGGGGAAGGCCTCCTCGTCGTCGCTCATCGACGCTTCTTCTTCTTTCGGGGCGGGGGCGGAGGCGGCGCCTTGGCCGCAACCTCCTCGGCGGTCGGCATTGTCGGCATCGGCATCAGCTTCTGAACCACGACCTGCTGTCCGAGGCTCCAGACGTTGGTCGCGATCCAGTAGATCCCGAGGCCGGCCGGTTGGCTGATGATGAACGGCGCGAACAGCACCGGTAGGGCGAGGAAGATGTAGCGCTGGGCGCCGGTCGCGGTCTGGGTGGTCGCGGTCGTGTACAGGAACGTGAGCACCGTGGTGACGATGAAGAGCACGATCAGCACCGCCGCCTCGACGCCCTCGGGCTTGGTCAGGATGTCGTTGACGAAGAAGAAGCTGACCGACGAGCCGCTCGCCAGCACCTCCTCCTGGAAGGTGTCGCCGCGCAGCAGCGTGTAGACGGCGATGAAGAACGGGATCTGGAGCAGGAAGGGAAAGCAGGAGGCGAGCGGATTGACGCCGTGGCGCTTGTAAAGGGCGAGCATCTCGCGCTGCTGGCGCTCGCGGTCATCCTTGTATTTCGCCTGCACGGCCTTCAGCTCCGGCGCGACGAGCTGCATCCGCCGCATCGAGCGAATCCCGGTGATCGAGAGCGGCAGGGTCATCAGCCGCACCGTGAACGTGAGGCCGATGATCGCCCAGCCCCAGCTGATGCCGACGGTTTCGGCGAAGAAGCCGATGATCGCGTCGGCCAGGTCGACGAAGGGCTCGAAGATGAAGATCACGCCGAGCGTGCTCATACGACCGCCTCGGTGTCGGTGTGGGCGTGCCCGTGGGCACGAAACAGGCGTCGATCGGCGAGCTCGTCGACGCCGCCATGGCTGAACGGATTGCAGCGCAGCAGGCGCCAGCCGGCCACGATCGAGCCCCTGACCACGCCCAGCTCACGCACGGCCTGCACGCCGTATGTGGAGCAGGTCGGGTAGTACTTGCAGCGCGGGCCCAGGTTGGGCGAGATCACGGCTCTGTAGGCGTGCAGGGGAAGCAGGAACACCTCCCGGATCACGTGCGCGAGGCGGGTGCGGATCACCTTGGCGGAGCGTTTCACGTGTTACGCCGCCTCGAGGCCCGCTTCGGCGATCAGCTCCGCAAGCGTGGTTCCGACTCCCGCCGTTCCCTCACGCTCAACTAGACCTGCAACGTCTGGGCGGGCGACGAGGACGAAGTCGTAGTCGGCCGGCAGCTCGTGGTCGAGTGCCCAAAAGGCCTCGCGCAGGGCCCGCTTGACCGCGTTTCGCTCGACCGCGCCGCCGACCTTGCGGCTGACGGAGATCCCGAGGCGGACCTGGTCGGGGGCGGCCTCGCCGCGGGGGAAGGAGTAGAGGACCAGGTAGCGATTCGCGTGCGAACGCCCGTCGCGATAGACGCGGTCGAAGTCCCCACTGCGCGACAGCCTGCCGCGCTTTCGACGATCGGACATCAGCTGACCGTGGCTTCGCCCGCGGTCATCCACTACGGAGTCAAGCGTTTGCGGCCCTTGGCCCGACGGCGCCGGAGCACGTCACGACCCGAGCGCGTGCGCATCCGGGCACGAAACCCATGGGTGCGGGCGCGCTTGCGCTTCTTCGGCTGCCAGGTGCGCTTCATCGGATCGGCCAGTCTACAAGCAGGCGCCTCAACGGCGGCGCGGGCTCGGCGTCGCCTCGCAGAGCAGGCGCCTCAACGGCGGCGCGGGGCTCGGCCAACGCCGCGCAGGGAGCGAGCGAACTTTGTTTCCCGCGTAATGCGGGGTGGGCGCCGGGCGGGCGCGACGCACGAATGTATGGTCGCTCGCCGTGGGCAGACAGCCGCCAGACGACGATCTCGCGAAGCTCTGGCGCCAGGTGCGCGCCGAGCTCGAGGCCTCCTTTCCGAGCTCCACCTTCAACCTCTGGTTCGATCCGCTGCGCGCGATCTCGGCCCAGGGATCGACCCTGTTTCTGTCCGCTCCGCCCGCGATCCGTGCCTGGGTCGAGCGCCGCTACGCCGGCCGCCTGCTCGAGATCCTCCGCGACCAGGCGCCCGAGCTGACCGAGATCAGCTTCCTCGAGCCGACCGCGGCGCCCGCCGCCGGGCCGGCCGCCACCCGCCCCGAGTCGCTGCCGCTCGACCCCAGCCACACCTTCGACCAGTTCGTGATCGGGCCCGGCAACCGGCTCGCCCACGCGGCGGCACTGGCTGTCGCCGAGCTCCCCGGTGAGGCCTACAACCCACTCTTCCTCCACGGACCGCCCGGCCTCGGCAAGACCCACCTGCTGGGGGCGATCGTCGAATACCTGCGCCGCAACCACCCCGAGCTCGAGATCCACTACACAACCGCCGAGCGGTTCACGACCGAGTTCGTCGCCGCCCTGCGACGCGAGGGTCCCGACGCCTTCAAGGCCCGTTATCGCGAACTCGACGCGCTGCTGATCGACGACGTCCAGGTGCTCGAGGGCAAGGCGCGCACCGAGGAGGAGTTCGTCCACACCTTCAACACCCTGCACGCCGCGGGCAAGCAGATCGTGCTCTCCAGCGACCGGCCGCCGGAGGCGCTCTCGAAGCTCGCCGACCGGCTCCGCGACCGCTTCAACTGGGGCCTGCGGGTCGAGCTCGAGGCGCCCGACCTGCGGACGAGGATCGCCGTGCTCTGGCGGATCGCCTCCGGCTCCTATCCCGAGCTGCCCGACCCGCGGGTGCTGCAGGAGATCGCCACCAGCGTGCCCGAGAACGTGCGCGTACTCGAGGGCGCGATGACCCGGGTGATGGCGATGGCCTCGCTGCTGAGCGAGCCTTTGACGACGCCGATCGTGCGCCGCGCCCTCGGGCCCGCGTCCGAGCGCACCCCGACCGCCGAACCGCCGACGCTGGCCGCGATCCAGGACGCCGTCTGCACGGTCAACGACTTGACCAAGGAAGACCTGCTCTCACCGCGACGGTCGGCACGCATCGCCCAGTCGCGCCAGCTTGCGATGTACCTGGCGCGCGAGCTCACACCGCTGTCGCTGGCCGAGATCGCGCGCGGTTTCGATCGCGACCACACCACCGTCCTGCACGCGATTCGCTCCGTCGCCAGGCGCCTCGAGCCGGGGTCGGAAACCGCTGAAGCCCTCCACAGGGTTCACTCCAGCCTGGGGACGAAGCCGGCCGAGAACGATCCGTCCACCGAGACGGGGCATGATCCACCGTCGGCGGGGTTGTGATCCACACCCCCAGGCCGCACGTCCAAGCCAATAACGATCCACAATCCCCAACCATCCACGAATCAGATACATCTGATCAAAGTAGGAAGATGAGCGACCTTCGATGAAGCTTTCCGTTTCCCGTGATTCCCTCTCCGGCGCGCTCCAGCTCGTCGGCCGTGCCGTCTCGACCCGCGGCACCCTGCCGTCGCTGGGCGGCATCCTGTTGATCGCCGGCGATGGCACCCTGACCCTGCGCGCGACCGACATGGAGCTGGCCCTGACCAGCACCCTCGACGACGCGAAGACCGAGCAGCAGGGCACGGTGCTGCTGCCGGGCCGGCTGTTCGCCGACGTCGTTCGCAGCTTGCCGCCGGGCGAGGTGACGCTCGAGCTGCGCAGCGAGCAGCGCGATGTCGAGATCGCCGCGGGCGGAGCGCGCTTTCACCTTCGCATCCTGGCCGCCGACGACTTCCCGCGCCTGCCCGAGCTCGAGGGCGAGACCGTGAAGCTTCCCGGCGAGCCGCTGGCGGCGACGATCGACCTCGTCGCCCGCGCCGCCTCCCGCGACGAGGTCCGGCCGATCCTCACCGGTGTCCTGCTGCAGGCCGACGCCAACACGCTGACGATGGTCGCCACCGACTCCTACCGGCTCAGCGTCAAGCACACCGAGCTCGAGGCCGCGGTCTCGCAGACGCTGGAGGCCAACGTGCCGGCGCGGGCGCTGCGCGAGCTCGCCCGGATCATCAGCGCCGAGGGAGCGGAGGAGGTCGAGATCGCGCTGCCGCGCAACCAGGCCGTGTTCAGGGTCGCCGGCGTCGTGCTCTCCTCGCGGCTGATCGAAGGCCAGTTCCCGAGCTGGCGCCAGTTGATCCCGGAGGCCTTCGAGCACGATGTGCGCCTGCCGCGCGAGGAGTTTCTCGAGATCACCCGGCGGATCAGTCAGCTGGCGCAGCGCAACGCGCCGCTGCGGCTGGCGTTCGCGGAGGGCGAGCTCACCGTCGCCGCCGAGACCCCCGACATCGGCGACGCCAGCGAGGCGATGCCGGCTCCGTACTCGGGCGAGCCGCTCGAAATCGCCTTCAACCCGCAGTTCCTGGTCGAGGGCGTGGAGAGCGTTCCCACCGAGCAGATCGCGATCCAGCTCAGCTCGCCGCTGCGCCCGGGGCTCCTGCGCCCGGTGGACGGCGACGACTTCAGCTATCTCGTGATGCCGATCCGCCTCAACGTCTAGGGGCGTGGTCGTGTGGTCGTCGAGTCCGTAGCAACGCTCGACTTTCGCAACCTCGCCGACTGCGAGGTCGAGCTCGGTTCCGGAATCAACCTGCTCTGGGGCGCCAACGGGGCCGGCAAGACGAACCTGCTCGAGGCGCTGTACTCGGCCCTCGCCGGCCGCTCGTGTCGCACCCGCGACGATCGCGAGACGATCGCCTTCGGCGAGTCGATCGCCCGCGCCGAGGCCACCGTCGTCGCCGATCGCTACAGCCGCCGTTTTCTCAGCTCGGTGAGCCGGGCCGAGGGCCGCCGCCATTTGGTCGACGGCACCGCCGCCGGCCCCGAGGCGGCCGCGTTGCGCCCGGCGCTGGCCGTGTTCATGCCCGACCGCCTCGCCTTGGTCAAGGGCCCGCCCGCCGGTCGCCGCACCCACCTCGACGGCTTCTGCGCCGCGCTCTGGCCCACCCGCACGGAGGCCCGGCGCCGCTACACGCGGGCGCTCGCCCAGCGCAATGCGCTGCTCGGCCGGATCCGCGCCGGCGCCGCCTCGGCAGGCACGCTCGACGCCTGGGATCTGGAACTGGCGACGGCCGGCGTCGAGCTGATTGCGGTCCGCGCCGAGGCGGTCGAGCGCCTGGCGCCCTCGTTCGCGATTTCGAGCGCCGCGCTCGGGCTCGGGCCTGAGCCCTCGCTGCGTTACCGCCCGCGTAGCGAGGCGACCGATGCCGCGACGCTGGTCGAGGAGATCGCCGCGCGTCGCGATGCGGATCTCGCCCGCGGCTACAGCGGCTGGGGCCCGCACCACGACGAGCTGGCACTCGAGCTCGGCGGCCGGTCGCTGCGCCGCTACGGGTCCCAGGGCCAGCAGCGCGCCGGGCTCCTCGGCCTGCTGTTCGCCGAGCGCCGTGCCCTGCTCGACGACGGCCGCCCGCCACCGCTGATGCTGCTCGACGACGTCACCTCCGAGCTCGACGCCGAGCGCCGGCGGTTGCTGGTCGAGCATCTGAGCGAGGGCGGCGGTCAGGCCCTGATCACCGCCACAGACCCCGACCACCTGCCGACCGCCGCGCCGCGCCGCGAGATCGCGATCCGCGACGGACACCCGCTGGGCGAGGCGGCCGCGGGCGAGCAGGCGGCGTGAACCGCCGCGCTTCGCCGAAGCCGCTCGGCGACTCGGTCCGAGCGCTACGCAGCGCGGTCGAGCCGGCGACCCTGCTGGCCGCGGTTCAGGGCTGCTGGGCCGAGGCGGTCGGCGAGCGGATCGCCGCCGAGGCGCACCCTGTGCGCGAGCGCGAGGGCACGATCACGGTCGAATGCCGGGCCGCGACCTGGGCCCAGGAGCTCGATCTGCTCCAGGACGAGCTCGTCGCCGGCCTCAATCAGGCGCTCGGTGAGGCGCGCGTGGCGCGACTTCGCATGGTTGTTGGCGAAAGTTTCTCTTCCGACTCAAATTAATGCGTGATTTGCAGGACTTTCGTATCTAACCGTACGGCTTTCCGACGGCTCGTCCTGGTATCCTTATGTGAACCTGTACCCCCGCCCCGATCCGCTGGGTACTCGGCCTCTCGTCGGGCCACGCGGTCGGGGTTTCTCATGACAGCAAAGGAAAGGCTTTAACCCGCGTGGCATCCGAGGCGAGCGCCGACACCAAGCGTGCGGCGCGCTCGAAGAAAGAACAGACAACCGGCTACACCTCGGACGAGATCACCGTTCTGCGCGGTCTCGACCCGGTTCGCAAGCGGCCGGGCATGTACATCGGCTCGACCGGCCCGCGCGGTCTCCATCACCTCGTCTATGAGGTGATCGACAACTCCGTCGACGAGGCCCTGGCGGGCCATTGCGACAAGATCGAGCTCACGCTGCATCCCGACAGCAGCGTCACGGTCGCCGACAACGGGCGCGGGATTCCGGTCGACGAGCACCCGGAGGAGAAGCGGCCCGCCGCCGAGGTCGTGCTGACCACGCTGCACGCCGGCGGTAAGTTCGGCGAGGGCGGCGGCTACAAGGTCTCCGGCGGGCTGCACGGCGTCGGCGTCTCGGTTGTCAACGCGCTCTCCGAGCGGCTCCACCTCGAGGTTCGCCGCGACGGCTATCGCTGGACCCAGGACTACGCCCGCGGCGAGCCGCAGGGGGATCTGAAGCGCGGCGACAAGCTGAAGAGCACCGGGACGGTGATCACCTACCTCCCCGACGCCGAGGTCTTCGAGACCTTGGAGCTGGACTACGACACGCTCGCCGAGCGCATGCGTGAGACCGCCTTCCTCACCCGCGGCCTCGAGATCAAGGTGGTCGACGAGCGCGGCGCCGGGCAGCGCGACACCTTCCTCTACCGAGGCGGGATCGTCGACTTCGTCAAGCATCTGAACGAGAGCAAGGACGCGATGCACCGCAAGCCGGTCTTCTTCGAGAACGAGACCGAGGACGGAGCGGTCGAGGTCGCGATGCAGTGGAACTCCTCCTACCAGGAGTCGGTGTTCTCGTTCGCAAACAACATCAACACCCACGAGGGCGGCTCGCATCTGTCCGGCTTCCGCTCGGCGCTGACCAGGACCCTGAACGCCTACGCGCGGGCGAAGGGGCTGCTGAAGGAGAAGGACGAGAACCTGAGCGGCGACGACGTCCGCGAGGGACTGACCGCGGTGATCTCGGTGAAGCTCGCCGAGCCTCAGTTCGAGGGCCAGACCAAGTCGAAGCTCGGCAACCCGCCGGTCGAGGGGCTGGTCAAGGAAACCGTCAACCGCAAGCTCGGCGAGTTCCTCGAGGAGCACCCCGCCGACGCCCGCCGGATCGTCTCCAAGTCCGTCGACGCCGCCCGCGCCCGCCACGCGGCGCGCAAGGCGCGCGACCTCACACGCCGCAAGTCGGCGCTCGAGAACTCGACCCTGCCGGGCAAGCTCGCCGACTGCACCGTCCGCGACCCCGCCCTGGCGGAGCTGTTCATCGTCGAGGGCGATTCGGCCGGCGGCTCGGCGAAGCAGGGGCGCGACCGCAACACCCAGGCGGTCCTCCCGCTGCGAGGCAAGATCCTCAACGTCGAGAAGAGCCGCATCGACAAGATCCTCAACAACGAGATGATCCTGGCGATGATCACCGCGATCGGCACCGGGGTTGGCGAGGAGTTCAACCTCGAGGAGGCCCGCTACCACAAGATCATCGTGATGACCGACGCCGACGTCGACGGCGCCCACATCCGCACCCTGGTGCTGACCTTCCTCTACCGCGAGCTCCCCGACCTGATCGAGGCCGGCTACATCTACATCGCGACGCCGCCGCTGTACAAGGTCAAGAACGGCAAGGTCGAGACCTACATCGAGAAGGAATCCGAGCTCGAGGAGCTGCTGCTGCGCGACAAGCTCGAGGCGTTCGACCTGCGCGATGTCGACGGCAAGCAGCACAAGCTCACCGCCGCCCGCTGGCAGCGCTTCAACCGGCGCTACAAGGAGCACGAGGGCTGGGCGGACTCGCTGCAGGCCGAGTACGGCCACGAGGTGGTCCGCTTCCTCTCCGAGTCGCAGATCCTCGACGAGGGCGCGGCCAGCCTCGCCGGCGTGAAGAAGCTGCTCACCGGCACCGATCCCGAGGGGGAGCCGTTCGACACCGAGATCCTCAACGAGACCGAGGAGGAGCTCGAGGTGAAGGCGGTGCATCGCAGCGACGGGCTCGCGCGCACCTACAACCTGGCCAAGGAGATGTTCGCCTCCAACGACTATCGCCACCTGGTCGAGGTCCACGAGGATCTGCTGAAGCAGGTCGGCCGGCCCCCGTTCAAGCTCAGCTTCGGCGACAAGACCCGCGTGGTCGAGTCGTTCGGCGAGCTGCGCCGCGCGGTGCTCGATATGGCGCGACACGGGGTGATGATGCAGCGCTTCAAGGGCCTCGGCGAGATGAACGCCGAGCAGCTGCGGGTGACGACGATGGATCCGGGGACCCGAACCCTGCAGCGGGTGACGATCGACGACGCGGCGCTCGCCGAGCGCATCTTCACCGAGCTGATGGGCGACAAGGTCGAGCCGCGGAAGGCATTCATCGAGCGCCACGCCAAGGAGGTGAGGTTCCTCGATGTCTGAGTCGCTCGAGGCCTTGACCGGCCGGATCGAGGAGCGCGAGCTCACGCAGGAGATGCGCTCGTCGTATCTCGATTACGCGATGAGCGTGATCGTCGGCCGGGCGCTGCCCGACGTCCGCGACGGCTTCAAGCCGGTGCACCGCCGGGTGCTCTATGCGATGCACGACCTGGCGCTGCAGCCCAACCGGCCGTATCGCAAGAGCGCCTTCATCGTCGGCGAGGTGATGGGTAAGTACCACCCGCACGGCGACAGCGCGATCTACGACACGCTGGTGCGCATGGCGCAGGAGTTCTCCCTGCGCTACCCGCTCGTCGACGGCCAGGGCAACTTCGGCTCGATCGACGACGACCCGGCTGCCGCGATGAGGTACACCGAAGCGCGCCTGGCGCGCCTGGCGACCGAGATGTTGCGCGACATCGACGCCGACACTGTCGACTTCGGACCCAACTACGACGAGTCGCAGACCGAGCCGCTGGTGCTGCCGGCCCGGTTCCCGAACCTGCTCGTCAACGGCTCCTCGGGGATCGCGGTCGGGATGGCGACCAACATCCCGCCGCACAACCTGAGCGAGGCGGTGGGCGCGGTCAAGGCCTACATGCTCAACCCGGAGATCGACCTGGCCGGGTTGATGGAGCACATCAAGGGACCGGACTTCCCCGGCGGCGGGATCATGAGCATGGAGGGGATCCGCGACGCCTATGCCTCAGGCCGCGCCTCGGTCAAGGTTCGGGCCCGCGCCCACATCGAGCCGCTGAAGGGCGGCCGTGAGGCGATCATCGTCTCCGAGCTGCCGTTCCAGGTGAAAAAGGGCGGCGACGGCGGCCTGGTGACCAAGATCGCCGACCTGGTGCGGGAGAAGAAGATCAACGGGATCTCCGACCTGCGCGACGAGTCCGACCGCTCGGGCATGCGCCTGGTGATCGAGCTCAAGCGAGGCGGCGACCCCGCGGAGGTGGTTCTCAACCAGCTCTACAAGCACACCCAGATGCAGAACACGTTCGGCGTCAACATGGTCGCCCTGGTCGACGGCGTGCCGCGGACGCTCTCGCTGAAGGAGCTGATCGAGTCCTACGTCGCCCACCAGCGCGAGGTTGTCACCCGCCGCACGCAGCACGAGCTGCGCCGCGCCGAGGCCCGCGCCCACATCCTCGAGGGCCTGCTGATCGCGCTCGACAACCTCGATGCGGTGATCGAGCTGATTCGCGCCTCGGCCGACGCCGAGGTCGCCCGCGACGGACTGGTGGAGAAGTTCGAGCTTTCGGAGCTCCAGGCGCAGGCGATCCTCGACATGCGCCTCGCACGCCTGACGGCGCTCGAGTCGGACAAGGTGCGCGAGGAGCACGCCGAGCTGATCGAGCAGATCGCCGAGCTGCGCGCGATCCTTGGTGACCCTGCCCGCGTCGACGCGCTGATCGTCGAGGAGCTCGACGAGGTCGAATCCCGCTACGGCGACGAGCGCCGCACCGAGATCACACACTTCGCCGGCGACATGAACATCGAGGACATGATCGCCGACCAGCAGATGGTGATCTCGCTGACCAACTCGGGCTACGTCAAGCGCCTGCCCCTGGTCACCTACCGCCAGCAGCATCGCGGCGGCGTCGGGGTGATGGGGATGGACATGAAGGAAGGCGACTTCATCGAGCACCTGCACATCTGCTCGACCCACGACTTCCTGCTCTTCTTCACCAACCGCGGCAAGATCTACCGGCTCAAGGTCTACGAGCTGCCCGAGGGCTCGCGAACCTCGAAGGGCCGCGCTCTCGTCAACGTGCTGCCGCTGCGCGAAAACGAGCGGGTGATGGCGGTGATCCCGACCCGTGACTTCAAGGAGGCCAAGTACCTGGCCTTCGCGACCGCCAAGGGCCTGGTGAAGAAGACCGAGTTCCTCTCCTACAACACGCCGATCCGCGCCGACGGGATCATCGCGATCAAGGTCCGCGACGGCGACGAGCTGGTCCAGGTGCGCCTGACCACCGGCGACGACGACCTGCTGCTGGTCTCGAAGTCCGGCCACGCCTCGCGCTTCAGCGAATCGAAGGTGCGATCGATGGGCCGCGACACCTCCGGGGTCAAGGGCATGAACGTCACCGGCAAGATCGGCACTGAGCAGAACCGGGTCCTGGCGATGGACGTCGCCCGCGACGACGCCCAGCTCTTCGTCGTCACCGAGAACGGTTACGGCAAGCGCACCGCGATCGCCGAGTACCCGGTCAAGGGCCGCGGGACCAAGGGCGTGCTGACGATCAAGATGACGGAGAAGAAGGGCGGTCTCGCCGGCGCGTTGATCGTCCGCGAGCACCAGGACCTGCTTTTCATCAGCCAGAACGGAATGGTTCAGCGCACCCGGGCCGGCGGGATCTCGCAGATGGGCCGCGCGACGCAGGGCGTCAAGGTGATGAACATCAAGGACGACGACCGGATCAGCGCCGTGGCGCTGGTCGTCGAGTCGACTGCCGACGTCGGCGCCGACGTCGCGGAGGAGGCCGAGGAGGTCGCAGAGGCCGCGGCCGACGGCGCCACGCCCGCCTCCGACGCCGGCCTCGCCTCAGCCGCCGACGGCGACGACGAGCTGCCCGAGTAGCCGGGACTCAGGCGGGCTCGAGCTCAAGCTGCGGCACGCGGGTCCGCTCGCGGGCCGTGGGCGCCGCTGCGGGCTCCGTGCGGGACCCGAGCCGGCGCTGCAGGCGGGCGTAGGCCGTGAGGCCGAGGATCGCCGGCACGCCGAGCTGGAAGGCGCGGTAGCCGAGCACGGCGGCGGCGGCGAGGCCGACCGGCGTTCCCAGCAGGGTGAAGGCGAGGATCAGGCCACCGTCGGCGCCGCCGATACCGCCGGGAATCGGGATCAGGCCGCCGAGCTGGCCGACCGCGTAGGCGAGCACGAAGACTCCGAGCGACGGCGCGCCACCGCCGAAGGCCGCGAACACGGCGGCCAGCGCCAGTACGTCGAGGCCCATATAGCCGATCGCGCCGAAGACGACGAGCGGGCGACGGGCCCCGATCAGTCGCAGGGCGTCGCGGATCCCCTCGGCGACGTAGCCGCGGCCGCGGAGCAGGGCCTTGCGGATGCGCCCGGCCGACTCGACGTCGGCGTCGCGATCCAGGAGTCGTGGAGAGAGTGCGATCGCCGCCAACGCCGCAGCAGCGACGACAGCGGGGACCAGCGTGGCCGCAAGCGCGACCTCACCGGCGAGCAGGCCGCTGGCGAGACCGATGCCGGCGACGACGACCGCGAGGAAGTTGACAGAGCTGGTGATGAGGAAGAAGGCGACGGTGCGGCGACCGATTCGCTCGGCCGGCATCCCGATCCGGCGCAGCGCCCAGGCGCCGAGCGCGAGCCCGCCGGCGCCGCCGGTCGGCAGCAGCACGTTGGCGGCCTGCTCGGCCATCCCGACCTCGTAGCTGAAGCCCCAGGAGAGCCGGCGCGAGAAGACGCCGCGGAAGGCGGCGACGAAGGCGAGGCAGGAGCCGACCTCGAGCACCGCGGCGAGGACGATCAGGCGCGGGTCGGCGTTGGCGAGGCGGGCTCGGAACTCGTCGAGGCCGGGCATCGCGAACAGCGCGCCGGCGATCAGGATGACGAAGACGCCGATTTCAACCAGGCGGCGCCGGCTTCCTTGCCCGAGCGAGAGGTTCATCTCGTCGGCAACTACGCGGTCCGTCGCGTTCTGGTTCATGTTCATAGCGTCTGGCATCAGGGTTCTCCGTTCAGTGAGACCGATCACGCCACGGATACTCATCGCCAGACGGGCACGCGACAATGGGGAAACCCCCTGAACCGACCCGTAGACCCCCCCTTAACTTTGCTTCGAGACTGGAGCCCGACCTACGGGTTTGATTCAATCGATGGACCAGAGAAAGGAGGTGGTCCGAAATTGAGTGACAGTATTTTCGGGACGCTGGAGGTGCGGGGCCGCTAGTCGGCCGCTCCGACCGTCCGGCGGGCGACCGCCGATTCGGTTGGGCAGCGTGCGAGCCGCCTGGCGGAATCCAACCCCAGGCACCGGCGGGTACCGGAGGCCGGGAGAAGTCCCACCCGGCCGCGAATCCGAGACCCGCCCAGAAATCGCACCTTGGAAGGGCCGCCCTGAGCGATTGGGGCGGCCCTTCGCTTTACCGGTGCGCGAGCCGGGGATAGGCTTGCCCGGGTGAAGGAGCTCAGGGGCCGAAACGCGTTGCTGACCGGCGCCGGCGGTGGCCTCGGCAACTACATCGCGCCTGCACTGGCCGCCGAGGGCGTCAACCTGGCGCTCACCGACGTCGTCCCCGTCGGCGACCTGGTCGAGCGGCTGCGCGCCGCCGGCGTCGCCGCTGAGTCGCTGCCGGCCGATCTCACCGACACCGCTGGGCTCGCGATGCTCGTTCGCCACGCCGAGGAGACGATCGGCCCGATCGACATCCTCGTCAACAACGCCGGGGTCGAGTTCGTGGGGCCCTTCATCGAGCAGACGCGGCAGCAGCTGGAGCTGATCACCTCGGTCAACCTGCTGGCGCTGATGGAGCTGACCCGCGTCACCCTGCCGGGGATGCTCCAGCGCGGCCGCGGGCACGTCGTCAACGTCGCTTCGATGGCGGGCAGGGTGCCGACGCCGTACTTCCACACCTACAACGCGACCAAACACGGGGTGGTCGGGTTCACACACTCGGTCCGCGGCGAGCTTGCCGGGACCCCGGTCTCGATCTCCGCCGTCTGCCCCGGGTTCATCAGCCACGTAGGGATGCTGGGCCGGGTCGAGGATCAGGTCGAGATCCCGTCGAGCCTCGGGACGCTGCCGCCGGAGAAGGTTGGTGAGGCGGTCGTCAGGGCGATCCGCGAGGACGTGCCTGAGGTGATCGTCAACAAGCGCCCGGTGCGCCCGATCGTCGCCTTCGCCTCGGTCTTCCCCGGCGCGATGCAAAAGCTCGCCGCGCGAGTCGGAATCACGGATGCGGCTCGCGACTTCGCCGAAGCCGAGCGGCCGGGCCCGAACTAGGCGGCGACCAGGTACGGCTCCCACGCCAGTGGGACGCGCGGGGCGGCGATCCGGATGAACACCGTCGGCCCCGGCGGCCGCGGGTGGTTTGTGGGGTGCATCGAGGCCTCGCGGGGCATCCGGTTGCCCTTCTTGCGGTTGCAGGGCGCGCAGGCGGCGACGATGTTCTCCCACACCGACTGGCCGCCACGGCTGCGGGGAATCACATGGTCGACGGTCAGCCCCGAGGCCTCGTGGCCGCAGTACTGGCAGGTGTAGGCGTCGCGCGCGAGCACGGCCTTGCGGGTGATCTTGCGCCGGTGCACGTCGCGCGGGATGCGGACGTAGCGGACCAGCCGGATCACGCAGGGCCGGTCGAGCTCGAGCCTTTCGGAGTGCAGAGCCCCGTGCCCGCGTTCGAGCATCTCGGCGCGAGACTTGAGCACGAGGACGGCCGCGCGGCGCACCGTGCAGACATTGATCGGCTCGTAACTCGCGTTCAGTACCAGGACCCGCCCGCGCGCCGCCGCTCGGCGAGCGCCGGGCCCGACTACCTCGGGGTCAGCGAGGGCCTCCATGGTGCGGAAAGTGTAGTCCTCCGCACGGCGCGGCCGGTCCGCTCAGGCGCCGGGGATGCCGCTGCTCTGGAGCGGATAGCTGCCGAGCACGCGCACGTTCTCTGCCTTCGTCCGCAGCGCCTCGATCGACTCACCGACGGGTGCGTCCGCGACGCTCCCCTCGAGATCGCAGAAGAACATGTAGCGGCCGAGACCCGCTTCGCGAAGCGGGCGCGACTCGATCCGGGTCAGGTTGACCGCGCGGCTGGAGAACTCGGTCAGCGCCTCGACCAGAGCCCCGGGGTGGTCGGCGCCGAGCTCCGAGAAGCTGAGCGTGGTCCTCCATTCGCCACCGCCCTCCGCCGTGGTTCCGGCGGGCGCAAGCCAGACGAACCGGGTCACGTTGCCGGGCTCGTCCTCGATCGCCTCGCGCAGAATCACGCAGCCGTAGATCTCCGCGGCCGATGCGGCACCGAGCGCCGCCCATGGCCGCGACGACTCGGCCACCTCGCGGACCGCGTCGGCCGTGCTCGTCGCCGCTCGAACCTCCGCCGCCGGGAGCTCGGCGCGCAGGAAGCGCGCGCACTGGGCGATCGGCTGCGGGTGGGAGACGACCTGCTCGATCGCGCTCAGCTCGAGCTCGCGGGCGGCGATCAGGCTGTTGGAGATCGGGTGGTCGTGCTCGCCGACGATCGTCACCGTGGGCGCGTCGAAGGCGAGCGCGTCGAGGGTCGGGCGGACCGAGCCCTCGGTCGAGTTCTCGAACGGCACCAGGGCCCGCTCGGCAGCGCCCTCGTCGACGGCGATCACGGCGTCGTGGATCGTCGCCATCGGCAGCGGCTCGAGCTCGGCATCGCCGGCGGCGTGGCGCAGGGCGTCCTCGCTGAAGGTCCCCGCCGGACCCAGATAGGCGACTCTCATCGGCGGCGACGCTACAGGGCGAGCTCGGTTGGCTCAGTTGAAGGTGACGGTGTAGGTGGCGGCGTTGTTGTCCGCCACCTCCTCGCCGAGCACCGGCAGCACCTCGACCTCGAGCGTCAGCGGGACGTCCGTGTCGGGCAGGTCCTCGAGCGGCAGCGCGGCCTCGTCGATCCCCTGCGCGTCGAGCTTCGAGATCGTGGCATCGCCCTGGAGCGGCACGGCCCCACCGCTCAACGAGTAGCTGACCGTGACCTCGCTCTCTTCCTGGTCGCCCTGGTTCTGGACCTCGATCGTGATCTCGGGCGGCTTCGAGCCGAGCGAGACGGAATTCTCGGCATCCGCGGTCAGCGTCGTGTTGTCGATCTGCGTGCTCAGCAGGGCGAGTCCGTGGACGCCCTCGATCGCCCCGGCGTCGCTGGCGAAGCTGTTCAAGACCGTGATCAGCTGCAGAGTGTCGATCCAGCGCTCCGGCTCTTGCAGGAAGACGCTGTCGTCGATCTCCGCCGTGACGCCCTCGCTTTCGAGCACCGTCTGGATGTCGGCCTGGGCGCGGGCGAAGAGCACGTCGCTGGCCAGGAAAGCGCGCATGTCCTCCGCGATCCGGTCGATCGCGGTTTCGCGGCCCTCGTCGCCGAGCGCGGCCGGGATGTCGTCGGCGATCCCGGCGAGGGCGTCTCGGCGAAGCTCGAACGCCTGCACGAGCTCGGTCTGCGCGCCGGAGAGCTCATCCGGTGTGTCGAGGCCCTCGACCCGCTGCAGCAGGCCCTCGGCCGACCCGCGATCTGAGGCGATCTGGGCCTCGAGCTCGAGCGGGTCGGCGTTCGCCGGCGGATCCTCGAGCCGGGCGAAGAACTCGACCGCGAGCTGGTTCGACTGCTCGACGATTGCCTCGAGGTCGGTGGCGTAGCTCTCGAAGCCGCGCTCCTTGCGCGCGTTCAAGCAGCCCCTGACCGCGAGCAGCAGCAGGATCACGAGCAGCACGCCGACCCCGAGCGCGATTATCCGGCGCAGCACCAGCTGGCGCTGACGCTCGGACCCCGGCCGCCGGGGCCCGGAGCCGGATCCGGCTGGTTGTAGTTCGTCCTCGTCGAGGAAAGCCATTGAACCCAGGTCGCCTTTCGGCGGGCAGAGTATGAACCCTGCCCCGGCGAGACCGCCCCGGCAGGAGACCGGCGTTTACCGGCGAACGATTGAGGTCGTGGTGCAAGACCTGGTGATGGACCGTTTCCGCGTGATCGAGCGGATCGGTTCCGGAGGAATGGGCACGGTCTATCGCGCCTACGATGAGCGCCTCCAGCGCGAGGTCGCCTTGAAGGAGCTCGAGGCCGCTGATCCCGACCGCGTCCTGCGCGAGGCCCAGGCGGCGGCGCGGCTCAACCACCCGGCGATCGTCACCCTCTACGAGCTCGGCGAGCATGCCGGCCACGCCGTCCTCGTCTCCGAGCTGGTCCCGGGTGAGACGCTCGCCAGCCTCGAGGCCGCCGGGATGCTCTGCGACCGCGACATCGCCGAGATCACCGCCGACCTCTGCGACGCGCTCGCTCACGCCCACGCCCGGGGCGTCGTCCATCGAGACATCAAGCCCCAGAACGTGATCGTGCGCGACGACCGCCGCTCCGGTCGCCGAGCCAAGCTGATGGACTTCGGCATCGCCCGGATCACCGGCGCGCCGACGCTGACGGCCGCCGGACAGGTGGTCGGGACCCTTGCCTACATGTCGCCCGAGCAGGCCGACGGCGAGCTTGCCGGGCCGGAGACGGACGTCTACTCGCTCGCCCTGACCGCGTATGAGTGCTGGGCCGGCACCAACCCGGTCGCCGGGCGCACACCTGCGCAGACGGCACGCCGAATCGGCACCGAGCTCACCCCGCTTCGCGCCCACAGGCCCGATCTGCCCGAGGGACTCGCCGACACGATCGACGCCTGCCTCGAGCCAGAGCCGCAGCTGCGCCCCGATCCGCTCGAGCTTCGCGAGTGCCTGGAGGCCGAGCTGCCACTGCTCGACGCGATCCATCCACTCCCCCCGGCGGGCGATGCGGCGGAAGAGGAGCATGCTCGGCCGAGCATCGGGCGCGCGCGGATCGCGGCGCTGGCCGCGGTCGGACTGGCCCTGGCGCTGCTCGCCGGCCCGATCGGCGCCCCTGGGACCGCGCTCGTGCTTGCCGCACTTTGCGTCCCCTTGCTGATCGCCGGTGCGACGGGCGCCTCGCTGGCCCCGTTGGCAGCGCCTGTACTGGCGGCCGCGGGCCTCGGGGGCGCCGCGCCGGCGCTCGGCGCAGGCGGCAGAACGGTTCTCGCACGCGCCACCCTCGGGGTCGGCGCCTGGGCTTGGATGCTCTGCGGCGCGCTCGCTCTCGGGCTCGGATCCAGCCTCGGGATCGCCGACCCGGCGCCCGACGGCTGGTCGACGAGCGCGGCGCTCGCCGGGGAGCACGTTCTCGGACCGCTGCTCTCGGTCGAGTCCCTGCTCGGCGCCGGCGTCTTCGCGCTCGCCTCGGTCGTGCTCGGCTGGGTGCTCGCCGTGCGCCACGGGGCGCTGGCGGTCGTCGCGGCGATGCTGTGGGCGGCCGGCGTCGACGCGGCGCTCGCGGTGGTCGGCAACGGCAGCCTCGGCGGCAAGCCGGCAGGCGCCGTGCTCGCCGCGGCGGTGGCGGTCGCGATCGAGTTCGGTCTGCGGCGTGGCGCATCGAGCGACGCCGACACCGCCGGGTCGCCGCCGGCCGATCGCGTCGGTCGCGGCCCGCTCTCCGGCCGGCTCGCCTGAGCCGCGCCCGGCGCAGGCGGCGGAATCGGCTTTCGCGCCACGACTCCGTAGGATTTCCCTTCGTCCGCCGCGGGTATTCGCGGTCCCTGCGTGCCTGAGAGAGACGGAACCATCAGCGTCCTACGCAATCTTGAGCAACGGATAGAGAACCTCGTCGAAGGGGTGTTCAGCCGTGCCTTCTCCTCACAGGTGCAGCCGGTCGAGATCGCGCGCAAGCTGGCGAAGGAGATGGATGCGCACCGGACCGCGTCGGTGTCGCGGGTCTACGTGCCCAACCAGTACACGATCTGGCTCTCGGCGGAAGACAAAAAGCGGCTCGAGGGTTACGAGCGCTCGCTCGAGCAGGAGCTCTCGGCATATCTGCTCGAGCACGCCCGCCGCCATGACTACGCGCTGCTCACCCGGCCGGAGGTTCACCTGGAGTCCGACGAGCGCCTGCGGCTGGGCGAGTTCGGGATCCAGACCCGGCTGGTGAAGCCTCCGGCGCGCCAGGGCGAGGCGCCCGAGCAGGGGGAGCAGGGGCACACGATGGTCTACACGGTGCCGCCCAAGGACACGAAGTCGCGCAAGCGCCGCCCGGCGGCCCACCTGACGGAGACCAAGGCGATCGTCTCGCTCGACGACCGCCGCTACGTGCTCGACGGCCCGACAGCGGTCCTCGGCCGCTCACGCGAGTGCGACTGCGTGCTCAACGACCCGAACGTCTCCCGGCGCCACGCGGAACTGCGCCGCGGCTCGACCGGCGATTGGCAGATCGTCGACCTCGGGTCGACCAACGGGGTCAAGGTCAACGGCCGCCAGGTCGACGCCTCGCGTCTCGGCCCCGGCGACGAGGTCGTGATCGGCACCGTCCGCTTCGTCTTCGACATCGAGCAATAACGCCTTGGATACCGAACCGATCGCGGTAGCCCTCAAGTTCGGCTTCCTGGCCGTTCTCTACCTGTTCCTGTTCTGGGTCTCACGCAGCGCCCTGCGGGAGCTGCGCAAGACCGGCGCCCCGGCGCCCGAGGCGACTGGATTTCACCCGATCGGTCCGGGCGGCCGCGCCGCCGCCACCGATGCATGGCTGGTCGCGGTTACCGGCGGCGGCTTGCCGGCGAACGAGCGATACGACCTCTTCGGCGGGCTCTCGATCGGGCGCTCGGGCGACGCCGACGTGCGGATCGACGATCGATTCGCCTCCTCGATCCACGCCAGGGTCTATTCGCGTGGCGCCTCGTACTACGTCGAGGACATGAGCTCCACCAACGGCACCTATCTCAACGGCGGGCGGCTGCACGGTGAGGCCGAGCTCTCCGACCTCGATCAGATCAAGATCGGCGACACGGAGCTCCGCTTCGAGCTCCAGCTCCCCGGAGACGGCTGATGCCGCTGCGTGTGAGCGAGGAGGCGTTCCGGTCCGACACCGGCCGCCAGCGGACGGCGAACGAGGACTCCTATTACGCCCGGGCGCCGCTGTTCGCGGTCGCCGACGGCATGGGCGGGGCTCAGGCCGGCGAGGTCGCATCGCGGATCGCCGCCGACTCTTTCGAGCCCTCGGTGCGTGGCCAGGAGTCGCCTGAGGCCTTCCTGCGGGCGATAGCCGTGGCCGCCAACGAGCGCATCCACAGCCTCGCCCAGCACGATTCGAGCCGCTCGGGGATGGGAACGACGCTGACCGCGGCGATCGTCGAGGGCGATGAGGTCTCGTTCGCCCACGTCGGCGACAGCCGCGCGTACCTGTGGCGCGACGGCGAGCTGAAGCTGCTGACCTCCGACCACTCTCTGGTCGAGGAGCTGCGCCGCCAGGGCCGGATCTCCGACGAGCAGGCTGAGGACCACCCGCAGCGCTCGATCATCACCCGCGCCCTGGGGCCGGAGTCGGAGGTCGAGGTCGACACGCTCAGCTTCAGCGCCCGTCCCGGCGATGTCTTCCTGCTCTGCTCCGACGGTCTGACGACGATGGTCAAGGACGACGCGATGGCGGCGATCCTGGCCGAGGTGGAGACGCTCGACGAGGCGGTGACCAAGCTCGTCGCCTCGGCCAACGAGGCCGGCGGGCGTGACAACATCACCGTGGTCGCCTTCCGGCTCGAGGAGGCGGGCGAGGTGGCCGCCGTCGACGACGGGGCGACCCTGATCGGCCCGAGCGCCGAGGAGGCCGGGCTGACCTCTGAGCGGGTCCGGGCCGCGGCGGCGCGACGAGGCGGAGACGGGCGCCAGGTCGAAGCGCCGCGCCCGCGGCGCTGGAAGACCGCCGCCAAGGTGCTGGCGGTGCTGGTCGTGATCGCCGCAATCGGCGTCGCCGCCGTGCTCGGCGCGCGCCAGGTCTACTTCCTCGGCATCGACGAGGGCGGTCGCGTGACCCTGTATCGGGGCCTGCCCTACGACCTCCCGCTCGGGGTCGAGCTCTACTCGGAGGTGTATTCGATCCCGGTCCAGGCCGCCTCGATCCCTGAGGACCGCCGCGACTCGCTGATCGACCACGACCTGCGCTCCCGCGACGACGCGATCTCGCTGCTCGACGATCTCGAGGCAGCCGCGGTGACGCCCGCCACCCCGGCGAGCAACCCCGCCGGCAACGGCGCCAACGGCGGCGCCAATCAGCCAAGCGGCCAGGCAGGCGGCTCGGAGCCGCCGGCCGGCGGCAACAATCAGCGCCGCAAACCCTCAGGTGGGGGCGGCGGCAGCGGCAATTGAGCGCCCGCAACCGAGAGCTGCTCGCCCTCGTCCCGGTGGCGGTGATCCTGACCGCGGGCTTCGCCGCGGTGTTCATCGTCAAGGACAAGGAGGTCTCCGACGTCAGCCTGATCTACGGCGGCTACTTCCTCGCGCTCTGCTTCGCGGCCCACATCTTCCTCCGCATCCGCCTTCCCTACGCGGACCCCTACCTGTTCCCGCTCTGCGCACTGCTGGCGGCGGTCGGCCTCGTGGTCATCTACCGGATCGACGACAAGCTCGCCTTCGACCAGGCCTCGGTCTTCGTCCTCGGGCTGGTCCTCTTCTGCCTCACGATCCTGCTCCTGCGCGACTACCACGTGCTGGAGCGCTACCGCTACCTGATCGCGACCGCGGGGATCCTCCTCCTGCTGGCGCCGTTCATCACCCGCAACACGGTCAACGGCGCCTACCTGAGCGTCGACATCGGCCCGATCTCGTTCCAGCCCGCCGAGCTGGCGAAGATCTGCATCGTCATCTTCCTCGCCAGCTACCTGGCGGAGAAGCGCGAGATGCTCTCGATCGCGGCGCGGCGGGTGCTCGGGCTGACGATCCCGCCGCTGAAGCACTTCGGGCCGCTGCTGGTGGTCTGGGGGGCGGCGATGCTGATGCTGGTCTTCATCCGCGACCTCGGCAGCTCGCTGATGTTCTTCGGCGCCTTCCTGGCGCTGCTCTACGTCGCCACCGGGCGCTTCTCCTACGTGCTGATCGGGCTCGTGATCTTCGGCGTCGGCGCCTACGCGATCGGTTCCAGCATCCCTCACGTCCATGACCGGTTCGAGATCTGGCTCGACCCATTGGCGACCGGCAACGGCGTGCCGGCTGGTGCGGGGCAGGTGCAGCAGTCGCTGTTCGCGCAGGCCGACGGCGGCCTCTTCGGCCAGGGGCTCGGCGAGTCGCTTTTGAAGCTGCCGGGCCCGTTCGCGCCCGACTGCGAGCAGCCCTTCCCCGAATGCGGCAGCATCCTGCCGGCCCCGCACACCGACTTCATCTACGCCGTGGTGACGATGGAGCTCGGACTCTTCGGCGCCTGCGGCCTGATCCTGATCTACGCGCTGATCGCCGCCCGCGGCTTCAAGACCGCGGTCATGGCTCCGGACGGCTTCTCGAAGCTGCTGGCGACCGGTCTCACCGCCGTGTTCGCGCTGCAGGCGTTCGTGATCATCGGCGGGGTGACGACGGTCATCCCACTCACCGGCGTCACGCTGCCGTTCGTCTCCTTCGGCGGCAGCTCGATCGTCGCCAACATGATCCTGCTGGCGCTGCTGCTGCTGGTCTCCGACCGCGCCCGCCGCCCGCCCACGGACCCGCTCGACAACGACCCGATCCAGGTCGCGGGGTTGCCCGCATGAACAAGCCGATCATCCGCGTCTACGCGTTCGTGCTGCTGCTGTTCGCCCTTCTCGTCGCCTACACATCGAAGTCGGCCGTTTTCGATGCCGATGAACTTCGGGCGGAGGATGCCAACCGGCGGCCATTGATCGAGGCGCAGCAGATTCCGCGCGGGACGATCACGACCGCCGACGGCGTGCTGGTGGCGGAGAGCAATCCCGCCGGCGGCGGTCGCAAGCCGGTGTACGTGCGGACCTATCCCCAGGGCTCGCTGTTCGGCCACCCGGTCGGGTTCTCCTACGTGGACATCGGCAACAGCGAGATCGAGGAATCCGAGAACGACCTGCTCACCGGCGAGGACAACGAGTTCGAGTCGATCATCGATCAGCTCCAGGGCGAGACTCCGGAGGGGGCCGACATCACCCTGACGATCGACTCCGAGCTTCAGCGCATCGCCACCGACGGCCTCCGGGACGCGATCGACGCCAACGCGATCCCGGAGTTCGGCAGCGGCGGCGCCGCGGTCGCGCTCGACCCGTCGACGGGCGCCGTGCTGGCGATGGCGTCGGCGCCGGGCTACGACCCGAACACGATCAACCAGGAGGGCGAGTCCCAGCGGCTGAACCAGGAGCCCGACGCGCCGCTGGTCAACCGCCCGACCCAGTCGATCTATCCACCCGGCTCGACGATGAAGGTCGTCACCGCGGCCGCGGCCCTCGACTCAGGGGAGTTCGAGCCCGACACGGTCCTCAACGCCGACTCGCCGAAGGAGATCAGCGGCATCGATCTGGCCAACTCCGGCGGCGCCAGCTTCGGCGACATCGATATGACCACGGCGCTGACCAACTCGGTCAACACCTACTGGGCTCAGGTGGGCGAGCAGCTGGGCACCGAGACGATGGTCGAGTACATGGAGCGCTTCGGCTTTTTCTCGGTGCCGGAGCTCAACTTCCCCGACGACGCGCTGGAGGAGAGCGGGGTCTACAGCGCCGGCAAGCTCGTGCGCAGCGACTTCGACGTCGGCCGGGTCGCGATCGGGCAGGGCGGCGAGGAGGGCCAGGCGCTGGCGACCGCGACGCAGATGGCCGAGGTCGCGGCGACGGTCGCCAACGGCGGCAAGCTGATGAAGCCCACGTTCCTGTTGCAGGCGAAGGATCCCGACGGGCGGGTGATCGAGGAGCTCGGCGACGGCGAGGAGCAGGACCAGGTGATCTCCGAGGAATCGGCCGCGCAGCTGAACGAGATGATGACCAACGTCACCCGCGAGGGCACCGCCGCCGCGCTCGACGTCAGCGGGGTCGAGTTCGCCGGCAAGACGGGCACCGCCGAGCGCGACGTCGAGTCGCGGCTCAACCAACCGTGGTTCATCGGCTTCGCCCCCTCCGAGGACCCGCAGGTCGCGGTCGCGGTGACGATCGAGAGCTGCACCGGTTGCTTCGGCGGCGAGGTCGCCGGCCCGATCGCGACCTCGCTGATGGAGGCGGTGCTCGCGGGACAATGAGCCTCGCCGAGGGACAGAGGATCGGTGACCGCTACACGCTCGTCGGGCGCATCGGCGGCGGCGGGATGGCGGACGTCTGGCTCGCCGACGACCAGATGCTCGGGCGCAAGGTGGCGCTCAAGTTCCTGCACGAGCGCTTTACCCAGGACGCCGACTTCGTCGAGCGCTTCCGGCGCGAGGCCCAGGCGGCGGCGGGGCTTCAGCACCCGAACGTGGTCGGCGTCTACGACCGCGGTGAGACCGACGGCCGCTACTGGATCGCGATGGAGTACGTCGAGGGGGCCTCGCTCAAGGACCTGATCAACCGCGGTCTCACCGTCGGCGAGGCGGTGGAGATCATCCGCCAGGTCCTCGCCGGGACCAAGTTCGCCCACGAGCGCGGGATCATCCATCGCGACCTCAAGCCCCAGAACGTGCTCGTCGATCGCGAGGGCCGAGCCCGGGTCGCGGACTTCGGCATCGCCCGGGCCGGCGCCTCGGACATCACCCAGACCGGCTCGGTGCTGGGGACCGCGCAGTACCTCTCCCCAGAGCAGGCCCAGGGGCTGGAGACGAACGAGACCTCGGACCTCTACTCGATCGGGGTGATGCTCTACGAGACCCTGACCGGGCAGGTGCCGTTCGAGGCCGACTCGCCGGTCGCCGTGGCGTTGAAGCAGATCTCGGAGCCTCCCCGGCGCCCGTCGGAGCTCAACGCCCAGATCCCGCCGGCGCTCGACGCGGTCGTCCTGCGCGCGCTCGCCAAGGATCCCGCGAATCGCTTCCAGTCGGCCGACGAGTTCATCGCCGCGCTCGATGCTGCCGAGGTCGACCCCTCCGGCGGCACGGCGCTGGCGGCGGTCGTCGCCGAGACGCCCCCGGCGACGCTCGAGCAGGAGACTCCCTGGTGGAAGCGCCGCTGGGTGATCGCGCTCGCGGTGATCGCCCTGCTGCTCGCCGGCGTCGCCGCGTTCGCCCTCACCCGCCCGGGCAAGGTCAACGTCCCCGCGGTGATCGAGCTGCCGCTGTCGGAGGCTCGCGCGTCGCTCGAGCGCAAGGGCTTCGATGTCTCGGTCAACACGATCGAGAACTGCGCCCCGGTGGACACGGTCACCGAGCAGCAGCCGCCGGCGGGGAGCGAGGTCGACGAAGGCTCGACCGTGACCCTGACCGTGAGCCTGGGGCTGTCGGTCATGGTGCCTCCGGTGCGCAACCTCGAGCTCGAGGAGGCCACCAAACGGCTCAAGGACGAGCAGCTCCTGGTTCAGACCGAGGAGAAGGCGTCGCGCGACGTCGATCCCGGCAAGGTGATCGATTCCTCGCCGCCCGCGGGCGAGGAGGTCGACTGCCAGTCGGCCGTCACCCTGTTCGTCTCCAAGGGCGCCAACCTGATCACGCTGCCGAACGTGATCGGCTCCGACGAGACCGTCGCCCGCTCGCAGCTCGAGAACCTGGGCCTGATCGTCAACGTCGACACCAAGGACGACGACGCCCCCGAGGGCACCGTGATCGGCCAGGACCCCGGCCCCGACTCGCAGCTGCTGCGCGGCGACCGGGTGACGATCATCGTCTCCAACGGCGCCGGCTCGGTGATCGTGCCCGACGTCGTCGGCCAGTCCGAGGACGCGGCCAGTCAGGTGCTGCAGAGCCGCGGCCTCTCGGTTGACGTGGTCGAGCAGGAGACCGAGGACCGCGGCGACGACGGGCGGGTGTTGCAGCAGGCGCCGACCCCGGGCTCGCGGGTGCGCAGCGGCGATCAGGTGACGATCGTCGTCGGCGTCTTCATCGAGCCGGAGACGACGACCACCACCTCGACCACGTCGAGCACAACCACGACGACCACCACCACCCCCTGATGAAGGCTGCGGTGATCTCCGGCGGGCGCTCGTCCGAGCACGACGTCTCGCTGAGGTCGGGTGCCTCGGTGGCCGGCGGGCTGCGCGAGGCGGGCCACGAGGTGCTCGACGTGGTGATCGACCGCGATGGCCGCTGGACCGCGGGCGGGGAGGAGGTCGAGATGCGAGCGGCCGGGGGACTGCTCGGCTGCGACGTCGCCTTCCCCGTGCTGCACGGACCGTTCGGCGAGGACGGCACCGTTCAGGGACTGCTCGAATCGCTCGACGTCGCCTACGCGGGCCCGAGCGTGCTCGCCGCGGCGGTGGCGATGGACAAGCTGATCTGCAAGCGGTTGCTCGCCTACTGGGACCTGCCCCAGGTCGAGTTCTGCGAGGTCGGCGAACCGGGCTGGCGCGAGCTGGCGGCGGCGATGGCAAGGCCGTTGTGGGTGAAGCCCTCGCGGCTCGGATCCAGCGTCGGCATCTCACGCGTCTCGAGCCCCGAGGCCGAGCTCGACCGCGCCGTCGAGCTGGCGCTGATGCACGACCCGAGAGTGATCATCGAGGCCGACGCCGGCGGCCGCGAGGTCGAGTGTTCGGTGATCGGCAACACGGGGCTGGGCGAGCACTCGAGCGTCGAGACCTCGCTTCCCGGGTCGATCGTCACCCGGGCCTCCGACTGGTACGACTTCGAGGCCAAGTACTCCGACGGCGGCATGGAGCTGGTCGTCCCGGCGCCGATCGGCGACGAGGCGATCGCCCGGGTCCGGGAGCTCGCGGCTCGCGTGTTCGAGGCGGTCGCCGGAACCGGGCTCGCCCGCTGCGACTTCTTCGTCCGCGATCACGGCGAGGTGCTGGTGAACGAGATCAACACGATCCCCGGCTTCACCGAGACCAGCGTCTTCGGCAAGCTGTTCGAGGCCGGGGGAGTCAGCTATCCCGAGCTCTGCGATCGGCTGCTGCGGCTCGCGATCGAGCGCCACGAGCACGAGCGCGCGTACCGGTTCTAGCCGCCACAGCTACCCTGAGCCGATGGCCGCCGGGGCCGCACTGCTGGACACGCTGGGGATCACCAAGCCGGTGATCCAGGCACCGATGGCGAGCGCCGCCACCCCGGAGCTCGCGGTGGCCGTCAGCGCTGCCGGCGGCCTCGGCTCGCTCGGCTCGGCGATGCTGGCGCCCGATGAGCTGCGCGCCCAGGCGCGGGCGGTGCGCGAGGCGACCGAGCTTCCCTTCAACGTCAACTTCTTCACCCATCGGCCGCCGCAGCTGGATGCGGACGGCGCCGAGCAGGCACGCTCGCGGTTCGCGCCGCTGTTCGCCGAACTCGAGCTCGGCGAGGCCCCGGAGCCGTCGGTGCCTGCGATCGGCTTCGACGACGATCGGCTCGAGGCGCTGCTCGAGATCCGCCCGGCCGTCGCCAGCTTCCACTTCGGGCTCCCGGACGAGCGTGCGCTCGAGGCCGTGCGCCAGGCGGGTTGCCTGGTCCTGTCGAGCGCGACCACCGTGGCCGAGGCGGAGGACCTCGCCCGCCGCGGCGTCGACGCGGTGATCGCGCAGGGCGCCGAGGCGGGCGGCCACCGGGGCAGCTTCCTCGTCGACGGCGACGACGGCCCGGTCGGCACCCTGGCGCTGGTCCCCCAGGTGGTCGACGCGGTGGAGGTGCCGGTGATCGCCGCGGGCGGGATCGCCGACGGCCGCGGCCTTGCCGCGGTGCTCACGCTCGGTGCCGCCGCGGCCCAGATCGGGACCGCGTTCCTGGCCTGCCCGGAGACCTCGATCCACCCGCTCTATCGCGCCGCGCTGCGCTCGGCCCGAGCCGAGCAGACGACGATCACCCGCGCCTTCTCCGGCCGGCCCGCCCGCGCGCTGCGCAACCGGGCGACCGAGGAGGCCGGCGAGCCGCTCCCATATCCCGCGCAGCTGTCGATGATCGGGCCGCTTGCCGCCGCGTCGGCCGCCGCCGGATCGACCGACTTCCTGCCGATGTGGGCGGGCCAGGCCGCGGCGCTGGCCGAGGAGATGCCGGCGGCTGAACTCGTCGATCGGCTCGACGAAGACGCGCGTCGCGTGCTCAGCGGGCTCGCCGCACGCTCGCGCTAGGACCCGTTCAGGAGCACGTCGGAGACCTCGACACGCCCGCCATCGTCGGCGTCGGCGAGCCGTGTGAACCAGATCAGGTAGTACTGCGCCGGCTCGATCGGGCTGAGCTCGACCAGCTCGCCGTCGGCGGCCGCGTCGGAGACCGTGCCGATCGGCTCGCCCCAGCCCGCGAGATCGGTCGGCGGACCGCTCGCGGCCGCGTAGACGTCGGCGTCCCAGCCGCCCTGGACGGCGGCGATCGTGATGCTCTGCCCCTCCACCGGCTCCTCGGCCTCGACGATCAGCCCGACGCCGGACTTGCCCGAGAGGGTGATGTCGGGCCCGCCGGTGTAGGTCTCGGTCGGCCAGGTGGTGTTAGGGATCCCGTCGATCGCCAGCTTGACCTCCTCCGGGTGCTCGGTGTTGTCGCCCTCGGGGTCGAAGTCCTGGGCGTCGGTGAGCTCGATCTCGGAGCCGACCGGAGGCGCCGTGCCGCCGCCGCTGTTGCCGCCGTCGCGCTCGGGATCGTCGCCACTGAGGCCGGCGATCAGCAAGGCGGCCGCTGTGGCGGCCAAGACGAGCAGGATGCCCGCGATCGAGACCCGCCGCGAGGTGACGATCCGCTGGCGGCGCGGGACCGAGTCGAGCACCGTCGTCGCCTCGCCGGTCGAGCGCCCGGCGCGAGCCACCTCGACCTCAAGCGCGTTCTCGAGGTCGGCGAGCATCGCGTTCATGTCCGGATAGCGCTTCTCGGGCTTCTTCTCGGTCGAACGCTCGACCACGGCCGCGAGCGCCGAGGAGACGTCGCGGCGGACCTTCTGCACGTCGGGCACCCGCTCGTTGACGTGCTTCATCGCCACGCCGACGAGGTTGTCGGCCTTGAACGGCACGTCGCCGGTGAGCATCTCGTAGAGCAGGATCCCGAGCGAGTAGATGTCGGAGCGGTCGTCGACGGGCTGGCCCATCGCCTGCTCGGGGGAGACGTAGTCGGTGGTCCCCAGCACCCGCCCGGTCTTCGTCAGCCCGTCCTGCTCGAGCTCGCGAGCGATGCCGAAGTCGGTCACCTTCGCTCGGCCCTCGGAGTCGATGAGCACGTTCTGCGGCTTCACGTCGCGGTGCACGAGCCTGCGCGCGTGGGCCGCGGCGAGCCCGCGCCCGACCTCGATCGCGTACGCGGCGGCTTCGTCGAGCGGCAGCCCGCCCTGGCGGTCGATCCGCGCCTTCAGGGTCTCGCCGTCGCAGTACTCGAAGACGATGTAGGGCCGCCCGCCGTCCTCGCCGGCGTCGATCACCGCGACCACGTTCGGATGCGAGACCTGCGCGACGGCGCGCGCCTCGCGACGGAAGCGCTCGATCTGGTCGGGCTGATCGGAGATCTCCCGGTGCAGCACCTTCGCCGCCACCCAGCGCTCGAGCGTCTCGTCGCGCGCCAGATAGACGGTCGACATCCCGCCGCTGCCGAGCTTCGACTCGAGCCGGTAGCGCCCGGAAAGCACCGTTCCGGTCAAGGCGCCGGGGGCTCCTGTCGTCGTATCGCTCATCCGCTGACTATTTTCAACCCTCGAGTGGATGCAGGGTTTCATCGCCCCGCCATTGCATGATGACCATCGGGCCTCGCATCCACACGGACCCCGCCTCCGAGGCCAGTACGCGCGCACGACCGAGCCTGCCGAGCGAGCGGCTCGGCAGGCGGGGTGCCCGTGCTGACCGGGACGGTGTCGGAGCTGTCCTAGCGCGCGCCGCTAGGCAGAATGCGGCGCCGGCTCGGCGACGTCGACGCCCTCGTACTGCCTGATCAGCTCGACCAGCGCCGGATCAGCCTTCTCGGGGGAGCCGGAGTCGAACGGCGGCGCGGGGTCGTACTCGATCCCCAACTGGATCGCCTTGGCGACATTCTCGTGCGTGGCCTCGGCCACCAGCGCCAGCGCCATGTCGACGCCGGCCGAGACGCCGGCCGCGGTTGCGACCTTGCCGTCGATCACGAATCGTTCGGATACCGGCTCGGCTCCATAGGCGGTGAGCTTGTCGAGGTAGGCCCAGTGGCTGGTCGCGCGCTTGCCCTCGAGGATCCCGGCGGCCCCGAGCACCAGCGAGCCGGTGCAGACCGAGGTCGTCCAGGTCGAGGTCTGGTGCGCCTCGCGCAGCCAGCCGAGCACCTCGTCGTCTTCGAGCAACGGCCGGTTGCCCTCGCCGCCCGGGACGAGGACGATGTCGGGATCGGTGAGCTGGTCGAGGCTGAGGTCGGCGTTGATCCCGAGCGCGCCGGTGTCGGTGCGCTTCATCCCCGCTTGCTTCGAGACGAAGCTGAGCTCGGCTTCGGGTACGCGCGAGAGCACCTCGTAGGGGCCGATCGCGTCGAGGGCGGTGAGCTTGTCGAAGATCAGAATCGCAATTTTCATGCTCGGGATGGTTGCGGCCGGGCGCCGATTCCGCAAGCGGCAGAAATGCCTATCTACGCTAGGATTCTGCCAATGACGGCGAAGCCCCCACACCGGATCGCCGCTCTCTGCCTCGACGGCCTGGTCGCCTTCGACCTCGGCACCGCGGCCGAGGCGTTCGACCTCGCCTGGCGCGATCGCACCCCCGCCTACGAATTCACGGCCTGCGCCGTCAAGGCAGGGTCGGTCTCGACCACGACCGGCTTCTCGATCGGCGACCTGGCCGGACTGGAGGCGATCGGGCGAGCCGAGACGGTGATCGTTCCCGGATACCGCGAGGTCTTCGAAGCGCCCCCCGAACCGGCGCTCGAGGCGCTGCGCTCGGCGGCGGCGCGCGGAGCCCGGATGGTCTCGATCTGCACCGGGGCCTTCGCGCTCGCCTACGCCGGCATCCTCGACGGCCGCCGGGCGACCACGCACTGGTTCGCCGCCGCCGGCCTCGCGGAGATGTTCCCGCGAGTCGACGTCGACCCCGACGCCCTCTACGTCGACGAGGGCGACGTACTCACCTCGGCCGGCCTCTCCGCCGGGATCGACCTCTGCCTTCACCTGGTCCGCTCCGATCACGGCGAGCGGGTCGGAGCCCGGGTGGCGCGGGTGATGGTCGCCGCCCCGCATCGCGACGGCGGCCAGGCCCAGTTCATCGAGCGGGCGATGCCGGCGGCGACCGACAACGGCTCGCTCGAGGCCGTGCGCGCCTGGGCGCTCGAGCACCTGACAGAGCCGCTCGACGTCGCCACACTCGCCGCCCGCGCCTCGGTCAGCCCGCGCACCTTCGCCCGCCGCTTCGTCGCTGAGACCGGGACCACGCCGCTCAAGTGGCTGCACAACCAGCGCGTGCTCGAGGCCCGGCGCCTGCTCGAGCACACCGACCTCTCGGTCGAACAGGTCGCAGCGCGCGCCGGCTTTGGCTCCACCCCCTCGCTACGTGAGCACTTCCGCCGCGCCACGTCGACCACGCCGACGGCCTACAGGCGGGCGTTCGCCGCGGTCTAGACGCGTTCGACGACGCCGTCGCGGTCGGTGACCACGCCGACTCGCTTCGCCGCCGGGTAATGACCCTGGAGCAGGCTCAGCGCCGCGGCCTCGTCGTCGGCGGCGACCACGCAGGCAAAGCCGCAGCCCATGTTGAAGACCTCGTACATCTCGTCGGCGGAGACCTCGCCGAGCTCTGCGATCAGGTCGAACACCGGCGGAACCTCGAGCGGGTCGGAGATCTCGTAGCCGACCGGGGCGGCGAGCCGGGTCAGGTTGTTGAGCCCGTCACCGGTGATATGGGCGAGACCGCGCACGTCGACCTCGGAGCCGAGCAGCTCGAGTACGGCGGCGACGTAGATCTCGGTGGGCTCGAGCAGGACCTCGCCGAGCGGGCGGCCGAGGCGGTCGTCGTCGAGCCCAACGCCGGCGAGCGCCTTGCGCGCCAGCGTGTAGCCGTTCGAGTGAAGCCCCGACGACGGCAGGCCGATGACGGCGTCGCCGGGCTCGACCCGCTCGCCGGTGACGATCGCGTCGAGGTCCACCAGGCCGATCGCGCTGCCGGCGAGTTCGATTCCGTTGATGACATCCCCGACCTGGGCGATCTCACCCCCGGGAATCTCGATCCCCGCCAGCTCGGCTCCCGTTCGCAGACCCGCTCCGATCGCCCCGCAGATCTCGGCGTTCGCGTCGCGGCAGAGGATGAAGTCGACCATCGCGATCGGCTCCGCCCCGACGCAGACGAGGTCGTTGACGTTCATCGCGACGCAGTCGATCCCGATCGTCTCGAAGCGCCCGAGCTGCTCCGCGATCACCATCTTCGTGCCCACACCGTCGGTGCCGAAGGCAAGGCCCTGGTTCTCGCCGATCCGCAGAACGCTGGCGTAGTGGCGACCGAGCGGCACCACCCGCGAAGGCTTGCCGGTGTCGATCCGCGCCAAGTGCGAGACCAGGGCGTCGACGGCGGCGTCGGCGTGCCGCTGGCTGACGCCGGCGGCGGTGTATGCGTCCTGCTCGCTCACCGGGCCATTCTCGCGCCAACGACGGCGGCGAGCGCGAGCCGGTAGGCCGCATAGGGCCAGAGGGCGCGGTCGCGCTCGACCAGGCCGATCAGCCGCTGCGACGCGAGCGTGGAGACAAAGGAGGCACCGACCCCCGCCGCCATCGCCCGGCCCAGCTCCGGGGAGACGCCTCGCCGCCGCAGGCGGGTCCCCTTGAGCAGAGTCGCGCCGACGATCACCGGCAGGGCGACCGTGCGCGAGAGCAGGTTGGCGTGCTCACGGGTGAAGCGCCGGGCGCGCGCCGCGGTCAGGGTGGCGCCGTTTCGCGACACGCCCGGCACCAACGCGGCCGCCTGGGCGACGCCGAGTGCGAGCCCGTCGGCGGGACCGGCGTCGCCGGGACCGCGCTCCTGCGGTCGCCGGTCGGCGGCGAGCATCGCCAGCGCCCCGGCCGCCAGTCCCGCGGCGATCGTCCGTGGCCCGCCGAGACGGGACTCGATCTGGCGTTCGAGCGTGTACCCGGCGAGCGCCGGCGGCAGGAACGAGAGCGCGACCACGGCGGCGCGACGGGCATCGAAGGCCGCGAGCTCGGCGGCGATCTCGCGTCGCTGACCGATCAGCAGCGCCACGGCGGTGCCCGCGTGCAGGGCAACCTCGAAGCTCTTACGGGCCTCGGGATCGACGTCGTCCCACTCCCAGCCCGCCAGCCGGGGCAGCAGCGACAGATGCGCCGAGCTCGAGATCGGCAACAACTCGGCCGGGCCCTGCACGATGCCGAGCGCGATCGCCCGCGCGACGCTGAGGCCGGGAGCGTCGGCTGCGCCGGGCACCCGCCTCACCGCACCTGGCTAGGCCGGCTTCGGATCGCGCCGCCGCCTGATCAGTAGGTAGATCAAGCCGCCGATCACGGCGACGATGACGGCGTAATCGAAATAGTGGAGCTTGTCGCGCCAGTCCTCCCAGCTGTCGCCGACCTCGCGGCCGATCAGCGCCAGCAGCGTCACCCAGGGGATGCAACCGAGGGTGGTGAGCCAGGTGAAGCGCCAGAAAGGCATCCGCGCGACTCCGGCCGGCAGCGAGATGAAGGTGCGCACGATCGGCAGCATCCGGGCGAAGAACACGGTCGCGTCGCCGTGGCGCTGAAACCAGCTGTCGGCCCAGTCAAGGTGCTTGCGGTTGATGTGGATGAAGCGGTTCTTGTCGAGCAGCTCGAGGCGCCCGTAATAGCCGGCGGCGTAGGCGATCCAGGAGCCGACGACGTTGCCGGCGACGCCGGCGACGATGATCCCGATCAGGGTCATGTCGCCCTCGGAGACGTTGAAGCCGGCGAACAGCATGATCGCCTCGCTGGGGACCGGGATGCAGGCGCTCTCCAGCAACATCAGCAGGAACACGCCGATCACGCCGACCGCGTCGATGAAGTCGGTCGCCGCGTTGACGATCGGATCGAGAATCGCGTCGGTGACCGAGGCCAGCGGCAGCACGAGTTGTGGGCTGAGCGGGTCCATGCGGGCCGGACACGTTACCCACCCGGGTTGGTGGTTCAGCCGTACACTCGCTCGGCATGCAACGCCTGACCGACCCTGTCTACAGGCGGCGGGCACTCGAGTTCGCCGCCGATGCGCTGCTTTGCGCGCTCGCCTTCGCGCTCGCCTTCTTCCTCCGCTTCCTCGACGACGGCGGTCAGATACCCGACCGCTACGTGACCATGCTGCTGGGCTCGGTCGCCTTCGTCGCGATCGGAAAGTCACTCGTGCTCGAGCTGCTCGGCCAGCACCACCACTGGTGGCGCTACTTCCGCCTCCCCGACCTCTGGCCCCTGTTTCGCGCGCTCGCCGTCGCCAGCGCCCTGCTGGTCCTGGTCTTCGTCCTCGTCAAGCCGTATCCGGACAGCCTCCCGCGCTCGGTCGTGATCTTCGACTTCATCCTCTCCTGCGCGCTGCTCGGCGGCGCCCGGCTCGCTCGCCGCACGCTGGCCGAGCGCCCGCAACGCGCGGCCCGCGCCCGCGGCGCGCAGACGGTGCTCGTCATCGGCGCCGGCTCGGGCGGGCAGATGGTGGTCCGCGAGCTGCAGCTGAATCCGAACATCGGTGCCCGCGCGATCGGCTTCGTCGACGACGACCCCTCGAAGCGGGGCATGCGCGCGGTCGGGCTCAAGGTGCTGGGGACGACCGACGAGATCGGCTCGATCCTCGACCGCCACTCGCCCGACGAGGTCGTGATCGCGATTCCCTCCGCCCCCGGCGTGCTGCGCGGCAAGGTCGTCGCCGCCTGCCGCGAGCGCGAGATCGCCGTCCGCACGCTGCCGACCGTGTTCGAGCTCCTGCGGGGCGGCGTCCAGCTCACCCGCCAGCTGCGCGAGGTGCGGGTCGAGGACGTGCTCGGCCGCGACGCGGTGGTGATGGAGCTCGACCGGGTCGGCGCCTATCTCGAGGACAAGCGGGTCCTGGTCACCGGCGCCGGCGGTTCGATCGGCGCCGAGCTCGTGCGCCAGATCGCTCGCGTGCGGCCGCGCCTGCTGGTCTTGCTCGATCACGCCGAGGACAACCTGTTCGAGATCGACCGGGAGATGACCGCGCAGTGGCATTTCACCCGGGTCGAATCGGTGCTCGCCGATTGCAAGGAGGGCGACCGGATGCTCGAGGTGATGCAGCGCTTCAAGCCCGAGGTCGTCTTCCACGCCGCCGCCTACAAGCACGTCGGGCTGATGGAGAGCAACCCGCTCGAGGCGCTGCGAAACAACGCGATCGCGACCCAGGTGACGGCGAAGACGGCGGCGGCCGCGGGCGCCGAGCGCTTCGTGCTCGTCTCCACCGACAAGGCCGTCAACCCGCGCACGGTGATGGGGGCGACGAAGGCGATGGCCGAGTGGATCGTCGGCGCGGTCGGCGAGCGCAACCCGCAGACGCGGTTCACGATCGTTCGCTTCGGCAACGTGCTGGCGTCGTCCGGAAGCGTGGTCCCGATCTTCCGTTGGCAGATCGAACACGGCGGCCCGGTGACCGTCACCGATCCGGAGATGACCCGTTACTTCATGACCATTCCGGAGGCGGTCCAGCTGGTGATCCAGGCGGGCGACCTCGGCGCCGGCTCGGGCGACGTGTTCGTGCTCGAGATGGGCGAGCCGGTGAAGATCCTCGAGCTGGCGCGCAACATGATCCGGCTGGCCGGTTACGAGCCCGAGGCCGACATCCCGATCGAGATCATCGGCATCCGGCCGGGGGAGAAGCTGCACGAGGAGCTCTTCAACAGCGACGAGCGCCCGCAGCAGACGACGGCCGATCGGATCGTGCGCGCGGTGCGCCCGAGCACGCTCGACCCGGACTGGGTCGAGGAGACCGTTGACAGGTTGCTGGCGCTGGTCGCCTCCGGCGACGAGGCGGGTCTCGCCGAGCACGTGGTCGAGCTCATGGGTGGCGAGGGCACGGCGCGCCACACGCTCGCTTGATCGATAAGACTTCCCCGCTCTACTTATGACCGACCTGATCGACCGGATCGGGCCCTACCTCGGCATCGCTGCCTTCCTGGGCCTCGCGATCCTTGCCTTCCTGATCATCCAGCAGGCCCGTGAGGTCCGCCGGCTGCGCGAGTGGGCGGGGCGGGCGCCCGAGCGCGCCGGCGAGGCGACCGAGGCGGAGGCCGCCGCCGCCGAGGCTCGCGGCGAGGAGGTCGAGCCCGAGGAGGTCGAGCCGCCGCCGCCGAGCCGCATGGCGCTTTGGTTTCACCGTGCCGGCGAATCGATCAGCGACCGCTGGGCGGCGGTCGACCGCCGGCTTCCGGTCGACCCGCGCTACCTGGTCGCCCTGCTCGTCGCGGGGCTGATCGCCGCCGGCGTTCTGACCAGCGGCTTTGGCCTGATCGGCGGCGACAGCACGACGCAGCAGGATGGCGGCAAGCAGGGCGGCGGCAAGCCGAAGGAGGAGAAGGTCGAGGTGGCGGTCCTCAACGCGACCCAGGAGGAGGCCGCCGACGGCACAGAGATCGCCGGCGTCTCGGGCCTCGCCGACGTGGTCGCCAAGGACGTCGTCAACCCGCTCGAGGGCTTTGGCGTCGGCGAGAAGACCAACGCCACCTCGGGCTTCGAGCAGACGACGGTGATGTTCGAGCCCGACAACGAGGCCGCCGCCGACGAGCTCGCCGCCGCCGTCACCGATCAGCTCGGCGAGCCCGAGGTGCTGCCGATGATCGCCGAGGTTCGCGACCTGGCCAACGGCGCGCCGCTGGCGCTCGTGGTCGGCGCGGACGACGCCGACTTCGGCTCGTAGTCAGGACGGCGCCGTGCAGGTTGGGGAGATCTTCGACACGGTCGGCGGATTCATCGCGCTCGGCGCCCTGCTCGGGGTTCTCTTGCTGCTGCCGCTCTATCTCTCGCAACGACGCGACGTCCGCCGGCTGCGGGGCTGGATGGAGCGCGAGCCCGATTACCCGCCGGAGGATCTCGCCACGAGCGAGAAGCGCCTCGATCACGCCGAGGCCGAACTCGAGGACGTTCTGGGGGCGACCACGATCGCGGAGCCCGAGCCTACGGCGACTCCGTCCGGCGGGATTCCGGCCGCTACCCGGGTCACCCACGAGCGCCCGGCGCTGGAGCGGATCACGATGGAGCGCGCGGCGCTGCAGCCGCACCCTCGCTGGCGCCGGTTCATCGACCGGGTCACCCAGCCCCGGGCCCTGGTTGCGATCGGTGCCACGGCTCTGCTGCTCGGTGCCGGCGCGATCTTCGTCACTCAGCAACTGCTCTCCGACGACGAGGGTCCGGGCGGCCCGCACGTCGGCCGGATCAACCCGGCCGACGTCAAGGTCGGGGTCCTCAACGGCACCTCGCTCGGCGGTCTCGCCGGCAACGTCGCCTCCGATCTGAGCGCGATCGGCTACGACGTGGTTGCGACAACGAATACCGATCCCGGCTTCAAGCGGACCGAGGTGCTCTACGAGGACAAGCAGAAACCGGCGGCGCAGAAGGTGGCCGGTGACCTCGGCGTCGAGGAGAAGGACGTGAAGCCGATCGACCGTGTCTCGCGCGAGCGGGCTCCGGGTGCCGACGTGGTCGTGATCGCCGGCGAGGATCGGGCTTAGTGGCCCGAGGCCGCGTCTCGCTGGGCGCGGCGCTGTTCTTCTGCCTGCTCGCCGCCACCCTGGTGACGGCGGTGCTGGTGGTCCGAGCGCGCACGCCGGACCTCGTGCTCGAGGTCACCGAGCCGCCGGCCGACGATCCGGCCGAGTTCAGCCCCGATGGGCCGCCTCCGAACGAGGTCCAGCTCACCTTCTTCGTCCGCGAATCCGACGAGCACGCGCTGGTCGGGATCGTCGACAGCCACGAGGACCTGGTGCGGACGCTCGACAGCGATGTGGCGCTGGCCGAGCGCGAGCCGGTGACCTACGTCTGGGACGGCCGCACGGACGATGGCGCCACCGCGACCCCCGCCCGCTACCGGTTGCTGGTCGCGCTGCCGAGCGAGGACCGCGAGATGATCTGGCCGCAGCGGATCACGGTCGAGCCGTGAACGCGTCGGCGCTCGAGCTGATCGGGATGCTGGCCGCCTGCGGCTCGGCCGCCGCGGCGCTGGTGGCCGGCGACCAGCGCACGCGGGTTATCGCGATGGCCGCCGCGCTGGTGATCGCGCCGATCCTGGTCGCCGGCAACGTCTGGGACGAACCGCGAGTGGTCGACTTCCGCCACAGCGCCGCCCAGGTGGCGGCCGCGCTGGCGCTCTCGGCCGCGGCTCTGGCGCTGCTCGTGGCCGTCTTTCGCCGCCACCCGCAGGCGTTTGCGATCTCCGCCTTTGCCGTCCTGCCGCTGCGCGTCCCGCTCGAGATCGGCGGCGAGACGGCGAACCTGCTGGTGCCGCTGTATCTGGTGATCGCCGCCGCCGTGATCGTCCGCGCGACGGGGGACGGCCGGCCGCCGCCGGCCGACGATCGCTGGTCGACCCGGCTGCGTTGGGTGCTCGCGGCGACACTCGTCCTCTACGCGGTGCAGGCGAGTTACTCCGATGACGTCTCGAACGCGATCGAGAACATCGGCTTCTTCCTCGTCCCCTTCGCCGTTCTCTTCGCCCTGCTCGCCGAGCTCGAGTGGTCGCGCACGATGCTGCGCCGGGCGCTGATCGCGGTAGCCGTGGTCGCCGCAGCGTGCGCGGCGGTGGGCATCTACCAGTACTTCGCCCGTGACCTGTTCCTCAACCCGGAGCTCTTCGACGCCAACGAGCTGCACGTCTATTTCCGCGTCAACTCGGTCTTCTTCGACCCCAACGTCTTCGGCCGCTACCTGGCGCTGGCGCTGACGGCCCTTGCGGCATGCATCGCCTGGGAAGGGGACCGCCGCCGGCTCGTGCTCGCCACCGCGGTCTTCGCGCTCGGGCTGGTGGCGCTCGCGTTCAGCTACTCGCTGACCAGCTTCGCCGCCCTGCTCGCCGGCCTCGGCATCGTCGCCGTGCTGCGCTGGCAGTGGCGCGGGGCGGCGGTGTTCGCGGGCTTCGGGCTGGTCGGGCTGGCGGCGTTGGCGATCGCCGGCGGTACGCCGACCTCGGACATCGAGACCGACCGCAGCATCGACAGCGGCCACGCCGACCTCGTCCGCGGGGGCCTGGTTTTGTTCGGGGCCCTGGAGCCGGAGGAGCCGAGCCCCGGGATCGCGCGGCCGGAGAGCCCCGACGACGTCGGGCGCCCGATCGCCGGCTACGGGTCGGGATCCTTCGGCCGCGCCTTCTTCGAGCACATCGAGCCCGCGCGAACGACGGTCTCGCACTCGGAGCCGATCACGGTCGCCGCCGAGCAGGGGGTGGTCGGACTCGCGGTCTACGGCGGGCTGCTCGTGATCTCGCTCGTGGTGATGCTCGGCGCCGGCCCCGGGGCCTCGCTCGCGCGCACGGTCGCCGCCGCCTGCTTCGTCACGATCCTGATCGACAGCTTCGGCTACACCGGGTTCACGATCGACCCGGCGACCTGGGCGCTGCTCGGCCTCGGGGTCGCCCTCAGGCGCGATCCGCCCGAGGCCTCCGCCACGATCAAGAACTAGATGTCCGAGTACCTGCGCCGGCTCGCCACCACGGGCGCCGCCTACACGGCCTCGAGCGTGCTCTCGAAGCTGATCGCGGTCGCCCTGCTGCCGATCTACACCGGCGCCCTCTCGCCGTCGGACTATGGAGCCGCGGAGGTGATGCTCGCCTCCGTGATCGCGGCCAGCATCATCGTCAGGCTCGGCCTGATCGAGGCCCTGCTGCGCTTCTACTACATCACCGACGAGGATCGGGCGCGCGTCGTCAGCACCGGCTTCGCGGCGCTGTTCTGGGCGACGACGGCCGGTGCTGCCGTGGGCCTGGCGCTCGCCGAGCCGATCTCCGAAGCCCTGCTCGATCGCCCCGACGCCGAGCTCGCCCGGCTCGCCGTGCTCGGCCTCTGGACGCTGACGCTGTGGGAGTACGCGCTGACGCTGCTGCGCGTCGACGAGCGCGCCCGCGCCTACTTCACGCTCACCGTGCTCAACGTCCTGGCGACGATCCCGGTCACGGTCTTCCTGATCGTGGTCGAGGACCAGGGGGCCGCCGGGATCCTGCTCGGCAGCTTCGCCACCGGCGCCGTGTTCTTGGCCTGGCTGCTGTGGCAAGAGCGCCGGCGGCTCTCGTTTCGCTTCCAGCTGCCGCTGCTGCGGCGGATGATCCGCTTCGGCCTGCCGACGATGCCCGCCGAGCTCTCGCTCTACTCGCTCAACTTCATCGACCGGATCCTGATCGTCCGCCTCGCCGGACTGGCCGAGGCCGGGCTCTACGCGCTGGCGATCAAGTTCGCCCAGGCGATCAACGTGCTCGCGCGCGGCTTCCAGCTTGCCTGGCCGCCGCTCGCCTACTCGATCGCCGACGACGACGAGGCCCGCCGCGCCTACAGCCTCGTCTTCACCTGGTTCGCCGCCGTATGCGCCTTCGCCGTCGCCGGCCTGTGGCTGCTGTCGCGCTGGATCGTCGACCTGCTGGCGGCGCCGGAGTACTTCGAGTCCTACGAGGCGATCGGCCTGCTGGCGACGGGGATCTCGCTCTATGCCCTCTACCTCGTGCTCGTCGTCATCCTCGGCCGCACCGGCCGCACCGAGTTCAACCTCCCGGCGACGATCGCGGGCACGGTGGTCAACATCGTCCTCAACCTGATCCTGATCCCCTCGCAAGGGTTCGTCGGCGCCGCGATCGCCCTGGTCGCCTCCTACATGGTCGTGCTCGTGCTCATGTACCTGCTCACGCAGCGGCTCTTCCCCGTCCCTTACGAGTGGGGGCGCCTGGCGCTGCTGGTCGGGGTGACGGCGGCGACCGTCGCCGGCGGTGAGCTGTTGCTGCCCACCGACGGGATCGGGGGGTTCGCGCTTCGCACCCTGCTCTGGCTGGCGCTGCCGGCGATCCTGCTCGCGCTCGGCTTCCTCAGCCGTGCCGAACGCGAGGGGATCCGGGCGATGTTGAGCCCGGGAGCGGTCCGGGAGCGGCTGCGGGCGCTCGCCGACCAGCCGCGGCCGGCAACCGCCGAGGATGAGACCGCGGCGGATCAATCGGCCGAGGTCTACGAGGCTGTCCGCCGCGACGAGGACCGGCTCTAGCCCGATCGCCGCGTGTGTTTGACTCGCTGAGATGAGCGCGCCCGACCCGAGCACGATCGCGATCGACCGCGGAGGCGTCGACGACGTCGATGCGCTGCGGGAGCTGTGGCTGGAGCTGCATCACCACCATGCCCGCGTCGGCCCGCAGAGCGGAGCCTTCACCGACGACGAGACCTCGTGGCGTGTGCGCTCGGCCTCCTATCGCGAGTGGCTCGCCGATCCGCGCTCCTTCCTGCTGCTCGCCCGCCGCGGCGACCAGTTCGCCGGGTACGCGCTCGTCCGGGTGATGGAGAGCGGCCCCGACCTGCGCGATTCGTGGCGGGTGCCGGACGTGGTCGCCGAGCTCGAGACCCTGCTCGTCACCGACGAGTTCCGGGGCCGCCGCCTCGGCACCCGGCTGCTCGACGCGGTCGACGCCGAGCTCGAGCGGCTCGGCATCGAGGAGCTGATCGTCGGCCTGATTCCCGGCAACGAGGGGGCGCAGCGCCTCTACGAGCACCGCGGGTTCAAGCCGCGCTGGCTGCAGCTATTTCGCAATAGATCGAGGAGGAGAGATGAATGACGCCCTGGATCTCCCTGCGCTTGGCAGGGAGATCATCGACGCGAACCTCTACATGGTGCTTGGCACGGCCGATCGGGATGGTCGGCCTTGGGCGACGCCGGTCTACTTCGCGCCGGTCTCATATCGCGAGTTCCTCTGGGTCTCGGAGCCCGATGCGCAGCATTCGCGGAACATCGAAGCCCGCCGTCAGCTGAGCATCGTGATCTTCGACTCGACAGCGGCGATCAATACCGGCCAGGCCGTCTACATGTCCGCCGAGGCGGAGGAGCTCACCGGTGACGGGGCGCCCGAGGCGCTGGCGGCGTACTCACGCCGGGCGGTATCGCACGGCGGGCGCGAGTACGCGCCGGAAGAGGTACGGGCCCCCGCCGAGCTGCGCCTCTATCGAGCCGCCGCCGTGGATCAGTACGTGCTCGGCGAGGACGATCGGGTGCCCGCCACCCTCTAGCCGCCGCCGAGGCAGTCGGCGACGCCGGGGACCCTGGGCAACCCCAAGATCGGGCCCCGAAGCTTCGCCGATTGCTAACCTAGTATCGGTTAGGTTAACCCCCGCCGCCGAGCACGAAGGAGCCGAGAATGTCCGCACACGCCGCACCCGCAAGTCTCCACGCGACCTCCTCGGAGTCATGGTCCTTGCTGCAGAAGGGGGTGCTGGCGATCTGCGTCTTCCAGCTCGGCTGGGCGCTCGCCGGGTTTCTCGCCGAGCCCAGCTTCGCGTTCGGCGACGATGCGCCGACCGAGACCGTGCTCTGGGTCGACTTCAACGGCGTCCACGCCCTCTCCGGCCTCTTGCTGTTCGGGCCTGGCCTGATCGCGGCGACCCGGCCCGCCTGGGCGCTGCTGTACGCGTTCGCCGCCGCCGGGGCCCTGATTGCCACCGGTCTTTGGGCGCTGGCGAGCACCGAGCCGGCCTATGTCTTCAGCTTCCCCAACAACGAGCGCGACGCTGTCCTTCACCTGGCCACGGGAGCGCTCTTCCTCGGGCTCGGGCTGGTTCAGCTGCGCCGCGACCGCGCCGCGTTGTAGGCGGCGGCCGCCTCGGCGAGGCCGTCGCCGCGCTCGGGGTGAAGTGCCTGGCGCGCGTGCAGGCGGTAGAGACCGGGCTCGTGGCCCGGCAAGAGAAGCGCCGCCAGCGCCCGCACCGCATAGGTCCACGCCGCCAGCCCCGCCGCAACCCGCGCCACCGCGGCTCCGTGATGCTTTCGCAGGTAGCGGTCGCGACCGCGGTGAAACTCGACGATCCGCCGCTCGCGCGCGGCGAGGTCGGTGGCCAGCTGCTCGTGGTGGACGACGACCGCGGCGGGGACGTGCAGGATTCGCCAGCCGGCGTCCTGAAGGCGCTTGCAGAAGTCGGTCTCGTCGGAATAGACGAAGAACGCCGGGTCGAAGTAGCCGATCTGCTCGGCGGCAAAGCGCCGCACCAGCATCGCCGCGGACTGGACCCAGCCGACCTCGCGCGTGCGCGCGCCGCCGCTCTCGGTGACCAGCAGCCGGTGCAGGAAGAGCGCGCCGGCAATCGAGCTCGCGAGCCCGGGTAAGCGCCACGCGCAGGGCTGCGCCCGGCCGGCGGGGTCGAGCAGCTGCGCGCCGGCGGCGCCCGCCTGCGAATCGCTTTGCAGCGCCTCCACCAGCGCCTGCACGGCCCCGGGGCGCAGCTCGGAGTCCTCGTTCAGCAACAGGCAGAGCTCGCCTCGGGCCTCGGTGAGCAGCAGCGTGTCGAGCGCCGCCTTGCCTTCGCGGCGCTCGCGGCGGATCAGCCGCAGGCGCTCGCCGAGCCCCTCGGGCGAAGCGTTCCAGCTCTCCACCGCATCGGCCGAGCCGTCGTCCGAGGCGTTGTCGACGACCAGGATCTCGGCCTCGAGCTCGGCCGGGCCGTGGTCGCGGATCGAGGCCAGGCAGGCGAGCAGAAGCTCGCGCCCGTTGGTGTTCACGACGCAGTAGGAGAGATCCATCGGAAGAATCGTTCCTGATGCGAGTCCAGGTCGTCGATCCCCCGGCGTTCACGCCACCGTACGACCGCGCCCTGTGCGCGGCGCTGGCGGCCGCCGGGGCCGAGGTCGAGCTGGTCACCAGCCGGTTCGAGTACGGCCCGGTGGCCGAGCCGCAGGGCTATCGGGTCGGCGAACTGTTCTACCGGCGCTCGACCGCCCGCGGCCTCGAGGCACGCGGCCGCCGCGGCTTGCGCCTGGCCGAACATGTCCCCGACATGCGCCGCCTGCGAGCCCACGCCGCCGGGGCCGATTTGGTTCACCTGCAATGGCTCAGCGTTCCCGACCTCGATCGCTTCCTGCTGCCCGGTCGCCCGCGGGCCTTCACCGTCCATTACCCGCTGCCTTCCTCAGCGACGGCGCGGCGACGCCAGCGAGCGCTGCTCTCGCGCATGGACGCGCTGATCGCCCACTCCGAGCACGGAGCCGCCGAGCTGCGGGCGCTGGTCGGCGACCCGACTCGCGTCCACCACATCCCCCACGGCGCCTTCGATCACCTCACCCGCCAGTCCGACGAGCGCCCGCTGCCCGACGAGCTCGCTGCGGTCGAGGGCCCGGTGATCCTCTGCTTCGGGCTGATCCGCCCGTACAAGGGAGTCGACGTCCTGCTCGAGGCCTTCCGCGGTGTCTCCGGGGCGGAGCTGTGGATCGTCGGCATGGCGCGGATGGACCTGACCCCGCTGCGTCGCCTCGCTGAGCAGTGCCCGGGGACCGTGCGCTTCGTCGATCGCTTCATCACCGACCCCGAGATCCCGGCCTACTTTCGCCGTGCCGACGTGGTCGCGCTTCCGTACCGCCGGATCGAGCAGTCCGGCGTCCTCTACACGGCGCTCGCCTTCGGCAAGCCGATCGTCGCCAGCTCGATCGGCGGGTTCACCGAGGTCGGGGAGCGAGATCGGGCGATCCGCCTGGTCGCGCCCGGCAACCCCACCGAGCTCGCGGCAGCGCTCTCCGAACTGGTCGCCGCCCCCGAGGCGCGGGCGGAGCTGGCCGCGGAAGCGGCGCGCGCCGCGGCCGGCACCTACTCTTGGACCGAGGTCGCTTCCCGCACCCTCGATCTCTACCGCCGGCTGGAGAGGCCCGACTAGATGCAGGTGCTCGAGATCGTCTTCTGGGTCGCGGCGGGGCTGCTGGTCTACACCCACGTCGGCTACCCGCTGCTGCTGGCGCTGCTGGCCCGCCGGCGCCCCTACCGGCCTGCGAGCGCGCCGGCGAACTCGCCCTCGGTCTCGCTGATCATCGCCGCCCACGACGAGGAGGCGGTGATCGCGGCCAAGGTCGCCAACGCCCTGGCGCTCGACTACCCGCGCGAGCTGCTCGAGGTGATCGTCGCCTCCGACGGATCCAGCGACCGCACCGTCGAGCTCGCGCGCGAGGCCGGCGCCGACCTGGTGCTCGAGCTGCCGCGAGCGGGCAAGGTGCCGGCGCAGAACGCGGCGGCCGAACACGCGGGCGGCGAGCTGCTCGCCTTCAGCGACGCGAACGCGAGCTGGCACCCGGACGCGCTGCGGGAGTTGATCTCCCCGTTCGGCGATGCCAAGGTTGCGTACGTCTGCGGGCAGGCGCGGCTGCTCGACCAGGGCGGGTCCAACCAGGAGGGCGCCTACTGGCGCTATGAGCTCGCCGTGCGCGAGCTCGAGTCGGCGCTCGCCGGGGTGACCGCCGGCAACGGCGCGATCTACGCCGTTCGCGCCTCCGCGTATCTGGCGCTCGGGCCGGCCGCCAGCCACGACCTCTCATTCCCGTTCATGCTCACCAAGCGCGGCTTTCGCGCCGTCTACGCCCCCGCGGCGGTGGCCGAGGAGAAGATGGTCGCGACCACCGAGGGCGAGTTCGCGCGCAAGCGGCGGATGATGCGCGGGATCTTCGATGAGGTCGTCGGCGACGGGATGCTGGCGCCCGGCGGCTACGGGGCGATGTACGCGTTCGAGATCGCCAGCCACCGCGGGCTTCGCTATGCGTCTCCGTTGCTGCACATCGTCGCCCTGGTGTCGAATCTCGCCCTGCTCGACGCCGGCACGATCTACGCGGTCACGCTCGCGGCGCAGCTCCTGCTGCTGTTCGGCGCGGCGCTCGCCGGGGCGGTGCCGATCATGCCCTTCCGGATCGCCCGCTATTACGTGCTGATGACAGCCTCGATCGCGGCCGGGTTCTGGGACCGCCTGCGTCACGGGACCCCGGGGACCTGGGAGAAGGCGGAAGGGACCCGGTGAGGCGGGCGCTCGACCTGGTGGTCGCCGGGATCACGCTGGTGGTCGCGTCGCCGCTGCTGGCCGTGGCGGCGATCGCGATCAAACTCGACTCTCGCGGGCCGGTGCTCTACCGGGCCCGACGCGTGGGCCGCGACGGGGCCGAGTTCCAGCTCTACAAGCTGCGCACGATGCACACCGGCAACGACCCGGTCGGCGTCGGTACCCCGGTGCTCGCCGGCGACCCCCGCGTGACCCGCGTCGGGGCCTTCCTGCGCCGCTTCTCGCTCGACGAGCTGCCGAACCTGTTCAACGTGATCGGCGGCGAGATGTCGGTGGTCGGCCCGCGGCCGACGCTCGCCGCCCAGGTCGACGACTACACCGCGCACCAGCGCCGCCGGCTCGCGGTCAAGCCCGGGCTCACGGGATGGGCCCAGGTCAACGGCCGCGCCGAGATCCCCTGGGACGAGCGGATCGAGCTCGACGTCTGGTACGTCGACAACCGCTCGATCGCGCTCGACCTGCGGATCCTCGCCCGCACCGCGCGCCTGCTCGTCACCGGCCATGGCCTCTACGGGTAGCTTGTCCGCCGTGCCCAAAGCTGAGGTGATCCTGCGCGACTTCCGGCCCGCCGACGCCGAGGCGGTCCACAGCTGGTTCAACGACGAGCGGGTGACGGCCGACCTGGTCGGCAGCCGGGACTCGTTCACGCTCGAGAACGCGGCCGGCTGGGTCGAGCGGGCGATGGATACGTCGGAGGACCGCAGGTGGGCGATCACGATCGACGGCGCCGATGACGCGGTCGGCTTCGTCGCCCTCTTCGGCCTCACGCGGCAGCTCGGCCCGGAGCTGGCGGTGCTCGTCGGCGATCCGGCCGCCTGGGGCAAGGGGGTAGCCCGCGAGGCCGAGCGCCAGGCGTGCAACCGCGCCTTCTCCGAGTACGAGGCCCACCGCATCCACGCCGAGATCCCAGCCACCAACGCCGCCGCACAGAAGGTGGTGACCTTCCTCGGCTTTCGCTGCGAGGGCGTGATGAAGGCGGCGATCCGCCGCGGTGATGAGCGCGTCGACAACCAGGTCTGGGGCCTGCTGCCCGAGGACTTCACCGGGTGGGACTGAGCGCCACCGCGGAGCTGATCGCCGATCGAGGCGCGGCGGCCGAGAGCGACGACCTGTTTCGCTGCCGCGCCTTCCTCGAGGCCGAGGGCGTCAGCCACACGCTGCGGATCGAGTCGGCCGAGCGCACGGCGCTGGTGCCGCTGATCGTGCGCGAGATCGAGGGCGGCGAGCGGCTGGACGCGATCTCCCCGTACGCGTACCCGGGCGGCGCGGTCTCCGGGTCCGGGCGAGCACCCGAGGCCGGCGACGTCGACTGGGCACAGACCGGCCTGGTCAGTATCTTCGGCCGCGAGCGCCTTGCGGCGGAGCCATGGCTCGCAGGCGCGCGCGAACGCTCGCGGGTCCTGGTTCACGATCCGGCGCTCGACCGCCGCCTGCGACCGCGGCTGGCCGAACAGGTGCGCGCCAACGCCCGCGACGGGTGGACGGTCGAGACGATTCCCGGCCCGACCTCCACCGCGGCCGACCGCGACGCCTTCGCTGCCGGCTACGAGCAGACGATGCGCCGTGCCGACGCGGCCGAGCGCTACTTCTTTCCCCGCGAGTACTTCGACGCCGTACTCTCGTTCGAGCGCAGCTGGCTCCTCGTCGCTCGCCGGGCTGGGAAGGTGGGCGCCGCCGCGATCGCCGCCACCAGCGATGGGATCCTCCACTACTACCTCGGCGGAACCGCGGACGAGGCTCGCGAGGCATCGCCGTTCAAGAACGTCGTCGTGGCGATGCTGGATCTGGCCGACGAGCTCGAGTTACCGCTCAACCTCGGCGGCGGGGTCGAGCCCGGCGACGGCCTCGAGAACTTCAAGCGCGGCTTCGCCAACTCGGACCTGCCGTTCCACACGCACGAGGTCGTCTGTGATGCCGGGGCCTATGACGAGCTCAGCGGCGGGCGCGACGGCAGCGCCTATTTCCCGGCATACCGGGCGAGCTGAGCGAGCTTGTCCGGGAAGGTGCGGAACAGGTGCGGTTTGAACTGGGCCCCGGCCAGCGATACCCGCTCGTCGCCCAGGAGCTCGACCGCGAGATCCCCGGTCCAGCTTCGAAGATCGCCATTCGACGTGTATTGGCCACTACCGGAGAACGGGGCCGTCCCGGCGATGGATGCCACGCTGAGGCCGGCGTCGTAGGTGAATGCGCCGGCCTGCGACTGGCCGAAGGTCAGGCGAGAGATCTTCACCGAGCCCTCGCGCGCGTACTGCGCCGCCAACAGCGAGGGCGTGGCACCACTTCGCGGGGTTTGGGCCTTGAACAAGGTCGGCGGGGGCCCGGCCGACCGCCGTGTCACGGCGATCAGCGTCGTCTCATGGCGGGTCCGGGCAGCCGCTTGACGTGACCGGCGATCGCGAAGCTCCACGTGCACGCTGCATTCTCCTCGCGCGCTCAGCATCTGCCCGCGTGAACGGCTGACGCTGACCGCGGGCGCTCCCGGTACGCCGGCGTAGGTGGCCGTGCCGACGAACACACCGGCTCGGAATTTCGTGCGGCAGGGACCCGGCGCCGGCTCTGGCGCCACGATCTTGGGCCGGAAGCGGACGTCGACGGCGCCGTACGGGCCCAGGTCGACCTGGAAATGGCGGCCCGTGATCTCAGCGGGCGCCGTGTAGTCCGCCTCCTGGTAGGCGGTGCCGTCCTCGGTCTCGACGTGAATCGTTCCGCGTCCGGTGTCGAAGCCGACGCTGACCCGCTCGTGACCAGGCGCCGGGATCTCGAACGCCGCACTCACCGACCGTGCGAACGCAGGCGAAGCGCAGGCGATCAAGAGCGCGAGTGCGAGACAAAGAGCAGCGAGGAGCGACCTCACCGCTGATTCCAGCGTCCGAATCGCATCAGCGCCTGGGTGGCGATGGTGTCGGCGTCGCCGGTTGTTGGGAACCGCTGCAGGTCCGCCTTCAGGCCCGCGCCGGTGAGGGGGACGAGGTTGTGCCCGATCAGCTCGGCGGTGAGGTCGCCTCTCCATGGCCGCGGTTGGCGCGCTCTACGAAACGACGCAGCTCCTGTGAACGGACTCTCGCCTTGCACGGTCGCCCTCGTCAAGCGGCGGTTGAACGAGAGCGAGCTTCTTGGAGCGATCAGCGTGGTGAAGCGCCCGATCAAGGTCCGGTCGGCGACTGAGATCTCGAAGACTGAGAGCACCGATTTCCCTCCGAATCGAACCGCCATGAACAACAGGTTCGGCAGCTCGAACGGATCCGTACGCGAGGTGACGACGAGGCCGGCTGGGACCGGGCGCTTGAGCCAGTTGGGCTCGCACCCGTCTGCGGTCTCGACCCGCCCCGGAGCGCGAGTGGTCGAAGCCCCCGGTGAGCCCGCCTCTCCGAAGTAGGTCGCCTCGCCGACGAAGACTCCGTGCCTGACGGTGACTTTGCAAGTGCCAAAGCTGTGGGTCCGTAGCTTCCCACGCGATTTGAATTGGACATCGACGTGTGCGTAGGGCCCGATGTCGGCCCGGATCCGGCGTTTGCGTACGAGCCCGCGACCGCCATAGATTGCGCCTTCGAAGCGGGTGTCCTTCACGGATTCGAACTCCGTCGTCAGCAAGACCTGCCCGGACCGCGCGTCGATCTGGACCTTCTGCCCGTCGGCGCCGGGAATGCGGAGGTGTGCCGTTTGCAGGTCCCCCGCGTGGGCAGGCGCCGATGCCACCAGGAATGCCGCCACCGCGACGACCGCTATGGTCGCACGCCGCACTACTTCGGCGTCACGCCGCCGCCCGGCGGAGTCTCCGTCGGCGGCGGCACCACCCCGCCGGCCTCGTCGATCCGGGTTTGGATCCGGCGGCGGATTCCCGGGATCATCGGGTCGAGGACCGCGCCCGGGCAGGCGGTGAGGCCGACGGTGCCGTGGCCGAACACCTTGTTAAGTCGCACGCGGCGACCGGCCGGGTAGCGGCTCAGGTCGCCGCCGGCGGAGACGATCGTGGTCTTGCCGATCGCGTTGAGGCCGTGGACGGCGAGCTTCCAGGCGAGGTAGTCGACGATCGAGGTCACCGCGGCCGCGGTCGGTGCCTCCTTCGTGTGAGTGCCGATCGAGGCGATCGCGGAGGTCTGCGCGTTGAACCCTTGGGCCTGAGCGCCGACGACGGCCTTCCTCATCCCGCCGGCCCGGCCCTGATAGAGGTTGCCGAAGCGGTCGACGAGGGCGTTGTAGCCGATGTCGTTCCAGCCGTTGGCGTTGCGGTGATAGCGGCAGATACCGAGCACGACCCCGGGCGCCTCCGCCTCGGAGTAGTCGTTCGCGGTCACGGTGTGGTGGATCACGCCGGCCCTGACGCGCCCGTAGGAGGGGGAGACGCGCGGCGGGCACCCACCCTGGGCCATGCTCGCTCCCCACTGGGCGCGGGTGACGATCGTCGGCCGGGCCGGCACCGCCTCCGCGGTCGGCTGCAGCAGCCCGGTCGCCGAGATGAAGGCCGAGCTGATCGCCTCGCGAGCACCGGTCAGCAGCCCGCCGGCCGTGCTCGTCGTTCCCGAGACGTTGACGTAGTGCAAGGTCCCGGCCGGCCGCCAGCCACGCGCTCGAAGCTGCAGCTCGTCGGCGCCGCCGAAGTAGACGGGGTTGCCGTCGTCGGCCTCCACCCATGCACCCCACTCGCCATCCGTGTCCCGGGCGCGGAGCTCATAGGGCCGCCGCTCGCGCGCGAGCCCGGCGAGGTCGAAGCGCTTCGGCGCGGCGAGCGCGCCGGAGCGGAAGCTGACCGGCCCGCTGCCCGCCTTCTTGGCAGAACGCACGAGCTTCGCGGTGGGAAGGTCGCCCGCCGACTGCACACCGGTGAGCTCCTGCTCGAAGTCAACCGCTCCCGGCATGTAGGGCTGTGAGGAGAGCGCCGGCGCCGCGACCCAAGCGAGCGCCAGCGCGACCAGCCCCAGGGGCAGGTATCGCAGTTTGAATCGCACCAATTTCTCCAACACGTCGCGTCGGCCATGGATTCGCCCCGGTCGCTTCGATGCCTACGCGCGCGCGTGGTGCACGCCCGCCTGCATCGCCGCTGCGGTGGCGGGCCTCTCACCCAGAGTGGCAGATTTGCAGGGGCTTTCGCGCCCCGGGGGCGCGGGACTACTCGGGGACCGAGAGTGGCAGCGGCTCCGGGCCGAGGCCGATGTAGGTGTCGCGGAAGTCGCGGATCGCATCCAGCGTCGCGGCGCCCTCGTACCTGTCGCAGCCCATCAGCTGCGTCCAGGCGGTGACCGCGACCTCATAGGGCATCTCGCTGTTGGGGAAGAAGAGCACGCCGTCGGGCTGCTGGTCGAAGACGCCCTTGAGCGCGAGCTGGTCCTCTTCGGGGAGGTCGGGGGAGTACTGGATCTCGATCCGTCCGTGCTCGAGCGAGTGCACGAACCACCAGGGCTCGGGCATCTTGCTGTAGGCGCCGTCGGCGAGCTGCTCGGGGTTGTGGTCGCCCGAGGTCGGCGGGTTGGTGCCGTAGTCGGGGATCTCGCTCTCCTTGGTGACGTGGGTCGAGCCCTCCTCCTCGAGGTCGAGCTGCAGCTCGCAACCGGCGTCGTCGGCCGCGGTCTGCAGATCGCCCTGCTGGAGCGCGGGCGGCGGCGTTCCCTCGCGCCCGTCGGGGGTCACGTTGTGGACGAAGCCGCTGTTGACCTGGATGTGCGCCGCCTCGGGGATCTCCTCGCCGTTGACCTGGTTGCTGCTGTCGCCGCCACCGCTCGAGATCACGATGAAGAGCCCGATCACCACGGCGATCGTCAGGGCGCCGGCGACGCCGTAGCCCAGCATCAGCCGGCGCCGCTCGGAGCTCGCCGCGGCCTGCTCGGCCGCCAGGCGCTCGGCGCGCCGCCGTTCGCGTTCAGACTTGGTCGACATCGACGGCGCAGGGTAGCGGAGAACCTTCAGCCGACCTGAAGCCGCCGGAGGGCTTCAGTTAGCGGCCTCGGCCGCGCTTTCGGCCTGCTCCTCGGCGTAGACGGCGCCGATGAACTCGGCCAGCTCGCCGTCTAGCCGACCGGGCTTCACCCGCCACTCGAAGATCGACTCCGCGTTGACCAGGCGAGCGCGGGGCATCTCCTCGACCAGCATGTCCGAGTCGGTGAACGGGTGCAGCGGGTCGCCCTGATGGCCGATCACGAGGGCCGGCAGACCGATCAGCTGGCGCTCCTCGCGCGGCGGCGCCGTACGCCCGAAGAGGATCCCCTCGAGCACCGCCTCCGACGACTCGGGTGGCCGGCGGGTCCAGTCGAGCGCCAGGTCGACGAGGAACCGCGAGCGCGGGATCCGGTTGGTGATCGCGGCGACCCCGCGGAGCACGGGCTTCGCGACGCGCAGGGTGAGCAGGATCGGCAGGAAGATCAGCCCGGCGGCGACCAGGGCGCTGTCGAGCACCGGCATCTCGATGAACAGGCCGCGGGCGACGCGCGGGTGCCGGGTCGCCATCTCGAGCGCCGCGTTGGCGCCCAGTGAGGTTCCGCCGACGATCGGGCGATCGAGCTCGAGGTGGTCGACCAAGGCGGCGAGCTGGTCGCCGAAGGTGGGCATGTTGTAGGCGCGCATGTCGGTCGGCTTGTCCGACGCTCCATGGCCGAGGAGGTCGACGGTGATCACCCGGAAGCCGCGCGCGGCCATCTCCGGGGCCAGCTGGTCGTACATGTGGCGGTTCATCAGCAGCCCGTGCGCCAGCACCAGGACCTGCTCGCCCTCGCCGTAGTCGGCGTAAGCGATCCGGTGCCCGTTGAACCGAAAGGAGCCCTCCGTGACTGCCATCGCGGGAATTCTACGACCGCACGTCGGTCGCCCAACGTAGGCTGCGTCGCGTGGATCAGGCGCCGCCCGGCCGCGACCGCAGGCCGCTGTTGATCGGCATCGCGATCGCAATCGTGATCGCCGTGGTCGCGGTGATCGACTTTCGCAACCTCCTCGGCGAGATCCCCGGTGTGCCGCCGCGCGCCCTGGTCATCGACGTGCCGACGAAGGCGATCTTCTATCCCGGGCTCGCGCTCGCGGGCCTCGCAGCGGCTGGGACACTGCTGACCCGGAGTGGCCCGGGGCGCGATCCGCCGACCGAGGTGGTCGCCGCCGCGCGGTTCGAGGGACGGGCGATCCAGGCCTTCGGATTCGTCCTCACGGCGATCGCCGTGCTGATCGCGGTGGCCGCGGTCGCGGCGGGGGCGGCTGCGAGAACGACGAGCCCGCGTGGCTGGAGACCCTGGTCGAGATCAGCTGGTTCGTGGCGGCGCCGCGGCGGTGATGGGCCTGCTCTCTCTGCTGCAGCGCCGCTGGATCTCCGCTCTGGTTCTGCTCGGCGTCGGGCCGTTCGTGGCCTTGATTGCGGCGCTTTCGATTGCCTGCCTGAGCTGAGCTATCCGGCGGCGGCGCGGACGCCGTCGCCCGTCGCCCGCTCCCATGGCCGCGACGCCCGCAGGGCCGCCAGCACCGCGCGGGTCGCGGGCGCCCGGTTGAGGGCGTAGAAGTGGATCCCCGGAGCGCCGCGGGCGAGCAACTCCTCGCACTGGCGAGCCGCGTAGGCAACGCCGAGCAGCGCTTCGGCCTCCTCGTCGCCGCCGAGCGCCTGCATCGAGGCCTCGAGCTCGGCTGGAATGGTCGCGTCACAGAGATCGCAGATCCGCGCCACCTGGCCGAAGCTGGTGATCGGGATCACGCCGGGAATGATCGGCACCGCGATGCCGATCTCGCGCGCCGCGGCGACGAAGTTGAAGTAGGCGGTGTTGTCGAAGAACAGCTGGGTGATCAGGAAGCTCGCCCCGGCGTCGACCTTGGTCTTCAGGTAGGCGAGGTCTGAGGCGAGGTCGTCGGCCTCGGGGTGGACCTCGGGGAAGCATGCACCGCCGATCGCAAAGCCGTGGTTGTCGGTGATGAACCCGGTCAACTCGGCCGCGGAGGAGAGCCCGTCCTCGGGCGGCGTGAAGTCGTCGGTACCGCGAGGCGGGTCGCCGCGCAGGGCGAGCACGTTGTCGATCCCGATCGCGGCGAATCGATCGAGAATCGCCGCCAGCCCGTCGCGTGTCTCGCCGACGCAGCTCAGGTGCGCCATCACCTCGATCTCGTGGTCGCGCTTGATCCGCTCGGCGATCTCGACCGTGCCGTCGCGGGTCGCGCCGCCGGCGCCGTAGGTGACCGAGACGTAGTCGGGCTCCAGCGGCTTCAGCGCCTCGACCGTCTCGAACAGCAGCTCGAGCCCGGTCTCGGTCTTCGGCGGGAAGAACTCGACCGAGAACACGGGTCGCTGGCTGGCAAGCAACTCGTCGATTCGCATGGCCGCTGATGGTAGAGCGCCTAGACTCAGTCGCATGCCGGTTGACGCGCAGCCGCAGGCCGCGATCGAGCTCACCGGCGTGCGCAAGCGGTTCGGGTCCGCACAGGTGCTGCACGGCGTCGACCTGAGCGTCCCGGCGGGCGAGATAACGGTTCTGCTCGGCCCCTCCGGCGCCGGCAAGACGGTCACGATCAGCCACATCGTCGGCCTCATCCATCCCGACAAGGGCACGGTCGAGATCGAGGGCAAGAACCTCGCCAAGATCTCAGACGACGAGCTCAACCAGGTGCGGCAGCGGATGGCGGTCGTGCTCCAGGGCACGCTGCCGTTCACTTGCGGCCTCTTTTTCTCGCTCACCGTCTATGAGAACGTCGCCTTCGGCCTGCGGCAGCGAAACCGCTGGTCGGAGGCGCGGGTAAACGAGGCGACGATGACCCACCTGGGGATGGTCGGGATGCGTGACCGCGCCGAGTCGATGCCCGACGTGCTCTCGGCCGGGGAGTGCAAGCGGGTGGCGATCGCGCGGGCGATGGCGCTCGACGCCCGGATCGTGATCGTCGACGACTTCGACTCCGGCATCGACGGCGTCCGTCTCTCACTGCTCTGCGAGATGCTCGAAGAGGTCCAGCGCGAGAGCGGCGCCACCTTCCTGGTCACCACCCACCACATGAGCGCCGCCCGCAAGCTCGCCGACAATGTCGCGGTGATCCACGACGGCCTGGTCGTCTCCAGCGGGCCCGCTGCCGAGGTCCTCGATTCCGACGAGCCCCTGGTCCGCCAGCTCGTCACCGGCGCCACCTCGGGCCCGATCCGGCTCCGCGACGTCTAGTACTCGCAGCCGCTCAGGAGGGCGAGTTGCGGGCGAGCCAGTCGCTGACCGCTCGGACGCCGTTCTCCTGCGTCGGCCCGCCCATCAGGCCGCCGAGTGGGCCGCCGCCCCTGGCGACCATCAGCTTCAGCTTCTCGCCGGAGGCCGTCTTGACCTTGATCGTCAGTGAGGTCTTGTTCATGATGCTCGACGTCAGATCCCCGCCCCAACCGCCGCCTCCGCCGATGCTCGAGCCCGCGACCTGGGCCGCCGGGACCGAAATCGGCTCGCCCTTGGGCTCCTGCTTTCGGCTCGTCTCTTGGACGATCAAACGCTTGTCGGTGGCAGCGATGACGACGAACTTGCTCGACATGAACCCGGATTGCGAGCCCACGCACATGCCCTCCAGCGTCTCGCCGGGTTCGAGGATCGCCTCGATCACGGGACCGATCGTCTCGCCGATGTCAGCCATCGTCGAGAACCGTTCAGAGAGCTGAGACGACGTCGCGCGCCTTCTCGAAGTCCGCGTTCGTGAGCTCGCGGTAGCGCTTGATCGCCTCCATCTGCTTGCCCGCCTCGGCGAGCGCGATCACGTCCGGGGGCACGTCGTCGACGGCCGCCTCGTACGGGACGCCGGCCTTCTCGGAGAGCAGCGCGAGCTGCGCCTCGATCGCCCTCAGGCGCTCGTTGGTCTGTTGGAAGCGCCGGTTGAGGTCGGCCGCTTCGTAGGCAGCGGGCATGCGGAATCCTTCCGTGGTTGGTTCGCGGCGGAGCCTACTCGCGCCGGTGGGCGATCTTCGCCGTCGCCTGGGCCGTCGGCATGATCGAGGCGTAGTCGATGTCGACGCGGCCGGGGCGGGTGACGCAGAAGACGATCAGATCGGCGACGTCGGCCGCGGTCAGCGGATCGATGCCGTCGTAAACCCCTGCCGCGCGCTCGGCGTCGCCGTCGAAGCGCACCAGCGAGAACTCGGTCTCGACCATCCCCGGGGCGACCTCGGTCACCCGGATGCCGTCGCGATGGAGCTCGAGGCGGAGCGTCTGGGCGACCGCGTGGGCAGCGTGCTTTGCCGCCGTGTAGCCGCCGCCGCCTTCGTAGACCTCGACCCCGGCGACCGAGCCGACGATGACGACGCTCGGGTCGGTGCCGGCGCGGAGCGCGGGCAGCAGCGCCTTGGTCACGCGCGCGACGCCGAGCACGTTCGACTCGAACATCTGCCGCCAGCGATCCTCGTCGGCGTCGGCGACCCGCTCGAGCCCCAGGGCTCCGCCGGCGCTGTGGACGATCGCGTCGAGCTCGGGCAGCTCGCCGACCAGCGCCGCCACCGAATCGGGATCGGTTACGTCGAGCGCCAGCGCCCGCCCTCCGATCTCGGCGGTGAGCCGCTCGCAGCGCTCGACCCGCCGCGCCGCGGCGACCACCTCGTATCCCGCCGCCGCGAGGGCGCGCGCGGTCGCCTCGCCGATCCCACTCGAGGCGCCGGTGATCAGCGCCACTCGCCGTCTGCCCTCCATCGGGCTCAGAGTAATGGGGTCAGCGCGCCGAGACGCGCTCGCGCTCGATCGTCTGCGCGCGCACGTCGGCGGCGCAGAACGGGACCTTGTTCCAGCGCTTGCGCGAGAACGCCTTCGTGTAGTCGCGCGCATGCGCCGAGTTCTGGTTCTCGGACTCGCCGTAGGTGACGAAGCTGAGCTGGCGCACCGGGCAGCCACGCTTGGCCCAGGTCATCGCGGCGATGAAGCTCGAGCCGTGGGGGACGTCGGGATAGCCCGCCTTCGGGTCCCATGTCACGTTGATCGCGTTGAACACGCCCAGGGTGCCCGGCCCGCCGTGGATCGGGATCCGCTTGCCGCCCCGGGCCTCGAACTGGAACTGGCGCAGGGTGCCGTCGAGCGGGATCCCGGCTCCCTCGAGATCGGTGACCGCGTCGGCGAGCGCCGTGCCGACAAGCGGGTTGGCCGTGTTGAGGCCGCGCGGCGTGTTGACCGGATCCGCCGTGGAGAAGCCGACGTCGAAGATCGCCTCCGAGCCCTGCGCGTAGCCGCTGGAGACCCCGGTCGGCAGCGATGTGAAGTTCCCCAGCAGCTGCGAGACGAAGCGGCGGAAGAGAATCGCGCCCGCGGAGTCGAGGTCGTCGCGAAGGTCCCAGGCGGCGAGCACCGGGCATGCCCCGCTTACGTCCACCGGCCCGGCCGCGCCGGTCAGGCTCGGGTTCTGCTCGCAGAAGGCGACCAGCTCGTCTCGCCAGAGCTCGCCCGCGTACTGGCGGTTGCCGAGCGCGACCCGGGCCAGCTTGCGCAGGGTGAAGCCGGTGCCGGAAAGCCCGTCGGCGCCGGCGAGCCGCTGTTCGATCATCACCAGCCCGAGGCGGGTTCGAAGCGAGCGCGTCGTCGCCTCGTCGCCGATCACGCGCGCGTAGCCGGTCAGCGGTTGCTCCGGGTTGGAGAGCCAGTGGCTGTCGTTGCCGTTCTCGACGTAGTCGCGGCGAAACAGCCGCGGGATCGAGTCCGGGCCGAAGATCCCGGGGACGGCCGCGTCCGGGTCGGTGTCCCAGTTGCAGGCCGAGCGCGAGCCGTCGAGGATCGGGATCCCGGTGAGCGGGAAGACCGCGAGGCCGAGCACGCCCGAGCACCCGGTGGCCTTCGCGTCGGGGACGTTGGGGATCGACCCGTCCATCGAGTAGTAGGCGCGGCCCTTGCGATCGGCGGCGATGCTGTTGACCCAGGGGATGCCCTGGATCCGGCGCTGGATCCGGTCGTAGGCGCGCACCGATCGGGCCCGGTCGGTCTCGAGGAAGTGGTTGAGGTAGCGGAAGTTCTCGAAGTTGGCGTCGCCGAGCGCGAAGCCCTTGACCGGCGTCCACGGGAACAGCGGCAGGCCGAGCACCGAGGTGACCATCGGCCCGTACTCGGTCTCATACAGCGTTCGGGTTCGCGGCTCGACGGTGCCGGCGGCGGTCTTCGCCTGGACGGTGAGCTCGACCGCCGTCATCTGCTTCGGCTGGCCGTCGACGAGATAGGCGTGCGGGTCGCCGGGGACGAGGGTGAGTTCGAACGGGGTAAAGCGCCAGGCCGAGGCGACGGTGTGCGACCAGGCGAGCCAGCGGTTCTGGCCGATCAGCACGGCGGGGACGCCATACAGCGAGCCACCGGTGACATCGAGCTTGCCCGGGATTGTCAGCTGAGCCTGGTAGAGCCGCTCGGCGCCATCCCAGGGGAAGTGCGGGTTGCCGAGCACCATCCCCTTGCCGCTGGCGGTCGCCTCGCTGCCGAGCCCGATCGCGTTCGAGCCGCTGTCGAGTGGAAAGAAGTCCTCGGCCTCGCCGCTGGCGAGCGCGTCCACCGAGTCGGCCTGGGCGCGCTCGGCCGCCTCGAGCTTCGGCCCGGGCAGCAACGGAGCGGCGGCCCCGATCCCGGTGATTGCCGCACCGGAGCTGGCGAGGCTGCCGAGCTGGTGGAAGCGCCGGTAGACGTCGAGCTCGGTGATCGGCCGGACCCAGTCGGCGCCGCGGCAGCGCGGGTCGGGGATGTGGGCGACGCCGGTGTCGCGCAGGTAGGCGTTGTAGCCGGCGACGTAGCCGCGCACGAGCTTTCGCAGCTGCGGCGCCGGGCCCTCGGGCGCCGGCCGCGAGAGCAGGTCCTCGACGATCTGAGACTCGTTGATCCGCGCGTAGAAGAAGTCCGAGTCGAGGTTCTGGTTCACGGCGCCGTTGCCGGAGAACTCCCAGGTCTCGTCGGGACCGAAGTAGCGCGAGCGCTCGGCGCTCACGGTGACGTATGAATCGGCGATCGTGCAGAGGTTGTCCTCGGCGAAGGCGTACGCATAGCCGAAGCCGAGTCCCTGCCAGGTCTTCGCCTTGATGTGCGGGACGCCGTACTTGGTCCGGCTGATCGTCGCCCGCAGCTTCCCGTCCTTGGCCGCGAGCGCGTGCGCGGGCGCCGCCGCGACCAACACGGCGAGCGCTGCGAGGCCGAGACGCGCGCGCTTCATCACCGCGAATCTAGACCCCGGCGAAACCACAGGCGCCGGTTCGGGTAAGGGGTTGGGATGAGCGACGAAGGTCTTGAACGGTCGGTCGAGGCGACCCGCGAGCCGAGCTTCCTGCTGGCCAAGCCCGAGAAGCGCCTCCTGCGCTGGATCGCCACTCGGCTGCCGAAGCGGGTGCTGCCCGACGATCTCACCGCGCTGGGGGTGGTCGCCGCGCTCGGCGTCATGGTCGCCTACCAGCTCTCCAACGACGCGATCGAGTGGCTCTGGGTCGCCAGCGCGCTGCTGGTGGTGCAGTGGTTCGGCGACTCGCTCGACGGCACCCTCGCGCGCGTCCGGGGGATCGAGCGTCCCACCTACGGTTACTACCTCGATCACCTGGTCGACGCGGTCGCCACCGCCGCGATCGGGATCGGGCTCGGACTCTCGCCGCTGATGCTGCTCTCGATCGGCACCCTGATCGTGGTCGCCTATCTGATCCTCTCGATCAACGTCTACCTCGAGAGCTTTGCCTTCGGCCGCTTCTCGATCGGTTACGGCTACATCGGCCCGACGGAGATCCGCCTGATCCTGATCGCGCTCAACACCGTGGTCGCGCTCGGGGCCGGGCTCGGCTTCGTGGTCGCCGAGCTCCACCTGACGCTGTTCGACGTGATCGGGCTCGGGATCGCCGGCACGATGATCGTCCTGCTGCTGGGCCGCGCGGTGCGAAACCTGCGCGAGCTCGCCCAAAAGGAGCCTTCGGCGCCTCGACAGTGAGGCGGAGCGAAGCGAAGCCGAGCCGCGCCGCCGTTGAGGCGCCTAATTCAGGTTCGTTTTTCCGCAGATTGCGGGATAGTCGAGGAAGCCCCCCTTGCATTTCCTGAAACGCCGGAATAAGTTCCACATGCGGTTCGGGAGAGAGGAAGACGGCGACGAAAGCTAAGTCGCACGGGCCTCTCGAAGGAGACTGGCAAAGCTTTGATCGTGCGAAGGCTACGCGCGAGGCAGGCAGCGCCGAGTCACCCCCGGGCCGCATTTTCTTTGCTCGGTGTTCCTCACCCGCCTCTTACCGCGGACCCGACACAATGTAGGGGCGAGTGTTCGCGGGATCGGGAGATCTGGACGGTAGGCAGCTGCTCGTCGTCGACGACGAGCCGCCGATGCGCGCCGCGCTCAAGCGGGCGCTCGAGCTCGGGGGCTTCCGGGTCACGCTCGCCGCTGATGGCAACGAGGGACTCGCGAGCGCGGCCGCGGATGACCCCGACCTGGTGGTGCTCGACATCCTGATGCCGGACCTCGACGGGCTTGAGGTCTGCCGAGAGATCCGAGCCCGCGGCAGCCGCATACCGATCCTGATGCTGACCGCCCGCGACGCTGTCGCCGACCGCGTCGAGGGGCTCGAGGCCGGTGCAGACGACTACCTGGTCAAGCCGTTCGCGCTCGAGGAGCTGCTGGCGCGTGTTCGCGCCCTGCTTCGCCGCACCAGCGGCAGCGTCGGCGAGGCGCCGCTGACCTTCGCCGACCTCCTCCTCGACCCGGTCACCTACACCGTGAAACGGGGCGATCGCACGCTCGAGCTGACGCGCACGGAGCACCTGCTGCTCGAGTTCCTGCTCGAGAACCCTCGGCGCGTGCTCTCCCGCGAGCTGATCTTCGAACGGGTCTGGCACTACGACTTCGGCCCGAGGTCGAAGGCGCTCGACGTCTACATCGGCTACCTGCGGCGAAAGACCGAGGCCGGCGGCGAGCCACGCCTGATCCACACCGTGCGAGGCGTCGGCTACGTCCTCCGCGAACCATGACCTTTCGCCGACGGGTGGTGCTGCTCTCCGGCCTCGCGGTCGCCGTGGCCGTGGCCGGGGTCTCGATCGTCACCTATCTCCTCGTCCGCGTCGAGCTCAGGGGCCGGATCGATACCGAGCTCCGTCGCGACGTCACCGAGACCTTCGAGGTGCCGCTGCTGAGCTCCAGCAATCCGCCGCGGCTGGAGATCCGCCGCGACGTCGAGGGCGGACGCCCCGCGCTCGTGCCCGCCGCCAACGCCGGCAGGGCCGCGGCCGTTCGCCTCTATCTGCCGAGCGGGCCGCTCGGTGGCCGCAGCGTCTATGCGCAGCTGGTCGAGAGCGATGGGCGCCTGATCCGCCCGCGAGGTCCGCGCACCGATCTTCCCGGGCTGACGGCCGCCCGGGAGGTGGCCTCCGGCGAAGAACCGGCGTCGTTCACCGATGTCGAGGCCTTCGGCTCTCACCTGCGGGTCTACACGGCCCAGATCGAACCCGGTCGCGCGATCCAGGTCGCCCGGCCGCTGGACGAGGTCGATGACACCCTGCAGCAGCTGGCGGTGATCTTGCTGCTGGTGAGCCTCGGCGGCATCGCCCTCGCCGGCGGCCTCGGCCTGTTCGTGTCGCGGGCCGCTGTCGCCCCGGTCGAGCGGCTGCGCCGTGCCGCCGAGCAGGTCGCGACCACCCGCGACCTCAGTCGCCGGATCGAGTCCACCGGGACAGATGAGATTGCGGCGCTCGCGAGCAGCTTCAACTTGATGCTGAACGCGCTCGAGAGCTCACTCGACGCGCAGCGCCAGCTCGTCGCCGATGCCTCGCACGAGCTTCGCACCCCGCTGGCGAGCATGCGCACCAACATCGAGGTGCTCACCCACTCGGATCTGATCGCGGACGACGAACGCCGCGAGCTGCTCGCCGACGTCGTCTCCCAGCTCGAGGAGCTGACCGGGCTGGTCGGCGATCTCGTCGACCTCGCCCGCGACGCCGAGCACGAGCTCGAGCCGGCGGCGGTGGTGCGCCTGGACATCGTCGTCGCGGAGGTCGTCGACCGGGTTCGGCCGCGGGCGGGAACGGTGGGGTTCGAGCTCGAGGCGAGCCCGACCCGCGTCTGGGCCGTCGAGCGCAGAGTCGAGCGTGCCGTCTCGAACCTGCTCGACAACGCGGTCAAGTGGAGCCCGCCCGGCGCCACGGTCGAGGTTCGCGTCGCCGAGGGCGAGGTCTCGGTCCGCGACCATGGCCCAGGGATCGGCGAGAACGATCTCCCGCACGTATTCGATCGCTTCTATCGCTCGACGACGGCCCGCGGTCTGCCGGGATCCGGTCTCGGGCTGGCGATCGTGCGCCAGGTCGCCGAGGGCGGCGGCGGCTCGGTCGCCGCCGAGAACGCCGAGGGCGGTGGCGCCCGGTTGGTGCTGCGGTTGCCGGCCGCGGTCGAAGCGGCGCCGGTCCCCACGCCTGCGTGAGTCGTCTCTTACGCGATTCGTACCCGGCTCAGAGGCGGCTCTCAACCGTCCCTGACTCAATCCCGGTATGGAGAACAGCAGGCGTGGCGGGCGCAAGATCTCGGACCTGAGCTAGCGGGGCGGGGTCCATGATGGAGCGTTGCGCGACGCTCGATCTGGGGGAACTGGAGACGAGGCCGGTACGGGTCGAGGTGAGCCCTGCGCCGTCGTTGTTCGCGCTCGCCGCGGACGCGGCCGGTGCCCACCGCGGCGCTCCGCATGAGTGGCTCGCGCGAGTTCGCGCCCAACTCGACCACAGCGACCTCGCTGCCCTGACCCCGATCGCCGTCCGCCCGGGCGCCTTCACCCCGGCGAGCGTGATGCCGCGCCGCGCGCGCGGTCCGGCAGGGCTCGCCGAGGAGCTCGACCGGATCGCCGAGCTGCCGGTGGAGACGTTGCTCGACGACATCGCTTTCGCCTGCGGCTCCTCGCCGCAGGGTCACTGGGGCGTGGTCGCGCGCCGGCCACGAACCTGGCTGCGGCGCTACGCGGGCGCGCTGCGCAAGGCCTGGCAGGGAGTGCGCGAGCCATGGGCGGCTGCGGCGGAGCTGTTCGATCGTGAGGTCTGCCGGGTCGGGGTCGCCGCTTCCACCGGAGCGACGGCGGAGCTGCTGACCGCGATCCACCCGCGCGCCCGCGTCCGCGACGGTCATTGGCAGCTGCCCGACCCCGAGCTGCGCAGGCTGCGCCTGCCCGACAGCGGGCTGACCTTGATCCCGATCCTCGGCGGCTCGGATTCGGCGGGCGCCGGCCTGCGCGACGACGGGACCCTGGACTGGATCGTGCACCCGCTGGCCGACGCCTGGCGGCGCCCCGCCGCCGCGTCGCCGCCGGCCCGGCTCGAGGCTCTGCTCGGCGCCCAGCGAGCCCGCCTGCTCAGGGCGCTGGCGCGCCCGCAGCCGATCGGAGCGCTGGCCCAGACGCTGATCGCCGTCCCCAGCGCCGCAACCCACCATGTCGACGCGCTCGAACTCGCCGGTCTGGTCCGGCGGGAGCCCGAAGGGCGCCGCGTGATCGTCCATCGCACCGCCCGCGGGACGCGCCTGATCGGCCTCTACGACGAGCGCTGACCTACTTCAGCGAGCTGAAGGCGATGTCCCAGTTGGCGTTGAACTTGTTGACCACGCCGGCCACGTCTGCCGACTGGATGTTCGCCTGGTCATCCCAGATGAACGGGATCACCGGAGCCTGCTCCATGATCATCGTGTCGACATCGGCCCAGGCCTGATTGCGCTCGTCGAGGTCGTCGATCAGCCGTGCCTCGTTGATCGCCTCGTTGATCTCCGGCACGTCGAGCGCCGGCCAGTTGGAGTTGTTCTCCGGGATCACGTTCTCGCCGTTGAACGTCGGGTCGAGCATCGCCTGTCCGTCGTTGAAGTCCTTCAGCCAGCCGACGTTCGGGCAGATCTCGGGCGCGTTGCTGGGGACGCTGCAGAACCTGGTGTAGCCGACGTTGTGGTCGATCTTCTGGTAGTTGACCTTGAACCCAAGCTCCTCGAGCTGGCTCTTGGCGACGGCCGCGGTGTCGGCGCCGGGTGGGACGTCGTCGCCGATCATCGTGATCTCGCAGTCCGCCCCCTCGCACTTGCCGCTCTCGAACCCGGCCTTGCGCATGTACTCGGCAGCCAGCTCGGGATCGCCCGCAGGGTCGGCCAGGTAGTCCAGATCCGGACCCGTCAACCCGCCCGCCTGCTCGAAGCCGGGGAACTCCGGCGGCAGGATGTGGCTGGCCACAGGCCCGGTGAGCTCGCCACCGCGGGTGTTGCGCAGGTCGGTGCGGTTCGCGTTCGCGACCACGGCCTTGCGCACGTTGATGTCGTCAAATGGCGGCCGTTGCGTGTTCAGTGAGATGTAGCGGTTACCGCCGCTCGGGGTCAGCGTCAGCTGTCCCGGTTCACCCTCGGTCGCCGCCTGCTTGATCGCCTGCGGTGGCGCGGTGAAGTCGCCGTTGACCTCGGCGTCGCCGGCGAGGATCTTCTTCGAAGCCGAGACCGTGTCGGAGAAGCCCTCTTGGAAGGTGATCTCATCCAGATACGCCGGCCGGAAATCGCCCGCCGAGGCCTCCCAGTTCGGGTTGCGGATCAGGTGGATCTCGCGGTTGGGCGTGTAGCCCGTGAGCTCACCCTCGGCGTTGTTCTCGATCATGTACGGGCCGCTCGCCACCTGGTGTTCGCCGTAGGTCGAGGGGTTCTCGGCGTCGTACTCGCTCGCGTACTCTTCCGGCACCGGCGCGCTCACCGGCAGCGAGAGCGCCCCGATGACGCCGATCGAGCTCGTATCGGTGAGCTTGATCTCCAGCGTGGTGTCGTCCGGCGCGGTGATCCCGCTGATGTCGGGGGCGCCGCCCGTCGGATCGTCCTGTGCCTGCTTCACCGCCGTACCGAGGCCCTCCACCCCCGCCAGGTACGTCTGCGTGTAGCCGTTGGGGACGCCCGGCAGCAGCGAGCGCTCGATCGCGTACTTGACGTCGGCGGCGGTCGCAGCGCGATCCACCGGCGGCGAGTACATGACGTCGTCGCGGAGCTTGTAGGTGATCGTCTTGCCGTCCTCCGAGACCGTCGGCAGGCTCTCGGCCAGCAGCGGCGATGGCTGCTCGACGTCGGGCGGAGCCCAGCCGACGAGGCTCGACTGGGTCGCGCTGGTGACCATGTAGGAGAACTGGTAGTACGAGGCGCCGGGGTCGATGTAGTCGACGTCCGAGGCCGCGATCACGGTCAGCTCGCCGCCCGGCTTCGCGCCCTCCGGCGCCGCGGTCAGCGGCGTGAACTCATCCGTCTGCGTGTCCGACGACCCGCCTTCGTCCCCGCAAGCCGCGAGCAGTACGGCGCTCACGAGAGCCAGAGCAAACAACGGCACCAAACGCGACTTGAGCTGCATCCGGGGTCCTTTCACGCCTCGCTGAAGTTGCGCGAGCGTGGCGCCGGCCGGGGCGGAGCGCAACACCCTTCGAGGTTTGCGAAAACCACGCGCAATCGCGGATCGGGACCTCAGCAGGCGATAGAACCCGGGGCAGAATGCCGGCCGAAGCAGCGACTCGCGCGCAAGATGGTCACCGGAGCGTCCGATTGCGCCTCTACCTTGCGCATCGCGGTGATGGATTGCCGTCGGCTCGGGATGGCCTGCCGCCACGGGTCGCGCGACCGGGGCGCACTAGGGGAGCGAGCGCCGAGGCGAGACCCCGGAAGACACCTCAGGCTAGCCCGCCCGCCCCCCGCCCGCAGGGTCATTTGACGGACCCTTACCATTCATAGTTGTGGCGACGGTTCCTGAGCTGGACCCAGCCGCCGTGGCGGAAGTCGGGCAGCGGCTGAGGGACAACATCAAGCTGGCAGTCAAGGTCGATGACACCGTCGTCCGCGACCTGCTCGTGGCCGTGTTCGCCGAGGGTCACGTGTTGATCGAGGACTACCCGGGGGTAGGCAAGACGGCGCTCGCGAGAGCCCTCGCCCGCTCGATCGAAGCCGAATACGCGCGCGTCCAGTGCACCGCCGATCTGCTGCCGGCCGACATCGTCGGCACCAACGTCTTCAACCAGCGCGAGACTCGCTTCGAGTTCCACCCCGGGCCCGTGTTCGCAAACGTCGTCCTCGTCGACGAGATCAACCGCAGCTCGCCGAAGACGCAGTCGGGTCTGCTCGAGTGCATGCAGGAGCGCCACGTCACCGTCGACGGGCACCAGCACGAGCTCGCGCGCCCGTTCGTCGTCATCGCGACCCAGAACCCGGCGGAGTACGAGGGCACGTACCCGCTGCCCGAGGCCCAGCTCGACCGGTTCATGGTTCGCGTCTCGCTCGGCTACCCGAGTCCGGGCGACGAGGCGGAGATGCTCTCCGATCACGCCACCCACGATCGCGTCCACGACCTCGGCCCGGTGGCCGAGATGAGCACGGTGCTCGCGGCGCAGGCCGGGGTTGCGGCCGTGCACGGCAGTGAAGCGCTCCGCCGCTACGCGGTCGCACTCGGCGAGGCCACGCGGACCGACACGCGGGTCGAGCTCGGGGCGAGCCCGCGCGCGGTGCTGATGCTGTTTCGCGCGGCCAAGGCATTGGCGGCGCTCGAGGGACGCGACCACGTGCTTCCGGACGACGTGCAGGCGCTTGCGCCGGCCGTGCTCGCTCACCGGCTCCTGCTCGCCCCCGAGGCGGCCCAGGGCGATGGCGCCGCCGTGATCGCCGACGCGCTCGAGCGCGTCCCGGCTCTCTAAGCCGCCATGCCCGCGGCGCCGACCGCCGCAGCGCTCGGCGCGGGCCTGATCCTCGGCGGGCTCGGCTTCGGATCGCCCTCGCTCCTGGTCCCGGGGATCGGCCTGGTCGGGCTCGCGGTCGGATCTTTCATCTGGGTGCGCCTGGCGACGCCATCGCGGCTGGTGCGTGCGCCGGGGCCGTCGCGAGTGGTCGAGGACGAGCCGTTTCCGCTTCGGATCCGGGCGATCGGCAGGCGCCTGCCCCTGCCCGGGGGCGAGCTCACCGATCCCGTGCTCGACGCGCCGGTCGCAATCGGCCCGCGGTGGCGTGGCCGGCTCGAGCAGGAGGTGCGCGTGCGGGGCCGGGGCCGGCGGCGGATGGAGCCGGCACGGTTGGTGGTCAGCGATCCGCTCGGGATGTGCGCGCGCGCCGCCGTCTCCGACGAGGTGCCCGAGCTGCTCGTGCTGCCGCGCATCGACGCCGTCCTCGTCGCCGGCCGCGGAGCCGGCGGATCGAGCGTGCTCGCGGGGCTCGACGGCGGAGCGGGCGCGGGACGCCTCGACGCGCGCGTGATCGAGCTCGAGGTCGATGGCCTGCGCGCCTACCGTGAGGGCAGCCCGGCGTCGCGGATCCATTGGCCGGCGGTTGCGCGCAGCGGGGAGCTGATCGAGCGCCGCCTGGTCGCCGGGGCCGACACCGCGCCCCTGGTCGTCCTCGACGGCTCGCGACCGGCGAGCCCGGAGGCCTTGGATGCCGCGGTGCGCGCCGCGGGCTCGCTCTGCTGGCATCTGGCTCAGGCCGGCGGCTGCGGGATCCTGCTGCCGGGGGATCGCCGCCCGATCGAGGTCGAGACAGAGCTCCGCGGCTGGGCACACGTGCATGCCCGCCTCGCCCTGGTCGAGGCGGTGGCGCAGGCGCCGGCCGTCGCGCGCGCGCTTCGATCGGGAGCCGTGTTCTGGGTCAGCGCCCGCGCGCACCCGGTGCTGCCGGCCGCGGTCCGCACCGCCTCCGGCGCCCGCTATCTGGTCGGGCCGTCGGTGAGCGGTCGCGGAACGCCGACGCTGCTGGTCTCGGGCTGTGAGGGGCGCCGGATCGGGGCCCGCCCGAGCCGCCCATTGGAGCGCGTGGCGTGAGTGGCGCTGCGGTACCCCTCGGCGGCGGCCGCGCGGCTGCAGGCCGTAGCCGGGTCCCGGCCCGCTCGGGGACAGATCAGCCGCTCCCGCTGCTGGCGGAGCTGGCTCTGTTCGCCGCTCTCGCCGCCTTCGGGATGGCGCTCTGGGCCCGTCTGGTGGCGCCCTCCTCGGCCGATCGCCTGGCGCTGGCGCTGGCGGTCGTCTGCGCCGGCGCGGTGGGTTTGCGGATCCTCGCCGGTCGCGGTCCGAGGGCGTCGACGACCGCGCTCGCGATCGCAATCGCCGCGGCCACCGCGATCGGCGCGCTGCTCGCCGCCGGGCTCCCGGCTTACCTGCTGGAGCCGGCGAACTGGGGCGAGTTGCGCGATCGGATCCGGGGCGGGATGGGCGGCATCGAGCAGACCCAGCTTCCCTACTCCGGCACCGACTCCTGGATTCGCCTGACGCTGGTCCTCGGCGCCCCCGCGCTGGTGGCGCTCGCCGGGGCGATCGCGTTCTGGCCCGCCCGTCGCCGCGGCCCGTTGCGGACGGTCGCGCTCGGCGTCCTGCTGGCGACCTACGGGATCGCGGCGACCCTTGACAATCCCGGTGCCGAGGCGCTCTGGGGGATCGTGCTCTTGGTGCTCTCGGTCGCCTGGCTGTGGATCGCGCGGCTCGAGCCCCGCCGGCGTGGCCCCGCGGTGGCGATCGCGCTCGCCGCGGGCGTGCTCGCCCTGCCGCTGACCGCGCGGCTCAACGCCCCCGCCTGGTGGGACTATGAGACCTGGTCGTGGTTCGGCGCCGAGCGCACGGTGAGCTTCCAGTGGAACCACGACTATGGCCCGCTCGACTGGCCGCGCGACGGGACGACGCTGATGACTGTCGAGACGGACACACCGCTGTATTGGAAGGCCAGCGTCCTCGACCGCTTCGACGGCTACGGCTGGCAGCGGGCGGAGCTCGGTGATCCCGCCGCCAACGCCGAGCTCAGCGCCCGCGGCGCGGTCCCGGGAGTCGGGCTCGAGCAAAAGCACCCGGGCTGGATCTCCGATGCGACCTTCGAGCTCCGGGCGCTGACCAGCGACCTCGTGATCGGCGCCGGGATCACCGGATCCGTGAACGGCATCGAAGGCACGCTGGCGAGCCCCGACGGCACCCTGACCCGGGTCGGTCCACCGCTCGAGCGCGGCGAGCAGTACTCGATCGTCTCCTACGTGCCCCAACCGACGCCGGACCAGCTTCGGCGAGCCCCGGCGGCGCGCTCGATTCGGCGCTTCGGCGGCTCGACCCTGCTCGGGGTGCCGTCCGCGTCGGTGAGCGACCCGGCCCAACCCGCGATCGCGATGCCGCTCTGGGGGGAAGCCGATCCGGCTGCGGCTTCGGCGCTGCTCGCTTCCCCGTATGCCGACACCTACCGGCTGGCGCTGGAGTGGGTCGCGTCGGCTCGCACGCCCTACGACGCGGTGCGCTCGATCGAGGGCCACCTGCGCAACGACTACGCCTATACGCCCAGCGTCCCGGAGCACACCTACCCGCTGGCGTCGTTCCTGTCCGCCGACCGGGCGGGCTATTGCCAGCAGTTCGCGGGCTCGATGGCGCTGATGTTGCGGATGGTCGGGATCCCGACCCGAGTGGTCTCGGGATTTGCCCCGGGCTCGCTCGACAGCTCCACCGGTCTCTATGAGGTGCATGATTTCGACGCCCATTCCTGGGTCGAGGTCTACTTCCGCGGCATCGGCTGGGTGACCTTCGACCCGACCCCCGGCGCCGCGCCCGCCGAGTCGCAGCGTCTCGGCGGCGAGTTCGCGACCGCTTTCCGCGGTGCCGCCCCGGCCCCGACCGCCCCGGAGGCGGCCGGCACGCTGCGCAGGGGCGATGCGGCGGCGGGCGGAACCTCAGCGGTCGAAGACGGGGGAAGCGGACCCTGGGGAACGCTCGGCGTGGTCCTACTCGCAGTCCTCGCCTTGGCCGCGATCGTCATCCCCGCCCTGGCTTGGCGCCGGCGCCGGCGCTGGCTGAGCGGCGATCGGATCGAGGCCCAGGTCGAGGAGTTGAGCACGGCTCTGAACGGCTTCGGCTGGAAGCTGGGACCGCGGACCACGCTGCTGGCGATCGAACGACGCTCGACGGGCGTCGCCCGGGCCGCGATCCGCGGCTACGCGGCGTCACTGCGCGAGTCCCGCTACGGATCCGCCCAGTCGGCGCCGCCTGGGCCGGCGGAGCGCCGGGCCGTCCGCCGAGCGCTCTCGACGGGCGGTCTCGGCAGCCGGCTGCGGGCGCTGGCGGCGATTCCACCCGGCGGTCCGGCGCGCACGTGAGCACGAGCGCACGGTTCGAGCCGGTGGAGGTCGACGCCGGGCTCTGGCGCTGGACGGCGAGGCATCCCGAGTGGAACCCGGAAGCGCCCGAGGGCAGCTCAGGCGACTGGCCACCAGAGGTCGGCAGCGTGCTCTGCGTCCTCGACGACGCCGCTGTGTTCATCGACGCGCTGGTGCCCGACGACTCCCGGTTTTGGCCCTGGGCCGACGAGCGGGTCGCCGGCACGAATCGGTGCCTGGCGCTGACGACGATCGGCTTTCATCGCCGCAGCCGCGACCGCCTCGTCGAGCGCTACGGCGCGTCGCGCTCGCGGGCGCGCGACGCGCTTCCCGCCGGGATCGAGACCGTCGTCCTGCGCGGCGCCGGCGAGGTCGCCTACTGGATCGAGGCACCGCGGACGCTCGTCTGCGGCGACAGGATCGTCGGGGCTCGGGGCGGCGGCCTGCGGCTCTGTGACGAGTCGTGGCTGCGCTATCTGGGCACCGGGCTGACCAGCGAAGCGCTGCGGGGGCTGCTTCAGCCGCTGCTCGCGCTGCCGGTCGAGCGCGTCCTCGTCTCGCACGGAGAGCCGGTCTTGCGCGACGGCCACGCGGCGCTGGTGGAGGCGATGGGATGACGTCTCTCGAAGGCGTGCTGGAGACGAGCCTCTACCACCGGGCATCGGAGTCGGCCGCGGTCGAGCATTTCTATACCGAGCTGCTCGGCCTGCGGGTGGTCTCGCGCTGGCCGGGCGGGATCGCGCTTCGGATCGGCGGCGGCGTGCTGTTGCTGTTCGACCGCGAGACGCTCGCCGAGCGCCCAGGCCCGATCGCGGAGCATGGTTCCAGCGGACCCGGCCACGTCTGCCTGCTGGCGCCCGACCGCCCAGGCTACGAGGAATGGCGCCGGCGCCTCTCGGCGGCAGGCATAGAGATCACCCACGAGCACGATTGGGACGGCGGTCGACGTTCGCTGTACTTCGCCGATCCGGCCGGCAACCTGGTCGAGATCGCCGACGGCGACCTGTGGCCGAAGTGAGCGGGCGCTAGGTCAGGCGATGGCGATACGGACGCTGAGCGAGCGCGAGCTCAACCGCACGGTCCTGGATCGTCAGCTGCTGCTTGAGCGGCGTTCGTCGTCGCTGCCGAAGGCGCTCGAGCGGATCGGCGGGATCCAGGCGCAGTACGCGCCCTCGATGTACGTCGGCCTCTGGACGCGCCTGGAGGGTTTCGAGCGCGAGCAGCTCACCCGCGCGCTCGAGCGCCGGACTGTGGTCCAGGGGACCTCGCTGCGAGCGACGATCCACCTGCTCACGCCCGCGGATTGGCGGGCGTTCTCGGCCGCGGTCTCGAAGCAGCGGCGCGAGGATTGGCTGCGCTATCACCGCGACGGGCCGACGGCCGCGCAGATGGCAGCCGCCGTCCGCCGGGTCCGCCCTCGGCTCGCCAAGGGTCTGGTCGAGCGCAAGGAGCTCCAGGAGCTGATCGGATTCGGGCCGCAGGGGATCTCCGGAATCAACGTCTGGCTCGATCTCGTCCGGGTGCCCCCTTCGGGCACCTGGGAGCGCCGCCGGGCGGACCTGTTCGCCGACGCCGGCGAGTGGCTCGGGCGGTCGGCGAAGATCGGGCGAGAGCAGGCGACGGTGCACCTGGTGCGCAGCTACCTGCGCGGGTTCGGCCCGGCGATGCCGGCCGAGATCGCCGATTGGGGAGGGCTCGGGATCAAGGCGGTGCGGGGTGCGCTCGAGGCGTTCGATCTGCGCCGCTTTTGTGCCGAGGACGGCGCCGAGCTGGTCGACCTGCCGCGGCTGCCGATTCTCGGCGCCGAGACACCGGCACCGCCGCGGTTGCTGCCGATCTGGGACGCGACCACGCTCGCCCATGCCCGCCGGGCTCAGATCCTGCCCGAGCGCCACCGCTCGCGCGTGTTCAGCACGAAGACGCCGCAGTCCGTCGCGACCTTCCTCGTCGACGGCCAGGTCGCCGGGAGCTGGCGCTTCGAGAAGGGGCGGATCGAGCTCGATCCGTTCGAGCCCCTGAAGCGCTCAGACCGGCGCCAGCTCGAGGCCGAGGCAAAGCGCCTGGCGGCGTTTCACGCCTAGCGGCGCGCCGACGGCGGGGGTAGGATCGTCTGGTGGGGTTGAGACGACGACGCGCGCTCGTCGGGGCGGCGGCGCTGGCTGCGCTCGGCGCCACCGCGGCTGCGGGCGCCGGCACAACGGGCCCGAGCGTGCGCGTGGCGACTACCGGCAACAACTCGGAGCTGGTCAAGACCCTGCCCATCACCCGCAAGGCCGGCACCGAGAAGCGGGTGATGATCTCGATGCGGCCGGGGACGCTCCCAGAGCTCGCCGCCGGCGATCGCCTGCGGCTGACCGCGGAGCTGCAGGTGACGGTCAACTGCAACTACCGCACCCCGCGCTGCGTCGGCCCGATCTACCACTACAACCCCCAGGTGAGGGCGAGCCTGATCCTGGCCGCGAGCGAGAACGCCACCGGCGGCCCCGGGACGATGCGCCTGGCACCGGCCGAGCACGAGACCTGCACCAACCGACGCCCCGACTACGAGCACCATTGCGTGCTCGTGTTTCCCGGCAAGACGCTCGAGATTGGCGACCCCGCCGGGCTTCCCTGCCGCCTCGACGCCTGCTTCGTCAACCTGGTCGCCGACGCCCACCACGCGCGGGCGGGGCGGGGCGACCTGATCATGATCGGTGGCCAGCGCCCGGACGGCAGCATTCCCCAGGACCGCGGGCGGATCAACGCGATTCGCTATCGCGATACGACCGCGGCCGACTTCCGCACGACCTCGACTGACGATCGCCTCGACCGTAGCCTGCCCCCGAACCTCAAACGCCGGGTGGTCTACTCGGCGCGCCTCGACGGTTTGCGCGAAGACGAGCAGATGGCGATCTCCGCCACCATGCGCACCGACATCTCACACCTGCGCTACGCGGTCCGCACCAGCGCCCGCCTGATCCTCGCCGACGAGCCGACCGCCGTGCGCCAGGGTGCGTTCGTCAAGCACCACGCACTCACCCACGGCGAGATCTCCGAGAACAACGGCTCCAACTGCACGCAGGACGAGGGCGTCTGTCTGTACCGCAAGGTCGGGGTGATGGAGATGCGCCGGAGCTCGGTCGATTCCCGCGGTCGTTCGGTGCCGCTGTACGTGAACCTGATCACCGTGCTCGGCCCGAAGGTGCGCAAGGCCCGCCCCGGCGACCGCGTCCTGCTTCGCCGCCGCGGCGGGATCGAGGTCACCCGCTTCCCGCCGAGCCTCAACCGCTAGCCGTCGCCAAGCGGCGCAACCGGCGCGTGGCCCGACGGCTGCCAACTAGGGTGACCACGTGAGTTGGCGTTTCCTCTGCTTGCTCGCCGTACTCTCGGTCCTGGCATCCGGTGGTGCGGCGACCGCGGCGCCGGATCCCTCGTGCACCTTTCCGGCGCAGCCGACGGTTGCCTTCCGGCCGGCCGGGGGCGACGCGCCGGCCACCATCGCTCGCGGGTCGACCCTGCGCGCGACGGTTTGTGAACGCACCACCGGCGCACAGGGCATGGAACCGATGCTCGCCGTCAACCGCCGCGGCACGATGTTCATCGGCATCGCCACCGACAAGGGCCTGTACGAGCAGCCGGGCGAGCTCACCGGCACGGCGGAGAACGCCTTGCTGCGCAGCCGCAACGACGGCCGGACGTGGCGGCGGATCCAGCTCCCCGGCGGCATCAACGCATCCGAGGGGTTCCCGTACATCGACCCGCGCACCGACCGGCTGTTCGTCACCTCGCTCTCCGCCGACGTCACCCGCTGCGGCCAGCCGGTGATCTACAGCGATGACGAGGGCAGGCACTGGACCGAGGCCGCCGGACGACCCGGCTGCTCGCCGCCGACGATCGGCGACTGGCCGAAGATCTTCGCCGGCCCGCACCGGGTCAGAGCGCCGGGCGGCGGTTACCCGGATGCCGTCTACGTGTGCAACTTCGTCCCCAACATCCTCGTCGCAGCCTCGATTGGCTGCTGGCGCTCGGACGACGGCGGCGACCAGTTCGAGTTCGCAAGCTTCCTGCCGACGGTCAACGGCGCCTGCGTCGCCGGGGATGAGCAGGCCGGGCCCGGCGCGACGATCGTTCACGGCAGCGGCCGCGTGCTCTCCAACGGAGTCGTCGTCGTTCCGCTGACCGTGTGCGGCGAGCCGATGGTCGTCCGAAGCCGCGATGAAGGCCGGACCTGGACCGCCGTCTCGACCGGTGACGACAGCATCGGTCTCGACGACATCGTCGCCGGCGACGAGGGCCTGGTGCTGGGGATAACGGACCACGTCTGGTCCGAGAACCTGGCGGTCGACGAGCACGACAACCTGTTCTTCGCCTACCTCGCCGACGGCGGTGTGCGCCTGGCGACCTCACGCGACGGTGGGCGCTCCTGGCGGCTGCTCGGCTTTGTGTCATCGCGGGATATCCGGCGGGCGATCGTCGTTTCGGTGGCGGCGCGCGGCCGGGGCGAGATCGCGCTGACGTACTACGGCACGCCCGACACGGGTGACCCCCTCGGCGCGTCGGGGATGAACTGGCGTGCCTGGATGACGTACAGCCAAGATGCGCTTGCCGGCGGCCCGGTGTTCCACTCCGCCGCGACCTCGCCCGCATCGGCGCCGACGATGGACTCGACGATGCCCGGCTGCTGCACGACCGAGCAGACGTTCCTCGAGTACACCGGCGTTCAGTTCACGGCGCGGCGCCAGGTCCGTGGCGCCTTCACCCGCTGGACCGGCAAGCATCTGCCCGAGCTCGTGCTGGCGAAGCTGCGCCTTCCCAAGCCGTGAGGCCAATGCCGTCGCTGAGGGAGCGCGTAGATGTCAGCGCGCGAGGACCTCGCGCAGTTTCGGCGCGAACGCATCCGGGTCGCCGGCCCAGCCGAACTCGCCGCCCAAGAAGCCGCCGTGGTGGCTGGGAAAGATGACCGGCTCGGTTTCGAGGCGCTCGGCGACAGCGAGCGCGCCGCGGTGGGCCATCTCGCCCTCGGACTCGATCCCGGCCCCGATCACGATCCGGGTCGGCGCAGCGCGTAGCGCGTCGAAGTCGTACTCGTAGTGCGTCGTGGCGATGATGTTGCGGCCGAGCATCGGATCGTCGCGATCACCGTCGTCCTTGGTCGGAAACCCGAACGCGGCCGGGTCCACGGGCTGGTCTGCGAATCCTGCCGGGATCGGGCCCTTGATGCTCGTGATCGCGATGAACTTCGCCATTCCCGGCCCGAAGCCGTCGCGCTTGTAGGTCTCGTGGATGTCGACGACGGCTGCCTGTGCCTGCTCGCGGTCCGGCAGCAGCGACGCGGAAGGCGGCTCGTGCGCCACGAGCGTGCGCACCTGCTCCGGGTGCTTGGCGACCAGCGCCAGCGCGTTCACCGCGCCGCCGCTGCTGGCGAAGAGATCCACCGGCCCGTCGCCGAGCGCGGCGATCAACCGGTGCAGGTCCTCCGCGCGATCGTCCGGCGTCGAGTCCCCGGCCAGGGTCTCCGACTCGCTGCGGTCGACCCCGGCGGGGTCGTAGGTGACGACGGTCCGGTCACGGAAGTGCTCGGCGAGGCTGGTGAAACCGCTCGCGGCCATCGGATAGCCGATCATCAACAGCACGGGCTCGCCGCCCTCGGTGTCGGCGTCGCGCACGTCGTAGCGCAGCTTGGTGCCGGGTAGGTCAAGGGTCAGGGTCTTGGGTTCGGTCATCGGCCGGCCTTTCTCGGTTTGGTGCTCCTAAAGACCCGCCGCGGGACCGAAACTCATCGCCGCACGGGCTGCAGGTGCGAGAGGGTTGCTACCGGTGGATGCGCGAGGACCACTCCGGCCCGGGAGTGAAGACCTCAATGCGGAATCCATCCGGATCGAAGACGAAGAATGCGTAGTAGCCAGGAATGTCGCTGTCCTCCTCCGGCGGGTGGTGGACCCGATCCCCCCGCTTCAGACACCGCTCATGCGCCGCATCCACCTCGCCGGTCGTGTCGACCTCGAACGCCAGGTGCTCGAGCCCGACGCCGGCGTTGTCGGTGGCGGTCACCGAGAAGGTCTTGACGCCGAGGCTCGAGGTGCCGATCGGATCACCGTCGGCGACGTCGCCGACGCAGGAGGCGACCCCGGACCCCCCGGCCTCGTCCGAGCATGAATAGTCGGCGTTCACGATCTCGCCACGGTGCACGCTGGCGCCGTCGACGGGCGAGACGATCGTCGCCGAGGGATCGGCGGTGTCCGTGACCCGGTAATGGAAGGTCCGGGTGAAGTCGTTGCCGGCGTTGTCGGCTTCGTCGGCGCAGCTGAAGTCGGCGTTGCCGACCTGGCCTCGCGTGTAGCTCGCGCTGTCGGCCGGGGTCGTGATCGTCGCCGTCGGGTCGGTCGTGTTCTGCCCGTTCCCGCCCACGACGACGGTGAGGATCTGTCCGGGGATCACCGGAAGGTCGCCGGCGATGACCGCCCCCCTGCCACCCGCGCCCGATGAGGTGGAGTCCCTACCGCCGTTGCCGCCGATCGCCTGGACCTGCAGGCTGGTCACACCCGGGCCCACCAGGTAGGTGTAGGTCCCTGGCTGGTTGAAGAGGGTGCTGCGATCCGCTGAGGCGGATGCGGGCACGGCGAGCGCCACCAGCGCACAGGCGAACCCTGCCGCCCGCGCCGAGATCGGCTTTGCCAACGAAAGACGACCGCGAGTTCCGCTCATTGAGTGTCCCTCCTGGTTGCGGCACGGGAGTGTGCCGAGTGGCCCTAGGCCATATCGGGCGAGGCGAGGGTCGGCTCGATCCGTATAAAGCCGCAAACTTTCAGGCGCTCGCGGGGCTAAGTCACCTTCCACTTCGCCTTCGCCGGCGAGGCGTCGACGTTGCCGGCGGCATCGGTCGCGCGGACCTGGAACTTCTTCTTTCCGTCCTTGAGCTTCTTGTACTTGACCTTGCCGCTGTCACAGGGCTTGAACTTCTTCAGCTTCTTCTTCACGCGCTTGCCCTTGAGCGCGCACTCGAAGGTTGACCCCGCTTCGTCGGACGTAAACGCGAGCTTCGCCTTCGGCTTCGGGGACTTCTTCTTCGGCTTCTTGGTGATCGTCGTCTCTGGCGGGTCGGTGTCTCCTGAGCCACCGCCGCCGTCCGAGATCGGCGCGAACGGGCAGTCGCCCCGCAGCGCGCGGCCGAAGATCTTCGAGAAGTCGGTGCCCGGCGGCATCGGGAAGAGCGCGTCGGAGACGCTCTGGAACACGAGGCAGTCGCCGTTGGCAGACAGGCTCGCGGCCTCGCTTCCGAGCACGGGCTGGGCGCCCGCCGGCGTCAGCGCGGCGAGCGTTGTCGTGCCGGCGGCGAGGTCGCGCACGAAGACGTCTGAGCCCGGGCCATTGACGTCGCCCCCGACCAGGTTGGACGCGACGCTCTCGAACGCGATCCGCTGGCCGCCGGCGTCGATGGAGGGCGCTTCGGAGGAGCCGTTCCCGGACACGCTCGGGGCCGAGGCCGTCCGGCTCACGAGCTCGGTCTGCGCCGTGGGGATGTCGCGCACGAACACGTCGACGCCGGCGAGGTTCCCGGAGGCGCCGAGGTTCGTCGAGCCGCTCGTGAAGGCGACCTTGCTCGCGTCGGCGTCGAGTGCGGGCCCGAACGCACCGTCGTCCGAGGTGTTCATCGGTACGGCCGCGTTCGGGTTGACGAGCTGGATGCCGCCCGTCGCAACATTCACGAGATAGACGTCCGGATCGACCGGGGTGGTGTCGATGACCGCAGCGGGGGCCAGGTCGCTGGCGAAGCTCTCGAACGCAACGTGGCTACCGTCGTCGTCGAGCGCGGGCTCGCCCGAGCTGTCGTCACCCGACGGGGCGCCGATCCCGCGGCGCGAGATAAGCGTGGTGACGCCCGCTCCGATGTCGCGCAGGTAAACGTCGCCGTCGCCGTTGCCGTCCTGCGGGTCGATCGCTGCGCCGGTGACGAACGCGACCCGATTGCCGTCCCGCGAGATCGCCGGGTCGACGGACCCGGAGGTCGCAATCTCACCGCCTCCGGGCAGCACGCTGACGCGCGTGGTTGTCGCAGCCGCGACATCGCGCACGAAGACGTCGGCGCGGCCGTTCGTGTCGCCAGGGACCAGGTTGTCGGCCGCGCTCGAGAACGCGACCCGGCTCCCGTCGGCGCTGATCGACGGGGCTCCGGCGGGTGCGGTACTGACGAGGGCAGTCCCTTCGAGAGCCCCGGACTCGTCGTTACCGGCCGCCCCCGCGGCGCCCGACGCACGGCTGATCAACATCGTCTCGCCGCTCTGGTTGTCGCGGCGAAAGACATTGACGAAACGGTTGTCGTCGGCGTCCGAGAGCTCGTCGGCCTGCGACATGAAGACCGTGTAGCGCCCGTCGGCGCTGGTGGAGGAGACCGGCTCGCTGCCCCGCGTCGTCGCGCGCAGGACGCTCGCGTTGACGCCGCTGCGGAAGCCCCCGCTGCCGTCGGGCCGCGACAGGTACCGCGCCGGGTTCGGCGGCAGGAGCGCGCCACCCGCAAGGCGCGAGTACACCTGCGTGAAGTCGTTCTCGTCGTCGGCGCCCATGTTGTCGGCCCGGGTCTCGAAGACGACGCGAAAGTTGAGCCCAGGCGTCACCGCTCCGGCGATCGAGGGTGCGGTCGAGGGTCCGTCGGCCTCGACCCCGTTCTCGGGCCGGCTGATCGGCGCCGTGGTCGGGCTCGCCCCGAGCGCGCCGCTGCGCATGAAGACGTCCTCGACCCCGTTTGTGTCGGGCGAGTCGAGGTTGGTCGCGTCGGAGCTGAAGACCAGGGTCTGGCCGCTGTCGTTGATCGACACGTTGCGGGAGTTGCCGTTGCCCTTCGTTCCGCCGGCACCGTCGGCACGGCTAGCGAGCACTTGGAGGTCTGGGATGAACCTGCGCACGTAGACGTCCTGGTCGTCGCTCGCATCGTCGGACCCCACCCAATTCGTCGCCTCGGAGACGAACGCGACGATGTTGCCGTCCTCATTGATCGTCGGCGAGTAGGAGTCGCCGTCCCCGAGTGTCGCGCCCTCGAGGCTCGCGATCTTCGTGTCGTTGGCGGCGAGCGTCCGGACGTAGACGTCGCTCGCGTTGTTGTTGTCTGGGGCCCCGAGCAGGTTCGTCGCGCTTGTGGCGAACGCGATCGTGGTGGCATCCGCGGAGATCGCGGGCGAGCTCGAGCTGGCGTCGCCCGGCGTCGAGAGCGTGCCGTCGACCAGGCTCACGCGCTCGGTGTCGTCGCCCTGGAAGTTGCGGTAGAAGACCTGCGTAAAGGTGCTCGAGCCGTCGAGGTTGTCGGCCTCGCTGGCGAACGCGACCTTCGGGCTGTTGCCGACGACCGTGAGCGCCGGGCTGAACGAGTTGCCGTTCGCCACGGCTCCGTTTGCCCCATCGGCGCGGTCCACGAGCACCGTCGTGCCGCTGAGGGTGTTGCGGAGGTAGATGTGGCTGACGCCGGACCCCGTACCCGCTTCGAGGTTGCTCGCCTCCGATGTGAACGCCACGTAGCGCCCGTCCGCGCTGATCGCGGGGTCGTACGAGTCGCCGTTGGCGCCGACGCCGGCCGGACCGTCGGCGCGGCTGACGAGTTGGACCGTGTTGGTCGCCGTGTCGCGCAGGTAGACGTTCGTGACCGCGTCGTCGTCAGCCGCGGAAAGACCGTCGGCCTCGGAGACGAATGCGACGTAGCGGTTGTTCTCCGCGGTCGAGACCACCCGCGCCGCCTCGCTCGAGCCGGGTCCCGTGCCACCGCCGCCCGTCACGCTGCTGTCGTTCGTCGTCGGCGTCGTCAGCAGGCCCAGCCCGAGCGGCCGGCTGATGAGGACGTTCGTCCCGGGCGCGACGGCGACCGTGGTCGCGGGCGCCGCGAGCACTACCGCGAGCGTGGCGGCCAGCGCGATCGAAGCCCTCCCCCCAGGCATATGGGAATCCTACAGCCAGCAGGGACTTCCCCGATGGAGCTACGTCAGCTTGATCTTCACCTTGGGGGAGGTCGCGATGGTCGCCCCCTGCGAGTCGAGTGCGACGGCCCGGAAGATCGACGTGTCCTTGATCTTCACGCGCTTCTTCGCCTTGCAGGCTTCGTTGGTCTCCTTGGCCGATCCCAGGTTGTCGTACTTCGAGCCGTCCTTGCGCTGGAATCTGACTGAGTCGCCGTCCTCGCAGTTCTCGAGCTTGGCGGTGAGGGTCGCCTTCTTGTTCTTCTTGATCTTGACGGGGTCGGCCTTCAGGTCGAGCGAGCCGCCGCCTGCGCCTCCGCCGCCTCCGCCCCCGCCGCCGCCACCGCTGCCTGTAGCGCCGAGGTCGATGACCTGGATGCTGTCGTCCAGCTCCGTAGCGGCCCAGAGCTTTCCGTCGACGATGTCGAGCTGCGTGAAGTACGAGCGCGAATTGGTCGTATACGGGACCCCGGCCTCACACGTGCCGATGCCGACGCCACACGTCTCGAACTCGTCCGCGCCGGTGAGCACGCCGAAGCCGTAGGAGCGTTCGTAGGCCCCGGCTGGGCTGAACTCGTCGATCCGGCCGTTGGGTGGATTCGAGATGGCCAGGCGTCCTGTGTCCGGGATGCGCCGGATCGAGTCCGGGCTGCTCAGCTGGCCCGCCGCCGATCCAGGACCGCTCCCGAATTTGCTCAACACATACGTCGCCCATCCCGCCGGCGATCGTGGGGGCGACGTGAGTCACCGTGTGGCCGCCGTACTCCGTGACGTAGAACCCGGCGCCGCCGTCGGGTGCCATGTCCGTCGCGTAATCCAGCTGGCCTGCCGCCGGACCACCGTCGCCGAAGCCCCCGCAGCCCGGCGGGGCGGTTCCCGGAGCATCGATGCCGCAGACCTCGAACGAGCTGCCGCTGGTGTTGATCCCGGCTCCGTAGAACGACTGCGGGTAGTAGCGGTTCGGTCAGATTGTTGAGGTCGAGGATTGCGACCTTGTTCGACTGGCCCAGCGCGACGTTACCGGTGCCGTCTGGGCCGACGCGCAGGAAGATTTGGTTGCAGCACAGCCGGCTGGCGGTCTCGCCATCGGCCCCGACGAGGCCGGGGTTGGTGGTGCCGGAGGGGCCGTTGACCAGCAGGGAGTCGATCCGCCCGGGCTGGGCGATGTAGACGCGGTTGTTCGCGTATCCGATCGCCTGCGGGTTGTAGCTGCTGATCGAAATGAAAAAGGAGGCGAGAATCGAGCCGTTCTGACCGTCGAGATGGAGGACGGTGCCGCCGTTGGCCGAGGTGGCATAGGTCGTCCAGACCGAGCCGTCTGCAACAGGGGTGTAAGGGTTGGACGAATTGACCGGGACCTCGCGCTCGATCGTCACGGCCGCCCCGGCCTGGGAGATTCCGCAGGTGAGAATCGCGAGCAGCGCCGCGAACGCTGCGCGCATCCCGATTCTCCGCGCCGACATGGCCATCACCCGCATCACTGTCCACACAGGGTGTATGAAGTCCCTCTTCCGGTACACCCCCCAAGAGGGTGAGCCGGCCACCCCCCGAGGGCGCTCCGAGAAGGGCTCTCCGAGATGGAGCTAGCCGGGCTCGAACCGGCGACCTCCTGATTGCGAAGCGGGGCGCCTTCGCTTGACAATCGACCTCTGTCGGCTACGGTCGATCGGCACGGTCGCGCCCGGAGGGTTCGGGTCCGACGACTCGGATCGGATCGGAACCGGAGGGTTGCTGGATGTGGAATGGAACCCGCCTTGGCGCGGCGAGCGTGCTGGCGACGGTAACGGTGTTCGCGTTCGGCGGCGCCGGCGCAAGCGCGCACGACATCGATGACTGCACGATCATCGGGACCGCGGCCGATGACACCATCGACGGCACCGAGCACGCCGACGTTATCTGTGGCCTGGGCGGCAACGACGAGATCAACGGCAACGGCGGAGCCGACAAGCTGTTCGGCGGCCACGGCAAGGATCGGCTCGCCGGCGACAGTGACCGCGATCGGCTCGATGGCGGGGGAGGCGACGACAAGCTCTACAGCTTTGGCGGTGATGACCACCTCGAGGGCGATGACGGAGACGATGTCCTGCATGGAGGCAACGACGACGACACGCTTGCGGGGGGCATCGGCACGAACACGATCGGCGGCGGCGCCGGCGCCGCCGACAAGCTCGACTACTCGGAGGCGACGGATGGGGTGATCGCCAGGCTGACCGAGGGCCGGACGCAGTCAATCGATGAGTCGGGAGACCGGATCGAGGGCATCTTCGACAAGTTCGAAGGGATCGAGGACATCTCTGCGACGAGGTCCATCGACCACCTCTTCTGGAGCAATGCCACCGGCGGCTCGCACCGCCCGATCGCCTCGACCGTCAAGGGTCACGCAGGGGACGACTTCATCGCCACCGGCGATGGCGATGGGCTGGACACGATCGATTGTGGCGAGGGCGACGACGTCTTTACGGGGGACCTCGAGGACGCCGCCTCGAACTGCGAGGACGTTCAGGTCGACAAACGCACGAGCGACGAGTACACCGATTGCACGACCCACGCGGGCGAGCCGCACAACATCGTTACCGAGTCCGGACAGCACGCGACCGTCGCGACCGTACGCGTGCGTTGCGTGCACGGACACGCCAGAGGCTCGGTGATCATCGCCGCGCTTCACCCGGACGACACCGAGGACAAATCGGTGGCGCACAAGTACTGCCCGATCGATGAGATCAAGGACGGGCACGAGTACACCTGCCTGGTCGCCGAACGGAGGACGTGCAACGGGGAAGTGCAGCGGCGCCGCACTGAGGGGCGACTGGCGCACACAGGCCGTGACGATCGGTCCCCGTGGTTTTCATACCGCTGCGAGTGACGCGGTGGGGATGGAGCTAGCCGGGCTCGAACCGGCGACCTTCTGATTGCGAAGCGCGCGGCGCTCCTGGGAGGACTCGAATGAAGAAGCTTGCACTGCTGCTCTCGCTCCTGGCGCTCGGCGCGCTCGGGCTGGTCGCCTGCGGAAGGGGCGAGGACGATGAGGCTACGGCAGCGTCTGGGTGGTCCGCAGCGCGCCTGGCGGGCGTCGGGCGCCGTGCTCATCGGTGGACCGGTCGATGGCCGCGCTGGTCCACCGCGGCCTGAAGAGCTGAGTGCATACGGCTAAGGTCACGCTGGAACAGTCAGCCGGCCTCCGCGAGACAACCGCCGAGGTTACGTGCCAGGCCGTTGGCCTCTGGGGCCCTTGTTCAGGAGCGCCGACACGCGTTGCCGCGTGACACCGAAGCTCTCTGCGATCTGCTCCATCGTCAGGCCCTCGGCGTAGAGAGCCTCCGCCTCGGCTCGACGGACGTTCGCTCCAGCGGTGTCAAGCGCCGCCGAGCCCTCGGTGAGGAGCTGCACGATGAGTGGCCCCTGCTCGCGCCCGACGAGCTCGGCGTAGGGCATATCCCTCGCCCGGGCGCGCCGGAGCTGAGCGATCCGCTTCTTGATCAGGCTTGCGCGCCGTGCGTTATCGGCTAGCACTTTCTCGAGCGCTGTTAGAGCCTTGAGGAATTCGTCGTCGGTCGTGTCTGTCATTCCCGCCAGGATTCAAAAAATACCGCTTTGGTAATGCCCATTGCGGCAACTCCCCATTGCAGCAATAACTATTGCCGCAGCTCCTATTACAGCAATAACTATTGCTGCAACTCCTATTGCGCTATGCTGTCGAGGTTGTCGCCGCCGCCGCCACGCGACCTGGGGAGGTCACCGAATGTGCCCTGCGCACCCGCTTCTTACGATCGAAGCTGAAAGTCAGCCCGACGCCTACGTCATCCGGATCACCGGCGAACTAGACCTCGGGGGATGCCCTGACCTCGAATCTGCGCTGCTAGACGCCGAGCGCGCGCGAGCTGACCGGATCATCGTCGACCTCGAGGCGCTGACATTCATCGACTCGGTCGGGCTGGAAACCATCCTTAAAGCAAGTCGTCGGTCGGCCAGGGGCGGGAACCGGTTAGAGATAACCCGCGGTAGGGGGCAGCCGGCAGAGATGTTCCGGCTAACGGGACTGGAGAAGGTGCTGCCTTTCGCCGACCCCGCTCTGTGTCTTTCGATCCAGGAGGCTGGCGAAGCGCCCGGCGCTCGATCGATGGCTGACGATGCAAACCGAGCGCGCACCGGCGAGCACGTCCTTGTCGGTCCCAACGAATGGCATTGAGAGATTCAACGCCGAACGGTGCGGTCGGCTGGAAGCGTTCGCGATTCGTGCCGCAATTCGGGCCGACGTTGGGCGCCTCGTGCGGCGTGGCAATACCGGTATGACGACCGCAGATCTCTCTAAGCCGATGGCGATCGCCGCACAGCCGCGGTCGCTCAGCCAACCCGACCGCCGTCGGGCAGACAAGCGGCGCGAGGAGGACCTCTTTCGGGCCTTCGCCGCTACGCGGTCGCCCGACCTGCGAGAGGATCTGGTGCGGCGCTTCCTGCCCCTCGCCAAGTCGCTCGCGCTCCGCTACCGGCGCCAAGCCGAGTCGCTTGACGACCTCGTGCAGGTGGCGAGCCTCGGCCTCGTGAAGTCGATCGATGGATTCGATCCTTCGCTTGGTTTCCCGTTCCAGGCCTACGCCGTACCAACGATCCTCGGCGAGCTCCGACGCCATTTCCGCGATCACGTCTGGAACCTTCGGCTGCCGAGAGGGCTGCAGGAGCTGACGATGAAGATCGACCGTGCAGCCGACGGTCTCGCCGAGGAGCTCGGGCACTATCCGACCCCGACGGAGATCGCGAAGCGGCTTGACGTCACGGTCGAGGACGTGCTCGAGGGAATCGAGGCCGGTCACGCCCGGGGCACGAAGTCGCTCGACGCCCCGACTTCGCAGGACGAGGAGTCGCTGACCTTGGTCGATACGCTTGGCCGAACGGAGGCGGGCTATGACCGGGTCGAGGCCGAGGAAGCGGCCAGCCGGGCCGAGCTCGACGAGCGCGAGTGGCAAGTGCTGCGCCTACGGTTCGTCGATCAGATGAAGCAACACGAGATCGGGCGTGAACTTGGTGTCTCGCAGATGCAAATCTCCCGTATCAGTCGGCGCGCGCTTGGCAAGCTTTTGACTGCGGTCCGTGGCGAGCAGCCCGGCGGTTCGACCAAGGTCGCGGACTAAGCGGACTCGCCCAGAGTCGAGCGAACGGCACTACGACGCCCTTTCGCGGGGACCGCCCAAAGTGCTTCTGCGCTCCCAGATGAGAAACCCCGCGTTGAGCGGGGCATTCTCCGATGGAGCTAGCCGGGCTCGAACCGGCGACCTCCTGATTGCGAAGCGGGGCGCCATGGGAAGCCGCGAAACCGCGTGTTCGGCTCTATCAAGCCAAGTGGCGCCCGGGCAGCCGCGAGCCTAAGCGCGTCGGATAGGCGTCGATGTCTGCGGATGACACTCGATTTGGGCACTGGAACGGGATTACTGCCCAATGCTCGCCCGCGAAAATGTGCCACCGCCTTCCGAGAGGAGACGCTGGCCTTGGTCCGACAGCGAGCACCTACCGACGCCTGATGCGCTTCGCCTCCTCGACGTTGCCGAAGGCGTCGACGCTCTGAACCAGCACGCCCTTGCGCAGGCGCGCCGCAGGTACGCGCAGCGTCTTCTTCACCTCTTTGACGCGCTTGCCGTACTTGACGTAGGTGCTCACCGGCGAGGCGTCGCGGACCGTGAACTGCAGCGTCGGCTTGGCACCCTCGCCGAGGATTCTCACCCGCGTCTTCGGTGCCATGTTGTCGTCCTTGTGCGGCTTGACCTTCTTGCCGTTTCGCCTCACCGTCACACCGCCGCCGAGCTTGATCGTGAGTGTCCCGCGGCCTACCGGGCCATAGGTGCGCGCCTTGCCCGGCTTGCCGTTTTGCATCGGGCCGATTCGCAGCGCCGCGCCGCGCGAGCGCAACGAGAGGGTGAGCGGCGCGGTCGTGCTCGTGGCCGCCTCGATCTGGGATCTGGTGTTGACCGCCTCGAGCAGGCCCTGTTGTTCGGCTTGGTCGAAGCTGACGGCGTCGGACGCCGAGCCCCGGGACGCGAGCAGCTTCGGCGCCGCCGCGCGCGAGGTGAACACCCCGTCGCCGAGCGGGAAGACCGAGAGCGCGAATCCCTGCGGCTCACAGAGGACCCCCGATACGGGAAGCGTGTCGATCGGCAAGCCCTCGAGCAGGAAGCCGCGCAGGCGCGAGGTGCAGCGACGAGTGCCCCGGCAGCGGAACGTGGGAGATCCCGCAGGTGAAATGCTGGCGCACGGCCGGGGTCGCGGCGCGGGCAGAGCTCAGCGGCACCGTGCCGTCGCCGTTTACCCAGTCCACGTTGACCAGCTCGAGCGGACCCCCCAGCGCGCTTGGCAGCAGCGCCGAGCACGAGCGAGGACTCGATCGCGACCGAGCCGATCGTGTGGATCCCCGAGCCCGATCACGGTCTGGTAGTCGACCCCGTTGGTGCGCAGCTCGTCGAGGCGCGCGGCGTGGGCGCCGAGAGCGGTCGCCAGCAGCGAGCGGTTGCCGTCACGCTCCTCAACGAAGTCCAGAAGCGCGCTTCTGGGAGAGCGGGCTGCGGCCTGTCCTCGATCGACAGCCAGCGGCCGTAGCGCGCCGATGGCCACAAGAAGAACAGGCCCTGCAGGTGGCGGGCGAACTCCTGTAGCTCGTCGTCGTCGAAGAACAGGTCAAGCGCCGAGAGCCCAGGCGCCTCGACCCCGTAGACGAAGGGAAAGAGCGACTTCGGCGAGCCCCAGTACGGGGTGCCGATCGTGACCGCGCGCGAGACCTTCTGCGCCCTGGCTTGAGTCCTCGACGTAGGAGCGCACCACCAGCCCACCCGCCGAGTGGGCCATCAACACCACCTTGCCGTCGGGCCCGTCGCGCACCTGGTCGATCAAGGCGTCGAGGCCGGCCACGGCCGCCTCGGGGTTCTTGCGCCAATCCCAGGCGTAGAGGTGAAAGTCGTCGGGTTGGAGATCGCGCAGGAACGCGACCGTCGAGCCGTAGACGTCAGACGCCGAGTCGCCGTCTCCAGCAGCTGGCCTGCAGCCGGACCAGCCGAGGCGCAGCCCGCGTTCGTCTGCCCGTCGCGCTCCAGCTCCATCTCGGGCAGCCTCGGGGACGGCAGGTTGGGCCACAGCTCGGTGCCACCGCAGAGGATCTTCGAGCCCAGGAAGCCGTGGACGAAGACGATCGGGGGAGCCGGGAGCGGCTGCCAGTCGGCCTCGTGGTCGTCAGCCGCGTTGTTCGTCAGCCGCGTCGGTGCCGAGCCATCAGCGTTCATAACGTAGATTTCTTCGCCGCCATCGCGCTCGCTCGTGAAGGCGATCTTCTGACCGTCGGGGGACCAGGCTGGATTGGTGTCGGCGGCAGTGTTGTTGGTGAGGTTCGTCTCTGCCGAGCCGTCGGCGTTCATGACGAAGATCTCGTAGTTCGCGCCGCTATGTCTCGTGAAGGCGATCTTCTGGCCGTCGGGGGACCAGGCCGGATGGAAATTGCCGCCCGGGTTGTTGGTCAGATTCGTCTGCCCCGAGCCGTCGGCGTTCATGACGAAGATCTCGTCGTTTCTCCGGAAGGCGATCCGCTGGCCGTCGGGGGACCAGGCCGGGTCGTCGTCGAAGCCCGGGTTGTTGGTCAGATTGCGTCTGCCCCGAGCCGTCGGCGTTCATGACGAAGATCTCGTCGTTGCCGGAGCGGTCACTTCGGAAGGCGATCTTCTGGCCGTCGGGTGACCAGGCGGGTGAAATGTCGTCGGCCGCGGTGTTGGTCAGATTCGTCTGCCCCGAGCCGTCGGCGTTCATGACGAAGATCTCGTCGTCACCGCTGAGGTGTCGATCGGTGTAGAAGGCGATCCTCTCGCCGTCCGGCGACCACGCCGGCAGGGCGTCGTCCTCCAACGGAGTGGTCAGCCGCGTCTGCGCCGAGCCGTCGGTGTTCATCACGTAGATTTCTCGCTGGCCGTCCCGGTCGGTCGCGAAGGCGATCTTGCCGTTGGCGCCGGGGAAGGCCGCAGGGGCGCGCGGCGCGGCCCAGCCCACGATCACCAGTCCGATGCAGCCAACGGCCACCGCGAGGCGGGCACTCGCCGCACCGCCCCCGGGCACGCTCACCCGACCGACCGACCACCTGAGCATCTGCGCCTCTCCGTAGCCGATCCGACCCTACCACCGGCTGTCACCGCCGCAGGGGCAAGCCGCCACGGATCCAAGGATGGAGCTAGCCGGGCTCGAACCGGCGACCTCCTGATTGCGAACCAGGCGCTCTCCCAACTGAGCTATAGCCCCGAATATGCTCTTGCGACGCACCATCCAAGGCGCGCCGGGTGAAGGATAACCCCAGAATGGCCGATCTAAGCTCCCGCAAGTGAGCTTCCGCCTCAGACTGACGCTGTTCTTCGTGCTCATCGTCGTGCTGCCGATGGTGGCGCTGGCGGTGCTCGTCTCCCAGGTCGCCTCGGACTCCGAAAGCGGCAAGGCGGACGCTCGTCTGAGCGCAGAGCTGGGCACGGCGACGACCGTGTTCGAACATGTCCAGGCCGACTCACGCCGTGTCGCGGGCGAGATCGCGAACGACATCGCCGCCGATCCGGCGGCGGTCTCGGTCATGCGCAGCGGCGATCGGACGCAGCTGCACGAGCTCGCCCGAGAGCAGGCCTCGGACACGGTCTCGCTGCGGCTCACCAACGCGGCCGGCGCCGAGGTGACCGTGGCGAAATCACGGGGGGTGCCGACGGCCTCGGTCGATCTGACCGCCGACGGGCAGACGATCGGCGCGGTCACCGTCGCGACGACGACCTCGGGCCAGTTGCTCGAACAGATCGAGCAGGCGACCGGGGAGGACGCGGCGCTCGTCGGCCCGGGCGGGCCGATCACGGGGACGGTCCCGATCGAGATCGGCACATTGCCGGAGAGCGGTGAGTCGGCGACGCTGGAGGCCGGTGAGGGCGACCTTCGCGTGGCGGCGACCGAGCCGCTCGGCACCGAACAGGTGCGGATCGCGCTCTTCGCGCCCGCCGGAGGCGAGGGCTTCCTCTCCTCGCGGCCGAAGGTTGCGATCGCCGTGCTCGTCTTCCTCGTCCTCGCCCTGGCGGCGATCGGCTTCTTGCTGCGCGCCCTCCAGGGTCAGATCAAGGACATGCTCGGCGCCGCACGGCGAATCGGCGGCGGCGACTTCAGCGGCGAGCTTCCGGTCAACGGCAAGGATGAGATGGCGGGGCTGGCGAGCGAGTTCAACAAGATGAGCGGCCGGCTCTCGGAGCAGATGGACCAGCTTCGCCGCCAGCGGGTCGAGATTGAGCAATCCGTCCGCCGCGTCGGCGAGGCGTTTGCCTCCGGTCTCGATCGCCAGGCACTGCTCTCGATCCTGGTCGAAACAGCAGTCGGTACCTGCGACGCCGACTACGGGTTGGTCGCGCTCAGCGGGCACGTCGGCGCCGAAGCCGAGGCGGGGACGGCGACCGAAGCGGTCCAGGAGGCGGCGCTGGCCGCCGAGCAGCGAGCGCTGCAGGAGGCGGGCCCGGTGGAGGTCGACCAGGACGGGGCCTACGCGTTCGCGAGCTCGCTGGGGCGGATCGGTCAGACGGCGACCCCGGTCGGCGCGATGACGATCGCCCGCGCCGAGCGTCCGTTCAACTCGAACGAGCGCGAGGTCTTCCTCTACCTCGTCGGTCAGGCCGCGGCCTCGGTCGAGAACGTCGCCCTGCACGAGCTCGTCTCCGAGCAGGCGGTCACCGACGATCTCACCGGACTGGCGAACAACCGCGCCTTCCGCGAGCTGATGGAGAAGGAGGCGGCCCGGGCGAAGCGCTTCGACCACGACCTGTCGCTGCTGATCCTGGACCTCGACGACTTCAAGCAGATCAACGACACCTACGGCCATCCCCAGGGCGACGCCGTGCTGAGGGCGATCGGCCGGGTGCTCGCCGAGGAGTCGAGAGGCATCGACGCGCCTGCCCGCTACGGCGGCGAGGAGTTCGTCGTCGCCCTTCCCGAAACGAGCAGCGTGGGTGCGCACGAGCTCGGCGAGCGGATCCGCGAGCGGATCGAGGCCGAGTCGGTGCCACTGCTCAACGGTGACGGTCGAGGTCAGCGTCACCGCGAGCCTCGGTCTGGCGACGCTGCCAGGCTCCGCCGCGGATGCAGGTGAGCTGATCGCGGCGGCCGATACGGCTCTGTACGAGGCCAAGCGCTCGGGCAAGAACAGGATCGTGGTCGCGGAGATAACCGTTCCTCCGTCGCCGAAGATGGGGCGGCGGGCGACCGATCAAGAGGCGAAGGTTCCGGCAGCTCCGCGGCGAAAGTAGGCTTCAGCCGCGCCGTCGAGGAAGGCGCCACGCGGGCGCCGACACGCCGGCGACGCGGAGTAGTCTTTTCGCTCATCGCATAGCCATGGGAATTCTTGACGACGCGATCCGGGAGCATCTCGATCTGAAGCGCCGCCTGGGCGCTGAGGACGACGAACTCGCGCGCCTCGAAGACGAGGCCTTTGGCCCCCCGAGCCGCCCGGGCGACCCGGACTTCCCCGACGACAACCAACAGGCCGCCGAACCGGTGACGGGCGAGGCAGCGCAGCCGGAGGCCGCGACCGAGGCAACGGCCGCGCCTGCGACCGAGGCGCCATCGGAGGAGCGGGCAGCGGCGCCGCCCGCGCCCGAGCCGCCCTCGGAGGAGGCTGCCGTCGAGGCGCCCGCGGAGCCGGTTGCGGCGCCCGAGGCGGAGGCGCCCGGCACCGCCGAGCAGGTAGCCGTCGCCGAGGAGGAAACGTCAGGTTTCTACGATCACCAGAGCGACGAGCTCGATCTCGAGCTCGAGCTGGAGGCCGTCGAGCCGGAGGCCCCGCCCGCTGAGGCCCCGCCCGCTGAGCCGCCGCCCGCCGAGGCGCCGGCAGCAGAGGCGCCGCCCGCTCGAGCCCCCGCCCGCCGAGCCCCCGCCCGCCGAACCGCCAGCTGCCGAAGCGCCGCCCGCAGAGCCGCCGTCGGAGGAGGTCAGCGCGGTGCCGGAGACGGCAGATCAGCCCGCGGTCGATCCGGAGCCGACACCGACCCCCGAGGCCGAGCCGCCGATCGAGTCGCTGGACACGGTCGAGCACCACTTCGAGGGTGCGATCGAGGACACCGGTGAGGCAGAGGTGGTCGAGGGCGAGCTTGCCGACGAGCCCGCGGTGGAGGGCGACGCCGATGACGACGACGAGGATGTGCTCGAGGAGACGCCGGAGTTCCTGCGCGACGCGCCCGAGGACGACGAGCTCTGGTTCGAGCAGGGCGAGCCGAAGGACTTCGACTTCTAGCTAGGTGGTGATGTAGCCGCGCGTCTTCGCGGCTTCGACCACACGCTCGATCCCGACCAGGTAGGCGGCCTCGCGAAGGTCGAGGCTTCTCCTCCTTGGCGCGACCGGACACCTCGCGATAGGCACGGCGCATGATCGTGCCGAGCCGGTCGTTGACCTCGCGCTCCTCCCAGCGGAAGTGCTGGAGGTTCTGCACCCACTCGAAGTAGGAGGCGACGACGCCGCCGGCGTTCGCCATCACGTCGGGGATGATGTAGACGTCCTTGTCGCGCAGGATCTGGTCGGCGGCGGGGGTGGTCGGGCTGTTGGCGCCCTCGATCAGCATCCGGCACTCCATCCGGTCGGCGTTGTGCTCGTGGATCATGCCGCCGAGCGCCGCCGGGATGAAGACGTCGCAGGGGACGGCGACGAGGTCGTCGGGATCGATCGACTCGACGCCCTCGAACTCGGTGATCAGACCGCCGCCGGCGATGTGGTCCTGGAGCTCGTTGGCATCGATGCCGGCGTCGCTGCGGATCGCGCCGTTGGCGTCGGAGACGGCGACCATCTTGCCGCCCAGCTGCTGCATGATCCGTGCCGCCCACGAGCCGACGTTGCCGTAGCCCTGGATCGACGAAGGTGGTGTCGGCCGGGCTGAGCCCGAGCTGGGGCGCCGCCTCGCGGAACATGTAGACGCAGCCGCGGCCGGTCGCCGCCTCGCGGCCGAGCGAGCCCTCGAGCGAGATCGGCTTGCCGGTGACGATCGCGGGCGTGTGGCCGTGGAGCTTTCCGTACTCGTCCATGAACCAGGCCATCGTCTGGGCGTTGGTGCCGACGTCGGGGGCGGGGATGTCGCGGGTGGGGCCGAGCACCTTCTCGATCTTGTCCATGAACGAGCGCGCGATCCGCTGCAGCTCGGCGGGCTCGAGGTCGCTCGCGGGGCAGTTGACGCCGCCCTTGGCGCCGCCGAAGGGGACGCCGGCGACGGCCGTCTTCCAGGTCATCAGCGAGGCGAGCGCGCGGACCTCGTCGACGTCGACCTCCGGGTGGAAGCGGATCCCGCCCTTGTACGGGCCGCGGGCGCCGTTGTGCTGAATCCGGTAGCCGGAGAAGACGTGCGTCTTGCCGTCGGAGAGCTTCACCGGGATCTGCACGGTGACCTCGCGATAGGGGGTCCAGAAGACGACCCGGATGTCGTCGGGCAGCTGCAGGTGGTCGGCGGCGATGTCGAAGTAGTGGCGGACGATGTCGAGGTTCGAGACCTCGGCGGGGTGGGCCCGCTTCACCGTTTCCGAGGCCTCCTCGGTCGTCTCCGGCGACTTGTCGGGATCCTCTCGCTCTCCGACGGCGACCGTCGTCTCGTCCTCAGTCATCGGTTCCTCCTCGACCGGTTGGAGAGCGATCCTCGCACAACGGTCCCAGAGGGGGAAGGCGAATCTTGTTACCGGCGGCGACGATGACGCCGACGGCGGCCGGGCGGTGTTGCCGACGGCTCGCAGAGCCCGTCTCCGTTCAGTCCACCCGTTCCCGGCTCGACCAGCATCAGGTCCGCGCCGATCGCGTCGCGGGCTTCGGTCAGCAGCGCCGCGGCGGTGGCGAACTCGCCGGGCTCCCGTCGCCGGTAAGCGGGTTTGAGCACGTCCGTCAGCAGCCTGCGGAGGACCTCGTCAAAGGTCGACTCGGCCTCGTCGGAGGGATAACGGGCCATGTGGTCGATGATCAACATCAGCTGCCCGGCGTTCTGTAGCAGGGAGTCGACGAACGATTCGAGCGGGTCGGTGGATTCGGTTTCGGTCATGTCGGGGAGAGGGGTGGCGGTCCGTCGATTCGCCCCCTCGGCGGCTTCGGCGGCGCCTACAATCGGTTCCTTGGGGCCATAGCTCAGTTGGGAGAGCGCTTCCCTTGCACGGAAGAGGCCGCGGGTTCGAGTCCCGCTGGCTCCACCTCCAGTACTCCCTGCGCCACGGGTTCCGGATCGAGGTAACTCTCGGCATAGCGAATCCCGATCTCCTGCGAGTTGCGAGTGGGCTTCAGGCGCAGATGAAGCGTCCTCATCCCGGACCCGAGCTCGGCGGCCGGCACGTAGTAGCACCGGTCTGTTGTCGGGTCATAAGCCACGAGCCAGTCGATCGTCGCCGATGTGTAGGTCTTGACCTGCCTCACTTTGCCGTTGGTCAGCGAGGCCGAGTACGCCCGAAGCGGAATGACGACGCCGTCCGAGGTCGAGTACTTGACCTGCACCCGCTCCAGCGCGTCGCTTCCCGGCCGCTGGAAGATCAGATCGAAGTCCCAGTCCTCGCCGTAGGGGATCGCGACCCGGAATCCGCGGCGGATCAGGTCCCGAGCGACTTCGATCTCGGCGCGGTCTCCTTTGAGCTTCAGCGGTGCCATCCATTCGCCTTCCGGTGCGAGCCACCGTAAGGCCGAAGGTGTGACCCAACAAGACGCGGATGTGCCAACTCTGTGACGTAGCATCGAGGCCGCTGTGGCCGACCTAGATCCGAGCCCGCCGATCACCGGCCGCTGCCTCTGTGGTCGCGTGCGCTTCGAGGTCTCGGAGCCGTTCGTCGACGCGGATTACTGCCACTGCCACCGCTGTCAGCGGCGTACCGGGTCGGCCTTCTCCGCCAACGCCGAGCCTGTGCCCGGCTCGTTTCGGATCACAGAAGGCGAGGAGCTGCTTCGAACCTTCAGCCCGGACGACGGCTGGCGCGAGCTTTTCTGCGGCGGGTGCGGCGGCGAGGTCTACGCGCAGAGCCCCGTTGACTCGGACGTGCTCAGCGTTCCCATGGGCGCGATCGAGGGCGATCCCGGAGTCAGACCGAGTTATCACCAATTCGTCGCCTACGCGGTGGCCTGGCAGCCGCTTCCCGACGACGGCTTGCCCCGCTACGACGAGCGGGCCCCCGACTAGCGTGTTCACCGGCTGAGGGACGACGCCGCTGGTCCCGCTGATCGTCTTCGGCCTGCTCGCGATCGCGAGCATCGGCTGGGCGCTGACGCGCCCCGCCGGCCCGGCCCGCCAGCGCGGGATCGCCTGGAGCGCCGCGATCATCGCCGGGATCGCTGTCGCCGCGATCCTGATTCTGGTCCCCCGGGCCCTCTTCTTCGAGCCCGACGCCCGCGACGCATGCGCCGCGCGCGGCGCCGACTACGTCGGCCTCGCCACCACCGGCGGCCGCTACGCCGACCCGGTCCCCGACGCCGCCAGATGCATCGGCGCCGGCGAGCCGACCGTGTTCGAGGTCTCGGTCGACTTCTTCGCCCCCTCCGATCCACTCGACGCGGTCCTCGCCTGGCTCTACCGCCTCGTCTGCCTGCTCGCTCCGATCGCCACCGGCCTGCTGATCGGCCTCGGGCTCTCGTCCACCCGGCACGCACCCCTGGTGTCCGATCGGCTGTAGGTTTCGGCCATGGCGCTCACCGAACGCGAAACCCAGCAGGTCGACCAGGCGAACGCCTCTGGGCGCACTCCCGTCGTCTTTATCCACGGCCTCTGGCTCCTGCCGAGCAGCTGGGACAACTGGGCGCAGCTGTTCGACGAGGCCGGATACGCACCGGTCCAACCGGTCTGGCCCGATGACCCCGAGACCGTCGAGCAGGCAAGGGCGAACCCCGACGTGTTCGCAAACAAGAACCTCGCCCAGATCGCCGACCACACCGCCGAGGTGATCGACAAGCTCGACAAGAAGCCGGCGGTTATGGGCCACTCCACCGGCGGACTGCTCACTCAGATGATCGCCGGCCGCGGTCTCTCCGCCGCCACGGTCGCGATCGATCCCGGGCCATTCCGCGGCGTCCTGCCGCTGCCGATCTCGGCCCTGAAGTCGGCGCTGCCCGTGCTCAAGAACCCGCTCAACAAGGGCCGCGCCGTCACTCTCACCTTCGAACAGTTCAAGTATGGCTGGGGGACTGGGATCAGCGAGGAAGAGGCGAAACAGCTCTACGAGACCTACCACGTGGCCGCGCCCGGCGTGGCCCTGATGCAGATGGCGAACGCCAACCTCAACCCGTTCACCGAGGCGAGGGTGGACACCAAGAACCCCGAGCGCGGCCCGCTGCTGATCATCAACGGCGAGAAGGACCACACCGTCCCCTGGGCGATCGCCAACGCCTCCTACAAGAAGCAGAAGCGAAACCAGGCCGTGACCGAGATCGTCGAGATCCCGAACCGCGGCCACTCGCTGACGATCGACTCCGGCTGGCGCGAGGTCGCCGAGACGGCGCTTGCGTTCGTTAAGCGATTCGTCTAGGCCGCGGCGCGAGTGGTCAAGGGCTCATCTCGTAGGCGCCGGCCAGACCCCGGGCCTGCGCCCACACGCGCTCGAACCGATCCCCGTCGACGACCGGCTTGCGCACGTGCTCGAGCGCCCAATCCTGCTGCGCGACGGTCGATGAGGCCCGCCCGTGCAGGCCGACCGCGTACGCCGAGAAGTCGCGCACCAAGACGTCGAAGATCTGGTCGAGCGTGTCGGGGTCGAGCTGCTCGAGCGCCGCCTGCTCGCAGATCAGCTGGCCGTAGACGATCAGCGTGAACAGCTCGCCGAGCGTGAGCATGTAGTCGAGGTCCTTGATCTGCGCCTCCGACGGCGGCGCCGCGGCCAGCAGCGCCTTCAGCCCCTCGGCCTGCTCGACGAAGAGGGCAACGTTCGGCACCTCGCCGAACACGTCGTAGGCAAGGCGCCAGTCGTGGAAGCGGATCTTGCTCAGCCCGCGCGCCGGACCCTGGCGAAAGAGGAACTCGTCGTCGGCGGGCTCGTCGCGCTCGGCCACCGGCTCGAACTCCTGCGCGTCGAAGAGGAAGGCGGCCATGAACTTCAGCACCAGCGCCATGTTCACGTGCACGGTGCCCTCGAGCTTCGGCAGCGCCCGGATGTCGCGCGCCGCCATCTCGAAGTACATGTCGCCCTCGAACCCCTTCGCTGCGATCACGTCCCAGAGCAGATCGATCACCCGCTCGCCCTCGGTCGTCACCTTCATCTTCGTGATCGGGTTGTAGAGCAGGTAGCGCCGGTCATCGGGCCCCGCCGCACGCATGTAGTCGATCGCCCGGCCGGCGAACAGCTTCATCGCCACCAGCCGCGCGTAGGCGTCGGTGAACGCCTGGCGAACGTGGGGGAAGTCGGTCACCCGCATGCCGTAGAGGATCCGAGCGTCGGCGTGCGTGATCGCCTCGTAGAAGGCGTGCTCGCAGATCCCGATCGAGGCGAAGCCGAGGTTGAACTTGCCGACGTTGACCGTGTTCAGGGCCGCGTCGAAGGCCGCGGGGCCGGTGTGCAGGATGTCCTCGGCGCGCACCGGGTAGTCGTCGAGCTCGAAGTTGGAGACATACGACTGCGAGGTGACCACGTTCTTGATCAGCCGGTAGGCGGGGTGCTGGCTGTCGGCGGCGAAGAACACGTAGGCGTCGGGCCCCTCGAGGTCCGCGCGGCGGCCGAAGACCGAGACCATGCCCGCCAGGTTGCCGTTGCCGATGTAGTACTTGGCGCCGCTTGCCCGAAAGCCGTCACCGTCGGGCGTCAGCACCATGTCGGTCGAATAGATGTCGGCGCCGTGCGTCTGCTCGGAGAGCCCGAAGGCGAAGATCGCGCCGTTGTCGAGCAGCTCGGCGGCGCGCCGGCGGGCGGCGGCGTTATCGGACTGCCAGATCGGCCCGAGGCCGAGGATCGAGACCTGCCACGTGTACCAGTAGACGAGCCCGTAGAAGGCGGTGATCTCGTTGAAGGCGCAGATCCGCTTCGTGTCCCAGCGCTTGTCCCCATCACCCTCATCCGCTGGGGTCAGCAGGGTGGCGAAGACCCGCTCGCGCTTGACGAACTCGAGAAAGTCCGCGTACCAGGTGTTGTCGTGGTCGTGCTGCTTGAGCACGGCCTTGCCGCGGTTCTCGAAGAACTCGATCGTCGCCAGCATCAGCCGCCGCGACTCGGGATCGAGCTCGGCGCCATCGTAGGTGCGCGGGTTGAAGAGGACCCCGCTCACCGCGACCGGCGCGGACCTCTGCTCGACGCTCGCCACGCGACCGAGTCTATGGACCCGCGAGGGTGCGCAGCTCCCAGTAGGCGGGCTTCTTGCGACCGACCCGGTCGATCAGGCCCGACCACGGACACCAGCCGCAGACGCCCTCGCCGCGCTCCGTGTCGCGCCAGGCGTACCAGTAGGCGGCGCGGACGTCCCATCGCTCTGCGTGGTCGAGCAGCTTCTCGAACGTCACCCGCAGCATTCTCGCCTGGCCGTCCGGGCTCTTCACCAGGCCCCACCTGCGCTTGCCGGCCGATGCCCAACCGAGCTCCGTGACCCAGAGGCTCGCGTCATCGCCGTGGGCGTCGGCGACCGCTCGCGCCGCCTTGATCTGATCGAGCGTCCCGCGCACCTTTCGGTTGTAGGGATGGACGGCGATGCCGTCGAAGCTGGCGGCGATCTGCGGAACCGAATACAGCTGCGTCAGGAACGCCGCCGTGCTCATCCGCCTGGCGTTGGTCCGCGTCCCGGTCAGCCCGGCGAGCAGGACCGTGGCGTCCGCGTCTTCGCCGCGGATCGCGTCGGCGGCCGCCCGGTGCACCGACGCGTATGCGATCGGGTCGACCGCGGGGCGGTAGAACGAGACCAGGTTCGGCTCGTTCCAGATCTGCCAGATCTTGATCGGCCGCTCCGGCAGCCCGCGATGCTGATCCCAGAAGGTGCCGTCGGGTCCGTACCGGCGCACCGCCGCCGCCGCGAAGTCCGCAAACGCGGAGCGGGTGTCCTCGGAGCGGGGGGCGAACGAGATGCAGTCGTGGCCGAAGCACGCCTGTCCGTCGTCGGCGGCCGCCCACGCGGGTGTGCCGAAAAGGAACGGAAGCGTGCTCATGCCGCCGTCGGCGTTCGCCGCCACGGCCTCGTCCACGGGCCCCCAATCGAACTCGCCGCGCTTGGCCTCGACGTGGGCCCACGAGAGCCAGACGCGGACCGAGGAGATCCCGGCCTCGGTCATCGCCTTGGCCTCCCCCTCGTCGAAGGGCCGCTGCGGCACGACCCCGATCGTCAGCTCATCGGGCTCGGCAGCGCTCTCGCCATCGGCCCGAGGAACCAGCACGACGAGCGCGACCAGGGCCGCAAGCCCGATTCTCGTCCACCCCGCCGCCATTCAACGACTGCAACCCGCGGCATGTGGCGGAGTTTCGTCAGGCGGCCGCGGCGGCGAGCGGGCGGGCGCGGTCTCGTGCCTTTACCCGGACCTGCGCACCATGCTTGGGCGACAGCGTGATCCCCTTGAGCACGACGGGATCCAGCTGCGGGCGAACCGGCTCGAGCTCGACCGCGGTGAAGATCGTCCGCAGCACCTCGGCCATCTCCGCCTGCGCCAGCGCCGCGCCGATGCAGCGCCGGATGCCGCCGCCGAAGGGAAGCCACGTGTAGGCCTCGGCGCCGTCGTCGATGAAGCGCTCGGGACGGAACCGCTCGGGCTCCGGATACAGGTCCTCGCGGTGATGGACCAGGGCGATCCCCGGATAGACCCGGATCCCCTCGGGCAGGTCCCAGCCGGCGACAGTGCGCGGCGCCTTCAGGGTGCGCTCGGTGGCGTCGATCACCGGCCGGATGCGCAGGGTCTCGGAGACGACCGCGTCGAGGTACTCGTCGCCGTCGCCTTCGAGCTCGTCCCGCAGCTTGGCGAGTACGTCGGGGTTGTGGAGCAGCAGGTCGACGGCGAAGGCGAGCCCGGTCGAGGTCGTCTCGTGGCCGGCGGCGAGCATCGTCATCAGCTCGTCGCGAAGCTCGTTCTCGGTCATCGGCCGGCCGTCCTCGTCGCGGGCGCGCACCAGCAGCGAGAGCACGTCGGTCCGCTGCTCGAGATCGGGCTCGGCGCGGCGACGGGCGATCTCCTCGAACAGCAATGCGTCGGACGCCGCCAGGCGCCGCGCGATCCAGCCGCCGGGGGTGAGTCGGCCCTTGCCGCGCCGCAAGGCGGCCGGCATGAAGAAGAGGATCTGGGTGTCGATCACGGCGAGCATCGCCCGGCGCAGGCGCTCGATCCGCTCCGGCTCGTAGACACCGAACACCGCCCGGCAGATGACCTCGAAGGTGAGCGTTCGCATGCGGTCGCGCAGCTCGAACTCCGAGCCGGTCGCCCAGCGGCCGACCTCCGCCTCCGCCACCTCGCGAATCATCGGCCGCATGCTCGTCAGCGCGGCGCCCTGAAACGGCGGCAAGAGCAGCTTGCGCTGGCGAAGGTGCTCCGGGCCGTCGAGCACCAGCACCGAGTGGTCGCCGAGCACCGCGGAGAGCGGAGCGTTGGCCTCGCCGGCGTGCAGGTCCGACTGGTCGCCGGTGAACAGCTCGCGGATCGCGTCGGGCTCGGCGACGTAGACGCCGGTGCCGAAGACCAGGAACTTGGTCGTGAACACGTTGCCGTACCGCCGTCGCCATTCGAGCAGCGTGTCCAGCGGCCGGCGCCCGAAGCGGACGGTGGTGACGGCGGCGGGAGCTCGGGGGCCTGGCGGCAGGGCCACGGCTCGAGTATATGAGCGGTTTACGGGCCCGACTCCGGTTCCGGCGACTCAGCCGGGACGGATCGTGGTCCCGCAGCGCTCGCTCTCGGCGCTCAGCCGTTCGCGCATCTCCGTCAGCCGTTCGCGATCGCCGATGTCGATCGGCGCGCCGCCGTCGACGCGGACCAGGTTCGCGGTCTCGTCGGGGTCGCGCTCGAGGTCGTAGAGCTCGTACTCCGAGGGGCGCTCGCCGCTCGGATCGAGGTAGACGGCGTACTTGTCGGTCGCCGTGCGCACCGCCCGGACGCGATTCGGCTGCCCGGGCGCGTCGCGGGTCGCCGTCGCCGCCTGATGGTCGTCGTAGGTGAAGTGGATCGCGTCCTGGACCGAGTCCGCGGGCGCCGCGTGCTCGGTGACCGGCGTCAGGTCGACGGGGGCGACGGCAAGCGCCTCGCGCTCCGGGTTGGCGTGGCGGGCGAGCAGCGGCGTCAGATCACGGCCCTTGAGCGCCGCTTCCGACGTATCGGCGCCGCCGAGCGTGGCGATCGTCGGCAGCAGGTCGATCAGCGACACGAGCGCGTCGCTGGAGACCGGCTCCGGAAACAGCACCGGGTTGGAGACGACGATCGGGATGTTGATCGTCTCCTCGTAGGCATTGAACGCCTTCTGGCGCAGACCACCGTGGGAGAGCCCCATCTCGCCGTGATCGGCGCAACGCATGACGACCGTCCGCGAACGCAGCGACTGCGGATCTCCCGCATCGCCGAGGGCGCCGAGCAGGCGGCCGATCTTCTCGTCGATCACCCGGTGCAGGTGGGCGTAGAAGTTGACGTAATCGAGCTGCATCCGCCGGTCGCGAAGCGCTCCGAGATAGGCGGTCATCCCCATCCGCATCAGCGCGTGAACCGCCGGCTTTCCGCGCAGGTCCTCGTCGACCGTCGGCGGCAGCTGCACACCGAGCTCGCGAAACTCCGAGGGCACGTACCCACCGGCCTCGTACGAGGCGGGGTAGCCGAGCACGTCGTGGGGGTTGACCAGCGAGACGACGAGGCAGAACGGCTCGGGCAGGTTCTCGCGGCCGAGCCAGCGCTCGACCTGGCGAATGTAGACCTCGTCCCAGCCCTCACCCTCGCCTGCGTTGCCGCCGCCGAAATTCGGAGCCTCCGCGTTCTCGCCGGCGTCCGGGACCTCCCAGTCGGCGAAGCCATAGTCGCGGGCGAGAACGTCGGCGTCGGCGGGCATCCAACCGCTGAGCAGGCCCTCGCGGCCCTTCTCGCCGCTGGGATGGGTGAGGTGCCACTTGCCCTTGTAGGCGACCTCGTAGCCCGCCGGGCGCAGGAGGCTCGGCAGGTTCGGGATCTCGGGTGGGAGCACCTTCTCGTTGCCGGAGCTCTGGCCGAGGCGAAACAGCCCGCGGGCGAATTGGTTCAGCAGCCGCCCGCGGGGAACCGCGCCGCTGCGAAGCAGCTCGACCAGCGTTCGGGTCGTGTCAGGCGCGTGGCGATGGTTCGGGCGCAGGTCGGCCTGGGTCAGGGTCAGCGTCACCCCGTGCTCGGCGGGATAGACACCGGTGAACAGCGTCGCCCGGCTCGGCGAGCACATCGACGTGTTGCAGAAGCCCTTGCTGAACGTGACCCCCGTCCGCGCCAGCTCGGTGTCGTTTGGCATCAGCCGGCTCAGCCACCCGGCCTCGTCGGGCCAATGGCGCGGCTGTCGTTGCTGGTCGGTGATCAGCAGGATGATGTTGGGCTTCCCTGCCAAGGCGACCGGATCCTCGCATGGATAGGCTCGAACCATGACCGAGCCATCGCTGAGCGGCCGCTGCCTGTGCGGCGCCGTGCGCTTCGAGATCGACACTGCGGCCCACGGGGCCGGCTACTGCCACTGCACGCGGTGCCAGCGCCGCACCGGCGTCGCTTCCTCGGCGTCGGCCTGGATCGACGGCAACGGGTTCCGGATCGTCTCCGGCGACGATCACGTCAACGCCTGGCGCCATCCCGACGGCGGCGCGGAGAAGGCCTTCTGTCGCGAGTGCGGGGCGCACCTGTTCAGCCGCGATCCCGATGATCCGGCGCTGATCGGGATCCGGATGAGCGCCTTCGATGGCGACCCGGGCGTGCGCCCGACGAGCCGGCAGTTCGTCGCCTCCGCCGCGGTCTGGGAGCCGATCCCCGACGACGGCCTCGACCGCTACCCGGAGGCGCGGCCGAGCTCCTAGCGCGGCGGGTGGCGAAGCGCGCCGATCAGCGGCAGCCCGAGCATCACCACGATCACTCCGGCGGCGACCGTGAGCACATCGAAGCCGAACTCGACCGCGACGGCGATCGTCATCGCCGCGAACAGGCCGACGAAGATCAGTCCGCCGATCAGCAGTGCTGTGCGAAGGTCGGGATCCACCGCCGCCTAGTACACCGGTTCTGAGCTCTCGCCGGTGATCGTCTCCCGGCCACGACTGAAGAGCCGCGCGGTGGCGACACCGAAGGCGAGGCCCGCTGCGAGCCCGGCGAGCGGCGGTTGTCCGACCGCGTCCAGGGCCTGGAGCGCGAACCACACCACCGCCAGGATCAGCGCTGGAATCTCGGCGAAGGTGACGAAGAACGGGATCAGCACCCAGCAGAGGATCTTCGCCCGCGGATAGAGCAGGGCGTAGACCCCGATCAGGCCGGCGATCGCCCCGGCGACGCCGACCGTGGGCACGACCGTGTCGGGCTCGAGTAACTCCTGCCCCGCCGCCGCCGCGATCCCGGCGAGCAGGAACAGGGCGAGGAAGCGAGCCCGTCCCAGGGTGTCCTCGAGGCTCTTGGCGAACAGCCAGAGGAAGAGCATGTTGACCACCAGCTCGACGAACCCGGTGCTGACGAACAACGAGGCGAGCGCCGCCAGCGGCCACCAGGTGTCGCTCAGGTCGGGCTCCCACCCGGCGACCCAGAGGGCCGTGCTGGCGATGATCACCGCGATCGTCACCAGCGGAAACCGCAGCGACGGCAGGTTGTCCTTCAGCGGGAGCAGGGCCGGCCAAGCCTATTCAGCATCTAGGCTTGAGCCGATGAGCGGAGAGTTCACGATCGCCCAGGTCAACATCGCGCTTCCGCGCGAGCCGCTTGACTCGCCGGCCCTGGCCGAGTTCGTCGCCAACCTGGAGCCGGTCAATGCGCTCGCCGACGCGGCGCCGGGGTTCGTCTGGCGACTCGAGGACGAGAGCGGCGACGCGACCTCGATCAAGGCCTTCGACGACGAGCGGCTGATCATCAACATGTCGGTTTGGGAGTCGATCGAGGCACTGTGGAGCTTCGTCTACGACCGTGGCCACCTCGAGGTGATGCGCCGCCGGCGCGAGTGGATGACGAAGCTCGCCGAGTCTCACCAGGTTCTCTGGTGGCTGCCGGCGGGCGAGATCCCGACGCCCGGGGACGCGCGGGAGCGGCTCGAGCACCTCCGCGCCCACGGCCCGAGTCCCTACGCGTTCACGTTCAAGCAGCGCTACCCGGCTCCGGACGCCGTCTCGGCCGAGCCGAGCTTCGACGACCGCGAGCCCTGCGCGGCGGGCTAATCGTCGGGGAAGTCGGGCAGGGGCGGGAAGCGACGCTCGCAGGAGCTCATCCGCTCCGCATCGCAGCGATCACGGGAAGCCCCGCCGTCGGCGGTGTCCTTGCCGCGAAATCCGAATAGGAGATCGTGGCCGTCGAGGCCGACGAGCACGTCCGCGCCGCCGCCGCCGGCGAGCACGTTACGTCCCGGATCGCCCACGAGCGTGTCGGAGAACCTTGACCCCCAGAGCGACTCCACGCCGGCCAGCGCGTCGACGTGCCGTCCCTGGATCGCCACCCCCGCTTCGAGGTTTGCTCGCACCCGCGAGTCGGCGTCGTTGAAGTCGACCGTGTCCTCACCGCGCCCACCGCGGTATCGGTCGTCGCCGCGATCCGTATAGAGGTAATCGTCGCCCTGACCGGCGTTGATTGCGTCGTTCCCGCCACCACCGCTGAGGAACCCGCTGCCGGCGCGAGCGTCGATCAGGTCGTCTCCCGGTCCCCCGCTGACCAGCGAGACCGGTCCGCTGCGGCGGACGCAGATCAGGTCGTCGCCCCTTCTGCCCTCGGTCGCGATCACGGTTCCGCGGACGACGATCACGTCGGCCGCGTCAGTGCCCGGTGCGTAGCCGTCGTCGCGGCCATAAACCAGCGTCGCCCGCTCGCCAAAGCACTTCGGCCGCTTCGCTTCGGCCGCGCCGGCCGCGCCGACCACGATCGCCCCAGCGCCCGCCAGGACCAGGGCCCGGGCGGTGATCCTCACGCCGCCTGGCGCTCCGCGACTTCGCGCGCCGACTCGTCGGCGTGGTAGGAGCTGCGCACCAGCGGCCCCGCGGCGACCGACTCGAAGCCGAGCTCGTAGGCGGCGTCGCGGAGGCGGTCGAACTCGTCCGGGTGCCAGTAGCGGACCACTGGCAGGTGGTTCTCGGTCGGGCGCAGGTACTGGCCCACGGTGAGGATCTGGACACCGTGCTCGCGCAGGACGCCGAAGGTCTCGACCATCTCCTCGAACTCCTCGCCGAGACCGACCATCAGACCTGACTTGGTGACGACGTCGTCGCCGCCCATCTCCTTGGCCAGCTTCAGCACCCGGCACGAGCGCAGGAAGTTCGAGCCGCGGCGGGCGCGGGGGTAGAGGCGCGGGACCGTCTCGACGTTGTGGTTGAAGACGTCGGGGCGCTCGTGGACCACCTTCGCCAGCGGCATCTCCTGGCCGCGGAAGTCGGGCGTCAGCACCTCGACCTTGCACTCGGGGGCCATCATGCGGATCGAGCGGATCACGCCGACGAAGGCGCTGGCGCCGTAGTCGGGGAGGTCGTCGCGGTCGACGGAGGTGACGACGGCGTGGCGGAGGCCCATCTTCTTCACCTGGGTCGCCACCCGCAGCGGCTCGAGCGGGTCGTTCCAGGTCGGGACTCCGGTCTGCACGTTGCAGAAGCCGCAGCGCCGGGTGCAGACGTCGCCGAGGATCATGAACGTCGCCGTGCCGCGCTCCCAGCACTCGCCGACGTTGGGGCAGTTGGCCTCCTCGCAGACGGTGTGCAGGTTGTCGGCCTCGATCGACTTCTTCAGCTTGCGATAGGTGGCGCCGCCGGGGGCGGGCACCTTGAGCCAGGGAGGCTTTCGCTCGCGAAACGGCCGCCCCTCGATCCCGGTCGCGCCGCCGGGGTTGGCGCGGGACCTGGTCACATGGATTCGTTCCGCAGCTTGGCTCACGCGGTCTCCAACGTTAGTGACCCGAGAACCTCGTCAGCGGGCCTCTCGACGGGCTCGCGGTCGTAGGCCTCGCCCAGCCGCCGAGCGAGCGTGGTCGCGAACTCGCCGACGTCCTGCTCGGTGCCGAGCTCGCGGGTGAGCGAGGTCATCCGGCAGGCCTCGATGCCGCAGGGCACGACCCACTCGAACGGCTGCAGGTCGTTGGCGACGTTGATCGCCAGCCCGTGGGTGCTGATCCCGCGGCGGACGTGGATCCCGATCGAGCCGATCTTGCGCGCGTCGCCCGCCGGCGGCGGGTCGGTCCCCACCCAGACCCCGGTGAGCCCGTCGATCAGCCCGGCCTCGACCGCGAAATCGCCGATTGCGGCGATCATCGCGCGCTCCATCCGCCGTACGTATTCGTGCACGTCGTCGGGTTGGGCCAGCTCGCGCAGGCTGACGATCGGGTAGGCGACCAGCTGGCCGGGCCCGTGATAGGTGACCTGACCGCCGCGATCGGTGGCGACGACCTCGATCCCCTGCATCCGGTACCAGTCCTCGCCCATCGGCAGCTCCTCGGCGGCCGAGCGCCTGCCCTTCGTGTAGACGGGGGGGTGCTCGAGCATCAGCACGGTGTCGGGAATCTCGCCGGCGCCCCTGGCCCGCTCGAGCTCCGCCTGCATGCGCAGTCCATCGACGTAGGCGACGAGGCCCGGACGGACGACGTGCAGCTCCTGCATCGGTTCAGTTTCGCACGGCGGCGTCGAGCCGCTCGCGCGCCAGCTCGAGGCCGGCGTCGAGCGGGGTCATGCCGCGGGCCGCGGCGACGACGAGCACCTCGCGCATCGTCGTCTCGATCCCCATCGCCAGCTCGAGCGCCCTGTCGGAGTCGAACTCGCGGATCTCGCGGTAGCAGTTGATCAATCCACCGGCGTTGGCGATGAAGTCGGGGGCGAACAGCACCCCGGCCTCGGCCAGCGGCTCGGCGAGCTCGTCGTCGGCGAGCTGGTTGTTGGCGGCGCCGCAGACGATCCCGGCCCGGATCAGTCCGACGTTGGCGCTGCTGATCGCGCCACCGAGCGCACAGGGTGCGAGCACGTCGCAGGACGCCGTGACCGCGTCGGCGGGCTCCAGCCAGCGCGCCCCCAGACGCGTCGCCAGCTCGCGTTTGTCCGGGTCGGTGTCGGTCACCGAGAGCCGCGCGCCGGCGGTCGCCAAGCGCATCGCCAGCCGCGCCCCGACGTGGCCGAGCCCGATGACGACGACCCCGAGGCCTCGTAGGTCGGGGCTGCCGAACCGCGACTCGACGCAGGCGCGGATCGCCCCCTCGACGCCGATCGCGGTGAACGGGCTCGGGTCGCCGACGCCGCCGTTGGCATCGGGGAGGCCGGAGACATGCGTGGTGCGCTCGGCGATCGCGAGCATGTCGTCGGTGCCCGTGCCGACGTCCTCGGCGGTGATGTAGCGGCCGTCGAGCGATTCGACCAGGTCGCCGAAGTCGAGCAGCATCTGCCGCCGTCGCGTCGGGCTCAACGTGTCGGCCGGCGCCGGGGAGCGGATCACGCCCTTGCCGCCGCCGAGGTCCAACCCCGCCGCGGCGGCCTTCATCGTCATCCCCGCGGCCAGCCGCAGAACGTCGTCGAGCGCCTCCGAGGTGGACTCGTAGGGCCACAGGCGCAGCCCCCCGAGCGCCGGCCCGAGCGCGGTCGAGTGCACGGCGATCGCCATCTCGGCGCCGCTTCGCGCGCCGGTGCGAACGATCAGCTCCTCGTGATCGAAGCCGAGCCCGGATGGCCGCTCGGCCTCAACCGGCGCTGTCGCCGCACCGTTGGGGGAGGCGACCTGGGCGACGCGCATCAGAGCTCGCCTCCGGCTTCCAGGCGCGCCTTGACGGCGGCGAGGAACCGTGCGGCAACCGCTCCGTCGAGCGCCCGGTGATCCCAGGACATGCACAGGTAGGTCATCGGCCGGATCGCGATCGAGTCGCCGTCGGGGCCCTCGACCACCACCGGCCGCTTTACGATCGCCTCGAGGTCGAGGATCGCCACCTGCGGCTGGTTGATGATCGGCGTCGCGAGCACGGCACCGAACTGGCCTGGGTTGGTGATCGTGAACGTGCCGCCGTGGACGTCGTCGGGCTCGAGGCGCTTCGAGCGCGCCCGTTCCGCCAGGTCGACGATCGACTCGGCGAGGCCCTGGACGCTGAGCCGCTGCGCCTTCGGGATCACCGGCACGATCAGGCCGTCCTCGAGCGCGACCGCGATCCCGAGGTTGACGTCGTCGTGGTGGACGATCTCGTCGCCCTCGATCGACGCGTTGAGGACCGGGAACTCGGCCAGGCTGGCGACCGTCGCCCTGGCGACGAAGGCGAGGTAGGTCGTCTTCAGCTGCTTGCGCTTCGCCGCCACCTGCGACATGTCGACCTCGACGATCGTCGTGCAGTGCGCCGACGTGTGCCGGCTGTCGACCATGTGGCGGGCGATCGCCTGGCGCATCGGGCTCATCGGCTCGCGCCGCTCGCCCTCGCCAGCCACCGGCGGCGCCTCGGCCGGTTGCTCGGGCTCATCGGGCCGGTAGGGCGACTCGGTGTGCAGAACGGGCTCGGGCTTCGAGCTCCCGTTGCCCGAGTGCGTTTCGACGAAGGCGAGCACGTCCTTCTTGCGAATCCGGCCGCCGATTCCGGTGCCTTCGACCTGAGCGAGGTCGATCCCGTGGCTGTCTGCGACTCGTCTCACCACCGGCGAGACGAAGCCGGAGCGGTCCACCTCGTCGCTTTCAGGTGCGGGCGCGGGTGACGGCGAGGGCGAGGGCGAGGGTTGATCGTCCTCCTGGCGGTGCGCCTCGCCCGGCTTCGCCGCGGCGTCGATCTCCGCGATCGGCTCGCCGACCGGAACCGTCTCGCCCGTCTCGGCGACCAGTCGCGCCAGCCGCCCCGCGGCCGGCGAGGGAATCTCGACGTCGATCTTGTCGGTGGTCACGTCGGCGAGCGTTTCGTCGGCCTCGACCCAGTCGCCGGGCTGTTTGCGCCACTCGATGATCGTCCCCTCGGCGACGGAAACTCCCATCTTCGGCATCGTCACCTGGACCAGCTGTTCAGTACTTGAGGAGCTCATCGCAAGCCTCCTTCATGTCCTCGAGCTGGGGCAGGACAGCCTGTTCCAGCGGCGGGCTGAACGGGATCGGAACGTCGGGAGCGGTAAGCCGCCGCACCGGTGCGTCGAGGTCCTCGAAGGCCTCGGCTGCCACCAGCGCGGCGACTTCCGCTCCTACCCCGCACGATTGCGTCGCCTCGTGGGCGACCAGGACCTTCCCCGTCTTCCGGGCACTGGCCAGGATCGCCTCGGTGTCGAGTGGACAGAGCGAGCGCAGGTCGATCACTTCGATCGACTCGTCGAGCGCCTCGGCCGCCTCGAGGGCGAGATGGACGGCCGAGCCGTAGGCAATCACCGTCATCTCCTCACCCTCGCGTGCGATCCGCGCCTTGCCGAGCTCGACCATGTGCTCACCCTCGGGCACCTCTCCCTTGACGTATCGATAAAGGCCCTTGTGCTCGAGGTAACAGACCGGGTTCGGGTCGCGGATCGCCGCGGTCAGCAAACCCTTGGCGTCGGCGGCGGTCGCTGGGGCGACCACCTTCAGGCCGGGAGCCTGCAGGAACCAGGCCTCCGGGTTCTGGGAGTGGAACGGGCCGCCCGAGAAGCCGCCGCCGGAGGGCAGCCGCACGACCAGCGGGGCGGCGACGCCCTGGCGGTAGTGCAGCTTCGCGGCGACGTTGACGAGCTGGTCGAAACCACAGGCGATGAAATCGGCGAACTGCATCTCACAGACCGGCTTCAGCCCCTCGACCGCGGCGCCGACGGCGGTGCCGATGATCGCGTTCTCGGCCAGCGGCGCGTCGAGCACGCGCTCGGAGCCGAACTCCTCCGCGAACCCGTCGGTGACCTTGAACGCGCCACCGAAGTGCCCGATGTCCTGGCCCATGCAGAACACCGACTCATCGCGGCGCATCTCCTCGCGCAGGCCGTCGGAGATCGCCCCCAGGTAGGTCATCTCGGTCATCAGGCTGCGCTCCTCTGGAGCTGCTCGGCCCAATACGACCACGGCGCCCGTCCATCCCCGAGCGGGGTCAGGTCCTCGGCGAAAACGCCGGCGGCCGCCCCGTCCGAGTCGGGCATCGGCGAGGCGAGCGCTTTCTGCCCGCACTCGTCGACGTAGGCCTTGACGTCGGCCCGAATCGAGTCGACGTCCTCGGTCGTGAACCCGTGCTCGGCCACCAGGCGCTCGCCGTAGCGGTCGATCGGGTCGCGCTCGGCCCATTCCTCGCGCAGTTCCTGCGGCACGTAGCTCATGTCGTCGTGAGCGCCGTGGCCGTGCATGCGCATCGTCCGGCACTCGATCAGCGTCGGTCCGTCGCCCTGGCGGGCGCGCTCGGCCGCGACCCGTGAGGCCTCGAACACCGCCTCCACCTCGTTGCCGTCGACGCTGGTGCCGGGGAAGCCGTAGGTCGCCGCGCGCTCGACCGGATCGACGGCGAACTCGAGCTCGTTCGGGGTCGAGTAGGCGAAGCCGTTGTTCTCGAGCATGAACACGACCGGCAGCTGATGGATGCCGGCGAAGTTCATCGCCTCATGCCATTGGCCGTTGGCGGTCGAGCCTTCGCCGAAGTAGGTCATCGCCACCCGCGGCTCGCGACGGAGCTTGAACGCGAGCGCCATCCCGGTCGCGACCAGTGCCATGTCGGGGAGCATCGAGACCATGCCGACGCAGCCGAGCTCGCGATCGCCGAAGTGCATGTTGCCGTCCTTGCCACCGGTCACGCCGCCGCTGCGCCCCATGTAATTGGCGAGGTAGCGGTCCGGGGTGACGCCGCGGACGAAGTGGGCGCCGAGGTCGCGATGCAGGATGCACATCCTGTCGCGGGGGCCGAGGACGTAGGCCGAGCCGACCGAGATCGCCTCCTGGCCGCAGCCGTCGTAGAAGCTGCCCGGGATCTTCCCCTGCCGGTAGAGAGTGATCGCCCGCTCCTCGGCGGCGCGCATCATCGCCATGTAGCGCAGCAGGTTGGCCCGGTCCTCCCGCTGCAGGGGGTCCGCGCCGCCGTTTCTACGCTCACTCAACTGATCGCGCGCAGGCTCGCTCGCGACAGCGCCATTGACTGGCTTCATCTCTCCGCCCTTCGTGTCTGGCCGATCCCTCGGGATCTCCTCGCGACCGGCCTGGCCTTCGCCGCTTCGGGATCTCCTCCGCGGCGCCTATGGACGATGGGTGCGTGGGTTTTTGCCCTCGCTCCCTATGTCTGGATCCGTCCGAGCTGCTGGGCTCCTATGGATCGCTACCCGGGATCGTAGAGCCTAAAGCTGACGATTCCAAGCCGGCCGTGGCTCAGGGGTTGCTGACGAGGTGCATGCTGGCGGTGACCGACGCGTCGGGATCGGCGCCTGAGCTCGACCGGAAAACCTCGAACCGGACGTCGTCGGCGATGCCCAGCTGCGCGAGCACGGTGACGCCGTGGCTGACCAGCGGGGATCCCACCTCGCCCATCCCCACCGTCGCGAGTGGGATAAAGCCGTTCTTGATCACCTGGGTTGTGCGATTGCCGATCGGGACCGACGCTGCGCCCTGGGTCCAGTCCGTCTCGACGGTGATCTCATAGATCCCGGCCTGAGATGGAGAGAAGGCGAGCGCGGCCGGCGCGTGCATGTTCGAGGTGTCGAAAACCTCGCCGGACAGGGGGACGGCGGTCGCCATGTTGTTCGGCACGTCGACCAGCGTGCCGAAGGCCTGGACCGCCGGCACGGCGCCGATCTCGTCGCCGGCGACCGCCTTCGAGCCGAGCTTCGCGGAGTTGACGCCGCCGTCGACGATTGAGACTGTCCCCGCGTCCGTGATCGGACCTCCGGTCAACCCACCGCTCGTGCCAACCGAAGTCACGGTGCCTCCCGAGTTGGTGTCGATGTCGGGCGCGCAGGCCCAGGAGGTGCCGACGGTGTTCCGCTTCAGCACCTGGTCCGCCGGGCAATCCTGGAGCCCGAAGGTAGTGCCGGTGACGGTCAATGGGGACGAGGCGGAGTAGGTGGTGTTTCCATCGCCGGTGAGCCCATCCAGCGTCGACTCGTCGATGTCGGTGCCGGTGAGCGCGTTGTCGGTGACCTCCAGGGAGCCCACCTGACCGTCGGCGATGTGCTTCGCCTTGACCGCGTTCTTGCCGATCTGCTTCGAGGTGATCTTCGGCGCCGCCCAGGCGGTCGCGGTCAAGGCGACGAAGAGCGCAAGGTAGCCCACCACGTTGCTGCGGAGGTGCTCACCGACTCGACTCGACAGACTGATCTGCCTCCTCTCGGGCTGAGTCTCTCACGCTTTTCCGCCAGGTCAAGGCCGTCCGCAACGTTGCTCCTCGACGAGTGTTCAGGGAACTGAATGCGCAATGCGGGCACCCGTGGGGGACTGGTGATCGGCGCCGTGATGGCGGCGCTCGTCCTGCCCTCGGCCGGTACCGCTGGGGGTGAGCTCGAGGCCGACCTCACCCTGACCAACCTCGACAGCGTCGACCCGGTGGTCACCGGCACGGTGCTCACCTACGCGATCGAGGTGCGCAACGCCGGCCCCGCTGCCGCGACCGACCTGGCGATGACCGACAACCTGCCCGGCGGCACCACCGTGGTCTCGGCGACCCCCGCGGGTGGCAGCTGCAATCCGAACCCGCACAAGGTGGTCTGCAAGCTCGACTCCCTGGCGGTGGACGGTTCGTGGCCGATCTCGATCGACGCCGTCGTCAACAAGAAGCAGGGCTCCTTGACCAACGCCGCCTCGGTGCAGAGCGGGCTCCCCGACCCGCGCCCGGGCGACAACTCCCAAACCCAGACGACGGCGATCGCGCCGCCCCCGGATCCGCCCGACTGCGAAGGCACGGACGGCACGCTGGTCGGGACGGAGGGAAACGACGCGCTCACCGGCACCGAGGGCCGCGACGTGGTCGTCGCGCTTGCCGGCGATGACGTCGTCGTCGGCCTCGGCGGCAACGACCTGATCTGCGGCGGCTCGGGCAACGACCTCCTGCGCGGGATGGCCGACAGCGACGTGCTGCGGGCGAAGTCGGGCGATGACGTCGTCCGCGGTGGCGATGGAGGCGACAACGTCGGCGGCGGTACGGGCCGCGACCTGCTCTACGGCGGCCTGCGCCCGGACCGGCTCTATGGAGGGCAGGGGCGCGACAGCTGCAACGGCGGCTTCGGCGCCGACTTCAAGCTCAGCTGCTGAGGGCGGGACCTACGAGCGCTCGGCCGCCCGGCGCACCGAACGCAGGATCGACCGGGTCGCGAGCACGTGGCCGCGGCTGCCGATCACGAGCGTGCGGTAGACGCGACCGCGGGCGGCGGGGAACTCCGCCCGGGTCTCGGCGCTGAGACGAGCCGGGCCGGCCGCGGTGGCCTCGATCCGGAAGATCAGGGCGTAGCGCGAGAACCGGTGCTCGCCCATCAGCGCCAGTACCGCCGGCGCGACCGAGCGGGTGACGAGGAATCCCGGGATCGTCGAGCCGATCTCGCCGAATTCACCCGAGCGCTCGCTCGGCGTACAGCCCAGTCGGCTGGCGACGAATCGTCCCGGGCGGTTGCCGCCAACCGCGGCGACGGTCTTCAGCAATGCGGCCCAGACCTGCTCCGGGGTGGCGGCGATGTCGGCCGAGTGCTCATCGACGAAGGGGAGCGACTCGATTGGAACATCGATCAGTCGCTCGGGTATCGCCGGCTCCCGTTCACAGCGCCAGCCCGAGCGGCTCCTCGAGCAACGCTCGCACCCGGCCCAGGAACTCGGCGCCGTCGGCGCCGTAGAGGATCCGGTGATCGCAGGCCAAGGTGACGCCCATCAGCCGGGCTGTGGTGACTTCACCGTCGCGGACCACAGGCGTCTCGGTGATCGCCCCCACGGCCAGGATCGCCGCCTGGGGCGAGTTGATCACCGGGTGGAAGTTGGAGATCCCGTACATGCCCAGGTTGGAGACCGTGAAGGTGGCGCCCGAGAGCTCGGGCGGGGTGATCGTCTGCTCGCGCACGCGCGCGGCCAGCGCCCGCGACTCCGAGGCGATCTGGCGCAGGCCCTTCTGGTCGGCGTCGAAGACCGTCGGCACCACGAGCGCGTCGCGGGCGGCGACCGCGATGCCGACGTTGACGCGCGAGTAGAGCTCCCACTTGCCGTCGCGATAGGCGCCGTTTGCGCGCGGGAACTCACCCAGGGCGATCGCACACGCCTTGACCACCATGTCGTTGAAGGAGGGGATCACCTCGCCCTCCGATGCCGCCGCCTTGATCCGCCCGCGGGCGTCCCAGGCCGGGGTCATGTCGACGTTGGCCTGCAGATAGAAGTGCGGCGCCGTTGCCTTCGACTCGGCCATCCGCCGCGAGACCGTCTGCTGCAGCTTGGTCAGCTCGACGATCTCGACCGTGCCCTTGGCGGTTTCGGGCTTCTCCTGCGCACCGGGGGTCGCCGCTGCGGGAGCGGTCGCGGGAGGCGCGGCGCGGCCGGCGCGGCCGGTGCGGCCGCAGGCGCAGCGCCTCCGGCCTGCGCGCTCTCCACATCCGCCTTGATGATCCGCCCGCCGGGCCCCGATCCCGACAGCGAGCCCAGATCGACCCCCTTTTCCTTCGCAATCCTCCTGGCGAGCGGGGAAGCCTTGACCCTTCCGTCCTCAGCCTCGGCCGCCTTTTGCTCGGTCGGGGCAGGCGACGAGGCGGCGGCGGGTTCGGGGCTCGGTTCGGGCTCGGGCGCTTGCTCCGGCTCGGCCTCCGGCTTCTGCGCCGCGGAGGCGCCGTTGCCGCTCGGCGCCTCACCGGCGTCGCCGACCCGCGCGATTACCTCGCCGATCGGCAGCGTGTCGCCCTCGGCCGCCACGATCTCGATCAAGGTCCCCGCCGCGTCGGCCTCGAACACCATGTTCGCCTTGTCGGTCTCGATCTCGACCAGCTCCTCGCCGAGCTCGACCTCGTCGCCCACCGACTTCATCCACTTGAGCACGGTGCCTTCCTCCATCGAGTCCGACAACCGGGGCATGACGATGTCGGTCGCCATCAGAGCGGCGCTCCCTGGGTCGTCGCCAGGGCGGCGCTGACCACGTGCTCGGCGTGCGGGATCGCCGACTGCTCGAGGCGCTTTGAGTAAGGCATCGGCACGTCGGCGCCGGTGACCCGCTGGACCGGCGCGTCGAGGTGGTCGAAGGCCTGCTCGGTGACCAGCGAGGCGATGTTGGCGCCGACCCCGCCGTGGGGCCAGCCTTCCTCGACGATCACCAGGCGATTGGTCTTGCGCACCGACTCCAGGATCGTGTCGAGGTCGAGCGGGCGCAGTGTCCGCGGGTCGATCACCTCGGCCTCGACCCCGTGCTCGCTGGCGAGCGTCTTTGCCGCCTGCTGGGCGATGTGGGCCATGCGCAGGATGCCGACGATGGTCACGTCCGTGCCCTCGCGCCTGATCGCCGCCTCGCCGAAGTTGAGCACGTGGTCGTCGCCGTCGGGAACCTCGCCGCGGGCGCCGTAGAGGGTCTCGTGCTCGATGAAGATCACCGGGTTGTCGTCGCGGATCGAGGCCTTCAGCAGGCCCTTGCCGTCGGCCGGCGTCGACGGGCAGGCGACGAGCACGCCGGGGATCTGGAGGAAAATCGCCTCGAAGCTGTGCGAGTGGGTGGGGCCGAGCTGATGGCCGCCGCCGCCGGGCATGCGGATCACCAGCGGCACCCGCACCTGGCCATTGAACATGTAGGGGATCGCCGCCGCGTGGTTGATGATCTGATCGAAGGCGAGCAGGGCGAAGTTGACCGTCATCAGCTCGACCACCGGCCGCAGCCCGGCCATCGCCGAGCCGACGCCCGTGCCGACGATCGTGTTCTCGGAGATCGGCGTATCGCGGACCCGCTTCTCGCCGAACTCCTCCAGCAGCCCGTCGGTGACCTTGAAGGCGCCCTGGAACACGGCCACGTCCTCGCCCATCACGTAGACCGACTCGTCGCGGCGCATCTCCTCGGCCATCGCGTCGCGCAGCGCCTCCCTCATCCGCACGGCCGCCACTACCAGGGCCCCTCGGTGTCGCCCTCGTCATTTTCGGTGATGAACTCCTCGCGGTCCTCGAGCGCGTCGGCGGCCTCGCGGTCGGCGAGCGTCTCGCCCTCCTTGCGCCCGGCGGTCGATGCCGCCTGGCCGCCGTACGCGGCCCCGGCCTCGGCCAGGCGCTTGGCCTCACCCGAGAGCTTCTCGCGCTCGCGCTCGCCGGCGAACGGCGTCGGCGCGCGCTCGTCGACCGCGTACCAGCCCGGCATGTGGTCGCCGAGCACGTAGAGGTGGTCGTAGAGCGTGTCGAGCGGCGGCTCCGGAGAGGCATCGGCGAAGGCGACCGCATCGACCACCCGCTGCTCGATCCGCTCGCGCATCTCATCGACCTCGGACTTGGAGATCACCTTCTCGGCGAGGAGGCGATCGCGGAAGAGCTTGATCGGGTCCTTCTTGCGCCACTCCTCGACCTCCTCCTTCTCGCGATAGACCTCGGGATCGGCGGCGGAGTGCCCGCGGAAGCGGTAGGTGAACGCCTCGACCATCGTCGGCCGGCGCTCCTCGCGCGCGATCCGGATGTGCTCGGCGACGGTCTCGCGCATCGCCAGCACGTCCATGCCGTCGGCGCGCACCCCGGGAACGCCCAAGCCCTCGGCCTTCTTCGAGAAGTCGGTGACCGCGGAGTGGCGCTCGACCGACGTGCCCATGCCGTAGAGGTTGTTCTCGAGGATGAAGACGACCGGCAGCCGCCAGAGCGCCGCCAGGTTCATCGTCTCGCCGAAGTTGCCGGTATTCGAGGCGCCATCGCCGAACATGCAGACGGTGACGTCGTCGGTGCCCTTGTAGTCGGAGGCGAGCGCCAGCCCGGCGGCCAGCGGCAGGTTGCCGCCGACGATCCCGTAGCCGCCCATGAACCGATTCTCGGCGTCGAACACGTGCATCGAGCCGCCGCGACCGCCGGAGGTACCGTCGACGCGCCCGAACAGCTCCGCCATCACGTACTTGGGCTCGGTGCCGCGGGCGATCGCGTGTCCGTGGGTCCGGTAGGTGCCGATCAGGTAGTCGCCCGACTCCATCGCCGAGGTCGTGCCGACGATCGTCGCCTCCTCGCCGATCGCGAGGTGGAGGAAGCCGCCGGCCTTGGCCTTCTGGTACTGGCGACCGGCCTCCTCCTCGAAGCGGCGGATCAGCGCCATCGTCTCCAGCAGGCGCAGCGAGGTCTCGGCATCGGGCAGTGGCCGAGCCGAGGTCGTCGCCCCGTCCGCCTGTGCCGTCTTCACCGTTTCCTCAGCCACCCGACCGCAACATAGCTCAACCCTCAAGCCGGAGCGCGTGGCTGCCTCAGGCGGCGGCCGCGTCGGCCGCCTGGTCGAGCTGGTCGTCGCCCCAGAAGACCTCATCCCCGACGACCACGGCGGGCACACCGAAGACTCCGAGGTCACCGGCCCGGTCGGTCGCCTCCCGCAGACGGCCTTTGATCGCGTCGCGGGCGACCGCGGTCTCGAGCGAGCGCGGATGAAGCTCGGAGGCGGCGGCGGCGATGAACACGTTGTCGGCTTCGGAGAGGTCTCGGCCGGCGGCGAACTGCTGCCGGAAGGCGGCGAGCGAGAAGGCGACCGTGCGGCCGATCTCCTTGGCGAAGGTGGCGGCGCGCATCGCGGTCAGCATGTTTCCCGGCCATGGGTCGGGCCAGCGGATCGGCGGCAGGCCGTAGGCCTGTGCGCGGCGCTCGACCTCCTGCATCCCTGCCTCCCGATCGGGTCCCTGGCCCCAGGAGTCGCGGCCGAAGCGCTGGAACAGCCCCCCGAGCAGGATCGGTTGCCACTCGGGCTGCTCGGCGCCGGCGTCCTCGAAGATCGCGCTGATCCGCTCGGCGGCGAGGTAGGCGTAGGGGGAGCCGAGGTCGTAGTAGAAGACCGCGGGGCTCACGCGTTCTTGCGCACGTGCCATTGGACCGTCGCCGTCGCAACCGTCGCGCCGTCGCCGTCGGTCAACGTCACCTCGACCGGGAACGAGACCTTGCCCTCGGCGTCGAGGCGCTCGAGCAGCTCGGCGCCGCCGGCGAGCGAGGCCCGGGCCTCGATCGGGCCCTTGGCGAGCTTCGTGTAGGCGATCTCCGCGTTCGAGGCCAGCGGCCTGATCTCGCCCATACGCTCGGCGAAGGTGCCGACGAAGGCTCCGCCGGAGGCCGCCTCGGCGGCGGCGAACAGACCCGACGCGTGCTGGGTGCCGACGTGGTTTCGGAGCCCCTCGTCGTCGGGGAGGCGCACGGTCGCGGTTCCCGGCCCGAGCTCGGTGACCTCGAGCCCGATGGTGTTGTTGAAGGGGACGGCGGCGGCCATCCCGGCGCGCAGGGCGTCGTAGTCCACGGCGGCTACTGGTGGATCGCCCAGCCGTCCACGGCGCGGGCTGCGTCGAGGATCGCCTCGGAGATCGTCGGGTGCGGGTGCACCGTGCGCGCCAGCTCCTGGTAGCCGCCCTCGAGCTCGATCGTCGCGACCAGCTCGGAGATCATGTCGCAGGCGCGGTTGCCGACGATGTGGGCGCCGAGGATCTCGCCGTACTCGGCGTCGACGACCAGCTTCACGATCCCGTCGCGATCGTCGTAGACGGCGGCGGCACCGACCCCGCCGAGCTTCATCCGCGCGGTCTTGATCTCCTTGCCCGTCTCCTTGGCGGCCGCCTCGGTGAGCCCTACGCTGGCGACCTGCGGATGGCAGAAGGTCGCTCCGGCGACCAGGTTGGGCTCGATCGGATGGGTCGGGGCGCCGGCGATCGTCTCCGCCGCGACCACGCCCTCCTCCTGGGCCTTGTGGGCGAGCGCCGGCCCGCGCGTCAGGTCGCCGATCGCGTACACCTTCGGATTCGAGGTCCGCTGGTAGGCGTCGATCTCGACCCGGCGATCGTCTGAGACCTTGACCCCGGCGGCGTCCAGCCCCAGACCCTCGGTGTCGGGTCCGCGGCCGCCGGCGATCGCCAGGTACTCGACCTCGATCGCCTCGTCGCCGACCTTCGCCTTCACCGACTTGGCGCCGGCCTCGACCTCGGTGATCGGGTTGCCGGTGAGGATCTTGATCCCCTGCTTCTTGAACACCCGCTCGACCACGCGGACGATGTCCTTGTCCTCGGCCGGGAGGATCTGCGGAAGCATCTCGATCAGCGTCACCTCGGTCCCGTAGCGGATGTAGGCGGAGGCGATCTCGGCTCCCGAGGCACCGGCGCCGACGACCCCGATCGACTTCGGCAGCGTCGGCAGCGACCAGGCTCCCCAGGTGTCGACGACACGCTCCGAGAACTCGACTCCGGGAATCGGCAGAGCCACCGAGCCCGAGGCGAGCACCACGGCGCCCGCCTCGTAGGTGGTCCCGTCGACGACCACGTTGGCGTCTGAGTCGAGCGCGCCCTTGCCCTCGATCATGGTCACCTTGTTCTTGTCCCAGAGCATCTTCACGCCGCCCGAGAGCGTCGCCGAGACCTTCGCCCGGCGCTCGCCCAGCGCCTTCCAGTCGAGCGTCGCCTTGGTCACCTTGACGCCGAGCTCGGCGCTGTTCTGGGCGTGGTCGAGAAGCTCGGCCGTATGCAGCATCGTCTTCGCCGGGATGCAGGCGTAGTTGAGGCAGCGGCCGCCGGGCTTGTCGATCTCGACCACGGCGGTGTTCTTGCCGAGCTGGGCGGCGCGGATCGCGGCGTGGTAGCCGCCGGGTCCGCCCCCGATCACGATCACGTCATACGAATCGGCCATGCGGGCGACTCTATAGAAGGCCCCTCAACAGCGGCGAGAGTCCGTCAATCGGAGCCGGAGCGCTGCGGGCGCTCGGGCATTTGGATTCGCGCCATCGCCTTGATCATGAAATAGAACAGCGCACCGGCGCCCGCGATCAGCAGCGTGGTGCCGATCGCGGGGAGCAACGAGCCGGCGCCGATCAGCGCCAGCGAGCCCGCGATCAGGACGATCACCAGCAGCGCCTGGAAGCCGAGCACGGCCCAGTAGCGCGCCCGCCACATCCCGTACGCCATCGTCCCCATCAGCAGGACGACGGCGATCACCGAGGCCAGCGGCGCCTCGCCCTCTCCCTGCTGGATGCCGTCGCTGCCGAACTGCTCGACCTCGACTCCGGCGGCGTAGCCGACCGCGCTCGAGACCGCGACCAGGGCCGAGATCACGGCGCCGATCGTGACCACGAGCGGCCGCTCGCCCTTGGCCAGCGGCTCGAGCTCGGCGCGAGCGGCCTCGTTCTTGGCCTCCGTGCGGGCGGCCATCGCCTCGCGCTTGGCGGCCTGCTCGGCCCGCTTTTCGTTGCCGCGGTCCTTGCGCTTGCGCCGCTCGGCCCGCTTTCGCTCGCGACTCGCCATCGGCTGCGGAGGCTAGACGCCCGTCGCTTGGTCAAGCGCCGTGCGCAGCTCGCGCGCGGCGGCCGCGGGGTCGGCGGCGTCGCGGATCGCCCGCACGACGACGATCCGGCTCGCGCCCGCGGCCACCACCTGCGAGACGTTGCCGGCGTCGATACCCCCGATCGCGAACCACGGGACCGCCGCGCCGGCCGCCCGAGCCGCGTGCTCGATCAGCACCAGCCCCGCGGCGGGCCGCCCCTGCTTGGTCGGCGTCTCCCAGACCGGCCCGGCGCTGAGCTGGTCCGCCCGGGCCTCGCCGCTCGCCGCCAGCGCGGCGTCGAACTGGTCCGCGGTATGAGTCGAGAGCCCGACCAGCGAAGCGGGCCCGGCCGCGGCGCGGGCCGCGGCCACCGGCTCGTCATCCTGGCCGACGTGGACGCCATCGGCGTCGCAGGCATCGACGAGCTCGGGGTAGTCGTTGAGAAAAAAGAGCGCGCCGTGATCGCGAGCGGCGGCGGCAAAGGGCTGCGAGAAGGCGACGATCTCCTCCGCGCAGCGCGGCGCCTTCTCGCGCAGCTGGATCAGGTCGACGCCGCCCCGGATCGCGGCCTCGAGCAACGGCCCCGGGTCGCGGCCGTGCGGCTGGGCCTCGCAGACGAAGTAGAGGCGCGACGCCGCCAGGGCTCGCCGGCGCGCGGCGAGCAGCGCCTCCTCAAAGCTCTGGTAGAGGACGCCCTCGGCCATCAGCTCGCCCTCGAAGCGCGCCAGCCAGCCACCGTGGGCGACGACCTGGATCCCGCTCGAGCGGCCCTCGATCGAGACCTCGGTTTCGACCACGACCATGTCTCGGCCGACCAGCCGCAGCCGCTGCGGCTCCCAGGTCATTCCGCCGATTGGATCGCGGTACTCCGCGCCCGCGGCGAGGACCTCGTCGTGACCGCGGGCGACGCCACGAAACGGCCCCTTGGAATGGCTGCGATCGAGCACCACGTCCTCGGTCGTCAGCGCCAGCGCCGCCTCGAGGTCGCCGCGGCCGAAGGCGGTGAAGAAGCGCTCGATGATCTCTGGTTTCGTCGCCGCCATGCAGGGGGGAGTATCTTCAAAGCAACGGGAGCCCGACCGCAAATGGGCTGAGAGGGCGGCGACGGGCCGCCGACCGTCTGAACCTGATCCGGGTAATGCCGGCGCAGGGAGATGAGAAGGTCCGCCCGCCCGGGAGAAGGAGTACCGCCCCGTGGCAGATACGAGAAACACAACCGAGAGCTCGGACGTCGTCATTGTCGGCGCCGGCGTGATCGGCCTTGCCTGCGCCTGGCGTGCGGTTCAACGCGGGCTCGACGTGGTCGTGATCGAGCGCGATCGCCCCGGCGCCGGCGCCTCCAACGTCGCCGCCGGGATGCTCGCCCCGGTCGGCGAGGCGACCTGGGGCGAGGATCGGCTGCTTGACCTGGGACTCGCTTCGCACCGGCTCTGGCCGCGGTTCGCCGCCGAGCTCGGCGATGCGAGCGGGCGCGACGTCGGCTACCTCGAACTCGGCGCCCTGCACCTCGCCCTCGACCGCGACGAGGCGGAAGCGCTGCGCCGGCGCTTCGAGCTGATGGGTTCGCACGGCCTCGCCGCCGAGTGGCTCACCCCGAGCCGGTGTCGCGAGCTCGAACCGGGCCTCGCCTCCGGAGGACACGGCGGCGTCCACGCGCCCCACGAGGCGGCGGTCGACCCGCGGCTGCTGATCGCCGCCCTGGCGGAGGCGGTCGAGTCCGGCGGCGGCAGGATCGAGATCGCCACGGTCACCGAGGGCGTCTACGAGGGCGAGCGCTTGCTCGGGGTGCGGACCGCCGAGCAGACCGAGCATCGCGCCGCCGCGGTGGTCCTGGCCGCGGGTTCGTGGTCGGCGGCCGACTGGCTGCCGGCGCAGGCGCGGCCGCCGATCAGACCGGTCAAGGGACAGATCATCACGCTTGCCGGCTCCCCCTCGACCCCTGTCTGCGGACGGATCGTCGCCGGCGAGCGCTTCTACGCCGTGCCCCGTGCCGACGGCCGGCTGGTGGTCGGCGCCACGGTCGAGGAGCAGGGCTTCGACACCAGGATCACCGCCGGCGGCGTGCACGAGCTCCTGCGCGAGGCCTATCGAACCCTGCCGGAGACCGCCGAGCTGGAGCTGGTCGAGGCCGTCGCCGGGCTGCGGCCGGCGACGCCCGACAACCTGCCGCTGGTCGGCGCCGGCGCGATCGACGGCCTCGTGCTGGCGACCGGTCATTTCCGCAACGGGATCCTGCTGGCGCCGTTGACCGCCGACAGGATCGTCTCCCTGCTCAGCGGCGATCGCGCTGAGGCGGTGGCAACGCGATGACGATCCATCTCAACGGCGAGCCGGTGGAGCTGGACCAGCCCGCGACGGTCGCCGCGCTCGTCGCCCGCGCCGGCGCCGACGCGGACCGCCGCGGGGTTGCGGTCGCGGTCGACGGCGAGGTCGTCCCCCGCAGCGCCTGGGATCAGACCGAGCTCAGCGATGGCCAGCGGGTCGAGGTCGTGGGGGCGATCCAGGGTGGCTGAGCTGGAGACCTGGGAGCTCGGCGGACGCGCGTGGTCGTCGAGGCTGATCGTCGGCACGGGCGGATTTCGGTCGCTCGATCAGATGCAGGCAGCGCTCGAGGCCTCGGGCACCGAGATCGTCACCGTCGCTCTGCGCCGGGTCGACCCCGCGACCCAGGGCTCGCTCGTCGACCTGATCGAGCGGCTCGGCCTCTTCTGCCTCCCCAACACGGCCGGCTGTTACACGGCTCGCGACGCCGTTCGCACCGCTCAGCTCGCCCGCGAGGCGTTCGAGACCGACTGGGTGAAGCTCGAGGTGATCGGCGACGACCGCAACCTGCTGCCCGACGCGCCCGAGCTGCTGGCCGCGGCGGAGACCCTGGTCGCCGACGGGTTCACGGTGCTCCCGTACACGAACGACGACCCGATCCTCGCCCGGCGGTTGGAGCAGGCGGGCTGCGCCGCGGTGATGCCGCTGGGCTCGCCGATCGGCTCCGGCGCCGGAATCCGCAACCCCTACAACCTGCGGATCATCGTCGAGTCGGCCTCGGTGCCCGTGATCTGCGACGCCGGGATCGGCACCGCCTCCGACGCCGCCCTGGCGATGGAGCTTGGCTGCGACGGCGTGCTGCTGGCGAGCTCGGTCTCGCGCGCCGCCGACCCGGCGTTGATGGCCGCGGCGATGCGAAAGGCCGTCGAGGCCGGTTACGAGGCTCGCGGCGCGGGCAGGATTCCGCGCCGCCTGCACGCCGAGGCTTCGACCCCGGACGAGGGCCTGCCCGCGCTCGGATAGACCGTGCCCCGTCCGGGTAGGCGATCAGCATGGCGAAGCTCGTCCTCGGCCCGCTGCTGCGTTACGTCGGTGAGACCGAGGCGGTCGTCTGGGTCGAGACCGACGACCCCTGCGAGGTCGAGATCCTCGGCCACAGCGAGCCCACCTTCTGCGTCGCGGGCCATCATTTCGCGCTCGTGATCGTCGACGGGCTCGAGCCCGGCTCGGCCACCGAATACGAGGTCGCGCTCGACGGCGAGCGGCGCTGGCCGGACGCCCGGTCGGAGTTCCCGCCGAGCGTGATCCGGACCTTCGGCGGTGAGGGCCCGCTGCGGATCGCCTTCGGCTCCTGCCGCGTCTCCCTGCCACATCACGCTCCCTTCACCCTGAACAAGGACGAGCACGAGGACGGGCGCGAGTTCGACGCCCTCTACTCGCTGGTCAAGGAGATGCTCGCCAGCGAGCGTTCGCGCTGGCCCCAGGCGCTGCTGCTGCTCGGCGACCAGGTCTACGCCGACGAGGTCTCGCCTGAGACGCTCGCCTACATCCGCAAGCGCCGCGACACCCGCAAGCCGCCGGGCACCGAGGTCGCCGACTTCGACGAATACACACGGCTCTACCGGGAGGCCTGGGAGGACCCGGAGATCCGCTGGCTGTTCTCGACCGTCTCCTGCTCGATGGTGGTCGACGACCACGACGTGCACGACGACTGGAACATCTCCGCCGCCTGGGTCGAGGAGATGCGCGAGCTCGACTGGTGGGGCGAACGTGAGCGTTCGGCGCTGGTCTCGTACTGGCTCTATCAGTTCATCGGCAACCTCTCGCCCGAGCTCCTGCGCGAGAGCGAGCTGCTCGCCGACGTGCGCAGCGCCGACGACGGCTGGGAGGTGCTGCGCGATGTCGCCCAGGACGAGCGCCGTCAGCGAGACGGTGCTCGCTGGAGCTATTGCCGCGACTTCGGCCGCACGCGGCTGATCGTGCTCGACTCACGCTGCGGCCGGGTGCTCGAGGAGGGCCGCCGCTCGATCCTCGACGACGCCGAGTGGGAGTGGCTCGAGCGCCATCTCGAGGGCGATTTTGACCACCTGCTGATCGCGACCTCAGATCCGGTGGTGCTCGCGCCCGCGCTCCATCACGCCGAGCGCTGGGGTGAGGCGATCTCGGGCGGAGCCTGGGGCGCGACCGCGGCCGAGCTGGGGGAGCGGCTTCGACGCGCCGCCGACTTCGATCACTGGGCCGCGTTCGGCTCTTCCTTCGAGCGCCTCATGGGGCTGCTCGCGCGAGCGGGAGCGGGCGAGTTCGGCCCGGCTCCGGCCTCGATCGCGTTGCTATCCGGCGACGTCCACCACGCCTATCTGGCCGAGCTCGCGTTTCGCCGAAGCGACGGGGTCGAGAGCAGCGTCTGGCAGGCGGTCTGCTCGCCCTACCGCAACGCCCTCAGCGCTCGCGAGCGCAAGCTGATCGAGCTCGGCGACTCACGCGGCCCGACGGTTGCCTTTCGGGCCCTGGCGAGGCTCGCGGGCGTCGGCCGCGAGCCGGTTCGCTGGCGCCTGGTCGAGGGCCCCTTCTACGACAACCAGGTCGCGAGCCTGACGATCGAGGGCCGCTCCGCTCGGCTGCGGCTCGAGCGCACGGTCGGCGATCCGGAATCTGACCATCGCGAACTCCACACGTCGTTCGACCGGCCGCTTGTCTGAGGCTCAGCCCGCGGCCTGCTCGGAGTCGCCGGTCTCGATCGGATGGCCGTCGCGCCGCCAGGTGCCGACGCCGCCGTTGCCGACGTGGACGACCTCGTCGATGCCCTCGCGCTGGAGGATCGACGCTGCGAGCCCCGAGCGCTTGCCGCCGCTGCATACGGTGGCGATTGGCTGGCCGGTGGGCAGCTCACCGAGCCGCCGGGGGAGCTCGGCGTAAGGGATGTGGATCGAGCCGGGCACGTGCCCGGCGGCGAACTCGGACGCGTTGCGCACATCGAGCACGGCCAGCGGCTCACCCGAGTCGAGCCGGGCCGCAAGCCCGTCGGGATCAATCATCTCCAGCCGCTGAACCGCTCGACCCTCTGATCGCCAGGCGGTCATCCCCCCGGCCAAAAAGCCCCGGACCCGCAGGCCGACCGAGGCGAGCAAGTCGGCGGCGGCGAGCTCGTAGCCGTCGGAGGCGGCGACGACGATCACCTCGGCGTCCGATGGCGCGACCTGGGCCACCTTGGTGGCAAAGCCGGTGTCGTAGGCGGAGGCGCTGATCGCGCCGGGGATGTGCGCCTCGTCGAACTGGTCGTTGGTGCGGGCATCGACGAGCATTGCGCCGCCGGCGATAGCGACCTCGACCGCGCGCGGTGTCAGCGGCGCCGGGTGGCCGAGCTCCTCGACCAGCGGACCGCGGTTGAGTTCGACCACGTGCTCGACGTTGGGCGGCCGGTCGCCGAGCGAGCCGACCGCGTCGGCGACGAACTCGTCGGCGGTCGCGAAGCCGACCGCGTGGTTGTGGGCGAGCTCGAAGCCGATCGTCGACGAGGTGCGATGGTCGATCCCGGAGCTGCCACAGAGCGAGCCGCCGAGGTGGCCCGGCCAGACCTCGACGCTGCCCGGAAGCGAGAACAGCCGCTCGTGCAGCGAGCGGTAGAGATCGCGGGCCCCCTCCTTGGGCTCGATCGCGAGGTCGGGCCGGGCGACGTCGCCGACGAACAGCGAGTCGCCGGTCAGCACCGCCACCGGCTCCTCACCGCTGGCCGAGTCGCGGAGCAGAAACGACGTGTGCTCGGGCCGGTGGCCGGCGGTCAGCATCGCCTCGACCTCGACCGAGCCCAGCTTCAGGACCCAGCCGTCGTCGAAGGCCTCGTGCGGGTACTCGGCGTCGGCGAGGCGGTTGATGTGGATCGTCGCTCCGGTCGCGCGCGCGAGCCGTCCGTGGCCGGAGACGTGGTCGGCGTGGTTGTGGGTCTCGAGCACGTGCTCGATCCGAACGCCGTGCAGCCGGGAAAGGTGGAGGTATGGCTCGATGTCCCACTGCGGATCGATCACCGCAGCGACGCCCTCGCCGACGTCGCCGACGAGATAGGAGGCGCAGCCGAGGTCCTCATGGATCACCTGCCGAAAAAGCATCTTCCTCCCGTGATTCTTACTCCGGATCCCAGGGACGCGACATCCACGTGCGGCAGAGCCACTCCTCCGGGCTCGGGTAGGCGGCCGCCGCGTCGAGCGGACGATGCTGGAACGCGCTCAGGCCGCAGTTGACCGTTCGCAGCTGCCACAGCCGAGGAACCTGCGCCGGCGTGAACTGCGTTCCCAGGAACGAGTGGACGAAGAAGAAGCGGAGGAAGATCCCGTGGCTGACCGCGAGGATGCGCTCGTCGGGATGGTGGAGCAGCGCCGCCTTGACGCGCTCGACTCGCTCGTAGACGTTGGCAAACGACTCGCCACCAGGCGGCGCGAACCCGGCGTCAGCGGGGTTCTCGGCCATCCACCTCGACCACCGCCGCAGGCGTTGCTCCTCGCCACTCAGCCGGCCGTGCCCGTCCGCCTCGCGGAGCTCGCGCAGGTCATCAACGGTCTCGACCTCGAGCCCGAGCTCCGCCGAGACGGCTGCCGCGGTCTCCGCCGCCCGCTTGAGCGGGCTCGACCACAGGCGCGTGATCCCGAGATCGGTGAGGTGGGCGGCCGCTTGTGCGGCCTGCTGGCGGCCACGCTCGGTCAACCGGTCGCCCTCAGCGTCGGGCAGGTCGCGGCCCGGCTCGGCGTTGGAGACGGACTCGCCGTGGCGCAGGAAGTGGACTGCGAGCACCGGCGCGGCTCGCTACTGCGAGATCCAGGTGTCGGGGTTCTCGGTCAGCTTGACCACGTGCTTGGGCAGCTTGCCGCTGACCAGGTCGGCGACCGTGACCGTGTCGAGGACGGAGCGGATCGAGGTCCGCAGGGCCACCCACACATACTGGAGGGGCTCCGCAAGGCCCTCGTACTCGAGCGTCTCCGGCCGACGGGAACGCACGGTTGCGAGCGGACCCTCGACCGCGCGCATGATGTCGGCGACGGTGATCTTCTCCGGCGGGAGGCTGAGCCAATAGCCGCCCTCTGAGCCCCGCTGGCTCTCGACCAGGCCGGCGTGGCGGAGCTCGGAGAGGATGTTCTCGAGGAACTTCGGCGGGATTGCCTGGGCGCCGACGATCGCGTCGCGCTTCACCGGCTTGCCGCCTCCGCCGGCGAGCTCCATCACGGCTCGCACCGCGTACTCGGCTTTCGCGGTGACCCGCACGGTGGGATCTAACCACGCCGTACAGGGCGACCCCGGCGAATGGGTCTGCTACTCTGCCGCACCGTTATTCCCAAGTAACCCAATCAAGAAAGATGGAAAGGTCTATGAATCGCTTCTTTTCGAAGCTTCGCCGCGGCGGGGCCGCGAACGCGCATTCTGCGGACGCGCGGCCCCGCGGTGGCGCCCGGATCGCAGGCGCCGTCGGCGCCAGCGCCCTGCTCGCCCTCGGAGTCGCCGCCTGCGGAGGCACCTCCGAAGGCTCGTCCGACGGCTCCGGCGGCTCGGTCGACGTGGTCGCCTACTCGACTCCCGAGGAGGCCTACACCGAGGAGCTCGAACCCGGGTTCAACGCCACCCCGGAGGGCGAGGGCGTCGAGTTCTCGAACTCGTTCGGCTCCTCGGGCGACCAGTCGCGCGCGGTCGAGGCCGGCCAGCCCGCCGACGTCGTTCACTTCTCGCTCGAGCCGGACATGACGCGTCTGGTCGACGCGGGGATGGTGGCCGAGGATTGGAGCGAAAACGAGTACAACGGCATCGTCGAGGACTCCGTCGTTGTCTTCGTGGTCCGCTCGGGCAACCCGGAAAACATCCAGACCTGGGATGACCTGATCACCGGCGACGTCGAGGTTCTGACACCGAACCCATTCACCTCCGGCGGCGCCCGCTGGAACCTGATGGCCGCCTACGGCAACAAGGTGCTGACCGAGGGCGCGTCCGAGGAGGAGGGCCTGGCGTACGTCCAGACCCTGCTCGAGAACGTCTCGGTTCAGGACGAGAGCGCGCGCGACTCGCTGGGGACGTTCCTCGGCGGCAAGGGCGACGTCCTGCTCGCCTACGAGAACGAGGCGATCGCCGCCCAGGACGCGGGCGAGGACATCGAGTACGTCGTTCCGGACAGCACGCTGCTGATCGAGACCCCGATCGCCGCCACAACCGAGGCGGATGACGCGGCGCAGGCGTTCATCGACTACCAGTACACCGACGAGGCGCAGCAGCTGTGGGCCGACCGCGGCTACCGGCCGGTGGTCGAGTCCGTGCTCGAGGCGAACGCAGACAAGTTCCCGGCTCCGGCCGACCTGTTCACGATTGCCGATCTCGGCGGCTGGGAAGACGTGACGACCGAGTTCTTCGATCCGGAGAACGGGTCGATCGCGGAGATCGAGACCAACCTGGGGGTCGCGACGGAGTGAGTCAAGGGGCCGTCGCAACTGCCAAGGCACCGGCGAGGTCGAGCCTCAAGCTCGGCCTCGCCGGCCCTGGGCTCACCCGCGGCCTCGTGGTCGCGTGGCTGAGCCTGATCGTCCTGATCCCGCTCGCGGCCGTGGTCTCGAAGTCGTTCGAGGGCGGGCTCGCCTCGTTCTGGGAGGACGTCACCTCGCCGCAGGCGCTCGCCGCGCTGAAGCTGACGCTGGGCGCGTCGGCGATCGTGGTCGCGATCAACGCCGTCTTCGGGACGATCATCGCCTGGGTCCTGATCCGCGATGAGTTCCCCGGCAAGCGGATCGTCAACTCGCTGATCGACCTGCCCTTCGCGCTGCCGACGATCGTCGCCGGGATCACGCTGATCGCGCTCTATGGCGACAACGGCGTGCTCGGCCTCTCAGGCGTGGCGTTCACCCGCATCGGCGTCGTCATGGCGTTGCTGTTCGTCACCCTGCCGTTCGTGATCCGCTCGGTGCAGCCCGTGCTGATCGAGCTCGACCAGGACATGGAGGAGGCGGCCGCCTCGCTGGGCGCCGGGCCGCTGACCACCTTCCGGCGGATCATCCTCCCCAACCTGCGCCCGGCCATCCTCTCCGGGATCGCGCTCGCCTTCGCCCGCTCGATCGGCGAGTTCGGCTCGCTGGTCCTGATCTCGGGCAACATCCCTTTCAAGACCGAGGTCGCCTCGGTCTTCATCTTCAACCAGATCCAGAGTGATCGCGAGGTCACGGCGGCCGCCGTCTCGGTCGTCCTGCTGCTGATCGCGCTGCTGATCCTGATCGCGATCGGGTTCTTCTCCCGCAGGAGCCTGCGCCATGTCTGAGGCCGCGACGATCGAGCCGGGCCCGCCGCGGGGGGCGGCGCCGAAGGGCAAGCTCGCCAAGTACGGCCTGCGCGGGATCGCGCTCGGCTACCTGTTCGCGCTGCTGCTGATCCCGGTGGTCCTGATCTTCTTCAAGGCGTTCGAGGACGGCATCGTGCACGCGTTCGAGGCGGTGACAACGCCCGAAGCCCAGCACGCCTTCTATCTGACCGTGCTGATCGCGGCGATCGCGGTGCCCCTGAACACGGTCTTCGGGATCGCCTGCGCGCTGGTGCTCGTGCGCCAGAACTTCCGCGGCAAGGCGATCCTGAACGGGCTCATCGACCTGCCGTTCGCGGTTTCGCCGGTCGTCATCGGGCTCTCGCTCGTGCTCGTCTACGGCAGCGTGGACGGCTGGTTCGGCCCGTGGCTCGCCGAGCAGGGGATACGCGTGATCTTCTCGGTCCCGGGGATGGTCCTGGCGACGATCTTCGTCTCGCTGCCGTTCGTGGTCCGCGAGGTGGCGCCGGTGCTGCAGGAGATCGGCGACGACCAGGAGCAGGCGGCGTCGACGCTCGGCGCCAACGCCTGGCAGACGTTCTGGCGCATCACCCTGCCCGCGATCCGCTGGGGCGTCACCTACGGCGTCGTGCTGGCGACCGCGCGGGCGATCGGCGAGTTCGGCGCCGTCGCCGTCGTCTCGGGCAAGATCGAAGGCAAGACCGAGACGGCGACGCTGCTGGTGGAAAACCAGTACGAGCACTTCGACGTCGCCGGCGCCTATGCGGCCGCGCTCGTGCTCGCGGTGATGGCGCTGATGGTGCTCCTCGGCATGAACTTGATCCAACGCCGCGACAAGCCGGCGAAATCCCCTACCCAGGTCGCCGTTGGTGACGCGGGTGCCCTGGGAGGCGGAACGAAGTGAAGCCGACCCGCGCCGCCGTTGAGGCGCCTTCTTCTAGCGGAAAGGAACTCTGATGGGAATCACGGTTGAGAACGCGACCAAGCGGTTCGGAGACTTCGTCGCCCTGGACGAGGTGTCGATCGAGGTCCCTGACGGGTCCCTGACCGCGCTGCTCGGTCCGAGCGGCAGCGGCAAGTCGACACTGCTGCGGGTGATCGCCGGGCTCGAGGAACCCGACTCCGGACGAGTCGTGATCTCCGACCAGGACATGACCCACGTCTCGGTCCAGGACCGAAACGTCGGCTTCTGCTTCCAGCACTACGCCGCCTTCAAGCACATGACGGTGCGCAACAACGTCGCCTTCGGCCTGCAGATCCGCAAGCGGCCCAAGGGCGAGATCGAGCAGCGGGTGCACGAGCTGCTGTCGCTGGTCCAGCTCGAAGGGCTTCAGGATCGTTATCCGTCGCAGCTCTCCGGTGGCCAGCGCCAGCGGATGGCGCTGGCGCGGGCGCTCGCCGTTGAGCCCAAGGTGTTGCTGCTCGACGAGCCCTTCGGCGCCCTCGATGCGCGCGTGCGCACCGAGCTGCGCCAGTGGTTGCGGCGCCTGCACGACGAGGTCCACGTGACCACGATCTTCGTCACCCACGATCAGGAGGAGGCGATGGACGTCGCCGAGCAGATCGTGGTCATGAACGAGGGCCGGGTCGAGCAGGCCGGCGAGCCGACCGATCTCTACGACCACCCCGAGACCGAGTTCGTGATGAGCTTCGTCGGCACCGCCAACCAGATCGGCGAGTCGCTGGTGCGCCCGCACGACGTCGAGATCTCGCATGTGCCGCACCCGACCTCTGAGGAGGCGATGATCGACCGGATCGTCAACCTCGGGTTCGAGGTCCGGATCGAGATGACGCTGGCGGACGAGAGCCCGCTGATCGCGCAGCTGACCCGGGCGCAGATCGAGGAGCTCGAGCTGCAGGACGGTCAGATCGTCTACGTGACCGCGGCGCGCTCGCGGCGCTTCGACGAGAACGGCGCCAGCCCGCGAACCGAAGAATTCGCCCTCGTCTAGGGAGCGCTCCGGGACGACGAGATGAGCCTGGCGGCGATCGTGGCGACGGGCGTGCTGGCGCTGATGATCGCCTTCGTCGGCATGGTCGTCTGGGCGACGCTGCGTCAGATCAACGGCGAGGCGCAGCGCGCCGCGGCCGATCGCGAGCGCTGATCTGATCGAGGCGCTAGGCGGCGTCCGGCGGCCCGGCGAAACGGGGCTCGCGCTGTAGCGACGCGTCCGGGTGCTCGGCGAGCGACCCGATCGGCTCCGGCAGCGTCCCGGCGACGACGTCGGCGAGCGTCACCGACTCGAGCACCTGGCGGATGTTGGCGCGCAGTGCCAGCCACACCTCGCGCAGCGGCTTCGAAGCTCCCCGGTATTCGACCTCGTCGGCGGCCTCGCCCCGCACCGTCGCCAGCGGGCCCTCGACCGCGCGGATGATCTCGGCGAGGGTGATGTCGTCGGGGACGCGCGCGAGCCAGTAGCCGCCGTCGGAGCCGCGCCGGCTGTGGACCAGCCCGTGGACCCGCAGCTCGCCGAGGATGTTCTCGAGAAAGCGCATCGGGATACCCTGCGCGACAGACAGCGCCTCGCCCTTCGCCGGCTTCGCGTCCGAGGCTCCCGAGGCGGCGAGCTCGACCATCGCGCGGACGGCATAGTCGGCTTTGGCGGAGACGCGCATCGGGCGCATTGTTCACGAATCCGGTCCCGTGGGCTGTCCGCCGGCCATGGGAACATATGTTCGTTGTGCGGGCGAAGCGGTGTGAGCGTGAGCGAGCGAGAAAACTGAGGCGTCGGGGATGGTCGTTGCGAAGGATCGCTTCGGAACTTGAGGTAGCCCTGTGGTCGGTGAGCGTTTGGACCCGGGACGTACAAGGGCTCCGGGACCTACAAGGGCCATTGATTCGCCCGCTTCGGACCGTCAGGCTGCCAATCCTCTCCGGGAAGGTCCGCGCCTGCAGGAAGTGCGGTCGGCGGCTCCCGATCGAGTTCTTCAGCAGGCACCCGCAACGCGGCCGCCAGCATTGGTGCAAGAGCTGCTTCAAGTCGTACTTCCGCCAGCGCGGTGACAAGCACCGTCGCCAGGTCGCTGCGGGACGTGAGCGACGGCGAGCGGCCGCCCGCATATACGCCCTTGATTTCCTGCGTCGATCTGCCTGCGCGGACTGCGGCGAGACAACCGTCGTCGCACTCGACTTCGATCACGTGCGTGGCACCAAAAGAGGCGTGGTGGCCGATCTCATTGCGGCAGGATGTGGCGTGTCGCGACTGAGCCTCGAAATCGCCAAATGCGACGTTGTCTGCGCCAACTGTCATAGGCGCAGGACGGGTCACCGCCAGGGATCGTGGCGGTCGCTCGTAAGTCGCGACCCGAATGCGACATTGAGAGCCCCGCGAGCTGGCCAGCTCCGCAACCTTCTGTACATCAAGGATGTGCTCGAGGCAGGGCGGTGCTGTGATTGCGGTGAGGACGACATCCTGGTGTTGGAGTTCGATCACGTCGGGGAGAAGCGGTTCACGATCGCGAAAGCGATCCGAAACGAGTACTCGCTTGCGAGGATCGAGGAGGAGCTGGAGCACTGCGAGATCCGATGCGCGAACTGTCACCGGCGACGCACAGCCGAACGCGGGGGGCAGTTCCGCCATCATGCTCAACGCCCCCGTAGCTCAACTGGCTAGAGCAGTCGGCTTTTACCCGAAAGGTTGAGAGTTCAAGTCTCTCCGGGGGCATCTCAACACCTGACAGCGACGGGTACCCTGCGGCCCATGCAGGGCACCGCAAAGCCCCCGCCCGCAGGCTGGTATCCGGACCCCGACGACGGGGCGCTGCAGCGGTTCTGGGACGGGTCACGCTGGACGAGCAGCCGGATGCCGATCACGGTCGGCGTGCCGCTGGAGACCGACCCCGTGGTCACCGAGCCGACCGTCAGCCCGCCGCCCCTGGGCGAGGGACCGACCGCGACCGGCTTGCCGCCGCCGGCCTGGTACGCCGACCCCGAGAACCCGCGGGGAATGCGCTACTGGGACGGTGGCCGCTGGACCGAGGACCGCACCGACTACCGTCCCGCGCCGCCAAAGCCGAAGGCAAGCGAGGGCATGGTCGCCGCCGGCTACCTCACCGCCTTCCTGTTCCCGATCGTCGGCGTCGTCATCGGCGTGATGCTGATGGGCCGCGACAGCCGCCACGGGCGCTGGATACTCGGGCTGTCGCTCCTGTTCATGGCCGTCTTCCTGGTGATCGGGAACGTCGGTCAGTTCGAAGAGAACTGAGCACGCGGACCGATCAGAGCGGGTAGTCGCGGACCTCGTCGGCGACCACGCGCCCGCGGATCTCGACCGTGCCGTCGCCGAGCGGCACCGCGAAGATCACCGAGCCGCGCCCCTGGTGGATCTCGATCTCCCGGTCGAGCTGCGCGCAGAGCCGCATCGCCGCCGATCCGGTCGCCTCGTCCTCGTCGATACCCGCCCCGACGACGAAGACCCGTTCGCGGATCAGCCCTGCAGGCTCGTCGATCCACGCCCACACGCCGACCAGGTCGTAGCCCTCGGGCGGCCCGGTGAGGGCGTCGATCTCCGCCGGCGACGCCGCCTCGACGAACTCGAACGCCGGGCCCCACTCGGGCCGACCGGCGACGCAGGTCCACTCACCGTCGAAGCGCACCGGCACCTCGCCGGCCGGAGGCCGCAGCAGGGGCGGGGGTAGGCCGCGCTCGCGCAGCAGCCACGCGGTCCCGACCAGCGGGTGGCCCGCCAGCGGCAGCTCCACCTCCGGGGTGAAGATCCGCAGTTCGGCTCGCTCGCGATCGTCGACGAAGACCGTCTCCGAGAAGCCGAGATCCGCGGCGATCGCCTGGCGCCGGTCCTCGGGCACCTGGTCGCCGTCGAGGAACACCCCGAGCGGGTTGCCGCCGCTGCCGTCCCCAGCGCAGAACACGCGCAGGATGTCGAGCTGCGCCGCCGCAGCGCCGGCGTCCATCAGTGGCGAAAGTGGCGGCGGCCGGTGAACACCATCGTCGCGCCGGCGGCGTCGCAGGCCGCGATCACCTCGCCGTCGCGCTTCGAGCCGCCGGGCTGGATCAGCGCCGTCGCCCCGGCGGCGATCGCCGACTCGGGTCCGTCGGGGAAGGGGAAGAAGGCGTCCGAGGCCACCACCGAGCCGGAAAGGACGTCGGCGGCCCGCTCGCCGAATGCGTCGCCGGCCTTCTCGACCGCGATCCGGACCGAGTCGACGCGGCTCATCTGCCCGGCGCCGATGCCGACCGTCGCCCCGTCCTTGGCGAACACGATCGCGTTCGAGCGCACGTGGCGGCAGACCTTCCAGGAGAAGATCAGGTCCTCCCACTGCTGCTCGCTCGGCTGCGCGGCCGTCGGCACCGTCATCGAGTCGCGACCCTCCTCGACCCGGTCGGGCTCCTGCACCAGCAGCCCGCCGCGAACCCGCTTTACGTCGCGCTCGCGGGCGACATAGTCGGCCGGCTCGCTGGCCTCGAGAATCCGGATCGACTCCTTCTTGGCCAGCACCTCGATCGCCCCGGGCTCGAACCCGGGGGCGAACAGGACCTCGACGAACTGCTCGTGCAGCCGTCCCGCCAGCGCTTCGTCGACCGGGCGGTTGAAGACGATCACGCCGCCGAACGCCGAGACGGGGTCGCACGCGAACGCCTTCTCGTACGCCTCGTTGGATGTCTCGGCGATCGCCGTCCCGCAGGGGTTGTTGTGCTTGACGATCACGCAGGCGGGCTGATCGAACTCGTCGAGCAACCGCCGCGCCGAGTCGAGGTCGAGCACGTTGTTGAAAGACAGCGGCTTGCCGTGCTGCTTGGCGATCCCCGAGAGCACATGCGGGCGGTTTCCTGGCTCGACGTAGAGAGCGGCCTTCTGGTGCGGATTCTCCCCGTAGGGAAGCTCCATGAACTTCTGATGGGGCATCACCCAGTGGTCGGGGAAGGCCTCGTAGCGCATCCCGAACCAGCGCGAGATCGCCGCGTCGTAGGAGGCCGTGTGGGCGAACGCCTCCGTCGCCAGCCACTGCCGGGTCTCCGATGAGATCTCGCCGCCGGACCCCTGCAGCTCCTCGAGCACCGCGTCGTAGGCCTCAGGCCGGACCACGATCGCGACCGCGTTGTGGTTCTTGGCCGCGGCGCGGATCATCGTCGGGCCGCCGATGTCGATGTTCTCGACCGCCTCGCGCTCGGTCACGTCGAGCTTCTCGATCGTGCGTTCGAACGGGTAGAGGTTGACGCAGACGAGGTCGATAGGCTCGATCCCCTCGGCCTCCAGCGTGGCCATGTGATCGGAGTTGTCGCGACGGGCCAGCAGCGCGGCGTGGAGGCGCGGATGCAGCGTCTTCACCCGCCCGTCGAGGATCTCCGGAGAGCCCGTGAACTCGGCCACATCGGTGACCTCGATCCCGGCTTCGCGGATCGCCGCCGCGGTGCCGCCGGTGGAGAGGATGTCGACCCCGAGCTCGCGCAGGCCGCGAGCGAAGTCGACCACTCCCGCCTTGTCGGAGACGGAGATCAGCGCCCGCCGGACCTGGACCGGGATTCCCAGCGGCGGCGCCCCGCCCTCCTCAGTGATCGCCGCCTCGATGCCCATCGTCGCCGAGTCTAATTCACGCTTCCGGGGCGATCGTGACGACCCGCGCCCCGGGCTCGATCGAGACCCGTCCGGCGGCGATCAGCCGGATCGCCTCCGGCAGCAGAGCGTGCTCGGTCGAGTGGATCGCCGCTTCGAGCGTCTCGCGATCGCCGTCGGGCGGCACCGCGATCGGCTGTTGGAGCACGATCGGCCCCGTGTCAACACCCTCGTCGACGAAATGCACGGTGACCCCGGTGATCCGGACCCCGTGCGCGAGCGCCTGGCCGATCGCGTCGAGCCCGGCGAACGACGGCAGCAGCGCCGGGTGGACGTTGATCACCCGGTCGGCGAAGCGGCGGATGAAGCCCTCGGAGAGCAGCTGCATGTAGCCGGCGAGGACGACGAGGTCGACCTCGTGACCCTCGAGCCAGTCGGCGATCGCGAGGTCGCGCTGCTCGCGGTCGGCGAACTCGCTCGCCGGGAAGGAGGCGGTGGCGATCCCCGCCGCGTCGGCGCGCTCGAGCGCCTGGGCACCCGGTTTGTCGGAGCCGACCGCGAGCACACTGATCCCGTCGCGACCGTGGAGCTGGTCGATGATCGCCTGCAGGTTGGTGCCGGTGCCGGAGGCGAGGACACCGAGGCGCAGGGGGCTCGGCTCAGCCACTACGGCTCACGCGGCGACGCGCAGGGTCGGATACCGACCTCCGGTCGTGCGCAGGCGACCGGCGTCGAGCAGCGCGTCGACCTCGTCGAGCACGTCCTCGGCGCGCCACTCGGCGAAGTCGCCGTATCCCGGCAGCGAGTCGTATGAGTACTTGAGCAGCGCCTTGCTGCGGCCACCGCGAAGGATCTCGACCGTCTTCGTCCGCCCGACCGAGGGCTCGGCGCGCTCGACCACGGCGACGATCGCGTCGGCGATCTCGGCCGACTCGGCGACGGCCCGCGCACGCGGACGGGGCGCAACCTGCGCCAGCGCCCCGTCGCAGACGTCGCAACAGCGACCCTCGGCGTGCGCCTCGGCCCGGTCGCCGAAGTGCCGCAGGATCGCCCGCCGGCGACAGAGATCGCCCTCGACGAAGCCCCAGACCTCGCGGTACTGGCGCCAGCGGTGGTTCTTGGCCTCCGGGTCGTCGACCTGGTTGATGAAGAACACGTGCAGGCCCTTGTCGCGGTTCTCGGCCAGCAGCACGCAGCGAGAGGCGAGGCCGTCGCGCCCGCCGCGGCCGGCCTCCTGGTAGTAGGCCTCGAGCGAGGAGGGCACGACCTCGTGCAGGACGGTGCGCACGTTGGCCTTGTCGACGCCCATGCCGAAGGCGTTGGTGGCGACGACCACCGGCGCCTCGCCGGCCATGAAGGCGCGCTGGGCTTCGGCGCGGGCGTCTCGCTCCATCCCCGCGTGGTAGGTCGGCACCGGCCGCCTGAGCTCGCGCTGCAGCCAATCGGCGGTCTCCTTCGTCTTCTTGCGGGTGCCGGCGTAGACGATCGCCGGCAGCGAGTCGGGCTCCGAGAGCAGCGCCAGCGTCGCCTCGCGCTTGGCGCGGTCGGAGCCGACCCGAACGACGTCGTAGGAGAGGTTGGGCCGGTCGAAGCCGGTCGTGATCCGGATCGGGTCGCGGAGGCCGAGGCGGCGGACGACGTCGGCGGCCACCTGCGGCGTCGCGGTCGCCGTCGCGGCGAAGATCGAGCGCGCCCCGAGCGCCCGCGCGACCTCGCCGAGGCGGAAGTACTCGGGTCGGAAGTCATGGCCCCACTGGCTCACGCAATGGGCCTCGTCGACGACGAACAGCCCGATCTCGGCGGCGCCCAGGCGATCGACGAAGCCGGGGGTGGCGAAGCGCTCCGGCGCCACGTAGAGCATCCGCACCTCGCCGGCGATCGCGCGCTCGAGCGCCCGGCGGTTGTCGGCGCCGTCGCGCTGCGCGTTGATCAGCTCGGCCCGTCCGTCGAGGCTCCCGACCTGGTCGATCATCAGCGAGACCAGCGGTGAGACGACGACGGCGAGCCGGCGATCCATGATCGCGGGCAGCTGATAGCCGAGCGACTTTCCGGCACCGGTGGGCATCACCAGCAACACGTCGCGTCCCGAGACCGCGGCCTCGACCGCCTCGAGCTGACCCGGCCGGAAGGCCGGATGGCCGAAGTGGCGGCCAAGCGCCTCGTTGAGCTGGCCTTCGTTCACCCGTCGATGATCTACGTCCGGGCGGCGGACGTTTCGCCCCTTGTCGGCCTGCTCACTTCAGCCCGCGCCCTGGACGACCGGCAGCGCCTCGAGCGCGAACTTGCCGTTCGCGCCGTCGTCGTCGCCGAGCGGATACTCGCCGGTGAAGCAGGCGTCGCAATGAACCTCGCGCGGAGTGCCGACGGCCTCGTAGACACCCTCGAGCGAGAGGTAGGCGAGCGAGTCGGCGCCGAGCTCCTCGGCGATCTCGGCGACCGAGCGGCCGTGGGCGATCATCTCCTCCGAGGTCGACATGTCGACGCCGTAGTGGCAGGGGTAGCGGATCGGCGGCGCCGAGATCCGCAGATGGACCTCGGCGGCGCCGGCATCGCGCAGCATGCCGACGATCTGGCGGGTGGTGTTGCCGCGGACGATCGAGTCGTCGACAACCACGATCCGCTGGCCCGAGACGATCTCAGGGAGCGGGTTGAACTTCATCCGCAGGCCGTGCTTGCGCAGCTCCTGGCCGGGCTGGATGAAGGTGCGCTGGACGTAGCGGTTCTTGATCAGGCCGTCGTCCTTCGGCAGGCCCGAGGCGCGCGCGAAGCCGGTCGCGGCGGGGTTGCCGGAGTCGGGCACCGAGATCACCAGGTCGGCGTCCACGGGCGCCTCGCGGGCGAGGACCTCGCCCATCCGCCCGCGCACCTCCTGCAGCACGCGGCCCTCCAGCCGCGAGTCGGGGCGCGAGAAGTAGATGTGCTCGAAGACGCAGTGGGCAGGACGGTCGGCGGGGACGATCTGGCGGGTCTCGAGGCCGCCGTCGGTGAGCGCGACGAGCTCGCCGGGCTGGACCTCGCGCATCAGCTCGGCGCCGATGATGTCGAAGGCGCAGCTCTCCGAGGCGACGCAGAAGCGATCGCCGAGCTTGCCCAGCGACAGCGGCCGGACCCCGTTGGGGTCGCGGAAGGCGACCACGGCACGCTTGGTCATCACCACGGTCGAATAGGCGCCCTCCAGGCGTGGCATCACCGCGGCGACGGCGTTCTCGATCGGCCGCGCCTCCTCGACCGAGAGCAGCGCGGCGATGATCTCCGAGTCGGAGGTACCGCGGAAGGAGATCCCCTGCTCGCGCAGCTCGTTGTAGAGCTCGACCGCGTTGGTGAGGTTGCCGTTGTGGGCGAGCGCCACCTCGCGCCCGTCGTCGCGCCAGACCGGCTGCGAGTTCTCCCAGGAGCCGCCGCCGGTGGTCGAGTAGCGGACGTGGCCGATCGCCATGTCGCCGTCCAACGCGCGAAGTTTTTCTTCATCGAAGACCTGGGAGACGAGCCCGGTGTCGCGAAGGGTGGTGATGTGACCGCCCTCGCAGGTGGCGATCCCGGCCGACTCCTGGCCGCGGTGCTGGAGCGCGTAGAGGGCGAAATAGGTCAGCCGGGCGACCTCGTGGCCAGGGGCGTAAATACCGAAGACTCCGCACTCGTCGCGCGGTCCGTCGCGGTCTGGAACGCCGTCTGGGTCGCGGTCCGTTGGGAGCCGCTCAGTTGGCTTCATTGAGGCTTCTCGGGCACCTGAGAAGTCGTCGGGCGAGGTAGGCGATCGCCTACGCGTCAAGGCTAGCAGCGGACCCGGATCGGGCCACGATGGACACGCCTGCGGGGATCGTCATCATTGGCCTATGACGCGGGGTTGGATGGCAGGGATACTGGCGGCGCTTGCGCTGTTCGCGCTTCCGGGCGCCGCATCGGCTGCCGCCGGCGACCTCTACGTCGCCGACCAGTCCGCGGGGCCGGCCGGCAGCGGCACGATCTTCCGCCTCGACCTGGCGACCGGCGCCCGCACCGTGGTCGCCTCCGGCCCGCCGCTGGTCAACCCGGCCGACCTCGACCTCTCGCCCGACGGCTCGCTGATCGTTACCGACGACGGTGCCGAAGCGGTCTTCCGCGTCGACCTGGCGACCGGCACCGTCGCCGTCGCCGCCTCGGGCGGGCAGCTCACCGACCCCTGGGGGGTGGTCGCGACCCGGGCCAACAGGATCTTCGTCGCCGACATCGGCTTCAACGACCCGCAGGCGAACGTGTTTCGGATCAACCCGGTGAGCGGCGCGAAAATGCAGCTGCCGGTGGTCCCACCGCTCGTCGACCCGGCGGGCCTGACGACCGATCTGGACGGCACGCTGCTGGTCACCGACATCGACGGCTTCGCCGCGCCGACCAGCGGCTCGCTGTCGCGGATCGACCCCGATACGGAGGTGCTGACGCCGATCACCTTCGGCGCTCCGTTCGTCGATCCCTGGGGGGTCGCCGTGAACCCGGCAGGAGAGATCTTCGTCACCGACATCAACTCGGCGGCCGGCGCCGGCTCCCTGTTCCGGGTCGATCGCGCCACCGGCGCCGCGACCGAGGTCGCCGCCGGACCCCCGTTCGCGGAGCCCGTCGACGTGGCGGTCGAGGCCGCCGGCTCGCTCCTGGTCGCCGACTACAACGCCGCGGGCGGCGACGGGGCGGTGTTCCGGGTTGATCCGAATACGGGGGCGCGCACGGTGGTCGCCTCGGGGGCGCCGTTCGTCGACCCGAGCGCGGTCGCGGTCGAGCCCCCCGTGTGCGGGGGCAAGCCGGCGACGATGCTCGGATCGACCGCCGACGACAAGCTGGTGGGGACGAAGATCGTCGACGTCGTCGCCGGCTTCGGCGGCAACGACGTGATCAAGGGCCTGAACGGCAACGACGTGATCTGCGGCGGCACCGGCAAGGACCGGATCAACTCCGGCAAGGGCGCCGACGCGCTGTTCGGCGACGACGGCAAGGACCGCCTCAACGCCTCGGCGGGCAAGGACGCGCTCAACGGCGGCCTCGGCCGCGATCGCTGCGACGGCCGCGGCGGGCGCGACACGGCCGTTCTCTGCGAGAAGCGCAAGAGCATCCCCTAAACGCGCCGACCCAGGGATCAGACTGTAGGGCGGGTTCAGCTGGGCAGCGCGCCGGGAGGCCCCAGCACCTCGATGCCGGCGCGCGCGCCCGCCGCGGCCAGATCAGCCGGAGTCGGGAGGACCTCCGCGGTCGCGTACCCGTCGTCCTCAGCGGGAAGTGACACCTCGGCGACGAAGGCGGCGAACCCGCCGGAGTTGGTGGCCACGAGCCAGCGGGCACCGTCCTCAGACTCGACGCGATAGGTGTGGGGGATCTCGCGAGGAGCGAACGCCGCCTGTCCGGCTCCCACGTCGATGCGTGAGCCAGGCAGGTGGATGCTCATCTGGCCGCTGAGCACGTAGAAGATCTCGTCCTCATCGTGGTGAACATGCAGCGGCGGCATGTCGCCCTGCCGGGCCTCCTCCTCGAGCAGCGAGTAGGTGTCCTCGCTGACCAGGATCCGCGCGCGCGTGGTGGTGAACCAGACGGTCTCGGTCTTGGGCGCGACAGCTTGCATGGTTGCCTCCTGAGATAAACTCCGATTCGGAGCTACAGTGTAAGCTCTGAATCGGAGCTATGTCAAGCGACAATCTCACCTTGATCTCCTACACCGTGCTCGTGCTGATCGGGCGGCACGGCGCGAGCCCCCACGACCTGGTTCGGAATGTGCGCGACGGGCGCATCTACCACGCCGCAGCCCCGAGCCAGTATTACGCCGAGCCCAAGCGCCTGGAGCGCCTCGGGCTGCTCACCTCGTCGAAGGAGCCGGGGCGAACCCGCGAACGCACCGTCTACCGGCTGACCGACGCTGGGGTCGCGGCGCTCAAGGAGTGGATCAGCCGCCCGTCGCCGTTCCCCCGGCTGGCCGGAGAGCCACCTGTCCGCATCATCTCCGCCGATCTCACGGGCGAAGGGGCGGTCAAGGAGAGCCTGCTCGCTATGCGAGCCGAGATCGCCGAGCTGCGCGCCGACACCGAGGAGCTCGAACAGCGCGCGAGCTCGATCCCCCACCGCGAGAAGTACCTGCTGCTCAACGCCCGGCTGGCCGAGCACGTCCTCGACGCCTACGAGCGCTGGCTCGACGAGGTCGACGAGAAGCTTTGAACCGTCACTCCTCCGGCGGGCTGAGCGGCCCGGCGACGGCGCGGTGCCAGGCCGCGTCCTGGTGCCGGATCATCGCGACCACGACGGGAATCGCGACCACCGCCCCAGAGATCACCGCCGCGGCCAGCGAGTGATCGAAGATCAGGATCGCCGCCAGCGCCGCGGTCGAGCCGGCGAGCACGGCCGTGATCACGGCGACCATGCCGGCGACCGTCCGGTATCCCTGCCAGCGATCGCCGGGCACTCGCTGCATGTAGAGCCGCTCGGCGGACGGGACGGTCAGCAGGTACGGGGCGATCTCCGGCGCCTGCTCGAAGTAATACCCCCGCAGCATCGCGATCCGGCGCGCGTACTCCGTGTCGTCGATCGAGGTCTGGATCGTGCGCTCGAAGGTGACGAGGCCGACGAAGGCCAAGGTCGGGAGGAGGACCAGGCCGAACCCGAAGAAGGCAGCTCCCAAGCTGCTCGCGGTCGCCACCAGGCCGAGGGCGACGAGGCCACCGGAGACCGCCGCGAGGAACATGTTCGCCCGGCCATTGGCCTCGGCGATCGTCGCGGCGCGGGCCCCCTGGAGCACGAAATGCTCCGTGGTCACGAACGTGACCGCCGCGGATCGCGGCTCGCCGTCGTCGGTGCTGCGCGGGTCGCTGTCGATCGCGGCTCGCCTTCCTGGGGAGTGGGCCACAGCGAACCCTATCGCCGGTCAGGCGTCGAGCTCGGCGACTGCGATCCGGACCGTGAACGGGGTGCACCAGAGGATCACGTTCGCATAACGGCGCAGGTCGGTGCCGGCGGGAACCTCGTACTGCTGGTCGCCGACGTTGCCCTTCAGACCGCCGAGCTCGACCCGGTCGTCGACGCTGTCCGGGCTCGCGGTGAGGAAGACGTCGACATCGACCCCGGGGTCGACGTCGAACTGCGTGAAGGTGAGCAGGCGCTCGCCGTCGGGGCTCTCGACGATCGTTGCCGTGCCAGTGCCGGCGTGGCCGTCGGCGCCCGCGAACGGGCCGCTGGCGAGCTCCACCGGTGCGCGCGGTTTCGGGTCCGCCTCCGCCGCGCGCTCTCCGCTCAGCCCGCGCTCTCGCTGCTCGGCGGTGGCGCGCGATGCGGCCATCGCCACGTCCTCGTCGACGACCATGTCGCGGAACCCGGTCCAGTAGCCGACCGCGATCGTCCCGGCGAGGATCAGGGTGAACGCGCCGAGGAGGGGGAGGCGCCGGTCACGGCGGCGCCAGACGAAGAACGCGAGGCCGATGCCGACGAGCGCGAACCAGGCGAGCACGAGCACGATCGCCGCGAATCGCGTTTCCGCAACCCAGCGCTGCAGGATGAGGGCCGGGATCCCGATCAGGGCACCCACCGCCGTGAAGCTGATCAGCCAACGTCGCATGCCCTTGTTGTCGGCCGGAACGGCGGTTCGTTACGTCGTGCCCGCCCAGGCTGTCGAGCGTGGTGTAGAGAGGAACGGGGACGGGGTAAGGGGAGTCGTGGTGGCAGGGGAAGTGAGGGTGAGACTCGGGCTGGCGGCGGCGATCGTCGCAGCGTTCGCGGCCGGTTGCGGCCCGTTCGGTGGTGAGGACGGCGAAGACGCTTCGGCCGAGCGCGCGGCAGCGGCGTACCGTGCCGAGCTCGAGGAGTTCGCCGCCGACCTCAAGGGCGCCAACAATCAGGAGCTCGCACGCTTGGCGGCGGACCCGCCCGCGCTCGAACCGGTTGAAAGCGACGAGGTCTCGTACGTGGCCGCAGGCGAGCTCGCCGGGCGGGTTGAGCCGATCGCCGACGAGTTGCACCTGCTCGCGACGCTCGACGCGCGCAAGGAGGGCGCCCTCGCGAACCGGCTCTATGACATCGCGCTCAGGTTCGCCGACAGCGTCATCTCGCGGTCGGGCGACTACCAGTTCTCCGGTGGCATCTTCGAGGGCGAGGCCTCCACGCAGCGCCGTGCCACCGAGGCGATCGAGCGCGAGATCGAGGCCTGGAGGCCTTACCGGCGCAGGGTCGCTCAAACGCCGGCGCGCGGCGAGCTGTTCCGGTCGATGCTCGGTTTCGAGCTCGAGGAGATCGACGACACGCTCGCGATCTTCGAGAGCTATCAGCGCCACCTGCGCCAGAACGAGCCCGATAAGGCAGCGCTCGGTTACTGGGACAACATCTGGCCGCTCGAGGACCCGCTGCGCCTGCTGCCCGCCGGAGTGTTCTCGAGCAAGGGCGATCCTTACCTCGACTCCCTGTTCGAGGCCAAGCGGGTCATTCGCTCGCAGGTACGGGCGATAAGCGCGCTGGCGCAATCGGGCGAGGTCGGGCCCGGCTCGCCGTCGGTGGGCGACGCCTACCGCGAGGCGATCCTCGCCGGCTTCGTCTCCCCGCTCGAAGAGGTCAAGTTCAAGCTCTACCGGATCAACTTTCGCGCCTGGATGCTGTACAGGGCCCGCGAGCTCGAGCAGACACCGCGCCGGCAGTACGACGAGGCACTGCAGACGATCTGGATCGAGCTGATCGAGGACGACCGTAACCCCTACGACAAGTTGTTCGCGGCGCTCACCGGCTTCGACTCGCTCGGGCTCGCCAGCGCCACCGACCTCGCGCGGTTGCGGGTGTACGTGAAGCTGATGGAGCAGGAGCTCGGCGCGCTGGAGGCGTCGATCCTCGAGCCGACCCGAAACGCGGTGCTGCGCGCCCTCGACGCGATCAAGCTGGAGGACTTTCAGTTCGCCGCCATACGCGACGCCCACATCGGGGAGTTCTCGGAGTTGGCGGAGGCCCAAGAGCGGGCGTACAAGAGCTGGGAAGAGGCTGGCGACAGGATCGAGCGCGCGATGAAGGCCGGGGCCAAGCGGGTCGACTCACCGAAGCAGCTGCGCCGCGCGCTCGAGCGGGCGCTCGCGGCGACCCAGCCGTGATCAGCGCGGCGCGCGCCGTTCGCTAGACGGACGCGGGGGTCTCGACCCGCTCCGCGAGCGAACGCCAGGCGCGCTCGGCGTCGGCGAGGGCCACGTCGGCCTCCGCCTCGGCCGCCGAGATCGTGATTCGCTCACCGCTCGCCTCGCCGACCACGAACAGGTCGAGCCCGCTCGTGCCCAGCCGCTCCAGGGCGGCGCGGTCGCCGGCGAGCACGAAGCCGCCGGGCCCCTCGCCGAACAGCGCCGTCTCGCCCGAGCATCCGCGAGCCTCGACCAGCGCGTCCAGATCGACCTCGAGCCCGACACCCCCGGCGATCGCCATCTCCGCCAGCGCGCTGGCGAGGCCGCCGTCGGAGATGTCATGGGCGGCGCGGACCCGTCCGCCACGGACCGCGTCGCGGACCGCCTCGATCGCGCCCGCAACCTCGGCGATCGGCAGCGACGGCAGCCCGGGGCCGAGCTCGCCCCGCAGTTTCGCCAGCTCCGAGCCCGCGAGCGAGGGCGAGAACGGACCGCAGATCGCGATCGCGTCGCCGTCGGCGAGGGCGACGCCGCCGGCACGCTCGGGATCGGGCAGCTCGCCGACCATGCCGACCACCGGGGTCGGGTAGATCGGGCCGTCCTCGGTCTCGTTGTAGAGCGAGACGTTGCCGCCCACCACCGGCACGCCGAGCGCCTCGCAGGCGTCGGCCAGCGCCTGGGTGGAGCGGTCGAGCTGCCAGGCCACCGCCGGCTTCTCCGGGTTGCCGAAGTTGAGGCAGTTGGTGAGCCCGAGCGGCGCGGCGCCGGCGCAGGCGAGGTTCTGGGCGCACTCGAGCACCGCCTCGACCGTGCCCGCATATGGATCGCAGGCGACCCGGCGTCCGTTGCCGTCGATCGCGACCGCGATCGTCGCCGCGGCCTCGTGCAGATGCAGAACCGCGGCGTCCGAGGCCTCCGGCCGGCGAACCGTGTGCGAGAGCACCACCGAGTCGTATTGCTCGAACGCCCATTTCTTGCTCGCCACGCTGGGAGACGCGAGCAGCTCGAGCAGGATTCCGGCGGGCTCGGCGGCGGCCAAGGTCGCGTTGTTCGGATAGATCCAGCTCTCGGGCTCGGCCGGCTCGAGGTCGTAGAGCGGGCAATCGTCGACCAGGGCGACGACCGGCATCTCGCCGACCACCTCGCCGCCGCCGAAGACGCGGAAGAGACCGTTGTCGGTGACCTCGCCGACGACAGCGGCGCCGGTCTCCCACTTCTCGCACATGGCGATCACCTGATCGACCTTCGCCGGTTCGACCACCGCCAGCATCCGCTCCTGCGACTCCGAGACCATGATCTCGAACGGCTCCATATCGGGCTCGCGAAGCGGCACGCGGTCGACGTCGATATCGATCCCGACGCCGCCGCTGGAGGCCATCTCGGCAGCCGAGGAGGTCAGCCCGGCGGCGCCCAGGTCCTGGAGCGAGACCAGCAGCCCCTCGCCGAGCAGCTCGAGGCAGCATTCGAGCACCTTCGCCTCCTCGAACGGATCGCCGATCTGCACGGTCGGGCGCTTCGAGTCGTCACCGCCCTCGAGCTCGGCGGAGGCGAGCACGGATGCGCCGCCGATCCCGTCACGGCCGGTCGAGGCGCCCATCAGCACGACCGCGTTGCCGACCCCGGCGGCGGCGGCGCGGACCATGTCGCCGGCACGCGCTAGCCCGACGCACATCGCGTTGACGAGGCAGTTCTGCTCGTAGGGGGCCTCGAAGTAGACCTCGCCGCCGACCGTGGGCACGCCGATCGAGTTGCCGTAGTGGCCGATCCCCGCGACCACCTGATCGAACAGGTAGCGCGAGCGCTCCGACTCGAGCTCGCCGAAGCGCAGCGAGTCGAGCACCGCGATCGGCCGGGCGCCGAGCGCGAACACGTCGCGGAGGATGCCGCCGACCCCGGTGGCGGCGCCCTGGAACGGCTCCACGGCGCTCGGGTGGTTGTGCGACTCGACCTTGAAGGCGACCGCCCAGCCATTGCCGATCGAGACCGCGCCGGCGTTCTCGCCCGGCCCCATCAGCACCCGCTCGCCGTCGGTTGGCAGCCGCCGCAGAAGCTTCTTCGAGTGCTTGTAGGCGCAGTGCTCCGACCACAGCAGGCTGAACATCGCCAGCTCGACGTCGTTGGGCTCGCGCTCGAGCTTCTCGCGGATGAGCTCGAACTCGGAGTCGGTGAGACCGAGCTCGCGGTATTTCGGCAGCGTTTCCAAGGGCACGCAGTATCGCGATTGTGCATGTCGTCTTTCCTCGCGCCGCTCTCCGCGACATCCAGGCCCGGGGCGTGTTGAGATCAACAGATGGGTGGTCCGACCCTGATGCGCTTCCTTGCGCCCATATCGCTGCTGCTCGCGCTCGCCCTCGCGGCGGGGGCCGAGGCCGGCATCCTGCCCGAGCCGCCGAGCGCGACCTTGGCGACCACCGGCGACACCGGCGAGTTGCGCAGGACCGTCCCGATCGCCAAGCAGCCCGGCGCCCGCGACCGAGTCGCGATGCAGCTGGCGCCGGGAACGCTCGAGCCGATCGCGGCCGGCGACCGGCTGCGCGCCAGCGCCGAGGTCCAGGTCTCGACCACCTGCGTGACTCCGGGCGAGAAGCGCTGCGTCGGCAGCAGCTACGACATCAACCCGATGATCACCGCGCGGATCGTGCTCTCGCCGAGCCCCGAGGCCAACTCGGGATTCCTGCCGCTGTCGGAGAGCCGCAGCGTGCTCTGCAAGCAGCGACGCCCGAACCGAAACCACCACTGCACGATCGCGATCCCGAATACCGAGACCACGATCTCGGACCTCGCCGCCCTGCCCTGCCCACCCACCGCCTGCTACGTCAACCTGATCGTCGGCGCCCAGAACAAGAAGGCGAAGAAGGGCAACGTCGTCGTCCTCGGCGCCGACCAGCCCGACGGCTCGGTCGAACAGGACAAGGGCCGGCTCAACGTGGTCCAGTCGCACGCCGCCGTGCCCGCCCCGACCCTGAGCTCCAGCGACGCGCTGGTCAACACCGAGCTGCCGCTGACGATCGACGACTCGGCGAAGCGCCGGGTCGTCTACTCGGTCCCGATCGCGGCACCGCTGAAGGGCGAGGTGGTCACCTTCGACGCCACCTTCCTCACCGGGATCAGCGCCCTGCGGTTCAACACCTTCATCTCCTCGCGGGTAATCACCGCCGAGTCCCCGACCGACGCCAAGTCGAGAGGGATCGCCAAGGGCGCGATCCCGCTCAAGGGCCAGGCGACGGAGTCGAACGGCTTCAACTGCACCCTCGGCGCCAGCGGCTACGCCAACGCCTGCACCAGCCGCAAGGCCGGCGCGGTCGAGTTCAGCCGCGATGTGGTCGACAAGAAGACCGACGAGCCGGCGACGATCTACCTCAACGTGCTCGCCGGCGCCAAGCCGCTGCTGGCCGAGAAGGTCGACGAGACCGACAAGGTCTCACTCGGCTCCCTCCCGGGCGGCCTCACGGTCTCGCGCTACACGCCGTAACCGGTCAAGCTCGGCGGCCGGGCTGCCGAGAACCTGAAGGTGCGCTCGAGCTGTGACAGGCCCTCACCGCCGGTGATCATTCTCTGCTGCGCCGTACTCGCCGGGTTCGGGTTCCTCGTCCTGCGATCGGGCGCCGACCGGCCGGGATCCCAGCTCTCCGAGGCGCTTGATCAAACCCTCGCGAGCGGCGCCCGGTACACGGCGGTAGCCCACTTCGAGCCCGCGACCATCGACCCCGTGAGCCACCGCTATGACGGGTTCACGGAGCCGGGAACGTCGGCGGATGAGTTCACCGACCAACGCGCGGTCCTCCGCAACCTCTACGTGGTCGAGGACATCCGCATGCTCGGTGCGGAGGTGATCGCCGGGACGACCACCACCCACTACGCGGCTGTCGTCGACCTCGAGCAGCAGGGGGAGATGAGTGCCGAGCTCGCCAAGGAGGCCGGATGGGGAGAGCGTGAACCGGTCACAGACATCCACGACCGGTCGCCCGAGATCGACGTCTGGGTCGACGGCTCCGGGCTGATCCGCCGCTTTTACATCTCCGAGAGCTTCGGCGACGGACAGCTGCTGGCGTCGACGACGATCGACTTCTACGACTTCGGCGCGCGATGAGCCTCCGGTCGGCGGCGGTCTTGTAGGGAACTACGCCGCGGCCGGTGCCGTGGCGCCCTTGTCGGCGGCGCGCTGCTTGCCCGCCTCCGAGCCGAGCTCGTAGCCGAGCTCGACCAGCATGTCGCCGGCGACCGCCTCGTACTCGGCGATCTCCTCCGGCGTCATCCGTTCGCGCCACATCCCGATCCGGTCCGAGCGCGGAGGTTCCCTCGCCATCACGTGGCTCTCGATCCGCGCCTCGGCCGTTTGGTTGGGGCGGTTCTTTCGCGGCAGCTCGCGGGCCTTCTCGGCCAGGCGGCCCTCGGCGCGCTCGTGGTAGTCGAGCATCACCGGGTCGAAGTCGAGCTCGATGAAATCGCAGACCCGGCGCAGGACGCCCTCGGTGTCGCCGACCAGGTCCTCGAAGTGGACCTCGATGTAGTGGTTCACCGAGGGGGCCATTTTGCGCGCCTTGCGGATCCGGTTGCGCCACAGGCGGGCCGACTGCTCGTAGGTCTCCGGGCCCCAGTTCATCCGCAGGTGCGAGAGCGAGACGTCGCGGCCGTCGCGGATGATGTGGATGAAGCGTGCCTCGGGCAGCACCCGCTGGATCCGGCGCATCTCCCGCACGTAGCCGGGGGTCTTGTCGCCGTAGCGGCTCTTGCCCTCGCGCTCGGCATAGGTCATGTAGAAGGTGCGGATCGCGTCCGCCGCCGTCACCGGGTCGAGGGCGACGATCTTCGCCCGCAGCTCGGCGGCGTCGAGGTGGAAGTCGCCCCAGCGCTTGTGGTCGATCGCCAGGTTGGCGGCGTCCTCACCTGTCTGCGGAGAGCGCTCGAATGCCTTGATCAGCTTCGGCACCCAGTGCGTCTCGCCGGGAATCGCGACGTCGGGATGGGAGTCGAGCATCAGCCGCAGCAGGGTCGTGCCCGAGCGCGTAACCCCGCACACGAACGGCGCCGGCTCCGGCTCCGGGCCGCGTCCGCGCAGGCGTCGCCCGGCGCGCACGATCGCGAACCGCTTGCGGTACTTGTCGATCTCGTCTTTGAACCCCATGAAGCCCTCCAAGCTACCCGTTCGCGGCCGTTGCCAATAGTTCGCCGATCCCCGCCACCGTCGCCGTCCAGGTGCGCTCGCGATCGCGCACCCGCAGCGCTCCGGCCGCCAGCTCGCCACGCAGCGAGTCGTCGGCGAGGCGCTCGATCGCGCGCCGCAGATCGGCGACGTCGGGGTCGAGCGCCGGGATCCCCGACTTCGCCGTCCCGTTCTCGGTTGAGGACACCAGCAGGCCGTTCTCGCCGTCGTGGATCGCCTCGTTCATCGGCGGCGCGTCGTTGGTGATCGCCGGCATGCCGAACGCGATCGCCTCGTAGAGCGGCAGTCCGAGCCCCTCCCAGCGGGCCGGGGCGATGGTCACGTCACAGCCGGCGACCGCGCGCAGGTGCTCGGCGGTCGGCTGGTCGTCGAGCCGCAGCTCGATCCGCGAGTCGCGCTTCGCCGCGGCCTCCGCGGGACGGACCTGCTTGCGGTCCACCTGCGCCTTGACCAGCAGCCGCAGCCGCGGGTCCTCGGTCGCCTCGAACGCCTCCAGCACCGGCTCCAGCGGCTTGCGATGCCCGAGGAAGCCGCCCGGGAAGACAAATACCACCGTTCCGCCCGCGTCAGCCGAGGCACGGGCTTCGTCACCGATCTCGATCAGCTCCGGATGACAACCCCAGGCGATGTAGGGCGTCTCCAATCCCATCCCGCGGTAGCGCTCCTGCTCGGCGCGGGTGAGCGAGTAGACGCGGTCGAAGGCCTCGCGAGCGCCGGCGACGTGCTCGGCCGTGAAGTGCTCCCAGACGAAGCGCCCGATCGTCAGCACGCCCCGGCCGCGCAGCTCCGCGAGCTCGGCGAACTGGTAGTTCTGATCGCAGAAGACGGCCTCGATCCCGTGCTCGTCGACCCAGCGTCCGTATTCGGCGGCCGGCACGTCATAGGCCGAGGCCTCGGTGACCCCGGGCTGGTCCCAGACGTCATCGCGGTCGAGCGCGCCCGGCCGCGGGCCGCGCTCCTTCTTCGGCCGCGCGAGCACGAAGGTCTCGTGCCCGAGCGAGTCGAGCGCCGAACGCAGCTGGCGTCCGACCACGGGCTGGCCGCGGTTGAACCATTTCGAGACCACACCTACGCGCATAAAGGAGATCCGAGATTAGGACCCTCGCCCGGTGAGACCGGACGCGAAGCGGAGGATCTCACCGGAGTAGCTCCGCCAGGCCATCCACCGTGCGCCGCCAGCTGCGCTCGCCGTCGCGCAGGGCGAGCGCGCCCGCGGCGAGCCGCTCGCGCTCGCCTGCGTCGCCGAGGCGCTCGATCGCGGCGGTGAGCTGGTCGAAGTCAGGGTCGAAGGCGGGGATGCCCGAGCCGGCCTCGCCCCAGGGGACCGAGTCGACGCAGATCCCGTTGACGCCGTCGAGGACGATCTCGTTCATCGGCGGCGAGTCGTTGGTGATCGTCGGCATGCCGAAGGCGACCGCCTCGTAAAGCGGCAGTCCGAGCCCCTCCCAGCGCGATGGCGAGAGGCAGACGTGGCAGCTCGCGTACTGGAGCAGATGCTCGTCGGTCGGCCGGTCCTCGAGCTCGATCACGACCCGCGGGTCGCCGCCCGCCGCTTTCACCAGCTTGCCCGCCTTGCGGTCCACCTGGCCGCGGATCAGCAGCCGCAGGTTGTCGCCGCGGGCGCGGGTGAATGCCTCGACGATCTCCGGGAACGGTTTGCGCTTGCCCATGAAGCTGCCGGGGACGACGAACTTGACCAGCTCCGGATCGCGCTCGGCGCGCTCGGCGACCGCGAGCAGCTCCGGGTGGCAGCCCCAGGTGAGCAGTGGGCTCTCGATCCCGAACCCGCGGTAACGCTCCTGCTCGGCGCGGGTGAACGAGTAGATCGTCTCGTAGGCGCCCTTCGCCGGCTCGGCGTCCTCGGGCGCGAAGCTCTCCCAGACGAAGCGCCCGATCGTGCGAACGCCGGCGGCGCGCAGGGCGGCGATCTCGGCGAACTGATCGTTTTGGTCGCAGAAGACCGCGTCGAGCGCGTTCGCCGCCGCCCAGGCCGCGTACTCGTCGGCCGGGATGTCGGCCGCCGATCCCTGGGTCACCCCGGGCTGGTCCCAGACGGGGTCGGCGACCCGTTCCTGGTTCGCGCGCGGGCCCTTGCCGGGCTTCGCGAGCACGAACGTCTCGTGTCCGAGCTCGTCCAGGGCCGAGCGGATGTAGCGGGTGACGACCGCCTGTCCGCTCGCGAACCATTTGCTCACCAGGCCTACGCGCATGGTCGGCCGCTACGCGGCAGCTTCGATCTGGGCGGTGGCCTGTTCGACGGCGCCGGTGCCGGTCGGATACCCAAGCTCTTCCAGCAGTCCGCCGGCGATCGCCTCGAACGACTCGCGCTGCTCGGCCGTCATCTGGGTCCGCCAGCGGGCGACTCGATCGGCGCTCGGCGGCTTGGTCGTCATCTCGTGGGTCGCCATCCGCCGCTCGACCGAGAGCTCCTTCGCCCGCCCCTCGGCCGGCAGCGCCCGCGCCATCTCCTTGAGCCGGTCAGCGGAGCGCTCGTGATAGCTGAGCAGGGAGTCGTCCCAGGGCAGCTCGATGAACTCGCAGACACGGCGCAGCACCGGCTCGGTGTCGAGGATCAGGTCCTCGTAGCGGATCTCGATGTAGTGGTCGAGCTTCGGCGAGTCCTCGCGCGCCTTGGTGATCTTCTTCTGCCAGCGGCGGGCGATGTCGGCCGCGGTCAGGTCGCGCACCGTGCGGTCGAGGACCGAGAGCGCTACGTCGCGCCCGTCGCGGATCACGTGCACGAACCGGGCCTCTGGGATCGCGCGCTGGATCAGCCGCATCTTCTGCACGTAGGTGGGCGTCTTCTCGCCCCAGCGGGGCTTGCCCTGCTGCTCGGTGTAGGCGGCGTAGAAGGTGCGCACGGCCGGCCCGGGCTTGATCCGCGGCAGCGCCCGCAGGCGACCGAGCATCTCATCGTCGGTGAAGCCGAAGTCGCCCCATTCGCGAGCCGACTTCATCGCCTCCAGGGCGCTCTCGGGCGTCGCATCGTCCTCGCGCGCGGCCTTGATCAGGTCGGGGACGAAATGCGTCTCCGGCGGGATCGTCAGGTCAGGATGGGCATCGAGCATCATCCGCAGCAGGGTCGTCCCCGAGCGGTTCATGCCGACCACGAACGGCACCGGCTGGCGGCGCGCGTCGTCCTTCTTCAGTCTGGAAAGCAATCCCATGGGCAATTGGCCGCGGACCCCAGTAAGCGCGGGGGAGGGCCCGAGGCGAGCGGGTCAGGATGGCAGAGAACGTATCGCGATGTCGAGCCAGCGCCTTCTCAGGCGTCGAGATACGCCTCAGCCCTCGTATACGGAGGCAAGGCGACATTCGACGCCAAACAGCCCCCTCGGGGGGCGGCCCGTGTGAGCGCTAGTCGCGCTTGATCACGCGGCTGAACTTGGTCGAGCCGGAGTTGTCGGAGCCGCGCTCGGTGCGCGACTTCGAGCGCGCCCATTCCTCGGGCGGAATCCAATGCTCCTTCGGGGTCGCCGTCTCGTAGCCGAGGTCGGCGAGCAGGTAGCCGGCCCCCTCCTCGAAGTCGGCGTTCTCCTGCGGGTCCATCTCCTGCTTCCAGACCGCGACCCGGTCGGCCTTCGGCGGCTCCTTGGTCAGCGCGTGCGCCTCGAGCCGCTCGCCGGCCTCGCGCTCGGGACGCCCCTTCTTCGCCGGCAGGGCGCCGGCCATCTCCTGCATCCGCTCCTCGGCGCGCTCGTGGTAGGTCAGCATCGCCGGGTCGAAGTCGAGCTCGACGAACTCGCAGACCTTGCGCAGCACGCCCTCGGTGTCGGTGATCAGGTCCTCGTAGCGGACCTCCATGTAGTGGTTGACGTCCTCGGCGTCGATCCGCGACTTGACGATCCGCTTGCGCCAGCGCCGGGCCAGCTCGCGCCCGGGCACAGGCTCCTTGCCGCGCTTGACCACCCGCTTGTTCTGCGACAGGCCGGCGTCGCGCCCGTCGCGGATCACGTGGATGAACCGCGCTTCGGGCAGCGTGTTCTGGATCTTCTTCATCTTGCGCACGTAGTCGGGGGTCTTGTCGCCCCAGCGGCGCTTGCCGTGGCGCTCGGCGTAGAGGACGTAGAAGCCCCGCATGGCGTCGGCGGTGTTGAAGCGGTCGAGGGCCGCCATCTTCTCGCGCAGGTCCTCCTCCTCGAGCCCGAAGTCGTTCCAGCGCCGGTGCGGGTCGTCGCGGATCACCTTGGTCGCGATCCTCGGGTTGAATCGCAGCCGCCCCGAGGCCTGGATGAACTGGGGGATGAAATGGGTCTCGGGCGGCATCGCGAGATCCGGATGCGCGTCGAGCATCAGCCGCAGCAGGGTGGTTCCGGAGCGCCCGACGCCGACCACGAACGGGGCCGGGAGCGGTGGGCTCGGCGCGGCGGACGAAGGCGCTTGTAGCGCAGCCATTTGAGCGAGTAGTCGAAAGCCATTTTCCTCTTACGTCGGGGCGCTCAGGATGGCACGTCGTAGCCGAGTTCTGCCAGCAAGCCGCCCGCGACCGCCTCGAACGCCGCCCGGTCGGAGGGATCCATCTCGGTGCGCCAGGCCTCCGTGCGGGCGCTGGTCGGCGGCCCGGCGGCAAGCGAATGCGCCGCCTGGCGCTCCCCTCGGTCGCGTTCGCGCCGGCCGCCCTCGGGGCCGAGGTCGCCGAGCTCGCCGATCCGCTCCGCGGCGCGCTCGTGGTAGTCGAGCATCGCCGGTTCGTAGGTGAGCTCGATCAGCTCGCAGACGCGGCCGAGCGCCGGCGCCGGATCGGCGACGAGATCCTCGTAACGCAGCTCCAGATACCGACCCCGCAGGTGCTTGGCCTGGCGGCGGGCGTTCTCGATCCGGCGCTTCCACAGGTCGGCGACGTCGGCGATCGGCTTGCCCTCGCCCATTCCCCGCGAGAGTCGCGAGATCGCCACGTCGCGGCCGTCGCGGATCAGGTGGACGAAGCGCGCCTCGCCGAGTGCCCCGGCGATCGGACGCATGCGCTTGACGTAGCCCGGGGTCTTGTCGCCCCAGCGCGACTTGCCCTGGGCCGCGGCGCAGAGGCCGTAGAAGACCCGCAGCACCTCGGCCGCCCCGCGCGCCCCGGCCGCTGCCTCGCGCAGCTGCGCGGGGTCGAGGCCGAAGTCGCCCCAGGTGCGGGAGGCGACGATCGCGGCGACCAGCTCGCCGGAGCTGCGGCACTCGCGTTCGCGCTCGATCAGGTCGGGAACGAAGTGGGTCTCGGCAGGGATCGCGAGCTGCGAGTGCGCGTCGAGCATCAGCCGCAGCAGGGTGGTTCCGGAGCGCCCGACGCCGACCACGAACGGCGCCGGTGGAAGGTCCGGGCCCCGCCGGCGCCCGGGGAGCGGGGTCACGCCGCCAGGGCGACCCCGCCGGAGACCATCGACTCGAACAGCTTCAGGCCATCGGCCGAGCCGGTCAGCGGGTCGACCGCGTGCTCGGGGTGGGGCATCAGGCCGACCACGTTGCCGCGCGCGTTGGAGACGCCGGCGACGTCGGCGACCGAGCCGTTGGGGTTCTGCCCGTCGCGGTATCGAAACACGATCTGGCCCGCGGCTTCGAGCTTGGCGAGCAGGTCCCCCGGCGCGAACCAGCGCCCGCTCATATGCTTGACCGGGATCGAGAGGCGCTCGCCGGGCTCGCAGCCGCCGGTGGCGACCGTCTCGTTGCTGACGACCTCGAGCTCGATCTGGCGGCAGACGAAGCGCAGCCCCACGTTGGGAAGCAGCGCGCCCGGCAGCAGGCCGGCTTCGCAGAGGACCTGGAAGCCGTTGCAGATTCCCAGCACGGGCCCGCCGTCGAGGGCGAACTCGCGCACCGCGTTCATCACCGGGGCAAAGCGGGCGATCGCGCCGGCGCGCAGATAGTCGCCGTAGGAGAAGCCACCGGGGACGACCACGGCGTCGATCCCCGCGAGCTCGGTATCGCCGTGCCAGACGAGCTCAGCCTCGCCCACCCGGCGGCAGGCGAGCAGTGCGTCGCGTTCGTCGCAGGAGCCCGGGAACTGCAGGACGCCGAACTTCATTCCGTTTCCAGGACCTCGTAGTCCTCGACCAGTGGATTCGCGAGCAGCTGCTCGCAGAGCCGATCCAGGTCGGCGCCGTTCTCGACCTCGAGCTCGACCATGCGGCCGACGCGAACGTGCGAGATGCCCTCGAACCCGAGCGCCGGCAGCGCGCGCTCGACCGCTTTGCCCTGCGGGTCGAGGATGCCCTCCTTGGGCCGGATCAGCACGCGCGCCTTCACCTGCATTCCAGCCTAGCGTCACAGCAGGCGCCTCAACGGCGGCGCGGCTCGGCTTCGTCCTCCGGACTCCGCCTCACAGCAGGCGCCTCAACGGCGGCGCGGCTCGGCTTCGTCCTCCGGACTCCGCCTCACAGCAGGCGCCTCAACGGCGGCGCGGCTCGGCTTCGTCCTCCGGACTCCGCCTCACAGCAGGCGCCTCAACGGCGGCGCGGCTCGGCTTCGTCCTCCGGACTCCGCCTCACGGGCGGCGCCGGGCCCGGCCCATGAATCCCGAGAGCCGCGAGGCGGCCACTGGGGGCGTCAGATCGAGCGGCTCGCCCGGGGCCGGCTCGAGCTCGAGGATCTCGCCGTATCCGGCCCGCTGCAGCTCCTCCTCCATCCCGACCAGCCGCGCCGCACGCGCCCAGCGCGGATCGTCGCCGAGGTGGATCTCGCCGTCGCGGCGAACGTTCGCGTCGGCCCACGCCGCCACCTGCTCGGGCAGCGGGCGGCCGGTGAGCGCGTAGATGCGCTCGAACTCGCGTCGCGGGTCGGTCCGCAGGTCCTCGAGCCGGACCTGCGCGTAGCGGTCGCCGAACAGCCGCTTGCCGTCGCCGCTCATCGTCTCGCAGGCGGCCTTCCAGACCACCAGCGGCCGGATGAAGTCGGGGATGTCGGCGGGGATCTCGAGCGAGCGACGGCGCTGGAGCAGCTCCTCGGAGATCGGTCTGCTCGACCACAGCCGGCGGCCGGTGCGGGCGGTGAAGAAGGTGTCGGCATCCGGATAGATGTCGGTCCGGCGCCGCCGGCCGAGCAGCATCGAGGCGGTGACGGCGCGCGGGTCGCGAACCAGATGGACGATCGCCGCGTCCGGGTCGATCTCCGCGATCGCGCCAAGCTTGTGGTGCAGCCGGGTCTCCTTGATCGCCACATCCGGGGCGGTCGCGAGCAGGTCGGCGAGCCACTCGCTGACATGCGCCGGCAGGTCCGGCTCCAGCTCCAGCTCGGGCGCCCGTGGCCCGCCCCAGTTGAAGAGCTCGATCTGGAGCTCGGGGTGGCGCTCGGCGCGAAAGCGCTCGCGCAGCTCCCGGGTCTCGGCGGAGACGTCGGTGTCGCGCGAGCCGCTGCCGCCGCCGATCGTCTCCGAGTCCTCGCGCAGCGGCTCGTAGAAGCAGCGCAGCCCGGGATCCTCGCCGAGAGCGTCGTAGAGGATCGTCGTCCCGGAGCGGCGCAGGCCGCAGACGAACAGGTTCATGGGTTCAGCGTAGGGCCGATCGGGCTACAGGCTCCGGCCGGTGATCCGCTCGTAGGCCTCGACGTACTTGGCGCGCGTATTGGCGACCACCTCGTCGGGAAGCTCGGGCCCCGGCGGCGTGTGGTCCCAGCCGGACTGGTCGAGCCAGTCGCGCACGTACTGCTTGTCGAACGACGCCTGCGAGCGGCCGGGCTCGTAGTCGTCGGCGGGCCAGAAGCGCGAGGAGTCCGGGGTCAGCACCTCGTCGCCGAGTACCACCTCGGCACCGGGCGAGGAGCCGAACTCGAACTTGGTGTCGGCGATGATGATCCCCTGTTCGGCGGCGTGGTCGCGGGCGTGCTCGTAGAGCTCCAGCGTCACCCGGCGAAGCTCGGCCATCAGCGGCCGGTCGCCGATCAGCTCGGCGGCGCGATCGAAGTCGATGTTCTCGTCGTGATCGCCGAGCTCGGCCTTGGTCGCCGGGGTGAAGATCGGCTCCGGCAGCTGCTCGGACTCGCGCAGTCCGGCCGGCAGCTCGATCCCGCAGACGGCGCCGGTCTCCTGATACTCGCGCCAGCCCGATCCGGAGAGATAGCCGCGGGCGACGCACTCGACCGGGAACATCTGCAGCCGCTTCACCCGCAGGGCTCGGCCGGCGACCTCCTCGGGCACGTCCTGGGAGACGTAGTGGTTGGGGACGATGTGGCCGGTGGTCTCGAACCAGAACACCGACATCTGGGTCAGCACCTTGCCCTTGTCGGGAATCGCGGTCGGCAGGACGACGTCGTAGGCGGAGATCCTGTCGGAGGCGACCATCAGGATCTGGTCGCCGTCGGCGTACATCTCGCGCACCTTCCCGGAGGCGACGAGCTTCAGATCGGCGAGCGAGGTTTCCACGGGCGGCGATGCTAACAACGGCTGCGGCAGGCAGTCAGTTGCCTCCGTACCATCACTGCGATGGAGCCCACCGCCGTTTCAGATCCCGCCGTCGAGGCGCCCGCGTCCGGCTCGCGGACGAACGGGGATCGCCAGGTGCCGGCAATCCCGCTGTCGAAGCCGCTGCAGACGGCGCGCTTCATCTTCCGCCCGATCCCGTTTCTCGAGCATTGGAGGCGAGAGCTCGGCGAGACCTTCCGCGCCAGGCTGTTCGGCCCCGGCGACGTCGTCTTCCTCTCCGATCCGGACTCGATCAAGCGACTGTTCACCGCCGACCGTGTGAACACGATTGCACCCGGGCGAAACATCCTGCTCGAGCCGCTGCTCGGCCGCTCCTCGCTGCTCTTGCAGGAAGACGAGGAGCATCTGCGCCGGCGCAAGCTGATGTTGCCGCCCTTCCACGGTGAGCGCATGCGCGGCTATCAGCAGGTGATCCGCGAGGCGACCGAGCGCGCCGTCGCCGGCTGGCCGCAGGGGACCGAGTTCGCCCTTCACCCGAGCATGCAGGAGATCACCCTCGAGGTGATCCTGCGCGCCGTGTTCGGAGTCGAGGACGCCGACCGCCGCGAGCGACTCCGCGACGGATTGGTCGCGATCCTTTCGGCGAGCGCCTCGCCCGTTGCCCTGGGCTTTGCCACTCCGGGCGTGCGCAAGCTGCCGATGTTCAGCCGCCTCGCCGAGCTGCGCACGCGCACCGACGAGCTCCTCTATGCCGAGATCGCCGAGCACCGCCGCCGCCCCGATCTCGCCGAGCGCGACGACATCCTCTCGATGCTGCTCACGGCCCGGTTCGAGGATGGCTCGGCGATGGAGGATCGCGAGCTGCGCGACCAGCTGATGACCCTGCTGCTCGCCGGACACGAGACCACGGCGACCGGTCTGGCCTGGACCTTCGACCTGCTGCTTCACCGGCCCGATGCGCTCGAGCGGCTCGAGGCCGAGCTCGCCGCGGGCGAGCACGAATACCTGGACGCGGTTATCAACGAGTCGCTGCGGGTGCGCCCGGTGGTCCCGTTCACCGGCCGCGAGCTGCGCCAGGACTCGGACCTCGGCGGCTATCAGCTCGAGGCCGGCACCGTGATCCTGGCCGGGATCTACCTCGCCCACACCCGCGCCGACGTCTACCCGGACCCGTTCGCGTTCCTTCCCGAGCGCCTGCTCGGCGACGGGGCGCCGGAGACCTACTCCTGGATCCCCTTCGGCGGCGGCACCCGCCGCTGCATCGGCGCCGCCTTCGCCCAGCTCGAGATGCGGGTCGCGATCGAGACGATCCTCGGCTCGGTGAAGCTGCGCGCCGCCTCGCCCGAGCTCGAGAAGCCGGTGCGCCGCAACGTCACGCTCTCGCCCGCGAACGGGACGCGGGTCGTGGCGACGGCCCGAAGCTGATCAGCCGCTGAGCCGGTCGAGCCGGGCGATCAGGTCCGGCACGTGGACCAGGTACGCGTCCGGATCGAGCACCGCATCGAGGTCGAGCTGCGGCGCTCGCTCGGCGAGCAGGTCGCGAAACGGGGTCCCGGTGTCCCACGCCCCCTGGGCCGCCTCCTGGACCAGGCGGTAGGCCTCGTCGCGGGTCATCCCCGAGTCGACCAGAGCGGTCAGCGCCCGCTGGCTGAACAGGGCGCCGTGGGTGAGCTCGAGGTTGGCGCGCATGCGCTCGACATGCACGGTCATGCCCTCGACCAGGCGCACGGAGAGGTGCTGCATGTAGTCGAGCAGGATCGTCGCGTCGGGCAGGATCACGCGCTCGACCCCGGAGTGGGAGATGTCGCGCTCGTGCCAGAGGGCGACGTTCTCGAGCCCGGCCTGCGAGTAGCCGCGCAGGACCCGGGCGAGCCCGTTGACGCGCTCGGCGGTGATCGGGTTGCGCTTGTGTGGCATCGCCGAGGAGCCCTTCTGCTCACCCGAGGCAAACGGCTCCTCGACCTCGCGCACCTCGGTGCGCTGCAGGTTGCGGATCTCCTGGGCGAACCGCTCGAGCCCGGCGCCGGCGAGGGCGATCGCCTCGAGCACGGCGGCGTGGCGGTCGCGGGGGACGACCTGGGTCGAGATCTCCTCGGCGCGCAGCCCGAGCGCGTCCATGACCGCGGTCTCGATCTCGGGCGGGGTCGAGGCATAGGTGCCGACCGCGCCCGAGAGCTTGCCCACGGCCGCCTGATCGAACGCGTCGCGGAGTCGGGTCAGGTTGCGGTCGGCCTCGAAGGCGAACCCGGCAAGGCGGAGGCCGAAGGTGGTCGGCTCCGCGTGGACGCCATGCGTTCGGCCGACGCACAGGGTCTCGGCGTGCTCGCGCGCCTTCGCCACCAGCGCGTCGCGGAAGGCGGTCGCGCCGGTGAGGACGATCAGCCCGGCCTCGACCAGCTGCAGCGCCAGCGCCGTGTCGAGCACGTCGGAGGAGGTGAGGCCGTAGTGGATCCAGCGGCCCTCTTCGCCGATCGAGGCGGCGACCACGTCGACGAAGGCGGCGACGTCGTGGTTGGTCTGGCGCTCGCGCTCCTTGACCGCCTCGACCGTGAACGAAGCCCGCTCGCGGCAGGCCGCCGCCGCCTCGGCGGGCACCTTGCCATCGGCCGCCCAGGCGTCGGTCGCGGCGAGCTCGACCTCGAGCCAGCCGGACATCCGGCGCTCGTCGCTCCAGACGGCGCCGATCTCGTCGCGCGTGTACCTCGCGATCACGAAGTGATTATGCGCACGGCGAGCAGGCCGGCGTTCTTGGCCCCGTCGATGGCGACGCAGGCGACCGGAACCCCGGGCGGCATCTGCACGGCGCTGAGCAGGGCGTCCAGCCCGCCGAGGCTCTTGCCCATGATCGGCACCCCGATTACCGGCAGGTCGGTGTGGGCGGCGGCGACGCCGGGCAGCGCGGCCGACATCCCGGCCCCCGCGATCAGCACCTTGAGCCCCCGCATGCGTGCGGCGTGGCAGTACTCGCGCACCTTCTCCGGGTCGCGGTGGGCGCTCATCACCCGGACCTCGTAGCGGATCCCGGCCTCCTGCAGGGCCGCTCCGGCGGGCTGCATCTTCGGCTTGTCGTTCTTCGAGCCCATGATGATCCCGACCCGCGGGGCATCGACCTCGATCTCCTCGAAGGCGGCCTCCACCTCGGGCATCGGTTCGAGCGGAGTCGGGATCACGACCTCGGTCTCGGTACTCGGCTTGTCTGGCATCTCCACTCGTCCCCTATCTGGGTTGTCCAGCGACCGCCATGAACACGGCATTCGCGCTTCGCATCGAATTTATGCTCTTTGCTCCAGCTTCGCGCTCGCTCGGGCCGCAATGTCGGTGCGCATCTGCTTGCCGTCGAACTCGATCACTTTCGCCGCCTCGTAGGCGCGTTCTCGCGCCTCCGCCGGTCCCGGCCCGAGACCGGTGAGGTTGAGCACCCGGCCGCCGGCGGTGACTATTTCACCGGCATCGTTGCGCGCCGTTCCGGCGTGCATGAGCTCCACGCCCTCCGGCAACGCGTCGAGACCGCGAATCACGTCGCCGCTCGAGGAGCTCTCCGGGTAGCCCGCCGAGGCGAGCACGACCGTCACCGCCCACTGGTCGGAGAACACGGCCTCGGCGCCGGCGAGCCCGCCGGGCTCCCTGGCGCCGAGGAAGAGGTCGATCAGGTCGGTCTCCAGCCGCGGCAGCACCGCCTGGGTCTCTGGATCGCCGAAGCGGGTGTTGAACTCGAGCACCTTGGTGCCGGCCTCGGAGAGCATCAGCCCGGCGTAGAGGACGCCATGGAAGGGCGTGCCGCGGCGCGCCATCAGCTCGACGATCGGGCGATGGACGGAATCGACGATCTCCGAGACCGTCGCCGGGTCGAAGCCGGGAACGGGCGAGTAGCTGCCCATGCCGCCCGTGTTCGGTCCCTGGTCGCCGTCGAAGATCCGCTTGTAGTCCTGCGCCGGAGCCAGCGGGAGGACGTTCTCGCCGTCGCAGAGGGCGAGCATCGAGAGCTCCTCGCCGTCGAGGAACTCCTCCAGCACGACCTCGGTGGCGCCGAAGCGGCGCTCGACGAAGAAGGTCTCCACTGCCTCGCGGGCCTCGGCCTCGCCGGCGCAGATGATCACGCCCTTGCCCGCGGCGAGGCCGTCGGCCTTGAGCACGGCCGGATAGGGCGAGTCGGCGAGATGCTCGAGCGCCTCGGCGCGGCTGCGCAGGACCGTGTGGCTCGCCGTGGCCACGCCCGCCTCGGCCATCAGCGCCTTCGCGTGCACCTTCGAGCCCTCGAGGCGCGCGGCCTCGGCGCTGGGACCGAAGGCGGCGATGCCGGCGGCCTCGAGCGCGTCGACGAGCCCGTCCACCAGCGGCCCCTCGGGTCCGACCACGACCAGGTCACATGCCTCGCGCTGCGCCGCCTCGACGATCGCGCCGACGTCGCCGGACGTCTCGAAGCAGCGCGCATCGGCTTCGATCCCGGCGTTGCCGGGCGTGCAGAGCAGCTCCGGGCCGTGCCCGGAGCGCGCCAGCGCGCGGACGATCGCGTGCTCGCGACCGCCCCCTCCTACGACCAGGACCTTCATAGAGCGCCGGTGAAGTCCTCCACGTCGATCGCGGTCATCGTCTGGTTCATCACCGTTCCCCGTGAGCCCATCTCGATCGAGAGCTTGGCCATCGCCTTCTCGTCTGGCGCCTCGACGACTGTGACGAAGTCGAACTCGCCAAGCGTCGCCCACTGGTTGAGCACCTTGACGCCGAGCTGCTCGACCTCCTTGTTGACCTCCTGCACGCGCGAGGGATTGTCCTTGATCGTCTTCACCCCGTCGGGGGTCAGGCGGGTGAGCATGATGTAGGTCGCCATTCTGGTTCGTTCCTCCTCGTCTCGGCTGATCTGCGCGCCGTGCGCGCATTCTGGCGCGTGCTGCGCGTTCCCGCTTTCTTTCACGTTCAGCGGCTTCGCGCAAGTTTCGCCGGCCCACGATCGGCAATCATTGGGGCGATGGCCGGCCACCCGATCTTCGCCGCGATCTATGACCGCCTGCTCGCCAGCAGCGAACGTTCCGGGCTCGCCGAGATGCGCGCATCGGTGCTGGCCCGGGCGTCCGGGCGCACGCTCGAGCTTGGCGCCGGAACCGGCGCCAACGCGTCCCACTACCCGGCGGCGGTCGCCGAGGTTGTGCTCACCGAGCCCGACCCCCACATGGCGCGCCGGCTGCGCGACAAGCTTGCGGCGGACGCCCCCGGATTCGGGTTCGAGGTGGTCGAGACCGGCGCCGAGCAGCTGCCGTTCGACGACGACTCCTTCGACACCGTGATCTCGACCCTGGTCCTCTGCACGGTCGACGACCCGGCCCGGGCCGCGGCCGAGATCGCCCGCGTATTGAGGCCGCAGGGCAGCCTGCTGTTGCTCGAGCACGTTCGCGATCCAGACGACGGCCGGCTGGGCGGCTGGCAGGACCGCCTGGAGGGGCCCTGGGGCTGGTTCGCGGGCGGCTGCCACCCGAATCGCGACACGGCCGCCACCCTTGCGCGCGCGGGATTCGACGTCGCCGGGCTGAACCCGGCCGAGTTTCCCAAGGCGCCGGCCCTGGCACGACCGATGATCGAGGGGTCGGCGAGGTCCGCCGGCGGCTAGGACCCGAGGATGAAACGGCTCGTCCCGCTGGCGATCCGGCCGTGGATGTTGCCGCTGATCATCGTGGCGCTCGCCGTGCCGATCGTCGCCGGGTTTCTGTTCGCCGGACCGGGGCCCGGGCTCGCCGCGGGAGCCCTGGCGGTGGCCGTCGTCTTGGTGGTCGCTGCGCGGACCACGTTCGACGAGCCGATCGAGGCGGCGACCTCGACCGACACCCGCTACCGGCTGCTGGTCGTCGCCGAGCGGCCCGTCGACGACCCGGCGCTGATCGAGCGGATCGCAGAGATCGCCGGCGAGGGCCGTGCCGTCCTCGATCGCGACCAACCACCGGAGGTGCTGGTCCTGGCACCGGCACCGCTGAAGGCGCTCGACCGCTGGGCGTCGGACCTCGGTCAGGCGCGCGAGGCCGCCGCCCGGACGCTGGCGATCTCGCTCGCGGCGCTGGCCGCCGCCGGCCTCGATGCCAGCGGCCGGGTCGGCGACTCGGATCCGGTGCAGGCGATCAGCGACGAGCTGCCGACCTTCGCCGCGCGTGAGGTGCTGCTCGTCGCCGGGCCGGGGCTCGGTGGCGCCGAAGCCGAGGAGGTCGGCCGCCGGCTCGACCGGCCGGTGCGGCTGATCAGCGCTTGAACCTCGCGACCAGCTCGCCGTAGTCGGCGACCGTGTGCTCCCAGGCGAGTCGCTCGCGTGCCCGGGCGACGCCGGCGCGCAGCTCGTCGAGGCGGCCCGGCTCCGCGATCTCGCCCAGGGCCGCGCTCATCCCGCGGACGCTCGGCCTGTAGGCGGGGATCCCGGACTTGGCCCGTCCCCGGCGCCGGGAGCGGAACAGGATCCCGTTGTCGCCGTCGCGGATCACTTCGTTGATCGGCGCGATGTCGTTGCTGATCACCGGCAGCCCGAGCGCCATCGACTCGTACAGATGCAGGCCAAGCCCCTCCCAGCGGCTGGGAGCGACGCAGACGTCGGCGGAGGCGAACAGGCGCAGGTGCTCGTCGGTCGGCAGGTCCTCGAGCAGCACCTCCACTCGCGGGTCACGAGCGGCGCCCTTGGCGAGCGTCTCCAGCTCGCGCTCCACCTGACCCTTGATCACCAGCCGCGCGTCGTCGCGGTCGAAGCGCCGAAACGCGTTCAGCACCTCGGCCACCGGCTTGCGCTTGCTGAGGAACCCCGCCGGATAGAAAAAACAAATGCCCGCCGGCTGCTCGGCTTCGCCTCCGCTGCCGTCGGGGTTGGTGGCAGGACGCGCGTATGCCAGCAGCGAGGGGTGGATACCCCAGCGCACGCGCGGGCTCTCGATCCCCATCGACGCGTAGCGTTCGCGCTCGCATTCGGTCAGCGAGTAGACGACGTCGAGCGCCCGCTTGGCGGGTTCCACGTGCTCGGCCGAGAACTGCTCCCAGACGAAGCGGCCCACGGTGGCGACGCCGGAAGCGCGCAGCGCCTCGATCGCCTCGAGCTCGTAGTTCTGGTCGAACAGAGCCAGGTCGAGTTCGTTGTCACGTCCCCAGGCGACCAGCTCGTCGGCGGGGATCCGGTATTCCGAGGCGTCGGTGACGTTGGGTTGATCCCAGACCCCGCTGTGATCGACGAACGAGGGCTTGATGTTCGCCGCCCGGGTCGGGCGGGCGAGGACGAAGGTCTGGTGGCCGAGCTCGTCGAGGGCGGAGCGGGTCTGGCGCGCGACCACGCCCTGCCCGCGGTTGAACCAGTAGGCGCAAATGCCGATCCGCATGCGCCGGGAGCGTAGTGCTCAGGGTGTGGCGAGCTCAGGCCGCGGCGGCGACCCGCTGGCCCGACATCTCGAACGTGATCTCGCCGCCGTCGACGTCGACCTTGATCACGTCGCTGTCGGCGAACTCTCCCTCGAGCAGCTTCAGCGCCAGCTTGTCGATCAGCTCGCGCTGGATCACCCGCTTCAGCGGGCGGGCGCCGTAGACGGGGTCGTAGCCGAGGTTGCCGAGCAGGGTTCGGGCGTCGTCGGTGAGCTCGAGCTCGATCCCGCGCTCGCGCACGCGTCCGGCCAGCAGCTCGACCTGGAGCTCGACGATACGGCTGATGTTCTCGCGGCTTAGCCGGTGGAAGATCACCACGTCGTCGATCCGGTTGAGGAACTCCGGCTTGAAGGTCGCCGCCAGCACCTCCTCGATCTGCTCGCGGATCCCCTCGTCGACCATCGGGCCGGTGATCCGGTCCGAGCCCACGTTCGAGGTCATGATCAGGATCGTGTTCGAGAAGTTGACCGTGCGGCCCTGGCCGTCGGTGAGCCGGCCGTCGTCCATGATCTGCAGCAGCACGTTGAAGACGTCGGGGTGGGCCTTCTCGATCTCGTCGAGCAGGACGACGGCGTAGGGCCGGCGGCGGACCGCCTCGGTCAGCTGGCCGCCCTCCTCGTAGCCGACGTAGCCCGGCGGCGCGCCGACCAGGCGCGAGACCGAGTGCTTCTCCATGTACTCCGACATGTCGACGCGGACGATCGCCTGCTCGGAGTCGAACATGAACTCCGCCAGCGCTCGCGCGAGCTCCGTCTTGCCGACCCCGGTCGGGCCGAGGAAGAGGAAGCTGCCGATCGGGCGGTTGGGGTCGGAGAGGCCGGCGCGCGAGCGGCGCAGGGCGTTGGCGACCGCGGCAACGGCCTCGTCCTGGCCGATCACCCGGTCGTGGAGGCGATCCTCCATCTGGATCAGCTTCTCGACCTCCCCCTCCATCAGCTTCGAGACCGGGATCCCGGTCCAGCGGGCGACGACCTCGGCGATGTCCTCCTCGGTCACCTCCTCGGTCAGCAGCGACCCCGCCTGGTCGAGCTCGTGGCTGCGCTGCTCCTGCTCGGCGACGATCGACTCGAGCTCGGGGATCTCGGAGTACTGCAGCTTCGCCGCCCGCTCGAGGTCGCCCTCGCGCTCGGCCTTCTCGAATTCTCCGCGCGCCTCGTCGAGCCGGGCGACCGCCGCCTTGCGCGCCTCGATCGCCTCCTTCTCCGCCTGCCAGCGAGCCTTCAGCTCCGAGGCGTTCTCCTTGAGGTCGGCGAGCTCGGCCTCGATCGCCTCGCGGCGGGACTTCGAGGCGTCGTCCTTCTCGCCCTTGAGCGCCTCGCGCTCGATCTCCAGCTGCAGGATGCGGCGGTCGACCTCGTCGATCTCGACCGGCGAGGACTCGATCTCCATCTTCAGCCGCGACGCAGCCTCGTCGATCAGGTCGATCGCCTTGTCGGGAAGGAAGCGGTCGGCGATATAGCGCTCCGAGAGCGTCGCCGCGGCGACGATCGCCGGGTCGGTGATGCGGACGCCGTGGTGGCGCTCGTAGCGCTCCTTGAGCCCACGCAGGATCGCGATCGTGTCGTTGATGTCGGGCTCGCCGACGAGCACCGGCTGAAAGCGCCGCTCGAGCGCCGCGTCCTTCTCGATCTGCTTTCGGTACTCGTCAAGCGTGGTCGCGCCGATGCAGCGCAGCTCGCCGCGGGCGAGCATCGGCTTCAGCAGGTTCGCCGCGTCCATCGCCCCCTCGGTTGCGCCGGCGCCGACGATCGTGTGCAGCTCGTCGATGAAGAGGACGATCTGGCCCTCGGCGTCCTGGACCTCCTTGAGCACAGCCTTCAGCCGCTCCTCGAATTCACCGCGGTACTTGGAGCCGGCGACCAGGGCGCCGACGTCGAGGGCGATCACGCGTCGATCGCGCAGGGATTCCGGCACGTCGCCGTCGACGATCCGCTTCGCCAGTCCCTCGACGATCGCGGTCTTGCCGACCCCGGGCTCGCCGATCAGCACCGGGTTGTTCTTGGTCCGGCGCGAGAGCACCTGGATCACGCGGCGGATCTCCTCGTCGCGGCCGATCACCGGGTCGAGCTTGTTCGCGCGCGCGTCGGCGGTCAGATCGCGGCCGAACTTCTCCAGCGCCTCGGCCACCGCCTCCGCGTTCGGCGAGGTGACCCGGCTCGGGCCCTGGGTCTCGTCGACCGCGCGGGCGAGCGACTCGCGCTCGGGCAGGATGTCGGCCACGTCGCTGGACTTGTCAGCGAGCGCGAGCAGCAGGTGACCGACCGAGATGTACTCGTCGTTGCGCGCGGCCATCTCCTGCTCGGCGCGCTGCAGGACCTTGAGAAAGCTCTGGGCGGGCCGGACCTCGGGCTCGTCGGGGCCGCTCACGGTCGGCAGCTCGCCGACGGCGTTGCGGGCGCGATCGGTGATCGCGGCGACGTCGGCGGAAAGCTTTCGCAGCGCCGAGGGGGCGAATCCGTCCTCCTGCTCGAGCACCGCGAGGAGCAGGTGCGCCGGCGTCACCTCGGGGTTGCGAAAACGCGTCGCCAGCTGCTGGGCAGCGGCGACCGCCTCCTGGGACTTGACCGTGAATCTGTCTGCTTGCATCGCTCTCCAGTCTACGGAGTTGAGTGGAGTATGTCAAGAAATCTATGTAGTCATGACTTAGATCCACGCCTGGGAGCGTCGCTCATCGCAGTCGCGACGCCAGCCAGGCACCGGCGACCACGGCGAGCGCGGCGACGGGCAGCCCGCGGAGCCCCGCGGTGCGGGTCTCGGGCGCTCCCAGCGCGAGGGCGAAGGTGGCGACGTCGGCGGCGTCGGCGGCCGCAGCGCACACGGTCGCCCGCCGCAACGGAGCGCGGTCCGCGAGCGAGCCGAGCTGGGCGACGCCGAGCACCAGATCGCGGCTGCCGGCGATTCGCGCCAGCGCCAGCCCGGGCTGATCGAGCGAGGCAAAGCCGAGCGCCTTGGCACTGCGTTGCGGTGCGACCCAGAGGCCGGCGCCGATCGCGATCCGCCCCGCGGCCAGCCCGATCGCCAGCATGCGGTCGATCGATTCGACCGGTGCCGGCGAGCCGTCGTCCTCGAACGTCACTGCCGCTCACCCTACTCCCCGCGAAATGTTGCATCGTTACTCGCGTGCGAGCCACCGTCCCGGCAACCCTGAGCGTGTTTGCGGCGCTGGTTGCGGTCGGCGTCGTCGCCTTCACCGACCCGGCGCTTCCCGAGCTCGAGCACAAGGCGAGCGCCGCCGCGCGGGCGAGCGGGGTGAGCTTCGCCGGCTCGGCGCGCAAGGCAGAGCGCCCGGGCCGGGCCGGGACGCGAAAGGTGCCGAGCGCCGCGGGGCTCAGATCGGCGCGCAAGTTCGCCGACGGTCGCACCGGGGTCGTCTCGCTCGCGGTCGTCAACAGCGAGGGCAGCCTCCGCGGCGAACGCGAGAACCGCCGCTACGCCGCCGCGAGCGTGGTCAAGGCGATGCTGCTGGCGGCGGAGGTGCGGCGGCTGAAGAAGGCCGGCGAGGGAATCGATTCGACCACGGACTCGCTGCTGACCTCGATGATCACCCTCTCCGACAACGGCGCTGCCGACTCGATCTACGCTCGCGTCGGCGACCAGGGCCTGTTCGACGTCGCCCACCGCGCCGGGATGGAGCGATTCACCGTCGCCGGCCATTGGGGCAACGCCCAGATCACAGCGGCCGACATGGCGCGTTTCTTCGGCGACCTGGATCACGCGCTCGTCCGCAAGCACCGCGAGTACGCGAAGGGCCTGCTGGGCTCGGTCGTCGAGACTCAGAGCTGGGGCATCCCGGCCGCTGCCGGCGATCGCTGGGCGGTGAGGTTCAAAGGCGGCTGGCTTCCCGATCATGCCCTCGTCCACCAGGCGGCCGAGCTGCGCGAGCGCGACGGTAAGCGCAAGCTGGCGATCGTCGTGCTGACCGATGATCAGCCCTCGTTCACGTATGGGATCGAGAGCGTGCGAGGCGTCGCCGAGCGGTTGCTCAGCCGGGACGGCGAGCCTTGAGTCCGGCCTCGTAGGCGCCGTAGGGGACGATCTCGGCCCGCAGCGTCGTCCTCACCCGCTCGAGCTCGACCGACATCTGGCGCTCGAGCTCGGTCGCCCGCTCGCGCATCCGCGCCACCTCCGCGCGGGCGCGCTCGAGCTCGCGCTCGAGCGTCAGCACGGTCTCGACCCCGGCCAGGTTGAGGCCGTCCTCGGCGGTCATCTGCTGGATCCGCCGCAGCCGCTCGACGTCCTCATAGGAGTAGAGGCGGGTGTTCTTGGGCGAGCGCTTCGGCGTGATCAGGCCGCGCGCCTCGTACATGCGCAGCGTCTGCGGGTGCATCTCGGCGAGCTCGGCGGCGACCGAGATCATGAACACGGCGCGACGGCGGTCGAGCCCGGCGGTGGCGCTCTCGGCACCGCGCCCGCGCCTGTTCTTGCTCGCGCTCATACCTGGTCACCAACCTTCGCCGATGCCGCGGACGCGTCGCGCAGCAGGCGCTCGCGCGGGTCGTGGTCGTTGATCGCCTCGGCGAACGCCTCCAGCGCCTTGCGCTGGTCGTGGTTGAGCTCGCGCGGCATCTCGACCTCGAGCCGGTAGAGGATGTCGGCACGCCCGCGGTCGCCGGGCTTCGGCGGCCCCTCCCCGCGCAGCCGCTGCACCGTGCCGTGCTGGGTGCCGGCGGGGATTCTGATCCGCTTCGTCCCGTTCAGCGTCGGGACTTCGATCGTCGCGCCCTGGATCGCCTCGGCGACCGTGATCGGCACCGTGACCTCGAGGTTGCCGTCGTCGCGCTGGCGAAAGATCGGCGAGGGCTGGACCCGGGTGACTACGTAGAGGTCGCCGGGGGGTGCGCCGCGGGCGCCGTCCTCGCCCTTGCCGCGGACCCGGATCCGGCTGCCGTCGCGGACTCCGGCGGGGATCCGGACCCGGTAGCGCTTGCGCTGCAGAGTCAGGCCCGAGCCGGCGCAGGTCGGGCATGGGTCCTCGATGATCTGCCCGGCGCCGCCACAGCGCGGACAGGGCTGGCTGATCGAGAAGAAGCCCTGGCTCTCGGTGTCGATCCCGCGCCCGTTGCAGCGCGGGCAGGTGACCGGCATCGTCCCCGGCTTGGCGCCGGTGCCGCTGCAGGTCTTGCAGGTCGACTGCTTCGGCACAGTGACCGCGACCTCGGTCCCCTCCATCGCCTGGCGGAAGCCGAGCGTCACCTCGGTCTCCAGGTCGCGCCCCCGAGCCGCCGGCTGCGGGCCCTGGCCGCCGCGGCGGAAGATGGTCGAGAAGATGTCGCCGAAGTCGCCGCCGAAGGCGCCGGCGCCGCCCGGCGCACCGGCACCGCGGCCGAAGTTGCCAAAGCGACCGCCGGCGTCGTACTCCTTGCGCTTCTCGGGATCGGAGAGCGTGTCGTAGGCGCCCTGGACCTCCTTGAAGCGCTCCTCGGCCTGCGCGTCGTCCGGATTGCGGTCGGGGTGGTTCTCGCGTGCGAGCTTGCGATACGCCTTCTTGATCTCCTCGGCCGAGGCGCCGCGGCCGACGCCGAGGACCTCGTAGTAGTCGCGAGCCATCGCTTCGCTCACCTCACTCGCTGACGATCACGCGGGCCGGGCGCAGGACGGTGCCGTCGGAGCGGTAGCCACGTTCGAGCGTCTCGACCACCGTCCCCGGCTCGACCCCGTCGCCGCCCGGGCGCATCGAGATCGCCTCGCTCAGCGCCGGGTCGAAGCGCTCGCCGGCCGGGTCATAGGATTCGACCCCGGCCCGAGCCAGCGTCGCCACCAGCTCGCCGTGCACGAGCTCGAGCCCGCGAGCGACCTCGGAGCCCGCCTCGGCAACGGCGAGCGCCCGCTCGAGGTTGTCGATCGACGGCACCAGCTCGCGCGCCAGCGAGAGCTTGCCCCGGCGCTCGGCCTCGGCGGCCTCACGGGTGGTGCGCTTGCGGTAGTTCTCGAAGTCCGCCTTCGCCCGCTGGGCCAGGTCGAGGTACTCGTCTCGTTCGCGCTTGACGTCCTCGAGCAAGGCGTCGAGGTCGTCGCTGACCTCGTTGGCACCAATGCCCGTCGGCTCCTCGGCTGCGCCTGCGGGGCCGACGGGATCGGAGTCAGGACGCGCTTCCCCGTTCACGGGCTGCTCGTTCGCGCGCTCGCTCATGGCTTATGCGCGGTCGTCGTCGACGACCTCAGCGTCGACGACCTCGTCCTCGGCCTCGTCGCCGGCGCCGTTGGCGCTGCCCCCATCGGCTCCGGTCGCCGCCTGCTGCTCGGCCGCCGCCGCGTAGATCTGCTCGGAGACCTTGTGGAAGGCGCTCTGCAGCGCCTCGGTCTTCGCCTTGATCTCCTCGACGTCGTCGGACTCGAGCACCTCGCGCACGCCCTTGATCGCAGCGTCGATCTCGGACTTTGCCGCCTCGTCGATCTGCTCCGCCATCTCGACGAGCTGCTTCTCGGCCGTGTAGGCGGCGTTCTCGGCGACGTTGCGCGCCTCGGCCAGCTCGCGCTGGCGACGGTCGTCGTCGGCGTGCGACTCGGCGTCCTTGATCATCTGCTCGACCTCGGACTCGGCCAGTCCCGAGCCGCCCTTGATCTCGATCGTCTGCTCCTTGCCGGTACCGAGGTCCTTGGCCGCGACGCTGAGGATGCCGTTGGCGTCGATGTCGAACGTGACCTCGACCTGCGGCATGCCCCGCGGCGCCGGCGGGATCCCGGTGAGCTGGAACTTGCCCAGCGACTTGTTGCCGCTGGCCATCTCGCGCTCGCCCTGGAGCACGTGGATCTCGACCGAGGACTGGTTGTCGTCGGCGGTCGAGAAGATCTCCGACTTCTTCGACGGGATCGTCGTGTTGCGCTCGATCAGCTTCGTCATCACGCCGCCCTTGGTCTCGATTCCGAGGGTCAGCGGGGTGACGTCGAGCAGCAGCACGTCCTTGACGTCGCCGGAGAGCACCCCGGCCTGGATCGCGGCACCGATCGCCACGACCTCGTCCGGATTGACGCCCTTGTGCGGATCCTTGCCGGTCAGCTGGGTGACCTTCTCCTGCACCGCGGGCATCCGGGTCATGCCGCCGACGAGGACGACGTGGTCGATTCCGGAGCCGCCCGCATCGGCGAGCGCCTGCTTTACCGGCGCGACGACGCGCTCGAGCAGGTCGGACGTGAGCTCGTTGAGCTTCGCCCGCGTGAGCTTGATCTCCAAGTGCTTTGGCTCGTTGTTGATCGCGGTGATGAAGGGCACGCTGATCTGCGTCTCCTGCGTGGTCGAGAGCTCGATCTTCGCCTTCTCGGCCTGCTCGTAGAGGCGCTGCAGCGAGCGCTTGTCGTTGGAGACGTCGACGCCCTGGTCCTTCTTGAACTCGGCGACCAGCCACTCGACGATCGCCTTGTCCCAGTTGTCGCCGCCGAGGTGGTTGTCGCCGGCGGTCGACTTGACCTCGAACACGCCGTCGCCGATCTCGAGCACGGAGACGTCGAAGGTGCCGCCGCCGAGGTCGAAGACGAGGATCTTCTGGTCGGTCTCCTCCTTGTCGAGCCCGTAGGCGAGCGCCGCGGCCGTCGGCTCGTTGATGATCCGCTTGACCTCGAGCCCGGCGATCTTGCCGGCGTCCTTGGTCGCCTGGCGCTGGTCGTCGTTGAAGTACGCGGGGACCGTGATCACCGCGGAGTCGACGGTCTCGCCGAGCTTCGACTCGGCGTCGGCCTTCAGCTTCTGCAGGATCATCGCCGAGATCTCCGGCGGCGAGTACTGCTCGCCGTGCGCGTTCACGCGCACATCGCCGTTAGGGCCGGCGACGACCTCGTACGGAACGATTGTCTCCTCCTCCTTGACCTCGGCCTCCTTGCGGCCCATGAACCTCTTGATCGAGAAGATCGTGTTCTCCGGGTTCATCACCGCCTGGCGCTTGGCCACCGTGCCGACGAGGCGCTCGCCCGAGTCCGTGAACGCGACTACGGACGGGGTCGTGCGCCCGCCCTCTGCGTTCTCGATGATCTCCGGCTCGCCGCCTTCGAGTACGGCCATCGCGGAGTTTGTCGTTCCAAGATCGATTCCGATCGTCTTCGCCATTGGTACAGCTCCTTTGTCAGCTTCAAGTCTTGTGTTAAGAAATCTAAGCGACAGCGTAGCAGATGTACGCCTGAAATAACTCGCGCCACGTCCTCGGCTTCGCCTCCGGGTGCGCGGTCGCGGCGAGGGAACGGGCGGTGGGGGTTACGAGCAGGGCTGAGGCTCGGGCAGCGAGGCGTCGGCGGTGTCGACCACCGGGCCCTTGTCGATCTGCCCGGCGTACGCGGCGACGAACTGGGCGACCTTCCTGGCCTCCTCTTCCTCGAGGATTCCGCGTGGCATCCGCCCTTCGATCCCGCACTGGACAGCGTTCAGCACCCGCCCGGCGTTGCCCTCGTAGAGCTCGGCCGTGTTGGTTCCGCTCGGCACCAGCAGCTCGTCGAGGTCGGGGCCGACGATGCCGTCGGTGCCGGCGGCGGCGAGCGTGTGGCAGGTGCCGCAGTTGTTGGAGAACAGGTCCGTCGACTCGACGTCCTGTGAGGCGACCTTGACCGTCGCCGCGTTCTCATCGCCCTCCTTGCCGAGGGCGATGTAGGGGATCACGAGGATGCAGATCGCGGCGAAGAGCCCGAAGACGATTAGGGGACGCTTGCTCATCGGCCCGAAACCTACCTGCTGGCGCTGGCGTTGCGCCGGTACCACGGGCACATCCGCCGCAACTCGCACTCGCCACAGCGCGGCTTCGGCCTGCAGACGCGGCGCCCGTGGGTGATCAGGTTGACGTGCAGCTCGTACGCGTCTGCGGGGTCCGTGATCGCCAGCATCTCGTCGTGGGCGCGCTCGAAGGAGGCGTTCACCGGGAACAGCCCCAGCCGCCCGCCGACCCGGTGCACGTGGGTGTCGACCGGGATCTCGGGCCGCCCGAGGGCGAAGATCATCACGCAGGCAGCGGTCTTTCGACCGACGCCGGGGAGCTCGACCAGGAAGGCGATCGCCTGATCGCGGTCGGCCTCCGCCAGCCAATCGAGGGTCGGCTCTCCGGCCTCACCGAGTGTGGGCAGCTCGCGGAGCGCCGCCTGGATCCGCGGAGCCTTGGTCAGCGAGAGCCCACCCGGCTTAATCGCCTCCTCGACCACCTCGACCGGCGCGTCGCGCACCTCGACCCAGGTCGGCAGCGCGGCGCGCAGGCGCTCGTAGGCGACGTCGCGATTTCGGTCATTGGTGTTCTGGGAGAGGATCGTCCGCACGAGCTCGGCGATCGGATGTCCGTGGGGGTGGTTGACCGGCCGCCCGTAGAGCTCGCGCAGGCGATCGCGGATCGCCAGCACACGGGCACGGCGCGGCCGTTTCCACGCGCTCTTCTCGGCAGCGGCTCCGGACATCTCCGGGGAGGATATTTTCCGTGGCGATGGCGACGGTCGAACAGCGGGTGGTTTACGTCGACGGCGTCCGCACCGTCTACCGCTGCGTCGACGGCGACGGCCCGCCGACGGTCTTCCTCCACGGCAACCCAACCCACTCCGAGGACTGGGTGCCGTTCATGGAGCGGGTCGATGGGCCGGCCGTGGCCCCCGACCTGCCCGGGTGGGGGTTCTCGGAGCGTCCGGACCGCGACCACTTCGACTATTCGATGTTCGGGCTCTCGGACTTTGTCGATCGCTTCCTCGACGAACTCGGGATCGATCAGCACTCGCTCGTCGTCCACGACTGGGGTTGCCTGGGCTTGATCGGCGCCCAGCGCCACCCGCAGCGTCTGCGGCGCCTGGTCGTGATCAACTGCGTCCCCCTGCTGCCGGGGTTTCGATGGCACTGGGTCGGTCGCTACCTGTGGCGGGTACCGGGGGTCGGCGAGCTTGCCAACGCCACCGCCACCCGCGCAAGCCTGCGGTTGCTCTCCTTTCAGGGCACGCCCCGCCCGGGCCCGTTGCCGGCGAGGTTCACCGACCTCGTCTGGAGCGCCTGGGGCGGTCGCACGAGGCCGGAGATGCTGGCGCTCTATCGCTCTGCCGACCCCGAGCGCCTGGCCGCCGCCGGCGATCGGCTCGAGCGCATCGACTGCCCGGCGCTGGTCCTCTGGGGGGTCGACGACCCTTACATTCCGGTGCGCTTCGGCCGTGACTATGCGGGAGTCCTGCCGCAGGCCGAGCTGGTCGAGCTCGAGCGCGCCGGCCACTGGCCGTGGATCGATCGGCCCGACGCCGTCGACCGGGTCTGCGGCTTTCTCAGCCGCCAATGAGGGTTCGGTAACGGTCCGTTTACAATGGCGCGCGCAATGCGCGCGTCGTCACAGTGGGTGAAGTCCAGGGTCAACGCTCTGCTGCCGAAGGGCATCCTCGACGCGGGCTGCCAGTTTCTGCTCTTCCTGCTCGCCTATCAGGCCTACCAGCTCGTCCGTGGGTTCACCGACTCGGGCGCGATCGATGCCTACGTCAACGCCCACACGGTGATGGACCTCGAGCGCTCGGTGGGCGGGTTCTTCGAGCCGGGCTTCCAGCAGGCGCTGATCGAGCACGTGCCGTGGCTGGTCGATTTCGCCAACTTCATGTACCTGAACTCGCACTTCGTGATCACCACCGGCTTCCTCGCCTGGCTCTACCTGCGCCGCAACGAGCACTTCTACTTCGTCCGCAACATGTTCCTGGTCGCGATGGGGCTCGCCCTGGTCGGTTACGCGCTGTTTCCCACCGCGCCGCCGCGGCTGTTTCCAAGCGAGGGCTTCACCGACACGATCGCCAGCTTTACCGGGGTGGCGCAGGACTCGCAGACGGCGAGCCTGCTGCTGAACCAATACGCGGCGGTGCCGAGCATGCACATCGCCTTCTCGCTGATGGTCGCGATCCCGGCGGCGACGCTCTCGCGCCACGCCGCCTCGCGGGCGCTGTGGTCGGCCTATCCGCTGATGGTCTTCTTCGTCATCGTCGCCACCGGCAACCACTACTGGTTCGACGCGGTCGCCGGCGCGGCCGTCGCCGGCCTGGCCGCGGTCGCCGCGCTCCAGCTCGCCCGCCTGCGCCCGGCCGCCTGGTCGTGGCGCTCCGGCGAGGGTCAACGGGCGACGGTCTGAAGTAGCGTCCTCGGATCGAGGGCGAACGACCACAACCGAGGACGGCGGCGGAGTGGAGGGGCTATGCCCGCAACCGGCTGATCGACTCGCGCCTGACGCCGAACGCGATCTCGATCACCGGGCTCGTCCTCCACGTCCCCGCGGTGATCCTGATCATCGAGGGGCATCTGTTCTTCGCCGGGCTCGCCTTCATCGTCGGCTCGGTGATGGACACGCTCGACGGCCGCTACTCGCGGATGTCGGGAAAGGGGACGATGTTCGGGGCCTTCCTCGACTCGACCCTGGACCGGATCGAGGAGGGGGTGGTGCTGACCGCGGTCGCCTTCTACTTCGCCGACAACGGCGACGCCGTGCCCGCGGCCGCATGCGTATTCACCGTTCTGGGCTCGCTGATGGTCTCCTACACACGCGCCCGCGCCGAGGCGCTGGGGGTCGAGTGCAAGGTCGGGATTGCGACCCGGCCGGTGCGGGTGGTGCTACTTTCCATCGGCCTCGTGTTCGGCGGAGGAGACCTGATTTCCGACGTCGACCTGCTCGCCGCCTCGATCTACGCGATGGCGGGCCTCACCGCATTTACCGTCGGCCAGCGCGTCTGGCACGTGCGCGGAGAGCTCAAGGCGATGGAGGCCGTTGAGGCCGATGATGTGTAACCAAATCGTTAATTCCGGGTAGTTCGCCACCCACCCGCCCCAGGAAGGATCTTCTTTCTCAATGAGTGACACCAACGGCCATTCCAACGGCGCCGCCGCTAACGGACGCCGCTCCGACGACGGCAAGGTCCGCGTCGCGATCGTCGGCGTCGGCAACTGCGCCAACAGCTTCATCCAGGGCGTCCAGTACTACAAGGACGCCGACCCCGATGCCCAGGTCCCGGGCCTGATGCACGTCGACCTCGGCGGCTACCACGTCCGCGACATCGAGTTCGTCGCCGCCTTCGACATCGACTCCGAGAAGGTCGGCAAGGACCTCTCCGAGGCGATCTGGTCGGGTCAGAACGACACGATCAAGTTCGCCGACGTCCCTGAGATGGGGATCAAGGTCGAGCGCGGGATGACCCACGACGGGCTCGGCAAGTACCTGAAGCAGAAGATCACCAAGGCCCCCGGCCCGACCGCGGACATCGTCGGCATCCTCAAGCAGACCAAGGCCGACGTGCTCGTCTGTTACCTGCCGGTCGGCTCCGAGGCGGCGACCAAGTGGTACGTCGAGCAGGCGCTCGAGGCCGGCGTCGGCTTCGTCAACTGCCTGCCGGTGTTCATCGCCCGCGAGGACTACTGGGACAAGCGCTTCCAGGATGCGGGGCTGCCGATCATCGGCGACGACATCAAGTCGCAGGTCGGGGCGACGATCGTCCACCGCCAGCTCGCTCGCCTGTTCCACGAGCGCGGGGTCGAGCTCCAGCACACCTCACAGCTCAACGTCGGCGGCAACATGGACTTCTTCAACATGCTCGAGCGCGAGCGCCTCGACTCGAAGAAGATCTCGAAGACCAACGCCGTCACCTCGGTGATGGGCACCGATTTGCCCGACCGCGACGTCCACGTCGGGCCCTCCGACTACGTCCCCTGGCTCACCGACCGCAAGTGGGCCCACATCCGGCTCGAGGGCAAGTCGTTCGGCGATGTGCCGCTGACGGTCGAGCTGAAGCTCGAGGTCTGGGACTCGCCGAACTCCGCCGGCGTCGTCATCGACGCGGTGCGGCTGATCAAGCTGGCGCTCAACAACGGCATCGCCGGCCAGCTCGACGGTCCCTCCAGCTACCTGATGAAGTCACCGCACAGCCAGCGTCCCGACGACCTGGCGCGGCTGCAGACCGAGGAGTTCATCGCCGAGCACGCGCGTACGCCCGATGCCGCCGAGCGCGCCAAGGTCGCCGCCGAGGAGGCGAAGGCCGAGGCCTAGGGCTCCGCTGCCGCGCTCTTGACGAGCGCGGCGAGCTGTGTGCGTGAGCTGACGTCGAGCTTGCGGAAGATGCGCCCGAGGTGGCCCTCGACCGTGCGCACGCTGAGGAACAGCGATTCGGCGACCTCCTGATTTCGCTGCCCCGCCGCGACCAACGCGGCGATCTCGGACTCGCGGGCGCTGAGGCCGTGCAGCGCGCCGGACGTCGCGACCGCCGCCCGTTCCGAGCGTGGGACCCGCACGCCGAGGCCGCGTAGTTGCGCGGCCGCCTCGTCGGCGTAGTGGCCGGCGCCGACCGCGGCGAGCTCGTCGCGGGCCCGCTCGAGTTCGGCCCGTGCGGTCTCCTCGTCCCCCGATCGCGCCAGCGCCTGGCCGGCGAGCACCCGGGCGCGAGCGGCGTCGATCGGCAGCCCGGCGCGCTCGGAGGCCGCGATCGCGGCCACCGCGCTGCGGGCGGCGAGCTCCGCGTCACCCTGGGCGAGGGCGACGCCCGACCGTGCTCGCAGGGCGTCGGCGGTACGTCCCTCGATCCCCAGCCCGGAGGCGGTTTGCTCGGCGAGCTGCGCCCATTCGTCGGCGAGGTCGGGCCGTTCGAGGTCGAGCTCGGCGCGCGTCAGCAGCTCGAAACCGCGGGCGCGATAGCCGCGCTCGATCCGGGGCAGGCCCGGCCCGCCGGTGCGGGCGAGAATCTCCTCGCGGGCCGCGTCGGGATCTCCGGCTGCCAACCTGGCCTCGGCCAGGTAGCAGGCGGCGGTGGCCGAGAGCGGATCGTCGCCGGCGCCCTCGAGCGCCAGCTCGCCGAGCCGCAGCGCCGCCGGTAGATCACCGCGGATCAGCGTCGTCCAGCACTGCAACGAGCGCGCCCAGGCGAGAAAAACAGGGTTGCGGGTGAGGATCGAGGCGTCGACCGCCGCCTCGAGCCGGATCGATGCCTCGCCGAGCCTGCCCTGGGCGATCTGGGCGAAGGCCTGGGTCGTTCGCATCAGCGTCGGCAGGTGACCCTGGCCGACGCCGAGCGCGGCTTCGATCGTCCGGTCGAGCAGCGCGATCGCAGCGTCGAAGCGCTCCAAGCAGACCGCCCCGAGCGCGGTCCAGGTGTGGGCGTTGAGGTGAGCCGCGAGTTCGCCCTCGTCGAGCGCCGCGATCAGCACCAGCGCCTCGTCGAGTGTCGTGCGGGCGGAATCGACGTCGTCGCGCATGTAGAGGGCGGCGGAGTGCAGGCCGGTCGCCGCGGCGGTCGTCGGGCCATCCCCACGGCGGGACGCGTCCTCACGCGCGGCGCCGACCCAGGACTCGAAACCCTCCTGATCGCCGGTGAAGAAGGAGTCGGCCGCGAGCTCGAGCTTCAGCGCCGTCGCGTCCGGCGATCCGGGGTCGTCGAGCGCCTCCAGGGCCGCTTCGAGCTCGCGATGCGCCTCGCCGTGGCGGCCGACGAGCTGTTTGACCTTCGCCGCCGAGGCGATCACCCTGGCGCGCAGCTCTGGGTTGTCCGGCGGAAGCAGGCCGAGGACCTGATCGAGATCCCGCAGGCTGTCGTCGTAGCGACCGCAGGCCGCCAGGGCACGCGCTCGAGGTGCGAGCAGCCCGAGGCGACGACCCGAGTCGCCTTCCGGCACCAGCCGCAGGGCGGCCTCGTACCAGTCCGCGGCCGCCGCCGGAGCGCGCGCCGACGCCGCCTCGCCGGCCTCGGTCAGGACCGCGATCGCCGCCTCGTCGCCGGGGAGCGCCGAGCGCTCGACGTGCGGGGCGCGCGTGCCGGCGGTGGCGCCCCGCTCGGTCAGCATCGCGGCGACGCGAGCGTGGGCTCCGAGCCGCCATCCGGCGGGAGCAGCCGCGTATACGGCCTGGCGTACGATCGGGTGGCGGAAGCGAAACCTCCTCGGGACCGGGTCCGGGCGCACGAGGTCACGGGCGAGCAGTTCGTCGAGGGCCGGGAGGGCGGCGGCGTCGTCGACGTCGGCGGCGCGTGCCGCGAGCTCGGGATCGAAGCCCTCGCCCGCCACCGCTGCGCCTCGCAGCAGCAGCGCCGCCGGCTCGCCGAGCCGAGCGAGCTCGCCCTCGATCGACGAGCTGACGCCGGCCGGTACGTCGGCGAGCGCGTCGGCGCCGGCTTCCGCGGCCGCCTCGGCCGGCTGCCAGCCGCGTGCCAGCTGCTCGAGGTAGAAAGGGTTGCCGCCGGACTGGCGCAGGATGTCGACGGTCGCCTCGTCGCCGAGGCCGGCGACGAGCTCGCGCGCGGATCCTTCGTCGAGGGGCTGGAGCCGGAGGCGCTCGGCGTCGGCGAGCTCGGTGACCACGCGCTCCGGCGCCTCGGCGCTGCGATAGCCGATCGCGATCAGCACCGGCGCCCGCGGCCGGTGGCGGATCAGATGCGAGGCCAGCTCGAGCGAGGCCGCGTCTGCCCAGTGGGCGTCATCGATGGTCAGTAGCAGCGGGCGCTGGGAGGCGAGCCCCTCGAGCATGCCGCGGACGGCGTGATGGGAGCGGTAGCGCTCCTCCTGGACCGCGGTTCCGGCATCCTCGGCGAGCTCCGCGAGCGAAGGGAAGATGCGCGCGAGCTCGCCGCGGCCCTCGGCATCGGCCGGCTTCAGCGAGCGTGGGTTGACCGAGGCGAGGTAGTCGTCGAGCGCGTCGAGGAAGGGCGCGAACGGAACCGAGAGCTCGCCCTCGCTCGCCCTGCCCTCGAGGACGAGGAAGTGGCGCTCCTCGGCCTCCGTCGCGAGCTCGGCCAGCAGCCGTGTCTTGCCGATCCCCGGCTCGCCCTCGACCCCGAGCACGGTTCCGCTCTCGAGCCCGTCGAGCGCAGCCCGCATTCGAGCGAGCTCCGCCTCGCGACCGACCATCCGTGCCTTGCGACTCGCATCCACGCGTAAACCCCAAATCAGGTGTTTCCACCTATACCGCTCCGGTGGGAGCGATGCGAGTCTGACATGGATGCAGTTCGTCCTCAGTCATCGCCACGCGCCTGAGCAGTGCGGCGTCGCGTTCGCCGCCTGGCGCGGCTTCGAGAGCCCGCTGCGGCACTCGTCGGCGCTGGCGACCTGTGGCGGAGCTCCCGGGCAAGGGAGCGCGGAACACCTGCTGATCTGGACCGTCGACGCCGAGACTGAGGCGGAGGCGATCGCGCTGCTGCCGCCGTGGCTCGCCGAGCGCACCGAGGTGCGCCTGGTCGGCGAGGTCTCGATTCCCTGAACCCGCTGCTCGGGCGCCGCTAGGTCGCTCGCCCGTATCCTGCGCCGGTGGCCGCAGGCGAGCGCCTTACGATCGCGCAGGTGACCCCGCACCCCTGGGGGGCGCGCCACGAGGTCAACGCGTTCGTCGGCCGGGTCTCGGCGGAGTTGGTCGAGCGCGGGCACCGGGTGGTGATCGCGGCGCCCTCTGATTCGCGGCGCGAGGTTCGCGAGTCGCGCAAGGCGATCGCCGAAGCGCAGGAGAGGCCGGCTTCGCTGTTCGGTCGCGGCGCGCCCAAGGTGCTGGCGCTGGGCACGGGCATCCCGCTGCCGCGCGGGGCGCGTCCGCGGGCGGCGCCGCTGCCGGTCGATATCAGCAAGGCGCTCGAGGGCCTGCTCGGCGGCGTCGACTTCGACCTCGTCCACGTCCACGACCCGTTCGCCCCCAGCGTTGCCTCGGCCGCGCTGCGTCACTCGCGCTCGCTCAACGTCGGCAGCTTCCACGAGCCCTCGGAGCGGATCCTCTCGACCCAGGTGGCGCGGCCGCTGGTCGAGATCTTCCTCGGCCGCCTCGACGCCCGCACCTCCAGCTGCGGCGCCACCGAGGAGCTGATGGAACGCTTCTTTCCCGGGCACTACGAGCGGGTCGAGCCGGGAGCCGACGCCGGCGTCGAGCCCTGGTGGCCGGGCGCCGCCGACGCCGACAAGCGGCCGACCCGGATCGTCTTCTGCCTCGACGAGGAGCGCGGAGCCCTGCGGCTGTTCCTGCGGGCGATTCGCCGGCTCGACCTGGCGGCGAGTGATTGGGAGGCCACGGTTTGGGTCCCCGATTCGACCGAGGTCCGGATCTCACAGCGACTGCGCGAGCGGGTCCGGGTCGTGCGGGCCCGCGAGAGCTCGGCCGGGGCGCTGATCGCCGCGGCCGACGTGCTCGTCGCCGCTTCCGGCGGCCCGCACCCGGCGCCGAGCCTTGTCCGCGAGGCGATCGCCTCGAAGACCGTTCCCGTCTGCTCGCAGATCCCGCTCTACAGCGAGCTCACCCGCGATGGCGAGATCGGGCTGCTGTTCCTGCCCGGCGATGCGATCACGCTCGCCGGGCAGCTCGAACGGCTGCTGGCAAGCGCCTCGTTGCGCCGCGAGCTGGTCGGCAAGGGGCGCGGCGCGGTCCGCGAGTGGCCGGCGGTCGCCGATCAGGTCGAGCAGATCTACACCCGGATCGCGGCCCGCCGCCACGACCCGCGCGGAAACCCGGAGATCCGCCGCAAGATCGTACGCCGGCGGGAGATCCACGTCGACCTGCACATGCACACCGATCATTCCTCCGACTGCGCGACCCCTGTCGAGACGCTGCTCGCGACCGCGCGCGAGGCGGGCCTGGGGGCGATCGCGATCACCGACCACAACGAGGTCTCGGGCGCCTTCGCCGCCCAGGAGATCGCCGATGACTTCGGGGTCAAGGTGATCGTTTCCGAGGAGGTGAAGACGGCGGAGCAGGGAGAGGTGATTGGCCTCTTTCTGACCGAGAAGATCGAGCGCGGAATGACGATGGCCGAGACGACCGCCGAGATCCACCGCCAGGGAGGGCTGGTCTACGTCCCGCACCCGTTCGACCGCTTGCACTCGGTGCCCGACTACGAGCACCTGCTGGAGATGGTCGAGGAGATCGACATCCTCGAGGTCTTCAACCCGCGCGTCGCCCTGACCGCATTCAATGAGGAGGCGGAGCGGTTTGCGGCCAAGTACAGGATCGTCCCTGGCGCCGGCTCCGACAGCCATGTCGCCCAGGGTCTCGGCAGCGTGATGATCCGCGTCCACGACTTCGATGGCCCGCAGGAGTTCCTCGAGGCGATGCGCAACGCCGACATCGTCCGCAAGCACAAGAACCTGATCTACGTGCAGACGCTGAAGTGGCTGCAGACAGGCGGCGGGCGCGGCGGTAAGCGGGTCAGCGGGCCGCGACAGCGGTCGAGCAAGCGCTGACGGCGCCACCAAAGCAGTGAGCGGGCCCGCCGGGAGGAGGCGGGCCCGCTCGCTTTACGCCTGACCGCTCGGATCAGCCGACGCTGATCTTGCGCTTCACGCTCGTCTCGTTGCCGGCGGCGTCGGTGACGGTGACCCGGAGCTCAGCCTTCAGCGACTGCGCGCCCCGAAGCGCGCTGCGCTTCGGCTTCAGAGTCAGGTTCCGCTCGCCCGTACCGAGGCCGAGCGACTTCTCGGCCAGCAGCACGCTCGTCTTCGCGCGGGCGAACTCGACGCTGCGCGCCTTGGCACGGAGGCTGGCGTCGATCGTCGCCTGCTCGTCGGTCGTCAGCTTCAGCTTCAGACCCTTCTTGAACGCCTTCATGTCGAGATCCGAGGCGACGCCCTTGAGCGTCAGCTCGGGGGCCTTGACGTCCGGCTGCTCCGGCTGGTCTGCGGCAACCGGCTGCGGCTCGCCGTAGATGAAGTCGTCCATGACGACGATGTCCGCGGGCCCGTCGGCCGGACTGACCGTCGGCGGTGCGACCAGCGCGGCCGTGCCGGTGGTGATCTTCGCCGCCGAGGCTCCGACGCCCGGATCGAGCTTGACGCCGAGGAACGAGAGCTGCTCGCTGCCCGGGCTCGCCGGTACGGGCCACACGCCGAGGCTCGCGCCCTTGGCGTCGAGGAGCTCGATCTTCGTCGCTCCCGCCTGGTCGACGTCGGTGAACACGACCCCGAAGCCGTTCGTCTGCGCCTGGGTGTCGGTCCCCGGGATCACGAACTTGGTCGTGGTGACGTTGCTGCCGACCGGGGCGAACAGGCGCTCTGGGGAGAAGGGCGCGAACTCCGCCTCGTAGGTCGGGTTGAGGTTGGTGAACTGGACCTGGTCCGCGTCCGCGTCTGGGTTGCCGTTGTCATCGTTGTCGTCGGCCGAGACCTGGACACCGAGGCCCGGGGTTGAGAGCAGGGCGCCGCGGGCGCGGAACTGGCCCTCGGGCATGAACGACGGCGCCGAGCGATCGTCGGGGACGCCGTCCCAGTTGATCTCGCGGCGGCCGCTCGCGAGCGCCGGGGGGTTGGCCCCGTTGTTGGCGCCGAGCGAGTTGCGGTAGGAGTCGACCGCGGCCTGGATCGCGGCCGGGTTCGGCCCCGTGGCTTCGGTGACGACGGGAGCGGCGCTGGCCGCCGGCGCCGCGACCGCGGCGGCTGCGACCGTCGCGGCGAGGATCGTGAATCGCTTGCTGGGCATGCTTCCTCCTGTGGGTTGAGTCCGGATAACAGGAGCAAGGACGCGCCTCGCGGGGTTCTATTCCCGAGCTGGCGAAGTTTCTTCGGCCGAGCTCGAGCGGGGGCTAGAAGGCGACCGCGCCGTCGCCCTTCCAGGCGGCGAGCTCGAGCAGGGTCTCTTCCTCGACCCCGGCTCCGGCGAGGACGCAGGTGTGGCCGTCGCGCAGCCAGGTGACCGCCTGGTTCCCGTCGGCGGTGAAGGCGTCGAGCTCGACTCCCTCGACCACGCTGCGCTCCCCGTCGGCCGGCGGGTCGAGCGCCTCGCCGGCGACGATCGTGTAGGCGATCCGGGCGCCGTCGGCGTTCTCGTAGAAGACGGTGTTCGTGGCGCGACCGTCGAGCTCATCCGAGCGCTCGCCAACGGCGCGCCAGCCGAATTCCTTCTCCCAGTCGGGGTAGGAGAGGCCCTCGAAGTTCGCTGCCAGCAGTGTGGGCTGGCCTGGGTCCTGCGCCGGGGCTGGCTCGGTGGGAGCGAGCGCGGCGAGCTCGGCGGTGTCGGTCACGGTGGGATCGCTCCCGGGCAGGGCGACGACTGCGACCGCGATCGCGACCGCGGCCGCGCCGGCAAGCGCCGCGGCCTGCCAGCCCGTCCACCAGCGCGGTGCGCTCGGGCGCGCCGCCGGCTGCGAGGCTCCGGCGCCGGCAGCTCCGGCCTCGATCCGGTCTCGCAATGTGGCCGGGGCGCGAACCTCGGCGTTCAGCCCGCGGATCGCCGTCAGCGCGCGCCGCTGGCGCTCGAGCTCGGTGCTGAGCAGCGGCGATTCGCCGATGCGCGCTTCGACGTCCGCTCGCCGTTCAGCCTCGAGCGACCCGTCGGCGAGCGCCGCGATGTCGCGCAGATCGCCGTCGCTGGGCTGGTTGGGGTCGGGCTCGGTCATCGCATATACCTCTTCTGTAAGGACGCGCACCAGGCGTTGCTATTCCCGTGCGCGACCTCCGCGGCCACCGTAATCATCCCGCCTCACCCGCCGTCAGCGCCTCGGCAACCCGCGATCGCCCGCGCGAGACCCGGCTCATGATCGTCCCCTCGGCGACCCCGAGCGCCTTCGCCGCCTCGGCGTAGCTGAGGCCGGCGACGTCGACGGCGGCGACCGCGTCGCGGAAGTCCTCCGGCAGCGACGCGACCGCGCCGAGCACCTCGCGCGCTTCGAGCGAGAGCTGCGGATCGGCCACTCCGCTGGCCGAGGCGAGCCTTTCGGGGGCCGTGAGCTCAGCCTCCTGTGGCCTCGATCCTCGCGCGCGCAGATGGGTGTACCAAGCGTTGCGCAGCGCCCGCAGCAGGTAGCCGAGATCGTCGTCGCGGCGCAGGAATCGCGGCCGCGCGAGCACCTTCAGATAGGTCTCCTGGACCAGGTCCTCGGCGGTTTCACGCGAGCCGCACATGACCAGGGCGGTCCGATAGAGGCGGTCGATGTGGTCTCCGGCTGCCTCCGGGTCGAGCTGGTGGGGAGGGATCACGTGCCGATGATCTCCGATCGCCCCGGGTCGCGACCGCTCCTATGCTTAACCGGTGTTTCCGCATGGAGCAAGGGCTGATGCAGGAGCCTGAACCGGCAGGAGCGGGCGGCGGGCCGTCAAAGAAGGGTGACGGCTCGGAAAGCGGGCCGGGAGGACCCTTGCCGACCACCGACGACGAGATCCAAGAGAAGTACCTCGAGCGCGCGATCCGCGAGCTCAATCAGCTCACGCACCGCCTCCAGGAGTGCTCGCACTGCCCGCGGGGCAACCTGATGCCGGTGCTCGGCTCCGGCCACCCCCAGGCCGACATCATGCTGCTCAAGTTCGCCCCGACCGCGGCCGAGATCGAGGAGGGCGTCGCCTTCTACGGCCGCTCGGGCAATGCGCTGATGAAGAGCTTCAAGCGGCTCGGCATCGATCCCCTCGCCGTCTACGGAACCCTGTGCGTGAAGTGCCCGGTCTCGGACCCGGCCCTGGCGGCCGGCGAGTGCATGGAACGGGTGGTGGAGGAGATCGCGATCGTGCAGCCGCGCTGCATCGTCGTCATGGGCGAGCGGGCGCTGGAGACGCTGAACGAGATCGACGTGCCGCTCTCGCGCGAGCTTGACCCGACCCTGGGCGAGATCCAGAACCTGACGGCGTCGATCGAGGTCCTCTACGTGCCCGAGATCGACGACTCGCTCGACTCCGAGGAGCTGAAGCGAGAGTTCTGGACCGCCTTTCGCGCGCTCGGCGACTGGTACGCCGACCTGCCGCCGTACTAGCGCCCCGCAAATAGGTGTTTCACGTCAGGGCTTGGGGGCGGCGGCCTCGGCGACCGCGGTCATCGCCTCGACCGTGGCGCTGGCAAGGCCGCGGATCACGGTCACGTCGAGCGCCTCGTAAGCGGCGAGCGCGGTCTGCGCCTCGGTGCGATCGGCGGCGGCAACCCCGACCGTGCCCTCGGGTTCGGCGAGGCGGTCGAAGTGGTTGCGGTAGCCGGGATGCAGGTCGCGATAGAACGACTCCTCCTTGGCCAGGCGCGCCGCGGCGTCCTCGCCGACGGCGGTGCGCACGTAGCCGAGCACGGGCGGAGGCTCGCGCCCGGCGTCGCCGGCGCCCGCCTCGACGTTGAGCCGGGCCGAGGCCGCGAACTCCGGGGTCATCCAGTTGAAGAAGGCGCCGTCGTAGCCGGAGCCCGCCAGCCGGCACATCTTCGGCCCCATCGCGGCGAGCACCAGGCGCACGCCGGGGATCCGGGCGCGCAGCTCGGGCAGCGCCTCGCGCATCGCGGTCAGCGGCTTGCCGCCGAATCCGGCTCCGACGCCGAGCCACAGCCGCGCGCGGTCGAGCCCGAGGCGGTCGATGTGGGCGTTGATGTCGGCGGGCTGGTGGCGGTCGAGCGCCATCACCGCGACCCCCAGCTCGAGCGCCGGGGCCGCCTCGGCGAACACCTTCAGGGTCTCGAGCCCGAGCGCCCCCGGATGGTCGTTGGACCAGATCGAGGCGTAGCCGAGCTCCGCGCAGCGAGCCGCAAGCGGTCCCGCGACCTCGGGCTCGAGCCCGGCGGCGACGCCAAACGCTCGGCTCATCGGTCGAAGACGGCGACGCTCTCGACGTGAGGCGTCTGCGGGAACATGTCGACCGGCTTCACGCGCCGCAGCGTATAGCCCGCCTCGACGATCTGAGCCGCGTTCGGCGCCAGCGTGGTCGGATTGCACGACACGTAGACGATCCGCGGCGCCTCGCACTCCAGCAATCGGCGGACGATCTTCTTCGACAGACCTGAGCGGGGCGGGTCGACGATCACCACGTCGGGCTTGCCGGCCTGCTCGAGCAGCGGCGCGATCCCGAGCCGGGCGTCGGCGCAGACGAAGCGGGCGTTGTCGATCCCGTTGAGGGCCGCGTTCGTCTCCGCGTCGGCGACAGCCTCGGCCACGCCCTCGAGACCCCAGACCTCGCCTGCCCGCGCGGCGAGCGAGAGGCCGATCGTGCCGATTCCGCAGAAGAGGTCGAAGAGCCGCTCGCTGCCGCTGAGGCCGGCGAACTCGGCGGCGATCGCGTAGAGGCGCTCGGCCATCTCGGTGTTGGTCTGCAGGAAGGCGTTGTGCGAGACGCGGAAGCGCAGCCCGCAGAGCTCCTCGGTCAGGTGCTCGGCGCCGAGCACCCCGGTGGGCCCGTCGGTGCCCCCCGCCGGCCCCTCGATCACGGTGTGCAGGTCGACCGGCGGGCGCGGGATCTGCTCCGGCGAGGTCACGAGGCGGGTCTGGACCTGGCCGGTCCGCCTGCCCTCGCGGACGACCAGGTTGCGCAGCACGCCGGTCTGCGGGCCGCTCTCGTAGGCGGGGATGCCCTCGATCCGCGCCCATTCGCGGACGGCGTTGCGAGCCTCGTTGTTGGCGACCGAGGCGAGCCGGCAGTCGTCGACGTCGACGATCTCGGCCCAGCTGCCGCGCCGGTGAAAGCCGAGCGCGAGCGGTGCCTGCGGGTCCGGGCGAGCCCCGAACGAGTACTCGAGCTTGTTGCGGTAGCGCCAGGGCTCGAGCGCGGGCTCGATCGGCTCGAGCTCGAAGCCCTCGAGGTGACCGATGCGGCGCAGCGCCTCGCCGACCTGGTCGGCCTTCTCCGCCAGCTGCCGCTCGTAGGCCAGTCCCTGCCAGGGCGCTCCCGGGCAGGGCTCGCCCTCGTGCACGCAGGTGTCGGCGATCCGCTCGGGGCTCGGGCTCAGCATCTCGACCACCGAGCCCTCCGCGTAGGCGCGCTTGGCCTTGCTCAGGCGGACGCGGACGCGATCGCCGGGCAGGGCGCCGGCGACGAAGACGACGTAGCCGTCGGCGCGCGCGACACCGCGCCCTCCCTGGGCGAGCGAGTCGACCTCGAGCTCGAGTACCTCGCCGCCGCGTGGGCGGGTTCGGACGGTCTCCATCGTCCTATGGTGGCAGCGCGGGAGTCCGAACCGGCCGCGCGCCCGCGGTTACTGGAGCTGCTTGTCGATCGTGTCGAGGACGCTCTTGCGCGCCTTGCCGTTCTTCTCGAGTGTCCGGACCTTGCGCAGGTCGGCCTTGCTCAGGTCCTTCAACCGCGCCTTCACCTGCGGTGCGGTGAGCTGGCTGTAGCCGGAGATCGGCGCGCCGGGCGCGCCCGTTCGGCGGCGCAGCTTGTCGGCCTCCGCCAGCGGCCGGTCGGCGGCATCGCGCGCGGCGCGGGCGGCGCGCTCGGCGGCCCGAGAGGCCTGCTTGCGCGTCTTCGTCGTCCGGGTCTCGAGCTCCTTGCGCGCCTTCGTCGTCCGGCTCTCGACCTCCTTGCGGGCCTGCTCGAGCAGCTTCTCGAGGTCCTTCATCAGATCGTCGGTCGCCTTGCGGCTGCGGCTGACCAGGTTCGAGATCAGCTCGTTGGCGTCGTCGCGGGTCATCCGGCCGCGCTTGACCGCGTCGTCGACGACCTCCTGGACGCGCTCGCGCGGCAGGGTTACATTCGACTCCAGGGCGCTGCGGCTGCGCTCGAGGGCGTCGCGGAACGCCTGCACGCTCTTGTCGGAACGGCCGGCCGACGCGCGGCGGCTGGAGGAGGCCCGGCTGCTCGCCGCGCGCTTCGGCTTCGCCTTGGCCTTCGGCTTCGCCTTCGTCGTCGTGCGCTTGCGGGTGCCGCCTGTGGACTTCGAGCGTCCGGAACTGGTAGCCATCTGCGCCTCCTCGAGCTCTCGCGTGGGGTTCGGCTTGACTATCTCACGTCGCGGGGTTCGCCGGGACACCATCGGGTTGCGGCGCGACGAACGTTGCCTGCACCGGCGCGTGGTCGGAGAGCGTGATCGCCCTTCCGCCCTCGGCGATCTCGCGGCGCTCGAGCGGCCATGCGGTAGGCGGCTCGGCGACCCGCAGGCCGGCGACGAGCAGGTGATCGAGCGACTCCGGCCCGGTCGCCTGGCGAAGCCCGAAGCTCGACGCCAGTTGCTCGAAGACGGCGGTCTCACTCGGGCGCAGGTTGAGATCGCCGCCGAACACGAGCGGCGTCTTGCCGGCCCACTCGCGGGCGCGCTCAGCGGCGAGCAGGACCTCGCGCTCGGCGTCCGCCCGCCGGCCCGGGCCGGCGCTGGCGTGCAGGTTGGCGAGGCAGAGCTCGACGCCGAAGCGGTTCGGCGATGCCCGTGTGAACGCCATCACCCGGCGCTCGGGGCTGGGGCCCGGGGTGAGCTCGAGCTCGCGCCGGTCGGCGATTCGACCGCGAACCAGGGTCAGGTTCGAGCCGCCCTCGTTGGAGGCGATCAGGTCGGGGTTGATCCGGGCGAGCAGCGCGCGCAGCGGCGCGACCGAGTTGCGGGACGTGAGCACGCGGTGAGCGTCGGCGCCGGTGGCCTCGGCGAGCGGGGCGGACCACCGCGGCGGACACTCCTGGAGCAGGGCGACGTCCCAGTCGGCCGCCGCGAGCAGGCCGGCGAACTCCTCCAGCAGGTCGCGATTGACTTGGGCGTGGGTGGCGTTTCGCTCCGTGATCCGAAACAGCCGCGAGCGCCAGCTGTCGAGCCGGCGATCGGGCGGGTGATCACGGCCGTGAAACAGGTTCCAGGTCAGCGCGCGGAGCTCCATGCCCACATAGAATGCCCTGCTTGAACGGGCCGACCAGACACTTCCTCACCGGTGAGGAGCTCTCCGCCGCCGAGCTCGCCGCGCTGCTCGACCGCGCCGCCGAGCTGAAGGCGGGCCGCGAAGACGGCCTCGGCGGCGAAGCGCTGGCGCGCAAGACGGTGGCGCTGTTCTTCGAGCGCCCGTCGACGCGCACCCGGGTCTCGTTTCAGGTCGGGGTCGCCGAGCTCGGTGGCAACCCGCTGCCGCTGCGCGCCGACGAGCTCCAGCTCGGCCGCGGCGAGTCGCTTGCCGACACGGCGCGGGTGCTCTCGCGCTTCTTGCACGCGATCGTGATCCGCGCCGGCGCCCACGAGACCGTCGTCGAGCTGGCCGCGGGGGCGGCGGTGCCGGTGATCAACGGGCTCACCCCCCTGCACCACCCGTGCCAGGTGCTCGCCGACCTGCTCACGCTGCAGGAGCGGTTCGGCGGCCTCGAGGGGCTCACGGTTGCCTACGTGGGCGACGGCAACAACGTCGCCCGTTCGCTGGCGATCCTCGGTCGCACCGCCGGGATCGAGGTGCGAGTCGCGTCCCCGCCGGGGTATGAGCTCGAGCCCGGCCTGGCGGCGCTCGACACCGGCGATCCGCGAGAGGCCGCGGTGGGCGCCGACGCGCTCTACACCGACGTCTGGGTGAGCATGGGCGACGAGGAGGATGCAGCGCAGCGCCGGGCCGACCTCGGCGCATATCAGCTCAACGAGGAGCTGCTGGGGCTTGCGTCGGAGCGGGCGATCGCCCTCCACTGCCTGCCGGCCCACCCCGGCGACGAGATCTCCGAGGGGGCGCTTTACGGAGACCGCTCGGCGGTCTGGGACCAGGCCGAGAACCGCCTCCACGCGCAGAAGGCGCTGCTCGAGCTGCTGGCCGGCTAGCGCGCCGACTCGACCGCGCGGCCAAGCAAGGCCGCGGGATTACCGACATGCGGCCGTTGAACGGCGGTCGCCGAGCGCCGATCCTGAGTCGATGCAGAGGCTCTCGACGCTCGACACCTCGTTCCTCCGGGTGGAGACGCCGAGCGCGCACATGCACGTCGGGTGGATGGCAACTCTCGAGCTGCCCGACGGGGTTGGGGAGCTCGATCCCGACAAACTCGCCGAGCGGATCGCGGCGCGGCTTCACCTGGCGCCGCGCTTCCGTCAGGTGGTGGCGCCCGCGCCGCTCGGCGAGCCGATCTGGGTCGACGACCCGGAGTTCCGTCTCGACCGTCACATCAAAGTCGAGCCGGGGCCGGTGCGGGGGAGGCGCGATCTGGAGCGACTGGCGGGCAGCTATCTCTCTCAGCAGCTCGACCGCGGGAAGCCGCTCTGGCAGATCGTCGTCGTCCCCCGTGCCGGTCCGGGGCGCGCCGCGCTGATCGGCAAGGTCCATCACGCGATGGTCGACGGGATCGCCGCGGTGGAGCTGGGGACGCTGCTCTTCGACCTGGCGCCGGACGCGGCGCTCCCCGAGCCCTCGGACTGGGAGCCGGAGCCGCTGGACGCGCCGCTTCGAATCGCGGTCGACGCGGTCGCCGACAGCGCTCTGGAGCAGTTTCGCGCCGCACGCCGGGTTGCCTCGATGGGAATCCGGCCGCGTTCGACGCTGCGCGTGGCGGAGACGATGCGACGCGCGGCGCTGTCGCTGGCCGAGGACGTGATCCGCCCGGCGTCACCGTCGTTCGTCAATGCCGAGATCGGACCGCGCCGGGCGCTGGTCACCGAGCGAGTCTCGCTGGCGCGGCTGGAGCGGATCAAGCGGGCGCGCGAGGCGAAGCTCAACGACGTCGTGCTCGCGGTCGTCACCGGGGCGCTGCGGCGCTTCGCCGCGGTCGCCGAGGCGGAGCCCCGGCCGCTGCGGGCGATGATCCCGGTGAGCGTGCGGGCGGCCGCCGACTCGCCCGCCGAGGGCAACCGGATCACGTTCGCGTTCGTCGACCTGCCGCTGGACGAGCCCGATCCGGGACGACGGCTGGCGCTGGTCTGCGAGCGCACCGGCGAGCTCAAGCGCTCGGGCCGGATCGCCGGCTCGGACGCGCTGTTGCGCTCGATGGTTCAGCTGCCGGGCTTTCTCAAGGAGCGCGCCGCCCACCTCGCCGCGAGCCCGCGGATGTACAACCTCGCGGTCTCCAACGTTCCCGGCCCGCGGGTGCCGCTGTACGCCGCCGGGGCGATGGTCGAGTCGATCCACCCGGTGATCCCGACCTCCGACGGCCACGCGATCGCGATCGGCGTGCTCACCTACCGTGACTCTCTCCACTTCGCCGCCTACGTCGACCCCGAGGCGCTGCCCGACGCGACCGAGCTCGGGCCGCTGTTTCGCAGCGCGGTCTCGGAGCTCGAGCACGCGGTGGGGCGGGGCCGCTCGCGAAGGGCCCGGGCGCCGTCGCCGAGTTCGACTGCGGACTTGGTGACCCATACGGTCACGTAGCGCACACTCAACGCGTCCCGGTAGCGCGTCCTAGACTCCACCCGCGCCAAGGCCCCGTGGTGTAACGGTTAGCACATCAGGTTTTCAACCTGGGAGCGCGAGTTCGACTCTCGCCGGGGCTATCGCGGGGGCGCTGTGACGGTGATCGCGCCGAGCAGGACCCCGAGCAGCTCGCCGATCTCGGACTCCTGGACGAGCGCGTGGCGCAGCGGTAGCCCGGGGACGACCTGGTAGCTGTTTCGCCGGCCTTGGCGCTCGCGCAGCACGTAGCCCTCCTGGACCAACTCGGAGACGATCCGGTGGGCGGCGCGTTCGGTGATCCCGACCGCGGCGGCGACGTCACGGAGCCGGATCTGCGGGTCATGGGCGATGCAGATGAGGACGTGAGCGTGGTTGGTGAGAAAGTCCCAGCGGGGGCTGCCGGCGGCTGGATCCTGACCATCACCCGAACTGGAATTCATGAATCAATGTTACGCTCTCCTTCAACGGACTCGCCGCGTCATCCGTCCCGGCGGGCTCGCTGGGAAGAGAGATAACGATGAGCGACCCCACCGCCGAGGCTGGGCTTCCATTCGCCGGCTATGACCGCCTCGACGCCTCGCAGGTCGTCAACGGCCTTTCCGATCACTCGCAGGTCGAGCTCGAGGCGGTCGAGAAGTACGAGCGCTCGCACAAGGATCGAGACCGTGTGCTGGACAAGCTGCGCTACATGCGCGGCCGCGAGCCGATGCCCGGCTACGACGCCCTCGGGGTCGATGAGATCCTGGCCGCGCTGAAGCAGGCCGACCTGGTCAGGATCAAGAAGATCCGCAGCTACGAGCGCAAGTTCGCCAACCGCCCCGACGTGCTCGATGAAGTCGACCGCGTTCGTCACCTGCGCCAGGCAAGCGAGCCGGTAACCGCGCCGCCCGCGTACCAGCCGACCAGCGCGCGGCCGAGTTAGCGACCGCACAGGAAGGCGTTAACGGTCGCCGGTTGTGATCGTCGGACTCGCACTCGCGCTCGGATGCGCCGCTGCCACCAGCGTCGCCTTTCTGCTCAAGCATCGCGGCGCCGTCCTGGCGCCGCCGGTGGAGGTCCGGCGGCCGCTGCGAAGCGCCAGCGGCCTCTTTCACTCGCGCTGGTTCGCGATCGGCTTGCTGGTCGCGGTCGGCGCCTGGGGCCTCCACGTCGGCGCCCTCGCCCTGGCGCCGCTCTCGACCGTGCAGGCGGTGCTCGCCGGAGGGCTGGTGTTCCTCGCCGTGTTCGCGGAGCGGTTCTTCGGCCTGGCGCTCGGACGCCGCCAGTGGGCGGGCGTGGTGATCACGGCGACCGGGCTCGCGATCATCGGGCTGACCTCGGGCAGCGGGGACGCCGAGCCGCCCGAGTATGCGGTCGCGGCTTTGATTGCGATCGAGTGTGGCGTGCTCGTCGTCGGCATTGGAATCGCCGCCGCCTCGACCCACCGCCGCGTGCCCTCGGCGGTGCAGGGACTGCTTCTCGGCGTCGCCGCGGGCGCGCTCTTCGGCGTCTCCGACATCGCGATCAAATTCCTCGCCGACGACATTGCCAGCGGCATCCTGGAGCTGATCAGCCCGTGGACGGCGGCGGCGCTGATCGCCTCCGTCGCCGCCTTCTATGCCTCGGCGCGCGGCCTGCAGATCGGCCCCGGCGTCGAGGTGATCGCGCTGACCTCGGTCGCGGCCAACCTGACCGCGATCGTCGGCGGCATCCTCATCTTCCGCGACCCGGTCGGGACCGGGGCGCTGGAGATCGTCGGGCGGATGCTCGCCTTCTGCCTCGTGATCGCCGGATCGGCGCTGATCCCGGGTCCGGTCCGTGCAACCGAGGCTTCGCCGCCGGCCGCACGCGCGCCGGAGCCCGGCTCCCCGGAGTCTCTCGCCTAATCTCCACCCGCGATGCAACCCGAAATCGATCTCGGCCCAGTCACCCTGCAGACCTTCGGGATCATGTTCGCGCTCGGGTTCGTCGCCGCGGGGCTGCTGGTCGCGAAACGCCTGCGAGAGCTCGACAAGCCGGTCGACTGGGCCTATGAGCTGGTCTTCGCCGCACTGATCGGCGGGATTGTCGGCGCGCGGCTCGACTTCGTGATCCAAAACTACGACGAGGTCTCCGACGATCTGCTCGGCAACATCTTCTCGGGCTCGGGGCTGGTCTGGTTCGGCGGCGGGATCGGCGGCGCGATCGGCGTCCTGCTCTGGGCTCGGTGGCGAAAGATGCTCAACCTCACCCTGCTCGACATCTGCGCTCCGGGGCTCGCGATCGGCTACGCGATCGGGCGGATCGGCTGCCAGCTCTCCGGCGACGGCGACTACGGCATCCCCTGGGACGGGCCGTGGGCCATGGCCTACCCGGACGGCACCGTGCCCACCGACGTCGCCGTCCACCCGACCCCGATCTACGAGACGCTGGCGATGTGCCTCGTCACCTACGTCCTCTGGCGCCTGCGCACCCGCTTTCAGCCCGGTCTGCTGTTCGCCCTCTACCTCGTGCTCGCCGGCGCCGAGCGCTTCCTGGTCGAGTTCATTCGCCGCAATGAGGATGTCGCCCTCGGCCTCACCCAGGCCCAGCTGCTGAGCGTGGCGATGATCGTCGCCGGGGGTGCCTGGATCGTGGTCAAGGCCCGGCGCGGCGAGCTCTATGCGGTCGGTCGCGAGCCGCCGGCCGCCACCGCGCCCGAGCCGAGCGGCTAGATCGAGCGCAGCAGGCCGCCGTCGATCGGGATCGAGGCGCCGGTGATGTACGCCGCCCGGTCCGAGCACAGGAACGCGACCAGCTCTCCGTATTCCTCGGGCCGTCCCAGCCGACCGGCCGGAACCTCCTCGGCGGCGTGCTTCTCCATCTCATCCCAGCCGCCCCAGTTCGCCGCCAGCCTCTCGGTGGCAAAGCGGCCGGTGGCGATGTCGTTGACCGTGACCCCGTCGGCGGCGACCTCGCGCGCGAGCATCTTCAGGAACCCGACCAGGCCGGGCCGGTGTGAGTTCGATAGCGCCAGCCCCGGGATCGGCTCGCGGGTGGCGCTCGAGCCGACGTTGACGATCCGCCCCCAGCCGCGCTCGCGCATCGCCGGCAACGTCCCCTCGATCAGCACGCGCGGCGCGAGGACCAACGAGTCGTAGGCCGCGCGCCAGTCCTCCAACCGGGCGTCGAGCGCCGTCCCGAGCGGCGGGCCGCCGGTGTTCGTGACCAGGATCTCGATTGGGCCGAACGTCGCCTCGACATCGCCCGCCAGGCTCGCCAGCCGGGTGAGCTCTGCGGTGTCGTACTCGAACACCGCGGTCTCGCCGTCGATCTCGGCGGCGGCGGTCTCGAGCCGGGCACGCGAGCGGCTCGCGATCGCCACCCGGGCACCCTCGCGCGCCAGCACCTCGGCGATCCCCTTGCCGATGCCCTTGCTCGCGCCCATCACCAGGGCGACCCTTCCTTCGATCCCGAGTTCCATCGCATGGAACCTAGTACGCCCGGCGAGTGGGAGGTAGGGTGCGCGCGATGGCCGAGCCGGATCTCTACGAGCGCCTCGTCGCCGCCGCCGACGGCATTTACGGAGGCGGCCGCTCGGCGACCCGGGCGCTGCACGCCAAGGGCGCCTGGTGTGAGGGCACCTTCACCGCCGCGCCAGGGGCGGCGACGCTATCCAAGGCGTTCCACTTCAGCGGCGAGCCGATCACCGCGCTGATCCGCTTCTCCAACGGCCCCGGCGACCCCGAGGCCGACGACGCCGAGCGCGAGGCGCGCGGCTTCGCGGTCAAGCTCCGCGGCGGCGACGGCGAGGAGACCGACGTCCTCGCCACCACCACGCCCGCGTTCGTCACCCGCACTCCGGAGGAGTTCCTCGAGCTGCTCGAGCTCCGCCGCCCCGACCCCGAAACCGGCCAGCCCGACTTCGAGAAGCTGGGCGCGTTCCTCGCCGCCCACCCGGAGGCCCAGACCGCGATCCAGGGCACGGTCGGGGTCGAGCCGCTGGCCAGCTTCGCCACCGGCGTCTTCTTCTCACCCCACACCTTCTGGCTGATCGACAAGGCCGGCGAGCGGACGCCGGTTCGCTACCGCTGGATCCCGGAGGCGGGCGAGCAGCGGCTCGCCGACGACGAGGCGAAGGCGCTCGGTCGCGACTACCTTTACGACGACCTCGCCAAGCGCCTCGCCGGCGATGGCACGATCGGTTTCCAGCTTCGCCTTCAGCGGCCGGCCGCCGACGACCCGCTCGACGACCCGACCGCGCTCTGGCCCGAGGATCGCGAGCTCGTCGACGCCGGCCGGCTCGAGATCACGGCCGCCGTCGACGATCCCGAGCGCGACGACCGCATCGACGTCTTCGACCCGCTGCGCACCTGCGACGGGATCGAGCCGTCCGACGACAAGATCCTGCACGCGCGCCGCCGGGCCTACTCGGTCTCCGCCTACCGGCGGTGGGGCCGGGAGCCTGGGCCCGTGCCCGGTTAGTGACTGACGTTCGCCAGGACTTCAAGCGCTCGTCGCGGTTCGGGATCGTCGGGATCGGCGTCGTCATGGTCGCCACCGCTGCGATCGCCCTGATCTTCGGCTCCAACAGTGCCAATCCCACCGGCGCCCTGATCGCGATCTTCGCGATCGTCTTCGGGTTCGTCGGCGTGCTCCTCTATCTGCAAAGACACGACGTCGACAGGGCCGAGGCGAAGTCGAAGCTGGAGGCGATCGAGCCCAGCGAGCCGGTCGTCGACCCGACCCTGGCGGACCAGATGTCGCTGCTCGCCGACCTTGCCACGGGACCGATCGACCGCGAGGCGATCGCCGCCGCATCCGGGCGCACCTGGGCGATCGCGCGGGGGTCGATCGGCTCCGGAGCTGTGCTGATGGTCCTGATCGCCTGCGCGATGCTTCCCTGGCAGCTCTCGGCCGGCAAGGAGCGCTGGTCGCTCGTCGTCTTCGTTCCCGCGATCATCATCTACGCGGTCTACCTCTCGGCGCGCGTGATCATGCCCGGCGGCACCCTCGATCAGGCCTACGACGCCTCCGGCCCGACCCTCGGCGCGCTCGGGCTCACCGAGGCCGAGCGGCCGAAGGTGAAGATCCGGCGTCAGCCGCTCGGGCCCCAGCCGCTCAAGCACGGGCTCGAGGGCGCGATCGCGTATACGGGAGAACGCCACGGCCGGCAGGTCTCGATCCGGATCGACGGCAGCGGCGTGACCACGACCCTCGGCGGTTCCGTTCACGGCTTCGACGTGAAGGCGAAATCCGAGCGCCTGCGAGCGACGTCCAGCTCGCCGGCCGCCGTCGCGGCGATGCTCGAGCCCTTGCGCGCCTCCTCGTACTGGAAGGGCGTCATCGTCCGCGGCGGCAACCACGGCGTCACGGTGGAGCGCACCGGCAGCGGCGGGGGCGAGCACTGGCTGCGGGATCTGTGGCTCGCCGAGCACCTCGCCGAGGCCGCCGGCCGGGCGTAGCGCCACATTGATCCGGCCCGGCTGACCCTGCGTAGGTGAGGGGGAATACGGGGAGCGAGCTTGCTCTCCGGTACCCAAATCACGGGAGTCACCGATGAGCATCTCTCCTCCTCTTAGGGAGACCAGCGCCCTGAAGCGGATCGCTCGCGATCCGGTTTCGCGCCGGCGGTTCTTCGCCGTCTCGAGCGGGACCGGGGCGGCCGCTGCATTGCTCGCAGCGTGCGGCAGCGACGACGAGACCTCGACCAGCACCACCGCCGCGGCCGACGAGGACGTGGCCTCGCAGTTCGGCGAGGGCGACCTCGGGATCGTCAATTACGCGCTCACCCTCGAGTACCTCGAGACGGCGTTCTACAACGACGCCGCCGCAAGCGGCCTGTTCAAGGGCGACTCGCTCGCCCTGATCAAGCAGATCGGCGCGGCCGAGCAGGAGCATGTCGACGCCCTCACGGCGACGGCGAAGCAGCTCGGCGGCAAGCCGGCAGCGGAGCCGAAGGCGGAGTTCCCGCTCGAGAACGCGGAGGACGTCCTGGTTCTGGCCGCAACGGTCGAGAATCTCGGCGCCGCTGCCTACCTCGGTCAGGCGGCGAACATCGAGTCGCCGGACATTCTGGCTGCCGCGCTCGCGATCCACTCCGTCGAGGGCCGTCATGCAGCCGCGCTCAACGTGCTCACGGGCGAGCCGCCGACCCCGGACGGCGCCTTTGCCCAAGGCGCGGACATGCAGACCGTCCTCGACTCCGTCCAGCCGTTCCTGGCCTAGGAACGAAGGACCGAAAGAAAGGAACTGATCATGCAACCGATCAACAACGCAAGCGGCGGCCTTACACCCGCCACATCAGGCGCCCCGGAGCTGGCGAAGATCGAGGTCGAGAACCTCAATCGGAGCACGTTCCTGATGCGCGGCATGCTCGCCGCCGGCGCCATCTACGGAACCGCGGCGATCTCGCCGATGGTCCGCAAGGCGTTCGGGCAGGCGTCGATGGGCGACATCGACATCCTGAACTACGCGCTCACCCTCGAGTACCTCGAGGCCGCCTTCTACGAGGGCGCCGCGAAGACCCCGGGGCTGAGCAAGGAGGTCGCCGGCTACGTGAAGACGTTCGGCGAGGAGGAGCAGGAGCACGTCGACGCCCTGACGACGACGATCAAGGATCTCGGCGGGACCCCTGTCGAGGCGCCGAAGGTCGACTTCGGCGACGCGTTCGAGAGCGTTGACAATCTGATCCCGCTCGCGATCACGTTCGAGGACACCGGCGTCAGCGCCTACAACGGCGCCGCCCCGGAGATCGAGTCGAAGGACCTGCTCGCTACCGCCGGCGGCATCGCCCAGGTCGAAGCGCGCCACGCGGCAACCATCCGCCTGGCCGCCGGGGAGGACCCGGCGCCGGATGCGTTCGACCCCAGCCTGACGATGGAAGAGGTCCTGAAGGCGGTCCAGCCGTTCGTGCAGTCATGAGCGGGCGGCGGCGGCTGGCCGCCGTCGTCGCCTGTGCGGCGACCCTTGGCGGCGGGGTCGCCGCCGCCGGGTGTGGGGGCGGCGACTCGGACGATTCGACCGCGGCGGCCGCGACGACCTCCACTACTGCGGAGACGACAGACGCCGCCGCAGGCGGAGGCTCGGCCGAGGCGACCGACAAGGTCGAGATCGCCGACTTCAAGTACGACCCCGACGGCGTCACCGTCGACGCCGGCACCGAGATCACCTGGACGAATTCCGACGACGCCGCGCACACGGCGACCGCCGACGACAGCTCGTTCGACACCAGCGATCTCGACCAGGGCGACTCGGCCAGCGTGACGTTCGATGAGGCCGGGACGTTCACGTACTACTGCCGGTTCCACCCATTCATGAAAGCGACGGTCGAGGTTCAGTAGGGCCTCGGCGGAAAAGAGAGACCAATGCCCAACATCGGACCAATGGAGTTGGCGATCGTTCTGATCATCGCCCTGGTGATCGTCGGACCGAAGAAGCTGCCCGAGCTGGGCAAGTCGGCCGGCAAGGGGTTCCGCGAGTTCAAGGACTCGGTCACCGGAAATCACGATGACGACGAGAAGCCGCAGCTCACCGCCACCGAGGCCGACGTCACCGAGACGGTGAACGGCGAGGTCGTCGCCAACCGTTCGTAGAACCGTGGCGCGACTGAAGGCGAGCAAAGCCGGCCCCGCCGACGAGCTCAGCGTCGTCGAGCATCTCGACGAGCTGCGCACGCGGATCATCGTCTGCGCGAGCGTGCTCGCGGCGGCGGTCGGCCTCTGCTTCTGGCAGAACGACCTCCTGCTCGGGGTCGCCAACGCTCCTCTTCCCGGCGATCGTGAGCCGATCACGCTGGGGGTTACCGAGCCGTTCTTCACCACGGTGAAGTTGTCGCTCTACGCGGGCATCCTGCTCGCCCTGCCGGTGATCCTCTACCAGGCCTACTCGTTCATCCTGCCGGCGTTCAAGCCCGCGGAAAAGAAGGTCGTGCTGCCGCTTTTGATGATGATCCCGGTGCTGTTCATCGCCGGAGCCGTGTTCGCGTACGTCATCGTCATGCCCGCGGCGCTCAATTTCCTGCTCAGCTTCAACGCCGACGAGTTCAATATCGAGGTCCGAGGCAGCGAGTACTACGGCTTCTTCATCCTCACCCTGATCTCCGTCGGGTTGCTGTTCCAGATCCCGGTCGGCACCCTCGCGGTCACCCGCCTTGCGATCGTCACCCCCGAGCAGCTCGCGGCCAACCGGCGCTACGCGGTGCTTGCGATTGCGATCGCCGCGATGTTGCTCCCGGGCACCGACCCGGTGACGATGGTGATCTCGATGGCCCCGCTCTACGCGCTGTTCGAGCTCTCGCTGGTCTTGGCGCGCAGGTTCGGGCGCCCACCCGCCACAATCGGCGGATGGTCCGCCTCCTCCTCCTTCGGCTCTCCCTAGCGGCCCTCGCCTGCTCCGCGTTCACGGCGGCGAGCGCCGGCGCCTCGGTGCTCTACGTCGGCGACAGCCTCGGGGTTGGCACGGCGCCGCAGCTCAGCACCCGGCTCGGTGGGACCCGGCTCGAGGTCGACGCCGTGAACGGGCGCCCGAGCTTTGCCGGCGTCGATGTCCTCGACTCGCTGATCGGCCCCGAGCACGACGTCGTCGTCTTCGACCTCGGCACCAACGACGACCCCGGGGCGCCCGCGACCCTGGCCGCCGATCTCGCCCGGGCGCGTGAGCTCAGCGGCGATCGCTGCCTGGTGATCGCGACGCTCAACCGTCCACCCTTGAACGGGGTTTCGATCGACGGCCTCAACCGCGCCGTGACCTCGTTCGCCGCCCGCGACACGAACGTCGCCCTGGTCGATTGGCGGGCCGCGGTAGCCCAGGACCGGGGGCTGCTGGTCGACGGGGTGCACCCCGACGCCGAGGGTTACGTGGTGCGCGCCGGCCTGTTCGCCGACGCAATCGCCTCCTGCTCTGCTTTCGGCGGCGGCTCGACTCCGTCGACTCCGCTCGAGCCCGAATCCGCCGCCGGCCTGCCGCCCGCCGCCTCGGCCGGCCGCAACACCGGCGGCGCCGGGCACCCGCCCGACTCCGACAAGCCCCGCCGCGGGGGCGGCGACACGCGGGTGGAAGCGCTGGCGACCGCGATCGCGCCCGCGGTCGCCACCGGGACCGACTTCGGCTGAGCGACCGGCGGCCGCTCAGCCGGCGCCCCGGGCTACTTGCCTACCGCCTTCGCCTTCTGCGTCTCCGCCTCGGCGAGCTCGGCGGAGCTGATCTCGACCGTCAGCTTCAGCTTCGAGTTCTCGCGGAAGTACTTCTTCGCCTTCCCCGTCAGCTTCAGCTTCAGCGTCTTCGACTTGCCACCGGCGACCTTCTTCAGCTTGCCCTTGGCCACCTTGAACTTCTTCGCCGCCGCCTTGCCCGAGCTCTTGCCGGTGGCAACGACCTTGAGGTCGTTGCAGGCGGCGAATGCGCCCGGGCAGGCGAGCTTGCCGACCAGCTTCGAGCCCTTGACCTTGAGCTTGCGCTTGCTCAGCTTCGGATGCGGGTTGGCGAGCGCGGCGAAGTCGGCCGCGAGCTCGTACCCGTCGGGCAGGAACTTCTCCGCCGCGGCGCCGACCAGGCCCTTGAACGAGCCCGGCTTCTCGACCACCGGGAGCCGCAGCTCCAGTGCCGAGACCGTGACCGGCTGCTGATTGTCGGAGGCCCGTCCGTAGCCGCCGGTGGGGCCGGCGTTCCAGTCGGCGGGCAGCAGCTCGAGCTTCGGGACGTGGCCCTCGGCGAAGGTCCAGCCGTTCGGATGCAGCTGGAAGACCTGCTTCGTCGGCCCGCCGGTGGCCGGGCGCCAGAGGCCGCGCGAGACCAGGGTCTCCTGGCCATCGGGACCGACGTCGAGCAGCCGCGCGGCGACCTGCGAGGTGTCGCCGGGGAGCGTGAACTTGGCGATCACGGTCGCCGCTCCCATCAGCGTGTAGCCGCCGGCCGGGGCGGCGCGAGGCGGTAGCTCGCCGCGCCCACCTGATCGGCGCCGTCGGCCTGGGCGCAGGCACCGCCGCCGGCGACCGGGTTGAACTTGCCGGCGATCTCGGTGCTGCCCGCGGTCGGCTCGATCGTCTTCGCCGCCTTGTCCGCGAGTCGGATCTCGCCCTTGGCGATCGTCGCCCAGCTGTCGGCTGTGTACGGGCCGCCCGACGGGGCGGTCAGCGGGCAGGTCTCGGTGTAGGTGGTCACGCCTTCCGTCGGCTTCGTGCCGACGCCCTTGACGTAGAAGTCCATCCAGGCGTCCTCGGCCGCCTGCACCGCGGTCGTCACGTCGTTCTTGTTCTGCGCCCGCGGGTGGCCGAAGTCACCGAACAACAGCGCCAGGTGGGCGTCCTTCGGGTACTCGGTCCGCGTGCGGTTGAAGTAGCGAATCGTCTCGTCGACCGGGAACAGGTCGTCGGTGAAGCCGCTCGACATCAGCATCGGCGCCGGCGGGATCGAGTGATCGATGTAGTACGACGAGTGGTGCTGGGTGAGCTCGTCGACCACTGCCTGCACGTTCGCCCCGTAGGGCTCACCGGCGTTGAGCAGCGCCTGCCAGCCGACCAGGTCGGCGGTCGGGTCACTGCCTTCCGGGGCATAGAAGCCCGGGGCGCCGAGCCCGGAGACGTAGAGGCCGCCGACCAGTGACTGCTTCTGGACTCCGAGCCGTCCCTGGTAGGGAGCATCGGCGACGTAGTCGAGCGTGCCGCCGTTCGGTGCCAGCGAGTAGGCGAGGTCGGTCCAGGGGATCGCCGGGGCCGTCGCCGCGATCTTCATCGGCTTGCCCGCCGGGCTCGTCCAGGGGACGAGGCTGTAGTCGGGCGCCACCTTGCGGTCCTTGAGCGCGCCCAGCGCCATCGACATGCCGCCGCCGTAGGAACCGCCGATCGCGCCGATCTTCTGCGGGTCGATCAGCGGAGCGTCGGCCGCGTCGTTGAGCTCGTCGGCGAGCTTGCCGGCGAAGTCCTGGGCGTCGCGGACCTCGTAGCGGTTGTCGATCAGGCGCACGTAGCCGGCCGCGCAGCCGGCCGGATCGGCGGCCTTCGAAGCCGCCGAGCCGCACGACTCGCGGAAGCCGCGGTCGGTCATCGAGAAGGTCGCATAGCCACGGTCGAGCCAGCGCTGCATCGCCGAGAGGCCGAACTTGCCGCCGCCGTAACCGTGGAACATCATCATCAGCGGGAAGTTGCCGTCCGGGCCCGAGGCGGGCGCCGGCGGGAAGGCGACGTTGACGTCGATCGGGACGCTGTCGAAGGCCTTGCTCGTGCTTCGCGGCGAGTCCGAGCCGCAGAAGCGGACGCCGTCGCCCTGGACCGTGCACGTCACGTCGGTGCCGAAGACGTCGGAGATCGCGGCCTCCGCCGTCTGTGGCAGCGCGATTGCGCCCACCAGCCCGGCCAACACCAGCAGCTTCCTGCCCCGCGACGACGATCCCTGCATCTCTCTCCTCTTTCTGGGCGGGCCCGCTCCGTGGCCCCGGTCTCTCTCGCGGCGAGCATAGCCGCCACCCAGGTGTGAACACGACCACACCCCGGGGGTTGCGCGCCCCTCCCTGGGACCCCTGGGCGCGGGGGCCTTTTCGGGCGAATCTGGATGCATCGGAATCGAAAACCACGAAAGGAGACTCCGATGCCATTCATGACTCAGATCCTCACCCGAAACGACTCCAGCGGCAAGCTCGCGATGCGCGCCCTGGTGGCCCTCGTGATCACCTTCGCCGCGCTGGCGCTGCTGCCCAAGTCCGGCCTCGCCGCGACCAAGTTCGGCGCCGAGCTGACGCCCGACACCCAGCCCTCGAACTCGTCCACCGAAGGCGCTCCGTGCGAGCTCAACAACCCGGGGCTGTGCACGCGGGTCTCGATGGAGGCCTACGGCCGCCCGGACGGCGGCGAGCGCGCTCCGAAGAGCGGCACGATCAAGAAGATCAGCGTGATCAGCCAGGGCCCGGACACGTTCCGGTTCGAGATCGCCGAGGCGAAGGCGGCGAGCGAGCAGGCAAAGGTCGTCTACCGCTCGAAGAAGCTGCACTCGCAGGGACAGACCGACGTCAACGCCGACACCTACCGGATCGAGACCTTCAAGGTCAACGCCCCGGTGAAGAAGGGTCAGTACCTGGCGACCGAGTCGAAGCGCTCCTCGATGCTGCGCTGCTCCTCGGGTGGGCCGAACCAGCTCCAGTTCACGCCGGCCCTCGCACTTAACGCACCGTTCGAGACCGCGACGAGCACCGACGGCTGCTGGCTGTTGCTTGAAGCAACGATCAAGTAGTCGCCACGATCCGCACTCTCGTGACGTCAGCACGGCGGGGCCCTACGGGGCCCCGTCGTCATTGTGAGGCGGAGTCCGGAGGACGAAGCCGAGCCGCGCCGCCGTTGAGGCGCCTCGTTCTGCGGTTAGATCATGGGGATGGCGAAGCGCAAGAAGCCCGCGACGGCCGAGTCGGAGGCCTCCGACCTCTACGCCCTGCCGCTCGACGAGTTCACCGCGGCCCGTGACGAGGCGGCGAAGCGGTTGCGCACAGACGGCGACGCCGACGCAGCGCGGGAGGTGAAGGCCCTGCGTAAGCCCAGTCGGGCGGCCTGGGCGATCAACCAGGCGGTGCGGGCCGAGCCGCAGGCGACGCGGGAGTTGACCGACGCCGGCGAGCGCCTCGCCCGCGCTCAGGACGCCGCCCTCGCGGGGGAGGCCGGCGGCGGTGCCGAGCTGCGCGCGGCGATCGCGGCCCAGGGCGAGGCGGTCGAGCGCCTGACCGAGGCGGCCGGGCGCCAGCTGGGCGACGGCAGCGAGCCGCACCTCGACCGTGTCCGCGAAACGCTGCGGGCGGTTGCCGGTGACGATCGACTGCGAGCTGAGCTCGAGACCGGCACGCTGATCCGCGACCACGAAGCGTCCGGCTTTGGCGCCAACGTGCCGACCGTCGTGCCGCGCCGCCGCGCGAAGACCGCGAAGACCGCAAAGAAGGCAAAGAAGGCGGCGAGCGCGGGTCGAGCCGAGGACGCGCGCCGCCGCCGGCAGCTCGAAAGCGCGGTGAAGAAGGCGCGCCATTCCCGCGAGCTGGCGACGAAGCGGCTGGGCGAGGCGGAGCGTCGTCGCGAGCGCGCCGAAAGCGCCCTCGCCGAGTCCGAGCAGGCCGTCGAGACCGCCGACCGCGAGCGCCGCGAGAGCGAGGCGGAGCTCGAGCGGGCCGAGTCCGAGCTGGCCGCGCTCTAACTCTCCCGCGCCGCGATCAGCAGCGCCCGCGCAACCGCGAGGGTCTCGCCGTCGGGCGAGAGCACGGCAGCTCCCGCCTGATGCTTGCGGCCGTCGGTCTCGAGCGGCCAGGCGATCACGACGTGCTCCTCGCCGGCGACGACGGGCGCATCGAGCCGCGCGGTGAGCCGGGCGAGGAAGCTCATCGGCAGCTCCTCCTGCTCGGCGTAGAGCGCGAAGTAGGTGGGGCAGTCGAGCACGGACCAGACGAACTCCGGCAGCACCCGTCCGTCCGAGTCGGCCGTCCACGCGGCGGGCGTCCACGGCGAGGCGACGAGCCGGCGGCCATCGACGGCACCCGCGAACACCCCGAAGGCGTCCTCCCGATCCCGCCCGCAGACGAAGCAGGTGCTGAACTCACGATCGGCGAGCCCCCTGTAGCGCTGTGCCGCCTGGCGGGCGTCCTCGGGGCTCACCGGCGCCGGCACCTCGAGCTCGAGCTCGAGCGCCGGGCGCGCCTCGACGACGGCCGTCTCGCCCTCGAGCAGACGCACCGAGCCGTCGCTCTCGCGCACGACATCGAGCGGCGTCTCGAGCGGCACCGGACGCCTCAGGCTGACCTCCGCCGGTCCCTCGAACAAGCCGGCGACGACGCCCGCGGTGTAGCCGCCGTTGCCGCTTTCGCGGGGTCCGTTGAAGCGCCCTGGTATGGAGACGGAATCGGGCATCGGGGCGCAGTCGGCTTCAGCCTTCGCGCTTCACCTGCGAGCCGCCGACGATCGCGTCGGAGCCGTCGGCGAAGCGCACCCAGGCCTTGTTGCCGCCGTCGTAGTCGGGCGCCCAGAGGACGAGCGTCGCCTGATCGCGATTCTCGGCCTCCGCCGGGCCCACCGTGCACGACTCCGAGCCCTCCTCGTCGAGCCCGCGCCAGATGCGTACGAACGGGTTCTGCTCCCATTCGGTCCCGATCGTCGAGGGCTGGCGATGGCCGGGATGGATCCGGGTTTCGGGCGGCAGCTTCATCAGCTTGTCCATCACCGACTGCTTCAGGTCGGCGAAGCCGGTCGCCCCCGGCGCCCGGGTGCCGCCGACGGTGCCCTTGAACAGCACGTCGGCGGTCAGCACATCGGTGCCGTTGAAGGCCAGCGCGCAGTGGTCGGCGCAGTGACCCGGTGTGTGCGTGACCTCGATCCGCAGCCCGCCCGTCTCGATCACGTCGCCGTCGGTGAAGGTGACGTCGACCTTGTCGTCGATCAGCTCGTCGGTGAGCTCGTGGGCATGGATCGGGGCGCCAACGTGATCGGCGAGCTTGCGCGCCCCGACGACGTGGTCGTAATGGTGGTGGGTGAGCAGCAGGTGGCTGATCTCGATCCCCTCGCGCTCGGCGAGCTCGACCAGCGGGTCGGTGACCGTGTTCGAGTCGACGAGGACCCCGGTGCCGCCCGGTTCGTCGAAGACGAGGTACGCGTTCGAGAGCCAGTCAGATTGTTCGACGCGGGTGAGCAGCAAGTCGCCTCCTCAGTCCTCAGTTGAATTCGATCACGCTGCGGATCCCGTCCTGGGCCTCCATCAGCTCGAAGCCGTGGTTGACCTGGTCGAGAGTGATCCGGTGTGAGATGAACGGGTCGACGTCGATTTCACCGGCGATGTAGCGGTCGACCAGCTCCGGCACGCCGTCGCGCCCCTTGACGCCGCCGAACGACGAGCCGGCCACGCGCCGGCCGGTGATCAAGAAGCGGGGAATCACGTCGAGCGTCTCGCCCTTCCCGGCAACCCCGGCCATCGTCGCCAGGCCCCAGCCCATGCGCGCCGACTCGACCGCCTGGCGCATCACCGCGACGTTGCCCGTCGCCTCGAAGGTGTAGTCGGCGCCGAAGCCGCCGGTCGACTCGACGATCTTCTCGACCACGTCCTCGCCGCCGAGCATCGTCTCGGTGGCGCCCTGGCCCTTGGCGAGCTCGAGGCGATCCTCGGAGAGGTCGATGCAGACGATCCGCTCGGCGCCCTGCAGCCGGCAGCCGGCGACTGCGCCGAGGCCGACCATGCCGGCCCCGAAGACGACGCAGGTCGAGCCCTGGCGTACCTTCGCCGTGTTGATCGCCGCGCCGAGCCCGGTCGAGAGCCCGCAGGCGAACAGGCAGGCGCGGTCGAGCGGCGCCTCCGGGCTCACCTTGGCGAGTGCGATCTCCGGCATCACCGTGTGCTCGGCAAAGGTCGAGGTGCCCATGAAGTGGCGGATCTCCTCGCCGTCGCGCTTCAGCCGCGTGGTTCCGTCGGGCAGATAGCCCTTGTTCTGCTGCTCGCGGATCGCCAGGCAGAGGTTGGTGCGCTCGTCGACGCAGTGGATGCACTCGCGGCACTGGGGCGAGAACAGCGTGACGACGTGGTCGCCGACCTCGAGGTCGCGGACTCCCGGGCCGACCGCCTCGACAACGCCGGCGCCCTCGTGGCCGAGCACCGTCGGCGCATAGCCCGAGGGATCGACGCCGGAGGCCGTGTAGAGATCGGTGTGACAGACGCCGCAGGCGACCAGTCGCACCAGCGCCTCGCCCTCGGCCGGCTCCGTGAGCTCGACCTCCTGAACCACCAACGGCTCGCCGAACTGCTCGAGTACTGCCGCGCGCATCTTCATGACCGTTCCTCCTGCATCGCCTGCAGCTCGATCGTATGCCTCAGGCGCTATCAGGCGCGGTCAGGCGGGCGGGGTCAGGGCAATTTCACCGAGCCTTGGACATACGCGCGCCTCGATCGGGCTACTTTGGCCAAAGACTTGACAAATACGCCGAGATGTGAACTAATCCTCGCGCTGTGAGGAGGAGAAGCGGCTCTCTGGCCTCCCTGAGGGAGGGCAACCGAAAGCGGGTGATCGACGTGCTGCGCGAGCGCGGGGTCGCCAGCCGTGCCGAGGTGGCGCGGATCACCGGCCTCTCCCGCTCGACCGTCTCGACGATCGTCGCCGACCTGCTCGAGAGCGGGCTCGTCGGCGAACGCGATGGCCAGCCCGACGGCGAGGCGCATGCCGGACGGCCGCCGGTGATGGTCTCGCTGAACCCGTCGGCCGGGCTCGCGGTCGGGGTGGACTTCGGCCACCGTCACCTGCGCGTTGCCGTCGCCGACCTCTCTCACACCGTGCTCGCGGAGAGCTGGCGCGAGCTCAACGTCGACCATTCGGCAGAGCACGGCCTCTCGGCCGCGGCGGAGTTCGTCGACCACGTGCTCGCCGAGGCCGGCGTGGATCGCGCTCGCGTGATCGGCGTCGGCATGGGCCTGCCGGCCCCGATCGATCGCGCCACGGGCGCCGTCCAAGCAGCCTCGATCCTGCCCGGGTGGGTCGGCGTCGACGCCGCCGCCGAGGCGGCGGAGCGGCTCTCGCTGCCGGTCGAGGTCGAGAACGACGCCAACCTCGGTGCCCTCGCCGAGCTAGTCTCCGGCGCCGCCAAGGGCAAGTCCGAGGTCGCCTACATCAAGGTCTCGACCGGGATCGGCGCCGGCCTGATCTCCGGCGGACGGCTCCAGCACGGGGTTGGAGGCACGGCCGGCGAAATCGGCCATACCGTGATCTCCGACGGCGGGCCCGTCTGCCGGTGCGGCAACCGCGGCTGCCTGGAGACACTCGCATCGACCCGCTCGATCGCCGAGCTGCTCAGTATCAGCCGCGACGAGGAGATCTCCAGCCGGCGGGTGCTGGAGCTCTGTGCCGCCCAGGATGCGGCCGCTCAGCGGCTGATCGGCGACGCCGGACGCGCGATCGGGATCGCCGTCGCCAACCTCTGCAACCTGCTCAACCCCGAGTGCGTGATCGTCGGCGGTGACCTCAGCGCGGCCGGCGAGGTGCTACTCGCCCCGCTGCGCGAGACCGTTCGCCGCAACGCGATCCCGAGCGCCGTCGACGATCTCGAGATCGTCGCCGGGGTGCTCGGCGAGCGCGCCGAGCTGCTCGGCGCCCTGGCGCTGGTGATGCACGAGTCGGACCGCTTCATCGCCCCCGAGCTGATTCGCGAGGCGGCGTGAGAACACGTGAACAAGAAACCGAGCGCGGCCGTTTTGCAGCGCGCGAGAGAGGGGAAGGACCGGAAGATGCAACCGCCCAATAACGGAGGAGTCTGCCCATGATCAGCACGAGAACACGCAACCGGCTGCTGGTGCCGATCGTCGGCATGGTCGCCGCGCTCGGCATCGCCGCTTGTGGCGACGACGATGAGACCACCAGCGCCGACACAGGCACGGAGACGAGCGCGAGCTCGGGGGGTAGCGGCACGATCGGCTTCCTGCTGCCCGAGACCGAGACGGCTCGCTATGAGACCCAGGACAAGCCGCTGTTCGAGCAGGCCGTCGCCGGTCTCTGTCCGGACTGCGAGATCCTGTACCAGAACGCCGACCAGGACGCGACCAAGCAGCAGTCGCAGGTCGAGGCGATGGTGACCCAGGGCGTGGACGTGATCGTCCTCGATCCGGTCGACTCGACCTCGGCGGCCGGGCTCGTCACCCGCGCCCAGCAATCGGACATCCCGGTGATCAGCTACGACCGGCTGATCCTCGACGCTGATCTCGCCGCCTACGCGGAGTTCAACAGCTCCGAGGTCGGTAAGCAGCAGGGCGACGCGTTGGTGAAGAAGCTCGCCGACGACGGCAACCCGACCGGTCCGATCGTGCAGATCAACGGCGACCCCAAGGACAACAACGCGAAGTTGTTCAAGGAAGGTGCGACGGCGGTCTTCACTGAGGAGGGGATCGACGTGGCGCAGGAGTACGACACGCCCGACTGGCTGCCCGAGAACGCGCAGCAGGAGATGGACCAGGCGATCACCGCGCTGGGCAAGGACGGCTTCAAGGGCGTCCTCGCCGCCAACGACGGAACCGCGGGCGGCGCGATCGCGGCGCTCAAGGGCGCGGGTATCGACCCGTCCACGATCCCGGTCACCGGCCAGGACGCCGAGCTGGCCGCGATCCAGCGGATCATCGCCGGTGAGCAGTTCATGACGGTGTACAAGCCGATCAAGCCGCTCGCCGATAACGCCGCGGCGCTTGCCGTCGCCGTCGTCAACGGCGAGGACCCGGCAACCGCCAGTGTGATCAACGGCAGCGAGGACAACGGCACCGAGGAGGTGCCGAGCGCGATCACCGACACGATCCCGGTGTTCAAGGAGAACGTCGCTGACACGGTGGTCAAGGACGGGTACTGGAGTGCGGAGGAGATCTGCACGAAGGAGTACGCCCAGGCATGTAAGGACGCGGGCATCTCCTAGCCCGTAGCCGGATAGCCTGAAGCGCGAGGAGAGCGAGCCATGAATCAGAGCCAGAGCACCGCCGCAGCTGGAGCCGATTCGGGATCTCAGCCTCTCCTCGCGCTGAAGGGCTTTTCGAAGAGCTTTGGCGCAGTCGAAGCGCTCAAGGATGTCGACTTCGACGTCTACCCCGGCGAGGTCGTCGGCCTCGTCGGCGACAACGGCGCCGGCAAGTCGACCTTGATCAAGGCGGTTTCGGGCGCCCAGCCCCCGGACGCCGGCTCGGCGACGTGGGAGGGCCGGCCGGTCAGCGTGCATACGCCTCACGACGCGACCGACCTCGGAATCGCCACGGTCTATCAGGACCTGGCGCTGGCCGAGAACCTCGACGTGGTCGCAAACTTGTTCCTCGGCCAGGAGATCGCCAACACGTTGCCCGGGGTCAAGGTGCTCGACGAGACCACGATGGAGAAGAAGTCCGTCGAGCTGCTGAGCTCGCTCGGGGTGACGACGCTGCGCAGCGTGCGCACCGAGGTCGCCTCGCTCTCGGGCGGGCAGCGCCAGGCGGTGGCGATCGCCCGCTCACTGCTCGGCGATCCCAAGCTCGTGCTGCTCGATGAGCCGACGGCGGCGCTCGGGATCGTGCAGACCGACCAGATCCTGAAGCTGATCGACCGCCTCCGCGAGCGCGGTCTCGGTGTGATCGTGATCAGCCACAACCTCGCCAACGTGTTCGAGGTCTGCGACCGGATCGCGGTCCTGCGGCTCGGCCGGATGGCAGCGACCTTCAAGGCGGATGACGCTACGCGGGAGCAGATCGTGGCCTCGATGACCGGCGCCGATGTCAAGGAGCGGGCGACTGAGGAGAACCCGCTGTGAGTTCTCCCGAGACGACGATCGGCACCGCGCCCGCCGAGGCGGTCGAGGGCTTCTCCGTCCGTCGTGCGCTGGCCGCGCTCGCTCGCGGCGACCTCGCCCCGGTCCGCGTCCTGATCGGGATCGCGGTCATCTGGACGATCTTCCAGATCGCCAACGACCGCTTCCTGAGTGCGATCAACCTCTCCAACCTGACGCTGCAGATTGCCGCCGTGGCGACGATCTCGCTCGGCGTCGTGCTCGTCCTCCTGCTCGGCGAGATCGATCTCTCGGTCGGCGCCGTCAGCGGCCTCGCCGCCGGGGTGATGGCCGTGCTCAGCGTCCAGCACGGCTGGTCGCCGCTGCTCGCGATTTTCGCCGGCCTCGGAGTCGGGGCGGCGATCGGCCTCTTCAACGGGTTCATGGTGACCACGTTCGGGATCCCCTCGTTCGTGGTCACGCTCGCCGGCCTGCTGGCCTGGCAGGGCGCGCTGCTTTACGTGCTCGGCGACACCGGCTCGGTGAACCTGCCGCCGAGCATCATCACCGACCTGACGAGCACCTTCTTCGATCCCGCGGTCGGCTGGGCGATCGGGATCGCTGCGATCGCCCTCTACGCAGCGAGCGTGCTGCTCAGTCGTCGCCGGCGGGCTGCCGCCGGGCTCGAGACGGGCGCGATCACCGGGACGGTCGTCCGCTTGGTCGCCGTCTCGGCGGCGATCGTCGATTGCGATCGCGGTTCTGAACGAGGACCGCGGCGTGCCGCTGGCGGCGCTGATCGTGATCGTGCTCTCGGTCGTGCTCACGTTCATCACCGAGCGCACCCGCTACGGGCGCCACATCTTCGCCGTCGGCGGCAACGAAGAGGCGGCGCGGCGCGCCGGGATCAGCATCACCAAGATCAAGCTCACCGTCTTCACCCTCGCCTCGACGCTGGCCGCCGCGGGCGGCATCCTGGCTGCGTCGCGGCTGCTGGCCGTTAACCAGCAGGCGGGCTCCGGCGACGTGCTGCTGCTCGCGATCGCCGGCCCGGTGATCGCCGGCACCAGCCTCTTCGGCGGCCGCGGCTACATCTGGTCGGCGCTGCTCGGCGCCGTGGTGATCGGCTCGATCTCCAACGGCATGGATCTGCTGGCGCTCGACTCCGACGTCAAGTTCATGATCACCGGCGCCGTGCTGCTCGGCGCGGTGACGATCGACGCGGTCACCCGCCGGCGCCGCCAAGCGGCGCGCTGACCCGCGCGTGCGGGGCGACCTGCGCTTTGCCGTCGGCGTCCCCAACGTCGGCGAGTACGCGGACCCGGCGCTGCTCGCCGAGCTCGGCCGCGCCGCCGAGACCGCCGGCTGGGACGGGTTTTTCGTCTGGGACCACATCGCCTACCACGAGCCCGAGATCCCCGTAGCGGATCCCTGGGTGGCGATCTCGGCCCTCGCCGCGACCAGCGCGCGGATCCGGCTCGGGGTCATGCTCTGCACGCTGGCGCGCAGGCGACCGTGGAAGGTGGCTCGCGAAACCGCCTCGCTCGACCATCTCTCCGGCGGCCGTCTCGTCTTCGGCGCCGGGCTCGGATCGGCGGGCGAGCGCGAGTTCGAGGACTTCGGTGAGAACCCGGACCCGCGGCACCGGGCGGAGCTGCTCGACGAGGGGCTCGAGGTGCTGAACGGGCTCTGGAGCGGCGAGCCGCTGCGCCACTCGGGTCGACATTTCACCGTGCGCGGGGCGAGCTTTCAGCCGACCCCGTTGCAGCGGCCGCGGATCCCGGTCTGGATCGGCGGGCGCTGGCCCGCGAAGCCGCCATTTCGACGCGCGGCTCGCTGGGACGGGGTCTTCCCGACCCATCGCGACATCGGCCACACGGAGACCATGCGCCCGGACCAGCTCGGCGAGATCGTCGAATACACGCGCTCGCATCGCAGCGCAGCGGCGGATCTCGACGTGATCATCGAGGGCCAGACTCCCGGCGACGATGCCGAGCGCGACCGCGATGCGCTCGAGCCCTACCGGCTCGCGGGCCTCACCTGGTGGATCGAGAAGCTGGGCTGGTTTCGCGGGCCGCTGGAGGCGATGCGGGCCAGAATCGATGCCGGGCCGCCGGCCGCCCGGCCGCCGCAATGAGCGGCGAGCTGCGGGTCGCGCTGATCGGCTTCGGGCTCGCCGGATCGACCTTTCACGCGCCGCTGATCGCGGCGACAGCGGGGCTCGCGGTGACCACGGTCGTGACCACCGATCCCGAGCGCTCCGCCCGCGCTCGCCGCGAGCATCCGGAGGTCGTGATCGAACCGCATGCGGACGCGGTCTGGGAGCGAGCCTCCGAGCACGAGCTGGCGGTGATCGCGACCGCCAACGAGGCCCATGTCGAGCTCGCCTCACGGGCGATCGACGCCGGCCTCGCGGTGGTCGTCGACAAGCCGCTGGCGCCGACCAGCGCCGAGGCGCGAGCCCTGGCCGAGCGGGCCGAAAGCCAAGGCGTGGTGCTGACCGTCTTCCACAACCGCCGCTGGGACTCCGACCAGCTGACGCTTGAGCGGCTGCTGAAGGAGGGCGCCCTGGGCGAGGTCCACCGCTACGAGTCGCGGTTCGAGCGCTGGCGCCCGCAACGTCGCCCGGGAGCCTGGCGCGAGACGACCCCGCCCGAGCGCGGCGGCGGCCTGCTGCTCGACCTCGGCACCCACCTCGTCGACCAGGCGCTGGTCCACTTCGGCCCGGTCGCGGAGGTCCACGGTGAGGTCGACGCGCGCCGGGGCGGTCCCGCCGACGACGACGTCTTCGTCGCCCTCAGCCACGCCTCCGGGGTGCGCAGCCATCTATGGGCGTCATCGGTGGCGGCGGCCCCGGGTCCGCGGTTGCGGGTGCTCGGCAGCGAGGCCGCATACGTCGTCGACGCGCTCGACGGCCAGGAGGAGGCGCTGGCGCGAGGCGAGCGTCCCGGTCCCGGTCGCGAGTGGGGAGTCGAGCCGCGCCAATCCTGGGGCCGGCTGGTGCGCGGCGAGAGCTCGGAGCCCGTGCGTCCCGAGCCGGGCGCCTGGCCGCGCTATTACGCCGAGCTCGAATCGGCCCTGCGCTCGGGCACCGCGCCGCCGGTCGACCCCGGCGACGCGGTCGCCGTGCTCGAGCTGCTCGAGCGCGCTCGCAGGGGCTCCGCCCGCCCCTAGACTGCCCGGCGGGCGGTTAGCTCAGTTGGGAGAGCGCCTGATTTACATTCAGGAGGTTCGCGGGTTCGAGCCCCGCACCGCCCATCGGTTCAAGGCAGGATCTCCGGGTACGCTGAGGGTGCGATGGCAAAGCTGCTCTTCATCCCGCTCAGCATCATCAGCGGCCTGATCGCCGGGCTGATCGGACGCAAGGTCTTCGAGGGCATCTGGGGCTTGATCGACGACGAGGAGCCGCCCGACGCGGAGGATCGTCAGACGAGCATGCCGAAGCTGGTCGCATCGCTGGCCTTCCAGGGGGCGACGTTCTCGGTCGCGCGCGGGCTCACCGACCACTTCGCCCGCCAGAGCTTCTACCGGGCGACCGGCGCCTGGCCCGGCGAAGAACGACCCGACGAGACCTGAGCACCCGCACTCGCTTCCAGCAGCAGCTCGGCGATCCGCGGCGGGTCGTCCCAGGTGGGCGTATGGCCGAGGCCCTCGAGCTCCAGGTAGCGAGCTCCCGGAGGCATCCGTTCGCGCTTCGGCCGGCCGACCAACCGATCCTCGGTGCCCCAGGCGAACGTGGTCGGGACGGTGACCAGCTCCGGATGCTCGAACACGTGTGAGCGCATCTCCTGGTTTGCCGCCTCGTAGCCGGGCGCGTTGAGCCAGTCGTAGACGAGCGCCTTCGCCTCGGTGCGCGAAAGCCGCTCGGGGCGGGCGACGGTGGTGCGAAGAAACGACGCCCGCGCCCGCGCCGAGGTGAGCAGCAGCGGCAGCAGCGGCCGCAGCCGCAGGGCCCAGCCGTGCGTGTCGACGCGGCGTGGTCCCAGCGGCCGGCGCCAGAGCCCGGCGGGCGAGATCGCGCAGACCGAGGCGACGGTGCCGGTCTTGGCGAGCTCGAGCGCGGCCCAGGCCCCGAGCGAGTTGCCCGCCAGATGCGGCCGCGCGAGCCCGAGCTCGGCGCAGAGCTCGCCGATCGCGGTCCCGAGGTTGGCGGCCGTCGGCGCCAGGTCGGCGGGCAGCTCGGGCGACTCGCCGAAGCCCGGCAGGTCGACCGCGATCACGTCGCGGTCGGCGGCGAGCCGGTCGACGACCGGTTCCCAGATTCGCCGCGACCCCCCGAGGCCGTGGATCAGGACGAGAGGCTCGCCGCTGCCGGCGCGCGAGTGGGCGATCGCCATTCGTTGTCCTTCGCCCGCCAGCCGGGCTTCGCCATCACGATCTGCAGGTCGCGGATCCGTCGCTCGCGAAAGCCGCCTTCCGAGATCGCGAGGTAGAAGTTCCAAAGCCGGCCGAAGCGTTCGTCATATCCGCGCGGGCGGAGGCTGGGCCAGGCGTCGTTGAAGCGCTCGCGCCAGCTCGCGAGCGTGAGCGCGTAGTGGTCGGAGATGTCGTCGCAGGCCGCGACCGGGATCCCGCTGGCGGCTCCGAGCTCGGTGATCAGCCGCATCGAGGGCAGGCAGCCGCCGGGGAAGATGTGCTTGTTGGAGAAGCTGCGCGAGGCCTTCTCGAGCTCGTAGGCGTCGTCGCCGATCACGATCGCCTGCAGGAACATCGCTCCCTCGGGCCGGGTCAGCTGCGCGCACTTGTCGAAGAAGCCGGGGAAGTACTGCCAGCCGACGGCCTCGATCATCTCGATCGAGACCAGCTTGTCGTAGCTGCCCGAGAGGTCGCGATAGTCCTGCATCAGGACCTCGACCCGGCCCTCGAGGCCTTCCTCTCGCACCCGGTCGACGGCGAAGGCGTGTTGCTCGCGCGAGATCGTCGTCGTCGTCACCCGGCAGCCGCGCGTGGTCGCGGCGTGCACGGCGAGCCCGCCCCAGCCGGTGCCGATCTCGAGCAGATGGTCGTCGGGACCGAGATCGAGCGCGGTGCAGATCCGCTCGAGCTTCAGCAGCTGGGCGTCCTCGAGGGTCGCGTCGGGGCCGGGGAAGACGGCCGCCGAGTACATCAGCCGCTCGTCGAGGAAGGCCTCGAACAACGGGTTGCCGAGGTCGTAGTGGGCGGAGATGTTCGCCCTCGCGCCGGTGCGGGTGTTGCGCGGGACGAGGTTGGCGGCGCGCTGCAGCGGGCCGATCAGTGGGTGCAGGCGGCGGCGCAGGCGATCGAAGGGCCCGAGGTTGCGGCAGGCGATCCGGCTCAGGGCGACGAGGTCGTCGACCGTCCACAGGCCTTCGACGTAGCCCTCGCCGAGCCCGGTACTGCCGCGCAGGATCCAGGTGTAGGCGCGCGGATCGGTGACCTCGACCCGCGCCCGCAGCCGGGCGTCGACGGGTCCGAAGCCATAGGTGGTGTCGCCCTCGGTGATCTCGATCCGCTCGTTGCGAATCTTCGACAGGGCAGCGAACACCGCCCGGCGCGCCAGCCGATCGCCGCCGCCGCTCACGAGCGCTCCGGGTGCGGGTGCCAGGGCGCTCCCTTGAGTCGCAGTCGCAGCGCCTGCCAGTAGATCTTCGCCACCACCTGGGCGGTCATCGCCGGGTAGCGGATCAGCATTCGCCTGGCGACCGCGGGTACGAGCTCGCGCCGTTCGAGCGACAGCGTCGCGTCGAAGACCAGGTCTCGATCGCGGTGCGAGGCGATGTGCACCTGCAGGGCGTCGCCGGGCGCGGTCGTGCGCCACTCGTAGACGTGATCCATGCCCATCAGTGGTGACACGTGGAAATCCTTCTCGATCCGCCCCGAAACTATCCGATTTTCAGCCCCGGGATCGGTTCCGATCACGTAGGCGTGCGATTCGCCCCACGGTGTGTTGTTGACCTCGGCCAGCACCGCCTCGACTCTCGAGCCGCCTTCGTCGAAGCAGAAGAAGAAGGTCACCGGGTTGAAGCAGTGGCCGAAGTAGCGCAGGTTGGTCAGCATCCGGATCGGCCCGGCCGGCCGGTTGCCGGTCTCGGCGGCCACCCTGTCGCGCACGACCTGGTCCAGCGCGACGCCCGTCGGTCCGAGGTGATCGGAGCGCTTGAGCCACGCCAGCGCCGGGCGGCGCGCCGACCAGCCGGGCAGCGGGTCGAGCACCCCGGGGAGCTCGTCGAGGTCGAGATAGGCCATGAAGATCGGGTAGCGGAACGAATGCTCGACCGGGTCCAGCCGCCGGTGGCGGACCCAGCCTTCATAGATCGCGGAAGCTCGACCCGGCGTCATGCGGCCAGCTCCAGCTCGACCGCGACCGGCTGGCGCTCGAGCAGCCGCTCGCAGGCACGGATCGCGCTCCAGCAGCCGTCCTCGTGAAAGCCCCAGCGCCAGTAGGCACCGCAGTAGTGGATCCGGTCGGCGCCGCTGATCTCGCCCCAGCGCCGCTGCGCGGCGACGCTCTCGTGGGTGATCACCGGATGGTCGTAGGCGATCGTCTCCAGCACGGCGTCGTCGGCGATCCGCTCCGACAGGTTGAGGGTGACGAAGTACTGGCGCTCGGCGTCGAGCCGCTGCAGGTTGTTCATCCAGTAGGTGACCGCCGTGCGCGCCTGCGGGCCGTCGGCGAGGTGGAAGTTCCAGCTCGCCCAGGCACGGCGGCGGGCGGGCATCAGCGAGGGGTCGGTGTGCAGCACCGCCTCGTTTCGCTGGTAGCGCATCGCGCCCAGGACCTGGCGCTCGGCGGCGGTCGGCGCGGCCAGCATCGCCAGCGCCTGATCGGAGTGGGTCGCGATCACCACCTGATCGAAGATCTCGGCCTCGACCCCGTCGGCGGCGACCCGGACGCCGCCTCCCAGCCGCTCGACCGCGCGCACGGGGACGCCGACTCGAACGCGGCCCGCGAAGCGCTCGAGCAGGCGCTCGACGTAGGCCCGGGAGCCGCCCTCGATCGTCCGCCAGCGCGGCCGGCCGGTGAGCTGCAGCTGCCCGTGGTTCTCGAGGAACTCGGCGAGGAAGCCGACCGGGAACTCCCAGATCGCCTCCGGGTCGGCCGACCAGACCGCCGAGACCTCGGGCACGATCGCGCGCTCGCGAAACCAGGTCGAATAGCCCGCGTCGCGCAGGAACTCTCCCACCGTCGGGGCGTCCGGCCTGCCGACGAGCGGCCGGACCTCGCGGTTGAAGCGAAGCTGGTCGCGGATCAGGCGCCAGAACCGGGGCCGCAAGAGGTTGGAGCGCTGCGCGAACAGCCCGCGGCGGGTGTTGGCGAACTCGAAGCGGCCATCGGCGGATGCGATCGACATCCCCATCTCCGCGTCCTGGGCGGCCACCCCGAGCTCCGCCAGCAGCTTCGTGAACTCGGGGTAGTTGCGGTCGTTGTGGACGATGAAGCCGGTATCGACCCAGCGCTCGCCGCGCGGGTCGTCGACGCGAATCGTGTTCGTGTGCCCGCCGACCCTGGTATCGGCCTCGTAGAGCGTCACCTCGTGGGTGCGGTCGAGCAGGCGCGCGGCGTTCAGCCCGGCGATACCGGTGCCGATCACGGCTACCTTGGCGCGCTTTTGTCGCACGCTCACAACTACGCGGTGAGCGTGCTTTCGGATCAGGCGCCGGCAGCGGAGCGGGCTGCGGCCAGGACTACGTCACCTCGTCGTCTCCAAGGAGGCGACGTAGATGGCGGCGGGGTTCCCGGGTTCCCAGTCGGGGAACTCGTCGATGCAGTCGACCTGCACGAAGCCGTTGCTCTCATAGAAGGCGTTCGTCGCCTCGTACGGTGGATAGTCCGCGGAGCGATCGAGCGTTTTCACTTCGACCAGGGCGATGCCCTGGTCGCGTAGTCGACCGAACACGTGGTTGAGCAGCCCGGTTCCGTAGCCCGTGCCGCGTCGACTGGGCTCCACGGCGATCCACAGGATCTCCGCTGCCTGCGACGAGCGCCGATCGACGATGACGAACCCGACGATCTCCCCGGCGTCGACGATGACCCAGCCGTCGTGGCGCTCCAGATCGCGCCGCACGGTGTCCGGGACGTCATCGGTGAAGAAGTCCGGCAACGCATCGATGATCTGGAGGCACGCCTCGAGATCATCGAACGCAGCCGCGCGCACCTGATGACTCAGCTCAGCCCCAAAGCAGCATCGATTGCGGGTCGTCGGGGTCGACGTTGACGACGATCTCGCCGCCGATCTTCTGCTTGTAGCCGTCGGCCGACTGCGCGATTATCTGCTGGGTGAAGGTCGCGCTGTAGGGCTCGCCTCCCGTCGGGCGCACCTCGACCTCGAGCTCGTAATCGACCCCACCCGAGAGCGGGTCCTTGCCGCCCGTCTCGCGCATTCCCTTGAGGATCGCGGGGTGCTTGACCCCCTGCTGGGCGATCTTGTTGGTCTTCGCTGCCGTGTCCGACACCCCGCCCATGCCGCCCATGTTGGCGACGGAATCGCCGCCGGCCTTGACCGCCTCCTGGGCCTGCTGCGCGGCGTCCTTGAACTTGTCCATGAAACCCATCGTCGTTCCACCTTTCGCCGTGGTCGTCGGGCAGGCTATCGCTACTGTGGCGCGCTGATGAAGCGGCGGCGCTCCCCGAGTCCGTTCGCGCTGGCGCTCGCGTCCGCGCTCGTGCTCTTTGCCGTGCTCGCCCCCGCGGCGCACGCCGCCGATGACCCGTCCGAGCAGTCGCCGTTCGGCGGTCAGCTGCCGCCGCGGCTGGCCAAACCCGCCTCGCAGACGATGCCGCCACCGGGGTTCGAGGTCTCGGCCGCCGAGGCGATCGAGATCGCCGGCGCCAGCGAAGTCGTCCGCGAGGAGCTCGCCGAGAGCCCGGGCGCGACGCCGACGGCGTTCCTGCGGGGCGCGCGCTGGCAGGTCAGCTACGTCGACGGCGGCACCGAGGTCGCGCAGGTGATCGTCGACGGCGACGACGGCTCGGTCGACGAGGCTTGGCGGGACTACCAGGTGGAGACGCACCTCGCCCGCGGCTACGAGGGGGCGATCGCCCAGCAGGTCAACTCGCCCTGGATCTGGCTGCCGCTTTGCCTGTTGTTCGTGGCGCCGTTCTTCGACCCGCGGCGGCCGCTGCGGCTCCTGCACCTGGATCTGTTGGTGCTGCTCGGCCTCGGGATTTCGCTGTTCTTCTTCAACCGCGCCGAGATCACCGCCTCGGTCGCGCTCACCTACCCGGTGCTCGGCTACTTCCTGATCCGGATGCTGGTCGCCGGGCTGTGGCCGCGCGAGCGCGAGGGCCCGCTGCTGCCGCTGGCGCCGGTTCGCTGGCTGGCGATCGGCGTCGTCGTCCTGGTCGCCGGGCGGATCGCGCTCAACATCGCCGACTCGCACGTGATCGACATCGGCGTCGCCGGCGTCGTCGGCGCCGACCGGATCGTCGATGGCGAGCCGCTGTACGAGGGTGCGTTCTCGGTCGGGCTCGATCTCAAGGGCGACGTCTACGGGCCGGTCAACTACCTCTCCTACGTGCCCTTCGAGCTCGCCTTCCCCTGGGATGGGGTCTGGGACGCGGGGGTGGGCGCGGCCCACGCGGCGGCGATCTTCTTCGACCTCTGTTGCGTGATCGGGTTGATCGCGCTCGGCCGCCGGCTGCGCGACGGTGCCGAGGGCCGGGCCCTGGGCTGGGCGCTCGGCTTTGCCTGGGTGGCCTGCCCGTGGACGCTCTACACGATGAACGCGAACGCCAACGACGCGCTTGTCGCGGCGCTCGGCATCGGCGCCCTGCTGGCGCTGCGCTCGGCGCCGGGGCGCGGAGCCCTGGTCGCCCTCGCGGCGGCGGCCAAGTTCGGCTCGGCCGCGCTGGCGCCGCTGTTCGCGACCGCCGACGGCGAGCGTCGCTGGCACGGTGCGCTCTGGTTCTCGGTCGCCTTCGTCACCGTCGCGGCGATCGTCACCCTGCCGTTCATCCCCGACGATGGCCTGCGGGAGATGTACGACCGCACGCTCGGCTACCAGGCCACCCGGGGGTCGCCGTTCAGCGTCTGGGGCCAGGCTCCGTCGCTCGACGCGTTTCAGTCCGTGGTCCGGGCGCTGGTCGCGGGGCTGGCGATCGCGGTCGCCTTCTACCCGCGGTTCAAGTCGCCGCTGCAGATCGCCGCGCTCGCCGCCGCGGTGACGATCGCCGTCCAGTTGACGGCGACGCACTGGTTCTACTTCTACGTCGTCTGGTTTTTGCCGTTCGCGCTGGTGGCGGCGTTCGCCGGCGAGCGCCAGATCACGCGATCGCCGTCCGCGGACGCGCCGCGCCGAAGTCGCTCGTGATCTGGTCGTTGAGGGTCATGGCGAACGGCGCGTGCGAGAATGCGCGCTTCGCGTGAGCCGGGGACTGGAGTCGATAAGGGGATTCATCGACGCGCCGCGCGGCGCGGTCGTCCCGAGGGGGGATCTGCGCGTGACCGGATGGGCGCTCGGGCCCGATGGGCCGCTGGCCGAGCTGCTGCTGCTCGTCGACGGGCGGATCGCCGAGCCGGTGCGCGCACGTCGCCCGCGTCCCGACGTGGTCGCGGCGCATCCGGACGTTGCGGACGCCGCGTGGGCCGGATGGGAGGCGACGGTAGACCTGCGGCGGGTCGGCGGCCCGGCGGTCGAGATCACCCTGCTCGCCGGGGCGGCGGCGGGCGGCTGGCAGGAGCTCGCACGCCATCGCGTGCGGGTCGACCACTCGCGCTCGCGCGGCGGCCGACGCGCCCGGGCCGTGTTCACGATCGTCCAGAACGAGGCGGACTTCCTGCCGCTCTGGCTCGGCTACTACGGCGGCCATTTCGACCCCGAGGACATCTACGTGCTCGACCACGACAGCACGGACGGCAGCACCGACGGCCTCGGCGCGAGCTGCAACGTGGTTCCGGTGCATCGCGACAAGAGCTTCGACCACGTCTGGCTGAAGGCGACGGTCGAGGCCTTCCAGGCGTTTCTCCTGACGGCGTACGAGGCGGTTCTGTTCGCCGAGGCGGACGAGTTCGTCGTCGCCGACCCGCGCCACTACGCGGGGTTGGCCGAGTACGCCGACTCGCTGGAGGGGCCGGCCGCGTGCTGCACCGGATTCAACGTCGTCCACTATCCGGACGACGGCGAGCCGGAGCTGCGCTTCGAGCTGCCACTGCTCGGCCAGCGGCGCTTCTGGCATCGGTCACCGAAGTACTCGAAGCGCGTCCTCTCCAAGGTGCCGCTGCGGTGGACGATCGGATTTCATCTCGAATCGACCCTGCCCGACGTCGCCCCTGATCCGGACCTGTACCTGATCCATCTGCATCGCGCCGACTACGTGCGCTGTCTCGAGCGCCACCGCGCCGCGGTCGCCCGCGATTGGAGCCGGTCCGACCTCCGCGAGGGCTTCGGGCGCGAGACGCGGGTGGTTGACGAAGCCGAGTTTCGCGAATGGTTCTATGCCGGCGCGGATCTGGAGGGGAGCGCCCGCGAGCCCATCCCCGAGCACCTGGCCGGCACGCTGTGACCACGCTCGTCGTTCCGACCGCGCGCCCGGCTCACCTCGAGGATTTCTGCCGCGAGTGGCGGCCGTGGCCATGGGACCACATGATCGTGATCGAGGACTCGCCGACCCTGACGATCGACCGCGAGGCCGTCGAGGAGGCGGCCGGCGGTCGCACCTTCGACCTCTACAGCTGGGCAGAGATCGAGGCGGATCTGGAGGAGCCCGGGATCATCTCGCGGCGCGACAGCGCGATCCGGGCCTTCGGGTTCTGGAAGGCGTGGCAGCTCGGCGCGGAGCTGATCGCCACCCTCGACGACGATTGCCATCCCGTCGGCGACGGCTTTATCGAGGCGCACCGAGCCAATCTCGAGCGCATGCCGCGGTGGTCGAGCACCGTCCCTGGGCTGCGCGTCCGCGGCCTGCCCTATCGCAACATCGGCCGGCTTGAGGCCGCGGTCAGCGTCGGGCTCTGGGACGGCAACCCCGACCTCGACGCGGTCCAGACGCTCGCCAACGGCGTCACCCAGGAAGACACCCGGCTGGTTCTGTCCACGGCGACGCGCGTCCTCTCCGCCGATCAGTACTTCCCGATCTCCAGCATGAACCTCGCGGTCCGGCGGGATGTCGCCTGCCTGATGTACTACCCGCCGATGGGTCTCGGGTCGCCGTTTTCGCGCTTCGACGACATCTGGTGCGGCCTGGTCCTGCAGCGCGTCTGCCGCCACCTGCGGCTGCCGATCGTCTGCGGCGAACCGTTCGTCGAGCACCGACGAGCCAGCGACCCATTCGTGAACCTGGCGAAGGAGGGAAGTGGGATCGGCGCCAACGAGCGGATCTGGGAGCTGGTCGACGCGATCGAGCTCAGCGCCCCGACCCCGCTGGGCGCCATGCGCGAGGTGGGCCTCGCCCTCGAACGCGCCGGCGATCGGGACGAGTACGTGGGCGGCTGGGGCTGGGCGGTTGGCCGGTGGTGCGATCTGTTCAGCGAGGCGGACGGACGTTGATCGTCACCGTCACCGGGGGCCACGGGTTCGTCGGGCGCAGCATCGCCGCCGGATTGCGAGCGGGCGGCCACGAGGTCCGGGCATTCGACCGGCTTCCCGCCCCGCTTGCGCGGCCGCTGCGGCGACGCTGGCTCGGGACTTCCTCCTCGGGGCCGGCGCTCGCCGCAGCGCGCCGGATTCGCGCCGCACAGCGCCGCGCCGAGGCCGCCCTGGCCGCCCGCAAGCTGCTCGGCATCGCCGGTGATGACATCCTCGATCTGCGGTCACGGCTCGCCGCTCGGTTCGCCGGCAGCGATGCGGTGATCCACCTGGCGGCGATTCCGCATCCGTTCGCGCCCGGGGTCGCGGATGACGACTTCAGGCGGATCAACTACGACGGCTCGGTGAACGTCTTCGAGGCTGCGCGCGACGCCGGCGTGCGTCGTTTCCTGTTCGCCTCCTCGGCCCAGGTGTACCGGATCCACGATCCGGTGCGGGTCGACCGGTTTCCGATTGACGAGGCCGGCTATCTGCCGAGCCTCGAGGACGGCCAGACGATGTACGGGTTCCTGAAGGCCGAGTTCGAGCGTTACCTGCAGCGCGAATGCCCGCGCGGCGAAACGCAGGGGGTGGCCCTGCGGCTCGAGTACCCGGGCGTCCGGGCCTCCAGTCCGAACAACTTCTACGTCTGCAGCTCACTCGAGAACCTCCATCACGCTGTCGACTGTGCGCTGCGGGCCCCGGACTCGTTCGCGTTCGAGGCGTTCAACGTCGCCGATTGGGAGGTCGACCCCGCGGTCGGGGACGTGAAGGCGGCGATCCGCGCCCGCTTTCCCGACGTGCCCGACCACACCACCGCCAACCAGTCGGCGTTGAGCGTCGAGAAGGCCGCGCGCCTGCTCGGCTATCAACCGCGACCACCGCAGGACGGCACCTACTACGACGAGTCGGTGATGTGGTGAGCGGCGCCTATTCCGCCAGCCGCTAACGGCAGTCGATGCCGAGGTCCTCGGCGACGGCCCGCGGGACCTGGTCATAGAGGTCAGGGCAGTCGAAGTCGCTGCCGGCGGTGACGAACCGCCACCGGGGCCGCCGCCCTTCGCGCTGCTTTTTCTTCAGCACGGCGACGCCGTCGGAGGCAAAGGGCTGGCATCCCGGCGCGTCCTGCCAGGAGACCGAGGCCCATTTCGGCCGCGTGGCCACGCTCGAGACGCGGACCTTGGCGCATTTGCGGGGCAGGTCGGCCGCCCGCGCGATCGCCCGCCGCTCGTTGGGGCTCGGCGCCCGGTCGGCGTCCGCAGCGGCAGCGTCCATCAGCGCCACGGCCGCCGCCAGCAGGATCGCCCCCGATCTTGTCATCTTCACGCTCGCTCCCTTCGCCCTCGACGTGCGTCGTCAGGCTATCCGGGTGACCAGCCTCCCAAGCTGCGGCGAGCTGACCACGACCTCGTCGCCGGGCTTCAGCCAGACGCTCGGATCGCGCGCGCCGCCGACCCCGGACGGGGTGCCTGTGGCGACCAGGTCGCCGGGCTCGAGCGTCATCAGGGTCGAGAGGTGGGCGACGATCTGGGGGATCGAGAAGATCAGCCCGGCGGTGGTGTCCTCCTGCATCCGCTCGCCGTTGAGATCGAGTGCGATCCCGATCGTGTCTTGCGCGCCGGCCTCGTCCGGGGTGACGATCGCCGGCCCGCAGGGAGCCGAGCCGTCGAAGACCTTGCCCGGCATCCACTGCGGGGTCGCGAACTGCAGGTCGCGGGCGGAAAGGTCGTTGAGCAGGGTGTAGCCCGCGAGGTGGTCGATCGCCTCCGACTCGGACACGTCCTTCGCCCGGCGGCCGACGACGAAGGCGACCTCGGCCTCGTAGTCGACCTTCTGGCTGGCGCTCGGCAGCGTCACCATCTCTCCGTCGGCACGGAGCGCGTTGCGGAACTTGGCGAAGAAGGTCGGGCTGGCGGGGGGATCGATCCTGGCCTCGGCGGCGTGGTCGGTGTAGTTGAGGCCGATGCCGATGATCTTCTCCGGGTCGGGGACCGGCGCCAGCAGCGCGACCTCGCTCAGCGGAGTCGGTGGTCCGTCGGCACCGGCGAGCTCGCCGAGCCTCCCCGCGGCCAGCAACTCGCGAACCGTGGCGCCGTCGCCGGCGAGCGCGTCCCAGGCGTCGATCACCGAATCGCCGCGAAGCAGTCCGGCCCGCGGCCCGCGATCCGACTCGTAGGTGACCACCCGCACGGCCGAGCACCCTATCCCTAGAATCAGCCGCGCGGAACTCCGGGTTCGCACCGTCTCAACCCGGGGGCGTAGCTCAGTTGGTTAGAGCGCCGGCCTGTCACGCCGGAGGCCGCGGGTTCGAGTCCCGTCGCTCCCGTCTCTTCCGTCCGCTGTCCCGCTGATACGGTAGGTCGACGGCCCCGGAGGGCGACACGGTTATGGGAGGGTTCTATGTTGGGTGAGTCAGGGATGCCGATGGTGCGCGTCCGCTTCGTCCGCTTCGTCGGCATCGCCGCCGTTGCGGGCTTCTGTCTGCTCGCCGGGTTCGCAGCTCCGGCCCAGGCGGCGACGGTGAGTCTGTTCGCCGCACCCTCGGCCGCCGGGACCGGCGACTGCAGCTCGGCGGCAAACGCCTGCCCGATTGCGACCGCGGTTACGAACGCGAACGCGGCCTCCGTCGCCGACAGCGTGGAGATCAAGCTCGCCGGGGGCCTCTACCAGCTGACCTCGCCGAGCCCGACGGCGCTCCCGGTGACCTTTGCAGGCCCGAGCCTCACCTTCGAAGCCGACGGCGGCACCCCGACTCTCAGCGGCGAGAACACCCCCAACGTCAGGGTGCTGTCGGTCGACGCGGCGTCGAACGTGACGATCGACGGGCTCGAGATCGTCGCCGCCCAGACCCCGGGGCTCGGTGGCGGGATCCTCAACAACGGCACGCTCACGGTCAAGAACTCGACCCTCTCGGGCAACGCCGCGGGCAACGGCGGTGGGATTTCGAACTCTGCCGGCGCCACGCTCTCGGTTGAGGACTCGACGTTTTCGCAAAACAGCACCACCGGCGTCGGGGGCGGCGCGATCATCGCCCTAGGACCGACCACGGTCGAGCGCTCGGCGATGATCAACAACTCCGCGCCGATCAACGGCGGCGCGATCAACGTCCAGTCGAGCGGGACGCTGACGCTCAGCAGCTCGACGATCGCGGGCAACACGTCCGGGAGTTTGGGCGGTGCACTTTCGAACCTCGGGACGACCAACGTTCAGGCCTCGACGATCGTGGACAACGCCGGCAGCGCCGGTTCGGCACTCGCCACCGGAAACACGAATGCGACGTTCGCTGCGACGATCATCGGGCCGCAGTCCACTGCCGCCCCCGCGTGCAATCCCGTCAACGTGGCGTTCACCGACGGCGGGTACAACCTCGACACCGACGGGACCTGCATCTCGCCCGACTCGCCGGCGACGGGAAGTCACAACGGGACCACCGCGTACGAATCATCCACCTACGCCGCGGTGCTCGATGCGTATCTCGCGGACGGGCCTGCCGACAACGGGGGACCGACGAGGACGATCGCACTGCTGAACAACCCGGATCCCTCGACAGACTTGGCTAACCCGGCATTCGACGTGGTGCCGCCGAGCTTCGACCTGCCCGTCGCGGTCGACGGCCAATCCAAGGCATGCTCGCTGTCCGACCAGCGGGGTGTGGTGCCCGCGGCGGGGGCCAACTGCGCCATCGGCGCCTATCTGTTGCAGGCGACGAAGACCGAAGTCGTCACCTCGAAGCCGACGGCCGGGCAGAAGCCCGTGACCTACACGGCTACGGTCAAGCCGGCGCCGGACGGGGGAACGGTGTCGTTCGACGATGGAGGCGGTAACCCGGCGACGAGCCAATGTGCCGCACAGAGTGTCTCGAACGGCACCGCGACCTGCACGGTCTCCTACCCGAACCTGGGCGTCTATCCCGTCACCGCCACCTATGCCGGCGACGGGGCAATGAACAACTTCGCGCGATCGCCAACCAGCGCGCCGACGACGACCACGGTGGTCGACAAGACACGGCCAACTGCGCCCAAGAAGCTGAAGGCTCAGATCCGGCAGGAGACGACGCTGCGGCTGAGGTGGAAGCGTTCGACGGACAACGTGGCGGTCAAGGGTTACAAGGTCGTCCACAAGGGCAAGAAGCTCGGATCGACGAAAAAGAGCGTCCGCAAGGCTGCGGTTCACCTGACCGGCCCCGGTGGCGTCTACGCGGTCCGCGCGTTCGACGCAGCCGGCAACGTCAGCCACCGCTCCAAGAAGGTGATCCTGCGCCAAGCCGACGGGTCCTACCGGATCCTGAGGTATTCGAATCCGCAGCCTCCGGGGTAACAGCCGAGGTCCGTTGAACCGGCGTGAATGCGCCGTAGCTTTGACATTGTTGCGCGATGCTCACAGGCGTCCGGACCCTTCCGGCCACGCTCTGGGAGGTCGACCTCGACCAGCCGCCCAAGATCGTCGATGCGATCTGCCCGCCGCTGCTGACAGCCCAGGAAAGGCGAGCTTCCGGTAGAGAAGCGCCGGGCGTGCTTCGGCGCCGCCTTCTCGCCAGGGCCGGACTGCGGATGGTGCTCTCGCGGGAGCTCGGATGTAGCCCGAGCGCCGTTCCATTGACCCCCGGCCGAAATGGGAAGCCGATCTTGACCGGCGGCAGCGAGGACATTCACTTCAACCTCTCGCGAAGCGGCGATCGATGTCTGATCGCGGTCAGTCGCAGCGGGCCCGTCGGCATCGACATCGAGCGCGTCGCGGCGCTCGAGGGCTTGGAGCGCATCGTCGAGGGCCGCTTTGCGCCGGCGGAGGCGGCCGCGATCCTCGCCCTCGAAGGAGACGAACGCCTGCGGGCCTTCTACACCTGCTGGACTCGCAAGGAGGCGGTTACCAAGGCCCGCGGCCTCGGTCTCGATCAGCTCGATCAAGTGGTGGTGTCGATCGGCGCCGAGGTCCCGCGCATCGTTTCGCTGTCCGGCGACGACCCCGGCGCCTGGGCGCTGACGGGGGTCGACGCCGGGCCGGACTTTGTCGCGTCTCTTGCCTGTCGCACCGGCGCCTGAGGAACTGCGACACGACACGGCCGAAACGATCATGATCCTCGCGTGGGGGTTGGGGACCTGTCCGAGGTCCGTACGACGCCTGCAGGCCAGGCGACGCGGCCCCCTGCGAGCCAGCTGAGCGCTTTCGTTGCCTTCTGCGAACAGGGGCTCGGCCGCAGCTTTCGAGATCACGCCGACTTCCACGAGTTCTCCGTCAGCGAGTGGCGCCGCTTCTGCGAGCTCTTCCTTGGTTGGTCTGACGTCATCCGCGAGGGATCGGCGGAGCCCGCATGCGTCGGCGACGAGTGCGAGCACGCCGCCTTCTTTCCGCGGCTGCGCCTGAACTATGCGGAGAATCGCCTGCGGGTCGATTCGCCCGAGGATGCGGACGCGCCTGCCCTCGTTGCGCGTCACCCGAGCCGACCGGCCGACCGGCTCAGCCGCGGGGAGCTTCGCCGGCGCGTCGTCAGCCTCGCCGGCCACCTGTATGCGATCGCCGGCTACTCGCTGGGCGCCCTGATCGCGTTCGAGATCGCGCGCCGGCTCTCAGATGCGGGCGAGGAGGTGGAGTGGCTCGGCCTGATCGACCCTCAGCTCGATCATGCGTGTCTGCCGACGCGGCTGCGGTGGAAGTTCCGGCTGACGGAGCCGTTCCGGGTGTTGCGCTCGTCCCTTGACGCCCCCCGCGAGCGGCTACCCCGGGTCTTCCGTGCCGCGATCGCACGGACCGCACCATGGACTCGGGTCAGCCCGCCTCCGCCGGAGCAGCCGCTGCCGCCGGCTCTGGCCGAGTTCAGCTACATCGGCTTCAGGGCGTTCTGTGACGATCGCCCACGCCCATACGATGGCGGGGCGACCTGCTTCACAGCGGCGGACCGCCATCCCGGATATTGCGACTCGCTGCCTGTCTGGCGACGGGCCGCTCTCGCAGGAGCGGCTCTCGGGCGGCCACCTCGACGCGCTCGTTCCCCCAACCGTCGGCTCGCTCGCGGATCGCATCTCGGTCCACCTGGGGGCGGTCGACCGGAGTCCCGTCGCTTCCGTCACCCGCACTGAGGGGCGCCGGCCTTGAACTGCGCCAGGGTGCAGCGGTAGGCCTGCGGGTAGTAGTCGCCCATCGCGGCCGCCGCCGAGGCCGGATCGCCGTTCTGCGGAGCGTCCTGGACGGCGTAGAGGAAGTCGTCGTTGGGGAGCATGTTGCGGAGGATCAGCAGCTGACGGGCCTTCGGCTGCGTCGCCGATAGGGGGACGAAGGTTCCGCCGGCCGACTCGACCGCCGCCTGCTTGCCCTCGGGGGCGACGACGTAGGCGTAGTTGCCTTCGCTGTCAAGGGTCGTCTCGCCGTCGTAGGCGCAGCCGTAGTCGACCCCGCCGCCGGGCTCGGGGTTGGCGACCACGGGCCACGGCTTGCGGTAGATGTTGTTGCACAGCGACCAGTAGCGCAGCTGCAGGCTCGCCTGCGGCCACGGCACCGGGCTGGTCCCGGCGGGCACGGTCGCCCCCTTGCCGCGGACGACGACGACCTTGCCGGGTTGCGGTCGAAACAGGGCCGAGACGTAGGCGTTGTCGACGTTGGGGAAGAAGGCGTTGGTCGTCGACGCCGTCGCGCGGAAGAACTGCATGGCGGGTGGGCAGGCCGATCGGCGGCACGGCGCGGTGCCGCTCGAACCGCCCTGCAGCTTCTTGCCGATCGCCTTCAGCGCCGCGCGGGCGACGTCCTCCCGGGTCACGCCCAGGCGCTGCGCGAGCGCCCTGGCCGCCTGCTGCACGGCCTTGGCGGTCGTCGCGCTCGCGGCCAGTCGGCCGGTGGCCTTGGGGCAGCGCGGCAGGGTGACACGGTTGCCGTTGTCGACCAGGGTCACGGTCGGCAGCGCGACGGTGTCGTTGCCGCCGGTCGGCAGGTAGGTGCGGTAGAGGAGGTAGCCGATCGGGGCTCCGAGCGGGCCGGCGACCTCGCCGCTCGGCGCCAGCGGCAATGTGTTCGACTCGCCGGGCTGCGCGTCGCCGCTCAGCGTGAGCTCGAACGCGCCGCCGGGACCGCCGCTGACCTGGAACGGATTGATGCTGCCGCTGGAGGGGGCGATCAGGTAATCGGCGAGGCCTGAGGAGACATCGTTGGTCGTGAACGAGCCGAAGCTGTCGTCGTAGACGTTGAACGACATGTAGCGGGCGTCGGGGTAGGTCCCGTCGACCTCGATGCTGAGCCCGTCGGTGGCGAGGAAGGGCGTCGTCCAGTAGGTGGCCGCGGCGTCCGGGAAGGCGACGTTCGCCGTCGACGGCGTCGTCTCCAGCCACCAGGAGCAGTACGGGAACTGGTCGGCTGCCGGCGCGGCGGCGGTGGCCGTGGCGGCCGCCGGCAGCGAGGCGAGCAGCAGCCCGATCCCGAGCGTCAGCAGGCTGATAAAGAGCGCGGGGGCGTGCCGGTGCGACGGGAGCGGTCTGGGCATGGTCGGTTCCCGCCGGGGTGGATGGACGTCGGCAGCCTCCGCATAGGTCTTCGGGAGATCGGCGCTAGGCCTTGAGTGGCCCGCGCGACTCCAGCGGCTTCTTCGCCGGGCCGCGGAGGACCTTGCCGTCGACCGTAAAGCGCGAGCCGTGGCAGGGGCACTGCCAGCCGGTCCGCTCGGAGTCGAAGGCGACTACGCAGCGCAGGTGGGTGCAGATCGGCGAGACGGCGTGCACGACGCCGTCGGGATCGCGGTAGGCGGCGACCTTGTCGCCGTCGACGTCGACGACCCTGCCCTCTCCGGGCTTCAACTGGTCGAGCGGGCCGGCGAAGCGCATCGCCACCCGGTCGGTGACCAGGCGCACCGGGGCGAGGGCGAGCCTGACGATCGATCCTGCCAGTCCGACGACGCGCTCGGCGGCGTTCATCGGGCCGGCTCGAACAGCCTCGACGTCCGGCCGCCGCGGATCCGCTTGCGCTCGGTTTTGGCGACGAGATCGAAGAGGAACTCGCAGCTTCCCCGGCGCATAGGCCCGGGTGCGATCGGCAACCCGCGGCGGATCGCCAGCGTCAGCGCCTCGAAGGCGGCCTGGTCGGCGCGGTTCCACGCCAGCCCGTAGAGCTCGCGGGCGCGCCCGGGAAGCGTGCCGCGGAGGACGAACTCGAGCGCTCGCATCCCGGGCCGGTTGTAGCTCGGCACCGGGATCCCGAAGCCGGTCTCATAGCCGGCGATCCGCGCCTCCTCGGTGAGGAAGACGAACTCGCTGCGGATCCGTTCGTCCCAGGCCGCCTGGAACTCGGCGTAGGTCGCCGGTGCGACCTCGGCCGGCATCCCGAACAGCTCGCCCCAGCGGACGTACTCGCCCCACATCCGCTCGCGCTCGGCGTCCGAGAGCCGGCGAACCGTGGTCTCGTAGATCGTCCGCGCGGAGTCGAAGGTGGTCGCGACCACGCCCCAGAGCATCTCCTCCGGGTCCATGGCCGAGTAGGCCGTCCCCGCCGGCCACGGCCCGAGCGGCTCGTCGAGCGTTCCGTTGACGCGCTGGTGCAGCCGGTGGACGAAGGCGAGCGCCTTGTCGGCCTGCTCGCGATCGCCGAAGAAGACCGCCTCGAACATCTTCGCCGTGTGCGCGAGGCGCTGGAATGGCTTCATCTTCGCCGCCGTGTGGGCCGCGGTGCCGTAGTAGGCGAGCGGATGCATCATCGCCCCGAGCATCAGGGCCCGCTGGCCGTAGAGCAGGCCGACCGCGCGCTCCTCCTGGACCTGGCGCAGGATCGATTCGCCGCGGGGGAAGTAGCCGTTCGAGGACATCTGGGAACGAACGTTGCCAATCTACCACACTCTGGCAACGGTCTTTGCCACACATGCCACACTTGGGCGCGATGGCCTCCAGCGCACCCACCGGCATCTACGGCGGCGTACCCGCGTCAGAGCGGCGCGCCGATCGCCGCGAGCGCCTGCTCGACGCGGGGCTCGACGTGCTCGGCACCGACGGCTGGCAAGCGACCACGGTGCGCGGGATCTGCGAGCGGGCAAAGCTCAATCCGCGCTATTTCTACGAGAGCTTCGCCGGCCTCGACGAGCTTCTGGTCGCGGTCTTCGACCGGATCTCCGCCGAGGCGTTGGCGGCGGTCGTGCGCGCAGTGGACGAGAACCCGGGCGATCAGGAAGCGACGGCGCGCGCGGCGATCGGAGGCTTCGTCGCCCTGATGACCGACGACCCGCGCAAGGGCCGGGTCGCTCTGGTCGAGGCGATGGGCTCCGAGGCGCTGATGCGCCGCCGCCTCGACACGCTGCAACAGGCCGCCGAGGTGGTGGTCGCCTACGGGCGCGAACTGCCCCAGGGCCGCAAGGCCGACGAGCAGACGATCCAGCTCACGGCCCAGATGCTCGTCGGCGGCCTGATCGAGGCCCTGATCGCCTGGTTCGAGGGCCGGCTCGAGGTCTCGCGCGAGCGCCTGGTCGAGCACTGCGCGGCGCTGTTCGTCGCCGCCGTCGGAGTCTCGGCGGAGCGCTAGGCGCCGCCGGCCTCGGGCGGAGCGTCCGAGTCGCCGTCCTCGCCGGGGGCCTCGCGGGCGATGAAGTCCTCGACCAGGAGCAGGTTGTCGGACGCGCGCTCGACCACGTTGAGCAGATCCTGCATCAGCGCGACCTCCTCCACCTGCTCCTTGACGAACCACTGCATGAACTGCTCGGCTCGATAGTCCTTGGTCGTGCGGGCGAGCTCGAACAGGCTGTAGATCTCCTCGCCGACGCGCTTTTCCTGCTCGAGCGCCAGCCGCACGGGGGCTACGTCGTCGTCGAACTTCGTCTGCTGGGCCTTGATGTCGGGGATCGCAACCGGCTCGTCGACGTCGAGCAGGTACTGGACCATCATCATCGCGTGGCTGCGCTCCTCGAGCCCTTGGCGATAGAAGAACGAGGCCAATCGCGGCAGCGTCTCGGAGTCGTAGTGGACGGCGATGCCGATGTACTGCATCGCGGCGCTGAACTCGTTCGCGATCTGGTCGTTGAGCGCTGCGGGAAAGCGCTTCTTCTTGGCCATACGTCGACCCTACCGCTCCGCCCAGCGGAAGCCGGTCTCCGACTGGGATGGGTCCATCGGGCTGGTCGGCATTCCGGCCGGCACCGCCGGGTCGTTGTAGCCGGAAGGGGCAACGTCGTTGGGGGTGGTGGCGTGAAAGAGCGAGGCCAGGTACTGGATCTGGCCGCGGCCGCATTCGAGCTCTCCCTGGCCGCCGCCGTAGACCGCGATCTCGTTCGCTTCGCAGTACTCGTAGATCGCCAGCAGCTCCTCCAGCGACCCGAACCGTGAGGGCTTCGAGTTGATCGCCTTGCGGGCCATCTTCTTGACGTCTGCGAGCGAGTGCAGGGGCGCGTCCCAGGTGACCCGGTCGGCGTGCGGCTCGAGCACCTTCCGGGCGCCGTCGTTGTCGAGGTCGGGATCCTCGAGGTAGGCATCGGGGAACTTCTCGGCGACGGCGCGGTAGAGCTCGGGATCGGTGTCGACGTCGACCGGGGTGCCTTTGTACATGCCCTTCAGGTCGAGGATCTGCACCGGCGCCAGGGCGGCGATCTCGTCGATCAGCTTCGACTCCCAGTCGTTCTCGGGGTCGAGCTTGAACTCAAGCTCGGGGTAGCGCGCGAGGCGCTTTCGGATCGGCTCGGTGGTCGACTTGGCCGCGTTCTCGCCGAAGCCGCCGAGCCGGGTCGAGCAGACGAAGCGAAGCGGCTGGGGATCGCGTTCGACCACCTCCCAGAGGGCGAGCCCGTTCTGGCGCAGCGCAAGGTCGAGGGCCGCCGACTCATAGGCCCAGCGGCGGTAGTGGCGCGAGGGCTCGCGCTCGGGCGGGGCGCCCGGGAACAGGTCGAGCTCGCCGAGCAGCTCGCAGGCCTCGCCCAGCGTCTCGGGGCCGCTGAGGTCGAGTACCGGGCCGGCGTCGCGGTGGGCGATGTGGTCGAGCACGTCGTAGACGACGTCCTCGCCGATCCCCTCCTTGCCGCCGCCGCGCAGGTGGACCACGGTCGAGGGCCGGGTGAACTCGCCGAACTCGCGGTCGTGGCCGCTGAGCTCGTAGCTGTCGATCTCGAGCGGGAGCTCGGCGAGGCGGTCGTAGGCGATGCTCATCGGCGGCCAGACTACCTAGTGCCGGGCGCGGCGTTCAATCGTCACTGGGTACAGGAACCACGAGCACGGGTCGCTCGGAGAGGTGAAGCAGCTTGGTCGGGGTCGAGCCGACGATCGCGCTCTTGATCGGGTGCTCGCCGTAGGTGCCGACGACGATCGCCCGCGCGTCGTGCTCCTGGGCGAGCGCCAGCAGGGCGTCGACGGGGCGCTCGGGGATCAGCGCCAGGGTCGCGTCGACCCCGGCCTGCTTGGCACGCTCGATCGCCGGCGCGGTGACGCGCTCGCCGAACTTGCGCACCTCCTCGCGATGCGCGCTGTGCTCCTCGCCGTAGCCGCCGGGCTCGTAGCCGAAGGCGATCACGAGCTTGTCACCGGTCGTCCGGGCCAGCTCGATCGCCTCCTCGAGCGCCGCCTGCGCGCACTCGCAGCCGTCATATCCGACCACCAATGCTCGCGCCATCTCAGTCCTTCCCTTCGCCCGAATCGGTCAGCCCCGCGTCGGCCGCTTCCTCGGACACGCCCGACCGCCTCGACCTTGCCCTCGCCGACCGCGACCGCGTGCGGCACGTGCTCGAACGGGTGGCGTCCGAAGAACTCCTTCGCCCGTTCGGGCCCGAACAGCCTCCAAAGGGCCATCAGCAACAGCCCGCCGAGGGTGAAGACGAGTCGCGATCGCCAGCGGCACCCCGAGCCCGAAGGCCTCGCTGCCGCTGTAGGAGGCCTTCGGATCGGCGAGGTCCAGCGCCGACTCGTAGAGCAGGTAGAAGAGCATCACCGCGCCGATCAGCGGCGCGACGCCGATGAAGAGGAAGTTCTTCACCGAGTCGGTGCAGCTCGTGGCGCCAGTAGATCGCGCAGGCAAAGCCGGTGAGGCCGTAGTAGAAGGCGATCATCAGCGAGAGCGCCGAGAGCGAGTCGAAGAGGAAGTTCTCGGAGATCAGCTTGCCGGGGACGTACCAGAGGGTCGCCGAGCGCGCCGACCACGATCGTGCCGAAGGCCGGGGTCAGGTAGCGGGGATGGATGCTGGCGAACTTCTTCGGCAGCGCTCCGGCAGCGGCCATCGACAGCGAGGTGCGCGATCCGGGGAGGATCGTCGTCTGCGCCGAGGAGATGCCGGAGATGATCACCGCGATCACCAGCAGCTTGCCGAGGCCGGAACCGAGCGCCTCGTCGGCGACCGCGCCGAGCACGCCGGCGTCGTCGTCGAACTTCTCGACCTTGCCGAGGCCGGCGTAGGCGATCAGCGCGACCGCGACCGCGACGTAGGTGCCGAGCAGGATCACGGTGCTCGCGAGACCCGCGAGGCCGGGCGCCGCGCGACGAGTCCTTGCTCTCCTCGGAGAGGTTGACGGCGCTCTCCCAGCCCCAGTAGATGAACACCGCGAGCAGGACCCCGCTGAGCAGGACGCCGAGTACTCGACCCCGAACGGCGAGAGCCAGCTCAGCTCCGGGGCTGATCGAGCTCGTCGGGGACCTTGTCGAAGATCAGCCGCACGAACACGGCGCCGGCGAACAGCAACAGCGACGCCGACCTGGCCGAGGGTCAGGAACCGCTGCAGATGGGCCGAGAGCTCGGTGCCGATCACGCAGATCGTCGTCATCACGGCGATGATCGCCACCGCCAGCAGCGGCGACCGCGAGCTCGGACTTGTACAGCGGCTTGCCGCCGTCGAAGGTCGAGCCCGAGCAGGTCGTAGAGGTAGTAGGCCGAGACGTCGGCGAGCGAGCCGACCACGAGGATCCCGGTCGTGCAGATCGCCCAGCCGCCGATCCAGCCCATGTACGGGCCCGAGCGCGCGCGTCACCCAGGAGAAGGTCGTGCCGCAGTCGGTGTCGACGCGGTTCATGTAGAAGAACGCCGCGGCGATGAAGAACATCGGCACGAACGAGAGCAGCAGCACGCCGGCGCCTTGACGCCGACCGCGACCACGATCGAGCCGATCACCGCCGCCAGCGAGTAGGCGGGCGCGGTCGAGGCGAGCCCGATGCAGAGCCCGTCGCCAGAACCCGATCGCGTCCTTCTTCAGGCCCTTTTCGATGTGTTCCGCGTGAGGATCGGCGCGGTCCCGCCTGCGGCTACGCTGGCGCTCTCCATGCGCCGCCCACCCTAACCGCCTATGCTACGCCCGGTACTCCGGGTTCGGGAAGTCGAAGCGACAGCCCGCGTCCCACTTCGTGCGCTGGTTGCCGTGCGCGGGGATCCCGCCGGCGTCCTTGAGCATCCGCGCCAGGTGCAGCATGTTCCAGGTCGCGAAGGTGGTGTTGCGGTTGGTGAAGTCGTTCTCGGGTCCGCCGGAGCCCTCGTCGAGGTAGGACGGGCCCGGCCCGGCCTCGCCGATCCAGCCCGAGTCGGCCTGCGGCGGGATCGTGTAGCCGAGGTGCTGGAGCGAGTAGAGGGTGTTCATCGCGCAGTGCTTGACCCCGTCCTCGTTGCCGGTCACCAGGCAGCCGCCGACGCGCCCGTAGTAGGCGTACTGGCCCTCGTCGTTGAGCAGGTGCGAGTTGCCGTAGAGGCGCTCGACGATCTGGGTCGCGACCGACGACTTCTCGCCGAGCCAGATCGACATCCCGAGCACGAGGATGTCGGCCGCCATCACCCGCTCGAAGATCGCGGCCACTCGTCGGCGTCCCAGCCGTGCTCGGTCATGTCCGGCCAGACGCCGGTGGCGATCTCGTGGTCGATCGCGCGGATGCAGTCGACCTCGACCCCGTTCCGGCGCATGATCTCGATCGAGATGTCCATCAGGCCCTGGGTGTTGGAGATCTCGGGGCTGCGCTTCAGCGTGCAGTTGATGAACATCGCCTTCAGGTCCGAGTAGTCGGTGTCGCTGGTCTCGCAGAGCTCGGCCTGCATCTCGTTCAGAACCTCTCGCTCGCTCACTCTCGCTCCTCGGTTCGGGGTCGCAGGGGAGTCGGCCTTGACCGCGATCCGTTACAGCCATAGGCTCCGTCCTATGAAACAACTGACTTTCGTCGAGGCCGGCAAGCTCGAGTGGCGGGAGGTCGACGAGCCCCGGCTCGACGGGCGATGGCGAGGCGATCGTGCGCCCGCTCGCGGTCGCGACCTGCGATCTCGATCGCGCCTTCGTCCGGGGCGCGGTGCCGGCTGGCCGCGAGTTCGCCTTCGGCCACGAAGGGCGTTGCCGAGGTGGTCGAGGTCGGCGATGCGGTCTCCTCGTTCGCGCCCGGCGACCTGGTCAGCGTTCCGTTTCAGATCTCATGCGGCGAGCCTGCGATCGGTGCCGGCGAGGCCAGACGGGAAACTGCGAGTCGGTCGACTTCCTCTCCACCTACGGGCTGCCGCTCGGTCCCGACAACGGTGGCTTCGTCTCCGAGCTGACGCGGGTCCCGTACGCCGAGGCGATGCTGCTCGCGGTTCCCGACGGGGTCGAGCCGGCCAGGATCGCGAGCCTCTCCGACAACATCCCGGACGCCTGGCGCACGGTCGGCCCGCAGCTCGACGCCGAGCCCGGGGCGGCCGTGCTGATCTGCGCCGGGGCCGGCTCGATCGCCCGTCTACGCCGCGGCGATCGGCGATCGCCAAGGGCGCCGAACGGGTCGACTTCGCCGGCGGGCGTCCGCACGAGCGCGAGGTGGCGGCGCGCCTCGGCGCCAACCTGCTCGACGAGGAGTTCCCGAAGCGGCTCGGGCCCTACCCGATCACGGTCGCCGCGCAGCCCCGACCACGCCGGTCTCAACTGCGCCCTGCGCTCAACCGAGCCCGACGGCGTCTGCACTGCGATCGCGATCTACTTCGAGCCCGAGACGCCGATGCCGTTGCTCGAGATGTACACCCGGGGGATCCGCTTTCACACCGGGCGCTGCCACGCCCGGGCGACGATGGAGCCGATCCTCGAGCTGATTCGCGACGGCTCCTTCGAGCCCGAGCTGGTCACCCATGAGACGGCGACCTGGGACGAGGCCCTCGAGGCCGTCGCCGGCCACGAGGGCAAGCTGGTGATCACCCGCGAAGGGTGAGCGCGGGACTGCTCAGCAGCCCTGGCAGCCGAGCTGAAGCACCCAGACGCCGACGTTGTCGCGGCCGCTGAACCCGCCCCGGCGCAGCCCGAGCCCGAGGTCGTCGAAGGAGCCGCGGAGCATCGTCGAGCGATGCGGGGGCGAGTTCAGCCACGCCTCCATCACATTGCGGGCCGAGCCGCGCTTGCCGACTCCATAGGCGAGGTTCTCGCCCCACTGGAAATTTCCGGACGTGTAGCCGAACTTTCGCGGATAGATATCGGCCGGCTTTCCGCAGGCCGTGTGACTGAAGCCGCAGTCCATCACGTCGCCGACCTTGCGCCCGGCGGCGCGCTCCAAGGCGCGGTCGGAACCGAGGCCGCCGGAGCCGGAGTGGTCACGGGCGTAGTTGATCAGGCAGCGCATCGCGTCCTCTTGGCGAGGCTCCGGCGCCTTGATGTTCTTCTGGCGCCGCGCACTTGCGAGCGCGGCGCGACCAGCCCCGCCTCGGCGCCGGAGGTGATTGCGCCGATCGAGATCGCCAGAACGGCGATCGATAGGTATGAAGTACGTCTGAACACGGCCACCGGTGGTCCCCTTTCGCTCTTTCTTGCGCCGACGGAGTTAGCTGACGGGCTCGCGCGGAAAGAGTCGCGCTACGGCTCGGTCCCTGGCCGATTCGCCCCGGTGCTGAGGAGTCCTGTGGTTCCTCCGCTTCCCCGCCTAGGAGGCGGAAATTAGGCGCGCGCACTGTAGCCGAATTCGCGGCGGAATGTGTAAGTCCTGCGAAGAACGTGTGAGCGTTTGACTCGCCGCGAGCCATCGCGCTGGCCGTCGAGCGCGGCGAACGCCTCGATCGCCACCGCCAGGTCGGCCTCGGCGGTGTCCTCCTCGCGGCGCGTGGCTGATCCCGCGCTTCGAGGGCGCGAACATCATCACCGCGGGCAGCACCCGGGCGACCTCGGCGGCGTCGTGAAGCGCCCCGCTGGCCATGCTCGCCGGCTCGCCGGCGACCTCGCGCGCACGCCTCGCGGGCGGCGAACACGAGCCCGGCGTCGAAGTCGATCGGCTCGATCCGCCAGACCGGCGTCTCGCGCGAGCTCGCAGCCGCGCCGCTCGGCGGCCGGCGGCGCAGGCTCCGCGAGCCGCCTCGAGCATCCGCGCGAGCGGCTCGGCCTCGGGGTGGCGCAGGTCGACCGAGAGCGTCGCCCGGCCGGCGACCGCGGTCGGGATCCCCGGCTCCAGCCGCAGCTCGCCGGTGGTCGCGACGCCGCCCTCGGCGGCCGGGATCCGCTCGATCTCCAGCGCCGCCTCGGCGGCGGCGAGGCCGGCGTCGCGGCGGGCGTCCATCGGCGTCGTGCCGGCGTGCGAGGCCTGCCCGGCGAAGGTGAAGCGCAGCCGCTCGACCCCGGCGCAGCCGGTGACCGCGGCGGCGCGCAGGCCCTCGCACTCCATCCGCGGGCCCTGCTCGATGTGCAGCTCGAGGTAGGCGCCGAGCCCGTCGCGGCGCCCCGCGCAATCGCCCGCCCGCGCGAGCTCGACCCCGTTCTCGGCCAGCACCTCGGCGATCGGGCGCCCCTCGGCGTCGCGAGGCTCGGCCAGCGCCGCCGGGTCGAGCGTGCCCGAGAACGCCGAGCTGCCGAACAGGCTGCGGCCGAAGCGCGCGCCCTCCTCGTCGGCCCAGTCGACCAGCACCAGCGGCCGCGGCGGCGGCTCGCCGCAGCCCGGCCCAGGCGCGCAGGACGCCGAGTCCGGCCATCACCCCGAGCGCGCCGTCGAGCCAGCCGCCGTCGGGGACCGAGTCGAGGTGGGAGCCGACGACGACCGCGCGCGCGCCCGGGTCGCTGCCCTCGAGCCGCGCCCAGAGGTTGCCGGCCTCGTCGATCTCCGGCTCGAGCTCGAGCTCGGCCAGCAGCTCGCCGAGGTAGGCCGCGGGCATCGCGCCACACCGGCCCCCAGCAGAGGCGCTGGGCGCCGCGCTCGTCCGAGGTCCGCCGGGCGAGCTCGCGCAGGTCGGCGATCACCCGGGCCGCGTCGATCGCCGGCGCTTCGGCCATCGGCGCTCAGCCGCCGGGGTCGCGGTCGAGCGCCTGGGCGAGGCAGTGGGCGCCGCCGCCGCCGCGGGTGAACATCGAGAGGTCGGGGTCGAAGACCTCGAGCCCGAGCGCGCGCATCTGCTCGTTGAGCTTCGCCGAGCCCGCGGTCGAGATCACCCGCTCGGCGCCGAGCGAGATCGCGTTGACGCCGAGCTTGAAGGCGTCGGCGGTCGAGACCTCGAGGATCTCGAAGCCCTTGTCCCGCAGCCAGGCGACCAGCCCGCCGGACGCCGACTCGACGCAGACCGCCGCCAGCTTCGGCGCCAGGATCGAGACGAGCACGTCGATGTGGACGAACTGGCCGGGGATCGGCTCGATCCGAACCTCCCAGCCCTCGGCCTCCATCCAGCCGGCGAGCTGGCGCGCCGCCTGCGATCTCGGTCCGCTCCTCGCCGTTGCCGATCAGCATCACCCCGGGCTCGACGATGGTCACGTCGCCGCCCTCGATCGCGCCGGCGGTGATCATCTTCGCGATCGGGATCTCGTTCGCCTCGTAGAAGCGGATCACCGGCGCGTACTCGCCGCGGCGCCACTGCTGCTTGATCTGCGTGACGACGGCTCCCTGAGGCGTCATCACGCTCGAGTCGCGGGCGAACACCTGGTAGGGCAGCGCCGGGTCCGGCTCGAGCGAGTGGACCTCGACCCCGGCCGACTCGTAGATCGAGACCAGCTCGCGGTGCTGGCGCAGGGCGAGCTCGGCGTCGAAGCTGGCGCCGCTTTCGAGCGTCGCCTTCGAGATCGCGCTCGTCGGCAGCCAGCGGAAGTTCTCCGGCGGCCCGAGCAGGACGTCGCGCAGCACGCCGGTCTCCGAGTCCGCGCCCCAGCTCAATGCGCCACCACCCTGATCGTCTTCAGCGTGCGGTCGCTGGCGCCGCGGACCAGGCCGCCGTGGGCGACGCTGTCGGCGATGTAGTCGAGCGTCGGGCGGGTAGGCGCTCGCCCGGAAGCACGTTGGGGACCCCGGGCGGATAGGCGGCCAGCGACTCGGCGGCGACCCGGCCCTCGGCCTCGTCGAAGGCGACCACCTCCTGGCCGGCGAGGAAGGCCTCGCGGGGGGAGAGCTCGGTCGGGCCCCACGGCGGCGGCTCGGCGAACGGGGGCAGCGGCTCCTCGTCCTCCTCGCCGATCCGCTCGCTGGCGTGCTCGAGCGCCTCGACCAGCCGCTCGCCCGTGCGCGCGGCGCGCTCGCCGATCCCGAACACCGCGACGACCACGTTCTCGGAGAACAGCTCGAGGTTGATGTCGTCGGTCTCGCGCATCAGCCGGGCGATCCGGTGGCCGGTGGCGCCGAGGCCGCGAACGTCGACCACCAGCCGCAGCGGGTCGTAGGCGTGCACGCCGGCGCGGCCGACGATCCGGTCGTCGAGCACGTCGAGGCCGGGCAGCTCGCGGATCCGCTCGCGCAGCTCGGCCAGCGAGGCGACCGTCTCGGCGAGCAGCTCCTCGCCGCGGGTGGCCGCCTGGCGGCGGGCGGCGTCGAGCGAGGCGGTCAGCAGCGAGTTCGGGCTCGTCGACTCGACCAGGGTCACGGCGCGGTCGAGGATCCGGTCGTCGATCCGGTCGCCGCAGTCGCCGAGGTGCAGGATCGCCGACTGGGTGATCGAGCCGACGATCTTGTGGGTCGAGGAGAGGACGACGTCGGCGCCGCATTCCAGCGCCGCGGTCGGCAGCGCGGAGGAGAAGTGCAGGTGCGCGCCCCAGGCCTCGTCGGCGATCAGCGGCAGGCCGCGCGCGTGCGCGACCTCGGCCAGCGCGGCGACGTCGGCGACGGCGCCGAAGTAGGTCGGCGAGACGATCATCGCCGCGACCGCGTCGGGCTCCGCGTCGAGCGCCTGCGCGAGCGACTCCGGGGTGAGGCAGTGGGCGATCCCGAGCTCCGGGTCGAGCTCCGGGGCCACGAAGCGCGGCCGCATCCCGGAGAGGATCAGCCCGTCGATGATCGACGAGTGGACGTTTCGCTGGACGACGACGCGCTCGCCGCGGTGGGCGAGCGCGAGGCAGATCGCGTGGTTGCCGCCGGAGCCCCGTTGACCAGGAACCAGCTGCGCCGCGCGCCCCACGCCTCGGCCGCGAGCCGCTGGGCGAGCGCGAACGGCGTCTGCGCCGGGTCGGGGCCGACGTCGATGCCCTCGATCCCGGCGGGGATGTCGAGCCGCAGCGCGGCCTCGCCGATCGCCTCGCGCAGCGCCGGGTCGGCCCCGGGCCCACCCTTGTGGCCGGGGACGTGGAAGCGGCCGGGATCGCGATCGGCGTAGGCGATCAGCGCGTCGAGGTAGGGGGTCGCGTCCTGGTCCAAGCCGGGCACGTTAGCCCGGTTTCCGGGCACGTCTGCTGAGCAGGCGGCAAGGACGTCTCGCGTGCGGCCGCGGCGCCGTTGTCGACGAGGATCCAGCGGATCCGATCGCGCGCGCGCCAAGCAGCACGCGTCGCTTGCCGGGCCCGCGCGCGAGGAGCTGGTGCCGCGCGAGTCTGCCTGCATCGCTTGAGGTCGAGGAGGCGCTGCGCGCGGCGCGACCTTGTCGCCGGGGGTGACTCCGCGAAACGACTGACCGCGCCCGAGGTCAGCAGCGCGACCGCGCGCCCGAGCCGTGTAGCGCGACGCGCAGCTCGCCCTTGCCGACCAGGCACCAGCCGTCGAGAGCGGCTGCGCGCGTAGCGGAGGCGGGCCGAGCCGCGACAGCAGCCGCTTGTCGGTCGATACCGAGGCCTCGCCTTGCCGATCCGCTGTCCTCGGACGCGCCGCCCGGCTCGATGCACCGCGACGCCGCCGCCGCGCCGTACACGCCGGTCGCGCTCCTCGGGCGTGTCGACCTTGCTCGCGCAGGACGGGTCGGGGTTCGATTCGAGCAGCACCTCGACGCCGCCGCCGCCGGCCTCGTCGAAGTAGGGGGCGTAGGCCGCGGGCACGAACGGGCTCGCGCTCTGCGGCGTGCCGCCGAGGCGGAAGTTGCGGACGCTGACGCCGCCGACGCCGCGGCGCGCGGTCGAAGTAGTAGTCGCCGTCCCAGTGCCAGACCTCGGGCTGCTGGCCCTGGACCACCGAGCCGGTCCAGTGGTCGCGCTGGAAGTAGAAGCATTTGCTGCCCGCCGCGGCGACCCGGGCGGGCTCCTGGGCGGTGAAATCGACGAGCCCGAAGTCGGTGACGTTCTGGTTCGTCTTGTCGAACTCGACGCAGAACGGGTCGGCGCCGGGGTCGGGGAAGTCGGTGCCGGTGCCGACGTTCTGGAGCTCGCAACGAAACGGGATCTCGGCCGTCGTAGGGGCCGACCACCGTCGGCGGCGCCTGCGCACCCGCGTTCGCGGCGGCGAGCGAGCGCCCAGGCCACGACCATCCCCCGATGATATGAACAGCGCCCCAACACCTCGCCTGGGACCGTAGCGCTCCTCCGATCGTGGGACCCCCAGTTGGGGGAGGGGCGCTGGGCCGCTGAGTAGCTGACCGGTTGCCGGATTCACGGCGGGCGATCGGATCGGCAACGGTTAAGGGTGATGCACGGTGCAAGACAGAATCGAATAACGGTGACGATCCCCTGGTTTACGCTGCGCGGGCTGTGACCGCGAAGCGCAAGCATCGGGTGACCGTCTACGTCGCCGACGACCACCCGATCTACCGCGCAGGGTCTGGTCGAAGCGGTGAAGAAGCGTCCCGACCTGGAGCTGGTCGGCGAGGCCGCGGACGGCCGCACCGCGCTCGAGGAGATCCGCAAGCTCATCCCGGCGGTCGCCGTGATCGACCTGGCGATGCCCGAGCTCTCCGGGTTCGAGGTCCTGAACGCGATTCAGCGCGACAAGCTCGAGACCAAGGTGGTCGTCCTCTCGGCCTCGACCGAATCGGAGAACGTGTTCAAGGCCGTCGCCGAGGGCGCCGTCGCCTACGTCCCCAAGGAGGCCGACCGCGAGGAGGTCTGCGACGCGATCGCCGCCGCCAGCCGCGGCGATGTGATCCTCTCCTCCGAGATCCAGGCCGGGCTCGCGAGCGAGATCCGCCTGCGCGGCAAGGAGGAGCGCACGCCGCTGACCCCGCGCGAGTCCGACGTCCTGACCCTGACCGCCGAAGGCCTCTCCGCCCCCGAGATCGGCTTCAAGCTCCACATCAGCGCCGCCACGGTCAAGACCCACATGCAGTCGGTGTACGAGAAGCTTGGCGTCTCCGATCGCGCCGCTGCGGTCGCCGAGGGGATGCGTCAGGGCCTGCTGGAGTAGCGATGCCCCGCGACGGCCGCGTCTACGACCAGCGCGAGCTCGTCTATCTGGCGGTCTCGCGGATCGCCGCGATCCCGCTCTTCCTCGGACTGCTGCTCGTCTCCGGCGAGGAGATCGACGCGGTCCTCGCGGCGCTGATCATTGCCGCGGTGCCCTACTGCTTCGCCACCCTGTGGCTGGCCCTGAGCGACTTCTGGAACCGGGTCGACCCGTGGTGGCTCGTGGTCACCGATCTGCTCCTGCTCTCGACGGTGCTGATCGCCGACGGCGGCCCCGAGTCGGAGGTCTCGGTGATCTTCCTCGTCTGGACCGTGGCGATGGCGATGATCTTCCAGCCGCGCCAGGTCCTCTACTGCGCAATCGCCGCGATGTCGATCTACGCGCTCGCCTCGTTCCGGTTCGTGCTCGAGGGGCCCGGGCTCAACGAGCCCGATCTGCGGGCCCTCGGCGTGGTCGAGCTGGCGCTCGCCTGGGCCGCGATGGTCACCTTCTTCGTCTCCAACTCGTTCGCCCGCCGCCGTAGCCGGATCACGGCGCTCTCCGAGGCGCGCCAGCGGCTGCTGGCCGATGCGCTGAGCGCCGAGGAGCGCGCTCGCCGCAGGCTTTCGCAATCGCTTCACGACGACACCCTCCAGGTGCTGCTCGCGGTCGGCCAGGACCTGAGCACCGGCCTGCACGGCGACACGCGGATGCTCGTCCGCGCCCGCGAGGAACTGCGCCAGGCGGTTCGCGACCTGCGCGAGACGATCCGCGGCCTGCATCCGGCAGCGCTCGAGCACGGCGGCCTCGCCGGCGGCCTCGACGCGGTGGTCGAGCGCGCCGCCCGCTACGGCGGCTTCGAGGCCGATCTGCGGGTCGATCCCGAGGCCTCCTCGGTCCACGACTCGCTCGTCGTCTCGGTGATCCGCGAGCTGGTCACCAACGCCGCCAAGCACTCCGAGGCGACCCGGCTGGAGGTGACCGTCGTCCGCGACGGCCGCAAGCTCGTCTGCGAGGTGATCGACGACGGCAAGGGGATGACCGACACCGCCCGCGACACGGCGCTCGCCGCCGGCCACATCGGGCTCGCGTCGATCGCCGAGAGAATCGACGCTGCCGGCGGCAAGCTGCGGCTCGACTCCTCGCCGCAGACCGGAACCCGCGTGCGGATCGAGCTCCCCCTGCCGCCGCGCGGCGGCGACGGTTCTCATTTGCGATCCGAAAACGGCGCGGCTACCGTGGCCGGATGGCCCGAAACGGGGGACGGGGATGGGATGGGGTCGAGCGGGCAGTCCGCTCGCAGCCCGGCGCCGAGCTCTCCAGAAGAGACTTCCTAGCCCGCGCCGGGGCGCTCGGGCTCGGCGCGGCGGTCGCCTCGGCGCTGCCCGTCGCCGCTCGGATGGCGGTCCCCGAGCGGGCGCTCGCCGCCGGGCCCACCGACGGCGCCCTGCAGGCCTTCTTCGACACGATCGTTCCCGGCAAGGCGGTGCCCGGCCTGCTGACCGAGCTCGGCAACCCGATCGACGCCAAGGCGATCGCCGGGGTCGACCCCGACCACGGCGCCGTCTATACCGACGCGCTGGCGCTCGCTCGCAACCCGCGGATCGGCTTCACCGTGCTCGAGCCCGCGTTCGTCGCCGACCTCTCGGCCCGGGCGCTGACCGAGGGCGGGCTGTTCATCGAGCTCGACTACGAGGCGCGCGAGCGCGTCTGCCTGTCGGGCCTCGCGTTCGCGAACCCCGACCGGATCGTCTGGGAGGCCGCCGCCGCGATCCCGTTCACCGCTTTCTGCGCCGCCGCCAACGTGCCCAACGCGACCAGCGGACCGCGGCCGGATACGCGGTCATGGGCCACCCCGGCACCGCCCCGAACGGCTACAAGGACTTCTCCTACGGGCTGAAGCTCAACCGCGGCCGGACTAGGCGGGGATCTCTGCGGTGACCGGCACCCCGGAGGCGAAGCCGAGGAGGTGGCCGGCTAATTCCGGAGCGCGTCGACGTCTGCATCGTCGGCTCCGGCTTCGGCGGCTCGATCGCCGCCTGGCGGCTGGCCGAGCTGTACCGCGCCGCCGACCAGGACGCCAGCGTGCTCGTGCTCGAGCGAGGCCTGCGCTTCGGTCACACCGACTTTCGCCAGTCGATGGACCTCGACCACCTCTCCGACGTCTACGAGCTGATCCAGGGCCAGGGCGCCCAGATCATCGCCGCCAACCTGGTCGGCGGCGGCTCGAACCTCTACCTCGCGGCCTCGCTGCGCTCGCCCTCGGAGACCTTCGAGCGCATGGACCACCACCCCGACGACGGGCCGACACGGCGGATGTGGCCGCAGGCGATCAGCCGCCGGACGCTGAACCGCTACTACGCCCGCGCCGAGCGCGGCCTGCGCGTGCGCCAGCCGAGCTGGGACGAGGTCTCGAAGTCGGGCGGCGTCTGGGCGGCGATGCTGCGCGAGGCCGGCCACACCTGCGACCGGGTCCCGGTGGCGATCGACTTCGAGCGCTGCGTGGACGCGAAGTGGTGCTACACCGGCTGCGTCTTCGGCGCCAAGAACTCGCTGATCACCAACTACCTGCCGTCGGCCGAGCGCCGCGGGGTCGAGGTGCGGCCGCTGGTGCAGGTGAACGAGGTTGCGCCCTCGTCGGCGCGCCCCTACCGCTGGATCGTCCGCGGCGGCAGCGTCGACCCGGCGACCAAGCAGACCACCGGGCCGGTCGAGATCGAGTGCAAGGTGGCGATCCTCGCCGCCGGCGCGCTCGGCACACCGCCGATCCTGATGCGCTCGAGAAACAACGGCAGCCTGCCCTCGGTCTCACCGCACCTCGGCCGCCACCTCGGCGTCAACGGCGACCACGTCGCCGCGATCGAGATCGACTCGCGCAAGGCCAAGCGGGTGCTCGGCCTCCCGGGCGGCTTCGACGAGTTCTTCAAGGGCAAGCCGATCACGACGATGAGCTACGACCACTGGGTCGGCAAGCGCGGCAACGCCCACGACGGCACCCGGTTCACCCTCCAGGAGATCCTGCTCTCGCAGCTGACCAACTTCCTCTACGACGACGGCCGCGGCGACGGCTCCGAGCCGAGCTGGTGGGGGCGCGAGAAGAAGCGCTCGATCGCGACCTGGGCCCGCCACATCGAGATCCTGGCGATGGTCGAGGAGACCATGGATGGCTCGTTCTTCGCCGTGCCGCCGACCGGCAACGGCCACGTGCAGCCGAACGGCGGCCCCGTCGGCATCGGCCTCTTCAACTACTCGCTCTCCGAGCAGTCGGCGCGGATCCGCGAGCGCGCCAACGAGGCGATCAAGCAGATCGCCGAGCGCCGCGGTGTCGGCCGCTTCCTGAAGCTCGCCGAGACAGAGGGCGTCTATGCCTCGCACCCGCTCGGCGGCGCGCGGATGGCCGACGAGGCCGGCTTCGGCGTCGTCGACGACGCCTGCGAGGTGTTCGGCTACGAGGGCCTCTTCTGCATGGACTCCTCGGTGATCCCGACCAGCTTCGGCGTCAACCCCTCGCTCTCGATCTCCGCGGTCTGCGAGCGCGCCGCGGCGAAGCTCGTCGCCCGCGCCGCCGACTTCGAGCTCCCGGCGCCGCCGCCGGAGCTCAAGCACCGCCCGCCGGGGGTGCACGTCGGCGAGCGGGTGAAGCCTGGCTGAGGCCGGCGGCGCCCACCGCTGCTGCTACCTTTGCGCCGTCCTCCATGGACGGCGACCTCCCCCGAAGTACGCGGCCGATACCCCGGCCCCCTGAGCAGCAGTGACGGCGCTCTTCCTCGTCCTGCTGATCCTCCTCGTGCTCGTGAACGGGCTCTTCGTCGCAGCCGAGTTCGCGCTCGTGCGCACCCGCAAGGGACGGATCGAGATCCTCGCCCGCCAGGGCGAGGCCGGTGCCGAGGAGGCGCTCGAGCAGCTCGACAAGATCGACGAGTCGCTGGCCGCCTGTCAGTTCGGGATCACCCTGGCCTCGATCGGGATCGGCTTCCTCGGCGAGCCCGCGATCGCCGATCTGATCGAGCCGGTGATCGGCGACGGCACCGGCGCCACCGCCGTCGCCTTCGTGATCGCGTTCATCGTCGCGACCTCGCTCCACATCACGATCGGCGAGCAGGTGCCGAAGATGCTCGCGATCACCAACGCCGAGCCCACCGCACGCATGCTCTCCCGCCCGCTGGCCGTCTTTCGCACGGTCAGCGGCCCCTTCACCTATCTGCTCAATCGGGTCTCGAACGCGATCGTGCGGCTGTTCGGCGTCGACCCGCGCGACCTCGGCGAGAAGCACACCTCGAGCGATCTCAAGGAGATCATCCAGACCTCGGCCAAGGGCGGCAGCCTCGACCCCGGCGAGGCGGTGATGCTCGGCGGCGTCTTTCACCTGCACGAACAGGAGGCGCGCGAGGTGATGACGCCGATTCCCGCGGTGGTCACCGTGAACGCCGACGAGACGGTCGAGGAGGCGCTACGCCGCTGCGTCTCATCCGGCCACACGCGGCTGGTCGTGGTCGAGGACGACAACCCCGACAAGGTGCGCGGGATCGTCCACAACAACAGCCTCATCCGCCTCTACCTCAACACCGGCGGCGACGCCTCGCTCGAGCCCGCGATTCGCGAGGTCCCGGTGTTCCCGGAGACGAAGCCGATCGACGACCTGCTCGCCGAGCTGCAGCGCCAGCGCTCCTCGATCGGGATCGTCTCCGACGAGTACGGGCGCACGGTCGGGATCGTCACCGTCGAGGACATCCTCGAGGAGGTCGTCGGCGAGATCGAGGACGAGACCGACCCGCGCGCGGTCTCGCTGCGCCGGCTCACGGACGGCGACTGGTACGTGCGCGGCCACGTCCCGCTCGGCGACCTCGAGGACGCCGGGATCAGGCTCCCCGTCGATTCGGATGCCTTCAACTCGATCGGCGGCTACGTCTTCTCCGAGCTCGGCAGGCGGGCGAAGCGCGGCGACAAGGTGCTCGCGAACGGCTACGAGCTGCGGGTCGAATCGGTGCGCGACAACCGGATCGTCGCGATCCGCATCCACGCGGTGACCGCCGAGCACCCCACGATCGCCACGAGGCCGTCGGCCGAACCCCGCTCCTAGCGGCCTTCCGCCCGCAAGCTTCCGTCCGTGGGGCGCCATACCGTCTCCGTGTCCTGTCAGCGACCCAGGGGTAGGCACATGTGGGTCATCAAACTCACCGACAAGCAGCTCGAGGTGCTGAGGGCGATGCTCCGCGCGGAGGAGCACCTCGGTCCAGCGCTCAGGGGTGCTCTCGAGGCGATGGAGCTGGCGCGCTGGGACGAGCTGCCCGATGCGCAACTGCCGTGGGAGAGCGTCGCCGACGAGGCCCGGCGCCAGGGCGTCTCCGAGGCCGAGGTCGTCTGGGACCTCTGCGGCACGCATCCCGAGCCGGCGGCGCCGAAGCGGCGCGGCGCGGCCGCTTGACGATCACGCCGGGCCGGCTGCGCTGATCGAGGCGCGGGCGACGACGCGCGCGGTCTCGAGGAACGGGTCGAGCTCGCGCCTGGAGCGCCGGCGCGGGCCGCGGTCGGGCTTGAACACGATCAGCGAGCGGTCGTCGGCGGCGACGTGGAAGCCGTCGCGCTCCGCCGCCTCGGTCTCGGCCAGCCCGACGAACGCGTAGAGGCGGTCGCGGTTCGGCGGGTCGACGACCAGCGTCGCCCAGCCCGACCCGGGGGCGTTCTCCTTCGCCAGCACGAGCCAGGCCGGGGGGCCGTCGCCGGGCTCCAGCCGCCCGGCGGCGACCTGGGTGATCTCGCCGGGGATCGGCGTCGTCATGTGTCCGCCGGCGCGGAAGGTCGCGTCGTCGATCCGGGTGAAGCCCTGGCCGCGCGCGTAGGCGCGAAAGAAGGCCTCGGCCCCGAGCCTCCAGCTGCGCCCGTTGACGAGGCCCCACCAGCCGAACGCCCTCGCCGCCGCCCAGACGCTCTGCGGCGGTCGCGCCAACGGGTGGGCGGCGAGCTCGGCCTCGATCATCGTCGAGCGCGTCGGGCCCGCGGCGGCGGTCGTGGGAGCGGCGGCGGCGAGCTCGAGCACGCGGTCGTGGATCCGGCCGGCCGCCGCGCAGAGCGCGTCGAGTTCTGCCTCCTCGGCGAGGAAGCCGGGGACGAAGCAGCAGAGGGCGCCGTCCTGGAGCTCGAACGAGAACCGCGGCGGCGCGGCCTCGGTGAGCCAGTGGATCAGCGCCGGGCTGAACAGCTGCCACACCCGTATCCGGTCCTGGTCGTGATCGGTGGCGACCGCGTAGCGCCCGAGAAAGCGCGCGCTCTCGACCTCGACGTCGTGGTCATCGAGCTCGACCACCTCGGCGTCGGCGTTCGGGTTCGTCCGCTCCGCTTCGCTCAGCCCGCGGTCGTGGCAGACGACCCTGACCGCAAATCCGATGCTCTCGGGAACGCGGCTGATGACGACGGTGAACTCGTGCTGCTCGAGCCCTGCCGCGGAGTCGGTGGCGAAGCTGGCGTGCGCCAGCCAGCCGTCGCCAAGCCCGTTCGGCAGCTCGCCGAGCGCCAGGTTCGGCACCATCTGAGCGAACCCGTGGCGGAGCAGCTGAGTCGCCTCGGGAACGCCCCAGTCCTGGTAGTGGGTGAGGCCGCGCCGGCGGGCGTAGGTACGGAACATCGTCCGCGCGGCATCGGCGTCGGCGTTCATCGGCTCTCAGTACTCGTAGAAACCGGCTCCCGACTTGCGTCCGAGCTTGCCCTCGGCGACCATCGCCAGGATCAGGTCCGGGACCACGTCGGCGCCACCTCCGGCGCCGTCGCGGTCGAGGCTCTCGCCGATCGCCGCGGCGACGTCGAGGCCGACGAAGTCGAGCAGCTTCAGCGGCCCCATCGGATGCCCGGCGCCGAGCCGCATGCAGGCGTCGACGTCGGCGGCGCTCATCCCGCTTGCCTCCATCAGCCGCACCGCTTCGAACAGGTAGGGAAACAGCAACCGGTTGACGACGAAACCGGTCTGGTCGGGGACCACGACCGCGGTCTTGCCCATCTGCCGACACCACTCGAGCGCGCGCTCGCGGATGCCGTCGCGGACCTGAGCCGGGATGCAGACCTCGATCAGCTCCATCCGCGCCACCGGGTTGAAGACGTGCAGGCCGAAGAAGCGCTCGGAGACGCCCCCGGCGTCACCGAGCTCGGCGATGCGCAGGGACGAGGTCGTGGTGGCGAGGTGGGCGTCGGGCGCCGCGGTCGCCAGGGTCGCCAGCAGCGTGGCCTTTGCCTCGGCGTCCTCGGCGATCGCCTCGACGACGACGTCGCATTCGCCGAGGGGGGCGGGGTCGGTGGTCACCTTGATCCGCTCGGGGGCGCCGCCGTCGAGCTTCTTCGCCTCGTTCTGGGCGCTCTCCTCGGCCCGCCAGGCCGAGGCATCGCTCCGCGCCAGCAGGCGCACGGTCCCGGTCTGGCTCGCGCAGGCGGCGAGTCCGCAGGCGATCGTGCCGCTGCCGGCGATCCCGGGACGCGTGTATCCCTCAGAACCTCCCATCGGAGCGGGTTACTATCACGCGCGACGCGATGGCCGAGGTCCTCTACTACGCGATCCCGTTCTTCGTCCTGCTGCTCGTGCTCGAGTACCTGTCGTTTCGCCAGGTCCGGGCCGAGAACGAGGGGCTGATCGGTTTCGAAGCGCGCGACACCCGCACCAGCCTGACCATGGGGCTGGGCAACGTGGTGATCAACTTCGGCTGGAAGTTCGTCGTCCTCGCCGCATACATCGGCATCTACGAGCTCACCCCGCTGCGCCTCAGCCCCGACGACTGGTGGGTCTGGGTGCTGCTGTTCTTCGCCGACGACTTCTCCTACTACTGGTTTCACCGGATCTCGCACGAGAGCCGCGGCTTCTGGGCCAGCCACGTCGTCCATCACTCGAGCCAGCACTACAACCTCTCGACCGCGCTGCGCCAGACCTGGGTGCCGATGACCTACTTCCCCTTCTGGCTCTGGATGCCGGCGGTCGGCTTCGAGCCCTGGATGGTGCTGCTGGCCCAGGCGTGGTCGCTGATCTACCAGTTCTGGATCCACACGGAGAAGATCCGCAAGCTGCCGCGCTGGTTCGAGGCGATCTTCAACACGCCCTCCCATCACCGCGTTCACCACGGCACCAACGACCAGTACCTGGACCGCAACTACGGCGGCATCCTGATCATCTGGGACCGGATCTTCGGCAGCTACGAGCCCGAGGGCGAACGGGTCCGCTACGGGCTCACGACCCAGCTGCGCACCCACCGCCCGATCCGCGTCGCCTTCCACGAGTACATCGCGATGTGGCACGACATCAAGCGCGCGCAGCGCTTCCGCGACAAGCTCGGCGTCGTCTTCCGCGGTCCGGGCTGGACCCCTCCGGGGGTCAGCGAGTCGGAGGCGACGCGCGGCTGAGCCGGGACTTGCGTGCGCCGGATCGGTATGTGATACTCGGCACAAGGTGTCCAGTCATCTGCGATCAAACGCGATCGCGTATGTGGCGCTCTTCGTTGCGCTTACGGGGTCCGCCTACGCGGTCACCAAGGTGACCAGCAAGCAGATCAAGGACAACGGCGTCAAGAGCATCGACGTCAAGAATCAGGACCTGACCGCAACCGACGTCAAGGACGGATCGCTGGGAGGCGGCGAGCTCGCAGACGGTGCGGTCGGCAGCGCCAAGATCCCCGATGGCGCGGTTGGCGCCTCCGAGATCGCCGACGGCGCGGTTGGCGGTGCCGACGTCGCCGACGCTTCCCTGGGCGCCGCCGACCTCGCCAACCCGGGCTCGCTCGGCTCGCCGGCGATCATCGCCGGGACCGTCGACATCCCCGGCGTATTCGTCAACGACGTCCACCCGATGGGATTCGAGACCTCGAGCGATTCACGGTTCGCCGTTGCTCCGACCGAGCTCGAGATCCGTGATCTGCGCGTGATTGCCGCCCCGCCGAGCCCCGGAATCATCACGGTGATCGTCGCCAGCGGCGACGTCACCAACACCGCGCCGGCGATCACCCCGACCTCGGTCGCCTGCACCGTGACCGGCTCCAGCGCCGGTCTCGCCGAGTGCCACAGCGGCGGAGCTTCGGCGACGATTCCGGCGGGCGACGCTTTCTCGATCAGGGTTCAGGAGTCCGCGAGCTCGGTCTCCGGCTATCTCGCCTACAGCTTCACCGCCCGGGCCGACTGAGCCCCCGGCCGGGCCGGAGCGGTAACCTAGTAAGTCCCACCACGAAACTTACTGTCTGAAGCCTGGAGGAACCGATGGCCAGCAACGGGAAGTTCTCAGGACGCGAGGTAGTGATCGTCGAAGCCGTGCGGACCCCGGTCGGCCGCGGCCATCCGGAGAAGGGCTACTACAAGGACGTCCACGCCTCCAATCTGCTGGCGAAGACCTACGGCGAGCTGATCGAGCGCAGCGGAATCGATGCCTCCGAGGTCGGCGACGTCGTCGCCGGCTGCGTGCAGCAGTTCGGCGAGCAGGCGCTGAACATCGGCCGCAACGCCTGGCTCGAGGCGGGGCTGCCGATCGAGACCCCGGCGAGCACCGTCGACCGCCAGTGCGGCTCGGCCCAGCAGGCGATCAACTTCGCCGCCGCGCTGGTCGCCTCCGGCGTCCACGACGTCGCCGTCGGCGGCGGTGTGGAGCACATGGGACACATCTCGTTCGCCGACTCGATGGAGGTGCAGAAGGAGCACGGATTCGCCTTCTCGCCGCAGCTGATGGAGCGCTACAACCTCGTCCCCCAGGGAATCTCCGCCGAGATGATCGCCGACAAGTGGGAGATCCCGCGCTCGGAGCTCGACGAGATCGGGATGCGCTCTCACCAGCTCGCCGCGAAGGCGACCGAGGAGGGCCGTTTCGACCGCGAGATGATCCCCTTCCAGGTCAACGGCGACACCTACACCACCGATCAGGGCATCCGCCCCGACACCAACCTCGAGGCGCTTTCGCAGCTGAAGACGGTGTTCAAGGAGGACGGCAAGGTCACCGCCGGCAACTCCTCGCAGATCTCCGACGGCGCCGCCGCGGTGCTGCTGATGACCCGCGAGAAGGCCGACGCCCTCGGGCTGACGCCACGAGCGCGGATCGTCGATCAGACGACGGTCGGCGTCGACCCCGTGATCATGCTCACCGGCCCGATCCCGGCGACCCAGATGATCCTCGAGCGCAACGGGATGAAGATCGACGACATCGACCTGATCGAGATCAACGAGGCGTTCGCCTCGGTGGTCGCCGCCTGGCGCCGTGAGCTCGAGCCCGACATGGACCGGGTCAACGTCAACGGCGGCGCGATCGCCCTCGGCCACCCGCTCGGCTCCACCGGAGCCCGGCTGATGACCACGCTCCTGCACGAGCTCGAGCGCACCGACAAGGAGATCGGCCTGGTGACGATGTGCTGCGGCGGCGGGCTCGGCACGGGCACCCTGATCCAGCGGCTGTAGTTGTCGCCGGCCTCGCACTCATCCTCGCCGCCGGCTGCGGCGGCGGGGAGGAGTCGACGGACGATGACTTCGCCCCCGGCGTCTCGCAGCCGATCGCCAAGGTCGAGTTCCTCGCCGAGGCCGATCGGATCTGCGCCTCCACCAACGCCCGCATCGAGGCTGCGGCGGATGGCCTGGTGACCACCGGCCACGACCCTCCGCCGGGTGAGGTGCGGCGGATCGTGATCGGTGTCGTGATCCCGGCGCTGGAGGCGGAGGTGCGCGCGATCCGGGCGCTCGGGGCGCCGGCGGGCGACGAGGAGCGGGTGGAGGCGATCGTCGCCGCGACCGAGCGCGGCATCGGGCAGGTCCGGTCCGATCCGGTCGCGGTTCTCGACGGCCCGCCGCCCGCGCTGCGGGAGGCCGGCCGGCTGGCGCGCTCCTACGGGTCGCAGAAATGCGGCGTTCCCGCCGGGCGCAGCCGCTAAGGTGCCGCCGTTCGCACCCACCTGGCTAAGGAGAATCGATGAGAAACCGCATGCTGATCCCGTTTGTGCTGCTCGCCGCCACCGGGACCCTCGCGGTCGCCGGCTGTGGTGGCGACGACGAGACAACTTCGACCGACACTTCGGGCGCCACCGGCACCGCCGGAGTCGCGCTCACCGAAACGGAGTTCGTCGAGCAGGGCAACGCGATCTGCGAAGCCGGCGACAAGGAGATCACCCAGGCCGGTGACGAGCTCTTCGGCGGCGGGCAGCCGAGCGACGCCCAGCTCGAGCAGTTCGCCACCGACATCCTCCTGCCGGGAGTTCAAAGTCAGATCGACGGGATCCGCGCCCTTCCCGCCCCGGAGGAGATCGCCGACGACGTGAGCACGTTCCTCGACGACGCGGAGAGCGCGCTCGACGAGGTCGAGGCCGACCCGTCACTGCTTGCGGCGAGCGACAACGAGGGCCCGTTCGCCGACGTCAACGCCCAGGCCGAGGACCTCGGCCTGACCAGCTGCGCAGGCTGAGCTGAAGCCGTGAGCTCGGCGGGGCGGCCGTCGCCCGCCCCGCCGGTTCGCCCTCTGTAACGACTCGCCCGCGGCCGGTACCCACTCGCTGGGATGGAGATCTCGTTCGAGAACCTGCTGATCGTCGTCGCGGCCGGGTTCGCGGCGCCGCTGCTGCTCGGATTCGTACCGAGCCTGCGGCTGCCGTCGGTCGTGCTCGAGATCGTGATCGGGATCGTGATCGGCCCGGCGGTGCTCGGCTGGGTCGAGATCGACGAGCCGGTCGAGGTCCTGGCCCTGGTCGGGCTCGCCTTCCTGCTCTTCCTCGCCGGCCTCGAGATCGACCTCGCGGCGCTTCGGGGCAGGCTCCTGCGCGCCGCTTCGCTCGGGTTCGCGGTCTCGCTCGGGCTCGCCGTGGTAGCCGGCCTGGTGCTGAAGCTCGCCGGGATCGCCGACGCGCCCTTGCTGATCGCGATCATCCTCGCGTCGACCTCGCTCGGCGTGATCGTGCCGGTGCTCCAGGACTCGGGCGAGATCTCCACGCGCTTCGGCCAGCTGGTGATCGCCGCGGCTTCGATCGCCGACTTCGCCTCCGTGCTCCTGCTCACCCTGCTGTTCTCGGGCGAGTCCAGCGGGATCGGCGCGAAGCTGACCCTGATCGGCCTCTTCGTGCTTGTGATCGCCGCGGTCGCGGTCGGCGTCCGCGAGGCCGAGCGCTCGCGGCGGATCTCGGCGGCGCTGGTGCGCCTTCAGGACACCAGCGCGCAGATCCGGGTCCGCGGCGCCTTCGTGCTGCTGATCGGGATGGTCGCCTTCGCCGAGCAGCTCGGGCTGGAGCTGATCCTGGGCGCGTTCGCGGCCGGCGCGATCCTCAACCACCTAGACGTGGACCAGGGGATGACCCATCCGGAGACCCGCCGCAAGCTCGCGGCGGTCGGGTTCGGGGTCTTCATCCCGGTCTTCTTCGTCGCCAGCGGAATCCGCTTCGACCTCGATGCCCTGTTCGCATCGAGCACCGCGATCGCCTCGATCCCCGCCTTCGTCGCCGCGCTGCTCGTCGCTCGCGGCCTGCCGGCGCTGCTCTACCGGGGCCAGCTCGATCGCCGGCGGATGATCGCCGCGGGCCTGCTGCAGGCGACCTCGCTGCCGTTCATCGTCGCCGCGACCGCGATCGGCCAGGATCTCGGCCTGATCGACGCGGCGACCTCGGCCGGTTTCATCGCCGCCGGGCTGGTGACCGTGCTCGTGTTCCCGATCACGGCCCTGGCCCTGCTGCGGCGCTAGCTGCGCTGTCGCTAGCCGACGGCAGGCACGGATTCTGGTGAGGCGCCGCCGGCGTCGAGCGCCTCCGCGAGCTGGGTTCGGGAGCGGATCTCGAGCTTGCCGTAGGCGTTGGCGAGGTGCATCTCGATCGTCTTCACGGTCACGAACAGGTCCTCCGCGATCTCGCGGTTGGTGCTGCCCCTCGGCGGCGCGCTGGGCGACCCGCAGCTCGCTGGGCGTGAGCGAGTCGACGCCCCGCAGGGCGACTCGGCGCGGGCGAGCGCCGGCGGCGAGCGCCTCCTCTTGCGCACGACCGGCAACCGCGGTGGCGCCGCATGCGGTGGCGAGCTCCTGGGCGCGGGCGGCGCTCTCGCGCGCGGCCGATCGCCGCCGCGCGCGGCGCTGAGCGGCGGCGAGATCGGTCATCGCGATCGCGAGATCGAGTGGCGCCGGTGACTCCGCCAGCGTGGCGACCGCCCGCTCCAGAGTCGGCAGCGTGGTGTCGTCGTCCGCGACCAGGGCGACGACGCGCAGAGCCATGCCGATCGGGCGCTTGGCGCCGAATCGCTCCGCGAGCTCGAGCTCCTCGCCGGCGAGCAGCGCGGCCTGATCGCGGTCGCCGGCTCGGACGAGGGCGAGCGCGGCATCCGAACGCCAGGGCACGACGGCGGGATTGTGCGATCCCCACGCGTTGCTCACCCGTCCGCACTCGAGCAGGTCCGTGACGGCGCCTTCGATGTCGTCGCGTTCACGGCGCACGACCCCGCGGGCGTGGAGGACCAGGTGGTACGGAAGGGCGTCGGAGTCGGTGCTGCTGTCGAGCACCTCCGCCTCGACCCGCGCGAGCTCGGTTTCGTCGGCGCCACGCGCGACCGCGATCAGCGCCTTGATCCCCCGGGCGGCGTTGAGCAGGGCGTCGGTCCCCGCCGCCTCCTTGCCGAGCTCGAGCGCGAGCGTGCAATCGGCGTCGGCCTCCGGGATCCGGCCGCGACGCCAGTTGACCATCGACTGGCAGGAGGCGGCCGCGGAGCGAACGACCACCGAACCGCGCCGGCGGCCCTCGGCGAGCATCCGCCCGTTGATCGTGCTCGCTTCGTCGAGCCGGTCCGAGAACATCATCGCCACGCCCGCGATCAGCATCCCGTAGCCGCCCTCGGTCGGGTCGACGGGGATGAAGTCGCTGGCGACGGCGCGCGCGGCGAGACCGGCGGCCTCCTCGGCGGGCCCGAACGCTCCCGCAGCCGTGTCGAAGGCGAGCCCGGCGAGCGTGAACGCCTCGAGCCGGGTTCCCGGCTCGCGTCCAGGATCTCGTAGCCCGGAGGTGAGCGCCGCGAGCCGCTCGCGCGCGCCCTGGCTGATGTAGGCGAGCCCGAGGTGCTCGAGCTCGATCAGCTCCCGCAGCTCGGGGTCGAGCTCGGGTAGATCGGGTGTGAGCGCCTCGAGCACGTCAACGGCGTGGACCGAGTCGCCTCCGAACTTCATCGCCCTGGCCAGCTCCAGCGACGCCCGAGCCCGCGCCGGCGCGTCGGCGGCCTGCTCGGCCGCCTGACGCAGGTGCGTCGTCGCCTCGCCGAGGCCGGAGCGCGCCTCCGCAAGCCCGAGCTCGGTCAGCACTTCGCAGCGCAGCTCGGGACGGGGTGGCTCGGCGAGCGCCCGGCCGAGGTAGGCGGCCGCGGTCGCCGGAGCTCCGAGCTGGCTCGCCCGGTCGGCGGCGGCGCGCAGCTGCGCGACGGTCTCCTCGTTCGCCTCCGGGTGCACGTGGAGGAGATGGGTGGCGAGCTCCTCCGGAGCGGCGCCCCGCTCGCTGAGCAGCTCAGCGGCGAGCGCATGGAGGCGCGCCCGCTCGGTCGGCGAGATCGCGTGCAGCACCGTGGCGCGAACCAGGGGGTGGGTGAAGCAGAGCCCATGCCGGTCCTCGAGGATTCCGGCGCGCACGAGGGCCGACTCGGCCTTCGTGACCGAGGCCGGGTCGAGCCCGGCGACACTCGCGGCCGAGGCGGCGTTGGTGCCGTCGCCGAGAACCGCGATCGCCTCGGCGAGCGGGCGCGCCTGCGAGGGCATCTGGGCAAGCCTCAGCTCGACCGCCGCCGAGACGCCGCCCGGGGCAAGCGAGCCCACCCGTCGCGCCGCCTCGGCCGTCGGCGCGATCCTCCGCTCTCCGACCTCGCGCAGGAGTTCGGAGAGCAAGAACGGGTTTCCCCTCGTGGCCTCGAGGCAGGCGGCAGCGAAGTCCTCGTCGGCTTCGGCGCCCGCGGCCTTGTGCACGAGGCTCTCGACCGATTCACGGCTGAGCGGCGCCGGGCGCAGGACCGTGGCGATCGGCTCGGTGACGAGCGCCGCCGAAAGCGGGCTCTGGGCCTCCCTGGCCGGACGGGTAGCGGCGACCACCAGCAGCGGCAGCCCTTCCGCGCGGCGAGCGAGGAAGCCGAGGAACTCGAGCGAGGGCTCATCGGCCCACTGAATGTCGTCGACCACCAGCGCCAGCGGCTGCTGGCGAGCCAGCGCGCTGACCAGCCAGAAGAGCCCGTTGATCTTCGAGTAACGATCGGCGCCGTCGGAGTCGCTGCTCGCCTCGCCCGAGCTGATCACCGTGCGTGCCAGCCCTGCCGCTCCCGTGAACAGCTCCTCCCGCTCGGCATCCGAGGCCGCGAGCACGATCGGGTCGAGGAGCTGGCGGGCGACGCCGAAGGCGATGTGTGTCTCGAGTTCGGTGGCGCGGGCCGCGAGCACCCGCATCGGCGCGCCGTCCGGCTCGATCTCGCGCACGGATCGCAACAGGCGGGTCTTGCCGATTCCCGCCGGGCCCTCGACCACGACGAGGCGGCCCTCACCCGCGACCGCGTCCCCCGCCGCCGCCGCGAGGGCACCAAGCTCGGCATCGCGCTCGATCAGCGGCTCCGGTGCCGGATTCCCCATCGGCCGATTGTAAGTCTGGGGTTATCCCCAGGGGTGCACCCCATTGCGCGAGCGACGCCGCTGATGGAGATTCGCGGCGTCAACCGACTGGAGGAGCAGCAAGTGCGCCAACTACTCAGAATTCTCGGCCTGGTCACGGGTATCGGGCCACTGATCACCGCGATGCGGACGAGCTGGGACTCGTTCGACGCCTACGGCACGGTGCCCAGCGGCGAGTCCGCCACCCTGCGCTTGCCCGCGGGGCCGATCTCGATCGCGTTCGCGACGGGCGAGAAGAGCTCGCGCGGTGTCGAGGCCGACCTCCCGGCGATCGCCGCCGTCGACGGCGGCGAGGTGCCGGTGGAGTTCATGGGCGCGCTGCAGGGCCCGAGCTCGCAGAAGAGCGGCTACTTCGCCGACGAGCAGGTGCGCAAGCGCTTCGCCACGGCCGTGGTGCCCGCCGAAGGCGACTACGTGGTCAGGGCCGCCGCATGCACCGTCCTGATCGGGACCGCGGGGTTCAGCCGTAGCCCGAGCCCGGTCGCCGGCCGCCTCGAGACGGCCTGAGGGAGATGACGATGAAACTCAGAGCTCTCACAACCCTGGTCGCCGGGCTCGCGCTCGCGATCCCGGCGGCGGCCGAGGCCGGCGACACCGACATGGTCGGCACCGCGATCGCCTGCTCGACCGACGTGGTCGAGCCCGGCGGCAGCTACACCTGCACGGTCACCTACTCGAACGCCGGGCCCAACCCGATCGTCGCCGATGACAAGTACCGGGTCGTGATCTTCGACTCCGGCTTCTCCGACGTGACCGGTGTCTCCAGTCCGGCCGGAGCCTGCGCGCTCGACGGCGCCAGCCCGCATTGCGACTTCGCCGCGATCGCGCCGGGTGGGGCGATCGAGATGACGGCGACGTTGAAGGCGGGTGCCAACGCGGACGGCTTCGACGACGAAGCGATCTTCGAGTCGATCGAGTCCACCGACCCCAATCGCGATAACGACCGTCTCACGGCGATCGTGAAGATCCGCAAGCAGGTCGGGCCCGATACCTCGCTGACCAAGAACTTCAAGAAGCTGACGCCGCAGAAGCTGATGCGGGCGAAGTGGGGGCTGAAGTCGACCGTTCCCGGCTCCAGCTTCGAGTGCAGGGTCGACAAGAAGGCGTTCAAGCCGTGCGGCTCGCCGGTCAAGGCGAAGAAGCTGAAGAAGCTGAAGAAGCCCGGCAAGCACCGGTTCTGCGCCCGCGCGATCGCACCGAACGGGGTCGAGGACGCGACGCCGGCCTGCGACAAGTTCAAGGTCAAGAAGGTGAGGGTGAAGCGCGGTTAGGCGTCCGTTGCCAGCCGGCCGCCGACGAACTGGACCATCCCCGAGAGCCGGCGGTGGATGCCGCTGAAGCCGCGTTGTTCGAGCGCTTCGACGACCTCGTCGCCCTCGAAGATCCGCATCCCGCTGGCGCGTTCGAGAATCGGCTTCAGCGGCTTCAGCGTCAGCTCGCGCCGGACCGAGGTCATCAGCGCGATCCGGCCGCCCGGCTTCAGCACCCGCCGCATCTGGTCGAGCGCCGCGAACGGGTCCGGAAACAGGTGCAGGGCGGCGAAGCAGCAGGTGGCGTCGAAGCTCGCGTCGCCAAACGGCAAGGCGGTGGCGTCGCCGCGGATCAGGGTCAGGTTGGAGACGTGGGCGCGGCGCAGCTCCTCGCCGCCGCGCTCGAGCATCGTGCGCGAGGCGTCGATCCCGACCGCGAGGCCATCCGGCCCGACGGCCTTCGCGAACTCGCGGGTGAAGTTGCCCGGGCCGCAGGCAATGTCGAGCACGGTGTCGCCCTCGCCGAGCCCGAGCAGCAGGCGGGCGATCCTGATCTCCTCCGCCATCCCGGGCCCGGTGACGCCCTTGGCCACCCGTCCCAGTGCGGGGCGCCAGTAGCGCTCGTAGATCGCCGGCACGAGACGGGTCACCATCAGGTCCTGGGTCGGGCCCGTCGACTCGAGCTCGCCCTCGAGCAGGTCCAGATAGCCGGCGTCGTTGAGCCCCCGTTCGGCGGCGAGCGCCGCGGCGCGATCGTCGAGCAGGGCGATCGTGCGCTCGAGCGCCCCCGGCGGAGCCTCGGTCGTCATCCCGGGCCGCGTGGGTCGCCGGAGTGGTGCGCGAGGTCGGTGAGGCGGGCGATCTGGCGCTCGCCCTCCACCCGGGCCGGATGGCCGGCGGGCAGCGGCGCGATCAGGCGCTCGATCCGCTCGCGGATCTGGAGCGCGAAGTGGGGGGTCGAAGGGCCGCCGAGCGCGCGGATGTCCTCGACCGTGACCTCACGGTGGCCGGCGTGGCCGGGCGTCTCGTTCTCAGTCATCGGTTCTGGTTCGCGTCCGGTTGCGGTTCATCGTCGGGCGTCGACTCGGGCGTCCCCGGCGCCGGGCCCAGGGTTGAGCCCCCGCCGGACGTTACCGGTGCGACCTCGGCGAGCTCGTCGGCTTCGGCCTGCAGATCGACCGAGAGCGCCGTGGTGTCGCCGATCAGCCAGACGTGGTTGTAGATCGCCCGGGTTGGATCGTCCTCGTAGCCCGGTTTCAGGTCGAGCAGGTAGTCGCGCAGGGAGCCCGGCAGGGCGGAGCCGTCATCGGTGACCAGGATCGGGCCCCAGGTGCCGCTCGCCGAAAGCGGCGAGGCGACGGCGGCGTCGAGCGGGCGATCGGTGTTGGTGATCACCATCCCGTGGCCGGGGTCGTTGATGTTCCAGCCGAAGTCGCCCTTGGTGTAGCGGGCAAAGGCGATCGCGTTCTCGACCGCGCCCTCGGCGCCGATCCGCACAGCGCTCGGGGCGACGTGCTCGATCTCCTTCATCGTCTCCTCGCTGATCACCGACTCCGGGCCGAGCACGAACACCGGCACGCCGTCGTTGCGGCGCAGGGCCTCGATCGTCGCCTTCGGCAACGACTCCTTCTGCCGTGAACAGGACCGGGTCGCCGGAGCGCGCCGCCCAGCCGGCGGCCGGCATCGCGTAGGCGGCCGCCTCCGAGCTGGTGACGACGATGTGCTCCGGCTTGCCGGCGAGGCGGTCGCGGAGCTGGTCGATCTCGTCGGCGAGCTGGGCCGCGTCGTCGCCCTCGACCGCGAGCGTCTCGTAGCCCTCGGGTGCGGCGGCGGCACCGATTACGAACACCTGCCGCCCGGCGGTCGCCGCCGAGCCCTTGGGCGCGAGCTGGCGGATCGCCGACCCGGTCAGCGGTGGCAGCTCGTCGGCCTCGGTGACCAGCAGCGGGGCGCCGACCGGCTCGCCGACCAGCGAGGCGGCCGCGACCGCCGCGGGCCAGTCGTCGGCGTCGACGAGCGTGACCGCATTGGGCCCCGGCACGCCGCCGGTTGAAGGATGGACCGCGAGTGCCACCGCCGCCGCATCGGCGACAGCGTCCGAGCCCGAGACCCTGGTCGTGTTCTTGGTCGCGAAGGTGGGGAACCCGAGGTCGCCGGTGTCCTCGGGCACGACGACCTCCTTGACCACCACCTGCGGGGCCGGCGCCGGCCCGCCGCCCGGCGGCGGATCGTCGTCGCCGCCGGTCGCCAGGTAGGCGCCCAAGCCGCCGGCGACGAGCACGGCGACCAAGACGCCCGCCGCGAGCCGGCGGTGGCGGCTGAGCCAGTGGCCGAGGTCGGAGAGGAAGTAGCGGATGCGGGCGAGCACGGGCCGCAAGGCTACGCGACCCGGCACCTCGCGCCTCCCGGTGGCCTATGCTTCTACAGCCATTGACTGACCAGTCAATCGGGTCGGTCCGAACGTCCGCCAGGAGGTCAGCAGCGTGGATTTCGCCCTGAACGAGGATCAGCTCCAGCTGAAGGCGAGGATGCGCCGCTTCGCCCGCGACGAGATCCGGCCCGTGGCCGCCAAGCACGACGCCGAGGAGTCGACCCCGTGGGAGGTGATCAAGGCCGCTCGCGACCAGGGCCTGCACGGGATCGAGAACCTGCAGCGGATGGGCTCCGACCCCGACGGGATGTTCGGCGTGATCGGAGCCGAGGAGCTTCACTGGGGCTGCGCCGGGATCGCGCTGGCGATCTCGGGCTCCGGCCTCGCCGCCGCCGGCCTCGCCGCCTCCGGTACCCCGGAGCAGATCGCCCGCTGGGTCCCGGAATGCTTCGGCGTCGGCGACGAGGTCAAGCTCGGCGCCTACGCGGTCACCGAGGCCGGCGCCGGCTCCGACGTCAAGAGCCTGCGCGCGACGGCGAAGCGCGACGGCGACGAGTGGGTGCTCAACGGGACCAAGGTCTTCATCACCAACGGCGGCATCGCCGACGTCCACGTCGTCGTCGCCAACGTTGCCCCGGAGCTCGGCCACCGCGGCCAGGCGTCGTTCGTGGTCGAGAAGGGCACCCCCGGCCTGAGCCAGGGCAAGAAGGAGTCGAAGATCGGCATCCGCGCCTCGCATACCGCCGAGGTCGTGCTCGAGGACTGCCGGATCCCGGTCGAGAACCTGCTCGGCGGGCTCGAGAAACTGGAGCGAAAGCTCGAGCGCGCCCGCACCGGTGAGCCGTCGCGCGGGTCGAACGCCCTCGCCACCTTCGAGCTCACCCGGCCGCTGGTCGGCGCCTCGGCCCTCGGCATCGCCCAGGCCGCCTATGAGTGGACGCTCTCCTACCTCGACGACGACACGCTCGCTGCCGACGTGCTCGAGCTGGCGCTCGACGAGAGCTCGACCGCCGGCCGCCCGCCGCTGGAGCGACAGGGCAATCAGCAGATCCTCGCCCAGGTGGCGACCGAGATCGAGGCCGCGCGCCTGCTGGTCCAGCGCGCCGCCTGGATGGGCCGCAACGGGATCCCGCTGACCGCCGGTCAGGGCTCGATGTCGAAGCTCAAGGCCGGCCAGGTCGCGGTCTGGACGACGCGGACGCTGATGGACATCGTCGGCCCCTACGCCGCCACGACCGAGTGCCCGCTGGAGAAGTGGTTTCGCGACGCGAAGATCTACGAGCTGTTCGAGGGCACGGCAGAGATCCAGCGGCTGGTGATCTCGCGGATGCAGGTGACCGAGTACCGCGACCGCCTGATCGAGGCGGCGGCGATCGCCGCCGAGGGCACCGAGCCCAACGTCGGTGACTCCGTCGGCGGCTCGGTCACGGCGACGCAGTAGCGCTTGCAGGCCCCACGCCGGGCATCAACTCACCTGCGTTGACGGTCTAAGTTCGCTGCTACCCTGCGCGAGCAATCGCCGAGTCCGCACGGCCACGGCCGGGCGGAGCGGGGGACCCAAACCCACCGCAACCGGGGCGAATGGCCCGACCGCAAGTCATCAGGCCTAGCGCTACGCGCGAGCCCGTCAGCTAACTCCGCAGGCGACCAGTGCAAATGAGTTACAGCGACCCGGGCGACAACCCGATTTCACGCACCCCGCGCACCCTCGTGGTGGCGATCTGCGGCGCCGTGCTCGCGGCGCTCGCCTTCGCGCTCGCCGGCGGGGCCTTCGCCCAGGACCTGCAATCGCAGCTCGACCAGCGCGAGGCGGAGCTCGATCAGCAGAAGGACCGCAAGGGAGTGCTCTCGAGCGAGCTCGCCGACTACAACACCCAGGTCGACCAGCTCGCCGGCGAGGTCGCGATCCTGCGCAACCGCGAGGCCATGGTGGTCGCCGAGCTGCGCCGCGTCCAGGCGCGCCTCAACCGCGAGAAGGTGCGCCTCGCCCAGCTCAAGGACCAGCTTCAGCCGCTCGCTCAACGTGCTCCGCCGTCGCCTCGTCGGCATCTACCGCTCCGGCGATCCGGACCTGTTCACGGTGATGCTCGAGTCCGACGGCTTCGACGACCTGGTCTCGCGCTACGAGTACCTGCGGCGGATCGAGGAGCAGGACTCCTCGATCGTCGGCCGCGTGCGCACGCTTCGCAACGGCACCCGGGTGACGGTCGAGCGGGTGACCGCCGACCGCAACGAGATCGAGGCGAAGAAGGCCGAGCTCGAGCGCACGCGGATCCAGCTCGAGGCACGCGAGGCCGAACTTGCGGCCGTGCGCGACAGAAGGCGGCGGCGCTCGAAACCGTCAACTCGAACGATCGAGAAGCTCGACGAGCGACGTCTCCGACCTTCAGGCCCAGATTCAGCAGCAGATTCAGCAGGCGAGCGCGACCCCGGGGGTCGCGCCGCTGCAGGCCGGCCCCGTCCAGGGCGCCAGCGGCGGCTGGATCTGGCCGGTCAGCGGCACGCTCACCTCGCCCTTCGGCTACCGCTGGGGGCGGATGCACGAGGGCATCGACATCTCGGTCCCCGAGGGCACCCCGATCCGCGCGGCGAAGCCCGGCACCGTGATCCTCGCCGCCTACACCGGTGGCTACGGCAACTACACCTGCGTCGACCACGGTGGCGGGCTGTCCTCGTGTTACGCGCACCAGTCCAGCTACGCGGTCAGCCCCGGCGACCAGGTCGCCCAGGGCGACGTGATCGGCTACAGCGGCAACACCGGCTCCTCCACCGGGCCCCACCTGCACTTCGAGATCCGGGTCAATGGTTCGGCCGTCGACCCACTTGGGTACTTGTAGCTTGTGAGCCCGGTCGAGGTCGAATAGTCTTCCTCTCTCGGTAGCAAAAGCAACCCGCCCCGTCGTGGGCGCCCGTGCTCTTCCGCCCGTTTGAACACGATCGCGACGAAATACCCAGGAACCGCCGCCTCCGGTACCGCCGAGCAAAGCTCGCCGACCGGTAGGAACGTCAACCTGCGCGCCTTCCTCGCCGGCGGCGCCGCGACGGTCGCCCTGATCGCCGCCGGGTGATCGTCTTCGGCTCGCTGGCCGCCTACGTCGCCTTCAACGGACTCCCGGTCGGCGGCGGCGACGGCGCCACCGACAGCGTCGCGGTGCAGGCGAGCAGCGCCGGCGCCGGCGCGCCCCAGCAACGCCGCCGCGACCCTGGGCGCCGCGCCCGGCGCGGTCGCCGCCACCGCCGCCGCGCCGACGGCGATCGCCCCGGCGCCCGGAACAGCGGGAGCGCCGAGCACGGATGGCACCGACACGGCGCACCGGCGTCCCGGGAACCGGCGACACGGTCACCGATCCCGGAACCGTGGCGCCTCCGGGCACCACCGACCCATCCGGGACGACGCCGCCCGGAACCGCTCCCAGCGGAACCGTGCCCGGCTCGAGCGGCGAGAGCAGCAGCTCCGGCCCGGTCGGTGGCGCGGTCCAGGGAGTAGACGACGCGGCCGCCGGGGCAGGCGTCGATCTGCCGCTCGAGGTCACCGACCCGATCACCGAGCAGGTCGATGAGACCGTCGGCGGAACGCTCAACGGCGTCGGCGGCGCGCTCGGCAACCCGACGCTCGGCGACGACGTCGGCGGCGCCGTCAACGGCCTCACCGGTCAGGTCCTCGGCGGCAACTAGCCGCCCGCAGCCTCAGCCCAGGGCGCGGCTGAGCCAGCGCAGGGCGATGCCCTGGAGCTCGGGATCGTGCTGGGCCGAGCGATGGTGCCCGCCCGGGAGCACGATCAGCTTCCGCGGCTCCGCGGCGCGCTCGTAGAGCTCAGCCGAGAACTCGCTCGGGATCCGCTCGTCGCCGGCGGCGTGGATCAGGATCAGCGGCTTCGCCCCCATCAGCTCGACCGCGTCGCGCAGGTCGTGTTCGCCGAGCCAGGCGGCGAGGTCGGCCCGCGCCCGCTCGCCGGCGCGAAACTCGAGCGAGCCGTCGCGCAGACCGCGGGCGAGATCCTGCTCTCCCGCGGGGCAGATCGCGATCACGCCGGCGATCGCCGGGGTGACCGCGGCCCCGTGGATGGCGACGAAGCCGCCCATGCTCGAGCCACGGACGCAGACGCGGCCGGAGTCGACGTCGTCGCGGGCGGCGAGCCAGCGCGCGATCCGGCCGAGGTCCGCGAGCGCCTCGGCCGACATCTCGTCATCTCCCTGGCCGTGGCCGCGCTGGTCGTAGGCGAGCGCGATCCAGCCCGCGCCGGCGCAGGCGCGGCCGAAATCGGCGTGGTTCTCCTTCGCCGAGCCGGCGCCGTGGACGATCACCATCGCCGGCCACGGCGGCGGCGAGTCCGGCGTCCACAGCAGGTAGGGCCGACCCTCGGCAGTGCCGTTCTCGCTCGGGGCCCGCGGCGCGGGCAGCCAGCGCCTGCTCATGGGCGGGATAGTTGCGAAACGCGGTGGTGGGCGCTGAGCTGCGCGCGGTCCCGTCACAATCCTCCCTTCGCGATGAGCACGACCGCAGCGACAACCGAGACCAACCCGATCGAGGGATCGGCCGTGTACCCGATCGGCAGCGGGGTCAACGACCGCGGCCGGCTCGAGGTCGGGGGCTGCGACGTGGTCGAGCTGGCGCGCGAGTTCGGCACCCCGGCCTACATCTACGCGACCGACGATGTTCGCGCCCGCGCCGCGCGCCTACCTGGCCGCCTTCGGCTCGCGGGTCGAGGAGTTCGAGGTCATCTACGCGAGCAAGGCGGCGCCGATCACGGCGCTCTGCCGCGCTGCTCAACGAGGAGGGGCTCTCGATCGACGTCGCCTCCGGCGGCGAGCTGCACACGGCCCTGCGAGCGGGGTTCGACCCCGCCCGCATCCACATGCACGGCAACAACAAGAGCGAGCCCGAGCTTCGCTTCGCGGTCGAGTCCGAGGTCGGCCACGTGATCTGCGACTCGCTCGCCGAGATCGCGCGCCTGGATGCGATCTGCGCCGAAGCCGGCCGCAGGCAGAGGGCCCTGATCCGCGTCACGCCGGGAGTCAAGGCCGACACGCACGCCCACGTCCAGACCGGTCAGCTCGATTCGAAGTTCGGCTTCGGGCTTGCCGATGGGCTCGCCGCGGCCGGCGTCGACGCGGTGCTCGGCAGCCGACCACCTGGAGCTCGTCGGCCTCCACGCCCACATCGGCTCACAGATCTTCGAGCTCGAGCCCTACGCGCGGGCGATCGAGGCGCTGGCCGAGCTTGCCGATCCCGCCTGGTGCCGGATGCTCAACGTCGGCGGCGGGCTCGGGATCGCGTATACGGCAGCCGACGAGCCGCCCTCGATCGACGCCTACGCCGAGGTCAAGGTCGGCGGCGTCAAGCGGGCCTTCGACCCCCTGCCGCGGATCCTGGTCGAGCCCGGGCGCTCGCTGGTCGGCAACGCGGGCATCACCGCCTACACCGTGGGCACGGTGAAGGAGATCCCGGGGGTGCGCACCTACGTCGCCGTCGACGGTGGCATGTCCGACAACCTGCGCCCGATGCTCTACGGCTCCCGCTACGAGGCGGTCGTCGCCGATCGTGCCGGCGATCCGGCCGAGACCACGGTGACGATCGCCGGCATGCACTGCGAATCAAGCGACATGCTCGTCCGCGACGCGAGCCTGGCGGCGCCGCGCGTGGGCGACGTCGTGGTCACGCCCGCGACCGGCGCCTACGGGTACGCGATGGCGAACAACTACAACGGCGTCCCCCGGCCGCCGGTGATCTTCTGCGCCGGCGGCGACGCGCGGGTCGTCGTTCGCCGCGAGACCTACGAGGACCTCACCGCTCGCGATGAGTGAACCGGTCCGCATTGGTGTCCTCGGCAGGGGGACGGTGGGCGGCGCCTTCGTCGAGCAGCTCGGCGAGCGCGCCTTCCAGGTCGAGGCGATCTCCGGCAGCCGGCCCGAGATCAGCGGGATCCTGCGCCGCTCGGAGGGCGACTTCGAGCAGATCCTCGCCGACTCGGAGATCGTCGTCGAGCTGATTGGCGGCACCGACCCGGCTTACGACTACGTGCTGCGCGCGCTCGAGGCGGGCCGGCACGTGATCACCGCGAACAAGCAGCTGGTCGCCCAGCACGGCGACGAGCTGTTCGCCGCCGCGCGCGCCGCCGGGGTTCAGCTGCGGTTCGAGGCCGCGGTGGCCGGGGTGGTCCCGGTGATCCGCGTGATCCAGGAAAGCCTCGCGGCGACCCGGATCGAGAAGGTGTTCGGGATCGTCAACGGGACCACCAACTTCATTCTCAGCGAGATGGCCTCGACCGGGGCGACCTACGGCGACGCGCTCGCCCGCGCCCAGGAGCTGGGTTACGCGGAGGCCGATCCGACCGAGGACGTCGGCGGCGCCGACGCGGCGGCGAAGATGGCGATCCTCGCCCGCCTGGCCTTCGACACCCCGGTCGGGCTCGGCGACGTCGCCTACGAGGGGATCACCGAGATCCAGCCCGCCGACATCGCCTATGCCAAGGAGCTCGGGCTGTCGCTGAAGCTGCTCGGGGTCGCCGAGCGGCTCGGCGACGGGATCAGCGTCCGGGTCTTCCCCTGCTTTCTCAACGCCGGCCACCCGCTGGCGCCGATCGAGGGTCCGTTCAACGCGGTGATGGTGGAGGCGCCGACGATCACCGAGATCACGATGTCGGGTCCCGGTGCCGGCGGCGTCCAAACCGCGACGGCGGTGCTCGGCGACCTGGTCTCGCTGCTCTCCGGCGAGGCGCCGGTCGATCAACCGAGCGAGCGCCTCGAGGTGATCACCGACGTCAGCGCCTCCTTCTATCTCCACCTCGAGGTCGCCGACCGGCCCGGGGTCCTCGCCCGGATCGCCGACGTGCTCGGCCGCAACGGGATCTCGGTGCAGAGCGTCGTCCAGCGCGGGCTCGGCGACGACGCGAGGCTGGTGATGGTGCTCCACGAGGCGCCCGAGACCTCCTTCTACGCGGCGCTCGAGGAGATCGCCGGCCTCGAATTCCTGCGTGCGACGCCACGGGCGATCAGGGTGATCGAGGAGGCGTTCACCTAATGCCGGCCACCTCCTCGGCTTTGCCTCCGGGGGTGCCGGGTCCAGGCCATGCCTGAGCCGCTGATCGAGCGTTACCGCGACCGGCTGCCGCTGGAGGCCGGGGATCCGGTGGTGACGCTGAACGAGGGATCGACCCCGCTGGTCGAGGCGCCGGTGATCTCCGAGCGGGTCGGCGCGCGGGTGCTGCTCAAGCTCGAGGGCGCCAACCCGACCGGCAGCTTCAAGGACCGGGGCATGACAGTCGCCGTCTCGCGCGCCGCCGGCGCCGGCGCCGAGGCCGTGATCTGCGCCTCGACCGGCAACACCGCGGCCAGCGCCGCGGCCTACGCGGCCCGGGCCGGGCTGCGGGGAGCGGTGATCGTTCCCGAGGGCAAGATCGCGATCGGCAAGCTCGCCCAGGCACTGATGCACGGGGCTCGCGTGATCGCCCTGCGCGGCAACTTCGACCAGGCGCTGGAGATCGTCCGCAAGCTTGCCGCCACCCACCCGGTGGAGCTGGTCAACTCCGTCAACCCTTACCGGATCGAGGGTCAGAAGACGGCCGCGTTCGAGGTCGCCGAGGAGCTCGGCGGAGCCCCCGACGCGATCGCGATCCCGGTCGGCAACGCCGGCAACGTCACCGCCTGGCAGCGCGGCTTCTCTGAGCTCGGCGCCGCACCGGTGCTTTACGGCTTTCAGGCCGAGGGCGCGGCGCCGCTCGTCCACGGCGCCCCGGTCGCCAACCCGGAGACGATCGCCTCCGCGATCCGGATCGGCAACCCGGCCCGCTGGGAGGAGGCGATGGCCGCCTTCACCAGCTCCCGCGGCCGGGTCGAGGCGGTTTCCGACGAGCAGATCCTCGACGCCTACATGCTGCTGGCCTCGCGCGAGGGCGTCTTCTGCGAGCCGGCCTCGGCCGCCTCGGTCGCCGGGATCCTCGCCCACGGGCTGCCGGTCGCCGAGGGTGCCGCGACGCCCGAGACGGTGGTCTGCGTGCTCACCGGTCACGGGCTCAAGGATCCCGACACGGCGCTCGGGAAAGCGCCCTCGGTGATCGGCTGCGACGCCGATCTGGCCAAGGTGGAAGCGGCTGTTTTTGCTGATTGATGCGCCTCGCGGCGCATGCCGGTCCGAAATCGGGTAGTAAGGAACAACGATGGGGGTACTGGACCTCGCACTGGCGGGAGGCCTCGTCGTTGCCTGCCTGCTCTTGATCGCGGCGCTCTGGCGCCTTCGCTCGGCCGAGCGCCGACACCGGGCCCTGCTCGACAACCTGCCCCAGACTGCGGTCACCACCTTCGACCACGAGCTCCGCGTGCGCTTCGCCGGCGGCGCCGCAGCCGACTTCGCCGGTCGCTCCCCGAGCGAGATCGAGGGCAAGTTCCTGCTCGGCAACATCCCCCAGGCCCAGCGCGAGCCGCTGCTGATCCACTACCGCGCCGCGCTGCGCGGGGAGCAGCGCTCGTTCGAGTATCACTCGCCGCAGACCGGCCGCGACTACTGGGTCCGGGTGGTGCCGCTCGTCGACGCCAAGGGGGTGATCACGGGCGGGCTCTCGGTCGCCCTCGACATCTCCGATCGAAGCGAGATCGAACGCGAGCCCGGCAGCCGCGCGGCGGAGGTGACCGCGGTCACCGATGCGACCCGGGCGCTGGCGCGAAGCGTCGACCCGGCCGCCGCCCGGATCGCCGTCTGCGAGGGCGCGCGGGAGGTCGCCGCGGCGCCGGTTGCGGCGCTGTTCGAGCCCTCGCCCGCGGGTGGAGGACTGATCCCGGAGGCCTGCGTGGGGGCCGATCTCGCGGGGCTCGAGCTGCCGCTCACAGGCGAGGGGGGAGCGACGCTCGCGTTCACCCGAGCCGAGGAGATCTTCATCGCCCTCGGCGAGGGCGAAGCCGAGGTCGATCGCGAGTTCATGCGCCGGGCTCGCGTGCGCGCCGTGCTCTGGCATCCGGTGATCCGCGACCGGGCCGCGATCGGCGTGCTCGCGATCGGCTGGCGAGACCCGGTCGCCGGGGTCTCGCTGCGGCTGTCGACGATGATCGACCTGCTCGGGGCGGAGGCGGCGGTGGCGATCGGGCGCGCCGACCTGCTCGGCCAGCTCGAGCATCTGGCGCGAACGGACGGCCTCACCGGGCTCCCCAACCGGCGCCACTGGGAGCAGTACCTGCCGCGCGAGCTCGCCAGGGCGGCGCGGGACAACCACAACATCTGCGTCGCGATGCTCGACCTCGACTACTTCAAGGACTACAACGACCGCCGCGGACACCAGGCCGGCGACAGGTTGCTCACCGACGCGGCGATCGCCTGGCGCACCGCCCTGCGCCCCTACGACATCCTCGCCCGTTACGGCGGTGAGGAGTTCAGCGTCATCCTCCCCGGCTGCGACCTGCCCGACGCGGTCACCCTGGTGGAGCGGTTGCGGGCCGGCACGCCGGAGGGGGAGTCGTGCTCGGCGGGGATCGCCGAATGGGACGGCGTGGAGCAGCCCGAGGCCCTGGTCGGGCGCGCCGACGCAGCCCTCTACCAAGCCAAGCGCGCCGGCCGCGACCGCTCGATCACGGCGAACAGCAACAACGTCTAGCTGCGCGCCGGCCGTTGCGGAGGCGGCACGTAGCCGGCGCATCGGGCGCGCAACCGGTGCGGGCCGGGTGGCGATGCTGGGCCGATGGGCCCGACGGCGCTCGCCCGCGCGATCGCGACGCTGCTGGCGCCGCCGCTGTGTGCCGGCTGCGGGCAGCCCTGCGTGGCCGCCGATCGGATCTGCGGCCGCTGCGCGACCGCGCTTGCGGGTGCGCGGGCCGGGCGCGCGTTGCTCGAACGGGTGGGCCCGGTCTGCTGGGCGGCGGCGTACGGCGGGGTCGCCCGCGAGCTCGTCGCGGCGCTCAAGTTCCAACGCCGGCTCGGGCTGGCGGAAGTCCTCGGGGAGGCGATCGCCGCCGCCGCCGGTCCGCAACCGCCGGGCTCCAACGTGGTCGCGGTCCCGGCTGCGCCCTTCCGCCGGCGCCTGCGGGGCTTCGATCCGGCGGAGCTGATCGCCGCCGAGGTCGCGCTCTGCCTCGGCCTCGAACCGGCGGCTCCGCTTCGCCGCGCCGACGGCCCGCGCCAGGTCGGGCGGCGGCGCGACGAGCGGATCGGGGCGCCGCCGCGCGTCTGGGCGACCTGCACGCCGCCGGCTCGGGTGCTGTTGATCGACGACGTGCTGACCACGGGAGCGACCCTCGGCGCCTGCGCCGCCGCGCTGCGGGCCGCCGGCGCGACGGACGTCGGTGCCGCCGTCTTTGCTCGAGCCCTTGGCGAGAGAGACGTCGAGGCGTAAAGTTCATGGTTCAGCGACGGAAGGAGACATAGCCGTGCGAATCGAGGTCAGAGGTCGCAATCTGGAGGTGACCGAGGAGCTCCGCGAGCATGTCGCCAAGCGCTTCTCGCGCACGGCTCGCCAGGTCTCCGAGCTTGCCCGGCTGGAGATCGAGCTTTACGAGGAGCGCAACCCCTCGATCACCGACCGCTACGTCGCCGAGGCAACCCTGCATCTGAAGGGCAAGACCCTGCGAGCGCGCGAGGCAGCGCCCGAGATGCTGCACGCGATCCACGAGCTCGCCGAGGACATCCGTCGCCAGGTCAAGCGCCATCGCGAGAAGCGCCGCGGGCGCGCTCGCAGCCGGCGCGCGATGGGGCGCTGGCGCGGCCGAACTGCTTGAAGCCAGGCTCGGTAAGACCGCTACCCTGAGTCGACAATGGCCCGGGGAATAATCGATCGCGCTCTGCGCCTCGGCGAGGGGCGCAAGCTGAAGGAACATGCGGCGGCGGTCGAGGCGATCAATCGCCACGAGCCGGAGCTCGAGCTGCTCGACGACGCCGAGATTCGCGAGCACGCCGACGAGCTCCGCCGCCGCGCCCGCGAGGACGAAGAGCCGCTCGACGAGATGCTGGCCGAGGCGTTCGCGCTCTGCCGCGAGGCCGGGAAGCGAGCGCTCGGCCAGCGCCACTACGACGTCCAGCTGATCGGCGGCATGGTCCTCAACGACGGGGCGATCGCGGAGATGCGGACCGGCGAGGGCAAGACCCTGACCGCGACCAGCGCGGTGTTCCTGAACACGCTCGGTGGCAGGGGCGTGCACCTGGTCACCGTCAACGACTACCTCGCCCGCCGTGACGCGACCTGGATGAAGCCGATCTACGACATGCTCGGGGTCTCGGTCGGCGTGATCCAGTCGGAGATGAACCCCGAGCAGCGGCGGCAGATGTATGCCTGCGACGTCACCTACGGGACCAACTCCGAGTTCGGCTTCGACTACCTGCGCGACAACATGGCGAGCACGCTCGAGGAGTGCGTGCAGCGCGAGTACCCGTTCGCGATCGTCGATGAGGTCGACAACATCCTCATCGACGAGGCCCGTACACCGCTGATCATCTCTGGGCGGCCCGAGCAGGCGGCCGACACCTACTACACCTTCGCTCGCCTGGCCAAGCAGATGGTCGGCGAGGAGATGACGGTGAAGCTGAAGTCGCTGGGTGAGTCGCGCGACACCTCGGAGGTCGACCACGACTACGAGTACGACGAGAAGCACAAGACCGTGGCCCCGACCGAGGGCGGGGTGGCGAAGGCGGAGAAGTTCCTCGGCGTCGACAACCTCTACGTCTCCGAGCACGGGACGCTCGTCAACCACCTGATCCAATCGCTGAAGGCCGAGTCGCTGTTCAAGCGCGATACCGATTACGCGGTGATCGACGGCGAGGTGAAGATCATCGACGAGTTCACCGGTCGCATTCTCGAGGGGCGGCGCTGGTCGGACGGCCTGCACCAGGCGGTCGAGGCGAAGGAGGGGGTGCGGATCCGCGAAGAGAACCAGACCCTGGCGACGATCACGCTGCAGAACTACTTCCGCCTCTACGAGAAGCTCTCCGGGATGACCGGCACGGCGCTCACCGAGGCGACCGAGTTCATGAAGATCTACGAGATCCCGGTGGTCGAGGTCGACACCCACCGGCCGATGATCCGCGCCGACCACAACGACCAGATCTACAAGACCAAAGAGGGCAAGTGGACGGCGGTAGTCGACGAGATCCGCGAGCGCCACGAGCGTGGCCAGCCGGTGCTCGTGGGGACGATCTCGGTCGAGATCTCGGAGATGCTGGGCACCGAGCTGACCCGCGCCGGGATCCCGCACGAGGTTCTCAACGCAAAGCCCGAGTACGCCGAGCGCGAGGGCGAGACCGTCGCCCAGGCCGGCCGCCTGGGCGCGGTCACGATCGCCACCAACATGGCCGGTCGCGGCGTCGACATCAAGCTCGGCGGCGACCCCGAGCAGCTCGCGGTCGACGAGCTGCGAAAGCTGGGCGTCACCCCCGAGCACGAGAGCTGGGACACCGAGTTCGCCGAGCACGTCGAGCGCTTCAAGGAGCAGGCCCAGGTGGAGGGCGACAAGGTCCGCGAGGCCGGCGGCCTGTTCATCTGCGGCACCGAGCGCCACGAGTCGCGGCGGATCGACAACCAGCTTCGCGGGCGGTCGGGTCGCCAGGGCGATCCCGGCGAGTCGCGCTTTTTCCTCTCCGCCGAGGACGACCTGATCCGGCTGTTCGCCGGCGAGCGGATCTACAAGATCCTCGATCGCCTCGGGCCGGTCGACGAGGACGGCAAGGAGTATCCGCTGGAGGCGAAGATGCTGACGCGGACGATCGAGAACGCGCAGAAGAAGGTCGAGCAGCAGAACTACCTGATCCGCAAGCGAGTGCTCGAGTACGACGACGTGATGAACGAGCAGCGCCGGGTGATCTACAAGTACCGGCGCGAGATCCTCGAGGGCCGCGACATGTCGGACGTCGCCCACGACGAGACCGAGGCGGTCGTCGGCCGGCTGGTCGAGACCTACACCCCGGGCGAGATCTTCGAGGACTGGGACCTGGCCGGGCTCCAGGGCCATGCCGGCGGCCTCTGGCCGCTCGGGTTCGATGTCGCGGAGCTACAGCCGCAGTCGGCGAATCGCGAGCAGATCACCGAGCAGCTGATCGAGGACGCGCTCGCCGCCTACGACCGCCGCGAGGAGGAGTTCGGCGCCGACCTGATGCGCTATCTCGAGCGCCAGATCCTGCTCCAGATCATCGACAACCGCTGGCGCGAGCACCTCTACGAGATGGACTACCTGCGCGAGGGCATCCACCTGCGCGGGTTTGCCCAGATCGATCCGCTGGTCGCCTACAAGAACGAGGGCTTCACCATGTTCCAGGCGCTGATGGACTCGATCTGGGAGGAGTTCGTCCGCGTGATCTTCCACGTCGAGGTCAACATCGAGCCGGCGCAGGCCGAGCAGATGTTCGGCGCCGAGGGCGAGCAGCGCCGCGGCGGCGACGTCCAGTACTCGGGCGCCGCCGGCGAGGAGCGCCCCTCGGCGATGCGCGAGGCCCAGGCGGGCGGGGTGGCGACCGCGGCGGCAAGTGGAACCGCGGCAGCGGCCGCGAGCGCCACACCGGCGCCGGCGGGCGGCAACGGGCAGGGCGTCAACCAGGAGACCGTGGTCAAGTCCGAGGACGAGAAGACCGGGCGCAACGACCCCTGCTGGTGCGGCTCGGGCAAGAAGTTCAAGAAGTGCCACGGCGCCTGACGGCGCGATGAAGGCATTGGCGCAGGGTCCCGACGGGCGCGACCGCTGCGCCTGGGGCGTCTCGACTCCCGACTATGTCGCCTACCACGACCAGGAGTGGGGGCGGCCGATCACCGACGACCGCGGGATCTACGAGCGCCTCTGCCTGGAGGCGTTTCAATCCGGGCTCTCATGGCTGACGATCCTGCGCAAGCGCGACGCCTTCCGTGAAGCGTTCGCGGGCTTCGAGTTCGAGCGCGTGGCGCGCTTCGACGACGCCGACGTCGCCCGGCTGATGGCCGACGCCGGGATCGTCCGCAACCGGGCGAAGATCGAGGCCGCGATCGCGAACGCCGGCGCGACGCGAGAGCTTGCCGGCGACGGCGGGTCGCTCGCGGAGCTCGCCTGGTCGTTCGCTCCCGACCGTGATCGAGCGCCGCGCCGATCGCGGGACGTGGCCTCGACGACTCCCGAGTCGAAGGCGCTGGCGAAGGAGCTCAAGAGCCGCGGCTTTCGCTTCGTCGGGCCGACGACGGCCTACGCCTTGATGCAGGCGACCGGGATCGTCAACGACCACTTCGCCGGCTGCGCGGTGCGCGATCAGGTCGAAGCGGAGCGCGCCGCGATTCGATGAGCGAGCAGCTGGAATCGGCGGAGCGCCTGCTGGCGGCGCTGCGCGCCCGCGACGCCGAGGCGATCGCGGCCGAGCTGCATCCGGAGATCGAGGCGCGCGGCGATAAGGGCAGCTTCAGCGGCATCGACGAGGTCGTCGGCTGGGCGAAGCCGAGCGACGACGGGCATCTGGTCTCGCGGGTCGAGGTCGACGAGCTGCGCGAGGTCGGCGACAGCCATGTGGCCGTGGATGCCCGTCGCCAATGGTGGTGGAAGGAGGCGTACAAGCTTGCCGACGAGGCGCGCTTCGGCGTCCTGCTCGAGTTTCGCGACGACAAGATCGTCGGCTGGCGCCAGAACTTCGGCTCGATCATCGAGGCGATCGACGCGATCGAGCGCTGACGAGCGAATAGTCTGGGCCGATGGCTGGGGCGCGTAACTCCGTTGGCGCGGCGCTTTGCGCGCTCGCCGCCGTGCTGGGGCTGGCTGGCGTGACCGGCGCCGGCTCGGCCGTGTCCGCGGAGAAGACGGTGACGATCTCCGGTCGCGCCTACGCCTTCAACCACTCGGATACGCACCTCGCCGGGGCGACGATCCGCGTCCGCGAGCTGCCGGCGCTCTCGGCGACCACCGACGCCAACGGCGACTACACGCTCGCGGTTCCCGACCAGACGACCGTGACGCCCTACATCGAGCCGCCGCCGGGTTACAACCAGATCGACCTGCAGACCTTCCACACCCGCGGCAAGGCGATCGAGAACGCCAACTTCCAGACCCCCGCCGACGCCGAGTACGCCGGGCTCGCGGCGCTCCTCTCGGTGCCGCTCGGGCCCGACGGACGCCCGACAGAATGCGTGATCGTGACAACGGCGTCGGCCCGAAACGTGCGCGGCGTCGACTTCGAGACCTTCCAGGCCCGCACCCCCCACGGCGTGCCAGGGGCGACGGCGCATGCGGATCCCGCCCTGCCTCCGGCGGTCTACTTCAACGACAGCGTGATCCCCGATCCGTCGAAGACCGAGAGCTCAGGCGACGGCGGGATCATCTGGACCCAGGTGCCCGCCGGCGCCTACCGGGTGATCACCGAAAGCGCTTCGACCGGGTTCGCGAGTTTCCTCGCCTCGTGCGAGCCCGGCCGGATCGTGAACGCGAACCCGCCCTGGGGCGCCTACGAGCTGAGCCCGGGAGAGCGACCGCTTGCCGCCGGGGTCGTCGCCGGCTCGGTGGTCAGGCTGGGACGCGGCACCAAGCGCGGTCGCCGGCTGGTGATCGTCGCCTTCGAAGCCGCGGAGGTGTTGCGGGCAAAGCTCGTCCTGCGCCAGGGAGGGCGCGCGGTCTCTCCGGCCAGGACCACAGCGGTGCGGGTCGGCGACGACAAGCTGCCGCTACCGGTTTCGCCCGCCGCCGAGCGCGGTCGAGCGAAGCTTTCGGTGAAGCTCACCGACGCGGCCGGCGATGCGGTAACCGATCGCATCGCGGTCCGCCTGCCCGGCCCACCCGGCTAGCGACTGGGTACGCTCACCGGCATGGCCGAGGCACCTTCGACGGAGGCTGTGAGTTCGCGGATCGCCCAGATCCGCGAGGGCTTGACCCTGCTCGCGGACTACCTTTGACCCGGCCTCACTCGATGCGGAGATAGCTCGGCTCGAGGGCGAGATGGGCGCGCCGGGGTTCTGGGACGATCAGGATCGCGCCGCCAGGGTCTCAGCCGAGCACGCCCGTGCGCAGCGGCGGCTGCAGACCTTCCGCGGGATCGAGGCCGATGTCGGCGACCTCGACGAGCTCGCCGAGATGGCGAGCGAGGACGCCGAGATGGCGAGCGAGCTCGGTAGCCAGCTCGCCTCGATCGAGTCGCGGCTGGGCGAGCTGGAGGAGGCCCGCCTGTTCAGCGGCGAGTACGACTCCGGCGACGCCGTGGTCACCGTGCGCTCCGGGGCCGGCGGCACCGACTCGCAGGACTGGGCCGAGATGCTGCTGCGGATGTACCTGCGCTGGGCCGAGCGGCGAGGCTTCGAGGTGGAGATGAAGGAGGCGTCCGAGGGCGAGGAGGCGGGGATCAAGTCGGCGACCTTCATCGCCAAGGGCGAGAACGCCTACGGACTGTTCGCCGCCGAGCGCGGCGTCCACCGGCTGGTGCGGATTTCGCCCTTCGACGCCCAGTCGCGCCGCCACACGGCCTTCGCCCAGGTCGACATCGCGCCGCTGGTCGACGACGCGGTCTCGGTCGAGATCGACGAGGAGGACGTGCGGGTCGATACCTACAGGGCATCCGGCGCCGGCGGCCAGCACGTCAACAAGACCGACTCCGCCGTTCGCCTGACGCATGTGCCGACCGGGATCGTCGTCCAGTGTCAGAACGAGCGCTCGCAGCTTCAGAACAAGGCGACCGCGATGCGTCTGCTGCGAGGCAAGCTGCTGCAGGAGGAGGAGCGAAAGCGCGCCGAGGAGCTGGCGGCCGAGCGCGGTGAGCAGAAGGCGGCCGAGTGGGGCTCGCAGATCCGCAGCTACACGCTTCACCCCACCACCCGGGTCAAGGACCACCGCACCGGCCACGAGGTCGGCGACGCCAACCGGGTCCTCGACGGCGATCTCGACGGGTTCATCCGCGAGTACCTACTGCAGCAGGCGAGCGGCGGGTAGGTCATAGTCGCCCTGTGGGGCGGATGTTCGGGGCCGCGTTCGTGCTCGCGACGCTGGTCGTCGCCGCGCCGTCGAGCGCTCAGATCCAGGGCACCGACCTGATCCCCTGGCCTGAGAGCTTGCCGCCGTCCGATGTCCCCAATCAGGTCCAGGCACACCCGGTCGAGCATTGCCGCGAGGCCTCGGTCCGCTGCGTCGCCGGGCTCGAGCGGCGGCTGGAGCGCCAGTTCGCGCGCTTCGACGCTGCCTGCGACCACCGTGCGGTGATCGCCTACAGCTACCTGCAGATCACCCGCGGGCTGCTCGCCGACTTCCGCGGCCCGCACGAGGGAGCGCTGGTCGCGCACCGACGCTGGATGGCCTACCTGATCACCAACTTCTCCAACCGCTACTTCCGCGCGTTCCACCGTTATGCCCGGGGCCGGCCGCTGACCCCGGCCTGGCGGATCACGTTCGAGACCGCGGCAAGCGCCGACGCCCAGGCCGGCCAGGAGGTGCTGCTGTTCTCGAATGCCCACGTCCAGCACGATCTGCCCTTCGCCTACGCGAAGATGGGGATCGAGACGCGGTCGGGCCGCTCGCGAAAGCCCGACCACGACGCGGTCAACGAGGTCAACGCCCGCGTCTTCGACGGGATCGAGAAGTACCTCGCCGCCCACTACGACCCCAGCTTCAGCCTCATCGACATCCCCTTCGTCCCGGTCGAGGAGATCGGCACCCTGGAGCTGATCAAGGCCTGGCGCGAGGGCGCCTGGCGCAGCGCCGAGCGCCTGCTCGCCGCCGGCTCACCGGCCGAGCGAGCCGAGGTCGCGAGCACGATCCGCGAGAGCTCGACCCGGTGGGCGGAGATGATCTCGTCGGGCGCGATCCCCGGCTATCGCCAGACGCGCGACGAATACTGCCTCGCGAGGCGGTAGCCGAGCCGCGCCGCCGTTGAGGCGCCTGGTGTCTCATTGAGAGGCCGGCGCCGCGCGCCGCTACGGTTGTCGCGATGGAGGTCAGCGTTGCAGTCGGCGTCTCCGATCAACTCGATCCGGTCGAGGCCTTCGGCCTGGCCGCCGCCGAGGCGGCCGCGGGCCTCGGCAGCAGATGCGACCTGGCGATCGTGTTCGCGGCGGCGCCGCACCTGACCCACGCCAAGCCGATCCTCTCGACCGTGCACGAGCGGCTCGATCCCCGGTCGCTGATCGGCTGCGGAGCGGGCGGCGTGCTCGGCGGCGGGCGCGAGCTCGAGAACGGTCCCGGCGCGGTCGTCTGGGCGCTCTCGGCGCCCGGGGCGCGAATCGGCACCCATCACCTGCGGGCGGAGCCGGCCGACGACGGGATCGCGGTCAGCGGCCTGCCCGAGCCCAGCGAGCTCGGCGACGGGGTGCTGGTGCTGGCCGATCCGTACACGTTCAGCGCCGAGGCGCTGCTCGAGTCGCTGAACGCGGATCGCCCGGGGATGCCCGTCCTCGGGGGGCTCGCGAGCGCGGCCGCCGCGGGCTCGGCGGCCCTGTTTCGCGACGGCGAGGTGGTCGATGGCGGGGCGGTCGCCGTCAGCCTCGAGGGCGTCGGCATGATCCCCTGCGTCTCCCAGGGCGCGGCGCCCGTGGGCCCGGAGATGACGATCACCGCCGCCCGCGCCAACGTGATCGAGGAGCTCGCGTCGAAGCCCGCGATCGAGCGCCTGCGCGAGGCGATCGGCCTGCTCGATCCGGAGCAGCAGGCGCTCGCCGCCCAGGGCTTGATGCTCGGCATCGTCATCGACGAGAACCAGCCCGCCTACGAGCGCGGCGACTTCCTCGTCCGCCCGATCCTCGGCGCCGAGCCCGAGACCGGCACGATCGCGCTCGGCGAGCGCGTCCGCGTCGGTCAGACGGTTCGCATGCATGTCCGCGACGGCGCCAGCGCCGACGAGGACCTGCGCGAGGCGCTGCGGCTTCAGGCCCAGGCGCTCGGCGCCGGCGGCGCGGCGGGGGCGCTGCTGTTCACCTGCAACGGCCGTGGCTCGCACATGTTCGACACGCCCGACCACGACGCGCTGGCGCTGGAGGATGCGCTCGGAGCTCCGGCGGGGGGCTTCTTCTGCGCCGGCGAGATCGGCCCCGTGGGAGGGCGCAACTTCCTCCACGGCTTCACCGCGACGATGGCAGTGTTCCCGAACGCGTGACCGAGCAAGAGGACCTCGCCGAGCTCGTCGCCCGCGCCCTCGCCGAGGACGTGGGCGCCGGCGACATCACCTCCGAGGCGACCGTCCCCGCCGCCGCCCGCGCCCGCGCCCGGATCGTCCAGAAGCAGCCCGGGGTCGTCTTCGGCCTCGACGCGGCGGCGGAGGCGTTCGCGCAGGTCGGCGCCGAGAGCTTCGATCGGCTGCTCGCCGAGGGCGAGTGGCACGACGGCGTTCCGGCCGACGTCGCGGCGGTCGCCGGCCCGGCCCGCGCGCTGCTCGCGGGCGAGCGCACGGCGCTCAACCTGCTCGCCCACCTGTCCGGGATCGCGACACTGACGGCGCGCTTCGTCGAGGCGGTCGGCGGCACCGAGGCCGCGATCCTCGACACGCGCAAGACGACCCCCGGCCTGCGGGCGCTGGAGAAGGCGGCGGTCGCGGCCGGTGGCGGGCGCAACCACCGCTTCGGTCTCGACGACGCGATCCTGATCAAGGAGAACCACGTTGCGATCGCCGGCGGCCTCGGGCGCGCGGTCGAGCTCGCGAGCGCCGCTCATCCGGAGCTGGTCGTCGAGGTCGAGTGCCGAAATGGCGGCGAGGTCGCCGAAGCGCTGGCGGCCGGCGCCGGCAGGCTGCTGCTCGACAACATGAGCACCGGCGAGTTGCGCGATGCGGTCGCGGCCCGCGACGCGGCCGGCAGCGCGGCGAAGCTGGAGGCCTCCGGCGGCGTCACCCTCGCCAACGTCGCCGAGGTCGCGGCCACCGGGGTCGAGATGATCTCGGTCGGCGCGCTCACCCACTCGGCTCCCGCGCTCGACCTCAGCCTCCTGCTCGAGATCGCCTGAACCGCGTTGCTCGGCCTCCCGACAGGGCAGGGCGAGTATGTTCGACGTGGGTTTGGGTTGGGTGAGAGTGGAGAAATCGCCAGGCGTGGGCTGGACGTGTTCGTGCGCCGCAGCTACCAGGAGGCCCAGCGCCTCTGCTCCGCCGATGTCGAGATTCGGACCCTGTTCGACAAGCCGGGCACGGAGCCGGAGTTCAGCGGCCGCGAGGGCCTGAAGCGCTGGTACGAGCGAGCCGATCGGCTCTGGGCCTTCTTCGACGTCAGGGAGGTCGAGGTCGAGGAGCGCGATCACGGCTGGGTCCTGATGCGGGTTTCGGCGCGGGCTCGCGGGCGCGGCAGCCCGCACGAGGTCGAGCTCGAGGTCGCGGTCGCGATTCAGGTCGGCGACGGCGAGGTGAAGAAGTTCGGCCTGTTCGAGGCTGAGGCCGACGCGGTGGCGATGATCGAGGCCGGATAGGCTCGTTGCATGCCACCGACCAAGGCCATGCGCCAGAAGCGCGAGGCGCTCGTGATCGAGCACATGGAGTCGGAGAACCGCCACGAGTTCGACGTCACCATGGAGACGTTCGAGCACCCTCGCTACGAGCTGATCGCAACCGGGGACGTCTTCGACGGCGAGACCGAGGTCTACGGCTACTTCGACGAGACCCGGACCGCGTTTCCCGACCAGCGCAATGAGCTGATCGCGCTCCATCACGCCGACGACGCGGTGATCGTCGAGGCGATGCTCTACGGCACCCATCTGGGCTCCTTCCGCGGCCTGCCGCCGACCGGGCGCTCGTTCGAGTCGCGCTTCTGCGCGATGTTCCTGTTCGAGGAAGACCGGCTGCTCTGCGAGCGCGTCTACTTCGACGTCGGCACGGTCATGCGCCAGCTCGGCATCGCTCACGACCCGCTGACGCTCAAGGGCCGCGTCGCCACGGTGCTCAACCATCCGCTGACGATCGGCAGGGCCGTGATCGGCGGGCTCCGCAACCGGTGAGCTCGGCGGCGAGCCGAACCGCCGCCGCGCTGACCGCGCTTGCGGCGGCGGCCGCGCTCTCGCTCGCCACCCCGCCGGCCGGCGCCTGCGCCTGCGGGATCGCGATCGAGGCAACGGTCAGCGAGGAGAGCGGGCTGGTGATCGAGCAGCCGGGGCATGAGCAGATCGTGCTCAGCCTCGACCTCGCCAGCGACGGCAGCGAGCGGGCCGCGGTGGTGCTGCCCGTGCCCGGAATTCCGACGGTGGACGCGATCGAAGGCGGCGATCCACTCGCCTACCTCGAGCAGGCGACCGTGCCACCCGAGCCGGCGGTCGGCGCCGGGGCGGGCGCCGACACCGCGGCCGGCGTCGACGTGATCGGCCGCGAGACGATCGGCGGCTACGACGTCTCGCGGCTCGGGGCCGGCGACCCGGAGGCGCTGAGCCAGTGGCTCGATCGAAACGGCTACACCCTGCCCGCCGGCGCCGAGCCGATCCTCTCCGACTACATCGACGAGGGCTGGAGCTTCGTCGCCATCCGCCTCGCGCCGCAGGCCGAGGGGCGGCTGAAGCCGCTGCGGGTCGGCTTCGACACCGACGAGGTCGTCTACCCGATGCGCCTCGCGCAGCTCGGCACAGAGCCGGTCAACCTCACCCTCTACACGCTCGCCGATGGCGAACGCCGGGTCGACGGCATGACCACGGCCTTCGCCGCGGCGGTCGACGAGCTCGAGCCGCCGCCTCCGGCCGAGCTCGCGGAGCTGTTCGCCGCCGGCACCGAGGTCACGCGGATGGAGGCGCTCGGCGTCGATCCGGCGAGCTTCACCAGCGACCTCCTGGTCGACCCGGTCGAGCCCGAGCTCGAGCCCGGCTCGCCAACCTCCGATACCGCCGCCGGCACGGACGGCGACGGCGGCGTCTCGACCGCGGGCGTGCTCGGGATCATCGCCGCCGGGCTCGCCTTCGCCCTCGGCCTCTTCTTCTTCACCCGCCGGCGCGGCGAGTAGCCGCTAGCCCGGCGAGAGCGTGTCCTCGTTGCGCTCGTCGGCGGCGCCGGGATCGTCGAGCAGTCGCTGCTCCAGCCCCGCCGCCCGCCGCACCGCGTCGAGCTCGGCCTGGCGAGCGCGCGCCGCGCGGGCCTCGGCGCCCGCCCTGGCGCGCTCGATCGTGCCCAGCCAGGCGCTGAGGAACTCCGGCGAGCGCAGCCGCTCGAGCTGCGCGCGAAGCTCCGGCGCCGCCTCCAGCCTCGCCGACGAGGCGAGCACGGCGAGCCCGTGCCAGCCTTCGATCACCAGCAGCTCGCACTGCTCCGGGTATCCCTCGACGAAGTCCTCGATCGCGGTCAGCACCCCGTTTCGCGGGCCACCCTCGGTCGTCGCGTTCCAAAGGTGGGCGTTGATGCCGGGCGAGCCGAGCTTGGAGCGGCCGGGCGCGATCCCGGCCCGCGCGGCGTCGTGGCGGTGCTCGGCCGGGATCGAGTGCGGGTCGTAGTACATGTCGCGACGGCCATAGGGCCAGCCGGCGTCGTGGGCGAGCACCAGCGGCAGCGGCGCATTCGCTCGCGTGCGCGCCCTCGGCGAGCAGCCCCAACTCGGCGCTCACGGTGTGCCAGTTGTGATCGCCGTCGATCAGCGCCGCGTCGATCTCCGGGATCGCCGCCAGTGCCTCGAGGCTGGAGCTGCCGTGGAACACGAAGCGGTCGCCGTGCTCGAGCTCCCAGCGGGCGACGTCGAAGCGCGGCTGCGGGTCGATCGCGTGCACCGTGGCGCCGCGGGAGGCCGCCCACTGGAGCAGGCGGGTGGTCGTGTAGCCGCGCTCGGCGCCGATCTCGACCACGGTCCGCGGCGCCGCCGCGTCGAGCAGCGGCCTGATCGCCGGATCCCAGAATGGGTGCATCAGCCGGCCGCCGTTTGCTCGTAGAAGTCGGCGATCACGGGGAAGGTGACGTCGAGCGCGTAGCGCTCGGCCACCGTGCGCTCGGCCGCGCGGCCGAGGCGCTCGCGGTGGGCCGCCGGATCGGCGAGCACCTCGAGTGCTCGCTCGGCGAAGCCGCGGTCGTCGAAGAAGCCGCAGAGCAGGCCGTTCTCGCCGTCGGCGATCACCTCGCGTACCGGCGCCGTGTCCGAGCAGAGCATCGTCGCCCCGCAGGCCATCGCGTTCAGGCACGACCAGCTGAGCACGAAGGGCACGGTCAGATACATGTGCAGGTCGGAGAGGCTGAGAAGCTTCGCGAGCATCGGCGGCTTGACGTTGCCGACGAAGTGGATCCGGTCGAGGTCGTAGTCGTCCTGGGCGAGCACGTGCTCCTTGAAGCTGCGCCCGCCGGTGTGGCGCAGGTCGCCGCCATAGGCGACCCGGTCGGCGCCGACGACGACGAAGCGAACGTTCGGGTCGGCGTCGCAGATCCGTTTCGCCGCCTTCATGAACACGTCGAAGCCGCGCATCATCTCCAGCCCGCGCGAGACGTAGGTGACCAGCCGCTCTCCCTCGCCCAGCCGCAGGCTGCCGACCCGCCGCTCGCCGGTCTCCTGGCGCCGCCAGATGGATGTGTCGATGCCGTCGTGGATCACGCGGATCTTGTCCTTGTAGACCTCCGGCATCAACCCATGCTGGTAGGCCGTGGGCGCATAGCCGGCGGCGCAGTACTCCATGTCGAGCAGGATCATCGCGTTGCGCGCCGGGCTGCGCAGCCGGTCGACCTCGGCCACCGGGACGTCGGGGCGAAAATCGAGATCGGAGTCCTGCGGGCGGTAGAAGTACTCGAAGTAGTTGACCACCGGCGCCTCGGGCCACAGCTCGCGCAGGAACAGGGTCGAGCCCCAGCCGGAGTGGCCGACGATCAGGTCGGGCTTGATCGCCGCGCTTACCGGCTTCATCGCCTCGTAGACGCCGGCCGCGTGCCAGATCCCGTTCTCGAACGTGCGCGAGAGGTAGTGCGTCTTCTCGGTTGCGCCCCCGCGTGGTCGGTACTGGATGTTCGCCACCCCGCCGGCCGTCCCGGGCGGCTTCTCGCTGACGAAGGTGCAGGTCCAGCCGCGCTCGGCCACCAGCCGGGCAGCGATGTGGCCGAACTGGGCCGGGAAGTTGCGGTGGACGAAGAGGACGTGCACGCGAGCAGGCTATTCGCAACTCGGGGACCGTCGAAGGTGTTAGGTTGGCGATTGGTTCGTCGGGGGGACACGGATGAACTCGACACAACGGCGATTGCACTCGTATCGGCATGGACGCCCGGCGCCAGTCGTCGCCGCGCCGCGGCTCGCCCGCGGGGCGACCGTTACGAGCCGCGATGGCCGGACGGTGATCAGCGTCGCCGGGCCGGGCTTCGAGGCCGAGGTCTCGATGCCGCGCAACCCGCGTGGGTGGATCGTCGTCGCCGAGGGGGAGGCGATCGAGCTCGAGGCCGATGCGTACGCGGTCGTGCGCGTTGCGCCGGGGACGGCGAGGGCACTCGTCGCGGCGCGCCAGTGGCTCGTCTCACTTCCGGAGACCCGTGGCCTGCCGATTGCAATCGCCGGCGGGCGCGAGGGACTCTCCGCCGCTGCCGCCCTTGGCCCCGCGCTCGATGCCCTGGTCCTTGAACCGGACACCGATGGACCGCCTGCCCTGGTGCCGACTCTGCTGCTCGGTCACGACGAGCAGGAAATCGACGATTTCCTCGATGCCCAGCTACGCGGCACACAGGCGCCGGCGCTGAACCACCGCCAGCGCCGACTGCTTGCCCGCGGGTTGATCAGGGCGATGCGGGGCGAGGTGCGCGGCCTGCGCGCAGCGGTTGCCACGCTCGCATCGGCGCTCGCGCTGACCCTCTCGCTCGGCGGCCTTGCGAGCCCGGCGTCGGCGGCGGTGACGGCCAGCCACAACTCCGGAACCGGTCAGGTGAGCATCACCGGCGACGGGGCGGCCGACAGCGTGACGGTCGGCTGCCAGGTCGACGGCATCAGCGGCGACGACTTCTTCTACGACACGGGTGGCGGCCCGCAGACGCTGCCCGGACCCGTTGTCATGATCGACGCGCAGCTTGAGTGCAGGCAAGTGCTCTCGATGACGGTCGACGGGGGTGGGGGTGCGGACGCGCTCGATCTCAGCGCCGTCGACGACGCCACGGACCATTTCGAGCAGCTCGACGCGGGCGAGGTAACGATCGCCGGTGGTGGCGGCAACGACACGATCGACGGCTCGGACATGGGCGCGAGCCTCCAGGGCGGCGGGGTCGACGACGTGATCGACGGCGGCCCCGGCGACGACACGCTGGTGGGCAATACCGGCAACGACGATCTGGCGGGCCTGGGCGGGACCGACGCGATCGACTACTCGGCGTCGGTGACCTCGATCTCGGGCAGCCTCGGCGGGACGATGACGGGCGAGGGCACGGACACGATCGCGGGCGAGCTGCTGATCGGCACGACCCTCGGCGACAGTCTCACCGCGACCGCCGCATCGACCCTGCTCGCCGGTTCCGGGGCCGACACACTCACCGGCAGCGCGGGTGTGGACTCGCTGTCCGGCGAGGCCGGGGCCGACTCGGTCAGCGCCGGCGGAGGCGCCGACACGGTGCGCGGCGGCAGCGAGAACGACACGCTGGCGGGCGGCGCCACAGGGGACAGCCTCTTCGGCGACGCCGGCACCGACAGCCTCGACGGTGGCACCGGCGGCGACTTTCAGTTCGGCGGGACGGAGAACGACACGCTGGTCGGGGGCGACACCGGCAACGACTCGCTCAACGGCGAGGCGGGCAACGACATGGCCCAGTATTCGGCCGCGGCCGGGGCGGTCACGATCAACCTCCAGACCGACTCCGCGACCGGAGCGGGAACCGACACCCTGACGTCGATCGAGGGCGCCACCGGGTCGGCGCAGGGCGATTCGATCACCGGCGACACGGTCACGGCGCAGGGCAACACCCTGATCGGCGGGAATGGCGTCGACACCCTGACCGGCCAGCAAGGCGCCGACACAATCGCGGGCGAGGGTGCGGCGGACACGATCTTCGGCGGTGGTAACGCGGATACGCTCGACGGCGGCGCCGGCAACGACACGCTCGACCCATCCTCGAGTCCCGCGGGGGAGCTGCTCTCCGGCGGCACCGAGAACGACGTGCTCCTGGAGCCGGACCAGGCCTCGACGTTGAGTGGCAACGACGGCCAGGATACGATCACAGGCTCCGGCGCCGCCGACACGATCGACGCCGGAGCAGGCCCCGACACGGTTGAGGGCAACAGCGGAGCAGACACGATCGGCGGTGCGGGCGGCAGCGACACCCTCTTCGGTGACAACGAGAACGACTCCATCTTCGGGGGCACTGAGAGCGACTTCCTCGACGGCCGCTCCGGCAATGACACCGTCACCGGTGACGGCGGCGACGACACGGTTCTGGGGAACACGGGAGCCGACTCGCTCGATGGCGGCGAGGCGACAGAGGTGCTCGGCGACGAGGTCCGCCAGGTCGGAGGGACGAATCCGACCCTCACGGACAGCCAGCTCACGGGCGACGGCCCCGACGCGCTCGCCGCGAACTCGTTTGAGCGGGCGTCGCTCAGCGGCGGCGATGGCCTGATCGACGCGGCCGCCTTCACCGGCTCGGTGACCCTCGACGGAGACGGCGGCGACACCTTCCGCGGCGCGTCGGGCAACGACTCGATCGTCGCCGGCAGTGCGACGGACCGCATCGAGCAGACGGCCGACGCAAACCAAACTGCCAGCGACACGCTTCTGACCGGGGACGGCAACGACACGATCGGCGTCAGCCGCGTGGCGCTCACCGGTGGCCCAGGCAACAACTCGCTCGACGCTTCGACCTGGACCGGGCCCGCCGTGACGCTTGACGGCCAGGGTGGCGACGACACGCTCACGCCCGGCAGTTCGAACGGCGCCAACGATTCCGTCGTTGGCGGAGCCGGCACCCTCGACCGGTTGGTCGTCAGCCGCGACATCGGGATGACGCTCACGGACACTCAGTTCACCGGCAGCTTTGGCGACGTGGACACGCTCTCCGGCCTCGAGCGAGCGTCGCTCGCGGGGGGTACGAGCGGCAACGACCTCGACGCGAGCGCGTTCGGCGGCGCCGTCACGCTCAGCGGCGGGGACAACGGCGACACGCTTGCCGGGGGCGCTGGCGCCGACTCGCTGATCGGCGGCAACTTTGGAGATCGGCTCGAACAGACCAGCGACGCCGCGTCGCAGGTGCTCAGCGACACGCTGCTGACCGCGGGCGCCGTCAGCGACACTCTGTCCTCCCTCGAGAACGTCGTGCTCACCGGCGGCGGAGGAGCGAACGCCTTCAATACCAGCGCGTTCACTTTGAGCGGAGTGATTGTCGACGGGCAGGGTGGCAACGACACGGTCACCGCCTCGGCGACCGAGGACGACTCGTTCAATGGGGCCGGTGGCACCGACCGGATCGCGCAGACCGCAGACGCCCAGCAGATGCTCACCGACACGCAGCTGACCACCGCCGCCGGTCTCAACACCGACACACTCGCGGCTGTCGAGCAGGCGGCGCTCAGCGGCGGCGCGTCGGACAACCCCATCAACGCCTCGGCGTTCAGCGGCGCGGTGACCCTGCTCGGGCTCGCGGGCAACGATTTCCTGGTCGGGGCCGCCGGCAGCGATTCGATCGACGGCGGCACGCAAACGACGATCGACACCACCACGCAGGCCGTCAACGCGAACCAGACGCTCACCGATACTCAGTTGACGGGCGTCGGGGCCGACACGATCGCCGGCCTGGAGGCGGCCAGCCTGTTCGGAGGGGCCGGGCCCAACGACCTCGACGCGAGCGGATTCTCCGGCCGGGTCGAGCTCTTCGGCGATGCCGGCGACGACACGCTCGCGGGCGCCGCGGGCAACGACACGCTCGAGGGCGTGGGTGGCACCGATCGCGTCGAGCAGGTCGCGGACGCCAACCAGACCCTGGACAACAACGACCTCACCGGCGACGGCAACGACTTCCTCGATCAGATCGAGCAGGCCTCGATCACCGGCGGGGCCGGCGGCAACGACATCGACGCGTCGGCCTTCACCCTTGGGCCGACGACGCTCTCCGGGCTCGGTGGCGGGGACACGCTCGACGGCACGCCGAGCGCCGACCGGCTGCTTCCGGGGACCGGGTCCGACAGCGTCGAGGGCGCCGGCGGGATCGACCGCCTGGAGGATGCCCAGAACGCGGACCTCGGTCTGACCCCGAACTCGCTCACCGCGGGTGCGGAGAACGACACGCTCGACGGCCAGATCGAGACCGCCTCGCTGTCCGGCGGGGCCGGAGCGAACCAGATCACGGCAGCCGCCTTCGGCGCGCCGGTCACCCTCGACGGCCTCGGCGGCGCGGACACGCTGGTCGGCTCGTCGGTCGCCGACTCGCTGCTGGGTGGGACCGAGAACGACGCGCTGCAGGGCCGGGGCGGAATCGACAGCATCGACGGCGGCGGCGGCGCGAACACCGCCGACTACTCGGACGACCCGGGTGGGGCCGCGATCCAGGCGAACCTGAACACGGGCGCGGTCACCGGGGCGCAGACCGAGACCCTTGCCTCGATCCAGAACGTCGCCGGGACCTCGTTCGGCGACACGCTCACGGGCAGCGGTGCGGCGAACACGCTGATCGGCAACGGCGGACCCGACCAGCTCACCGGCGGCGACGCCCCCGACGCGCTGTTCGGCAACGCCGGCGCCGACACCCACAACTCACAGGACGGCGGTACCGCGGATACCAACGACTGCGGCGCCGACACCGACACCGCGAACGCCGACGTCCAGGACACGACCACCGATTGCGAGACCGTCAACAACCCGGCCGCGGGTCAGCCGGGAGGGCCGCCGGCACCGACGCCGCCAACCCCACCGCCCACGCTCCCCGGCGACACCAAGGCGCCCGACTTGGATCTGAGCGGCAAGGCCAAGCAGAAGGACAAAACGCAGATCAAGGTGACGGCCACGGTGGACGAGGCAGCAACGGTCGAGGCCGGGGGCACGATCAAGATCCCCGAGATCAAGCGCGGGAAGGTCGCGCTCGCGAAGTCGAAGAAGTTCGACCTCAAGGGCACCACGGCGAGCCTCGCGGCCGGTCAGACCCAGACGCTGAAGCTGAAGCTCTCGGGCAAGGCGAAGAAGCTGCTGAAGAAGGCGATCAAGACCAAGAAGTCGACCGCGAAGGTGAACGCCACCGCAACCGACGCCGCCGGCAACGCGGCGACATCGCCGACGCTCAAGGTGAAGGTGAAGAAGTAGCGGTCTAGCGGCGTCGGGTCAGTCCCTGGAGGACGACCTCCACCGGCGAGCGACGCGAGCCGCCGTTGGCCGCCGCGAGCCCGGCTGAGAGCCGGTGCACCTCGGATGCCAGCGAGCCCATGCCCTCGCCGAAGCTGCCGACGTTCTTCGACGCCTCGGCGATGTTCTTGCTCACCGCCTTCGAGGTGCTCTTCCGGGGCACGGGCACGCCCAGCACCCGCCTGCCCGAGTTGCGGCCGGCGACGGCGATCCCGCCGGCGAGCCCGACCAGGCCGGCGCCCGCGGCAAGGGCGGGCACCCTCGCCTTCTTCGCGGCATCGGCGATCGTGTCCCCGGCGCTGGTGGCACCGGTCCTCGCGGTCTCGGCCGCCCGTGCGACCGGGCTCTTGGCCGAACTTGGCGAGCTGCGCCGTCGCGAGGTCGTCGACCTGCCGTTGGAGCTCGACCGCGAGCGCCGGCTGGTGCCCGAGCTCTTCGGCTTGTTCGCGGTGCTCTTCGTCTTCGCGTTGCTCGATCGTTTCGCGGTCGAGCGCTTCGTCTGCTGGGCCATGGTCGCCTCTCTTTCCTCGGGTGAGACAGGGCCTACCCCCGCTGCGAGCAGCGAAAAAGCACGAGCCCGAAGTCGGGCCGACCGATCCCCTCGCGGATCGATCAATCGTCACTTCGCAGGCGCCGGCGCTACTTCAGCAACCGCGAGAGCCGCCGGTCCTTGAGCACCTTGCCGCCGGTTTGGCACCGGGGGCAGTAGTTGGTCTGGTGCTCGGAGAAGTAGACGGCCTCGATCGTGGTCCCGCATCGAGGGCAGGGCTCGCCCTCGCGGCGGTGGACCTTGAGCGGCATCGGCAGCTTGTTGGGTACGTCCTCGCCGACCACCTCCTCGTAATGGTCGATCGCGTCGCCGAGCACGTGAAGCCCGGCGTGCAGGCGCTCGACCTCGTCGCCGTCGAGGTCCGCCCCCTTGCGAAACGGGCCCAGCTTCGCCTCCCAGAGCACCTCGTCGACCCAGCTTCGGCCGATGCCGGCGATCGCGCGCTGGTCGCGAAGCAGGGGATGCAGCTGGCGCGGCTCGTCGACCGCGGCGGCGAGCGCCTCCAGCGGCGGCGCCGGCCATGCCTCGGGGCCGAGCGTCTCGACCATCTCGTCGGCCTCTACGCCCCCGGGGCGGTAGAGCTTCACCCAGGCGCGCTGCTTGGTCCCGAACTCGCGCAGGCGAAGCTCGCGCCCGTCGGCGAGCCGGATCAGGACCCTGGAGGCGCGGTCCTTGAGCGAGGCACGCTTGTCGAACACCTGCAGCCGCCCCGCCGACATCAGATGGACCAGCAGCTCCAGATCCTCGCCGCCCGAGTTGCCCGAGAACTGGACCACGGGCATCTTGCCGACCCTCCGCGTCCCGGAGATCTTCATCCCCTCGAGCGCGTTCAGCATCGGGTCGAGCGTCTTCACGGCGACCATCCCCGGCGCCAGGGTCGACTCGACCTCCGCCCCGTCGAGCGCCGTCGCCAGCCTCCGCGCGGTGATCTCGACTTCAGGTAGCTCAGGCATTAGATGAGCGAGCCCCTATCGCCGCCCACCCGGCTGCCGTGTCTGGCGCATCGCATCCCGTCGTCCTCGACCGCTCGTGTGCTGAACGCACACGTCGCGGTCTGCGTCCTCGGGCTGCTCGGCCAGCCACGCCCCCGGGCGCACGTCGATCGAGGCTCGATCATCTCCCTCAGTAAACTGTGTCGCAGTTCATTCGCTTGGTTTGAGGCCGGTCAGAGGACCGGCACGGGCCGACGAACATACGAGGAAGAAGGGCGAGCATGCAACAGCTGCCGACACTTCAGCCAACGCCGACCGCCGAACTGACGCGCGACGAGATCGAGCGCATGAGCGCCGAGGTCCGCGCGCTCGCCGCCGAGCGAAACGCGGTCATCCTCGCCCACAACTACCAGGTGCCCGAGATCCAGGACGTCGCCGACCACATGGGCGACTCGCTCGGGCTCTCGCGCGAGGCGGCCTCCACCGAGGCCGACGTGATCGTCTTCTGCGGCGTCCACTTCATGGCCGAGACCGCCTCGATCCTCTCGCCCCTGAAGACCGTCCTGATCCCCGACCTCGACGCCGGCTGCTCGCTCGCCGAATCGATCGACGCCGACCAGCTGCGCGCCTGGAAGGCCGAGCACCCCGGTGCGGTGGTGGTCATGTACGTGAACACCTCGGCCGAGGTCAAGGCGGAGACCGACTACTGCTGTACCTCCTCGAATGCGGTCTCGGTGGTCGAGCACATCTGGCGCGAGCACGGCCCGCAGACGGAGATCCTCTTCGGCCCCGATATGTGGCTGGGTTCGTTCGTCGCCCGCGAGACGGGGTTGGTCGACGATCCCGAGCGCTACGCCCGCTTCCACGTCTGGGACGGCGAGTGCCACGTGCACGCCGGCATCCGCCCCGACGACATCACCCGCACCCGCGCCGAGCACCCGGAGGCAGAGTTCCTGATCCACCCGGAGTGCGGCTGCTCGACCCAGGCGCTCGAGTTCGTCGCCTCCGGCGACATCGACTCCGAGGGCGTGCACATGCTCTCCACCTCGGGCATGCTCGAGCATGTCGAGAGCCACCCTGAGGGCGAGTTCATCGTCGCCACCGAGAACGGCATGCTCTACCCGCTGCAGCAGGCGGCGCCGCAGGCGAACCTGATCGAGGCCAACAGGATGGCCTTCTGCAAGTACATGAAGATGATCACGCTGCCGAAGCTGCGCGACTCGCTGCGGGAGATGAAGTTCGAGGTCAAGGTCCCGCCCGAGATCGCCGAGCGGGCCAAGGTGCCGATCGAGCGGATGGTTTCAATAGGCTGAGCCGGTGCTCGAGGTAGCGGCGCAGCTGATCCTCGGAGGTCTTTTGGCGGGGGCCAGCGTCGCCAAGTTGGCGAGCCCGGCAACCAGCCGCGCGGCGATGGCGACCTTCGGGATCGCCGGACGCTCGGCGCAGTCGATCGCCTGGGGCCTGCTGATCGTCTGCGAGCTCGGCCTCGCGGCCGGGGTGATCGCCGGTTCGGCGACCGCCGCCTACCTCGCCGCGGCGTTGATGGCGACCTTTGCCGCAACCATGGTCGGCGCGATCCTGCGCGGGCGCGCCGGCGCTCCCTGCGCCTGCTTCGGCGCCCGCTCGACCGTCGGCTGGGGCGCCGTCGCCCGCAATGCGGCGCTCGCAGCGGCCTTCGCGGCGCTCCCGTCGCTGCCCGAGAGCGATCTCTCGACCGATCAGTGGCTGGGACTGGGGCTGGCGGTGGCACTGCTCGCCTGCGCCGGACTCGCCGTCGCCGTGCTCGCACTCGCGCGCGAGGTCGGGATCCTGCGCCTGCGCCTCGGGCCCGCCGGCGCACTCGAGATCGCCGAGGAGGGCCCGCCGGTGTTCACTCGCACGGCGCTGATCTCTCGCTTCCGGCTCGATCGCGATACAGCCCTCGCGCTTGGCGTGTTCACCTCCGACGGCTGCCACGTCTGCCGCTCGCTCGAGCCCACGATCCGGGTCCTCGCCGGCGATCCGCGAGTCGCGGTCGAGACCTTTGAGGAGCTGGGCGATGCGGAGGTCTGGGCCGAGCTCGAGATCCCGGGGAGCCCGTTCGCGGTCGCGCTCGACCGCGAGGGGATCGTGCTCGCCAAGGGCACCTTCAACAACCTCGCCCAGCTCGAGAGCGTCCTGGCGACGGCCGAACGGCGCCGGGCCGAACGTGATCTCGCCGGGCTGATCGGTGTCTAAACCTGGCCCGGGCGCCGGGCGAATCGGCCGGGCGCTCGACTCGCTGGCGGGCGATACCTCGCGCCGCGGCTTTCTGGCCCGTACCGGCGCCGCGCTCACCGGCCTCACCGCCGGTGGCCTGGTGGCGAAGGCGATCAAGCCGGGCGAGGCCGATGCCTTTCACTTCTGCGGCCACATCTACACCACCGGCTCCTGCCTGCACCCGACCGGAACACCGCGCATCGACGCCCACGGCTACCCGCTCAACGCCGAGGACGGACAGCCGGTCGACGACCTCGGCCGCGCGGTCAACGGCAAGGGAGAGCCGGTCGATCCCCGGGGCAAGGCCCTGCGCGATCCCGATGGCAGGCCGCTGCCGCCGTCACCGCGGACCAAGGTCTGCGATGCGACCTCGCGCGTCTATGACTTCGATCCCCACGTCGACGGCGGCTGGTATCGCTGTTGCGGCGGCACGGTGCGCAAGCTGGTCGACTGCTGTGCGCACTCGCGCAAGCGGATCAACGGCGACGAGGCGCTCGAGGGCTATTGCTACCACGGGCGCAAGGTCTTCTGCGTGATGTACTTCCAGACCAAGATCCCGTGCTGATCGCGGGTCCGAGTTGAGCGCCCTCGAGCTGATCCTGATCGCCGCCGCGGTGCTCGCCGGGCTCACGGGCACCTGGTCGCCATGCGGGTTCTCGATGATCGAGACGATCGGCCCGGTCGGCCACAGCGGCGGCCGCGCGACCACGATCTCGGCCTGCGCCACGTTCACCATCGGCGCGCTCGCCGGCGGCGTGTTCACCTTCGGGCTGCTCGCCTCGCTCGGCGCTCTGCTGCAGGGGACCGACTACGGCGCCGCCTACCTCGCCGCGGCGGCGATCGCGGTCGTCGGCGCGATCGCCGAGCTTCGCGGCGTCCCGATCCTGCCCCAGCTTCGCCGCCAGCTCCCCGAGCATTGGCGCCGGGTGATGCCGATGCCGGTCGCCGCCGGGCTCTACGGCGTCCTGCTCGGGCTTGGCTTCACAACCTTCGTGCTCACGTTCGGCGTCTTCGCGCTGGCCGCGATCGCCTTCGCCCTCGGCGATCCCGCCCTCGGCGCGGCGCTCGGGGTCGCCTTCGGGATCGGCCGAGCGCTGCCGATCGTGGCGGTCGCGCCGATCGCCGACCGCGAAGCGGGAATCCGGATCACCGAGGCGATGGCGACCCGGCCGGACATCTACCGGGGCTTTCGCTTCGGCGACGGCCTGGCTCTGCTCGCCGCGGCGGCGGCCCTTATCGTCGCCGCGCCGGCGGGTGCCGCTCACACCGAGGCCACCCCGGCCGCCGATCCGGCGGTCGGCGGCCACGACGTCGCCTTCCAGCGCCCCGATGGGGCGGGCTTCCTGCGCCGCGGGGGCGACGACGTCGCCCTGCCCGGGAACGACCCGGCGCTCGGCGACGGGCGGATCGCCGTGATCGCGGCGGGTGAGATCAGGATCCTCTCGGCCACGGATCTGAGCGAGATCGGGCGACTTCCGGCGGCCGGTGCCGACGCGGTCGCGATCTCGCGCCACTGGGTGGTCTGGCGCGCGCGTGCGAACGGACGCGACTTCCTGCGCGCGCGCAACGTCACCAACCCTGCCGCCCCCGGCCGCGAGCAGTCGCTGGGCAAGGCGGGCGGCAGCGCCCAGATCGGGCGTCCGAGCCTCGACGACAACCGGCTCGTCTACGCGCGTGCCACCCGGACCGAAAACGTGATCGTCAGGCGCCTGCTCGGGTCGAAGCGAAAGAAGCGCGCCAAGTCGACGCTGATGCGGTCGCGCCGCGAGGGTCTCTCGAACCCCTCGATCCGTGGCAACCAGCTGCTCTACGTCCGCAACACCCGGCGAGCAGACCGGCTGATGCTCGCCTCGATCGGCGGCCGCGGCGCCGGCCGCACGCTGCTCTCCCAGCGGACGGGCTCGCTGTGGTCGACGGCGCTGGGCGAGAAGCGCGCCTACGTGACCCTGATCCACGGCACCAAGCCACGCCAGCGGATCCTCTCGGTCGACCGCTAGTAACGACCGATACGATGTCGCGACGCCGGCCCCTCGGGGACGGCGCGATCCAGAGGAGCGAGCAGATGACGCGGATCAGGGATTCACGACCCTCGCCGGCGCTGATCGTCGCCGTGCTGGCGCTGATCGCCGCGGTTGGGGGGACGGCGTTGGCCGGCCAGGACGCCGCCACGGACAAGATCAAGAAGAAGACGGTCAAGAAGATCGCCAACAAGCAGATCAACAAGCGGTTGCCGCTCGGGACCGAGGACATCGCCGACAACGCGATCGACGCGGCGAAGGTCGTCGACGGCTCGCTGGGGACGGCGGAGTTCTCGCACTCGATCCCCGCGGTGCGGGCCACGCGGACCACTGACCAGGCTCTCCAGTTCATGTCCAACAACGCGACCACGCTGATCTTCGACTCGGAGCACTACGACACGGCGGCGATGCACGACGACGCGACCAACAACTCGCGGCTCACGGCGCCCGTTGACGGGATCTACGCCATCACCGCACAGGTCGTGTGGAGCGCCAGCACGACCGGCGACTTCCGCTCGCTCACCGTGCGCAAGAACAATGGGGTGTCAATCGCCCGAGCGATGCTGCCGCCCGCTGCGAGCGGGACCCTGCCGATGGAAGTGAGCACCGAAATCCGGCTTCAGGCCGGGGACTACGTCGAGGCGAGTGTGTTCTTTGACGCCGGCGGCGTGAGCATCCTCAAGCAGCCCGACTCCAGCCCCGAGTTCTCGATGACCTGGCTGGCGCCGGGGCCGTAGCTCAGGCTACGGCCGGCCCGCTCCCTCGCCGAAACTGGTCAGCTGACGGCCTTGGCCTTGATCGCGTCGAAGTCGGCCTGGGTGATCGCACCCGAGTCGAGCAGCTCCTTGGCCTTGGCGATCTCGCTCGCGGGGCCACCGGCGGCGTCGCGCACGTAGTCGTCAAAGGCGGCCTTCTGGGCCCGTTGCTGGGAGATGGCGCGCTCGCGCATCCCGTCGTGCTGGGCGATCAGGTAGACGAGCACGCCCAAGAACGGAATCACGATGATGAACACGACCCACAGCGCCTTACCACCGCCACCGATGTCGTCGCGACGAAAGACGTCGATGAAGCAGGTGATCGCGATCCAGATCCACGCGAACCAGGCGAAGAACAGGATCATCGTCCAAAAGACGTCCAGGAACGGGTAGTCGGCAGCGAGCAGCATCGGTCTCCTTTGCGAGCGGGGAGCGGGGGAAGCAATCATCCCTGATCCCACATGCGGTTGCGGTGCGGGGGCTACTGGATGCCGGGTTCGGCCGTGGTTGGAATGTCCGCGCGCAGGTGATCGAGCTCATCGCGCAGCAGCGGCAAGAAGGTCGATCCGGGAGTGGCCGACTCGACCAATTCCACCGACTCCTCGTAATGCCTCGCCATGCTGAGCACGCTTGTGCCGAGTCGAGCTTCCAAGCTAGCGAGCCCGAATGTCCTCAAGCCGCGTCTGAGGGCGAGGATGTCGGAGAGTTTGTCGGCGGCGAAGACGATCATCGCCCTGTCCCCGGCGGCCGCGACCTGGTCGCGAAGTGCGGCCTTTCGGGCAGCGAAGGACTCGATCATCGGGTCCTCGGACAGAGCCATGACCAGCGCGCTGATCGACTCGCCCATTTCGGACCTCAGGGTCTCCTCGGCGAGAGTCCCCCGCTCGACGGAGTCGTGGAGTAGTCCAACGCAGACCAACTCCGTGTCGAACTCCGCTCGATGCAGCAGCGTCGCCACCTCCGTGACGTGATCCAGAAACGGGCGGCCATCGCTGGCCCGCGGTCGCGAGCCATGCGCGGATTCGGCCAGTCGGTAGGCGGTGGCCAGAACCGGCTCCTCCATGACCCATTGCGGCATCGTGCCCCTTTGAACGCTTGCCTGATCGGTTGCGGCGCGCAGCATGTCGCCGAAGGGCAGGCTATCCATCCTGGACGGCGATGCGGCCGTCCTTGACCGCTGCCTCGAGCTCCGCGTAGTCGCGCTCGTTCTGATCGGCATAGGAGTGGGCGAAGCGGGCCAGTGCCTGATCGAAGCGGTCCCCGCCACCAAGGTAGGCGCTGATCGCGATTCGATCACCCGAGCGAGCGTGAGCCCGGGCGAGGACCCCGCCGCAGACCTGGGCGTAGATGCCCATCCTCTGGGGTGACATCGTCTCAATCACGGCCGAGCCCTTTTGGTCCCAAAGCTGGCGCACGTAGAAGTCCCGACTGATCGCATCCGGCCCCTCGGCGGTTAGCCAGCCGAGCAGGATGTCGCTCGTCGACTGGATCAGCCGCTGACCCTCGACCACCCGCTGGCCCTGATGGTCGTATTGGTGCTGCCCGGTGTACGGCGCGAGCACCGATTGCTGCGCCTCCTTGACCTGGAGGAAGAGGGGATCAGCCTCGTCGCGGCCCACGAACAGGACGATCCAGGCGCGGGTTCCGACGCTGCCGACCCCGACCACCTTGCGCGCGACATCGACGAGCGTGTAGCCGTCGAAAAGGTGGCGTCGCGCGCCGTCCAAGGTGTCGGCGTACTGAGCGACCAGGCCTCGGAGGCGCGAATGAGCGGCCTCCGGCGGCTCCCCCGAAACGAGCTCCTCGAGGCGCACGATTGCCGGGGGGTCGCTGACGATGCGCAGCTCGCCATCGACGCGATCGGTCAGTTTTGAGAACGCGCGCAGGCGATCCTTGCCGCGCGCCTTGGCGACCTGGCGATCGAAGTTCTTGCGTTCCAGCTTGCTCAACGAGGCACCGAAGGCGTCGCGGATCTGTGAGACGTTCACCCGCCGGTACCAGACCTCGAGATTGCTCTGCTCGGCCAGCACCCGCATGTTCTCGCGGTATGACCGAGTGCTGGCCAGTACGACCTCCTTGCGTTCAGCATCGCCAAAGCCGCGGTCGCGGGCGGCGATCTCGAGGCTTGCCGTAAGCCGCTTGAGGTCCCACTCCCACGGTCCGGCCGCCGTCTCATCGAAGTCGTTGAGGTCGAAGACCAGGTCGCGACTGGGCGACGCGTAAACGCCGAAGTTCGAGAGGTGAGCGTCGCCGCAGGCCTGAACCCACAGCCCGGAGCTCGGAGTGCTCCCAAGGTCCGCGGCCATGATCGCGGCGGCCCCACGGAAGAAGGTGAACGGCGAGGCGAGCATGCGGCCGTAGCGCAGAGGGATCAGCTCGGGGAGGCGGTCGGTCGCTTGCGCTTCGAGCACCTCGACCGGGTCGGGCCGGTCGGATGCGGGCGCCCAATCGGCGTGGCCCGAGCGTGGGCTCGCGGCTCGGGCCGCTTTGCCGATCGCCGCGCGTTCGGCGGGCGAGGCACCCGCAGGAGTCGTTGGCATCACCGTCGGCGAGGTCACCCGTGGCAGTGCGTCACATGGCCGCCGAACCTGGATCTCCCCCGTCCACCCGTCCAGCCTATCTCCATGAGGTGGTCGTCACCCGCCGCGGCGGAAGGCTCGAGCGGCTCCCGGAACTGCACCCGCCCGGGTAGGGTGTCAGGAGCCGGCAACGGTCGGCACGGATCCATTCAGGGACGAACCGCAACGGTAAGGGAGAGAGCGTGAGCGCAGACGAGCTTGATGAGATGGGGCCGATCGATTACCTCGTTATCGAATGGCCTGACCGACAGCCGACGGGAGAGGCCGCGCCTCTCCTGGTCGACCTCGTCGACCGCGGCCTGATCCGGATCATCGACATCGCCTTTGTGGCCAAGGGTGACGACGGCTCGGTGACGGCGCTGGAGCTCTCCTCTCTGGCCGAGCAATCGGAGTCGCTGAATCAGCTTGACGGTGCGTCCTCAGGGCTGCTCTCCGATGAGGACGCCGAGGAGGCGGCCGCGGCGCTCGAGCCGGGAACCTCCGCCGCGATCCTCGTCTATGAGAATCGCTGGGCGGCCCCGTTCGCCACGGCGCTGCGCCGCTCGGGCGCTCAGCTGGTCGCAAACGGCCGGATCCCGGTCCAGGGCATCCTCGCCGCGCTTGACGCGGTCGAGGCATCCGACTAGACGTTCCTGATCAACGAAAGGAAGAGCTCATGCCAGGATTGCTCCGAGGAGTAGCCAGAACGGCGGTCATCGCCGGAACCGCGACAAGCGTCAGCAACCGCGTCTCCCGCCGCCAGGGTCAGCGCTGGGCCCAGCAGGAACAGCAGCAGGCTCCGGCCTACGCGGAGCCTCCGCCCCAGGCCGCGGCGCCGGCCGCCGATCCGATGGACCAGTTGGTCAAGCTCGGGGAGCTCCGCGAGAAGGGCCTGCTGACGGACGAGGAGTTCGCGCAGCAAAAGGCGAAGCTGCTGGCGTAGGGGAGTCGATCAAGATGATCGGGAGGATCCATTCTCGTCTCAGCTACGCCAACGTCACGGCCACGATTGCGCTCGTCCTGGCGCTGGGAGGCACCGCCTACGCGGCGGTCAAGATCACCGGCGCGGAAGTCAAGAACGGGAGCCTGAGCGGCGAGGACGTCGCCAACCAGTCGCTGTCCGGGGCCGACGTTCAGAACCTCAGCGACGCGGACTTCAAGGGCGGCCGGCTGCTGGCTGCCGACGGGACCACCGAACGGGTTCAGGTGAACGGCACGATCGACCCCGACGGCACCGGCGGCCAGGTGGCGACCTGCCCGAGCAGGATGGTCGCTACCGGCGGCGGCTTCGTCGCCGCCAACACGGATGGCTATGTTCGCGACAGCCTTCCCGCCGGTGACGACGCCTGGGCCGTGTTCGTCGAGCAGGGCACGCCCGGGACGCAGTTCACGGTCTGGGCGATCTGCTCGAGCTAGCGGCTACGCCGGCCCCGCGACGCCGATCAGGTGGCCCTCGGGGTCGGTGAAGTGCCCGATCGCGAGGCCGGCGCCTGTATTGACCTCGGGCCCCATCCGGCGCGTCCCGCCGAGCGCCTCGGCCTCCTGGAGCGCCGCCTCCACATCGGCAACGCCGACGTAGAAGATCGTCTGGCCGCCATAGCCCGTGCCCCCGCCGACGCCACCCGGGATCCCGGTTCCGTCGCTGGTCGTGTAGCGATCCACGAACCCGTAGTTCCCCTGCTCGGAGATCACCTCCGCGACCGGGGCGTTCGTATCGAACTCCCAATCGAACAAGGCACCGTAGAAGCTCCTCAGCTTCTCCGGATCCTCTCCGGTGACCTCGAAATGCACGACCGGATTCCCCATGGCACGTCCTTTCCCGCTGACGAGTTCGACACTATCGGACTGCCCTGTAAACGAACGAACGAGGTCCGATGAAGATCGTCACCCACACCCCGACCGAGGGCGTCTACGCCGCCACCGGCGACTACGCGCACGCGATCGAGGTCCGTGCTCCGCAGCGCTTCCTGTTTCTCTCCGGAACGATGGGACTCGACCCCGCCGGTGTGCCCGGAGCGTCGCTCGCCGAGCAGCTCGATCTGGTCTGGTCGAACATCCGCGCGATTCTCGCCGGTGCCGAGATGACCGTCGACAACATCGTCAGGCTGACGAGCTACCTGCGCGACGCCTCCTACGCCGAAGACAACGCGGCGGCGCGCGTCGCCGCGCTCGGCGGCCGGCTGGTGCCGACCACGGCGATCGTCGCCGAGACGCTGGTCAGCGATTGGCTGATCGAGATCGAGGTGGTCGCCGCCGCGTGATCGGGATGCCCGACTTCGGGCGCTACTCGTAGGCCAGCGCCTCGAGCACGTCCAGGCGCGAGGCGCGGCGCGCGGGACCGATCGCGGCGAGCACGCCGGCCAGCGCCGCCAGCACCAGCAGCCCGATCAGCTGGCCGATCGGGATCGAGAGCGTGAAGCCCTCGTCCGCCAGTGGACGGCTGACGAGGACCGCGAACAGGACGCCGAGGGTGAGTCCGAGCACGCCGCCGATCAGCGCCGTGATCACGGCCTCGTAGCGGACCGTGCGCCGGATCTGGCGTCGCGAGGTGCCGACCGCGCGCAGCAGCCCGAGCTCGCGGGTGCGCTCGTGAATCGTCAGCGCCAGCGTGTTGACGATCCCGAACAGCGAGACGACCACCGAGAGTGCCAGCAGCACGTAGATGATCCCGAGCAGCGAGTTGAGCTCCTCGGCGATCGAGTCCTTGAGCTCCTCCTGGTCCTGTACCTGGACGGTCGGGAACTGCTGCTCGAGCGCGGCCTCGATCTGCGAGCGCACCGCGCCGGCGTCGGCTCCGGGCGCGAGCTTGATGAACACGTTGGTCGCCGATTCGGGCTCGCCGAAGGCCTCCGCGTTGGCGTCCGAGGCGCCGAAGTCGCCCATGAAGTCGCTGTTGTCGGTGAACGTGCCGACCACCGTCAGCGCCACCACGTCGCCGCTGATCGTGTCGACCTCGAAGCTGGAGCCGACCTCGAGATTGTTGTCGTCGGCGAACTGCTTGTCGACCACGGCCTCGTCGGGAGTGAGGTTGGTGAGCAGCTCGTCCGATCCCTGGTCCCAGTCGAGCCGTAACACCTGGGCTGCGGTCTCCGGGTCGATCAGGCTCAGCGTGCCCGACTCGCCGTCGATCTCGTCCTCGGTGAACCGCAGCGCGGACGCGGTCTCGACCCCGTCGATCGCCGCGACCGCGTCACGGACCGCGATCGGGATGTCGGAGAAGCCGTCGTCGTTGGAGATCGTCAGGTCGCCGATCAGCGTCTTGTCGATCGCATCGTTGATCGAGCCCTTGATCCCGGCCGCGAACACGGCGACGAACGAGACCAGGGCGAGGCCGACCATCAGCGCCGCCGCGGTGGAGGCCGTCCGGCCGGGGTTGCGGACCGAGTTCTCGCGGGCGAGCGTCCCGGGGACGCCGCCGAAACGCTGCATCGGCGCGCCGACGACCGACGCCACCGGCGTCACCAGCAGCGGGCTGAGCAGGGCGACGCCGAGGAAGACCGCGACCGCGCCGACGCCGACCCACGCCTCGCCCGGACTCAGGGCGCCGAAGATGCCGAACGCCATCGCCAGGGCTCCGAGCCCCGCGAGCACGACCCCGGCGGCGGTGCGCCGGCGGCGCTCGCTGGTGGTCGCGGGCACGACGCCGTCTCGAAGCCCGGTGACCGGCGGCACCTTGGTCGCGCGGACCGCGGGGGCAAGGCCGGAGACGACCGCGATCACGGTGCCGAGCAGTAGTCCGAGAATCACCGTCCGCGGCTCGATCACGGTTCCGGTCGCCGGCAGGTCGAGGCCGAGGGCCGCGAACAGGTCGCTGATCACCTTGGCGAAGCCGATCCCGAGCGCAACGCCGACCGCGGCGGCGCCGAACCCGATCGCCGCCGCCTCGAGCACGACGCTGGAGAGGATCTGGCGACGCGAGGCGCCGAGCGTGCGCAGCATCGCGAACTCGCGGGTGCGCTGGGCGACCGTGATCGAGAAGGTGTTGAAGATCAGGAATGCGCCGACGAACAGGGCGATCCCGGCGAAGATCAGCAGCGCGGTCTTGATGAAGCCGGTGAACTCGCTGATGTCGTCGCGCTGGGACTCGACGTTCTGGGCGCCGGTCTCGATGTCGAGGTCGTCGGGCAGCGCAGCCTTCAGCGACGCGGCCAGCCGGTCGGGTGAGACGCCCTCCTCGGCGGCAACGGAGATCTGGTCGAACTCGCCCTCCTTGCCGGTCAGGCGCTGGGCCTCGGGCAGGGTGAGAACGGCGATCGTCGCGCCGCCGAAGGAATCGACGTCGCCGAGCGTGGCGATTCCGCTGAGCGTGTACTCGCCGGTTCCGGCGCGGCCGGCGATCGTCACCGTGTCGCCGACCCCGAACTCCTCGTCCTCGGCCGACGCCTTATCGATCACGACCTGATCGGAGCTCATCGGCGGTCCGCCCTCGACGTAGGTGAGCGGGTCGAAGCGGTCTTCGTAAGGGACGCTGACCGAGAAGCCGAGGCTGGGCGCCCCGTTGCCGCCGCGGGGATCGCCGTCGGCGCCGATGATCGAGACCTGCTGGTCGCCGATCGAGCCCTCGGCCGCGGCGACGCCGTCGACCGACTCGACCTGCTTCAGAACCGAGTCCGGAAACGCCGGTGCGGCGTCGTCGAAGGTGTCGATGTTCTCCTTCGAGGTGACGACCGCGTCGACGCCCTCGTTCGACTGGGTGAAGATGCGCTCGAACGAGCGGTCGATGGTGTCGGTGAGCACGTAGGTGCCGGCGACCATCATCACCCCGAGCACGATCGCCAGCGAGGTGAGGATGGTGCGCAGCTTGCGCTCCCAGAGGTTGCGAACGGCTATAGCCGCCATCTAGCCGACCTGCTTCATCAGGTCGAGGACCTGCTCCGGGCTCTCCGCCGGCGCATCGCGCACGATCCGCCCGTCGACGAGCACCAGGACGCGATCCGCGACCGCGGCGGCGGCGGCGTCGTGGGTGACCATGACCACGGTCTGGCCGAGCTCGTCGACCGCGGTGCGCAGCAGGCCCAGGACCTCCTCGCTGGAATGCGAGTCGAGGTTGCCGGTGGGCTCGTCGGCGAAGATCACCGACGGCTCGCTCATCAGCGCCCGGGCGATCGCGACCCGCTGCTGCTGGCCGCCGGAGAGCTCGGCAGGCCGGTGGTCGAGGCGATCGCCGATCCCGATCGCGGAGACGAGGCGGTCGAACAGCGCCTGGTCGGGGTCACGGCCGGCGAGCTTCAGCGGCAGGAGGATGTTCTCGCGCGCGTCGAGGACCGGCAGCAGGTTGAAGAACTGAAAGACGAAGCCGACGTTGTCGCGGCGCAGCTCGGTGAGCTCGCCGTCGTCGAGCCCGGCGAGGTCGATTCCATCGATCACGACCGTGCCCGAGGTCGGGCGGTCGAGGCCGGCGAGGATGTGCATCAGGGTCGACTTGCCGGAGCCCGACGGGCCCATGATCGCCGTCAGCCCGCCGGACGGGAACGCGACCGAGACGCCGTCGAGCGCGGTCACCGCGGCCTCGCCTTCGCCGAACACGCGGCGTAGGTCGGTGGCGCTGACGATCGTCTTGCTCTCTGTCTGCACGGCGGGCTGGCTCAACGGAGTTCCTTTCAGTCGCGGGGCGGCGGCAATCCTTCCGCCCCAGCGGTTGGGTTTCAATCGGGGATCTCCCCAGGGAGACCCTCGCGCGTCCCTGCGGGTCAGTTGGGGGGTGAGAGCACCGACGGGGGGACGTCGGCGATTCCGACTGCACGGTAGAGGGTCGAGCTCGGCTTGGCCACGAGCCAGCGCCCCTGGGCGCGGACCAGGTAGATGACGTCGTCCTCGATCGAGGCCTCGGAACGATCCGAGAACCGGGTGACGACCGTGGCGATCACCTTCGCCTCGTCCCCCGACGGAGCCAGGTCGATCACCCGCGCGCGCGTCACATCGGCGCCCTCCCAGACCGGCAGCCCGCGCAGATCGCGGTAGCCGATCGAGGCGGCGACCGAGGCGCCGCAGCTCGCCCGCCGCTCGGGCAGCTCGACGGCCGCCAGCGATCCGGGAGCGAGCAGGGCGCAGACCGCATCGCCATCGCCGGCGTCGAGCGCGGCCACGTACGCGCGGACGGTGTTGGCGGCGGCGCGCTCGCGGGCGTTCACGCGCGGGTCCTCGGTCGCGGTCTCGGCCGGGCCTCCGGGCTCGCCTTCAGGGGGCTCGGTCGTCGTCGCTTGCTCCTCGGCCGGGGCCTCGGGCTCGCCGGCGGGAGCATCGGTGGTGGTCGGCGCGGGGACGACGACGGTGGTCGGAGGGGGAGGGTCCTCTCCTTCACCACCGCAGCCGCCGAAGCCGGCAAGGACCGCCGCGGTTGCGATGACCCCGAGGACGCCCTGCCTGGCGCTCGTCAACCGTGCAATTTCCGCCGATCGGCGGCGTGATTGGCGTCCGCCCACTCGCATACGTTGACAGCCGGTGAGCCCTTCCAACGCTAATCTCGCCTCCGTGACGCACCTGAGGCCGGTCCCCGATCCGAAGCCCGCGGCGCGCGCGGACAGCCAGCCGACGATCGAGGAGCTCGAGCGCTGGGCGACCGTGCTGCGCCTGGACTGCGTCTCGATGCTCGCGGTGGCCAAGTCGGGGCATCTCGATTCCTCGCTCTCGGCCGCCGACGTGATCGCGGCGCTCTACTACCGCGTCCTGCGCCACGACCCCACCCGGCCCGATTGGCCCGAGCGCGATCGCTTCGTCCTCTGCAAGGGCCACGCGGCGCCGATCCAGTACGCGGCGCTCGCCCACCACGGCTACTTCCCGCGCGAGGACCTGATGGGCCTGCGCCAGATCGGCGCTCATCTCCAGGGTCATCCGGACATGAACAGGACCCCCGGGGTCGAGGTCTCGACCGGCTCGCTCGGCCAGGGCCTCTCGATGTGCCTGGGGATCGCGCTCGCCCTGCGCCTCGACGGCCTCGACGACACCGCCCACGTGTTCGGCGTGCTCTCCGACGGCGACTGCCAGGAGGGGCAGACCTGGGAGGCGGCGACCGCCGTGCCGCATTTCGGGATCACCAACCTGACCGCGGTCGTCGACTACAACCACCTGCAGACCGACGGCACCACCGAGGAGGTCATGGACACCGGCGACGTGCGGGCGAAGTTCGAGGCCTTCGGCTGGGACGCGGTCGAGATCGACGGCCACGACATGGCGGCGGTGGTCGAGGCGCTCGAGCGCAGCCGCACGCTCGACCGGCCGGCGGCGATCGTCTGCCAGACGAAGAAGGGCAAGGGCGTCTCGGCGATGGAGGGCCGCTTCGGCTTCCACGGCAAGGCCGCGGTGAGCCCGGAGTTCGCCGCCGAGGCGCTGGAGGAGCTCGACGCCCGGCTCGAGCAGCAGACCAAGGCCCTGCACGCCCCCGAGGACGAGGCCGAGTAGCGATGCCCGCCGAAGCCAAGACCGAGCCGACCGCGACCCGCGCCGCCTACGGCGAGGCGCTCGCGGACCTCGGCGAGGCTCACGAGGACGTGGTCGCGCTCGACGCCGACCTCGCCGTCTCGACCCAGTCGATCAAGTTCGGCAAGCGCTTCCCCGAGCGGTTCTTCAACTGCGGCGCCGCCGAGGCGAACATGATGTCGATGGCCTGCGGCCTCGCCGCCACCGGCAAGGTCCCCTACGCCTCGACCTTCGCGATCTTCGCCTCCGGGCGCGCCTACGACCAGGTCCGGCTCGGGATCGCCCACAACGAGCTCAAGGTGCGGATCGGCGCCTCGCACGGCGGCGTCTCCCTGGGCGAGGACGGCGCCTCGCACGCGATGATCGAGGACATCGCGCTGATGCGGGCGATGCCGAAGATGCAGGTCGTCGTCCCCGCCGACTACAACCAGGCCTACCGCGCCGTGATCGACAGCTACGAGGCCAACGACGAGCCGATGTACATGCGCTTCGGCCGGCCCGCGACCCCGCCCGTCTACGACGAGATCCCGGAGTCGCTCGGCAACGGCGTCGAGGTGCTCCGCGAGGGCAAGGACATCAGCCTGATCGCCACCGGCCACATGGTCTGGCGGGCGATCGAGGCGGCCGAGCAGCTCGAGGCCGAGGACGGGGTCGAGGCCGAGGTGATCAACGTCTCGATCATCAAGCCGCTGGCCTCGGCGCCGATCCTCGAGTCGCTGTCGAAGACGGGCGTCGCGGTGACCGCGGAGGAGCACCGGGTCGCCGGCGGGCTCGCCGACGCCGTGCGCACGGTCGCCGCCGAGCAGCACCCGGTGCCGATCTTCGCCGTCGGCATGGGCGACGAGTTCAGCCTCTCGGGTACCGGCGAGGCCTGCATGGAGCACTTCGGGCTCACCGCCCGCGGGATCGGCGACCGCGCCCGCGAGGCGCTGCTGCTGAAGCCGATCGTCTCGCGCGCGCCGCTCTTCGGTCCCGAGTGGACCTAGGCTCGCCGACGCGGGCTCAGGCGATGTCGACGCGCCAGTAGCGGCTGCAGTCGAAGAACTCGCCTTCGGCGCGCTCACCCGTGCAGGCGCGATAGCGGACCCGGGTCCATTCGGGGATCTCCTCGTCGAAGACCTTCGGCGGGCCGACGAAGCCGTTGCTGTTCCAGAACACCGCCTGGTTGTGGCCGAGCCATTCGCCCTTGATCAGCACCTGGAGCTCGCCCACCGCGGAGTGACCGTCGCGCTTTTGGTCGTGGACCGTGAGGATCTCGTCGGTCGAGCGGAACTCGACCTCGGCCTCGCAGCCCGGGTTGCACTTCGATCCGCTGGCCGCGGCCGATCCGGCCCCCACAGCGGTGGCCACCACGACGGCTACGGCGACGGTGGCGGCGATTGACCTTCTCCTGCTTGACATCGCTCGTTCTCCTCTTGCTCTTCTGTCGTCAGTTGTCGGCGACCGCCCAGTTGCTGCAGGTGCGGTCGATCGCGTTGGCCGGCCGGCCGCCGGGCTTGGCGTAGTCCCCCAGGCAGACGCGGTACTTGAACTGCGTCCCCTCGACGGCCGCCGTGTTGATGTCCTTGCAGCCGTTGAAGCGGTTGGGCCCCCACCAGTTCCAGCGCGCGTAGTCCATCTGGATACCCGCCTCGGAGAGGTAGACCATGCGCACTCCAACCGAGTGGTCGTCTGCGAGGTGATCGCAGAGGAAGACGTGGTCGCCGTAATCCTGGAATCGGGCGCTCCCCGCGTGCCCGAGGGTGAAGTATCTGGGGCCGTCGGCCGCCCCGGCGTGACCGGCGCAGAGAGCCGAGGCCGCGACGATCGCGATCACGGCTGTGCGCATCTTCATCTCGTTCCTCCGCTGGTCGTTGACGTGTTGCATCACGGCACGCTGCCGCGAACCGGGGCGGGCCACCAGACCGCGATCGAGGGGTGCTCGTGGCGCGGTCACCCCTCGGTTGAGGGGCGCCGGCCCGCTGCCTCGGCGCGATACGATGGGCGGGCAGATGGCCGACAGCAAAGAGGGGGCCTCCACACTCTCCGACGATCAGCTCCAGGAGATCATCGGTCTGCTGCGCGAAGCCGACACCGCCGAGCTCAAGCTGACCGTCCCCGAAGACGGCCAGAAGGGCTGGCGTTCGACGGTGACCGCGCTGGGCATGGACCCGATGGACGCCTTCCTACGCCAGGTCTTCTTCCTCGATACGCCCGCCCTCGACCTCGATAGCGCCGGGGTCGTCGTCCGCGCCCGCCGCACCCAGGGCAAGGCCGACGACTCGGTGGTCAAGCTGCGGCCGGTGGTTCCCTCCGAGCTGCCGGCAGAGGTGCGCGACCAGGAGACGTTCGGGGTTGAGGTCGACGCCCTGCCCGGCGGGTTCGTCTGCTCGGGCTCGTTCAAGGGAAAGCTCGGCGAGGGCGTGGTCAAGCCGGTGATCACCGGGGGAGGGAAGCTGTCGGAGCTGTTCAACGAGCACCAGCGGGCGTTCTACGCCGCGCATGCCCCGACAGGGATCGGCCTCGACGACCTCTCCGTCCTCGGCCCGGTGCTGGTGCTGAAGCTGAAGTTCTCACCTGAGGGCTACGAGCGCCGCCTCGTGGCCGAGGTCTGGATCTATCCGGACGGCTCGCGGATCCTCGAGCTTTCGACCAAGTGCAAGCCGGGCGAGGCCTTCCAGGTGGCCGCCGAGACCCGGGCCTATTTGGGCGGCCTGGGGGTCGACCTGCACGGCGAGCAGCAGACGAAGACGCGCACGGCGCTCGAGTACTACGCGGCGCAGCTCGCGGACTAGTCCCAGCGCGAGCCTTACCGCGGCGGCGCGCCCGGCGATAGGGTCAGGCGGTGAACGCCGAAGCAAGCGGGGGTCGCGCCGCGGCGACGGGCATCGTCCTCGCGACGCTGGCCACGGGTCAGTTCGTGATGGCCCTCGACACCACGGTGATGAACACGGCGATCGCGACCGTGGCGGACGATCTCGACACCACGGTGACGGGGATCCAGACGGCGATCACTCTCTACACGCTGGTGATGGCGTCGCTGATGGTCACCGGCGGGAAGATCGGTGAGATCCTGGGTCGAAAGCGCGCCTTCTCGATCGGCTGCATCGTCTACGCCTGCGGGTCGTTCACGACCTCGCTGGCCCCGAACCTGACCGTGCTGATCATCGGCTGGTCGTTCCTCGAGGGCCTGGGAGCGGTGCTGATCATGCCGGCGATCGTGGCCCTGGTCGCATCGAACTTCGGACGTTCCGAGCGCCCGCGCGCCTACGGGCTCGTCGCCGCCGCCGGCGCGATCGCGGCGGCGGTCGGCCCGGTGATCGGCGGCGCCTTCACGACCTACGCCTCGTGGCGCTGGGTATTCGCCGGCGAGGTGCTGATCGTGCTCGTGATCCTCGCCCTCGCCCGGCGGATGAACGACCGGCCCGCCGAGGAAGTGGTCCGTCTCGACCTGGTCGGTACCGGGCTGTCCGCCGCCGGTCTCGGCTTGATCGTGCTCGGCATTCTCAAGTCCGGCACCTGGGGCTTCGTCCAGCCGAAGCCGGGCGCTCCCGAGTGGCTCGGGCTTTCCCCGGTGATCTGGCTGATCCTCGCCGGCGGCGTGGCGCTGGCCGCCTTCCTGGCGTGGGAGAACCGGCGCAACAGGCGCGGCGAGAGCGCGCTGATCGACCCGGAGATGCTTCGCAACCTGCAGCTGCGCGGCGGGGTGATCTCGTTCCTGTTCACGTACCTGCTGCAGGCGGGCCTGTTCTTCGCCGTGCCCCTGTTCCTGTCGATCGCGCTCGGGCTCTCGGCGATCGAGACCGGCGTCCGGCTGCTGCCGCTATCGCTGTCGCTGCTGCTCTTCGCCGTCGGGATTCCAAAGGTGCTTCCCGACGTCTCGCCGCGGCGGGTGCTCCGCGCCGGGTTCGCGGCGCTCTTCGCCGGTCTCGTGCTCCTCGTCGCCCTCCTCGACGTCGGTTCCGGCGCCGAGATCATCACCTGGCCGTTGCTGCTCTGTGGCGCCGGGATCGGATCGCTGGCCTCGCAGCTCGGGAGCGTCACGGTTTCCGCGGTGCCCGACGAAAAGAGCGGCGAGGTCGGCGGGCTTCAGAACACGGGGACGCAGCTCGGGGCCTCGATCGGCACCGCCCTGGCGGGCGCCGTGCTGATCTCAGCCTTGACGGCGTCGTTCTTCACCGGCGTCCAGAACAACCCGGACGTACCCGAGGACCTCGCCTCGCAGGCGCAGACCGAGCTCGCGAGCGGGGTCCCGTTCATCTCCGACGACGACCTCGAGGTCGCGCTCGCGGATGCGGACGTACCGCCGGCGACGGCCGACGCGGTGCTGGAGACGAATGAGCAGGGCCGGATCGATGGCTTGCGGTCCGCCGTCTCGGTCCTCGCGCTGCTGGCGCTGGTCGCCCTGCTATTCACCGGCAACATCCCGACGGTCCAACCGGGGGCCGAGCCGCGCGCGGGACCGGCCGCTACAGCGCCGGCGTAGGCTCCGGCTCGGGCGCCGCTTGATCGGGACGCGGGTCGATCAGGTTGGCGACCAGATAGGCGACCACGACCCCGACGATGATCAGCGGCCCGACGCCGAGGCCTGACTGCCCGGTGAGCACGGTCGCAAGCACCACCGCCGACAACGGCAGCCTCAGCACGGCCACGGTTCCGGCTCCGATTCCGACGGCGACCGCAGGCGTGAGCTCGAAGCCCGGCAGCTGTGCGGCCATCAACCCCGCCGCTGCTCCCAGAAACATCGCCGGGAAGGTCGGGCCGCCGCGGAAGCTGCCGAGCGAGATCGCGTAGGCGAGGCCCTTGAACACGATCAGCAGGGTGAGTGCGCCCAGTGACCAGCTCGCCGCGTGGGCAGTCAACGGCCCGAGCGCGGTCTGGCCCGAGAACAGAACCTGATCAACCCCCTTATCGGTTGTCTCGGTGAAGGCAATCGCCAGCCCGGCGACGGCCAGTCCGATCAGCGGTAGGGCGACGAACGGCCGCGGGGTGGCGATCCGTTCGGTGACGCGCGCGATCCGGAAGATGACCACCGTGCCGATCGCGATCGCGGCCGCCAGCGGAATCGTCCAGAGGAAGTCGGTGACGTCGGGACGGCTGAAGTCGGGCAGCTGCAGCAACTCCAGCGAGATTGCGCTGGTGTCGACGCCGGTCCAAGATCCGAGGCCGATCGAGACCAGCATCCCGATGCCGGAGGCGAGCAGCCCGGGGATCAGTATCAGCGGCAGCCGCCGCCCGGCGAGGCCCGCGGCCTCGATCAGCAGCACCGCGGCGATCAGCGGCGAGCCGAACAGGAAGGAAACTCCAGCGAAGGTTCCGCAAATGGCGACCAGCGCCTCGAGCTCGGGCGGGGCATCGCTGCGGAGCCGGCGGATGGCGAAGAAGCCCAGGCCGCCGCCGAGGGCGATCAACGGAGCCTCTGGGCCGAGAACGACGCCGACGCCGATGCCGGCGACCGCGGCGAGGATCACCCCGGGGAGATCGATCGGCTGGGTCGGCGCTGCGTTGAGGCCATTCGGCGGGAATATGCCCGCCGCCGCCGGGGAGGCGGGCGATCGCAAAGGCGACCAGGACAGCCGGCGATCGCCGAGCCCGGCAGCGACCACCAAAGCGGGGTGTGGTCGAAGCCGAGCGCGTCGGGGAGGTCGGTGTAGACGCCCTGTCCTGGGCCTCGTACACCGCCTCGAGGAAGAGCCAGGCGGCAAACGAGGAGATCACCCCGACGATCGCCGCCAGCACCAGCAGCCCGATGAACGGCCTCGTGCGCATGATCGCGGCGGGGTCAGGCGGCGAACCGGGTGCTTCGGCCATCTCGCGGCAGCCTATGTGCTGCTCGGTGGGCAGGGGTGTCGAGTCGGGCGGCGAACAGCGGATCGATGGACGGTCCCGAGCAGAGCTGGGCGGGCCGCGTGGTCTCGCGCCGGGTCGACAAGAAGGGCCTGCGGCCGAGGCTGGCGGCCGCCGTGATCGCGATCCTGTGGCTGATCGCGATCGTCGTCTTCGGGATCGTCGAGCACCTGGTCGAGCCGGAGAGCTTCGACAACATCTGGCTCGGCATGTGGTGGGCGACGCAGACCGTGACCACCGTCGGCTATGGCGACGTGGTCCCGGACCAGACGGCCGGGCAGCTGATCGCGACCGTGTTGATGATCGGCGGCCTCTCGTTCTTCGCCGTGATCACAGGAGCGATCACCAGCGCCTTCGTCGCCCGCGCCCAGGCAACCCAAGCTGCCCGGGGAGAGGATCCGGTGATGCTGAAGCTGAACGAGCTCGAGTCCCAGCTCGCCGCGATCAAGGCTGACCTGGCGCAGCTCCCGAACGCCCCCGGCGGGCAGCGCGGACCGCCGAGCTGAGCCTACGAGCCCTCGGAGTCGCCGCTGTCGACGATGCTCTTCTGGGAGAGCGTGTAGAGCAGGCCGATCGCCGGCAGCACGAGGACGACGGCGACGGCGAAGACGATCAGCACCATCGTCAGCGTGTCGCTCGTGGCGGCGCCGGCGGCGATCGTCAGGTCGGTGGGCAGCAGATACGGGTACTGGGCGACGCCCCAGCCCCAGATGATCGCGACCACGGCGCCGACCGCGAGCTCGCGCGTCCCCCGGGTGGCGCGCCGCCTGATCAGCACGAGGGCGCCGAGCCCGCAGATCGCCGAGAGGATCACCAGCGGGATGCCCTCGCTCGTGAGTCCGCCATAGACGTAGCGCGCGTCGGCGCGGAGGACGAAGATCCCGGCGAGCGCGATCGCCCCGGTCGCCACCGCTGCCACCAGGGCCCGGTCGGAGAAGTAGCGCTCGAGGTCGGCGTCGCCGAAGCGCCGGCGCGTCGCTGATCAGGAAGACAGCCGCGAGGTAGGCGCCGGTGGCGACGAACAGGACCCCGACCAGGATCGAGACCGGGTTGAGCCAGCTGGTGACCGGGTCGCCGGCGGCGTTGCCGAGCGGCACCCGGCCGGAAGCGACGGCGCCGACGACGGTGCCCATGAAGAACGGCGTGATCACCGACGAGGCGGCGAACAGATGCTCGGCGAAGTTGCGCCGCGAGCTGCGCACCGCCGACTCCTGGAAGGCGAAGCCGGCGCCGCGCAGGACGATCCCAAGCGCCGCCAGGCAGAGAGGGATGAAGAGCGTCGACATCACCGCCTCGAAGGCGACCGAGAAGGCGGTCCAGAGGACGACGAGGATGAAGATCAGCCAGACGTGGTTGGCCTCCCAGACGGGCCCGATCGCCCGCTCGATCAGGCCGCGGGCGCGGTGGCCGCGCTCGCCCTCGCCGGCGACCAGCGACCAGAAGCCGGCGCCGAAGTCGGCGCCGCCGAAGACGGCGTAGAGCGTGGCGCCGATCCAGAGCACGCCCGCGGCGGCGTCGGCCTTGCTCATCGGTCGCCCTCCTGGGGCATCGTCGTGCGGCCCGTATGGCACCTCGACCGCGTCCTCACCCTGCTCGCGCCAGCGCCGCGCCATGTTCCTGAGCACGACCACGGTCGCGATCCCGAGCAGCGTGTAGAGGACGAGCACCGCGGAGAACGTGACCCAGACCCCGCTCGCCCCGGTGACCGCGTCCTCGGTTCGCATCACGCCGTTGACGATCCAGGGCTGGCGGCCGACCTCGGTCACGATCCAGCCGGCCTCCATGGCGACGATCGTCGCCACTCCGGAGATCGCAACCGCGCGCAGGAACCACGGTGTCTGCGGGATGTCGCGCTTTCGCCACCAGACGAAGCCGAACCAGAGCCCGAGCGCGATCAGCGCCGAGCCGATGCCGACCATGGTGTCGAACGCGAGGTGCAGCAGGGTGTTGGCGGGCGGGCGCTCGTCGGGGGGCACGGAATCGAGCCCGATCACCTCGGTGTCGGTGCTCCAGCCGACCAGGAACGAATCGAGGCCGGGGATGCCGATGCCCCACTTGACGCCGTCGTCGGTGCAGATTCCGCCGATGTACTCGGTGACGTCGGAGTGCGTGTGCTGGACGCACTCCATCGCCGCGAACTTGATCGGCTGGTCCTCGGCGATCGCGCGGGCGGCGGTGTCGCCGACGCCGAACTGGATCGGGGCCAGGATCGCGCCCACGGTCAGCGGGATCAGCAGCCCGAGGCGGTGGTGGCGGTCACGACGGCCGCGCAGCATCCCGACCGCGTACACGGAGGCGACCAGGAACGAGGTCACCATGTAGGCGGCGAGGATCATGTGCGGGACCTCGTAGGGAACGGCGGGGTTGAAGATCACCTCGAGCGCGTCGATGTCGGTGACGTTGCCGGCCCCGTCGAGCGTGTAGCCCTGGGGCTGGTTCATCCACGCGTTCACGGCGACGACCGAGAAGGCGCCGCCGATCCCGCAGATCGCGATCGGGACCCCGGTCCAGAAGTGCGCCCATGCCCCCAGCCGCTTCCAGCCGAAGATGTAGATCGCGATGAAGATCGCCTCGAGGAAGAAGAAGATCCCCTCGATCGCGAACAGGATCCCGAAGACGTCGCCGAAGCGGCCGGTGAACGCCGGCCACAGAAGGCCGAACTCGAACGAGAGCACCGTCCCGGTGACCGCGCCGACGGCGAAGGTCACGGCCGCGACCTTCGACCAGCGCTGCGCGAGCCCGAGCGCGACGGGGTCGTCGCGCTTGAGGCCGATGTAGTTGGCGATCAGCATCAGCGCCGGGAAGGCGACGCCGAGGCAGGCGAGGATGATGTGGAAGCCGAGCGTGAACGCCATCTGGCTCCGAGCCGGCAGCAGCTCGGAGGAGGCGGCACACGGTGGTCAGGATCGTGTGCAGCACGTTGATCCTCAGGCACCGTATGCGGCGGTGCCAGGCCGCTCAGCCCCGGTCCGGGCTAGGTTGCCTCGGTCTTGACCTTCAGCCGGCCGTCGGCGACGGCCGCTGTGAGCGCCGTCGTAGTCGCGCTCGTTCTGGTCGGCGTAGGCGCTGGCGAAGTCGGGCGATCGCCTTGTCGAAGCGTGTCGCTGTTGCCGAGATAGGCCGACGATCGCGATCCGATCGCCCGACCGGGCATGGGCCGCGGGCGAGGATCCCGCCGCAGAGCTGCGCGTAGATGCCCATCGTCCGCGGGGACATCGTCTCGATCACGGCCGAGCCCTTCTGGTCCCAGAGCTGGCGCACGTAGAAGTCGCGCTCGATTCCGTCCGGCCCCTCGGCGGTCAGCCAGCCGAGCATGATGTCGCTCGCCGACTGGGTGAGGCGCTGGCCCTCGACCACCCGCTGGCCCTGGTGGGCGAACTCGCTCGGCGCCGTGAACGGCTCGAGCACCGACGGCTGGGCCTCCTTGACCTGGAGGAAGAGCGGGTCGTCCTCGTCGCGGCCGACGAAGAGGGCGATCCAGGCACCGGGTGCCGACGCTGCCGACGCCGACGACCTTGCGGGCCGACGTGCGACGAAGCGATAGCTGCTCGAAAAGGTGGCGGTGCTCGGCGTTGGAGCGGACTGCCGGTACGTGCGCGATCAGCCCTCGCGATCCGGCGTCGCGCAGCCTCCAGCGTACTCGCCGGAGAAGAGCTCCTCGAGCGGGACGAGCACCGGCGGATCGCTGGTGATGCGAAGCTCGCCGTCGACGCGGCTGGGTCAGCTTCGAGAAGGCCCGCATGCCGGTTCTTGCGCCTGCGTCTTGGCGACGTTGCGGTCGAAGCGTCTTGCGCTCCTGCTTGCCGACCGTCGGCCGCAATCGCTTCGCGGATCTGCGCGACGTCGACGCGCGCGATACCAGAGGTCGAGGTTGCTGAGCGCCGGCGAACATCGTGCATGGCCTGGCGGTACGCGCTCGGCCGCGGCGAGCACGATCTCGCGCCGCTTGGCGTCGCCGAAGACCGCGGTCGCGGGCCGCCGATCTCGAAGCTCGCCGCGAGTCGCTTCAGATCCCACTCCCAGGGACCCGGGCAGCGTCTCGTCGAAGTCGTTGATGTCGAACGACGAGCTCGCGGTCGGGCGCCGCGTAGGCGCCGAAGTTCGAGAGGTGTGCGTCGCCGCACGCCTGCACCCAGAGGCCCGAGCGTCGGTGTCGTCGCGAGGTCGGCCGCCATGATCGCGGCCGCTCCGCGATAGAAGGTGAACGGCGAGACGAGCATCCGCCCGTGGCGCAGCGGGACCAGCTCCGCCACGCGATCGGCGTCCTGGCGACCGAGCACCTCGAGTGGATCGGGGCGGTCCGGTGCGGGCTCCCAGTCGCCGTGGCTGGAGCGCGGCGCCTGCGCGCGGGCTGCCTTGCCCAGCGCCGCTCGCTCGCTCGGCGAGGTGCCATCCGCGCTTGTCTGCCGCGGCGCGATCGTTGCCATCAGGTCAACCCTACGCCCCCGCCGCCGGCCAGCAGTCCCATCGGGATGATTCGCTCGCTCGCGCAGGGGTGTGTAATCCGGTGATCGAGCGCCTCGCAAAATACGTCCCGATTCTCGGCTGGCTGCCGAGCTATCGCTCCACCTCGCTCAAGGACGACGGCGGTCGCCGCGCTCTCGGTCTGGGCGCTGTTGATCCCCCAGGCGCTCGCCTACGCGACGATCGCCGGCGTCCCGGTCCAGTACGGGCTCTACACCGCGTTCGCGGCGCTGATCGCCTACGCGATCTTCGGCACCGTCGCGCCAGGTGGTGCAGGGCCCGAGCGCCACCGTGGCCGCCGTCTCCGCCGCGGTGATCACGCCGCTCGCCGGCGCCGGAGCGCTCGGGACCGACGAGGCGGCGGAGTGGGCGGCCGCGCTGGCGCTCGCCGCCGGCCGCCGTCTACCTGGCCCTCGGCGTGCTGCGGATGGGCTGGGTCTCGAACTTCCTCTCGAAGGCCGTGCTCGGCGGGCTTCATCCTCGGCTTCGCGATCGGGATCGTGATCGACCAGGCGCCCAAGCTGCTCGGCGTCACCGCCGGGTGACGGCACCTACGTCGAGGAGCTCGTCGACGCTGATCAAGCGACCTCCCCGACACCACATTGACGACGCTCGCCGTCGGCGCCGCTTCGCTCGTCGCTGCTGCTGGCGATGCGCTACCGGCGTCCAAAATGGCCGCGGGCGCTGATCGTGGTCGCGCTCGCGATCGCCGTCGACCTCGGCTGCTCGACCTCGCCGCAGCACGGAGTCGCGGTCACCGGTGAGGTGCCGACCGGGCTGTTCGACGTCGGCCTGCCCGGGGTCGGCTGGAGCGACGTCGGGCACGCTGGTCATCGGCGCCCTCGCCGTGGTCTTCGTCGGCTACTCCGAGACGCTCGCCGCCGGTCGCGCTGGTGGCTCGCGCAAGCACGGCTACGAGATCGACCCCGACCAGGAGCTGATCGCCCAGGGCGTCGCCCAGGGCGCGGCCGGCTTCGTCGGCGGCTTCGTCAACGACGGCAGCCTCTCGAAGACGCTCGGTCGCCGACGTCGCCGGGCAGCGCACCCAGATGGCCTCGTTGATCAACGCCGCGATGGTGCTGCGCGACGATGCTCTTCCTCGCCGAGCCTGTTCGACGGACCTGCCCGGCGCCGCGCTCGGCGCCGTGGTGATCGACGCCATGGTCGGCCTGATCACGCTCGCCGACGGCCGCCGCTACTACCGCATCAACCGCGCCGACTGGACCTTCTTCGTCGCCGCGATGATCGGGATCCTCGTTCTTCGGGATCATCACCGGGATCGTGATCGGGGTGGTCCTGTCGCTGCTGCTCTTGATCGGCCGCGCCTCCAATCCAGGGGTGCGCCTGCTCGGCCGGCGTCCGGGCTCGGACGCGTACCTCGATCTGACGCGCCACGAGGGGCTCGAGACGACTCCGGGGGTGGTCGTCGTGCGGATCGACGGTCCGCTGTTCTTCGCCAACGCGAACCGCTTTCGAGACGCCGTCCGCGAGCTCGTCGCCGACGCCGCCGAGCCGGTGCGAGCGGTGGTCATCGACGCCGAGGCGATCTCGCAGACCGACACCGACGGCGCCGACGTGCTGACCGAGCTCGCGCACGAGCTCGAGCAACGCAGAGATCGCCCTCGCCCTGGCACGGGTCGAGTCGAGGATCGGCGATCTATGGGAGCGGGCGGGGACGCTGGAAGCGGTCGGGACGCCGGTCTTCCACACGACCAGCGAGGCGGTCGACGCGGTCAGCCGGGCGCCGGCTCGGCGACCGAGCGGCGGCTCGCGGCCTCGGCCTCGGTTCCGCGCGGGCGCGGGCGAGGTCGGCGGAGATCCGGACGATCGCCGAGGTCAGCGGCGCGGCCAGGATCAGGCCCACCGCGCCGAACAGGGCGCCGCCGCCGATCGTCACGATCAGGACGGCGAGCGGGTGGATGCCGAGCGCGGCGCCCATCGCGAACGGCTGCACCATCTGCTGGAGGACGCCGTTGGCGAGCAGCTGGACGACGATCATCCCGCCGGCGGCGTCCGGCCCGCGCTGCCGAGCGCGATCAGGACCGAGAAGCCCGCCGCGCGTCCAGGCGCCGAGGTAGGGGATGTAGCCGCCGATGAAGGTGACCGCGGCGATCGTGCCGATCAGCGGCACGCCGAGGATCAGCGCACCGATCGAGACCACCACGGCGTTGAACGCGGCGACGATCGTCACCCCGAGGAAGTAGCCGCGCAGCGACTGCAGCACCCGCTGGCTGATCGTCCGCGCGACCGGCACGCGGCACGCCGAGGTGGCGCTCGACCCAGCCGCGGATCGTCGGCCCGTCCTTGAGCAGGAAGAAGAGGCTGAGCGCCGTCAGGGCGAGGAAGAAGACGAGCGAGGAGAGTTTCTCGATGCTGGTGGTGAGGCCGTTGAGCAGGGCGTCGCCGCTGTCGGTCGACTCCCGCTGCTGGCGTCCGCCTTGGCCGCGTCGGCCTTGCTCGGGTCGAGGCCGAGGTCCTGGAGCCAGCCGGCGATCGTGTCCTTGGCGCCGTCGAGATGGCCGCGCGATGTCGGAGCTCTGCCCGGTGATCCCGGTGATCGATCATCACCGCCATCCCGGCCCCGATGCGCGATGATCGCGAGCAGGATGAGCACCGCGCCGAGCGCCCGTGGAACGCGGTGACCGTTGAGCCAGCGGACCAGCGGCGAGGCGACGGCGGCGACCACCGCCGCGGTGATCACCGGGGCGACGATCACCTGCGTCAGCCCGAGGAGCCAGACCAGCCCGACGACCAGCAACGCCGACGCCGACGCAGCAGCCAGGCCATCAGGCCGACGTCGCGCAGCCACTGCGGGACGCTGAAGATGCCGCTGAGCTCGCCCGGGTCGATCTCGATGTACTCGTCGCGCGGCTCGGCCGCGGGCTCGTGGTGGCCGTGGCGTCGCAGCCGACCGCGGATCATCGCGCTCAAGCTACTCCCAGCGTCGGCGCCATTCAGCTCCCGGCGCCAGCCGGAGAGCACCGCGTGCACGCGCGGCCGCCGCCCAGCACCGGCTCGGCCGGCATCTCCAGCCGATCCGGGTGGAGGATGAAGGGCCGCGTCTGCGGGCCGCCGAGGCCGCCGTGGAAGGAGATCAGCTCCTCGAACGCGCAGCCCTCGTCGAGCTTCGGGTCGTAGAAGCTGCCGACCATGATGTCGGCGACGTGCTCGAAGCCGTCGGTGCGCAGCAGGTGCTCGGCCGCCGTCGGCGAGAAGTTCGCCAGCGGGTCCGTGCCCGTCGACCCTACCGCCGTGAAGGCGCCGCTCGCCGCCGTCGGCGCCCAGGACCAGCGGGCCGTCGCTCCGACGAGCGCACCAGCAGCCAGCCGACGTGTGGATGCTCGCGCAGCGCCCCGATCAGCTCCGGATGGCGCTCGTCGATCTCCTCCAGGGTGAGCCGCCGGTGCTCCTCCATCAGGTAGATCAGACCGAGGTTGCCGGAGCCGAGCACGACCACCTGGCGGTCGGAGACGTCGTTCTTCGGCCGCTCCTTGCCGGCGCGCCCGGTGGCCTCGCCGAGCGCGTGGCCGACCATCGCCGACTGCTCGTCGCCGCCGGCGAACTCGGCCACCTCGCCGCCGCCGAGCGAGCGCTCGACCAGCTCGTCGAGCCCGTAGCCGTTGCGCTGCTTGAACGTCGCGCCCTGGGTCTGGCCGTGGTCGGAGAGGACGACGATCTCGTACGGGCGCGGGGCGTAGCGCGCGGGCGCGATCGATGCGGCCGAACTGCTGGTCGAGCTTGCGCAGCGCCTCCATCGTGTCGGCGCGCTCGAGCCCCGAGTGGTGGGCGACCTCGTCGTAGCTGGAGAAGGTCGCGTAGACGGCGGGGCGGCCGCGCATCATGTCGCTGAGCACGCCGAAGACGATCAGGTCGCGGACGATCACGCACATCGCCCCGCGCAGGAACGGGTAGATGCCGCCGCGGTGACCGCGCGGGCGCACGTCGCGGCGGATCGCCCGGATCGAGGCCGTCCATTCGAGCATCACCTCCCAGACGAACAGCGCCAGCGCCCGGGTGACGTTGAAGCCGTTGGCGAGGAAGGCGCGGTAGCCGGGGTTTGCCTGCTTCTCGGCCTCGATCCGGCTGACCGTGAGGATCACCTCGTCGGCCTCGCCCGGAGAGCAGGTTGCCGCGGCTCGCCCCGCCGTCGGCGAGCAGGCCGATGCCGGTCGACAGGCGGCGCTCGATCTCGGCGCAATCGGCGGGCGCCGAGCAGGTCATCATCGTCTGCGTCTCCTTCTCGACCCAGCGAAAGGCGGGGATGTCCTCGTTCGAGCCCAGCAGGATCCCGGCCTGGCTGGCCCCCGTCTGCGAGGAGAGGTCGGTCTCCCACTCGGAGAGCTGGTAGCCGTGCTCGGAGATCCAGCGGGCGAGGTTGGGCGCGCTGCCGTCGCGCATCGCGTTGCGCAGGATCGGCAGCGCCAGGCCGTCGATCTCGAGGAAGATGATCCCGGGCGCGTCGGTGCGCGTCTCGGCGCCCTGGCGGCCGGCGACCCGTTTGATCACCCGCAGCGTGTACTCGTCGTCGTCGTTGGTCCCGGTCAGCACCTGGAGCACGATCGAGACCGCGGCCATCACCAGCGCGGCGAGCAGCGCGTCGCCGAACGAGTCGATCCCGAGCACCTCGGGGAAAAGCTCGTCGGTGAGCATCAGGGCGCCGGCGTCGGCGAACAGCACCAGCAGGAAGCCGGAGACGAGCGTGAACGGCAGCCGCAGGGCGGCGAGCAGCGGCGGCAGGACGGCGTTGACGACGGCGATCACCGCGGCGACGAGGAAGGCGCCGCCGGGGTCGTCGATCGAGACCCCGGCGACGAGTCCGGCGGCGATGTAGACGGAGATCGCGGCGACCACCCAGGAGACCGCCAGCCGCAGGGGGCGCAGGCGTGGTTTCACCGGCTGCCACTCGATCCGTGCTGCGGGGGAATCGGTCATCCGTGAGCCTCCACGGCCCGAACCGTATTCCCTCATAGGCTGCGCGGATGCTCGGTCATGCGTTCCGGCATTCGCGCGGCGGCGATTCCCGGGATTCCGGCTGGTGGCGCCCACATCGCGCGGCGTGGTGGATCGGAGTGCTGTTCGCGATCGGCTCTGCCTGCTTTTTGGTCGGTCCGTTTCCCGGCTTCGTACAACTGGTCGGCTCGGCCGCCGACGGCACCGTGTTCTTCGTCGGCTCGCTGTTCTTCACCTCGGCGGCGCTGATCCAGTACCTCGAGGCCGCTAACGCCGACCGCGGCGGTCGCTGGCGCCTGCTGCGGTTCGAGCCGCGTGTGACCGACTGGTGGGCGACCTCGATCCAGCTCGTCGGCACCGTGTTCTTCAACATCAGCACCTTCCGCGCGATGCAGCAGAGCTTCGACACCTCGCAGGTCGACCGGCTCGTCTGGGCGCCGGAGGCGATCGGCTCGATCTGCTTTTTGATCTCCGGCCTGCTCGCCTACCTCGAGGTCCGCGACGGCGGCCTGCGGCAGGCGCGGCGCACGCACGAATGGAAGATCTCGACCATCAACTTCGCCGGCTGCATCCTCTTCGGGATCTCAGCGATCGCCGGCTGGGTGGTGCCGAAGACAGGCGACGTGCTCGACCTCGCGGCGGCCAACGTGACCACCTCGCTGGGCGCGCTCTGCTTCCTGATCGGCGCCCTGATGCTGTTGCCCACGCCTGTCCCCCAGAAGGGGGAAGGGGTGGGCGCCGCGGCGGCGAATCGTTCCTAGCGAGATCGGCTGCCCACCGCGGCCGACTGACAGAAGGAGTCTCAGATGAGAGGCGCAGGACGCGTCGTATTCGCAGCAACCCTGCTGTTGATTCTTGGAGTGCTCAACGTCATCTACGGCATCGGCGCCCTGGACGACGCGAACTACTTCGTCAACGACACCAGGTTCATCCTCGACAACCTCAACACCCTGGGTTGGGTGCTGATCATCCTCGGGATCATCCAGCTGACCGCGGGCTGGTCGCTGATGTCGGGCAACACCTACGGGCGCGTGCTCGGGATCGTCGGCGGAACCCTCGGCGCGATGGGCGCCCTGTTTTCGATCGGCGGCGCCAACCCCTGGTGGTCGCTGATCATGTTCGCGCTCTGCATCTACGTCGTCCACGGGATCATCGTCTTCGGAGAAGACGAGCGCACCGCCCGGACCCCGGTCTGAGCTGATCGTCTTGCGGGAGCCCGTCATTGGGCGGGCTCCCGCGCGTACTCACATGCCGACGTTCGTCCTCACCTGCTGGCGCTCGGTCTTGCTCGTGCCGCCCTTCTTCTCGAGCGTCTCGCAGGCGTCGTGGATGTCGTCGACGAGCGTGCTCACGAGGGCATGGCTGAGGTTGAGCTTGACCAGCGCCCGCAGCATCTTCACGTGGTCGGCCTGCGGCGGCATCGTGTAGGCCGGGAGCATCCAGCCGCGTTCGGCGGCCACTTGCCAGGCGATGTCGAACTCGTCGAAGGGCTCGTTCTCGGGATCGGCGAGATTGAAGGCGACCAGCGGCAGCTGCTCCTCGCCGGCGCCGATCACCTTGAAGCGCCCGATCTTCTCCAGCTCGTCGGCGAGCAGTTTGGCGTTCGACTGCATCACCTCCATCACGTAGCGGTAGCCGCTCTGGCCGAAGCGGATGAAGTTGTAGTACTGCGCCAGCACCATCGAGGAGCCGGTGGAGAAGTTGAGCGTGAAGGTGGCGTCGGTCTTGCCGAGGTAGTTCTCATAGAAGACGAGGTCCTCGGCCAGGTCTGACTTCTCGCGGAAGATCAGCCAGCCGATCCCCGGATAGACGAGGCCGAACTTGTGCCCGGAGGCGTTGATCGAGCGCACCTGCTCGAGCCGGAAGTCCCACTCGGAGTCGGGATAGAGGAAGGGCCAGGTGAAGGCGCCGCTGGCGCCGTCGATGTGCAGCGGAACGTCGATGCCCTTCTCGTTCTTGAGCGCCACGAGGTGATCGTTGATGCCCTTGATGTCGTCCTTGTGGCCGGTGAAGGTGGTCCCGAGCACGGCGGCGACGCCGATCGTGTTCTCGTCGATGTGAGGCTCGACGTCCTCGGGGCCGATCGTGTACTTGTCGGGCTGTAGCGGCACGATTCGCGGCTCGACGTCGAAGTAGCGGCAGAATTTCTCCCAGACCACGTGCACGTCGCCGCCGAAGATCAGGTTCGGCTTGCTCGTGTCCTTGCCGGCCGCTTCGCGGCGCTGGCGCCACTTCCACTTCAACGACAGTGCCCCGAGCATGATCGCCTCCGAGGAGCCCTGGGTGCGGGCGCCGGTGGTCTCGCCGGGGGCGTTGAAGAGGCTGGCGAGCATGCGGATGCAGCGCTGCTCGATCTCGGCCGTGCGCGGGTACTCGGCGTGGTCGATGAAGTTACGGTCGAGGCTGTTGGCGATGATCTCCTGCGCCTCCGGCTCCATCCAGGTGGTGACGAAAGTCGCCAGGTTGCGCTCGGGGACGCCGTCGAGCACCATCTCCTCGGCGATCAGCCGCTTCGCCGCGAGCGGCAGCATGCCGTCCTTGGGCATCTCGTTGTCTGGGGCGCCCTCGATCAGCCACTTGCCGCCCAGGCGCTCTGCCATCTCGTGGATATCCGCTTCGTGGTCCATCCCGGCCTCCTTGTCGAATCGGTCCAACCCTAGTTCGTGAACGATCTCTGCCACTCGCGGCCGATCATTAGTGCCCGCTAACACTGTCGGCTACTCTGTCGCGCTCGCAGGTTTCAATGCAGGGGGCGCCCGCAGCAGGGCCACGCAGGAGTGGCGCGGACGCCGAAGAAAGAGGGCCGCGCATGCCACTACTGACACGCAGATCACGCAGGACTCGCGACCGCGACGAGCCGGGCGACACGGCCGCGCGGCGACGCGCAAGGCTGCCGACAGCCAGGTCGACCGGCTCGCCGCCGATCATCAGCGTCTACGACGCGACCGTCGTCTATCCCGGCGGCCACGTCGCGCTCGAGCACCTCTCGCTGGAGATCGGCCGCGGCGAGTTCGCTTTCATCACCGGCCCCACCGGCTGCGGCAAGTCGACCCTGATCAAGATGCTGATCCGCGAGATCGAGCCCGCCGCCGGCACGGTCCAGATCGCCGGCAAGGACATCAACGCGATGCCCGCCGACCGCACGCCCTATCTGCGCCGCCGGATCGGGACCGTGTTCCAGGACTTCAAGCTGCTCCCCAACCGCACCGTCTACGACAACGTCGCCTACGCGCTCCAGGTGATCGGCGAGCCGCGCTCGCAGATCCGCCAGAAGGTCCCCGAGATCCTCCGGCTCGTCGGCCTGCAGGCGAAGATCCACAACTACCCCGACGAGCTCTCGGGCGGCGAGCAGCAGCGCGTCGCGATCGCGCGCGCGTTCGTCAACCATCCGCCTTTGCTGCTCGCCGACGAGCCGACCGGCAACCTCGACCCCGAGACCTCGATCGGGATCATGCAGCTGCTCTACCGGATCAACCGCACCGGTACGACCGTGCTCGTCGTCACCCACGACCGCGAGATGGTCGACAAGATGCGCCGCCGGGTGATCGCGCTCGAGGAGGGCCGCCTGGTCCGCGACGAGGCGGCCGCCGGCTACCACGAGGACGAGTCGACGAAGGAGTTCGCCGCCCGCGTCCGCGCCGAGATGGGCGTCGGCGACGAGGGCGGCACGAACGGTCACTCGGACCTCCGGGATTCGAGCACTAGCCCATGGGACGCGTCGTCTTCTTCCTCTCCGAGGCGTTCCGCGCGCTGCGCCGCAGCGCCGCGCCGAGCGTCGCCGCGATCGTCACGATCGTGATCACCACCCTGCTGCTCGGCGTGCTCGTCCCGGTTCTGCGCGCGAGCGAGTCGAAGGCGTCCGAGGTCCGCGACCAGATCGGGCTCAAGGTCTTCCTCTATCGCGACGCGAGCCAGCTGCAAAAGGACGAGCTGGAGAAGAAGCTCGATCGGGCTGCCGCACGTCACCGCGGTCAGCTACTGCTCGCCCGAGTGCGCGAAGGAGGAACTGATCTCGCGGGTCGGCCGCGACCTCGAGGACGGGATCAAGGAGCTCAACTCGAACCCGCTGCCGCCGGCGTTCAACCTCGAGCTCGACAGCCCCGACAACCTCGAGGCCGTGCGCGCTTCGCTGCTGCCGACCAACGCCGCCGGCAAGCCGACGCCGATCAGCCCCGCGATCGACCCGCCGATCGGCGAGAACCGCGAGGAGGCGAACCGGATCCGCGAGGTCACCGGCGCGGTCAAGATCGTCCTCCTGGTGATCGCCGCGCTGCTGCTGGTCGCCTCGCTGCTGCTGGTCGCGAACACGATCCGCCTCTCGATCTACGCCCGCCGTCGCGAGGTCGAGGTGATGCGCCTCGTCGGCGCCACCAACTGGTTCATCCGCTGGCCGTTCATGATCGAGGGCGTGATCGTCGGCGTCGTCGGCGCAGGGCTCGCGGTCGGCATACTGCTTGCTCGGCAAGGTCACCATCGTGGATCCACTCGCCGACGACTTCGCTCTCGTTGACAACCTCTCGACCATGGGGTTCGTGCCCCTGGTCGCGATGCTCGTCGCCGCCGCGGTAGTGGTATCCGCGCTCGGCAGCGGCATCACGTTGCGCCGCTTCCTGCGGGTTTGACGCCCGATCCGACCGGCGGAGCCGGTTCGGCTCCGGCGTCGTCGCCGGCCTCGTGATCGGGCTGTCGTCGCTGCGCTCGATCGGGGTCGCTGACCGGGTGCATCAACGGCGACTCCGACGACGACCCGGTCGTCAACGCTCGCGAGGTGATCGAGGACAACTACTTTCACGATCCCGACACCGGCCGAAGCTCGACGAGGCCTCGATCGAGGCGATGGTCGACGAGCTGAAGAAGCGCTACGACGACAGCTTCTCCCACTTCTTCACCGCCGAGCAGCTGCGAGGAGTTCCTCGCCGCGACCTCGGGCCGCTTCTCCGGCGTCGGGCTGACGGTGACCGAGGTCCCGAAGGGCCTGCGGGTGGCGAGCGTGATTCCCGACACGCCGGCCGAGGAGGCCGGGCTCGCAGCAGGGCGACGTGATCGTCGCGGTCGACGGCAAGTCGATCGCCGGCGTTCCCTCCGACGTCTCGACCGCCGGATCAAGGGTCCGGCGGGGACCGAGGTCGAGCTGCGGATCGTCCCCGCGGACGGGGGCAAGCCCGACGAGCGTGACGCTCGAGCGCGCCGACGTGCGTGTGCCCGCCGTCGAGGGCGAGATCCGCCGCACGCCCGACGGCGAGAAGGTCGCCTACGTCCGCTTTGCCACCTTCAGCGAAGGCGCCCACGGCGAGCTTCGCGACGAGATCGAGCGGCTCTATCGTCGGGGCGCCGAGGCCCTGGTGCTCGACCTGCGCGACAACGGCGGCGGGCTGCTGAACGAGGCGGTGCTCTCGACCAGCGTCTTCCTCGAGGACGGCAACGTCGTCTCGACCCGCAGCCGCACCCAGGGCGATCGCGACTACCCGGCCGCCGGCGACGCGCTCGACCCGCGCCCGACCGTCGTGCTGGTCAACCGCGGCACGGCCTCGGCGTCGGAGATCCTGACCGCGGCGCTGCAGCAGAACGATCTCGCCGAGGTGGTCGGCACGCGCACCTACGGCAAGGGCACGTTCCAGGAGATGATCGACCTGCCGGCGGGCGGCGCGCTGGACCTGACGATCGGCGAGTACCTGACCGCGGACGGGACCTCGATCCTCGGCGAGGGCGTGAAGCCGGACGTGCGGGTCGCCGACGATCCCGAGAGCCGCGACGACGAGGGGCTCGACCGCGCGCTCGAGGTGGTCGGGGAGCAGCTTCCGGGCGCGCCCTGAGTTGAGGCTCACGGCCGCAACCGGTTCGTCGCCGTGGTCGGGCGCCGGGGGCGGTTCCTGGTCGCCGAGCCGCTGTTCGAGCGCGGGGCCGAGCAGGTCGGGATCGGCGGCGGGGTGCGGGTGCGCGGCGGCGAGCTGGTCGTCTTCGAACGCTACGGCGCGCGCGCCAGCGTGGTCGCCGAGATCGGCGACCCCGGCAGCGCCCGAGACGTCGCCGCGGCGCTTGATCTGGGAGCGGCCGCGGAGCGCGGCTTCGCGCTCGAGATCGAGGACGATGCCGCCGACGCGATCGCCGCGGCCGAGACGATCGAGCCGGCCCGCCGCGACCTGACGGCGCTCGACACGTTCACCGTCGACCCGGCGAGCGCGCGCGACTTCGACGACGCGGTCTCCGCCTCCCCCGACGGCGACGGGATCCGGATCTGGGTCCACATCGCCGACGTCGCCGCCCACGTGCGGCCCGGCACGGCCGTTGATCTCGAGGCCGCGGAGCGGGCGAACAGCATCTACGTCCCGGGCACGGTCGAGCCGATGCTGCCGCTGGCGCTCTCGGCCGACGCCTGCAGCCTCGCCCCGGGGGTCGAGCGGCTCGCGGTCACGGTCGAGATCCTGCTCGGCGCCGACGGCAAGCCGCGCTCGGCGAGCTTCTATCGCAGCCGCATTCGCTCCGACGAGCGCCTCTCCTACGAGCAACTCGACGATTTCTTCGCCGGCCGCGAGCGCCCTCCGGAGCTGATCGCCGAGCCGCTGGAGCTCGCGCGCCGCGCCGCCGCGGGGCTTCGCGAGCTGCGCCGCGGCTCGGCGCTCGAGATCTCCACCGAGGAGCCCGAGTTCGAGTTCGACTCCGAGGGCGGGGTGGTCGCCGCGCACGCGGTCGATCAGACCGAGGCCCACGGCCTGATCGAGCAGCTGATGATCTGCGCCAACGAGCGCGTCGCCGAGCACTGCGAGCGCCGCGGCGTGCCCACCATCTACCGCATCCACGAAAGCCCCGACCCCGCCCGGGTCGCCGACCTGGTGGCGAAGCTGGCGGCGCTCGACGTGCCGACCCCGCCGCTGCCGAAAGAGATCGCCTCGATCCTGCCGAGCCAGGCGGCGGAGATCGTCGCCGAGGCCAGCCGGCTGGTCGCCCGTGAGGCCGAGCGCCGCGGACATGGCCGGGCGGCGTATACATCACTCGTGCTTCGTTCGCTCAAACCGGCGCTGTACTCGGATCGAAACCTCGGCCATGCGGGCCTCGGCAGCCCCGCGTATGCGCACTTCACCTCGCCGATCCGCCGCTACCCCGACCTGATCGCGCACCGCGCGCTGCTCTCGACCCTGGGGGCGGCGGAGGCCGAGCCCGAGCGGGCCGAGGTCCGGGAGGCGGCCGCGCACTGCTCCGAGCGCGAGCGGGATGCGATGCGGATCGAGCGCGACGCCGACCAGCTCTGCGCCGCCTTCCTGCTCGAGCGCGAGCTGTTCGAGGCCGGCCCGAAGCATGCGTTCGAAGGGGAGGTCTCCGGCGTGATCGCGCCGGGGGCGTTCGTGCGTTTCGGCGGCGAGCTCGGAGACGTCTACGAGGGCTTCCTGCCCGCCCGGCGGCTGCGCGGCGAGCGCTTCGACCTCAACGAGACCGAGACCGCGATCGTCGGCGGGCGCAGCGGCAAGGCGATCCGGCTCGGCGATCCGGTGAGCGTGCGCGTGGACGGGATCGAGGCGGCGCGCGGGCGCGTCGATCTGGTCCCGGCCGGGGAGGTTGGTCGATGAGCAAGAAGGCGAAGCGCAAGCTGGCCTCTGGCGACGTTGCCTCCAACCGCCGTGCGAGCCATAAGTACGAGTTCGTCGAGCGGTTCGAGGCCGGGATCGAGCTCGAGGGCACGGAGGTCAAGTCGCTGCGCGAGGGCAAGAGCCAGATCGGCGATGCCTACGCCGTGATCGAGGACGGCGAGGTGTGGCTGCGAAACGCCCACATCCCCCCCTACGACCAGGCGGCCGAGAACCACGATCCGGAGCGCCCTCGCAAGCTGCTCCTGCACCGCTACGAGATCGAGCGGCTGATCGGCCGCATGCAGCGCAAGGGCCTGACCCTGATCCCGACGCGGGTCTACTTCAAGGGCTCGCGGGCGAAGGTCGAGCTGGCGCTGGCGACGGGCAAGCAGCAGCACGACCGTCGCCGTGAGATCCGCGACCGCGACATCCAGCGCGACGTCGAGCGCGAGCTGCGCGACCGCCAGCGCTGACGCCTGACGCCTGACGCCTGGCCGCTGGCTGCGACGGCGCCTGCAGACGCAGGGGTTCACGTTTCGGGCGCGAAAACGCTGGCGAGCACCGTCATCGCGTGAGACGATTACCCCATGCCCTCTTTCCGGCTCGAACGCAAGAAGAAGAAGAAGGAAGAACCGGAGGCCCCGGCGCCGGCCGATGCCCCTGCACCGCCGCCCGGCGACGCCGATGCGCCTCCGCCGCCGCCCGGCGACGCTGCTGCGCCCCCCGCCGAGCCCAGCGCCCCACAACCTCCCCCGCCTCCCAAGCGCTCTTTCAGGCTCGAGCGCAAGAAGAAGAAGGACACGGCGGCCCCGGCGACGGGCGATGCGCCCCGATCGCTGCTCGGCGACGCGGCCGATCCTGTGGAGCCCAGCGCCCCACAACCTCCGCCGCCTCCCAAGCGCTCTTTCAGGCTCGAGCGCAAGAAGAAGGAGGCTCCCGCGGCCCCGGCGCCGGCCGACGCCCCTGCACCACCCGCGGAACCCGCCGCCGCACAACCGCCGCCGCCCGCTGCCGAGGCAACGCCGGCACCTCCGATCGCCGACTCGCAGCCAACCGGCGACCCGGGCGCGCCGCCGTCGATGCCGCCGCCCGGTGCTGCGCCGCCGCCGGTGCCCGCTCAGGCGGTAGAGGCGAGCTCGCGCAAGGAGAAGGCCGAGCGCAAGAAGGAGGAGCGGCGCCGAAAGCAGGCGGAGGTGCGCGCTCAGAGAGACGCCAAGCGCGAGCAAAAAGAGGCTGAAAAGGCGGCGAAGAAGGCGGCGAAGAAGGGCACAGCACCACCGGCGCCCGCGGCACCAGCTCCGAGCGCCGGCCAGCCGCCGGCAGCCCCGACCGCGGGCCAGCCGGCTCCACCGGCCGCCGCACCCGTGGCCGCACCCGCCGACGAGTCGTCTCGGGATCGGCGCAAGCGCGAGCGCGCCGAGAAGGCCAACGCGCGCAAGAACCAGAAGGCCCAGGCCAAGGAGGAGCGCGCCCGGATCGTTGCCGAGCGCCAGCAAAAGCAGGCCGACGAAAAGCGGGCCCGAGAGCAGGAGAAGGCCGCCAAGAAGACGGCCAAGAGCGGCAAGGCTCCGCCACCCGCGCCGCCGGCCCAGCCGGCGCCCCCTTCCGGACAGCCCGCAGCAGCGCCGGGCGCGATCGCGCCGCCTTCGAGCGGGGCTTCGACGCTGCCGGCCACCGTCGCCGCCGCCGGCGCGGTTGGCGCCGTCGGGGCGGCCGCGGCTGCCGCCGGTGACGCCGACGACGCCGGTGACGCCGACGACGACACCCAGACGATGCCCGCGGCGCCGCCGCCGGTGCGCAACCTCGTCGGCGAACTGAGCCCGTCGCAGGCGCCGCCCGGCCGCGAAGCCCCGGCCCCGTCCCAGCCTGAGCAGAAGCCGCCGACCCGCTCCGAGGCTCCGCCGCCGGGGTTGCCGCACGGCGACGCGCTGCTGGCGCCGAGCGAGCCCGAGCCGCCGGCGGCGAGCGCGCCATCGGCCGACGAGCAGGCGATCCGCGAGGCGGCCGAGCGCGAAGCACTTGCCCGCCTCGCCGAGGCCGAGCGTCGCAGCGACGCCGAGCGCGCCGACGCCGGAGAGGCGGAGCAAAGGGCCGACGTCGAGCGCCGCGCCGAGGAGGTCGCTCGGATGGAGGCTGAGGCCGAGCAGCGCATCGAACGGGCGCGCGTCGAAGCCGAGGAACGCCTGCGCGAGAGCGCCGAGGCCACGCAACGCGCGACCGAGGAACGCCAGCGCGCCGAAGCGGAGCGCCACGAGCCCAGGCGCGAGGCCCTGCTGACGGAGCTTCAGCAGGCCGAGGTCGAGCTCAAGGAGCACCGCGCGGAGGAGGAGGTTCTGGCCCGGGAGCTGGTCGACACGGAGGAGCGCCTGGCCGCGAACCAGCGCCAGACCGAGGAGGCTCTCGAGCGCGCCGCCGCCCGCCTGGAGGAGGTCGAGGCGCGTGCCGCCGAAGCCGAGGCCCGCGCCGCCCGCGCCGAGGAGCTGGCCAACGCCAAGGCGCAGGAGGCCGATCGCACCGACCGCTTGCGCGAGATGCTCGATCGGATCGCCGAGGCCGAACGGCGTGCGAGCTCAGCCGAGCAACGCGCCCGCGAGGCCGTCGACAAGGTCGCCGAGCCGCTGCCGGAGATCGACACCAGCGCGATCTTCGACCAGCCCGCCGCCGATCCGCCGACGATTCCCGAGGCAGACCCCGAGCCGGCGCCGCCGGTCCAGCCGCACGGCGACCCGCTGCTGGCGCCGGACGAGCCCGAGCCGCCCGCCGCGGACCAGCCCGAGCAGCCGGAATGGTTCTCCGACTCGCTCGAGCCCGATGCCGTGCCCGCGGAACCCGTCACCGACCCGGAGGCGGAGCCTCAGTACCTGCCGCCCGCCCCCGGCGGCCCGGTGCACATCAACACCGCGACCTACGAGCAACTTCGCACCCTCGGTCTCTCGGTCACCCAGACCGGTCGCGTGCTGGCCTATCGCGAGCGGGTCGGCAGCTTCGCCACCCTCGATGACCTCGACCAGATCCCGGGCTTCCCCAGCTCCTTTCTCGATCAGCTCAAGACCCGGCTCGTGATCTAGCGCGGCCGGCTCGGCTGCGCGATCAGATGCCGTAGGCCTCGAGCAGCTTGAGCCAGACCTCGTTGCGGGTCGGGAACGCCGGCACCGCGTGCGCGAGCCGCTCGAGCGGCACCTCGGCGGTCACAGCGATGGTCGCCGCGTGCAGCGACTCGGCGATCTCGGGGCCGACGAAGCTGGCGCCGACGATCACCTCGCGCTCGGTGTCGACGACGATTCGCGAGGTGCCCGCAGCGTTTCGGCCGATGAAGCTGGCGCCGGCGTTGGCGGCTGTCTCGACGTCGACGGCCCGTGCCTTGATCCCGCGCTTCTCCGCCGCCTCGAGCGTCAGCCCGACCGCGGCGAGCTGGGGCTCGGTGAACACGACCCGCGGCGAGCCGGACTTGTCGGCGCTCGCGGGGGCCACGTCCCTGCCGGCGATCAGATCGGCGCAGATCCGTGCCTGGTACTTGCCCATGTGGGTGAGCAGCGAGCGGCCGTTGACGTCGCCGATCGCGTAGAGCCATTCCGAGCCGCCGACCCGCAGCCGGTCGTCGACCTCGAGGTAGCCGCCCGACTCGACCCCCGCGGTCTCGAGACCGAGCTCGGCGGTCCGCGGGCGCCGGCCAACGGCAACCAGGAGCTCGTCGCCACGCAGCTCCTCGCCGCCCTCGAGCAGCAGCGAGACCTGGCCGCCCTCGCCCCGTGAGGCGCCGACCGCCTTCGTCTTCGTCCTGATCTCCACACCCGTGTGCTCGAGCCCGGCGGCGATCTGCTCGCTCACGAACGGCTCCTCGCCGGCGAGCAGCCGGTCGACGGCCTCGACCAGCGTCACGCTGGCCCCGAGGCTGGCCCAGGCCTGCGCCAACTCGACCCCGACCACGCCGCCGCCGAGGATCAGCAGGCGCTCCGGCACCCGCGTCGCGGTCGTCGCCTCGCGGTTGGTCCACGGACTCGCCTCTGCGAGACCCTCGACCGGCGGGATCGCCGCGGTGGTGCCGGTGGCGATCACGACCGCCTTGGCGGCGCGCAGGCGCTCGGCGCCGGTGACCACGATCCGTTCCCCGTCGAGCGCCCCGCGACCGCGGAAGAGCTCGATCCCCTTGTCTTCAAGCCAGGGGAGCATGCCGCTGTCGTCACGGTCGTGGATCACCTCGTCGCGACGGGCGAGCACGAGCTTCGGGTCGAGCGTCCCGGAGACCATCTCGCGCACCCCGGGCACGCGGTCGACCTCGGCCAGCAGCTCGCCGGGTCGAAGCAGCGCCTTCGAGGGCATGCAGGCATAGAACGAGCACTCGCCGCCGATCAGCTCCTGCTCGACGATCGCCACCCGCAGGCCGGCGTCGGCAGCGCGACCGGCGCAGACCTCGCCCGCCGGGCCGGCGCCGATCACGATCACGTCGAACTCCCGCTCGCTCATCCCAATCCGGTACATAAGCAGCCGTGGCCAGGAAGCGCGACAAGCTCTCCGACTACCGGGCCAAGCGCGACTTCGAGCGCACCTCCGAGCCGCGCGGCGCCGGCGCGGTCGCCGGTGAAGGCCGGTTCGTGATCCAGGAGCACCACGCGCGTCGCCTGCATTGGGACTTCCGGCTCGAGCGCGACGGGGTCTTGGTCTCCTGGGCGCTGCCGCGCGGCGTCCCCGGCGACCCCGAGCAGGACCGGCTCGCGGTTCATACAGAGGACCACCCGCTCGACTACATCGACTTCGCCGGCGAGATCCCGAAGGGCGAGTACGGCGGCGGCAAGGTGACGATCTGGGACAGCGGCACCTACGAGGCGGAGAAGTGGGAGCCGGGCAAGGTCGTAGTGCGGCTCGACGGCGAGCGCGTCCGCGGCCGCCACGCGCTGTTTCGCACCGGCGGCAAGAACTGGATGATCCACCGCATGGATCCACCGGAGCCGGGGGATCCGTTTCCGCAAGCGATCGAGCCGATGCAGGCGACGCCCGGCAGGCTTCCCCGCGACGACGCCGACTGGGCGTTCGAGGTTCGCTGGTCGGGGCTGCGGGCGATCGCCTACTGCGAGACGGGCCACGTGCGAATCGAGGCCGGCGGGGAGGAGGTGACGACCCGGTTTCGCGAGCTGGGCGCGATCGCGCTCGAGCTCGGAGGCGAGCAGGTGGTTCTCGACGGGGAGATCGTCGTCCTCGGCGACGACGGCCGGCCGAGCGCCGAGCGGCTGCGGCGGCGGGTCGACGCCAACTCGGACTCGGGGATCCGCCGCGTCCAGCGAGACCACCCGGCGACCCTGATCGTCTTCGACCTGCTCTACGCCGATCAGACCGATCTCCTCGGCCTGCCCTACGAGCAGCGCCGCGAGCGCCTCGAAGCGCTCGGGCTCGACGGCGTCAGCTGGCAGACGCCCGCCTACCACCGCGGCGACGGCAAGGCGCTGCTGGCGGTGGCGGCCGAACGCGGCCTCGAGGGCGTAATCGCCAAGCGCCTCGTGAGCCCCTACCGGGCGGGCAAGCGCAGCCGCGACTGGCGCGAGGTGACGAGCCGGTAGAGCGGACCTGTGAGAGGCTTCGTGCCTGTCGACCGGAGGACCCATGCAGGAGGCAAAGAGCTGGCGCTCGCTCGCGCTCTCAATCGTTACGGCAACGATCGCGCTGAGCGTGGCGCCTTCGGCGCTCGCCGCAACTCAGATCGGAGAGACGTTCGACGGCGGCAACCTGGGCTGTCCCGGAGACACCACACGCTTGCAGGCCGTTTCGGTCGGAGAGCAGTACGCCGCCCCCACATCGGGAGTGATCACGTCCTGGAGCCATCAGGCCGGGCCCAGCCCGTTCCAGCTTAAGTTCAAGGTTGCGCGCCCCCTGGGGGGCACGACGTTCACCGTCCTCGGCGAGAGCATGCTGAAATCTCCCGTTCCGAACACGCTCAACACCTACACGGGCGTGCGGATCCCGGTCCAGGTCGGCGACGTGATCGGCTTCTACGGAGCGACGGGCGGCTCGTGCGGCGCCACCGCCAGCAGCGGCTATTCGAGCGTCTATCTGACCGGCGATCAAGCGCCCGGATCCTCGATCCCGTATACGAACGACCCGGCGGTCAGGTTCAACATCGCCGCCTCGCTCGAGGCCGACGCCGACAACGATGGCTTCGGCGACGAGACCCAGGACCAATGTCCGACCGAGGCGACGACGCAGGGCCCGTGCCCGGTTCCCGAGACCTCGATCACCAAGGGTCCGAAGGCGAAGACGAAGAGCAAGACGGCGATCTTCGAGTTCAATTCGCCGACCGCGGGCTCGACCTTCGAATGCCAACTCGACGACGGTCCATTCCAGGCCTGTAGCTCGCCCCACCAGGTCCGGGTGCGCAGGGGAAAGCACGCGTTCGCGGTCCGGGCGATCTTCAACGGCCAGACCGACGCCTCCCCAGCGACCTTCCACTGGAAGGTGAAGAAGAAACGGCCTAGACGTCGCTGAAGCTCTTCTCGAGGAAGGTCTGATCGACGGCCACGGCAAGCACCGCGGCCAGCCCGAGGTAGACGACGGCGACGAAAACGCGTGTGCGCATCGGGATCGCGTGGTAGGCGCGCGCCTCGGGGGTCTTGCGCTTCTTCCAGCGATTCCAGAGCTCGAGCCCGCCGAATAGCAGGACCAGGATCAGGATCGGGTTGGGGAAGGCGAAGGTGAGCGCGACCAGGCCGGCGTAACCGGCGAGCCAGACCCAGGGCGAGAGCGCCGCCATCGCGCGGCCACCGTCGAGGGGCAGCACCGGCAGCAGGTTGATCAGGTTGATGAAGAAGCCGACGTAGGCGAGCGCCTGCCAGAACTCCTCCCCGGTCGCCAGCCAGATTCCGAGCGGGACCAGGGTCGCCAGCGAGCCGACGATCGGGCCCGCGAGCCCGACCCGCGCCTCGGCGGCTGCGTCGTCGCCCATCGACTTCGCCGAGATCACCGCGCCGAGGAAGGGAATGAACATCGGCGCCGAGGCCTCGACCCCCTCGCGGCGCAGCTGGAACACGTGACCCATCTCGTGGACCAGCAACAGGAGCACGAAGCCGAGCGCGAAACTCCAGCCCCAGATCAGCGCGTAAGCGCCGATCGAGACCAGCATCGTCGCCGAGGTGGTGAAGATCTTCACCTTCGGCAGCAAGAGCAGGATCGCCTTCAGCTTCGATGCCAGCAGCAGCGCCCCGACCGCGATCGGGCCGAGAAAGCGCTTCAGCCGCTCGCGCCAGTCGCCGCGCCCCGAGCCCGGATGAATCGGCTCGTATTCGGGGCTCGGCGGCGGCGGCGCGGGCACCGGCGCCGGTGTGCTCCAGCCGCTGTTCGGGGCTTCGCTCATCGCCCTTATGAGGATACGGAGCGCCCGGCTTCGGCCTGGGCGCTCCGTGGTGAGTTCTTGATGGAGGCGGCGGGAGTTGCACCCGCGTCCGCGGAACCCGTCTAGGTGCGTCTACGAGCGTTCCCGTGGAGTCTGATCTCGGCGCCGGTTAGGTCAATCCTCGGGGCACGTCCCCGGCGTCATACCTTCCTGTTGGTGTCCCCGCCGGCTCGAAGGTGCTAGCCGATGAGTAAGCCCGCTGTTGAAGCCGCTGACCCGGGACGCGGGCTTCCCGGAGCGACTCCCTTACTACCTAAGCAGCAAGGGCGAACTCATGATTGGAGTCCGCATTTGATTGGTTCCCGGGAGAGTTTTACGAGGCCAACCCGGGGTCCTCGACTCGCAACACCAAGGCGAACGATTCCACGTCGAATCTGGATACGCCCCCGTATTTGCTCAGACAAGGATAGCCCTTCGCCGCGGGTCTACCCAACCGCGGTCCGCACCTCCGCCGCGCAGCGTTCGCCGCTCTCGACGGCGCCCTCGAGGTAGCCCTGGTTGTCGGTCGCGGTGTGCTCGCCGGCGAAGTGGATCGCGCCCTCGGGCTTGCCGACGTAGCCGTAATAGCGCGTGTACTGGCCGGGGAGGAAGGCGGCGTAGGAGCCGCGCGCCCACGGGTCGGCGACCCAGTGATCGGTCCAGGCGCGGCCGTTGAAGCCGGCGGCAAGGCCGTCGAGACCCATCCGTCCGCCCTGGGTGAGGCTGGCGCGGTTGCGCCTCAGCTCGCGCTCGACCGTCGGCGCGTGGGCTTGGTCGGCGATCAATCCGCCGGCGCCCGAGCGCCCCCCGAAGTAGGTGGTGATGATGCTCTGCCGCCCGGGCTCGCCGAGCGTGCTCTCCCAGGTCGCCAGGAACGGGTCGTCGTTGTACATGTAGCCGTTCCAGCCGCCGTAGTCGCGCGGGCGGCGGTCGAATTGGATCAGCACCTTGGCGTTCGTCCCCATCCCGAGCTCGTCGATGCAGCGGCGCTTCTTCGCGCTCAGCCCGGCGCCGGCGAGGTCGACGCGGCGCAGGGTGGTGAACGGGATCGCGAGCACGACCTGGTCGGCGACGACCTCGTCGGCGCTGCCGCCGAAGCGCATCCCGTAGCTGCCGTCGGCGCGTTCGAACAGGGCCTCGAGCGGAGCGTCGAGGTTGATCGTGCCCTCGGGCAGAGCGTCCGCGAGCGCCGCCGGGATCTGGTCGTTGCCGCCGCTGACGTGGTAGCGCTCGTCGGCGCCCGGGGTGGCCTCGACGTACTCGTAGAAGAGGTTGAGGGCGCTGAGCCGGTCGGCGTCGAGGCCGAACTCGCTCGCCATCTCCGCCCACACGTACTGGCCCCAGAGGCCGGCGCTGCCGGTGGGCAGGTTCTGGTCGAGCCAGTCCTTGACCGAGAGCTGGTCGAAGGCGACCGCGGCGGCGGTGTGGTCGGCGGCCGAGTAGGCGCCAACCCGGCGGGCCGCACGCTCGATCCGGCGCTGGAACAACCGCCGCTCGGCGCCGAGCTCCGAGCGCCGGCGCAGATCGCCGTTCAGCCACAGCCGCGGGGTGCCCGGGTTGGGCACGGCATAGAGGTCGGTGAGCTGGAGCCCGAACCGCTTCGCCAGCGCGCGCAGCCGCCGGTGTCGCGAGTCGATGAACTCGCCGCCGTGCTCGGCCGTCTGGCCCGCCGCCCAGTCGCGCGAGGTCCAGCAGCGGCCGCCGATCCGCTCGGGGTTGGCCTCGTAGACCGAGCAGGCGAGCCCGCGCTGTTCGAGGCGATAGGCGCAGCTGAGCCCGGCGAGCCCGGCGCCGACGATCACGATCCGCGGCGCCGTCGGCGCCTGCGAGCCCGCGCACGCATACACGCTCGGGCCGAGCGCCAGCGCCGCACCACCGGCGGCGCCGCGGCGCAGCAGCTCACGCCGAGAGATCCCCGGGCGTTCCTCGATCGCAGCCACACGCCCACAATAGGCTCGCCTACGCGAGCGAGCCGAGAAAGGAAACGCGCGATGACGACCGAGGTGACCCAGGCGGACAGGGGGGCGGCGTTCCGCGCCCTGCACGAGGGCGAGACGTTCGTGATCCCGAACCCATGGGATGCGGGCTCGGCCAAGGCCTTCGCGACGCTCGGCTTCAAGGCGTTGGCGACGACCAGCTCGGGCTTTGCCTTCACCCTCGGGCGCCACGACGGGGAGGCGACGCTCGACGACGTGGTCGACCACCTGCGGGCGCTCGACGCCGCCACCGCGCTCCCGGTTTCCGCCGACCTCGAGAACGGCTACGGGCCGGCGCCGGCCGACGCGGCCGAGGCGATCGTCCGCGCCGCCGGCGCGGGGGCGGTCGGCGGTTCGATCGAGGACTACGACCCCGACGACGGGCTCTACGGCCTCGACCTCGCCGTCGAGCGCGTCGCCGCCGCGGTCGAGGCCGCGCGGGGGCTCGACTTTGAGTTCACGCTCACCGCCCGGGCCGAGAACCATATCCGCGAGAACCCCGACCTCGACGACACGATCGCCCGCCTGCGTGCCTACGAGGAGGTCGGAGCGGACGTCCTCTACGCGCCCGGCCTGCGCACCACCGACGAGATCAGCGCCGTTTGCAAGGCGGTCTCGAAGCCGGTCAACGTGCTCGCCCGTCCGAAGCTCACGCTCGCCGAGATCGCCGCCGCGGGCGCGACCCGGATCAGCCTCGGCGGCTCGCTCGCCTGGGTGGCGATGGCGGCGACGGCGGCCAGCGCAACCGAGATCCGCGACCAGGGCGACTTCTCGTCGATCGCCGCAACGATGCGGGTGGACGAGCTCCTGGGCGAGTGATCAGCGCGCCGGGAACGCGGCCCGCAGGCGCCGTCGCCCGTGCACGGCCCAGGTCGTGCGCAGCACCGCCGCCGCGATCGGCCCGATCGCGGCGGGCTTGTAGTCGAAGCTGATCGTGTAGTTCAGCCTCGTGCCCTGGGTCGTCGGCGTCAGCTCGAGGCGGCCGAGGTGGTTCGAGATCGGTGCCTCGTTGATCACCGTGTACTCGATCAGGCTCGGGCGGTCGTGGCTGATGATCCGCTCCTCGAGCGCCGCCGAGCCCGGCGGGTTCACCAGCCGCACCATCCCCAGCCCCATCGGCTCGCCCGGCTCGTCGCCCGCCTCCAGCACCTTCTGCTTGCCCGGCCAGAGCTCGGCGAAGTGGTCGGTGAGGAAGGTGAAGACGGCGTCGGGCGAGGCGCCGACCTCGGCCGTGAGCTCGATCTTGTTGCGCGGGGGTGCTGCTGCCGGCGCTGACATCGGCGCCAGCTTATGGCCTTCGGCGCCTAGACCATCTCGCCGAGCTTGCGGATCTGGAACGCACGGATGACGTCGGTGACGCCGGCCAGCAGCGCCCAGATCCCGGCGAACACGAGCAGCACGTACTGCTTCTCGATGAAGAACTGACCGCCGGTCCAGAAGGCGAGGATCACCATCAGGATGCCGCTCAGCAGCCCCAGCCACCAGAGCTCGTTGATCTCGCGCGAGACGAGTGCCTGGATGATCCAGAAGACGCCGACGATCAGGAACAGGAAGCCGAGGATGTCGGCGAGCGCGGCGAAGGTGTTCTCGGGACTGATCAGGGAGATCACCCCGGAGACCAGGAACAGGACGCCGAAGATCCCGTACAGCCACTTGCCGCGTTCGACCATCGACATGATCATCAGCTGCTGAAAACCGGTGGCGAGGAACATCGCCCCGACGAGGATGCCGACCGTATTGATCGACGCTTGGTCGAACTGGAGGATGACCACACCGATGATCACCCAGCCGATCCCGAACACCAGCCATAGCCACCAGAGTCGGGAGAATTGCTTGACCGCCTCCCTTGCCTCCGCACGCTCGACGCTCGCTTCCATCTCGATTCCCTCCTCGATAGCTCGGCGCAGGACGCGCACTTGCGATTATCCGCTGATCGCCAGACGCAAGAAACAGCGCCACCGCGAGGAGCCGGCCCCGAGCTTCGATTATCCGGACGCCGAGGGCAACGTGCTCACGCTGCGCGGAGAGCTCAGCGCCGGCACGATCCGCAAGCTCGCTCGCCCCGACAAGCGTCCCGGGGCAAGCGCCGAGGACGTGTATCTGCGCCGCTCGGAGATGCTGTTCGAGCGCCTCGCGGTGAGCTGGGAGATCGCCGGCCTGCCGCTCGACGACCAGCAGATGCTGCTCGGCCGCTACCGGATGGCTGACGCCGAGACCCAGCGCTGGGTGCGGCGGACGATCACCGAGCACCTCGAGCGCCACATCCCCGAGTTGGCGGAATGAGCGCTGGACTCAGCGCCGAGTGGGTGTCGGCAGCCGGGCAGCGGATCGCCAAGCACTTCGAGCGCGAGCTGGAGGCGCTGGTCGCGGTCTCCTCGCCTTCCGGCGATCCCGCGGCCGCCGAGGAGCTGTGCGCGCTGGTCGCGGCCCTGCTTCCGGACGAGGCGACGATCGAGCGCCCGCCGTGTTCGACCCCAGGCTTTGCTGCGGACCTGCTGGCGACGGTCACCGGCACCGGCAGCGGCCGGGTGCTGCTGCTCGGGCACCTCGACACCGTCATCGCCCACGCCGAGCACCGCCCGCTCGAGCGCCACGAGGGCAAGCTCGTCGGCTCGGGCTCGGTCGACATGAAGGGCGGGGTCGCGCTCTCGCTCGGGTTGATGCGAGCGCTGGCCGCGGTCCCCGAGAGCTTCGCCGAGCTCAGCCTGCTGACCGTGGTCGACGAGGAATGGCGCACCGGTGGCTTCGACCATGGCCCGCGCTTCGCCGGCTACGACGCCTGCCTCTGCTTCGAGGCCGGCCAGCTCGCACCCGGCGGGGAGGAGGCGGTGGTGGCGAAGCGCAAGGCAGCGTCGACGCTCAGGGTCGTCGCCCGCGGCGTCGCCGCGCACTCCGGCTCCTCGCCGGAGAAGGGGAGAAACGCGCTGCTCGGCCTCGGCGAGGTGGCTCGCCGGGTCGCCGAGCTCAACGATCCGAGCGGGCCCGAGCGGCTGACCGTGACGCCGACGGTTCTCAATGTCGGCGACGCCTTCAACGTCGTCCCCGCCGAGGGCGAGCTGATCTGCGACCTGCGCGCCGAGCGGCTCGAGGCCTTCGACCCGGTGCTCGAGGCGGGCGCCGGCAGCGTCGACGGGGTCGAGATGGAGGCCGCGCTGGTGCGCCGCTGGCCCGGGATGGACAGCCGCGAGCTGGTCACCGAGCGACTCGCCGCGCCGGCGTCCGCGCTGCTCGGTCGCGAGTTGCGGGTCGGCGGCCGCGGCGGCGCCAGCGACGCCAGCCACATGGCCGTGCACGTCGCGCTCACCGTCGACGGGCTCGGCCCGCGCGGCGGACACGCTCACCATCCCGACGAGTTCGTCAGCGTCGACTCGATTCAGCCGCGAGCCGAGATCGCGCTCGCGGTCGCCGCCGCGGCGCTCGCCGGCAAGTCGTAGCGCCTTCCTGACACCCCGGTGTTGTCCCGCGCGCGCGGCCAGCACAAGCTCGCCCCATGGCGGGTGAGAGGCGGATCGTTACCGACCCCCGCGAGCGAGCCGCCTTTCGCGGCGATCGCGCGGTGGCCGAGCTGGCGGCGGATCAATGGGGCGTGCTCTCGACGGGGGAGCTGCGTACGTGTGGGCTGACGCCCAGCTCGATCACCCGGCGACGTGAGCGCGGGCACCTGCACCAGCTGCACCTAGGCGTCTGGGCAGTCGGCCATCCGAATCCCCCCTGGGAGGGCTGGCTTCTGGCCGCGGTCAAGGCGTGCGGCCCGAGCGCGCTGCTAAGCCACTACTCGGCCGCCGAGCTCTGGGGGATCGTCGATCGCCTGGAGCGGATCGTGGACGTCACCGTGAGGGCGCGAGGGAGCCGATCGATCCCGGGAACCCGAATCCACCGGACGCAAGTGCTTGCCGACATCGATGCACGGATCGAGGCCGCGATTCCGGTGACCTCACCCGCCCGTACCCTCCTCGACCTCGCCTCGATGCTCGACGCCGGTCCGGTCCGGGCTGCGGTCCGGCGGGCGCTGGGTCTGGGCTGTGTGACCGTGCGACAGATCGGGTGGGTGCTTGAGCGCTACGCGGGCAATCGCGGGTGCGCGGTCCTTCGCGAGGCGGTCGCGGCCGGAGTGGCGCCGACCAAGAGCGAGCGCGAGAGCGACGTCCTCGATCTGATTCTCGAGGCGGGCTTTGCGCACCCCGACGTCAACAAGGCGCTGCTGATTTCAGGTCGCCGGGTGGTTCCGGACTTTCGCTGGCCCGAGCAGCGGTTGATCCTCGAGGTCGACAGCACGGCATGGCACGAGAACCCGGTGGCCCGAGCGGACGACCTCGAGCGACAGGCACTGCTCGAGGCGCGCGGCGAGACCGTCACGCGAGTGCACTGGCGCGATGCCATGCTCCGACCCGCCCGAACCATGGCCGATCTTCGAGCGGCCGGCGCTCCATTCCGGGGCGAGTGACGTCTGGTTCGCGCCCCGCGGTAGTGATCCGCCGCTCGCCGTGCGCTAGGCCGGGCGGCCCGGGTCCAGCGTTCGCGCGGTCTGCGAGCGCGGCACCTCGCTCTGGTCGGGGTCGGTGCCGAGCACGCGATCGGCGACCGTGTTCGTGATCCCGTGCCAGTAGTGCTCGTTCTTGAAGTGGTGCAGGCGGTGGTTTCGCCACACCCGGCGGTAGGCGCGTGAGCGTGGCCGGTAGGCGGTGTGGATGAGGAAGTGCGTCCATTCGTAGACGCCGACGAGCACGTAGCCGGCGATCGCCGCGCTGACCAGGGCGCCCCACGGGATGCCGCCGGCGAGGAGGCCGACGATCGCCCCGCCGGTGAGCACGACCGCGGGCACCGCGAGCAGCAGCAGCTCGGCCAGCTCCTGGGCATCGAGCAGCAGGGTCATCAGGTTGTTCGGGTGGCGGTGGTGGTAGCGGTGGTCGCGTGTGGTCGGCAGCTCGTAGGTGCGCCCGCGGACGCGGATCGGCTTCGCGTGCAGCAGATAGACGTGGATCGCCCACTCGCCGAACGGGTAGATCACCGCCATCGCCGCGACCGCGACCGCATCGCGCCAGCTCAGCGGCTCCCCGATCGCCACCCGTACGCCGACCAGGAGCACGATCGCGGCCAGGATCATCCATGGCGAGTGGCGCTTGGCGAACTCGCGCACCGCGTCGCCAAGCGTCTTCACCTCGGGCCCCCAGTGCGCCCTCACGCGCGCCCCGCTTCCAGCAGTCGGCGCAGGAAGCGCTGGGTCTCGGGCTTTCCGGCGACTCGAGCACCTGCTCGGGCGGCCCGCTCTCGACCAGCCGGCCCTCGTGCAGGAAGCAGACCGTGTCGGCGACCTCGCGCGCGAAGCTCATCTCGTGGGTGGCGATCAGCATCGTCACGCCCTCGCGACTTCAGCGCCCTGACCGTCTGCAGGACCTCGCCGACCAGCTCGGGGTCGAGCGCCGAGGTGACCTCGTCGAGCAGCATCGCCCGTGGGCGAGCGGCGAACGCCCGCGCCAGCGCCACCCGCTGCTGCTGGCCGCCGGAGAGATCCTCCGGCGCGTCGTTCTCGCGGCCGCGGAGGCCCAACCGGTCGAGCTGTGCGCGGGCCGCGGTCTCGGCCTTGTCGCGGTCGACGCCGTGGGCGCGGACCATCCCCAGGAGCACGTTCTCGAGCACGGTCAGGTGCGGAAACAGGTTGTAGGCCTGGAACACGAGCCCGAGCCGCCGGCGGACGCCGACCGGGTCGACCGAGGGGTCGGTGATCACCTCGCCGTCGAGGAAGATGTCGCCGTCGTCGATCTCCTCCAGCAGGTCGACGCAGCGCAGCAGGGTCGACTTGCCCGAGCCCGAGGCACCGATCACGGCCACGGCCTGGTGTTCGTGAACGGAGAGGTCGATCCCGTGCAGGACCTCCCGATCGCCGAAGGCCTTGGTGACGCCGCGGATCTCCAGTACCGGCGTGGCGCTCAATGGGTCCTCCCGGCCTGACGGAAGTCCCAGCGGTCGAGCAGCCGGGCGAGCGGGATCGTCAACACGAGGTAGATCAGGCAGGCGGCGATCAGCGGCGTGTAGTTGAAGTCCGTCGCCGTCTGGATCTGGGCGGTGAAGAAGGCCTCGCCGGCGACCCCGAGGATCGAGAGCAGGGCGATGTCCTTGAGTAGGGCGAGAAAGTCGTTGAGCAGCGGCGGGCCGACCCGCCGCACCGCCTGCGGCAGGACCACGTGGCGCATCGCCTGGGTCTCGGTCAGCCCGACCGCGAGCGCCGCCTGCCGCTGGCCGGGGTGGATCGACTTCAGACCGGCGCGGTAGATCTCGGCGACGTAGGCCCCGTAGGAGAGCGCCAGCGCGAGCCCGCCGAGCACCACCGGCTCCGTCGGCAGCCAGGAGATGTTCGAGCCCTCGGTGTTGACCAGCGCCGGGACGCCGAACCCGACCAGGTAGATGAGCAGGATCGTCGGGATCCCGCGGAAGACGTCGGTGTAGGCGATCGCGAGCAGCCGAAGCGGGAACAGAGCCGGCGCGCTGACGGTCCGCAGCAGGGCGACGACCAAGCCGATCAGGAGCACCGCGAGCTCGACGCAGACGAACACCCGGATGTCGAGCCAGAACGCCTTCAGGATGTCGGGGAACGACTCGCGGAACTCCTCGGCGTTGAAGAACGTCTCGCGAACGTCCGGCCACCCGGGGCTGGTGAGGATCGCGACCGCGATCCCGCCGAGCACGATCACGGTGGACGTCGCGGCAATCAGCTGGCCGCGCCGCGTTCGCCTTCGCCGGACCGCCGCGCGCTCGGCGCGGCGGTCGGAGGTACTCACCTGGGACCGGTTGGCGCGGTTGCTACTGGAGCACCGGCGCCTTGGTCGCCTCGCTCATCCATTGCTTCTCGATCTCGGGCAGCTCGCCGGATTCGTTGAGGCTGTCGACCGCCGCCGAAACGCACGCGGTCAGCGGCGAGTCCTTCTCCAGCAGGGCGCCCCATTCGTCGCCGCCGGGGGCCGGGAACTGACCGACGACCGCGGCCTCCGGCACCTGGACCGCGGTCAGGAAGTAGGCGGTCGGCACGTCGACGACGACCACGTCCACCTGGCCGTTCTTGAGCGCCGAGACGACGTCGTTGGAGGTCTGGAAGACGTCCGGGTCCTGCGACGGCTGGATCTCGGCGGTGACCGCGTCGAGGCTCGTGGTCCCGATCTGGACGCCGATCGCGGCGTCGGCGAGGTCGGCGAGCGAGGTTGCCGAGGCGGCATCCGAGTCCTTGAGCGCGACGACCGCCTGCTCGGCCTCGTAGTAGGGCGAGGAGAAGTCGACGTTCTCGGCTCGCTTCGGGGTGATCGAGATCTGGTTGATGTCGAAGTCGAAGTCCTTCGGCCCCGGCGCGAATGACGAGTTGAACGGCACCACCGTCCAGGTCACGTCGGCCTCGGCGAAACCGAGCGCTCGGCGATCGCGTAGGCGGTAGCGCTCTCGAAGCCCTCTCCGTTGGTCGGGTCGTCGTCCTCGAAGTAGGGCGGGAAGGCGGGCTTGTCGGTGCCGACCGTGAGCGTCCCGGCGCTCACCGTCTCGAGGCTGTCGGGCGTGCAGTCCTCGAGCGAGACCTCCGCGGCGGCGGTCGTCGACTCGTCGGTCGAGTCGTCGTCGGAGCCGCAGCCGGCGAACACGGCGAGTGCGACCAGGGCGAGTGAGCAGAACGGTGATGCGGATCTTCGACACTGTGGGCTACCTCGTCTCGGGGGCTTGGATGCGCGATGATCCTACGCCGTATGGGCGAGTTGGACGAGCAGATCAGATCCCCGACCAGGCCGGCCGGGTAGCCGTGGTCACCGGGGCCAACAGCGGCCTCGGGCTGGTCACCGCGCGCGAGCTCGCGCGCGCCGGGGCGCGGGTCGTGCTCACCGCGCGCGACGAGCAGAAGGGCGAGTCGCTGCGCGACCTTGATCGCCGCCGACGTGCCCGACGCCGACCTCGACCTCCGCACCCTCGACCTCGCCAGCCTCGAGTCGGTGCGCGGCCTTCGCCGCGGCCGTCGCCGCCGATCACGGTCACGTCGACGTGCTCGTCAACAACGCCGGGGTGATGATGCCGCCGCGCGGTGAGACCGCCGACGGCTTCGAGCTCCAGTTCGGCACCAACCACCTCGGTCACTTCGCGCTCACCGGCCTGCTTGCTCGATGCGCTACGCCGCCGGCGCCGCCTCGCGCGTGGTGACCCTGTCGAGCCTCGAGCACAAGCCCGGCAAGCTCGACTTCGACGACCTGCAGTCGGAGCGCGACTACTCGCCTCGAGGGGCCTACCAGCAGTCGAAGTTCGCCAACGCCGTCTTCGGGCTCGAGCTCGACCGCCGGCTGCGCGCCGCCGGCCTGCCGGTGATCAGCGTGCTCGCGCACCCGGCTACTCGGCCACCAACCTGCAGAGCACCGGGCCGACCGGGCCGATGAAGGCGTTGCTCGCGGTCGGCAACAAGCTGCTCGCCCAGAGCGCCGATCAGGGCGCGCTGCCCCAGCTCTACGCGGCGACGGCGCCCGAGCGTCGAGGGCGGCGAGTTCATCGGCCCCGGCGGGTTCATGGAGGCGCGCGGACACGCCGACCGTGGTCAACCCGGTCGGCCGTGCCCGCGACGAGCGAGACCGGCTCGCCGGCTCTGGGAGGTCTCCGAGGAGCTCACCGGCGTCTCCTACCTTTCGGCGTAGCGCTTGGGCGGCGATCGACGTCAACGAGGCGTCTGGGCCGGGTCGGCCTGCCGGCGCCGGTCGCCGAGCTCGCCGCGCGGGAGTGGGACGCGATCGTCGTCGGCGGCGGCCACAACGGGCTCACCGCCGCCGCCTACCTGGCGCGCGCGGGCAAGCGGGTGCTGGTCTGCGAGCGGCGCGAGCAGCTCGGCGGCGCGGCGACGCTGGAGCGGCCGTTCGCCGACCAGCGCTTCGTCGTCAGCCCGTGCGCGTACCTGGTCGGGCTTCTCGACCAGGTGGTGATCGACGAGCTCGAGCTCGAGCGCCACGGCTACCGCGTCACCCCGGCCGACCCCAACCTCTGGTGTCCCGTTTGCCGACGGCACCTCCTACGCCGGCTTCATCGACGGGGCGCGCACCGCCGAGTACCTGCGCGCCCAGGGGTTCGCCGAGGTCCGAGATCGCAGGGGCTGGCCCGCTTCGGCGCCGTCTTCGACCGCATCCGCGATCTGCTGCGCGCCGGCGCCCAGGACCTCTGGCAGCACCCCTCACCCGGTCGGGCGGAGGTCGAGCGGCTGCTCGGCGACGATCCGGAGCTGATCGGGATCGTGTTCGAGGAGTCGATCGCCTCGATGCTCGACCGCTACGTCTGCGATCAGCGGCTCCAGGACGCGATCGCCTGCCAGGGCACGATCGGCACATTCGCCGGCCCGCGCGATCCGGGCACTGCCTCGATCCGGCTGATGCACCATCAGGGAGACCTGCTCGGGCTGGGCTCGGTTTGGGGTTACGTCGACGGCGGCCTCGGCCGGGTCTCGTTCGCGATCGCCCAGGCGGCGCTCGAGGCCGGGGCGACGATCGCAGCCGGTGTTCCGGTGGCAGGCGATCCTCCCGGGTGAGGGCGTCGTGCTCGAGTCCGGGGAGACGATCCGTGCCCCCGCGGTGGTCTGCAATGCCGATCCGAAGCGGCTGCTGGGAATGCTCGACGGCGGCGACGCCGACGTTCCCGGCGACTACCGCGCCAGGCTCGAGGGCTGGGACGTGAGCTCACCGGTGATGAAGCTGAACGTCGCCCTGAACCGTTTCCCCACATTCACCGCGGCGACCGGCGGGGTAGAGCCGCAGCGGGCGATGGTGACCGTGACCGAGGGCGTCGACGCCGCCCAGGCGGCGGTCGAGGCGGCGCGACTCGGCGAGCCGGCGATCGGCTTCTGCGAGCTCTACTTCCAGAGCGCCTACGACCGCTCGGTGGTCCCGGCCGAACACGAGGTGATGAGCGTCTTCTGCCAGTACGTCCCCTACGAGCTCGCCGAGGGCGATTGGGACTCGCGCCGCGACGAGATCGCAGAGATGGCGCTCGACGCGATCGCGACCAGGGCCCCGGACGTGCGCGATTGCATCGAGGAGATGCAGGTGATGGGCCCGCCCGACATCGAGCGCACGATCGGCCTCTCCGGCGGTCACATCTTCCAGGGCCAGGCGCTGCCCGGGCAGATGTGGGACCGCCGGCTCGAGGCCCGCACGCCGATCGATGGCCTCTACCTCTGCGGCGCCGCCACCCACCCGGGCGGCTCGGTGATCGCCCTCAACGGGCTGATCGCGGCGAACGAGGTGCTCGGCCGATGAGGGTCTGCGTCGTCGGGGCCTCCGGAAAGCTCGGCCACTACATGATCCCGCAGCTCCTCGATCGTGGCCACGAGGTGGTCGGCGTCTGCCGGGAGGCCAGCGTTGGGAAGCTCGACGAATTCAAGGATCGGATCACGATCGTTCCCGGGGCAACCGACGATCGTGAGGTGATCAGGGAAGCGGTCGCGGGCTGCGACGGCGTCCTCGTCGTGCTCGTCCCCCGGGGCGTCCACGGTTACGCGACCGGAACGGCGCAGGCGGTGCTCGACTACGCCGACCCGGCGGCGCGCCTGGTGTTCTCGTGCGGGTGGCACATCACGCTTGACGGCCAGGACGTGTACTCATGGAAGCTGCGCTGGCTGGTGAAGATCGCGACCCCCCTCGCACGACTCGCTCGCTACGCGGATCTCGACGACCAGGTGGAGGCCTGCCGGCGGATATTCGCCAGCGACAGCCGCTGGACCGTCGTCCGCGGCAGCGACCTCGAGGAGGGCGAGAGCCAAGGCCTGCCGGTCTGGAGCAGGCACGTGGGCGACCCGATCCTCGAGAGCAACCTCACGCGTCGCGTCGACTTTGCCCGGTTCATGGTCGAGGCGCTCGAGAACGACGAGCTCGTCCGGGAGGCCCCGGCGATCGTCGGCTGCCAGACGCCCTCGGCGCTCGCGCACGCCGCCGCCAAGGGTTGACGCCGGCGAATTAGCAGCTCTGTTTGGTGTCCTGTCCCGAACCGCCGCGGCAGCGATCGCGACCGGGCCCTCCGAAGCGGTCATCGTTGCCACCACCGCCCTTGAGCAGGTCCCGACCTGCGCCTCCCTTGAGACGGTCGTTGCCGTTGCCGCCCTTGACGGTGTCGCTGCCACCGCCCGCGCAAACGATGTCGTTGCCCTGCAGGCCGCGGACGATGTCGTTTCCGCCGCGCGCCTTGATCACGTCGCGCGTGGCTGTTCCCGTGAGCGTGTCGGCTGCGCCGGTGCCGGCGATCGTCACCGCTTGCCCGGCACAGGTGGGGCCACCGCCGCCACCGCCGGCTGCGACCACGGTGGTCGTCTCAGAATCGATGTCGTTGGCGCCGACTGGATCGGTGTCGCCCTTGCCGATGGCGACTGAGGCTTCGTTTGTCAGCTGGCCCGCCTTCTTCGGCTTCACCTTGATCGTCACCACCGCCTCGGTGGGCGTGTACTCACCGACGGCGAGCGTTCCCAGCGCGCAGGTGACGGTCTTGCCCTTGCGGTCACACGACCCCTGTGAGGCGGTTGCGGAGACGAAGTCGACGTGGCTCGAAAGCTTGTCGGTCACCGTGACGCCGCCGGCGACGTCCGGGCCCAGGTTGGTCACCGTGATCGTGTAGGTGAGCACCGCGCCCTCGGTCACCGGGTCGGGGCTGTCGGACTTCGTCGGTGCGAGGTCGGCCGTGGCCGCCTCTGCGCTCGCTGGAATCACCAGCGCCATGGCCAGCAACGCCACCGGAGTGCTGAGTCGCAGCCAACGCAATGTTCGAGCTCGCATCGAGACCCCCTGGAGGTCGATCGTTTGTCCCTTGCTGTTAACGCCCGGGACGCTCGAAGGTAAGGGTCTACTTCGGCCGCGGCCGACCGGTGATCGGGTGATCGGGGCCGGGACGAAGGCGGCGCCCTCGTCGAGCAGGCCCGTACCGGGGACGTGGTTGAGCTCGAGCCTGATCCCTTCCGGGTCGCGGAAGGAGAGCGAGTAGTAGCCCGGCGCCCACGGCCCTTCCTCCGGCGGGCGCACGATGTCGGCGCCGATCTGCTGCAGAAACTCGTACAGGGCATCGACGTCCGCGCGGCTCCGGGCCCTGAAGCAGAGGTGGTCGATGCCGGGTCCGGTCTCCACGTGCGCCGCGTCGGCGTGTTCTGGATCGGCGCGGCGAATCGCGAGCGCGGTACGACCGCCGACGTAGTAGACGAAGTCCTCGGAGCGAGGCGGAACGGCTCGCAGGCCGAGGAACGGCATCAGCTGGTCATAGAAGGCGATGCACTCCGCGATCCGATTGACCCTGAAGATCACATGGGCGACGCCGTTGATCTCCACGGCGCTACTCGTGCGACGGTGCCCGCGCCGAGCGGTCGGGCACCGCGGCCCGCTCCAGCGCCGTGAACTCCGCCGTCTCGAGCGGCAGCGCGACCTCGCAGAAGTCCTCGCCCAGCGGCGTCATCCGGATGCTGCGGCGGACGACATGTGAGAACCGCCCGGCCGCCTTCAGTGCCTCGGCGACGTCGGGCTGGACCTCGAGCACCTGGTAGCTCTCGCGGTCGCGCACCGGCTCGCGCGAGAACCAGACCAGGCCGAGGCGGTTGAGGTTCGAGAGGTAGGCGGGGACCTGATCGACGAACCGGCAGCCGGCCTCGGCGCCGATCATCGAGAAACCCTGGGCGACCAGCCGTGAGCCCGGGACGAAGGCGAAGCCGGCCCGAACGTCGACCGCAGGCTGGGGCCCCCGCTGGGCGACGAGCCTGAGGATCCTTGCCTCGTCGGGTGCGAGGTCGGCGAGGATCCGCTCGTAGGCGGGGTGGGAGCCCTGCTCGTAGTTGACGTCGGCGGATTCGGTAAGCAGCAGCTGGCCGCGTTCGCGCAGCGTCGGCGGCGGGGCGGGCTGCGCGCGGCCGAGCCAGTCGGGGTCGCCGAGCAGCTCGGAGACGGCGCCCGCGACCCGGTGCTCGGGATCGACGACGCCGACCAGGCGTGAGCCGAGCTTCAGCGATGTGCCCACCGACCAGCGGGCCGTTTGCCACCAGGCGCCGGCGCCGAGCCGGGTCAGCGCCTCGAGCGAGTCGCGTCGTCCGTTCTCGCCGCCGCCGTTGTTGGAGATCTCGTTCGACATCTGATTCAGACCCCGAAGATAGCCAGATGCAGGAGGCCGGCGCCGAAGCCGAGCACCGCGCCGTGGGCGTACAGCATCCACTCGTCCTCCTTGATCGCCGAGCGCAGCAGCTCGACGAAGTCGGGGTAGGGAAGCTCGCGCATCCGCCCCGCGAGCAGCTCGCGCATCCGCGACGCCTGCTGGGTGTTGAACTCCGGATCCTGAAACGGGGTCAACGTCGACTCCACCGCCTCAGCCGCCACCGAGTCGCGGATCGTGTCGTACTCACGGGTGCCCATCGCCACTCGAAGCGCCGGCCGCACCGGGCCGGTTGCCCGGTCGACGGCAGGTCCGAGCGCCGTCTCGAGCATCTGGCGCGTGCGGTCGGAGCGCGGCCCGTAGAGCATGTGGTCGCCGATGTTGCCGAGCGTGACGATGTCCTCGGCGATGATCCCGGCGTAGACGTCGGCGACCTCCTCGCGGCGGCGCAGGAAGAGCCCGTGGAGCTTCAACGGCCCGAGCCGGCGCGGTTCGACCGGCTCGAAGATCAGCTGCATCCCGAGCCGGTTGGTGAGCCAGCCGACGACCACGCCGCAGATCGGCAGCACCCACCAGTAGGGAAACGCCTCGACGATGAAGATCACCGGGATCCCGAGCAGGAAGCCGAAGATGAAGCCGAAGTTGATCATCAGCCGCAGCTCGCGCTTGCCGACGTCCTCGAACACCCGGTTGGCAAGCTCGGGGTGGGTCTCGAGGTGGCGGATCACCATCAGCTTCGGGTCGAGGATCTGGTCGATGTTCTCGGCGACCTCCCCGGTGATGATCTCCTCGACGATTTCCGGGAGCTGGTCCTCCACCCGCGAGTGCACGCCCTCGCGAACGCGCGGCGGCAGGTCGTGCCACAGCTGCGGGTGCTCGCGCTCCATGATCCGGTCGACGACGCCGCGGATGTCGTCCTGGGCCGCTACGACGACGTGCTCAGCGATCGCTTGGGGCTCGAGCTGCTGGTAGAACTCGCTCGCCGTCCCCAGCTTCGCGATCCCCTTGTCGACGGCGATCGAGCCCATCTTCGCCGCCCGGTTGGGGACGATCCCCTGCCAGCCGATGCCGCCGTGCATGATCCCGGGGACCTCCTGCAGCCGCCTGGGGAGGAGCTGTGCGAGCGCGGCGAGGCCGGGGATGCGGATGCCGTGAAAGCGGATCGGATGGAACAGCATCCAGACCCCGCTCCAGTTGATGATGTAGCCGATCACCCCGGTGAAAACCGGGATCGAGAGCTGCTTCAGAAGTTCTGAGTCCATCGCACCCCGGGGCCCCCAGCCCCGCGGCAACCTTAGCCGGGCACCGGCGGGCGCACCCCCGGTTCCGGCCCGCCCTGACTACCTTCCCCGCATGCGGCGGTTGTTCCCCCTGGTGGCGGCAGTGATCCTTGTCGACACGATGTTCTACGCGGCGATCACGCCGCTGCTGCCCGAGTACGCCGACGATCTGGGGCTCTCGAAGACGTCGGCCGGGCTGCTCAGCGCCTCCTACGCCGCCGGCACCCTGCTCGCCGCGCTGCCCGCGGGATTCCTCGCGGCGCGGATCGGCTTTCGCAAGGTGATGATCCTCGGCCTCGGGCTGATCGGCGTCTCCAGCGTCGCCTTCGCTTTCGCCGGCAGCGTCGTCGTTCTCGACATCGCCCGCTTCGCCGAGGGCGTCGGCGGCGCCTGCGCCTGGACCGGGGGCTGGCGTGGCTGCTCGCGGCGACGCCCGTCGAGCGTCGAGGCGAGATGATCGGCGCCGCTCTGGCCGCGGCGATCTTCGGCATCCTGCTCGGACCGGTGATCGGCGGGATCGCGACCGTGACCGGGCCTGAGATCGTCTTCTGCGCCGTCGCCGCGATCGCCGCCGGACTTGCCGCCGTGGTCCTGGCGACCCCGGGTATCGAGCCGCTCGGGGTGCCGAACGTGCGCCGGGTGGCCCGCGCGATCGTCAGCGGCCCGGTGATCTTCGCCTTCTGGCTCGTGGTGATGCCGTCGGTGCTCTCGGGTGCCTTCGACGTGCTGATCCCGCTGCGCATGGACGACCTCGGCGCCACCGGAATCGCGGTCGGCGCCGCCTTCTTCAGCGCCGCGGCGATCGAGGCCTTCACCGCGCCCGTGATCGGGCGCCTCTCCGACCGCCGCGGGCGGATGACGCCGATCCTCGCCGGCCTGGTCGCCTGCCCGCTGGCGGCGCTGGCCCTGCCGCTGCCGGGAAGCGTCGTTTTGCTCGCCGTGGCGCTGGTCGTGGTCGTGTTGGCGATGAGCCTGATCTGGACCCCGGCGATGGCTCTGCTCTCCGACAACGCCGAGGCCGCCGGGCTCGACCTCGCCTTCGCCAGCGCCCTCGTCAGCCTCGCCTGGGCCGGGGGACAGGTGATCGGGGGCTCGGCGTTCTCGGGATTTGCCGACGCGACCACCGATGCGGCCTCATACGCAGTGATCGCGGCGCTGTTCGCGGCCACGCTCGCATCCGTGCTTGCGTCGCCGCGCCTGCGCAGCGCCTAGCCGTGGCGAGCGCCTAGCCTGTGCGGCCGTGAAGCCGAGAATCGCAGTCTCCGCCGTGCTCGCGCTGGCGCTCACCGTCGCCGTGGCGACCCCGGGCCCCGCGGCCGCGAAGCACTTCAAGTCCTACGCCTCCTGCGGCGCGAAGGGCAAGCACGCCGCCGACTTCTGCTTCGAGGGCGACCACCCGGTGGCCGTGTTCCGTGCCTTCGACAAGCCGCGGGTCGCCTACCGCTTCTGCTTCCGAAAGGCCGGAGATCGCCAGCACTGCCGCGACCGACATACGCGCAAGCCCGGCCAGCTCTCCCGCACCCGCTTCGACGTCGACGGCTCGGGCAAGTACAAGCTCGCCTACTTCGCCGGCGGCCGCGCCGTCGATCGCGACAAGCTCGTGATCCGGGAGCGCAGCGTGTTCGCGATCGGCGACTCGCTCGGCGAGGGCACGAGGCCGTATCTGCCGGGCGCCCTGAAGGGGTGGCAGCTGAGCCAGTCGGTCTCGGTCTCGAGGTTCCTCGACGAGGGCGTCTCGATCGTCCGCAACCGCGGCGGCCTGCCGGCCGTGATCGTCTTCGCCCTCGGGACCAACAACGACTCCCATCAGGCGGGCCTGTTCCGGAGCTCCGTCGAGGCGGTGCTCCAGATCGCCGGCAAGACCCGCTGCGTCGTCGTCCCCAACATCGTCCGCCCGCCGGTCGGGGGAGCGAGCTACGCCGGCTTCAACCAGGCGCTCGCCGACGTCGCCAAGCACCACGACAACCTCCGGGTCGTCGACTGGGCGGGGCTCGTCAACGCCAATCGCGGCTGGCTGGCCGGCGACGGCGTGCACGTGAACGCGACCGGTTATCAGGCCCGCGCGCGGGCGATTGCGAAGCAGGTCGAGCGCTGCTGAGCCTGTGAGGCGAAGCGAAGCGAAGCCGAGCCGCGCCGCCGTTGAGGCGCCTCTGAGTCGATGACCGAGACGCTGAACCTGACCGAGAGCGAGTCGGTGACGATCATCGAGTCGACGCCCGAGGCGCTGGTGGTCGAGGCCAGATACGGCCCCGGAGGAAAGCCGCCGCCCAAGCACCTGCACCCGAACCAGGACGAGCTGTTTCGGATGCTCGAGGGAACGCTGCGCTTCCGCCTCGCCGGGGTCGACCGCGACCTCGAGGCGGGCGAGGAACTGGACGTGCCGAAGGGCGTCGCCCATCAGGTCTGGAACCCGCACGACGAGCCCGCGAGGGTGACCTGGACGACGGCGCCGGGGCTGCGAACCGAGCAGTGGTTTCGCGCCATCGACGCCCTCAACGCCGCCGCGGGAGAGGGCAAGACGCCGAGCCCGCTCGGCTTCGCCACGGCGCTGAGCGAGTACCGCGACTGCTTTCGGCTCGCGGTCGGGCCGGACCCGCTCGTCGGCCCGGCGATCGCGGCGCTCGGGGCCGTCGGGCGCCTGCGCGGCCACCGGGCGAAGTAGCGCCAGGGGGGCATAGGCTGCGGCGGTGAAGTTCGCCGTCGGCTACTTCCCCACCGACGAGGGCATCGACCCGGTGACCCTGGCGCAAATGGTCGAGGAGCGGCCGTTCGAGTCCCTGTTCTTCACCGATCACACCCACATTCCGGCGTCGCGCGAGACCCCGTACCCGGCCGGCATCGAGCTGCCGCGCGAGTACTCGCGCATCCACGACCCGTTCGTAGCCCTGATGGCCGCGGGTGCGGCAACCGAGCGGATCAAGCTCGGCACCGGGGTCTGCCTGGTCGTCGAGCGCGACCCGATCGTGACCGCGAAGGCCGCCGCGAGCCTCGACCGGCTGACCGGCGGCCGGCTGCTGTTCGGCGTCGGCGCCGGCTGGAACCTCGAGGAGATGCGAAGCCACGGCACCGACCCGGCGCGGCGGTTTTCGATCATGCGCGAGCGAGTCGAGGCGATCAAGGAGATCTGGACCGCCGACGAGGCCACCTACCACGGCGAGCACGTCGACTTCGAGCGAATCTGGTGCTGGCCCAAGCCGCTGACCGAGCCCCATCCGCCGATCATCGTCGGCGGCCACGGCAAGCGGGTGCTCGACCGGGTGCTCGCCTTCGGCGACGAGTGGATGCCGAACCGGATCGGCGACGACGCCAAGATCAGCGCCCGGATCGCACGTCTGCGCCAGGCGGGCTTGGACGCGGGCCGCGGGCCGATCCCGACCACGCTCGCCAACGCGACCACGGATCCGCAGGTGCTCGAGCTCTACGAGGCCAACGGCGTGCACCGCGCCCTGTTCTGGGTCGCCCAGGGCGACGAGGCGGATCTCGAGCGGCGACTCGATCGGCTGGTGGCCGGGATCGAGGCCTACGAGAGCGCGGGCTGAGCTTCCGAAGCGAGCAGCTCGGGAGCGTAGGCCTGCATCAGCTGGGTGATGCAGGTCTGGCAGGAACACTCCGGAACCGCGAGCTGGGTGCTCTGGCAGCGATTCGAGAGCGTCGTATCGAGCTCGGCGGTGTCGATGGGAGGCGGTGAAGGAGCGTTCATTGCGTCCCTCCTATCGGCCGGCGCGGAAGCGGACTTGAGCGACGAAAAGCGCCCGCTCAGAGCTGCGAGGCATCGAACTCGAGCCCGAGCAGCGAGCGGCCGCTGAGCTCCCAGGTCGCCGGGCCCACCAGCATGTGCTGGGTAGCGGCGTGGACGTCGCGCCAGCGGCGCTGCAGCGGGCCGGTCTCGTAGATCGCGCTGCCGCCGGCGAGCGAGTAGGCGGTGTCGACGACGGTGGCCGCGGACTCCACCGCCTGGGTCGAGGCGAGGCGCAGGCCGGCGCGCAGGTCGATCGACAGCTCCCCTCCCGCTTCGGCGGCTGCCCAGGCCTCGGCCGTCGCTTCGAACAGCAGCGCGCGGGCCGCCCGCAGCGTGGCCTCGGCCCGGGCGACGCCGGCCTGGGTCGCGGCACGCTCGGCGAGCTTGCGCGTGCTCAGCGTCGGCGTCTTCGCTCCGGCGAGCTCGCCCAGGTCATCGAGGGCGCCGCGGGCGATCCCGAGCGCGACCGCGGCGATCGCCGCGGCGAGCAGGCCGAAGGGCGGGAAGGCATATAGCGGCCCGCTCTCGCGCGGAGAGTCCGAGAGCAGCGAGCCCGAGCGCGCGTAGGGGACGGCGAGCCCCTCGACGGCGATGTCGTGGCTGCCGGTTGCGCGCAGGCCGGAGACCGACCAGGTGTCGATCACCTCGACCTCCGCCGCGGGCATCAGCACCAGGCGGATGTCCGGGCGCCCGCCATCGAGCTTGCGCGGCTGATCGCCGTCGAAGACGACGCAGCCGACCATCAGCCAGTCGCAGTTGTCGACGTTGCTGCAAAAGCGCCAGCGCCCGCTCACGCTGAGTTCTTCGCCGGTCACGAGCGCCCTGCCGGAGGGGGCGAAGACGCCGCCGGTGACGGATGCGGGATCGCCGTAGACCTCGGCGGCCGCGGCTTCGCCGAGGTAGGCGCCGAGCATGCCGGAGGTCGCACAGACGGCGACGCACCAGCCGGCGGCGGCGTCGCCCTGAGCGAGCGCCTCGACCGCGGCCAGCAGCTCCGCCGGCGGCGCCTCGCCGCCGCCCACCGATGCCGGGACGCAGAGGCGATAGAGGCCCGCTGAGGCGAGCTCGGCCGAGAACTCCGCCGACAGGCGGCGCTCGCGCTCGGCGGTGGGGGCGAGCTCGGCGGCCCGGGCAGCGAGCGCTCGCGCGGCCTCTACCGTGGCGGTCGGCATCGGCGGATCATCGCAACTGCATCCAGCGATCGCCCGGTGAGCACAACCCGTAGTTCCCCGCAACAGGTCTACGGGATCCCGGCCTTGCATTTTCGCGTAAAGGTGGGAGGCTGGATATGGGTGGAGGGACGCCTTGTGGCTGTTCCGAGATCTGGACGAAGACGTCACCGATTGGGGGGTGCTCTGCGCTGCGGCGCGAGAGAGCGTCCCGGTGACGTCTTCGCCGTATCTGGTCCCCGTGTAACGGCCACGCCCGCGGGGACACTGATCCGGTGACGATGTCCGCAGCAACTGCCGTCCGACGTTCAGGCGCGATCGCCGTCGCGGTCCTGCTCGCGGTGGCGATCGGCCCCGGCCCGGCGGCGGCGGGAGAGAAGACGCGCCTGAAGCTGCGCGGCTCGCCCTTCGGCAAGGTGCTGTTCGCCAACGGCTACGCGATGTATGTGTTCACCGCCGACCGCGGGTCGACGAGCCACTGCTACGGCGACTGTGCCCACGCCTGGCCGCCGCTGATCGCCGAGGGAGAGATCGTCACCGGCCCGGGGGTCAAGCGCGGCAAGCTCGCGACCACCACCCGCGACGACGGCTCGCTGCAGATCACCTACGCCGGGCGACCGCTCTACGGCTACATCGGCGATCCCCGTGGCGAGGTCTACTGCCAGAACGTCGAGGAGTACGGCGGCGTCTGGTACGCGGTCAAGCCCTCCGGCAAGCCCGTCTCGTCCGGCTAGCGGCTGGAGACCTCGAACCAGGTTCCCTTGGGCCCGAGGTTGGCGACGTCGGTGCGGCCGATCTCCGATCGCTTGCCCCAGCTCTCGTGGATGTGGCCGCAGACCGCGAGCCGCGGACGCTTGGCCTCGATCGCAGCGAAGATCGCGGTGCTGCCGAGGTGATCGCCGGTCCGAGACGTGTCGACGTGGCCGTGCGGAGGCGAATGGATCACGAACACGCCGCTCTCGGGGCAACCCGCCAGCAGCGCCTCGGCCTCGGCCTCGGTGAGGTCAAAGCTCCAGTTCCAGGGGGTGATCGGGACCCCGGCGCCGAGGCCGAAGAACGAGACGCCGTTGATATCGGCTGCTTCGCCGTGGAGCACGGTGGCGGTGCTCCAGCCGGCGGCAGCCTCGCGCAGGGCGGCTTCGGTTTCGTTGTTGCCGGGCACCAGCACCGTCGGCACCTCGATCGCCGCCAGCGCATCGATCGTCTCTGCGAGGCCTTCGTGGATCGAGGCGAAGTCCCCCGCCCCGATGACGACGTCGGCGCCGGCGCTGAGCTCGACCAGGCGAGCGGCTTGATCGAGGTCGCGGTGCAGGTCGCTGAAGGCGAGGATCCGCATCGCCGCCAACCTACCCCGTGCCGGGCGCTTCCATCGTCCCTCCGCCGCGGACGCGCGCCCGGGCGTCGCTGAAGTGCATCGCCTCGTAGCCGATCAGCGCCACGTGGACGGCTGCGACCGCGATCACCGCTGCGATCGCATCGACGGAGGTCGCGAACGGGATCAGCGCCAGCAGGATCAGGGCGGCGAACAGGCGCTGGCGGTTGAGCGAGCCGATGTTTCGCAGCCGGAAGGCGACGTGGCCGACGAGGTAGAGCGCCGCGCCACCGCAGAGCGCGACCGCGGGCACCGTCTCCAGCGGCTCGTCGGTGTGCAGCAGCGCCTTCTTCAGTCCCAGCGCGACGAGCACGATGCCGGCGATCAGCAGCAGGTGAAGGACCCCGTAGGAGTCGCGCGCAAGCCGGTTCTGGGCGAGCCGGTCGAGGCCGGAGAAGTGGCGCTGGGCGACCAGCGCGACGACGTCGAAGTACGCCCACCACTGGGCCGCGGCGATCACCAGGCCGGCGGTCGCGGTGGCGAGCACCCCGCCCGTGAGCCCGGTCGCGTCGAGGCCCGAGCCGGTGGCGACGATCGACTCGCCGAGGGCGATGATGATGATCAGGCTGAAGCGCTCGTGGAAATGCGAAGGCGAGACGCTGAAGCCGCCCACGTCCTGCACGTACGGGGTTCCGTAGTCGATCAGCAGGGCGACGATCCAGAGCCCCGCCGCGGCGCCGCCGTCGAGAAAGCCCGCGAGCACGATCAGCGCCGGAGCGGCGAGCAGGCCCGGCGCCAGGCGCCGGATCGCGTCCCGGTTGTCGATGTCGGGCGCCCCGTATGTGTAGACGGCGATGTGGATCACGCGGACGGCGAAGTAGGCGATCCCGAAGATCACCGAGTCGTCGCCGAACGTCTCCGGGATCGCAAGCGCCGCGATCAGCATCGCTGCCATCGCCGCCATCAGGCCGAGCCGGGCGATGCCGTCGTCGGAATGGAGCGAGTTGGTGAGCCAGGCGTAGCCGCCCCAGGCCCACCAGACCGCCGCCAGTACGAGCATTCCCTGGCCCAGGCCCTCCCAGGTCGGATTCGCCGCCATCAGCGCGGTCACCTGGGTGAAGGCGAAGACGAAGACGAGGTCGAAGAAGAGCTCGAGCGGGGTGACCTTCTGCTCGGTCTCGGCGCCCTCGTCCGGCTCCTCGGCAGGCATCGTCGTGGTCGTCGCCTCCATCAGCTCAAGATCATGCCAGCGCCTCGTGGTCGGGCCCGAGCTTGGCGCCCAGTGCGAGCGTCTCGGGGTCGAGCTCGGCGTCGACGAGCTCGAACGAGCCCGCCAGCTCGGCCACGATCGCCTGCTCGGCGTCGTCAAGCGTCACCTCGCCGATCTCGTCCTCGACGCTGCCGGTGGTGGCCGGGTCCCATTCGAGCTCGAGCGCCGCGTACGCGGGCTCGAGCGCCTCGCGCAGTAGCGCGGAGCCGCTGACGACCAGCACTCCGCCCGCGTGGGCGCCGCCGGTGATCAATCGCTGCCCGATCCCGGCGAGCTTCGTCTGCCCGCGAGCGTTGACGCTCCAGGCGCCCGGGCAGTACTCGCCCGGGACCTCGCCCACACGAGCGTCGACGCCGAGCCCGAGCAGCGCTCGGGTGACGATCTCCGCCAGGCGTTCGAAGCGCTCCTGCGTGCCTGCGACGGGGCGCTCGGCGGGCGTCGCCCAGGCGAACGCGAGCGTGCCCTCGTGAAAGGCCGCGGCGCGGCCGCCGGCGAGCCTGACCACGGGCTCGAACCCCGCCGCACGCGCCGAGCGCACTGCGCGCTCGAAGCCGGGCGCGGCGCGGTCCTGCTTCGAGAAGGCGAGCTCGCGCGCGGGGCGGTGGATGCGGAAGGTGGGGCCGAGCTCGCCCGCGGCGACGCGTTTGAGCACCGCCTCGGAGATCCCGGTGCCGAACGCCGGGCGGTCGGGAAAGCCCTGCCTGATCAGGCTCAGGCGTGGTTTTGTGAAATTGTGAGCGTTTCCTTGCAAGAGTGACACCCGTCACACACAAACACGCGTTCGTCCGTCAACCTGCTCAGCCCACGGATTCGACCCGGGGCGTGAGCCTAACCGCCGCCCAGGGACCGCGAAGCCGCCCGGCCATCCACCCCGAACTCTTTCGAGGCGATCACCGCCGACCGGGCGCAATGAACGGAGGTAGTTCCGTGTCACGCAAGTCAAAGAAGCTTGTTTCGGTCTCGTGCGCGCTCGCGCTCGGACTCGCGACGACGACGGCCGCACAGGCCGCCGAGCCCCAGCTGCAGATGATCTACAAGCCCGCCGACCGCTTCGAGCAGTCGATCGAGACCCACAAGGTCGAACGCCGCTTCGACGCGCTCGGAGCGAAGGGCACGAAGCTGGTCGAGAAGGCGAAGCGGATGGCGCGCGAGGAGTACGGCCTGGCGCCGGGCGTCTCGCAGTCGACCATGGACGCGATCGCGTCCTGCGAGTCCGGCGGTGACCCGACCGTGGTCGACTCGTCGGGCACCTACTACGGGCTCTATCAGTTCGACACCGGCACCTGGGCGTCGGTCGGCGGCAGCGGTAGCCCGGCGGCCGCCTCGCCCGAGGAGCAGACCTACCGCGCCTCGCTGCTCTACAGCCGCGCGGGTTCCTCACCGTGGCCCGTCTGCGGCTAGGCCGACTCCGCGCTTGAGACGCTCACCTGGAGTGCCGATGCATTTCAGGTGAGCGTCAACGATTTCGTCCTCGTCCAGGGCATGCGCGACACGCGCGGCGCGCTCGAGCGCTGGAACGCCAACCCGTGGCCGGTGCTGCGGCTGTGGGCGGGCGGCGCCCTGATCGTCGCCTCGCTGATGCTGCTCGCGGTCTGGCTGGTCGCCTCGTTCTCGCCCGCCGACATCACCTGGCTCGGCGTCCCCGGGCTCACCGACGACCAGAGCATCGGCGACATCGGCGCGATCCTGTTTCGCAACTCACTCGTCCTCGCCCTGCACGCCTTCGCCTGCGTCGCCGGCTTCATCGCCGGGAGCTCGCTGGTGCTCTCGGCCCAGCAGCGCACCGGGCTCTCCAAGCTCGTGCACGAGAAGGCGCGCCCGATCGCCTTCGCCTGGGTCGGCCTGGTCACCTGCTTCTCCCTGATCACCCAGTCCTACGCGCTCGGCCTCACCGGCGCCCAGCTTGCCGGGCAGCTGGGGATCTCCCCCGGCGTGCTCGTGCTGACGATCCTCCCGCACGCGATCCCCGAGCTGGTGGCGCTGTTCCTGCCGTTGGCGGCGTGGACGATCGCCAGCCGCCGCAACGAGTGGCACGACCTGCTCGCCGCCACCTTCGCCACCGTCGCGGTCGCCGTGCCGGTGCTGATCGCTTCGGCCGCCTGGGAGATCTACGTCTGGCCGCACATCCTTGCGGCGGTCGCGCCGTACGCCTAGGCCTGAACCAATTGGCTCGGCTAAGCCTTCGCGACCTCGGTCTCGCCGAGCAGGGCGCGGCGGAAGACCCGCTCCTCCTCGTCGAAAAGGAATCCCCAGAGGTGGTGGCGCTCGAGCAGCGTGCGGCGCTTGGTCTCCAGGATCGCCTGGCGCGGCAGCCCCGCGATCCGCTCGGCCAGCGACACCGCCCGTTCGACCACGTCGCCCGCCACGACCTCGCGCACGATCCCGAGCCGCTGGGCCTCGTCGGCGGAGACCACCCGGCCGGTGAGGCAGAGCTCCTTGGCGACGGTCGCCGGCAACACCGCGCGCGCCGCCGCGTAGCTCGGCGGGATCCCGCGGGGCAGCTCTGGGTAGCCGAACTGGGCCCGGGTGGAGGCGACGCGAAGGTCGCAGAGCAAGGAGAGGGCGAAGCCACCGGCGAGCGCCGGTCCGTTGACCGCGGCGACGACCGGGCGCTGGCAGTCGCCGACCGCCTGGAAGGCGACGGTGCTGGTCTTCACCAGCAGCTCGCGATTGGCGATGTCGCCGCCGAACTGGCTGGTGTCCATTCCGGAGCAGAAGGCGCTGCCGGCTCCGGTGAGCACGACGCAGCCGACGTCGTCGTCCTCGGAGAGGGCCTCGAAGGTCTCGGCGAGCTCGGTCCGCAGCTCGATCGAAAGCGCGTTTCGCTTCTCGGGCCGGCGCATGGTGACGACCGCGACCTGGTCGCGGCGCTCGAGCGTCAGCTGGGCCGGAGTCATCGAGCGCGATGCTACCCGGGCCGGGGCGGGCGGTCGAGCGCGGCCAAGATCCGTTCAGGCTGCTTCGCGGTGCTCGCCCGGGTCCGAGCGCGGCTCCGGGGGCCGGCGGGTGACCTTGATCCGGTCGGAGATCAGGTCGGGCGAGAACTCGCGCAGCATCAGCTCCAGGCAGCGTTTGCAGCTGCACTCCGGCACGGCGAGCCCCGTGTCCGGGCACCTACGTCCCCCCGCATCGCGGATAGCCACGGTGGTCAGACTAAGACCGCCGTCAGGCGGAAAAAGTGCCGCCGGCCGGCGTTGCCTCGCACAGGTCGCAGCCCTCGGCGGCGAATCTGTCCCGCAGCTCGCCGATCGGGGTCCCCGCCGGGACCACGCCGACGATCGCGCCGCCCGACCCCGCGTAGTTGGCGGCGGCGCCGAGCTCCCGCGCCAGCTCGACCATGCGCAGGTGGCGGGGGTCGAGCTCGACCAGCCGCGCCCGCGCGGCGACGTTCTCGGCCATCAGCGCGCCGAGCTTCGCCGGCTCGCCGCCGACGAGGCAGCTGCGCCCGCGCTCGGCGAGCGCGGCGATCAGCGCCAGGGTTGCGAGCGTCGCTCGGTCGCCGGCCTCGTAGCGCTCGCGCAGGGCGCCGTGGACGCGCGACGACGGCTCGCCCGCATCGCGGCGCCAGGCGACGAACATCCGCGGCAGCGAGCCCGGGTCGAGTTGCTCGCATCGCCCGGCCGCCGAGCCCGAGAAGTCCATGAACAGGAGGCCCTCGTGCGCCTGGATCAGCCGGTCCTGGGGTCCGGCGGCGATCCCCAGGTCCTCGGTCTCGACCGCGAGCGCGGTCGCGGCGATCGTCGCCGGGTCGAGATCCACGGCCGTCATGGCGCAGAGCGCCCGCAGGGTCGCGGTGATGATCGCGCTCGAGCCGCCGAGCCCGACCTCGCGCGGGATCTGCGTCCGCACGGCGCCGCTCAGCGGCGGCAGATCGGTCGCATGCCGGCGGCGAAAGCGAGCGACCGTGGCTTCGACCAGTCGGCGGGCGTCCTCGTCGCGATCGCTCGCGTGGTCATCGGCGCTGCCGAGCGTGACCTCGGCCTCGAGCTCGGCGAAGGTGAAGCCGAGCGTCTTGCCGCCGAAGCCGTCGGACGGGTTGCCGAGCAGCGCCGCCCTGGCGAAGGCGCGACCGCGGGCCGTGGCGGGTGGTGAGTCCTTCATCGGCGCGTGCGAGGATGGCAGCATGGCGAAGCCGAAGCCGGAGGAGACCGCGCTGGAGGAGGTCGAGGCCGCAGGCCCCGGCGAACTCGGTCGCAAGCCCGCGGACGCCACCGCCAGCGCCCGCGTCGGCGCCCCGACGCGCGGGAACCGCCGGCTCGAAGCGCTGCTCGAGGGGCTCAACGACGATCCGGAGGTTCGCGCCTGGTGGCACATGGCGCAGGTGCAGTCCGAGCGCCTGCGGATGTCGGACCACTCCTGGGTCCACGTGCGGGTGGTGCTCAACATCGCCCTGCGCCTGTTCCGCCTGCTGGTCAAGGGAGGCGTGGAGCCGGCGATGGTCACCGACCACGCGATGAAGGAGCGCGACGCGGAGGTCGTGGTCGCCGCCGGGTCGCTGCTGCACGACATCGGCATGTCGATCCACCGCGTCGATCACGAGGCCTTCAGCCTCTTCCTCGCCGAGCGCAAGCTGCGCGAGCACCTCGCCACGTCTACAAGGACCCGGCCGAGCGCGCCGTGGTGATCGCCGAATCGCTGCACGCGATCATCGGCCACCGCCGCCGCGGCGAGCCCTACACGGTCGAGGCGGGCGTGGTCCGGGTCGCCGACGCGCTCGACATGGCCCAGGGGCGCACCCGGCTTCCGGTCGAGTCCGGCCAGATGGGCATCCACTCGATCTCCGCCGCGGCGATCGAGCGGGTCGAGATCTCGGCGGGAACCGAACGCGCCGTTCGGATCGAGATCACGATGAACAACTCCGCCGGCATCTTCCAGGTCGACGACCTGCTGGCGACGAAGCTCCGCGGCACCCCGCTGGCCGACCACATCGAGGTGATCGCCGAGGTCGAGGGCGAGGCCGAGAAGCGGTTGCTGACCGAGTTCCGGATCGGGACCTGAGCAACTCCGGCCGCTGCTCGACCGCGCCTCCGCCGCCGAGTGTCGTCTTGCCTCCGTATACGAGGGCTAACACGTCACTCGGCTGAGATTCAGAGCTCCTCGTGATCGGCGCGATAGACGATGTATGTGAACGAGCGGTCGGCTGGGGTTCCGCTGCTGTCGAACGTGCCAATTACCGGGTACATGCAACCGCCGCCGCTGTCGCATAGCTTCCAGCGAGCACTGATCTCGCCAGATGGCGCCGAGCTGCCACCGGCCAAGCTCACAGAGTTCAGCAGGCTCAAGTTGGAGAAGACGGCCGCGTCTATGCCGGGGATCAAGAGCTTGTACACACCCGGCTGCGGGTGCTCGACCGTGGGCGCTCCGTCGCTGAACCGGTTGAACCACCCGCGGACCTCGCCGTCGGAGACCACGACTCCCGCCATCGCGAGCGTCGCGTTCTTGCTCAGGTTCCGCGTCTCGACTGCTCCATCGGCCAGCGTCTCGCTGGTCACGGCTCCGGGCCGCAGCTTCGACGTCTTCACCGCCTTGGAGTCGAGCTTCTTCGCCGTGATCGCGTTGTTGGCGATCTCGGGCGTATCGATCTTCGAGGCCGCATAGGCGCCGCCACCGGCGACTACCCCGAAAACCGCGATCGTCGCCATCACGTTCGCGTACGTCATCCGGTCCCGAATGCGCATGGATTCCTCCCTCTTGCCGGCGCGGGTTACCTAAGCAACCCGGCGCCCGACAGCTAGTTCCGCTAGACGCCGGCGCCCTCGGCGCCGCGTCCCTCGCCGGCCGCGAACCGCGCCGCCCCCGCCGCCCCGGTGATCACCGAGTCGCGGCCGATCGAGGCTTCAAGCGCGATCCCCTCTTCGAACGGCAGGCCGATGCCCTCGAGCGCCGCGCGTCGGTCGGAGAGCATCGTCGTCTGCGGGAACGCCGCCAGGCCCTCGGCGATCTCAAGCGCGCGCTCGAGGTGCCGGTCGGGTCCGACGACCTCGGTCACCATGCCCCAGTCGAGCGCCTCGCCGGCCTCGATCACGCGTCCGGTGAGGATCATCTCCAGCGCTCGGCCGACGCCGACGATCCGCGGCAGACGCTGGGTGCCGCCGTCGATCAGCGGCACCCCGAAGCGCCGCTCGGTGAACCCCAGCCGCGCCGTCTCGGTGGCGACTCGCAGGTCACACCACAGGGCCAGCTCCAGCCCTCCGGCAAGGCACCAGCCCGAGATCGCCGCGATCGTCGGCTTCGATGCGCGTAGCCGCGTGAACCCGAGCGGTCCGTCTGGGCGCTGGTCGAGCCACTCGCCCATCGCGGCCTCGCGCGCCTCCGGCGTCGCCTCGTCGGGATGGTCGCCGAGGAAGCTCTGGGCGCGCTCGGCGAACGCCTTCAGGTCGGCCCCGGCGCAGAACGCCTCCGGCCCCTCGCCCGTGAGCACCAGGGCGCGCGCCTCTTCGTCGGCCTCGAAGCGGTGGAAGCCATCGAGCAGCTCGGCTGCGGTCTCGTCGTCGACGGCGTTGCGGCGCTCCGGGCGCGTGATCGTCAGCACCGCCGCCGCGCCGGTGCGCGCGTAGCTGACCTTGCTCACTTGCTCAGGGCCGGCGGAGGCGCTCGAGCTCTTCGCGGGCGCGGTCCTTGCGGCTCTCGAGCCGCATCTGGATCAGCGTCGCGACCGTGACCAGGACGGCGAAGAAGATCATCGTGCCGAAGGCGAAGTAGGTGACGACCTTGTCGTCGGTGCGCCCGTACAGGCCGACCCCGTCGGCGGCCATCGCGGCCGGCGCCACGGCGAGCGCGGCGAAGGCGAAGAGGGCGAGGCAGACCAGCGTTGCGCGGACCCGGTTCACACTCGGAACTCTATCGCGCCCAGATTCGGCCGCGGCGGCCCGGCGGCCACCGGCCGCACTAACCTCCCGCGCCGATGTCGATCCTCGAAGCGATCGTCCTCGGCGTGATCGAGGGCGTGACCGAGTTCCTGCCGATCTCGAGCACCGGCCATCTGACGATCGCCGAGAAGCTGATGGGCTTCAACATCGACGACGCCGACATCACCGCGTTCACGGCGATCATCCAGATCGGCGCAGTCGCGGCGGTGGTGATCTACTTCTGGAGCGAGCTCTGGGCGATCGTTCGCTCGCTCGCCGGCGGCCTCACGGACTCGAGCCGCCGCTCGACGCGCGAGTTCAAGTTCGGCCTCGCTGTCGCGGTCGGCTCGATCCCGATCATGGTCGCCGCGCTCGTGTTCAGGGATCAGATCGAAGGCTCGCTGCGCAGCCTGTGGGTTGTCGGCACGGCGCTGATCCTGTGGAGCGGGGTCATGTACCTCGCCGACCGTTCCGCGACCCAGGCCGAGGCGAGGACGAATTCAACATGCGCGACGCGCTGGCCATGGGGCTGACCCAGTGCATCGCCCTGATCCCCGGCGTCTCGCGCTCGGGCGCGACGATCGCCGCCGGCCTCTTTCGCGGGCTCGACCGGGTCACGGTCACCAGGATGTCGTTCTTCCTCGCGATCCCCGCGCTGACCGCCGCCGGCGTCTACGAGGCGATCACCGAAGTCGTCGGAGATCTCCGACGGTGTCGGCTGGGGCCCGACGCTCGTCGGCATCGTGGTCAGCTTCGTCGTCGCCTACGCCTCGGTGGCCTGGCTGCTGCGCTACGTCGCCGGCCACAACTTCGGCATCTTCATCGCCTACCGAATCGTGCTCGGGCTCGCCGTGTTCGCCCTGGTCGCGACCGGCGTGACGAGCGCTACCTGACGTCCAGATGGGCGTAAAAAAGCGCGCGGCTCGGGGCAGGAGGAGCCGCGCGCTTGCACAGAGAGAGGATCTCGTTGCGCCCAGTGTGGGCAGCCAGGCATGCGCCGGAGTGAATAAACCGAGAATTTGCGTGTGAAACTCCTGTGAACGCGGTTGGAGACGGCCGCGGGGCGCTCTACGATGCAGGCACTCAGAGAGCGCTCCGGGCAGAGCATGAACTCAAAGCATGGGACAGTCCGTCTCGCCGTTATCGACAACGACAGCGGCTTCCTCCACGTGCTCGCGCGCCGCTTCGACGCGGCCGGCTGGGAGTACCGGGTGCACTCGTCGAGCGTGCCGCCGGAGGAGCTGGTGGCGATGAAGCTCAACGCCGTGCTCGTCGACGTCGCGGTTCTCGGGCCTCTGGGCTGGGAGTTCCTCGAGCGGGTCTGCGGGATGCTGCCCGACCTCGCGGTGGTCGTCTGCACGCAGGGCTCGACCGTGGCCCAGCGGGTCCGCGGGCTGCGTCTCGGCGCCGACGACTGGATCGCCAAGCCGTCTCACCCGGAGGAGGTGATGGCGCGAATCGAGGCTGTCGTCCGCCGCCGTCGCCGCAGCCGGGTCCGCGATGAGCAGGGTCCGGTGGTCGCCGGAGAGATCGAGATCCGCATCGGACCAGTTCCAGGCCTTCGTCTCCGGGCACAGCCTCGAGCTCACCCGGCGCGAGTTCGAGCTCATGCAGGTGCTGGCGGAGGCATCGGGGCGGGTGATCGAGCGCGAGGAGATCTACCAGCGGGTCTGGGGCTACGCGATGGCCCACGGCGATCGCTCCGTCGACGTCTTCGTCCGCAAGCTGCGCTCGAAGCTGCAAAGGCTTTCCCCCGGGTGGGAGTACATCCACACCCATTTCGGCGTCGGCTACCGGTTCGAGCCGGAGCAGGCCGGCGAGGTCGCGGAGCCACAGGCGCCGTCGGGCGCCCCTGACGCTTCCGCATCCGGCGATGGTTTCGTCGGCGAGACCGTCGCCGACGCGCAGATCCCGCAACTCGGCTAGCCGGCCATGGGCGTGACGGCGGCGATTGCCGCCGGGCGTTCACACCCTTTTCACACCGCCACGACTCCGGCGTAACAACCTTGTGGGGAAGCGGTGCGAGTGTGCTCTCAATCGCATCGGAGGAGGACCTCGACGTGTGCCTGAGGCCTCCGTTTCCCAACAAAATCAGAAGGAGACCCAGCGAAGTGATCTCTAAGCAGTGGCTGTTCGCCGCGGGCGCCAGCACAGTCCTTGCCCTTGGCGTGGCGGCGTGTGGCTCAGACGACGACAGCACGGCATCAAGCGGGGGCGACACGCGCCAGCGGCCTCTCCGGCTCGATCACGATCGACGGCTCGTCGACCGTGCAGCCGTTCGCCGAGGCGGCGGCCGAGCTCTTCAACGCCGAGAACCCTGACGTCGAACATCACCGTCGGTGCCGCGGGCACCAGCGGCGGGTTCGAGAAGTTCTGCGCCGGCGAGACCGACATCTCCGACGCCTCGCGCTCGATCGAGCCCGAGGAGGAGGACCTGTGCAACAAGGGTGGCGTCGAGTACAACGAGGTCCAGGTCGCCAACGACGGGATCTCCGTGGTCACCAACCCGGGGCTGGAGATCAGCTGCCTGTCCGTCGATCAGCTCTCCCAGCTGTGGAGCGACGAGACGGTCACCAACTACAGCGAGCTGGGTGACGACGCCGACAGCGGCGAGGCGATCCCCGACGCCGAGGTCAGCCTCTACGGTCCCGGTACGGACTCCGGCACCTTCGACTACTTCACCGATGTGATCAACGGTGAGGAGGGCAAGAGCCGCCAGGACTACCAGGCGTCCGAGGACGACAACGTGCTCGTCCAGGGCGTCTCCGGCGATACGAGCGGGCTCGCGTACTTCGGCTTCTCCTACTACGAGCAGAACGCCGACACGCTCAACCTGGTCTCCGTCGACGACGGCAGTGGCTGCGTCGCGCCGAGCTCCGAGACGATCCAGGACGGCTCGTACAAGCCGCTCTCCCGTCCGCTGTTCATGTATCCCTCCGACGAGGCGCTGAAGAAGCCCGAGGTCGCCGGCTTCCTGCAGTACGTCGCCGACAACTACGCCGAGATCGCCGAGGCCGCTCTGATCGTTCCGATGAGCGAGGAGCAGGGCACCGATGCCCAGGCGGCGGTCGCGGAGGCGGTCGGCTAAGACCCCTCGAGGGGCCGCCGGCCGACACACGAGCACACGGTGGAAGCCGGCACTCACACGGTAGGCGCGGCGCCGGGGGCGAGAGCCCTCGGCGTCCGTCGCCGCCGTTGGGGCGAGGAGGCGATTCGCGCCGCCCTTTTCCTCGCCGCGGCGATCTCGGTCCTGACCACGATCCTGATCGTCGTCGCGCTGCTCAACGAGTCGGTCTCCTTCTTCCGGGAGGTCGGCATGCGACTTCTTCACCGAGAGCGAGTGGTCGCCGCTGTTCTCCGATCCGCAGTTCGGGGTCCGGCCGCTGCTCGTCGGCACCTTCCTGATCACCGGTATCGCGATCCTGGTCGCGGTTCCGATCGGGCTCGGCTCGGCCGTCTATCTCTCCGAGTACGCCACGCCGCGGGTGAGGAAGACCGTCAAGCCGATCCTCGAGGTCCTGGTCGGCGTACCGACGATCGTCTTCGGCTACTTCGCGCTCACCTTCGTCACCCCGACGATCCTCCAGGACATCCTCCACCTCAACGTCCAGGTCTTCAACGCGCTCGCGGCCGGCCTGGTGATGGGGATCATGATCGTGCCCACGATCGCCTCGATCTCCGAGGACTCGATGCGGGCCGTGCCGCAGGGCCTGCGCGAGGGCGCCTACGGGCTCGGCGCGACCAAGCGCCAGGTGGCGACCAAGGTCGTCTTCCCGGCCGCGATCTCGGGCATCGTCGCCTCGATCGTGCTCGGGATCTCGCGCGGCGTCGGCGAGACGATGATCGTTCTGATCGCCGCCGGCCTCTCGGCGAGCAATTCAGCTCAACCCGCTCGACCCGCACGCGACGATCACCGCCTTCATGGGCGCCACGGCCAAGGGCGACAACCCCGCCGGGACGATCGGCTACCAGTCGATCTTCGCCCTCGGTCTGACCCTGTTCGTGCTCACCCTGCTGATGAACATGGTCGCGATCCGCTTCGTCCGCAAGTACCGCGAGGTCTACGAATGAGCGCCCCGCCGGAGCTCGGTCCGGGCGCTCCGCGCCCTGCGATTGCCGCCGCGGTAACCGGCTCGTTCACGAGCAACCGCCGCTCGCGGATCTGGGATCTGCTGTTCAAGTACTCGCTGATCGCCTGCCTGGCGCTGGCGATGATCACCCTCGCCGTGCTCCTGATCGACGTTCTGGTCGAGGGGGTCGGCTCGCTCAGCCTCAATTTCCTCACCGACGTGCCCTCGCGGATCGATCCCTCGAGCTCCGGCATCGGCCCGGCGCTGATGGGCACTCTGCTGCTGATGGTGGTCTGCACCGCCTTCATCATCCCGATCGGCGTCGCCAGCGCGATCTACCTCGAGGAGTACGCCAACCGCGAGCGCTGGTTCAACCGCTTCATCGAGGTCAACATCCAGAACCTCGCCGCGGTGCCCTCGATCGTCTACGGCGTCCTCGGACTCGCCTTCCTCGTCCGCGGCCCGCTCAGCCTCGGCAACGTGCTGCTCGCCGGCGGGCTGACGCTCGGCGCTGCTGGTGCTGCCGGTGGTGATCGTCGCCGGCCGCGAGGCGATCCGCGCCGTGCCGCCCTCGATCCGTGAGGGCTCGATGGCGCTCGGGGCGACCAAGTGGCAGACGATCTGGAAGCAGGTGCTGCCGGCGGCGATTCCCGGTCTGGCGACCGGCGTGATCCTCTCGCTCTCGCGGGCGATCGGCGAGACCGCGCCCCTGATCGTGATCGGCGCCGCCGCCTTCGCGACCTCGGCCCCGAGCGGTTTTCTCGACACCGTGACGGCGCTGCCGATCCAAATCTTCGCCTGGATATCCGACCCTCAGGAGGAGTACAAGGCGCTGGCCGCCGCCGGGATCATCGTCTTGATGGTGATCCTGCTGGCGATGAACGCGGTCGCGATCTGGCTGCGCAACAAGTACGAAAACAAGTGGTAGGTGATTAGCTTGGAAGGCAGAATCGTGACTGAACCAGAGAAGACGCAGGGAGAGCGCTCCGTTCCAGGCGTGAATCTCGCAGACACCATCGCCGAGTCGCAGGGCGCGGGAGCGACCGCAAGGACGTTCACCACGCGCGAGGCGGTGTTCGAGCTCGACAACGTCACCGTGTCCTACGGCGATAAGCCCGCCGTCTCCGAGGTCTCGATGTCGATGTACAAGAACGCGATCACAGCGCTGATCGGCCCCTCGGGGTGCGGCAAGTCGACCCTGATCCGTTGCCTCAACCGGATGAACGACCTGATTCCCTCAGCCGCCGTCGAGGGCCGGGTGCTCTATCACGGCGAGAACATCTACGGCGCCGAGATCGACGCGGTCGAAGTTCGCAAGCGAATCGGGATGGTGTTCCAGAAGCCGAACCCGTTCCCGAAGTCGATCTACGACAACATCGCCTTCGGCCCGAGAATCCTGGGGATGAAGGGCGACATGGACGAGATCGTCGAGAAGGCGCTGCGCGGCGGGGCCCTATGGGATGAGGTCAAGGACCGCCTGGAGACGAACGCCTTCGGGATGTCGGGCGGGCAGCAGCAGCGCCTCTGCATCGCCCGCTGCCTCGCGGTCGAGCCCGACGTGCTGCTCATGGACGAGCCCTGTTCCGCCCTCGACCCGATCTCGACCGGCAAGATCGAGGACCTGATGCTGGAGCTGAAAAAGAAGTACTCGATCGTGATCGTCACCCACAACATGCAGCAGGCGGCGCGCGTTTCGGACATGACCGCGTTCCTGATCGTCAAGCTGGATGCCGAGGAGAAGAACCGGCAGGGCCGGCTGGTCGAGTACGACGTGACCGAGAAGATCTTCACCAACCCGGGCGATCAGCGAACCGAGGACTACGTCACCGGGAAGGTCGGCTGATGGCGGAGGGAGTCCGGATCCAATATCAGGAGGAGCTCGAGAAGCTCGAGGGGCGAGCGCTCGAAGGGCTCGATCTGGTGTCCGACCAGCTCGTCCGTGCGATCGAGGCGGTCGAACACCAGGACACCGAGCTCGGCGATCTCGTGATCGCCAACGACGATGTGATCGACGGCCGGTATCTCGAGGTGCACCAGTCGATCCTCGCCCTGCTCGCGACCCAGGCGCCGGTGGCGACTGATCTGCGGCTGATCTCCGCTCTCTTGCACGTGATCAAGAACCTCGAGCGGATGGGCGACCAGTGCGTGAACGTCGCCAAGCTGATCCCGATCGCGGGCCACGAGCCCCCGGCCGACGAACGGATCGTCAAGGACGTGGTGACGATGGGGAAGCAGGTCAAGACCCAGATCGCTCAGGTGAAGCGCGCCTTCGAGGGCCGCGACCTGGAGATGGCCCGCGACCTCGTGCGCCAGGACGACGTCGTCGACAATCTGAACAAGGAGATCTTCCGGATCGCGCTCGAGATCGGCGACGACCACGATCGCCGCGAGTGGGCGATGACGATGATCCTCGTCGCCCGGGCGATCGAGCGGATCGGCGATAACACGGTCGACATCGGCGAGCAGGTCGCCTTCATCGTCACCGGGCTGTTCCGCGAGTTCCAGGACGCCTCGCACCCCGGCGAGCCGGTCCCGCACTAGCTCAGGATTGAGCTGACCGTCTCCACGAGCTCGCTCGCTCGCGGGCGGAACGGGGGGTGGACCTCGAGCAGCAGCGGCGCCCGATGCGCGGCCAGCGCCGGCGCGACCCGCGGCCACGGCAGGGTCCCGCGGCCGGGCGGTAGGTGGAGATCGAGGCGCAGCGGATCGACGCCGAGCTTGACGTCGGTCGTCAGCCGGCGGGCGCCGAGGTTGTCGTGCAGGTGAAAGACGCCGACCAGGTCCAGAACCGGCTCGCAGAGCAGCTCGACCGAGGTGTTGCGCAGATCGGCGGCGATGTGGGCGTGGCCGAGGTCGAGGCAGATCGAGATCGCCGGCGAGCCGATCCGCCGTGCGAGCCCGCGCAGCATGGTCGGATTCGCCGACAGCGTCTCCGGCCCCGGGTACAGCGGCGCCAGGTTCTCGAGCGCGATCGTCACCTCGAGCCGCTCGGCGACGCGCGCGTGGCGGGTCAGCGAGCGGGCCTCGGCGAGCAGCGCCGCCTCCGAGCTGCGGCCCTCCGGCAGCGCCAGCGCGTGGTAGACGACCTGGGCCGCGCCGAGCTCGGCGGCGTAGGAGAGCAGGCCTTCGAAGGCCCGATCCCCCTCGCGGCTACCGGCGCGCAGATTCGACGGTGCGTGCAGCACCGCTCCGAGCGAGGTCGTCGCCAGCGCGGCGGCGGCGGCGACCGCGTGGCTGGTCGTCAGCCTGGCGACCGTGAGCACCGACAGCGGCGGCGAGTGGAGCTGGACCCAGTCGAAGCCGGCCGCCTCGTAGGACTTCAGCAGCGGCGCCGACGCCCACCACTCGTTCGGGACGCTGAGCCCGAGCCTGCCGGTCAGCGGTTCGCTGCCACCGGCCTTCGCCGCTGCGGTAAGCCCGCGCCTCGTCGTCTGCTCGACAGCCATCCCTGATCAGATTCGCCCCCTTGGCCGCAGTTTCCGTGAAACGCGCGTGAACGGGATGTGAACTTGGCGTTATCGCAGGCGTAGTGACGCCCATGCCGCATCCGCGCGATTTGGCATGATCGACCGCGTGCTCTGTGCGGCGGTGGACATCGGCTCGAACACGACGCGCGTGCTCGTAGCCGAGCCGCAGGAGGGACAGCTGCGCAAGGTGATGGAGCAGCGCGCCTACACGCGCTTCGACAAGGACTCGAAGCGCAAGGGCAAGATCACCGACGAGAAGATCGCCGAGCTGGCCGAGGTCGTCACCACCCAGGTACGCCTGGCCGAGGAGCTCGGCGCGGAGGCGATCAGGATCGTCGCCACCGCTGCGATCCGCGAGGCGAAGAACGCCGATCAGGCAGCGAAGCGGATCGGTGACGCGGCGGGGCTCGAGGTTGCGGTGCTTTCCGAGGAGGAGGAGGGCCGGCTGGCGTTCATCGGCGCGACCAAGACCCTCGGCCATCCGGTCGAGGGCGAGATCGGCGTCGTCGATGTCGGCGGTGGCTCATCGGAGATCATCCTCGGCACGGTCGCCGACGGGGTACGAGCGGTGCGCTCATTCAAGATCGGCTCCGGGGCGGTGGCCGAGGAGTTCCTCACCAACGATCCGCCGTCGGCGTCCGAGATCCGGTCGCTGCGCGACTACATCGACGACTTCTTCGACGGCGTCGAGGTCGAGCAGCCCGAACAGGCGGTCGCGGTCGGCGGCAGCGCGACTTCGCTGCGGACGCTGGTCGGTGCGGTGCTCGAGTACGAGACCCTGGAGCGTTCCGTGCGGGTGCTCACCGGCGACCCGATCGCCGAGGTGTCGAAGAAGTTCGAGCTCGATCCTCGCCGGGTCCGCATCCTGCCCGCGGGCGTGCTGATCCTGGAGAAGCTCTCCGAATTGCTCGGCCAGCCGCTTCAGATCGGCAAGGGCGGGTTGCGCGAGGGGATCATCCTCGATCTCCTTCACGGCGCCTCGAACGGCGCGCCCGCGGCGATCGCCGCCTAGGCCGTCGCAGCGTTACTCTCCGGCACATGGCAAAGGCCCGTCCCGTTCCTGGAATCGGGGAGGACGATGCGTTTGCGAGCGTGGCCGCGAGGGTCGTGGAGCTTCGCACCTGCGAGCTCGCCGAGAACGCCGAGGGGGTGCTCGACACCTCCGACATCGAGCGCGTGCACGACATGCGCGTCGCCACCCGCCGCCTGCGTGCGGCGCTCGAGGTGTTCGAGCCCTGCTTTCCGCGCAAGCGGTTCAAGGCGGCCCTGCGCGAGGTGAAGGCGCTCGCCGACGCCCTCGGCGAACGCCGCGACCGCGACGTCACCCTGGAGGCGCTCGATCGCTTCGCCGCCGGGATCGGAGCCGCCGACCGCCCCGGAGTGCGCAGCCTCGCCACCAGCCTGCGCAGCGAGCAGGCGGAGGCGAACCTGGAGCTGGCGCCGAGCGTTTCGGCCGAGCGGGTGACGGCGCTCTGCGATCGGCTCGCCGAGCTGGTCGAGGCCGCCGATGCGCTGGTCGAGGAGCCGGAGGTCGAAGAGCCGGAGGTCGAAGAGTCGTCGACCGGGCGGGAGATCGTGGTCAGCGAGTCGCGCGCGGTCGCGCCGGTCGATCCAGCGCCGCCCGTGGTGCCGACGAACGGGGGCGATCCGCACTGAAGGCTCAGCGAGTGAAGAAGCTGGATCCCGAGGGGCCGCTGGTCGAGAATGCCGCCCGGATCCTCCGCGTGCGCCTCGACGAGATGCGCTCCTTCGCACCGGCGGCCCTGCACCCGGAATGCGCCAACGAGCAGCACGACCTGCGGATCGCCGCGAAGCGGCTGCGCTACGTGCTCGAGACCACCGGGTTCTGCTTCGGCGCTCCGGCCGACACCGCCCGCCGGCGGGCGCGCGACATCCAGGACGTGCTCGGTGAGCTGCACGACTGCGACGTGATGTTGCCGCGAGTCGCCGACCACGTCGATCGGCTGCGCGCCGAGGACGCGGAGGCGATCCGCAACCGCGCCGACGGCGCCGACCTCGAACCGGCGCTGGTCGCGAGCGTGCCGCACCGGACCGCATACCGAGGGCTCGAGGTGCTCGCCGTCCACACCGAGGCCCGGCGCGGGCTGCTGTTCGAGCGCTTCGTCGAGCTCTGGGGTGAGCTCGAGCGCGGCAAGGTCTGGGAGCGGCTCGAGCGGGCGATCGAGCGCAAGGTGGCCGAGGCGCGCGAGCGCCGGGCCGCCGCCGAGCGCGCCGAGAAGGCCGCCCGCGAGCTCGAGCGCGCCGAGGCCGCCGAGCGCGACGCCGCCGAGCGCGCCCGGCGCGCCGCCGAGGCGCTGGCCGAGGCACGCCGGGCGCAGGGGCCGCCCGAGACGCCGTCCTGACCCGCTACTTCCTCTTCTTCCGCTTCACCTTCCAGGTCCAGGCCGCCGGCGTCGCGTCGACGTTCGCCGCCGCATCGATGGCGCGGACCTCGAGCGAGTGCTTGCCCTTCTTGGCCCTGACCTGGAACGGTGAGTGACAGGCTTGGAACTGACGGCCGTCGAGCCTGCACTCGAAGCTCGAACCCGCCTCGCTGGAGCTGAACTCGAAGCCCACCCGCTTTTTCTTGGTCTTCGCTTTGGGGCCCTTGGTGATCGTCGTTTCGGGGGCGGTGGTGTCGGCCGGGTCCTGACTGCCGCTGCCAGACAGGTTCGAGGCGACGTTGCCACCGTTGGTCGCCACGTCGAGGGTCGCGGACTTCGCGCCGGTGGTCGAAGGATCGAACGTCACCCCGACCGTGCAGGTGTCGCCCGGGGTGAGCAGGTTGTTGGCCTGGCCGGCCCCGGAGCCGGTGCAGTCGCTGTCGGCTTTCGCGAACTGCTCGGAGTCGGCTCCACCGACGACGATCGATGAGATCGTCAGGTCGGAGCTGCCCGTGTTCGAAACGGTGAGGGTCTGCGCCGTCGAGGGACCGGCGGAGATCGCCCGCGAGCCGAAGTCGTGCGACGGGGGCGCCAACGCGGCGACCGGCGCGCCACCGCTGCCCGACAGGTTCGAGGCGACGTTGCCACCGTTGGTCGCAACGTCGAGGGTCGCTGACTTCGGGCCGAGGGTCGAGGGGTCGAAGGTCACCCCGACCGTGCAGCTGTCGCCCGGGGTGAGCAGGTTGTTGGCCTGGCCGGCACCGGATCCGGTGCAGTCGGCGTCGACCTTGGCGAACTCGGCGGCGCCGGCTCCCCCAAGCGCGACTGATGAGATCGTCAGGTTGGAGCCGCCGGTGTTCGAGAGGGTGAAGGTCTGGCTGGCGCTGGGCCCGGCGGAGATCGCCCGCGAGCCGAAGTTATGCGACGGGGGTGCCAGGGCGGGGATCGGCGGCCCGACGAGATTGAGGGTGAAGTTGCCGTGCGGCAGGCCGCAGCAACCGTCGACAAGGAATTGGTAGGTCGTTCCCTGGATCGCGGTGAAGCTGACCTTGCTGGCGAAGCTGGTGGGAGGGCAGTCGCCGCTGTTGTTGTTGGCGCCGACCAGGGTCAGCGATCCGAGCACGCTGCCGGTGAACACCGCGAGCATCGTGTCGTAGTTGTTCGCCGTGCAGAGGTCGACCCTCGCCGGGCCGCTGCCCGGGGAGGTCCACCGGTACCAGACCGAGTGCGTGACGCTCGGATGGGTGCTCGAGTTGTCTTCGGTCGTGTAGTTGTCCTCGCCGGGCTCCTCGGTCGCGGTCGTGTTCGTGCCGGTGACGGTGGCCGCGTTGCCGTTCAGGATCTGGGCGTTGGCGAAGTTGTTGTTCGGCGCCGGGCACGGGGTGAGCTCGTCGGCACCGATGTCCGGCGTTGCGGTGCCGTCGCAGTTGCTGTCGACGGTCCGGGCGCCGCCCTCGAAGTCGAAGGCGCCGAGCAGAGCGGGAGATGCACCGGCGTCGATGGTCGGCGAGTTCAGCGCCTGGTGGTAATTGCCGGTGGCCTGGTTGACGAATACGGGTGGCGCCGTCTGGTTGCCCGTGCCGGTGCCCGCAGGCGTCACCGTTCCGGTGCCCGTTGCGACGGTGTCGTAGTTGGAGTTCTGGAAGTTGATCGTCGCCGTCGCGCCGCCGCTCTGCTGTGCCCTCACATCGGACGCGAATCCGGTCCCGCCGACCGCGATCGTGTTCTTGGCATCGACCACGTAGTTGAAAGCGGTTCCGGCGGCGGAGATATCGATCCCGTCAGAGATCGAGGAGTTCCCCTGGGCGACCGCGGTGACATTGCGCAGGTTGAGCGTGAACGTAACCGTGGTGCTGCCGATGGCCATCCCGATGGCTGACCCGTTGCCGATGTTGCGGCAGACGGAGTCCCTGAGCGTGCCTTGGATCAGCTGGCACGCCGGTGCGTCCTGGGTTGACGTCACGACCAGGCGCTCGGCGACCACGCCTGCGGCGGCCGAGTTGATGCCGGCCGCGCCCGAGGCGCCCGTGTTCTCGAGCTCGAGGTCGCTGACCGTCGCGTTGGCGCCGGGGAATTGCAGGATCGTCACGGCGCCGGTGGAGGCGGTCGTGCTCGCGGTTGTGATCTTGGGCTTCGGCCCGCCCGCCGGGCCGTGGAGGTCGATGTCGTCGGCAACGGTTACGGTGCCGGTGCCGAGGTTGTAGGTGCCGGGCGCGACGATCACCTCGTCGCCGTTGACGACGCTGGCGTGCTCGACGGCGTTCTCGATCGTGCAGGGATCGGCCTGCGCGCAGACGGCCGGGTCCCCGTCGCCGGGCGAGACCTCGGCGTAGCGAGTGGCGGCGAACGCGGGGGCTGTCGCGAGCACCGCGATCAACCCCGCCCCGCCGAGAACCGCGCCCGTCCTGCGGGTAATGCCAGTCGAATTGCCCGGCGCGGTCGTGTTCCCGATCAGCGGAGTGTAGGCCGGGCGTGCCAGGCGGGTCCGACCGCTCCGCTGTGAGCGCCCCCGTGTTCGTGGGGGTACGTTGAACACCATGGCAGGGAACCCGAGCTCATTCAGGCGCCGCTTTGCGTCCGGCGCCGCCGTGGTCGCGCTGCTCGCCGGCGGGGTCGGCGTGGCGAGCGCCTTCGCCCCGGGCAGCGCCGGCGTCGGCGATCCCTACTTTCCCAAGCAGGGCAACGGTGGCTACGACGTCGCGCATTACTCGTTGAAGCTCGACTACCGGCCGGCGAGCCGCAAGCTCGATGCGAAGGCGACGATCACCGCCGGCTCCAGCCAGGAGCTGAGCAGCTTCGACCTCGACTACCGCGGCCCCACGGTCCGGGCGGTGACCGTCGACGGCCAGCCCGCCGCCTTCACCCGTGCCGGCCAGGAGCTGGTGGTCACCCCCGCGACGGCGATCGCGCCTGGCGCGCAGTTCACGGTCGAGGTCGCCTACCGCGGTCGCCCGCGGCCGCTGATCGACGCCGACGGCTCGAAGGAGGGCTGGGTGCCGACCGACGATGGCGCCTTCGTCGTCGGCGAGCCGCAGGGTTCCCCGACCTGGTTTCCATGCAACGACCACCCGACCGACAAGGCCAGCTTCGACTTCCAGATCACCGTCCCCCGGGGGACCGAGGCGATCGCCAACGGCGCCCTGCTCAGCCGCCGGCGGCACGGCAAGCTGGTCACCTGGTCCTACGCCGCCCAGCAGCCGATGGCGAGCTACCTGGCGACGGCGGCGATCGGCAACTACCGTCTCCAGCGCTCGAGCTTCGACGGGATCGCGTCGCTGATCGCCGTCGATCCGCGCGAGGCGAAGAAGGCGAAGGCCCCGCTGAGCAAGATCAAGCGGATGACCCGGTTTTTCAGCACGCTCTTCGGCCCCTACCCCTTCGGGCAGACGGGCGCGATCGTCGATCGCGCCCCGGAGATCGGCTACGCGCTCGAGACGCAGACGAGGCCGATCTACGATCAGGCGCCGGAGGAGGTCACGGTCGCTCACGAGATCGCCCACCAGTGGTTCGGCGACTCGGTCAGCGTCGAGCGCTGGAACCAAATCTGGCTCAATGAGGGCTTCGCCACCTGGGCCGAGTGGCGCTGGGCGGAGGAGGCCGGCGGCGATACCACCGCGCAGGTCTTCGACAAGCTCGAGCGCACGCCGGCCGCCCGCGCCGACCTCTGGGACCCGGCGCCGGGAGACCCCGGGGGCGCGTCGCACCTGTTCGACAGCTCGATCTACATCCGCGGTGGGATGGCGCTCGAGGCGCTGCGCCAGCGGGTCGGCGACGTCGCCTTCTACGACACGCTGCGCGCTTGGACCTCGGAGCACGCCTATGCGAACGCGACGATCGAGGAGTTCATCGCGTTGGCCGAGGCGCAATCGGGACAGCAGCTCGACGATCTGTTCGAGCGCTACCTCTACAAGCCGGGCAAGCCCTAGGTGTAGCTACTCATGACGTTGTTCCAGCTCGGCGAGCCGAGCTGCGGGCGCCTTGTGACCGAGGGAGCCATGACGTCGGATGAAGTTGTAGTGGGCAAGCCAGCCGGGCAGCGCTGCCGTGCGCTCGGCTGAGGTGCCGTAAAGAGCGCCCCATGCCCAGCGGTTTTGAAGCGTCTGGATGAAGCGCTCGGCCTTGCCGTTGGTCCGGGGTCGGTAGGGCTGGGTGCGAAGGTGGCGGAGCCCGAGCTCGCGGCAGGCCGCCGCGTGCACGGTCGAGCGATAGCAGGAGCCGTTGTCTGTCATCACCCGCTCGACCGAGATCCCCATCGAGGCGAACCAGGCGATCGCTCGGCGAAGAAAGCCTGCCGCCGTTTTGCCCTTCTCGTCTTCGAGCACCTCGACGTAGGCGAGGCGGGTGGCGTCGTCGACGCAGACGTGGACGAACTCCCAGCCAACCGTCTTGCGAGGGACCCCGGCCACGTCCTTGTGGACGGGCGTGTAGTGGCGGCGTCCGGACCTCCAGCGCTTTCCGTAGCCGCCTTGGATCCGCCCCAGCTTCTTGACGTCGACGTGGATCAGCTCTCCCGGGCGCTTTCGCTCATAGCGGTTCGGGGGCTCGGGCGGTGAGAGGCGCGAGCGTTTGCCCAGTCCGATCCGCTTGAGCCACCGCGAGACGGTCGACAGCGCCATTCCCAGGCATTCGGCGATCTCGTCGGCGGTCATCCGCAGCCGTCGCAGCGCCTCGATCGCCGCCACCCGTTCGGCGGGGACCCTGGCGGGCGAGCGCCTCGGCCTCGAGGAGCGATCCTCAAGGCCAGCCTCGCCTTCCGCTTGGAAGCGGCTCAGCCACTTGTGGGCTGTGCGCTCGCTGACGCCGGCGGCCGCGGCCGCCGCCGCCAGCGACCAGCCCTCTTCCTCGATCCTCTGAACGATCAGCCTGCGGGAGTTCGGGCAGGTGCGGGCGTTAGCGTGGAGCTTCATTCGGTGTCCTCCTTGGGACTGGGTGGCTTAAGCACCCCCAGCCTCCAAGGAGGCCCGGATGAACAACGTGGTGAGGAACTACACCTAGGCCACGTGGATCGCCGCGATCAGTAGGCCCGAGGCGATCAACGGCACCACAGTGCGGACGTGGTTCCAGCGCGTCCACTCGGCCAGATAGCGAGGCCAGTAGGCGACCGCGGCGGGATCCGACGGATCCACCCGCGCGAGGGCGTTGTTTCGGGGCACGTTGAAGAACATCGTCACCCCGATCGACCCGAGCAGATAGAGGACCCCGCCGGCGACCAGATAGGGGCCGTAGTCCTCGCCCCAATCGGCGAGCCCGGCGACGATCGTCGCCACGCAGGCCGCCGCGGTGCCGAACAGCAGCGTCATCAGCCACGGCTTCACCGCGTCGATGTTGATCTGGTTCATCGCCGCGGTGGCCTCGGCGTCGGACATGTGGCCCAGCGCCGGCATGACGACGGTCGAGAAGCCGAAGAAGAACCCGGCGGCCAACCCGCACCCGAGCGCGGCGACGACGGTGAGCACGAGGATCGCGCTAGACATTCCAGACACCCGTCGCCGCGGTCTCGCGGACGTAGTCGGAGAACTCGCGGGGCTCGCGGCCGAGCGCCTGCTGCACGCCGTCGGCAAGCTCGGCGTTGCGCCCGTCGAGGACCTCGCTGAACAGGTAGCCCAGCAGGCCGACGACCTCCTCCGGGACCTCGGGCCCGGCGGCCGCGGCGGTGAACTCCTCCACGGTCACCGGGACGAAGCGCAGCTCTCGACCGGTTGCCCGGCCGATCTCCCCGATCGCCTCGGCGAAGCTCAAGAGACGCGGGCCGGTGAGCTCGTAGACCCGGTTCTCGTGTCCGTCCTCGGTCAGCGCGGCGACGGCGACGTCGGCGATGTCGTCGGCATCGACGAACGGCTCCGGCACGTCACCGGCCGGAAGCGCGACCTCGCCGGCGAGGATCGGCTCCAGCAGGTAGCTCTCGCTGAAGTTCTGGTTGAACCACGAGCAGCGCACGACGGTCCACTGTATTCCGGCCTCCTCGATCACCCGCTCGGCTCGCTGGGCCTCCTCCTCGCCGCGGCCCGAGAGCAGCACCAGCCGGCGCATGCCGGCCGCCGCCGCCTGCTCGGCGAAGGCGCCGACCGCCTCTGGGGCGGCGGGGACCGCGAGGTCGGGGTAGTAGGAGACGTAGGCCGCCGACGCACCTTCGAGCGCCGCCGCCCAGGTCGACCGGTCATCCCAATCGAACGAGGGCTGGGCCGAGCGCGAGCCGACGCGGACGGGCAGATCGCGCGCCCGCAGCCGCTCGACCACGCGCTGGCCGGTCTTGCCGGTGCCGCCGAGCACCAGGGTTGTGTTGTCTTCGTTCATCGTCGTTACCTCCAGTTGGATTCGTTTGGGTCCGAAACGGGGTCAGCGTCAGGCCGCCTGCGCGACCGAGGTCGCGGCCTTCTTGCCCCGCCGCCGGCGGGCCAGGAAAACGAGCGGGGCGAGCAGCAGCCGCTGCAGGCGCACGCCGATCAGCGGCGCGTGGGCCTCCTGGTCGTAGGTGCGCGCGAGCAGCGCGAGGTCGAGCAGGTTGCGCGGCATTCCGCGGTCGGTCATCCGGCCCGCCTGCGCCATCGCGATCACCTCGGCGAACATCTCCTCCATCGCCAGGGCCGGGCGAACCTCGACCCGCAGCCGCGCCTCCTCGTCGCCGTCGTTGGCGAACGAGTGCGCGACGCCGGGCTGCACCTCGACCACGTCGCCGGGACCGGCGATGATCGTCCGCAGGCCGACGCGGAAGCGCATCCGCCCGCCGGTGACCTCGAAGCGCTCGGTCTGGATCGGATGTACGTGGGGAAGCGGCACCGCGCCGCCGGGGCCCAGGGCGAAGTCGAAGGCGAGCAGTTCGCCGCCGGTGCTGGCGGCGGTGTCGGTGAACGTGAAGCGCTCGCCGGTAACGGGGTTCTCGAGTGTCTGGCCGGGAGAAATCATCTCTGTGCTCCATTGGGTCGATTGCATGTCGTCCAGTCTCAGCCACTGAGCCCGGCGTGTCTATGGCTAGAAAGCGCTACTTCATGCTCGATCGTCCAATCAACTTGGATTCCTGACCAATCGCGGTCATACTGGTCCGATGCGCACGCTCGACCCATGGGCGCCGGCGGACCCGCTCGGCGAGGCCCTGCACTTCCTGCGCATGAACGGGGCCTTCTATTGCCGTTCCGAGCTCACGGCGCCGTGGGGGATGACGCTGCCGCCGATGCCGGGCTACGTCTGGTTTCACGTCGTCGTCTCGGGCAGCCTCTGGCTCGACGCCGGCGACGACGACCCGATGCTGATGCAGCGCGGGGACCTGGCGCTCGTGCCACGCGGCGAGGGCCACGGCCTGCGCAGCGAGCCCGGAGCCCCGGCCCCGGGGATCCTCGAGCTCGATCGCGAGCTGGTCTCAGACCGCTACGAGATCCTTCGCCACGGCGAGGGCGGCGCCCTGACGACCCTGGTCTGCGGAGCGGTTCGATTCGACAACCCGGCCGCTCACAACCTGGTCGAGATCCTGCCCCCGATCGTCCATGTCGAGGCATCGGACTCGCCGCAGATGGACCGGATCGAGGGCGTCCTGCGGCTGATGGCCGTCGAGGCGATGGAGCTGCGGCCCGGCGGCGAGGCGGTGATCACGCGGCTCGGCGACATCCTCGTGATCCAGGCGATCCGCTCCTGGATCGAGACCGATCCGGCGGCACAGACGGGCTGGTTGGGAGCGCTTCAGGACCGCCAGATCGGCCATGCGCTCTCACTGATCCACCGCGACCCGTCGCGCGCCTGGACGGTGGCGTCACTCGCCGATGAGCTGGCGATGTCGCGCTCGGCGTTCGCCGCCCGGTTCACCGGGCTGGTCGGCGAGCCGGCGATGCAATACGCGACCCGCTGGCGGATGCAGGTCGCCCACGAGGCGCTTCGATCCGAGGGTGCGACCGTCGCCGAGCTTGCCGGGCGCCTGGGCTATCGCTCCGAAGCGGCGCTGGCGCGCGCGTTCAAGCGCGTGATCGGTGTGCCGCCCGGCTCGGTCAAGCGCCGAGCCGACGAGCCGCTCGACCCGGCGCTGGCGGCGTTTGCGCTCGACGCCGGCTAGGCGGTCTCGATCACGCGGTAGCTGATCTGGCGTTCCGGCGCTGCCGACCAAGCGCCGTGGTCCCACCGCACGCAGGTCCCGTCGGCGAGCACCGCCTTCGCCCGGCCGCCCTTGGGCTCGCCCCAGAGGGTGGCCTCGAGCGGGCGCTCAGCCTCGGCGACGTCGCCGAGGCCCGCGGCGACGTGCTCGGCCGGGTAGGTGACCACGATCGCCCCGCGGCGGACCCAGACCGGGATCCGCTCCCACGGGGCGGGGGCGACGATCTCCCGCCCGCCGGCGATCAGCGCCGCCGGGTGCTCGGGCACGGGATCGCCGTCGAACTCGAGCCACTCACCGCGCGGCAGGTATACGCGCCGTTCCTGCGCGCCCTTGACGAGCACCGGCGCGACCCACAGCGAGGGACCGAAGCCATAGGCGTCGGCGAGGCTCCAGCCGCGCTCGTCGGCGGGGTCGGTGAGCGCGAGCGGGCGGATGATCGGCACGCCCGAGCGCGCCGCGGTCCGGGCGGCGGCGCGGATGTAGGCGACCAGGCGCTCGTGCAGGAGCACGTAGCGGCGATAGACCTCGAGCGTGTGGTCGTCATAGCGCCAGGCCTCCTGCTCGAAGCGCCCGTGTGCCTGCATCAGCGGCGTGAAGCAGCCGAACTGGACCCAGCGCAGCAGCAGCTCGCGCGGGCAGCGCTCGACCAGGCGCTTGCCGAGGTAGCCGCCGACGTCGTGCGACCAGTTCGAAAAGCCGCTCGCCGCAGCCGTCAGCGTCGCCGCGACCAGGGTCCGCAGCGACCAGAAGTCGGAGACCTGATCGCCGCCCCAGGTGAAGCCGGTGGCCTGCTGTCCGCTCCAGCCGCAGCGTCCGAAGAGCACGCCGGTGCCGGGGTGGACCTGGTCGAGCACCTCCTGCATCGTGCGCCGGTACAGATCGCCGTAGGCCCAGGCGGCCTCGGCGCCGGTGCGCCCGTCGGCGAACCGGGCCTCCGGGGGGATGAAGTAGCCCTCGCCGTCGTCGGCCTTGATTCCCTCGACCCCCAGCTCGAGCACCGACCGCGCCTGCTTTTGCCACCAGCGCCGGGCGGCGGAAGAGCTGAAGTCGACCGGCGAGCCGATCCCCATCCACCAGCGGCCGACGTGCGGGCCGCCGTTTCGGCCGCGCAAATAGTGGCCCGCCCACATACCCTCGGCGTAGTTGGCCGCGGGGCGGCGATGCAGGCGCTCGGACTCGGCGTCGGGCGGTCGCTGACCGTCGCCGGAGTCGAGGTTGACCCAGGGGGTCACCCAGACGACGGTGCGCACCCCGGCCGCCCGCATCCGCGCGATCATCCCGCGGGGATCGGGGAACTGGTGCGGGTTGAAGCGCCAGGTGTTGTATTGCGTCTCCCAGGGGGAGTCGATGACGATCGCGTCGAGCGGCAGCTCGCAGCGCGAGTAGCCCTCGAAGTCGTCGAGCACGTCGCGCTGGTGTGAGTAGACGTCGCGGCTCTTCCAGTGCCCATATGCCCATTCCGGCAGCAGCGCGGGAAAGCCGGTCAGCCGTAGGTAGTGGCGCAGGCGCGCCGCCGGGGTCGGATCGCAGAGCAGCCGCAGCCGCAACGGCCCGGCGGCGCCGCGCTGGGAGATCTCGATTCGCTGTCGCAGGTCGAGCTCCAGCCCGGATCCCCAGGTCTCGGCCCAGACCGCCCAGCCGGCGCTCGAGCTGAGCCAGGGCGCGGGTACGTAGTCGCCCTGCGGGATCCCGCCCTCGGCGAGCATCTCGGCCGGGCAGTCCGGGCCGGTGTAGCGGCGGTCGGCGCCCAGCCGAGCGAGCCGGCCACGCTGGTCAAACGGCTCTCCATGGCGGGCCCCGAGGCCGGTGAGGTACTCGCCTGCCCTCGCCGGCCAGCCCGCGCCGAGCCTGAATGCCGGCTGCGCGGTGCGCAGATCGATCTCGACCCGGTCGGCGCCGGGGAGGCCGACGGTCAGGGTCGCCGAACCGCCCGCGGCGACGAGCTCGAGCCTCAGCGTCGTGTCGTCGGCTTCGACCACCGTTCCCGGTCCGAGCGCCTGCGCGTCCTCTCGCGTCTCCTCGACCAGGACTCCCTCGGTGAGGTCGATCAGCCGGTCGCTCCCGCCGCCCGCCTGTGTGAACAACTCCAGTCGGTCGACCACGGCGACGCCGCCGCGGCGAACGCTGATCGAGAGCGGGTCGAGCCCCACGTCGACCGTCAGCTCGCCGCGCTTCACCGTCGCGATCCCGGCCTCGGTAGCGACTGACACCGGCATCTCCCCAAGCACATTCGCCGGGCGCGGGCACGGTCCGGTTGCGATCCGGTGAACACGCGCAGTTCACCGGATGTTTACCGCCCGTTCTCCGACTCGTAACGGGACGGGCGTCGGCGGAGGCGAACCTGATCTTGGAAATAGCAGGCTAATCAGGGAGCAGTGATGATTCCCAACGGGGTTACCAGGGTCGACATGCATTGCCACTCGACCGCGTCGCAGGTGGCAAAGCTCGGAATCCAGCGCAGCGTCGGGCTGCCGGAGTGCGCGACGCCGCCGGAGGAGGTCTACGAGCTCGCCAAGCGGCGGGGGATGGACTTCGTCACGATCACCGACCACGACACGATCGACGGCTGCCTCGAGCTCGCCGACCGGCCCGATTGCTTCATCTCCGAGGAGCTCACGACCTGGTTCGCGGGCGAGCCCCAGGCGGTGCACGTGCTCTGTTACGGGCTCACCCCCGACGACCACGAGTTCCTCCAGGACCAGGCGGGCGACCTCGAGACCTGCGCCGCCTATCTGCACGGGCGCGGGATCACCTGCGCCCTCGCCCATCCGTTCTTCGCCGTCGCCGCGCCGCTGACGGCGCGTCACCGGCGGCGGCTGGCGGAGCTGTTTCCCGTTTGGGAGACGCGCAACGGCTCGCGGGCGCGCGAGCTCAACATGCCCTCGGCGGTCTACATCGAGACCCACGGGGGAACCGGGATCGGCGGATCCGACGACCACGCCGGTGTCGACATCGGGCGGACCTTCACCGAGGCACCGCCGGCGTCGTCGCCGGAAGCGTTTCTGCACCACGTGCGCGAGGGCAGGGCGGAGAGCCGCGGCGATCAGGGCAGTGCCGCGAAGTGGGCCCACTCCGCCCTCGCGCTCGCTACGCGAGCGCTAACAAACATTCCGGCCACCTCCTCGGCTTCGCCTGCGGGGGTGCCGGGGCTCGGCGAGGGATGGTCGGAGTCTGGGCCGGTCGACCCCGCGGCCGTGCTCGCGATCGCCGAGCGGGTGGTCTCCGACGGCGCCGCGCGGGGCGGGGAGTCGAGCCCCGACCTGGGCGCGGACGAGGCCAGGGCCGTGCTCCGGGCCTGGCTCACCAGCGTCGGGCTCGACGCCGACCCTCGCGAGCTGATCGCGATCATGCAGGCCGACGACTTCAGCCACTCCGAGCTCGCCCGGCGGGCCCGGCGCGCGCACGAGCGCGCGATGCGAGCAGCCGTCGCCGAGGTGGCCGCCGCGGCGGAGGCCGGCGAGGGATACGCCGAGGCGGCGAAGTCGCTGTTCGAAGCGTGCGTGCCAGCTATCCCCTATGTGCCGGCGACGACGATCCTCGGCACCGAGATGGCGAAGCTGACCAGCCGCGACGGCGAGCCGGGCCGGGTTGCGCTGGTCGTCGACGGAGCCGGGTCGATGCACGGGGTCACGCACACGATCGAGCGCATCCGCGAGCACGGCGTTCCGGGCTGGGAGGTCGAGGTCGTCGGTACCGACTCGCATGTCGACCGGCGCCTGCCGGCGGCGGCCGAGGTGGAGATGCCCTTCTATCCCGGGTTGTCGATCGGCGTCCCCAGCGTTCCCGAGCTGGTGCAGACACTCGTCGATGGGCGCTACGACATGATTCACCTGAGCTCGCCGGGACCTGCCGGGATCGGCGCGGCGCTGATGGCGAGGATCGCCGGCATCCCGCTGATCGGCAGCTACCACACCGAGCTCGCGGCCTATGCGGGCATGCGCAGCAGCGATCCGCGGCTCGAGCTGGCTGTGCGCGCGGCGCTCTCGGCCTTCTATCGCCAGTGCGAGGTCGTGCTCTCGCCGAGCCCGGCGACCGACGAGTCGCTGGCCGGGCTCGGGATCGAGCCGGATCGGATCGAGCGCTGGGCGCGCGGCGTCGACCTCGCGCTCTACAGCCCCGCGCGCAGGGATCCCGGCGCCTACCCGGGCGAGATCAAGGTTCTCTACGCCGGCAGGCTGACGAGGGAGAAGGGCGCCGACCTGCTCGCCGAGAGCTTCCTGCTCGCCCACGAGCGCGACCCTCGCCTGCACCTGCTGCTGGCCGGCGGGGGTCCGGAGGAGGACATGCTGCGGGTGCGCCTGGGCGAGCATGCGACCTTCCTCGGCTGGCTCGACCGAGAGACAGCTGGCGACCGCGTATGCGAGCGCCGACCTGTTCCTGTTCTGCTCCCGTACCGATACCTACGGCCAGGTGATCGCCGAGGCGCAGGCGAGCGGCCTGCCGGTGGTCGCGGTGGGCGAGGGCGGCCCGCTCTCGCTGATCCGCGACCGCCAGACAGGCTGGCTGTGCGAACCGGGCCCGGAGCCGATCGCGGCCGCCGTCGCCCAGCTCGCGGAGTCGCCGTTCCTGCGCCAGCGAATCGCGCAACTGGCGCTGGCCGAGGTCAGCGGGCGAACCTGGGAGGCCGCGTTCGACCAGCTTGCCGCCGGCTATCAGAGCGCCCGCTCGCGGTCGCGGCGCAAGCCCGAGCCCACCCCGTTGCGCGAGGTTGCCTGAGGGTCGGTCGGCGCTAGCCTGTGAGGCGCGCCGTGGAGCCGATGGAGACCGATCTCGCCCAGCCGACCGAGCCTCGAACAGGGGCTCGGAGGCAGGCGGTGAACGGCGGCGGTCCCGACCTCGAGGATCCCTCGCTCTACTTCAACCGCGAGCTCTCCTGGCTCGACTTCAACGACCGGGTCCTGCAGCTGGCCGAGGACCCCTCGGTGCCGCTGCTGGAGCGGGTCAAGTTCGCGGCGATCTGGGAGTCGAACCTCGACGAGGTGTTCATGGTCCGGGTCGCCAACCTCCAGGACCTGGTCGACGCGGGGACTCAGACGCGTGGTCGCCGACGGGATGCTGCCGACAGAGACCCTGGCCGCCTTGCGCGAGCGCGTGCTCGCCCAGCGCGAGCGGATCAGCCGCGCGGTCGACGGCGACCTGCGCCCGGCGCTTGGCCGAGCACGGAATCCGGGTGATCACGCCCGAGCAGGCCTCGGCGGAGGAGCTCGAGGAGCTGAACGGGTTGTTCGAGCGCCAGGTGTTCCCGGTGCTGACGCCGCTGGTGATCGGCCGCGGCCGTCCCTTCCCCTACATCTCCAACCTCTCGCTCTCGCTCGCTGTCGTCCTCCGCGACCCCGAGAAGGACAACGAGATCCTCGCCCGGGTCAAGGTGCCGAAGGAGCTCCTGCGGCGTTTCCTCTCGGTCGGCGACGGCGGCCACACGCTGGTCCCGCTCGATGCCCTGATCGCGGCCAACCTGGGCTCGCTGTTTCCCGGGATGGAGGTGCTCGAGCACTCGCTCTTCCGGGTCACCCGCGACACCGACTACGACGTCTCCGACGAGACCGACGACCTGCTGCAGGCGGTCGAGGAGCAGGTCCGGCGCCGGCGCTTCGGCGAGGTCGTGCGGCTCGAGATCCACAACGACATCTCCGAGCGCCTGCGCGACCAGCTGACCGCCGCGCTCGGGGTCGCCGAGGACGAGGTCTACGCGATCGACGGCCTGCTCGACCTCGCCGACCTCTGGGACATCGTCGGCCTCCCGGGCCACGACGACCTGCGCTTCGCGCCGTTCTCGCCGGTCACCCCGCCGCGGCTGATCTTCGGCCCCGATGGCAAGGAGGGCGACCTGTTCGCGGCGATGCGCTCCGGGGACATCCTCGTCCACCACCCATACGACTCGTTCACGAACACGGTCGAGCGCTTCGTCAAGCAGGCGGTCGCCGACCCCGACGTGCTGGCGATCAAGCAGACCGTCTACCGCACGAGCGCCGACTCGCCCCTGGTTCCGAGCCTGATCGAGGCCGCCGAGCGCGGCAAGCAGGCCGTCTGCATGGTGGAGCTGAAGGCCCGCTTCGACGAGAGCGCCAACATCCGCTGGGCGAAGAAGCTCGAGCAGGCGGGCGTCCACGTCGTCTACGGGATCCCGGCGCTGAAGACGCACGTCAAGTGCGTGCTCGTCGTCCGCCGCGAGGGCGATGGCGTGCGCCACTACGTCCACATCGGCACCGGCAACTACAACCCGAAGACGGCCCGCATCTACACCGACCTCGGCCTGTTCACCTGCCACCCGGAGATCGGCGCCGACATCGCCGAGATGTTCAACTCGCTGACCGGCTATGCGCGTCCGCGCAGCTATCGCAAGGTCCTGGTCGCTCCGTTCAGCCTGCAGAAGGGGCTGCTGGAGGAGATCGAGCGCACGATCGCGTCGCACTCCCCGGCGACCCCGAGCCGTATCCGGCTGAAGATGAACTCGCTGCTCGACGCCCCCACGATCCGGGCGATCTACGGCGCCTCGCAGGCTGGGGTGAAGGTGGAGATCAACGTGCGCGGGATCTGCGGCCTGCGCCCGGGCGTGCCCGGGGTCTCGGAGAACATCACCGTGACTTCGGTCGTCGGCCGCTTCCTCGAGCACTCCCGGATCTACTCGTTCGAGCGCCACGGTGAGCCCGCGAGCATCTACATCGGTTCCGCTGACCTGATGCCGCGCAACCTCTACAACCGCGTCGAGCTCGTCGCGCCGATCTTCGACGACAAGGTGAGGACGGAGTTGGTCGACGTGCTCGACCGCTCGCTCGCCGACAACACCAACTCGTGGGAACTCGGCTCCGACGGCAACTGGACCCGCCGGCGCCCGAACGGGGATCCGCGATCCGTCCAGCAGGAGCTGATCGAGCGCCACATCGAGCGTGCAGCGTCCAGTGCAGCGGTCGGGTCGGCCGCTGTCTAGACGCTGATCGCGCGACACTGCCTAGGGCGATGTTCGAACGGCACGATGCCCACGGCTACTGGATCGCCGAGGCCGGTCCGCCGCAACCGGCGCCGGAGCTCGAGTCCGAGCGCACCGCCGACGTCGTCGTCGTCGGCGGCGGCTACACCGGCCTCTGGACCGCTTGGCACATCAAGCGCCTGCATCCGGAGGCGAGCGTCGTCGTGCTCGAGGCCGAGGGATGCGGAGAGGGCCCGAGTGGCCGCAACGGCGGCTTCGTCAACGGTCTCTGGTTCAGCCTGCCGACGATGCGAAAGCACTACGGCGACCGTCCCGCGATCGAGGTCGCCCGTGCGGCAGCCGAGTCGGTGGCCGAGATCGGCAGCTTCTGTCGCGAGCAGGAGATCGATGCCTGGTATCGCCCCGCCGGCTACCTCCAGGTCTCGACCGCGCCCGCCTGGGACGACGCCTGGGGACCCGCCGAGCGATCCTGCCACGAGCTCGGCGAACCCGACGCCTGCGTGACCCTGGACGCCGACGAGGTTCGCCGGCGCTGCGCCTCGCCGGTCTTCCGTGGCGCCGGCTTCTATGCCGGCGGCGCCACCGTGCAGCCCGCGCGCCTCGCCCGCGGTCTCGCGCAACGGGTTCGCGACCACGGGGTGGAGGTGTTCGAGCGGACCAAGGTCAGCTCGGTCCACCGCCACGGCCACGACGTCGTCGCCGAGGCCAAGCACGGCAAGGTGCGGGCGAAGGCGGCGGTGGTCGCCACCGGCGGCGCGCTCGCCCACCTGCCGACGATGCACCGGCGGCTCACGGTCACCTCGAGCCACATCGTGATCACCGAGCCCGTGCCCGACGTGCTCGAGGAGATCGGCTGGACCGGCGGCGAGTGCATCACCGACTCGCGCGCGCTGATCCACTATTTCCGCACCACCCCCGACGGGCGGATCGCCTTCGGCTGGGGTGGCGGCAGGCTTGCCTTCGGTGCCCGCACCCACGGCCACGCCGAGCGCGACCCCGGCGTCAGCGGCGAGGTCCAGCGTCACCTCCGCCGCTTCTTCCCCGGGCTCGAGGGCAAGCAGATCACCCACGCCTGGGGCGGGCCGATCGACGTCTCGCCCAGCCACCTGCCGGTGATCTCCGAGCTCGAGCCCGGTATCCACTGCGCCTTCGGTTACACCGGCCACGGGGTCGGGCCCTCGCACATGCTCGGCCGCTCGCTGGCGGCGCTTGCGCTCGAGCGCCACGACGAGGCCAGCCGCCTGGCGTTCGTCAACCCGCCGCCGTTGCGGGTACCTCCGGAACCGTTTCGCTACATCGGCGGAACGATCATCCGGCGCGCGATCCTGCGCAAGGAGACGGCGCTCGAACGGGGCCGCAATCCCGGGCGATTGACCCGCAAGGTGGCCTCGATCCCCGAGCGGATCGGGATCCACATCGGCCGCTAGCAACGCGAAACGGCCCGGCGGATGAACCGCCGAGCCGCTTCCGATACCCACCCCGCACGCCCGCAGGCGAAGCCGAGGACGTGGCGGGTGTTTTTGCGTCAGCGCGAGATCGTCTTCGAGGTCGCGGCCTTGCAGAAGCCGGGGACCTTGGCGGCCTTGGCGTAGAAGTCGCCCGTTTTGTAGCCGGAATTGCCGATCGACCACATGTACTTGGTGCCGTTGATCGAGGCGGTGTCGCTGCCGATCTTCTGATCCGACTTCGGGTCCTGGGCCGAGCCGAGCTGCTTGAACACGGTCACGGTGCGGCCCTCGGCGCAGTCGGCCGGGTCGGAGCTCTTGACGTAGCCGTAGTAGTCGCCGTTCTGGCCCTTGATCGACACCTTCGTGTCGGAGCCGGCGGCGCCCGCGACGCCGGTGACAGCGGTCAGCGAGACGGCGAGCGTGGCGAGAGCGATGCCGATGCGGTTCTTGCGATTCATCTGGTTCTCCTTCGGTGAAGTTGGGTTGCCGTTGCTGGTCCATATTCCGCCGGGGCGGTGCCTGCGACCAGGGGTCCAAGGGTGGAAACCGGCCACACCCCGGGACCGCCGCACCGCGACCTACGATGGACCGGCAGTGACCGAACGCCGGACGATCGCCCACCTCGACATGGACGCCTTCTACGTCGCGGTCGAGCTTCTGCGCCGGCCGGAGCTGCGCGGCAAGCCGGTGATCGTCGCCGGCGGCGGGCCGCGGGCGGTGGTCACCACGGCCAGCTACGAGGCGCGGCCGTTCGGGGTCGGCTCGGCGATGCCGGTCGCCCACGCCAAGCGCCGCTGCCCCGACCTCGTCCACCTGCCGGTCGACATGGCCCACTACCGCGAGCGCTCTGGCGAGGTGATGGCGATCGTCGCCGAGCTCGGCGTGCCGACCCAGCCGGCTTCGCTCGACGAGGTCTACATCGACCTATCCACGGTTCCCGACCCTGTCTCCAAGATGAGCGGCGTCGTGCGGGCGATCCGCGAGCAGCTTCACCTCGATGCCTCGGTCGGGATCGGTCCCAACCGGCTGGTCGCCAAGGTCGCCTCCGACGCCGAGAAGCCGTGCGGGTTCTGCGTCCTCACCCGCGAGCAGGCGGCGAAGCGGTTCGCCTCGGAGCCGCCGCGGCTGATCCCCGGGGTCGGTCCGAAGACGGCCGAGCGGCTGGAGGCGATCGGAGTGCGGACGATCGGCGACCTGCAGGCGCACGCGCCCGATGACCTCGTGCGGCGGTTCGGCCAAAGCCACGGCCGCGGCCTGCACGAGCGGGCGCACTTTCGCGACGACTCGCCGGTTGAACGGGGCGAGCTCAAGTCGCGTTCGGTGGAGACCACCTTCGACTACGACATCGCCGAGATCTCGCGGCTCGAGCGGATCCTGACCGAGCAGGCCGAGCGGCTCGCCGGTGAGCTGCGCGAGCGCGAGATCTGCGGGCGGACGATCGGGATCAAGGTCCGCCTCGACGACTGGACGACGGTCACCCGCGTGCACACGATCGAGTCACCGACCAACGACCCGGCGGTGATCGCCGCCACCGCGCGTTCGCTGCTGCAGGCCTACGCGCCGCCGCGCCCGGTGCGCCTGCTCGGCGTCCGCGTCGCCGCCTTCGGCGAGCGCCCGCAGCCGGCGCCCGGCGAGCCCGAGGCGCTCAGGCTGCTGGCGAGCTAGGCGAGGCGCCGCGCACGAGCTGGTAGGCCGCGGCGCCAAGCGCCGCGCCGGCGAGCGGGCCGGCGATGTAGATCCAGAAGTCGGTCCACTGGCCGCTGGCGAGCGCGGGGCCGAACGAGCGCGCCGGGTTCATCGAGGCCCCGGTGACCGGCCCGCCGAAGAGGGCGTCGAGGCCGACCGCGCCGCCGATCGCGATCGCCGCCGCCGCGCCGACCGCACGCGCGTCGGTGGCCACCGCCATGATCACGAACATCAACGCGGCGGTCAGGACCGCCTCATAGACAAGGGCGCTGCCGATCCCGACCGAGGGCACGGTGGCGCCGAGGTCGGCGGGCTTGTCGGGCCAGACCGCGAGCAGCAACAGCGCCGCGGCGACGGCGCCGATCAGCTGGGCGGCGATGTAGGCGGTGGCGTCGCGCGGCGGAAAGTGACGTGTGAGCGTGAAGGCGACGGTGACCGCCGGGTTGATGTGGGCGCCGGAGAGGTGTCCCGTCGCGTAGACCATCACCATGATGATCAGGCCGAACACGAGCGCCACCCCGACCACGCCGAGGGCGCCGTCGTAGGACGCGTCGGTGATGATCGCCCCACAGCCGGCGAAGACGAGGGCAAAGGCAGCCAGCCCCTCGGCCAGCGCGCGCCGCAGCAGACCCGGACTAGCTGGGCTCATCCCGTCCCGGCGCCAGCTCGGCGATCAAGCCCCTGACGCGCTGCTCGATCTCGTCGCGGATCCGCCGCACGGTCTCGAGGTCCTGGCCCGCGGGGTCGTCGAGCTCCCAGTCCTCATAGCGCTTGCCGGGGTAGAAGGGGCAGCTGTCGCCGCAGCCCATCGTGATCACGACGTCGGCCTCCTTGACCGCGTCTTCGGTCAATGGCTTCGGGAACTCCCGGGAGATGTCGATCCCGATCTCGCGCATCGCCTCGACCGCGGCCGGGTTGGTCTCGTCGGCCGGGTCCGAGCCGGCGCTGCGCACGGTCACCCGGCCGGCGGCGAGCTTGTCGAGCAGCCCGGCGGCGATCTGAGAGCGCCCGGAATTGTGGACGCAGACGAACAGGACCTCCGGGATCTCAGCCACGCGCTCATCTTATTACATTGACAAATATCGCTTCAATCGATATACATGCATAGATGGCTGTCGATCTGGAGCTCGCTCCGAAGCACAAGCGCCCGGCCGGGGAGCCCTGCTGCGAGCCCGTGGTCTACCCCGAGATCGAGCGCGATCAGGCCGAGCGCCTCGGCGAGGTGGCGAAGGCGCTGGGCGACCCGATCCGGATGCAGCTCGTCGACGTGCTGCGAAAGCACGCGGGCAAGGTCTGCGTCTGCGAGTTGGTGCCGCTGTTCGAGATCTCCCAGCCGACCCTTTCGCACCACCTGAAGAAGCTCCGCGACGCCGGCATCGTCGACTCCGAGCGCCAGGGGCTGTGGGCCTTCTACTACGTCAAGCCCGAAGCATTGGAGGAATTGAGCGCATGGCTGAGCTGAAGGACAAGGAGGATCAGATTCGCGAGGCGGTGCGGGAGCGCTACGCCGCCGCCGCGCGCAGCGTCGGCACCCCGGAGGCTGGCTGCTGCGGCTCGGAGGAGAGCTCGTGCGGGTGCGGCACGGCGACGGCGCTACCCGAGGATGAGCGTGACCGCTTCGGTGCCGAGCTCTACGACGCCGATGATCGGGAGCTGCTGCCCGACGCGGCGCAGCTCGCGTCGCTCGGGTGCGGCAATCCGACGGCCGTCGCCGACCTGCACGAAGGCGAGACGGTTCTCGACCTCGGCTCCGGGGGCGGCATCGACGTGCTGCTTTCGGCTCGCCGGGTTGGCCCCACCGGCAAGGCGTACGGCCTCGACATGACCGACGAGATGCTCGAGCTCGCCCGCGCGAACCAGCGCCAGGCCGGAGTCGAGAACGTCGAGTTCCTGCAGGGAACGATCGAGCGAATCCCGCTCGCCGACGACTCGGTCGACGTGATCATCTCCAACTGCGTGATCAATCTCTCCGCTGACAAGCCGCAGGTCTTTCGCGAGGCCGCGCGGGTCCTGCGCCCCGGTGGCCGGTTCGCGGTCACCGACGTGGTCGCCGACTCCGGCATGGACTCGGCCACCCGCGACGACATGCAGCAGTGGACAGGATGCATCGCCGGCGCCCTGACCGACGAAGATTTCGAGCGCGAGCTGACAGCCGCCGGCTTCGAATCGGTCGAGATCCGCGAGACCCATCGCGTCCACGAGCATGCGGCCTCGGCGATCATCCGCGCCCGCGTGCCGGCCGCCCGATGACCTCGACCGCCGAGATCCAGCTCAACGACCCGCAGACCCTCTACCGGCGCTGGGAGGACTCGCAGTGGAGCCCGTTCGAGGTCGCGCTCGAGCTCGACCGGACCCAGTGGGCGCAGATGAGCGGCGACGATCAGGGGCTGATCTACTGGGTGCTCTCGTCGCTGATGGTCGCCGAGGAGCGGATCACGACCAAGTTCTCGGGCCTGGTCGGCGCCCACGGGAGCGAGGAGGAGGCGACCTTCCTCGCCACCCAGCAGGTCGACGAGGCGCGTCACATGCAGTTCTACGCCCGCTTCCAGGACGAGGTGATCGCTGAGCCGGCGAAGATCGCCGAGCATGTCGAGCGGGCTCGGGAGCAGCTCTCGCCTGCCTTTCGCCGGATCTTCGACGAGGCCCTGGTCGACGCCCACGAGCGGCTCGTCGCCGCGCCCGGGGACCTGGCGACCAAGGTCGAGTTCGTGACCATCTACCACCTGATCCTCGAGAGCACCCTGGGCCTGACCTCGTTTCGGTTCGTCACCCAATACCTGGAGCGCGAGCAACTGCTGCCGGGCTTCGTCGAGGGCTATACGAAGATCCACCACGACGAGACCCGCCACATCGGCTACGGCGTCTGGTTTCTGCGCGAGACCGTGCGCGCCCATCCCGAGACGGCCGACGTCGTGCGCGAGACCCTGCGCGAACTGCTGCCCTCGGTGGCCGAGTCGCTGACTCCGCCCGACCGCGAGGCGGAGACCGATTGGGATGCGCTCGGCGCCAACGTCGATGAGATCCGCGAGTTCGCGATCGGCGGCCTCACCCGCCGGCTCGAGATCATCGGCGTGCCGCTGAGCTCGCTCTGACGCCGCCCGCTCAGCCGGCGAACACGACCAGGTAGGCGATCACCCCGGCGATCGAGGCGATGCCGACGATCCGCGCCGCCTGCGGGTCGTCGCGCTGGTAGAAGGCGAGCGCGCCGATCAGCCCGGCGAGCGGCAGCAGGAAGCCGCCGACGGCGCCGGCGATCACGTAGTTGCGGCGCTTTCGCTCGTCCTCGCTCATCCGCTCGTCACATCCTCAGATCCGGGATCTTTACTGGGCGAAGGTTCCGTCGGGATCCTCACCGAACCGCTCGGCGGTCTCGCCGACGAGCTCGCCGAGCACCTCGAGGTCGACGTCGGCGAGGCGCTTGAAGCGGATGCAGCTCTTGCCGATGTCGGCCTTCGGCAGCCGCTCGCGATAGCGCTCGGCGACGTAGCCGTCCGCGTCGGTGGCGCAGACGTAGAGCGAGATGTAGCGCTTCTGGCTCGCCAGGCCGATCAGGAACCAGTCGCCCTCGCGGCCGGAGGCGTAGCGGTAGTGATGGCTGCCGTAGCCGAGCATTCCCGCCTGCAGGTGTCGGTCGAGCCCGGGCGCCTGCTCGCGGATCAAGCGGTCGACCGTCTCGATCTCGCCCCGCCGCGGCTCGTCGATCTGCTCGAGGTAGTCCTCGGGGCTGCTCGCGTCGACGGGCTTGACCGGGCTCACCCGGTCAGTGTCTCACCAACGCGAGGTGACGACCTTCTTGCGGGTGTAGAACTCGACCGCGTCGTTGCCGTTGGCGTGCAGGTCGCCGTCGATCGAGTCCTTCCAGCCGGAGAAGGGGAACCAGGCGACCGGGGCGGCGACGCCGACGTTGATCCCGAGCATCCCGGCCTCGGCGCCGTAGCGGTAGGCGCGGGCGCTGACGCCAGAGGTGGTGAAGATCGAGCCGGCGTTGCCGTAGCGAGAGCCGTTGAGGAAATCGAGCGCCGAATCGAGGTCGTCGGCGCGGACGATCGCCAGCAGGGGGCCGAAGAGCTCCTCGCGGGCGAGGTCGGACTCGAAGTCCGAGGTGGCGATGATCGAGGGACCGATCAGCGAGCCGCCGGGCCCCGCGTCGCGGCGCCCGTCGAGGATCACCTCGTCGTCGCCCGCGGCGGCCGCCTCAACGGCGCCCGCGATCCGGTCGCGCGCGTCCGGACCGACCAACGGGCACACCTCGACCCCGTCCTGGTCGCCGGGACCGACGCCGAGGTCGGCGGCGGCGGCACTGAGGGCGTCGAGCGACGCGTCCTGTTCCTCGCGCGTGCCGACGAGCACGGCGACCGAGCCGGCGAGGCAGCGCTGGCCGGCGGCGCCGAAGGCCGACGACATGATCGCCGGCACGGTTACGTCGAGGTCGGCGTCGGGCATCACCACGAGCGAGTTCTTGGCCCCACCGAGCGCCTGGAAGCGCTTGCCGTTGGCGCTCGAGCGCTCGGCGATGTAACGCGCGGTGGAGGCCTGGCCGACGAACGAGATCGCGTCGATCTCGGGGTGGTCGAGCAGTCCGTTGACCGCGTCGTGGGCGCCGTGGACGAGGTTGAGGATCCCGTCCGGGAGCTCCTCGACCGAGTCGATGATCTCGAAGATCAGCTCCGACGGGCGCGGGTCGCGCTCGGACGGCTTGAGGATGAAGCTGTTGCCGCAGGCGATCGCGTAGGGCAAAAACCAGAGCGGGATCATCGCCGGGAAGTTGAACGGGGTGATCGCGGCGACGACGCCGACCGGCTGGCGCACGAGCTCGACGTCGACGCGATTGGCGACGCCCTCGAGATTCTCGCCCTTGAGCAGGTGCGGGATCCCGCAGGCCGCCTCGGTCGACTCGATCCCGCGGAGGACCTCGCCGCGGGCGTCGGCCAGGGTCTTGCCCATGTCGGCGGTGACCAGCTGCGCGATCTCCTCCTGGCGCTCCCAGAGCGCGGCGCGCAGCGCCATCACGGCGCGGGCGCGCTTTTGCGGCGCGATCGCGCGCCACGCGGGCTGCGCCTCGCGCGCGGCGCGCGCCGCGGCGTCGATGTCCGCGGCGCCCGAGAGAGGCACCAGCGCGTTGAGTTCGCCGGTCGCCGGATTGCGGTCCTCGAGGGTCTGCTCGCCGGCGGCCTCGACCCAGCCGCCGCCGATGTAGTTGCGCAGGGTGCGGGTGGCGGTCTCAGTCTCCATAGCCTGATTGTGACGGCTTGAGTCGCGCCGATGCGGCCAAACTCGCGCTGGCGCTTGGACTATGCGTCAGGAGCCCGGCGGTCCGTACGGATACCACCAGTCCTTGAGCTCGATCTCGGGCTCGATGTGGACGTGCTTGGTCTCCTGGAACGCCTCCAGCCCCTCGCGCCCGAGCTCGCGTCCGAGCCCGGACTGCTTGAAGCCGCCGAACGGCCCGGCGTCGTTGTCGGTCAGCGGGTCGTTGAACCACACCGTGCCGGCCTTGAGCTCGCGCATGCAGCGCAGCATCGTCTTCATGTCCTCGGTGTAGACGTTGGCGCCGAGGCCGAAGCGGGTCGAATTGGCGAGCTCGATCGCCTCGTCGAGCGAGCGCACCCGCACCAGCGGCGCCACCGGGCCGAAGGTCTCCTCCGAGAGCAGCGCCGTGCTGGCGCCCGCCCCGGTGACCACGGTCGGGGCGTAGAAATGGCCGCGATCCTGTCCGGCCCCGTCACCGCCGACGACGACCTCGGCGCCCGCGGCAACGGCGGCGTCGACCTGGTCGGCGACCTTCGCCCGCTGGGCTGCCGAGACCATCGGGCCGACGTCGGTCGCCGGGTCGAGCGGGTCGCCGATCACGAGCGAGCGGGTGTGGTTTGTGAACGCCTCCAGGTAGTCGTCGTAGACGCTGTCGAGGACGTAGAAGCGCTCGGCCGAGGTGCAGACCTGACCTGCGTTCAAGAACGCCGCCCAGGCGCCTCCCTTGGCCGCGATCTCGATCTTGTCGGCGACGTCGGCGCAGACGATGAACGGGTCCTTGCCGCCCATCTCGAGGTTGACCCGGGCGACGCGCTCGGCGCAGACGGCGGCGATCCGCTTGCCGGTCGCGACCGAGCCGGTGAAGGCGACGCACTCGATCCGCTCGTCGGCGACCAGCGCGGCGCCGGCGTCCCCCGCCCCGGCGACCACGTTGACGACCCCGGCCGGCAGGTGGTCGAAGCAGGAGGCGGCGGCGAGGGTGGACAGCGGCGTCACCTCCGACGGCTTCGAGACGGTCGCGTTGCCCGCGGCCAGGGCCGGGGCGAGCTTCCACGCCAGCAGCAGCAGCGGGTAGTTCCAGGGAACGATGCAGGCGACCGGTCCGACCGGGTCCTTGACCACGAGCGCGAGCTGGCTCGCCTCGATCGAGGGGATCACGCGGCCGGCCGAGTCGCGGCCGATCTCGGCGTAGTAGTCGAAGGCGGCGGCGGTCCAGCCGATCTCGTCGGAGTTCTCGAGCAGCGGCTTGCCGCCCTCGAGCGTCATCAGCTCGGCTAGCTCGTCGGTGCGGGCACGCAACCTGGCCGCGACCTCGTGCAGCATCTCGCCGCGCTCGACCGCCGGGGTGCGCTCCCAGCCGCGCTGGGCCTCGGCGGCGGCCGCGATCGCGGCGTCGAGCTGCTCGTCTGAGGTCGCCCCGACGGTGGCCACGGTCTCCTCGCTGAACGGATTCTCGACCACGATCTCCGCGCCCTCGCCGGCGACGCGCTCGCCACCGATCGCCAGCCTGGTCTCGATCGCTGCCACGGGTTCGATGCTATTGCAGCGGGTACGGACAGCCCCGATGACCGAGCAGGGACGCGAGATCACCTCTGAGCAGGCGAGCCGGCGCGAGGAAACCGAGGAGGAGCGGCTCGACCGCAACCTCGACGAGCTGCTGCAGGGACTGCGGGTGGCGCTGCCGGGGATCCAGGTCCTGTTCGCATTCCTGCTCGTGGTCCCGTTCCAGCAGGGGTGGGCCCAGGTGACCGACTTCGAGCAGACCGTCTACTACGTCACGCTGCTGCTCACGGCGTCGGCCAGCGTCTGCCTAATCGCGCCCACCGCCCGCCATCGGATGCGCTTTCGCGAGCTCGACAAGGAGTGGGTCGTGCAGTCGTCGAACCGGCTCGCGATCGCCGGGCTGGTGTTCATGGGCGCCGCGATCTGCGGGGCGCTGCTGTTGATCAGCAGCGTCATCTACGACAGCGACGTGGTCACGATCGTCCCCGTGGCCTTCGGCGCCCTGATCCTCTGGGTCTGGTTCGGAGCGCCGCTCGTGCGGGAGCTTCGCGACAACGACTGAACGCCGGCGCGGCCTAGGCGAGGGGCGCCGCCGGGTTCGGCGTACCGCCCACGAACGGGTCGCCTTCCTGCTCCGGGCGGATCGCGGCCAGCTTCTCGGCCCGCCGCTGCTGCCAGACCGTGAACCCCATCACCGCGAGTGTGGCCATGAACAGGATCGTCGCGATCACGTTGACCTCGACCGGGATCCCGCGCTGCGAGGCGCCGAAGATGTAGAGCGGGAAGGTGACCGTGGTGCCCGAGTTGAAGTTCGAGATCACGAAGTCGTCGATTGAGAGCGCGAAGGCGAGCAGGCCGCCGCCGATGATCCCGGGGGCGATCAGCGGCAGGGTGATCAGGCGGAAGGTGGTGAAGGCGTTGGCGCCGAGGTCGCGAGCGGCCTCCTCGAGCCGGCGGTCGAAGCCGATCAGCCGCGAGCGGACGACGATGACGACGAAGCTGATCGTGAACATCACGTGCGCGATCAGCAGGCTGGCGAAGCCGGTGGCGAAGTTGATGTAGACGAACATCGAGAGCAGCGCGGCGCCGATCACCACCTCCGGCGTCGCCATCGGGATCACGATCAGGATGTTGGCGGCGCGGCGGCCGAAGAACTGATGGCGGACGAGGGCGATCGCGATCATCGTCCCCAGCGCGGTCGCGACCAGCGTCGTCAGCGCCGCCAGCTCGAGGCTGGTGATCAGGGCGTCGGTGAGCTCCGGGATCCCGAAGGCGTTCTTCCAGTGCTCGAGAGTGAACCCCTGCCAGGTGAAGTTGAACTTGCCCGAGGGGTCGTTGAACGAGAAGACGATGATGACGACGATCGGGATCAGCATGTAGGCGACCGCGAGCCCGCCCAGGACCGAGATCCCGTTTCTGCGCAGCCAGCCCATCAGGCGGGCTTCTCCTCGTCGCCCATCAGCGCCTCGGAGCCGGCGAAGCGGATGTAGATCAGCACCGCGACCAGGATCACCGCCATCAGCACGAACGAGAGCGCTGCCGCCACGGGGTAGTCCTTGACGTCCAGATACTGGCTCTGGATCACGTTGCCGATCATCGCCTGGTTCTGGGTGCCGAGGAACTCGGCGTTGACGTAGTCGCCGACCGCCGGGATGAAGGTCAGCAGCGTGCCGGCGATCACCCCGGGTGCGGAGAGCGGCAGGGTGACCTTGCGAAATGCGGTTGTGCTCGACGCGTAGAGGTCCTTGGCCGCCTCGATCAGCCGCGTGTCGATCTGCTCCAGACTGGCGTAGATCGGCAGCACCATGAAGGGGAGGAAGTTGTAGGTGAGCCCGGCGATCACGGCGCCCGCCGTGTCGAGCACGCGACCGTCGTCGGCGACCAGCCCGAGCGTCTTCATCGTGTCGACGAGGAAGCTCTGGTCGGAGAGGATCGTCTGCCAGGCGAGCGTCCGGATCAGGTAGGTGGTGAAGAACGGGGCGACGACCAGGAACAGCAGCGCGCTCTTGTACTTGCCGCCCTTGAAGGCGATCGTGTAGGCGAGCGGGTAGGCGATCAGCAGGCAGAGGACGGTGGCCACGCCGGCGTACAGGAACGAGCGCAGGAACTGGGTGTCGAAGGCGCTGATCGAGTCGGTGAAGTTCGAGAACTGCCAGGTGAACTCGTAGCCGGTCTCGAGCGAGCCCTGCTCGAGCGAGACGATCCCCATGAAGTACATCGGGACGACGAAGAAGACGACCAGCCAGAGCAGGCCCGGCGCCAGCAGGAAGTACGGGATCGCCCGGCGGGGAGCCACGAGCGGGCGCTACCCGGGGGCGCGGCGGTCAGCCGCCCCGCTGACTATCAGCCGCCCCCGGTGATCAGGCTCTGGAACTCGCGCTCGATCTCCTGCTCGTCGGCGGCCGGTGGGCTCGGCTGCGAGTCGCAGTTCTTGATGTAGTCGTCCGAGGGGAAGATCAGGTCGCTCTTGGCAAGCTCCGGGTCCTCCTTCTCGAAGATCTCCTTGACGCCCGTGACCGGGGTGACGTAGCTGTTGTAGGCGGCGATCTGCGCCTGGTTGACGGGGTCGTAGATGTAATCCATGAACTCATAGGCGGCGGTCGCGTTCGGCGCCCCGACTGGGATCACCATGTTGTCCGACCACTGGATGCAGCCCTCGTCGGGCATCCGGAACTCGATCGCGGGATCGTCGGCCTGCAGCTGGACCGCATCGCCCGACCAGCCGATCGCAGCGACCACGTCGCCGCGGGCGAGGTCGTCGGTGTAGTCGTTGCCGGTGAAGTCGCGCAGCTGACCGGACTCGACCGCCCCCCTGAGCTTGTCGATCGCCGCCAGCCAGTCGTCGGTCGTCGCGTCGGCCACGTCGACGCCCTCGCTCTTCATGATCAGCGGGATCGTGTCGCGGAGCTCGGTCAGGACCGTGACCTTGCCCTTGTACTGGGGGTCGAAGAGGTCGCTGGATCGAGGTCACGTCGGGGGCCAGCTCGGAGTTGACCACGAGGCCGGTCATGCCGCTCTGCCACGGGGCAGAGAAGTCGCGGTTGGGGTCGAACGAGGGCGACTGCTGGCCCGGGGTGAGGTTCTTCTCGACGTTCGGGATCGCGCTCTTGTCGAAGTCCTGCAGGTAGCCGAGGTCATACATCTTCTTCGCCATCCAGTCGGTGACGACGACGATGCTGCGGCCGGCCGACTCGCCGTTGGAGAGGCTGGGTTGCAGCTTCGAGAAGATCTCGTTGTTGTCGTTGACGTCCTCGATGTACTTGACGTCGACCCCGCTCTCCTCCTCGAAGTTGGGAACCGTGTCCTTGTCGATGTAGAAGGGCCAGTTGGAGACCGTCAGCTCGCCGCTGGCTTCGGCGTCGGCCTGCGCCGTGGTCACCTCGCCCTCGTTGCCGCCTCCCCCGAGATCGCTGCCGCAGGCCGCGAGCGCGAGCGCCGCGACGAGGACCGTGAGTGCACCGACGAGCCTGCTGAACATTCCTACCTGCCTTCTTCTGATTGAACCTGTGACGAATCTCTGACCACGTGCACGTGCTCCGGCGCCCAGCTCAGGGTCACCGGGGCGCCGCCGCCGGGCAGCCTTGCCCGCTCGGCTTCGTCGGCGTTCGGGACCAGCACGGTCATCCGCACCTCACCGGGAAGCCCGACGACGATCTGGGTCGAGGTGCCGAGGTAGACCGAGCTCTCGACGGTGCCCTCGACGTTCGGCCCGGTGGGCGCCGGACCGCCGTTGCGAACACCGATCTGAAGCTTCTCCGGGCGGACCACGGCGAAGCAGCGCTCCCCCTGCGCGTAGCCGTCGGCGGGCGCCTCGATCTCGACCCCGCTGTCGAGCCGGACCCGCGCCTGGCCGCCGCTGACGCCGGAGATGCTGCCCGGCATCAGGTTGGAGACGCCGATGAAGCCGGCGACGAAGCTCGTCGTCGGCCGCTCGTAGACGTCCTCGGGGGCGGCGACCTGCTCGAAGCGGCCGTGGTTCATGACCGCGATCCGATCCGACATCGTCAGCGCCTCCTCCTGGTCGTGGGTGACGTAGACGAAGGTGATCCCGACCTCGCGCTGGATTCGCTTGAGCTCGACCTGGAGGCCCTTGCGAAGCTTCAGGTCGAGGGCGCCGAGGGGCTCGTCGAGCAGCAGCACCTTGGGCAGGTTGACCAGCGCTCGCGCGAGCGCAACCCGCTGCTGCATGCCGCCGGAGAGCTGGTTCGGGCGCCGGTTGATCTCGGCGGCGAGGCCGACGCGCTCGAGCTCGCTCTGGACCCGCCGCTCGATCTCGTCCTTGGCGACCTTCTTGCGCTTCAGGCCGAAGGCGACGTTGTCGCCGACGCTCAGGTGCGGGAACAGGGCGTAGCTCTGAAAGACGGTGTTGGTCGGCCGCTGGTGCGGTGGCAGCGAGGCGACGTCGTCGCCGTCGATCTTCACCTTGCCCTCGGTCGGTTGCTCGAAGCCGGCGATCATCCGCAGCGTCGTCGTCTTGCCGCAGCCCGAGGGGCCGAGCAGGGTGAAGAACTCACCGGAGGGGATATCGAGGTCGAGGTTGCGCACGGCGACGAAGTCGTCGAAACGCTTCGTCACCCCCTCGAGGCGCACGCTTGGCTCGGTCATCTACCCCGCTCTCTCCTCATAAGACAACTCTACGCACCCACGGACGCCGTTCAGGCTAAGTCGCCTGGCCGGCTGACGCAAGGGGCGAAAGCCCCAAAACGTCCAAAGGGTCTTATACAAATCGCAGTAAGGAATCTGCAAGAAGTTGAACCGAATCCCGGTTGTGCTCCCGACCTGCGCCAGATACGGTTGTACGGAACGTCGAGGCATGCTGGACCGGTAGTCCTAGAAGCGCGGAAGGAGCGACATGGCGTCAACGGATACGGCGATCAGAACGGCGGCGGGGACCAGCCTCCAGGAGGCGGCCAAGCGCCATCTGTGGATGCACTTCACCCGTATGGGTTCCTACGCCGACGCTGAGGTGCCGGTGATCGTGCGCGGCGAGGGCGCCTACGTCTACGACGAGCACGGCAACCGCTACCTCGACGGGCTCTCGGCGCTGTTCTGCGTCAACGCCGGCCACGGTCGCAGCGAGCTCGGCGAGGCCGCGGCGCGCCAGGTCGAGGAGCTCGACTTCTTCGTCCTCTGGAGCTACGCGCACCCGCGTGCGATCGAGCTCGCCGAGCGGGTCGCCAAGCTCGCCCCCGGCGACCTCAACCGCGTCTTCTTCACCTCCGGCGGCTCCGAGGCGGTGGAGTCGGCGATCAAGCTCGTGCGCGCCTACCACCAGCGCACCGGCAACCCCCGGAAGATCAAGTTCCTCAGCCGCGAGATCGCCTACCACGGCACCACCCTCGGGGCCCTGCAGGCGACCGGGATCACCGCGCTTCGCACCGACTTCGAGCCCCTGGTCCCGGGCGGGATCAAGGCCCCGAACACGAACAGCTACCACTGGCCCGAGGGTCGCGACCCGCTCTGGGCCGCCGACCAGATCGAGGAGAAGATCCTCTTCGAGGGCCCCGAGACGGTCGCCGCGGTGATCCTCGAGCCGCTGCAGAACGCCGGCGGCTGCATCACCCCCCAGGACGGCTACTTCCAGCGCGTGCGCGAGATCTGCGACCGCCACGACGTCCTACTGGTCTCCGACGAGGTGATCTGCGCCTGGGGCCGGCTCGGCCACTACTTCGGCTGCGAGCGCTACGGCTACCAGCCCGACATCGTGACCACGGCGAAGGCGCTGACTTCGGCCTATGCGCCGATGGGGGCGATGATCGCCTCGGAGAAGGTCTACGAGCCCTTCGCCGGCGGCAAGGAGTCGTTCACGCACGGGTTCACCTTCGGCGGGCACCCGGTGGCGGCCGCGGTGGCGATGGCCAATCTCGACATCTACGAGCGCGAGGACCTCTGCGGCCACGTGCTGCGAAAGCAGGACGAGTTCCGCGCCATGCTCGACAGCCTGCGTGACATCCCGCTGGTCGGCGACGTCCGCGGCGACGGCTTCTTCCACGCGATCGAGCTGGTATCCGACCAGGAGACGAAGGCGGGATTCACCGACGAGCAGTCGGAATGGCTGCTGCGCGGCTTTCTCTCCGGCGAGCTCTACCGCCGCGGGCTGATCTGCCGCGCCGACGATCGCGGCGACCCCGTGATCCAGCTGGCGCCGCCGCTGATCTGCGACACCGAGCACTTCGAGGAGATCCACGACGTGCTGCGCCCGGTGCTGACCGAGGCTTGGGAGAAGGTCCAAGCGCGGACATGAGCCGCCGTCGATGCTGACCGTCGGCTCATTGCTCTCGGATTGCGGGCTCGAGCTCGCCGCGGCGCCGGGCGGCGCCGACAACCCGGTTCGCTGGGTCCACATCTCCGAGCACGCCGACCCGACCCCGTGGCTGTCGGGAGGCGAGTTGCTGCTGACCACCGGCTACAACCTCGGCACCCCGGCGAAGCAGCGCCGCTACGTCGAGCTGCTCGCCGGCAAGGGACTCGCCGGGCTCGGCTTCGGCACCGGCTTCGACCACAAGCGGATCCCGAAGGCGGTCGTCGACGCCGCCGAGGCCCACAGCCTGCCCCTGTTCGAGGTCCCTTACGAGATGCCGTTCATCGCGATCACCGAGCGCGCCGCATCGCGCTTGGTCAACGAGCAGTTCGGCGTACTCGAGCGCGGTGTTCAGGTCCACGAGCGGCTCGAGCGGCTGGTGATCGAAGGCCACGGGCTGGAGGAGATCCTCGCCTCGACCGGGGCCGCGATCGGGGGCGCGGCGATCGTTCTCGACCGCTCCGGGCGCGAGCTCGCCCGCAGCGCCAACGGCCACTCGCCCGAGGGTGACGCCGCCGCCGAGCTCGCCGCTGAGATCGCGAAGCAGGAATCGTCCGCGCCACCGGCGCCGTTCGCGCCCGAGCACGGAGATCTCGCCGGCCGCGCGCTCGCGGTTCCGGTGCCCGGCCGGCGCGGCGGCGAACCCGTCGCCTGGCTGGCGGTGATCTCCGAACGCGACCCGCTCGGCGACTTCGAGCGCCTCTGCGCTCGCCAGGCGGCGATCGTCGTCGGGCTCGAGCTGATGCGCGAGCGGATCGTGCGCGAGACCGAGCGCCGGCTGGCCGGCGATCTGCTCGCCGACGCGCTCGGCGACCGGCTCGAGGCCGACGAGCTCAGCGGCAGGCTGCGGCCGTTCGGGATCGGCGGCGAGGCCGCGGTGCTGGTGTTCGAGCTCGAGGATCCGCCGGCGGCGGAGGCGACGCTGGAGCTGGCGCTCTCCGACGCGGGCGTGCCCGCGCTCGTCGCCACCAGCTCGGCCTCAGGCAAGCCGCTGCTCTGCGCGGTCGTCGACACCAACACCGCCGACCCCGTCGGCACCGCGCGCCGGGCCCGTGAGGCACTGACCGGGGGGCCGGGGCGAAACGGGGTCCGGGCCGCCGCCAGCCGGCCGGCCGGAGTCGGCTCTCTGCGCCGGGCCTTCCACGAAGCGCGCTGCGCGCTCGAGGCCACCTCGCTTACCGAGGGCGAGGCGCCCGAGGTCGCCTCGTACCGCGATCTCGGCGCCTTCACCCTGCTGCTCGCGCTCCAGGACGACGACGCCCTGCGGCTCTACAGCGACGGCCTGCTCGACCCGATCGAGCGCACCGAGGGCGAGTACGGGGGCGAGCTGCTGCGCTCGCTGGAGGCGTTCATCGAGAACAACGGCAACTGGGAGCGCGCCGCGCGCCAGCTCTACTGCCACCGTCACACCCTTCGTTACCGGATCCGCAAGATCGAGGAGCTGACCGGACGCGATCTGGGTAGAGCTACTGACAGGATCGAGTTGTGGCTGGCGTTGCGAGCGAGGGAGCTGGTGCGATGAAGGTTGGAGTCCCCGCCGAGGTGAAGGCGGACGAGTACCGGGTCGCGATCACGCCGATCGGGGTCCGCGAGCTGACCGAGAAGGGCCACGAGGTGCTGATCCAGCGCGGCGCCGGCGAGGGCAGCTCGATCTCCGACGCCGACTACGAGGCCCAGGGGGCGCGGATCTCGGCCACGGCCGAGGACGTCTTCGCCGAGGCCGAGATGGTGCTCGGCGTCAAGGAGCCCCAGCCCGAGGAGGTGGGGCTGTTGCGCGAGGGGCAGCTGCTGTTCACCTACCTGCACCTGGCGCCGGCGCCGGACCTGACACGGGGGCTTTGTGAGAGCGGCGCCACCTGCGTCGCCTACGAGACCGTCGAGGATCGCCAGGGCCGGCTACCGCTGCTGGCGCCGATGTCGGAGGTCGCGGGCAAGATCGCCACCCAGGCCGGGGCGTTCATGCTCGAGCGCCCGATGGGCGGCCGCGGGATCCTGCTCGGCGGCGTGCCCGGCGTTCCCGCGGGCAACGTGATGATCATCGGCGGCGGCGCCGTCGGCATGCACGCCGCCTTCGTCGCCATCGGCATGGAGGCGGACGTGTTCGTCTACGACGTCTCGCTGGAAAAGCTCAGGGAGCTGGACATCGCCTTCGGCGGCCGCGCCGCGACCGTCTTCAGCTCGACCCTTTCGATCGAGGAGCGTCTCCCCGACATGGACCTGGTGATCGGCGGCGTGCTCGTGCACGGCGCGCGGGCGCCGCACGTGATCACCCGCAAGCAGCTGGCGCTGATGAAGCCCCAGGCGGTGTTGGTCGACGTCGCCATCGACCAGGGCGGCTGCTTCGAGACCTCACGGCCGACCACCCATGGCGACCCGACCTTCGAGGTCGACGGGATCATCCACTACTGCGTCACCAACATGCCGGGGGCGGTGCCGGTGACCTCGACCTACGCGCTCACCAACGCCACCCTTCCCTACGTGCTGGCGCTCGCCAATCTCGGCGTCGCCGAGGCGGCCCGCCGCGACGCCGGCCTGAGGCTGGGGATCAACGTCGCCGGCGGCAAGGTCACCCACCCGGCGGTGGCCGAGGGCGTGGGGATGGAGTACACACCGCCCGAGCTGGTGCTCGAGATCGGTGCCCCCGACGCCGACGTGCCAGGCTCGCGGGGAGCAGGCGCGACCGCGACGCACGCGAGTCCGAACGGAAGCTGAGACAAACGCTTCGAGCAACTAGTGATTGGAGAGAGAGATGAGCAAGTACGCAGTGATCAACCCGGCCAACGGAGAGACCGTCAAGGAGTACCCGCAGATCTCCGACGACGGGCTTGAGTCTGCGATCGCGGCCGCCGACGAGGCGCACCGCAACTGGGCCATGAAGACGTCGGTGTCCGAGCGGGCGGCGCTGGTGAAGAAGGTTGCCGAGTTCCATTCGGAGCGTCGTCAGGAACTGGCCGAGATCATCGTGCGCGAGATGGGCAAGCCGATGGAGCAGGCCCTCGGCGAGGTCGACTTCTGCGTCGACATCTACGGCTTCTACGCCGACAACGCCGAGGACCTCCTCAAGGACGAGCCGATCGACCTGCTCGCCGGTGACGGCACCGCGCTCATCCGCCGCTCGTCGGTTGGCCCCCTCGTGGGGATCATGCCCTGGAACTTCCCGTACTACCAGGTGGCACGCTTCGCAGGGCCGAACCTCTGTGTCGGCAACCCGATCCTGCTGAAGCCCGCGCACCAGTGCCCCGAGTCGGCGGAGGCAATCCAGAAGATGCACGACGACGCGGGCTTCCCAGCGGGCGCCTACCAGACGATCCTCGGCTCGAACGATCAAATCGAGAAGGCGATCGAGGATCCTCGCGTCCGGGGCGTCTCGCTGACCGGTTCCGAGCGGGCGGGAGCAGCGGTCGCGGAGATCGCCGGGCGCAACCTGAAGAAGGTCGTGCTCGAGCTCGGTGGGTCGGACCCGTTCATCCTCCTGGGTACAGACAACCTGGACGAGGCGGTGGAGGCGGCCGTCGCCGGTCGCTTGGACAACACTGGGCAGTCGTGCAATGCGGCGAAGCGGTTCATCGTCGCCGACGACCTCTACGACGACTTCCTCGAGCGGTTCACCGCCGCGATGGGCGAGGCGAAGCCGGCCGACCCGACCGCGGACGACACAGCGATGGGCCCGCTGTCGTCGGCCGACGCCGCGGACACCTTGCAGGACCAGCTCGACCGCGCCGTGGCCCAGGGCGCCGAGGTCGCGCTTGGTGGCGAGCGGAACGGGACATTCTTCCCGAGCACCGTGCTGACCGGGATCAAGCCGGACAACGATGCCTACCGGGAGGAATTCTTCGGGCCCGTCGCCAGCGTCTATCGCGTCGGCTCCGAGGAGGAGGCGATCGAGGTCGCCAACGACACGCCGTTCGGGCTCGGCTCGTACGTGTTCACCGACGACCCCGAGCAGGCGGAGCGGGTGGCGAACGGCCTCGACACGGGCATGGTCTACGTCAACGGCGTCGGCCTCGACGGGGCCGAGCTGCCATTCGGCGGCGTCAAGAACTCCGGCTTCGGCCGCGAGCTCGGGACCCTCGGTATCCAGGAGTTCGTGAACAAGAAGCTGATCCGGGTGGTGAAGTGATGGCAACGATCACCGGCACCAGGCTCCAGAACTACATCAACGGCGAGTTCGTCGACGCGGACCAGACCGAGGATGTGATCAACCCGTCGACCGGCGAGGTGATCGCGCAGGCGCCCGTGTCGGGCGTCGACGACGTCGACCGGGCGGTGAAGGCCGCGCGCAAGGCGTTCGAGAGCTGGGGGTCGAGCACGCCGCGCAGCCGCTCGGAAGCGCTGCTGAAGCTCGCCGACGCGATCCTCGAGCACGGCGACGAGTTCGCCGACATCGAGTCGGCCGACGCCGGCAAGCCGCGTCAGGCGTTCGTCGACGAGGAGCTCGAGATGTGCGCCGACAACCTGCGCTTCTTCGCCGGCGCGGCGCGCAACATGGAGGGCAAGGCGGCGAACGAGTACGTCGAGGGCTTCACCTCGATGACCCGGCGCGAGCCGGTTGGCGTCGCCGCTCAGATCACCCCGTGGAACTACCCGCTGATGATGGCGATGTGGAAGATCGGGCCGGCGTTCGCGGCCGGCTGCACCACCGTCCTCAAGCCCGCCGAGAACACGCCGCTGTCGACGTTCAAGCTGGCCGAGATCGCGGCGGACATCTTCCCGCCCGGCGTCCTCAACGTGATCGGCGGCCACGGCGACCCGGCCGGCGCGGCGATGGTCACCCATCCGGGCGTCGACATGGTCTCGCTCACCGGCTCGCCCGGCACCGGCAAATGGATCGCCAGGCACGCGGCGGACACGCTCAAGCGCGTCCACCTCGAGCTCGGCGGCAAGGCGCCGGTGATCATCTTCGACGACTACGACCCCGAGCTCGCGCTCGAGTTCATCGCCGCGACGGCGCTCTTCAACGCCGGCCAGGACTGCACCGCGGCGACCCGCATCCTCGCCTCCGACAAGGTCTACGACGACGTCGTCAACGGCCTCGCCGAGCAGGCGCGGGGCTACGTGATCGGCGACCTCGACGATCCTGAGACCACTCTCGGGCCGGTGATCTCGGAGGTCCAGCGCGAGCGCGTCGGCGGGTTCATCGAGAACAAGCCGGGCCACGCCGAGGTGGTGACGGGCGGCAAGAACGCGGATCGGCCCGGCTTCTACTACGAACCCACCGTCGTCGCCAACCTCGAGCAGGACGACGAGATGGTCCAGGACGAGATCTTCGGCCCGGTGATGACCGTGCAGCGCTTCGACGACGAGGCGAAGGCGATCGAATGGGCGAACGGGACCAAGTACGGGCTCGCAGCCTCGGTCTGGACCCGCGACGTCGGCCGTGCGTTCCGGGTTGCGAACGCGATCCGCTTCGGCGCCGTGTGGATCAACAACCACATCACGATGGCCTCCGAGATGCCCCACGGCGGCTTCAAGCAGTCGGGCTACGGCAAGGACATGTCGGCGTACTCGGTCGAGGACTACACCGTGGTCAAGCACGTGATGCTGAATCTCGAGACGGGGTGAGCCCAGCGGTGGCTTTGCGGGCACGGAATCTGGCGGCGATCGCGCTCGCGATCGGCTGCGTCGTGCCCGCGACCGCCGAGGCGGCGGCGCCTGCCGCCGGCACGCTCAGCTATCTCGGCTGCATCGAAGCGAGCGCGGGGCCGGATGAGTGCTCCGCGACCGGGGTCGGACTCGGGGAACCGACGGCGATCGCGGCGGCGCCTGGCTCAACGTCGCTCTACGCCGGCAGCGAGGACGACACGGCGGTGACCCCGCTCGCCCGTGCCGGCGACGGGCGTCTCAGCACCCTCCCCTGTATCCAGGGCCCGCCGGCCACCGTCTGCCCGACCACCACCGACGGCCTGATCGGCTCCCCGAACGCTGTCGCGGTGTCGCCGGACGGAGCGCAGGTCTACGCGGTCAGCAGCCAGAACATCGCCACCGGGGCGATCGCGTTTTTGAACCGTGCGGCCGACGGCACGCTCAGCAGTGGCGGTTGTCTGACAGCGACGAACACCGCCTGTGGCACCGCCGTCACGGGGCTGGCGTCACCCGCCGACATCGTCGTCTCGCCGGATGGCGCGAACGTCTATGTGGTCACCGGCCAGGGTTCGTTCGGGGCTTCGGCGGGGACGATCGTGAGCTTCGCCCGCGCCGCCGACGGCACCCTCACCCCGCTCGGCTGCATCGCCAACCAGGGCAACAACATCTGCGGCGCCGGCAACACCACGCCGGGCCTGGCGGGGGTCGGCGGCGTGGCGATCAGCCCCGACGGCACCAGCGTCTACGCCAGCGCCCGCTCGCCCGACGCGGACCCCAACACGTCCGGCGCCACGGGGGCGCTGATCAGCTTCCAGCGCGGGCCCGGCGGCGCGCTCACACCCGCGGGCTGCATCGCCGAGACGGGCTCGGCGGTGTGTGGCGCGGGCAACACCTCGGCCGGCCTGCGCGGCCCGGCCGACGTCACCGTGAGCGCAGATGGCGCCACCGTCTACGTCGCCGCGGGGAACTTCCGCCTCGCCCCGGGGCCGTTGCTCAACGGTGACGACGCGGCGGTGACGGCCTTCCGGCGCGACGCGAACGGGGCCCTGACGCCGCTGGGTTGCGTCGCGCAAACGGGCTCGGGCGAGTGCGGGGGCGCGACGATGGAGGGGCTACGGCGGGGGGTAGAGCTGGCGGCGAGCGCCGACGGCCACGACCTCTACGTCGCCGGTCGCGCCGGCTTTCCGAATGCGACCGAGCCCGGCGCCCTGGCGCAGCTCGTCCGCGGGGCCGACGGCAGTCTGACGCCGGGCGGGTGCTACGCGGGTCCGGCGACGACGCTCTGCGGCGCCGATCGGGCACTGCCCGGCCTCGGCCATCCGACCGGGGTCGCGATCACGCCCGACGACACCGGCGTCTACGTCACCGGACTGGGGTCCGACGCGATCGCCGAGTTCGGGCGCGCGCTGGCGCCGCCCTCGAACGAGTTCAGCTTCGTCAAGGTGAAGCGCAATCGCGCCAAGGGGATCGCGAAGCTGATCGTCGAGATTCCGGGACCGGGCGAGCTGGCGCTGGCGAAGACCGGCAAGGTGAAGCCGGCGACCAAGCAGGCGCAGGCGGGCGGCAAGATCAAGCTCAAGGTGAAACCGCGCGGCAAGGCGAAGCGGGCGCTGACCCGGGCGGACAACCCAGCCAAGGCCGGCGGGGCGATCAAGGTCAAGGTCAAGGCCAAGGTCACCTACACGCCGACCGGGGGCGATCCGAACACCAAGACCAAGTCGCTGAAGCTGATCCGAAAGCGCTGAGCCGCCGGATAGGGTCGCGGGCGTGCGCTGGCTGGTTGACGAGTGGGAGTGGCCGTACGCGGCCGCCTTCGCCGCCGCCGTCCTGCTGGTGCTGGCGCCGCTGTGGTGGGAGGCGACGAGCGCCGCGCTCGGGCTCGTCTACCTGCAGCTGCCGGTCTACATGCTGCACCAGCTCGAGGAGCATCGCGGCGATGCCTTTCGGCGCTTCGTCAACCAGCGGCTCGCCGGCGGCCGCGAGGCGCTGACCAGGCAGGCAACCTTCGTGATCAACTCGGCGGGAGTCTGGGGCGTCGACCTGGTCTCGCTCTGGCTCGCCTACGAGGTCGACCTCGCCTTCGGCCTGATCGCCGTCTACCTGACAGCGGCCAACGCGCTCGTCCACATCGCCGGCGCGATCGCGATGCGCGCCTACAACCCGGGCCTGGCGACGGCGGTGGCGCTGTTCGTGCCGATCTCGATCTGGGGCGCGATCGAGGTCTCAGACGCTTCCGGCGCCGGCGTCGGCTACCAGCTGCTGGCGATCGGGCTGGCGATCGGCGTTCACGCGGCGATCATCGTCTATCTGCGGGCGCGGATCGCGCAGCTCGAGCGCCGCTCGCCGGCGCGCTTCGACCACACCGCGCGACCGTAGCTCACGCCGCCCCGGTTCAGACCGTCGCCCCGAGCAGCAGCCCGAGCTGGCGCGAGTGGGCGACCAGGGTGCCGTCGGGGGTCCAGAGCTCGCCGTCCTCCTCGAAGAAGCCGTCGCGGACGAGGCTCGAGGTGAAGCGGCCGAGCAAGAGCGTGTCCCCAAGGGGAAGCTCGCTGCGGAAGTGGACCGTGAGGTCGATCGTCGGCGCCGGCGCGAGCTCGGCCAGCCGCGGCCAGGGCGCCGGGAACCAGGCGTCGGCGAGCATCGCGATCGCGGGCGCGTCGAGGGGCCGGCGCTCGCGCAGGCCGAGCCAGCCGCCGACCTCGCCGCGGTCGGAGCGCGTGAACGGGGCCTCGCCGAAGCGGTGCTGCATCGAGAGCCGCTGGGTGAACGGCGGCGGGTTCTCGCGCGGGAAGTCGCCGGGACTCTGAGCTGACCCGGCCGCCCCCGGAGGCGAAGCCGAGGAGGCGGGCGGAACGTCCGGTGTTCCAGGCGGCGGGCGGCCGTCGGAGTCCGGGGCCTCGACCGGTGGCATCGGCGGGTGATCGAGCAGCGGGCTTTCCCAGGCGGTCGAGTAGGCGGCGAGCGCGAGCGCGATCAGCTTGCCCCCCTGCTCGAGGCGGCCGCTGAGCGTCGACAGCGAGCGGCCCTGGCGCTCGACCGTGGCGCTGACCGCCACCGGGCCGGCGCTCGGGGAGCGCAGGAAGTGGACCGTGACCGAGCGGGCAGTGCGCTCAGGATCGGCGATCGCGAGCTCGAACCCATGCATCAGGATCGCCATCACATAGCCGCCGAGCGGCCCGCGCGGGGTGTCCCACCCGGGCGTGATCGCGCCGGTCCAGGCGCCGTCGCCGGCGGGGGTGAGGGCGATGTCGTCGTCGAAGCCGGCCATCGGGCCGGTGACGATATCCGTCGGGCGCGATCGCCCTAGGCGTAGAACGCGGCCGGGGTGGGTATCTCGCCAACGGAGCCACCGCCGCGGCGGTGGGGAGCGCGGCGCGTCTGCAAGGAGGCGAGAGTGGCACTAACGGATTTCTCTACCGGGCTCGAGTTCTGGGTCAGCATCGCCGATCGGCCGAACGGGGGCTCGATCGTGACCGTCTTCGGCGAGCTCGATTCGGCGACCGCGCCGCGGCTGCGCACGGTGCTCGCGGAAGCGCTGGAGACCGATGGCGACGTCGAGATCGACCTGCGCGGCTGCGGCTTCGTCGACTCGTCGGGGATCGCCACGCTCGTCTGGGCCGCCTGGCGGCTGAAGGAGCGCGATCGCAAGCTGCTCGTGCTCGGCGCCCGCGACCGTGTGCGCAGGATCCTCGACCTCGCCGGAATCGCGGGGCACTCGGCGATCGTGCTCGACTCGCCGGAGTCGCAGGGCTGAGCTAAGCCCGCTGTTGTTCTGAGCTAGGCCGCTGCGGTGCGGCTGCGCCGCCACGGGCGCCGGGCGCGCTTGCGGTCCTTGAGGATCCGGTGGGCGGCGTTGTGGCCCGAACAGCCGGTGACGCCGCCGCCGGGATGGGTACCGGCGCCGCAGAGGTAGAGCCCGTCGACCGGGGTCGCGTACTGGGCGAGCTCCGGGTGCGGGCGCATGAACGCCATCTGGTCGAGCCCCTGCTCGCCCTGGAAGATCGAGCCGCCCTGGAGACCGAAGATGCGCTCGAGGTCCGGGGGCGCGAGCACCTCGCGCTCGAGCACCGCGTCCTTGAGGTTGGGGGCGAATTCAGTCAGCTGCTCGACGCAGGTGTCGCCGTAGCGCTCGCGAGCTCCCTCGGGCCACTGGCTCTCCTCGGAGGGCCCGTACTGGGTGAACATCGTCATCACCCAGCGGCCGTCGTCGGTGAGCGAGGTGTCGACGGCGGAGGGAAGCTCGGCCTCGACGTAGGGGTGCTCGGCGGGCTTGCCCAGGGTGGCGTCCTGCCAGGCGCGCTCGAGGTAGTCGATCGAGGGACAGATGTTGACCCCTGCGGTCATCATCAGCTGCTGTTCCTCCGCCGTCACGCCCTCGTACTTGGGCGGCTCGGAGAGCAGCAGGTTGACCTTCACCGAGGCGCCGCGGCTCCTGTAGCGGGCCATGTCCTCGCCGATCTCAGCCGGGAAGTGCTCGGCTCCGGTGAGCTCGAGCACGGTCGTCTTCGGGTGCGCGCCGGAGGCGACGATCGGGGCGCGCAGCTCGGTCCCGTCGGCGAGCGTGACGCCGACGGTGGAGCCGTTGCGGACGTCGATCGAGGCGACCTCGGCCGAGGTGCGGATCTCGGCGCCGGCGCTCTCGGCCGAGCGCGCGATCGCCTGGCTGATCGCACCCATGCCGCCGACCACCTGACCCCAGGCGCCCTCGATCCCGTTGCACTCGCCGAGCGCGTGGTGGAGGAGGTTGTAGGCGGTGCCCGGCGTGCGCGGGCCCGCCCAGACGCCGACGACGCCGCTGGAGGCGGTCGAGCCCTTGAGCCCGTCGAGCTCGAAGTAGTCGTCGAGCAGGTCGCCGACCGACATCGTGAACACGCGCACGAGCTCATGGATGTCGCGCTTGGAGAAGCCAGCCATCCGCCCGGCCTCGCGCAGCAGCGCGGCCAGGTCGCCGGGTGCCTTCGAGCCCAGCGCCGGCGGCTCGCGCAGCATCATCGGCTTGACGAATGCCGAGGCGCGCGAGAACAGCTCCTCGAACTTCGGGTAGGCCTCGGCGTCGTTTCGCGACTGCTTGGCGATCGAGGCGACGGTGCGCTCGATCTCGTTGAAGAAGAAGATCGGCCCCTGCTCGGTGAGCGAGACGTAGGCGGGGTCGAGCGGGATCGCCTTGTATCCGTAGTCGGCGAGCCGCAGGTCGGCGACGATCTTCGGCTGCAGCATCGAGACCACGTAGGAGGCGCGCGAGACCCGGGCACCGGGCCAGAGCTCCTCGGTGACGCAGGCGCCGCCGAGGATCTCGCGGCGCTCGAGGCAGACCACCCGCAACCCGGCACGGGCGAGATAGGCGGTCGTCGTCAGGCCGTTGTGACCGCCGCCGACGACGATCGCGTCGTAGCTACCGCCTCCCGTCGGCGCAACTCCGTTGTGGCTGGCGGCGGGCGGGGCGGCGGCGGCAGTCGGCTCCATGCCCGAGAACCTAACACATTGTCCACTTGACTACAAGGTCAACCGGGCGCTGAATCGCCGCTCAGTGGCGGGCGATCGCGTCGACCGCGACCGCGCCGTCGGGCCAGGCGATCACCGGGTTGAGCTCGAGCAGGGAGAGCCGGCGCTCGATCAGCAGCTCGCCGACGCGGGCGGAGAGTGCCGCGAGGGCGGCGACGTCGACGCCCTCACCGCCGCGGCCGCCGGTGAGTACGGCCGCGCCTCGCAGTGAGCGCAGCGCCGTCTCGACCCGCTCGGGACGGGCGGGGAGGGGGACGATCGCCACATCGTCGAGGGCCTCGGTCCAGAGCCCGCCGAGGCCGATCACCAGCGCGGGGACGACGGCGTCGCCACGGGCGGCCACCAGCAGCTCGACCCCGGGCTCGGCCATCGCCTCGACCAGGAAGCTCGCCCCCGGCCCGTCCGCCGCCGGCAGCCGGGCGAGCCGCATGAATGCGTGGCGCAGCTCGTCCTCGTCGCTGAGCCCGAGCGCGATCGCCCCGGCCTCGCTCTTGTGCTGCAGCGCCGGCGAGGAGAGCTTCAGCGCCACGGGAAAGCCCGCTTCGCGGGCGATCTCGATGCAGACGTCGAGGTTGGTCGCCACGTGCCCGGCCGGCACCGCGATGCCCGCCTCGCGCAGGAGCTGCTTCGTTGTCGCCTCCCCGAGCCAGCCGTCCTCGCCGCCGGCGCCCTCGGGCGGCCGGCGCGCCTCGGCGGCGATCTCCCGCAGCCGCGCCGGATCTCCCGCCGGCGCCCGCAGGGCGGCGGCGCAGGCGAGCGCCGTGCGCAGGCCGGCAACGGTCGGCACGCCGCGCTCGGCGAGCTCGCGGGAGGCTGCATCGTCGAGCAGGTCGGGAAGCGTCGAGGCGAAGATCGTCGCCGCCTGCGACTCGATCCCGCCGGCGGCGAGGCCCTCACGTACGGCCGCCCACTCGCGCTCATGCTCGGGCGAGAGCCCGCGGGGATGGTCGTAACAGAGCATCAGCTGCGCGATCGCCGGGTCGTCGCCGACGGTCGCGGCGATTCGCCGCAGGCGCTCGGTCTCGGCCCAGACCAGCGAGGTGTAGTCGAGCGGGTTGGCGATCGTCGCCGCCTCGGGCAACAGCTCGGCCAGCGCCGACCGGGTCGGCTCCGAGAGCGCCGGCAGCTCGATCCCCAGGCGTGCGGCCTCGTCGGCCGCGAGCCCGGAGTCGCCGCCCGAGCAGGTGAGGACCGCGAGCCCGCCGGGGCCGCGCGGCCGTGCTCGCGGCTCGGCGAGGACCCGGGCGAGCTCGAGCAGCTCATGGGGATCGGTCGCCCAGGCCGCCCCGGCCTCCTCGATCAGGGAGCGGAAGACCCGCTGGTCACCGGCCAGGGCGCCCGTGTGCGCAGCCGCGGCCTGCGCGCCGGCAGCCGAGGAACCGACCTTGAGCACCGCGACCCCGATGCCGCGCTCGGCGCACAGGGCGAGCGCCTCGGCGAGCCGGGCCCCGTCGCCGTCGGCTTCCAGGAACATCGCCACCGAGCCGACGCCGTCCGCACGCGCCAGCGCGGCGAGCCAGTCGCTGGCATCGAGCGCCGCCTGGTTGCCGGTCGAGATCAGGGTGTGGAAGTCGATCCCGCGCCGGGAGCCGATCGCGTTCACGGCGACGTTGCCGCTCTGCGAGATCATCGCCACGCGTCCCGGCTCGAGCTCGGGGACCGAATCGCCCCACAGCGGCGCTCGGGAGCCGACCGCGACCACGCCGTTGCCGTTCGGCCCGCAGACCGGGAAGCGGCCACCGATCGCCAGCCGCCGCAGCTCGGCCTCGAGCTCGCGGCCCGATTCGACCTCGGCGAAGCCGGCGGCGAACACGATCGCGCCGCCGCAGCCGCGCTCGATCGCCTCCGAGACGGCACCCGCGACCGCCGCCGCCGGGATCGCGATCACGACCGCGTCGACGGGTTCCGGAAGCTCGAGCAGGCTGGGGACGCACTCGCGGCCGTGAACCTCGGTCCGGGTCGGGTGCACCCCCCAGACGGACCCCTCGAACCCGGCCCGCTCGAGGTTTCGCAGCACCGTGTCGGCGTAGGAGCCCGGGCGGTCGTTGGCGCCGACGACCGCGACCGAGCGCGGTTTCAGCAGCGGACCGGGGTCGACGGCCGTGCCGTCAGTGAAGGATGCGCTCGACACCACGGCGCTCGAGCCCCCTGGCGACGATCAGCCGCTGGATCTCGCTGGTGCCCTCCCAGATCCGGTCGACGCGCAGCTCGCGCAGCAGCCGCTCGGCGACGTTGGAGCGCAGGTAGCCGCGGCCGCCGAACGCCTGCACGCAGCGGTCGGCGCAGCGGTAGGCCGCTTCACTCGTGAACAGCTTCGCCATCGAGGCCTTGTGGTGGACGAGCTTCGGGTCGGCGCCCGAGTCGGCGAGCTCGGCGACGGCGAAGGTCAGCAGCCTGCCCGCCGCGGCGTCGGCTGCCGAGTCGGCGAGCGGGAAGGAGACGCCCTGGTGGTCGTAGATCCGCGCGCCGCCCTGCTCGCGCTCGGTCGCCCAGGCGACCGTCTCGTCGAGCAGCCGCCACATCGCGCCGCTGCAACGGGCGGCGATCCCGAGTCGCTCCTCGGTGAACCAGGAGCGCTGCAGCTCATCGCCGCCGCCGACCCCGCCGATCACGGCGCTCTCGGCCACCTCGACGTCGGTGAACCGGATCGTCGGATGGCCGTCGGGATAGTTGTGGGTAAAGGCCGGATCGTCGACGACCTCGATCCCGTCGAGGTCGTGGTCGACGACGAACAGGGTCGGCAGCCGTTCGGCACCGTCGACGACGTTGGCCATCACCACGTAGACGGTGGCGTGGTCGCCGGAGGTGACGAACCACTTCTCGCCGTTGAGCCGGAAGCCGGCCTCGGTGCGCTCGGCGGTCGCCGCGATCGCCGACGGGTCGGAGCCCGCGTCGCGTTCGGTCACCGCGTAGGCATCCTTGACCCCCTCGTTGTTGAGCGCCGGGCGCAGGTAGCGGTCGATCTGCTCGTCGCTCGCGTGTGCCCAGACGTTGTAGGCGTTGGGCACGTGCCAGTGGATCGCGTTCGTGGTCCGGCCGTACTGTTCCTCGACCAGCGCCCACTCGACCCGGGTCCAGCCCTGGCCGCCGTGCTCGGCCGCGTGCAGGCCGCCGTTGAGCCCGGCCGCGATCCCCTCGCGCTTGACCGTGGCGATCGTCTCGGCCGGCAGCCGCCCGCCGAGGCGCTCGGCTTCCTGCTCCAGCGGCATCAGCACGGCCTCGACAAACCGTCGCGCGCGAGCCTGAAGCGCTTGCTGCTCGGCCGTAAGAACCAACGTTCCGCCCGCCTCCTCGGCTTCGCCTCCGGGGGCGGCCGGGTCAGGAGGCGGCACCAGCGCAGTGTTGACGTCCATTGCGTCGCAGACTAACATGCGATTGACTACAAGGTCAATGAGCTCCTCCACGCCTACAGCCCTCCCCCTCGACGCCGATCAGGTCGCCCGCACGCAGGAGCCGGTCGAGCGGGCGACGATGCTGCCGCCGGCCGCCTTCGCCACAGCGGGCGTATTCGAGTGGGAGCTCGAGAACATCTTCCGCGGCTGGGTCTGCGTCGGCCACGTCTCCGCCGTCGACGCGCCCGGCAAGTTCGTGATGCGCGAGCTCGGCCCCGACAGCGTCGTCGTGATCGGCGCCGAGGACGGGCGCCCGCGCGCCTTCCTCAACGTCTGCCGCCACCGCGGCGCGCGGATCGTCGAGGAGACGGAGGGCAAGGTCCGCAAGCGCATCCGCTGTCCCTACCACTCCTGGTCCTACGGGCTCGACGGCTCGCTGAAGGCGGCGCCGCACATGGACGAGGTCGAGGACTTCGACTTCTCCTGCTGGGGCCTGATGCCCGTCCGGCTCGCCGTCGTCGGCGGGCTGGTGATGATCGACCTCTCCGGCGAGGCGCCCGAGATCGACCAGCACATCGGCGAGCTCGCCGGGCACCTCGATCGCTACCGGCTGGCCTCGCTCGACCGCGCTTCGGCGATCTCCTACGAGGTAGACGCGAACTGGAAGGGAATCGCCGAGAACTACAACGAGTGCCTCCACTGCCCCGGCGTCCATCCGGAGCTGAACGCGCTCAGCGACTACATGAGCGGTGTCGAGGTCGAGGGCGAGGGCGCCTGGTGCGGTGGCTCGATGACGCTGCGCGAGGGCCACGCGACGATGGCCCTGGAGAACGGCAACGGCCACACGAACGGCCGCCCGCCGATCGAGGGCCTCGGTCCCGACGAGATCGACTCGGTCGTCTACCTGGCGCTGTTCCCGAACGCGCTCGTATCGCTGCACCCCGACTACGTGATGCTCCACACCCTGTGGCCGCGGGCGGCCGACCGCACCGACGTGATCTGCGAGTGGTTCTTCGAGCCCGCGACGATCGCCGCGGACGACTTCGACCCCAGCGACGCGGTCGGCTTCTGGGACACGGTCAACAAGCAGGACTGGTACGTGTGCGAGCTGACGCAAAAGGGGGTGCGCACACGTGGATACACGGCCGGGCGCTACTCGGCCGAGGAGATCGACGTGCACGCCTTCGACCTGATGGTCGCCGACCGCTACATGGAGGCGCTGCGCGAGCCGAGCCAGGTGAGCGACCGCTCCTGAACCGGGCCTGGGCGTGCGTTGGCCCCGTTCACGGTTGCAACCGTGGCGCCGGGGGCAGATACTTCCCGGATCGCAATCGACCGCCGGGAGGGCACCATGGGTTCGCTGTCGAGAAAGCTGTTGACGACGCTGCTGGCCGGGGCAGCGCTGACCCTGTTGACGGGGGCGTTCGGTGCCGGTGGCGCAGCGGCCTCGACCAAGGTCAAGGGCAAGGTCCACGCCTGCGTGATCAAGAAGGGCGAGGACAAGGGGCTGATGCGCTTCGCGCCCAAGGGCAAGTGCAAGCGCGGCGAGAAGAAGCTGACCTGGAACAAGCGCGGCAAGCGCGGCAAGCGCGGGCCGGCGGGCGCGAACGACGGCGCCGGTGGCGGTGCCCAGACCGGCGAGCTGGAGGCGACCGTCGCCGCTCTGTGCAGCCAGGTGACCGCGGTGACGAGCCAGTTGAACTCGTTCGAGACCGTGCTCTCGGGACTCGGCCTGTCGGGCCTCATTCCCCCCGGGCTCGGACTCACGGTTCCCGAGCTGCCGGCACCGCTGGCGCCGTTCAGCTGCCCGTAGCTCAGCGGCGGATCAGCGGCTCGAATCGCTTGATCACGTTGAAGTAGCGCACAGGAGCCGAGCGCACCAGGAGCGCCATCACCGCCGCGTCGGGGCCGACCATGATCCGGTCCTTGCCCTTCTCGACGCCCTTGTGGATGATCTCCGCGGCCCGATCGGGAGAGGTCCGGGCGACGCGGGCGAAGTCGCGCTCGAGCTCGGCCTTGTCGGTGCCGCCGCGGTCGTCGACGTGGAAGCGGGAGTTGGCGACGATGCTGGTTGCGATGCCGCCGGGGTGCACGGTGATCGCGTCGACCCCGCTCTCGCGCAGCTCGTGGCGCAGCGACTCGGTGTAGCCACGGACCGCGAACTTGGAGGCGCAGTAGGCGCTCTGCGTCGGCCAGCCGATCATCCCGAAGATGCTGGAGACGTTGACGATCGCGCCCTCGTCCTGGTCGAGCAGGATCGGCAGGAAGGCGCGGGTACCGTGGACGACGCCCCAGAAATTGACGTCGAAGACCCACTCGTCGTCCTCGGGGGAGCCGTCGGCGGCGCGCTGGGAGACCGTCACCCCGGCGTTGTTGACGACCGCCCCGATCGGCGCCGGCGCCCACTCGCGCACCGTGGCCGCGAACGCCATCTGCCCCTGACGATCGCGGACGTCGAGCTTGCGCGCCAGCACCTCGCCTCCGATCGTCTCCGCGGTCCGCGCCAGTCCCTGCTCGTCGGCGTCGCAGATCGCGACCGGGCAGCCGTGGCGCGCGAGCCGCTGGGCGAGCGCGCGCCCGATCCCCGAGCCGGCGCCGGTGATCACCGCCGTGCGTCCCGAGAGTTGTCGTCTATTCGACATCAAACGATGATACATTCCGCGGCGTCATCGATTCGTCACCGTGCCGAAAGGACGGTAGGCCATGTCGTCTTTGCTCGCAGTGGTCGCAAACGATCCACCGGCGGCCGGCGCCGAGCTCGGCCAGGTGGTGATCGCGACCGGCGGCGCCCTGGTGATGACCGCGATCCTGGTCTGGATCGGGACCGCCTACCGCAGCGGCCGTGGCGGGCTGCTCGAGTGGGTCGACCGGACCTCGCGCTCGATCGGGGGGCTGCCGGGGTGGGCGGGCGCCCCCGCACTGCTGGCCCTCGTGACCCTGGTTCCGGCGCTCTTCGGCCTCGCCTGGGACGAGTCGTTTCACATCGACGACGGCCGCGATCCCGGGCCGCTCGCCAATCCCTCGCACTACCTCTTGCTCGCAGGGCTGTTCGGGATCTTCGCCGCCGGCTGGATCGCGGTCGTCGCCACGCCGCGCGGTAAGCGGCCGAGCCCCTCGGCGATCCGGATCAGCGAGACCTGGTACGCGCCGGTCGGTGGCCTGCTCACCCTCGGCGCCGCCGGATTCGCGCTGCTCGGCTTCCCGCTCGACGACGTCTCACACCGGCTCTTCGGCCAGGACGTGACCCTCTGGGGCGCGACCCACCTGATGATGATGTCGGGGGCGGTGATCTCGGTGCTCGGGATCGTCGTCCTGCTGGCGGAGGGACGCGCGGCCGTGCGGATGGAGCGTGCCGCCGGCGACGTGCCGGCCGCCGCGCCCGTGCCCGGGTGGCTGCGGCCGGTCGAGCCGCTGCTGCGGATCGTCGGCTCGCACCGGTTCCGGATCATGCTCGCCGCCGGCGGCATCCTCGGGGCGCTCTCGATCTTCCAGGGCGAGTTCGACTACGGGGTGCCGCAGTTTCGCCTGCTCTTCCACCCGGTGCTGATCGCCTTCGCCGCCGGTGTGGCGCTGACCATGGCCCGGCTGCTCGCCGGCCGCGGCGGGGCGCTGGTCGCGGTCGCCTTCTATCTCGTCCTGCGGATCCCGATCACGGCGCTCGTCGCCGGGCCCTTCGGCGGCTCGGTCGACCACTTCCCGCTCTATATCGCCGAGGCGTTGCTGGTCGAGGCCGTCGCCCTGATCGGCGCGCCGCGCGAGCGTCCCTACCGCTTCGGCGTGCTGGCGGGAATCGCGGTCGGCAGCATCGGCGTCGTCGCCGAGTACGGCTGGTCGCACGTCTGGATGCCGCTGCCATGGCCCTCGCAGATGCTCGGTGAGGCGATCGCGCTCGGGATCGTGGTCGGTGTCGCCGGCGGGCTGATCGGAGCGTTTGCGGCCTGCGCGCTTCTCGGGCGCGGCGATCTCGTCGCCCCGGTGCGCGGCTGGGGCGCGGCCGCCGCCGGCCTGGCGGTGGTCGCGGCGGTGTTCGTCTACCTCGGCCACACCACGGCTCCCGACGCGACGGCGCGGGTGACGCTCGCCGACACCCCCGGCGCGGGTCCGCGCGAGGCCGTGGCCACGGTTCGCTTCGACCCGCCGGAGGTAGCCCGCGACCCGGACTGGCTCTACACCGTCGCCTGGCAGGGAGGAGAGCCCGTCCGCACGGAGCCGCTGCGCCAGATCGCCCCCGACGTCTACCGCAGCGCGCCGCTGCCGGTCTCGGGCACGTGGAAGAGCTCGATCCGCCTCCAGCGGGGCGACCGGATGGGTGCGATCCCCGTCTTCGCGCCCGCGGACACCGCGATTCCGGCGGCTGAGATCCCCGCTCCCCCAAGCTTCGCCCGGCCGCTCGGCGACGACCGCGCGCTGCTCCAGCGTGAGCGTAAGCAGGGCGTCCCGGAGTGGGGCGTGATCGCCTTCGGCCTCGGGGTCGCGGCCTGTGTGCTCGCGCTCCTGATCGCCGCCGGCGCCGCCCTCCTGCGGGTCGCGGCCGCCGGCCCGCCGATTGCGCGAGCAGGACGGGAGTCGCCGCTGCCGTCGGCCGCGGCAACGCCCCCGGTCGCGCGTCTCGGAGTCCGCTAAACCCCAGCGGAGCGATGCACGATGCGGCCGTCGACCATCGTCAGCCGCGCCGTCGTCTTCGAGACCTTCTTCAGCGGCACCTCGAGCAGGTCGCGGTCGGCGACCACCAGGTCGGCGGCCAGCCCGGGCACCAGCCGGCCGCTGAGGCCCTCCTGGTGGAGCTGGTAGGCGCTGTTGCGGGTGTGCATGGCCAGGGCGGCGCGAAGGCTGATTCCCTGGCCCTTGAACAGCGGCTTGGGATCGCCGGCGTAGACCTCGTCCGCCGTGCGGTTGACCGCCATCTCGATCTGGCGGAAGGGCAGCAGCGGGTCGACAGGCCAGTCGCTGCCGCCGCACAGCAGCGCGCCCGCCCTGCGCAGCGACCCGGACGGGTAGACGTTGCGGTAGCGCTTCGGGCCGAGGTAATCGCGCAGGCGATCGACGGTGTAGCTGTCGCGCTCGGCCCACTGCATCTGCATGCTCGGGAGCACGCCGAGCTTGGCAAAGCGCGGGAAGTCGGCCGGGTCGATGAGCTCGAGGTGGGTGATCGTGTGCCGGTGGTCGCTGCGCCCGTTGGCGGCGATCGCGGCCTCGAAGCTGTCGAGTGCCGAGCGCACGGCGCGGTCGCCGATCGCGTGCACGTGCACCTGCCAGCCCGCCTTGTCGGCGGCGGCAATCGCTGCTTTGGCGACGGCGGGGGGCCAGTAGGTGGGCCCGCGATCCTTGCCGGCGACCCAGTTCGGTTCGTCCTCGCTGCCGTTGTTCACCAGGTAGGGCTTCAGCAACGCCGCGGTCTGGGTCGGGTACTCGATCACGCCGTCGAAGAACATCTTCAGGTTGTCGATCACGAACTGCGGACGGCCGTAGGTCGAGCGCAGGGCCTCGACCCGGGCCAGCATCGCCGCCGGATCGGCGGCCTCCTTGGCGTCGACACGAAGGGCGAGGTGCGGGCGGACCGGAAGCGGTCCCCTGTCGGCGAGCGCCGCGAGCGCGGCGAGCTCGCTCTCGCCGACCGACGCGTGCAGGCAGGTGGTGATCCCGGCCTGCGCCATCAACTCATATCCGGCGGCGAGCGCGTCGGCATTCTGCTCCGCGGTCGGCGGCGGGATCAGGCCGGTGACCAGGCCGATCGCGTTGTCGAGCAGGATTCCGGTGGGCTCGTTGCCGGGCCCGCGCCGGATCTCACCGCCCGCCGGGTCTGCGGTCGAAGAGTCGATCCCGGCCAACGCCAGCGCCCGCGAGTTGGCGAGCGCGATGTGGCCGTCGATCGAGATCACGACCACCGGGCGCTGGGTCGGCAACTGATCGAGGTCGGCCTTGGTCGGCAGCTTTTCCATCGACGTGGCGTCCCAGAGCGAGACCTTCATCCAGCCGTCGGGCTCGCGGTCGGTGCTTCGGGCGAGCAGTCGCGCGATCCTTTTCACGAACTGGTCGAGGTCGAGGATCGCGTAGTTGAGGCTCGGGTTGGTGAGCTGCTGGCCGCCGGAGAAAGGGTGGCTGTGGCCGTCGTGGATCCCGGCCATCACGGTCGCGCCGGCGGCGTCGATGACCTCGGTCTGCGGACCGACACTCGCCTGTACGTCCGCGTCCGAGCCGACCGCGATCAGCTTGCCGCCGGCGACCGCGACAGCGGTCGCCTTGCCGGCCGCACCGTCGAGCGAGAGCACGCGGCCGCCGACGATCGCCGTCTCGGCCGTGACCAGGCCGCGCCGGCGACCGAGTGCCAGGCCCGGCCGCGCCACGGCTGCCGCTCCGGCGACCGCGGCGCTGCGCTTGACGAACGAGCGCCGCGAGATCGGGGTCCGGCGCGAGAGGCCGAAGCTGCTGTTCGGGTCGGGCACGACGCCATCTTCGCATGATTGACCACAAAGTCAATGGGTCGCCGTCGGCACGAGTAGGCTCGCCGGATGGCCGAGAACGCACGCGAGCGGATCCTCGAGGCTGCCTGCGACCTGATCGCCTCCGACGGCATCGACGACGTCCGCATCGCCCGGGTCGCGACCCGGGCCCGGGCCTCGACCGCGCTCGTCCACCACTACTTCTCGACCCGCGAGGAGCTGCTCGCCGAGGCGCTCGTGCACTCGTTCGAGACCGCCGGGCAGGAGCGCTTCGCCGGGGTCTCGGGGGGCGAGGACGCCACCCACGACCTGGCGCTGGCGATCGATGCCTGCCTGCCGCTGCCGGGTCCTCAGGAGCGCGACTGGACCCTGTGGGTGGAGCTCTGGCTGCGCGCGGTACGGGACGAGAGCATGCGCCCGCTCGCCGCCGAGCTCTACCAGCGCTATCGCAAGTGGTTTCAGGCGGCGATCGAGGCCGGGATCTCGAGCGGTGAGTTCGAGACCGAACACGATCCTGGAGAGCTCGCCGACCTCGCCGTCGCGGTGATCGACGGCGCCGGTGTCCGGGCCCTGGTTCGCGATCCCGCGCTCGCGGTCGATCGCGCGCGGGCGCTCGTCGCGGGCATGCTCGAGCGCGAGCTCGGGCTCGACGCCGGCGCCCTTGCCAGCGATCCAGTCAGCGAGTAGATTCCCTTTCCTGAATCGTGGTTCAGCTTTGGGACCGCGCCCAGGAGGCCAGGCGAGGAGGCATGAACGGGCGATGAGCCCCCGTCCGCAGATCGATCACATCCGCAAACCGCAGCTGCTCGCCGCAGCGGCTGAGGTGATCGCCGAGCGCGGCTTTGCCGCCACCCGGATCGCCGATGTCGCCGAGCGCGCCGGCACCAGCCCTCCCGGGGTCCTCTACTGGTTCGAATCCCGCGACCAGCTGCTTGCCGAGGCGCTGAGCTTCGGCGAGCAGGCCTTCCACGACGAGCTCGCAGCCGAGCTCGAGACACTGGCGGATCCTCGCGCTCGCCTTGCGACCCTGATCGAGCGCTCGATCGGCGGCGACGATTGGGTGCTCTGGATCGAGATCTGGACGAGGGCGCTTCGAGATCCGGAGACGAGCCGCTCGCGCCAGCGGCTCGACGACAGCTGGCGTGCGCAGATCGCCTCGACGATCGCCGACGGCCAGGCCGCGGGCTGCTTCGCCGGCCCCGACCCCGAGCGGGTGGCGCTCGAGCTCGCCTCGCTGATCGACGGGCTCGCGGTCCAGGTGGCGCTCGGTGACCGGCTGGTGACGCCGGAGCTGATGCGCAGCACCTGCATCGAGGTCGCCGAGCGGTTGCTCGAGGTCGAGCTGCCGGTGGCGGAGGCGGTGCCGTGACCACGCTCTCGCGCCGTCAGCTGCTGCAGTCGGGCGCCGGCTTGGCGCTGGCCGGCTACGGGCTCGCCGGCTGCACGGTCGAGCGCTCGGTCGACAAATCGGCCGCGGGACGGATCATCAAGCCCGAGGTCGACGGCGACCTGCTGATCTACAACTGGGCCCAGTACATGGACCCGGCGTTGAAGCAGGGCTTCATGGACAAGTACGGGGTCAAGGTCACCGAGGTCAACTACGACAACCTCGAGGCGATGGTGATCAAGCTCCGTTCCGGTGCCCAGTACGACCTGATCTGGCCCTCGACCGAGTACGTCGCCCGACTCGCGAACGAGGGCCTGCTCGCCAGCTTCGACCGCGACCTGCTGAAGCAGGCCGACGGCCTCTCGAGCTTCTACAACGAAGGCTGGTGGGATCCGAACAACGAGTACTCGGTCCCCTACACCTACTACACCACCGGGATCGCCTGGCGCGAGGACGAGGTCTCGGGGATGACCGGCTCCTGGAACGACCTGCTCAACCCCGACGGCGAGGGCCGGATGTTCATCCTCGACGACTTCCAGGAGGCGATCGGCGAGGCGAACCTGGTCAACGGCTTCGACCTCAACACCGAGATCCCCGAGGAGCTCGAGGTCTCGAAGCAGACCCTGATCGAGCAGAAGGACTTCGCCCGCGGGTTCTCCACCAACTCCGTCTCGAACCTGGTCAACGGCACCGCCGTCATCCACCAGGCCTGGAACGGCGACATCGTCAACGTCCGCAACCAGGTCGACGAGCCCGAGCTCTACCGCTACGAGACCTGCTCCGAGGGGGTGCCGGTGGGGACCGACTTCATGAGCATCCCCGTGAACGCGCGCAGCCCGGGGACCGCGATGCTGTTCATGGACTGGATCATCACCCCCGAGAACGCCGCCCGCAACGTGCGCTGGAACGGCTATCCCCAGCCCTGCGACGGCGGCCGCGAGCAGTTCGCCGAGCTGGTCAAGGAGGAGCCGGCGATCGACGTCGATCTCGATTCGCTCGAGGACAGCGGGCTCGAGTACCGCCTCGACGACCCCGATGCCCGCCGCCTGTGGACCGACGTCTTCACCGAGGTCAAGGCATCTTGACTGGAGGGCGAAGCCCGATCGCGCCGCCGTTGAGGCGCCTGTTTGAGGCGCCAATCGGGTGACGGCCGGCGGTTTTTGGAATCGCTTCCTGCTCCCCGGCGGCATCTGGCTGGTGCTGCTGTTCGTCGTCCCGCTCTGCTTCGTGCTCGCGCTCTCGTTCGGCTACGTCGACGACCTCGGTCGCGCCGTCTACTCGACCGACCTCGCCAACTACGCCGACGCCTTCGACCCGACCTACCTGCCGGTGCTGATCCGCTCGGTGCTCTACGCGCTCCTGACCACGATCCTCTGCCTCGCAATCGGCTACCCGGTCGCCTACTACATCGCCCGCTATGGCGGCCGTTACCGGAATGCCCTGATCGCGCTCCTGGTGCTGCCGTTCTTCGTCAACTACCTCGTCCGCACCTACGCCTGGGTAGCGCTGCTCGCCGACGAGGGGCTGGTCAACAACGCGATCGTCGACCTCGGCATCGTCGGCGAGCCGATTCAGATGATCAACACGCCCTGGGCGGTGATCGGCGGGCTCACCTACGGCTACCTGATCTTCATGATCCTGCCCGTCTACGGCGCCCTCGAGCGGCTCGATCGCTCGGTGATCGAGGCCGGTAAGGATCTCTACGGGAGCCCGCTTCAGACCTTCCTCCACGTCACCTTGCCGCAGACCAAGCAGGGGATCCTCGCCGGCTCGGTGCTCGTCTTCCTGCCGGCGGTCGGCGACTTCGTCGCCGCGCAGCTGCTCGGCGGCCCCGACACCTACATGGTCGGCAACCTGATCCAGGACCAGTTCTTCGCCGCCAACAACTGGCCCTTCGGAGCGGCCCTGACCGTGGTGATGATGCTCTTCCTCTCCGTCTGGATGGTCGCCTACCTGCGTTCGGCCGCCCGCGACGCGAGGGCGGCGGCGCTATGAGCACCGGAAGCAGGAAGGGGTTCGACCGGCCGCTGTTCCTGCGCGTGTGGGCGGTCTGCGTCTACGTCTTCCTCTTCCTGCCGATCCTCGTCGTGATCCTGTTCAGCTTCAACTCGATCAAGTCGCTGAACAGGTTCGAGGGCTTCTCGTTGCAGTGGTACGAGGAGTTCCTCAACGACGAGACCCTGCGCGACTCGCTCTTCACCTCGCTCGAGATCGCCTTCCTGACGATGCTCGCGGCGACCGTGATCGGCACCCTGCTCGCGATCGGGCTGGTCCGCGCCCGCGCCCGCTGGGCGCCGGGTGCGAACGTGCTCATGCTCGTGCCCCTGGTGGTGCCCGAGATCGTCGCCGGGATCTCGGCGCTGCTGATCTTCAGCCAGATCGGGATCGCGCTCTCCTTCTGGACGATCGTGATCGCCCACATCACCTTCTCGATCTCCTACGTGACGATCGTCGTCCGGGCCCGGATGGCGGCGATCAGCGAGGAGGTAGAGGAGGCGGCGATGGACCTCGGCGCGACCCGCTGGCAGTCGGTGCGCCTGGTCCTGGTGCCGGCGCTGTGGCCCTCGATCCTCGCCGCCGGCCTGCTCGTATTCGCCTTCTCCTTCGACGACTTCGTGCTCTCCTTCTTCACCACCGGCGAGGACGTGCAGCCGCTGCCGGTGCGGATCTGGTCGGCGATCCGCTTCGGGCTCTCGCCGACGATCAACGCGATCGGGACGCTGATGATGGTCGTCTCGCTGACCGCGATCGCGCTCGCGGTGATGCTCCCGCGGCTGTTCGGCCGCCGCGAGTCGGGGCTCAAGGTGCTCACGGCCGGCGAGGGATAAGGAGAGGTTTTGGCAGAGGCGATCAGGATCGAGAACGTGACCAAGCGCTTCGGCGACCACCTCGCCGTCGACGACGTCAGCCTGGTGATCGAGCAGGGTGAGTTCTTCAGCCTGCTCGGCCCCTCGGGCTGCGGCAAGACGACGACGCTGCGGATGCTGGCGGGCTTCGAGATCCCGACCGAGGGCCGGATCATGCTCGAGGGCGAGCCGGTCGAGGACGTGCCGCCCTACAAGCGCGACGTCAACATGGTGTTCCAGAGCTATGCGCTGTTCGAGCACCTCGACATCGCCGACAACGTCGCCTTCGGCCTCCGCCGCCGCAAGGTCGCCAAGGACGAGATCTCACGCAGGGTGGGGGAGGCGCTCGAGCTGGTCAACCTCGCCGAGCGCTCGACCGCCCGCACGAACGAGCTCTCCGGCGGGCAGAAGCAGCGCGTGGCGCTGGCGCGGGCGCTCGTCAACCGGCCCAAGGTGCTGCTGCTCGACGAGCCGCTCGGGGCTCTGGACCTGAAGCTGCGCCGCCAGATGCAGGTCGAGCTGAAGCAGATCCAGCGCGAGGTCGGGATCACCTTCGTCTACGTCACCCATGACCAGGAGGAGGCGCTCTCGATGTCCGACCGGATCGCGGTCATGAACGCCGGCAGGGTGGCCCAATGCGGTCCGCCGGAGGACGTCTACGAGCATCCCGCGGAGGAGTTCGTCGCCGGCTTCATCGGGATCTCGAACCTGATCGCGGCGACCGCCGACGGCGGTGGCCAGGTGCGGCTCGCGAACGGCATCCAGCTGCCGGCGCCGCTTCCCGACGACGTCTCGCCCGGCGACGAGATCAACCTCTCCGTGCGCCCCGAGAAGATCGCCGTCGACGAGCTCGAGCCGGGCATGGTCAGCCTCGAGGGCACGATCGTCTCCCGCGTCTACCTCGGCGTCTCGACCCAGATCACGGTCTCGCTCGGCAACGGCGCCAACCTGGTCGCGCTCGAGCAGGCGACCTACCGCGCCCGTGCCGACGACCGCTGGGAGCCCGGGAGCAAGATCACGCTCGGCTGGCACCTCGAGCACTGCCTGGTGCTGCGCTGAGCCGCAGCACCCAGATGTGTCTGCGCTGAGCCGATCGTGAGCCGTTCGGCGATCGTGATCGGCGCCGGGCTCGCCGGCCTGGTCGCCGCCGACGAGCTCGTGCGCGCGGGCTGGGAGGTCGAGGTGCTCGAGGCACGCGAGCGAGTCGGCGGGCGGACCTGGTCGCGCGAGCTCGCCAACGGCGCCACGGTCGAGATGGGCGCCGAGTTCATCCTCCCCGGCAACAGCGAGGTCGAGGCGCTCGCGGGCGAGCTCGGGCTCGGGCTCTGGGACAAGGGCATGCGCTACGGCCGGCGCCAGCCGCGCGGCGGCATCGGCACCACCGAACCGGAGCTCGCCGCCGGCGTCGCCGCGGTCACCGCCGCCCTCGCCACGCTCGAGGGAAGGCCGAGCGCGCGCGAGCTGCTCGACTCGCTGCCGATCGCCGACGGCGCCCGCGAGGCGATCCGCGCCCGGCTCGAGATCTCCTCCGCGAGCTCGGCCGACCAGGTCCCCGCCACCGACATGGACGGGATCGCGCACATCGGCGACGACCCCGCTCCCAGCGTCGCCGGCGGCAATCAGGGCTTGGCGCTCACGCTCGCGGCAGGGCTCGGCGAAGCGGTTCGGCTGGGCGATCCGGCGGAGCGGGTGGCGTGGGAGGGCGGCGCGGTGCGGGTGCGGACGGCGAGCGGGCGCGCGCCGGAGGCCGGCGCCTGCGTGGTCGCGGTCCCGGCGAGCGTGATCGGCCGGATCGGGTTCGAGCCCGCGTTGCCCGAAGGCGTACGCGAAGCGCTTTCGCGGGTGCGCTACGGCCACGCCGCGAAGCTCTTCGTCCCGCTCACCGGGGCGGCGCAGCCCGGCGCGGTGATGAACGTCCCCGAGCGCTACTGGTGCTGGACCGCGACCGGCGCGGGCGAGCGGCCGATGCCCGTGGTCAGCTGCTTTGCCGGCTCCCCCGCTGCGCTCGAACGGCTCGCGGTCGCCGACGGCCCCGAAACCTGGCTCGAGTCGCTGGCGACGCTGCGACCGGACCTGGAGCTGGAGCCCGCAGGCGCCGTGCTCTGCAATTGGGACGACGACCCGTGGGTCGGCGCCGCCTACTCGATCTCGCCTCCACCCGAGCTGGCAGCGGCGCTCGCCGTGCCGGTCGGGCCGCTGGCGTTCGCCGGTGAGCATCTCGGCGGCGCCTTCAACGGCCTGATGGAGGGCGCGATCCGCAGCGGCCGGCGAGCGGCCGGGGAGGTGCTGGCCGGCGGTTGACGGCTAGGGAGCCGCGGCCGTCTCCGCGACTACCGCGGCGCCGGCGCCGCCGCCCGGCGCTCCACCGCCGCCCTCGTCCTGGGTCAGCTTGTGGGCGAAGTAGACGGGGATGATCGAGAGCAGGATCACGAACACGGCGACGACGTTGACGATCGGCAGCTGGTTCGGGCGCGAGAAGTTGTTCAGGATCCAGATCGGCAGGGTCTCGTCGCCGGCGCCGATCGTGAACGTGGTGACGATGATCTCGTCGAAGGAGAGCGCGAAGGCGAGCAGTGCGCCGGCGACCAGGGCGCCGCGGAGATTCGGCAGGGTGACCATGCGGAAGGTCTGCCACGGGGTCGCGCCGAGGTCCGCCGAAGCCTCCTCGAACGAGGCAGACATCCGCCGTAGACGCGCGATCACGTTGTTGTAGACGACGACGATGCAGAAGGTCGCGTGTGCGATCACGATCGTCAGCAGGCCGAGCGAGATCCCGAGGACCTCGTTGAAGGTCGAGTTGAGTGCGATCCCGGTGACGATCCCCGGGAGCGCGATCGGCAGGATGACCAGGAAGGAGATCGTCTCGCGGCCGAAGAACCGGTGCCGGGCGACGGCGAGCGAGGCGAGCGTGCCGAGGATCATCGCCACGCCGGTCGCCAGCAGGCCGGCCTTCACCGAGTACAAGAGCGCGTCGCGGGCGCCGGTGTTGTCGATCGCCTTCTCGAACCACTCGAGCGTGAACCCGGGCGGCGGCCACTCGAACGTGCGCGCCGTGCTGAAGGCGTAGACGACGACGACGAACAGCGGCACGTAGATGAACGCGAGCGTGAACCCGGTCCCGAGCCGCAACAGCAGCTGTGATGTGCCCGACAATCTCATAGGTGCTCGAACGCCCCCAGCCGCCTGGCGATCAGCAGGTAGACGATCATGATCACGATCGGAACCGTCGCGAACGCCGCCGCAAACGGCAGGTTGACGGTGAAGTTGTCCTTGACGACGGTGCCGATGAACTGCTCCCCGGAGCCGACCAGGTTCGGGGTGATGAAGTCGCCGAGGGTGAGCGAGAAGGTGAAGATCGAGCCGGCGACGACGGCGGGGAAGACCAGCGGCAGGATCACCCGGCGGAAGGTGGTCCCAGGTCTCGCGCCTTGGTCCTCCGAGGCGCTCAGCAGCGTGTCCGGGATCCGCTCCAGCCCGGCGTAGATCGGGATGATCATGTACGGGAGCCAGATGTAGCTCATCACCAGCCAGATCGCGACCAGCCCGTAGCCCGGGCCCTCGATTCCGAGCGGGTTGAGGACCCAGTTGAGCACCCCTTCCTGGCTCAGGATGCCGCGCCACGCGAACGCCTTCACCAGGTAGGCGGACCACAGCGGCAGCAGCACCGCGACGACGAGGAAGCCACGCATCCTCGGCTTCGCGATCTTGGCCATGAAGAAGGCGATCGGGAAGGCGAGGGCGATGTCGGTGACCGTGACCAGCGCCGCGATGCCGACGGTCCGCAGGGTGACGTCGCGGTAGACCGAGGTCTCGACGACCTCCTTGAAGTTGTCGAGCGTGAACGTCTGCTCGATCTCGCCGCTGAGCTCGCCGAGGGTCCAGAAGCTGGTCACCAGCAGGACCGCGAGCGAGCCGAGGTAGCCGACGACGAGCCATCCGACCGGCCCGGCCAGCAGCGCCCCCGCCTGCAGCCGCGGGCGTCCGTGGAAGAGGCCGGCGAGCCTGTGGCCCACCGACCTCCTCCGCGGCGCGGGCGTCGTTACGCCCGCTTCCATCTCGTTACGGGAGGTTCGATCAGCCCTTCACCTCGTTCCAGCCCGTGACCCACTCGTCGTAGGTCTTGCAGACGTCGCCGCGATCGTCTCCGCAGTCCGAGACCGGGGTCCTCCAGTACTCGATCTGGTCGAAGAACTCCTCGTCCGACGCGTGGTAGATGTCGCAGTGCTCCTTGTCAGCGGTGAGCGCACACGCCTTCTCGTTCGAGGGCGCCTCGCCGAACCACTCGGCCACCGCGGCGTTGGCCTCCGGACTGATGATGTGGTCCATCCACATGTACATGCAGTTCGGGTTCGCGGCCTCGGAGCTGATCATCCAGGTGTCCGACCAGCCCGTCGCACCCTCCTCGGGCAGGACGACCTCTTCCTTCGAACCGTCGGCGTTGAGCAGGTTCGCGATCACCTGCCAGGTGGTGCCGACCGAGGAGTCGCCGTTCGCGAACGCGCTGATCTCCTTGGTGTAGTCCGACCAGTACTCCCCGACGTGCTCGTTCTGCGCTTGCAGCAGCGCGATTGCAGCGTCGAACTGCTCCTGATCGAGCTCATACGGATCTGTGATGCCGAGATCCGGCTGATGCTCGCGCAGGTACAGCGCCGCGTCGGCGATGTAGATCGGGTTGTCGTATGCGGTCACCTGGCCGCTGTACTCGGCGGCGTTGTCGAAGACGACATCCCAGGACTTCGGGGCCGGTGAGACCTCCGCGGGGTCGTACATCAACAGGTTCGACCCACGGCCGTGCGGGACTCCGTACATCTGGCCGTCGACCGAGTTGAACGGCTGATCCTTGAGCGCGTCATACACGTCCGCGTAGTTGGGGATCAGGTCGGTGTTGACCGGGTCGACATCGCCGCCCTCGATCAACCGGGTGGTCGCGTCGCCGGACGCCGAGACGCCGTCGTAGTCGCCGGTCCGCATCAGCTGGACCATCTCATCCGACGTGTTGCCGACCTTGACGTTGACCTGGCAGCCGGTCTTCTTCTCGAAGTCCGTCACCCAGTCGACCGCCGGGTCGGTTGAGCCGTCCTCGACGTAGCCGGCCCAGGCGATCAGATTGACCTCGCCCTCGCCTTCTCCGAGCTCGGTCAGACCAGAGCTCTCGGCCGTGGTCTCCGAATCGTCGCTGTCGTCGCTCCCGCAGCCGGCCGCAAAAGCGACCATGAAGACGAGCAGACCAGCGATCAGCAGCCAGGCGACCCGGGCGGGGTTGCCGTTATTGGTTCGCATCCTGTTCTCCTCTCTCGCTCGCGGACGAGACCGCGACCGTGTGTTCTGGTCGCCATCCGACGACCACCTCCCGCCCGATCTGCCCGAGTGCCTCAGCTGAGGACGTCTCGAGGTTCTGGCGGACGACTTGAAGTTCCCCCCCGGCATCCAGCGTCACCAGGTAGCGCGTGATCATCCCCGCGTAGGCGACGTCGCGTACGCGGCCCTTCTCGGTCTGCAGGCCGTCGGCCGGCTCACCCGGTTCGATCAGCCGCACCTTCTCCGGCCGCACGGTGAACGCGCGGCCGTCGCGCTCGAGCACGTTCGAGACCCCGACGAAGCCGGAGACGAACGGGGTCGCGGGCGTCTCGTAGACGTCCGCGGGTGTTCCCACCTGTTCGATCCGGCCCTCGTTGAAGACGGCGATCCGATCCGACATCGTCAGCGCCTCCTCCTGGTCGTGGGTGACGTAGACGAACGTGATCCCGACCTCGCCCTGGATCTGCTTCAGCTCGACCTGCATCTGCTCGCGCAGCTTCAGGTCGAGGGCGCCGAGCGGCTCGTCGAGCAGCAGCACCCGCGGCCGGTTGACGATCGATCGTGCCAGCGCCACGCGCTGGCGCTGTCCGCCCGAGAGCTCGGCCGGCTTGCGGTCGCCGTAGCCGGTCAGCCGGACCATCTCGAGCGCCTCGTCGCGGCGCTTGGCGCGCTCGCCCTTGGCCACCTTGCGGACCTTCATCCCGTACTCGACGTTCTCGCCCACGGTCATGTGCGGAAACAGGGCGTAGTCCTGGAACACGGTGTTGACCTCGCGGTCGTATGGCGGCTGGTTGCCGACGTCACGGCCGCCGAGCTCGATCGTGCCCGAGTCGGGCAGTTCGAAGCCGGCGATCATCCGCAGCGTCGTCGTCTTGCCCGAGCCCGAGGGCCCGAGCATGGTGAAGAACTCCCCGTTGGCGACGTCGAGATCGACGCCGGCGACGGCGACGACGTCGCCGTAGGCCTTGCGCACGTCGCGCAGGCGAATGTCCGGCGGAGCGCCGGTTTCGCTCGCCGGTTCACCCTCCGGTGCTGTGACCGGTGTGCTCAACTGCTCCATTGCGTACAAACGCAATCCGGCGCCAACGGTGCTGACGCTATCCGAACCGTCGAAGCCGTGCCAGTCTCGTCGCGGACAAAGATCGGGATCGTGGTAGTCCGGTTAGTCGAACCGGCCGAATTCAGAACACCAACCGGACCAGCGCCGTGACCACCGCGGCGAGCGCGACGACCGGCAGGGTCGAGGCGCCGGCAGCGAGCCCGAGTGCCGCGGCGCCGACCCCGAGCACCCGCGCGTCGAGCTCCAGCGCGCCGCCCTCGGGCGCACCGACGGTCTCGACCACCACCAGGGCGGCGAGCAGCGCCGGGGCGAAGAGCGCGATCACGCCCTGGACCCGCGCCGGCAGCTCCCGTCCGCCGAGCATCAACGGGCCCGAGGCTCGGATAGCCGCGGTGCCGACGGCGAGCACGCCGATCGTCAGCCAGACGTCGCTCACGCTGCCTCCCGTGCGGCGGGCGGGCGCCAAAGGCCGAGCAGGGCCGCGCCCGACGCCGCGATCACCGGCACCCCGGCCGGCGTGAACGGGATCAGGACGAGCGCGATCAGGCTGCCCAGACCGGCGACCACCGTGGGCAGGCCCGGGCGCAACTCCCCCTCGACCAGCAGGCAGAGGAAGAAGGCGGGAAACAGCGCGTCGAGACCGAGCGCCGCCGGATCGCCGATCAGGTCGCCGGCGAAGACGCCGATCACCGTGCCCGCGACCCAGCACGGATACGAGGGCGTGGTCGCGCCGAGCATGAAGTTCGGATCGAAGCGGCCGCCGCCCCGGCTGGCGGCGGCCCAGGAGAAGTCGATCATCGCCTGGCCGATCAGGGCGCGGCGCAGGCGCCCGCCGGTCAGCGACGGCGCCAGCGCGATCCCCATCGGCACGTAGCGGAGGTTGAGCAGGATGCCGGCGGCGATCGCGGCTCCCGCGCCACCGCCGGCGGCGAGCACCGCGGTGGCCGCGAACTGCGCCGAGCCGGCGAACAGGAACACCGACATCACGATCGGGGCCACGTTGCCCATCAGCGGCTGCGCCAGCACCCCGAAGGAGATCGCCAGCATCAGGGCGGCGACGGCGTACGGGATGCCTACGCGGAAACCGCGGCGAAACTCGCTTTTCGACTCGTTCCCCTGCAACGACAAGACCCGCCATTGTGGCGGGCCTTGTCGAACCGGACTATTAGAACTTCAGCGCGGGCTAGAAGCCGGTCGGATGGCGGGCGACATAGCCGCGCGAGGAGCGCATCTCGGTGCTCCAGCCCGGGCCGTCGCCGACGGTCATCGAGGTGTCGAGCCGCAGTCCTGCGATCACGGCGTAGATGTGACCGCCGTTTGCATAGGTGGTGATCCAGCGACCCTTGCCCGGCTTTTCCCAGCGCATGAACGAGCCCGACGGCATCGAGGCCTCGAGCAGTCCGGCGCCGGTGAGCGCGTAGCTGACCGAGCCCGAGCAGTCGTAGCAGCGGTCGACACGGCGGGCGTGCCCGCCGCCCATGCAGTAGGGCTTGCCCTTGACGATCTCGTTGGCGGCGTTGATCGCGCGTACGACCCTGGTCGGGGCCGACGCCGGCGGGATCGCGAAGCCGTCCTTCAGCTTTGCGGTCGCGCCCGGGGTCGTCTGGCCCTCGGTCGGCGGGGTCGTCCCGCTGCCGCCGAGGCCGACGCCACCAGTGCCCTTGCCGGCCAGTGCGGTGGAGGGGAGGGCGATCAGGGCCGCCGCGGTGGCGACTCCGAGTACCACGCTCCGTCTCCGCTTACGTATTCGTGTGTTTGTGCAGGTCAACGTATCGGTCCCTTTCGTTGGCCTACGGGGTTAGCTGACGGGCTGGCGCTGAAAGAGCCTGCGCCCCCGTCGCCCAGAACGCTGGGTCAGACGGGTTAGCCCCAATACAGATGGTTCCCCCGCTCCCGGAGCCACAAGGTGGGTGGCGTCCGAGACTCGGCTTTACCGGTTATCGAGTTGCGGCAGCGTACACACTTCGACGCCTAAGTGCAAAGACCTGCTCACGAAATCGTGTGAATGTGCACATACTTGTGCCTGGGGCGGGGGCTTACCCGCCGTTAGCGAGGCTCAGGCAGGGGTAGGGGCGGTGGCGGGATTCGCCTCGGCCCACTCGACGATCCGCTTCGACTCCGAGATCACCTCGCCCGAGTCGGTGACCAGCACCGGCACCGTAGGCGACCCGCTGAGCTCCTCGACCTCCTTGCGGCCGGAGGTCTTCAGGTGCAGGAAGCTCGGCCCGACGCCGAGTCCGTGGACTTTCTCCACCTCGGGGTCGTAGCCGGCGTCCTTGAGCGCGTTGTATGCGTTGGCGCAGGGATGGCCTCCGGGCCGTGGCGTCTGGAAGGTCCCCCAGCAGATGTAGAGCTTCATGCGCGCAAGCCTATCGGCAGGCGATTTCGCCGGTGGTAGGGTCGGGGCGTGTCGGGGAGACGGTCATCGATGATTTCGGTTGTGGTCGTGCTCGCGGCGTCGAGCGCTCTGATCGGGCGCGCCGAGACCGCCGACGCGCTCACCTACAAGAGCTACTCCACGTATCTGGCCCAGGTCCGCCCGGTGCTCGCCCAATGGCATCCGGCGCTGGAGAACTTCCGCGGCCACCACTTCCTCACCGCGCCCGACGCGTCCAACACCGCCGGCGCACCGCAGCTCCAGGCTCTGCTCAACCAGTGGTGGGGCGGCCTCGAGAACGAGCACGGGTCGCACTTCCTCACCCAGCCCACGGTGGCCGCCACCGACTCGACCGCCGACCTGCACGCGCTCCTCAATCAATGGCAGAACGCGATGGAGGCGTGGAGGGGCAGCCACTTCCTGCTCGAGCCGCCGGGGGCGCTGACGGTCGCCCTGACCAAGACCGGAAACTTCAGCCTGAAGCCGAACACACCCACGGTTGCGGTCGGCGAGCGGGCGAATTACGAGATCGGCTGGAAGGTGCCGCAGCCGAACAACTGGCACGACCTGAAGACGATCGATTTCCGCGTCTGCAGCCACGACACCGTGCTGCTCGTCCGCTGGCGGGAGCTCGAGAACACGCTCGCCCTCCTGAATCCGAAGAACGGACACGCGCTCGACATCGGCGAGATCGGGTCGCGAGGCTCGATCTCGAGCCCCGCCGCGAAGCTGAACCTGCGCTCGAGCTCGGTGGCGGGCAATGGCGAGACCGGTCGCAAGGTGACCCTCAGCCTCGACCTCGCCTTCCAGCGACCCGCGGAAGGCGTCGAGTGCGATCTGATGCTCGCGGCGGCCGACGATCTCGGCAACCGCGATCCGTTCAAGCTCGCCGGCAAGATCCGGATTCGCTGAGCGGTCAGCGCCCGAGCGCCACCGACTGGTTCCAGGTGCCGCGGTCGAAGAACGGCAGATCGGGCGCCGCGGCGGCGCCCTGGGCCGGGACCTCGTACATGCGGCGCGGCTCGCGCCAGGCGCGCGCGTCGGCCGTGCCGAACCGGGTCGTGAGCGCCTTCGCCGTCGCCTTCGCGGCGCGAGCGTAGGCGCGCGCGCCGAGCGACCGCAGCGCCAGCGATTCGCCGTTGGTGATGTCGAACTGGTGCGAGAGGCCGGTCCTGCCGCCGAGGTCGGCCGCGGCCTCGCGGCCCCGCATCGGCGTCAGCAGGATCGCCTCGAGCCGGTCCTTGAACTCCTCCCAGATCGCGACCCCGGGGTCGACGGTCCCGGCGGCGTCGGCGGTCGCGTAGTCGCCGTCCCAGGCGAGCAGCACAGCGAATGCGGCCCTGGCCGGGCCCGCGGACGCTTGCCGCGCGCGTCGCAGCTTGCGGCGATCGACGAACGGGAACTGCTGGGCGGTCGTGCCCGAGGTCTCGGCGATCGCGGTCGAGCGCCGGTAGCTGGGGCGCTCGGCGACCTTCGCCACCAGCGACTGCAGGATGCGCACTCGGTGAAGCGGCCCGGCGAGTCGCTCGAGCGCCTCCGAGTCGCCGTTGGTCCAGCCGGCCGACGGCAGGTTGTTCCAGTTCGCCAACCAGCCCTGCTCGGGGTTGATCACTCGCGGCGTGCGCTCGCGGGGGAGCAGGCCGCGCCACTCGGCGCGCCCGTCGCCGGGATAGGGAAGCCGCTCGTCCCAGCGCTTCGGGCGCAGCGGGTGCAGGCCCGGGTGCCAGTAGCCGATGTTCCCGCGGTCGTCGGCGGCGATCACGTTCTCATTCCAGGTCACCTCACGAAGGGCCCGGTCGACCGCGCCGACCGTGGTCGCGTCGTTGAGCTCGGAGATGCCGACGATCGTCTCCAGCTCGCGGCCCCAGATCGCGTAGCGGCGCGCCAGGGCGACGCCGTCGCCGGTCACCTGGACCGGGCCGTGGACGGTGCGGCAGATCCGCTGGGTGATCGAGCCCGAAGGGGCGCCGGGATCGGTGATCAGGTCGGGCAGGTCGGTCGCCGGCGTGTTGTAGGTGAAGACCTCGTCGCGGCAGTCCATCTGCCGCTGCTCGCCGCGGAAGCGGTAGGTCTCGGGGCCGGTCAGCTTCTCGACGTAGAGGTCGTCCTCGTCCGAAAGGCCCGAGGTGAAGCCCCAGGCGAGGTGGTCGTTGTGGCCGATGCCGACCAGCGGCACCCCGGCGGCGCTGACGCCGCGCAGGTTCGGCTGGCTCGGCGAGTGGAGCTCGAACTCGACGAACAGCTCCGGGATCGAGAAGCCGAGCTGAGGCCCGTTGTAGAGGTATGCGCGGTCGTGCTCCGAGTCGCTGATCGCCCACATGAACGAGCCCCCGTGGGGGAGGATCGAGGCGATCCCGACTCCCGGCGCGCCCGCCGACTTCGTCTGCACTGGGATCTGGGTCGCGGTGTCGGTGGCCTCGGAGAGGTCGGTCCGGGCGAGGTAGCGCCGCGTGCGCCTGAAGCCGACCCGCTCGTCGCGCCGGGTGCGGCCCGGTTGTGAGGGGAAGGCGCCCTCCGTGCGCGGCACGGTCAGCCGCGCGCCCTTCGAGTGGACGGGGAGCAGGGTGTTGAAGCTGCGCGGCCCGACCGCCTCGAGGTCGAGCGCGTTGGCGAGCTCGCGACCGTCGCTGGAGGGCACCGTGCGGGCGAGAAAGATGCCGACGCGCGCCGTGTCACGAAGCGTCCAAGGGTCGATCGGCAGGTCGGACAGGGCGACGAACTCACCCGGCATCTGGGTGAGGCCGGGACCGGAGACGTGCTCGATCCAGGCGTTGACCCCGTCGCGGTAGGCCTCGGCTCGAGCCCGCAGGTCGGCGGGAATCGCGGCGATCATCGAGTCGATCTCGGCGTCGGTGTAGTAGTCGCGGCGGGCGATCAGGTCGTCGTCGAGGTAGGTCGAGCCGAGGATCTCGGCCAGCCTGCCGCCGGTCGCGCGCCGAAACAGCTCGAGCTGGAACAGGCGGTCCTCGGCGACCGCGTAGCCGACGCCCCACCAGGCGTCGTAGTCGCTGACGCCGGTGATTGCCGGGACCCCGAATGCATCGCGGGTGATCGAGACGCCCGTCCGCGGCGACTCGGTGGTCCCCGGCTGGTCGAACATCTGCGACTTGTAGTCGAAGTTGTTGAACAGCTCGACCTGGTCGGTGAGGTGCGGCGAGCCTGTGCCCGAGGCGACCCCGCCGATCGAGACGTAGCCGCTCTGACCCGGCGGCAATACGTCCTCGGCCTCGAGCACCGCGGCGTTCGCGGGCGCCGCGATGCCGGTGAGGATCAGCGCGGCGAGCGTCAGTCGGCGCAACATCGAGCCGGGCAGGCTAGGAGGCCGGCGCGGGGGATGCGCCGGTTCGTCTAGGTTCTGACCAATGGACCTGCCCGGCAAGACCGTCCTGCTCACCGGGGCGACCGGCGGCCTCGGGCGGGCGATCGCGGAGGCGCTCGCCGGGCGCGGCGCGACCCTCGTACTCAGCTCACGCAAGGGCCCCGAGCTCGACAGCCTGGCGGCCGAGCTGCCGGGCGACGGCCACCGCACGGTGATCAGCGATCTCGCCGAGGAGGGGGAGGCGCTGCGCCTGCTCGAGGCCGCCGGCGAGATCGACATCCTGGTCGCCAACGCCGGGCTGCCGGCCTCGGGTCGGCTCGACGGCCTGAGCCAGGACGAGATCGGGCGGGCGCTGCGGGTCAACCTCGAGGCGCCGGTGCGGATGTCGCGCGAGCTGGTGCCGCGGCTGGTCGAGCGCGGTGGCGGCCATCTCGTCTTCGTCTCCTCGCTCTCGGGCAAGGCCGCGACCGCCCGGGCCTCGCTCTACTGCGCGACGAAGTTCGGCCTCCGGGGATTCGCCCTCGGGCTGCGCTCGGACCTGCGCGGGACCGGCGTCGGCGTCTCCGTGGTGATGCCCGGCGCGATCCGCGACGCCGGGATGTTCGCCGACTCGAAGGCAAGCGTCCCGGCCGTGATGGGCACCTCGAACCCCGGCCAGGTCTCGGCCGGCGTGGTCAGGGCGATCGAGCGCGATCGCGCCGAGGTCTCGATCGCACCGATGCGCCAGCGCGTGCTCTCGGCCCTCGCCGCCAACGCGCCCGAGATCGCCGACCGCGTCGCCGGCAAGAAGGCGGCCGAGGTTGCCGACGGCATCGCGCGCGGTCAGACCGACAAGCGCTAGGGCGTCACCCGCGTCAGGGTGCCGCTCGCCTGATTGGCGATCCAAACCGAGTCGCCCCCGATAGCGAGTGCGACCGGGACGTTGCCGACCTCGATCGGCGTGCCGGGCTCTCGAGTGTCGGCGTCGATCGCGGTGACCGTGTCGGCCTCACGGTCGACGACCCAGACCGAGCCGAGACCGGCGGCGATCGCGACCGGTGAGCCACCGACGTCGATCGGCTCGCCGAGGCGCTCACCATCGGCAGCCGATACGGCGGTGACCGTTGCCGCATCGGAGTCGAGCACCCAGAGCACCGAGCCATCGAGCGCCAGGTCGTGCGGGCGACCGCCCAGGTCGACGGTCTCCGCGCCGGCCCGGGGCGCGGCGGGGTCGATGCGCGCGACCGAGCCGGCGGAGCCGCTCGCCACCCAGACGGCCTCCTCGCTGGCGGCGACAGCGAGCGGGTGATCCGGGACGTCGATCACCGCCTCGGCCCCGTAGGGGTTGATCTCGGTGACGGTGGCGTCCCCGCGGTTGGTGACCCAGACCCGCCTCGCCGTCGTCGCAACGTCGGATGGATGGCTGCCGACGTCGATCTTCACGGGCACGTCGCGATGATTCGGCCCGAAGAAGCGAAAGACGGCGTTCTTGGGCTCGCTGGCCGCCCAGACCGAGCCGATCCCGACCGCGAGCGCGGACGGCTTGGGCACCCCGTAGGGATCGCGCGCAACTTGCTCCGTATCGGGATCGACCGGATAGAGCTTCGATTCCTGGCCCGCCCCGGCGAGCACATTGACGTTTCCGACCACGACCGAATCGAGCGGCGGCGAATCATCGAGCACGGCGGTGTCCACGGCCGGCTGACTCGCGCCGCCGCCGTTCTCGCCGTCGCCGCCGGCGAGCAAGAGGGCACCGGCGACGATCACCGCGATCGCGCCGGCCACGCCGACCACGGCCCGGCGGCGTCGCCCCGGCTTTGCGATCACCGCCGTCGGCGCGTCGCCGGCCGGAGGCGCGCCCGAGCCGCGCGAGGCTGGGCGCGACAACGCCCCTCGGAAACCGGCGGCCAGCTCGCCTGCGCTTGCGTAGCGCTCCTCGGGCGCCACCGCGGTCGCCTTCACCACGACCTCGTCGATCGCCTCCGGCAGGCCGGGCTCGAGCAGCGAGGGCCGGGGGCGGGGCGCGTGCCCGTGCGCGTAGAGGGTCGCCAGCTCGTTGTCGCGCGCGAACGGCGGCTCGCCGGTGAGCAGGAAGAAGAGCAGGCAGCCGAGCGCGTAGACGTCGGAGCCGGCCTCGGCCGGGCGCCCCTCGATCTGCTCGGGGGCGATGTATTCGGTCGTGCCCAGCACGACCCCGGTCGAGGTGATCGGCGAGCTTGCGTTCGCCGGCCGCCCGATCCCGAAATCGGTGAGGAAGACCCGCTCGCCCTCGCTGCCCAGCTCGACCAGGACGTTGGCCGGCTTGACGTCGCGATGGACGATGCCGCTGGCGTGGGCGGCGTCGAGCGCGCTCGCGATCGCGGTCACGATCCGCGCCGTGCGCTGCGGCTCCAGCGGGCCGTCGTTGGAGACCAGCTTGTGCAGGTCGGGGCCGCGAACGAGCCGCATGGCGATGAACAGCCGGCCATCCTCCTCGCCGGCGCGATGGATCGGGACCAGCGCCGGGTCCTCGATCGCCGCCGCCAGTCGCGACTCGCGGCGGAAGCGCTCGCGAAACGCATCGTCGTCGGCGAGTCGCGGGTCGAGCACCTTGAGCGCCCGCTCCGAGTCGAGCTCGAGGTCGCGGGCGCGGTAGACCGTGCCCATCCCGCCGACGCCGAGCACCGCCTCGATCCTGAAGCCGGCGAAGGTGGAGCCGATCGGGAGCGGGCTCCCGCGCCCGCCCGCCTCGTGGTCGCCGGTACTCAAGAGCCGGGAGGGACGAGGTCGCGCAGCGAGATCAGGCCGCTGCGAAGCGCCGACTCGACCAGGCGGACGCGCTTTTCGTTCTGCGGCAGCGCGCCGAGGCCGAAGCGCTCGAAAAGGATCCGCAGGTGGCGCTTGATCGCGTCGACGCTCAGGTTGGTCTCGGCGGCGACCTCGCGATTGGTCGCCGGCGTCGCGTAGGAGCTGCCCTCGGCAAAGGGGCGCGCCAGCGCGATCAATACCTCGCGCTGGCGCTCCGTGAGGCGGATCGGCTGCTCGGAGGGCGGCGGCGCGGCGGTCGGCGCGGCGGGCCCTGCGGCGGCGCCGGGCGGCTGGCGGAAGCGCAGCGTCGTCGTGCCGACGCGCAGCTCGTCGCCGTCGCGCAGGCGGCAGCGGCCCTGGATCCGCTCGCCGTTGAGGAACGTCCCGTGGCGCGAGAGGCCGTCGTCGCTGACCACCCAATGGCGGCCGATGCGCTCGAGCTCGGCGTGCAGCTGCGAGACAGTCTGATCGAAGTCGAGGCGCAGGTCGAGGCCGTCGCCGCGCCCGATCGACAGCCGTTCGCCGGCGTTCGCGAACGAGAAGCTCTGCTCTGCCCCGTCGCGCTCGTAGAGCAGAAAGGGTGTGCTGCCCATTGCGGCGGTGAGCGTACACCCAGGGTGCGCGGGTCTACCCCTCGGGTGCGGGATGCGACCCGTTGGGGGCCTGGTAGCGGGGTCGCCTCGGGCGCAGGATCGGTAACGGCCCGCGCCAACCGGACGCGGGCGGTCCAACCGAAAGGGATAGATCGATGTTCAGGGAGTCAATCGAGATGGAGAGGATCGGCGGATCGCTCGGGCTTGGCCTCGCGGCGTGTCTCGCCGTGTTCGCGCTGGGTTCGCCGGCGGGCGCCTCTGCCGCGGAGAAGTGCTTCGGCAAGAGCGCCACGATCGTCGTCCACGGCAACCACGGCGAGGGCACCTCGCACAACGACGTGATCGTCGCCGGAGCCGGGGCGCAGCGGATCGAGGGCGGTGCCGGCAAGGACCTGATCTGCGCGGGATCGGCAGATGACCAGGTCATGGGCGGCTCCGGCCGCGACCGGATCGACGGCGACAAGGGCGACGACTACCTCAACGGGGGTGGCGACGCCGACATCATCACCGGCAACCGCGGCAACGACGAGGTTCTCGGCGGCCCCAACGCCGGCGACTCGTTCGACGTGCTCACCGGAGGCTCCGGCGACGACGAGGTCATCGGCGGCAACGGTCGCGACGACCTCGCCGACGGTCCGGGCTCCGACGAGGTCGACGGCGGCCCGGAAGACGATCACATCAGGCCCCAGGAGGACGCCACGGCGGACAAGTACAACGGCGGGCCGGGCACGGACGTGATCGACTACGGCTACGGTGGCGACGACGACAGCTACTTCGACGACGGGGTTACGGTCTCGCTCGACGACGTGGCGAACGACGGTGAGGACTGCCCCGCGCAGTGCGAGGGCGACAATGTCAGGTCCGATGTCGAGAACATCACAGGCAGCGGCGGTGCCGACTCCCTCATCGGGAGCGCGGTCGGCAACGTGATCGAGGGCGGCTACGGCGCCAATTCGATCGCGACGCTCGCCGGCGACGACATCGTTCGTGGCGGCTACGAGGGCGAGACGATCGACGGCGGCGCCGGAGCGGACTCGCTTCGCGGCGGCAACGGCAACGACGCGATCGACGGCGGCACCGAGAGCGACTCGTGCTTCGGCGACGAGGGCAATGACACGGCGGTCAACTGTGAGTCGGTCGTTGGCGTCCCGTAAGCGGCAGGGGTCGGTGATCGGCGCAGCCCTGGCTGCGCTGGTCGCCGCCTCCTGTCAGATCGCGCCGTCGCAGAGCTCCGCCGAGCCGGTCCAGCCCCCGAACGTGCTGCTGATCGTCGCCGACGACCAGCCCACCGGGATGACCAACCGGATGCCGAACCTCGACCGCGCCCCCGGGTTCGCCAAGTTCAGCTCCTACTACGACAACAATCCGCTCTGTTGCCCGACCCGGGCGACCCTGCTGACCGGCCTCTACTCGCACCACACGGGCGTCGAGACAAACTTCGACGCGCCCGACTTCGACGCCTCTTCGACGCTTGCGACCTGGCTCGACGACGCCGGCTACGAGACCGGGCTGTTCGGCAAGTACCTCAACAACTACCCATTCGGCCGCGGCGCCGGCTACATCCCGCCGGGCTGGGACCGCTGGTCCGCATTCGTTCCGGACGCCGAGTACTACGACTACGACCTCAATCAGGACGGCACCATCCGCCACTACGGCGACGGCCCCCGCGACTACTCCACGGACGTGCTCGCCGACCAGGTCGACGAGTTCATCGCCACGGATTCCGCGCAGCCGTTCTTCGCCGTCTACACGCCCTACGGCCCGCACGCGCCGCGCACGCCGGCGCCGCGCGACCGCCACGCGTTCGCGCACACCAAGGTGAAGCTGCCGGCGAACTTCAACCGCGTCGCCACCGATGCACCGCGCTGGTGGCGGCAGCGGCCGAAGCTCGACGCCGACGATCAGCGCGAGGCGACCAGGGGCCAGTGGCGCGCGCTGCAGTCGGTCGACGACGCGGTCGGGCGCTTCCTGAAGACGCTCGAGCGCGAGGGCGAGGCCGACAACACGCTCGTCATCTACCTCTCCGACAACGGCTACTCGCTGGGCTCGCACCGCAACCCGTGGAAGGACTGCGCCTACGAGGAGTGCATCCACCTGCCGCTGATGGTCCGCTGGCCCGGGCACACCGACGCCGGCGGCAAGATCTCGGCGCTCGCCGGGAGCATGGACATCGCGCCGACGATCGCCGCGATCGCCGGAGCGACCACGCCCGCAGCAGTGGACGGCGAGAGCCTGGTGCCGCTGCTCACCGGTGAGGCCTCGTCGCTGAACCGCTCGATCCTCCTGCGCCACGTCAAGTACCCGCGGGTTGCGCCTACGTTCTGGGGCATCCGTACCGAGCGCTGGACCTACGTCGACTACGGGTCGGGCGAGCGCGAGCTCTACGACGACGTCGCCGACCCCCACCAGCTCCACAACCTCGCGGGGCGCCCGGGGCAGGCGGCGACGATCGACGAGCTCGAAGCACAGATGGAGGCGCTGCGCGGCGGCTGATCGGACCGGCGTCGATCCCGCGCGACCGGGTACGGAATACTCAGTCCATGAGCGATTCCTATGGCGCCCGCGACACGCTGACGGTCTCCGGACGCGAGTACGAGGTCTTCCGTCTCGACTCGCTGCAGGAGAAGTACGACGTCGCCCGGCTGCCTTACTCGCTCAAGGTGCTGCTCGAGAACGCCCTGCGGCTCGAGGACGGCGACTCGGTCACCGCCAGCGACGTCGAGACGATCGCCTCCTGGGACGCGAAGGCGACGCCCTCGGAGGAGATCCCGTTCCAGCCCGCGCGGGTGCTGATGCAGGACTTCACCGGGGTGCCGGCGATCGTCGACCTGGCGGCGATGCGCGACGCGATCGAGGAGCTGGGATCGGACCCGTCGCGGATCAACCCGCTGGTCCCGGTCGACCTGGTGATCGACCACTCGGTCCAGGTCGACGCCTTCGGCAACGCCCGCGCCTTCGACATCAACGCCGACCGCGACTACGAGCGAAACCGCGAGCGCTACGCCTTCCTGCGCTGGGGCCAGCAGGCGTTCGCCAACTTCCGCGTCGTCCCCCCGGCGACCGGGATCTGCCACCAGGTCAACCTCGAGTACCTGAGCCAGGTCGTCTTCAGCCGCGAACGCGACGGCATCACCCAGGCCTACCCCGACACCCTCGTCGGCACCGACTCGCACACGACGATGGTCAACGGCCTCGGGGTGCTCGGCTGGGGCGTCGGCGGGATCGAGGCCGAGGCGGCGATGCTGGGGCAGCCGATCTCGATGCTGCTGCCACAGGTGGTGGGCTTCAAGCTCGACGGTGAGCTTCCCGAGGGGGCGACCGCAACCGACCTCGTGCTCACCGTCACCGAGATGCTGCGCGAGCGCGGCGTGGTCTCGAAGTTCGTCGAGTTCTTCGGCCCCGGACTCCACACCCTGGGGCTGGCCGACCGGGCGACGATCGGCAACATGTCGCCTGAGTTCGGGTCGACCTGCGCGATCTTCCCGGTCGACGCCGAGACGCTTCGCTACCTCGAGTTCACCGGGCGCCCGACCGAGATCATCGAGCTCGTCGACGCCTACGCCCGCGAGCAGGGGATGTTCCACGACGAGAGCTCCGAGGACCCGACCTTCTCCGAGCAGCTCGACCTCGATCTATCCAGCGTGCAGCCGTCGATCGCGGGCCCGAAGCGCCCCCAGGACCGGATCGCGCTGGCGAACGCGAAGCCGGCCTTCATCGAGTCGCTGGCCGAGTTCGATCCGGACGCCGCGCGGGCGCTCGGCAACAGCCGCGACGCGGCGATCGAGGAGTCGTTCCCGGCCTCGGACTCGCCCGCCGAGGACCACGATGGCGAGGCCGGCAAGCCGCACGCGCTCACCGGGTCTTCGAGCGGCGAGGCCCTTGCGGCGATCGCCGAGCGCGAGGCGAGCCCGGTGATGGTCAAGCTCGAGGACGGTGAGGAGGTGGAGCTCGACCACGGCCGCGTCGTGATCGCCGCGATCACCAGCTGCACCAACACCTCCAACCCCTCGGTGATGATCGGCGCCGGCCTGCTGGCGAAGAAGGCGGTCGAGAAGGGTCTCAAGCGCAAGCCGTGGGTGAAGACCTCGCTGGCGCCGGGCTCGACCGTGGTCACCGAGTACCTCGAGCAGGCCGGGCTGGATCGAGTATCTGGACCAGCTCGGCTTCAACCTCGTCGGCTATGGCTGCACCACATGCATCGGCAACTCCGGCCCGCTGCCGGAGGAGATCTCCGCGGCGGTCGATGAGAACGACCTCGTCGTCTGCGCGGTGCTCTCGGGCAACCGGAATTTCGAGGGCCGGATCAACCAGGACGTGCGCAACAACTACCTCGCCTCGCCGCCGCTCTGTGTCGCCTACGCGCTCGCCGGGCGCATGGACGTCGACCTGCTCAACGACCCGCTGGGCGCCGACGCCGACGGCAACCCCGTCCATCTCGCCGACATCTGGCCCACCTCCCAGGAGATCAAGGAGACGGTCGCCGAGGCCGTGCGCAAGGAGATGTTCGAGCGCAGCTACGCCGACGTGTTCACCGGTGACGATCGCTGGCGCGGGCTCGAGACCCCCGACGGCGACCGTTACACCTGGCCCGGCTCGACCTACGTGCGCAAGCCGACCTTCTTCGACGGCATGGAGGCCGAGCCGGCGCCGATCGAGCCGATTACCGGCGCCCGCGTGCTCGCGGTGCTCGGCGACAGCGTCACCACCGACCACATCTCGCCCGCCGGGGCGATCAAGAAGGACAGTCCCGCCGGGCGCTGGCTGATCGAGAACGGAGTCGAGGCGCGTGACTTCAACTCCTACGGCTCACGGCGAGGCAATCACGAGGTGATGATCCGCGGCACGTTCGCCAACGTGCGTCTGCGCAACAAGCTGGTCGAGCGCGAGGGCGGCTTCACCCGCCACTTCCCCGACGGCGAGGAGACGACGATCTACGAGGCGGCGATGGCGTACGCCGACGAGGGCGTGCCGCTGGTGGTGCTCGCGGGCAAGGAGTACGGCTCCGGCTCCTCGCGCGACTGGGCCGCCAAGGGCACCGCGCTGCTCGGCGTCCGCGCCGTGCTGGCGGAGAGCTTCGAGCGCATCCACCGCTCCAACCTGATCGGGATGGGGGTGTTGCCGCTGCAGCTGCCCGACGGCGAGACCGCCCAGTCGCTCGGTCTCGACGGCGAGGAGACGATCGATATCGGCGACCTCGCCGACGGCGAAGCGAAGTCGGTCACGGTGACAGCCTCGCGTGAGGGCTCGGAGCCGATCGAGTTCGACGCGTCCGTGCGCCTCGACACCCCGAACGAGGTCCGCTACTTCCAGAACGGCGGCATCCTGCACCGCGTGCTCCGGGACCTGCGCTAGGGGCGTGATCAAAGGCTTGAACGTCAGGCCGATAGAGGGTTGACACCCGGTTGCGCGATGAGTCATGATGGGCTCGTCCCGGCGGGAGGGAGCTCATTTCAAATACTCGTCCCCGGCCAGTCCCGCCTCCGGGGGCGATCGCGTCGGCATCCCTCCCTGGCTACCGACGCGCAGGCGGTGGCGAGGGCCGTGTGGACCCCCTGCCTCCCGCGGCCCCGCCCCGCCACCTAGACCGCCCCGTAACGGGCGGTCTTTGTGGCTGTGGCACCCGGCACATTTGCGGTTCCCGTTTTCCGCTGCGCTCGGCGGGGTATTCGTGCGGGGCAAGGGGTTATGTAAGGGGGCCCTTTTGACATGGGGCGGGCCGCGTGACCCCCTTCGCGGTCCCGCCCCATCTTTTTCCGACTAGGCCGGTCGCGCCTGCTTACGCTCGATGTGGCGGATCGCGATCACACTGCCGACCGGCCCCACCGGTGTCAGGGTCGCCGCCAGCAGCGTGTACGGGGCCTCGTGGCGCAGGATCGCCGCCCAGATCAGCAGCGCCAGGGCGACGAAGCCGAGACCGTGGGCGAGGCCGAGAATCGAGGTCGGCCCCTCGAGCCCCGGGGCCAGCCAGACGACGAGCAGGGCGCCGAACAGCGCCAGCTCGAGGTAGGACGCCACTTTCACCCAGCCGAACATCGGCCCGGGGACGGGGACCCGCAGTACGGCCGGCTCCTCGGCGACGGCCGGCTCCTCGGCGCTCATCGCCCGAGCGTACAAGCGCGGATCGCGAGGCTTGGACCTGGGTCCATGGGAAGTCGTGCGCCCGGTGGTGAACATGTGCCCATGATCGATACCAGGACACCGTTTACACCGACAGGGCGCTCACTTCGCGACCCGGCGGTCGTCGCCCGCGAGGCGCGGCGTCTGGTCGGACTCGAGCGCCACTACCACTGCGAATGCTGCGGCGCCGACCGCCGCTCCTGGACACGGATGTCCTCCTGCCCGGACTGCGGCGAGGCTTACATCGCCGCCGTCATCCACCGGGCGGCGATTGCCGGGGCCTAGGCCGCTCCAGAGCGCGGCGGATTCGTTCGACGGTCGCGGGGCGCTCGTCGCCGACCTGTGCCGCGGAGACGCGGAGAAGCCTGATCCCCATGTCCTCGAGCTCGGCACCCTTCCGCCGGTCGCGCTCGAACGCCCACGGTGAGGAGTGCGTGGAGTAGGCGTCGACCTCGACGGCGAGGCCCGGGTCGGGCCAGTAGAAGTCGATCTCCCAGTGTCCGACGCGGAAGTTGACCTCGGGCTCCGGGACGCAAGCTGCTCGCAGCGCCGTGAGCAGCCGTCGCTCGGGCGTCGAACGGGTGCGCTTGGGCTCTCCCTCGAGCAGGGCCCGTAGCCGAGCCGTGCCGCGACGGCCACCAGCGTGGTCGATCGCCTTCAGCAACTGGCCGCGGCTGGTGAGGCGAAGGGCGAACGCCTCGGCGACCGCCGCTTCGAGCCGGGCAGGGTCGCAGCACCCGGCGAGATCGATCAGCGTGCGAGGAACGGCTGTCACCGGGATGCTCTCGCGCTCGCGCAGCTCGTGCTGGGCGAGGGTCGATCGGTGGACCCGAACGCCCGAATGCGAGCCGGGTCGCCGCCCCGCGACTGTGACGTCAACCGGGCCGGGTTGGGCTGGGTAGGGCAGGATCTTGTAGAGATACGCGGCGGAGTGGTGACTGAGAGCCGCGTTCGGGGCGTAGGCGAGACCGGCCGCCATCTCATCAGCGTGCGGCGGAGCCACGGGACCGACGAGGTATACACCGGGAAAAAGGGGCCGCAGCCTTCCCCGGGCCACCCAGCCGTCAATCTGGCCCGCGGTAATTCCGAACTCCAACAGCTGCCACCGCGCGACCACCCCATGCTGGCGCCGCGCCAACGTTCCGATTCTCCGCCGAATGTCGTCTCGCCTCCGTATACGAAGGCAATGCGCCACTCGGCTGAAATTCGCCCCCGTTCCCCCCTTACCCAGCCCGTTGTTGTTGTTCGGGAGCCGGTCTAGCCCTCGAGCGCGGTGAGCACGATTCGCTCCTGCTCGAGCCGGTGGGCTCCGGGGTAGCCCTCGCTCGGGCTCGAACGCTGCGGGCGGCCGACGTACATGTGCTCGACGCCCTCTGGCAGCAGCTCGGGCAGGCGCCTCGCCATCACGCTCCAGGCGCCCATGTTCTTCGGCTCCTCCTGAACCCAGACGACCTTCTTCAGGTTCGGGTAGGAGGCGATCAGCGTCTCGAGCTCGTTGCGGGCGAAGGGGTAGAGGAGCTCGACCCGGGCGACCGCGACCGAGTCCGCGGACTCGCGGCGCTCGTGCTGGTCGATGTCGTAGAAGATCTTGCCGCTGCAGAGGACGAGGCGATCGACCTGCTCGCGGCGCTCGGCCGTTCGCCGATCGTCGAGGACGAACTGGAACGCGCCGTGGGTGAGCTCCTCGAGCGTCGAGGCTGCGCCCTTGAGGCGCAGCAGGCCCTTGGGCGTGAACACGACCAGCGGCCGGGGCTTCGCAATCCGGGCCTGGCGGCGCAGGAGATGGAAGTACTGGGCGGCCGTGGTCGGGTTGGCGAGCCGGATGTTGCCCTCCGAGCCGAGCTGGATGAAGCGCTCGATCCGGGCGCTCGAGTGCTCGGGGCCGGCGCCCTCGTAGCCGTGCGGGAGCAGCAGGGTCAGTCGCGTCGTCTGGCCCCACTTCGACTCGCCGGCGACGATGAAGCTGTCGATGATCACCTGCGCCGAGTTGGCGAAGTCGCCGAACTGCGCCTCCCAGAGGATCAGCGACTCGGGCGAGGCGGCCGAGTACCCGTACTCGAAGCCGAGGCAGGCGGCCTCCGAGAGCGGGCTGTTGTGGAGCTCGAACGGCGCCAGCGCCCCGGTCAGGTTCTGAATCGGCACGTAGCGCAGGCCGGTGTTCTCGTCGTGGAGGGCGAGGTGGCGATGCGAGAACGTCCCCCGCTCGGTGTCCTGGCCGGTGAGCCGGATGTGCGTGCCCTCGGTCAGCAGCGAGGCGAAGGCGAGCGCCTCGGCGTGCCCGTACTCGATCTCGCCCGCATCGATCTTCTCCATCCGCCCGAGCAGCGGCTTGCGCAGCTTGCGGTGGATGGTGAAGCTGTCGGGGACGCGCAACAGCTCCTCGTTCAGCGTCCGCAGGCGCTTCTCCGAGACCGCGGTCTCGACCTCGGGGCTCTTCGTCCGGTCGAGCTCGCCGGTGCCGAGCGCGGTCGAGCTCGGGTCCTCGTACTCGCCCGCTTCCATCTTCGAGCGCAGCTCCTTGAGGATCCCCTGCAAGAGCGCGAGCCGCTCCTTGGAGTCCTCGGCGACGTCATCGGCGCTGACCACGCCCTCGGCGATCAGCTGCTCGGCGTAGATCTCGGAGACGGGCGGGTGCTCCTTGATCTGAGCCGCCATCTTCGGCTGCGTGTAGGCGGGCTCGTCGGTCTCGTTGTGGCCGAAGCGGCGATAACCGATCAGGTCGATGACCACGTCGCGGCCCCACTGCTCGCGGTAGGCCATCGCCAGGCGGGCGGCGGCGATGCAGGCCTCGACGTCGTCGGCGTTGACGTGGATGATCGGGCAGTTGAAGCCCTTCGCCATGTCGCCGGCGTACGGGGTCGAGCGGTCCTCCATCGGATCGGTGGTGAAGCCGACCTGGTTGTCGGTGATCAGGTGGATCGTGCCCCCGGTGGAGTAGCCGGCGAGCGACTGCAGGTTCAGGGTCTCCGCGACAACGCCCTGGCCGGGGAAGGCGGCGTCGCCGTGCAACAGCACCGGGACCGCGACGTGCGGGCTGTGATGAAGCTTCGGGCCCGAATGCTCGGTCTGCGCCGCGCGGGCGCCGCCGGTGACCACCGGGTCGACGAACTCGAGGTGGCTCGGGTTCGGGTACAGCCGCACCTTCACCTGCTCGTCGTCGCGGGTGGTGAACAGCCCCTCGGCGCCGTGGTGGTACTTGACGTCGCCGGTCCCGGAGTGCGGCATCGCCGTGATCGCCTTCACCCGGTCGAGCGCCTTGGCGCCCTCGAACTCGGCCAGGATCGATTCGACCGAGCGGCCGAGGTTGTGGGCGAGCACGCTGAGGCGGCCGCGGTGGGCCATCCCGATCACGACCTCGTCGGCGCCGTTCTGGCGCGCCAGGGTGGCGATCTCGTCGAGCATCGGCACGGTCACGTCGAGGCCCTCGATCGAGAACATCTTCTGGCCCAGGTAGGCCTTCTGCAGGAAGCGCTCGAACTGGAACACCTCGAGCAAGCGCGAGAGCAGCGCCCGCTTTTCGTCGGGGGCCAGCGGCGCGCGGTGCCAGCCGGTCTCGATCATCTCGCGCAGCCACATCCGCTGCTGGTGGGAGGCCAGATGCTCGATCTGGTAGGCGATCGTCGAGCAGTAGGCGTCGCGCATACGCGGCAGCGCGTCGAGCAGATTCTCGCCCTCGACCCCGATCCGCAGGATCTCCGCCGGGATCCGCGCCATCAGCTCCGGGGTCAGGTTGAGGTTCTCCGGCTCGAGCGCCGGATCGCCCTTCGGCTGGCCGCCGAGCGGGTTCACGTTGGCCGCCAGGTGGCCGTGGGTGCGGTAGGCCTTCAGCAGCGAGGTAGCCGCCTGCACCGCCTGCAGCAGATCCCGATCGGGCTCGGCGCCGACGACCGCGCTTGGCGCCGAGGGACCGCCGGTCGCCGACAGCGGCGGCGCCGAGGCCGAGGCGGGGTGCGCCTGGGTGACGAGGTTGACGGGGATCTTGAGCGCGTCGGCGACCGCCTCGTAGAACCCGTCCTCGCCCTGGAGCAACTGGTCGATGCGGCGCAGGAAGGAGCCCGACTCGGCGCCCTGGATGATCCGGTGGTCGTAGGTGGACGTCATCGTCATCACCTTCGACACGCCCAGCGACTTGATCTTCTCCGCCGGGGCGTGCGCCCACTCGACCGGGTAGGCGATCGAGCCGGTGGCGATGATCGTCCCCTGGCCCTTCATCAGCCGCGGCACCGAGGCGACCGTCCCGAGTCCGCCGGGATTGGTCAAGGAGATCGTCGTGCCCTGGAAGTCGTCGGCGGTGAGCTTGTTCTCCCGCGTCTTCGTGATCAGGTCCTCGTAGTGGGAATGGAAGCCGGCGAAATCGACCGTGTCGGCGCCCTTGATGCACGGCACCATCAGGCTGCGACCACCCTTGCGCTCGACGTCGACGGCGATCCCGAGGTTGACATGCGGGTTCTCGATCACCTGCGGCTTGCCGTCGGCCTCGGCGTAGGTGCGGCTCATCACCGGCCATTCGATCCCGGCCTGCACGATCGCCCAGGCGACCAGGTGCGTGAACGAGACCTTCATCCCGCGCTCCTTGAGCGCCGCGTTGATCGCCTTGCGCTTGGCGTCGAGGACGTCGACGGGCAGGGTCCGGAAGGAGGTCGCCGTCGGCACCGTGAGGCTCTCGTCCATCGCCTTCGCCAGCATCGCGGCGGGCCCTCGCAGGGGCTTCGTTTCGCCGGCGGCCGCGGGTGCGGAGGGCGCCGCTCCGTTGCCGTCGGCGGCGGCGATCACGTCCTCCTTGACCACCTTGCCGCCGGGGCCCGAGCCGCTGACCGAGCCGATGTCGACGCCCTTGGCGGCGGCGATCCGGCGAGCTACCGGCGAAGCGCGGCCGTTCCCGGAATCAGCTGACGTTCCGTCCGGAACAACGGACGTTCCGCCCGCCTCCTCCGCTTCGCGTCCGGGGGCGGCCGGCTCAGCTGAGGGCGCGGATGTCGCGGAACCCGTGCCAGCGCCCACGGCCATCTCGGCGAGGGCTTGGCCCACCTGGACGGTGTCGTCGACGTTGACCAGAAGCTTGGTGACCGTGCCGGCGGCCGGTGCCGGGACCTCGGCGTCGATCTTGTCGGTCGAGACCTCGATCACGGTGTCGCCCTCGGCGATCTGCTGACCCTCGGTCACGTGCCATTCGAGCACCGTGCCCTCGGTGACCGACTCGCCCATCTCGGGCATCGACACAACGAACGTTTCGCCCGCCTCCTCGGCTTCGCCTCCGGGGGCGGCCGGGTCAGCAGAGGGCTCGCCGGTGGCGGTTGCGGCCGGAGTCTCGATCTGGCCGGGTTGGGCGGATTCGGAAGCGACCGAGTCGTCGCCGAGGTCTTCGTCGCCCTCGCCGCCGCCCATCACGAGTCCGTCGCCCTCCTTCAGCGGGGAGGCGTCGGCCGATGCTCCGTTTCCGGAGGCAGTGCCGTTGGGGTCGATCTGGGCGAGGACCTGGCCGACCTCGACCGTGTCGTCGACCGCGGCCATGATCTTCGTGATCACGCCGGCGGCCGGCGCTGGGACCTCGGCATCGATCTTGTCGGTCGAGACTTCGACGACGGTGTCGCCCTCGGCGACCTCCTGGCCCTCGGAGACGTGCCACTCGAGGATCGTTCCCTCGGTGACCGATTCCCCCATCTGGGGCATCTGCAGCTCGATCAGCCCATCCGGCATCTTGTCCCCTGAGTCTATGAGGTTGGGGTTGGTCGCGTGCTGGCTTTTTCGGCCTGCAAGAGCGTCGCGCAGCTAGGCGACCCGGGCGACGAGGATGACGTCGTTGGCGGGCGCGTCGACGACGTCCTCACGCAGGAACGAACGCGCGATCGCGGCGTGGTCGCAAAAGCCGCAGCGCAGCGTCGCCCGCGGGCGGATCCGCGGCGCCGGCGAGATCGGCAGCGAGCACGACGGGCAGACCAGTGCCCCGCGCGCCAGCACCTGAACCCCGTTGGCCACCAGGCGAGGGTCCTCGCCGACCGCCGAGCCGCCGCTGCGGCCCTGCTTGACGTCGGGCTCGCCGCGATCGCCGTGGTCGGGAGCGAGCTCGAAACCCATGCTCCAATAGTAGGGTCAGCGTGGACGTCCAGCGGAGAAGAGGAGCGCGAATGAGTTACTTCGTCACCGGCGCAACCGGGTTCATCGGTCGCAACCTGGTCGAGCTTCTGCTCGAGCGCGAGGGGACGATCTTCGTACTCGTTCGCGAGGGTTCGAAGGGGCGGCTGGAGGAGCTGCGAAACCGCTGGGGCGTGGACGACGATCGGGTCGTCGGCATCGTCGGCGACCTCTCCGAGCCCAAGCTCGGCGTCTCGCCCGAGGACCTTGTGCGGCTGGAGGGCAACGTCGACCACCTCTTCCACCTCGCCGCGATCTACGACATGACCGCGAACGCCGAGACCCAGCGGGTCGCCAACGTCGAGGGCACCCGCCACATGGTCCAGTTCGCCGAAGCGGTCGAGGCCGGGCGCGTGCACATGGTCAGCTCGATCGCCGCCGCCGGCCTCTACAAGGGCACCTGGCGCGAGGACATGTTCGACGAGGCCCAGGAGGTCGACAACCACCCCTACTTCCAGACCAAGCACGAGTCCGAGGGCGTCGTTCGCAACGAGCTCGACCGGCCCTGGCGCGTCTACCGACCCGGAATCGTCGTCGGCAACTCCGAGACCGGCGAGATGGACAAGGTCGACGGTCCCTACTACTTCTTCAAGCTGATCCGGCGGATCCGAAACGCCGTCCCGCAGTGGCTGCCGATGCCCGGGGTCGAGGGCCGCGAGATCAACATCGTCCCGGTCGACTTCGTGGTCAAGGCGATGGATCACATCGCCCACCTCGACGGGCTCGACCGCCGGGCATTCCACCTCACCGATCCGAATCCGCCGACGGCCGGCGAGGTGATCGACATCTTCGCCGGCGCCGCGCACGCGCCCCAGTCCTCGGTCCGCCTGCCCGCGGGCGCGATCGAGGCGCTGGAGCCGCTGCTCAAGCTCGGGACCACGGCGGTGCCGCTCTCGGACGCGGTCATCGATCGCGGGCTGGCCGACTTCGGCATCCCGCGCTCGGTGCTCGTCTACGTCAACTACCCGACCCACTTCGACTCCCGCCAGACCGAGGCCGCGCTCGAGGGCACCGGGATCGCGGTGCCGCCGCTGCAGGCATACGCGGGCAAGCTCTGGGACTACTGGGAGCGCCACCTGGATCCCGATCTGTTCCGCGACCGGACCCTGCTCGGCGCGGCGCGCGGCCGACTCGGACTGGTCGGCGGCCTCGCGCAGATCATCGAGCAGCAGATCCCCGACGAGCTGATGCGAATGGGCCGCCAGATCGTCGGCAACGTCTCGCTCGAGGCGGCCGTGCGCGGGCGGGTGATCATGGTCACCGGGGCCTCATCGGGGATCGGCAAGTCGGCGGCGGTGAAGATCGCCGACGCAGGCGGCACCGTGCTGCTCGTCGCGCGCACCCCGGAAAAGCTGGAGCTGACCCGCGAGCAGATCCTCGCCGGCGGCGGGATCGCCTACATCCACCAGTGCGACCTCTCCGACTTCGACGACATCGACCGGATGGCGGAGGAGGTGCTCGAGCAGCACGGCCACGTCGATGTGCTCGTCAACAACGCCGGCCGCTCGATCCGGCGCTCGATCGCGCTCTCCTACGACCGCCCGCACGACTTCGAGCGCACGATGCAGCTCAACTACCTGGGCGCGGTGCGCCTGATCCTGAAGCTGCTGCCGGTGATGCGCGAGCGCAAGTCCGGCCAGATCGTCCAGGTGAGCTCGATCGGCGTGCAGACGAACATGCCGCGGTTCTCGGCCTACGTCGCCTCGAAGGCGGCCCTGGAGGCGTTCTCGCGCTGCATCGCCTCCGAGATCATCGACGACGGCGTCCACATCACGACGATCAACATGCCGCTGGTGCGGACGCCGATGATCGCGCCGACGAAGATGTACGACCGCTTCCCGACGATCACCCCGGAGGAGGCGGCGGACATGATCTGCGAGGCGATCATCCACAAGCCGAAGCGGATCGCGACCCCGATGGGAACGCTCGGCCAGATCCTCTACGCGCTCAACCCGAAGTCGATCGACTACATCCTCAACACCGCCTACCACCTGTTCCCCGACTCGAGCGCCGCCAAGGGCGACAAGAAGCCCAGCGAGCCGGGGGCGCCGCCCGAGCAGACCACCGACGAGCAGGCCAACAGCCAGCAGGTCCTGTTCGCGAACCTGATGCGGGGAATGCACTGGTAGGGCGAACGTGAGCCGGCTCCGCAAGCACTGGGGCTGGGGCTTTGAGGACCAGCAGCCGTCGCCGGCCGACCTGAGCGCCGCGGCGATCGACATCCGCGAGCGGCTCGGCTTCTGCGGCGAGGCCGAGCAGCCGGTGGCGCTGGATGCGGTCGAGCTGCCGGCGCCGCGACTGCAGGCTCCGGCGTCGTTGGCCTCGATTCTCTCGGACGATCACCGCGAACGCGTTGCGCACGCGCTCGGCAAGGCCTACCGCGACGTCGTCCGCGGCTTTCGCGGCCGGATCGACAACCCGCCCGACCTGATCGCCTCGCCCAACGACGAGGCCGAGCTCGAGCAGGTGCTCGGCTGGTGTGCCGACGCGGGCGCGGCCGCGATCCCCTACGGCGGCGGCACCAGCGTCGTCGGCGGGGTCGAGGCGCGGGTCGGCGACGACTACGCCGGTGCGGTGACGATCGACATGCGCGGCTTCGACCGCGTGCTCGAGGTCGACCCGGCCTCGCGCGCAGCCCGGATCCAGGCCGGGGTCCTTGGTCCGTCGCTGAACGAGCAGCTCGCCGAGCACGAGCTCACCCTGCGCCACTTCCCGCAGTCGTTCGAGTACTCGACCCTCGGCGGCTGGATCGCGACCCGCGCCGGCGGCCACTTCGCCACCGTCTGGACTCACATCGACGACCTGGTCGAGTCGGTGCGCGCGATCACGCCCGCGGGCGCCTGGGAGAGCCGCCGGCTGCCGGGCTCTGGCGCCGGGCCGAGCCCCGACCGGATGCTGATCGGCTCCGAGGGCATCCTCGGGCTGATCACCGAGGCCTGGGTCAGGGTCCACGAGCGGCCGCGGCACAAGCTCTCCGCCGGGGTCGCGTTCGAGAGCTTCGCCGCGGGGGCGGAGGCCGTGCGGGCGCTGGCGCAGTCGGGGCTCAACCCGGCCAACTGCCGGCTGCTCGACGAGGCCGAGTCCGAGCTCACCCACGCCGACGAGGGCGGCCGCGCGACCCTGGTGCTGGGCTTCGAGTCCGCGCACCAGCCGGTCGACGTGCTCATGGACCAGGCGCTCGAGCTCGCCCGCGACCACGGGGGCGAGCCGGGGGAGGTTCGGGGCAAGCAGGCCGCCGAGGGCGCGCAGGGCTCGGATTCGGTCGGCGCCTGGCGCCACGCCTTCCTCGCCGCTCCCTACCTGCGCGACACCTTCGTCGCCGTCGGCGTGCTCTCCGACACCTTCGAGACCGCGATCACCTGGGATCGGTTCGCCGACTTCCACGCGACCGTGATCGAGGCGGCCCGCGCGGCTGTCGCCGAGGCCTCGGGCACACCGGCGGAGGGCGATGCGGCGCCGAAGGTGATGTGCCGGTTCACCCATGTCTACCCCGACGGCCCGGCGCCCTACTTCACCATCCTGGCGCCCGCTCGCCGTGGTTCCGAGGTCGAGCAGTGGGACGAGATCAAGGCGGCGGTCTCCGACGTCCTGATCGACGCCGGCGGCACGATCACCCACCATCACGCCGTCGGCCGCGATCACCGGCCTTGGTATGACCGCCAGCGCCCCGAGCCGTTCGCCGCCGCGCTGCGTGCCGCCAAGCGGGAGCTCGATCCCAGCGGGATCCTCAACCCCGGGGTGCTGATCGACCCGTGAACGGCGTGCGGTAGGGTCGGCGAACAGGGACTTCGAGCGGGGAGGGAGCACGGATGCGGCCCACGACCAGGATCAGGTGCGCCGTGCTGGCGCTTGGCGGTGCGCTCGCTCTGCTTGCGGCTTCGGCGGCGCAGGCGGACATCCGCTATGCCGCTCCGGGCGCGACCAACGTCAGCCCTGGCTGCCCGCAGGCCGACCCCTGCCCGATCCGCATCGCGATCGAAGGACTACCCGTCGTCGACGGTGACACCGTGCTTCTGGAGCCGGGGACCTACGACCTGGAGGGCGCCGCAGCGCTGGCCGTGGCCGACGAGGTCGATATCCGGCCCGCGCAGCCAGGCACTCGCCCACGGATTCTCAACACCGGGGAGCCGGTCTTCTACCTCGGCTCGGGCGCGATCCTTGCCGGCCTTCAGGTCGAGTCGGCCGCGATCGGCACGGGCGTCGGCGTCATTCACAGTGAGGCCGCGGGCGAGGTCGTGCGGCTCGAGCGGATGGTCGTTCTCGCCCCCTCGCTCGCCGGCTCACAGGGGATCGCGGTTCGCAGGGGCGGCATGGAGATCGTCGACAGCGCCGTCTACGTGAGTGGGGCCGGCTCCAATGCGATTGAGGTTTACGTGACCGTCTCGCCCCTTGACTCGGTAATCCGCAACTCGACCCTGGTCGCGGGGGGGACGGGGTCGGTCGCGATCGAGGCAACCAGCCCGTTCGTCGCGGTGGCGCAGGCGCTCGAGATCGTCAATTCGATCCTCGATGGCGATCCGGTCGCGATCGCGACCAGCAATGGCGGTGGTCCCGCCGGGGCCGAGCTGGCGGTCACGGTCCGCTACTCGAACCTCGGCGCGGTCAGCGACCCGCCTGGTGACGACTCGTCGGTGACGATGGGGGCGGGCAACCAGTTGGCCGCCACGCCGCTGCTCGCCAACCCAGCTGCGGGCGACTTCACAGAGCTCACCGGTTCGCCCACCATCGATGCCGGCCTCGGCGACGGGCTCAGCGGCCCGCTCGACCTGCTCGGCGGGCCGCGGGTCCTCGGCGCCGGCGTCGACATCGGCGCGGACGAGTACCCGCCGCCGCCGGTCACCGAGCCGCCCGCGGTCGACGACCCTCCCGAGACCACGATCACCAAGGGCCCGAAGCGCAGGCAGAGGACGAAGGGCAAGCGGGCGAAGGCGAAGTTCGAGTTCACCTCCTCAGAATCCGGTTCGTCGTTCGAGTGCAAGCTCGACAAGGCCGGCTGGCAGCCCTGTGCCTCGCCGTATGAGATGAAGCTGAAGGCGAAGCGCAAGCCGAAGGATCACGCGCTCCTGGTGCGGGCAACCGATGCCGCGGGCAAGCTCGACCAGACCCCGGCCGAGTACCGCTGGACGATCAAGCGCAAGCGCTGAGCCACGGCGACCCGGCGACGCCGCCCCGCCTAACCTCCAGCGGTCATGCCGCCGCTCATTCGTGCCCTGCGCCCGCAGGAGTGGATCAAGAACCTGCTCGTCTTCGCCGGCGTGCTCTTCTCCGGGCGCCTCGACCAGAGCGGGGCGCTCGCCGACGCGCTGCTGACCTTCGTCGCTTTCTGCGCGATCTCGAGCGCCGGATACCTGCTCAACGACCTTCGCGACCGCGAGCACGATCGCCTGCACCCGGAGAAGCGCGATCGCCCGATCGCCAGCGGCACCGTCTCGCCGTCGACCGCGTCCACGCTCGCCGTCGTCCTCGCGGCCGCCGCGATCGGACTCGGCTTTGCGGTCGAAGCGGAGGTCGCCGGGCTCGTCGCCCTCTACGGCGTGATCACCACGGCCTACTCGCTGGGGCTGAAGCGGCTGGTGATCATCGACGTGATGACGATCGGCTCGCTGTTCATCCTCCGGGTCGTCGCCGGCGCGGTCGCGGTCGGCGCCCACGCCTCGGAGTTCCTACTGGTCTGCACGGGCTTTTTGGCGCTCTTCCTCGGCTTCACCAAGCGCCGCCAGGAGGCGATGCTCGAAGACTCGGCTTACCCGGCCGCCCCCGGAGGCGAAGCCGAGGAGGCGGGCGGAACGTTGGTTGGTTCCGGGACGCGGCCGGTTCTCGAGCACTACTCGATTCCGTTCCTCGACCAGATGATCGCCATGGTCACGGCCTCGGCGATCCTCTCCTACGTCATCTACACCGTCGACTCGCCGCGGATCGGCTCCGAGATGCTGGCCACGGCGCCCTCGGTCCTCTACGGGATCTTCCGCTACCTGTACCTGATCTACGACCGCCGCGACACCCGCTCGACGGCGGCTATTCTGACCGAGGACCCGGGGATGATCTTCGCCGGCATCACCTGGGTCGGCACCGCGCTGGCGATGCTCTACCTTTTCGACTAGCTGGATTTGCGGACCCCGGAGGGGGTACAGGACGACTCAGCGCATTGAGTCAAGTGTTCGGGGCGTGCACGGAGCGCCTCAGGAAAAGGGGCAGATCATGATGATCGAATCCGGAAGCGGGCGCGACATTGAGAGGCGCTTCGACCCGAGCAACCACCCGGGCCGGCCTTCTCGGCGGCAGCTCACGCAGCCGACGAAGGAGTACTTCGAGCTCGCCCGCGAGCATTTCTTGACGCTCGAGCGGATCTCGAGCGAGGCCGCGACCGAGCTCGACCGGGCGCTGGACGTTGTGCTCGAGGAGCTGGCCGCCAACGGCGACTCGGATCTGCATCGGATCGAGGCTTTGGGCGAAAGCCTCGTCGAGCACAACCGCACCGTCGCCGAGCGTAGCGCTCACATCCGCAGGCGGCTCGAGCGGCGCGGCCACCTCGAGCCCTCGACCAACCTGCGGCGCCGGGCTACCGATGTGGTACCCGACAACGGCAGCATCGAGATCGAGCACGGTCGACCTTGGGCGGAAGGCCAGCCTTCAGAGGGGGTAATCGTTCTCGTCCGCCAGCTCGCCTCGTCGGGCGTCAGCGACCGCAGGATCGGCAGGGTGCTCGCGACCATGGGCGTCGATGACCCCGACGAGGCGGTCAGGCTCGCGCTGCGATAGGCGGCGGGATTCCTGTTGCAGCTTGCTTTGCCCCAACGGCCCGCCTATACTTTTTGTAGCTTGCAGGGGAAAGAGCAAGTTCATCGAGTGATTGCCGTGGGGGTGTGTCACCATCGCGACCAAGGATCGGTACTCCAGACGGGCAGCCGCCCAAAGGCGGTTTGATCCCACGCAGTTCTCCAATGGAGAACGTGGGCGATCCGCCGAACAGGCGGCCCAGGCGTACCTCGAGCTCGCGCAGGCACACTTCCTCAGGCTCGAGCAGGACGCCAGCGAGGCGTTGAGCGAGCTCGAGGCCGCGCTCGATGACCTCGCGCGCGTTGCCGGCGGTGCCCGGGATTCGCAGGGGATCGAGGAGTTCGGCGAGAAGCTGATCGACCACAACCGCCTCGTCGCCGAGCGCACGGCCCATCTCCGTCGAAGGGTCGAACGGCGCGGCGGGCTCGAGCCGGTGACCCTCTCTGACCCCCGGTCTGCCGACCCCGAGCCGGCGAAGCGCGCCCCGCGGCGGCGGAAGGATCGCCGGCCTGCCGGGCCCTCGGAGGGCGTCCGCCTGCTCACCCGTCACATGGTGGCGTCGGGTTACACCGACCGCAGAATCATCAAGGTGCTGACGTCGATGGGCGTTGCGGACCCCGACGCGGCCTTCAAGGCCGCGCTCCACTAGGCGCTAAGGCGGAACTTACTCTCGGTTGAGGGCGAGCTTATGGTTCGCCCGTACGGTTGCACGGACTTTCGGCACGGTCCCTGAAGGGGGGAGCAGACGTGGATACGCAGCAGCGGAACGGCAGTGGTGGGAACGGAAATGGATTGGGCGCTCGGAGGCGTTTCGAACCGGCACAGCCGCATCTTGCCGACTCCGCGGCGGACTACTTCGAGCTCGCGCGGGATCACTTCGCCAGGCTCGAGCTGGACGCCCGTGAGGCGGCGACGGAGCTCGACTCGACGCTCGAAGAGGTCCTCGGAAGGCTCGGTCGAGGCGATGGGGATCGGCAGCGGTTCGAGGCCTTCGGCGAGAGCTTGATCGAGCACAACCTCAATGTCGCCGAGCGCACGGCCCATCTCCGCAGAAGGCTCGAACGGCGCGGCGGGCTGGAGCCGACCCAGTACTACGGCCGCCGGGCAACGGATATGGAACCGCAGGAGCTCGAAGTACCTCAGGAGTTCGAGAACGGGAACGGGCGCCGTACTCGCCGGCTCGAGAGCGGTCCTTCGGAGGGCGTGGTCCTGCTCACCCGCCAGATGGCGGCCTCCGGGGCGAGCGACCGCAGGATCGGCGAGGTGCTGACGAGGCTCGGCGTGTCCGACGCCGAGCAGGCGGTCAAGCGCTCGCTGAAATAAGGTTCGCGGCCCGGATCGAATCCGGGCTGCGATGGACCTGACACTGACCGACGAAGAGGCGGCGTTCCGCGACGAATTTCGCGCCTGGCTGGAGGAAAACCACCCGGGTCCGGCTCCGCAGGGCGGTGACCAGGTCCAGTACGAGTTCGAGCGCGAGTGGCAGGGCAAGCTGCACGAGGGCGGCTGGGCCGGCGTTTCGTGGCCGAAGGAGTACGGCGGCCGCGGGGCGACCCTGATCGAGCAGTCGATCTTCGGCGAGGAGCTGGCACGCCAGAAGGCCCCGCGCCCGGCGAACGTGCTCGGCCTGGTGATGGGCGGGCCGGTGGTGATCGCCCACGGGACCGAGGAGCAGAAGGAGCGCTTCCTCGAGCCGATCCTCTCGGCGGAGGAGATCTGGTGCCAGGGCTTCTCCGAGCCCGAGTCGGGATCCGACCTCGCCTCGCTGAAGACCAAGGCGGTGCCCGAGAATGGCGGCTGGCGGATCACGGGGCAGAAGGTCTGGACGACGTTCGCGCACGAGGCCAAGTGGTGCATGCTCGTCGCCCGCACCGACCCAGACGTGCCCAAGCACAAGGGCCTCACCTACTTCCTCATGGACATGGAGCAGGACGAGGTCGACATTCGCCCGCTGCGCCAGATCACCGGCGAGGCGGAGTTCAACGAGCTCTTCATCGAGAACGCCTACGTTCCCGACGAGAACGTCGTCGGCGGCGTCGGCAACGGCTGGATGGTGGCGATCACGACGCTGATGAACGAGCGCGCCGGCCTCGGCGCCTCGGCGGCGCTCGGGCTCGCCAACACGCTCGACGAGCTGATCGAGCTGGCCCGCGAGCGGGAGGTCGCCGACGATCCGATCGTCCGCGACAAGGTCGCCCGGCTGAAGATCGGGATCGAGGGTCTGCGGCTGGGCGCGATGCGGGCGCTGACCGCGACGATGAAGGTCGGGATCCCGGGCCCCGAGGGCTCGATCGCGAAGCTCCAGTGGTCGTCGACGAACCAGGCGCTGACCGAGCTCGCGGTCGAGGTCGGCGGGATCGAGGCGCTGCGCAAGGACAACCTCTGGGCCTACCGCTTCCTGCGCTCGCGGGCGAACTCGATCGAGGGCGGGACCTCGGACGTGCTCAAGAACATCGTCGCCGAACGCGTGCTCGGCCTGCCCAAACTTCGGTAATCGATCAGGCGCTGAGGAAGATGGAATTCGACTTCAACGACGAGCAGCGCGAGATCAAGTCGACCGCGCATGAGTTCATCGCCTCGCGGTTCAAGCCCGAGAAGGTGCGCGAGCTGGCGGAATCCGAGAGCCCCTACGACGACGCGATCTGGAACGAGATGTGTGAGCTCGGCTGGCCCGGGATCGCGATCGCCGAGGAGCATGGCGGCCAGGGCCTCGGGGTGGTCGAGCTGGTGATCCTCCAGGAGGAGCTCGGCTACGCCTGCGCTCCGTCGCCGATGATCTCCAACGCCTACGCCGGCGCCGTAATCGAGGCCGGGGGCTCGGACGAGCAGAAGAGCCGCTGGCTGCCCGGGATCGCATCCGGCGAGCAGCGGGGCGCGGCCGAGTTCACCTCCGACCCGGCGCCGGTGGTCGGCGCCGCGCAGGGCGCGGCCGTTCTCGTGCTCGCCGAGGGCGATGGCGCGCGCCTGGTGGAACCGGACGCGGCCACGCTCGAGCGACTCGACCTGATCGATTCCACCCGCGCCTACTTCACGGTCTCCGCCGATGGCGGCGACTCGCTTCCCGGCGACGTCGCCGGGGCGGTCGACGTCGGCGCGGTGGCGCTCGCGGCCGAGCTCGTCGGGGTCGCCCAGCGGGCGCTCGACATGGCGGTCGAGTACGCCAAGGAGCGCGAGCAGTTCGGGCGCCCGATCGGCGCCTATCAGGCGGTCTCGCACCGGCTCGCCGAGATGCTCTGGGAGGTCGAGGAGGCGCGTTCGCTCACCTATTACGCCGCCTGGTGTGCCGACGCGGAGCCCGAGACGCTGCCGCTCGCCGCCTCGATGGCCAAGGCTCGTGCCTCCGACAGCGCCACCTCGGTCACCCACAACACGATCCAGACGCTCGGCGGGATCGGGTTCACCTGGGAGCACGACATCCACTTCCTGCTCAAGCGCGCCCGTGTGAGCGCTCCGCTGCTCGGCTCCTCCCGCCAGCACCGCGAGCGTGTCGCCGATCTTGCCGGCCTCGGCGAGACCGCTGCCGTCGCCGCCTGAGCCGCCCGGCCGGTTGCAGCTCTTTCACGAGATCGCGGGCGAGGGCCCGCCGGTGCTGCTCGTCCACGAGGGCATCTGCGACAGCCGTATGTGGGAGCCGCAGTGGCAGACGTTCCCGCGCGCGCACCGGACGATCCGCTGCGACCTGCGCGGCTTCGGGCGCACGCCGATCCCGGCCGAGACCTACTCCAACGCCGCCGACCTGGCGCGGTTGCTCGAGGCGCTCGCCCTCGGCCCGGTCGCCGTGGTCGGCGTCTCGCTCGGCGGGCTGACGGCGCTCGACCTTGCGCTCGCCCGGCCGGACCTCGTCTCGGGGCTGGTGGTGGTCGGTGCTCCGCTGCCCGGACATCAATGGTCCGATGCCGTCCGGCGCTTCGGCGAGCGCGAGGATGCCGCGCTCGAGCGTGGCGACATCGACGATGCGGTCGAGGCCAACCTGGAGATGTGGGTCGATGGCCCGCAGCGGGCGCCCGACGACGTCGATCCCGAGTTGCGGCGGCGGGTCGGCGAGATGCAGCGGCGCGCGTTCGAGCTCCAGCTGCCGGTCTGGGAGGACGCCGACGACGAGCTGCTGACCGCCGATCTCGAGCGGCGCCTCGGCGAGATCGCCGTGCCGGCGCTGATCTGCGTCGGTGAGCTCGACGTCGGCGACATGCACCAGATCGCCGACCGGCTGGCGGCCGAGATCCCGGGTGCTCGCAGCGCGCGGATCGCCGCCACCGCCCACGTGCCGAGCATTGAGCGCCCGGCGGAGTTCGACCGCCTGGTGCTCGGCTTCCTGGCCGGCTAGGAGTCCGGCAGGACCTCGACGTCGGAGACCAGGTGGGCCTTCGGATCGCCCGCGAGGTGGTACTCGACGTCGATCGTCTCGTTCTTGCGGTAGGTGCCGAAGAGGCCGAGGTACATCGCCATCCAGCGGCCCATGCCGACCCTCTCCTTGATGATCGGCCGGGTGAAGGCGATCCCCCTGTCCTCGATCCGGTAGTCGACCCCCTCCGTCTGTTCGATCCCGTTGATGTAGACGCGGATCGGCGGCTGGGAGCCGGCTGGGAGCCGGGCCCGGCGCCCGGCGGCGTAGCTGCCCTTCGGGATCTCGGTCTCGGTCGCGTCCATCGCGGTCAGCTTAGTGCTCACCGCCGCAAGTACCGCCGCGTTTGGGCGGCTGTGAATCGGCGCCTGACGTCGTCCTCAGTCGCCCACATGGCGCTGCCATGTGGGCTCCCTGCGTCCTCGCCATGCTTGATTCTCGCTCGCCCAATCACGACGCTACTTACGCCGGGGAGCACTAGGCCTCGAGGACCCGCTTGACGGCCTCGAAATGCGACTCGCCGTCTCGCGGCTCGAGCGGCTGCCTGGTCACCCCGCCCCCGTAGGCGACCAGCCGGCCGTCGCCCATCACGTCGATCCCGGCCGTCCGCCCGCCGAGCATGCCTCCGGTCGAGACCTCGAGCCGGGCGGCGACCCGATCGCCGGGTTCGAAGTCGCGCAGGCTCTTGATCTGCGGCAGCCTGCCGTCCCGGCGGACGTCGTCGGCGACCCGCTCCAGTGCCGCGACGGCTTGGTCGAGGTCGTCGAACTTCTCTCGCGCCACCCGGGGCCCGCGCCGCACAGTGAGCCTGATCCCTTTCACGACATGAATCCTCGCCGATGCTCGTCTGTGGCCACGCCGCCGAGTACTTCGTAAGCTTCACCCTGGCAAAGGAGTGTGAATCGGGGATGATCGAGGCAGGGACCAGCGTCGAGGGCTACCGCGTCGTGCGGGTGATTGGCCGCGGCGGGATGGGCGTTGTCTACGAGGCCGTTCAGACGTCGCTCAAGCGACCGGTCGCGCTCAAGGTCTTGAGGCCGGAGCTCGCGGAGGACCCTGACTTCGTCGAGCGCTTTCGCCGGGAGGGAAGGCTCCAGGCCTCGATGGAGCACCCCCATGTACTCGAGGTCTATGAGGTCGGTGAGGCGCCGCAGGGCCTCTACCTGGCGATGCGGCTGGTCGAGGGGCAGACCCTGCTCGATCTGTTGCGAGACGGGGAGCTCGACGCCGAACGCGGGCTGAAGCTGCTCGATCAGGTCACGAGTGCGCTCGACGCGGCACATGAAGCGGCCCTCGTCCACCGTGACGTGAAGCCGCAGAACGTGCTCGTCGGCGCCGGCGATCACGCGTTCCTGGCCGACTTCGGCCTCACGCAAGCGGGCACCGACACCACCGTTGCTACGTCTCGCCCGATGCTGGGATCGGTCGCCTACGTGGCCCCGGAAATCGTTCGCGGCGATGCTCCCACTCCGGCCTCCGACCGCTACTCGTTCGCCGCCACCGTCTTTCACTGCCTGACCGGCGACGTGGTTTTTCCGCGCGGCTCCGACGCGGCGGTGCTCTACGCGCACGCGACAGAAGCGCCGCCGCGAGTCGTCGAGCGGCGGCCCGAGCTGCCGGAGGAGCTCGACAGCGTCCTCGGCCCGGCCCTGGCAAAGCAGCCGGCCGCGAGGCCGCGGACAGCGCGGTCGATCATGCGAGCTGTTCGCGACGCGCTCGGTTCCGGGGTCGGAACGCTCGGGTCGCCGCAGGTCGTGTCCCCATTCGCGCACTCCTCGGGCGAGATCGCTCTGCCGCCACCGGCGCGCGAGCATCGCCGCGGCGTTCGAGTCGCCGCGTGTGTCGGCGTCCTGATCGTCGGGGCCGCGCTCGGGGTCGCCGGCGCACTGCTGGCCGATGACGACGAGGCCCGCGAGGAGGTGCCGCTGGCCGCGGTCCCGCCGGCTGCCCAGGCCCTGGGCAGCGACCTCGCGATCCCCGAGCGCTCGCTCGACTGTCGCGGCCGCGCGCCCACGCAAAGCTCACCCTCGTGCTCGATCGTCCAGACCGAGCTTCCGGGCGGCACGGTGCTGGTGCCGGAGGACGGGGTTATCGTCGGCTGGACGGTGAGGGGGGCGCACGGGGACCTGGCGGTCGACGTGATTCGCCCGCGGGGCAGCGACACGGTCCGGGTGGCGCGCTCTCAGTTCGAGTTCGTGGGCAATGGCGGTCCGCAGCATTTCGAGACGCGACTGCCGGTGGAGGCCGGCGACCAGATCGGCCTCGAGCTGGGGCCCGGCGCCTCGGCTGGGGTGAGCGAGGCCGAGGGCGCGACGACGCAACGCTGGTTCGAGCCCTTCGGCGGGGCCTACGGCACCCCCGACCGGGGGGAGGGCACCGGCTTCGACTACGAGGTCGCCCTACGAGCCGACTTCGTTCCCGGGGAACAAGTGGGGGTGCCGAAGCACCTCACCGGGGCGGCGGCGGCGAACGCCGCCGACGGCCGGGTGCGTGACTTCGCGCCGCTCGAGGTCGACCAGCCACAGCCGACTCGGCTCAGGGTGGAGCTGGTGGAGGTCGACGGGGAGGTCGCGCTGGACGTGCTTCGAGCAGGCCGGCGCACGCTGCGCGTGGTGATCCCGGACCTGGTGCCCAAGGGAATCCCGGTCGAACTGAAGACCTTCGAGTACCCGGGCGAGCCCTTCGGGGAGGCCGACGTCTGGTGGGTCAACCCAAACACCGGGCGGACGATCTTTCACTACTTCATCCTCGGCGAGGAGGAGCTCCAATCCGTCGGGTAGCCCACGCCCCCGTAGAGGCCGGGACGCTGGTCGGTGCGTTCCGGATCGAACGCCTGATCGCGGTGGGCTCGATCGGCGCCGTCTACGAGGCCACCCAGCTGTCCCTGCGACGAACCGTCGCCCTGCGGCTGATCGAGTCAGGCCACTTCACGGCCCCTGAGCAGCTCGTCCGTTTCGACCATCGGCAGCGCCTGGCGGCATCGCTGCATCACCCGAACCTCGTGCCGTACTACGAGGTCGGTGAGTGGGAAGGTGGCCGCTACATCGCGACGCGGTTCATCCGCGGGAGAACGCTCGCCGCCCTGCGCGGGGCGCGCTACCAACCGACCGCCGAATCGCTCGAGCCGCTGGGCGAGGTTCTGGAAGCGGCTCATCGTGCCGGTCTCGTTCACGGCCGGATCTCGGACGAGAACATCCTCGTGGACGCGGACGGCACCCCCTATCTGGCCGACCTCGGGCTCCACCGGCGCGGCAGCCCGGAGGAGGACGAGCAAGCGCTCGCGGCGCTCGCCTCGCGGCTGCCGGCGCGGGGGGCCCCGACGCGCCGGCGAATCGCGACCGTCCCGCTTCTCGGGGGCCTGGTTGCGCTTGCGATCCCGGTGGCGGCCGTTCTCGCACTGGCGCTGGATGGCGGGGCGCCGCCGTCCGCCTCCGCCGACGCGCCGGCTTCGCCGCCGCGGACGACCGCCCTCGGGAGCCGGCTCGACGCCGGCGCGGTCGAGTCGCTGGGGTGCCGCGAGGCACCGAGCCCGAACACGCCGGCGTGCACGCTGGCGCAGACGACCCTCAACGGAAGCTCGCTGACCGTCAGGCGTGCCGGCGTGATCCGGGGTTGGGCGGTGCGCGGAGCCTCCGGCGACCTGTCGCTCCAGGTGATCCGTGAGCGCGGCAAGAAGGCGTTCGTCGTCGGCTTCTCACAGCCCGAGCGCTTTGCCGACCCCGGCCCCCGTGCCTTCCCCGCCGAGATCGCGGTGCGAGCGGGGGATCGGATCGGCCTCCGGCTCGCGCCGGGCGCGACCGTCGGCGCCCGCCTCGGCGTACCCGCAGCGGGGATCGTGCGCTGGGATGGCGGCCTGACCGCAGGACCCCAGGCCGCCGATGCGACGAGCCCCGAGGTCGAGCTGATGCTGCGCGCGGACATCGAGGCCGGCGCGCGGCCTGACGGCCCGCGGATACTGGTCGGCGCCCGCGCCGCGTCGGCGCCCCCCGGAACTCCGCTGGCCGAAACACCGTTGGCGCTGCCGGCGGGGGGCGCGGCCCGCGTGGTGGTGGTGGCGGTAGAAGGGCGGATCGCGCTCGACGTCGTCGCCGGCCGCCGCCTTGCCCGGCTCGCCGTTCCCGACGCCGATCCGGCGGGAGAGTTGCTCTGGCTGGAGCAGAACTGCGGCCGCGTCGGCGTCCGCGGATTCTGCCTGCGCTGGCGCAACCCGGGTGCGGAGTCCCCACTCGCCCACGAGTACAGGGTGCTCGGGAGCGGGCGGATCAAGCTGATCGGATAGGAGCCCCTGCGCCAAGATCCGCCGTGACACGCGATGATCTGGACGTGACCTTCGCCCGGCATGAACTCGCACCGTCCGAACTCTCGGAGATGATCTCGGCGGAGCGCGCCGGGAGGCCGTTCGTGGTCTTGCGTGACGTCGACGGCGTACTGCGGCTGATCGAGCTCGAGGGCGAGCGCTTCCTGATCGGGCGCGATGCCGATAACGACCTCGCTCTCTCCTGGGACGTCGAGGTGTCGAGGGTCCACGCTCTGTTCGAGCGGCTCGCCGGCACCTGGACCGTTGTCGATGACGATCTGTCGCGAAACGGCACCTTTGTCAACGGCCTGCGCGTGCGTGGCCGCCGCCGGCTCAACGACCGCGACGTGGTCCGCCTCGGGGTGACCCAGGTCCTCTATCGCGACCCGGCGACGGAAGCCTGGGAGACGCCCCGGGTGTCAGGTCATGAAGCCGTAGCTGCGATCTCTCCCGGCCAGCGGCGCGTCCTTGTCGCCCTCTGCCGGCCGTTGCTGGACGCGGTCGAGCCGGGCGCGACCCCACCGTCGAACTCCGAGCTGGCGCAGTCGCTGGGGGTCTCGACCGAGGCCGTTCGCAGCCACCTGAAGACGCTGTTCAGATTGTTCGAGCTCCCGGAACTGCCGCAGAACCGCAAACGAGCAGAGCTCGCCCGCAGAGCGCTGGCCTCGGGCGTCGTCCTGCCTCGCGACCTGGCGTCGGATAGCTAGGCGCCGCGGCGTTTGCGGACCGGCCGGCGCAGCGCCTCGTTGGTGATCTTCTCCGGCCCGTCGCGATCTTCGATCGGGACGTAGTCGACGTCGCGGGCACCGGTGTAGATCTGCCGTGGCCGGGCAATCTTCTGCTCGGAGTCGTCGACCATCTCCAGCCACTGGGCGACCCAGCCCGCGGTCCGGGGGATCGCGAACATGACCGTGAACATCTCCGTCGGCAGCTCGAGCGCCTCGTAGATCAGGCCGGAGTAGAAGTCGACGTTCGGGTAGAGCTTGCGTGAGGTGAAGAACTCGTCGTCGAGCGCTTGCTTTTCGAGCTCGGTGGCGATCTCGATCAGCGGGTTGTACTCGGTCGCCTCGAGCACCTCGTCGACGTGCTTCTTGATGATCCGGGCTCGCGGGTCGTAGTTCTTGTAGACCCGATGACCGAACCCCATCAGCTTCTCCTCGCGGTTCTTGACCCCCTCGAGGAACGCGGGGATGTTCTCGACCGTCTCGATCCGCCGCAGCATCCGCAGCACCGCCTCGTTGGCGCCGCCGTGCAGCGGGCCGTAGAGGGCGGCGATCCCGGCGGCGACCGCGGAGTAGGGATCGACCTGCGAGGAACCGACGGCGCGCACGGCGTTGGTCGAACAGTTCTGCTCGTGGTCGGCGTGGAGGATGAAGAGCACGTCGAGCGCCTTCGCCAGGCGGGGATCGGGCTCGTACTTCGTCTCCGTCTTCTTGAACATCATCGAGAGGAAGTTCTCGGAGTAGGAGAGGTCGTTGTCCGGATAGACGTAGGGAAGGCCCATGTTGTGGCGGTAGGCGAACGCCGCCAGCGTCGGCACCTTGGCGATCAACCGGATCGCCGCCATGTAGCGCTCCTCGGTGTCGTCGATGTGCTTGGCGTCCGGGTAGAAGGTCGAGAGCGCCCCGACCCCGGCGAGCAGCATCCCCATCGGATGGGCGTCGTAGCGGAAGCCCTGGAGGAACTGCTTGATGTCCTCGTGGACGAAGGTGTGGTGGGTGATGTCGAAGGTCCAGCGCTCGAGCTGGGGCTGGGTCGGCAGCTCGCCGTAGACGAGCATGAACGCGACCTCGAGGAAGCTCGACTTCTCGCACAGCTGCTCGATCGGGATCCCGCGGTGTTCGAGGATGCCCGCGTCGCCGTCGATGTAGGTGATCGCCGAGCGGCAGGAGGCCGTGTTCAGGAACGCCGGGTCGTAGGCCATCATCCCGAAGTCGTCGTCGGCGACCTTGATCTGGCGCAGGTCCATCGCCCGCACCGTCTCGTCGGTGATCTCGAGCTCGTAGGTCTTGCCGGTGCGGTTGTCGGTGACTGTGAGCGTGTCCTTGGCCGCGTCCGCGGTCGCTACGCCGCCGCCATCCTGCGAAGTCTCTTGCTCTGCCGCCATCGCATCTCCTCGGTCGGACTGGTCTCGCGCGGACATTCTCGCATCTCGCGGCCTCTGGGCCCCGGCGCTACGCCGGCTGGGCGTCGAAGTGTGTGAGGCGCTTGAACTCGCCCAGGCGCTCGGCGATCTCGGCTTCGCGGAGCGCCGCGAGGCGCTCGGTGCCGAAGTCCTCGACGTTGAACGACGCCATCACCGACCCGTAGGCCATCGCCTGGCGCAGCGCCCGGTCGTCGTGGCCCCCGCTGACCCGGACGCCGTCGAGGTAGCCGAGAAAGCCGCCGGCGAAGCTGTCGCCGGCCCCGGTTGGATCGCGTACGTCCTCGAGCGGCAGCCCGGGGATCGCGAACGACCCCTCGGCCGTGAACAGGACCGCCCCGTATTCGCCGCGCTTGGCGACGATCACCTCCGGTCCGATCGCCATCGCCGCGCGCGCCGCGTGCACCAGGTTGGGCTCCGAGGTCAGCATCCGCAGCTCGGCATCGTTGAGTAGCAGGCAGTCGACCTCGGCGATCGCGGCGACGAGCGAGTCGCGGGCGGTGTCGATCCAGAGGTTCATCGAGTCGAGACCGGCGAAGCTCGCCGACGACTGTCGGCGCACGCGGCTCTGCAGCTCGGGCTGGATGTTGCCGAGGAACAGCATCTGCGACTCACAGGAGTGCGGCGAGAGCTTCGGCTCGAAGTCGGCGAAGACGTTGAGCTGGGTCTCGTCGGTGTGGGCGACGTTCATGTCGTGGTCGTAGTGGCCGCGCCAGAAGAATGTCTCGCCACCGGGCACGTGCTCGATGTCGGCGGTGTCGATCCCTCGCTCGGCCAGCACCGCGAGATGCTCGTCGCCGAAGTCGTCGCCGACCGGACCGACCACGCGGACCTCGGTGAAGAAGCTGGCGGCGAGCGCGAAGTGCACCGCCGAGCCGCCGAGCATGCGCTCGCGCTCCCCGAACGGGGTCTTGACGCTGTCAAACGCGATCGAGCCGACGACGGTGAGTGCCACGGGTGCGGCAGACTAGGGCAATCTTGGAGGTCCCGACGCAGAAGGCAGGCATGGAACGCAGATATCTGGTCACCGCGCTGGCACTGGTGTTCGCGCTCGCGGCGATCACGCCGACCCTCGGAGCCCGGTCGCAGACGCAGAGCGTGCTCGCCAGCGCGGACTTTCCGGTGCGGACGGCGAAGGCCGCGAAGCGGATCGCGAAACGCGCTCGAACGATCGCCTACAGCGCCAGCGCGGCCGCGACCGCGGCCGAGGCAAGCGCGGATGGAGCGGTGAAGAGCGCCGACGAGGCGAAGGCAAACGCCGCCCAGGCGACAGCAACCGCCGCCCAGGCGAAGACCAGCGCCGATGCGACCGCGGCCGAGCTCGCCGGCCTCGGCGCGCGCTCCGATGCGGATGCCGGAACCGTGACCACCGACGAGGAGAACACGTTCGTCGACCTCGGCGGCCCGAGCGTCGACCTGACCGTGCCCGCCTCGGGCCTGATCGAGGTCTGGGCGCAGGCGACGATCTCCGACGGCGTCGTCTCGCTGTTCGAGGACGGCCAGCAGCTGCCCGGACAGGACCCCAACGGCGCCTGCAGCGCGCTGACCGACGGTCTGCTCTCGGTCCAGGGCGTTCCCGCTTTCACCACCAGCACGCCCGGGGCGTTCGGCTTCACCGGCTGCGGCGGGCTTGGTCCCCCGGGTCCGGTCCTGTTCAAGACCAGTCCGGGCGAGCACACCTACGACCTCCGCTACGCCGATTGCGCTTGTGACCCGGCCGACGCCGAGTTCTCCGAGCGCACGCTGACGGTCGCGCCGCGCCCGTGAGGGCAATCCGGATCGAGGAGTTCGGCGGGCCGGAGGTAATGCGGGTCGTCGAGCTCCCGGAACCGGAGCCGGGCGACGGCGAGCTCGTGGTCGAGGTCGCGCGCGCAGGTGTCAACTTCGCCGACACGCACGCGACCCGCAACGACTACATCGCCGAGCAGACGCTGCCGATGACGCCGGGCATGGAGGTCGCCGGCCGGACCGAGGACGGACGCCGGGTGGCGGCGATCCTCTCCTCCGGCGGCTATGCGGAGAAGGTGGCCGTGCCCGAGGGCTGGCTGGTCCCGATCGGCGACGCGGTCAGCGACGATCAGGCTGCCTCGCTGCTGCTCCAGGGGATCACCGCGCATGCGCTCGTCCACCGCTGTGCCCGGCTTCAGCCGGGCGAATCGGTGGTGGTCGAGGCGGCCGCGGGCGGCACCGGAACGCTCGCCGTTCAACTCGCCAAGCGGGCCGGCGCGCGGGTGATCGGGCTCGCCTCGAGCGAGGAGAAGCGGGAGCTCGTCGCACGCCTGGGCGCCGCGGCCACGGTCGACTCGCGGGCGGACGACCTCGGCGCCGCGATCCTCGAGGCCAACGACGGACACGAGGTCGACGCGGTCTTCGAGATGTCCGGCGGCGAGGCGTTCGAGGCCTGCCTGCGTACACTTGCTCCCTTCGGGCGCATCGTCACCTTCGGGATTGCCTCCGGCGAGCAGAACAAGGTCGCCACCGGACACCTGATGCGACACTCGCGCGCCGTGATCGGCTTCTGGCTAATGCACCTGATCCCCCAACGTGAAGAAATCGCGACGATGATTCGAGACCTCTTTGACGCCGTCAGCGACGGCGAGCTCGAGGTGATCGTCGGCGGCGTCTACCCGGTCTCCGAGGCGGCCCGCGCGCATGAGGACATCGCCGCGCGTCGTACCTCGGGCAAGCTGCTCCTGGACCCGAGCCGATGACCGAGACCAAGGAAGCGACGAAGGCGTTCTCCGAGCTCGGGCTCAAGCCCGAGATCCTGACGGCGCTCGAAGAGCTCGGCTACACCGAGCCGACCGCCGTCCAGGAGCAGGTGATCCCCGAGCTGCTCTCCGGGCACGACGTGATCGGCCAGGCCCAGACCGGCACCGGCAAGACCGCCGCCTTCGGCCTGCCGCTGCTGCAGTACCTCGACCCGGACTCGGAGGAGACGCAGGCGATCGTGATGACGCCGACCCGCGAGCTCTGCATCCAGGTGACCCAGGCTCTGCGCGCCTACGCCGAGCACCTCGACGTCGAGATCGTCGCCGTCTTCGGCGGCGCCCCGATCGCCACCCAGCAGTCGCGGCTCCGCCACGGCGCTCAGGTCGTCGTCGCCACCGTCGGGCGGATGATGGATCTGATCTCGCGCCGCTCGCTGGTGCTCACCTCGGCCCGCTACGTCGTCCTCGACGAGGCCGACGAGATGCTCGACCTGGGGTTCATCGAGGACGTCGAGAAGATCCTTCGCATGTGCCCGTCCGGGCGCCAGACAGGCCTCTTCTCGGCGACGATGCCGGCCCCGATCGCGCGCCTGGCCGAGGCCCACATGTACGACCCGGTGACGATCAAGGTGACGCCGAAGCAGCTCACCGTCGACGCGATCGAGCAGGCCTACGTCTCGGTCGAGCCGAAGGAGAAGACCGACCGGCTGGTCGAGGTGCTGAAGGCCGAGGAGCCCGAGCAGGCGATCATCTTCTGCCGCACGAAGATCGGCGCCGCGAAGCTCGACAAGCAGCTCGCCGACCGCGGCCTGCGGGTGAAGGCGCTGCACGGCGACATGAGCCAGGGCCAGCGCGACGGCGTGATGATCCAGTTCAAGGAGCGGGGGATGCCGCTGCTGGTCGCCACCGACGTCGCCGCCCGCGGGCTCGACATCGAGCACGTCACCCACGTGATCAACTACGACCTGCCCAACAACACAGAGATCTACGTGCACCGGATCGGGCGCACCGGGCGGGTCGGGCGCACCGGGCGCGCGATCACCTTCGTCACCCACAAGCAGGCCGACGAGATTCCGCGGATCGAGCGCGAGGCGAAGACCAAGATCGGCGAGTGGGAGCCGCCCGAGGAGCGGATCGAGCACGCGCCGCGGCCGCGGCGGCGCGACCACGACCGCGAGCCCCCCGCCAAGCCCGACCGCGAGACCGCGAAGCCGGCGGCCGGCAACGGCCACGTGAAGCTGTTCGTCAACCGCGGCGAGCGCAGCGGGATCACCGAGGACAACCTGCGCTGGGCGCTGACCGAGGGCGCCGTGATCCCCGAGGGCGAGATCGGCGCGATCAGGGTGTTGGAGCGGTTCTCCTTCGTCGAACTCCCCGATGAGCACGCGAAGATGGCGCTCGAGCGCCTCGACGGGACGAAGCTCGAGGGCAAGCAGATCCGGGTCGAGTACGCCAAGGACTGAGAGGCGATCGCCGGCGCCGGGCGGCGTCATCGGTCGCTCGCGTGCGAAGCACGCCACGCTCCCTGCTTCCTTGCCCGGCTTGGCGCTCCTCTCAGCGAGCTAGGTCTCGGGCTCCGGGTCGCCGCGGGCGGCGCGGCCCTCGCGGATCAGGCGGCGCAGGTCCCAGGCGCGGAAGACGACGCCGAGGGTGACGAAGGCGATCGCCACCGACCACACGGTCACCGCGAGCTGCTGGCCGACCGAGTAGGCGAGCACGGCGGCGTAGGTCGGTCCCTCGAGGGCGACGACGAGCAGCGCCTGCTGGGCGCCCGCGCCGCCGGGGGTAAACGGGAGCGCGCCGGTGATCGCCTGCACGCACATCACCAGCAGCACGTTGTCGAACGAGCCGCCGATGTGGAAGGCATCGAGGAAGAGCCAGAAGGAGGCGAAGCGAAGCAGCCATCCCGCCGCCTGCCAGGCGAACACCTGGCGCAGGTAGCGGCGCGGCTCGCGGAAGATCGCGACGCCCTGCTTCAGGTTCTGCCAGAAGGACTCGACCTTGCGCGAAAGCACGGCGGTGAGGACGACGAGGCCGATCGCGAGCACGGTGATCGCCAGCAGCAGGAGCTGGGGATTGGCTGCCCAGAAGGAGATGTCGAAGGCCGGCAGCTCGGGCAGCCGCGGCGCCGCGGGCAGCAGTCCCTGGGTGATCGCGTAGAGCAGGACGACGATCCCGATCCCGGTATCGAAGGGGGCGAGGACCGCGAACGAGGAGATGATCGCCGGGTAGGCGGCGCCGCGGACGCTGCGCTTGGCGAGCACGATCTTGATCGCGTCGCCGCCACGCGCCGGGAGGATCCCGTTCATCCCGGCGCCGACGAGAAACGCCCCGACGACGCCGCGCTCGGAGACGGCGCCGCCCGGGTAGGCGGCCCGCAGCGCGTTCGACCAGGCGTGGGCGCGGCAGAGCTGCAGCGCCAGCGAGAGCAGCAGGGCCGCACCCAGGTAGGGGAGATCGATGCGGGCGAAGTTCTCGGCGAAGCTGGAGATCGCGCTCCAGACGCGATCGATCTGGCCGCCGAGGTCGATGCTTCCGCGCGGCATCGTGCAAGCTAAGCGGCTTGCCCGCTTCCACGCCCCGCTGGACGGTCCTCGCTCCGACGCTGCTGGCGGCGGCGCTGGCCGCCGCCTACCTGATCTGGGCGCCGTCGAGCCAGGATCTCGCCGCGGCTACCTTCCGCGCCGACGTCTTCGCCGACCACGGTTTCGCGATCTGGAACAACGCCTGGTACGAGGGCCATTACCTGCTCTCCTACAGCGTCCTCTATCCGCCGCTGGGCGCCGCGCTCGGCCCGCGTCTGACCGGTGCGCTGGCGGTGGTCGCGGCGGCGGCGCTGTTCGCGCTGCTGGCGCGGCGGCGATTCGGCGAGCCGGCGCTGGTGCCGTCGCTGTGGTTCGCCGCCGCGATCGGTGTCTGGCTGCTCACCGGCCGGATCCCGTTCCTGCTCGCGGTGCCGTTCGGCCTCGGTGCCCTGCTCGCCGCCGACAGCAGGCGCCTGATGGCCGCCGCGCTGCTGGCGGCGCTGACAAGCCTCGCGAGCCCGGTTGCGGGGCTGTTCGTCGCCCTCGCCGCGGCGGCGCTCGCGCTCGCGGGGGAGACTCGCCGCGGGCTCGCGCTCGCGCTTGGCGCCGCGGTCCCGATCGCGGTGCTCAACCTGGCCTTCCCGACCGGCGGCTTCGAGCCCTTCGTGTTCTCCGCCTTCGTCGCGATCCCGATCGTGACCGTCCTCGTGCTCTGGCTGGTCCCGACCGAGTATCGGGCGCTGCGGATCGGTGCCGTCCTCTACGCCGCGCTGGCGCTGGCGCTGTTCGTGATCGACAATCCGCTGGGCGGCAACGTAACCCGCCTCGGGGCCCTGTTTGCCGGCCCTGTGCTGGCGCTGGTGCTGTGGCCGCGCGGGCGCTGGGTCGTGATCGCGGTCTCGATCCCGCTGCTCTACTGGCAGCTAATCGCCCCGGTGCGCGACGTGCGCAAGGCGTCCGGGGACCCGTCCACGGAGGCGGCCTTCTACGAGCCCCTGATCACCGAGCTCGACCGGCTCGCCGCCTCCCGCGAGAGCTTCCGGGTCGAGATCCCGCCGACGAAGAACCGCTGGGAGGCGGCATACGTCGCCCGCGAGCACCCGATCGCGCGCGGTTGGCTGCGCCAGCTCGAGTCCGACGACTTCGACCTGTTCACCGACGGCGCTCTGACCGCCGACGCATATCTCGGCTGGCTGCGCGAGCACGCGGTCGGCTACGTCGCCGTGCCCGATGCCCGACGCGACTACCTCGCCGAGGACGAGGTGGCGCTGATCGACTCCGGGCTCGACTACCTGGACGAGATCTGGAGCGACGACGCATGGACCCTGTACCGGGTCGACGATCCGCTCGCGATCGGGGCACGGACACCCGAGCCCGACGGGTTCACGCTCACCGCCACCGACCGGGGGGCCTACGAGCCGGCGATCAACTTCAACCGCTACTGGCGCGTCACCGAGGGCGATGCCTGCATCAGCGACGAAGACGGCCGCACGGTGGTGCGGGTCGCCGAGCCGGGGACGATCCGGGTCGGCGTCGGCCTCAGTGGTGATTCGTGCTGAGCTCGACCCCGAGCAGCTGCTCGAGCTTCGCCACCGTCTCGGCGGGATCGCGGTGCAGCAGCGCGGTCATCCCGACCGCCTCGGCGCCGGCGCAGTTCTCGCGCAGATCGTCGACGAAGACCGCCTCGGCGGGCTCGACCTCGAGCCGCTCGCACGCCAGCAGGTAGATCTCGGGCTGCGGCTTGTGCAGCCCGACCTCGCCCGAGATCACGGCGACGTCGAAGAGGTCGGTGGGGGAGCGGTCGTAGATCCCCATGCCCCACGAGTTGGTGATCAGCCCGGTCTTGAAGCCGCCGGTCCGGGCGGACCGAACGGCCTCGATCATCGAGGGCTCCGGCTGCAGGTCGGCGAACATCCTCGCGATCAGCCCCTCCGGCTCGGCGACCCCGAGCAGGGCCCCGAAGCGCGCCTCGAAGTCCGGGTCGGAGAGGTCCCCGGTCTCCAGGCCGCGGAGCAGCTTCAGGGCCTCGGTGTCGCCGCGGAACAACTCGCGCACGGTCTCCGGCGCCAGGCCCTCGGCCTCACAGAAGGAGGCGAACGCCGGCCAGATGCTGGTCGTCAGCACGCCGCCGTAGTCGACGACGAGAGCAATAGGCTTCCCCGCCATGGGCGAGGAGGCTACCGACGGAATCGACGTGCCCCGCACCGAGGCCTGGTTCGAGGCCAACGCGGGCGAGGTCGAGCTGCCGCTCACGTTCGAGCGGATTGCCGGCGGGCGCTCGAACCTGACCTACGCCGTCAGCGACGCGGCCGGGCGTCGCTGGGCGCTGCGCCGGCCACCGCTCGGCGCCCGGCTCGCCTCCGCCCACGACATGGGGCGCGAGCACCGGATCATCTCCGCGCTGCAGGGCACCGAGGTGCCCGTGCCGCCGGTGATCGGCCTCTCCGAGGAGGGCGAGGATCCGTTTTACGTCATGGGCTGGGTCGAGGGACCGATCCTGCGCTCGCTGGACGAGATCGGCGAGTTTCCCGACCCCGGCGACCGCCGCCGGATCGGCGAGCGGGTGGTCGACACCCTGGTCGCGATCCACGCCGTCGACCCCGAGCAGGTCGGCCTCGGCGAGTTGGCGAAGAAGGAGGACTACGTTGCCCGCCAGCTGAAGCGCTGGCAGGGCCAGTGGGCCAAGCAGCACACGCGCGAGTTGCCGCTCGTCGACGAGGTCCACGACCGGCTCGCCTCGCGGATCCCCGAGCAGGGACCGGCGACGATCGTCCACGGCGACTACCGCCTCGACAACATGATCCTCTCACCCGCCGGCGAGGTCGCCGCCGTGGTCGACTGGGAGCTGTGCACGCTCGGCGACCCGCTCGCCGATGTCGGCCTCCTGCTCGTCTACTGGGGCGAGGAGGGCGACAGCGTCGTCCCCCTGATGCGGCCGGCGACGATGGCCCCGGGCTTCCTCTCGCGCGATCAGGTCAAGCAGCGCTACGCGGAGCGCTCGGGCCGCGAGCTTTCGGAGATCGACTTCTACGTCGCCCTCGGCCTCTGGAAGCTGGCGATCATCCTCGAGGGCGTGTACGCCCGCTACGCGGCCGGCCAATACGGCGACGCCGAGGACTCCGGGGCGGCCGAGTTCGCGCGCACCGTCGAGCGGCTCGCCGAGGCTGCCGCTGAGGCCGAGGGGAGACTTGCCTAGCCTCAGACTCGGGGTTCCCGGCGCCGTTGTCGCGACGCTCGCCGGCTACTTCCTCCTGCTCGCGGTGCTCGGCGGGCAGCCGGGGTGGGACCGTCTCGGTGTCCCGGACCTGCAGCCCTCGTTTGCCGACCTGCGCTCCGTGACCTCGGCCTGGGAGTGCGACCGGCAGGGGACGCCGGTGCTGCCGGTCAACCCGTGCGATCCGTACGGCGGTCGCCCGGCCAACTACCCGAGCCTGTGGCTGGCCCCCTCGGGCCTCGGGTTGGGACAGGGGTCGACGGTCGCGCTCGGGGTCGCCTCGGCCGTCGTCTTCCTCGTCTCGTTGCTGTTCCTGCTCTCCCGCGCTCGCGCCCGTGGGCGCTTGCTCTGCGCCGCCGTCGCGATCTCCCCGGGGGTGATGCTGGGGGTCGAGCGCGGCAACGTCGACATCCTCCTGTTCGCCGTCGTGGTCGCGGCTCTGGCGCTGTTTCGGCGCTCGCCCGCAGCCCGCGTCGCCGGTGAGGCGATGCTGCTGGGAGCCGCGCTGCTGAAGCTGTTCCCGGTCTTCGCCTGGGGTGTGCTGTTGCGCCAGCCGCGGCGACCCGCGATCGCCTCGATTCTGCTGATCGGCGCCGCCTTCGCGATCTACGTCGTGGCGACCGCCGACACGATCCGCGCGATCGAGCGCGCCGTCCCTCAGAACGTCGGCTTTTCCTATGGCGCCGACGTCGGCTTCGACAGCCTCGGTGCCGGTGATTGGCCGACGCGGTTCGCGCTCGCCGCGGCCGTGATCGCGATTGCATTGCTGGCGCGCGGCCGCACGGCGCTCGCGGATGCCGGCGGCGAGCGGGATCGGCATGCGAGGTTCGCGCTCGACGCCTTCGTCGCCGGGGCCGGCGTCTACGTCGCCAGCTTTGCCCTCGGGCACAACTACGACTACCGGATGGTCTTCGTCCTGCTCGCCCTCCCCCAGCTGACGCTCTGGGCGCACGAGCGAGCCATAGGCGGGCCCGCGCCCGTCCCCGCCCCACGGTTGACGCTCGCGGCACTGGTCGCGTCGCTGTGGCTGTCGCTGCCGCTGAACGCGGCGATCGGCTTCTGGATCGGCCCGCTGGAGTTCCTGACTTTGGACCAGCTCGGCTTCTCGATCGACGAGCTGGCGAACTGGACGCTGTTCGTCGGGCTCGGCACCGGCCTGGTCGCCGTGCTGGCGCCGGCGGTGCAGGCGCTGCTCAGGAAGCGGCGGGAGCCATCGCCCCAGGCGCCTCGGCCTCGTCGGCTTCGGCGGCTGCGGCCCAGCGGTTGAGCTCGCGCCGGGCGACGACCATCTTGTGGACCTCGTCGGGTCCGTCGGCGACCTTGAGCATGCGCGAGAAGCGCCACATCCCGGCCAGCGGCGTGTCGTCGGACATCCCGAGTGAGCCGTGCACCTGGATCGCGCGGTCGAGCACGTCCATGACCACGTTGGCGGCGACGACCTTGATCATCGAGATCTCGCGCCGCGCCTCCTTCTTGCCGTAGACGTCCATCTTCCAGGCCGCCATCAGGGTCAGCAGGCGCGCCTGCTCGGTCTCGATCCGCGACTTGGCGATGAAGTCCTGGACGAACTGCTTCTCGGCCAGCTTCTCGCCGAACGCCTCGCGCTCGTTGGCGCGGCGGCACATCATCTCGATCGCCCGCTCGCAGCTGCCGATCGCGCGCATGCAGTGGTGGATCCGCCCCGGGCCGAGCCGGTCCTGGGCGATCACGAACCCCGCCTGGCGCGGGCCGAGCAGGTTGGCGGCCGGAACACGGCAGTCCTCGTAGAGGATCTCGCAGTGGCCGGGGCCGCCGTCGTGGCCCATCACCGGCACCGGGCGGACGAGGTTGAAGCCCGGGTTGTCGGTCGGCACGAGGATCATCGAGGCGCGCCCGTAGGGGTGGGCGTCGGGGTCGGTGACCAGCATCACGATCGCCAGCGAGGCGCCGACGGCGCCCGAGGTGAACCACTTGTGGCCGTTGATCACCCACTCGTCGCCCTCGAGCTCGGCGCGCGCCCGCAGCGTGCGCGGGTCGGAGCCGGCGACCTCGGGCTCGGTCATCGAGAAGCAGGAGCGGATCTCGCCGTCGAGCAGCGGCCGCAGCCAGCGCTGCTTTTGCTCGTCGGTCCCGTGCTCGGCGATGATCTCGGTGTTGCCGGTGTCGGGGGCGGAGCAGTTGAAGGCCATCGGGGCGATCGCCGGGCTGCGGCCCATCTCCTCGCAGAGCACGCCGTACTCCCAGTTGGTGAGCCCGGCGCCGTGCTCGTCGTCGGGCATGAACAGGTTCCACAGGCCCTCGTTGCGCGCCCGCTCGCGGATCTCGACCAGGATCCGGGGGTAGGCGATTCCGGACTCCTGAGTTACCTCCTCGTCCAGCGCCCGCAGGGCCTCGGCCTCGTTCGGGTACACGTGCTCGTCCATGAACTCGCGGATGCGGTCGCGAAGCTCGGTCACGCGCGGGCTCAGGTCGAAGTCCATGTCGCCTCCTAGAAGCCGATGGGGGTGTACTCGCCGGGGAACCCGGTGGGGCCGAAGAACCAACTCTCGATCGCGTAGCGGGTCTTCGGCATCTGCGGCTCGACCGCGGTTCGGTGCAGGAAGAGGTCGTCGAAGAGGACGACGTCTCCGGGCTCGAACACCGGGCGCAGGACGCCCGCCTCGCCGGCCGCCTGCTCGGCGACGGGATCACCAACCGACCAGTCGAACACGGCGCCATCGGTGCCGGTGGCGACGATGTGGTCGAGGCGCTTGGGCACGACGTCGAGCCCGGGGGCATCGACGCCGCAGTCCGAGAGCGAGAGCCAGACGTTCAGCGCTCTCACCTCGCTGCCGAGAAAGGCGCCGTCCTGGTGCCAGGCGGTGCCGGCGCTGGAGTCGACCTTGCGCAGCGTGCACTTGTTGACCGAGATCGCGGGGCGCTCGCCGAGATAGCCGGCGATCAGGTCGCGCAGTCCGACGCGCTCGAAGGTCTCCAGCATGTCGAACATCAGCCGCGGCGAATCCGCCGCCCAGATCGATCCGGTCGAGCTCACCCAGCCGCGATCGCCGAGCACGAACGGCTTGTCGGGCTCGAACATCTGCCAGTACGCGAGCTCATCCGTGCCCTGCTCGCCGACCTGCTCGCGGGCGGCGAAGGCTCGCTCCATCTCGTCGACCATATTCGCCGCCTGCTCGCGTTCGACCAGGCCGCGGATCACCAGGCAGCCGCTGGAGAGCATCGCGCCCCGCAGTAGCTCCGGGCTGAGCTCGGCGGGGGTCGCCTCGGCGAGGCCGGAGCCGTTGGCGCTCGAGCGCTGGAGCGGCTCCGGGAACGACGGCGGGGAACCGGCCGCGGCGACCAAGCGGGCGCCGGCCTGATGGCGTAGGCGCAGGATCCGCCGTTCGCGCTCCGGGTCGCGCTGGGCTCGGTTCGCCTCGACCAGCTCGTCGATCTCGGTCAGCAGCTCGGTCGCGTCCTCATCCTTGTGCCTGCGGAAGAACATTGCGAGACCGTAGCAGCGGCTATTCGGGGTTGCGCGCGAATGCCCAAACCTGCACCGGCACCTCGGGCTCGTTGTCGAGCGAGTGCATGCTGCGCCGGTAGATCGACCAGCGATTGAGGTTGCCGATCACGCACTCGCGGTTCCCCCAGGCGCCCACGTGCTCAACCTCCAGGCCCGCGGCCTCGAGCAGCGTTCGCAGGCCCCGGGGGCTGAAGCGCCAGTAGTCGCGCATGCCGTAGTGCTCGTGGATCTTGATCAGAAACGGCGTCGAGACGATCACCTGCCCGCCCCGTGCGCAGAGGGCGCGGAGGTTGGCGGCGGCGACCCAGGGCTCGGGTACGTGCTCGATCACCTGCTCGCAGATGACGACGTCGAAGCGTCCCCGCCGCGAGTCGGCGAGCGGGGCGCAGAGATCGAACTCGGGATAGGCAAGTCCGGCGTACTCGCGCCAGGGCCGCCGGGCATGGAGGTCGCCGCTGATCTCACAGGCGCTGCGGCTGGGCGGATCGAGCGCCTCGAGGTGCGCGTCGACAGCGCCGTTCATCACCAGCCGCTGCCACTGCTCAGGCGCCGCCGCGGCCTCGGGGAAGGCGAACCTGTCGGCGGCCTCGTAGGCGCGCCTCGCCAGCGGCCACAGGCGCCGGGCGACGGCGCCCCGGAAGCCCGGACGCGGATCTGCCCCGGCGCTCAAAACGCCCCTCGCCAGGATTCCGGGATCGGCTCCAGGTTCATCTCGATCTCCTCGCCCTCGAAGCCGCTCTCGCCGTAGAACCATTCGTCGAAGCGCTGTCCCTCGGTGATCCGGTTGTACGCGGCCCAGCCGGCGTCGACGTCGCCGGCGTTCCAGGAGCGCTCGCGGCGGCGCAGGTGGCGGGCCCGGCAGAGGTCGTAGTCGAGGCGGTGCAGGTGGATCAAGCGAAGGTCCGGGTCGAGGTTGATCTGGCCGTCGGTGCGGGCGTGGAAGCCGGGCCGCCACGACATCTCGACGGTCGCGATCGCCGGCTTGTCGTAGGCGCCGTTGGCAAACCACCAACCCCTCTGGTCGAGGATCGGCCGGCTCGGATCGTACGGCGCCTCGACGTCCTTGAGATGGACGATCTCGTAGCCGAGGCAGTTCACCCACTGCTCGTCGAAGCGATCGAGATAGGCGTCGAGCGTGCCCCACTGCGGCAGCGGCGCGATGATCTCGTCGACGTCGGTGACCACGACCACCTCGTAGCGCTCGAGCAACTCGTGCTGATGGCCCTCGATCGTGCTCACCATCCACTCGTGGTCGACGGAGCCGTGGGTCACGGGGATGCGCACGAACCCGTCCCCCGCGGTCGACCCGTCGGTGCTCTCGTTGTCGAGCACGTAGATGTCCTCCGGGGCGAAGAAGCGCGAGTAGTAGCCGAGCCAGATCGGCAGGAAGGCGGCCTCGTTGTGGACCATCGTCACCACCGCGCGCCGGTTCGGGCGCGGGACGGCCCGCGACTCGTAGCGCTCCCGGCGGGTGTGGCGAAGACCGCCGAAGAACTCCTCGGTCGCGTGTGGCAGGGGCGCCTCGGCGACCGGTCGGCGCGGAAGCCTCGAGCGCCGGCGAAACGGGTTACGCAGCGCGATCACCATCCCTGTCGAAGCCCCAGTGGCCGGAGAAGTCCTTGCGGGTGTAGGCGGTGCTGGTCGGGTCGAGGCCGTCGCGGTAGGGACCGAGGTAGTGGCCGCCGGTCCCGATTCCGGAGCCGGCGCCGATCAGGCCGGGGGGCGTGCGGTCGAAGTTCTCGCGCCAGTAGCGCTCCGACCAGAACAGGGCGCAGAAATCCGGGAGCACGAACTCGTCGATGAACATGTAGCCGCGCTCGGTCAGATGCGGCCAGAGATTGCGAACGCAGTCGTCGAGGCTCGCCTGCCAGTCGACGTCGAGGAAGGCGAGCACGATCGGCTCGGAGTGCTCCGGCAGCGTGTCCTCGAACCAGCCCTTGCGAAACGTGCAGCGCTCGATCGCCCCGTGCTCTCGCACCGCCGCCTGCACCTGCTCGAGCTCACCCCGGAACATCCCGGTCGCGGCGTCGCTGGCGTAGAGGTCGTTGCCGGTCGGCGGCGGCAGGCCCTCGAACGAGTCATAGGCGATCAGGCGCCGGCCGGTGAGCTCGCAGGCGAGCGACAGGTTCGCGGTCGAGCCGCCGCGAAAGCAGCCGCACTCGACCACCACGCCCTCGACCTCCGGCGGGATCTCGAGCAGCTTCACCGCGATCGCCAGGTGCGCCTTCCACGAGGTGCCGGTGTGGACGTTGCGCGTCGTCCGCCACATCCGCCCGGCGAGCCGCAGGCGTTGCCACCAGCTCAGCCGGTAGCCCGGGTGGATCCGCGCCTCGGAGAAGAGGAAGAAGACCGTCACCGGCAGGGTGAGGGTCTCCCACAGCCGGGTCATCGCCGCGAACCCTAGACTGCCGATCCCGATGCCGCTCGTACCCAGGGATGGAGACCACGACGAGAACGCCGCCTCGCTCGCCAACGTCTCCGAGCTCGTCTTCGCCTTGCTCGACGCGGTGGCGCCGCGCCACGTGGTCGAGGTCGGGGCATTCCACGGCAAGGGCACCCGTGACCTGCTCGACTGGGTGCGCGAGCGCGGCGCTCGGGCGACGGCAATCGACCCCGAGCCCGAGCCCGAGCTGGTCGCTCTCGCCGCAGGCGAGGACGCGCTCGAGCTGCTGATCGAGACCAGCCACGAGGCACTGCCGCGGCTCGCCGACGCCGACGCCGTGATCCTCGACGGCGACCACAACTACTTCACCCTCAGCCGCGAGCTAGAGATCATCGCCGAGCGCGCTCCCGGGTCCGAGCTTCCGCTGCTGATCCTGCACGACGTCGGCTGGCCGCTGGCGCGGCGCGATGCCTACTACGTCCCGGAGCGGATCCCCGAGGAGCACCGCCAGCCGCTGGCGCGAGACGTGTACCTCGCCCCCGGCGAGGAGGGCCTGGTCGACGGCGGCCTGCCGTTCGCCTGCGTCGCCGTGCGCGAGGGCGGCCCGGAGAACGGGATCATGACCGCGCTCGAGGACTTCATCTCGGAGTCCGGCGAGGACCTGTGCCTGGCCGTGATTCCGGCGTTCTTCGGCGTCGGTGTCGTCTGGCATCCGGATGCGCCGTGGGCCGGCCGGGTGGCCGAGATCCTCGCGCCCTGGGACCGCAACCCGATCGTCGCCCGCCTGGAGGCGAACAGGATCGTCCACCTGGTCGAGCGCTGGCGGCTCGCCTACGGGATCGCCGACGCGATGCCGCGCTGGCGCCTGCAGGAACAGCAGGAGGCGCTGCTGCGCACGATGCTGGAGTCGGGTGCCTTCGGCTTGGCCGAGCGGGCCTCGAGGCTGCGTCAGCGAGGGCAGCCCGCGTTCTCGCGCGAGCAGGTGCGCGAGGCGCTCGGCGAGTAGCGCGCCCGGTTCAGAACGCGAACGGCGTGTACTCGTCCGGGAACCCGGCCGGGCCGAAGAACCAGCTCTCCACGGCGTAGCGCGGGTTTGGCATCTCGGGCTCGGACGCGGTGCTGTGCAGGAACAGGTCGTCGAAGATCAGCGCGTCGCCGGGCTCGAAGATCGGCCGCACGATCCCGCCTTCACCGGCGACCTGCTCGACCATCCGCGGGGCGACCGAGTTGCTGAAGGCGCCGTCGGTGCCCGTCTCCACCAGCTCCAGCCGCCGGGGCACGATGTCGAGGCCCGGCGCGAGGTCGCCGCAGCGCGAGAGCGAGAGCCAGACGTTGAGCGAGCGAACCTCGCCGAGGAAGGCGCCATCCTGGTGCCAGAGGCCGCTGACGGTCGGCTCCGCCTTGCGCAGCGTGCATTTCTGCAGCGAGATCGTCGAGCGCTCGCCGAGGTACTCGGCGATCAACTCGCGCAGGCCGGCGCGTTCGAAGGCGTCGAGCATCTCGAACATCAGCTTCGGCGAGTCCGCGGCCAGCAACCCACCCGTGTCGGCGATCCACGGCCGCTCGATCGGCGGCTCGTACGGCGGGTCCGGGACGAACTCCTCGTAGAGGCCGCTCGGCGGCCCGCCCGGCAGCGTGCCCTCGCGGGCCTTGAACGAGGTGTCGATCTCGCTCGCGAACGCTTCCGCGCGGTCGCGGTCGAGAAGCCCGCGGACCAGCAGGCAGCCGTGGCTGAGGATCGCCGCCCGCAGCAGGCCGGCGGTGAGCTCGTCCTGGCGAGCCTCGGGCGGGACGCCGCGATCGCCGAGGCTCGCATGGTCTGGGTCGGCGTGGCGGGGGGCGGCGTCGGGGTCGGCGACGAGGCCGATCCCGGCTCGATGGCGCAGCCGCAGGATCCGCCGCTCGAGCTCAACGTCGCGCTTGGCGCGGTTGGAGGCGTCGAGACGGTCGACCTCCTCGAGCAGCTCCCGCGGGCCCGAGAGCGTGTTGCCCCTGCGAAACAGCTTCACCCTCGGGACCTTACTTCCGTGCGCTCGCCTCAGCTCGCGTCGGGCGAGCCGGGGCGCCGGCCACCGTGACCCCGGCGGGCACATCGGCGACGACGACGGCGTTGGCGCCGATCGTCGCCCCGGCGCCGACGGTGATCGGGCCGATGATCTTCGCCCCCGTGCCGATCTGGACCCCGGGGCCGATCGTCGGGCCCTGGAACGTGCCGGCGCGCAGGCCGATCGTCACCCAGGGGCCGATGGTCACATCGGAGTGGACCTCGACGATGCCGTCGACGACCACCTGGCCGTGAAGGATGTAGACGCCAGGGTGCATCAGCACCGGGTCGCCGATCGCGATCTGGCCGAGGGTGATCGCGAGCCGATGGGCGATCCGTGGCAGCACCGGTATCCCCAGGGCCTGCATTCTCGCCTTGGCGCGGTAGAGCACCTGGGCCCCGAAACCGTCGCTGACCCAGATCAGCCGCAGCACTTGCCCGAGCGCGTCCGCCGTCGAGCGAAAGTCGTGGCGCTCGGCGCGGTAGGCGGCCGTGACCCTGGCGTCGGCGAGGACCGCGGCGCGAAATCGCGGCTGGCGCGATCCCAGCGTTCTCATCCACTCGCGCGGGTCGCCAGGAGTCGAACTCATCGGGGCGCCACCCTACCCGGCGCGCGCGGAGCCGATCAGGCGGCCGCGCCGGCCGGGGTGCGCCGGCCCTTCGCGCGGCTGCGCGAGAACGCCTGCGCGCCGAACAGCACGCCGACCATGACGCTGGCGACGCCGATCGCCGGGAGCACGATTCCGGGGGTGTAGTTCTTCGCGATCAGAGTCGTCCCGGAGGCGATCAGGACGACAGCGAGGGCGTAGCGGAGGAACTTCTGCGGCGCCTTGACCGAGAGGTTGGTGCCGACGATCACGCCCGGGATCGAGCCGACGAGGATCGTCCCGGCGAGCAGGAAGTCGATGTTGCCGCCGATCCAGTGGGCGATGCCGGCGGCCCAGAGCAGGATCGCGGCGTGGAAGACGTCGGTGCCGACCACCCGCTGCGGGGTCAGCCGGAAGATCGCGATCAGGGCGATCGCGATCAGCGTGCCGCTGCCCGCCGAGGTGAGGCCGATCACGAACCCGGTGGTCAGGCCGGTGATCACCGCGGCGATGATGTGGCGGCGGTACATGTGCATCGCCGAGCGCTCCTGGATCACCCCGGCCAGGAACAGCGAGCGCAGCAGGGTGGCGACCCCGACCACGACCAGGGTCCCGCCGAGCATCCCCAGCACCAGCGTGTCGAGGTCGTCGCCATAGCGGTCCTGGAGCAGCTCGATCACCCAGACGCCGGCGAGCGCGGCGGGCACGCTGCCGACCGCCAGCCAGAAGGCCATCCCCTTGTGCACGGTGCCGAGCTTCAGGTGCTTGTAGCCGCCGACGGTCTTCGTCACCGCGGCGTAGAAGATGTCCGTGCCGATCGCGGTCACCGGCTGGATCCCGAAGATCAGGATCAGCAGCGGGGTCATCAACGAGGCGCCGCCCATGCCGGTGAGGCCCACGAGCAGGCCGATGCCAAACCCGAAGATGATGATCGTCGGGTCGATTCCGAGACCGAAGATTGTGACGACTGGATCCATGCGGGCGAGGGGGGAGTGAGACCCGTTTAGGAGTTGTGACCTTTGTGGACCGGCTTGGTCCCCAATAGCTCGCGTGAGGGTAGCAGCGGGGAGCCGCGGCGCCGCCTTTCAGCGCTTCAGCCAGGCCTCGGGGTCGTTGAGGATCGCCTCGATCCGCCACGGCAGGTCGCCGCCGGCAACCTCTGCGAGGGTTGCGTTCTCGAGCACGGATCTGAGCGCCGCCCGGACCGCGACCCAGACGTCGCGCAGGCGCTCGGCCGGACCGCCGTAGTGAAGCTCCTCGGGCGCGTTCTCGTGGATGTTGGCGAGCGGCCCCTCGACCGCGCGGATCACGTCGGCGATCGTGATCTCGGCGGGGTCGCGGGCGAGCCAGTAGCCGCCCTTGGCGCCGCGCCGCGCCTGGATCAGCTGGGCGTGCTTGAGCTCGAGCAGGATGTGTTCCAGAAACTGCAGCGGGATCCCCTGAGCCTCAGAGAGGCGCTCGCCCTTGATCGGCTCGCCGTCGTGGTGGGCGGCGAGCTCGAGCGCCGCTCGGACCGCGTAGTCGGCTTTCGCTGAGATCCGCACCGCCTGATTGTCGCAATTCGAGTCAAGAATGTCTTTGCAGGCGCTAACCTCGTCCGCCGATGATCGACCTGCAGAGCCATTCCACGGTGTCCGACGGCCAGCTCGAGCCCGGCGACGTCGCCCGCGCCGCGGCCGAGGCCGGGGTCACGGTGATGTCGCTGACCGACCACGACGGTGTCGCCGGGGTCGAGGAGGCGACCCGTGTCGCCACCGAGCTCGGGATCGAGAACGTCCCGGCGCTCGAGATGTCGTGCGTGCACAAGTACTCCGAGGACCTCCACGTCTGCGGCTACTGGGTCGACCTGGAGAAGATCGCACCGGCCTGCGCCAAGGCCCAGCAGGAGCGCGTCGACCGCGCCAAGGAGATCATCGCCAACCTCAACGCCCACGGGGTCGAGGTCAGCTTCGAGCAGGCGGTCGCCAAGGCCGGCGCCGCCGACGCGATCGGCCGCCCCCACATCGCCAAGGCGGCCGGCGCCGGGCCCGACCTCGGTCCCTTCTTCGAGGAGTACCTGGTCCCGGGCGCGAAGGCCTTCGTCTCACGCAAGTGGCCGACCGCCGAGCAGGCCGTGGACCTGATCCACGAGGCCGGCGGGGTGGCCGTCGTCGCCCACCCCTACTGGGACGTCCAGGACCCTGAACAGGTGCGGGATCTGGTCGAGAGCCTGGTTCGCGACGTCGGCCTCGACGGGATCGAGACCTTCTATCCGCCGCACACCGCCGAGCAGACCAAGCACTGCCTCGAGCTCTGCGAGGAGTTCGGCCTCGTGCCGACCGCCTCCTCGGACTTCCACGGCCCCACCCACAAGACCTTCAGCCGCTGGGGCGCCTACGACACCTACGGCCTCGGCGAGCCGCAGGTGCCCGCAAAGCCCTAGCCCGCCGGCATCGCCAGGCGCGTCTCGGCGCTGCGTCCGCGCAAGGTCACGGCGCCGTCGAGCTTCCAGTTCCCGGCCTCCTCGGCCGAGGCCTGCTCCAGGATCGCCGCCGAGGCGAGCAGCCGCTCGGGCTTCTCCTTCGCCAGCTCGGTCAGCCTCGCGGCCTCGTTGACGGGATCGCCGATCACCGTGTACTCGAAGCGACTCTCCGCGCCGACGTTCCCGGCGACCACCTCGCCCGCCGAGACACCGATCGCGGCCGCCAACCCGTCGACCTCACGCGGCAGGCGATCGGCGAGCTCGCGCGCCGTCGCCAGCGCCGCCGTGGCCGCGTCGTCGAGCCCCACCGGCGCGCCGAACACCGCCAGCGCCGCGTCTCCCTCGAACTTGTTCACCCAGCCGCCGTGGCGGTGGACGGTCTCGACCACGACGCCGAAGAACTGGTTCAGCAGCTCGACCACCTCTTCCGGTGGGCGCTTGGTGGCGAGCTCGGTCGAACCGACGACGTCGGTGAACAGGACCGCCACATCCCGCAGCTCCCCGCCGAGCTCGACCTCGCCCTCGAGCGCCTTGCGGGCGACCTCCTCGCCGACGTGGCGGCCGAACAGGTCCTGGATCCGCGCGCGCTCGCGCAGGCCGGCGACCATGCGGTTGAAGCCCGCCTGCAGCTGTCCGATCTCGCTGCCGTCGTAGATGATCACCTCGGCGTCGAGGTCGCCCTCCTCGACCTGCTCCACCTCCTTGCGCAGGGTGATCAGCGGGTCGGCCACCGCCCGCGCGGAGAGCAGGATCGAGTAGAGGCCGACCGCGATCGCGACCGCGCCCAGGACGAGCACGGCGATCGCCAGCTCGTCGCGCGAGAAGTCGTCCTCGATCAGAGCCGAGAGCGCGATCAGGCCGAGGCCGACGATCGGCACCGCGGTGCCGAGACCCCAGGTGAACAGGGCCCGCGTCTTCACGCCGGGGCCGAGGCGCTGCGCGCCGACCCCTGCCGCCAGGGCCCGGGCTGCGATCGGGCGCAGCTGGCGCTCGGCGACGAGGTATACGAACACGCAGGTCGTCATCCCTCCGAGGAGGGCGCTGATCGCCACGCGCTGACCGAGCTCGAGCGAATAGGTCGCGTTGAGCACGCCGAAGACGACGGTCGCGACGATCCAGATGCAGCCGTGCATGGCGACGATCCTGCGCGGCATGCGCAGCGCCGTTCGCCGCTCGTCAGGGGTCGGCTCGCGATCCTCCAACAGCCAGGCGCTCAGGCTTCGTAGTCGCTTGCGGCCCACTGCGATTGCAACCGGGGTGCCGATGAGGAAGAAGATTCCGAGCGCCACCAGGTTGACGACCCGCACCTCGCTCTCGTCGTAGCTGGCGTCGGGCGGGGGTGGCAGCACCCAGACGCCAATCGCGAAGACGATCGCCGCGCCGAGGATGTTCGCGGAGACCAGCGAGATGCTCAACCGCAGCTGCGTGCGTCGCGCCAGGTCGGTGCCGGGCTCGTCGGCGCGCGGAAACAGCCAGGCGAGCGGGTGGCGCCTGGCGTCGGTCATCGACCGAGCCTAGTCCTGGGAGGGGGGAGGCTGCGCCACGTCCTCGGCGGTCACGCCCTTCTTGCGCCGCAGACGCTCGACCGCCTCCGCGTTACGCCCCGCGGCAACCGGCGGTGCGCCGGCGCGGATCTGCTCCAGCAGCCGCGCGGCGAACTCGCCGTGATCCTCCCCGAGCCGGTAGTCGCCGCCCGCGGGCGCGAAGAAGCGAACGCTGGCCCGCGGTCGCTTCGGGAATTTCGCGTAGTCGACCGTCCCCGTCACCGAGACACAGACGATCCTCGTCTCGGGCACGGCTTCGGCAAGGCGGCCGATACCGCCGCGGCCGCGCATCGTCCGTCCCAACGAGCGCGTGCCCTCCGGAAAGACGCCGATGCAAACGCCCTCGCGCAGCGCCTCGATTGCCCGGTCGAGCGCCCCCGTGTCGCCTTCCCCGCGCAGGATCGGGATCTGGCCCATCCCGTTGAGGATCGGACTGAGGCCGCGGACGTCCCACAGGCCCGCCTTGGCGAGCGCGCGAACCTGGCGCCGCTTGCGGGCGGCGACCCCGACCGCGATCGGATCCATGTTCGAGTCGTGGTTGCCGGCGATCAGCACCGGGCCCGAGCGCGGCAGCGCCTCGAGGCCCTCGACCTCCATCCGCCCCCACCACGACGCGATCGGCGCGCAGAGCGCCATCGCAACGCGGTAGGTGCGCGTGAAGGGTTCGGGTTCGGGCGCCGTCAGGACGAAAGCGTGTCCGCTACGCGGCGACCGCCGCGGGGATGAACTCGCGCTCCTCGAGATACGTGAGGATCTGCTGCGCGGACTCCTCCGGCGACTGCGACTCGGTGTCGATCACGAGCTCCGGGTTCTCGGGAACCTCGTAGGGGTCCGAGACGCCGGTGAACTCCTTGATCTCTCCGGAGCGAGCCTTGGCGTACAGACCCTTGACGTCGCGCTCCTCGCAGACCTCGACCGAGGCCTTGACGTAGGCCTCGACGAAGCGCTCGCCCATCATCTCGCGAGCCTCGCCGCGGATGTCCTTGTAGGGCGAGATCGCGGCGGTGATCACCGGGACCTCGTTGCGCGAGAGCAGGTTGGCGACGAAGGCGATCCGGCGAATGTTCGTATCGCGGTCCTCCTTCGAGAAGCCGAGCCCCTTGGAGAGGTTCTCGCGCACGACGTCGCCGTCGAGCACCTCGAGCTTCGAGCCGCGCTTGCGCAGCTCCTTGACCAGATGCGTCGTGATCGTGGACTTACCCGAGCCCGAGAGCCCGGTGAACCAGAGGCAGAAGCCCTTTTCGTCTGACATCAGTTGTCTTCCTTCTTGTAAGCGTTGATCAGAATCTCTGCGACTTCGTCGCGACTGAACTCGTGTGGCGGCTTCTCGCCGGCCTCGAGCATCTCGCGCACCTTGGTGCCCGAGAGGAACAGGTGCGACTCCTGGGGGTGGGGGCAGGTCTTCGCCGAGCCCATGCCCTCGCACTCGTTGCACCAGAAGGTGTGCTCGAAGAACAGCGGCGTGATCCCGAGCTTTTCGATGTCGATGTCATCGAAGATCCGCTGCGCGTCGTAGGTGCCGTAGTAGTCACCGACGCCCGCGTGGTCGCGCCCGACGATGAAGTGGGTGCAGCCGTAGTTGCGGCGGATGATCGCGTGCAGGACAGCCTCGCGCGGGCCGGCGTAATGCATCTTGCCGGGGTTGACCCCGAGCATCACGTGGTCCGGGTGGTAGTAGTTGTCCATCAGGACCTCGTAGCACTGCATCCGCACGTCGGCGGGGATGTCGCCCTTCTTGGTCTCGCCGATCAGCGGGTGGATGTAGAGCCCGTCGCAGATCTCCAGCGCGGCCTTGGTCAGGTACTCGTGGGCGCGGTGGATCGGGTTGCGGGTCTGGAAGGCGACGATCCGCTTCCAGCCGTGGTCGGCGAACGACTGCTTCGCCTCGGCGGCCGTCTGGTAGCGCTTCATGAACGCTTCCTCGTGGTCGGGCAGCGCGTCGGCCTCGATCGGGCCGGCGAGGCAGCGATTGCCCTCCTCGCGGATCGCGGCGACGCCCGGGTGGTCGTTGTCGGTCGTGCGGTAGACCGTCTCGGCCTCGTGCTCGACGTCCTTCTCGTAGATCTCCTCGACCGTCAGCCGACCGAGCGCCTTGCCGTTCGGGGCGGTGAGCTCGACCACGTCGCCGACCTCGCACTCGAGGTCGGTCGCGAGCGTGATCGGGATCGACCAGATCTCTCCCGAGGTGAGGCGCATCTCGTCGCAGACGGACTTCCAGTCCTCGGAGCCGAGGAAGCCGGTGAGTGGCGCGAAGCCTCCGTTTGCGAGCAGTTCGAAGTCGGAAGCCTGGCGCGCGCTCAGCTGCAGCGCGAGGCTCGTAGGGGCGGATGTGTCAGACAAGTTCTTCGCTCTCCAGAGTCGTTTTCAGCTTGGCGAGGGTAGCGACTCGCGTTCAATCCTGAGTGATGTAGGCAAGAACGGCCCGAACAAGGCGCCTCAACGGCGGCGCGGCTCGGCTAACGCCTCACTAGCCGTGGATTCCGCACTCGGTGCGGCCGGTCCCAGCCCACCGACCGGCACGCTCGCCCGCACCCTCCAGCGCAACCGTGGTGCACGGCACGCATCCGATCGACGGATAACCCTGATCGTGAAGCGGGTTGTAGGGCACGTGGTGGTCCTTGACGTAGGTCCAGACCTGCTTTTCGTCCCAGTCGGCCAAGGGGTTCAGCTTCCAGAGCCCAAACCGCTCGTCCCAGCCGAACTTGGGCGCGCTGGCGCGGGTGCTCGAGTCGACCCTTCGGATCCCCGAGACCCAGCAGCTCACCTCGTCGAGGGCTGTATGCATCAGCTCGACCTTGCGATCCGCGCAGCAACCGTCCGGGCCGAGGGGCTCGGCCAGCACTCCGTCGGCGATCCGCTCGAACTCGATTCCGTACCGGTCGGCGAGCCGGTCGCGGGTCTCGTAGGTCTCCGGGAACAGCAGGCCGGTGTCGACGTAGAAGAAGCGTGCGTCGGGCTTGATCCGGTGCACCATGTCGACGATCACCGAGCTCGTCTTCTGAAACGAGACCGCGAATCGCAGGTCCGGGTGGAAGCGCTCGATCGCCCACTCGATCGCTTCCTCGGCGCTCAGTCCCTCGAGCCCGGCCGGATCGACGACCTCGCCGGCGATCACCGGCGGCTCGAGAGTGCCGTTGCCATTGACGTGGCCGTTCGCCGTTGCCGTTCGTGGCCGCGGGCACAGGTGTGGGGATGACGAAGCCGCTCATACCGCGCACTCGCCCTCGCCGCGCTCGACCGCGTAGGGCTCGGAGCGGTTCCAGTCGATGAACTGGCTCATCGTCTCGAGGCTGAACTCGGCCGGCAGGGTGAGCTCCTTGACCTCGGCCTCGAAGCGCGCGGTGCCGACGCGCTCGACGAAGGCGTTGAACTCCTCGCCGTCTTCGCGCTCGGCCTCGTAGAGGCGCAGCCAGCGCTCGACGGCTTCCGGCACGCGCTTCGCCGGCAGGCGGGCCTTGAGCCGGTGGCCGTAGAGCACCTCGCCACCCTCGTAGTTGCCGCCGAGGTGGGGGATGTAGGCGGGCATCGCCCGGCCGCCGACCTTGAGCGAGGCGCCGTAGAAGCCGATGTTGGCGATGTGGTGCTGGCTGCATCCGTTCGGGCAGCCCGACATCTTGATGTGGACCTTCTTCGTCAGCGGGTCGGTGATCTGCATCTGCTCGACCCGCTCCTGGATCACCCGGTTGAGCCCCATCGAGGCGGTGATCCCGAGCTTGCAGCTGTCGGTGCCGGGGCAGGAGACGACGTCGGTGATCTGGTCGGCCCCGGGGTCGGAGAGGCCGAGCTCGCCGAGGCGCTGCCAGACGTCGTAGAGGGCCTCGTCGCGAACCCAGCGCAGGACGAAGTTCTGGTGCACGGTGGTGCGGGCCGAGCCGCCGGTGTACTCGCGCATGATCTGGCCGAGGCCACGGAACTGCTCCGGGGTCAGGTCGCCGCGGGTGACCTTGACGTCGATGGAGCTGAACCCGGGCTGGCGCTGCGAGCGCACGTTGGCCTCGCGGAAGCGGTCGAACTCGCTGTGGTCGCCGTTCGGGCTCGCGGCCGCCGCCGGCGGTGCCGGTGCGTTCGCTTCCTCGTCGGGGCCGTAGACGAGGTGATCGATCGAGAAGTCGCGCTCGGCGACCCAGTCGCCCTCGAGCTCCTCCTCGACCATCTCGCGGAAGGCATCGATGCCGATCTTGTCGATCAGCACCTTGATCCGGGCGCGGGCGCGGTTGACGCGCAGCCACTCCTGGCGGTCGAAGATCCGGAACACGGCCTCGGAGACCTTCAGGTAGTCGCCGTTCTCGAGCTCGACGAAGTCGTAGAGCGTCGGGGCGACCCGCGGCATGATCGAGGTGCCGCCGCCGACCCGGACCTCGACCCCGCGGACCCCGTCGCGCTCGCGCGGGATGAAGCCGATGTCGTGGATGCCGGTGATCGCGACGTCCTCGTCGGTCGCCGTGAACGCGGTCTTCACCTTGCGCGGCATCAGCTGCGTGGTCGGGTGGCGGACGAAGTAGCGCACGTAGGCCGCCGCGTAGGGGGTGATGTCGAAGAGCTCGCCCTCGGTGATTCCGGCGTAGGGGTCGCCGGTGACGTTGCGGACCGTGTTGCCGCAGCCCTCGCGCGAGGAGAGCCCGGAGTCGGAGATCTCGCGGATCAGCTCCGCCATCTGCGGCAGCGGGATGTGGTGGATCTGGATGTTCTGGCGGGTCGTGATGTGGCCCTTGTTCAGGGGCGCGTGCTTCTCGATCACGGACGCGAAGGCGTCCATCTGCTCGGGCGTGATGCCGCCCATCGGCAGCTTCACCCGGCACATCTGCACTCCCGGCTGGCGCTGGCCGTAGACGCCCTGCTTGAGCCGGAAGCCGATGAACTGGTCCTCGGGCGTCTCGCCGTCGAGGAACTTACCGGCCTCGGTGTCGAAGTCGTCGAACTCGCGCTCGATGATCGGGATCAGGTGCCCGGGGACGTTCTCGTAGACCTCGGGGTTTTCGAGCGAGCCGCGCCTGCCCTTGCCCTTCTGGGGCTTATCGTGGCTGACGTCGAGCTTGTGCTCGGTGGCGATCCGCTCCGCTGCGGGCGCCTCCGGGGCGGCGGTGGGCTCCATGCCAGGGCATATTACACAAATCCCGATTGGGATTTAGGTATTTAGGCGTTGCGGCTCACGCCGGGTCGAGGATGCGGTGCAGCTCGTGGCTGGCGACCGTCTCGGGCGCGGGCGGTATGCCCGCGGTGAGCAGGAAGCCGTCGAAGGCGTGCCTGCCGGTCATCCGCATCGCGTCGGGGCGGGTGAGTATGGCGGTGCCGGCGATCTGAAGCGGGTTGTCATAGGCGCCGTCGGCCCAATGGACGACGAGGTCGGGCAGGTGTGCCGGGGGCCCGCCGCCGTTCTCCTCGGCCGAGCAGATCACCGATTCGACGACGGGCCGGCCGTCCTTCGTTCGCGTGGCGAGCAGTCTCGCCCGCAGCTCGGCGCAGGTCGCGTCGTACTCGGCCGGCGCCACGATCCCCTTCGCTTCGCGGCCGCCGAGGTTGATTCGCAGCCAGCAGTGCTGATCGTGGGGGATCGGAAAGGCACGCGTGCGGCTCCAGTCGTAGGTCCTCATCGCGTTCGGTGCGGCAACGGCCTGCAGCAGCGCGAACGGCGCGTGCCGGCGCCAGGCGGTCCGCGCGGGCTCGGGGAGGCCGCTCTTTACCGCCGCCAGGGCGGCGCGGCCGAGATTGCGCGGCGACATGCGTCCCGGACGCGCGGCGTTCGCGAAGCCCATGCCGGCGAGCAACGGGTGGATCAGCGTCGGAATTCCGCTCGCGGGTCGCATCCCGTGGAGGGCGAAGACCGCAACTCGGGCGTCCTGCGGAGCGGCTTCGAGAATGGCTCCGATCGCCGCGTCGGCGGCGCAGAAGACGTCGACGAGGGCGCGTTCGTCGATCTCCTCTTGCCGGCGCTGCTCGAACAGCGGCTCGTCCGGCGCCGTCGTCTGCCAGAGCAGATGCGAGGTGTGATGGATCTCCGCGAACACGATCAGCGCCAGGTCCGGCGCGGTCTCGCGGATCAGCTTGGCCGTGAGCGCGCCTCGAAGTCGGGCCCCGTGCTGTGCGCGCCTCGACGCCTGCGCGAGGAAAGCGGGCGACGGGTCGTTGTGGCGCGGCGCCGGCTCGCTTTGGAATGGATGCGGCTCGATCTCGCTCGCGATCCGCGCCGCCAGCCTGGCCGGCCGGGTTTGAAGCGAGCCGAGCCGGCGATCGTGAGATCCCCATTCCGCGACCTCGACGCAGCCGTCGACATCGGCGAACGGCAGGTAGGGAACGTCGACCGTCAACACGCGGCGACCGCGCCGGGCGCTCGCCCCCCACCACGGCTCGATGCCTTCGCCGGCTTCGCGGACGATTCGCATCTCCGACGGCTCCCAGCGCCAGGTGTAGTGGACCCCGTGCTCGAGCACCGGCAGGCCAGTGGCGAACGTCGGCCATACCGAGCCGCTGCCGATGTTCGCGCTCGAGCTCACTCGCGACCAATTGCCTCGCGCAGCAAGGCCGGCCAGCACGGGTAGCTCACCCGAAGCCATGAGCCTGCGGACGAGGTCGGCCTCGGCGGCGTCGAGCGCGATCGCGATCGTCGGCTGGTGCGCTATCGAGGTCGCCATCGAATCGCTTCGTTTCGAGGCAGGATCACGCCTGCGGCGAGGTCGCGGATGCGCATACCCGTGCTCAGCGCCGCGCGCAGGGTGGCCGGGCTGGCCTCTTGCCACCACCGCCTCAGGCGCAGCAGCCTCGTCGGCGCCGGCGCCTGCGATGTGGTCGCGGATCCGGACCAGAGGCTCAGCCCCTGGCTGTGGCGCGTCGCCCAGGCGGCGGCGGGAGCGCGCTGCTCATCTGCGGTTGCCGGCGTCTCGAGCAACTCGGTCCATTCCTCGCCGCGCCTGAAGGCCGCGATCGAGCTCCACATCAGGCCGGCACCATCGTCGCGATCGTCGCCGGCGGACGCCGTCAGTGAGTCAGGGTGATAGCGATAGCGATAGAGCGCCTCCGGGAGCACCAGCACCTGGCCCGCTCGGGTGAGGCGAAGGAAGAGGTCGACGTCCTCCCAGCGATATGTGCCCTCGCGGTAACCGCCGACACGCTCGAAGGCCTGGCGTCGCATCAACGCCGATCCGTGCGGGAACGGGGGGAGCGCCGAGCGTTGGACCAGGCGCCAGCGGTCGCGCGGTCGCACCCGGCGGCCTTTCGAATCGATGCCTTCGTAGAGGCTGCCGACGGCGACGGCGTCCGTGGCCGCCTCGATCGCGGCGACCTGGCGTTCGAGTCGGTCGTTTCGAGAGATGTCATCTTGGTCTTGGCGCGCAACCAGCGGGGCCGATGTCGCGGCGACGCCGGCGTTCCCGGCGCCGACGATCCCGAGCGGTTGAGGATGCTCGATCAGCCGTACGCGGGGGTCCCGAGCCGCCGCCCCGCGAACCGTTTCCACGGAGCCGTCAGTCGAGCCGTTCTCGACGATCACCAGCTCGAGATCCGCGAGCGTTTGGTCGAGCACGCTCGCGATCGCGTCGGCGACGAACGGCTCGCCGTTGAACACCGGCATGAAGACGCTCACGCGCGGCGTCATCCCTGGTTAGGCTCGCTCGGTGATCGCACGTAGGGACGTCGTCTTCATTTCGAGCATTGAGTGGGACGAGCTATGGCAGAGCAATCAGGAGATTGCCGCCAGGCTCGCGGCAGCCGGCAGCCGGGTGCTCTACATCGAGAATATCGGCGTTCGCGCGCCCGCTTGGCGGGACCGCACGCGGGTGGCCGCTCGGCTCGCCGCATGGTGGCGAGCGCTCCGCGGCGGCGGCGTTCGCAAGGTCGCCGACAGGCTCTGGGTGGTCGCGCCGCTGCTGATGCCACCGTTTGGATCGCGCGCGGCGCGCGAGCTCAACCGGCGGCTGCTCGTCCCCCTGATCGTGCGCAAGGCGCGCAAGCTGGGACTGCTAGATCCAGTCGTTTGGACATATCTGCCCACCGACACAGCGCTCGAACTGATCGCGCGGCTGCGTTCCCCTGCCAGCCCGATCGTCTACTCCTGTCTGTCTGACTTCAGCGAGCGGGTCGCCGACGCATCTCGCTTGACCCGGGCGGAGCGCGAGCTGGTTCGCGGCTGCGACGTCACCTTCGCGCTGCCGGACCTGGTCGGCCGCCTGCAGGCATACGGCGGTCGTGTGGTGGCCTACGAGCCCGGCGTGGACACCGAGCTCTTCGACCCGGCGGCCGAGCGGTCGGTTCCCGATCGGCTGCGGAGATTGTCCGGGCCGGTGATCGGCTATGTCGGTGGGTTGCAGCGAAACGTCGACCTCGCCCTGCTCGAGGAGCTCGCCCGGGCGCGACCGGATTGGTCGTGGGTCTACGTCGGCCCCGCCTACGTCTCCGTCGACGGGCTCGCCAGGCATCCGAACGTGAGTCTGCTCGGCCCGCTCGCCCATGACCAGCTGCCGGACGTGGTCGCGAGCTTCGACGTCTGCCTGTCGCCGCTCCAGCACACCGGGTACACGGCCTCGATGGTGCCGACCAAGATCGGTGAGTACCTGGCGATGGGAAAGCCCGTCGTCTCGACTGCGATCCCACACGCGCTGAGGCTCGAGCGCGCCGCCAAGGGGGTCATGGTCACCGCCGAGCCACGTCCGAGGGAGTTTCTCGCGGCGATCGAGAGGGCCCTGCTGCTCGCCGCCGACGAGGGGACCGCGGCACGCTGTCAGGCCGTCGCGGCGGCGTTCGCGTGGCCGCGGCGGCTCGAGGAGATGTCGGCGGCGCTAGCGGCCGCCCCACGCTGGCAGCGCCGCGCGCATCAGCCCGGCCAGCCGCCGCGCGTCGTCCAGTCCGGGCACCAGCGTCAGCCAGCCGAGGCCGAGGAGGCGTAGCTGCCTTGCGGCAATCAGACCTCCCAGGGCGTAGCTGCCAAGCGACGCCAGCGCAGCACCGGCGATGCCCAGGGGCGGGATCAGGGCCAGGTTGAGGACGATGTTCAAGAGCAGCGCCGCGGCGGCGATGCCGTTGACGGTGCGGGTACGAGCGAAACGGACGAGGCCGGCGCTGAGGGCTCGCCACCAGGCCATCGCCGCGGCGGCGGGCAGCAGTGCCCAGAGCGCGTCGGTGGCGTCGGCAAAGTCGTCGCCGAAGAGCAGATCGATCGCGGCCGGGGCGGCGAGCGCGAGGATCGGCAGCGCCAGCAACGCGACCAGCAGGCTCATCCTCGCCGCGGCGGCTGTGGTTCGTAGCGACTCGCCCGTATCGGCAGACCATTGGCGCTCGCGCGCACCGGTGGCGATCGAATCGGTGACGAGCCAGACGAGCTCTGCGAAGACCACGGCGACGACGTAGATGCCAACCGCTTGCGAGCCGTCGAGGGCGGCGAGCAGGAATACGTCGAGACGGAGGTTGAGGAACAGGAACAGGAAGTAGGGGGTGAGCACCGCTCCGGCAAGGAGCTGGCTGCGAGCGAGGTCGCGCGGAGGGCGTACGGGGCGGCCGGCGACCTGTGCGTGCAGGGCCAGTGCGATCAGCACCGTGAGCCAGAAGGCCGCCAGGACGGTCTCGACCGACAGCTCGCCGGCCAGGGCAAGGACGACGATCGCCAGCGTCCTGGCGATGTCCCCGATCGCAAGCGCGACGTTCGAGCGCTCGATCTGGCCGCCGACGATCAGCAGTCCCCGCAGCAGCGCGAGCAGGGCCCGAGGCGCGATCATCAGCGCCGCGAGCGCGATCGCGAGCGCGCTGACGCCGGCGAACACGCCGTCTCGGCCAAGGGCCCACATCGCGACGACGATCAGTGCCGAGGCCGTACCGGTCGCTGCGGCGATCCGAAGCGCAACTCCATACAGCAGCGGTCGCGGGGTGCCATCCGACCAGGCCTTCGCCTGGGCTTGCTCGAAGCCGACGCTGGAGGCGAGCGCCGCCACCGTCGACACGGTCATCGCCACCGCATAGACGCCGTTTCCGGCCGGTCCGATCCCGCGCGCGATCAGGACGGATGCGACGAACCCCGAGCCATAGATGACCAGGCGCGACGCGAGCGTGTGGACGCCCAGGGCAGCGGTCGAGCGCCCGCTGCCCGGCGCCCGGCCCTCAGTCGACGTCGCTGTCCTCGATCAGGAAGGCGACCCGGACGTGGGCGCGGTACTCATCGAGGTTCTCGCCGCGAATCCCGGTCGAGACGATGTCGACCGCACGGATGTTGCGAAGCGACGAGGACGCCTGCGTGAGCGCCTGCTTGGCGGCGTCGTCGGTGGACGTCTTCGAGCTGCCGACGAGCTCGATGATCTTGACTACGGCCATTGTTCCTCCTTGGATGGCCGGCCCTGAGCGCGGCCGGTGGAGGTGTTCTATCGCGGCGCGTGCCCCCACGCCGAGCCGCTCACCTGGCGGGCGGCGATCCCGTCCTCGAGCGCGGCACGCTGCCACGGGCTCTGCGCGGGCCCGACGGGCCCGATCGACGGCGCGGTGTCGGCGAGGAACTGCTCGAGCCCGGCGACGATCGCCGCCGCCTCGCTCTCCGACGCCGCCGGGGAGACGAGCTCGATCCGCGGCCGCGGACGCTTGCGGTTTCCATTCGTGTTCACGCCCTGGACTCTACGATCGACGCCCGATGAGTGAGATCCCGGTCTTCGACGGCGAGGCGGTGTTGGCGGCGGTTTCGCCGCTGGAGGCGATCGATCGCACCCGAGTCGCCTTCGAGCGCCACGCGGCCGGCGCGTGGGTGATGCCGGCGAAGGTCTACGTCGACGCGCCGCCCGACGGCGACTTCCGGGCGATGCCGGCGCGCGGCGACGGGCTGGCGACGCTCAAGTGGGTGACCTCGTTCCCGCGCAACCCCGAGCGCGGCCTGCCGGTGGTCGCAGGGGCGATGCTCGTGTCCAGCGCCGAGACCGGCGAGTTGCTGGCGCTCGATCGACTGCGCCGCGATCACCTCGCTGCGCACCGGGGCCGCCGCCGCGGTCTCCGCGCGGACGCTGGCCCGCGACGATGCCCGCACGGTCGGCGTGATCGGCTGTGGCGTCAACGGCGCCTGGGCCGCACGCTGCCTGGCCGCGGCCGGCTACGGCGCCGGCGTCTGCCACGACCCGCGACCGGCGGCCGCCGAGGCGCTCGCCGGCGAGCTCGGCTGGATCGTCGGCGATCGTGGCGAGGCGGCGGCGCAGGAGATCGTCGTAACCGTCACCCCGGCCGACGCCACGGTGATCGGCGAGGCCGACCTTCGAGCCGGCCAGCACCTGGCCGTGCTCGGCGCCGATGCCCACGGCAAGGCTGAGGTCGAGCTCGCGGCGCTGGCGCGCTGCGCCCTCTTCTGCGACGAGTGGGAGCAGGCATCCAAGGGCGGCGAGCTCTCCGGCGCGGTGGCGGCGGGCGCCGTCGACCGCGAGCGGGTGACCGAGATCGGCGAGGTGCTGCTCGGACGCGCGCCCGGCCGCACGACGGCCGATCAGATCACGCTCTTCGACTCAACCGGGCTCGCGATCCAGGACCTCGGGATCGCGCTTGCGGTGCTCGAGGCATGGAGGTCGGGTCGGATCAAGTCCCCCACCGTTTCGCTCTGATCAGGTCGGCTTCGCCAGCTCCCGGGTGACCGCCTCGGTGAGGTCGGCCGCGCAGGCGATCGTCGCGTAGTTGAGGTTCTCGGGCACGTCGGTCGGCGAGTGGTAGTTGTCGATTCCCTTGTGGCGGTTGAGCGAGACGAGGCAGGTGGTCGGGATCCCCATCCGGCTCGGGATCACGGAGTCGGTGCTGGTCGAGGCGCGCATCCCGCGGCGCATCCTGATCCCCTCGCGGACGGCGATCTCCGCGCAGAGGTCGCGCAGGCCGCGGTCGAAGTAGTCCTCCATCACGAAGGCTCCCTCGCCCTCGAGCATCGCCAGCTCCGGCGAGCCAACCGAGTCGAGGTTGATCACCCAGGTGCGATCGCGATCGAGCGGAGCGAGGTGGCGCCGGGCGAATCCGTAGACGCCGCCCTGGAGAACCTCCTCGGCCCCGCACGATGCGAGCACCACCCGCACGCCGCTCGCAGGGCGCTCGCGGAAGGCCTCCGCGAGCGCGACCAGCACGGCAACCCCGCTGAGGTTGTCGTTGGCACCGGGTACGACCGGGTGCTTGGCGATGTCCCGGAAGGCGGCCGCGCTGACCGCCGAGAGCGCGACTCCGGCGGCGGCGATCCCGCGCCGGCGGGTGGCCGCGCCGAGCGCCCCCAGCGCCGGGCCCGCGACCACGCTCCACCAGATCGGGACCGCCGTGTCGAACCGCTCGATCACGCCTGGGAACCAGTCGACCATCTTGCGCTGGACGGTCTGGTCGAAGATCACCCCGCCGTGAGCAGCGTCGTGGTGCGCCATCGCGACCACCGTCCGCTCGGCGTCCGGGTCGCCGAGCTCGGCGACCACGTTCCAGGTCGTCTTGCGCTTGCCGAGCGCGCGGCGGACCGGGCGCAGCCCGTTCGAAGCCTCGTCGGCGATCAGCGCCGCGGTCGCGGCCCCGCCGGCGATCGCCGCGGCTCGACCGCGCCTGCTGAGCGCAGCGATCCCCGAGAGCGCGCCCGCCCCCGAGAGCCCGGCAAGCAGGCCCGCATACCCGTCGAGGAACTCCTCCTCCTCGACCCGCGCCGCTGCCCCCGCCTGCTCGAGGCGAGTCGCCAGCCACTCGGCCGCCTCGCGCTCACCCTCGGAACCGGCCTCGCGCTCGAGCGGCGCCAGCGCCTCGACCACCTCGCGCAGGGTCTGGACCGACGCCCGCGTTTCGACGTCGTTGGTGAGCACGGCGTTGGTCGGCATGCGAAGCGAAGCAGCCTACCGGCGGCCACCGGGCCCGTGTGTGAGCCGGCCTCAAGGATGGTCGCCGGGAAGCCGAACCAATGGGTGATGGCAACGCAGGCCCCTGAGCAGTTCGAGGTGCGGCACATCTACCGCTCGTTTCGCGCTGAGCGCAACCAGGCCCTGCACCACGTCCTCGGCCGGCTGCCGTACGAGTTCATCGTCGGCCTGATCGAGGGGCTCGAGGAGGCCGACGTGATCACTCCGGGCCGGCTGTTCGCCGGTGACCGCGGCGGTTGCGCCGTCGGCGTCACCCTGCGGGCGCTCGACCCCAGCTACCAGGGACGCCGGCTGATCTGGGGACGGCGGCTGCGACGCTCGATCTTCGGCCTGCGCAGGTCGCTGGCGCGCCAGGTGCGCCACCTGTACGCGCTCGAGCAGGTCTTCGACCGTTCCGTCCATCTGCTCCAGGAGGAGTTCCCGCATCTGCCCGGCGACCGAATCGCCCTGGCGACCGCGCACTGGGTCGCGGGCGAGGCGCGCACGGAGCTGTTGATGCGGGAGATGGACTCCGATTGGATGGGGCGGATCGTCGCCCACCCGGAACCACGCGCCGCCGTCCTCGCGGCCGCCTAGCTGCAGCGTTACCTGGGCCACCGGTGCAGCCGCGACGTCCAAGCAGCAAAATATGGTGCCCGTTTCCGTTATACAGCGACCATGCAGCAGGAGATCCCGATCACATTTGACGAGTTCGGCTGGAGCTCACTCGAGGAGCGAGCGCAGGCCGAGCGCCTCGACCTCGGCGGGCTCGTGTCGCAGGCTTGCGCGTACTACGAGTCCGAGCTCGACACTGGGCGCCCGGCGACGCGCGCGTCGGGCTTCGGGCCGCCCGCCGGCGGAGAGGCTCGCGCGTTGATGATCGAACTCCCCGAGGAGTCCTTCCGACGGCTCGGGCGCGAGGCCGACCTTCAGGGGATCCCATTCGAACGGCTGCTGGCCCACGCCGCGCTCCTCTACCTCGCCGATGTCGACGCGGGGCGCGTGGGCGAGCGGATCGTCCGACGCTCCACCGGGTAGATCAACCGTTCCTGCGTATCGGGCGGCGCCCTAGGCGGAGATTGCCGTTACCGGCGCGACTTCCAGCTCCCGCAAGGTCTGCTTCAGCGCCGCCCGTCCTCGGTGATGCAATCCCTGGACCGCGGCCTCCGTTTTTCCCAGCCGTTCGGCGATCTCGTTCGGGGAGAGGCCGGCGATGTGTCGGAGCACGAGCACCTGTCGCTGCGACTCCGGCAAGCCTGCCAGCGCCTCCTTCAGCGACCGCAAGCGCTCGAACGAGATCTGATCTGAGCCATGGTCGGCTACAAGCACCTCCGCGACGGGAATCTGTCGCCTGGAGCGCAGATGATCGAGCGCCGCATTGCGCGCTACGCGGAGGATCCATGCGGCGAAGGGCACGTCCCGTTCCTCGTATTTGTCGATCGCATGGATCAGCTTCGCGAACACGTCCTGAGTGATGTCCTCGGCCTCATGGTGGTCGTGCACGATGCTCCGAACGAAGCCCTGGACGTCATCCGCGTGGCGTACGTACAGATAGTGGAGCGCGTCCAAGTCGCCTGCCTTGGCGCGAGCGATCGCCCGACGCTCGAGACCCCGGCCCGCCTGCCCCTCGGCTTGGTCAGCAGGCCTGAATCGCCGAGACGGACGCTCGCCCGCGTCGAGTGCCCACGCCACCTGGGCTCTATCAAGCCGATCGACTCCCATGCCAGTCTCGCTCCGTGATCGCTTGACACCCATCAATTGTCGCGTCCCCCTTTCGATGAGCGGAAACGCCGGTCAAGCCCGAGCCCGGCAGTCCGCAAGCGCACGCTACGACAGGTGAACGGAAATAGCACCGGGGTACCTACCCCAGTCTTTTCTCCCACCCCCACTCGCGGATCCCCCGGGGTCAGGCGGGCACTCGACCACGGATACACCCGAGAGCGACGCCGAGGGATGGGTCCTTGCCCACCGCGTGAGACGCGGCGCCGCTCTTGCTGGGTGTCTGAGCCCCGTATGAGTGGGGCGGTGAATCGACTCTAGTCCCAGAACGCCTCATGGCCGCTGTTTTTGACGCGCACAGAGTTGGAGTTTCGTATCTCGAAACGCCCAAGCTTTGGGGGAACGAAGAGACGAGGTACCGATTCCGTCGGATCTGGCGCGATCGGTGGAGCGTTCTCGCGGCTGGCCCGTTGGTGGGACAGCGGATGCCTGGGCATGCGAGACACCCGAACGGGAACGGGCACGGCCCGAATGGGAACGGGCACGAGCCGAACCGAAACGGGCACGGCCCCAACGGTGGCGGCATCCCTAGATGGCGTTTCCGGCGACCTGCCCGCCGGCAGCGATGGCACTCGAACGGTGACCACGAGCGCGTCAGCGTCGGCCTCGTCGGCCTCGGCTACTGGGGGCCGAACATCCTTCGCGTTCTCTCTGACCTGGAGGATGTTGACCTGTGCTGGATTTGCGACCAGCGACCTGATCGATTGGAGCGCATGGCGCGGCGCTACCCCGGCGCCATGCCGACAAATGAGTTTGGCGACCTGCTCGACGACCCGGAGTTGGATGCGATCCTGATCGTGACACCGGTCGGCACGCATGCCGATCTCGCTGCGGCCAGCCTCGGCGCCGGCAAGCACACCTTCGTCGAAAAGCCGATCGCCGCGTCCGCCGCGGAGGCTGACGAGCTTGCCCGGATCGCCTGCGCTGCGGGCCTGGTGCTGATGTGCGGGCACACGTTCATCTACAGCCCGCCGGTCCGCGCAGTGAAGAAGCTCCTCGACCAGGATGAGCTCGGCGATCTCTACTTCGTCTCCTCAAGCCGGGTCAACCTCGGCCTGCATCAGCGCGACGTGAGCGTGATCTGGGACCTCGGACCGCATGATTTCTCGATCCTCCGCTACTGGCTCGACGAGGGGCCGGAGACGGTTGCGGCCTGTGGCCGCGACGCCGTCGTAAACGGGATCGCCGATGTCGCCTTTCTGACGCTCCGGTTCGGTTCGGGAACGCTGGCGAACATCGAGATGAGCTGGCTCGCGCCGAGCAAGCTGCGTCGGACCGTGCTCGTCGGCAGCAAGAAGATGGTCGTCTACGAGGACGGCGCTCCGGAGCCGGTTCGGGTCTTCGACCGTGGCGTCGTCTACCAGGACCCTGAGACCTTCGGCGAGTACCACCTCTCCTACCGGACCGGCGACATCGTCTCTCCGCACCTTGACGGGAGTGAACCGCTCGCGGTCGAGATGGAGGACTTCGTGGCATCCGTGCGGGCCGGCGATCCCCGCCATGACCAGCTCGAGCTGGCGCTCGACGTCGTCCGGATGATCGAGGCTGCCGAGACGTCGTTGCTCGGAGATGGCGAGCCGGCGCGGGTCGATGCGCCGATCGCGGCCCCACTGATCCCGTGAGCAGCGGCACGCCGCTGGCCGTTGCCAATGCGTCGCAGGCCGGCGAGGAGCGCAAGCGCGTCGTCGCTACCGCTCGTCGTCCGCGGGACTACCTGTTGCGGCGGGCTTTGGCGGCCGCGGACCTGGTCGCGGTGCTCGGCGCCGGACTTGTCGCGGTCACCCTCAGCCCGGTTCAATCCGGCCCGTCGGACGTGCTCTGGCTCCTGCCCACCCTTCCGGTCTGGCTCGTGCTGTTCCGCCTCTACGGCCTCTACGAGCGGGACGTCAAGCGCGTCAGCATCTCCGCGCTCGACGACCTGCCGGCGCTCTTCCACGCCTTCGTCGTCGGCACCTTGCTCGTCTGGGCATATCTGTTCCTGCTTCAGGGGCAGGGGCTCGTGCTGGTCGAGGCAGCCGTGTTCGGCATTTCCGGAATCCTGATCGCTGCGACCCTTCGCGTCGCGGCCCGGCGCGGGGTCCTCCGGTTCATTGGCCCCAGCCGCGTGCTGTTGGTGGGCCAATCACCGATGACAAAGGCGCTGATCCGGAAGATGCGAGCCCACCCCGAGTACGGGCTCGAGCCGGTCGGCGAGATCTCCCTGAACGGCGCCACCAATGGCCAGTCCGGACTGCCGTACCTCGGCCGCCTCGACGAACTCGACCTCGGCGACCTGACCGAGAGCCGCGGCGTCGAGCGACTGATCGTCACGGTCCAGGATCTTTCGGACGAGGCGATGATGGACCTCGTCCAAGACTGCGGCGCGGCCTCGGTGAAGGTGAGCGTCGTGCCGAATCACATCAACGCGCTAGGACCATCGGTAGCAATCGACGACATCGAGGGATTGACGATTCTCGGCCTCAACCCCCTGGTGCTCTCGAAGTCGTCGCGATCGCTGAAGCGCTCCCTCGACATAGTCGGGGCGACCGCGGCAGTCGTTGTCGGCGCACCGGTGCTGCTGTTCTTGGCGATCGCGATCAAGGTCGACTCACCCGGACCTGTGCTATTTCGCCAGCGGCGGATCGGCAGGGGCGGCGAGCCGTTCACCCTGGTCAAGTTCCGAAGCATGGCCGTGGACGCCGAGAGCCGGAGGGAGGAGCTTCGCTTCCTCAGCGATGACCCCGATTGGCTGAACCTCGACCGCGACCCGCGCGTAACCCGCGTCGGGCGCCTGCTGCGGGCGACCAGTCTCGACGAGCTTCCGCAGCTCTGGAACGTGCTCACCGGCGAGATGAGCCTCGTCGGTCCCCGCCCGCTGATCGACTCGGAGGACGAGCTGATCGCGGGCTGGTCACGCACCCGCCTCGACCTCGCTCCCGGGATGACCGGTCTCTGGCAGGTCCTGGGCCGAACGGATATCCCTTTCCGCGACATGGTCAGCCTCGACTACCTCTACGTAACCAACTGGTCGCTCTGGCTCGACATCAAGCTGATCGCTCGTACCGTGCCGGCGGTGTTGACTCGGCGCGGCGCTAACTGAGCGCCCGGATCGCGTCGACGACCCGCCGAACGGCCGAGTCGTCGAGCGCGGGGCCCATCGGCAGGGCAAGTCCATGCGACGCCAGCCGCTCGGAGTTGGGGAGCCGGGGTGCTCGCGAGCCATTGACGAGCGCCGGCTGGCGGTTCAGGGGGGTCGTGTAGTAGGCCCTCGTCTCGATGCCGACCTCTGCCAATGCCCCCCTGAGCGCGTCGCGGGCGTCGGCTCGCACAACGTAAAGGTGATACGCGCTTTGGCCGCCCACGGCTTCCTCTTGGCGGGCGACCAGATCCCCGATCCCCGCCCGCTCGTAGGCGCGTGCGGCATCGCGCCGCGCCGCCGTCCACCGCTCGAGGTGGGGAAGCAATACGCGAAGCGCGGCCGCCTGAAGCTCGTCGAGGCGCGAGTTGTAGCCGACCGCGATGTGAACCCAAGGATCCGCTTGGCCGTGCACGCGCAGCGTTCGCGCCCGCGCTGCGACCTCCTCGTCATCGGTCAGGATCGCGCCCGCATCGCCGACGGCGCCGAGGTTCTTTCCGGGGTAAAAGCTGAACGAAGCCGCGTCCCCGAGCGAGCCGGCGCGCCTGCCCTCGAGGCTCGCACCGGCCGCCTGCGCCGCGTCCTCGAGCACGCAGAGCCCATGCGAGCGGGCCAGATCCATCAGCTCTCCCATCGGTGCTGGATTTCCGAACAGGTGGACTGGGACCACCGCGCGGGTTCGGCAGCTGAGCGCGGACTCGACGGTCGCTGCGGTCAGGCAATGTGTCGCCGCGTCGATGTCGGCGAACACCGGCTGGGCGCCGGCGTTGATCACCGCCTCAGCGGTCGCGAAAAAGCTGATCCCCGGGACGATCACCTCGTCACCGGGCCGGATGCCGAGTGCGCGTAGCGCGATCGTCAGCGCGTCGGTGCCGTTCGCGACACCGATGCAATACCGCCGGCCGATGAACGCGGCGAACTCGGATTCGAATGCCTCCACCTCGGGGCCGAGGATGTATCGCCCTGAGTCGAGCACGGCGCGCTGGCGCGCGGCTATCGCCGGCAGCAGCGGCTCCAGCGCCGGCCGGGTAGCAAACAGGGGAACGGCGGCGACCGTCGCCACGCGACGCCTGTTCACTGCGGGTGCTAGCGCCATCGGTCGATCAGGTCCTCGCTCGGCACCTTGCGGATCTGGCGCGCTGGAACGCCAACCACGACGGCTCGTGGTGGCACATCACGAACGACGACCGCTCCGGCCCCGACAAACGCCTCCTCGCCGACCTCGATCCCCGGGCAGAGAACGGCGCCGCCGCCGATCCGGCATGCCCGCCTCAAGGTCGGCCCCTTCCTCGGCTCACCCGCCGGATGGCGGGCCATGGTGTCGTCGTTGGTCGTCACCACGCCCGGCCCGACGAAAACGTCGTCCTCGATTTCGGTGTGGGCGGTCAGGTAGCAATTCGTCTGCACCCGGACACGCCGGCCGATCACGACGTCGTTATCCACCGAGCTGCCGCGGCCGATGACCGAATCACGCCCGACCCGGCTTCGCTCGCGAATCTGCGACTGGTCTCCTGCGATCGCACCGGGCCCCAGGGTCGCCCCGGCGAAGACAATCGCTCCCGCGAGCACCGCCGCCCCCTCGCCGATCACCGCCGGCGCCAAGGCCTCCCGACCGGCGGTCGACATCTTGCCCAGACGCGGGAGTTTTCCAACCACGGCGCCGTCCTCCACGATCGCGCCCGGGCCGACCCGGGTGCGATCGTGGATGACGACGTTGCGGCCCAGCTCGACGCCGGGACCGATCTGCGCGCCGTGACCGACCAGCGGCTCCGACGTCGGCAGTGAGCGCTGCGCCTCCATCTCGAGCCACTAACGCATGGGGACGGGGCTGTCTTGCGGGCCGCGCGGGCAAACGCAATCACGCAGACCCGCCGCGCGTTTGTCTTGTGCAGTGGTCGGCTCGCACCCCGAGATCCTCGATTCGCGCGTGGAGATTCCGGAGCACGCCGTATTCAGGCGGTTCGCAGCCGACACCGTTGCGCTCAACATCGCGACCGGCGAGTACTACGGCTTGGACGCACCAGCGGGACGCATGCTCGAGGCATTGATCGAATCGGGCGGGGTACGTCAAGCGGCCGAGAGCCTGGCCGCGCACGACACGCGACCGTTCGACGAGGTCGCCGCCGGCCTCTGCGAGCTCTGTATCAGCCTCGATCGGAGGGGCCTGATCGCGCTGCGCGCGATGCCGTCCGAGAAACGGAAGCACTGAGGCTGAGGAGACGTTGATCCGGCAGTGGAACGGGGTCAAGGAATGCGAGCGGGCGAAACGGACCCGGGGCTCGGCATCGGAGTTTGCGTTTCAGAACCGGCGACTCGCGTGCGCGTGTGCGCGGCGCTCGCGCGATGCCGGCCTCCGGTGTTCGCCTGCGAGCGCCAGCTCGAAGACCTGCTCGGTCGCTGTGATCAGTCGGCGACGGCCTGCGTCGTTCTCGGAGCTGAGCGACCCGATTGCGCAACCGCGGACGCCGTGGCTTCGATCCGCTCGGAGCTGCCGGCCGCTCCGGTGGTGCTGGTCTGCCGGCGCGCCCGAGAGGGCGATGTGCGGCGGGCGCTCGGATTCGGCGTCGACGGAGTCGTGCTCATCGACCGCGTGGCTGAGTCGCTCGCCGCGGTCGTCTTGGCCGTATGTGCTGGGCAGGTCTCGGTTCCACGCCGACGCCGTGGCGAGGTCGCCGCGCAGGTGCTCACCACCCGCGAGAACCAGATTCTCGGACTCGTGGTGATGGGGCTCAGCAACGCGCAGATCGCCGCCAAGCTCTTCCTCGCGGAGAGCACTGTCAAGAGCCACCTCTCCTCGGCTTTCGGCAAGCTCGACGTGTCTTCGAGGTACGAAGCCGTGCGCCTGATCCTCGATCCCGAGCGGGGCCGCGGCCTGGGCATTCTCACGCCGGCCGAGCGGATCACCTCTCCCGCTTAGGAAAGGTCCGCAAAATGCATGATTCTGCGAAAAAGTCTCCGCAAAATGCTTGCTCATTGCGATCTCGGGGTACGGGTTTCGTGATCGCGCATCAGGACTAGCTCCGAAGGGGTGGTCGCATGGATGCATTGCACGGGGCGTCGTGAGGTCCACGCAAACACGGGGAACGAACGGGGAACGGCCGGAGCTCGCGGCCGCGATGCTCGAGCGAGACGCCGCGCTCGACGCTGGGCAGTCCGCGCTCGGGGCGGCGGTGCAGGGCGCGGGCGCTCTGCTCGTATTCGCCGGCCCGGCCGGCATCGGCAGGTCCGCGTTGCTCGAGTCCCTGGGCAAGAGCTTTACCGAGTCGGGAGCGGTGGTGCTTCAGGCGCGCTGCGCCGAAGGCGAACAGGGCCTTGCTTTCGGCACCGTGCTGCAGCTATTCGAGCAATACGTCGCCGACCTCGAGGAGCCCGAAATCGGCTCGCTCTTTGCGGGGCGAGCCCGGTTTGCCGCAGCCTTGCTCACAGGTGAGAACGGGCGCGACCCCGGAGCGTCGCCGGAGCCGCCGGAAGCCTCGCCCACCCTTACACACGCTCTCTACCGGCTAACGGCCAACATGGCTGCGAAGACGCCCCTGATCCTGATGGTCGACGACCTGCAATGGGCTGATCCGGAATCACTTCGGTTCCTCCTCTACCTCGCCCCGCGCCTCGCTGACATCGGCTCGTCGCTGCTGATCACGGTCCGCGACGCACCCCCGGCCGATTCTGAGGGAGCGGTGAGCGAGTTGATCGGGGGGGATCGCGCGCAGGTCGAACGACTCGCACCGCTGGGCGAGAACTCGGTTCGCGTGCTCGTGGCGAGGCAGCTTGGCACCTGCTCGCGCCAGTCGGCCGGAGGCTGCCATTGGCTCACCGGCGGCAATCCGATGCTCGTCCACGAGCTGATTGCGGCGGCTGAGAAGTCCGGCGACGTCGACTTCGCACCGGAGCTTTGTGAGCGCGCCCCCGACCGGGTCCGGCATCGAGTGCTCGGGCAGATCGGCAGGATGCCACCGGGGGCGCCTGCCGTGGCCAGGGCCGCGGCGGTACTGGGGGCGTGCTCCGGGCGCCGGCGAGTCGCCGCCATGACCGAGCTCGGGGACGAGAGCCTGACGAAGGCGATCGACGCGCTCGAGCGTGCCGGGATTCTCGATCTGGAGCATCCGGTCGAATACGTCCATCCGCTGGTGCGCGTGGCTGTGTACTCGCAGATCTCCAGCGAGGAGCGGGCGCGGCTGAACGGGCGCGCCGCGGTCGTCCTTCGAGCGGACGGAGAGGACTCGCCCACAGTGGCCACTCACCTGCTCCGCGCGCGTCCCGGTGCACAGCGCTGGGCCGTCGAGGAGCTCTGGCGGGGCGCCCGCGCGGCACGCTCGAACGGCGAGGTCGATCACGCGGTGCTGCTGCTCCGGCGGGCACTGCGGGAGCCGCCCGAGGCCGAAACGGAGGGAGGCCTGCTGGTGGAGCTGGGACGCTTGGAGATCGATCGGGGAGAGCTCGGGGCCGCCGTTGCGACGCTGAGACGCGCCGTGGAGATCGGCCGGGGGCCCCAAGGTGTTGCCACGGCACTGGAGCTTGGGCGAGCCCTGTACCTGAGCGGGGATGCGCGTGAGGCCGCCACGGTGCTCGATCAGGCGATCCGCAAGACCAGGCGCCAGGGCGGAGCGGTGCGCAACGAGCTGGAGGCCGCTTGGCTTGCCGCGGCGCTGATCGAGCCGTCCCTGAGGCCGGAGGCCGGACGGCGGATGAAGGCGATCAGCAGCGTCCAAGCGAACCGCGAGAGCCCATCCCTGATTGCGACCATCGCCTGCCACCTGGCTCTCAGCGGGGAGTCGAGGGAGCGGGCGGTCGACCTGGCGTCCACAGCGCTCGCCGATCGCTCGATCCGTCGCGAGCCGGCCGGCTGCGCGGCGGCACTGCAGGCTCTGTGCTGGTGCGGTGAGATCGAGCGCGCGAGCGCCGCCGTTGCCGAGCTTGCCGGACATGTCTCCGTACAGCACTCCCGTCGAGCGCTCGCCGCCGTTTGGCTCGGTGGGGCGCACAGCAGTCATCTGGCGGGACGTCTGCACGAGGCCGAGAGCGATGCCGGCGTCGCGAATACGCTGATCGGCACGGAGGTCTGCAGCGACTACTTCGATAGCCCGCAAGCGCGCCTCGCTGCGATCCTGCTCGACCGCGGCGATGCGGACATCGCGGAGGCCACGATCGAGGACGTGACGGGCGCGCCGTACACGGAGGACTCACCGGTGCGGGGGCAAATCCTCGCCTTGCGGGCCCGGATCCACGCGGCCCGTCACCGGGATGCCGAAGCGCTCGCTGACGCGACTCTGGCCGGGCGCCTGATGGTCGGAGCCGGGGTCCAGAACCCGTACGTCTGCGATTGGCGCTCGCAGGCCGCGGTCGCCGCGGCAATCGTGGGGGACCGAGATCGGGCACGGCAGCTCGCGCACGAGGAGCTCGAGCTCGCCCGTCGCTTCGGCGCCTCGCCCGCGATCGGGATCGCGCTTACAAGCGTCGCCAGGATCGCGACCGGGAAGAAGGCCGTCGACCTGTTGATCATGGCGGAGGCGGTTCTCGACCGCTCGGGGGCCCGGCTCGAGCACACCCGGACGCTCGCCTTCCTCGGGGCCGCACTCCGCCATCACGGATCGCAGAAAGCGGCGCGGGCGACATTGCGACGGGCGCTGGATATGGCGACGCGGCTCGGCGCCGACGGGCTGGCGCGTCTGGCACGCACGGAAATGCTGCTGGCCGGGGCTCGCCCGCGGGCCAGCGCGAGCACCGGCCCCGCCGCGTTGACCGCCGCCGAGCGGCGGGTAGCCGATCTGGCTGCCGTCGGGCTGACCAACCGAGAGATTGCCCAGGAACTGTTCGTCGCAAAGAAGACCGTCGAGTGGCATCTCCACAACGCCTTCGGCAAGCTCGACGTCCAATCGCGCGCGCAGCTGCCCCTGGCGCTGAGCTCGGAAGCCGAGGTTGTCTGAGCACTCACGCCGCGGCCCGCACGGCGCCCGTCCCAGCGGCATCGATGAACTCTCGGTGCCAAAGCTCGAGCATGAGCAGGGCCCAGATCCGCTTTTCGTCGCCGTCGGCGCCGGCGGCGTGGCGGTCGAGCAGCTGGGTGACGACCTCCGGTTCGAAGTAGCCGCGGTCGAGCGTCTCGCGGTCGAGCAGGACATCGCGCGCCCAAGGGAGTAGGTCGGTCCGCAGCCAGCTCGACAGCGGGACGCTGAAGCCCTGTTTGGGGCGGTCGAGGATCTCGTCGGGCAGCCAGCCGCGCAGCGCCCTGCGCAGGATCCACTTCTTCTCCGAACGGCGGATCTTCAGCGACGCCGGGATCGAGGCGGCGAGTTGCATCAACTCGTGGTCGAGAAACGGCGAGCGCGCCTCGAGTCCGTGGGCCATCGTCGCGATGTCGATCTTGGCGATCAGGTCGCCGACGAGATAGGTCTCGACGTCAACCTCGAGCATCTTGTCGACGACGGCATCGCCCGAAGCTTCGGCCCATGACGCGGCGATCGCGTCGGCGGCAGGCCCGGCCCCGGCTGCGAACGCCGGCGTGTAAAGCGCGTGGCGCTGAGCGCGGTCCCACCACGACATGTAGCTCGTGTAACGGTCAGGGCCCTCGAGCGCAAGCGTGCTCGCGAGCCGGCGGACCTTGTTCTTCCGGCTTGCGACGTGGCCGCCCGCCGGGAGGCGCGCGCCGGTCCGGGTGACGGCGCGGCGCATGCCCGCGGGCATCGGGTCCAGGCGGGCGGCGAGCGCGTTGGCGACGTAGCGGGTGTAGCCGCCGAAGGACTCGTCGCCACCGTCGCCGTTGAGCGCCACGGTCACGCGGCGACGGGTCAGCTCGGAGAGGTAGAAGCTCGGGATCGCCGAGGGGTCGGCAAACGGCTCGCCGTAGTGACGGACCATCTTGGGCACGATCTCGATCGCGTCTGCGCGCACCCGGAACTCCTCGTGGATGGTCCCGAACTGCTCGGCGATCCGGCGCGCGTGGGGCAGCTCGTCGAACTTCTGGTCGTCGAAGCCGATCGAGAACGTGCGCACCGGCGCGGTCGATTGGTCGGCCATCGCTGCTACGACAGCGGACGAGTCGATCCCGCCGGAGAGGAAGGCACCGAGCGGGACGTCGGCGATCATGCGGCGCTTGGTCGCGGCACGCAGCGCGGCACGGACGCGCTCGCAGAGCTCCTCGATCGGTTCGGCCGGAAGCTTGGTGGCGTAGTCGAGCTTCCAGTAGCGCTGCAGCTCCGCCCTGCCGGCGCGCAGCGTCAGCGTATGTGCGGGCGGCAACTTGTTCACACCCCGCAGGGCGGTTAACGGGGCGGGTACGTAGCCGAGCGCAAGGTAGGCGTCGAGCGCCTCGTGGTCGACCTCGCGCGCGATCTCGGCGTCGGCGAGCAGCGCGCCCATCTCCGAGGCGAAGCTGAGGACGCCATCGCGCAGGGAGTAGAGCAGCGGCTTCTTGCCGACCCGGTCGCGGGCGATCAGGAGTTGCTGCCGACGGGCGTCCCATAGCGCGAACGCAAACATGCCGTGCAGCTTGCGAACGCAGGCCACGCCGTGGTCCTCATAGAGATGGGCGATGACCTCCGTGTCGCCGCGACTTGTGAGCGTGTGCCCGCGCTGCTCGAGCTCGCGGCGCAGCTCACGGTAGTTATAGATCTCGCCGTTCAGCACCACCACGACCGAGCGATCCTCGTTGTAGATCGGCTGGTCACCGGTGTCGAGGTCGATCACCCGCAGCCGCTGGACACCCAGCGTGACGTTGCCCTCGCGGTGGATCCCGCGAGCGTCGGGACCGCGGTGCTCGAGCAGCGCGCACATCCGCTCCGGCAGCTCCGGATCAACGCGGCTCCCGCGAGGTCGGACTTGTCCGATGATGCCGCACATCCGTGGTAGGAACGGGCGTGGGGATCCGTTGCTTTCAACAGCAGTGTCATCCAACGGGGCCCAATCCGACCCAGTAGTTCGATCGGAACGCCGCTCGATCAGGGGCGGCCGAATGCTCGTAACCGGCGGTGCCGGCACGGTCGGGTCGGCGCTCGTCGACCAGCTCGTTGAGGCCGGGGCGGCGGAGATCGTCGTGCTCGACAACTTCGTCCGCGGTCGGCGAGCGAACCTCGACTGGGCCGTGGCGAACGGCAACCTCACCGTGGTCGATGGTGACGTGCGCGACGGTGCGCTCGTCGCCGAGCTCACGCACGGCATCGATGTCGTCTTTCACCAAGCGGCGATCAGGATCACCCAGTGCGCCGAGGAGCCGCGGCTGGCGCTCGAAGTGCTCGTCGACGGCACCTTCAATGTCGTTGAGGCGGCGGCGGCCGCCGACGTCCGCAAGCTCGTCGCCGCTTCATCGGCCTCCGTCTACGGACTGGCGAGCGGGTTCCCAACCAACGAGCAGCACCACTGCTGGGACAACGACACGCTCTACGGAGCCGCGAAGGTCTTCAACGAGGGGCTGCTGCGCAGTTACCACGCGATGACCGGCCTCGACTACGTCGTGCTCCGGTACTTCAATGTCTACGGCTCGCGCATGGACGTGTACGGCGCGTACACGGAGGTGCTCGTGCGCTGGATGGAGCGGATCGCGGGCGGAGAGTCGCTGGTGATTTTCGGTGACGGCACGCAGACGATGGACTTCGTCTGGGTCACCGACGTCGCGCGGGCCAATGTCCTTGCCGCCGAGACCGACGTCACGGACACTGTCTTCAACATCGCCAGTGGCGTCGAGACGAGTCTCGACGAGTTGGCCCACACGCTGCTGCGGGTGATGGGGTCGGATCTCCCGGTGGAATACGGGCCGGAGCGAGCGGTCAACAAGGTGCCGCGACGGCTCGCCGACACCGCCAGCGCACGAAGCGCGCTCGGCTTCAGCGCCGAGGTCGATCTCGAGCAGGGCCTCACACGGCTGGTCCACTGGTGGCGGTCGACGCGGTTCGGCGCCGCCTCCGAGCCGGCCGCCCTGGTGCTTCCCGAGGCGTCGTGATGGAGGTCCCATTCGCCCGGCCGTGGTTCGGTGGCGGCGAGGCAGAATCCATCGCCGAGGTGATCGCCTCGGGCTGGCTGGCCCAGGGACCGCGGGTACAGGAGTTCGAGCGGGCATTCGCGGAGCGGGTCGGTGTCCCTGAAGCGGTGGCGACGACGAGCTGCACGACAGCGCTCCATCTGGCCTTGTACGCATCCGGTGTCGGCCCGGGCGACGAGGTGATCGTGCCGTCACTCTCGTTCATCGCAACCGCGAATGCCGTCTGGCACTGCGGTGCGACGCCGGTGTTCGCCGACATCGATCCGATGACCTACAACCTCGACCCGGCGGCCGTGGAGCGAAAGCTGACGCCGCGGACGAAGGCGGTTGTTCCAGTCCATCAGGTCGGCCTGCCCGCGGACATGGACGGCTTCCTCGAGCTTGCGGACCGTCACAACCTCGTGCTGGTCGAGGATGCGGCCTGTGCGATCGGCGCCCTGCACCGGGGACGGCCGATCGGCTCGCTCGGTCCGCTCGCATGCTTCTCGTTCCACCCCCGCAAGGTGATCACCTGCGGTGAGGGCGGCATGATCGCCGTCGGCAACCCCGAGGTGGCCGAGCGCCTGCGGAGACTGCGCCAGCATTCGATGGACCAGTCGGCGTTGGCCCGGCACGCGGCCCGGGACGTGGTCATCGAGCACTACCCCGAACGCGGCTTCAACGCCCGCATGTCCGACCTGCAGGCCGCCGTCGGCCTGCGCCAACTCGAGGCGCTCGACACCATCCTCGGTGAGCGGCGCCGGCTGGCCGAGCGGTATTCGGCGGCGCTGGCGGCGATCCCATCGATCGGGCTGCCGTGGGACCCCGACTACGCGCGCCGAACGTGGCAGTCCTATCCGATCCGCCTCGGTCCCCGGGCACCCGTCGGGGCGCATCAGCTGATGCGGTGGCTCCTCCGCGACGGGATCGCGACCCGGCGCGGGATCATGGCGATCCACCTCGAGGGAGCGTACGCCGAGCCCGAGGCCGATCTGCCGCACACGGAGGCGGCCGCACGCGACGTCGTCCTGCTGCCCCTTTTCCCCGGCCTTTCCGACGAGGCCCAGGACTACGTCGTCGACCGGCTCGCGCAACACGTTGTCGCCGAGGCTGCGTGATGCTCGTCGCAAGGAGCCGGGCCGATGGCACCGGCCGTGATCGCGGGATCCTGGTCGTGTTGGCGGTGGCGGCAGCGCTGGTCGTTGCCGTTCCTTCCTCGAGTTGCGGACTTGGGACGACCGGCGACACCCACGCAGCGACCGGGACGAAACCGCCGGGCTGTAGCGAGACCGTTTCCAGCGTCCGTTCTGCCCGGGCGGCAGTCCTCGCTGCCTCGGGCGGAGAGGTCGTCTGCCTGGCCGCCGGCAGCCATGGCGAGATCGACCTGACCAGCATCGACAAGCCAATCGCGAACCCGGTCACCTTCCGCGGCGCCGCGAACCGTGCGACCTCCGTGTCGCGGATCAGCTTCGGTGGCGCGTCGGGGCTGGTGTTGGAGGGCTTCCGGATTCGCTTCGGAGTCGATTCGGCCAACCAGGCGGTCACCAACAACATCACGATTCGCCTCAACAACATCGGCGGCATCCGGCGCCGGCCCAACGACGGCGCCGACGCGATTCACGCGATCGGTGCCTGGCCGACCGCCGGCCAGCACGCCTATCTGGTGGAGCGCAACTACATCCATGACACGTCCGGTTACGGCATCCGCGCCCAGGGCGACACGCCGAGCTGGACCGTCCGCTACAACAAGTTCGAGCGAATCGGCGACGCCGACTACATCCAGTCGGGCTTCCCGGCCGATTGGGTGATCGACCACAACTGGTTCCTCGGGCCCAGCTTCCGCACCTACGAGGACGCCCACCCGGATCTGTGGCAGTCGCTGGACCCGAACCCGCCCGGCACGAGCGTCTCGTTCACGAACAACAGAGTGCATCAGACCGACGGCGTGACGCTCGGGTTCATCTTCGGCGACACGGCGACCGACGACGGCTCCTATCACCACGTCCGCATCGTCAACAACCTGATGAACCGGATGGCTGACGGCGAGGCCTGCCAGCTGGCCAACTCGATCGGCCTCACCTTCGAGCGCAACACGATCCGCGCCGGCGCCAACGGCTGGGCGTGCCGCTTCGGCCAGATCGAGAACAGCCCGGCCTCCGGCTACTCGATCAAGCGCAACGTGCTGACCGACAGCGAGGTGTCGCTCAGGGGTGGCCCCGGGCACATCATCTGCGGGCCGGACCACCGGTCGTGCGCGGCGGTGTCGAGAGGCCGTGGCAAGAACGTCTCCGACGATCGGTCCGCAGCCGGCCCCGGCTCGATTCGCGGCTGGAAGCCGAAATGGTCGTCGGACGGCTGGTTCCGGGCTCAGGGACTGCCGTTCGCGGCGGGCCACAGCCTGACTCCGGACGATTTTGCCGGCTGGCCGTTTCCGCCCGACACGGACGCGCCCCAGACCACGATCGCCGAGCACGCGCCGAGGAGGTCCCAGAACGGCAAAGTGAGGTTCAGATTTGCCTCCGACGAGCGCGACTCGAGCTTCGACTGCAAGCTCGACCGCAAGCCGTTCAGGTCCTGCATCTCGCCGTGCCGGCTCAGGCGCCTCGGCGAGGGCAAGCACAGGTTCCAGGTCCGGGCCGTCGATGCGGCCGGCAACGTCGATCCCTCGGCGGCCAAGCACGAGTTCAAGGTCGTGGGCTGACCCCGAAAGCTCAGCGATGCGAATCTGGATCGACCTCTCGAACTCGCCGCACCCACTCCTCTTCCACCCGGTCGCCCGCCGCCTGGAGACGCTTGGCCACACCGTCGTCGTCACCGCGCGAGACAACGCGCAGACCGTGGAGCTGGCGCGCGAGCGATGGTCCGAAGTGACGGTGATCGGCGGCGCCAGCCCGAAGGGCCGATTCGCCAAGGCCGGCTCGATGCTGAAGCGGATCGCCCGCCTGCAGGACTGGGCGTGCGCGGCGAGGCCGGACCTTGCGCTGTCCCACAACTCCTACGGCCAGATCGTCGCCGCCCGTCGGCTGCGGATCCCGGCGGTCACGGCGATGGACTTCGAGCACCAGCCGGCGAATCACCTCGCCTTTCGCCTCGCGCGGACCGTCCTCCTTCCAACGGCGCTCGAGCGGTCCCGGGTCCGCCGCCAGGGCGCGACGTCCCGAAAGGTTCGCTTCTATCCCGGACTGAAGGAGGAGCTGTACATCGCCGACTTTCGGGCCGACGCGGGCCTCCTCGGGCGGCTTGGCATCGCTCTCGGGGAGGGCGGAACCCTGGTCGTCGCGCGGCCGGAGCCGGCGCGCGCGATCTATCACCCGTTCGAGAACCCGCTCTTCCTCGACTGCGTGCGGGCGGTGCTGCGTGACCCGCGAGTACAGATGGTGGTTCTTCCCCGGCATCCGGAGCAGCGGCGAGCGCTCGAGCAGCTGCGACTTCCGCGCTGTCTGATCGCGGGGGCGGCCATCGATACCCGCTCGCTCCTCAGTCACGCGGACCTGATGATCGGTGCCGGCGGGACGATGACCCGCGAGGCGGCGCTGATCGGGGTCCCCACCCTGAGCCTGTTCGCCGGCCGCCGGCCCGCGGTCGACCGCTGGCTCGAGCATCGCGGGTACATGCGCGTGATTCGGACCGTCGACGATCTGCCCGTTATCGAGCCGCGAGTGGATGGCGATCGGCTGCCGCTCCTGCGCCAGCGCGGCACGACGCTGGTCGCCCACTTCTGCGCCGCCGTCACGGACGGCGGCCGAGGCGCTCCCGATGAGTGACGGAAAGCGACTGCTGATCATCTCGCCGGTTCGTAACGAACGGGTCCACCTCGAGCTCACGGCCCGGAGCGTTGAACGCCAGTCCCGCCCCCCCGATGCGTGGCTGGTCGTTGACGATGGCTCCGACGACGGCTCGCCCGCCCTGGCACGCAAGCTGGCGGCCCGGATCCCCTACATGCGAGTGCTCTCGACTCCGCTTGCGTACACGAACGACAACGGCGATCGGCATGCAGTCGCCGCCGCGCCGCGGGCCTTCAACTGGGGTCTTCGAGCCACGGATTGGCGCGAGTTCACCCATCTCGGCAAGCTCGACGGGGACATCGAGCTGCCCGAGGACTACTTCGAGCTGCTGCTCGAGGAGTTCGATCGCGATCCGCGGCTCGGGATCGCCGGCGGGACGCTGATCGAGCGCGGCCGCTCGGGTTGGCAAACCGCGAAATCCGCGCGCCAACACGTGCGCGGGGCGTTGAAGCTCTATCGACGCGAGTGCTTCGAGGCGATCGAGGGTCTGCAGGAGCGTCTCGGCTGGGACGGGATCGACGAAACCTACGCGCGGATGCGCGGTTATGAGACGCGCTCCTTCGACCACATCGTGGCCCGCCACCACCGCCCGCTTGGCGCCGCCGACGGGGCGGTGCGGGGGAGGGTTAGACGCGGCGAAGTGCACTACGCCCTCGGGTACCACCTTCCATGGGCCATCCTCAAGTCGCTTCAGCTCGCCTTCGGCCGCCCCGGGCCGGGTTCCGGGGGGGCGTTCCTCTACGGCTATCTCGGGGCCGCAGGGAGGTCTGCCCCGCGGGTCGAGGATGAGGAGTATCGCCGGTTCATTCGCCGCGAACAGCGACATCGGCTGGCGCAGGCGATCCGCCGGGCTCGGGCCGGCCCTTGGGCGTTCAGGGCGGCGGCGACAGGTGCTCAAACGACTCGCGCAGGGTCGCGAACCGGTAACGCTCCGGGTGGTCGGTGACGTACTCGAGGAACGGCTCCAGCTGGCGCTGGTTGAGTCCGGTGAACAGCTTCGAGTGGCCAATCAGGACCACCGGGAGCGTGCGCTTGGCTGCGTCATAACGGCGGGCCGCACGCTCGAGGCCCGCGATCAGCTGGTGCCCTGAGCACTGGTTGAAGTCGAGCTTCCAGGCGTGGCGGGCGGTGACCAGCGCGAGGGCGCGCCGCAGGCGCCCGGCGGAGTCCCGATCCGAGCTGTCGCCGTTCCCGGTCTCAAACTCGGCGGTTGGCAGAGGGTGAAGGCGACTCTGGATCGCGCGATGGACGCGGTTTGCGCTGATGAAGCCGTGGATGCGCCGATGCTCGGAGTAGATCGGGAACTCGAGCAGCTCACCCTCCGGATCGGCCCGACACACATCGGCGTGATCAACTCGCCACGGCACCAGCTGGCTGTGTGCATCGCGGTAGTCGAACTGGACCGCGCCCGCCCGCCGGCCGTACTTGAAGACCGACGTGTCGATCTGAATCCCGTTGCCCACGAGGGCCCGGACGACGTTCGGCGACGGATGCATCGACCAGTTGGCCGATCGCGAGGCCACACACGCGTACGACGCCTCGACCGGTCGAAGCAGCTGCTCGAGATAGGTCTTGCCGCTACGCACGATCGCGTCGATTCGCTCGAGGCTGAGCCGAGCGAGATCGTACTCCGCGTAGTCGAGCGCCCATCGATCTCCGACGAGCTGCGCGTTGAAGTAGGCCGGGTGGACGTGAAGCTGTACATCGTGGCCGGTTCTCACCACCTGCCTCAACTGGGCGGCGATGAGGCCGTAGTTGAAGTCGTCTCTTCCCGTCTCCTCGGTGTGTCGGCGAAAGCGCAGGATCTCGCCGATGTCGGGCATCACCGTCAGCCTCGCTCCGTGGGCGTCGAACTGGCGCAGCATGCGGTCCGTGGGCGTGACCATCAGCTCGAGCGGTGATCCCTCCCCGTTGCCGTGGATCTCGTAGTCGAGGGTGAACACGATCTCCAGCACGGCGCCCTAAGCGGTCAGAGGACTTTCGGTCTCGGCTCTGCGGAACGAGCGGGCGGCCTCCGAGAGCAGCTCGGCGTGCAGTCGCTCAACGTCGCGGCGCCGGTAGTTCGCCAGCAGTCGAGCACGACCCGCCCGCCCCATCGCTACGCGCCCCTCAGGATCGCGGCCGAGCCGTGTCAGGGCACCGGCGAGTCGCTCGACGTCCCCGTAGGGAACGATCAGCCCAGACTCACCATCGACGACCACGCACGCTTGCGACGGCGAGTCACCGACGACCACGGGCTTGCCAAGCGACCACGCTTCGAGCGTCGTGATCCCAAATGCCTCCTTCGCGGAGGGGGTCGCGAGGACGTCGCAATCGCCGAGCAGGTCGGCCTTCTCCTGTTCGGACAGGTCGTAGACGAGCCGGCACCGGGCACGCGGGCGTGGCGGCAGCGCAGCGACCTGCCGCTCGAGCTCGGCTGTGTACCCGGTCCGCGCCCCTCCGATCGCGAGCCAGGCGCCGGGGCACTGCTCGAGCACTCGCGGGAAGCCGGCCAGGAGCACCTCGACGCCCTTGTGCGAGCCCAGCTGCCCGACGTATGCAACGAGGTAGCCGCCCGGGTCGATCTCCAGCGAAGCGCGAAACGCGCCCGGCCGCGGCCGCAACTCGCCCGGTTCGAGCCCGTGGCCGATCACCCGCACGCGCCTCGGGGGCACGCCACGGGCGAGGAGCCATTCGCGCTCGTGCTCGGTCCGAGCCACCGTGGCGTAGGCCTGACCACAGAGGCGCAGCAGATTCCGGCGTCCGAACCCCCAGGCGTCGGTCGTGTGGATCGAGGGCATGATCACGACCGGCGGGTGCGGTCGTCGGCGGCGGAAGGGGTACAGCATGTGATTGAGCGGAAACGCCGCAGCGCAGATCACGTCGGCCTCGAGTCGCTGCCCCGCGGCGTGCATGCCCGGGCAGATGGGGCCGTTGAACCAGGTCCGCAACCAGTCGTTGCCCGGCAGTCGGAGCTTGTAGGCGATGCGCTGGGGCTGCCTCAGCAGCCGGCTGCGCCGGGCCCGCGTCGGGAATCGCAGCACGCGCACGCCGTTTCGCACCTCCATTGGAACGATCGGGATCGTCGGCAGTGAAGGGTCGTTGAAGTTCGAGACCGTGTACGCGTCGGTGGTCAGGACCGTGACCTCGAAGTCCTGGTCGGCCACCAGGCGCTCGCACATGTCGCGAATCGAGAACTCCACCCCGCCCACGGCCGGGGGATAGCCGTGCACGAACTGCAGTAGCCGGATCCGACCGGTGGCGCTCATCGGGCGACCGGCCGCGTCTCCCCGTCACGGCCCACCTCGGCCGCCGCGCGCGCCCGCAGCGACAAGGGTGGCCGGATCACACCGCTGACCGCCGCGAGGCCAAATGCCTCCTCCCGCAGTCGGGCGCGATGGGCGGGTGCGAGCACGCTCCACGGCGCGAGCACCGCCAAACGCAGCAGATGGCTGAGCGCCAGCGCCGCGCGTATCGCCGCGGCTCGCCCCCGGCCGAAGTGCTTGCGAGCGAACAGCACCCGCGAATGGCCGAGCTCGGCGACCCGCTCGGGCGAGCTCGGCCCGCATTGGTGCTTCACCTCCATCACCGGCAGGTGGCGTACGTCCCAGCCGGCGTGCCGGATCCGGTAGCACCAGTCGATCTCCTCCGAGTACAGAAAGAAGCGCTCGTCCAGCGGCCCCACCTGCTCGACGGTCTCCCTGCGCGCCACGAGGAACGCGCCCGAGAGCCAGTCGGCGCGCCGCTCCTCGAAGTAGCGATCGAACTCCAGGTCGAGCTCCTGAACGTGGCGCAGCAGCGGCCATCGAGGGCAGAACAGCGCCTCTCCCAGGTCCCGGACGGGCGACGGGAAGCGGCGGATGGATGGCAAAAGGCGCCCGTCGCCGCCTCGCTGCACGACGCTGGCGGCGCCGACGTCCGGCCGCTCGTCGAGGGCCGCCACGAGGTCGGCGAACGTGCCCTTCTCGATCTCGACGTCGGGGTTGAGCAGGAGCACGTAGCGTCCGCGGGCGGCTCGGAGCGCCACGTTGTTGGCGTGCGCGAAGCCGAGGTTGGCGCAGCGAAAGATGCGCGCATCGGCCACCTCGTGCTCGATCGCCTCGGGCGTGCCGTCGCTCGAACCGCTGTCGGCGACGAGCGCCTCGACGGCGATCGGGCCGGCGTTCGCGCGGGCGGAACGCAGGGTGGCGAGCGCCAGCTCGCGACCGTTGTGCGTCACCACGATCACACTGAGATCCGGGCCGCTCATACCGCGGCGACCTCCCGGCGGAGTCCAATCGACGCCGGCTCACGCCGGGCGGCGGCGACGCTGCAGAGGCCGGCGATGAAGCAGAACAGGTACGGCACCTGGATGAACGAGGTGAGGTCAAAGAGCGCGTTGGCGACGGCGAAAGCGCCAAACCCGGCGATCGCCGCGAGGCCGATCTGGCGGCTATCTGCGTCCTGCCCCCGCCGGATGACGCTGTGTGCCAGCGCCATCGCCGTGGCGAGCAGGGCGATGTAGAGGGCGAGCCCGAGGAAGCCGACCTGAAGCAGCCAGCCGAGATACTGGTTGTCGAGGATGCGGTAGGTGTCGGATTGCGTTGGATCGATCGTGCCGTAGCCGCGGCCAAGCAGGGGATGAGTGACGACGTCCGGAGCCATCGCCTCGTAATCCGAGGTCCGCCCGATCGTCGAGCCCGACTCGAAGAAGCCGCCGGTAATCTGCGAGACCACGCCACCGAGCGCGGAGGGGGCGATCAGGTGGATCGCAACGAGCACGACGACGCCGAACGGAGCCAAGCGGAGAATCTGGCGCGGTCGGTAGGCGGCCAGCACGAGTACGGCCGCGGCCGGGGCGATGATGCTCGTCTTGCGCTGCGTGCAGACTGCGCCGGCGAAGATCAGCGCCACCGCGAATCCGTAGAGGATCTTGCGCGCACGGACCCGCGCCGAGGTCAGCCCGATCACAGCGAACGGCAGTGCCAGCGTGAGCATGGTCGCGATCGCCAAACCATGTTGTGTCGGCCCAAACGTCTCCGCGCGGCTGTCCAGCGTCGGACTGGGCGGGGGCTCCACCGACGCGAAGCCACCGAAAAGCGTGTCGGCGAGGTCGTAGAAGACGTTGGTGTCGGTGCGGTACTCGTAGATCGTCCCGATCGCGGCCACCGAGGCGAGCACGACGATCAGCACTCCGAAGTTGCGCAGCTCGGACGGGCGGATGACCGTTGCCACGACGAAGAACACGGCGAGGATCGAGAGCAGGAGCGCAAACTGCTTCCTTCCCTGCTCGAACTCCCCCAGGCTGACCAGCGTTCGGGCGTTGATCGCCAAGCTGACGAGGGCGGCGGCCGCGAACCCGAGCAGCGCGAGCGAGATGCCCACGGCCGGCGTGCTCGGCGCGTACCTGCGGCTCACGAGGACGCCGACGACCGCCGCTGCGACGAGCCCGAGCAGCAGAAAGCGGTCCGGGTGCGGGTCGATCGGCAGCGCGATCGGGAACTCGATCGCCTCGGAGGGCACGAGCCAGAGCACAGAGAGGAAGACGGCGAGCAGCCAGGGAAGCACACGCCCGGTGCGCGGCCAGTCGTCTGCGGTGGTCACCCGCTTGGTCCGGTGAGGGGGTTGTCGACGCTCTCCGCGTCGAAGACCCTGCGCGAAGGCGCGGGACGCGGTCGCGCGCCGCCGCCGGCACGACCGCGGAGAATGCGGCGCAGGTTGGACGCCAGTACGACGAGCACCGACCAGGCGAGCAACGCCGCGATGAAGACGAGCGCCGCGATCTGGCGATCAACCCCCGGATTCACGATCGCCCCCGTCGCGCGACCGAGCTGACGCAGCTCCAGCCGCTTGACATCCGCGAGTCCCTCCGCTTCTTGAATGGTCCTGACGAACCTGGTCAGGCCGGCCGCGCCGGCATCGGCCAGCCTTTCGGCTGCCGGGACCGTCGGCGCTTGGGCGTAGACGAGGACGATCGGCACCGTGTTGCTCTGTTCGGTGTCGAAGCGAAGCCGATAGCCCTGCCGTTCTGCGCGAAGCTGAGAAGCCCGCCGCTCGGCGGTAGGTTCTCGCTGGATCCGCTCCGCGTACGGGTTGTACGGTCCCCTCGCGTCGATCTGAGCGGGCTCGATCCCGGCCTTCTCGGCGATCAGCTCGAGGATCGCCGGGCTGACGGCCAGCCGCGCGTACACGTTCGCGCGCTCGGCCAAGGGTCCCACCGGGTTCTTCGTGTCGAGCAGAACGGACCGCCCAGGGAAGTCGACCAGGACCTGGGTCGAGGCCGCTGCAAACTCCGCCGAGTGGGGCTCCAGGGAGGGAGGCAGCAGCTGGACAATCCGGAAGTTGGTCGCGATCAGCGCGACGACCCCGACAACTATCCCGAGGGCGAGCCAGCGATAGAGCCGTCGCAGCTGGAGACTGAGGGTCTCCTGGGGCTCCTGGTCGATCCGTGGCTTCACGGCCGGTCCCCGCGCCTACTCGCCGGAGGTCGGCTTGGCCGTCGCCGCCACGTCCTGCCTGGCGTGATCGTAGGGTCGGCCTTGCGCCACGGCCGCCGCCCCCGAGTGCGACCTGCAGACGTCGCTGCCGGCCATCGCCCTGTTCTTGCACGGCCTCCCCGCCTTCGTGGTCTGCCGGCAACGTGGACGCTCTTCGGCCATCGCCGCCGGCCGCCATCGCTGCAGAGCATCGAGCAGCGATGCCGCCGACAAACGACGAGCCGACGTCGGCCCTCCGTTCGACTCCGGAGCCGGCCGCGACGACGGTTCGGGCGACCGCCACGCCGCCGTGATACTCGGCCAGGCCAGAATCGCGAGGCAGGACAAGCCGAAGATCGCCAAGAAGACGGCGAATGGGAGGATCGCACTGGGCGACTCCTTGAAATCACCGGACCTGGCCGACCCCAACTGGCGGATCGTCACCCGACGCCTCTCCGGGATCGCGGCCCGCTCCTGGTACTTCGAAACGTAGCGCTCGAGTGCCGCGGCCGTGCTGTTGGCGAGACCGCTTGCCCCCTCCTTGGTCGGCGCCTGGGTGAAGATCGTGAGCAGGGGCAGGTCGTCGCCCTGCTGTACCTGTATCAGGTAGTCGGCTTCGTCGCTGAGCTCGATCGCGCGCTCCGCTGAGGCCTGGTCGGGCACACCGTCGATGAGCAGCTTCGGTCCCAGGACCGCGATCTCTTCCGTCGGGAGACCGGCCTCGCGAGCGATCGCATCGGTCGCGCCGTCGGCCCCGAGGAAGCGCGCGAAGATCGCGCTCCGTGCCACGAGCGGGAGGGTCTCGCGACGCAGGTCGCCGAGCGCGGACTCGCGCGCATCGATCAGGATCTCGGCGGAAGCGGTACCGCCCTGCGTCGTCTGACCTCGCGTGCCGGCCGCGATCGCGGCAGCGACGGCAAGCACGGCTCCTACGACCACCCACGCCCTGCTGCGCCAGAGCGACTTGAGTATTTCAACGAGTTCCATCCTGAGGTCAGGTCCCTCCGAGTCACGAACGCTGTTGGAGGGGGGGAACTTTCGGCGTCCGGCCGGCTGTCGGTCAGGAGCCGGCCGGGCGCGACAGCGCTGCCACGTGATCGACGGTGCGCCGCAGGTAGTAGGCGCCGACATCGCGCACGAGCGGACGCGTGAGTGCCCTCGTCGGTCCCGAGCGCGATACCCGGTCCTCGATCGCCGCTGCCAGCGGGCCCACAAGCGCTGACCACCGATATTCGTCGGCGAGAGCGCGACCCGCGGCGCGGGCGGTCTCGAGGGCCCGCGGGTCTCCGATCAGGCTGAGGATGGCGCCGGCGGTCTCGGCTTTGTCGCCCGGCTCGACCAGCCGAGCGAAGCCCGCCTGCCCGAAGCGCTCCGCCACCTCGTCGCCTCGCGCGAGCACGCAGGGGATCGATGCCCAGAGGTAGTCCATGTAGCGTGCGCGAGCCGCGAAGGGTGCTTCCGAGGTCTCGGCGTGGAGGGTTACTCCGAGGTCCGCGTCCTGCAGCAACTCGTGGCGCCGGTCATAGGGCGCCCACTCGTCGAGGAAGAAGACGTTGCGGTCGAGCAGTCCGAGGTCACGCGTCAGCACGCGCGCTTCGTCGGTGGTCGCCGATCGATCGAAGGCCTGTTTGGGCGCCTTGCCCGCGCTGATCACCAGGCGCGCGTCGGGGCGCCGCCGTACCACGAGCTCGAATGCCTCGATCGTCGTCGCGGCGTCGAACCACTTCCAGATCTTGCCCCACCAGAGCACCACCGGATCGTCGGGCCCGATTGCCGGGAAGCGAGCGCGCAGCGCCCCCGCTCGGCCACCCGCCGGCGGCTCCGCGATGCCGAACGGCAGGTTGACGACGGTTGGCGGCGACGACCGGCGTCGCGAGGCTGCTCCCAGCTCGGCGAGCGCCTGGGCCCGCTGCCGCTCACCACCGCAGATGATCACATCCGCGAAGCTCAGCTGGACTCTGCGCACGAGTCGCTGGGAGCCGAGCATTCGAGCCACTCCGGGCTGGCCTGAGAACACGGCCAACTCGAGCTGAATCGGGTCGTATTGGTCCGAGACCATGACCGTCGAGGTTCCGAGCATCGCCGGGAACAGGTACGGCGGCAGAATCGGTGCGACCACAGCGTCGTGTAGCCGAGCCTCGCCGATCAGCGCGCGTCGCGTGAACTGGACCAGACGATGCCCATCGCGCGAGGGCGAGGGCGGATCCTGCACGGCCACGGTGACGGCATGGTGCTCGCCCAACGCGCGGGCGATCTCCCAGCCGCGGATCTCCGGTCCGGTTACGCGGGGGCCGACGCCGCCGTGGATTACCACCAGGATGCGCATCTCAGGCAGCAACCCCTCGGGCGCACAGATCCATTTCGCTCGACCAACGCGGCACCCCGGGTCTTTCTTGCGGGAGCCGGAAGCTCGGCCCTACGGCCGGCGTTGCTCAGGCAGTCGCGGAAACACACGCGGTGGAGGAGCGCATGCGATCAGAAGGCGACCCGATCCGGGTTCTGCAGAGCTTCCCGCACAAGATCGGGGCGGAGAGGATCTGCGACACCGCATGGCACCAGGCGGCCGGCGTCGCCCGCGCCGGCGGGGACGTCCTGGTCATGCCGGCGGCGGTGCATAGAAAGCTGCCTCCGCCGATTCGGGTCGAGCCAACCCTTGCTCGTGGCAGGTGGCGTGTCCCGGTGAGGCCGTTGGGTCGTCTCCGGGCTTTGAGGCTGCACGATCGCCTCGTCGCGCGCACGCTTCCGAGGCTGGCCGACCGGATCGACCTGGTTCACACCTGGCCTCTTGGCGCACTCGAGACCCTCCGAGCCGCCCGCCGTCTCAGCATTCCCACGGTTCTCGAGCGGCCGAATGCGCACACACGCTTCGCCTACGAGGTCGTCCGAGAGGAGTGCGAGCGCCTCGGGGTGGCGCTGCCGCCGAACCACGAGCACGCATACAACGAGGCCATCCTGCGCCGCGAGGAGCAGGAGTACGGGCTTGCCGACTGGCTCCTCTGCCCGTCCGACTTCGTCGTCCAGACGTTCGTGGATCAACGGGTCGAACGGGCGAGGCTTGCGCGCCACGTGTACGGCTACGACGATCGCTTGTTCTACCCGGAGCCGGCACAGCCCGAGCGGACGCGGCGCGGCTTGACGGTGCTCTTCGTCGGCGTCTGCGCGGTCCGCAAGGGCCTCCACTTCGGGCTCGAGGCGTGGCTGAGCTCCCCGGCAAGCTCAACCGGGTCGCTCCTGATCGCCGGCGAGTTCCTTCCCGCCTACGAGGCGAAGCTTGCCGACGAGCTTGCCCATCCCAGCGTCCATCCCCTGGGCCACCGGACCGACGTGCCGGACCTGATGCGAACCAGCGACGTCCTTGTCCTTCCGAGCATCGAAGAGGGCTTCGGCCTGGTCTGCGTCGAGGCCCTCGCCAGTGGTGCCATTCCGCTCGTCTCCGATGCCTGCACGGAAGTCTGCGTCGACGGCCAGAACGCACTCGTGCACCGAGTCGGCGACGTGAAGGCGCTGGCCGCTCAGTTCACCGCCCTGTCAGCCGATCGGTGCCTGCTCGAGAGGCTGCGCGCCGGCTGCCTGAGGACGGCGCCGGATTACACCTGGACGGCGGCCGGAGCTCGCCTGCTCGACGTCTATGGCGACGTTGTCGGCCGTCGGTCGAGCAGGGAGGCGGCCTGATGCGGCGGTGGGCGGCGGTTGACAGGAGGCTGAACCAGCCCTACTACCTGTTCCGCCCCGGTCAGGTCGTCCGGCGCGCGACGCTCGGCATACGACGGCGCCGACACCGCGACGAGTTCGAGGAGATCACCTCGCCGTGGGGCCTGCGGCTGAGGTTCCGTGCGAACGAGAAGACCGGCCTCAGCTACGCGCGGCGCGGGATCTTCGACCTACCTGTGTGCGAGGTCCTGTGGCGGCTGCTGGACCCGGGCGAGCTCGCGGTCGACGTCGGCGCGAACATCGGCCAGATGACCAGCGCGATGGCTGCGGCGGTCGGCAGCAGCGGCCGGGTGATCGCGTTTGAGCCGCACCCGGACCTCTTCCGCGAGCTGGCCGAGAACGCCGGGGGATGGGAGCGCGCCGAGACAGCGGGCTCGGTCGACCTGCGCAACGTCGGAGCGTCATCGACCACCGGCATGGCGGAGCTTGGCGAAAGCGAAGCGTTCGAATGGAATACCGGGACGGCGTCGATGAGCCACGACCCGGGAGCCTGCGTGGCCTCGGTTCAAGTGCCTGTCCGAAGGCTGGACGACGAGATCGAGGACGCTGCTGTCGCGGTGATGAAGCTCGACGTCGAGGGCCACGAGCTCGACGTGCTTCGGGGTGCGGACCGGCTGCTCGCGGAGGAGCGAATTCGGGACATCGTGTTCGAGGAGTTCCGAGATCCCCCGACCCCGGTGACGAGCCTGCTGAGGAGCTGCGGCTATTCGGTGTTCAGCCTCGATCAGGCCGTTTTCGGACCGACCGTTGGTCCGGCGACGGCAGGTAGCGCCCGCAGATCGCGCGACGATCCGAGCTATCTCGCCACCGTCGAGCCCGACCGGGCTCTGCGGCGTCTGCGCGCGCGCGGCTGGGCGGTGCTCGGCGTCGGTCCGTACCGACGGCGAAACGGGCGTCGTGTTGGACCAAGCTGAGCGGGGCCGTGAGCCCGTCGAGCGCGTCCGCGTGGCGCGCACCCTCGAGCAGGCTCGAGCGCTGCTGGGTCCGACCGGGCAGATCGCCTGGCCACACCAGGATCCGGAGCCCGAGTACTTCCGCACGGTGCTCGAGGCTCTGCCCGGTGCGATCCGGCCGCACGTGGTGCGTCTGGAGCGTCCCGGTCGTCCGCCGATTCTGGTCGTGGCGCGCCTCGAGGAGGTCGAGCTCGAGGCGAAGATCGGCTACCTGCGGGTCTACCGGCCGAGGATCCGCTGCTTGACCGTGGTCCACGGCGGCGTGGGCGGCGCAGTCGTGGCCGGCGACAGCCGGCGCGTACTGGCGGCATTGCGCGGCGCGCTCGCCCGCAGGGAGGCCGACGTCCTGCGCTTCCTCGGGCTGCGCACCGATTCCCCCCTCTATGCGGCCGCCGCCTCGGTCTCACCCTGGCTCTGCCGTGACCATGCCGTCTCGCCGCAGCTGCACTGGCGCGTCACGGTGCCCGATTCGCTCGACGAGTTCCTGGCGGCACGCTCCCGCAACACCCGCCAGAACGTGAGGCGGTATGGCAAGCGCCTCGAGCGCGACTACCGGGGCCGGCTCACCATCCGGCGCTTCGGCCGCGACGCCGATCCGAACCTCGATCGGCTGTTCGCCGACCTCGAGGCGGTCGCGGCGAAGACCTATCAGCGCGGCCTCGGCGTCGGCTTCACCGGCGACGAGCTGCAGCGGCGAACGATCGAGCTCGAGCTGCGACGCGGTCGGTATCTGGCCTGGGTGCTGGACGTCGACGGCGTCCCGGGCGCCTTCTGGGACGGGTCGATCCATGCCGGCACGTTCTTCATCGGTTCGCCCGGATACGACCCGGCTCTCGCCCCGGCACGCGTCGGCACGTGGCTGCAGATGCGGATGATGGAAGACCTCTGCCGTCGCGATGACGTCTTGGCGCTCGACTACGGGATGGGCGATGCTCGCTACAAGCGCAGCTTCGGCGACGAGTGCTTTACGGACGCGATCCTGCACGTGTTCGCCCCGACATTCACTGGCCTGCGGGCGAACGCGGCACGCACCGCCGCGATCGGCGCAACTCGCGCCGCCCAGCGTGGGCTAGGGGATGCGGACCTCGATCAGAGGGTCAAGCGACTCTGGCGCCGGCGGTTGCAGGCACGGGAGGCGAGGTGAGCTCGAAGCGGGAGCGATTCGAGGACGTCGCCGGCCAATCGACAGCCGCCTCCCTGCTCGACGCCGCCGTCGCGGGAGTTCGCTGGATCTCGTTGGCGAGGGGTCTCTCCGAGGTCGTCGGATTCGCCACGATGATCGTGCTCGCGCGCCTGATCCCGCCCGCCGAGTTCGGCGTCTTCGTCATCGCCCTGATCGTTCAGGAGCTGGCGCTGAGCATTCTCGGCGAATCCGTGGGCGCCGCCCTGGTGCAGCGACCGGAGGTCCGGCGCGCGCATCTTCAGGTGGCGCAGATCGTTTCCGTTGTGGTCGGGGGAGTCCTCGCCGCGATCACCTTACTGCTGGCCCCCCTGCTGATCGCTCCGCTGTTCGGCGACCAGACCGCCGGCCTGGTTCAGCTCTCGACGCCAATCTTCCTGATCGTGGCGCTGGGCACGGTTCCAATGGCGATCCTCCAGCGGCGGCTGGCATTCCGGCGGATCGGGGTGATTCAGATCGCGGGGCTTATGGTCCGCTGCCTCGGATCGGTCGCGCTGGCCCTGTTGGCCGGCATGGACGCGGAGGCGCTCGTGATCGCCGGGCTCGCCGCCTCCGTTACCGCCACGGCGATCGCGGTCGGCAGTGTTCGCCTACCCCGGCCGGCGATCAGGATGACCGCTGCGCGGGAGCTCGCCAGCTACGGGATTCCCGCCGGGATCGCGTCGATCAGCTGGATCGGCTTCCGCAACGCCGACTACTCGATCGTCGGCGCGCGGCTTGGCCTGGCGGCCACCGGGATCTATTGGCGGGCGTTCCAGCTCGGGGTCGAGTACCAGAAGAAGTTCAGCGCGATTCTGTACCAGATCGCCTTCCCGCTGCTCTCGCGGACGACATCGGTGGAGGCAATGTTCGCGCTCCGGTCGCGGATGGTCCGCTTGCTCGCCGTTGCCGTCTTCCCGCTGCTCGCGGGGCTGGTCGTGCTCGCCCCCGCGGTGATCCCGTGGCTCTTCGGCCCCGCCTGGAGCCCGGCGGTCATGCCGGCGCAGATTCTCGCCCTCGCGGGCGCGGCGGCGCTGGTTGAGGATGCGGTGGGGACGACGCTGATGGCGGCGGGCCGGCCGCGCGCGCTGCTCTTCTACGGCTGGAGCCAGTTCCTCGTCTACGCCGGCGCGATTCTGCTCGTAGCGCCCTACGGGGTCGTCGCCGTGAGCGTTGCCGCGGCCGGCGTCCACGTGGTCTTTCTTGTCGCCGCCTACGGCGTCCTGCTCCGCGACTACGTCGACAGCCCGCTGGGCCAGTTGTGGAGCGACATCTCCCCGGCATCGGTCGCCAGTCTGGCCGCAGTTGGAGTTGCCGTATCGGTCACCTGGGCCTTGACCGCGGTGGGAGCGCCGCCCGGCCTCGAGGTGCTGCTTGTGTCGATCGCCGGCGCACCCGTCTACCTGATCGTGCTCAGGACCTTCTTCCGCGCGAGCTGGGGCGATCTGACGACGCTCGTCCGGCGGGTCCTGCCGGAGCGCGTCAGCCGCCGCCGGGCGGGCGACGTCGCCGACGCAGGGGTGGCCGCACCGATTTGAGCGAAGGAAGGTGAACAGGTGAGCATCACGATCAGCGCCGCAGTCGCCGCGTACAACGCCGAACGTTGGATCGGCGAGACGATCGAATCGATCCTTTCCCAGACGCGCCCGCCGGACGAGGTCGTGGTCGTCGACGACGGCTCGACCGACGGCACCGCCCGCGAGCTGGCCCGCTTCGGCGACTCGATCCGGACGATCCGGCGGGAGAACGGAGGCTGCCCCGCGGCGTTCAACACGGCGTTCGCGGCTGCCACCGGCGACTACCTGGCCCTGTGCGGCGCGGACGACCTCTGGGCGGCGCGGAAGCTCGAGTGGCAGGCCGAGACGCTGGCCTCGCACCCGGAGGTCGGGATCGCCTGCGGCCACGCGCGCGTCTTCGGAATCGAGTCAGGCGGACATCCCCGGCCTGCGGGCGTCGGACTCCTGGAGCGAACGCGGTTCCTCGAGCACCTCTACCGCGGGAACACGCTCTGCGCGCCGTCGGTCGTGATCAAGCGGTCGCTGTTCGAGAGCCTCGGCCCGTTCGTGGAGCGGTTCCGTGCAGGCGGGATCGTCGAGCGCTTCAACGCCGACGACTACGAGTACTGGATGCGGGCGCTGGGCGCCGGCGCTCGGTTCTTCTACGACCCCCGGGTGCTGGTCTCCTATCGTCGGCACGAGGGGAACATCACCAACGACTTCCTTCACATGCGCAGGTCGACGTACGCCGTCCATTGCGGCTACGCCGGCCAGATCGCCGACCGAGGGCTGGTGCGCGACACCCTGGCGTCGGACCTGTTCGCGATCGGCCGGGACACCCTCGACGCCGGACGCCCGGGCGAGGCACGGGCCGCGTTTCTGGCGGCGCTTCGCTACCGGCCGCTGCCGCGCGCGCTCGCCTGGGCCCTGGTCCTCTGCCTGCCCGCCGGCCTACGGGAGTTCGCCGGCGGGCGCCTGATTGCCGCAAAGCACTTGCTGGCGCCGCCGAAGAGCGGCGCGACGACCAGGTGGGCCGAGTGATCGTGCTGGCGGCTGGCTCTGCGCTGCGTCCGCGCTACTGCGGCGCGGCCGGCTGCACGTCGAGCAGATCGACGATGAAGACCAGCGTCTCGTTGGGTCCGATGTCGGGCGGTGAGCCGGCCTCGCCGTAGGCGAGATCGGGCGGGATCACGAGCTCGCGGCGGCCGCCGACCTTCATCCCCGGGATGCCCTCGTCCCAGCCCGGGATCACCGAGCCGGCGCCGAGCTGGAAGCTGAACGGTTCGGGCTTGCCCCAGGAGGTGTCGAACTCCTTGCCGTCCGAGTAGTTGACGCCGACGTACTGCATCGTCACCGTGTCGCCGGCCTTCGCCTCGGCGCCGTCGCCCTCGACGATGTCGGTGACCTCGAGCGTCGACGGCGCCGGGCCGTCGGGAACCTCGACCTTGGGCTTGGTCGAGGTGTCGACGTCGCTGTCGGCGGAGGACGAGTCGTCGTCGCCGCCCGTGATCAGGACGACGACCACGGCGATCACGACCGCGACCGCGAGGCCGCCGAGGAAGATCAGTTGGTCGCGCTTCATAGGGGGATGTTGCCGTGTTTGCGCTTCGGCTGCTCGACCCGCTTGGTCTGCAGCGTGCGCAGGGCGCGGATCAGCTTCGGCCGCGTCTGGCGCGGCTCGATCACATCGTCGATGTAGCCGCGCTCGGCCGCCGAGTAGGGATTGGCGAAATGAGCCTTGTAATCGTCGATCAGCTTCTCGCGGCGCTCGTCGGGGGTCGGCGACTGGGCGATGTCCTTGCGGTAGATGATGTTGACGGCGCCCTCCGGCCCCATCACCGCGACCTCGGCCTGCGGCCAGGCGAAGTTGAAGTCGGCGAGCATGTGCTTGGAGTTCATGACGTCGTAGGCGCCGCCGTAGGCCTTGCGGGTGATCACGGTCAGCTTCGGCACCGTCGCCTCGGTGAATGCGTACAGCAGCTTCGCCCCGTGGCGGATGATCCCGTTCCACTCCTGTGAGGTGCCGGGCAGGAAACCGGGGACGTCGGTGAAGGTGATCAGCGGGATGTTGAAGGCGTCGCAGAAGCGGACGAAGCGGGCCGCCTTCTCCGAAGCCTCGATGTCGAGCACGCCGGCGAGGTGCTTGGGCTGGTTGCCGACGATCCCGATCGGATAGCCGTCGAGGCGGGAGAAGCCGACGATGATGTTCTGGGCGAAGTGCTCGTGGACCTCGAAGAAGTCGCCGTCGTCGACCACCAGCGAGACCACCTCGCGCATGTCGTAGGGCTTCTGGGGGTCCGGCGGGACGACCGAGTCGAGCGCCTCGTCCATGCGCTCGGGGTCGTCATAGGGTTCGACCCGAGGAGGCATCTCGAGGTTGTTGGAGGGCAGGAAGCTGATCAGGTAGCGGATGTCTGCGAGGCACTTCTCCTCGTCGTCGGCGGCGAAATGGGCGACTCCGGACTTCGAGTTGTGGGTCATCGCCCCGCCGAGCTCCTCGAACTCGACCTCCTCCCCGGTGACCGTCTTGATCACCTCGGGGCCGGTGATGAACATGTGCGAGGTCTCCTTGACCATGAAGATGAAGTCGGTCATCGCCGGCGAGTACACGGCGCCGCCCGCGCACGGGCCCATGATCGCCGAGATCTGAGGGATCACTCCGGAGCACTGGACGTTGCGGACGAAGACGTCGCCGTAGGCGCCGAGCGAGACCACACCCTCCTGGATCCGCGCCCCGCCGGAGTCGTTGATCCCGATCACCGGGGCGCCGACCTTCGCCGCCAGATCCATCACCTTGCACATCTTCTCCGCCATCACCTCGCCCAGCGAGCCGCCGAAGACGGTGAAGTCCTGGCTGAAGACGAACATCGGCCGGCCGTCGATGGTCCCGTAGCCGGTGACCACGGCATCGCCGTAGGGCCGCTTCTTGTGCATGTCGAACTCGTGGGTGCGGTGGCGGACGAAGGTGTCGAGCTCCTCGAACGAGCCCGGGTCGAGCAGCTTCTCGACCCGCTCACGCGCGGTCAGCTTGCCCTTCGCGTGCTGCTTCTCCACCGCCTCGTCGGATGCGGAGTGGATCGCCTGCTCGCGCAGCTCGCGCAGGTAGGAAAGCTTGTCCTCGAGGGTCTCCGGGTTGCGTTCGCGCATAGGGGCGCGGGATTCTAGGCGGGATCGACGATCGCGCTGCCCGTGTACACGCAGCCGACGCGCTGGCTCGGGTTGTTCGAGAAAGCCCGAGAGGCGAGGGTGAGGTCGAGGGTGACGCCGACACCGCTCGGCGAGGCCATCCTGGCCGTCGCGATCGAGTCGTTCTCGGTCGTCTGGAGATCGACCGTCGGCACGAGCTGCGTGCCACCGCCGCCGCTCATCAGGCAGCGGCCGACGAGGCGAAACGGGCCGAAGGTCGCGATGTCGACTTGATCGTGTGCAGGGCGTCGAGAGCTGATTGGGCGATTATGGCGCGCGCGAACGGGCGGGACAAGAGGCCCCGCCCGTCACGGCGTTTGACCGGCCGAGCCGGTGGCGCGACTAGCCGCTGATGCAGATCACGTATGCGAACACCGAGAGGTTGAGGCCGGTGTCGTGCGCACCGGTGACCTGCCAGTCGTTGCTCCCCGAGGGGAAACTGTTGGACAGCCGCTTCAGGTTCTCAGCGCCCGTGCCGCCCCAGGCGCCGCCACCGGACACTCGTGTCGTCGACACCGGACAACTCGCGGTCACGGACCCCGAGGTCCAGTTGCCGTCGCTTGCGGTCGCGTCGTTGACGGCGTTGGAGTCCTGCGTCACAGCAAACGCGGCGAGGTCCTGACCGCCGACGGAGTTGTCGACGATCTCGTCGCTGATGTTGAGCAGGGTCTCGGCGTCACCGATCGCGTTGTTGGCTACGTCGGCCTTCTCCAGCGACTCATTAGCGACCTTCGCCGAGTTGACGGCGTCGTCCTGAAGCGCGGCCGTGTCGACCCCGTTGGCAGCGACCTTGGTCGCCGTGCCCGCGGTGGTCGCGGTGCCCGCCGTCTTCGCGCTGTTGACGTTCAGGCTCGCCTCGAGCTGGGCGAGCACCTTGCCCGCCTGCTTCTTGGCGATCGTCTTGACCTTCGACTTGCTGATGGCTCTCGTCAGCCCGTCGGTCCCGGCGACCGCCGAACCGGCGAGCGCAAACGAGAGCGCAACGCACGCCACCACCGTCGCGGGCGATGGCCTTGTGTGGCTGAGCTTGGTCATGGTCTCTCCTTCGGGGACCGTCCCCCGGTTGATTTCGGCGCCATCGGCGCGTGAGGGCGACTATCGAGGCCCCAGCGGGGCTTCGCATCGGGTGCCCACCCCGAAATTCGGGTATGGGCGCGGCCGACTGCGCCGCGCGCTCGAGGATCGAGGCGACGGCGCCCTTCGCCCGGCGCTTGATTTCGCTTACGCACCTTCCACTTGCGGCTCGCGGGCGTCTGGTCGGCGTTGCCCGCCGAGTCGATCGCGCGGACCTCGAACCGGTGCTTTCGCCGCTTTACCTTCAGCTTCAGCGGCGAGGCACAGGCAGCGAACGGCTTGCGGTCGAGGCTGCACTCGAAGCTCGAGCCGGGTTCGCTCGAGCTGAACTCGAGCCGGGCGCGGCGGCGCTTGGTCTTCCGCTTCGGCCCGGACCCGATCGTCGTCTCGGGTGCGGTCGTGTCGGCGGTGCCCCCGGGGGGCGCCGGAGGGGTGCAGTCGGGCTCGGGTAGGAGCGGCGTCACCTCGTCGGCACCGAGGTCGCGGCGTGCCGTGCAGTCGCGGTCGAAGTCGAGCCCCCGCGGCTCCCCGTCGAGGTCGAGGGCGGAGCTCGCCGCGGGGTTGCCCTGCTCGATCAGGGCCGCGTTCGCGGGGTCGGAGGCGACGAGGTGATAGTCCGAAGCCGCCGGGTCGGCGAACACCGGATCGACGCTCGATTGCATCGTCCCGCACTGCCCCGCGGGGCCGTTCGAGTGGGTGACGGTGCAGGTTCCCCCGTTCTGCGTCCAGATGCTCGGCGCCGCGAGCAGGCTGGAGTCGATCGTCGCGCTGGTGTCGTGGATCCGCACCGAAGGGCTGCCGCCGAGGTTCTCGGCGACGGTCACGTTCGTGATCGTCACCGGCCCCATCGGCGTCGCCGGGTCGTTGTTCTGGACGGTGATCGCGCCGTTCGAGCTGCCGGTGGTCTTCGCGACGACGTCGCCTTCGATGCTCACCGGGAGCTCGGTGTCGTCGAGCAGGATCCCGACGAGGCCGCCGAAGATCCGGTTGCGGCTCAGCGTTGCGCCGGTCTGCGCGACCCCGCCACCCTCCTGGACCGCGATCGCGCCGGCGCTCTCAGCCGGGTCCGGGTCGCTGATCAGATTGCCGGAGATCGTCGCTGTGGCGTTCTGGACGTCGATTGCGAACCCGGTGCCGATGCCGTTCTCGGTCCCGGTGAAGACGTTGCCCGAGATCGCCGCCGATCCGTTCCCGGTGTGCACGCCGATCGCCATCCCCGAGAACTCGTTCGCCGAGATCGCCGGCGAGCCGCTGGCGCCGCTGAAGACGCCGTACTGGGTCGTGGACGCCGGTGCCGGGTCGGCGAACGTGTTGCGGGCGATCGTCGGCGAGCCGGGCCCGAATGGGACCAGGATGTCGATCTCGCTCCCGGCCGGCGGTACCGGCTCGTCGAAGGTGTTGTTCGAGACGGTCGCCCCAGCCTCCAGCGAGAGCGTCGGCGAGCCCATGTCGCGGCGGATCGTGAACCCGCTGAGCACCGCTCCCGGGTCCGTGATCGTGACCACGGTCGAGACCCCGCTCGAGAGGATAGCCGGCAGGTTGGTGTCGACGCCGGCGAAGTCGCGCGCCCGGACGCCTACCGCCTTGCCGAGCGTGAACGGGCCGTAGCTGCCGCCGCCGACGAGGATCTCGTCGCCCGCCGCCGCCTGGCCGATCGCGTGCGGGATCGTCTTGCACGGCGTCGCGATCGCCGTGCAGGGGTTCGGGCCGGCGTCGGTGCCCCCGGGGATCGTGTCGTCGACGTAGCGGTTCGCGGCGCTCGCCGCCATCGGCGCGACCGCCACGGCCACGATCGCGAAACCCGCCGCGAGTGCCCCAGCCTTCCCCTTGATGTCCGCCTGTCCGGGAATCGTTCCCCCCGTTCGTCGTCCGGCGCCGTTTTGGCGCTCGAGGGCGACTATCACCCGCCTCGCGCGGCTTCGCATCGGGACCCCACCCCGAATTTCACCGCTCAGGCCGCGAGTCGTGTGCTCAGGTCGTGGCGGCGCGCTCGAGGATCGTGGTCAGGGCGGCGACCACGCGCGGGTCGAGCTCGGTGCCGGCGCGCTCGGCGAGCACGTCGATCGTGGCCCGCAGCGCCGGTCCCTCGCCGCCCCCGGCCGCGGCGACGAGCGTCGTCTGGCACAGGCACGCCGCGCGGATCAGCCGCGACTCGATTGGGATCCGTTCGGCGGCGATCTCCTCCGGTCCGCCGCCGTCGTAGCGCTCGCGTACCCGCAACAGCCAGCCGCAGGCGTGCTCGGGGATGCCCGCCCCGCGGGCGAGCCGGTACCCGGCCTCGTAGTGCTCCGCCCAGGTCGCCGCCTCGGCCTCGTCGCGCTCGCGGGGCGGCTTCACGGCGATCGCGGCCGGGACGTAGATCAGGCCGATCTCGTGCAGCATCGCCGCCTCGCGCGCGACCTCGCACTGGGCGCGGTCGAAGCCGAGCCCGACGGCGCCGGCGAAGGCGTAGGACGCGGTCGCCTCGGCGTGCTTGCGAGCGCCCGGCAGGTGGCGCTCGACCGCTTCGACCAGGGGTTCGCCGCGAAGCCGCAGCAGGCTCGCCAGGTCGAGCTCGGACCGCGGGTCGGGGCTAGGCGAAGGGACGTCGCTCGGGCGATCCGAGCTCATCGAGCAAGCTCTCGAGCGCAGCGATCGCGTCGCCCGGGTCCGGGCGGGTGTGCTGCGCTGTGATCCGGACCGCGGTCCCGAAGCCGCTCTCGGCGAGCTCGATCGCGATCGTGCCGTCCGAACCGGGTTCCGCAGCTCGCCAGGCGAGGATGCGCTCGGGCTCGCGATTGGTGACCTCGACCGCGATCGGATCCGCTGCCCCGATCAGCCCTCGCATCCACGATTCCATCCTCGTCGGGTCGTCGGCGAGCTCCCAGAGCTCGGGTGCGGATTTGACCAGCGTCCGTTTGGCCTTCGATTCCATGTGCGCGGGGTTCGGCCGCCCGGCTCCGACTCCTGCCGCGGATCATCGGTTTGCAACGTGCCTCGCGCGGGCTGCTGCGCCCTAGAAGAAGGCGCCGCCCTTGTACTCGCCGAAGACGTCGCGCATCGCGTTGCAGACCTCGCCGATCGACGCGTTCGCCGCCAGCGCCTCGCGGATCGGGTGCAGGAGGTTGCCGTCGCCGCGCGCGACCTCCCTCAGCGCCTCGAGCTTCGCCTCGACCGCGGCCTGGTCGCGGTTGGCCTTGAACTTCGCCAGCCGCTCCTTCTGGCGGCGCTCGGCCTCCGGGTCGACCTTGAGGATGTCGACGTCGTCGACGGTGTCGGTGACGTACTTGTTGACCCCGACGACGATGTCCTGGCCCGTCTTGTAGCGCTCGTGGTAGGAGAGCGCTGATTCCTCGATCTCGCGCTGGATGAAGTCGAGCGCATCGACCGAGCCGCCGAGCTCGCCGACCTGCTCGATCAGCTCCCAGGAGCGCTGTTCGATCTCGTCGGTGAGCGACTCGACGAAGTAGGAGCCGGCGAAGGGGTCGACCGTGTCGGCGGCGCCCGACTCGTGGGCGATCACCTGCTGCGTGCGCAGCGCGATCCGCGCCGAGCGCTCGGTCGGCAGTGCCAGAGCCTCGTCGAAGCCGTTGGTGTGCAGGGATTGGGTGCCGCCGCTGACCGCGGCGAAGCCCTGCAGGGCGACTCGGATGATGTTGACCTCGGGTTGCTGAGCCTGCAGCGTCACCCCGCCGGTCTGGGTGTGGAAGCGGATCATCTGCGAGCGCTCGGACTCGGAGCCGAAGCGCTCGCGCACGATCTTCGCCCACATTCTCCGCACCGCGCGGAACTTGGCGATCTCCTGGAAGACGTTGTTGTGGCAGTTGAAGAAGAACGCCAGCCGCGGGGCGAAGTCGTCGATCTCGAGCCCGCGGGCGAGCGCCGCCTCGGTGTAGGCGATCGCGTTCGAGAGCGTGAACGCCACCTCCTGCACGGCCGAGCAGCCCTTCTCGCGGATGTGGTAGCCGGAGATCGAGATCGTGTTCCACCTCGGCACCTTCTCGGCGCAGTACTCGAAGATGTCGGTGGTCAGCCGCATCGTCGGCACCGGGGGATAGATGTAGTTGCCGCGGGCGACGTACTCCTTGAGCACGTCGTTCTGGACCGTGCCCCGCAGCTGCTCCGAGGCCACCCCCTGCTCCTCGCCGACGAGCTCGTAGAGCAACAGCAGGATCGCCGCCGGGGCGTTGATCGTCATCGAGGTCGATACCTGGTCGAGCGGGATCTCCTCGAAGCAGATCCGCATGTCCTCGATCGTGTCGATCGGCACCCCGGTGCGCCCGACCTCGCCGTCGCAGAGCGGGTCGTCGGAGTCGCGGCCGAGCTGGGTCGGCAGGTCGAAGGCCATCGAGAGCCCGGTGGAGCCGTGCTCGAGCAGGTAGCGGTAGCGCCCGTTGGTGTCCTCGGGGCTGGAGAAGCCCGCGTACTGGCGCATCGTCCACAGCCGGTCGCGGTACATGCGCTCGTGGATCCCGCGCGTGAACGGGTAGCTGCCGGGGTCGCCGAGGCGCTCCTCGAGTCCGGGCGCGACGTCGGACTCTTCGTAGAGCGGCTCGATCTCGATCCCGGAGTCGGTGATCACCCGCGGGTCGTCGGGGCCGACGACCGGGGCGACGTAGCGGTGCAGATCCTGCTCCACGGCGCGTTTGGTGGCCTCGGGCGGCTCGCCGTTGGGCGAGGCGTCGGCGGCGGCGTCGGTGAGCTCGCGCTCGGTCATCCAGAGCAAGTCTAGGGCCGCATACGATGCCCCGGGTGCGGGTCGCGATCGCCAGCATCGAGGGAATCCCGGCGGAGTTCCGAGACGACGAGCTGCTGGTCGAGCGGCTCGCCGGCCGCGGGGCCGAGGCGGCGATCCGGCCCTGGGACGACGGGGATGTCGACTGGGACACCTACGACCTGGTCGTGATCCGCTCGACCTGGGACTACACCCAGCGCCTGCAGGAGTTCGTCGCCTGGGCCGAGCGCGTCGGCGAACGGCTCGAGAACGCGCCGGCGATCATCGGCTGGAACAGCGATAAGCGCTATCTGGGAGACCTGGGCGACGCCGGCCTGCCGGTGGTCGAGACGCATTACGTCGAGCCCGGTGAGACCCCGGCGCCGATCGAAGCCGAGGTCGTGATCAAGCCGACGATCTCGGCGGGTGGGCGCGACACCGGCCGCTTCGGACCCGGCTCGGCGGGCACCGGAATCGAGCTGATCGAGCGGATCGGGGCCGGCGGGCGCACGGCGATGGTGCAGCCGTTCCTCGACAGCGTCGACAGCGAGGGCGAGACGGCCGTCGTGCTCATTGCCGGCGAGGTCAGCCACGTGCTGCGAAAGCGGGCCGTGCTGCGCGCCGACGAGGTGGCGCCGGTCCGCGACGACGCGATCGGCGCCGCCGAGATCATGTACGACCCGGAGCTGGTGCTGGCCGGGACCGCCGAGGAGGACGAGCTCGAGCTCGCGGCGCGGGTCGTCGACGAGGTCGGGCGGCGGTTCGGGGCGACCCCGCTCTACGCCCGCGTCGACATGCTTCGCGATCCGGCCGGAGCGCCGTTGGTGCTCGAGCTCGAGGCGGTCGAGCCGAACCTCTACCTCGAGCAGACCGATGACGCCGCCGAGCGGCTCGCCGAGGCGATCGTCGAGCGCTGCCACCAACGACGGAGGGCCGGCCTTGCGACCGGCCCTCCGTGAGCTCCCGCGCGCGAGCTCGGGCTGCTCCCGAACCTAGGCCTCGAGGCAGATCGCCTGCGCGGTCAGGGTGCGATCCGATCCGCTGTCGTTGCCGCCGTCGACGACGACGCTCTCGGCCGCGTAGTTGATCCGCACCTCAGCGATGAACAGCTCCAGGTTGTTCGAGGCGTTGTCGTCCAGCGACCAGAACCCGGTTCCGCCGATGATCTGCTCATTGGCGGCGCACGACGCGGTCGCCGTGCCGATTTCATAGGCGCCGTTCTCGGCGGCTCCACCGCCGATGTTGACCGGGGTCCCGTCGGTGCCGGTGATGCCCTCGGCGATCTCCGCGGCGTCGATCGAATCGTTGGCGAGCTCACCCTGGTCGACTGCGTCGGCATTGATCTCGATCCCGTCAACTGCGTTCGCCGCGATCTCCGCGGAATCGACCGCGTTGCTGGCGATCTCTGCTGTATCGGCCGAGTTGTTGGCCAGGTCAGCCGCCGCCAGCGTGTCCGCGGCGACCTTCGCCGAGTTGACCGAGTTGTCGGCCAGGTCGGCCGTACCGACGGTCGCGTCGAGGATCTTCGCCGTCGACACCGAGCCGTCGGCAAGGTCGACGTTTCCGATCGCACCATCGCCGACGTCGGCCGTCTTCACCTGACCGTCCTTGATGTGCTTCGACTTGACGCTGTTCTTGGCCAGATTGGCGGCGAAAGCGGTGCCGCCGATGGCGACGAAGAGCGCGATCAACGAGATCACGGTCGCGGGTTGCGGCTTCCACCGCCTGAGTCCCTCGCTCACTGAGTACCTCCCATTGTGGGTTGACGGGGTGCCCGGCCCGATCAGGTGCGTGGCGCCCCGCAGTCGGCCGATCCTATGGTCGTGCCGACCGCAAGTCCAACCCGCGCGGCGATGGAAAGTAGTGCCCCTGGCCTGTTAGTGCCGGTGCGCGATCGCCAGCTCGACGGCGGCCTCGATGCCCTCCGCCGGCGCCGGGTAGGTGTACGCCGCCAGGGCATCCGGGGAGGGCGCGGCCAGCTCCCCAGCTGCGACCCTGGCGAGGGCCGCGGTGATCTGCGCCGGGTCGTCGGCCGCCGCCACCTCGCCGCCGAGCTGCGCCACGACCCTGCCGGCCTCGGTCCCCGCGGCGAGCGCCAGGATCGGGCGGCCGGCGGCCAGATACTCGAACAGCTTGATGTTGAGCAGCTGCGAGCGGGTCGGCTGGGCGATCAGCAACAGCGCCTCGGCCTCGCGCTGGAGGCCAAGGGCCCGCGCTCGTTCGAGGCTGCCGGCGTGGACGATGCGGGCCGGGGCGACGTCGGTCGCGAACAGGGCGACCTCGTCCTCGGTCAGCGGCCCCGCGATCACCAGCTCGAGCCGTGCCGCCGCCTCGGGGTCGGAACGGGCGAGCGCGGCGAGCGCGTCGACCAATGGCGCCGGGTCGCGCCCGTAGCTGCCGAAGCGGCCCGTGTAGACGATCGAGACGCGCTCGGGGTCGAGCAGGCCGGTCGGCCGACCGGTGTCGACCGCGGCCTCCGGGTCCCAGCCATTCGGCACCAGCAGCGGTGCGGCGATCCCGCGCCGGCGCAGGTCCTCGGCCGCCGGCTCGGAGACGCAGACGACGGCGTCGGCGGCGCCGAGCCAGCGTCGCTCGAGCCGCCGGTCGAGGCGGCGTTGGAGCGCGGTCGGGTAGTCGGGGCGCAGCGACTCGAACGTCCAGGCGTCGCGGACGTCGGCGACCCACGGCAACCCGCGCCGCTGGAGGGCGAAGCCGACGGCGTGCGCGGACTCGGGCGGCGAGGTCGTGATCACGCAGTCGAAGCGGCGCTGCTCGTGCAGCCGCAGCGCCCGCGAGCGCGCGAACGGCAGCCAGGCGGCGACCAGCGCCTCCGGTACCAGCACCCGGCTGAGAGGGTGCGGGCGCCCGCTGTAGGTGGGCGAGTCGAACATCGCCCCGATCGAGTCCTTGCCGGCCAGGCGAGCCCGCCAGCGCTGCGCGTCGGCGGTCCGGACCACGTCGTCGACCGAGTCGTCGTCGCCCTCGCCGTAGGCGGATGTGGTGAGCACGGTGACCTCGTGGCCGAGCCGGCGCAGCCACTTCGCCATCGCCGCCGCCCGCAGCACGCCGGTGTCGCGACACGGCGGGTAGAAGTAGGCGACCAGCAGGATCCGCCGCGGCCCGCTCATCGGCCCCGCCTGTCGTGCCGTACCGCGATTGCCTCGGCGTAGGCGCCGTCCATGCGCTCGACCAGTTTCGGCCAGCTCCACTGCGCCAGCGCCTTTGCCCGCCCGCGCTCGCCCATCTGCCGGCGGCGCGCCGGGGCATCGGCGAGCTCGCCGACCGCGGCCGCGACCGCGGCCGGATCTCCGCGCGGCACCAGCAGACCGGTCTCGCCCTCGTCGACGACCGCACGCACGCCGGGGTAGTCGGTGGCGATCACCGGCAGCCCGCAGGCCATCGCCTCGATCAGCACGATGCCGAACGATTCCGGCGGCTCTGTCGTCAGCAGGAAGAGGTCGGCGGCGCGCAGGACGGCCGGCAGCTCGGCGTGGGGGACGGCGCCGAGCAGGTGGACGCGGTCCGCGAGGCCGGCGGCGGCGGCGCGGTCGCGAAAGCCCTCCAGCAGCTCGCCGCCGCCGGCGACCAGCAGATGGACGCCGGGGTCGCCGAGCGCCAGCGCGTCGATGGCGACGTCGAGGCGCTTGAAGTGGTGAGCGCGGTCGAGCGTGGCAACGAAGGCGGCGACCACCGCCTCCTCCGGGATCCCGAGCCTCCGGCGCAGACCGGTCTCGTCCTCGCCGGGGCTGAACAGCTCCGAATCGACCCCGTTGGGCATCTCGATCAGCTTCGCCTGGTCGCGGGCCGCGGCGCGGCGCAGGTAGGAGACCGACTCGGCGTGATCGGGGCTGAGCACGCAGACGCGGTCGGCGGCGCGGATCAGCAGCGGGGCGACCGAATGCTCGTAGGCCTCGAACAGAGCCCCTCGCGGGCCCTTGCCGACGAGCCGGTTCTTGTAGTGGACGAGCAGCGCCTGGGCGCGCCGGCGCCGGCCGAGGCGACCGAGCAGGGTGAGCTCGGAGCCGAAGATGAACGGGTAGTGGAGGTGGACGACGTCGAAGCCCTCGACCCGCGCCAGGCTCGGGATCAGCGGCGCGTTGCCGATCGCGAACACGGGATCGATGCGGTGCACGATCGCGGCGCCCGGGTCCGGCGCCTCGCCCTCCGCCGGTGCCGTGAAGACCTCGACTTCGTGGCCGTGGGCGGCCTGCTCGCGGGCGAAGCGAAAGGCTGTGTTGCCGGCGCCGCCCGGGTAGGGGGGAAACGTCGCGGTCAGATGGGCGATCCGCAAGCGGGCACCCCCGGCGGCGGAAGCGGGGCTAATCGCCGGTGCCGACGAGGCGCTCGACGCCGGTCTGCTCGATCGTCATCCGCAGGCCGTCGCGGAGCTCGACCGCGGGCTCCCAGGCGAGCAGGTCCATGGCGCGGGTGATCTCGGGCTGGCGCACCTGCGGATCGTCGGTCGGCAGCGCCTCGTAGACGATCTCCGACCGGGACTCGGTCACCTCGATCACGACCTGGGCGAGCTCGAGCAGGGTGAACTCGTGCGGGTTGCCGATGTTGACCGGCTCGTGGACGTCGGAGTTCGCCATCGCGACGTAGCCGCGGATCTGGTCGTCGACGTAACAGAAGCTGCGGGTCTGGCTGCCGTCGCCGAACACCGTCAGGGGCTTGTCCTGAAGCGCCTGGCGGAGGAAGGTCGGAATCGCGCGGCCGTCGTGGGGGCGCATTCTCGAGCCGTAGGTATTGAACGTGCGCACGATCCCGGTGTCGACGCCCTGCTGGCGGTGGTAGGCCATCGTCAGCGCCTCGGCGTAGCGCTTGGCCTCGTCGTAGACGCCGCGCGGGCCGATCGGGTTGACGTGCCCCCAGTAGCTCTCGGGCTGGGGATGGACCTGCGGGTCGCCGTAGACCTCGGAAGTCGAGGCGAGCACGAACCGGGCCCGCTTCTTCTTCGCCAGGCCGAGCATGTGGTGGGTGCCGTAGGAGCCGACCTTGAGCGTGTGCAGGGGCAGGCGCAGGTAGTCGATCGGGCTCGCCGGCGAGGCGAGGTGGTAGACGAAGTCGATCGGCTCCTCGATGAAGAACGGCTCGGTGAGGTCGTGCTGGACGAAGCTGAACGAGTCCGAGTGGATGTGCTCGATGTTCTGCAGCGAACCCGTGTCGAGGTTGTCGACGCAGATCACCCGGTGACCTTCGGCCAGCAGGTGGTCGCACATGTGAGAGCCGAGGAACCCGGCGCCCCCGCTGATCAGGCAGGTGCTCATCGCCGGGCGAGGATACCGGCGTAAGCGGGAGCGACCAAGCGACAACCGTGCATGGGTCCGGCCATCCAGCCATTAGTGGCAAATGCTACGAAAACTCTGGTACCTTGATTCGTGCCTCTTCGCTTACTCGCATCATCCCCAGCACGGTTGCCGGGCGGGCCCGCGACTTCGGCACACCCCGGACAACCGAAAGGCCGTCATGGACGAAGCGCAGGCGAACCAAGCCGACAGGCTGGACGAAGCCGTGCTGCTGAGCGTCCTCTCCGACGTTCGCAGCGGCGACTTCAGCGTTCGCATGCCGCTCGAATGGACGGGCGTCGCCGGCAAGGCGGCAGACGCCCTCAACGACGTGATCGCGTCCAATCAGGCCCTGGCCGCCGAGTTGGCGCGGGTCAGCCGCGTCGTCGGCAAGGAGGGCAAGCTCTCGCATCGCGTTGCCATGCACGGATCCGATGTCTGGTTCGACAGCCTCGAATCGGTCAACGGCCTGATCGATGACCTCGTCCGTCCGACCAGCGAGATGCAGCGGGTGATCGGGGCGGTCGCCGACGGCGACCTGAGCAAGAAGATCACCGCCGACGTCCACGGCGAGATGCTCGAGCTCAAGAACACGATCAACGCCATGGTCGACCAGCTCAACAGGTTCGTCTCCGAGGTCACCCGCGTCGCCCGCGAGGTCGGTACCGAGGGCAAGCTGGGTCAGGCGGCGGCGGTGACGATCGAGGTCGGTGGCGTCTGGAAGGACCTCACCGACAACGTCAACCTGATGGCCGACAACCTCACCGGGCAGGTGCGCGATATCGCCGAGGTGACGACGGCCGTGGCCAACGGCGACCTGAGCAAGAAGATCTCCGCTGACGTCAAGGGCGAGTTCCTCGAGCTCAAGAACACCGTCAACGCGATGGTCGATCAGCTCAACCGTTTCGCCTCCGAGGTCACACGCGTCGCCCGCGAGGTCGGGGTCGAGGGCAAGCTCGGCGGCCAGGCGCAGTCGGCCGAGGTGGCCGGCGTCTGGAAGGACCTCACCGACAACGTCAATCAGCTCGCCGCCAACCTCACCAACCAGGTGCGGGCGATCGCCGAGGTGGCGACCGCGGTGACCGAGGGAGACCTCACCCGGCAGGTCGGTGTCGAGGCCAGCGGCGAGGTCGCCGTGCTCAAGGACACGCTCAACGAGATGATCCGCAACCTTCGCGAGACGACGCGGGAGAACACCGAGCAGGACTGGCTGAAGACCAACCTCGAGCGCTTCACCCGCATGCTCCAGGGCGAGCGCGACCTGGCCACGGTCTCGAGCATGATCCTCTCCGAGCTGGCGCCCCTGGTCTCGGCCCAGCACGGCGTCTTCTACACGCTCGCCGACGCCGACGCCGACGCCGCCGACGACGGCGAGCCGGTGCTCAGGTACCAGGCGGGATACGGCTACAAGGAGCGCAAGCACCTCGCCAGCGAGTTCCGCCTCGGCGAAGGCCTGGTCGGGCAGTGCGCGCAGGAGAAGGAGCGCATCCTGCTCACGGACGTCCCCGGCGACTACGTGACGATCAACTCCGGGCTCGGGGAGTCGACGCCGCTCAACATCATCGTCCTGCCGATCCTGTTCGAGGGCTCCGTCCGAGCCGTGGTCGAGCTGGCGTCGTTCAGCCATTTCAGCCCCACCCACCAGGCCTTCCTCGATCGACTCACCGAGAGCATCGGCCTGGTGATCAACACGATCGAGGCCAACACGCTGACCGAGAACCTGCTCAAGCAGGCCCAGTCGCAGGCGCAGGAACTGCAGTCGCGCCAGGAGGAGCTGCGCAGCTCGAACGAGGATCTCGCCGACCAAGCCGGTCGCCTCGCCGAGCAGAACAACGAGGTCGAGCGCAAAAACGAGGAGGTCGAGCTCGCCAAGCGCCTGGTCGAGGAGAAGGCTGAGCAGCTCGCGGTCTCGTCGAGGTACAAGTCGGAGTTCTTCTCCAACATGTCGCACGAGCTCCGCACGCCGCTCAACAGCCTGCTGGTCCTGGCGAGCGAGCTGAAGGAGAACCCGGAGCAGAACCTGACCGAGTCGCAGGTGCGCTACGCCGAGGTGATCCACTCCTCGGGCGCCGACCTGCTGCGTCTGCTCAACGACATCCTCGACCTGGCGAAGGTGGAATCGGGCACGGTCGCGCTGGAGATCAGCACGCTGCCGATGGCCGAGCTCAAAGACCTGCTCGAGCACGACTTCGGCGCCGTCGCCGAGCAGAAGGGCATCTCATTCTCGGTCGAGCTTGCGCCCGACCTGCCTCCGACCTTCGCCACCGACCCCGGCCGCCTGCGTCAGGTGCTCAAGAACCTGCTCTCGAACGCGTTCAAGTTCACCGAGCAGGGCGAGGTGACGCTGCGGGTGAGCTCTCCTGTCAACGGCTGGAATCCGGCCAACGAACATCTCCGCCGAGCGACGGCGGTGACCGCGTTCGAGGTCGTCGACACCGGGATCGGGATCACCCCGGAGACGCAGCGGCAGATCTTCGAGGCGTTTGCCCAGGCCGACGGCTCAACGGCGCGCCAGTACGGCGGCACGGGACTCGGTCTGTCGATCAGCCGCGAGCTCGTGCGGCTGCTGGGTGGCGAGATCGCGCTCGCCAGCGAACTCGGCGAGGGCACCACCTTTACCGTCTACCTGCCGGCGGGCGTGCCCTCGGCCGGCAACGGCCACGCCGCGATTGCCGCGCCCGAGCCCGAGGCCGCGGCACCGGCCACCAACGGTGACGCCAGCGCCGTTGTCGCTGCGCCCCCGGCTGAGGCTCTCGCGGGGATGACGGCGTTGGTGGTCGATGACGACTTCCGCAATATCTTCGCCATGACCACGCTGCTCGAGCGCGGTGCGCTCGAGGTGATCTCGGCGGAGACCGGCCGCGAGGCGATCGACCTGCTCGCACGATCCTCCGAGATCGACATCGTGCTCGTCGACATCATGATGCCGATCATGGATGGCTACGCGACGATGCGGGCGATGCGCGAGCTGCCGGCGGGGGCGGACGTCCCGATCATCGCCGTGACCGCGAAGGTCGGACCCGGCGAGCGCAAGCGCTGCCTCGAGGCAGGCGCCTCCGAGTATGTCTCGAAGCCGGTCGAGGACGGCCCCGATTTCCTCGTCGTCCTCGCCGAGTGCCTTGTGGCCGCCAGGCGCGCGACGCGGGCAAAGCGATCCTCCGACGCGGTTGTCTGATGGATTCCAACGGAGCCGCCGTCGAAGCGCCGGAGGTGGCCCCCCGGCTCCCCGCGGTGCTCGTCGTCAACGACCGCGAGGAGCAACGGGTAGCGGTCACGGCGATGCTCGCGCCTCTGAGCGTCACGGTCGTCGAAGCCGATTCCGGACGAGCCGCGCTTCGCGCCGTCCTCGATCAGACCTTCGCGGTGATCCTGATGGATGTCCGGATGCCGACCATGGACGGGTACGAGACCGCGACCTTGATCCGCCAGCGACGCCAGTCGGGACACACGCCGATCATCTTCTGCACCGCCTTCGGGCGCGACGAGACCGAGACGCTGACCGCCTATGCCAGTGGCGCCGTCGATTTCATCTTCACCCCGATCCACGGCGATGTGCTGCGGGCCAAGGTCTCGGCGTTCGTCGGCCTCTACCTCCAGTCCGAGGAGCTGCAGCGCTCGCTCGAATCGATCACCGATCTCAACGCCGCCGTGCGCGACAGCGAGGTACGCGCCCGGGCGGTGTTGCAGAACGTCGTCGACGGGGTCGTCACAGCCGGCGAGGAAGGGCGGATCGAGTCGTTCAACCGCTCGGCGCGACGCCTGTTCGGCTACCGCGAGGAGGAGGTGATCGGGCAGCCGCTGCAGCTGCTGATCGCACCCGACCATCACGACGACTTCTCCGGTCCGGCCCTGGCCCGGCGCAGCCTACCGGTGGCGCGCAACGGAAAGCCGATGTCGATAGCGATTCGCGGTGGCGACGGCAATCCGGCCCTGACGACCCAGACGATGGGTCGCCGCCGGGACGGTTCCTGCTTTGCGATGGAGATCGACGTAAGCCAGATTCAGATCGGCAAGCGGATGCTGACGATCGGCTGCGTACGCGATATCTCGGAGCGAAATGAGCTCATGCAGGCACAGTTCGAGATGCTCGCCCGGCTCGCCGCGGCGGCGGAGTTTCGCGACGACGAGACCGGCGAGCACACCCACCGGGTCGCCGATCTGTCGGTCAGCATCGCCGAGCGCCTCGGGTTGCCGGCCCCCCAGATCGAGCTGCTGAGGTTCGCCGCGCCGCTGCACGACGTCGGCAAGATCGCGATTCCCGACGCCATTCTCGGCAAGCCGGGACGGTTGACCGAGGAGGAGTTCGAGCAGATCAAGACCCACAGCGCGATCGGCGCCCAGATGCTCGCCGGGAGCCCGTTTGCGCTCCTCGACCTGGCCGAGGAGATCGCCCTCACGCACCACGAGAAGTGGGACGGCAGCGGCTATCCCTCCGGCTTGGCCGGAGATGCGATCCCGATCGCCGGGCGGATAGTGGCGGTCGCCGATGTGTTCGACGCGCTCACCCATTCGCGACCGTACAAGGAGGCCTGGAGCAGGGCCGACGCGATCGCCGAGATGACCGGCGAGGCCGGCCGGCACTTCGACCCACAGGTTCTGGAGGCCTTCGTCGGCCTGCCGGCGCCGGAGCCGGCCGATCAAACCGACGAGGCCGTGACCGCCGCCGACTGACGCTCGGCGGGACCCCGGTTATGGGGGCAGGGGCGGCGCGGCCGGGCTTGGACCTGGTGTGGCCCCTGCAGCCGTCGATTCCGATCGCGCCAGCGCCGCGGTCGCCCTGATCGAGGCTCACGGTGCGCTCCTTCGCCGCGTCGCGCGGCGACACTCCCTTTGTGCCGACGACGCCGACGACGCTCTCCAGCGCGCCTCGCTGATCCTGCTGACCAAGGGCCCCGCCGTCGACCAGGGCCGGCTGATCGCCTGGATGGTGGTGGTCACCAAACACGAGGCGATGGCCGTGCGCCGCGCGCGAGAGCGGGTGCTCGCGTGTCTTGCCGGCGATCTCCCGGCCGATCCGCTCGCCGCGGTCGCCTCGGATTGCCCCGATCCCGCAGAGCGCGCCGAACGGGCCGAGCACCTGGCCGAGGCCCGCGCCGCGCTCGCCGCGCTGAAGGCAAACGAGCGGCTGGCGATCCTGCTCCAGGCCGAGGGCTACTCGTACGCCGAGATCTGCGAGCTCTGCGGCTGGACCTACACCAAGGTCAACCGCTCGCTGGCCGAGGGGCGGGCGCGCCTGCGCGAGCGGCCGCTGGAGAAAGCGGCCTGATCCCTGGTCTCCATCGGCGTATGCTCGGAGACCTGCGACAGCTTGCGCGCGCCTCATGAATCAGACCGCACGCCGCTTCGTGCTCGTGGCGCTGGCCCTGTTGATCGCCACCAGTGCCGCTTCGACCGCGCAGGCGAAGCCGAAGAAGCCGCCGAAGTACAAGGCGACGATCTCGGTCACCACCCACACCCGCGTGTTCATCAGCTGTGACTACGGCTGGACTGCCGACTGGGTGTTCACCGGGACCTACTCGGCGACGCCGATCTCCGCGCTTTCGACGCTCGATGCCGTCACCCGCACCGGCAGCGGGACGCTGCAGTGGAGCGACGATGCGGGCTGTATCCCCTCACCGAAGTCGGGCTCCTGCCCGCTTACGGTCGAATCTCCGCTCGAAGGGTTCGCCGGCTACGAGGACGCCTACTTCCACAAGGCGCCGGGCGGCTACCGGGTCGAGTTTCAGGGCGACATCGCCGTCGTCCAGCTGGGAACGGACGAGTGTCACGGCGCCTTCTGGGGGACCAACGGCGAGTACATCGGCGGCGTGCGCGAGTACACAGAGCCCCAGGCCTTCATCCCCTCGAACAAGATCGGCCGCAAGACGATCACCGCCCCGCTTGCAGGTGGATTCCACGCGGTCGACGCGGGACGCAACGAGGACGGGGCGATGAACGGGACGCTGACGCTGACCCGCAAGGGCAAGCGCTAGGGGAACACCCTGGCCTGCGGTTGGTCGGTGCTCACCGGCGGCGCCGGTGGATCGGTGAGCCCCCGGACCCCGGGCGCGAACGGCGCCCAGTGGGGCTCGGCCAGGTGGTTTCGAAGCGCGGACTGGGCCCCGGGGTAGAACTGCACGTTGTAGTTGTTCGCCGGGTCGACGCCGCGGTAGTAGATCATCATCTTCACCCGCTCATGGGCCTCGGCCCAGCGCAACAGGCCGCCGGTGAAGCTGCCGCCGAAGTCGTTGTCCCAGGGGCCGTACTCGCCGATCACGAACGGCCACTTGTCGTACTTGTTGAAGAAGGAGACGCCGTTGTCGAAGGCGCCGGCGAACTTCGAGTAGATGTCGATTCCGACCCAGTCGACGTAGCGCCCTCCGGGCCAGTAGTCGGCGGGCTGGTTGCCGGGGATGTTCGGCGAGCCGAAGCTCTGCGGCACCCACATCATCGCCACCCGCGGGCGCGGCATCTGCTCGGGGATCGGCAGCGGGATCCCGCCGGGGCCGCCCTCGTAGACAGGATCGTCCTGCGACTTGGCGCGGATGATCCTCGGCAGCCCCATCCGCATCAGCCTGCGGTTGATCTTGTCGCGCGGGCCGCCGCGCAGGATCAGGGTGAAGCGCCGCCAGGCGAGCCGGTACCAGCGCGCCGAGTGTCCGTGGCGGCGGGCGCTGCCGTCGGCGTTGAAGGCCGAGTAGGCGTTCCAGTGCCCGTTCATCTCCGCCATCAGCCGGATGTAGACGGTCTGGCCGGTCTCGGCGATGTCGGCCGCCATGTGGGTCATGTAGCGGTCGTCCTTGCCGTTGGCGATCTGGCGCGGGGTGATCATCTCGACGCCCTCGCCGGTGGCGGTCGAGAGGCTGAGCACGCCGCGGGTGTCGGTCTTCCCCCAGCGGTAGAGGGCGCCGGTGGTCAGCGGCACGCGCCAGTGAAAGAAGTCCTGGAGCACCGCCGGATGGGCGCCGACCTGGTCGGTGAAGGTCTGGAAGTCGGCGGTGTCGCCGGTGTCGGAGACGCCGTGGTAGGCGCGGCCGTTGCTCGGCGCGTAGGCGTCGCCGGCGGCGGCGCTGGGCACGCCCAGCGCGACCGCACAGACCAGAAATCCCGCCAGGGTGGATCTCGCTCCCATCACCCCTTGAACAAGCTAGCGGCGCCGGCGATGCGGATTCGGGCGAGCCCGTGCAGGCCGGGAGCGGTACTCAGCCGAGCAGCTTCGCCTTCTGGGCGGCGAACTCCTCGTCGGTGAGGATTCCCTGCGAGTGCAGGTCGGCGAGCTGCTTGATCTGCTCGACCACGTCCTGTCCGCCGCCCGCCGCCGCCGGCGGAGCCGGCGCCGCCGGGGCGTTCATGCCGACGAAGGTCTCGGCGACGGCGCCGAACAGCTGCCGCATCGTCGCCCGGCCGTTGTCGTCGTTGATCGTCGCGAAGGCCCAGGTGCCGGCCTGGTCCTGAGGGTCGTACCAGACCGGGTAGCGATCCCCCTGGCGCGGGATCTCGACCCGCGAGACGGTGGTCGTCTTCTCGGCGTCGAAGGGCGGCGAGCCGTCGAGCGGCTCGATCCGGAAGGTCATCTTCACCCGCGGGTTGTCGTTCACGGTCATCCCGGTGTCCTGTACCGAGATCACGGTCCCGGCACCCTTGGCGCCGGTCTCGAACAGCTCCGCGGCCTGCTTCTTCTTGCTCTTGAAAAGCGCCATCTGACGATCCTATTCCCGAACGGCAGCTTGTGGCCGAGGGTCGGATCGACGACGATGAGCTTCAGCGATGCCGAGTCCAGCGACGAAGAAGCGGACGCCGCGAAAACGCCTCAGCGCGCCGGCCCGCCGCGAGCTGATCGAGCGCGCGGCGATGGAGGTGTTCGCCGAACGCGGATACCACGGCGCCTCGATCGCCGAGATCGCCCGTCGCGCAGGGATCACCCCGCCCGTCGTCTACGACCACTTCGCCTCGAAGCTCGAGCTGCACCGGCGGCTGCTGGAGCGCACCCGCGACGAGCTGCTCGAGATGTGGCAGACGAGCCTCGCCGGCGATCAGCCCGCCGCGGTCAGGGTCCCGCGTTCGATCGACGCCTGGGCCCGTTACGTGCAGGCCAACCCTTATGCGGCTCGCGTCTACTTCATGGAGACCACCGGCGACCCCGCGGTCCGCGCCGTCCATCGCGAGGTGGCGGGTCAGGGACTCTCCGCCCTGAGCTCCATCATGGCGACCGAGACGCTCCCGGGCGGGCTGCCCGCCGAGCAGGCAGCGCAGCTGTTGGAGATGGCCTCCGAGGTGATGCGTGCCGGCCTCACCGGGCTGGCGATCTGGTGGACCGAGCATCCCGAGGTGAGCCGCGAGCAGATCGTCTTCATCGGCGTCAACACGCTCTGGGTCGGCCTCGAGCGCGCCCTCGCCGGCGAGCTCTGGACCGGTCCGGTTTAGCGGAGGGGGTGGGATTCGAACCCACGGACCGAGCTAACCCGGTCAACAGCTTTCAAGGCTGCCGCATTCAACCGCTCTGCCACCCCTCCGGGATGACCTGGTCGGCGCCAGTTTGACGAATACCCTTGGCCCGATGGCGGCGCAGTGGCGCAATTGGGCGGGCGACCAGCACTGCTCGCCGGTCGAGATCGAACGGCCCAGCACGCGCGACGCGCTGGCCGAGGTCATCTGCAGGGCGGGAGATCGCGGATTGCCGGTGCGTGCCTCGGGCTCGGGACACTCGTTCACCGAGATCGCGCTCACGGACGGGGTCATGGTCCGCTGCGATCGGCTCGACCGGGTGCTCTCGGTCGACCGCGACGCCGGCCTGGTCAAGGTCGAGGCGGGGATCGTCCTCGGCCAGCTCACCCGGCGCCTCGACGACCTCGGGCTCGCGTTCGAGAACCTCGGCGACATCGATCGCCAGACGCTGGCCGGCTCGATCGCCACCGGCACCCACGGCACCGGAGCGGGCTTTCGCAGCGTCTCGGCGCAGGTCGAGGCGGTCGACTTCGTGCTCGCCGACGGCAGCTCGCTCGAGATCTCGGCCGGCTCCGATCCAGCGGCGCTGGCGGCCGCCCGGATCGGCCTCGGCGCGCTTGGGATCGTCTACGCGGTCACGATCCGCGCGGTTCCGGCGTTCACCCTCGACCGCGTCGACAGCCCGCGACCGCTCGACGAGACCCTGGCGCGCCTCGATGAGCTCAACGCCGGCACCGACCACTTCGAGTTCTACGTCTTCCCGCACACGCAGACGGCGCTCTGCCGCGAGAGCCGGCGCACCGACGAGCCGCCGCGCCCGCGCTCGCGCGGCGGCCGTCTACGCGCAGGAGGTGATGCTCGAGAACTGGGTCGGGCAGGCGTTCGCCGTCGCCGCTCGCCACCTTCCCTCGCAGGTCCCGCGTCTGTCGCGGTTGGCGGCCTCGGGCACCGGACGCTCGACCAAGGTCGATCGCAGCTACAGGGTCTTCGCCTCCGAGCGACGGATCCGGTTCACCGAGATGGAGTACGGGATCCCGCGCGAGCACGCCGCCGAGGCCGTGCGCCGGGTGCTGCACGTCGCCGGGCGCCCCGAGCACCGGGTGGCGTTCCCGATCGAGGTCCGCTTCGCTGCCGCCGACGACCTCATCCTCAGCGCCGCCCACGCGCGCGACGTCTGTTACGTCGCCGTGCACCAGGACCGAAAGCTCGACTGGCAGCCGTACTTCCGCGCCGTCGAGGAAATCATGGACTCCTACGGCGGCCGCCCCCACTGGGGCAAGCGCCACTTCCAGACCGCCGAGACGCTGCAGCCTCGCTACCCGCGCTGGAACGAGTTCCAGGCCCTGCGCGAGCAGCTCGACCCCGAGCGCCGGTTCGCGAACGAGTACATCGAGCGCGTGCTCGGCTAGATGTAGCCGAACTCGCGCGCCTTGGCGGTCAGCTCGTCGCGGAACTTCGGGTGCGCGATCTCGATCAGCCGCACCGTGCGCTCGCGGATCGAGCGCCCGCGGAGTTCGGCGACGCCGTGCTCGGTGACCACCTTGTCGACGATGTTCTTGTACGAGGTGACCGCGGCGCCCGGGTGCAGCGTGGGGACGATCCGCGAGACCGACTCGTCGTGCGGGGTGGAGTGCAGGACGATGAACGACTGGCCCTGCTCGGCGTAGAGCACGCCGCGCACGTAGTCGGCCTGGCCGCCGGACGAGGACCAGTAGTCCGTGCCCAGGGACTCGGAGGCGCACTGGCCGAGGAAGTCGACCTCGAGCGTGGCGTTGATCGCCGTCATCCGCGGCTCGCGGCCGATGTTGCGCGAGTCGTTGGTGTAGTTGACGGGCCAGAGCTCGACCCCGGGGTTGTCGGCGACGAAGTCGAGCAGGCGCTTGGTCCCCAGCACCGTGGTCGTGATCACCTTGTTGCGGATGGGTCGCCTTGCGGGTGCCGGTGATCGCTCCGCGCTCGATCAGATCGACGAAGCCGTCGCTCATCAGCTCCGTGTGGACGCCGAGCTCGCGATGATCGGAGAGCAGGTGCAGGACCTGGTCGGGGACCGAGCCGATCCCGGCCTGGATCGTGGCCGCGTCGGGGATCCGCTCGACCACGAGCTCGGCGATCCTGCGTGTCGGTCTCCGTTGCCTCGCGCGGCGGCACCTCGACCAGCGGGTAGTCGGCCTCGCACCAACCTGCGATCTGGCTCACGTGGACCTGGTTCTCGCCGAAGGTGCGCGGCAGCTGCGGGTTCGCTTCGAGGAAGAAGGGCACCTCGCCGATCAGCGGCGCCACATACTCGGCGTGAGGGCCGAGCGAGAAGTAGCCGTGGCGGTCGGGCGGCGCGGCGGCGGCGAGCGCCACCGTGCGCTTCGTCGTCGCCCGCATCAGCGCCGGCACCTCGCTGAAGTTGTTCGGGACGAGGTCGCAGTGGCCGGCGTGGAAGGCGTCGCGGTTGTGGGGCGAGAGGAACCAGGAGACGTGGTGGAGGTTCGGGATCTCGCCGTCGATGTAGCGGCGGTCGCGCAGCGGCAGCATCTGGTGCAGGCGCACGTCGCGCAGGGTCTCGGCACCGTTCTCGATCGCGTCGATCACGGTCACCGGCTCACCGTTGCCGAGCCCGACGATCGCGTCGGCGCCCGGAGGCAGCTGGTCGAGCGCGGCTTCGGGCGGGCAGCGCTTCGCCGCCAGCGCGGAGTGGATGTCGGGGGGATGGCTCATCGCTGCCCCGGCGCGGCGGAACTCTCGGCGGCGAGCCTGTCGATGTCGTCGAGCAGGCGGATGAAGCCGCGCTTTATCGCAGCGGCGAGGGCACCTCCCATCGCTCCGCCGGCGACCGGAACGTTGACGTGGAAGGTCGAGCGCCAGAGCACCCGGGTCCCGGACCCGGCCCGGGAGAGCTCGATCGTGCCGCCCTCGTGCTCGGCGGGCAGGTTGACCTTGCGGATCAGGTAGTCCATCCGCGTCGGGCGCTCGAAGGCCGTGATCTCCTCCTCGAAGCGCAGTGGCCCGGCGACGAGCAGCCGCAGGGCGCCAACGCCGTTTCGCTCCTCGGCGCCCTCGCGCAGCAACTCCGCGGTCCTGAAGCCGCGAAATCGCGTGTAACCGGCGTGATCGCTGAGCAGCTCGAAGACTTCGTCGATCGGCGCTGCGAGGGTCTTGTCGAGGTCGATCCGCGCCATGGTCAGAGAAACGCCTTTCCCTCGCCGCGGTAGGTCGGCACCTCGTCGATGATCCGCTCGCCCTCGACCAGGTAGAGCGAGTTGAAGCGCTCGCACAGCTCGCCCGCCTTCGCATGGCGCAGGTAAACGCGGTCGCCGACCCGCAGCTTGTAGGCGGCGGCGCCGGTGACCGGGGTCTGCACCTCGCCGGCGCCCTCGTCTCGATCGAAGCGAAGCCCGCCGGGGAGGTACGGCTCGGGCATCACCTGGCGCCCGCCCGCGCCCGAGGAGAGATACCCGCCGCCGAGCAGCGTCGCGATCCCGCCGACGGGTCGCCGGACAACGGGGAGGCTGAAGAAAGCGGCGGGCTCGAGCGCCAGCGAGCGGTAGTTGTCGAACAGCGCCGGGGCATAGAAGCCCGAGCCGGCCGTGAGCTCGGTGGCGATCCCGGCCGCCGCCGTGCGGGAAAGACTGCCGGTGCCACCGCCGTTGACGAACGCGAGCTCGCCCACCGCCTCCCGTACGGCGTCGACGATTCGCGGCAGGCGGCGGCGGATATCGGCCTCGGAGCGCGATTGCATCAACCGGATCGAGGCGCTTCGCAGCGGCTTGCCCGGGATCCGGTCGCCCACTCCGGCGATCTGGCCCTCGTAGGCCATCAGCCCGGCGAGCTCGGTGCCCGGCCGCTCGGAGATCTCTGCCGCCATCCGCGCCGCCCGCGCGGGGTCGTGGATCGGCGAGCGCTTGGGCCCGATCCGGGCGAGCCGGCCGCCGAGCGGCCACCAGGAGACGTCGACGTCGAGGCAGACGCGCAGTCGCGAGGGCCCGCCACCGATCGCCCCTTCGATCAGGTCGAGGTGGGGGCGGTCGTCGACCATCAGCACCGGGGCGCGGGCGGGGTCGTCGGCGGCGAGCCGGGCGACCTGGGTGATCGCGCCGCGGTCGACCGTCGGGTAGGCGACGACGATGTCCACGAACCCCTGCTCGGCCAGGTAGAGGGCCTCCGGCGCGGTGAACGCGAGCACGCCCTGAAAGCCGGGGTCGAGCTCGAAGATCCGTCGCAGGACCGCGGTCGAGCGCACCGACTTCGACGCGACCCGGATCGGCAGCCCCCCGGCCTGGGCGAGCATCGCGGTCGCGTTGCGGCGCATCGCGTCCAGATCGACGAAGGCGAACGGCGGCGCGATGCCCGAGAAGAGCGAGTCGTAGCGGGCCTTGAGGGTCTCGCGGTCGATCTCGTGTGGCGGAGTCACAGCGCGGGCGAGCGTATCTAGACTGACCGCAGTTTCCCCAGGAGAGGTGGCCGAGTGGCTGAAGGCACTCGCCTGCTAAGCGAGTAGGGGGCGCAAGCTCTCTCGCGGGTTCGAATCCCGCCCTCTCCGCTTTCCGTCGCTACGCCGGCGGGACGATGAACCGGTTCTCCCGCGGGAGCTTCGCCAGGATCTCTTCGGGCACTCCCAGGTTGGCGGCCAGGGTGCTGACGGGGTTCGTCGATAGCCATGCGCTGAGATCGATCGCCTGGTAGTAGCCGCTGTTGAAACCGACCAGCACGCGGCAGACGTCGTCACCCGTGTTGAGGATGTAGTGCCCGGCGCCCATCGGCGCGTAGCCGACGTCGCCCGGCTCGAACTCCTCGGTCACCGCCTGGCCTTGGCTGAGGAAGACGGTCATCTGAGCCCGGCCGCTGAGGTAGTACTGCCACTCGTCGGCGTTCGGGTGCCAATGAAGCTCCCGTAGCGCGCCCGGCTCGAGCTCGATCACCGAGCCCGCCATCGTGGTCGAGATCGGGAACTCGTCGACGGTGACGGTGCGCTGGGTCCCGCCGCCAGGACTGCGGCGCGGCTCCTGCGCCATCAGCGGATAGCGGTGGGCGCTGGTGAGCTCGGCGTCGGGCCTGGCGGCCGCGTCGGGCGAGTCGTCGTCCGGTGGCGGTCCCTGGGCGAAGTAGACCTCATGGTCGGGCAGCTCGGCGACCTCGTCCTCGCTCAGGCAGAGGTTCTGCGCCCGCACCGCGGCGGGCACGTGGGCGACGAAGTCGCTGAGGCTGAACGTGTGGTCCTCGGAGAAGTCGCCGTTGTCGAAGACGAGGATGAAGTGACACTCGCCGGGCCCGAGGCCCTGGATCGAGTGGCCGTAGCCACGCGGGAAGTACCAGACATCACCGGGGCCGAAGTTGTCGACGGCGGATGAGCCGTCGGGGTGCACGATCGTGGTCCGGCAAGAGCCGCTGACCACGTATGCCCATTCGGCCGCGTTCGCGTGCCAGTGCAGCTCCCGCAGGCTGCCCGGTCCGAGGCGCATCGAGACGCCCGCGATCCCGGTGGAGACGGGGAACTCGCGCACCGAGGCGCCCCGGGTGACGCCGCCGGAACCGGTCTTCGGGGGCTGCTCCTCCAGGCGATAGCGAAAGGAGGGCAGGTCGGGCATCGGCGACAGCCTAGTCGGGATAGACCCAGCCGATGTCCTCGTTCGCGACCCCGATCGAGGCGTGGGTCTGGACGAACCTCCAGATGTCGTCCTCGCGGTGAAAGACAGCGCTCCAGCGCGGCGAGACATGCTTACCGTCCGGCATCGTGATCGTCACGGTCGTCGTCGCCCAGCCGACGGATCCCTCGCTGAACGCTTCGATCTTGGTGGGCGCAAATGCGGCAGCGCCGCCGCCGCCCTCGACCTCGCCGCGCAGGAACTCGGTGACCGCTTCGCCACCCTTGAACAGCTCACCCGGATCGCTGCCGATCAGGCGGGTGCCGTCGCCGGGCGAGATGTGGGTGTCAACGAGCGACGGGTCGCCGTTCGAGGCGGCCGCGAACCAGGCGCTTACGAGCTGCTCGAGTTCGGGCGATCGGTCCATGCTGCCGCCGCGAGCTAATCACAGCGGTACCTTCCGTGGCCAACCCATGCCGTCCGAACACCTCGACGTGCTGATCGTCGGCGCCGGCCTTTCCGGCATCGGCGCCGCCTACCACCTGCAGGCCGAGTGCCCGGGCAAGACCTACGCGATCCTCGAGGCCCGGGATGCGATCGGCGGCACCTGGGACCTGTTCCGCTATCCCGGCATCCGCTCCGACTCCGACATGCTCACGCTCGGCTATTCGTTCCGGCCCTGGGCCGAGGCGAAGGCGATCGCCGATGGGCCCTCGATCCTCAGGTACGTCAACGAGACGGCGAGCGAGTACGGGATTGACGAGCGGATCCGCTTTGGCCATCGCGTCGTCGGCGTCAGCTGGTCGAGCGCGGACGCGCGCTGGACCGTCGAGGTGGAGCGCGACGGCGAGCCCGTCGAGCTGAGTTGCAACTTCCTCCACGTCTGCAGCGGCTACTACCGCTACGACGAGGGCTACACGCCGGAGTTCGAGGGCACCGATCGCTTCCATGGTCAGATCGTCCATCCGCAGAAGTGGACCGACGAGATCGACTACGCGGGCAAGCGCGTGGTCGTGATCGGCAGCGGCGCGACCGCGGTCACCCTGGTCCCGGCGATGGCGAAGACCGCCGCTCAGGTGACGATGCTGCAGCGCTCGCCGAGCTATGTGATCTCGCTCCCGGGCGAGGACCCGATCGCGAGGGTCCTGCGCCGGGTGCTGCCGGCGCGGGCCGCGTTCACCCTGCTGAAGTGGAAGAACGTGCTGCTGGCGATGCTCAGCTTCCAGCTCTCCCGTCGGCGGCCGAAGATCGCGCGGGCGCTGATCCGCAAGGGGCTCGAGCGCCAGCTCCCCGCCGGCTACGACATCGACACCCATTTCAAGCCCAGCTACAACCCCTGGGACCAGCGGCTGTGCCTGGTTCCCGACGGCGACCTGTTCGCGGCGATCAGCGACGGCAGCGCCGACGTGGTCACCGACCGGATCGAGACCTTCACCGAGCAGGGGCTGCGGCTCGAGTCCGGGGCCGAGCTCGAGGCCGATCTGATCGTCACCGCGACCGGGATCAACCTCCTGCCGCTGGGCGGGATCAAGGTCGCAGTCGACGACCGCGAGATCACGTTCTCGGAGACGATGACCTACAAGGGGATGATGTTCAGCGGGGTGCCGAACCTCGCGGTCTCGCTCGGCTACACGAACGCATCTTGGACGCTCAAGTGCGACCTCACCTGCGAGTACGTCTGCCGGCTGCTCAACCACATGGACGAGCGCGGATACGCCTACGGCACCCCGCGCAACCACGACCCATCGATCACCGAGGAGCCGTTCATCGACTTTTCCTCCGGCTACGTGCAGCGCTCGATCGACCTGTTCCCGAAGCAGGGATCGCGACCGCCATGGCGCCTGCACCAGAACTACGCCCGCGACATCGTCATGCTCCGCTTCGGCGCCGTCGACGACGAAGCGATGGAGTTCTCGGGTTGACGGACGGACCGGCCCACGGACCGCCGTTCTCGAGTTACCAGGCGGAGATCTTTCTCGGCGGACTGGGTGGGAAGACGCCGGAGCATCCGGTTTCGGTGGCCGAGCTCGAGCGCCTGGCCGAGGAGAAGCTCGACGATCCCAAGGTGGCGTCCTACATCTTCGGCGGCGCCGGGCGCGAGGAGACGATGCGCTCGAACCTGGAGGCGTTTCGGCGCTGGCGGATCGTGCCGCGGATGCTCCGCGACGTGTCCACCCGCGACCTCTCGGTCACCGTGCTCGGCACCGAGATGCCGGCGCCGCTGCTGCTGGCGCCGATCGGAGCGCAGTCGATCGCCCACCCCGAGGGCGAGCTCGCCGTCGCCCGCGCCGCCGCCGTCGTCGGCCTGGCGATGACGCTGAGCACCGTCTCCTCGTTCACGCTCGAGGAGGTCGCGGCCGCGACCGCGGCGCCGAAGTGGTTTCAGCTCTACTGGCCGCGCAACCGCGAGCTCGCCGCCAGCCTCGTCGGCCGTGCCGAGAGCGCTGGGTTCGAGGCGATCGTGCTCACCGTCGACACCTTCCTGCCGGGCTGGAAGACCCGCGACCTGAAGGCCGCCTGGGTACCTCACCTCGACGGCATCGGGATCGCCAACTACACCTCCGACCCGGTCTTCCGCGAGTCGCTCGCAAAGCCCCCCGAGGAGGATCCGCAGGCGGCGATCGGCGAGTTCCTGCTCACGTTCTCCAACCCTGAGCTGAGCTGGGATGAGCTCGAGTTCCTGCGTATGGAGACCGAGCTGCCGATCCTGCTCAAGGGCATCCTGCATCCCGACGATGCCCGTGCGGCGCGGGAGCACGGGATCGACGGGGTTGTGGTCTCCAACCATGGCGGCCGCCAGATCGACGGCGAGATCGCGGCCCTCGACGCACTGCCGGCGGTCGTCGGCGCGGTCGGCGACGAGATCGCGGTGCTGCTCGACAGCGGCGTTCGCTCGGGCGCCGATGTGGCCAAGGCGCTGGCGCTGGGCGCCGACGCGGTTGCCCTCGGCCGTCCGTACCTGTGGGGTCTGGCGCTAGGCGGAGAGGCCGGCGCGCTGGCCGTGTTGCGCGCGGTCCTCGCCGAGCTCGACCTGACGATCGGGCTCAGCGGCCACACCAGTCCAGCCCAGCTCGGGCCCGAGCTGCTCGCCCGCGAGGGCGAAGGGCCTGGCTGATCGCGCGATCCGGTCGGCCGGCGATCGCCGGTGGGTACCGTGATGTTGTGCCGCGCAGCTCCCGGGGGACAACGATCCGCGCCAGTCTCGCGCTCGCGGCCTTGCTTGCGACGGCCGTCCTCGGCGGCTGCGGGTCCGACCAGGATCCGGCCGACCCCGAGACCGTCACCGTCGCGCTGCCGGACGTGACCGTTGCCGGCGAGGACGCCGGTGCCGCCAGTGACGGCGAGGCGGCGACCACGGTCACCGATGCCGACCCGGCGACCGACGCCGCTGCCTTGGAGCCGAACGAGGTCGAGGCGGCGCCCTCGGCGGAGCCTCCGGCGCCGAAGCCGACGCTGACGCTCGACGTCCCAGCCGAGGCCTACCCCGTGATCTGGGTGCGGGTCGACCATCGGGTCGCGCTGCGCACCGAGCCCGGCGGTGGCGAGCTGGTCAAGCGGATCGGCCGCCGGACCGAGTTCGGCTCGCCGAGCGTCTTCGGTGTCGTCGACCAGCGCGGCAACTGGGCCGGGGTGACGACGACTCTGCTTCCCAACGGCCGCGTCGGCTGGATCAAGCTCGACCCGAAGCGGATCGAGGCCGGGTGGACGAGCTACTCGATCGTCGTCGACGTCTCCGATCGGCGCGCCGCGCTGCTCGAGGGTGGCGAGTCGAGGCTGTCGTTCCCGGTCACGGTCGGTGCGCCCGGCTCCGACACGCCGACCGGGCGTTTCGCCGTCACCGACACCTTCACCCGACTGCACTCGGCCGCCTACGGCTGCTGTGCGGTCGCCCTCAGTGCCACCCAGCCGAACCTGCCCTCGGGCTGGCTCGGCGGCAACACGATCGCGATCCACGGCACCGCCGGCCCGCTCGGGGTCGCGGCCTCGCATGGCTGCGTGCGCGCCGCCGACGCCGACGTCGCCAAGCTCGTGCGCCGAATCCCGCTTGGCACACCTGTCTTCGTTCGCGCCTGACCGCGCGGCTGCTTGGAATCGGCGCCGAACGGGCTTATGTTGGAGGGGTGCGGTCCCGGCTCGCTCAGGCAGTCGTCCTCGGCTCGGCGTTGACGTCGCTCGCCTGGCCCGCGGTCAGCGCGGCAGATCACGTTTCCATCGACGCCTCGGTGTCGGCGGAGGTCCTGGACCTGGATCCGAGCTCCGCCAGGGTCAAGGTAACCGTGCATATCACCTGCACCGGTGCCAACCCTGGGGCAGCCGCGTACGGTGGCACCGTGAAGCTGGTCGACCTCGACACCGGCGAGGAGATCTACCTTGGGGGTGTCTTCGGCCCCAGCAACGAGACGACCCAGTTCGTCGAGCGCCGCGAGGGCGATCGGCGGATGCAGCCTCAGTTGAGCGACACCTTCTGTTACGAGGTGATCGCGGGCATCTTTCATGGATCCGGCATGGTTGACGTGTCAGGGAGCACCGTCGTCATCCCGGCCAAGGCGGGGAATGGCGGCGGTGGCGGCGGCGGAGGAGGGAATGGCGGCGGCGGCTCGGGCGGAGCCGATCCCGACGATCCCCTCCGACCCGGGGGCTGCGCCAACGAGATCCTCGGTTCCGGCGGCCCAGACGTCGTCGAGGGTGGGGCTGGTGGCGATCTGGTTCTAGTGTTCGGCGGCCCTGACCGGGTGCGCGGGCGGGATGGGCACGACTGCCTCGTCGGAAGCTCAGGACGTGACCGTCTGCTTGGCGAGAACGGAGATGACCGGCTCACCGGCGGCAGCGGCGCCGACCGGCTCGACGGCGGGCCCGGCCGCAACGCCTATGACGCGGGCTCCGGCGCTGACACCATCAAGGCCCGGAACGGGAACCGCGAGACGGTCCGCTGTGGCTCCGGCGACGACACCGTGCGCGCCGACGGCAACGACCGCCTGCGCGGCTGCGAGCAGGTCACCCGGAGCTGAGCGGCCGGGGCTAGGACGCCGCGGCGACCTGCTCCGCGAGCGCCGCCTCGAGGTCGGCGCCGAGCTCGTTCAGGTCGTCGAGCAGGTCGCGGTCGCCGGCGAGCCCGAAGAAGACGCGGCCGTCGTAGCTCAGCACCCCGATCGAGAGCGCGTGGTTTTGCGGCGAGAGCGGCACGAACGGATAGATCGCCTCCAGCTTTCGGCCCATCAGGTAGAAGGGAACCTGCGGGCCGGGGACGTTGGAGACGACCAGGTTGAAGGCCAATGGACGCGAGATCGCCCCGGCGAGCACCCGGTTGATCGTTGGCGGCGTCCAGCCGGTGGCCTCGATGATCAGCGAGGCCGCGGTCGCCTGCTCGGAGGCCTTCAGCCGCGTGGTCTCGGCGTGGATGCGCCGCAGGCGGGCCGCCGCGTCGGCCTCGGCGATCGGCAGCCGGACCAGCAGGGTCGCGATCCGGTTGCCGAGCTCGAGGTCCTCGCCGGGGCGGCGGATGCTCATCGGCACCAGACCGACGAGATGCTCGGGAACCTGCACTCCGCGGCGCTCGAACAGCCTCCGCAGGCCACCCGCGGCGACCGAGAGGATGACGTCGTTGACCGTCGCCCCCGAGTCGCCGCGGATCGACTTCAGCAGCTCGAGCTCGGTCTCGACGAAGGCGACTCGGCGGTCGCGGCCGATCTCCTCGTTGAGGAACGTGCGCGGCGCGGTCGGACCGCTCGCCGCCAGCTTCGCGAACCCCTCCGCGGTCTTCATCACCCGGCCGGCGGTCGAGCGCGGCATCGTCAGTGCGCCGCGCGCCGCCTTGCGGGCGGCTCGCAGCGGGGCGCGGATGCGGTCGGATGCGTCGCGAACGAAGAGCAGCTCCGGGCTCGGCTCGTCGGGCTCCCAACGCTCCTCGGAGACCTCCATCTCGGTGCCCTCGGGACTGGCGTCGAGGATGATCGTGCCGACGTCGACGGCGGCGACCCCGTCGACGAGGGCGTGGTGGGTCTTCGAGATGTAGGCGTGTCGCTTTCGCTCCAGGCCCTCGATCAGGTAGAGCTGCCACAGCGGCCGGGTCAGGTCGAGCGGCTCCGACATCACCCGGCCGACGAGCTCGCGCAGCTCGCTCATCCCGCCCGGCTTCGGCAGCGCGACGCGGCGGACATGGCGCTGGATGTCGAAGCGCGAGTCGTCGGCCCAGACCGGGTTGTTGAGCGCGATCGCGCCGACCGAGGTGATCTTCTGGCGAAAGCGGGGGATCAGCCCAAGGCGCGACTCGACGTGCTCGAGCAGGTGCTGGAGCTCGGGAGGCTTGCCCTCGACGACGATCGTCGCTCCGACATGGACGTGAATCGGTCCTCGCTCGGCGAGCAGCGAGGACATGTCTGAGGCCGAGAGGCGGTCGTTCACTCCGTCGCGACCGCGGCCTGCTTGCCCGCCATGAACTCGGCGAGGCCCTCGCGCGCCTGGGCGCGGATCTTGCCCTGAACGGGAGGCGACCAGCCGAGCAGCAGGCCGATCGGGCCGAGCGCCTGACGCGCCCAGGCGTAGAGGTCGAAGTCGTCGCGGTGGTCGGCGATCAGCCCGTTCTCGAACTTGAAGCTGGCGTCGATCACGTTGTGGACGGCGCGGCCGGTGGAGAAGGTGTAGTCGGCTTCCCAGTGGGCCGAGCCGGTGTCGGCGTCGGCTTGGACGTCGGAGTGCACGATCTTGAGGTCCTTTGCCCGCCCGCAAAGCATCCGCCACATCGAGCCGACCTCGTCGCCGTTGAGGTCCTGGAACACGGGGTCGTGAAAGTGGGCGTTGGGCGCGTAGCAGGCAGCCATCGCATCGCCGTCGAAGCGGGCGAAGGCCTCGTAGAAGCGGTTGATCAGCGCCGCGTTGGCGGTCGGGTCGCCGGACACGCAGCCGATCGTATCCGCGACGGCCCCGCCGCGCTCAGTTGAGGGTCGCGACCTTGATCGCGGTCAGGCCCACGTTGGTGAACGCGCCCCCGGAGTTCGTCGCCTGGCAGAGCAGCTCGGCGTTGCCGGCCGTCGCCAAGGTGCCCCCGCCGGTCAGCGCCAGGAACTCACTGTCGTCGGTGCCGTCTGCCCCGATCCTCGCGCCCGCGGTGGCGACGGTGGTCCCGGCGAGCGCGATCCGGCAGCCGGCTGTGTGGATCGCCGCGACCGCAGTGTCGGCGGTGGCGTAGGCGTTGAGGATGTAGCTGCCGGCCGGCAGGGCGAGCGTGCGCAGCGGCGATTCGGAGATCGTCCACGGGACGTCGACAGTCGTCGTCGACTCGAATCCGTTGCTGGGCCCCGTCGATCCGGGGTCTCCCGGGTCACCCGGGTCGCCCTCGGCCCCCTGAACTCCCTGGATTCCCTGGACTCCCTGCGGCCCGGTTGCGCCCTTGGGGCCCTGGGCGCCGGCGGGCAGCTGGCCGGGCGCGAAGTCGGCGGCTGAGAGCGACCCATCGGCGACCTTCGCCGCTTCGACCGAGTCCGCGGCCAGATCGGCGTTCTTCACCTGGCCGTCCTTGATCTGCTTCGACTTGACGCTGTTCTTGCTCAGCTGGATCGCGGCGTAGGAGGAGCCGCCGAGGGCGACGAACAGCGCCAGCAGCGCGGTCAACGTTCGCGAACGAAGCCTTCTCCCTGAGCCCTGCCAAGGGCGGCACACGAGTCGACCCGAACCACCGTCGGCGGGGGCGCCTGCGAGCATCTGCTCGGATGGGTCAATCGAGGCGAAAGCGCGAGCTCGGGCGCGGCGAGCGGGTTCTGCCCGGCGTCTGGAGGCTGCGCCTGCCGCTTCCCTGGCCCGGGGTGCCCCACGTGAACGCGTTCGCCGTTCGCTCCGGCGACGGAATCGTCCTCTTCGACACCGGGATGGCGACCGAGGACGGCCAGCGCCAGCTCGAGCTGGCTCTGGCGCAGGTCGGATTTCGGCTCGAGGACGTGGGCCTGGTCGTCTGCACCCATGCCCACACCGACCACTACGGGCTCGCGGCGCCGATCGTCGACCGGGCCGGGTGCGAACTCTGGATGCACCCGGCCTGGGAGCACATCAGGGGGATGATCGACGACCCCGACGCCTCGCTCGATCGCCGGATCGAGGTCGCCCGCCAGAGCGGCGTGCCGCCGAAGGCGCTCGAGCAGTACGAGCAGTCACGTCGCGGCGGCAACACCGGGATCGTTCGCGCCGTCGCTCCCGATCGTGAGCTGGTGCCCGGGGTCGAGGTGGAGACCGACCTCGGCGCCTGGCAGGTGATCGAGACTCCCGGCCACGCCCCCTCGCACGTGTGCCTGCACCAGCCCGAGAGCGGGCTGGTGATCTCCGGCGACCATCTGCTCGGGCGGATCAGCCTTTTCTTCGACTACGGCCACACGCCCGATCCGGTGGGCGAGTTCATCGGCGGCCTCGACGAGGTCGACAAGCTCGAGCACACGACGCTCTGCCTCGCCGGCCACGGGCGGCCGTTTCGCGACGTGCCGGCGAAGGTCGCCGGTAACCGGGCCGAGCTCGATCTGCATCTGGGCCGGGTCCGCGAGGCGCTTGCCGGTGAGCCGAGGACCGCGTTCGAGGTCGTCGGCGACCTGGTCGGACCGGAGAACTACAACCCGGCGATGGCCGCCTGGGGCCTTCAGATCGCGCTCGCCTACCTCGACCACCTGGCCCTGCTGGGGGAGGTCGAGGAGGTGGAGGGAGAGGACCCCCGGCGCTGGCGGCTGGTCTGATCAGGGCGTGGTCAGCGCGGTGCGGACGATCAGGCTGATTCGCTCTCGATATTCGACCCGGCTCCAGCCGCGGTCGGTGATCAGCTGATCCCAGAGCGGGACCGAGAGCATGGCCCAGAGCATCTCGCTCGCGATTTGCGGCTTGAGGTCGGCTCGCAGCGTGCCATCGGCCGCGCAGCGACCGATCACCAGCCGGCAAACACCGAGCAGGGCCTCCATCCGGTCCTCCCAGGCGGCAGCCAGCGCCGGGTCCGAACCGCGGCCGGCAAGAACGCTGCGTGAGACCCCGACGAAGCCGGCGACGTAGTCCGCCCACCAGGCAACGAGCGCCTCGAGCGCGCCGCGGCCGTCGGCGGAGGCGAGGATGTCGGCGACCGCGGTCTCGGCCCCGGCCCGCTCGTCGATATCGGCGAGAACCGCCTTCAGCAGACCGGCCCGCGAGCCGAAATGGCGGTAGATCGCCTGCCTCGAATAACCGGCCCGCGCGGCGATCGTCGCCATGCCGACATCGGCGGATCCCGGCTCCTCGAGCAAGCCGCGGGTCGCATCGAGGATCGATCGGCGCGTTTCCAGTCCACCGGGCAGGTCCACGTTACATAGTGTAACGTTACAGCGTGTAATGGCCCAACCCGAGGAGATGCATGTGAATGAGCAGCCAAGTCCCGCGCAGGTGGCCCGAGCGGCGATGGCGGCTGTGCAGGCCGGCGAGCGAGACGCCTGGCTGGACCTGTTTTCGACCGACACCCGGGTCGAGGACCCGGTCGGTCACCTCCCGCCGATCGCCGGCCGCACCGCGCTCGCCGACTTCTGGGACGGGGCGATCGCCTCGCTCGCCGGCGCCAGCTTCGATGTCACCCGTGAATGGGAGGCGGGACCGGAGGCGATGTTGATCGCCACGGTGACCATCTCCACTCCCTCGGGGGCCAGCGCCACCTACGACGGGGCGTTCAACTACACGCTCGACGGCGAGTCCAAGATCTCCTCGCTGCGCGCATTCTGGGACCTGCCCGCGGTCGGCGCCGCGCTGGCTCCCTGAGTACTAGCGGAACAGCAGCACGGTCCCCACCGACTGGGAGACCCCGCCCGGCTCGTCGGTCAGGACCTCGACCGAGACCAGCAGCGAGCCGTTCGCCTTCTTCAGCGCCTTGACGCCCTTCTTCGTCAGCTTCACCTTCGCTCGCTTCGACTCGCCGGCGGCGACCGAGAACGAGCCCTTGCCGACCTTCTTGTCGTTCGCGGTGACCTTCAGCCTGCCGGCGCAGGCCGCGCCCTCGGACTCGGGACAGGTGAGCTCGACCCGCCGCTTTGGGCCTGGACGGTCGATGCCGCGGTGGGGGCGGCGGCGACGAGCGCGAGCAGCGTCGTGAGGCCGATGGCAGCCGATGATCCGTATGTGCGCGCGCTCCCCCGCATCTGAGCCCTTTCTGATCGCACGGCACCCCCGACCATGCGGACGGCGAAAACGTATCCGATCGGGGCGCGGCCGTCCAGCCGTCCGGCCGGCGGCAGCGCGCCCTCAGCCCGGCGGTAGCTGGTAGGGGCGCCGGAGAGTCGCGGCGACGGCGCCCATGATCCGGTCGGCGGTGAGCGCGCACGCCCCGTCGAACGGGTGGTCGGCCAGCGTTTCCTGGCCTGCGCAGGATCCACTGAGGATGTCGCTGTTCGCCTCGACCACGACCGTCGTGTCGATGCCGGGGTGGTGGTAAACGGCGGTGGTAAAGCCCGGCACCTGACCCGTGTGTCCAAGCCATCCGTGGTCTCTGACCAGGCCGATGCCGTACGCCAGTTCTGGGATGCCGGTCGGCACCGCATCTTCGAAGGCGGCAAGTCGCTGCTTCTGCTGCACGGGTGCAAGCAGACCCTCACCGGTGCCCAGCGCACGCCCGTACACGAGCAGGTCACCGACGGTCGAGATCATCTCACCGGCCGCCCACGCGTACGAGGGGTTCCAGTTGGTCGCATCGCCCGGATCGCCCGAGGCTTGGCCCTGCAGCGTGTAGCCGCGGGCGTGGGGCTTCGGCAGCGCGATCGAGCCGCCGGGCCACGAGGTCTCGGCAAGGCTCAGCGGGCGGATGATCCGTTCGCGGAGCACGGCGCGCAGCGGCCTGCCATCCGCGCGCTGGATCGCCAATCCGAGCAGGGTGTAGTTGCTGTCCGAGTAGTTGAACGCGGTCCCCGGAGGGAACACAGGCGAGTCGGCAAGGCCGAACTCCAGCAGCTGGCTGGGCCGCCACCGCTGCTCCGGATTCGAGTAGAGCGCGTTCGTGAACGAGGCATTGGCCGTGTAGCTGGCGACGCCGCTCCTCATGTCGGCCACGTCGCGCAGGGTCATCGTGTCGCCGTTCGGCACCCCCTCGACGTACTGGTCGATCGTGTCGGCGAGCGAGAGCTTGCGGTCGCCGACCAACTGCATCAACAGCGTGCCGATGAAGGTCTTGGTCACCGATCCGATGCGGTGATGGACGGTCGGCCTCATCGGTTTCATCAAGCGCTCGTTCGCGATCCCGAGCGCCTTCACCCACCTGCCCTCGGGCGTCTGCACGCCGACCACGACCCCCGGAGTCGCGGCCTCGCTGAGCCCGAGAAGAACGGCGGCCTTCAGCCGTGCGCGCTGTCGACGAGGTAGCGGAGCGTCCGAGGTCGCCGACGCTGCGGCGGCCTTCGCGGACTGACCCTCTGCACGAGCATCGTTGCTCGCGCCGCCGACGATCACGACGACGAGCAGGCCCACCAAGATCCCGGCACTTGCCCTCCCCATCGCGAAGCAGTCTATGCCGAGTCCGGGAGCAACTCCTACAATCGCTAGCCCCCGGGCCTGCTCCCGGGTACTCAGGGCCCGTAGCTCAGCCGGATAGAGCGTCGGTCTACGAAACCGAAGGTCACAGGTTCGAATCCTGTCGGGCCCGTTCCCCAGTCTCGCTCAGGCGAGCAGATCGAAGAACTCATCGGTTGCGATGTCGAGGTCATACAGGCGCTTGACGGCGACGCGCTCGCCAGCGAGCTCGATGCTGGCCCGCTCAGACTCGCGGCCCTCGTCGAGGTCGAAGACCTTCACCGATGCGCGCGGCCATGAGCCCTGCTCGCCGGGCAAAATCCGGATGCGGTAGAGCAGGATGCTCTCCTTCTTGCCCTTGGCCCGATAGGCGACCACCCGCGACTCGGTGGCGGCGAGCACGAACTCCCTCGGGAGAAGCCTCGAGCGCCGGAACAGCTTCTGCTTCAGCGCGGCGGTCCCGATCACCTCCTCGCCGAGCCACTCGAAGGAGTTGATCGTCTCCTTCGGGCGGTAGCCGTCTGCCTCGGCCTGCCCGACGGCGCGCCGCGGCGCGTAGACGGTCAGCTCCCCGCGGGTCCGACGGCGTCGCTCGATCAGCGAAGCGATTCGCCGCCCGAGGGCCTGCCAGGCCTCGACGTTCGGCGTCCAGACACGTCGCACGATCAGGCTCCAGCGTCCGTGAGGAGCGGCGCGACCCGCTCCCAGCACCATGCCCCATGCCACGCTCCGGGGAGGAGGGCGTATGTCGCCACGCACCGAGTCTAGGACGCCGGGCTTACGATCGTCTACGGGATGGACGCAGCACAGCTCCGTGGGTACTGCCTCTCCTTCACAGGAGCGGCCGAGACGTTTCCGTTCGGCCCGGAGACGTCGGTGTTCAAGGTCGCGGGCAAGATGTTCGCGCTCTCGCAACTCGATCGGGTCCCGCTGCGCGTCAGCCTCAAATGCGAGCCTGGCCTCGCCGACCAACTCCGCCAGACCCACGCCGCGGTGCTGCCGGGTTACCACCTGAACAAGCGGCACTGGAACACCGTGATCCTCGACGGGTCGCTCGTCGAGCGGCTGATCAAGGACATGATCGAGGACTCGTACGACCTCGTGGTCAGCGGCCTGCCGCAGCCGCGCCAAGAGGCGCTGGGCTGGCGCACCGACGCCTGAGAGCCGTTCTCTCTTCAGGGCCGTTCGGCGGGGAGTAGCGTGCTGAGCGAGTAGCCGTGGCGGACGTAGCCGATGCCATCGAGCGTGGACGCGAGGCCTGTGCGAGGCGGGCGTGGATGGCTGCCTTCGAGTCGTTGTCAGAGGCCGACTCGGAGTCCGCGCTCGGAGCGCAGGACCTCGAGCTGCTGGCGACAGCGGCGTACATGATCGGTCGCGAAGACGACTACGTGGCCGGGCTCGAGCGCGCCCATCGGGCCTACCTGGACGCCGGCGAGCCGCGCCGCGCCGCTCGCTGCGCCGTCTGGGCCGGTCTCTGCCTTGCCGTTCGAGGCGATTGGGGCCGGGCGAGCGGGTGGTTTGGCCGCGCCGAGCGACTGGTCGAGCGCGACGGCGGCGACTGCGTCGAGCGCGGGTACCTGCTGATACCTGCGATCAAGCAGCACGAGCTGCAAGGCGACTTCGAGGCGCATTACGCGACCGCCGTCGAGGCCGCGCAGATCGCCGAGCGCCACGGTGACGGCGACCTGCAGGCGATCGCGGTCCACGAGCAGGGCCGGGCGCTGGTCAAGCAGGCGCGGGTCGCGGACGGCCTGGCGTTGCTGGACGAGGTGATGGTGGACGTGGCCGGCGGCGAGCTGTCGCCGATCGTGACTGGGATCCTCTACTGCAGCGTCATCGACGGCTGCCAGGCCGCGCACGCGCTGAGCCGGTCGCGCGAATGGACCGCGGCGCTCTCGCAGTGGTGCGAGCAGCAACCGGAGATGGTCTCGTTCTCCGGCCGTTGCCTGGTCCACCGCGCCGAGATCATGCAGCTGCACGGCTCCTGGCCGGAGGCGCTGACCGAAGCCGAGCGGGCCCGCCAGCGGGCTGTGCGAGGCGCGAATCCGGGGGCCGCCGGCGAGGCGCTCTACCGACAGGGCGAACTGCTGCGGCTGCGAGGCGAGACCACGGCGGCCGAGGACGCCTACCGGGAAGCGAGCCGTCTCGGGCGCGAGCCGCAGCCGGGTCTGGCGCTGCTACGACTCGAGCAGGGCAATTCCCCGGCGGCGGTCGCGGCGATCCGTCGCCTGGCCGGCGAGGCCAGCGCGCAATGGGAGCGGGCGGCCCTGCTGCCCGCTTACGTCGAGGTGATGCTCGCCGTCGGCGAGATCGACGAGGCACGCGAAGCATGCCGCGACCTCGTCGCGATCAGCGACGGCTTCCACAGCGAGCTGCTGGAGGCCGCCGGGGCACAGGCTCGGGGGGCGGTTGCGCTGGCCGAGGGCGACCCGCGGACCGCGCTCCCCTTGCTGCGGCAGGCACTGGCGGAATGGCAGGACCTCGACGCCCCCTACGAGATCGCATGCGTGCGGGTGCTCGTCGCGCGCGCCTGCCGCGCGCTGGGCGACGAGGACGGTGCCGGACTAGAGCTCGAGGCCGCCCGCGGCGCGTTCGAGCAACTCGGGGCGGCTTCGGATCTGGCCGCGGTCGACTCGCTCGCAGGGCCCGCCGGCGGCTCGGATCCGCACGGACTGACGTTGCGTGAGGTCGAGGTGCTTCGCCTGGTCGCCGCCGGCGAGACCAATAAGGAGATCGCCGCCGAGCTCGTCCTCAGCGTGCGCACCGTGGACCGCCACGTGAGCAACATCCTCGCCAAGCTTGGCGCTTCCTCGCGCGCGGCAGCGACGGCCCACGCGTACCAGCACCAGCTGCTCTGAGCCGGTCTGGGTAGAACCACCCATCGTGCCGCTCGGCCGAAATTGGGTGGTTCTGCGGAAGCGAAGCCGCGCCGGCCCCGGCAGAGTCGTGGCCATGCCAACGATCAGCCAGGGATCCACCGAGGAGGCGGGAGATGAATAGGGGCTATGACGCGATCGTGGTCGGAGCGCGCTGCGCGGGATCCCCCACCGCGATGCTGCTCGCCCGCAAGGGTTACCGGGTGTTGCTGCTCGACAAAGCGAGCTTTCCCAGCGACACGATGTCCACCCATCACATCCATCCCCCGGGCGTGTGGGCGCTCGAGCGTTGGGGCCTGTTGGAGCGCTTGGAGGCGACCGGCTGCCCACCGGTCGAGACCTACAGCTTCGACTTCGGGCCGCTGACGCTCGCCGGGTCGCCGCGGCCGATCGGCGGCGTCGCGCGCGGCTACTGCCCGCGCCGTACGGTCCTCGACAAGCTGCTGGTCGACGCCGCGGTCGAGGCGGGCGCGGAGTTGCGCGAGGGCTTCACCGTCGATGAGGTGCTGGCGGCCGACGGGACGGTCACCGGAATACGCGGTCACGCCGAGGGGGGCACGGAGGTCACCGAGGGCGCCCGGGTCGTGATCGGCGCCGATGGCATGCGCTCACTGCTGGCGCGGACGGTTCAGGCCGAGCAGTACGACGAGCGACGCTCGCATTCGGTCATCTACTACACCTACTGGAGCGGTCTGCCCGTCGACGGCTACGAGGTAACGCTCCGGCCCGAAAGCCGCCGAGGTTGGGGGTTGATTCCCACGCACGACGGTCTCACCGTGATGCCGTTCGGCTGGCCGGTCGAGGAGTTCAAGGCCAACCGCGGGGACATCGAGGGCAACCTGTTCGCGGCCGCGGACCTCGTTCCCGAGTTCGCCGAGCGCCTGCGCGCGGCAAAGCGGGAATCGAAATTCATCGGCTCAGCCCAGTTGCCCGGCTACTTCCGCAAGCCGTTCGGCCCGGGCTGGGTGCTGGTCGGCGACGCCGGCTATCACAAGAACCCGATCACCGCGATGGGCATCAACGACGCCTTTCGCGACGCCGAGCTCGTCGCCTGCGCCCTCGACGACGCGTTCTCCGGACGGCGCCCGTACGAGCAGGGGATGAGCGACTACCAGCGGACCCGCGACAGCGACGCGCTGCCGGTCTATGAGTTCACCGACGAGTTCGCGCAGCTGCAGCCCCCGCCCCCGGAGATGCAGCAGCTGCTCGGGGCGCTGCCCGGCAATCAGGAAGCGATCGACGAGTTCATCAGCGTGCAGGCGAGCACGCTGGCGGCACCCGAGTTCTTCGCCCCGGAGAACGTAGGGCGCATCCTGGCGGAGGCTGGGGTCGCAGCGTGACCGGGGCGTTTGGCGCGACCTGGTGCCCTACGTGCTCGGCCGGTGCTCGAGCGACGGGGCGACCGGACCGGCGGCCGAGGCGTGTCGCTCGGTGACGCCGTCGTCGCCGTAGGCCGGCTGGGTGCCGGCGAGACGGAAGAGCGTCAGCGCTCCGAGCAGCAGGCCGAAGTCGCGTAGGGCGATGTCGCCGTAGCCGCCGACCAGCAGCAGGCTGACGATGATGCCGGCCAACCAGCCGGCGACCAGCAGGCCACCGAAGCGGGGGACGACGAGGATGATCAGCCCGGCCAGGATCTCGACTACGCCGACCGCGTACATGGCGTCCTGGGCGCTGCCGGGGATCACGTCGTTGAACTCGCCGGCCAGATACGCGGGCCAGTTGTCGTTCATCACCTCGGCGAACTTGTCGAGTCCCATCAGGATCGGCAAGACGACGAAGCCGATCCGCAGAAGGGTGAAAGCCTGGGTGACGGGATCGTCCCTGAGCCGGGTCAGCGAGGGGAACGGGATCGGCCGCAAGGTCGCGGCGATGGCATTCATGTTGATGGTCTCCTTTCGGAAGGGGTCGCCTGTTAGCGACCGACCATCGCCGTCTCTTACCTCTCGGTTTCGACGAAGGCGCGCAGGCTCTGGTGGTCCTCGTTGCAGGCGCCGCAGCCCTCGAGGTGAGCGCTCATTCCCGGGACCGCGGCGTCGGCGTCGGCGCCGCTGAGCTCGAGCTCGACGTAGCGATCGAGCTCGGCAAAGCACTGCTCGCAGCTCAGCTCCGGCCCCTCCGGGCCGAGCAGGGACTTGAGCAGGCTCTGATCGCTCGGCTTCTCACTCATGTTGATCTCCCTCCGGAGCGGGTTCGGTGCCGACGGCGAGGCCGCGCTCGGACAGCTGAGCGCGCAGCTTCCTGCGGGCATCGTGGACGGTCTTGTAGAGCGCGCCGCGGGTGGTGTTGAGGCGTTCGGCGAGGACGTCGATCGGCACCCCGTTGAGCGCGATCGCGACCAGGACTTCGCGCTGATGGGGAGAGAGCACCGTCTCGATCGCCTCGGCGACGGTACCCAGGAGCTCTCGCCCCTCGGCGCTGGCAGCGGGGGACTGATCCGAGCCGGCCAGGACGGCCCAGTGCTCGGGCTCGATCGGCACCTCCCGGCCCTGCCAGGCAAGCCGGCGCAGCTTGACCGCTGCCTCGAGCAGGGCGAACTTGTAGGCCCAGGTGGTGAAGCGGCTCTCGCCGCGGTAGGTGTCGAGCTTGCTGAGAATCGCCAGCATGGCGTCGCCGGCGGCCTGATGGGCGACATCGTCGAGATCTCCTCCGCGCAGATGTGGATGCGAGCCGCGCCGGCGGTTGATCTCGAAGCGAGCGGCCCGCAGCAGAAGTTCATGCAGGCGCCGTCGCGCGCCTTCACCGGCGCTTCCCTCGATCGCCAGGTCCGACACCCAGGCCCGCGATTCGGCGTCGGGGCCGAGTGCGGCTGGGGCTGGAGTCGAGGAGGTCACGAGCGACCCTTGCGGCGTGGCGCCAGGGACTTCGACGGTACCAGTGACGCCGTCAGAGTCCTTCAGCACGGCGCCGGCGCCTGCTCGAGCGGGGCGAGGATCTGGGCCGCGAGCCCGGGCGGGCAACCGCGTTCGACAAGCTCGATCAGGGCGTGCAGATCCATCGCCGGCTGGCGCGCGAGCGAGGCCGCCAGAGGCGGAGCAAAGCCCGCCCGCAGAAGCTGCGCCTGCCTCCAGCTGGTTGAGGAATCCCGCATGTCTTCTTAGCGTCGCGTCGCCGCCGCTTCTTACCCGGGGTAAGAACCGCGCCCGGATCGACGCAAAGCAAGCAGTCGATCCCAAAGGAGGAACGCATGCCCACAGATCAGCGATTCGTGATCGTCGGAGCCGGCCTCGCCGGCGCAACGGCCGCCGCGACCCTGCGCGAGGAGGGCTTCGACGGCCGCCTGATCCTGATCGGCGACGAAGCCGAGCGACCGTACGAGCGCCCGCCGCTTTCGAAGGACTACCTGCGCGGCGAGACCGCCGAGAAGCCGTACGTTCACCCGGCCGACCTCTACGGCGAGCACGAGATCGAGCTTTGGACCTCGACCAGGGTGGCCGGGATCGAGACCGGGACCCAGGAGCTGCTGCTCGAGGGGGATCGGCGACTCGGCTACGACCGGCTGCTGTTGACAACCGGAGCGCGGCCGCGCCGTCTCGATGTTCCCGGCGCCGACCTCGGTGGCATCCACTACCTGCGCACGATTGCCGACTCGGAGGGGATTGCCGAGCGAATCGAGCGCCAGGAGCGCCTGGTGGTCGTCGGCTCCGGTTGGATCGGGGCCGAGATCGCCGCCTCGGCCCGCGAGAAGGGCTGCGAGGTGACGATGATCGAGAGGTCCTCGCTGCCGCTGGAGCGGGTACTGGGACTGGAGCTCGGCCAGATCTACCGCGACATCCATCGCGAGCACGGCGTCGAGTTCCTGCCCGAGACCACGGTCGAGCGCTTCGAGGGCGAAGATTCGGTCGAGCGGGTGCTGACCTGCGACGGGGCGTCGATCGAAACGGACTTCGTCGTCGTCGGCATCGGGGTCGCCCCGCGCTGCGGGCTGGCCGAGGCGGCCGGAATCGGCGTCGACGACGGCATCCTGGTCGACGCGCGCCTCGAGAGCAGCGCCGGCGGAGTCTTCGCCGCCGGCGACGTCGCCAACGCCCACAATCCGTTCTACGACCGCCGTATCCGCGTCGAGCATTGGGCCAACGCTCGCGGCCAGGGTCCGGCGGCGGCTCGCGCGATGCTCGACCAGCCGGTCGCCTACGACGAGATTCCCTACTTCTTCTCCGACCAATACGACGTCGGGATGGAGTACAGCGGCTACGCCACCAGCTGGGATGAGGTCGTCTTTCGTGGTGACGTCGAAGCGCGGGAGTTCGTCGCCTTCTGGCTCGAGGACGGGCGCGTGGTCGCGGGGATGAACGTCAACGTGTGGGATGTCAACGACGCGATCCGCGAGCTGATCCGATCGCGACGGCCGGTCGAGCGGGCGCGGCTGCTCGATCCGGAGACCCCGATCGAGCAACTCGTGGCGGCTGAAGCCGGGCGATGATGAACGTCTGATTGACTACAAGATCAAGTGGCAGATGAGGGGGCGGAGCGAGGCAGGACCGGGCGGCGCTCCGGCGCCCTGGCGGTGGCTTCGGCACTCGTCCTGGCTGTGCTCTTGCTCGCCGGCTGCGACCTCGGCGGCGACGACGAGCCCGAGCCTGCGTCCGCGCCGGCGACCGGCGAGCCGATCGACCTCGACGTGCTCGTCTACAACATCGAGTACGGGGGCGGGCCGGAGACCGACCAGGTGATCCGCGACCTCGACGCCGACGTGGTCGGGGTGCTCGAGTCGTACGAGCGCCTGCCGGAGATCGCGAAGAAAACGGGCTATCCGTACTACAACACCTCGCTCCAGCTGCTCTCGAAGTACCCGATCCTCGAGCCGTCGGGCGCCGACGGCCTCTACGCGCTGCTCGAGGTCGAGCCCGGCTACGTGATCCCGTTCTTCAACGTGCACCTCGACTACGTCGCCTGGGGTCCGCGGGCGCTGCGCAACGGCGCCTCGGTCGCCTCCGTGATCGAGAGCGAGAACGAGGTCCGGACCTCGGCGATGGAGCAGCCGATCGAGGCGATGGGCGAGTTGCTCGACGATGGCTATCCGCTGTTTCTCACCGGCGACTTCAACCAGCCGTCGAGTCTCGACTACACCGAGGAAGCCGTCGGCACCCGCGAGGAGATCGCCGCGCCGGTGCCGTGGCCGGTGAGCGAGGAGCTGTTCGACCTCGGGTTCCGCGACTCCTATCGGGAGACGCACCCCGATCCAGTCAAGGAGCCCGGCACCACGCACCGCAGCGGCGAACGGATCGACTACGTCTACGCGGCGGGCCCCTCGACGACGCTCGACTCGAAGCTCGTCGGCGAGCGCGGCGGGGAGGGCGTGGAGATCGAGGCCGAGCCGTGGACCTCCGACCATCGCGCGGTGCTCTCGAGCTTCGAGGTGACGCCGGTAACGATGCCGACCCTGGTCGCGGTCGACGCGAGTCTGCGCACCGTCGGCGACCAGATCACGATCGCCTGGAACGTACCCGGATCAGACGCCAACGAGATCGCGATCCTGGCCGAGGGCGGCGACCCCGCCGATGCGCTGGAGGCCGCGGGCGAGCGCGCGACGACGAAGCTCGACACCTCCGGTTGGGACCCGGGGTCCTACGAGGTGGTGTTGACCGACGGCGACGACGCCGAGGTCGCGCGCGTGCCGTTCTACCTTCGTGATCCCCAGGCTCAGCTCGAGCTCACGACCGACCGGCGAACCTACGCCCGCGGGGAGCCGATCGAGGTCTCTTGGAGTCAGGCTCCCGCCAACCGCTGGGACTGGCTCGGGGTCTTCGAGGCCTCGGCGCCGGACCCCGCCGACGACGACTACCTGATCTGGGCATACGCCGCCGGACACGCCGCCGGTACCGTCCCGCCGACGACCGATGGCGGGGCCACGCTCGGCCCCGAGAGCCAGGGCGCCTCGTGGCCGCTTCCGAAGGGCGACTACGTCGTCCACTACCTGCTCGCCGACGAGTATGAGTCGGCCGGCAGCGCTGAGTTCAGCGTTCGCTAGCTCACTGCCCCGAGGGCAGCAGGTACCGGGCGACGTAGATGGCGCTGCCCGCCGTGCCGGCGACGACGATGCGGCGCGAGCCTGAGCGGTTTACGGCATCGAGTTCCACCCGGGGCGGCCGCTTGATCTCGAGCCGCCCCCCGGCGGCGAAGCCCGCGTTCGCGACGCCGGCGGAGCTCAGCTGCACGAGCGTCGGTCCCGCCCCCACGGTGAGGCTGCCGTTGGCGGTCGGTGCGGCGCCGCAGGTGGTGAAGTCGCCCTTCTTCGGCCCGACGGTGACGGCTCGGCCGTCGCCGCTGGCGCCGAAGGAGGTGTCGGGCACACCCGACGCGGTCAGGCGAGTCGTCAGCAGCCCGGCGCCCGCTTGCGTCGTTCCGTCCCCGGTGACCGTGATCCGGCCGAGCTCGTCGATCGCCATCGCGCACGGAAACCAGAAGGCGGGCCGCCCGACCGCCGGCTGGGGGAAGTCGATCTCGATCGCGCCGCCGCTGCCGAAGCTCGGCACCGGCTTGCCGTTGGCGTCGAGGCGGAAGACGCCGGCGCTGCCGTGGCCGTCGGAGCCGATGTAGTCGATGTGGCCCGAGGCGACGATGCCGCCGTCGGCGGTCGGTGCGACCCCGAGGACCCCGGGGCTCGAGGCCAAGGTCGGGTCCCAGAACAGGCTTTGCGCGATCCCGCCGCTGCCGAAGCTGGGGTCGAGCTTGCCGGCGCTGGTCAGCCGCGCGACGACCATCGGCTGCCCGTTGAGGTTCGCGTTCGATCCGCCGAGGAGGATCTTTCCGTCGGATTGGATCGCCACCGAGCCGGCGATCCCTCCGACCGGGATCCTCGCCAGCCCCGAGCGGCCCTTGCCGAACGACCGATCGAGCCGCCCGTCGGGCAGCAGGCGAAGCGCGAGCATCGACCCCTGGCCGTAGCCGCCGGCGACCACGAGGCGGCCCGTCGAGCGCTGCCGGACCACGGAGGTGGCGCGGAAGGGACCCTGCTTCTTCGGCAGCGCTGTCTCGAAGATGCCTCGCCGGGCGAAGCCGCGGTCGAGGCTGCCATCGCTGCGGTAACGGGCGACCACGACCTGCCCGGTCCCCGTCTTCGCCGTCGCCTGGCCGGCGACCACGATCTTGCCGCTGGGCAGCACCGTCGCGTCGTAGGCGATCGACGTCGAGCGGGGGATCTGCGTCGTCACCCAGCCCTTGCCGTCGCCGAAGGATCGATCGGCGCGCGCGGCGGCGCCGGAGCCCGGCGGCTGCACGCAGGCGATCGCCGCGATCGCCCCCACGGTCCACGCCGCACGTCTCAAGGTCAGCGTCAAGGCCTCGATGCCGGTGCACGCTATCGGCTTGGAAGGGACTTCAGACCTCCCTTTCCCCGTACTACGGGTATGAAGGGACTGATCCTGGTCGCGCTCACCGCGACCGCGGGCCTCGCCCTCGCTGCCTGCGGAGAGGGCGGCGGGACCGCGACCGCGCGAACCTCGACCGATCTCGCCGATCCCGTTCTCAGCGCCGACTTCAATCACTGCCCGTTCAACGACGACGTCGAGCTCTCCGCCGGTGGGTGGGGTGGAAGCGTGGCCGGAGACGTGTCCTGCGAGCAAGCGGGTGAGCTGATCCAGCGTCACTTCGACCGAGACGCCGGCGAGAGCGGCGCTCTGAATCAGTCGGATGCCGACTCGATCAGGACCTCGGACCCACAGCGGTTCGCGAGCGCCGGGTATGACTGCGCCACCTTCCCGCTGCCTGACGGCATGGGCTGGCACGTTCTCTGCGCCAACGCGATCGCTCAGATCTCGTTCTATTTCACGCCCTAGACCGCTCCGGCCAAACGGCCGCCGTAGGCTGGGGTTCGATGGCCGCCACGCGAACGACCGCCGCGACCGCCGCGACCGCCGCGACCGAGCGCGCGGCGCTCGAGGCGATCCAGGACCGGGTGCTGTGGCTGTCGACGGCGATCGTCCACCACGCGAACAAGGTCCGCCCGAATCCCTCCGGGATCAAGGTCGGCGGCCACCAGGCGTCGAGCGCCTCCGTGGTCACGCTGATGACAGCGCTCTGGTTCGAATATCTGCGGGCGCCCGACCGCGTCTCGGTGAAGCCACACGCCTCGCCGGTGCTGCACGCGATCAACTACCTGCTCGGCGAGCTCGACGGCTCGTTCCTGGAGCGGCTGCGTGACTACGGCGGCCTGCAGAGCTATCCGTCGCGGACCAAGGACCCCGACCCGGTCGACTACTCCACCGGGTCGGTTGGGATCGGCGCCACCCAGGTCGTCTGGGGCGCGGTTGCCCACCGCTACCTCGCCGGGCACTTCGAGGTCCCGGTCGGAGGCCGTCAGATCGCCCTGCTCGGCGACGCCGAGCTCGACGAGGGGGCGGTCTGGGAGGCGATCTGCGATCCCGTGGTGACGAAGCTCGGCGAGGTCGTCTGGATCGTCGACCTCAACCGCCAGTCGCTCGACCGGGTCGTTCCCGACATCGCCGTCGGCCGGCTGATCTCGATGTTCGACGCTGCCGGATGGCGGACCGTCAGCGTCAAGTACGGGCCCCGGCTGCAGGAGCTCTTCGAGAGGGCCGGCGGGGACGCGCTTCGGGCGCGCATCGACGCGATGCCGAACGAGGAGTATCAGCTCCTGCTGCGCAGCGATTCGGACGAGCTGCGCGAGCGGCTCCCGGGCGAGGGCGATGGACGCAAACGGGTTCGCAAGCTGATCTCCGATCTCGATGATCGCGAGCTTCGGGCGGCGATTCGCGACCTCGGTGGCCACGATCTCGGCTCGGTGCTCGATGGCCTCGCCGAATGCGACGCGAGCGCCGATCGCCCCTCGGTCCTGTTCGCGTACACGATCAAGGGCTGGGGGCTGCCGATCGAGGGGCACCCCGCCAACCACTCGGCACTGGTCACCGGCCCGGACCTCGAGCACCTGGCCGAGCGACTGGGCGCCGACCCAGGCGATCCATGGGCCCGTTTCGATCCCGAAACGCCGGAGGGATCCCTGTGCGCTGCGGCGGCGGGCCGCCTGCGGCGAGATCCTCCGCAGGTGACCGAGCCGCCCCCGGTGCCGGTCGAGCTCGGACGCTCCCACCGCGGCACCGAATCGACCCAGCAGGCGCTGGGCCGGTTCTTCAGCGACCTCGTTCGCGAGGCCCCCGACGTCGCCCGCCGCGTGGTCACGGTCAGCCCCGACGTTGCCTCGTCGACCAATCTCGGCGGCTGGATCAACCACGCCGGCGTCTGGTCGATCGGCGAGCGGATCGACTGGTTCGTCGACGACACCAACACGCTGATTCGGTGGCGCGAATCGGATCACGGCCAGCACATCGAGCTCGGGATCGCCGAGGGCAACCTGGTCGGCCTGCTGGGTGAGCTCGGCACAACATTCTCGCGCGACGGCGAGCCGCTGCTGCCGATCGGGACGATCTACGACCCCTTCCTGATGCGTTGCTTCGAGCCCTGGGCCTTCGGCATCTATGCCGGCGGACAGTCGATCCTGATCGGCACGCCCTCGGGGGTGACCCTGGGCCCGGAGGGGGGAGCCCACCAATCGATCGTCACCCCTTCGGCCGGACTCGCCCAGCCCGGATGCACCTACTGGGAGCCCGCCTTCGCCCAGGATTTCGAGTGGTGCTTCCTGCACGCGATCGGCCGGCTCGGTCGCGACGGCGGCTCCTCCGCCTACTTCCGCCTCTCCACTCGTCCGCTCGATCAGGCGCTCGCGGCGGTGCCGGAGGACGACGCCAAGCGCGCCGAGCGCCGCCGAGACGCCCTGGCCGGCGCCTATCGGCTGCGCGCGTCCGCCGGCACAGCTCGGGTCGCGATCTGCTGTGCGGGGCCTCTGGTGGAGGAAGCGCTCACCGCCGCCGACGATCTCGAGCGAGGTGGGGTGGGGGCCGACGTGATCTGCCTCACCTCACCCGATCTGATCTTCCAGGCGCTCCAAGCCCGCCAGGGGCTCGACGATGGCGATTTCTCGATCCTCGACAGGCTCTTCCCTGCCGATCGGCCGCTCCCCTTGGTCACCGCGATCGACGGCCACCCGCATTCGCTCGCCTTCCTCGCCCAGGTAAACGGCGTCGCCAGCGCGTCCCTGGGTGTGACCGAGTTCGGCCAGTCCGGCGACATCACCGATCTCTATCGCCATCACGGCATCGACGCGGAGACGATCGCCGGCGCCGCGCTCGACCTGCTCTAGCCCGCGCCTTCGAGGGAGGAATCCGCGCTGTCAAGGGCGAAATCCACCCCTGACGGTCACTTCTAAGGAAGGAACGCACCATGCAAGCAGGCGATTCGGGGCGGTCGGGCGACTCGGGATGGGCGGCCTTTGCCGGCGTGATGATGTTCATCGTCGGGTCCTTGGACGCGCTCTGGGGCCTCGGCGGGATCCTCAACGACGACGTCGTGGTCGTCGGGGGCGAGGGAGCGATAATCGCCGACGTCACGACCTGGGGCTGGGTGCATCTGATCCTCGGCTCGGTCATGGCCGTCACCGGGATCGGGCTGCTGCTCGGCAACGAGGCCGCTCGCTGGTTCGGCGTCCTCTTCGTCGGCATCAACGCGATCTCGCAGATCGTCTGGTTTCCCGCGGCTCCCCTGTGGGCCTTCCTGTTGATCGTCCTCGACGTGACGATCATCTACCAGCTGACCGCACGCTGGGGCGCCCAGGCCCGCTGGGACTGAGCGCGGCTGGTTCCTAAGCCTCAGTCGCCGTAGTTCGCGGCGAGCGGCGGCCCGGCGTCGACGTTGACCGGCCCTCCGGGGTCGGCGACCGCCCGCGGCGCCAGGCGCCGGTGGACGCGCGCCTTCTTGAACTTGATCGAGATCGTCTGCGTGGCGCCCGTGGTGGAGCCGTCCTGGATGTAGGTGAGCGTCAGCTGGTACTTACCCGCGGCCAGCTTCTTCGGCAGCGCCAGCTTGAAGCCGTAGGTCCCCGCCGCCGGCAGCAGGGTGGCGCCCTTGGCGACGACCTTCGGCCCCTTGGCCAACGCCGCCTGGAACGCCCCGGGCTCGGTCGCGGTCAGCGCCAGCAGGATCGGCGTCGCCTTCTTGCCCAGCTTGTGCTTCTTCGGCGCCACCACCTTGAGGCTGCCCACGCTTGCCTTCTGGGTGCCGCCGTCGACGCCGATGTCGTCGACATCGGGCGGCTTGATGATCACGCCCTCATTGCCGGTGTTTCCTTCGGTCTTGACGACCACGTCGACGCTGCCGCTGCCCGGGTTGCCGGCCCCGTCGTTGGCGGTGAGGCTGACGTGGTAGGTGCCCGGGTTGGTGTAGGTGTGGGTGATGTTGGCGCCCTGCTTGGTCGGCGTGTTGTCACCGAAGTCCCACGTATAGGGAGCGACGACGCCCGAGCCACCGTCACTGCTGGCGGCGCTGAAGGTGACCAGGTCGCCGGTGGCGGGGGTGGTGTCGCTGGCCGTCGCGGTGACCGTCGGCGCACCGCGGTCGAGGATCACGCTGCCGCAGGAGGAATCGGCGAGGTTGGCGCTGCCGGCGGTCCAGCCCTGCCCGGTGGCCGGATTGATGAACTGGTTGACGTGGGTCGCGGCGACGACCGGCACGGTCTCGCTGGCGTTCGGGTCGGGATCCGGGATCGACTGGTCGGCGGCCGTCGCGCAGAGGTAGACCGGGCCATCGGCCTGCGAGGTGAAGTCGTACATGCAGTCGAACGAGTTCACCTTGAAGTTTCCGGGAGCCGCGAAGCGGGTCAGGTTGGCGACGCTGCACACCGGGACGTAGTCGTGCTGGTCGGCGTTGGTGCAGGCACGGTCGCGACGCTGGCAGACGAACACCGCGGCGTTGGCGCCGCCGGCGAACCAGGGATGGCTGAGCGCGTCGGTGTAGTCGATGTGCAGGGGGATCTGCGGGTTGTTCGTGTAGTTGGCGGTGCCGGCCGCGTACACGGTCAGCTGCGGCTGGTTGAGGTCGATCACGGTCGAGGACGAGCAGTGGGAGCCGCTGCAGGGGTAGATGCCGGTCGTTTGCAGGTATTCGCTCGGATAGGTGCCGACCAGGGTCCCGTCGGCGAGCGGGTTCTCCGTCTGCGAGAACGTGCCGCTGCCGCCCAGCGAGTAGTAGGTGCTGTTCGACGGAACGCAGCCCCGGTTGTTGGATGTGCCGTTGCCGTTCAGGTACACGGTGATGCAGTAGGCGGAGTTATCCGCGTTGGCGTTCCAGTTGAACCAATGCGTGTTGCTTGCCGTGTTCGTGACCGCGGGCTCACCGCCGGCGCTCGACTGGAACGTTGCGCTGCTGGTCGCGGGCACCGCCAAAGCGATCAGCCCGACAACGAGAATCGCGGCGAAGCGCACCGGCTTCCTGCTCGGCAGCCTCTCCGGCGACGTGGCCCGACCCTGGGACGTGTGCACGAACCCTCCCCTCTCGGCATCATTGCCTCTGCGCGCGAGCATACGCCCGGGGGTGGACGACGCTCGATCATCCGTCCATCGTTAGCGTGGCGACAGTGAGCGAGGGAGCTCAGATCGTCGAGCTGCGAGACGGGACGAAGGCCCTGATTCGGCCGATCGGACCGGGGGACCGCGAACGGCTCAACGAGGGCTTCGAGAGCGCCAGCGAGGAATCGATCTTCCTCCGCTTCCTCACCCCGCTGCCACGGCTCTCGAGCACCCAACTCGACTACCTGACCGTGATCGATCACGACCGCCACGAGGCCCTGATCGCCGTCGATCCCGTGACCGGCCAGAGCTTCGGCACCGCCCGCTACGTCCGCAGCGACGACGATCCCGAGTCGGCGGAGTTCGCGGTCGGCGTCGGCGATCAATGGATGGGGATCGGCCTCGGGACGGCGCTGCTCGGCGCGCTCGCTCTGCGCGCCCGTGCGGCGGGCATCGTCCGTTTCACGGGCCTGATCCATGTCGAGAACACGGCGATCAAGCGATTGGTGGAGAAGGTCGCCGGGCCGTACGAGACCAGATCGGCGGGGCAGGGGACCGCGGAGATCGTGCTCGACCTACGGGCGGCGCAATAGCGCCCGCAGGGTCGAGCCGTTCTTGTAGCCGACCATCGGCGCGATCTGGTCGAAGCTCATCCCGGTCGTGCGGCGCAGGTGGTTGGCGCGTTCGACCCGCAGGCGCTGGACCAGGGCGTGGGGCGTGAGCCCGACCCTGGTGCGTGCGTGGCGCTCGAGCGTGCGCCGGGTGGTGCCGATCGCGGCCGCCGCGTCCGCGATCGTCAGCTCCCGGTCGAGATGGTCGCGGACCCAGTCCTCGAACTCGGCGACAAGCCCGTCGGTCGCCGCCAGATGGCCGATCGCTGCCTCGACGCTGAGCGCCGGGCGCTCGTCGACGAGCAGGTAGCGGGCGACGCCGTCGGCGAGCTTCGGGCTCGCGCGTGAGACGAGGCTCATCGCCAGGTCGATGTGGGCGAAGGCGGCGCCGGCGGTGGTCACCCTGCCGCTGTGGACCACCATCCGCGACATGTCGAGCTCGACCCGCTTGTAGCGGCGTGCGAACTCGCTCGACAGCCACCAGCTCGTGGTCGCGGTGTGGCCATCGAGCAGACGAGCCTCGGCGAGCAGGAAGGTGCCGGTGCAGGCCGCGGCGAGGTTGAGGCTGGGATCGCAGTCGGCGAGCCAGCTGCGCAGCCTGCGGATCGGGCGCCCGGCGAGCGCCTGATCGAGCGCGGCCGGCGTCGCGGTGCCGAGCCCGGGGATCGTGAGCACGTCGACGTCGATGAGGGCATCGTCATCGGCGACCCGGCGGTCGATCGCGAGCGAGAGGCCGGCCGCCGTCTCGACCCGGGTATCGGCGCCGATCATGACCACGCCGATCGGGTCGATCGCCGGGTCGAGGTGAGGCCGCAGGCCCTCGGCGGTGCGAAAGACGTCGAGCAGCGCGGTCAGGCCGGAGTCGAAGCAGCCGGGCACGGGGACGATTCCGGCCAACATGTCGCAAACCGTAACCGACGCGTCGTATTTCGTACTACGACGAGCGCTAGGGGGACTGCGCGCCCAGCAGCGCGGCCTGGACCTCGCGCATGCGGTCCATGTCCTTGGGGATGTCGTCGGCGTCGTAGTTGAACAGCGCCACCTCGGCCAGGCGCACGAGGACGTAGGCGAGGGTGTCCGGGTCGGTCGGCGCCTCGTAGCTCGCCTCCTCGACCTCTGTCTCGATCATCGCCCGGATCAGCTCGACGATCCGCGGATGAACGAGACCCTGGCTGGAGGTGATCACCGAGAGCGCGACCGAGCGCTCGCGCTCGATCAGGCTGCGCAGGTGGGGCGCGATCATCAAGCCGCGATAGACGAGGTTGATCGTCTCCAGCAAGGCCTCGGCTCCGTGACCGCCGGCGAGCGCGCGGGCGTCGGCGATCCGCGCCTCGAAGACGCCGAGCATCGCCTCCGCCAGCAGCCCCTGCCGCGATCCGAACCAGCGGTAGATCGTCGCCCTGCCGACCCCGCACTCGGCGGCGATCGCCTGCACGTCGACGCGCTCGCAATCGAGAAACCGCACCCGGGCCAGCGCCAGCACCTCGTCGCGGGTCGCGCCGGGGGCCGGGCCGGGTTTGCGGGGCGTTCGGAGCTCGGCCACGACGGCGAGCGTAGTCGAGACCGGCGAGATCGTGCCTGAACTGAGACACGGTTACCCCGGTGTGTTTGATAGTTTCGTACCCGTCGACCTAAGGGAGAGAGCTCTTGACTTCATCACGCACGGACGCGCGTTCGCGGACCCGAGCCGTCGTCTCGGCACTGGCCGCGGCCTCGATGCTCGCCCTCGCCGTCGGCACCGCCTCTGCTCAGGCGAAGCCCCAGCCGACGCCGGTGATCTTCGTTCACGGTCAGTCGGGCTCGGCACAGCAGTTCGAGACCGACGCCATGCGACTGACCAGCAACGGCTTCCCCCAGGATCGGATCTTCGCCTACGAGTACAACACGCTCATCTCCAACAACGACGCCGCGGTCGCCGACCTCGACGGCTTCATCGCCGATGTCAAGGCGCAGACCGGGGCGAGCCAGGTCGACATCCTCGCCCACTCCCGCGGCACGACGGTGATGCACACCTATCTCAGCACCCCCGAGCGCGCCGCCTCGGTCAGCCACTACGTCAACTTCGACGGCCGCACGAGCACCGCCCCGCCCGGTGGCGTGCCGACGCTTGCGATCTGGGGCGAGGGTGACCAGACCCGCGAGATCGTCGGCGCCACCAACGTCTACTTCCCGAACAAGGCCCACACCGAGGTGACGACCTCGCGGCAGGCATTCGTCGCGCTCTATGAGTTCCTCGAGGGCGACAAGCCGGAGACCAAGAACGTTCTCCCCGAGGATCCGAAGAAGGTCACGGTCGCCGGTCGGGTGTCGAAGTTTCCCGACAACACCGGCATCGCCGGCGCCCTGCTCGAGGTCTTCGAGCTCGACTCCGCCACCGGCCACCGCGCCTCGGCGACGCCGGTCTACTCGCTGACGATTGACGCCGGCGGCGCCTTCGGGCCGCTGAAGGTCAACGGCAAGAAGCACTACGAGTTCGCGGTCAGCGAGCCGGGACAGCCGGTGATTCACAACTACCCGGAGCCGTTCGAGCACGACGATCATCTGTACCGCGTGCTGAACGCGCCGTTGCTCAGGCCTTCGATCGAGTCCGGGCCGAACAGCACCGGGATCACGGTTACGAGGATGCGCGAGTTCTGGGGCGACCAGAGCGACCCCAACTTCGTCGACACCCTGACGCTCGGCGCCACCAACGTGATCAACCCGGCGACAGCGCCTCGTGCCAGGCGGGTGCTGGCGGTGTTCACCTTCGACAAGAACTCCGACGGCGTCACCGACACCAGTGCCTCGCTGGCGCCGTTCAACGGAATCGGTTTCCTCACCGGCGTCGACGTCTTCAACGCCGCCAGCCCGGACGCCAGCGGGACGATCCCCGTCAGCGAGACGATGCGGGGTAACCGCCGCCACGAGGAGACGATCAACGTCCCCAACTGGGCCTCGGATCAGGACTTCGTCAGCGTCTATTTCAAGGACTACGCCGCGAAGGCGTTTCAGCGCAGCCGCACCGGCAACGTCCGCAACTGATTGATGAACGGCGAGACGACGTACTCGGGCGTGCCGGCGAGCTCGATCCCGGGATAGCGAGCGAGGGTCTCCTCGAGCAGCACCTTGAGCTCGAGCCGAGCGAGTGCGGTGCCGAGGCAGAAGTGCCGGCCGCCGGCGCCGAACGCCTGGTGATCGGGGTTGCGAGTGACGTCGAAGCGCTCGGGATCGGGGAACCGGTCCTCGTCGCGGTTGGAGGCGACGTACCACATCACGACCTTGTCTCCCGCCTTGATCTGCGTGCCATTGATCTCGGTGTCGCAGGTCGCGGTGCGGCGAAAGTGGGCGAAGGCCGGGAACATCCGCAGTGACTCCTCGACTGCCCCGGGAACCAGCGAGGGATCGTCGAGCAGCATCTGCCACTGATCGGGGTTCTCGAGCAGCGCCCGCATGCCGCTGCAGTAGGTGGCCTTGGTGCTGTCGTTGCCGGCCGCCATCAGCAGGAAGAAGCCCATCACGATTTCATGCTCCTCGAGGCCCTTGCCGTCGAGCTCCGCGTGCACGAGGACGCTGGTGAGGTCGTCGGTCGGGTTCTCACGGCGCTCATCGATCAGCAGCTTGCAGCGCTCGAAGATCTCGGGCACGTCCTCTTCCATGATCAGGTTCGTGTCCTCGCCGCGGGTGTCCCTGTCGCCGGCGCCGAGGGCGTTGTTCATCAGCCGCGCCCAGATCTCGTCGTCGGCCGGCGGCAGGCCCATGAAGCTGCCGATCACCCGCGAGACGACCGGCTGGGCGACGTCGGTGACCAGGTCGCAGGTCTGCTGACCTTCCAGCCCCTCGAGCACGCCGACGGTGATCTCGCGGATCGGCTGCTCGTGCTCGGCGATCCGCTTCGGGGTGAACCCGCGCTGGAACAGCTGCTTGAGGCGGTCGTGCTTGGGCGGGTCCATACCGATGAACATCGCCTGGATCAGCTCCAGGGGCATGACCGCGTTGGTGAGCGCGGTGATCCCGCCGACTTCGGAGGAGAAGGTCGCCCAGTCGTGGCTGACCGCGTGCAGGTCGTCGGGCATGGTCAGCGACCAGAAGCCCTCCTCCTCGGGGAAGTGGCTGATCTTCGGCGACCAGTGCACCGGGCACTGCGAGCGCAGGTCCTTGAACAGCTCGTGCGGGGGCCCGTCCTCCCAATGCTCGAGGTCGGCGACGAGGACGTGCTTCAGCGGCGTCTGCTCAGTGGTCATTCGGGCCTCCTGTCAACGGGATGCCCAGGCACCCTACCGCCGCCGTCAGGGCGTCGGATCGTTCTCGTTCAGCAGGCCGCCGATCGTCTCCATCATCGACGCGTCGCGAATCGCGTTGTAGGTGACGATGTCGGTGTTCGCGTTGTTCGGATTGCGGTGGCACTCGGGAAACAGGACGGGGTAGGCCATGTGGAAGTTGTAGGTCGCCTGCTGGCTTGCCCGGTGCTTGAGGAAGGCGGCGCGCTTGGCGGTGGTGTACTCGTTGATCCACTTGCAACCGTCGCTGTTTGGCAGCGTCGGGTCGTTGCCGATGTGGTAGGCGACCGGCACCTGCTGGGCGAGCCGGCGGACCGCCTTCATATCGATCTGGAAGTCGAAGTCCTGGACGGCGATGAAGTCCGAGCCCGGCGGGACCTTCGGGTTGGCCTTGATCCCGAACGCGTTGCCACCGACCCACTCGCCGTTGTCGTGGGCGCTGGCAATCGCCGCTTCGACGACCGCCGGGTACTTGCGGTAGCCCGGCGTGTAGAAGTCGAACATCCAGCCGTCGTTGTCGAACCGCGCGCGGATCTTGCTCATCATCCGCTCGACCTGGCTCGCTTTGCGGTACTCGAGCGAGTTGAGCTCGATCCCGAACTCGGCCTCGGGGCTGGCGGCGCGGACGATCGCGGTGATCGTGTTCCAGGCCCGGACCTCGGCGCCCGTCGGCGAGATTCCCTTCGGGTAGCGGAGCAGGCTCGAGAGCCAGGTCGGCTTCAGCGAAGCGAGCGCCTGGCCGACGCTGCTCGCGTTCTCGCCGGGCACGGTCCATTGGCCGGCCTGGTAGACGCGCACCGACGTGATCCGCTCGAGCTGTTGCGGGAATGTCCGCGCCAGCTCTCGCTCCGCCGACCCCGACCCGGACCCGGCCAGCGCGCTCGGGCCGACGATCAGGCCCGCGGCGACCGTGAGACTGACGAGCAGCAACCTGATCCGTGAGCGGCTCTCTAGTACCGATGCGAACACAGCGTCCGCCTGGCCCGGCTACTCGGAGGATTCGAGCTGGGCGCCCAGCTCGTGATGAAGGGTGGCGACTTCGTCGGCGGCCGCGCGCGCGTCGGCGATCGCGGTGGCGAGCTGGTCGAGGCTGCGCTTGACGTTCTCGCTCGACTCATCGGCGCGGGCGACGCCTTCGCGAAGCTTGGTCTCGGTGGTCGCGCGCAGGTCGCGCTCCTGCTCGTGCGCCGACTCGGCGTTCGCCACGGCCTTGCGAAGCTCGTCGCGTTCGGCCTTGTAGCGGTCGCGCTGCTGCTTGTACTCCCGCGACTTGCGCTCGAGCTTCTCGATCCGGGTCGCCAGCGTTTCGATCTCGCCGGTCGCCTCCTCGAGTGCCTTCGCCAACTGCTCGCGATCGGAGCCTTCCTGCTCGGTTTGGCGCTCGAGTTCCTCGCGCGCCTCGCGCTCGCGGGCGAGCTCCGACTCGAGTCGCTCGACTTCCGAGTCGGCGACTTCGTCAAGAGCGGCCTCGATCATGCCCATGATCCGGCTCTGAAGCTCCGGCGCGGCACCCTCGATCGGGGAGGCGCCGTTGGCAGCCGCCCGTGAATCGACTTCGACCGCGGGCTCGGGCTCGGGATCGACGATCGGCTCGGGCTCGGGCTCGGGCGCGGGGAGCGGCTCCGGCTCGACGAACGCCTCGGGCTCCGGCTCGGGCTCGGGCTGCAGATCGACGATCGGCTCCGGCTCCGGCTCCGGCTCGGGCTCGGGCTCGGGCGTGGGCTCCGGCTGCAGATCGATGATCGGCTCGGGCGTGGGCTCGGGCTCAAGCTCGACGAAGGGTGCCGGCCTGGGCAGCGGCGCGAACGCAGCCTCGGGCTCGGGGTCCGGGAGCGGCTCGGGCGCGACGATCGCCTCGGGCTCGGGCAGCGGCTCCAGTTCGACGAACGCCTCGGGCTCGACCATCGGCTCCTCGATCGTCGGTGCCAGATCGGCCATCGCCTCGGGCTCCGGCTCGGGCTCGGGCTCCGGCTCGTCAGTCGGCTGAAGATCGACCATCAGCAGCCGGTCGGGCTCGGGCTCCGGCTCCGGCTCGGGGACCGGCTCCGGCTGCAGATCGACGATCGGCTCCGGCTCGGGCAGCGGCTCGAGTTCGACGAACGCCTCGGGCTCGACCATCGGCTCCTCGATCGTCGGTGCGAGATCGGCCATCGCCTCGGGCTCCGGCTCGGGCTCGGGCTCCGGCTCGTCAGTCGGCTGAAGATCGACCATCAGCAGCGGGTCGGGCTCGGGCTCGACGAACGCCTCGGACTCGGGCGCGGGCTCCGGCTGCAGATCGACGATCGGCTCCGGCTCGGGCTCCTCGAAGTAGGGCTCCGGCGGCGGCAGCGGTGCGAACGCAGCCTCCGGCTCGGGCTCCGCGAGCGGCTCGGTCGCTTCGGCCTCCTGCGGCTCTGCGGCGGCCGGCTCCGCTGCGGGCGACGGCCCTGAGATCGACTGCGACAAACTCCAGGCGCTCGGCTCGGCCGGCGGGGCCTCGGCGGTCGCGCCGTTGCTCGTCGGCTCGCCGGCATCAGGCTGGGGCGCCGGCACCGCGTGTTCCGGGATCGTCTCAAGCAACGCCTCGATCCCAGAGATCGTGGCGACGGCGGGTCGGACCTCGCTCTTGGTGATCACGCCGATGTCGGAGACGGCGAGTGCATCGGTTGGGTCGGCGAGCGCGACGATCAGGGAACCGTCGGCGTCGAAGGCGATCGGGGCGGCGCGATAGCGGCTCGCGGTGTCGCTGCCGATCAGCTGCCGGGCACCTTGGTCGACCGCGAAGGTCGAGAGGTCCACGAACGGAAGGCCGGTGCGCTCCGCGGTCGCGCGAGCGAGCTGTTCCTCGGTGATGTTGCCGTTGTCGACCAGCATCGCCTCGGCGACCTTGCCCACCAGGCGGCTCTGGTCGACGACCTCGTCGACGAGCTCGCGGTCGGCGTAGCCGAGCTCGACCAGCACGTCGCTGAGGAAGCCGGCTCGTCCGTCGGGCGACGACGGGGGCGTCACGCCGTCCGCGTGCTCGAATGCCTCGCGGCTGGCAGGCCTGGTGCCGAGCTCGACGTTCATGGCGAATGTCCGTTCGTCGCCGCGATCACGTCGCCGGCGAGCGCCCGCTCAGCCTGCTCGAGTGCGTCCTCCGCCGAAGTCGTGTCGGCCAGTGAGATCGACCCGTGAGTAACGCTCACCTCCACCGGGCGACCGTGGGTGACCCGGCGCAGACCGTGCTCGAACCGCTGTGCGAGCGCCTCCACACCGGCCTCGTCTTCGCAGCCGATCATCGCCACGCCAAGCTCCATCGCGCCGATACGCCCGATCTGGTCGGTGCTGCGCGCCGCGCCCGCGAGTGCCTCGGCGGCATCCTTGAGCGCCAGCACGGCGACCGGCGAGCCGACCCGCTCGGCGCCGGCCTCTACCCGAAAGCAAACGGCCATCGAGTCGACCGTGCCGCGGCGGGCGAGCTTCCACTCACGTTGCAACATGTCAAGAAAGCCGGCGCGGCCGGCAAGCCCGGTGTCGGTATCGGCGTTGTTGGCGGCGCCGATTCGCTGGCGCAGCTCACGAAGTTCGGTTCGGGTGTGGACCCGCTCCCACTCGTAGGCGAGCATCCGGGCGGTGAGCCCGAGCAGGACCACGTGCTCGGCGTCGTAGTCGCCCTGGCGCCGCGAGAGGGCGGCGACGATTCCGACGACGGCGCCGTCGCTCATCTCGAGCGGCAGCGCGACCCATTCGGCAAGTCCGAGCGATTGGAGGTGGCTGGCCTCGAGGTCGTCGATCCCCGTCGTGCCCTCGAGCACGCTCTCGTCGGGACCCATGCCGTTCGTCTGCTGGACCCTGGCAAGCGGCAGCATGGCGCCGCGCTCGATCCCGATCGTCGAGGCGCCGCGGACGTCGAGCACCCGCATGCGGTCGTCGCCGGCCTCGATCTGGCCGAGCACGATCTCGCCGGGCACCTGCGTCGCCAGCATGTCCAGGGCGGCGTCGGTCGCTTCGGCGAAGCTTTGAAAGCGGCGGCTGATCAGGGGAAACAGGGATTGCAGCGGGCGGTCCACGTACCCGATATCGGCGGGAGAGGCCGATTACATGAGCGCCTGCAGGCGTCGGCACGCCTGCGTGCGTGTCGGCTCGGATCAGTCCTCGACGAAGCGCTTCAGCTTGCCGGGCATGCTCTCGACCAGCTGGCCCCTGAGCACGCCCACCAGCGGTCCCCGGATCACCATCCCGAGCATCCGCCCGAGGTCGACTTCCATCCAGTAGGTCGCCCGGGTGCGGTCGTCTCCGAGGTCCTCGAACTCCCAGCTTCCCTTGACCGATTTCAGGTCGCCCTCGGTCTGCTCCCAGCTGATCGCGGCCGGGTCGTCGTAGCCGAAGCGCAGGGTCGAGTTGAGCGTTCGCACCTTGCCGTCGGTTTCGGTGCGAACGAGCACCTGGTGGCCGTCGTCGTTTCGCTCCAGGCACTCGGCGAGCTTGATCTCGGGCTGCCACCGCGGCGAGCCCTCGACGTCCGCGGCGACCGCGAACACCTCCTCGATCGGCGCCTCGATCTCGGCGCTGGCCTTGCCCTCGATTGCCATTTCGCCAGCCTAATACGTTGATCGACGTAGGATCGGACGGTGAGGTTCCTCGTCACCGGCGCCAGCGGATTCCTCGGCGGGGCGGTCTGCGCCGAGCTGGTCGCCCGCGACCATCAGGTCGCCGCTCTGGTTCGCCGGCCCGGGTCGGCGCCGGCGGGCACCGAGCCGGTCGCCGGCGAGCTCGGCGACGGCGCATCGCTGGCGGCCGCGCTGGCGACAGCCGAGCCCGAGTGCGTCGTCCACCTGGCCGCCGAGATCGCGACGCAGCGCGACCCCGCTCGGATCGACGAGGTCAACGTCGAGGGGACGAGGCGACTGCTCGAGGCCTGCGCCGGCGGCGGCCGGCCGCGGTTTCTGTTCACCTCGACCGTGGTCACCGGCGACGCGGGCGGGGCCCTGCTCGACGAGACCTCGGAGCTCCCGGTGGAGACCGCGTACGGGCGCTCGAAGCAGGAGGGCGAGCGCCTGGTTCGCGAGTCCGGCCTGGACACGGTGATCATCAGGCCAAGCCACGTCTACGGACCGGGGGGCTGGTATGCGGAGGAGATCGTCGGCCGCGTCCGCTCGCCCGGGCGCTTCGCCGTGATCGGCTCGGGCCAGAACTGGTGGGACGTGGTCAGGGTCGAGGATGTCGCCGGCGCATGCGTCGACGCCGCCGAGCGGGCGCCCGGAGGCTCCCTCTACCACGTCGTCGACGATCGCCCCGTGCGCTACTACGACTTCGTCGCGATCACCGCCGAGGCCGCGGGGGTCGGGCGGCCGCGCCGGATTCCGGCCTGGGTCGCCCGCCTGGCGGCCGGTGCCGACCCGATCAGGGCGGTGGTCCGCTCGGCGCGCAGCTCGAACGCCCGGATCAAGGCCGAGCTCGGCTGGGCGCCGCGCTTCCCGACCGCCGACGAGGGCGTGCCGGACGCGGTCGCATCGCTGCCCGCCTGACCGTGACCCGCTCGGCGCTCGCTACTTCTCGGGCGGATCGAGCCGGTCGGCGAGCCGGTTCATGCCGCGCTCGCGGGCGGCCGCCGCGGCGCCCTTCATGTCGGTCTTGCGGTCCTTCGGGCGCTTCACCTTCGCGTCCTGCAGCGTCGCGATCCGCTTGAAGGCGAGCAGCTCGTCGCGGGAGCCGAGCAGCGAGGTGCGCAGCTTCGGCCGCGTTTCGGCGATCGCCGCCTCGAGCACGTCTTCGAGCGAGCCGTGGCGGTTGAGCAGCTCGGCGGCGGTCTTCTCGCCGACGCCCTTGGCGCCCGGGAGACCGTCGGAGGGGTCGCCGCGCAGGGCGATGAAGTCGGGGACGAGCGCGGGCGGGATGCCGTAGCGGCTCTCGACCTCCTCCGGTGTCACCTCCTGTGTTCCCTTGCCGGTACTTACGTAGAGCACGGTGACCTTGGCCGACGCGCACTGGAACATGTCGCGGTCGCCGGTCATCAGCAGCGTCTTGCCGCGGGCCTTGGTCTCGAGCTCCGCGAACGAGCCCAGCAGGTCGTCGGCCTCGAGTGAGTCGTGTCCGGCGACGGTCCAGCCGAAGGCCTCGAAGAAGGCGGGCGCGTCGGCCCATTGGCCGACCAGCCCCTCCGGCATCTCCGGTCGGGCCGCGTGGTAGTCGGGGTAGAGCTCGACCCGGTAGGCCGCGGCATCGGGCCCCATGCAGAGGACGACGGCTCGCGGCTCGTGCTCGGCGACCACCTGCAAGATCAGGTTCGCCGAACCGAGCAGCGCGTTGACGGGTTTGCCGTCGGCCCCTTTGATCGAGTCGGGGAGGGCGTAGAAGGCGCGGTAGAGCATCGACGGCAAATCGACGGCGAGCAGGGGCGCGGCCATCGCCGCACGGTATAGCCTTCAGCCGCGTCCACGGAGGGATCGGAGAGAGGAGCGGCAGGTGAAGCGTGTCTTGGTTGGAATTGCGGCGGTTGCGGTCGCGCTCGGTGTGTCTACCGCCCCGGCGGCGGCGATCGACAAGGTCGTGACGATCGACTCCGACGGCCCCGGGCCGGAGGCCTACGACCACGTCTACGTCCACCAGATGGGCCCGAAGAAGGCCGACCGCGTGCTCGTCCTCATGCCCGGCACCCAGGGTGGCGCCGGCGACTTCACCCTGCTCGCCCGCGACCTGACGCAGAAGGTCGACGGCCTCCAGGTGTGGGCGATCGATCGCCGCACCCAGCCACTCGAGGACACATCGGTCTTCGCCCAGGCGCTCGCCGGTCAGACGACCCTGCAGGAGATGTTCGACTACTACCTCGGCTGGATCACCAACGGCGGCACGCCGGCGACCCACTTCAACTTCCTCGACGCGAGCACGGTCCCGTTCGCGCGCGAGTGGGGGATGGCGACGGCGCTCGACGATGCCCGCAAGGTCGTGCTGGCGGCGAAGAAGGGTGGCCGCGAGGTGATCCTCGGCGGTCACTCGCTGGGCGCCTCGCTGACCGCGGCTTACGCGGCCTGGGACTTCAACGGCAGGCCCGGCTACAAGGACGTCGAGGGCCTGGTGCTGATCGACGGCGGCCTGCTCGGCAGCTTCGATGCCTTCGACCTCGCCCAGGCCCAGCAACAGATCACCGAGCTCGAGAGCTCGAACCCGTTCATCGACCTGCTCGGGATCGGGATCCCCGAGGCCGCGGGCCTGTTCGCCGAGGTGGGCGGCATCTACGCGAGTCTCGAGCCGACCGCGGCGGCGACGACGATCCAGAACTTCTCCCTGCTGCCGGCGGAGTTCAAGCCCAGCTTCCCGGTCACCAACCGCGGCCTGTTCGGCTACGCCTTCGACCGCGACACCTCGCCGCCGGCGCTCGGGCTCCTGCACGTCAACGCCGGCCAGCTCGCCGCGGCCGGCGATCCGCGCGACTGGGAGGACGGCGGCGTCACTCCCGTCGCCCGGCTGGCGGAGATGTTCGGACAGGAGCCCGTGAACGCGACCGAGTGGTACTTCCCCAAGCGGCTGACGATCGACACCAACGGCGCCGATCAGATGGAGATGAACGACGTCGCCACCTTCCTCGGCCTGCGGCTGATGCATACGAACCGGATCGACGTTCCGATCTACGCCTTCCAGACCGACCTCACCGACGGTGGCGTGCTCGAGGGCGCGCGAGCGCTCGTCAGGCGGGCGAGGACGACGAAGAAGCAGGCGCTGCTGGTCAACGGCGATCCCCAGCAGGCCCATCTCGATCCGCTGACGGCGGCGCCGAAGAAGAGCGAGTTCTTCAAGAACCTGGTCGGGTTCGTCAGCCCCGCGGACTGAGCGCGCGAGCGCTCAGACGACCGTCAGCTGAAGCGCGACGCCGATCGCGCCGCAGGCGCAGACGACCCAGAGCACGGTGAGCTTGCCGTGCCAGCGCTGCAGGGCAAGGAAGGCGCCCACCGCCAGCACCGCCGTGTAGCCGTCGACGATGCTGGTCTCGAGGATGCCGACGGTGACCGCGGCGATCAGGCCGATTACGGCGGCGGCGACACCGAGCAGGAAGGGGCGGATGCGCGGGTTCTCGGCGATCGCGACCAGGCCACGGTGAAAGAAGATCGGGAACACGAACGCGGGCAGGAAGATCCCGAGCGTCATCGCCAGCCCTCCCGCGAGGCCGCCGGCGAGGTAGCCGACGAAGGTCGAGAAGATGATCAAGGGCGCCGGGAGCACGCCGCCGAGCGCGAGCCCGTCGACGAACTGGCTGTCGGTGAGCCAGTGGTGGGCGTCGACGCTCGCCTCCTGCAGGAACGGGATCGCGGTGAACGCCCCGCCGAAGGTCAGCAGGCCCGCCTTCAGTCCCTCGAGGAAGATCTCCCCGGTGAGCGAGACGGTGATCGTCCCGGCGGCGAGCACCACCAGCGCCAGCGGGCCGAGGGATATGGAGCGCAGGCGGCCGGTGTAGCGCCCCGCGTTGATCACCAGTTCGTAGATCAGGCCCGCGGCGAGCAACACGAACACGAACGCCGCCGATGAGATCAGGGTGACCGCGAAGGCCGCGACCGCGATCAGCGCCAGCGGCAGGTCGGTGACGAAGGTGCGGCTGAGGCGGACGACGGCGCGAGCGACGATCGCTCCGACCGCGGCGGTGAGGCCGTAGAAGAGCTCGTCCAGGTTGCCCTCGAGCTGCGCCTCGACGTAGACGATCGAGAGCCCGAGCATGAGCACGAAGCCCGGCAGCATGAAGCCGAGGCCGGCGAGAAAGCCGCCGAGCTTGCCGCCGCGGATGCGCCCGAAGTAGACGCAGAGCTCGTGCGCCTCGGGCCCCGGCAGCACCTGGTAGACGGCGAGCGTCTTCTTGAACGTCTCCTCCGAAACCCAGCCGAGCTCGTCGACGCACTCCTGCTTGATCATCGCGATCTGGGCCGCCGGCCCGCCCCAGGCCAGGGCGCCGAAGCGCAGGAAGCGCCAGAAGATGGCGAGCGGCGAGTCGGTCAAGGCGCGCAGTCTGACCGGAGGAGAAAAGTAGGGTCACCTAACAAGATTCGGGGGCGTGCCTTACGATGGTGTAACCGGGGGACGCCCGACACGGGCGAAATCGACGACCACTGACGAGAGAATGCGACCGAGATGAGCGAATCAGCTGAGCAAAAACAGAGCCTCGAGGCCTATGCGCAGCCGCGGCTCAGCCGCAGTCTGCTCGACCTCGCGACCTCGGTCGTTCCCTACCTGGCGCTGACGGCGGTCATGTATCTGACGATCGGCGATTCGATCTGGCTCACGCTCGGCCTCGCGATCCCGACCACCGGCTTCCTGCTGCGCACGTTCATCGTCTTTCACGACTGCGGCCACGGCTCGTTCATGCCGACCAAGGCCGCCAACCGCTGGGTCGGGCGGTTCACCGCGCTGCTGGTCTGGCAGCCGTATGAGAACTGGCGCTTCGATCATGCCGTCCACCACGGCACCGCCGGCGACCTCGATCGCCGCGGCCAGGGCGATGTGCCGACGCTGACCGTGACCGAGTACTACGAGAAGCCCTGGCTCCAGCGCCTCGGCTATCGCCTCTTTCGCAACCCGCTGGTGATGTTCGGGCTCGGCCCGATCTGGTCGCTGATGATCGGCCCCCGGCTGAGCTCGCGCTCGAAGCGCCGCCGGCTTCGCAACAGCATCATCCTCACCAACATCGCGCTCGCGATCGCGATCACCGGGCTCTGCCTGGTGTTCGGGATCCCGGCCTTCCTCCTGGTCCAGATCCTGCCGGCCTTCCTCGCCGGGATGGCGGGTGTGTGGCTGTTCTACGTCCAGCATCAGTTCGAGGACGTCTACTGGGAGAACAGCGATCGCTGGAGCTATGACGATGCGGCGCTCGAGGGCAGCTCGTATCTGAAGCTGCCGAAGGTGCTGCAGTTCTTCACCGGCAACATCGGCCTGCACCACGTGCATCACCTCAACGCCCGGGTGCCGAACTACAACCTCCAGGCCGCCCACGACGAGAACGAGGTCTTCGCCCAGGTGCCGGTGCTGACCATCCGCACCAGCCTCAGCTGTTCGCGGCTGAAGCTGATCGACACCGACAGCGGCCGGCTGGTCACCTGGTCAGAGGCCCGCGCCTTGGTTCGCGCGCCGAACGCCGCACCGGCCACCGTCCAGGCCTAGCGCCGGCCCCGACACCGGGTTCGGCTGGGTGGGCGGCTCCGTGCGTGCCTGAATGTGCAAGCTCGGGCGGTTGTGGCGACTGTGCACATCTGAGCACGCCATAGCGGGCCTGAATGTGCAAGCTCCCCGCGGCGCCGGGACGTTGCACATCGAAGCGCGTTGAGCGGTCGCGCTGCGGCTAGGTCTTCGTCAGCACGCGCTGCTTCTCGGTCGCGAACTCGTCGTCGCTGAGCACGCCGGAGTCGCGCAGCTTCGCCAGCCGCTCGAGCTCGGCAAGCCGAGCGTCGTCGCCGGCCGGTGAGGCGCTTTCGCCCCCGCGCCTGCTGACCACGCCTTCGCGAGCCTCGCGCATCCGCGCCGCGATGCTCTGCGCGATGCCCTCGGAGGATCCGGTGGTGACCCGGTCCGGGAACTCGCGCACGATCTGGCGCCGCAAGCACTCGGTCCCGATCGCGAGCAGGATGATCAGCACGATCGAGGGGGCGAGGCGGTGGGTTCCCTGGGTCGGGTCCCACCAGAAGAGCAGGATCAGCAGCACGACAAGCGCTCCGTAGGCGAAGCGCGGCTGCCGGTACCAGGGGGCGATCCCGTCGCGGATCGAGGTCGCGAGCGTGGTCGGGCCGGCGAGCCATGCGGCGAGCACGATGAAGATGCCGTAGAGGACCGCCCCGTTGGCGATCTCGGTCAGCTGTGAGGTGCCGATCGTCCAGGTGGCGCTGACCGCGGCGTCGGAGCTGGCGACATCGGAGAGCGAGCTGACGATCGCATTGCCGCCGATGCGATGGAGGACGAGCACGAGCCCGCCGACGAGGATGAACGAGAAGCCGACCGCGCGCAGGGTCTGGCGGCGGCGCTCGCCGGCGACATAGATGGCGATGGCGAATAGCACCAGGGCGATCGCAAGCAGCAGCCAGGCGAGCGTGCGCATCAGCTTGACGACCTTCTGCGCGGCCTCGAGCTGATCCGCCTGCATGATCTCGAGGCTCGCCGCCTCGGGCGGCAGCTTCGAGGCGAGGTCCGCCGGGAGCCCGAGCTGATCGATGATCTGAGCGAGGATCGCGCCGAGCTCGAGCGTCACTTTGCCGTCGGCGGTCGAGACCGCCTCTCCCTCGTCGTCGATCACGCTCAGGAACTGGCTGTGGGCGGCGCGGTTGGCCTCTTCCCACAGGCCCTGGACCTTCGACGATTCGAGCGCCTTCAGCGAGACCTCGTCGGCGAGCTGGCGCAGCCCGCCGGAGATCGGGCCGGCGAGCGGCTTCACCGGCGGCGGCAGCTGCGCCGCGAGCTCGGCCTCGACGTCGACGTTCGCGTACAGCGTCGTGACCAGGAAGTCCGAGAGCGCGCCCTGAATCTCCTCGTTCTGCAGCAACTCGGTGCTGGTGTCGACCCAGGTGTCGGTCTCGAGCAGCTGGCGCTTGGCCCAGATCGCGAAGGCCGCCAACACCAACAGCAGCGAGGCGATCACCACGAGGATCATCGGCGCCGCCCTGCGACTCTTCGCTGCGCCTTCCCCCGGATCGCTCATCGTCTCCCACCCTATCGCGGCCCACCGAGGAAAAGGTTGGAGATCGAGTCCAAACGTGGTTAGATCGCCCGATGCGTGTCTCGGCGGGGGCGTTCCTGGCGGTCCTGGCGCTCAGCTGCGCGCCCGGGCTCGCGCACGCGCAGGACGAGGCGGCGCCCGTTCAGGGCGCCGAGGACGCCTCGCAGGATTCGGGGCAGGGCTCGCAGTCGGAGCCGGCCGGCGACGCTCCGGCGGTGGTCAGGGTCGGGGCGCTGATCAACGACATCCAGCAGCTCGACCTTCAATCGCATTCCTACTCCGCCGACGTCTACATCTGGTTCAAGTGGGACGACCCCGAGATCGACCCCTCGAGGACGTTCGAGTTCCTAAACCCGTTCGAGCTCTGGGGGCACATCCGCCAGTACTCGGGGGTAAAGCCCGAGGTGCTGCCCGGCGGAACCCTGTATTCGAGCGTCCACATCCAGGGCAAGTTCAATGCAGCGCTGCCGCTGGAGCGCTATCCGTTCGATACCCAGGATCTCGTGGTCACGCTCGAGGACAAGACAAAGGACGAGACCGGCCTCGTCTACAAGCCCGACACCGAGCCGGTCGCGGTCTCGAAGGACATCACGATCCCGGGCTGGGACATCGGCGAGGCCAGCCTCGAGGTGGTCTCGAACAAGTACCCGACCAACTTCGGTGACCCGCGGACCGGCGACGCCACGTACTCCAGGGTGATCATCGCCCTGCCGGTGACGCGGCCCGCCGGGACCTACTCGCTGAAGCTGCTGCTGCCGATGCTGCTTGTCGCGCTGACCGCGGCGCTGGCGCTCTCGGTGCACCCGCGCTACGTCGAGGGCCGGATCGGGATCGGGATCACGGCGCTGCTGACGCTCGTCGCCCTGCAGCTGACGAGCAGCTCCGGGCTCCCCGACGTCAACTACCTGATCTTGCTCGACAAGCTCTACATCCTCAGCTACGCGTTCGTCGTCCTGACGATGGTGGTGATCGTGCGCAACTCATGGGTCGACGCGACCGGTGACATCGCCGCCGCCGTGCGCGCCGATCGCCGCGGCCTCGGGATCCTCACGGGCGCCTATATTGTCGCCGCTGCGCTGATGCTGATTCTGACCCTCACATGAGCCCGACCCCGCCGCGACTGCTCGGCATCAACCACGTCGCCCTCGAGGTCGGCGATCTCGATGCTGCGCTCGAGTTCTACGGCTCGGTGTTCGAGTTCGAGCTTCGCGGCCGCGTCCCGGGGATGGCCTTCCTCGAGATGGGCGACCAGTTCATCGCCCTATCCGAGGGCCGCTCGCAGCCGGCCGACGACTCGCGCCACTTCGGCCTCGTCGTCGACGACAAGCAGGCGGCCCGGGAATCGCTGGAGGCGGTCGGCGCCGAAATCCTGCGCGGCCGCGGGCTCGACTTCCGCGATCCCTGGGGCAACCACGTGCAGGTCGTCGACTACCGCGAGATCCAGTTCTCGAAGACCCCCGAGGTGCTCCGAGGAATGGGCGTCGACGGGCTCGAGAAGACGGAGAGCGCGAAGGGCGAGCTGCGCGAGAAGGGTCTGGCCTGATGAGAATCGCCGCCGCGACCGCGCTGTTGGCGAGCGCCGGGCTGATCGCCCTGACGGCGCCGGCGCTGGCGGCCGACAACGGTCCGATCGTCTACGAGCACGGCGGCGACCTCTACTCGATCGCGCCCAACGGCTCCGATCAGACGCGCCTGACGAAGACCAAGAAAGCCTTCGAGACCGATCCCGCGATCTCCTCCAACGGCCGCTTCGTCGTCTACGACCGGGGGCGCGAGGCCAAGCACGGCGGCGTCAACGACTCGACGACGAGCGTCTGGACGATGCGGATCGACGGCAGCCGCCAGACCGCGCTCACCGGACAGGGGGACGACAACAAGGACGACATCTTCGCCGCCAGCTCGCCGTCGTTCTCGCCGAGCGGCAAGCTGATCGCCTTTCAGGTGACCAGCTACTACTTCAACCTTGGCCTCAACGTGCGCGACAACAAGATCTACACGATGCGCACGGACGGCTCGCACAAGAAGCTGCTGAGCAAAAACCAGGACGACTTCGGGCCCGTCTTCTCGCCCGACAACCAGATCGTCTTCCACCAGAACAAGCGCCGCAACGACGTCTTCTCGATGACCGCCACCGGCAAGAATCGCAAGGAGGTTCCGGAGCTCGCCTACCTGGACTTCGACATCGGTTTTGCCCCCGACGCCAAGACGCTCGTCTTCGCGCGCGGCTTCAAGGGCGACCCGGGTTGCAGTGACATCTACTCGGTCGGCGCCGACGGCGCCAACCTCGCGCAGCTGAGCACGGGCACCGCGTGCGAGGAAGGCCCGGCGATCTCACCCGACGGCACCGGCCTCGCGTTCGCGAGCTGGACCAAGGGCGAGCGCTGCTCCGCCGACGGCGAGATCATCGTCGCCGCGGTCTCCGGCGCCGATCCAAAGAAGATCGCCAACGGCTGCGCGCCCGCCTGGGCCGCTGGGCGCTAGCCGCCGCTCTCGTAGACCTGCGGGTTGACGCACTGCGGCATCCGTTCGCCGGCCAGTCCGGCGAGCAGGTTGTCGACGGCGAGCTCGGCCATCTTCTCCCGGGTGCGGTGGGTGGCCGAGCCGAGGTGGGGGACGACGAGCAGGTTCGGCGCCCCCAGCAGCGGGTGGTCGGCCGGCAGCGGCTCCGGGTCGGTGACATCGAGCCCGGCACCCGCGATCCAGCCCTCGCGCAGGGCGCGCTCGAGCGCCCCGGAGTCGACGATCGGCCCGCGGGCCGTGTTGACCAGGTACGCGGTCGGCTTCATCTGCCGCAGCTCGGCCTCGCCGATCAGCCCCTGGGTTTCGGCGGTGAGCGGGGTGTGGATGCTGACGAAGTCCGCCGCGGCGAGCGCCCGCGCCAGCGCCCCGGGGTCGTCGCGCCCCGCGAACAGCAGCTCACAGCCGAAGCCCTCGAGCCGGCGAGCGACGGTCGTTCCGATCCGCCCGCCGCCGATGATCGCCACCGCCGCGCCGTGCAGGTCGCGGCCGAGGAACGATGCCGGGTCCCAGGTGCCCCACTCGCCCGCCCGCACGATCCGCTCGCCCTCCGGCAGCCGGCGCGCCAGCGCCAGCATCAGGGCGACGGCGAGGTCCGCGGTCGAATCGGTGAGCACGTCGGGCGTATGACCGACCGGGACCCCGCGCTCGGAGGCCGCGGCGACGTCGATGTTGTCGACGCCGACGGCGTAGTTGGAGATCACCCGCAGCTGGGGGCAGGCGGCGATCAGCTCGGCGTCGATCGTGTCGGTGAGCAGCGAGAGCAGCCCCTCGGCCGCCGCCGCGCCGGCCAGCAACGCCTCGCGCGGCGGCGGTGCGGGCTCGGGCCAGACCTCGACCTGATGGGCGGCGCGCAGCCGATCGAGGCCCGTGCCGGGCAGCTCGCGGGTGACGAAGCATCGGGCCATCACCAACAACGCTGTCACACTCGAAGCGTGGACCTCGAGCTCTTGAGCGACCGGCTGCAGGCCCGCGGCATGCCCGCCTACCGCGCCGACCAGGTGTGGGAATGGACGGCCGGCGGCGCCGGCTCCTACGCCGAGATGTCGAACCTGCCGCAGGACCTGCGCGCCGAGCTCGACGCCCACGTGCCGTTCTCCTCGCTGACGCTCGAGCAGACGGCGAGATCGGTCGACGGGACCGAGAAGGCGCTGTTCGCGACCGGCGACGGGCGCCCGGTGGAGGCGGTGCTGATGCGCTATCGCGACGGGCGCCGCTCGCTCTGCCTCTCGAGCCAGTCGGGCTGCCCGCTCACCTGCACCTTCTGCGCCACCGGCGCGATGCGCTTCGGCCGCAACCTGACCAGCTCGGAGATCATCGACCAGGCGCTTCACTTTCGCCGCCAGGAGGCGGTCAACCAGGCCGTGTTCATGGGCATGGGCGAGCCGATGATGAACTTCGACGCCGTGATCGGCGCCTGCGAGCGGCTCCCCGACATCGGCGTCGCAACCTCGCACACGACGATCTCGACCGTGGGCTGGATTCCGGGGATCGAGCGGCTCGCGCACGAGGGCCCGCGGGTGCGGCTGGCGCTCTCCCTGCACGCCGCCGACGAGGACCTGCGCTCGCAGCTGATGGCGGTCAACGATCGCTACCCGCTAGCCGACGTGCTCGAGGCCTGCCGCGGTTGGCGCGCGGCCCGCCGCAAGCGCGTCTACATCGAGTACCTGATGCTCGACGACGTCAACGACAGCCCGCAGCAGGCGCGGGCGCTGGCCGCCCTGCTGACCCCGCGCGGGGCGTTCAAGGTCAACCTGATCCCCTACAACCCGACCGGCGGCGAGTACAGCGGCTCGAGCCCGGAGGCGATCGAGACCTTTCGCTCGACCCTGGTCGAGCGCGGCATCCCGGCGACGGTGCGCCTGACCCGAGGGCGCGACATCGCAGCAGCCTGCGGGCAGCTCGCGGCCACGGCTGCCTAGTACACGCGTCCGCCGCCATTTGTGCTCGCGTAGAGTCGTGGGTGATGCGCCGACGCACGCTCGCGCTCGTCCTCGTCCTCGCTGCCACCCTGGCCGGCTGCGACAGCGGTTCGGATGAGACCTCGACCGGGTCGACCGGCGGCTCGGCGACGACGACCACCGCGGCCGGCGCGGAGACCGTCGACTGGCCGCTGTTCGGCCGCGTCGAGCAGCGCACCCACTACATCTCCGACGCCCCCGATCCGCCGTTCCACATGCTCTGGGAGTTCTTTGCCAAGCAGCTGATCGAGTTCCCGCCGGTGCTCCAGGACGGCTTCGTCTTCGTCGTCAACAAGACCGGCGGGGTCTACGTCGTCGACGCCGAGACGGGCAAGACGGTGCGCCAGGCGAACCTCGCCAACGACGTCACCAGCCCCGCCTACGCCGACGGCGTCCTCTACCTCGCCCAGCTCGAGGGCGTGCTGACCGCGCTCGACCCGAAGACGACCAAGAACAAGTGGACCTTCAAGGCCTCGTCGCAGCTCGAGTCCTCGCCGCTGGTCGTCGACGGCTCGGTCTACCTCGGCTCCGACGACGGCACCTTCTATGCCCTCGACGCCGAGACCGGCAAGGTCCGCTGGACGGCCAAGCTCGGCCACGAGGTGAAGGCGAGCCCGAGCTTCGACAACGGCACCGTCTACGTCGGCGACTACGAGGGCACGGTGTGGGCGCTCGACGCATCAAACGGCGACAAGCGCTGGAGCACCGACACCACGACCCTGCCGCCCGGTGGCGACGGCGGCTTCTACTCCTCGCCCTCGGTCGCCTTCGGCAACGTCTTCGAGGCGCGCACCGACGGCACCGTCTACGCGCTCGACGCGAGCACCGGAAAGCTCGCCTGGCAGTTCAAGACCTCGAACTCGATCTACAGCTCGCCGGCGGCGGCCGAGGTCCCGGGCACGCCGCCGACCGTCTACGTCGGCAGCTATGACCACCAGCTCTACGCGCTCGACGCGTCCAGCGGCAACAAGCGCTGGGTCTTCAACGTCGGCGGGGTCGTGCCCGGCACGCCGACCGTCGTCGGGACCACGGTCTACACCTCGAGCTTTCAGAACAAGAAGACCTTCGGGGTCGACGCGAAGAGCGGCAAGAAGGTGTTCGAGTGGGGCTCGGCCGGCTTCACCCCGGTGATCTCCGACGGCGAGCGGGTCTTCCTCACCGGCTTCCAGACCGTCTGGGCATTCGATGCCAAGGGCGCGGGTGAATCTCAGGCGCAGAGCCAGACCGAGAACGGCCCGGCGCCGAGCGCCCCCGGGCCGAAGAACTGAGACCGCGCACGCCCGCAGGCGCAGCCGAGGACGCGGCGCGAGTTATTCGGGCTCCAGTAGCTCCTCGGCGTCGATCCCGAGCCCGGCCGGGACGCGCAGGGAGATGTCGCCGCGGCCGAACTCGTCCAGGGGCCAGTCCGAGGTCAGCACGGCATCGACGCCCTGGTCGGTGAGCGCCTGGCGAAAGGCGCGCGCGGTGTCGAGCTCGCCGAAGTCGCGGACGATGTCCCAGTCGTCGTAGGCGGCATCGCCGATCCGCAGCTCCGCGAGTCCGTCGCGATGCGACGATCCCTGCGAGGCGCCGAGCGCCTTGCCGAGTCGGTCACGAAAGCCCATCGGGGGCGACGCTAGCGGCTAGGCGCCCGGGGGCACGTCGCCGCGCGGCGCGAGCTGCGCGGACCCGGAGTGCAGGTTCGTGCCCAGCGCCTCCAGGTGCTTCTGGATCCCGTCCAGCAGACCCTCGACCTGCTGGCGCGAAGCGGCGAGGTCGCCGAGGGTCGAGTTGAGCGAGACGCTGTCGACGTTGTGGCTCTGGCAGACCCGGCAGGGCTCGATCTTGTCGGTGGCCCAGGCGGCACCACAATCCCCACAGGTGAGCCGGTAGACGTCGGCCAGCCCCTCGGCAACGGCCTCGGCCGCCCGCTCGGCGCTGATGTCGGTGAGGATCCCGTCGACCATCGGCTCCCCGTCGTCGTCCGTACTAAGGATCCCGCGGTCGCGTACGGCGACGGCGTGCCCATCGCGGTGCCGTAGCCGGTATTCGTGGGCGAACTCGGTCCCGGGGGTCAGCGTCATCTGCCGCTGTTCCTCCAGCTCGACCCGCTCACGATCGTCGGCGTGCAGGCTCGCCCGCCACAGGGTCGGGTCGGCGCACCACTCCTGCGGTGTGTAGCCGAGCAGGGGCTCGATCTGGGCGGAGACGAAATGCCATTGCCCCCTCGCTCGTCGCTCGGCCCGATAGGAGCAGGCCGGCAGGGCATCGACCATGCCGCGGTGGCGCTCGTGAGCGTCGGCGAGGGCGAGCTGAGCGCTGCGCTCGGCGCTGACGTCGACGAGCACGCCGCGCCAGAAGAGCTTGCCGTCGTCGGCGCCGCTGACCCGGGCGACATCACGGACCCAGACCGTGCGGCCGGAACGGTGGACCATCCGGTACTCGCTCGTCGTCCGCGCGTCCTGCGCCAGCGAGTGCTCGGCCAGGTCCTTCTCGAGTTCGAGCACGCCCTCGACCTCCTCCGGATGGATGCGCTCGCGCCAGATCGTCGGCCGCGAGCTCCACTCTTCGGGCGTGTAGCCGAGCATCTCCTCGATCTGCGGGCTGACGTAGAGGAACCTGCCGTCGGGGCCCGGCTCGGCCTCGTAGACGACTGCCGGCAGCCACTCGACCAGCTCGCGAAAGCGGGCCTCGACCCGTGAATGGGCGCTTTCGGTCTCCATCCTCTCGGTCGCCTCGCCGGCGGTGAAGGCGATGAAGGTCTCGCCCGTGCGGGCGTCGGTGACGGCGCGTGCGGTGACGTCGACCCAGATCAGGCTGCCGTCGGCGCGCACAACCCGGGCGGTCATCCGAGTCTCGCCGTCGCGCCCGCCGATGTCTCGCATCCGGCGCTCCGCCTCCGCCTTGTCGGCGGGGTGGGCGAGGTCGAGGCACTGGGTGCCGATCAGTTCCTCGGGCGTGCGGCCGTAGATGCGAACCGAGCCCGCCGAGACGTACTGGAAGATGCCCTCCGTGTCGATGCGGGCGACCACGCCGGGGACGTTGTCGAGCAGGAGCGACAGGTCCGTATCGATCCCCCTGACATCAACCGACCGCTCCATAGGACCAGCCTAAACTGCTTCGCCTCGTGAAGTGGACGTTTATTCCCAGCCTCGAACGATGAAGTGGAAGCGCGCCAAGGGCCGCAAAGACCGCAACGTGATCGACGCCCGCGGCTCCTCTCCCTCGAGCGGCGCGGGCACCGGCGGCGGCCTCGGCGGGCTGCCGATCCCCGGCGGCGCCGCCGGACTCGGCGGTGGAGCCGGAGTCGTCGTCCTGATCGTGATCGTCGCGATCCAGGTCTTCGGCGGTGGCGGCGAGGGCGGCTTCGATCTCGGCTCGGCGTTCGGTGACGCCGGCCAGGCCCCGGGCACCGAGAACCCGGTCGGGATCCCTGCCGAGGAGGATCCGCAGCGCGACCTGAAGGAGTTCTCGACCTTCGTCTTCAACGACGCCCAGCAGACCTGGACACAGATCTTCAAGCAGGAGGGCGCCGACTACGAGCCGGCGACGCTCTACCTCTACGCCAACGCGGTGCGTACCGACGGCTGTGGCTCGGCGACCTCGGCGGTGGGCCCGTTCTATTGCCCGGCCGACCAGCGCGTGTACCTGGATCTGAGCTTCTACGACGACATGCGCACCCAGCTCGCCGCCTCCGGCGACTTCGCCTGGGCCTACGTGATCGCGCACGAGATCGGCCACCACATCCAGAACCTGCGCGGAACCAACGCCGAGGTCGATCGCCTCAGCCGCGACGACCCAGACCGCGCCAACGAGCTCTCGGTGCGGCTGGAGCTCCAGGCCGACTGCTACTCCGGGGTCTGGGCGGCGACGGTGTTCGCGGCGGGCGACCTCGAGCAGGGAGATATCGAGGAGGCCTTCAACGCCGCCGAGGCGGTCGGCGACGATCGGCTCCAGCGCGAGGCGGGCCAGGGCGTCAACCCGGACAGCTTCACCCACGGCAGCTCCGAGCAGCGGCGGCGCTGGTTCGACACCGGATATGAGTCCGGCGATCCGGCCAGCTGCGACACCTTCTCGGCCGACGAGGTCTAGGCACAGGCCGCCGGCGGCGTTAGCATCCCGGCGTGGGCTTCTTCTCCCGTCGTCGCCAGCGCGAGAGCGCCGTCCCCGAGTCGGCCAACGAGCAGGCACTGGGCTCGTTCGCCAACCCCGAGGGCCAGGAGGTCGTCGGCCAGCAGGTCGGCGGCGGGCAGCCGGGAGCGATCGATCTCCAGAGCATGGGCCTCACCGACGGCCTCGCGGCGCTCTCTCAGCTCGGCCCGGCGATCCAGCAGGCGATCGCGAGCGGCAACGTGCAGATCACCCAGGGCCAGCCGGAGGTGATCGACATGCGCGGCTCGGGCCTGCGCGAGGAGATCATGGGGATCATGAGCGAGCATGGGATCGACCCCGAAGCCGGGACCGCGAATCAGAACGTCGACGCCGGCGCCTACGGCGACATGCAGCAGCAGATCCTCGCCGCGCTCGCCAAGCACGGCATCGATCCCGGCGCCTCGGGATCGAGCATCAACTTCCAGATCCAGCCCGACGAGGGCAGCGCGGACTAGTCGCCGGGCTCGTAGGTGCCGCCGCCGAGCTCGGCGGGCAGCGCCCGGGGTCCGTCCGGATACATCTCGGCGAGCTCGGCCTTGCTCATCTCGAGCGTGTTCGCGGGCCCGGGCGGCGCGCCCACGATCAGCCACAGCTGCTCGGATTCGGTGTCGTTGAACGGCTGGCGAAGCTGCTCGGGATCGACGAGGACGGCGCTCAGCGGCGATAGGGTCAGGACCTCGTCGCCGACACTGAGGCGACCGGTGCCCTCGAGCACGACGTAGAGCTCGCTCGTCTCGCTGTGGCGATGGCGGGTCGAGGCCTGGCCGGGCTGCAGGCGCCAGAGCCGGGCGCCGAGCGTGGTCGCGCCGAGCTGCTTGGCGAGGTCGGTGTTGAGCACGCCCATCTGGTTCGACGGGCGCCAGAACGCGTCGGCGGCGTCGAGCACCGTGTAGCTCATCGGCTGCGCGCGGCGGCGGGGCTCAGTCGCGGAGCTCGACGCGCTCGATCACCTGCGGCTCGACCGGCTTGTCGCCGGCGCCCGTCGGCGTGCCCTCGATCGCGTCGACCGCGTCCATGCCGTCGCTGACCCGGCCGAAGACGGTGTGCTTGCCGTCGAGCCAGGGGGCGGCGTCGGTGGTGACGATGAAGAACTGCGAGCCGTTGGTGTTCGGGCCGGCATTGGCCATCGCCAGGGCGCCGCGGACGACCTTGTTGTCGTTGAACTCGTCCTCGAAGGTGTAGCCGGGGCCGCCGGTCCCGGTGCCCTCGGGGCAGCCGCCCTGGATCATGAAGTCGGTGATCACGCGGTGAAAGCCGAGGCCGTCGTAGAACCCGTCGGCGGCGAGCTTGCGGAAGTTCTCGACCGTCTTCGGGGCGTCGCCGTCGAAGAACTCGATCGTGATCGGGCCTGCGTTGGTATGGAGTGTTGCTTCAGACATCGGCGCTGACTTTAGTGAATGCGACCGGGGCACCTATCCTCAACGGAGCATGCGCTGCCCGGAGTGCGGGAACCTCAACCGCTCGGACGCTCGCTTCTGCGACTCATGTGGGGCGCGCCTGGAGGCGCCCGCGGAGTCGCCGGCGCCGGCGCCGTCCGACGCGCCCCCCGCCGACGCCCCGGAGCTGATCGCGAATCGCTACCGGGTCGAGGCCTATCTCGGTCGCGGCGGTCGCAAGCGCGTCTATCGAGCCCGCGACACCGAGGCCGGCGACCGCGAGGTCGCCGTGGCGGTGTTCGACCCCGAGGGGATCGAGGAGACGGTGCTCGCCCGCGCCCGGCGCGAGGCCCAGGCGATGGGCAAGCTGGGCGAGCATCCCCACATCGTCCGCGTGCTCGACTCCGGCGAGGAGGGGCGCGTCCCGTTCATCGTCAGCGAGTACGTCGGCGGCGGCGACGTCGCCGGAGCGCTGGAGGAATGCGACGGCCGCAGGCTCGAGATCGAGCAGTCGGTCGCGATCGCGGTCGACGTTTCCCGGGCGCTCGAGCACGCACATTCGCGCGGGATCATCCATCGCGACCTGAAGCCGGCGAACGTCTGGCTCGGCGACGACGGCACCGCCCGGCTCGGAGACTTCGGCCTCGCGACCACCGACCGGCGCTCGCGCGAGGCGGTCGAGGGGATGCTCGTCGGGACCGTCGCCTACCTGCCGCCGGAGCAGGCCCTCGGGCGAACCTCCGACGGCCGCTCCGATCTCTACTCGCTCGGGGCGATGCTCTACGAGCTGCTCACAGGTGAGCCCCCGTTCCCGGGCGAGGACGCGGTCGCGATCATCGGCCAGCATCTGAACGCACAGCCGGTCGCCCCCTCTCGCCACCGCCCTGAGATCTCGCCGGCGCTCGATCGGGCGGTCCTCAAGCTGCTGGCCAAGGCGCCCGAGGAGCGACCGCAGAGCGCGGCCGAGGCCCGGCGCGAGATCGAGGCCGCCGCCGCCGCGCGGGCCGAGCCGCCCGAGGGCGAGGCGCTCGACAACCCGCTGGAGGGACTCGCGGGCGGCGTGTTCGTCGGCCGCGATGCCGAGCTCGACCAGATGCGGGGCGTGCTCGAGGATGCGCTCGCAGGTCAGGGAAGGCTGCTGTTGCTCTCCGGCGACCCCGGGATCGGCAAGACCCGGACCGCCGAGCAGCTCGCCACCTACGCTCGCGTCCGCGGCGCCCGCGTCTACTGGGGTCGCTGCCAGGAATCAGAGGGCCAGCCGCCCTACTGGCCCTGGTCGGAGGCGCTGCGCTCCTACGTTCTCGACGCCGACCCCGTCGGCCTGCGCTGGGAGCTCGGCAGCCGCGCCGCCGACGTCGCCCAGATCGTCCCCGAGGTGGCCGAGCGCCTCGGCGACCTCGGCGAGCCGCCCGACATGGAGACCGAGCAGGCCCGCTTCCGGCTCTTCGACTCGTTCGCGACCTTCCTCGGCGGCGCCTCCAGCGCCCGCCCGCTGGTGATCGTGCTCGACGATCTGCACTGGGCCGACGAGCCCTCGCTGCTGCTGCTGCGATTCGTCGCCCGGCGGCTTGCCGGCACCGGCCTGCTGCTGATCGGCACCTACCGCGACGTCGAGCTCGGCCGCCACCACCCGCTCGCCGACACGCTCGGCGACCTCGCCGGGGTCGAGGGCGCCCTCCGCGTCGCCCTGCGCGGCCTCGATCCGGAGGGGATCGCCGACTACATCGAGCTCACCGCGGGCGTCGACCGGCCGCCGGAGGACCTCGCCGAGGCGATCCGCGACCAGACCGGAGGCAACCCGTTCTTCATCGGCGAGGTCGTTCGGCTGATGGCCGCCGAGGGCCAGCTCGGCGAGGACGGCGCGCGGCGCCAGGTGTCGATCCCCCAGGGCGTACGCGAGGTCGTCGGCCGCCGCCTCGACCGGCTCTCGGAGGCCGCGAACGAAGTGCTGCGGATCGCCGCGGTCTGCGGCCGCGACTTTCACCTCGAGGTGCTGCAACACGTCTGCGACCTGTCGGCGACCGACGTCGAGGCGGCGCTCGGCGAGGCCGTCGGCGATCGCCTGGTCGACGAGCCTCGCGAGACCCCGGGGCGCTACTCGTTCTCGCACGCGCTCGTGCGCGAGACCCTGCAGGCGGAGGTCCCCGTCGCGCGGCGGGTGCCGATGCACCTCGAGATCGCCGAGGCGCTGGAGCAGATCTACGCGGATGAGCTAGATCGCCACCTCGGCGAGCTCGCCCATCACTTCATCGAGGCGGCGCCGCTGGGGCAGGTCGAGCGCGCGGTCGACTACGCCACCCTGGCGGCGGCGCGGGCGCTCGAGCGACTCGCCTACGAGGATGCGGCGGTGCTCTACGCGAAGGCGATCGACACGCTCGAGCTGGCCCCTGAACCGGACCGCCGCCGCCGGCTCGAGCTGCTGCTCGACCTCGGCCTCGCGCAGACCAAGGCGGCGCGCCCCGACGACGCCCGGCCGACGCTCGAGTCCGCCGCCCGGCTCGCGCGCGAGCTCGATCTTCCCGACGACTTCGCCCGCGCGACGCTCGGGATGTGCGTGCTCTCGTTCGCCGGGGTGGTGGAAGACGAGCTGATCGAGCTGCTCACCGAAGCGCTCGAGCGGATCGGCCCCGGCGACAGCTCGCTGCGCGCCCAGCTGCTCAGCGGGCTGGCGCAGGAGCTCTACTGGGTCGACGCCGCCGGGCGCTCCAACGACCTCGGGCTGGAGGCCCTGGAGATGGCGCGGCGGCTCGGCGATCCCGAGTCGCTGGCGCTGGCGCTGGTCCGGCGCCAGTTCACCGGCACCTTCGGCCCCGAGCAGACCCGCCGCAGGCTGACCGAGAGCACCGAGCTGCACGATCTCGCCAAGCGCCGCGGGGATCGCGAGCTGGAGCTGCGCTCGCACGTCTACCGGGCGACAGGCCGGCTGGTGCTGGGGGAGATGCGCGAGGTCGACGCCGAGTTGGCGGCGATCGAGCGCTTGGCGACCGAGCTGCGCCAGCCCCAGTGGCTTTGGAACGTGCCCCTGCTGCAGGCGATGCGGGCGCTGGTCGACGGGCGTTTCAGCGACGCCGAGCGCCTGGCGGCGGAGGCGAACGCCGGCGGGCAGCGTGCCGGCGAGCAGGTGGCGGGCCAGTTCTACGCCACCCAGATCGCCTTGCTGCGACGGCTGCGTCGCTCACCCACCGACAACGAGGAGCTCGGCGAGTTGACAGCGGGGCTCGCGGCGCTCGCCGAGCGCTACCAGGCGATCCCGGCCTGGCGCTGCTCGCTGGCCGCGACCCACGCGGAGCTCGGGAACGAGCGCGAGGCCCGCGAGGCATTCGAGCCACTGGCCGCGAACGACTTCACCGACCTGCCGCTCGACCAGCAGTACATGATCTCTTTGAGCCTGCTCGCCGAGACGGCGGAGTTCCTCGGCGACAAGGCGCGCGGTCAGCGTCTGTACGAGCTCTTGCTGCCGTTCGACGGACTCGTCATCGTCGCCGGTCGCGGGGCGGCCTCGTACGGCCCGGTGTCGCGGGTGCTGGCCCTGCTCGCCGGTCTCGGCGGCCGCACCGCCGACGCCGAGCAGCACTTCACCAACGCGCTCGCGCTCAGCGAGAGCATGGGCGACAGGCCGTTTGCCGCGCGGACGAGGTTCGAGCACGCCCGCATGCTGCTCACCGAGGGCGAGCAAGAGCGCGAACGAGCGTTGGCGATGCTCGCCGAGTCGCTCGAGTCGGCGCAGGAGCTGGGCATGGTCGGCCTCGTCCAGCTCGCGCTCGGCGCCCGGCTCGAGGCCCAGGGCCTCGCGTCGCTCGACGTCAGCACCTCGATCGACTTCCTCATCGACGAGGTCGCCTCCGAGCAGCCCGACATCGCCGCCCATGCGGCGCCGGACGGGCAGGTGACGATCCTCTTCTCCGACATCGAGGACTCGACCCTGATGACCGAACGCCTCGGCGACGAACGCTGGCTACAGGTTTTGCGCGCCCACAACTCGCTGTTCCGGCGGCTGGTCCCCGGGCACGGAGGGTTCGAGGTCAAGAACCAGGGCGACGGCTTCATGCTCGTCTTCCCCGACCCCCGGCGGGCGATCGCGTGCGCCGCGGCGATCCAGCGCGAGCTCACCGATCGCGACCCGGTCGAGGGCGAGCGGGTACGGGTGCGGATGGGGATGCACGCCGGCGAGGCGATCCGCGAGGAGGGCGACTTCTTCGGCCGCAGCGTGATCCTCGCGGCGCGGATCGCCGCCCAGGCACGCGGCGGCGAGATCCTCGTCTCCGAGACGCTCAAGGAGCGCGCCCAGGCGGGCGACGGCGAGACCCCGGCGGTCGGCTTCGACGACGGCCGCGAGCTCGAGCTCAAGGGCCTCGCCGGGACCCACCGCGTCTACCGCGCCGATTGGGAGCAGGCGGTCCCGGCCTAGTTACTCGCCGGTAAGCCAGCTCACCGGGTTGGCGACCATGATCGTCTGCTCCTGCTCCTCGGTCATCCCGGCTTCGCGCAGGTCGGGGAGCACCCGCTGGTGGACGATGCGGATGTCCCAGTCCTTGGCCATCCCGGCGGCGAGCATCTGCTCGATCGTCGCCTGCTCGAACCAGTCGATCGTCCCGCAGGAGTCGGCGGAGAGAAAGATGCGTTCGGCGTAGCCGCGCTCGAGCAGCGCCGTGGCCGTTGCCTGGCGGCGGTCGTAGGGCAGGTACATCTCGAGCCCGTAGCGGTCGAGCCCGATCCAGACGCCGGTCTCCAGTACCCGCTCGATGTAGTCGAGGTCGTCGCTGTCGCCGGTGTGGGCGATCTGGATCTTCGACGGATCGACGCCCTCCTCGAGGAAGATCTCGATCTGGCGCGGCGCCGTCTCGCTCGCCGGTCGCGAGTGGGCCATGATCGGGCGCCCGGTGCGCAGGCTCGCCCGCGCCGCCGCCCGGTGCACCTTCTCGACGTTCTCGGTCACCCCGGGCTCGTCGGCGGCGCATTTGATGAACCCGGCCTTGATCTCGCTCCCCTGAATCCCGTTCTCAACGTCGGCGCAGAAGAGATCCGCGATCGCATCGGGCTCGCGAGACTCGAAGAACGGCGGCAGGTGGTCGTAGGTGTAGATCCCGGTGCAGGCGACGACCTGGAGCCCGGTCTGCTCGGAGACCTTGCGCATGAACTCGACGTCGCGGCCGAGGAACATCGCGGTCGGGTCGCAGATCGTGCGCACGCCGAGCTCGACCGCCGCGCTCGCCACCTCGATCGCCGCCTCGTAGCCGTCGCCGGCGTGCTCGCGCTCGGGGATCCCGCCGGAGGCCTTCGCCTGCGGCCATTGTTCGTGGACGGCCTCGTCGCGGGTCCGCAGGTGCTCGTGGATCAGCGTCGTGCCGAGCTCGGCGGCCTCGATTGGCCCGGTGACGGTCTCGATCGTCGCCATCGCGCGCAGTCTATGTCTCGCGGGCGGTGGCGATCAGCGGCGCTTCGCGCGCTTGAACTTGAGCCGCTTGTTCTGGGTGTTCGCGGTGCCGCCGGTGGGAGTGAAGGTGATCGCCGACTTTGCCTTCACCTTGCCGGCGCGCAGGAGGCGCTTCGCCTTCGCGTTCAACTTCAGCAACACCTTCAGCTCCCCGGCCGCGGCCGCGGTCGCCTCGACCGGCTTCAGCCGCCGTTTGTTCGCCTTCGGCGCGGCGTCGGCGACCTCGATCTCGCCCGGGCCCGGAAGGATCAGCGTCAGCCGCTTTCGCTTCAGCTTGCCGATCGTGAACGCGTTGTCGGGGCTGGCGGGCGGCGGAGGGGCGAGGGAGGCACCGAACCTCTGGATGCGCTCGTTCGATTCATCGGCGACGAAGGCGGCCCCGGTCGAATCGACCGCGACCGCGGTCGGGTCGAAGAACTCGCCGCCGAGCGCACCGGTCGCACCGGTCTTGCAGCTCGCCGCGACCGTGCAGACCTCGGCCCCCGTGGACCCACCGACGAGCACGTCCCTGCCCCAGGTCTGGACGAAGCCGCCGGTCGGGCTGTACTGCTGGATCCGGGCGTTGTTGAGGTCGCCCGCGTAGACGTCGCCGGCGCTGTCGGCGCTGACAGAGGCCGGGGTCGAGAGCTCGCCGCCGAGGCCGCCGACGACGCCGGTCTTGCAACTGCCCACCGTTGTGCAGACCTCGAACCCGGTTGGTGCGCCGGTGACCACGTCCCTGCCCCATGCGCGGGTGAAGCTGCCGAGCGCGTCCAACTGCTGGATCCGCTGGTTGCTCGTATCGGCGACGTAGACCGTGTCGCCCGGGCCGGCGGCGACGCCCAGCGGGAAGTTGAACTCGCCCCCGGCGCCCCCTGGGTCGCCCGGTTGGCACGTCGTGATGCAGAGCTCGGTCCCGGCACCGGGGGCAGTGTTCACGTCCAGGCCTCTGGCGAAGACGAAGGCACCCTCGGTGGTGTACTTGCTGATCCGGTGGTTGTCGGTGTCGGCCACGTAGACGGCGCTCGGGGTAGCGGCGACACCGTTGGGGAGGTCGAGCTCGCCGTTGCCGCCGCCGTCGTCGCCCTGCTGGCAGTTCGCCGCCACCGTGCAGACCTCGAACCCCGTCGGCGGGCCGATGATCACGTCCTTGCCCCAGGCGCTGATGAAGTTGCCGTCGAGGTCGAACTTGTCGATCCGCTGGTTGCCGATGTTGGCGACGTAGACGAACCCCCCGGCGATCGCGAGCGCCGGGTGCGCGCGGAATTCACCGCCCTGCCCGCCGGAGCCGCCGTTTTGGCAATCGGGCGCGACGGTGCAGATCTCGGGGCCGGTGCCGCCACCGGCGACGACGTCCTTGCCCCAGGCGCGGATGAAGTTGCCGGCCGGGTCGAAGACCGAGATCCGCTCGTTCGAGTCGCCGACGTAGACGTTGCCGGCGGCGCTGACGGCGATCGACTCCGGGTCGCGCAAGTCGCCACCGAGCACGCCGGTGAAACCGCCCGCCTTGCAGTCGGACGCGACCAGGCAGATCTCGAAGCCGGTGCCGCCCCCAGTGACGACGTCCGTGCCCCAGGCACGCTCGAAGCTGGTCGAGCTGGCCCCGGCGCTCGCGGCCGCAAAGGCGAGCACGATCGAGATCGTGCCCAGGCCGATGCCTATGGCGCTCGGTCGCTGAATCATCCCCTCCGCCAAGGAACCTCCCACTTCCACTGCGTTACGTCAAGCCCGCTCAGGTCAGCCTGACGATTGCGATCACCATCGAGGCGATCAGGCAGGCGACGAGCACGATCAGCATGTAGCGCCAACTGGCGGGCATAGCGGTCAGGCGGGATAGTATGGGCGCGCAACCGGGCACGAAGGAGGGCCAGCTTTGTTCGAGCGGATCGTCGTCGGTACAGACGGCTCAGAGACCGCGGCGGAAGCCGTTCGCCAGGCGACCGAGCTCGCCCGGGCGACCGGGGCGAAGCTGGACGTCGTCAGCGCCTACGAGCCGGTGCCCGCCGCGCGCCTGCGCGAGGAGGCCGGTGATATTCCGGGCGACGTCGCCCATGTCGTCGGTCCCAAAGAGGACGTCAACGTGATCCTCGAGGCCGCCGCCGGACTCGCCAAGGAGGCTGGGGTGGAGGTCAACACCCACCCTCGCGAGGGCGATCCCGCCGACGCCATCCTCACCGTTGCCGAGGAGGTCAAGGCGAGTGTGATCGTGGTCGGCAACAAGGGCATGACGGGCGCCAGGCGCTTCCTGCTCGGCAGCGTGCCGAACAAGATCTCCCACCACGCGCCCTGCAGCGTCTACATCGCCCGTACCACCTGAGCGATGGCACGAATCACATGCAGCTTTGGGACCTTCCGCTTCGAGCGCAACGTGCTCGAGACCACCGACGACTTTCAGCGGGTCGAGTACGGGGGCATCTAGAAGATCAAGGGCTGCGCAAAATCGAAGGAGTTCAAGAAGGTCCAGCCCGGAAAGCTCGGCGAGCTCCGGGGCGAGACGCTCTGCACGCTGCGGCGCTGCAAGGGCACGCTCGCGATCGAGGGCAGCATCCGCTACTAGCCGCGCCCGACGCCGTCAGGCGTCGCAGTGGCGGGCCGGATCGACCGCGCGCTCGGCGTCGAGCAGGCCGGCGCCGTAGAAGCGCTCGGGGGCCGAAGGCCGCGCCGTGCACTGGAGCCTGAGCGCGACGCGGTCGGGATCCGGGTCGGGCCCGGCGACGCCGCTGGCGATCACCAGCGCCGCCACCCCGCTCGCGTGCGCTGCCGACATCGAGGTGCCGACGTCGGGGCGGATGTCGAACCGCTGGTGGGCGCCGGTGCAGTCGTTCGGAAAGCAGGCGTAGGTGAGCTGGAGCACCGGGATCGTGTCGTTGGCGCACGCGGGTCGCGCCGCCGCCGGGCGGGGCGCGCCGCCGCCGGGGGCGACCAGGTCGGTGCGCTTGCCGTAGTGGGAGTAGCCCGCCAGGCAGCCGTGTTCGGTCGTCGCGGCGACCGAGAAGGCGTGTGGAGCCGCGGCCGGGAACAGCGAGCGCTTGCTCCCCGCGCCGGTGAGCGCGTTGCCCGAGGACGCGACGACGAGCGCCCCGAGCTTGCGCGCCTTGCGGATCGAGGCGCAGACGGTGGGCACCTGCCGGCAGCTGGTCACGCTGGGATCGAAGTTGAGCGAGAGGTTGATCACGTCGGCGCCGCTTCGAGCTGCCCAGAGGATCCCCGCGGCGACGTCGTCGGTGCTGCCGATGCCGTCGCCGTCGAGGACCCGGACGGGCATCAGCGAGGCGCCGTAGGCGATCCCTGTCAGGTAGTCGGGGGTCGACGCGGGCTGGCCGATCGTCACCTGCTCGCCGATCGTCCCCGCGACGTGGGTTCCGTGTCCGTTCTCGTCCAGCGGTTGGGTGTCGTCGTCGACGAGGTCGATCCCGGGCACGAACTGGGTTCCGAGGAAGTCGGGACTGACGGCGAAGCCGGGCGCGGCCTCGTAGGCGATCCCGGTGTCGACCACCGCCACGGTGACGCCGAAGCCGCCCGGCGCGTTGACCGCGAACAGCCGATCCCAGGCGCCCCCGACTCGGATCCCGCCAGGTCGCCCGCGCAGGCTCCACTGGTCGTTCTCCCAGCCTCCGGGCGTGCCGGCCGTGCCCTGGTCGAATGGCGTCAGCGCCGCCCGCGCGAGCCAGTTCGGATTCGCCGTGCGAACACCCGGGTCGCGCTCGAGCGCGGCGATCCCCGCGGCGACCGACGTCCCCTCGGGCAGCTCGGCGACGCTCGTCCCGCCGCCGGCGAGCTCGACCACGACCTCGCCCGGGACGTAGGCCGGTTGCGGCGATTCGGCGGCCGCCTGCGCGGGCACGACCGCGAACGCCAGCATCGCGCTGGCGCCTGCGAGCACCGATCTGAGTCCATGTGAGTTCATCCGCAGCGGAGGGCCGGCCGAGATTTCCTGGCCCTTCCCGAAACACCGCAGGATTGCGGAAGTTCCCCCGTTGCGGATACTTCGCCGATGACCGAACCGCACGGCGTCGACGACGAGCAGCTGATGCGCCTGGCGCTGGCGGAGGCCGAGCGCGCCGGCGGCCACGGCGACGTGCCGATCGGGGCGGTCGTCGCCCGCGGCGGCGAGGTGATCGCCGCGGCCGCCAACGAGCGCGAGCTGCGTCGCGACCCGACCGCGCACGCGGAGGTGCTGGCGCTGCGCGCGGCGGCCGAGCACCTGGGCGGCTGGCGGGTGCCCGACTCGACCCTCTACGTGACGCTCGAGCCGTGCGCGATGTGCGCCGGGGCGATCGTCCTCGCCCGCGTGCCGCGCGTCGTCTTCGCCGCCACCGACCCGAAGGCCGGGGCCGCGGGCAGCGTCTTCGACATCCTCGCCGAGCCGCGGCTCAACCACCGGCCGGAGGTGGTCCCCGGGGTACTCGCCGACGAGGCGTCGGTCTTACTGCGCGAGTTCTTCACCTCCCGTCGCAGCTAGCGCCGCGGGCGCTCGAAGGCGTTCAGCGCTGGACGCGGTAGTGCATGTGGGTGACGCCGCCCTCGCCCTCGAGGATCCGGGTGCGCTCGAGCTCGATCTGCTCGGCAGCGAGGCCCTCGAACAAACGGCGCCCTTGGCCGAAGAGCACCGGGATCAGATGGATCTCGAGCTCGTCGAGGACGCCGGCGGCGAGCGCGAGCTGCGCGGTTGCGGCGCCCTGGACCATTACGTTCCTGTCGCCCGCGGCCTCCCGGGCTCGGGTGATCGCGCTCGTGACGTCGTCGGCGTAGGTGACCAGCGGCCACTCGCTGACGTCGATGCCGGGCTCCTGGCGGCTGAGGACCCAGATCGGCACGCCGTCGTGGTGGTCGCCGCCCCAGCCGCCCGCCGGCTCGAAGGTTCCCCGGCCGGCGACGACCGCTCCGGTCGCGATCGCATCGGCGTACACCTGGCCGTTGACGCCCCCCGACTGGCCCGAGGCCACCTTGCGGTCGGGGTCGGGATCGGCCGCCCACTGGTGCAGGCGGTGCCCGCCGTCGCCGAGCCCGTTGTCCGGTCCCTCGTTGGGCCCGGCGATGAATCCGTCGAGGGACATCGACATGAAGAGAACGGTTGCGGACACGGCGTCTCCTTTGTTGTGGTCTGGTTCGGATAACCTACAACCATATGGTTGTAGATGTGCCGAGGGAGGAGACGGTCGACGAGCTGTTCCACGCGCTCGCCGACCCGACCCGTCGCGACATCGTTCGCCGCTGCGCCGCCGGTGAGCCCTCGGTTTCGCGACTCGCGCAGGCTTACCCGATGAGCTTCGCGGCGGTGCAGAAGCACGTCGCGGTCCTGGAGCGGGCCGGCCTGGTGACCAAGGAGCGCCGCGGGCGCGAGCAGCTCGTGCGCAGCGATGCGGGCGCGGTCGCTCGCGCGCGACGCGCCCTCGACGAGCTCGAGGCGACCTGGCGCGGACGGGTCGACCGGATGTCTGACCTGCTCGCCCGGGGAGGAACCGGTTGAGCATCACCAGCGTCGTTACCGACTACGACAAGCTGACGGTCACGCTGATCGCCGACTTCGACGCTCCGCTCGAGCGGGTGTGGGAGCTTTGGTCGGACCCGCGCCGGCTCGAGGGCTGGCTGGGTCCGCCGACCCATCCGGCGACCGTCGAGAAGCACGACCTCATCCCGGGCGGCGAGGTGACGTTCTTCATGACCGGCCCGGAGGGCGATACGTGGGGCGTGTGGCGGCTCACGGCCGTCGACCCACCGGCCTCGCTGGAGTTCACCGACGCCTTCGCCGAGGCGGACGGGACTCCGATCGCGGAGATGCCGGTGAACACGGTCAGGGTCCGGCTCACCGAGCGCGACGGTGGCACGCGGATGGAGGTGCGTTCGCGATTCGAATCCCGCGAGGAGATGGAGAAATGGGTGAGCCTCGGCACGGTCGAGGGCTTGAAAGAGGCCGTCGGCCAAATGGACGCCCTGCTCTCCTAGGTTCAGCCACCCGCACGGGTGAACGTCAGATGCGTGACTCCGCTGGGCGAGGAGGTGGCCTCCACCTGGTAGTCCTTCTCCAGGCCCTCCAGCCCATCCCAGAGGCGTACGCCTCGGCCGAGCAGGATCGGGACCACCACGATGTGCATGTGATCGACGAGCCCCGCGGCAAGGAAGTCGCGGATCATGGTCGGCCCCCCGCCGAGGCGTACGTCCCCGCCGTCCGCAGCCTCGCGGGCCGTCTCCAGCGCCTCGGCCGGCGACGCGTCGATGAAGTGAAACGTCGTGCCGCCCTCCATCTCGATCGACGGGCGCGTGTGATGGGTGAGGATGAAGGTCGGTGTGTGGAACGGCGGGTTGGCGCCCCAGGCGCCCTTCCACTCCGGGTCCTCCTCGTGCCACCCGGGCGGGCCGAACTTCCCGGCACCCATGATCTCGGCGCCGATCCCCGGATCGAACTGCTGGACGAACGAGTCGTCGACACCGCGGCTACCACCGGGCTCCCACGACTGCGTGGCGAACATCCATTCATGCAGCCTGTCCCCGGCGTGACCGAAGTATGCGTCGTGGCTCACACCCTCACCGGTGCCGAAGCCGTCGAGTGAGATCGAGAAGTTCTGGACGCGGGCGAGTGACATGGCTGGCGCTCCTTCGGTGATCTGGGGGGCAACGGACAGGGTGGGATTCGAACCCACGAGGCAGCTTGCACCGCCCACGCGATTTCCAGTCGCGCACCTTAAGCCACTCGGTCACCTGTCCGGGGCGGCCTGACGATACCGGCGCGGCGGCGCCCGGCGTCAGGCCGGGACTGGGGCCTCGGGGAGCTGGGCGAGCGCCGCTTCCATGTCGTCCTCGCTGAACTCGAGGTCGGTGAGCTCGCCGTTGAGGAAGGCGTCGTAGGCCGACATGTCGAAATGGCCGTGGCCGCAGAGGTTGATCAGGATCACCCGCTCCTCACCCGCCTGTTTGGCGGCCTCGGCCTCGTCGAAGGCCGCGCGCAGGGCGTGTGAGGGCTCGGGCGCGGGGATGATTCCCTCGCAGCGCGCGAACTGCACCGCGGCCTCGAAGGCGCTCGTCTGATGGACGGCGACCGGCTCGATCACTCCCTCCTTGACCAGGGCGCAGACCATCGGCGAGTCGCCGTGGTAGCGCAGCCCGCCGGCGTGCACCGGCGGCGGCACGAAGTCGTGGCCGAGCGTGTACATCGGCATCAGCGGCGTGAGGCCGACGGTGTCGCCGAAGTCGTAGCGGTAGACGCCTCGGGTGAGCGTCGGGCAGGCGGCCGGCTCGGCGGCGACGAAGCGCGTCGTGCGCCCGTTGCGCAGGTTCTCGCGGATGAACGGGAACGAGACCCCGGCGAAGTTGGAACCACCGCCGACGCAGCCGACGACCACGTCCGGGTACTCGCCGGCGAGCTCGAGCTGGGCGATCGCCTCCTGGCCGATCACGGTCTGGTGCAGGCAGACGTGGTTGAGCACCGAGCCGAGCGAGTAGTTGGTGTCCTCGGACTTGGCCGCGACCTCGACCGCCTCGGAGATCGCGATCCCGAGGCTGCCCGAGGAGTGCTCGGCCTGCGAGCGGCCTGCGTCGGTCAGCTGCGAGGGACTGCGGTGCACCGTCGCCCCCCAGGTCTCGATCATCGAGCGCCGGAAGGGCTTTTGGTCGTAGGAGACGCCGACCATGAACACCTCGGCCTCGAGCCCGAACATCTGACAGGCGAGCGCCAGCGCCGAGCCCCACTGTCCCGCCCCGGTCTCGGTCGAAAGCTTTCGAATTCCGGCTTCGCGGTTGTAGTAGGCCTGCGCGACCGAGGTGTTGGTCTTGTGCGAGCCCGCGGGCGAGACGCCCTCGTACTTGTAATAGATGTGGGCAGGGGTGTCGAGCACCTTCTCCAGCCGGCGCGCGCGCAGCAGCGGGGTCGGGCGCCAGAGCTTGTAGGTGTCGCGGACCTCGTCGGGAATCTCAATCTCGGGTTCGGCTGAGACCTCCTGCTCGATCAGGGCCATCGGGAACAGCGGTGCGAGGTCCTCGGGCGCCAGCGGCTGTTTGGTCCCGGGGTGCAGGGGCGGCAATCCCTCGCCCGGCAGGTCGGGCAGCAGATTGACCCAATGGGTCGGGATCGCCGACTCCGGCAGACGGAACTCGGTGTGCTCGCTGACGCTCACGTTCCTCCTCGTTTGGCCCGATAGAGCGGCGATTGTATGTCGAAGCGGTTGCCCCTTTCCAACGACGCGGAGCGGAGGTAGGGTCGGAAGATGGTGCGTATGGGGGAGGGAATGGACCCTCTCATGGATACGGGCTCCGAAGGCTCGACCGAGAGCCCGCGATTCATGTGGGTGATGCTCGCTGTCCTCTTCGGCGTCGGCGCGACGATCGGCGCGCTCTCGTTGCTCGTCCCGCACCCGGAGTCGTTCGACGACGAGGCACTTTGGAGCAACGAGGCGCTCGCCTTCCTCGGCGCCGGAATCTGCCTCATCGCCGCTCGTCGCTGGCCGGTGTGGCCGCTCTACGCGATGGTCGGACTCGGCGTGCTCGCGGTCACCCGGGCGGCGTACTACAGCCACGACCCGAGCGGCTTCTACACCCTGTTCTACGTCTGGATCGGCCTCTACGTGGTCTTCTTCTTCAGCCGGCGGACGGCCGCGCTCTACCTGGCCGGGATCGCGGTCGCATATGCGCTCTTGCTCGTAATCGAGCATGCGAACGCGGGGCTGGCGCGCTGGGTGACGACGATCGGGACGATCGTGCTCGCCGCCTTCCTGATCGATTCGCTCGTCGGCCGGGTGCGGCGGATGGCCACCGAGTCGGCGGCGATCGCCCGCCACCGCGCCGAGCTGATGGAGACCCTGGCCGAGGTCGCGCGCACCGACGAGCTCACCGGGCTCGCCAACCGCCGCGCCTGGGACGAGGCGCTCGAGCGCGAGCTCGCGCGGGCGAAGCGCGACTCGACCCCGCTCTGCATCTGCATCGTCGACCTCGACCGGTTCAAGGACTACAACGACGTCCACGGCCATCAGGCCGGCGACCGGCTGCTGAAGCAGCTCGCGGCCGCCTGGGGGGCGGAGCTGCGCGCCACCGACGTGCTCGCCCGCTACGGCGGCGAGGAGTTCGCGCTCGCCCTGCCGGGCTGCGACCTCACCGACGCCTCGGTCCTGGTCGAGCGCCTTCGCGGTGCGACGCCGTCCGACCAAACGGCCTCGGCCGGGCTGGTGCGCTGGGACGGCGAGGAGTCCTCCGAGCGGCTCTTTGGCCGCGCCGACAAGGCGCTCTATCAGGCCAAGGACGCCGGGCGCGACCGGATCGTCAACGGCTGATCGCGTGATCTAGGCTGGCGCGATGGCGCGCTGGAGCGAGATCGCCGCCGAGCAGCCCGAGTTCGCCGAGCGCGCCCGCGCTCGCTTCGACGCCGGCACGCACAAGACGATCGCCACCCTGCGGGCCGACGGCTCGCCACGGATCAGCGGCATCGAGGCCAATTTCGTAACCGGCGACCTCTGGTTCGGCTCGATGCTGGACGCGCGCAAGGCCGCCGACCTGATCCGCGATCCGCGCTTCGCCCTCCACAGCGCCTCCGCGGACCCGCCGGAGTGGGAGGGCGACGCGAAGCTCTCCGGGCGCGCCGATGAGATCGCCGTGGGGCCGGAGTTCGAGGCCTACCTGGCAGCGCGCGCCGGCGACGACGAGCCCGAGCCGCCCGGGGGCTTTCACCTCTTTCGCGCCGAGATCTCCGAGCTGGTGCTGATCGGCCTCAACGAAGCCCGCAGCAAGATGGTGATCGAGCACTGGGGCGAGGGCCGCGGCCTGCGCCGGATCGAGCGCGACTGAGCCTGGCTAAGATCGAATCCGATGGCTGAGAACGGAAACGCCGCCGGCGTCTGGCATGTCTACCTCTCGGGCGAAATCCACTCCGACTGGCGCGAACGGATCGCCGAGGGCGTGCGCGGGACGGGGCTGCCGGTCGAGCTGCTGTCGCCGGTCACCGACCATGGCGCCTCCGACGATGTCGGGGTCGAGATCCTCGGCGCCGAGGACGAGGGCTTCTGGAAGGACCACAAGGGCGCCGGCGTCAACGCCGTTCGCACCCAGACCCTGCTTCGTCGCGCCGACCTCGTCGTGGTCCGCTTCGGCGACAAGTACCGGCAGTGGAACGCCGCCTTCGAGGCCGGCTACGCCGCCGCGCTCGGCAAGCCGCTGATCACCCTCCATGATCCCGAGCTCACCCACGCGCTGAAGGAAGTCGACCGCGCTGCGATGGCGGTCGCCGAGACCCCCGAGCAGGTGGTCGAGATCCTCACCTACGCCACCACCGGCCCCGGCGTCCGCGCCTGACCCGGCACCGTTTCCCTCGCTAGCCTTGACGCCCGTCACCTGGAGGGGTGGCAGAGCGGTTGAATGCGGCGGTCTCGAAAACCGTTATGGGCGTTTCTCGTCCATCGAGGGTTCGAATCCCTCCCCCTCCGCTAGAGAGCGAGAAAGCGGCCAGTAGCAGGCGCTTTCCCCGTTGATGGGGAAGGGCAATGAGGGGGAGGCGGTTCCGCAGGAGGCCGCTGGAAACCGCACGAACGGGCGCACGACTGGCGCGCAGTGGGCGCGCACTCGTAGTTTCGCCCGGCGATCGGGCTAAGCAAGCGTTGCGTTAGCACCGTCTTACGCTAATAAGGGATAACGCCGAATCGCTTAGTAAGCTGGGAGCCAGCTAAGCGTTCGATGCGTATTGCTTCCTATGTCGCAGCAGCCCGCAAAAAACAGATCTGGAAAGTTCAAGGTCGTCGAGTCCGGCCCCGACGGCTACTCCGCCTTCTACCCGGCGCCGCTGCCGCCGGAGCCGCCGCTCGCAATGGACGCGGACCTTCAGCGGCTCCTGGAGAGAGCCAACCAAGCGCTCGGCCGCCTCGACGGCATCACGCTGCTCTTGCCCGACCCCGACCAGTTCATCTACACCTACGTGCGCAAGGAGGCGGTGCTCTCCTCGCAGATCGAGGGCACGGTCTCGTCGCTTTCCGACCTATTGCTGTTCGAGGCCGACGAAGCACCGGGGGTGCCAATCACCGACGCGCGCGAAACCGCCAACTACTTGATCGCGGTCAACCACGGTCTCGATCAGATCGATTCCGAGGAGCTGCCGATTTGCAATCGCCTGTTCCGCGAGATGCACCTCCGGCTTCTGTCGTCCGGTCGGGGCGCAGAGACGGCACCGGGCGAGTTCCGCCGCGAGCAGAACTGGCTGGGTGGAGCGCGGCCGAGCAGTGCTCGCTACGTACCGCCGCCCTGGCAGGAAGTCGAGCCGGCGATGGCCCAGCTGGAGAAGTTCCTCCACGACCAGGTCGAGGGGGCCGAGCAGACCCCGGTGCTGGTCAAGGCTGCGTTGGCGCACGCGCAGTTTGAAACCGTCCACCCGTTCCTGGACGGCAACGGTCGGCTCGGGCGACTGCTCGTGACCCTGCTGCTGGTTGCCGACGGTGTGCTTCAGAGGCCTCTGCTCTATCTGAGTCTCTACCTGAAGCAAAACCGGGAGTCCTACTACGACCATCTTCAGAGGATCCGCACCGACGGAGCCTGGGAGGAGTGGCTTCGATTCTTCCTCGAGGGCGTCTACGAGGTAGCCGAAGCAACCACCGCCACAACCAAGAGCCTCGTCGAGATGATCCAGCGCGACCGGGAGCTGGTCCACGGCTTTGGGCGTGGCGCCGCCACCGCCCTTCGGGTACACGATCTTGCATCACGCGTCGTCGTCTTCAGACCGACCACGGCTGCGGCCCAGCTCGGGCTCAGCGATCCTCCCGTATACGCGGCGGTCCGGCGGCTCGAGGACGCTGGCATCGTCCGAGAGGTGACCGGCCGGCAGCGGGGCAAGCTCTACGTCTACGACGAGTACCTGCAGCGGCTGAACGAAGGGACAACCGAGCCGCCGGGCTAGTACGAGCCGATCTGACTTAACCGCGAGTCGGTCGAGGCCCGGGCGAGGTACGCGTCCACCAGGCCTGCTGCCTCTGCCTCCGACCCCGGGAACAAGTGGCCGTATCTGTCAAGCGTTGTCGTGATGCTCGCATGGCCGAGAAACGCAGAGAGCGTCTTCGCGTTGATCCCGGCGGCGATGAAGTAGCTCGCGCACGTGTGTCGGCACTCGTGCAGGCCGATCGACTCGAGCTCCGCCTCGGTCCAAGCCGCCGCCGCCCGGACGTTCACGGTGCTCGGGCTGAACGCCCAATCTGCAGATCGACCGAAGACCAGCCCCGAGTCTTCACGCGAGAACCGGCGCCCTGTACTGGATCGTTGAAAGGACGGATCTGAGGACGTCAGACGGCGACGCTTAGGGCGTTACGCGCTCGTGCCGCGCCGCGGCGGCGTCCCGCATCGCGGCAATCGCGTCGCCCGCAGCCTCGACGAACGGTGTCGGATCGACGCCAAACACCTCGCGCGTATGGTTGTGGTCGACGATTAAATCTCCGTCGAGGCCGGCCATCAGTGGCTCCAGCAGGTCGCGATCCTCGCCGGTCACCACCGACGCGGCGGCTGCCTCCAGTCGAGAGTTGCTGAACGGCAACGGGACCGATAGGTGCTTGTCGCCGAGGAGTTCCGCAATCACCTCGGTCATCTCCTCGAACGTGAGCTTGTCGGGCCCGGCGATCTCATAGATGCCCGGCTCGACGTCGCGGGCTCTGATCAGACAGGCGACGACGTCGTCGATGGCGATCGGCTGTGTGCTGCGGCTCCGCCAGCTCGGCAGCGCTAACAGCGGCATGCGGCTGACGATGCGTACGAGGGTACCGAACGACGCGCTCTCCGCGCCGACGATCATCGAGGCGCGCAGGGCGACGAAGTCCGGGCTCGCGTCCGTCAGTATCCCCTCAACCTCCCGCCGCGAAGCGAGGTGCTCGCTCTCGTCGTCGTCGGAGCCGACTCCGCCGAGGTAGATCGTGCGCTCCACCCCGGCCTTGATCGCCATGCGCGCGTAGTTCTCGGCCGCGACCCGGTCGCGCTCGGAAAAGCTCTCGTCGCCCCCAGGCTCCATCGAGTGGACGAGGTAATAGACCTCGTCCATTCCCTCGAGGGCTGGGACCAACGAGTCGGCGTCGGAGAGGTCCGCCTCGACGGCGAGCGAGCGGACGCCCTCTTCGAGGCGCGTCGCATCGCGCACCAGGCATCGCAGCGATCCGATCTTGCTCAGGGCGGGCAGAATTGCGCCGCCGACGAACCCCGACGCCCCCGTCAGCAACACCGACGCCCGCTCGATTTCGGCGCCCCGCCCAGCCATCACCGCGCCGCGCCCGTCGACTCGCGGCCCGGCTGCCCCATGTCCGAAGTTTCGCCGGCGGCCGCAAGCGCCCGCATCTCGGCCTCGGCCCGGGCCTGCGCCAGGGAGCGCCGGCCGGTTGACCCCCAGGCGCGTTGCGAGGCCGGATAGGCGCCGCGGCGCCAGCGATTGAGCATCCCGATCGGCTCCAGGTTATCGCCGGTATTGAAGGGGTTGAAGCGGAGCGCGTCGATCTCGTCGGGCAGCTTCGATCCGATCCGCAGCTCGCCGATCCGCTCGAAACGAGCGAACAGTGGGGCGAGGACGAACTCGAACCTCAGGTGGCCCGAGTCGGCGGCCTTCGCGAGGCGATCGAACTCATCTCCTCCGACCGGCCGGGGAGAACGTGAATCCGGCCGAGCGCCGACCAAGAACGTCCGGCCTCCGGACCGGTACGGCAGCGAAGAGCTATAGAGTCGCTGCTGGACGTCGGCGGCGGGCACGAACACGTGATGGAGCAGTGGCAGGTCGACGGATGTGACGAAGAGGAAGTCCTGATGCCTGTCCTCGCCGTGGGCGCCGAGAACGCGGATCGACATGCCGAGCAGATCAGGCAGCGGCCTTGGAAGTCCGATCGACCGAGAGAACCGGACGATCGCCGGCCACTCGGCCCGCTCGCACAAAAGCTCGCACTCGTCTGGCGCCTCGGGCGCTCCGTCGACGAGAAATCGAGCGCCATAGCTGGCGCCGAGGGGATGAACCGCCTTTCCGCCCCTCGCCTTCGCGACCTGGGCGAGGGCGGCGGCAACCGCGGCTCCCGCGGCCTCGGACGTCGCTCTCACCGCACGGTCGAATCCCGTTTCGAAGGTCATCCTCACCAGGCCGGGTTACCCGCCGAGGCGCGGCGCACTCCGCTGGCGCGCGTTCTCCACAACCTCGTCCACATCGGATTCGCCTCGCGGGTCTTGCGCTGGCTGCGACGGCTGATCGCGCCCGGACATATCTAGTTGGCGGCGGCGCCATCTATCTCGTGCTGTGGAACGGTCTGATCATCGATCGTGAAAGTGACGCCATTCACCCCGCTGAACGATGCGGGCAATTGGCTTCACTCCACGCGCGTCTCCCGCTCAAGAAGTGGCGCTTCGCGGGGTGTTGGGCGGGTACACCACCATCCGGAAGGCAAATCCGAAGAGTTGGATCCATTGCGGATCGAGCACCTCGGCCTTGAATTCCCCGGAAATATTCAAACACCTAAGAGTTTTTGCACGGACGCAGATCGATCTTCAGTCGGCTCTCGGGGAGGTGGAGGGAGCGTCCGTGGAAACAGCGCCGAGAGAACCAGCGGGCCGGCGCGCGAGCGACGAGGACGTTATGCGTCAGGCCCAGGAGAACCAGGACGCAGAAGCGTTCGGTTGTCTCTACGACCGCCACGCCGCGCGTGCCTACCGCGTAGCCGTCTCGATCTGCGGCGATTCCTCTCGGGCCGAAGAAGCCGTGCAGGAAGGCTTCCTCGCGATCTGGCGTGGCCGTGCCCGGTTCCGCGCCGGTAGCGGCTCGTTTCGGGCCTGGTCGATGGCAATCGTCCGCAACGCCGCGATAGATCGCCTGCGGTACGACACCGCAGTTACCCGTCCTCGCCTCTGCGAGGAAGCGGTCGAGGCGGCCGACCCAAGGGCCAAGTCAGTCGAGAGTCAAGTGATGGGAAGGAGCGATGACGATGCGCTTCATTCCATGCTGGCGCAGCTCCCGCCTGCCCAGGCAAAAGTCATCGGCCTCGCGTTCTTCGGTGAGCTGAGCCACGCGGAGATCGCCCACCGACTGAATCTGCCTCCAGGCACCGTCAAGGGTCGGATCCGTCTCGGGCTGGAGAAGCTGCGCAGCCAGATCGGGTAGCAGCGCGCTCGGCACGCCTCTAGGTCTGCGCCCAGGTCTCATCAGTCAGCGTAGTTGGTTGCGGGGGAGCGCCGACTCGCGCAGTGAGCCCGTAAGGCGAACGGAGCGGGATCGGCGGCGATTTCGTGCCGTTGACTGCCACGTTCACGACCGCGACCGCGACGACGCTCAGGCTGGCATGCAACAACACCGACCCCGGCGACGACGGCGAGTTGAGGCCGGAGTCGGCGGATCTGGTGGCGATTCCCGTCGTGTCGCTGGGCTGAACCGTCTCCATAAGAGGCGGCCTGATCCGGTCTGCTCAGGCGTGCGCCATGATCCGCCCGATGTTTTCCGGAGCGAAGAACTCAGGTGCGGGAAGCGTCGCCGCCTGGACGCTGACGAACCCGTCCATCGCCTCCTGCTTCCCCTCCATCGCGCCAAGCAGCTGCTGCATCTCGGGGGGTGGCGGCTGTAGCTGCGCGAAGTCGTCGGTGAACTCGTAAACCGGCATCGCCTCGTTGTCGCGAACTCGCTGGTACTCGCTCATGCCCTCGTCGTACGCGCGGCCCCCCGAGAGCGCATCGTCCACGGCGGTGGCCACGAGCTCGGCATCGCGAAAGGCATCGTTGATGCCCATCGCCGTGATCGGGTTCTTGTGGTATCCGGCATCGCCGAGTAGGGCCCAGCCCGGCCCGTAGGGCTTGCGGAAGTATCCGGGGAGTTCCGCCGAGCCGACGAACTTCGACTCCCGGGTGGCACCGCGCACGCGCTCGGCGAACTCGGGAGCCAGATCCATGGCAGCAAGGAAATTGCCCTCGATGTCGCCGCGGTTCTCTTTGAACTCCTCCACCGGCCAGCCGAAGGGGAGCACGGTCAGATCGTCGTGGGTGGGGATCGCTGCCCAGCCGCGGCGGTCCTGGGCGCGAATCGTGGTCTCGAACCCTACGCTCGGCAGATCGCTCCAGTAGGCGTAGTACATCGCCAGCTGCGAGCGCCGCTCGTTGTACTGCTCGGGCTGAACCGCCTTTGCGACGAGCGAGTGTTTGCCGTCGGCGCCAATCACTACTCCGGCGCGCTCGGTGACGCTCTCGCCTCCCTTTGCGTGCCCGCGAATGCCGGTCACGACTCCATCGTCGGCGAGGATCTCCTCCACCGTAAAACCCTCGTGGAGCTCGACGCCGGCCTCGACCGCGGCGTCGACCAGCAACTTGTCGAGCACCGTGCGTCGCGAGCAGTATCCGTGCGCGATCCCGTCGATCGGCTGCGGCGAACCGGAGATCGTCAGCGGTCCGAAGTCAAACGAGTAGGTCGTCACCGGTGGGCATCCGGTCTCCTTGAGTCGCTCCAGCAGACCCCAGCGCTCGAGTGCAGCCAGGCCCGGTGGATGGACGTGGTGCGTCGACATCGTGTCGCTTGGAAAGGTCGCCTTGTCGACCATCAGCACCCGATGGCCGCTGCGGGCAAGGAGCATCGCCGTCGGCGATCCCGCGCAGCGCGCCCCCACGACGATCGCGTCATAGCTTCCGTTACTCATGCTCTCGCCCCTCTCAGGTCGGTCGTCGGATGGTCTCAGACCCGGCCCGAGCGTTACAGGCGCTTTCCCTCGGCCTCGCCGCGGAAGTTGTTAAACACAACGAACGTCGCGCCCGCTCCCGCTTCGCGCGAGGAGGAGGAGCGCGATTGCTGGCTGGCGCGCATACGGGCGCGCACACGTCAGCTAGCCGTTGATTAGCAGCGACTTTCCGGAATCCGCAGCGGTCTCGAAAACCGTTATGGGCGTTTTCTCGTCCATCGAGGGTTCGAATCCCTCCCCCTCCGTTTAGCCTTCCGACCGGTCCGCTCTCATCGAATCTTCCTCGCGCGCTCGACGTTGCCGAAGGCGTCAACGCTTTGAACGAATGCGCCCTTGCGGAGTCGAGCCGCGGGTAGGCGCAGCGTCTTCTTCACCCGCTTGACCCGCTTGCCGTACTTCACGTACGTGGTGACCGGGGAGGCATCGCGAACCGTAAACGTAAGCGTGGCCTGGGCATGATCGCGGCGAATGCGCACTCGGGTCTTTGGCGCCTTGCTGTCGTCCTTGCGCGGCTCGACCTTCTTTCCGTTTCGCCTCACCGTCACTCCATCGCCGAGCTCGATCGTCAGCTCACCGCCGCCAACTGGGCCGTAGACACGCGCCCTGCCCTGGTTGCCGTTCTGCATCGGGGCGATGCGCAGTGCCGCGCCGCGCGAGCGGAGCGAGAGGGTGAGCGGGGTGGTGGTGCTGGTGGCCGCCTCGATCTGGGCGCTGGTGTTGACCATCTCCACCAACCCCTGCTGCTCGGCCTGCTCGAAGGTGAGGCGGCCGGGCGCAGCGCCCCGGGACGCGAGCGTCTCGCGCCCCGCCGCCCGCGACGTGAACACCCCGCGTCCGAGAGGAAAGACCGAGAGTGCGAACCCCTGCGGCTCACACAGCACCCCCGACACCGGCAGCGTGTCGATCTCCAGGCCCTCGAGCAGAAAGCCGCGCAGCCGCGAGGTCACTGACGAGTGGCCAGGGAGCGGCACGTGGGAGATCCCGCAGGTGAAGTGCTGGCGCACGGCCGGGGTCGCGGCACGGGCAGAGCTCAGCGGCACCGTACCGTCGCCGTTTACCCAGTCGACGTTGACCAGCTCGCGCGGGCCCCCCAGCGCGCTTGGCAGCGCGCCGAGCACCAGCGAGGACTCGATCGCGACCGAGCCGATCGTGTGGATCCCCGAGCCGATCACGGTCTGGTAGTCGACGCCGTTGGTGCGTAGCTCGTCGAGGCGCGCGGCGTGGGCGCCGAGCGCGGTCGCCAGCAATGAGCGGTTGCCGTCACGCTCCTCGACGAAGTCCAGCAGCCGGTTCTGCGAGAGCGGGCTCGGCGTGCCTTCGATCGACAGCCAGGGGCCGTAGCGGGCCGATGGCCACAAGAAGAACAGGCCCTGGAGGTGGCGGGCGAACTCCTGCAGCTCGCCGTCGTCAAAGAACAGGTCAAGCGCCGAGAGTCCAGGCGCCTCGACCCCGTAGACGAATGGAAAGAGCGACTTCGGAGAGCCCCAGTACGGCGTGCCGATCGTGAGCGCGCGCGAGACCTTCTGCGCCCTGGCCGAGTCCTCGACGTAGGAGCGCACCACCAGCCCACCCGCCGAGTGCGCCATCAACACCACCTTGCCGTCGGGCCCTTGGCGCACCTGGTCGATCAGGGCGTCGAGGCCGGCCACGGCCTGCTCGGGGTTCTTGCGCCAATCCCAGGCGTACAGGTGGAAGTCGTCGGGATGGAGATCGCGCAGGAAGGCGACTGTCGTCCCGTAAACGTCCGAGCTGATCGGACCGATCGGCGCGGTCTCGACGAGCTGGCCCGGCGCCGGACCGGCCGAGGCACAACCCGCGTTCGTTTGCCCGTCGCGCTCCAGCTCCATCTCGGGCAGCCTCGGGGACGGCAGGTTGGGCCACAGCTCCGCGCCACCGCAGAGGATCTTCGAGCCCAGGAAGCCATGGACGAAGACGATCGGGGGTGCCACCGGAAGCGGCTGCCAGTCGGGGGTGCCGTCGAATCCAATTCTGGTGGTCAGGTTCGTCGGTGCCGAGCCGTCGGCGTTCATGGTGAAGACATCCTGATCGCGCTCGAGCGCGATCTTCGAGCCGTTGGGCGACCACGCGGGCTCTCGATCGACGGCCGCGTTGTTGGTCAGGTTCGACTGCGCCGAGCCATCGGCATTCATGACGAAGATCTCGAGGTTGCCGCCGACGGTGCTGCGGAACGCGAGCTTCTCGCCGTCGGGCGACCAGGCAGGCTCGCCGTCGGAGACCGCGTTGTTGGTCAGGTTGGTCTGCGCCGATCCGTCGGCGTTCATGACGAAGATCTCGTTGCCTCTCTCGAAGGCGATCTTCGAGCCGTCCGGCGACCACGCGGGCTCGCGATCGAAGGCCGCATTGTTGGTCAGGTTGGTCTGCGCCGAGCCGTCGGCGTTCATTACGTAGATCTCGCCATTGGTGGCGCCGTCACGGGTGCTCGTGAAGGCAAGATTCTGGCCGTCGGGTGACCATGCGGGCGTGTCGTCACTGCTCGCGTTGTTGGTCAGGTTCGTCTGCCCCGAACCATTCGCGTTCATGACGTAGATCTCGTTGTTGCCGTCGCGGAAGCTCGTGAAGGCGATCCTCTGGCCATCAGCCGACCATGCGGGCTCGAAGTCGTCGTTCGTGGTGCCCGTCAGGTTCGTCGCCGCCGAGCCGTCAGCGTTCATGACGTAGACCGCGGCGTTGCCGTCGCGGAGCGTGTCGAAGGCGATCTTGCCGTTCTGGCCCGGGAAGGCCGCGGGGGCCCGCGACGCTGCCCAGCCTGAGATCATCAGCGCGAGGCAGGCCACGGCCGCCGCGAGGCGCGCAAACGAGTGTCGACGCTCACGGGCCAGCCCATCACTCGCGCCCACCCGACCTCCTTCGAACATCCGCGCCTCTCGGTAGCCGAGCCGACGCTACCACCACCGATCGTGGGGAACAAATTCGGCGGCCTCGTCGTTGAGGCGCCCGGCTGTCGGGCACGGGGTGTCGATCCCGACGTCGAGGCCGACGCTGCCGACTCCTACCAACCCGGAGGATACCGTGCGACCGAAGACCATCCCAGGAGCCATCCCAGAGCGCCTGCGGAGCCGGCCGGGCCGCTTGATCAAGGGATTCTTGCGTCCGCTGTGTTCGCCTCGAAAACCGTTATGGGCGTTTCTCGTCCATCGAGGGTTCGAATCCCTCCCCCTCCGTTTAGCGCCAGATTGGGCTTGAAACGGCTTGGATTTGGGCTCGATCCGGTTTACGATCCCGGGGCCTACAGGGAAGGACCGGGATGGGAGCGAGGCGGAGCCTCGATGGCGCCAAGCGGACTCCTCCGACGCGGGCGGCGCTCGCGGGACTGGCGCTGGCGCTGGCGTTGCTGGCGGCAGCTTCGACCCCGGCGCTGGGCGCCGGCCGCTCAGCCGACCTCGTCGTCCGTTCGGCCTCGGCGAAGGGCGGCACCGTGTTCGTCGGCAACCGCGTCGCCCTGAGGGCGAGCGTCGCCGACAACGGCGCCGGCGCGGCGGGCAAGTCGACGGTCACCTTCTACCTCTCGCGCGACAAGAGCTGGAGCAGCGCCGACGTCCCGCTGGGCAAGGCGAAGACACCGAAGCTCGCGCCGCGCGCGAAGCGGACGGTCGCGGACCGGGCCAAGGTCCCGGCGGCCGCGCCGCTGCTGCAGAAGCTTCGGGTGCTCGCTTGCGCCGACGACGGCTTCAAGGTGACCGAGAGCAAGGAGACGAACAACTGCGCCGCGGCTCACGCCAAGCTCGTCGTGGCCGGGAAGACGGCGTTCGGGGCGATCGACGCCGACCTCTTCACCAACAAGATCAACGCCGAAAAAGCGCTGATCTACAAGCTGTTCGCGGGCTTCGCTGACAAGCGGCTGCCGAAGAAGTACAACCTCGGCAAGAGCCCGGGCGGCTCGCTGACCGCGGTCGTCGACCAGGCCGTCGAGGGCTTCGCGAGCCTCTCGCCGGAGGCGCAGGCCACGATCACCCCGTTCCTGATCCCGCCCGCCTACGAGGGCAGCTACGCGGCGCGGCCGACGGGGCTCCCGGCCGCCCGGCGCGACCTCGACAGCTGCACGGTGCGCCAGCCGCAGTGGATCCCGGTCGGCGTGGACGTGCCCGGCGGCTCGCCGATCGGCGGCGGAACGGGGGCCGGCGGCGCGGTGGTCTGGTGGAACTCCGCACGCCCCGGCGACGAGGCGGTCGCAAACAGGTTTGCCTCCGAGCTGGCGACGAACATCTGGCCCAAGCTCACGGCGCTGATGGGGACGACGCCGATTCCCGACTCGGCGCACAACTGCTCGGGGATCGACGGGCGCGTCGACGTCTACATCGACCCGATCCCCGATCCGGTGACGAGCCAGTTCAGCTCCACGTGCTCGCCGGCCGCCAGCGACATCATCATCTCGGGCGCCGCGACGCGCGGGGCGCTCGCCCACGAGTTCATGCACGTCCTGCAGAAGACGTATCCGCGCCTGGCGCCCTGCAGCCAGTTCGCCTACCTCGACGACGCCACCGCCACCTGGGCGGAGGACTACGTCTACTCGGGCGACCACAGCGAGCACCACTACCCCGAGATGCTCAAGTACCCCGACATCCGCTTCAACTTCCCGCCGACCGCCGGCTACCCAGCCTGGGTGCTGTTCTACTCGGCGGCCAAGCGGTTGGGCGCGTCGGTCGTACCCGCCTTCCACACCGCCGCTCAGTCCCAGCCGCCGCTCGAAGCCCTGGACACGGCGATGACGCTCGACGAGGCCTGGCCGCGGTTCGCGCGCGACGGCTGGAACCGCTTGCTGGCGCCTGCGCTCACCGAGTCGTTCTTCAATTGGGACGCGTTCCCGATCAAGCCCGACGTGCGAAAACGCGAGTACGCGCTGACCGGGCATCGGAAGACCTTCCCGCTGCCGATCGAGCTGCTCGGGATGGGCCGCCAGTACCAGGACATCGACCTCTCCGACGGCCGAGCGAAGCTCGTCACCTTCCTCGAGCCCGGGCCGACCGAGGTCGATCCCAAGCTGCGCACCTACGCCTTCTACAAGCTCAAGGACGGCACGTGGAAGGGCGAGGACTGGACCGGCCGCGACGAGGTCGAGTTCTGCCGCAAGACCACCGACGTGCGCGAGGTCGTGCTCGTCCACTCGACGACGACCCCGCCGGCCGGCGCCGGCGGCGGAGACCTGGTGGCGAAGACCGACAAGCCAAAGCTGCGCCTGTCCGCGACGTGCGACCCGAACGCGGAGTTCGACGTCAGCTCGGTCACCGGCAGCTACACCGGGACCGTGCACCGCGAGGAGCGCGACACCCCCTGCACAACCGACCTCAGCGTCCACTGGGACGCGACGCTCGGCAGCGGCGCCAAGCCGGCCTCGCTGGCCGAGATCGACGACAGCGGGGATGGCCCGCCGATTCTCAGCTTCAGCGCCAGCAAGATCCCGCTTCGCGACCATGGAAGCGGGACCGCGACAGTCACTTGCAGCGGGGACCCTGCGGCCCAGCCGAACGGCACGGCGACCTGCGAGCTCGCCTACGACTCGTCCGAGCTGTTGAGCGTGTTCACCACGGGGCAGCCGACGAAGCCCGATCCGATGAAGCTCGGGTGGACCTTCGCCTTTCCAAACCGCCCATATGACCCGGGCGCCAACAGCGGCGAGCCCCGCAACTGCAGCGAAACCGGGCCCCGGCCACCGGATCTGCAGGGGGAGTACAACCCGACGATCGCCGTCGGCCCCGGGCTCGACCCAGCCGACCCCGACGAGGACCCCACCTACGACCCCGGCGCGCAGGTGGACGGCACGAAGTCGGTCCCGCGCTCGGCCTTCGGCGGCGACACGGTCACGCTCGACTTCAGCGGCTCGGGCACCAGCCACTACGACTACGGGGACCGGGCGATGTCGGCCCAGTGGAGCTACTCGATGGTGGTCACGTTCACGCGCCGCTGACCCGCCGATGCGCGCGAAATGCAGGATCGTGGCCAATCCGTCCAACTTGTGCAAATCGGATCAAATGCGCGGGAAGATGGTGCCGATTACCCATTCGGAAGGTCACACAAGAGGGGGAAAGAGGGGACCGAATGACTGAGGCTTCGATTTACGAGCGTGTCTCCGGTATCCGCGGCCAGCTCTTGGACCTGATCAGTTCCGTGGATTCAAAGGCGGCCGACCGGGATCTGAGAGCGGACGTGATGTTGGACGAGCTTCTCGGTGCTGCCAACGGCCTTGGGCGAGTGGCGGACAACCTGGACCATCAGGTGATCGGATCCGGTTGGCGCTGAACGCTTCTTGAGCCTCCGAGCCTGAAGGCGATCCGCGGGAGGCAGGCTCGCCGAACCCCACGGCGCCCGTGCATTAGGCTCGCCGCGTGGGCGCTCGACTGACGCTGACGGGGATCGCGACGGCGGCGATCGTGGCGCTGGGAGCCTCTCCAGTGCAGGCGGCGGGCCCGGCCGGGCGCGGCGCAGAGACGGACACCTTCACGCCGGTGATCCAGGACGTGATCTCGACCCCGCGTTGGTTCCGCGGCGTCGACGGCCGGGTGCACATCGACTACGACCTGCGGCTGCTGAACTCGTTCCCGGTCGACGCGACGATCACCTCGATCGAGGTCCGGCGTCGCGGAGGCGGGCTGCTCGGGACCCTGACCGGCGACGAGCTGCTCGCCGCGATGTCGCCGCTCGGGCGGCCGGCTGAGAACTCGACCACGCTGCCTCCGGCGACTACGGCGCTCGCCTACATCGGGCTCACCGTCCCGACCAAGCGCCAGCTGCCGCGGCGGCTCGTGCATACGACGTCGGTCGAGGTCGCCCCGGGCCTGCCGCTGCCGCCCACCAACGTCACCACCGGGGCGCGGGCCCGAGTGACCAGCGACCCACCGATCGCGATCGACCCGCCGCTCGCCGGCGCCCGCTGGGCGGCGATCGTCGGTCCGCACCGCCGCGCGCTCCAGCCGATCAACGGCCGGCTCACCAACGGCCAGCGCTACGCGATCGACTGGAACCGCATCGACGAGCAGGATCGCCCGCAGTTCGGTGACCCGGCGAGCTTCGCCAGCAACCCGAGCTACGGCGCCCCGGTGCTCGCGGTCGGTGACGCGAAGGTCGTCGAGGCGGTCGACGGGATCGCCAACCAGCCGCCCGACAGCTTCACCCCGGTCGGGATCGAGATCGCCGACGGCAACTTCGTCATCCTCAAGCTCGCTCCCGGTGTCTACGCCGGCTACGCGCACCTGATCCCGGGCAGCGTCGCCGTCGACGCGGGCGACCGGGTGCGCAGCGGGCAGGTGCTCGGGGAGCTCGGCAACTCGGGCAACTCGGACGGCCCGCACCTGCACTTCCAGCTCATGGACCGGCCCTCGCTGCTCGCCTCCGACGCGTTGCCGATCGAGTTCAGGCGCTTCAAGCTCCGCGGCGTGGTCGCCTCGCTGGACGTCTTCGGGGAGGCCTACTTCGGCCAGACCCCGGTCCCGTTCACGACCGCGGGCGCCGGGCCCTACCGCGACCGGGGCCCGGTCGGCCTCGACATCCTCGATTTCCCCGACCTGCCGTGACCGCGACGGAGCTCGCACACGACGGCCCCGCACAGGCGCCCGAGCTCCGCTTTGCGCACTGGACCGCGGTGCGGCGCGCTGCCCTCGGCCTCTACTTCGTCTGCCTGGGCGCTTGGAGTGCCCACTATGGGATCCCGGTCCAGCGCGAGCTGGTGGTGGCCTGGACCTGCGGCGCCCTGGCCTGCGCCTCGCTCGGCCGCCACCCGCGGCAGATCCTGCAGCTGCTGTTCGACTGGCTGCCGATCCTGCTCGTGCTCAGCGCCTACGACTTCACCCGCGGCGCGGCCGACTCGCTCGGGATCGGCGTCCACGCGCAGACGATGATCGACTTCGACCGCGCGCTCTTCTTCGGCGAAACGCCGACCGAATGGCTCCAGGCCCACCTCAACGATCCCGGCGTGATCAACGCCTGGGACGTCGCCTTCACGCTCGTCTACACCTCGTACTTCATCGTCCCCTTCGCGCTCGCCGGCGTGCTCTGGATCCGCGACCGGCTCGCCTTCCTGCGCTTCACCAAGCGGCTCGTGTCGCTCGCGCTCGCCGGCCTCGCCACCTACATCCTCTTCCCCGCCGTTCCGCCGTGGATGGCGTCGGACATGGGACTGCTCGGCGAGGTCCATCGCACAACCGCGGAGGGCTGGGAGGTGCTTGGCGGCGGTACGGCCGGGCTCTTCTCCAAGGGCCAGGCCAGCGTCAACCTGGTCGCAGCCGTGCCCTCGCTGCACGCCGCGATCACCGCCCTGGTGGCGATCTTCCTCTGGAGCCGCGTGCGTCCCTCGCTGCGCCCCTTGCTGGCGCTCTATCCGCTGGCGATGGGGCTGACGCTGATCGCGACCGGCGAGCACTACTTCTTCGACATCCTGCTCGGCTGGCTCTACGCCGGCGCGGTGATGGCGGCGTGGGGCTGGTGGGAGCGGCGCCGGCTATCGCGACCGATCGAGGAGCTGCCTGCGTAGGAAGGCGAGCTCGTCGGCGACGACCGCCTCGTGCTCGGGCCCGTCGTAGATGTCGAAGTGATCGACGCCTGGATAGGTCCGCAGCTCGCCCAGCGGCGCGCGGCGCGCGGCGGCGATCGCAGGCCCGGGCCTGGCGACCCGGTCGGCCTCGCCGACGCAGACCAGCCACGGGCAATGCAGTGTGGCGGCATCACGGGCGGGGTTGAAAGGCCGACCCAGCAGCCACCGCGCCGAGGCCCGATCGCGCCAGCGAGAGTTCTCCCCGATCGCGCCTTCGGCGAGGCCTGGCACAACAACCATCACGCGTTCCCGACCTCGGCCCGTCACGGGCTGCGCACCTGGCAACTCGATCCCGGAGGCTGGCCGATCAGCGGACTCGAGCGCTGCCATCTGGCTTGGGATGTGATCCGAATCAGCCCCGACCGCCAGCTGGCGAGACGCGATCCGGGCCAGCCCTCCGGGGCTCAGAACGCGTAGAGCTCGACTCGGTAACCGTCGGGGTCTGCGACCTGGACCCGGACAGGGCCGCTCTGCTGCCACTCGGTCTCGGTCACGCCGGCGGCGCGCAGGCGCTCGCGCGCGGCGCGGACCTCGTCGCCGCTCTGGAGCTGGAAGCCGAAGTGATTGCTGCGCGGCAGCTCGCCCGGGGTCGGGCCCTCGCGCAGAGCCAGCAGCGAACCATCGGCGTCGCCGAGGATCAGCAGGTGCTCGTCGTCGTGGACTCGCTCGAGGAGCCCGAAGTGCTCGCCGTAGAAGACCGCCGACCGCTCGCGATCGGCGACGGTGAGCGCGACGTGGTTGAGCGGCACCGGCCAATGATCGCATCCGGGCGGGCCTCGATACCATCACGCGCTTCGTGAGGGCACTCGCTTCATTCGTCTCCGGCCGCCGGACCAAGTGGATCGTGCTGGCGATCTGGATCGTCGCCGTCGCGGTGATGGCGCAGCTGGGCGCGAAGCTCGCTGACGAGACCCAGGACGACACCGCCTCGTTCCTGCCCGAGAGCGCCGAGTCGACCCAGGTGGTCGAGCTCTTGGACGCGAAGTTCGCCGCCAAGGAGACCAGCCAGGGCCTGATCATCTACCAGCGCGACGGCGGGCTGACCGAAGCCGACAAGCAGAAGATCGCCGACGACGCAGAGGCGCTCGAGGCGCTTCCCGAAGACGAGCTGCCGCTGACCCAGCCGCCCACGGAGCCGTTCGCGAACGACGCGCCGAAGGGCCTCGTGTCGAGCGACGGATCGCTCGCCTACACGGTGCTCGTGGTGCCCACCGACTACGAGGACCTGGCCGACTGGGGCAAGCTCGTGCGCGAGACCACCGGCGACGAAGCCGACGGGATGCAGATCAAGCTCAGCGGCGACCTCGGCTTCCAAACCGACTTCGAGGAGGTCTTCGGCGATATCGACACGAAGCTCCTGCTGGTCACCGTGTTGCTGGTGCTCGTGCTGCTCGGGGCGATCTACCGGTCGGTCCTCGTCGCGCTCACCCCGCTGCTCGTCGTCTTCTTCGCCTACACGGTCGCCCAGGGCTTCATCTACCTGCTGGCGAAGAGCGGCGCCACGGTGTCCGGCCAGTCGACCTCGATCCTGATCGTGCTCATGTTCGGGGTCGGGACCGACTACTGCCTCTTATTGGTCTCGCGATTGCGCGAGGAGCTGCGCGGGACCGAGGACAAGCACGAGGCCGTGGCGCACGCGCTGGCGCGGTCGGGCCCGGCGATCCTCGCCAGCGGGATGACGGTGGCTCTGGCGATGCTCGTGCTCGTGTTCGCCGATTCGCGCAACACCTCGACGCTGGGACCGGTAGCGGCGATTGGCGTTGCGTCGGCGATGCTCGCCGGCCTCACCCTGCTGCCCGCGATGCTGACGATCTTCGGACGCAGGGGCTTTTGGCCCCGCCGCCAGACGGTCGAGTACGACCCGGCCGGAGCTCGCGAGGTCAAGGTCGGCGCCTGGCGGCGGTTCGGAGACCGCGTCCTGCACCGGCCCGGACCGACGCTGGCAATCACGGTCGCCGTGTTCGTCGCCGGGGCGCTCGGGCTGGCCGCGTTCAAGGCCGACTACTCGACTACGACCACGTTCAAGAAGCCGGTCGACAGCGTCGAGGGGTTCGAGCTGCTCGAGCAGTCCTTCCCGCCCGGGATCCTGTCGCCGATGACGATGTTGGTCCAGGCCGACAACGGCCAGGTCACCGACGCCCAGGTTCAGGCGGCGGCCCAGGCCGCGGCCGGCGTCGACGGCGTCGCCTCGGCGACGCCGACCGGAATCACCTCGACCGACGGCTCGATCGGCTCGGCGAGCGTGGTCCTCGACGGAGATCCGCTGACCAAGGCTTCGCTCGCGATCGTCCCCGACATTCGCGACGCGGTCGCCGGGTCGGTCCCGGACGCGACGGTGCTTGTGGGCGGCGGCAGCGCGATCTCGTACGACTTCAATCAGGCGACCGAGAGCGACCTGAAGCTGATCGTGCCGCTGGCGCTGCTGGTGATCACGATCATCCTCGCGCTTCTGCTGCAGGCGCTGGTCGCCCCGCTGGTGCTGATCGCGAGCGTGGTCCTCTCCTTCCTCTGCACGCTCGGGGTGTCGATCCTGTTCATCCGCTACGTCGTCGGCGACCCCGGCTTCGACGCCTCGATCCCGACCTTCGCCTTCATCTTCCTGGTCGCGCTCGGCAGCGACTACACGATCTTCCTCATGGCCCGGGTGCGTGAGGAGTCCCGCACCCACGGCACCCGCGAGGGCATGCTGCGAGCGATCTCGGCGACCGGGCCGGTGATCACCTCGGCCGGCGTGATCCTCGCCGGCACCTTCTCGGTGCTGATGACGCTGCCGGTGACCTTCACCTTCGACCTCGGTCTGATGGTCGCGCTGGGGATCCTGCTCGACACCTTCATCGTCCGCACGATCATGGTTCCCGCCGCCGTCGAGCTGCTCGGCGACAAGGTCTGGTGGCCGTCGACCGCCAAGGGTGGCGGCAGGGCGCTGAGCGAGGACACCGGCGAGCACGAGCAGACGCCGGCCGCCTAGCCGCCTCCCTGGAATAGGGTGGCGCGATGGACGAGTCCGCAGCGATCGAAGGGCTCGAGCGCACGGAGGAGAAGCTCAGTGCCTATGCCGCCGAGCACGGTCTCACGGTCCGCCCGGAGCTGATCTGGCCGGGCATGCCGCTGCCGCGCGAGCAGCACGGGCCGATCCGCCACGCCTGCTGGTCGGTCTCGGGCGAGCTGCCCGGCGGCGTCGCGGGGCGGCTTCGCCACCAGGCGGTCTACGGCAAGACCTTCGGCATGAACGTGGCGATGCAGCACACGATCATGGTCTGCCGGATCCCCGAGTCGGTGGGCTACCTACCGATGCTCTCCGTCCGCGCCGAGGGCCTCGAACCGGGGCTCTTTTACTGGGCCGGCGACAAGCGCCCGCGGGAGGACGTGGGCGGATTCGAGTCGGTCGAGCTCGATCGCCGCTACATCGTCGAGGTCGCCAAGGACCAGGACCAGGCGTGGCTGCGCCAGCTGTTTCCGCCGAGCTTCATCGACTGGCTCGCGTCCAACACGCCGGTCGACTTCGGCTTTCGGCTCGACGGCGGTGTCTTCACCTGCGAGTGCCCGCAGTATCGCGGCCAGCACCGCGCCGACGGCGAGGTCGACTCGGAGCATCTCGATCTGCTCGCCGGGGCCGGCGGGCGGGCCGCCGGCCGGATCCGCGACGAGGTGCTCGAGGAGGCCGACAGCTCCTGGGGCGGGACCAACCCCGACAGCGCCGCGGCTCACGAGGCACGGGCGACGGCTCGCAAGCATGGGCGCCTGCTGGGCATGGTGATGAAGCTCGCCGGCGGCGACGGGACCGACGAGAGCGTCGTCAAGTTCGGCGAAAAGCATGGGATGCAAGCGAAGGACTCGGCCGAGTTTCACGCCAACCACATCCGCCTGCCGCTGCCGGGAACGGCCAGCGACGTGCTCAGCGGGCCGCTGCCGGGATCCGGCCGGGTCGGCGACCTCGCCTGGCTCGAGTTCTCGAGCGCGGTTGACATGCAGCGCAACTACAACGCGATCGTGCTCGAGCGCGATCGCGACCTGCCCAGCCTCTGGATCGATTCCGACGACGTCACGATTCCCGGCTTCGGCGCCGATCTGGCGCCCGGGGCGCTCGCGGCGGCCGCCAACGCCGGCTACGGGATCTCGACAGCCGGGCGCAAGGTCTGCGTCTACATGAGCTCACCGCAGGGCTCGAGCGGCTGGCCGAGCGGCGACGAGGTGGCGCGATTCTGCGCTCGCGCGGGCGAGATCGCCGACGCCGTCTAGTCACATATGCGGCTAAACCCGTTTTCGGCCCTCTGCCGCGGGTAATCCATGGACATGCAGCTATCACTACTACTCATCGTCATTGGAATCATCCTCGCGGTGCTCGTGCACTATGCGCTCGGCATCGCCTTGATCCTGATCGGGCTCGTGCTCCTGATCTGGCCGCGAATCGCCGGCGGCGCCAGCACGACCAGAGTCTGACTTGGCCGCACGCTTCGCCGCCTCCAAGGCGGCGGGGTCGTGCAGATGACACTCGACCTCGACCCCGTCGATCGCCAGTGGGCGCGGCTCGGCTCCATGGTGGAAGCTGACCTCGACCGCATCGGCGCTGACCTCGGTCCCGGCGACCCCCTTCCATAGCGGGTCGTCGGGTTCCGCTGCCCGCATCGCCGCCAGCACCTCGGCGGCGTCTGCGCCAGAGTGCCCCTCGCCGGCGGGCAGGCGAGCGTCGAAGGTGGGCTCGTTGAGCTCGTCGAGGTCGCCGATCATCTCGCGCTCGCGCTCGAACTCATCCTCCGGCAGTTTCGTCCAGCGAGTCTCGAGCACCGCGCGCAGGTCGCGGCTCTCCCAGCCACAGACCTCGAACGCCTGCGGGCACCGCGGGTGAAAGCGACAGCCCAGCGGCGGTGAGACGGCGTCTGGAATCTCCCCGCGGGGGAGGTCCCTGGGCACGCTTCGCGTCGGGTCCGGCTCCGGAATCGCCCGCAGCAGCGAGGCGGTGTAGGGGTGCTTGGGATCGGCGTAGATCTGCTCGCTGTCGCCGAGCTCGACGATCCTGCCGAGGTACATGATCGCGATCCGGTCGCAGAAGAACTTCGCCGTCGCCAGGTCGTGCGTGATGTAGATGTAGGTCAGGTCGAGCTCGGTCTTGAGCTCGATCATCAGCTCGAGGATCTTCGCCCGCACGCTCATGTCGAGCATCGAGACCGGCTCGTCGGCGACCAGGATGTCGGGGCCGAGGATGATCGCCCTGGCGAGCACGGCGCGCTGCTTCTGGCCGCCGGAGAGGTCGGTCGGGTACTTGTCGACGAACTGCTCAGCCGGCGCCAGCCCGACGCGCTCGAGCGCCGCGGCGACCAGGCTCCGGCGCTCGCCGGCGTCGGTGGCGATCCCGTGGAAGCGCAGCGGATCGCCGACCGAGGCGCCGATCGTCATCGCCGGGTTCAGCGACGCGTGCGGGTCCTGGAACACGATCTGCATCCGCCGGCGCAGCGGCCGCAACTCGCTCTCCTTGAGGCCGGTGATCTCCTCGCCCCTGAGATGGACGCTGCCCGCGGTCGCCGGGACGAGCCCGAGCAGCGTCCGCCCGAGCGTCGTCTTGCCCGACCCGGACTCGCCGACCAGCCCCAGGACCTCGCCCTTGCGCAGGTCGAGGCTGACCCCGTCGACGGCGGCGACGGCCCCGGCCTCGCGGCCGCGCAGGCGATCGAGAAACGAGCCGCGCACCGAGTAGTGCGTGTGCAGGTCGCGGATCCGAAGCAGCGGCTCTGCGGCGGCCGTCGTGGCTTCCATCACGCCTCCTCCGCGATCGCGATCTCGCCGCGCTCGAGCGGCTCGGTGCCGCCCTCGGGGATCTGGTCGGCGGGGCCGTGCAGCCAGCAGGCGACGCGCTGGCCACCTTCGACGCGGACGTCGACCGGCAGCTGCTCGGCGCAGACCTTCATCGCGTTCGGACAGCGGGGATGAAAGCGACAGCCCGGCGGCGGATCGATCAGGTTCGGCGGCGCCCCGGGGATGTAGTTGAGGCCCGTGGTCCGCAGCGAGATCGTCGAGCGCAAGAGCTCGCGGGTGTAGGGATGCGCGGGGTTTGAGAACACCTCGCGCGCATCGCCCTCCTCGACGATCTTGCCCGCGTACATGACCGCGACCCGGTCGCAGGCCTCGGCGACGATCCCGAGGTTGTGGGTGATCAGCAGCAGCCCGGTGTCGAAGGTCTTTCGCAGATCGGCGAGGATGCCGAGGATCTGCGCCTCGACGATCACGTCGAGCGCGGTGGTCGGCTCGTCGGCGACCAGCAGCCCGGGCTCCAGCACCAGCGCCAGCGCGATCATGATCCGCTGGCGCATGCCGCCGGAGAACTCGTGCGGGTACTGCTTGAACCGGGTCGGCGGGATTCCCATCGCCGCCAGGGCGGCGAGCCCGCGCTTGCGCATCTCGTCGCGGTCGATGTCGTCGCGGTGGGTGCGCAGCGTCTCGACGAAATGGCTCTCGATCGTGTGCAGCGGGTCGAGCCGGGTCATCGGCTCCTGGAAGATCAGGCCGATCTCGGGACCGCGGAGGTCGCGGAGGTCGTCGAGATCGAGGCCGACGAGGTCGCGCCCCTGATAGAGGACCTCTCCGGCGACGGTGGCGTTCTTGGGCAGCAGGCCGAGGATGCCCCGCCCGAGCGTCGATTTGCCGCAGCCCGACTCGCCGACAAGGCCGACGGTCTCGCCGCGGTTGATCTTCAGCGTGATCCCGTCGACGGCGCGCACGGGATCGCCGCCGGTGCCGTACCAGACGCGCAGGTTGCGGGCGTCGAGTACGGGCGTCCCGCGAGGCGTAGCCGAGTCGCGCCGCTGTTGAGGCGCCTGCTTGTCACTCACGTCGCACCTCCGGCGCTTCGACCTCGGCTTGGACGCCCGGCACGTGGGCCATATGCGGAGTCCCGGCGTCGTCGTGATGCGGGATCGTCGGCCGGTCGATCTGGCGCTCGCGGATCAGCGGGTTGAGGACGTCGTTGATGCCCTCGCCGACGAGGGTGAACCCGGTGACCAGGAGCACGACCGCGAGCCCGGGAAACACCCCGGTCCACCAGATTCCGGCGCCGGCGTCGTCGATCGCCCGGTTCAGGTCGTAGCCCCACTCGGCCGCATCGGTGGGCTGGATCCCGTAGCCGAGGAATCCGAGCGCGGCGAGCGTGAGGATCGCGTCGGCGGCGTTCAGGGTGGCGATCGCGGGCACGTTCTGGATCACGTTGTGGAAGACGTAGCGGCCGATGATCGTCCGCCGGGGCGCCCCCAGTGCCCGCGCTGCCTCGACGTAGGACTCCTCGCGCACGGAGATCACGTGATTGCGAACGACGCGGAAGTACTGGGGGATGTAGACGATCGTGATCGCGATCGCGGCCGAGAAGATGCCCTGGCCGATCGAGTCCGAGAGCAGGAAGGCGATCACGATCGCCAGCAGCAGGTACGGGAAGGCGAACAGCGCGTCGGTGATCATCACCAGGGCGCGATCGAGCTTGCCACCGACGTAGCCGGAGATCAGCCCGAGCGGGACGCCGATCAGCAGCGAGAGCACGACCGCGAGCACGACGACCTCGATCGCCGTGCGCGAGCCCCAGATCACCCTCGAGAGCACGTCTGTGGACTGGACCGTGGTTCCGAACAGGTGCGCCGAGTCGGGGGACGCCTGCTTGGCGAAGCGGACGCCGTCGGCTTCGACCTGGTCGAAGCCGTAGGGGGCGATCGCCGGCGCGAAGATCGCCAGGATCAGGAAGAAGGTCACGATCAGGATTCCGCTGAGCAGGAGCCAGCGGGAGAGCCCGCGGGCCTCGAACACGGGCTGCACCCAGCGCGGCGCCTTCATTGCCCTAGTACCTCACTCGCGGGTCGACGAAGGCGTTGATCATGTCGATGATCAGCGAGATCACGACGACCGCGAGCGCGAAGATGGTGATGATCCCCTGGACCGCGATGTAGTCGCGCTCGTCGAGGTAGCGGACGAGCTCGGATCCGATCCCGGGCCAGTTGAAGGTCTGCTCGGTGAGCACCGCGCCGCCGAGCAGGATCGCGAACTGCAGCCCGGCGACGGTGATCACGGGGACCATCGCGTTGCGAAACGCGTGGTGGAAGACGACCCGGCTCTCCGACACCCCGCGGGCGCGGGCGGCCTCGACGTAGTCGCCCTTCATCGTCTGCATCACGTTCACGCGCACGAGCCTGATCATCACCCCGCTGACCACCAGGCCGAGCGTCACCGCGGGCAGGATCAGGTGCTTGACGCAGTCCCAGAAGGCGGAGAAGTTGCCCGCCGCCAGCGTGTCGAAGAGGTAGAAGTGGGTCCTCGGCGATGACGTCGACAGGTCGAACTCGACCAGTGGGCTGGCGCGCCCGGAGGTCGGTAACCCCAGCGCAGGGGCGATCCAGATCTGCGCCAGAAAGCCGAGGAAGAAAACCGGCGCGGCGTAGATCACGATCCCGAACATCCGCCCGCTGAAGTCGATCGGCCCGTCGCGGAATCTGCCCGCCAGGAGGCCGATGCTGATCCCGACCGTGAGCGTGATCAGAAAGGCCCAGAAGGTGAGCTCGATCGTCGCCGTGCCGTTCTCGGTGATGATCGAGGTGACCTCGCGGTTGTCGGTCAGCGTCGTCCCCAGGTCGAGCGTGACCACGTCGCCGAGGTACTCGACGTACTGCTCGAGGATCGGCTTGTCGAAGCCGGCTGCGGCGCGGCGCTGGTCGAGCTCCTCCTGTGAGAGCCGGCCGCCGAGCGCCGACTGGATCGGGTCGCCCGGGGCCACCCGCATCAGCAGGAAGACCATCGTCAGCAGGATGAGGACGGTCGGAACCGCGAGCGCCAGGCGGGTGAGCGCGTAGCGGCGCAGCGATGTGCCCTGCGAGGTCACTCCGGGTGCGTGCCTCCGTATGAGTCTCCGGCATGCCGAGGCGACCGGCGCGGTTGGGCGCCGGTCGCTTCGGTCACAGCCGCCAAGGCGATCAGTTCTTGGTGATCAGCCAGAAGCGGAAGATGAAGGCGGGGTCGAACGTGTCCTCGACACCCTCGACTCCGTCCCGTACTCCGGCGACCTGGTCGCCTTCCCAGATCGGGATGTTCGGCGCCTCCTCGGCGGAGATCTCCTGGATCCGCTCGAACGCCTTCTGGCGCACGGCGTCATCGGTCGACGCCTTCTCCTCGGCCAGCAGCTTCTGCATCTCCGGGTTGTCGTAGTGGAGATTGAGGAAGCTGGTGTTGGAGAGGAAGTTGCCGACGTAGTCGTCGGGATCCGGATAATCCGGGAACCAGCCCAGCTGATAGGTCGGGTACTTGTCGGTGAACGCCGCCTCCGAGTACTGGTTCCACTCGGTCGACTTCAGCGTCACCTCGAAGAGGCCGGAATCGTCGAGCTGGCGCTTGATCTCGGCGTACTCGTCGCCGGAGGAGGGCCCGTAGTGCGACGGGGTCCACCAGACCTCGAGCGGCACCGGGGTCTTGACGCCGGCGTCGTCGAGAATCTTCGTCGCCGCGTCGACGTCGGGGCTCTCGCCGTAGGCGTCCTTGAACGACTCGGTCTGGTACGGGAGGCTGGCCGGGATCATCGAATACAGCGGCTTGACGGTGCCGTTGTAGACGTTGTCGACGATCGACTGGCGATCGATCGTCTGCGCGACCGCCTGGCGGATCGCCAGCTTCTGCGCGTCGTCGTCGCCGGGCTGTAGATCGAGGTTGAAGTTGAGATAGCGGATCTCAGCGCCCTCACCCTGGACGACGCTGACTCCATCGGCGCTCTCCAGGTCCTCGAGATCGGTCGGCGAAAGGCTGCGGTATGCGACGTCGACAGAGCCCTCCTCGAGCGCCAGCTTCAGCGCCGAGGCCTTGTCGAAGTACTGGATGATCGCGGTGTTCGTCTGCGCCGGATCCTCGCCCTTGTACTCGCTGTTGCCCTGCAGCACCGTCTGCTGGCCGGGCGTGTACTGCTCGACCGTGTAGCGGCCGGAGCCGATCACGCTCGCGTCGTCCTGGAGCTTGTCGGCCGGGAAGCTGTCGGATGGCACGATCGCGAACGAGGCGGTCGCCAGCACCGAGGGCCAGGTTGCGTCCGGCTCGGCGAGGTTGAAGACGACCGTGTCCGAGCCCTTGGCCTCGATGCTCTTCATGTTCGCGAGCAGCGAGGAGGCGCCGTTGGGATCGGCGATCTTGACGTTGCGCTCGAAGGAGAAGACGACGTCCTCGGCGTCCAGGGTCGAGCCGTCGGAGAACACGTTGTCGGCCCGCATCTTGCACTCGTAGGTGACGTCGTCGGTGAACTCACACGACTCCGCCGCCTCCGGGAGGGGCTTCGTCTCGCCGGGCGGGAACTGGACCAGGTTCTGGTAGACGTTGTAGATGATGTCGTAGGAGGGCAGGTCGTAAGCGCCGGCCGGGTCCAGCGAGACCGGCAGGTCGGTGGTGCCGCGGATGATCGTGTCCGTATCCCCGCCGCCGCTATCGCCCGAGTCGCTGCCGCAGGCCGCTAGGCCCACTCCGATTACCACGACGCCAAGCACCGCCACGATCCGCCGACTCACTCGAGTCATCTACCTCTCCCTCATCTCATTACGTTGCCGCTGCGCGCGGCGTGTTCTTTGACCGACCGGCACACTAGCGCTATGCCACGGCGGGCGAAACCTGCTTCGCGGCTTCGCGCCCGACTGGGTGGTGGCAGGCGGCCCAATGATCGTTTCCGTAGCTGACCAGCGGCGGCTCGATCTCCGAGCAGATCTCGGTCGCCCGTGGGCAGCGGGTGTGGAAGCGGCAGGCCGCCGGCGGGTTGGCGGGGCTGGGGACGTCGCCCTCGAGCACGATCTGCTCCCGGGCAGCGTTCGCGCGCGGATCCGGGATCGGGACCGCGGAGAGCAGCGAGACCGTATAGGGGTGAATCGGGTTGCCGTAGACCTCGTCGGCGGGTCCGATCTCGACGATCTTGCCCAGGTACATGACCGCGATCCGGTCGGCGACGTGGCGGACGACGCTGAGGTCGTGGGCGACGAACAGGTAGGTGAGCTTGAACTCCTCCTGGAGGTCCTCGAGCAGGTTGATGATCTGAGCCTGGATCGAGACGTCGAGCGCCGACACCGGTTCGTCGGCGATGATCAGCTTCGGCTTCAGCGACAGCGCTCGCGCGATCCCGATCCGCTGGCGCTGACCACCCGAGAACTCGTGCGGGAAACGGTTGTAGTGCTCGGGGTTGAGGCCGACCGTCTCCAGCAGCTCGCGGACCGCGTCGCGGACCCCGGAGCGCGGGACGATCCCGTGCAGGCGCATCGGATCGCCGACGATCTGGGCGATCCGCTTGCGCGGGTTCAGCGACGCGTAGGGGTCCTGGAAGACCATCTGCATGTGCGAGCGCAGCGCCTGCGACTGCTTCGTCTTCAGGCCGGTGATCTCCTGGCCCTCGAAGCGCACCGAGCCCGATGTCGGCTCGATCAGCTGCAGGATCGTCCGGGCAAGGGTCGACTTGCCGCAGCCCGACTCGCCGACCAGGCCCAGAGTCTCGCCCTGGTTGATCGACAGCGAGACGTCGTCGACCGCCTGCACGGCGCCGATCTGGTGGTCGAAGAGGATCCCGGCCTTGATCGGGAAGTGCTTGACCAGGTTCTCGACCTGGAGGATCGGCTCATCCGCCGGCTGCGCATTCGCTTCGCTCATGCCGCCGGCTCCTCGAGCCCGATCTCGCCGGTGCCGACGACCCGCAGGGTCTTCTTCTGCTCGGGTGAGAGCCAGCATCGGTCGGTGTGCCCGCGCTCGGCGATTCGCTCCTCCAGCGGCGGCTCGGCCGTGCAGCGGTCGAACGCGTGTGGGCAGCGGGGGCGGAAGGCGCAGCCCTCGGGCAGGGCGATCAGCGACGGCGGCTGCCCTCCGATCTGCGCCAAACGCGCGGTGCGCGGCCGGTCGATCCTGGTCAGCGACCCGAGCAGTCCCCAGGTGTAGGGGTGCTGGGGGTCGTAGAAGATCTGCTCGAGGGTGCCGGACTCGACCACCCGGCCCGCGTACATGACGTTGACCCGGTCGGCGACCTCCGCCACCACTCCGAGGTCGTGGGTGATCATGATCACCGCCATCCCGAACTCCTGGCGCAGGCGCTCGATCAGCTGCAGGATCTGGGCCTGGGTGGTGACGTCGAGCGCCGTCGTCGGCTCGTCGGCGATCAGCAGCTTCGGATCGTTGGTGAGCGCCATCGCGATCATCGCCCGCTGTCGCATGCCGCCGGAGAACTCGTGTGGGTACTCGCCGGCCCGGCGCTCGGCGTCGGGAATCCCGACCAGGCCGAGCAGTTCGACCCCCCGGTCCCAGGCGGCGTTGTCGTCGAGATCCTGGTGCACCTGAATCGCCTCGACCAGCTGCTTGCCGACCTTGTAGAACGGGTGCAGGGCGGATAGCGGGTCCTGGAAGATCATCGAGATCTGGCTGCCGCGAATCTCGCGCAGGCCGTCGTCGTCGAGCTGGGCGAGGTCGTTGCCCTCGAACATGATCCGGCCGGAGATCTGCGCGTTCGAGGCTCGGGTGAGCCCGAGGATGGTCATGTTGGCGACGCTCTTGCCGGAGCCCGACTCGCCGACGATTCCGAGCATCTCGCCCCGGGCGACCTCGAACGAGACCCCGTCGACGGCCTTGACCAGGCCCTCGTCGGTGTCGAAGTGGACTTCCAGGTCCTCGATCTTCAGCAGCGGCTCGGTGCTCATTGGTACCGCACCCGTGGGTCGAGGTAGGCGTAGGCGATGTCGACGACGAGGTTGAGTGTGACGATGAAGAAGGCGCCGAACAGGGTGATCCCCTGGATCATCGGCAGGTCGGAGCGCTTGATCGCGTTGAAGGTCTCGGCGCCGATCCCGGGGATGTTGAAGACGGTCTCGGTGAGGATCGCGTTACCGGCCAGGAGCACGGCGACGTCGAGGCCGAGCAGGGTGATGATCGGGGTGATCGCCGAGCGCAGCGCGTGATGCATGATCACGCGGCGCTCGGGCAGGCCCTTGGCCCGCGCGGTGCGGATGTAGTCCTCGCCCATCACGTCGATCATCTGCGAGCGTAAGTAGCGGGCGTAGATCGCCGCGGTCGCCGCCGCCAGCACCGCCCACGGCAGCAGCATCGAGCCCACCTTGCCGATGAAGTCGTCTGCCTGGGCGTAGCTGCCGATACCGGGGAAGATCGGGAACACGCCGACGTCCTTCGAGAACAGGTAGAGGGCGACGAGGCCGAGCCAGAACACCGGCGCCGAGATGAAGGCGAGGGTGGTGATCATCGTCGTGCGGTCGAGCAGCGAGCGGCTCTTGACCGCGGAGATGATCCCGACCGGGATCGCGATCGAAAGCCACAGCACCACGGCGCCGAAGACGAGCATCGTCGTCGCCGGCAGGTCGTCGAGGATCACGTCCTTGACGTCGGCATTGGACTGATAGCTGTGGCCGAAGTAGAACGGCCCGTGTGCGTCGGTACCGGGCAGATCGAACGGGGTGAAAACACCCTTGAAGTAAATCCAGTACTGCTCGGGCACCGATTTGTCGAGCCCCAGCGATTCGCGAATCGCCGCAATCTGGTCGGCGTTGGCCTGGCGGCCGGCGCGCAGCTGCGCCGGATCCGCCGAGGGAAAGACGTAGAAGAGGACGAACACGACCACGCTGACGATCACCAGCAGCAGAACTGACCAGAGGAGGCGGCGGGTGATGTAGCGGGCCATCGTCTAAGCGGGTGGCGAGGAGGGGACCCGCCACCACGTGGTGGCGGGTCCCTCTTCGCGTTCAGGTGATCAGCTTGCGCCGATCCTTACTTCAGGGACGTGAAGGCGAGATCCCAGTTCGCGTTGAACTTGTTGATCACGCCGGCCACGTCTGCCGACTGGATGTTCGCCTGCTCATCCCAGATGAACGGGATCACCGGAGCCTGCTCCATGACCATGGTGTCCACATCGGCCCATGCCTGGTTGCGCTCGTCGAGGTCGTCGATCAGCGCTGCCTTGTCCATCGCATCGTTGATCTCCGGCACGTTGAGCTGCGGCCAGTTGGAGTTGTTCTCCGGGACCACGTTCTGCCCGTTGAACGTCGGGTCGAGCATCGACTGTCCGTCGTTGAAGTCCTTCAGCCAGCCCACGTTCGGGCACACCGGAGGTGCGTTGTCCGGAACGCTGCAGAACTTCGTGTACATGATGTCGTGCGTGACCTTCTGGTAGTTGACGTCGAAGCCGAGCTCCTCGAGCTGACTCTCCGCCACCGCGGCCGTGTCCGAGCCCGGAGGCGAGTCGTCACCGACCATGGTGATCTCGCAGATCGAGCCCTCGCACTTGCCGCTCTCGAACCCGGCCTTCTTCATGTACTCCGCCGCCAGCGCCGGATCACCTTCCGGGTTGGCGAGGTAGTCGAGGCCGGAGCCCTCCATTCCGCCGGCTTCCTCGAAGCCGGGGAAGTCGGGCGGCAGGATGTGGGTCGCGACCGGTCCGGTCAGCTCCCCACCGCGGGTGTTTCGCAGGTCCGTGCGGTTCGCGTTCGCGATCACGGCCTTGCGGATGTTGATGTCGCTGAACGGCTCGGTCTGGGTGTTCAGCGAGATGTAGCGGTTACCGCCGCTCGGGGTCAGCGTCAGCTGCCCGGGCTCACCCTCGGTCGCCGCCTGCTTGATCGCCTGCGGCGGCGTGGTGAAGTCGCCGTTGACCTGCGCTGAGCCGGTCAGCACCTTCTTCGACGCCGAGACCGTGTCGGCGAAGCCCTCCTGGATCGTGATCTCGTCCAGATACGCGGGCCGGAAATCGGCGTCCGAGGCGGTCCAGTTCGGGTTCCGAACCAGGTGGATCTCCTTGTTCGGGGTGTAGTTGTCGATCATGTACGGACCGCTCGAGACCTGGTTCTCGCCGTAGGTCGAGGGGTTCTCGGCGTCGTACTTCTTCGCGTACTCCTCCGGAACCGGGGCGCTGACCGGCAGCGAGAGCGCACCGATCACGCCGATCGAGCTCGTATCGGTGAGCTGGATCTCCAGCGTGGTGTCGTCCGGCGCGGTGATCCCGCTGATGTCCGGGGCGCCGCCCGTGGCGTCGTCCTGGGCCGCCTTGACCGCTTCATCGATCCCCTCGACGCCGGCCAGATAGGTCTGGACGTAGCCGTTGGGGACTCCGGGAAGCAGCGAGCGCTCGATCGCGTACTTGACGTCGGCGGCGGTCGCAGCGCGATCCACCGGCGGCGAGTACATGACGTCGTCGCGGAGCTTGTAGGTGATCGTCTTACCGTCATCGGAGACCGTCGGCAGGCTCTCCGCCAGCAGCGGGTGCGGTTGCTCGACGTCGGGGGGAGCCCAGCCGACCAGGGTCGACTGAGTAGCCGAGCTGACCATGTAGCTGAACTGGTAGTACTGGGCGCCGGGGTCGATGTAGTCGACGTCCGAGGCCGCGATCACGGTCAGCTCACCGCCCTCCTGGGCGCCATCCGGCGCCGCCGTCGGGGCCGCGAACTCCGTGTCCGAGGAACTCGTGTCGCTGGCGCTCGTGCTGTCGCCGTCGTCATCGCCGCACGCCGACGCGGTCAGCGCCAAAGCGACGATGGCGCCCAGCGCAAGCAGCCATCGCAGCTTGGTTTGCATCATCTGTCCTTTCTGTTGTGGATTGGTCGGGGCAAGGTCGTTCATCTCAGCTCCGGTTCTTCTTCGGGTTGAGCGCATCCTGCATCGCGTCGCCGACGAAGTTGAAGGCGAGCACGGTGAACAGGAGCGCCAGGCCGGGGAAAAGCATGTACCACCAGGCGTCCGAGAACACCGGGGTCGCGTCGGCGATCATCTGCCCCCAGCTCGGCTGGTCGGTGACGCCGACGCCGAGGAAGGAGAGCGCCGCCTCGTAGAGGATCACCTGCGGGATCAGGATCGAGGCGTAGACGATGATCGGCGCGGTCAGGTTCGGCAGCAGCTCGCGAAAGATGATCCGGGCGTTGGAAGCGCCCATCGACCGCGAGGCCTCGACGAATTCCTTCTCGCGCAGCGACAGGGTCTGGCCGCGGACGATCCGCGCCATGTAGGTCCAGCTCGTGAACGAGATCACGAAGATCACGACCCCGAGCCCCGGCTTGATCAGCCCGCCGAGGCAGCCGGCGCCGCCGCCCGAGGTCTGGCCGAGCGTGCAAGCCGCGGCCAGCCCGGTCGCCAGCAACAGGTAGGGGATCGCCAGCAGCACGTCGACGCTGCGCGAGACGATGGTGTCGGTCCAGCCGCGGAAGTAGCCCGCCAGGAGGCCGGCGATGACGCCGGCGACGGTCGCCAGGAAGGTGGCGGCGAAGGCGACGATCAGCGACACGCGGGCGCCGTAGACGGTGCGGCTGAAGACGTCGCGCCCGAGCTGGTCGACCCCGAACAAATGCTCGGAGCTCGGTCCGGTCGGGGTTGCGAACAGCGGGTCGAGGGCGGAGGTGTCGCGCTCGTCCGGGCCCGGCGCGCCGGCGATGTCGACGACCACCGGGGCGAAGATCGCGATCACCACGAGCAGGACGATGAACAGCAGCGCCCCGAGCGCCAGCCGGTCCTCGAGAAAACGCTTCCAGAACAGCTGCCACGGGGTCCGTGGCAGGACGGCGATTGGATCGATTTCGGTGAGCTCTGCCCCAGCACCAACTGGCGCCGGATGATCCTCACGGAATCCGCTGGCCTCCAAGCGCTCCCCCCGCCTCAGTCCAGCTGTTCTCTCATGCGCTGAAAAACACTAGCTCAGGGTGGGGTAAGAGCGAGGTAAGGACGGGGTGAGAGCGGACGGACGTACGTTTTCACGGTCGCGCTACTCACCCTCCTTCAGCTGCCAGCTGGAGTAGTCGTTGCCGTAGACCGGGTGCACGATCGCGCTCTTCGGGTCCATGCGCTCGGAGAAGAAGGTGGCGACGGTTCGATGGCCGAACGGCGCCTCGTAGCTCTGCGGCGGAGAGACCGTGTAGGTGTCGAGCGCCCGCCAGGCGTCGGCATCCGACTCGGCGTCGACGTTGACCTCGCTCGACTCCCGCATGCGGGCGAGCTCGCTGACGACCAGCGGATCGGCGAGCCCGAGCTCGTCGAAGAACCCCAGCGCCCGTGGGAATTCGGGCGCCAGCGTGCCGACCCCGGTCTGCGCGCACGAGGCGCAGCGCTCGACCCGCGCCCGGAGCCCGATCGCCTCGAGGCCCGCCGCATACGCCCGGGTCGCGGCGCGGGCGTCGGGGTCGCCGCCGGCCGCGACGATGACCCGCGCCCCCGCCGCACCGGCCTGCTCGACCAGCGCCCGGGCAGCGGGGAGATCGGGCGGCTCCGCCGGGTTGCCGTACGGACACTCGGTCGTGTCCAGCGCCTCGTCATAGCCGGGAACGCCGGGGGCGAGCAGGGCGCATCCGGGCTGCGTCTCACCGAGCTCGCTCGCCAGGGCCGCGCGGTCGATCGCCCGGTTGGCGGCCTCGCGGACCAGGGGGTCGGCGAACGGCGCCTGACCGAGGTCGAAGAAGAAGTACGAGGTCGAGGGTGTCGGGTGCTCGGCGAAGCGATCCGAGGCCTGCTCGAGGATCGTCGGGCGCAGCCCGGCCGGCGGCGGGTCCTGCATGTAGTCGAGCTTGCCATCGAGCACGTCCTCGGCCTGGCGCAGCGTGCCGGGCACCACCCGGGCGGTGATCTCGGCGATGTTGCCGGTCGGGATGTCGGGGATGTCGAGCCCGGCGAAGCTGGTGCTGCGCTCGAGCACGAAGCCGCCGTCGGTGTCGGTGGCGGTGATCTCGTACGGGCCGACGCCGGGTGGCGGCGTCGCGCTCAGGTCGCGAAACGGGGTCCTCGCCGGCAGCGGTGCCGCGGAGGGGAGCGCGAGCGCGTCGGCGAAGGCGGGGTCGGGCCGGCTCAGCGTGATCGTGATCTCGCCCGTCTCCGGATCGGCCTCGATCCCGTCGATGTCCGCCTCGGGGTCATCCGCGAGGCGAAACTCCGGCGCTCCGACGATCGGCGCGTAGAACCGGGCGCCGGCGGATCCGAGGTAGAGGGTGCGGGCGATTGCGTGCTCGAAGTCGCCGGCGCGCACGACGCTGCCGTCGGAGTAGGTGAGGTCCTTGCGCAGGGTGAGCGAGTAGGTGAGCCCGTCGGCCGAGACCTGCGGCAGATCGGAGGCGAGGCCGGCGATCAGCTCCGCGCCCTTCTCGCCTTCGGCGTGGCGATAGGTGAGCAGCGGCGTGTAGACCAGCCACAGCGACTCGAGGCCGCTGATCTGAGCCGAGAGCGCCGGGTCGAGGTGGTCCGGGCCCGAGCTCAGGGAGATCATGATCGGAGTGTCGACCGGCTCCTCGCCACCGCAGCCCGCGAGCGAGACCACGGTGGCCGCGGCGCAGGCCACCAGCGTGCGGATCAGCATCGGCTTCGCGGTACCTACCCTGCCTTCGGGCTCGGGAACTGGCTGCGCATGACCCGGTCCCAGCCGCGATCGGTGAGCAGCGCCCGCTGGCCGAGCGCCAGCCGCGCCGAGGCGGTGACCTTGTAGCGCGGCTTCGGGTTGCGCGCCGAGATCGCCCGCTCGATCGCCCGGGCGACGGTCTCGGGGCCGCCACCGAGGCGCTTCATCGGGCCCTCATAGACGCCGATCGTGGCGGCGCCGACGGCGGCGTTGAAGCTCGCGTAGGGGTCGTCGCCGGCCGCGCTCCCGGGCGCGGCGGGGTGGGCGAGCGAGCCGGCAGCCGTCTCGCCGAAGTTGGTCGTGATCAGTCCAGGCTCGATGATCGAGACGCGCACGCCGAAGCCCTTGACCTCGAAGCGCAGCGCGTCGGAGAGCGCCTCGACCGCGTACTTGCTCGCGTGGTAGGCGCCGCCACCGGGAAAGACGAGCTTGCCGCCCATCGAGCTCACGTTGACGATCCTGCCGCGGCCCGCCTCTCGCATCCCCGGCAGCACCAGCTGGCACATGCGCACGAGCCCGAAGACGTTGGTCTCGAACTGCGCCCGCAGCCGCTCCATCGGCAGCGTCTCGAGGGCGCCCGACTGGCTGTAGCCCGCGTTGTTGACGAGCGCCCCGACCGCCCCGTGCTCGGCTTCGATCGCATCCACCGCCGCCCGCATCGAGGCCTCATCGGTGACGTCGAGGGCGAGCGTCCGGCACCCGGCCTCGCCGAGGTCGGCGATCGACTCCGGCTTGCGCGCGGTCGCGTACACGGTCCAGCCCTTGGCGGCGAGGTGCTTGGCGGTCTCGTGGCCGATTCCGGAGGAGCAGCCCGTGATCAGGACGGCTCCGGGGTCTGCGCTCATTCTTCTCCTCCTTCGTGGCTGGAGCGAGTCTATGCTGCGCGCCAATGCGAGCGGTGACCTTCCAGGGACCGGGCGAGGTGCGGGTCGACGACGTCGCCGAGCCTCATCTGACGGCGGCCGACGAGGCGATCGTCCGGGTCGAGGCGAGCGGGGTCTGCGGCTCGGATCTGCACATCTACCACGGGCGGGTGGCGATCGAAGAGGGCTTCACCCTCGGCCATGAGTACGTCGGCACGGTGACCGCCGTCGGCGACGCGGTCACCCGGGTGAGCGAGGGCGACCGCGTCCTCGGCACCTACGGCACCGCCTGCGGCGACTGCTTCTTCTGCCGTCGCCAGGACTTCCACAAGTGCGACCACGGCCGCGTCTTCGGCCACGGCAAGACGCTCGGCTCGCTCCAGGGAGCCCAGGCCGAGCTGCTCCTGGTCCCGAACGCCGACCTCACGCTGCGCCAGGTCCCCGAGGGGATGTCCGACGACGTCGCCCTGTTCGCGGGTGACGTGATGGGCACCGGGTATCACGCGGTGGTCGAGTGCGGGGTGGGGAAGGGCGATGTAGTCGCCGTGCTCGGCATGGGCCCGGTCGGCCTCTGCGCCGTCGAGGCAGCGCTCGCCGCCGGCGCCGCCGGCGTGGTCGCCGTCGACACCGTTTCCGAACGGCTCGAGCTCGCCGGCGCGCTCGGCGCCGAGCCCGTGCATCTGACCGAGGAGGACCCGCGGGCAGCGGTCAAGGCGCTGACCGAGGGCCGCGGTGCCGACGCCACGATCGACGCCGTCGGCCATGCCGACGCCCTCGAGCTCGCCTGCCGCCTGACGCGCAAGGCGGGCACGGTCTCGGCGACGGGCGTCTACGCGGAGCGCATCGACGTCCACATGGGGATCGTCTGGATCAAGGCGCTGACGCTGAAGAGCGGACACGCGAACGTGATCAAGCACGTCGACCCGGTGCTCGAGCTGCTCGCCTCCGGCGCCCTCGACCCGACCCCGCTGGTGACCCACCACATGAGCCTCGACGAGGCTCCCGAGGCCTATGAGATCTACGACCGCCGCGAGGCGCTGAAGATCGTGCTCACGCCATGAGCGAGACGGCAGCCGAGATCACCTGGGAGCAGTTCGAGGCCGTCGAGATGCGCGTCGGGCGCGTGGTCTCGGTCGACGAATTCCCCGAGGCCCGGGTGCCGGCCTGGAAGCTGACGATCGATTTCGGTGAGCAGATCGGCGTCAAGCGCTCCTCGGCTCAGATCACCAGCTACGACCGCTCAGAGCTCGAGGGCACGCTCGTGGTCGCGGTCGTCAACTTCCCGCCGAAGCAGATCGGGCCGTTCATGTCCGAGTGCCTGGTGATCGGGGCGCTCGACGACGAGCTCGGCGTCGTCCTCCTGCGGCCCGACCGCGAGGCGGCGATCGGCGACCGGATCGCCTGAGCCGGAGTCCCGCTCAGTCGGCCGCGGCGCCGTTGTCCACGACCGGGTAGGCGAGATGGACGTGGGTGCGGGCGACGGCGATGAACTCCCGCGGCTCGCCTTCGGCGTCTTGCCCGATCACGCTGATCTCCGCGTTGGCGAGCGGGATGAAGGCGAGCTCGCCACGGTTCAGATAGTCGGAGAGGCGGCTGCGATAGCCCTCGCGCGGCATCGTCAGGTCGCCGACGATCCGGTGGCGGTCGGTCTCGAGCACGATCCGTTCGACTCGTGTGTCCATCTCGAACACGCTAGCGAGAAGCGCCGTTGGTTCGGCGGGCTGTGCGAGGGTACGTCGGTGGGTGACGTGTCCGACATGCTGCGCACCTACCTCCAGGACCATCACGCCGGGTCGACGGCCGGGCTCGAGCTGGCGCGCCGAGCCGCGGGGTCCAACAGAGACAGCGACTACGGCGCCGAGCTGGCGCGGATCGCCGACGAGATCGCCGAGGACCGGGAAACGCTAGAGCAGGTGATGGACCGACTCGGCGTCAAGGCGAGCACGATCAAGGACGCCGCCGGCTGGACGGCGGAGAAGTTCGGCCGGCTGAAGCCCAACAACGGCCTCTTCAGTTACTCGCCCCTGAGTCGCGTGGTCGAGCTCGAGGGGCTGGTGATCGGCGTCACCGGCAAGCTCGCGCTCTGGGAGTCGCTGCGCAGCGCCGTCGGCGAGAGCCTCGACGAGATCGAGTTCGCGGCGCTCGCCGAGCGCGCCGGCGACCAGCGCTCGCGGCTCGAAGCGCTGCGAAAGCGCGCTGCCGCGGAGGCCTTCGCCGGAACCTGAGCTACTCGGCGCCGTCGCCGAACGCCGCCCGCGCGTCGGCGGGATCGGCGTAGACGCGCACCGAGATCACGCGGTCGTCGCGCACGGTCCACAACCAGGCGTTCGAGGAGTCGAGAAAGCCGCGCTCGTGCCAGGCGCGAACGCGGCCGAAGACCAGCACCTGGCCCTCGCCGACGGGATGGAAGTGCTGGGGCTGCAGCTCGAGGCGCTTCCACTGATCGCTGAGGTCGCCGATGTAGTTGGCGAGCCCCTCGTATCCCCGGTAGGGCTCGGTGCGGCCGGCGAGCAGCCCAGTGATGGTCGAGACCTCGATCGCTTCGTCGGAGAGCGCGATCAGGCTGTCGAGGTCGCGTTCGCCAAACGCGGCGTACGCCTTGCGGATCAGCGTCTCCCCCTCTACCGGCACCGCACTAGATATAGCGATCCTGCTCGGCGACCTTCGGCACGTCGGCGGCGATTCGTTGCATCAAGCCGTAGAAACGGTGCACCTCGGGGTAGAGGATCGCCTTGCCGCTGGTGATCAGGCCGCCGGAGATGCCGCGCTCGGGGTCGGCCCATCCCATGATGTTGATCAGGCCCAGGTGGCCGAAGGCGGCATCGGTGTCGCGCCCGTAGAGGCTGACGACCTTCGCGCCCAGCATCAGCCCGTAGCTGAACCTGGTCGGAAAGACGAGCGAGAGGTCGATCTCGAGTCGGGACTGCTCGGTCAGCGCCCGGCGCAGGGTTTCCGGCGTCATCACCCTGACCCCGTCGAGCTCGCCGCCGCGGCGGAAGATCTCGAAGAAGCGCGAGAGCTCGTTCGCGTTCGTGACCACGCTCGCCGCCGGGATCACGGCGGTGAGGAAGCGGGGATCGTTGGACGCGTCGATCACCTGGTCGACCGGCGCCCCGAGCGCTCGTGTGGCCAGGGTCGAGACCGGGGGCAGCAGCGGCGGTCCGGTGACGTAGCTGAGCCCAACCTGGTCGACGTCGTCGGCGTCGACGCCGTAGTTGTTCCAGCGAAAGCCGAGCGGGTCGAGGATCTCGGCGGCGAGCACCTTGCGGATGCTGCGGCCGCTGACGCGTTCGACGATCTCGCCGAGGATGAAGCCGCCCGAGACGGCGTGATACGCCAGCAGCTTGCCCGGAGCCGAGCTCGGCTTCGCGTCGCAGATCAGCTCCAGCAGGTGCTCGCGGTCGGCGAGCAGGTCGAGGTCGAGCGCGTCTCTGGGCAGCGAGGCGACGCCGGCGCGATGGGAGAGCACGTGGCCGATCGTGATCTCGCCCTTGCCGTGGCGGGCGTACTCGGGGATGTGGTCGGCGACCCTGTCGTCGATCTCGAGCGCGCCGCGCTCGGCGAGCATGTGCACGACCATCGCCGTGATCCCCTTCGAGGTCGAGTAGACGCAGAACGGAGTGCGCGGCGTGGCCGCGACCTTGGCCACGTCCTCGTCGTCATTGGGTCCGTTGCCCCGGGCGTGGCCGATCGCCCGGTCGAGCACCACCTCGCCCTCGCGGCGCAGGCACAGCTGCAGCGCCGGGTGCACCCCGCTGCGGTAGAGATCGACGCCCGCGTCCCAGATCCGCTCGACCAGTTCCGGGGTCATCCCGACCGCGGCCGGATCGGCCTCCGGCCCGGCCGAGGTGGCGGCGGCGAGGTCCTTGGGCATCCGGATCCGCCGCAGCGGATCGCCGATCAAGGGGAAGCGGGGGACGTAGGGCACGCTCGGCGAACGCTATCGGCCTTATCCCCCGATCGGCCTATTTATGACATGTGATTCATGTATTGCATTGAAGTCGTCGATGGCCCCCTGACGCTCAACTCGACGCGAGAAGGAACTTTTCATGAAGGTCAGCGGACGCTCAACTCACTCGATCGGGATCATCTCGCTCGCATTCATCGCGGCGCTGATGTTCGCCGGTAGCGCCCGCGCGGCGACCGCGGTCGGCCTCGGAACGGCCGACAGCTACGCGATTCTCGCCGGCTCCGGGGTTACGAATGTGGGCCCTAGCGTGGTCAACGGCGATCTCGGAACCTCTCCGACCCCGGCGGTGGTCGGCTTCGGCGGTGCGCCTCTCGGAACCGTGAACGGGGTGACGCACGCGGGGGATGCCGCAGCCAATCAGGCGAAGGCCGATCTGACCACCGCGTACAACAACGCGGCCGGCCAGGGACCGAACATCAACGTGGCGACCGAGCTCGGCGGCCAGACCCTTACCCCCGGCGTCTACAACTCGCAGTCGGGAACCTTCGGCATCACCGGAACGGTGACGCTCAACGCACAGGGCAACCCGAACTCCGTATTCATCTTCAAGACCGCGAGCACGCTGATCACAGCCACCTCGTCTCGGGTGGCGCTGATCAACGGCGCCCAGTCCTGCAACGTCTTCTGGCAGGTCGGCTCCTCGGCGACGCTCGACACCAGCTCCACCTTCGTCGGCAACATCCTCGCGCTGCAATCGATCTCGGTGAACAACGGGGTCGCGGTTGACGGCAGGCTGCTCGCTCGAAACGGCGCCGTGACGCTGATCAACGACACGATCACCAGGGCCGGCTGCGCAAGCGGCGGCACCGGCGGTGGCGGCGGCGGCGGCGGCGGCGGCGGTGGCGGCGGCGGCGGTGGCGGCGGCGGCGGCGGTGGTGGCGGCGGCGGCGGCGGCAACGGTGGCGGCGGCCCAGGTGGCGGCGGCCCCGGTGGCGGCGGCCCAGGCGGCGGCCCCGGCGGCCCCGACACGGATATCACCGTTCCCCCGGGCGATGCTCCCCCGACGGGCAGCGGCGGGCGCTGCATCGATAGCGGCTTCACAGCCAGGATCAGGGTTCACTCCAGCGAGAAGATGCGCAGCGTGCGCGTCTACGTTGAGGGCGAGCTGGTCAAGCGCACCACCCGCAAGCGCTTCGACGTCTGGATCAAGGGCACGGGCCTGGCCGCCGGGAAGAACACGATTCGAGTCGTGGCGATCGACGTCGACGGTCGACGCGCCGTCGCCAAGGAGAGCTTCCGACGCTGCGAAGCTGCGGCGCCGAACCCCGGCTTCACGGGTCGCCCCGCGACGCCGTGACGCGCCTCGGAGCTCTCGGCGGCCTGCTCGTGGCGCTGGCTCTGCCGGCGTCCGCGAGCGCCGCCGGCGCGGCGGACGGCGACGGCAGCGTCCGCCTCTCCAACGAACGCACGTTGACCCGCTGGGCGCACCCCGTACATCAGGGGGAGCCGATCCGCTCGAATCATTCGGCCCGGGCAAAGAAGATCGTCCGCACCCACGCCGTGACTGAGGATGGGTTCCCGGAGGTCTACCTCGCCCTCCGCAGCTGGACCAACTCGAACGGGCACACCTGGATCAAGGTCCGGATCCCGATGCGACCGAACGGACAGACGGGCTGGGTCCGCGACTCGGCGCTCGGCCCGCTGTATCAGGTGCGAACGCAGCTGGTCGTCGATCGCTCGAGCCTGCGCGCAACCCTCTATAGGCGTGGCAACCAGATCTGGAGCGCGCCGGTGGGGATCGGCGCGCCGAGCACTCCGACGCCTCCCGGGGACTTCTGGATCCGTGAGAAGTTCAAGAACCCCGGCGCCGGCGGCATCTACGGACCGGCCGCCTTCGGCACCAGCGATTACTCGGTGCTCACCGACTGGCCCGGCGGCGGCGTGATCGGCATCCACGGCACCAACCAGCCGTCGCTGATCCCCGGTCGCCCGTCACACGGCTGCATCCGGCTCGAGAACGGCGAGATCAGCAAGCTGTTCAAGCTGCTGCCGATCGGCACCCCGCTGCTGATTCGCTAGACGGCCCGCGCCGGCTCGGGCTCGGCCGCGCCGACCCCGCGCCGCTCGCCGACCCAGTCGTCGAGCTCCTGCCAGCGCCCGTAGAGCCACTCGATCCGCTCCTGCTCGCTCGCCGGGATCTCGGCCGCCGGGCTGCGCCAGAAACGGACCGAGATCGTCGTCCCGACCAGGCCGCCGGCCCAGATGTGCCTGAGGTGCTGGAAGCCGTCGAAGCCGACGTGGCCGCAGAAGACGACGTCGATGCGGCCCGCCGCCTCGTCGAGCAACTCGAGCGGCCCGCCGAGCCGCGGCGGCAGCACGTTCCGGAGGCGGTTCGCCAGGTGCGAGATCTCGGGGTGCCGCTCGGCGACGACCTCTTTCGAGCGCGCGATCTTGGCCGGAGTTGCGCGCGTGCCCTCCGGGTAGATGAGCACGCTCTCGCCGCCGCCGATCCCGTCGAGCAGGCTGCGCAGCGCCGCCGACTCACCGGCGGCGTCGCCCGAGGCGCGGCGGACGAAGAACGTCGGACACCATCGGCCGCCGATGTCGATCGTCGGGATCATCTGCAGCTCGCGCTTGATCACGTAGCGCAGGCCGATCCCGTGGGCGTGGGTGATCAGCGCGTCGGGCAGCGCGTTGTCGACGATCGAGGCGTGGCGCATCATGATCACGGCCGGCGCCGGCGCCGCGTGCTCGAGGCCCTCGACCTCGAAGCGCAGCGAGAACAGCCGCGTGACCGCGCCCAGGTGGTGCCGGATCCACCACACCCGCAGCACGTAGATCCAGCGGTGGCGGCGCAACGAGCCGGCCCCGAACGGCCCGCCGCTGGTAAGCCAGATGCCGAGCAGCCAGACGAGCGCGATCAGCTCGCCGAGCAGGAACCACCACAGCATCGCGAGCAGGCGGACCGCCATCCAGTGCTTACGCCGGCGGAGCCAGAGGCTCAGGTCCACGATCGCGCCGACGGCGAGCAGCAGCGGCGAGAGCCCCGTCACCAGCACGAAGAGGACGATTTCGAGCGAGATCCCGCGCACCCGCCGGACGATCCGTGAACCACGCGGCCCGTCGTCTCCGAACAGGGGTCCGGGGGTGACCGGCAGCACCCGCATCGGATCGATCCTACGCCGATTTGGTCAGAGCTCGGGCTGCGGATAGGCTGCGCGCAAGGTGTCCTTAGCCGGGGGGAACACGATGCTGGTGCGCTGGTGGCGCGGACTCGCCGCCGCCGCCGCCGCCGCTCTGTGGCTCGGCGCTGCTCCGGCCCAGGCGGCGGACCTGATCAAATCGGGCACGGAGCTTCAATACAGCAGCGAGGGCGTGGAGACGTTCGGCCTCTCGCTCACCATTTCGGGGGGCACGGTTACTTTCAACGGTGACGATCCGCTGACGCTCGGCACAGGCACCGGCTGCACGCTGCTGGCGGGGGGCCAAGACGCAACCTGCCCGACCGCGGGCATCACGCAGCTCGACGTGGATACCGGCGTGAGCACCGCGACCGGCACGAACACCCTCTCGACAAGCGACGCGATCACGATCGAGATCGACGCCGCCGGTGGCGGCGGGGATGACTCGCTCGACGGCGGCGGCGGTGGGGACACCCTTGCCGGCGCCGGCGGTCAGGACACACTCTCCGGCGACGCCGGGACGGACACGCTCACCGGCGCCGCGGGGGACGACGCCTTGGCTGGCGGCGACGGCGCCGACACACTCAGCGACACGTCCGGGCTCGACACGATCACCTACGTCGGCCGGCCCACCGCGATCACGGCCAATCTCCAGACCGGGACCAACGGCGACGCGGATACCTACACCGGGAGCTTCGAGACCCTGATCGGGACCAGCCTCAACGACTCGCTGACCGCAGCGACGGCCGTGCCGACGACGCTTTCCGGCGGATCGGGCGAGGACACGCTCAACGGCGGCGGGCAGGCCGACACCCTGATTGGCGGGTCCGACACCGACACGCTGAACGGAAGCGATGGAGATGACCTTCTGATCGGTAGCACCGGCGCGTCGGCGGACGTCCACACCGGGGGCAACGGGGTCGACACGGCTGACTACTCGGCCTTCTCCAGCGCAGTGACAGCGTCGCTCGCCACCGGCTCCGGGCAGGACGGCGACACCTACAACACGGTCGAGAATCTGCAAGGCGGTAGCGGCGCCGACACGCTGACGGGCAACTCGAGCGCGAACCTGCTGGTCGGGAACAACGGCGCCGACACCCTGATCGGCGGCACCGGGGCCGACACGATGCGCGGCGGCGACTCCCTCGGCGCCGCGGACGCCTCGGCGGACACGGTCAGCTACGACGACGACCGCGCGGCGATCCCGGGCGTCGTCAGCTCGATCGGCGGTGCCCACCAGGACGGCGACGTCTACTCCGACATCCAGAACCTCACCGGCGGCGACGGGGACGACACCCTGACCGGGGACGCGGCGGTCAACGCGCTTTCGGGCGGCAACGGCAGCGACCTGCTGGTCGGGCTCGCCGGGGCGGACACGCTCAGGGGCGGGAGCCCGACGGGCGCTGCCGATGCGTCGGCCGATATCGCCAGCTATTCCGAACGGGCGGTGGCTCTGACGATGACGCTCCCCAACACCGGGATTCCCGACGGCGACGTCCTGGTCGACATCCAGGGCCTCGAGGGTGGCTCGGCGGACGACACGATCACGGGCGACGGCGCGGCGAACGTCCTCCGCGGCGGCGGCGGCGGCGATCGCCTGCGCGGCGCCGGCGGGGCGGACACGGTCCAGGGCGGGCCCGGCACCGATACCGCGACCTACGACGAGCGCACCGCCGCCCAGCCGGTGACCGTGACCCTCGACGGCGCCCCGAACGACGGCGCGGCCGCCGAGGGCGACCTGGTCGGCGGCGACGTCGAGAGCGTCGAGGGCGGCGCCGGAAACGACACGCTGACTGGCGACGCGGTGGCGAACCTGCTGCTCGGTGGCGCCGGCAACGATCTGATCACCGGGGGCGCCGGCGGCGACGACCTCCAGGGAGCGACCGGCGACGACACGCTGAACGCGACCGACGGCGAGGCCGACAACGTGGACTGCGGCGACGACACCGACAGCGCCGAGCTCGACACGATCGATACCGCCAGCGGCTGCGAGACGACCATCCTGCCTCCTCCTCCTCCTCCTCCTCCTCCTCCTCGGCCGGCGGCGGCGGCGCCCCGTCGCGTGGTGATCTCGACCGATTTCGCGGTCTCCTTCAAGGTCAAGAAGACCTTCACGATCCTGACCCAGCTGCAGGCGACGGACCTGCCGGCGGGATCGACGCTCGAGCTGACCTGCACGGCGTCGAAGGCGAAGACCAAGCGCCTGCCCGGCAGCAAGAGCAAGAAGGGCTGTCCGCTGAAGATCGAGAGCAGAAGCTTCCCCGCCGCGAAAGCGAACGAGGACCTCAGCGGCCTGTTCAGCAAACGGAAGCTGCCGGTCGGCGCCGTCGTCGGTCTCCGTGCCACGGCTCCGGCCACCATCGGCAAGCTCCTGGAGCTGAAGGTGCGCAAGAAGAAGGCGCCCTCGGCGACGACCACCTGCCTCCCGCCCTCGGGCTCGCCGACCGCCTGCCCGTAGGGCGGTCGGAATCGCGCCGGTCGGTTACCGCCGCCGGATCCGTTTCGAACGCGGGGCTTGCCCGGCGGTTGCGCGGTCCCGGGGCTTGATCTCGAAGGCGGTAGCCGCCACGCGTACGCTGTAGGGGAACTTCGATGATCGGCCCACTCGAAATCGCGATCATTGCCGTGATCCTGTTGCTGGTCGTCGGCTATCGATACCTGCCGCACCTTCCGGGGCTGGGACGCAAGGCTGGAACCCAGGCTCGCGAGGTCAAGGACTCGGTGCAGGAGATGGTCGGCGACAAGGCCGACCCGAAGACGCTCGGCAAGACGGCCGGCAAGGGGCTGCGGGAAGCGCGCGAGTTCCGCGACGCGCTCACCGGCAAGGAGACCCCGGCGAGCTCCGAGCCGCGGCCGGCGCCGGCCGCGACCCCCGAGCCCGACCCGGAGAAGTCGCCGGACGCCGAACCGCGTTAAGGCGCCTCAGCCCAGCGGCTTGCGCAGGTAGACGAGCAGCGCGGTTCCGTGCAGGCGGCGGTCGTATTCGGCGTAGCCGATCCGCGCGTAGAGGTCGAGGTTCTCGGCCATCAGCTCGTGGGTGTAGAGGTAGATCGAGTCGAACCCGGCGCCGCGCGCCGCGGCCTCGGCGTGCTCGAGCAGCGCCCGGCCGACGCCGGTGCCATGAGCCGACGGGTCGACGGCAACGTTCTCGACGCAGAACCCCTCCTCGTCCACCCCGAGCACGATCAGCCCGGCGATCTCGCCGCCGCGCTCGGCAACCGTCACCTCGAAGTCGCGGACGACCTCGGCGTAGTCGTCTGTCATCGGCCGCGGCTTGCCGCCGAGGCGCTCGACGTATCCGCCGTAGGCCGACCCGACCAGCTCGCTGATCCTCGGCACATCCGCCGCCGTCGCCGGCCGCAGCTCGGGCGCGGCCATCAGCCCTCGAGCTCCGCCAGCCGTCGTTCGAGGAAGCGCCGCTCGGCGTCGGAGTGCACGAGCGCCAGCGCCTGGCCGTAGGCCTCGCGGGCGTCCTCGACTCGGTCCAGCCGGCGCAGCAGCTCGGCGCGCGTCGCGTGCAGGTAGTGGTAGCGGTCGAGCTCGAGCAGCTCGACCAGATCGAGCGCCACCTCGACGTCGCCCGCTTCGGCGATCGCGACGGCCTGATTGAGCTCGACCACCGAGGAGCCGGTGAGCCGGGCGAGCTCGCCGTAGAGGGCCGCGATCTGGGGCCAGTCCTGGGGCTCTTCCGAGTGCAGCACCGCCAGCGCCGCCTGCAGCACGTAGGGACCGCGGCCGCCGAGCGCCAAGGCGCGATCGAGGATCACCTGTCCCGCTTCGATCTGGTCGTGATCCCACAGCGAGCGATCCTGATCGCGCAGCAGGACCAGCTCGCCGTCGGCAAATCGCGCCTCGCGCCGGGCCTCGTTGACGACCATCAGCGCCAGCAACCCGTGGACCTCGGGCTCGTCGGGCATCAGCTCGGCGAGCGCCCGCTGCAGCCGGATCGCCTCGGCGGCGAGCTCGCCGCGGCCGCCATAGCCCTCGTTGAAGATCAGGTAGACGACCGCGAGCACCGCGGCGAGGCGGTCGGGCAGCAGATGGGCGGGCGGGATCCGAAACGGGATCTCGGCCGCCTTGATCTTGTGCTTCGCGCGCACCAGCCGCTTTGCCATCGTCTCCGTGGGAACGAGGAACGCTCGGGCGATCTCCTCCGTCGTCAGCCCGCCCAGGGTTCGCAGCGTCAGCGCGACCTGGGCATCGAGCGCGAGCGCCGGATGGCAGCAGGTGAAGACGAGCTCGAGTCGCTCGTCGGAAATCATCGTCTCGTCGATCTCGTCCTCCACTGGTTCGGGCCGGTCGAGCAGCTGCGTCTTCTCCTCCAGCGTGCGTTCGCGGCGAATGCGGTCGATCGCCCGGTTTCGGCCCGTGGTCACGAGCCAGGCGCGCGGGTTGTCGGGCGTTCCCTCGCGCGGCCAGCGCTCGGCCGCGATCGCGAATGCCTCCTGGGCGGCTTCCTCGGCGAGCTCGAAGTCGCCGAGGAAGCCGATCAGGCTGGCGAGCACGCGGCCCCACTCGTCGCGGAAGGCCTGGTCGAGGGTCGCTACCACTGCGCCAGTGGCCGCACCTCGATCGCGCCGCCCATTCGAGCCGCCGGGATCCGCGAGGCGAGCTCGATCGCGGCGTCGAGGTCGTCGGCCTCGAACAGCAGGTAGCCGCCCAGCGCCTCCTTGACGGCGACGAACGGGCCGTCGGTGGTCAGCGTCTCGCCGTTCTCGACCCGGACCGTGGTCGCCATCTCCGGAGGGGCCATCTGCTCGCCGGGGGTGACGCCGGGCGTCTCGTTGATCGCCTTGTAGCCGGCGAAGACCGCGTTCTGTTCGTCCTCGGAGAGCCGACCCCACGCCTCCGGGTCTCGCGGCGTCGGGGTGTCGCCCTGTTGGATCAGCAGCACGTACTTCATCGCGTCCTCCTTTTCGGGGATGTTCGCGCAGTAGACGAACGGAGGACGCGTGGATGGACACCCTCGCCGAATTGCAGCCGGTGGATCGCGACAACGTCGCGATCGACCGTCTCCACCGGCCACCGCGCGCGAGCCTGCGCGAGGAACTCGCCGGCCGGCGCCCGGCCGGGATCGGCGAGCCAGGCACGCGGCCCGAGCCGCGGCAGGAGCGAGAGCAGCGGCGCGACGCTGGCGCTCTCGTAGAGCACGTCGGCGGCGAGCACGAGGTCGAACGGCGCCCGCTCGAGCAGCTCGCCCGGCTGGGTCCAGTCGACCGTCGCCGTCTCGATCCGCACCTCGTTGAGCTCCGCGTTGCGCTGCGCGAGCGCCAGCGCCTCGTCGTCCGAGTCCGTGGCCAACACCACGGCGCCCGCCCGCGCGGCGACGATGCTGGGCGCGGCCAGCCCGCAGCCGAGCTCGACCAGGCGCAGGTCGCGCAGCGCCTCGCCGTCGAGCTCGCGCGCCAGCGCCACCCCGCTGCGCCAGAGCACCGACGAGTAGGGCGCGAGCGGCGCCCATTCGACGCCGCCCGAGTCCGGGAGCTCGGCGGACTCGCGCGGCTGCAAAAGCCGCAGCTCGCCGCTCGCCAGCTCGATCGTTTGGCTGACGAGCTGCTCGGACACGGAGGTCAGTCGTAGAGCGGCAACCCGGCGACGCCGACGTCGAGCCACTCGAGCGAGCCGTGCTCGTCCTCGACGATGAAGATCCGCGTGTCGCCATCGGGGCCGAAGGTGACGTTGGTCGGCGAGCTGCCCGGTACCGGGATCCGCTGCTCGACCGAGCCCTCGCGATCGAGCACGGTGATGTCGCCCTGGCCGAACACGGTGACCCAGAGCCGGCCGTCGGCGCTGAAGGCCATGCCATCGGGGCCACGCAGGCCGGGCTCGGTGTAGGCCGGGTCGTTGACGTTGCCGAACGTCTCGCGCTCGCCGGCCAGGCGCCCGTCCTCGATCCGGTAGCGGTAGACGTTTCCGGTCAGCGTCTCGTTGGCGTAAAGGAACCCGTCGGGACCGAAGGCGATCCCGTTGGTGAAGCCAAGTCCCTCGTCGATCAGGGTCGCCTCGCCGGTACCGGGATCGAAGCGGAAGACGATCCCCTCGGTGGTCACGTTCTCCGCCCCCTCGATCGGCTTGCCCTCGATCAGGAAGTCGCCGACGAGGATCCCCGAGTCGGTGACGTAGAGGGCGCCGTCGGGGCCGAAGCAGAGGTCGTTCGGCCACAGCAGCGGCCGTCCTTCGACCTCGTCGAGCTCACGGGTGAACTCGCCCGAGAGCTCGAGCCGCAGCAGCGACGGGTCGAGCGACTCACAGACCCAGAACGAGCCGTCGCGGCTCTCGGCGAGGCCGTTCGGGCGCCCGGTCTTGGCGATCGGCTCGCGGGTGCCGTCGGCGAGGACCCTGGTCACGGTGCCGCGGTTGGTGTCGAGCTCGGTGACGAGCCAGGCTCCGTCGGGGAGCGGCACGGGCCCCTCCGGGAGCGAGAGGTCGGTGGTGATCGTGGTGAAGGTGCTCAATTTCCCTCCTTGATTCAGGGCAGGCCCTCGGGGAGGACCTGACCGCCGTCGATGACCAGGGTCTGGCCGGTGATGTATCCAGCCTCTTCCGAGGCCAGGAACCGCAAGGCCCATCCGGCGTCCTCGGGCTCGGCGAGCCGGTGCAGCGGGATCACCCGAAGCAGCTCCTGCTTCCACTCGTCGGACAACTGCTCGAACCCCGGCGTGCGGACGTTGCCGGGCTGGATCGCGTTGACCGTGATTCCGTCGCCGGCGACCTCGAGCGCGAAGCTGCGCATCATCCCGAGCATCGCCGCCTTCGTCGACCCGTAGACGCCGTAGCCGGCCGCGCCGACCAGCGGGCCGGTGATCGACGATGTGAGCACGATCCGCCCGTAGGCGCGTTCGCGCATCGCCGGCAGGCAGGCGCGGATCGAATGGACCGTCCCCTTGACGTTGATCGCCAGCACCCGATCGAGGAACTCGTCGTCGATCTCGGGGATCTCGGCGGCCGGGTAGATGCCCGCGTTCGCGGCGAGGATGTCGATCCGTCCCCAGGTCTCGACGGTCTTCGCCGCCATCGCCTCGACCGCGGCCGAGTCGGTGACGTCGGTTTCGATCGCGATCGCCTCGCGCCCCGAGCCACCGAGCTCGTCGGCGAGCGCCTGCGCCGCGGCGAGGTCGACGTCGGCCAGCGCCACCCGTGCGCCCTCGGCGCTGAGCACCTCGGCGATCCCGCGACCGACGCCGTTGGCGGCGCCGGTGACGACTGCGACGCGTTCGTCGAGCGCCTTCATGCGGCCTCCACTCCTGCGGTATCGCTGCCGTAGCGACCGCAGACCGGCCAGACGTCGGCGACGAGGTCGTCCTCGATCACGTAGTAGCGGTCGTAGAGGTTGACCGTCGTCGGGGCGTAGCCGGGCATCAGCCGGACCGTACTGCCGACCGTCACCCCGGGCTCGTCCTCGAGCGTCAGCGCCGTGTGCTCCTCGTGGATCGAGTGCTCGCCGTGCTCGATGCGGACCTCGCCCCGCGTGCCGACGAGCTCGGGCACCGCGCGGTCGATCCCGATTCCCTTGCGACCGCAGTCGACCACGGCCATCTCGCCGCTGCGCGAGGTCACGGTCGAGAGCACGGTCAGCGCCGGCTCGAAGCCGGGCACGAGCCTGCGGTGAAAGGCGTCCATGAAGATGTAGGAGCCGGCGTGGATCTCGGTGATCCGCGGGTTGGCGCCGGTGATGTCCCAGGTGCCGAGCCCGCCGGCGCCGACGATCTCGGTCGCCAGGCCGTGGCGGTCGAACTCGTCGGCGAGCGCGATCAGCTCGGCGACCGCGGCCTTCGCCTTCTGCACCCGCAGCTCGCGGTCTGGCTCGAGCATGCAGTGCCCCTCGTAGCCGAACGGGCCGCGCAGCTTCAGCCCCGGCGCCCGCTCGACCCGCTGCGCGAGGGCGAGGGCGGCGTCGAGGCCACGGACGCCCGCCCGGTGCAGGCCGATGTCGAGCTCGACCAAAACGCCGATCTCGGTCCCGGCCGCGACGGCGGCGTCCGAGAGCTGATCCGCGTTGACCTCGCTCTCGACCAGAACGGTGATATTGGCGAGCCCTGCAAGGCGGGCAAGCTCGGCGGCCTTGACCGTGCCGACGACCTGGTTGCAGACGAGGATCTCCGTGAGCCCGGCGGCGACCATCGCCGATGCTTCCGAGACGGTCGCGGTGGTGAGCCCGATCGCGCCCGCGTCGATCTGCATCTGACCGAATACCGGGCTCTTGTGGATCTTCGCGTGGGGCCGTAGCGCCGCCGGGACGGTTGCCATGCGCCGGGCCATTTCGGCGATGTTGTCGCGGACGACGGCGATCTCGACCAGCAACGCCGGGGTCGGCACCGCGCTCGCGGATCCGCCGATCAGGCGGCGAGCGGGGTCGAGGCGCGCGTGCGTCATCACGGTCATTCCACTATATGCTATGCATACCTGGTGATCAGACCAGTGACCCACTTGCCACAGCCACCCAGGAGGTCGAAACGATGACGGATCGGACACCGGTGAGGTCGTACAGCACGGATTTCCCCCTCGACGAGGACCCGGTCTCCGAGAACGGGATGTGGCTCAACGGGAAGGCGGACGGGATCGACTTCAGCGACTGCGTGGTCTCCGACGGGTTCGTCCACGGCGGGCCCTCGCGGATGAACAATCTCGAGAAGCGCTCCGAGCAGGGCAACCTCGACGACGAGGCTGAGGCGCCGGTCGGCGACTACGACGACCCGACAGCGATCCTCACCGGGGAGTGGGGCCCGAACCAGCACGGGAAGGCGGTCGCCCACATCACCAAGCCGACCGACGAGTGGTTCCAGGAGGTCCAGATCCGCTTGCGATGCGCGCTCGAGCCGCACATGATCCGCGGCTACGAGATCTTCTTCCGCTGCCTCACGGGCGACCTCGGCTACGCCGAGATCGTGCGCTGGAACGGCGCCGTCGGCGATTGGACCTCGCTTCAGCGCCGCGAGGGGCCCGAGTACGGCGTCGCCCACGGCGACGTGATCGAGGCGACGATCGAGGGCAACGTGATCACGGGCTTCATCAACGGGGTCGAGAAGATCACCGTCACCGACGACACCTGGACCGACGGCGCTCCGGGCATCGGCTTCAACTTCGGGATCGGCGACACCTACGACGACCACGGCCTGTCCTCGTTCGAGGTTCACACCTACGACTGATCCCGGGGCGGCCCACCGGCGAGGAGAGAGGATCTCGCCGGTGGGGACCCCGAGTCTTGGGGGAGCCCCGAGGCTCCCGAGCTAGGGCAGGACGCCCGGCCGGTCGGTGACGTCGGCTTCGTGGTCGAAGCCGGTGACCTCGACCCGGACGCCGTGCTGTGGATCGCCCGGCACGAACGCCGACGGGCGCCCGCGGCCGCTGCCAACCGTGACCGCCGGAGCACCGGGATCGGCGAGCTCGGCGGCGGCCGCCGGCACGTCCTCGACCCCGAAGGCGATGTGGTGCAGCCCCTCGCCGTGTTCGGCGAGGTGGGCCGCGATCGGGCTGTCGCTGTCCATGGGCTCGACCAGCTGGATGTAGATGCTGCCGGCATCGAGGTAGGTGAGGCGCACGTGCGGCGCCTCGATCACCTCGGTGCTCGCGACCTCGAGCCCGAGCCGGCCGACGAAGTATTCGAGTGCGCGGTCGGTGCTCTCGACCGCGACGGCGACGTGATCCAGCCGGCGCAGGGGGGTCATCCGGCGGCGCTCGTGAAGGTCGCGATCTTCTGCTCGACCAGCTCTCGTACGGCGGCCGTCTGTGCGTCGTGAAGGCTGAGCACCCGGAGGCCGTCGAGCGCGCCCTCGAGCTGATCCCGGGTCGCCCGCAGGTAGGCGTCGCGAAGCTCGGTGTTGGCGTTGATCTTGCGCACCCCCGAGGCGACCGCGCGCTGCAGGTCCGCGTCGGCGAGGCCCGAGGCGCCGTGCAGCGAGACCGGCACCCCGACGGTCGATGCGAGCTCCGCCAGCAGCTCCCAGTCGAGCCGCGGCTCGCCGGCGTAGTTGCCGTGCACGTTGCCGATCGAGACGGCCAGGCAGGCGACGTCGGCGGCGGCGACGAACCGCTTTGCCTCCTCGGGATCGGTGAGCCCGCCCGCCTCGGTCGCCGCGGCGACGTCCTCGCCGCCGGCGACATGGCCGAGCTCGGCCTCGACCGCTCCCCCGAATCGGTCCGCGCAGCTCTTCGCCTCCTGAACCAGGGCCAGGTTCTGATCGAACGGCATCCGCGATCCATCCGCCATCACCGCACCGGCACCGAGCTCGAAGGCGGCAACGATCAGCTCCAGATCGGAGACGTGATCAAGCTGCACGCAGGCGCGGGCGGGCGATTGCTCCGCCGCGGCGCGGACCCCGGCGAGCAGCTGGTCGCCGCCCTCGGCCGCGAACGCGTCGCGGCTGATCAACAGGACGACGCCGACGTCGCGGCCGGCGGCCGCGGCGAGCACGGCGCGGGCGACCTCGAGGTCGTAACAGGTGAATCCGCCGGCGGCGCTCCCTGCGGCCTGGTGTTCTGAGAGCAGGGCTGGAAAGCCGGCCAGCATCTATTCCCCCAGCATCCGGTCGACCAGCTCGGCGAGCGTCTCGGGTTCGCCGACGTTCCCCGGAAAGACGATCACGGGGCGCGTCCGACCGCCCGCTTCGAAGGCAGACCAAAGCGAGACGCCGGGTGCGACCGGGCCGACGATCTGCGCGCGTTCGGCGTGCAGGCCGTCGCGGACGTTGACGGCCGAGGTGATCCCGCCCTTGGAGAGCAGGACGTCGCTTGCGTCGCGAAGCTCGTCGACGACCGCCGCCAGCCCGCGGGCAACCCTCATCCCGGCCTCCTGGCCCAGCGCCTCGGCGGCGAAGGCGCGCGTGGTTGCGACGACCGCCAGCCGCTTGCGTTCGAGCAGCGCCCGCGCCCGCGCGACCGCCTCCGCCACGGCCTCGGCGGCCCCGGGGCCGGTGAGGGTCGCCGCGTCGAGCTCCACCAGTGCGTCCGGGTGGCGGATGTCGAGCGCGACCAGCTGCGCCGAGGACATCGGCACGTGGGATCCGACGACGACGAGCAGCCCGCGCTCGACCACGGGCAGCGGTACCTCGGCGCTCGCCCCGGCACCGGAGAGGACGCTGGCGAAGGTGGGCGCGCAGCGGACGACGATGTTCGGCTCCTGGCGCCAGGCGCGGCGCAGGCCCTCGGCGATCGTCTGCAGGTCCGCCTGCGTCTCGGCATCGGGGACGACGACGGCCGGGCGCGGATCGCGCGCGGCCTCGAGCAGCGCCTCGGTGATTCGCTCGGCGCCGCCTTCGGAGCGGATCTCGGCGAGGCCGATCTCGATCCCGCTCGCCGGGTCGAAGAACCCGCCCGAGCGCTCCTGGGCCCAGTCGAGCAGCCGCGAGTTGTCGTACGCGAACGCCCCGTCGGTGGCGAACTCGGTCTGATCGAGGGGGATCCGCCGGCCGCCGCGCACGAGCCAATGGCGACCGTCGCGGGTGATCCGTCCGGCGGCCGGCAGCGCGGGCACGAGCAGCAGCGGCGGAGCGGTGCCGGGACAGAGCGCGTCGCGCACCCCGGCGTACTCGGGGAGCAGGTGGGCCCGCAGGGTGCTGTCGCCGCGGAGCACCAGCCGCAGTTCCGAGGCGGCGGCATCGGCGGCGCCGGCCGCGTCGCGGACGACGGCGTATGCCTGCTCCTCGTCGAGGGCGCGACTGTTGGTGAGCAGGTGGAGCGCCAGCGGGTCGTCGCCGAGCGCGGCCTCGATCAACCCGGCGCGCCAGCTGAGCAGCAGGGGGACGTCGGCCTGGCCCTGGGCGCCGGTGGGGTCGTCGTCGACCACAAACAACGGCGCGGCTGGCGCGGCCGCCGCCATCAGCTCGCCGACAGCCCCGCGGCCACCTCGAGGATCATGTCCTCCTGGCCGGTGACGGCCTGGCGCTCCCCCAGGGCGAGGATGATCTGCCGCGGGTCGACGTCGTAGCGCTCGCCGGCGCGGATCGCATGGAGCAGGAAGCTCGCCGGCACGTTGGCGTAGCCCATCGAGGCCGTCAGCCGGTCGACGACGATCGGCCCCGGCATCAGCTCCTTGCGCACGTACTGGTCGGCCGCGTCCTGGAGCGCGAACAGGTTGGCGCCGGTCTCGATTCCCAGCCGCTCGAGCACCGCGACCAGGGCCTCGCCCTGGCAATTGCCGGCTCCGGCACCCATGCCGGCCAGCGTAACGTCGGCGATCGTCGCGCCCTCCTCGATCGCGGCGACGCTGTTGGAGACCGCGAGCGAGAGGTTGTTGTGTTCGTGGATGCCGATCGCGAGCTCGTCGCCGAAGGCCTCGCGCAGCGCCGAGACACGGGCGCGGACGTCGTCCTGCAGGAACGCTCCGCAGCTGTCGACCAGGTAGGCGGCCTGGCTCCCGGCGTCGGCGACGATCCGGGCAGCCTCGACCGTTTGCTCGACCGAGCCGATCGAGGCCATGTTGAGGTGGCTGTGGGCGGTCATGCCGAGCTCGCGCGCGAGGCCGAGATGCTGGATCCCGATGTCGGCCTCGGTGACCACGGTTGAGACCCGGACCACGGTTGCGCCCGCCGCGCAGGCGGCACGCAGGTCCTCCTTGGTACCGATCCCGGGCAGCAACGCGACCGCGATCTCGGCCCGCTCGACCACCTCGGCGGCCGCCGCCAGCAGCTCGGCGTCCGAGTGGGCGGCGAACCCGTACTGGCGTGAACCGGCGCCTAGCCCGTCGCCGTGGCCGACGGCGATCGCCCAGACGCCGGCGTCGTCGAGCATCCGGGCGACCGTCGCCACCTGCTCGGGCGTGTACTGGTGAGCGACCGAGTGCGAGCCGTCGCGCATCGTCGTGTCGACGAGGCGAACCCGGGCGCTCACGCCGCCACCCGCTGCGCCGCGTGCAGCTCCGCCAGTCGCACGGCGGCGCTGGTCATGATGTCGAGGTTGCCCGCGTATTCAGGCAGGTAGTCGCCTGCGCCCTCGACCTCGAGCAGGACCGTGAGCACGTCGTCGACGATCTTCGGCGGCGCGGTCAGCCGGTAACCGGGGACGTATGTCGCCACCGACTCGGCGACCTCGTTGACAGCTGCGATCACTGCCTCGTGGTCGCTGCCCGGGACGTCGGCGTAGATCGCGTTTCGCATCAGCACCGGCGGGTCGGCCGGGTTGAGCAGGATGATCGCCTTGCCCTTGGCGGCGCCGCCGACGAGCTCGAGCGAGCGCGCGGTCGACTGCGTGAACTCATCGATGTTCGCCCGGGTGCCGGGGCCGGCGGAGCGGGCCGAGATCGTCGAGACGATCTCGGCGTAGGGGACCTCGGCGACGGCCGAGATCGCGGCGACGACCGGGACCGTGGCCTGGGCGCCGCAGGTGACGAGGTTGACGTCGGGCGCGTCGCGATGGGCCTCGAGGTTGATCGCCGGGATCACCGGCGGACCGATCCCGGCCGGCGTCAGGTCGACGGAGAGGATTCCGCGCGCGGCGAGCAGCTCGGCGTGCGCGGCATGCGCGGCCGCCGAGGTCGCGTCGAAGGCCAGGTCGATGTCCGAGACCTGCTCGAGCAGATCGGCGAGCCCCTTGTGCGTGGTCGTGATCCCTGCCTCGGCGGCGCGGGCGAGGCCGGGGGAATCGGGGTCGATGCCGGCCATCCCGACCACCTCCAGCAACGCGCTGCGGCCGGCCTTGGCCATCAGGTCGCTGCCGATGTTGCCGGAGCCGATGATCACGGCGCGGATCGGCTTATCCATTTGAGTTCCTCCTTCGTCGAAGTCCCTGGAACCGATCGATTCCGAACGGCTCGAGAAGCTGAGGCTTGCTGCCGGAGGTGATGAACTGGGCCATCGCCTTGCCGGCCGGCGAGGCGAGCGTCACCCCCTGCATCGCGTATCCGGTGGCCACGTAGGTGTTGCTGAACGAAGTTCGGTCGAGGACCGGCAGCCCGTCGGGCGTGATCGGCCGCATCCCGGCCCATCGCTCCTCGATCTCGGCCGAGGCCCAGGGCTTGAAGACGCGTTTGGCGGCGGTCACGATGTCGTCGATCCGGCGCTCGTCGAGGCGCGTATTGAGGCCACTGAACTCCATCGTCCCGCCGATCCGCATCCGGTCGCCGAGCGGTGTGCAGCCGACGTGGACGTCGGCGAGCAGGATCGAGTGGCTCGGGATCACCGTGGGCTCGACGAAGAAGCTGTAGCCCTTGCCCGCCTGCATCGGGAAGCGGACGCCGAGCAGCTTCGCCAGCGGGCTGGTCCAGGCGCCCGCGGCGAGCATGAAGGCGTCGGCGGAGAAGTCACCCCCCGCGGTGCGCGCGGCCGTCACCCGGGTGCCGTTGGTCTCGAAGGCCGTGACCTCGGCGTCCTCGACGATCTCGACGTCCATCCGCCGAAGCGCGTCGGCGATTCCCGAGGTGTAGCTGTCGGGCCGCACGTGCCAGTGCTGGCGGACGGTGAAGCCTCCGTTGATCTGCTCGGCGAGCGCCGGCTCGAGCCGGTGCAGCTCGGCCTCGTCGAGAACGTCGTCGGGGAGCTCGTAGCCGAAGGCCCGCATCGGGTGGAGCTTCGCCAGCTCCTCGCGCGCCGTCGCCGGATCGCGGGCGGCGACGAGCATTCCCTGGCGGTGAAGCTCGAACTCAACCCCGTCGTCACGCATCTCCTCGACCAGGTCGAAGACGTCGTGCCCGAGCGCCGCGAGGCTCTGCACGCCGTGCTCGTGGTCGCGCGGGTTGCAGTAGGTCCAGAAGCGCAGCAGCCATGGGGTGAGCTCGGGAAGCTTTCGCAGCTGGAAGTAGAGGGCCGAGCTGCGGTCGACCAGCGAGCGCAGCCCGTACCAGGTGAGCCCGGGCTCGGGGAGCGGGCCGGCCTGCGCCGGGCAGACCCAGCCGCCGTTTCCCCAGGAGGCGCCGCTGCCGACCCGGCGGGCCTCGATCACGGTGACTTCGACGCCGCGCTGGCGCAGGTAGTAGGCGGAGCAGAGGCCGGCGACGCCGCCTCCGACCACGACCACGGACTTCGGCGAACTCAAGCCCCCACCGCCGCCGTCAGTTGGACCTCGACCAGCAGGCCTTCGACCGGAAAGCCGGCGACCACGAGGGTGGTCCGCGCCGGGCGCGGCGGGGGAAACGTGGCCGCGAACTGCGCGTTCCACTCGGCGAAGTCGGCGCGGTCGGCGAGCCAGCACTCCACTCGCAGGACCTGCTCCGGCCCGGAGCCCGCCTCGGTGAGCACCGCGAGCGCGTCCGCGAGCACGATCCGCAGCTGCCCGGCGAAATCCTCGCACCGCAGGGCCCCGGTGGCGGGGTCGACCGCCGCGCGCCCGGAGAGGTAGATCACGTCGCCCCAGCGGATCGCGTCCGAGATCAGGGCGCCGTCCACACCTGCGTTTAGGCTGGTCCCCTGTCCGAGAAGCACGGAATCACGTGAGTAACGCAGGTCATCAGGTGGTCTGACCATAAGATGAAGGTAGCAGCCTGGTTCCCCGTTCGTCAAGTTGCCGCCCGCTCGCCCAGCCCGTCAGGTAAGTGGTCAGATCATCAGCTTTTGCATTAACCTCTGATCTCGATGGAAGCCTCGCCAGCAAAGGTCTCGCTCGCGCCCGCCTCGCGGCGCAAGCTCTCCGAGACCGTCGCCCAACAGCTGCTGGAGGCCTTCCGCGATCTGCCGCCGGGGACCAAGGTTCCCTCCGAGCGCGAGCTGACCAAGGAGCTCGGCGTCGGCCGATCGACGGTCCGCGAGGCGCTCAACGGGCTCGCCGTGCTCGGCGTGCTCACGATCCGCCACGGACAGGGCGCCTTCATCGCCGACGAGCCGCCGAAGGAGGAGACCGAGGCGGCTGACGCCCCGCACTCGATCCTGACCGCGGCGCTCGAGCGCGGCGAGACGCGTGAGTTCATCGAGGCACGCCTGATGGTCGAGGTCGAGCTCACGCGGCTGGCGGCCGAGCGCCGAACGGACGAGGACCTGCAGCGGATCGAGGCCGCGCTCACGCTCCAGGAGCACAGCCTCTCCGCCAAGGACCTCGACGCAACGCTCAGCGTCGCCACCTCGTTCAACGTATTGCTGGCCGAGGCGGCGCACAACGAGGTGCTCGCGGCGATGATCCAGACCTTCGTCGAGCTGATGAAGGAGCGCGGCGACAGGCTGTATGCGCTGCCCGGCTTCGGCGATTGGGATCTGGCCGAGCACCGCGGCATCTACGAGGCGGTTCGCGATCAGGACAGCGATCGCGCCGCCGACCTGATGCGCCGCCACATCCTCGAACTCGCCGACCGTTACCGCGAGGCCGGCGCCGGCTAATCCTCTCGCTAGCGGGGGGTTGCGGGCAGCACAGGGGTGGCGTGCTCACACATCATCTGGTATGATCACCTGATCATTGGATGCACAGACAAGGATTGTCTAAACCACCAAGGAGGACCTTCATGCGGTCAGTGAGCGATAGTTCGTGGTTCAGCCGGGGATGGGGGGCGCGGGCTTTGGCGACTGCCGTACTGCTGGTCCTGATGGTCTTCGTGGCCGCCTGTGACAGCAGCAGCGACTCGACCGGCGAGACGTCCGCCAGCGGCGAGACCTCCGGGACCGCGGAGGGCGAGCCGGTCAGCGGCGGAACCCTGACCTTCGCCCGGGCGCTGGACGCCGAGGCGGGACTGAACCCGATCAACGCTCCCAACAACGGCTCGATCTTCACGATCCAGCAGATCTTCGACCAACTGGTCGAGGCCGAGGCGGGCGCCGAGCCGGTTCCCGGCCTGGCCGAATCCTGGGACACCTCCGAGGACGGTCTCGAGTGGACCTTCCATCTGCGCGAGGCGCAGTTCTCGAACGGCGACCCGGTGACCGCCGAGGACGTGCAGTTCTCGATCGAGCGCTTCGCCGATCCGGATATCAACGTCGCCTACCCCGCCCTCGGCGCCGCGATCAAGTCGGTCGACGTCGTCGATGACAGCACGGTCAAGGTGACGCTGAGCGAGGTCGACGGTGCGTTCCTCGACAACATCGCGATGTTCGCGGCGGCGATCGTGCCGAAGAAGGTCGTCGAAGAGGTCGGAGACAAGGAGTTCGCCGAGAACCCGGTCGGCTCGGGCCCGTTCATGGTCACCGAGTTCACCCGCGGGCAGCGCACGGTGCTCGAGCGCAACCCGAACTACTGGCGTGAGGGCGAGCCCTACCTCGACAGCGTCGTCTTCGAGTTCGTCCCCGACTCCAACACCCGCACGCTCCAGCTGCGCTCGGGTCAGGCCGACGTCGCCGACGGTATCCCCTACAACCAGGTCGAATCGCTCGACGCCAGCGAGGGGATCACGGTCGAGGTCGCCGACTCACTGAAGTGGGATGCGATCTGGCTCAACAACTCCGAGCCACCGCTCGACGAGCCCGAGGTGCGCCGGGCGCTCAGCTACGCGACCCCCAGGGAGCAGATCCTGGAGACCGTGCTGTTCGGCAACGCAACCGTCGCCAACAGCCTCATCCCCCCGGTCAAGTACTGGGACGAGTCGATCGAGCCGCACCCCTATGACATCGAACAGGCTCAGGCGTCGCTCGACGAGTCAAGCGTCCCGGACGGGTTCGATATCGACCTCGAGATCCCCTCGGGCGACGCGGTCGAGAAGCAGACGGCCGAGATCATCAAGGCGGAGTGGGCGAAGATCGGCGTCAACGTGACGATCGTCCCCGGTGACTTCGGCACCATGTTCGGCGACTGGCTCGCGGGCAAGGGCGGACAGGCCGCCACCTTCCCCGGCGACGCCCTCTCCAGCGACACGCTCTCCGACGACGAGATCGCGGCGCTGGTCTACAGCCCCGAGTCCGGCCTCAACTCGCTGGGCACGTTCTACGAGAACCCGGAGGTGATCGAGCTGCTCGCCGATGCGAAGAGCACCGTCGACGAGGAGGAGCGCGCCGCCGCGTTCTCCGAGATCCAACAGATCGCGATGGATGACGCCCCGGCTGTGCCACTGTTCTTCACCAAGTCCGTGACCGGTTTTCAGGACAAGGTCCAGAACTTCCAGACCTACCCGATCGGCTGGTGGCCGCTGCGTGAGGTCTGGCTGTCCGAGTAGCGAATGCGGGTTGCGTAGTCAGCCACGCGACGACCGCCTGGACGGGCCCTCCGGTCCGTCCAGGCGGTTGACTTTTTCGCCGGCCGCGAGCGCCGACCCCGGGACCCCCGGCCGATGACCGCCTACATCCTCCGACGCGTCGTCCAGGCGATTCCGGTCTTGATCGGGGTGACGCTGGCTTCCTTCATCCTCATCCACCTGGTCCCGGGCGATCCGGCGAGGACCGCGCTCGGGCCGCAGGCCCCCCCGGAGGCGATCGCGGCCCTGAACGCGCAGCTGGGGCTCGATCAGCCGGTGATCACCCAGTACGCCGACTTCGTCACCGGGGCGGTGACGCTCGACTTCGGCGACTCGATCACCCAGCAAACGGCGATCGGCCCGCTGATCGCCGACCAGATCCCGGTGACCGTCTACCTGCTGATCTACTCGGTGGCGATCGCGATCGTGGTCGCGGTTCCGCTGGCGGTGATCTCGGCGCTGCGGCGAAACCGCGCCCCCGACCACGTGATCCGGCTGTTCTCGATGGTCACCTTCGCGATGCCCTCGTTCCTGCTCGGGCTGTTGCTGATCCTCTTCTTCAGCCTCAAGCTCGGCTGGCTGCCGACGGCGGGCTACGGCGAGGGCTTCGTCGGCCATCTGCGCGGCCTCACCCTGCCCGCGATCACGGTCGGTCTCTACCTCGCCCCGATCCTCTTGCGCACGCTCCGGGTCGGGATCATCGAAACGCTGACCGCCGAGTACATCGAGGCCGCCCGGGCGCGCGGCTTGAGCGAGCGCCGGATCGTGCTCAAGCACGTGCTTCGCAACTCGCTGATCTCGACCGTGACCGTGCTCGGGCTCAACATCGGCTTCCTGCTCTCGGGTCTGGTGATCATCGAGAACGTCTTCGCGCTCCCCGGGCTGGGCAGCGAGCTGGTCGGAGCGATCCTCGAGCGCGACTACCCGATGATCCAGGCGCTGACCCTGATCTTCGCCGTCGCCGTGATCATGATCAACCTGCTCACCGACCTCGCCTACGCGAAGCTCGATCCGCGGGTGCGTCTGTGAGCTCGGAGGCCCGCGCCCCCGACGTGGCTCCCGAGCTCCCGCCGTCGATCGGCGGCGACACGGCCGCCCGACTGCGCCGCCGCGGCGCCTCCGAGCGCCGCTGGGCGTCGGTGACCCTGTGGGTCGGGGTCGCGATCATCGCCGTGATCACCATCCTCTCCTTCGGCGCGCCCCTGTTCGGCTTCGAGAACCCCAACCAGCAGAACCTGGCCGAGTCGCTTCAGGCGCCGTCATGGGCGCATCCCTTCGGCACCGACACGCTCGGGCGCGACATCCTCACCCGGGTCGTCTACGGCGGCCGCATCGACCTCACCTTCGCCGTGATCACGACGATCGTCCCCTTCTTCCTCGGCGCTCTCGTCGGCGCCTACGCCGGCTATCGCGGTGGCTGGGTCGACACGGTGGTCAACCGGCTCGTCGACACGGTGGTCGCCTTTCCGTTCATCGTCCTGATCCTGGCGATCGTCGCGATCACCGGGCCGGGCCTGACCGGCGCCTACATCGGCGTGTTCGCGGTCGGCTGGGCCCTCTACGCGCGCCTGACCCGCGGCGAGATGCTGGTCGAGCGCGAGAAGGAGTACGTGCTGGCGGCGAAGACGCTCGGCTACTCGACCTGGCGAATCGTCTTTCGCCACGCGCTGCCCAACGTGCTGCGCGCCAGCATCGTCTTCTCGATGGCCGACATCGTGCTCAACATCCTCCTGCTCTCGGCGCTCTCCTACCTCGGCCTCGGTGTCGCGCCGCCGTCGCCCGAGTGGGGGGCGCTGGTCGCCGAGGGCAAGGACGTGATCCTCACCGCCTGGTGGGTCGCGACCCTGCCCGGGCTGGTGATCGTGATCGTCGGCGTCGGCTTCAGCCTGATCGGGGACGGGCTCGCCGATCGGCTGGGCAAGGACTTCACGCTCACCGGGGGCGAGCGATGAGCTCCGCCAACGGGCGGCCCGAGCCCGGGAGCACGCTGCTCGAGGTGCGCGACCTGACGATCGGCTTCCCGGCCGGCGAGGCACCGCTGCTGGCGGCCGATCGGGTCGGCTTCAAGGTCGCGGCGGGGCGCACGCTCGGCCTGGTCGGCGAATCCGGCTGTGGCAAGAGCGTCACCCTGCGCTCGCTGATGGGCCTGGTGCCGTACCCGGGCGAGGTCCTCTCGGGCGAGATTCACTGGCGTGGCGAGAACCTGCTCGGCGCCTCCAAGCGGCGGCTCGCCGAGTTGCGTGGGCCCGAGATCGCGATGATCTTCCAGGACCCCTCGGCGTGTCTGAACCCGGTGTTCACGATCGGCGACCAGATGGTGGAGACGCTGCGAAAGCGGGCCGGACTCGGGAAGGCGGAGGCGCGAACGCGGGCGATCGAGCTGCTCGACCGCGTCGGCGTGCCCTCCGCGGCCCAGCGGCTGCGGGCCTACCCGCATCAGTTCAGCGGCGGCATGAGACAGCGGGTGATGATCGCGCTGGCGATCTCCGCGCGGCCGAAGCTGCTCCTGGCCGACGAGCCGACTACGGCGCTCGACGTCACCACCCAGGAGCAGATCCTGGCGCTGCTGGTGGAGTTCCAGCAGGAGAACGGGATGGCCGTGATCCTCGTCTCGCACGACCTGGGGGTGATCTCCGAGACCTGCGACGAGGTGGTCGTGATGTACGCCGGGCGGATGCTCGAGGCCGGCCTCGGCCCGGCCGTGATGCGCAGCCCGCGCCACCCGTACACCAGCGGCCTGATCGAGGCGATGCCATCCCTGGAGGTCACCGACGAGGTCCCGTCGGCGCCGATCCCGGGTCAACCGCCGAACCTGGCCAAGCTTCCCCCGGGATGCCCGTTCCAGCCGCGTTGCGAGTTCAGCCGCCCCGAATGTGCGTCGATCCCGGTGACGCTCGACCTCGACCTGGTCGATCACGGCTCCGCCTGCCCGTTCGTGGAGAGCTCCCGATGACGCCCGCCGAGGCCCTGCTGAGCGTCGACGGGCTGACCAAGACCTTCAGCGAGAAGCACACGGCGGCGGACAAGATGCGCCGCCGGGCGCCGGCGGTGCTGACCGCGCTCGACGACGTCGACATCGCCGTGGCGGCGGGCGAGACGCTGGGCGTCGTCGGCGAGTCGGGCAGCGGCAAATCGACCCTGGCGCGCTGCATCGTCCGGCTCTATGAGCCCGATGCCGGGTCGGTGGCCTTCGACGGCACCGACGTGCTCGCCGCCGACGCCGGCGAGCTGCGGGCGCTGCGGCGCTCGATCCAGATGATCTTCCAGGACCCGTACTCGTCGCTGAATCCGCGCCTGCGGATCGGCGACGCGGTCGCCGAGCCGGCGCGTGTGCACGGGTTGATCGAGCGCGGGGAGGAGGAGCGCTACGCCACCGAGCTGCTCGAACGGGTCGGCCTCGGGCCCGAGAGCGTGAGCCGCTACCCGCATGAGTTCTCGGGCGGACAGCGCCAGCGGATCGCGATCGCCCGCTCGCTCTCGGTGAAGCCGAGGCTGCTGATCGCCGACGAGGCGGTGAGCGCGCTCGACGTCTCGATTCAGGCCCAGCTGCTGTCGCTGCTGGAGGAGATCCGCCGCGACCTGGGGCTGACGATGATCTTCATCTCACACCAGCTCTCGGTGATCTCCCGGCTCGCCGACCGGGTCGCGATCATGTACCTCGGCCGGATCGTCGAGACCGGGGCGACCGCGGACGTGTTCGCCGATCCGCGCCACCCGTATACGCGGATGCTGCTGGCCGCCCACCCGCGCCTCGACGGCACCCGGGTTCGCGAGCCGCAGGTGACCACGGAGATGCCCTCGCCCTACGCGATCCCCGGCGGCTGTCGCTTCCACACCCGCTGCCCGCTGGCCGAGGAGGTCTGCCTGCGGGTCGACCCGCCGGCGACCGAGATCGAGTCGGCCCGGGGCGGGCACCTCTCGGCCTGTCACGTGCTCACTCGCCGGCCCGAGGTCCCAGCCGGATGAGCGAGCCGGCGAAGACCCCGGCGGCCGATTCCGAGATCGCCCGCCGGCTCGTGCTCGGTGAGCTGGCGGCGGTCAACCGGCAGGATCCGCAGGCGCTCGCCGATCACTTCGCCGAGCACTGCGAGTTCGTCGACCTCAGCGATGGCTCGCGAATCCAGGGCAAGGCCGACTTCCTCGCCGATCTGATCGAGCTGTTCGCGACCGTGCCCGACCTGCACGTGACACGGAAGCGCCTCGTAACCGAGGGGCGGGTCGTCGCGGCTGAGATTCAGCTCTCGGGAACGCCGGTGAGCGAGTGGCGGGGGCACCCGCCGACCGGTGCCACGTTCGTCTGGGATACGTGTTCGTTCTACGACCTCGACCAAGATCGCGAACATCTGCTCAGGGAGCGGATGTACTACGACGCGGGCGCCCTCGACCGCCAGCTCGCCGGGCCTGGGGCAGCGCCGCGGCAGCCTTCTCAACGGCCGCCAGCAGCGCCCGCGTAGACGGGCGCGCGGCGTCCGCCGCGCGGGTGACGGCGAAGATCACCCGCTCGAGCGGGTCCTCGGCGATCGGGCGCAGGGTGACGCCGGGATGGCGCCCCGGGAGCACGAGCTCGGGCAGCAGCGTCACCGCGTGCCCGGCGGCGACGAGCGCGAGGCTGACGGTGGCGTCGTTGGTGCGGTGGCGGATGTCGGGCTCGAAGCCACCGTGCTGGCGGCAGGTGCGCTGGGTCATCTGCTCCCAGGCCATGCCGACGTGGCCGGTGCTCCAGGTCTCGCCGGCGAGCTCGGCAAGCGGCACGGCTTCTGGATGGCGGCGGGCCACCGGGTGCGCCGCCGGGAGCACGAGCTGAACCGGATCGCGGAACAGCAGGCGGCGCTCGAGGCTCGGCGTCAGCCGCCACGGCTGGTGACGCCACTCGTCGCCGAGCACGAGGTCGACGTCGCCGAGCTCCAGCGCGGGCAGCGCCTGCTCGGGCTCGGCCTCGACCAGCTCGCAGCGCAGCCGCGGCGCCTCGCGACTCAAGGCCTCGATCGCCGGCAGAGCGAGGCGCAGGGACACCGACTGGAACCCGGCGATCCGGCCGCGGCCGGTGACGGTGCCCGCGGCCTCGGCCAGATCGGCTTCGGCGAGCGCCGCGCGCTCGAGCAGCGCCTCCGCGTGGCCGACCAGCACCAGCCCCGGGTCGGTGAGGCGAACGCCGCGGCCGGAGCGCTCCAGCAGGCGCACGCCGGCCTCGCGCTCGAGCGCCGCCAGCTGCTGTGAGACGGCGGAGGGCGTGAACTGGAGCGCGTCGGCGACGGCGGCGATCGTCCCGCGCTCGCTCAGCTCGCGCAGCAGGCGCAGGCGGCGGAGGTCGAGCATTCAGTAGTAACACTACCGAATTCTATTCAGAAATCGGAGTTGATTCTGATGCTTTGACCGGCAACGATGGCGTCCGTGCGCTCCTCCGGAACACTTCTCTGCCTCGCCTCCGGCGCCGCCTTCGGCGCCATGGCGGTGTTCGGCAAGCTCGCCTACGGCGAGGGGGCGACGATCGGCACCCTGCTCGCCGTCCGCTTCGCCGTCGCCGCGGCGCTGTTCTGGGCGCTGCTGATCGCCACTGGGGCCGCGCGCGAGGTCCGAGGCCTTGGCCGCCGCGACTTCGGCCTCGGCCTCGGCCTCGGTGGGTTCGGCTACGCGATCCAGGCCGGCTGCTTCTTCGCCGCGCTCGAGCGCATCGACGCCTCGCTGTTGTCGCTGCTCGTCTACACCTTCCCGGCGATCGTCGCCGCGGCCGCGGTCGCCCTCGGCCGGGAGCGGATCGACGGGCGCCGCCTGGCTGCCCTGGCACTGGCGTCGGGCGGGCTGGTGTTGGTCTTGGCGGGCGCCGGCGCCGGCGCCCTGGATCCGCTCGGCGCCGCCCTTGGACTCGCCGCCGCCGTCGTCTACAGCGCCTACATCCTGGTCAGCGAGCCGATCGCCGCCCGGCTGCGCCCGGACGTGCTCTCGGCGCTCGTCTGCAGTGGCGCCGCGGTCTCGCTGACGGTCGGCGCGACGCTGCTCGGCGAGTTTCGCCCGGGCGAGCTGACGAACGCCGGCTGGGGATGGCTGATCTGCCTCGCCGCGGTCTCGACCGTGGTCGCGATCAGCCTCTTCTTCGCCGGCCTGCGGCGTGTCGGACCGACGACCGCCTCGATCCTGGCCACGGTCGAGCCGCTGGTCACGGTGATCCTCGCCTACGTCGTCTTCGGGGAGACGCTGGGGGCCCCACAGCTCGCCGGCGGTGCTCTGGTGCTCGCCGCGGTGCTGGTGCTGAGCGCGCGGCTGCCAAAGCTTCGGTGGACGACAATCACGAGCAGGAGGATCAAATGGGCAAGCCATTGAAGGGAAAGGTCGCTCTGGTCGCCGGGGCCACCCGCGGCGGCGGTCGCGGGATCGCGGTCGCGCTCGGCGAGGCCGGGGCGACGGTGTACGCGACCGGGCGCAGCACCCGTGAGCAACGCTCCGAGGTCGACCGCCCGGAGACGATCGAGGAGACCGCCGAGCTGGTCACCGCGGCGGGCGGCGAGGGGATCGACGTCGCCGTCGACCATCTCGACCCCGAGCAGGTCCGCGGCCTGGTCGAGCGGATCGAGTCCGAGCAGGGTCGCCTCGACGTGCTCGTCAACGACATCTGGGGCGCCGAGCATCTGTTCGACTGGAAGGCGCCGCTGTGGGAGCACGACCTCGACGACGGCCTGCGGCTCCTGCGCCTGGCGATCGACACCCACCTGATCACCAGCCATCACGCCCTGCCGCTGTTGGTGCGCCGTCCCGGCGGGCTGGTGGTCGAGGTCACCGACGGCACCGCCGCCTACAACGCCGACAACTACCGGATCTCGGCGTTCTACGACCTCGCCAAGACATCTGTGATCCGGATGGCCTGGGGGCTGGCGCAGGAGCTCGGTCCCCGCGGCGCGACCGCCGTCGCCCTGACGCCCGGATGGATGCGTTCGGAGTTGATGCTCGAGCACCACGGCGTCAGCGAATCGAACTGGCGCCAGGCGACCGAGCGCTCGCCCCACTTCTGCATCTCAGAAAGCCCCAGATACGTCGGCCGGGCGGTCGCCGCGCTGGCCGGCGATGCCGACGTCTCGCGCTGGAACGGTCAGTCGCTGTCCAGCGGTCAACTCGCGCAGGCGTACGGGTTCACCGACCTCGACGGAACCCAGCCCGACTGCTGGCGGTACATGGTCGAGGTGGTCGACCGCGATGGCGTGCCCGCCGGCGACGCCGGCTACCGCTGAGCGCGGCGCGCCCTAGGCGCGGTGAATCGGCCGGCCCTCCGAGGGCTGAACGAGGACCCAGCCCTGGCCGGAGAAGCCGAGCTGGAAGCTCTCGCCGGAACCCATCCCGATCAGGCTCTTCGCCTGCACCTCGGTCTTCAGGGTCGTGGTCACGCCGTCCGACCAGGCGATCGCCGCCTGCGGGTCGCCGAAGGTCGGCGCCTCGGCGACGTTGAGCCTGACCGGCTCTCCATCGGAGACCAGGGCCACCAAACCGGTGCCGTGCAGGTGGATGTTGAAGAGGCCGCCGGCGAGCATTCCGGCCGTGCCGCCCTTGACCCGGGTCACGTCCCAGTCGATGTCGGTGTCGAAGGCGAGGATGTTCTCGCCGTTGACCGTGATCGACTCCTGATTGAGCTGCAGCACATGGACGAGCATCGCCTGGTAGGCGAGAAACAGCTCGCCGCTGCCATCCGCCTGCATCAGCCGCAGCGACTCACCGGTGGCCGCCTTCTTCAGCAGGCGCCCGAGCCCGCCGCCCTTGTGCTCGAAGCGCACGTCCCCCTGGTAGGCGACCATGGCCCCGTTCTTGGCCATCACCGAGGTCTCCGACAGCTCCACCTTCAGCAGCCGTGGGCCCTGAAGCGTGAACGCCTCGCCCGTCTCGATCTCCTGGTATTGGTCCAGCGACGCGCCGATGTCGGTCATGGTGCCTCCGGGGGTTGGTCGGCGACGACGATAGCGGCGCGCCTGCCTGGGCACACGCGAGCGTAAGTATGGGGTTATCCCCAGGGTCCGACCCCGTTGCCCCGGCCCGGCGGGCGAGACAGAGTGCGCTCACTGATCACCGTTTCGAGGGGAGAGCGCAGATGAACCGGGTCCTGACCGTGCTTACCGCAATCGTGGCGATCGTCGCCGCGCCGAGCGTCGCTTCGGCCGCCACATCGACGCCGGAAGGATCGCTCGCCGAGCTTCCGGGCACCAGCGGATGTCTCGCCGAGACCGGTCTCGGCGGCAAGTGCGGCGTGGGCGTCGGGCTCGACGTCCTCCTCGACGTCGTCGTCAGCCCCGACGGCAACAACGTCTACACGTTCGGGCGAGAGACGATTGGCGCCTACGCGCGCCACGCGGACGGCTCGTTGACCCAGATCAACTGCGTCAGCGAGAGCGGGACCTTCGGCAAGTGCGAGGACGGCTACGGCCTGATCGCAAGCCAGACGAACTTCTTCGTCGATGGCCAGCTGATCCTCTCGCGCGACGGCAAGAACCTCTACGCGTTCAACGACAACGCCGACATGATCGTCGTCTTCTCACGCCAGAGCGACGGCTCGATCAAGCAGCTCACGGGAGCCGGCAAGTGCGTCAGCGACGACACCTTCGGCGGTGAGTGCACCGCGGTCCCCCTGCTCAACGGAACCTGGGATCTGGACCTGAGCGCCGATGGACGGCACATGTATGTGGCCTCGAAGGTCGGCAACGTGGTGGTGGTGCTCCAACGCGATCCGGCGACCGGTGTGCTGACTCAGTCCACCGTCGCCGAACACGCCTGCATCTCACCGATCGCTCCGGGCTGCAAGCCCGTCTCCAACGTGAAGATCCAGGAGCCGATCGCGCTCGACATCAGCGGGGACGGAAAACTGGTCTACATCGTCTCCGACGGCCAGGATCCGACCGCTCGCGACGTCGTCGCCTCCTTCACCCGTAACGAGACCAGCGGTGAGCTGACTCCCGTCGGCGGGACCACCGGCTGCGTCTCGGCGAGCGGCAGCGGTGGCCAGTGCCTGGCGAGCCCGCTCGGCAACCAGATGAGCGACGTCGTCGTGGCGCCGAACGGCCGCAACATCTACCTGACGAGCACCGGGCGGATCGAGGTCGACCCGCAGACCGGAGCCTTCGGCAAGATCGTTGAGAGCCTCGAGGGGCCGGTGCACGGAAACGGCGTCTGGTCGGGAGCCTCATCGTCGTTCACGTCTGATGGCCGCTTCGTCTACTCGGAAGGTCGCCCGTTCCAGGTCACCGACGCGGGGGATCTGATCGCCTTCCCGGCTGACGATCCGTTCGACGTCGAAGCGATGCCGCCTCCGCGCGCCGGCACCTCGGCGCTCAGCCCCGACGACCAGAACGTCTACGTCACCTCTCGCAGCGAGAACTACGGCGAGTCGGTGCTCTACGTCTACAACCGGGTTCCTCCGGCGCTCGGCTTCGGCCAGCTGAAGCGCAAGCGCAACGGCTCTGCCCTGCTCCCGGTGAACGCACCCGACGCCGGCACCTTGACGCTGGCGAAGACGAAGCTGCTCAAGGGCCAGACGGCTCAAGCCCCAGCCGCCGGGCCGCAGACCGTGTGGCTGAAGCTGGTCCCGTCGAAGCGGGCGAAGAAGAAGCTGAGCCGAAGCGGTCGCGTCACGGTCAAGCTGAGTCTCGTCTTCGACCTGCCGAGCGGCCAGTCGACGAGCAGTTCGGAACAGGTGAAGCTGCGTCGCGCAGGACGCCGGGGCTAACGCGGGGATTCGCGGCGATAGGATCGGCCGGTGCGATTCGCGAAGTCGCGAAAGTGACGCTGCGGCGATGAAAGTGCTCGTCTGCGGGGGCGGGATTGGTGGTCTCGCGACCGCGCTTTCGCTGCACGCCGCGGGAATCGAGGCGGACGTCTACGAAGCGGCGCCCGAGGTCAAGGAGCTCGGGGTCGGGATCAACGTGCTGCCACACGCGGTTCGCGAGCTGACCGAGCTGGGGCTCGGCGACGCGCTCGCCGAGACCGGTGTTGCGACCAGCGAGCTGGTGATGTGCAATCGCCACGGCCAGCGGATCTGGGAGGAGCCGTCGGGACTCGCCGACGGCTATCGCTGGCCGCAGTACTCGATTCACCGCGGGCACCTCCTCGGCCTGCTCTACCGAGCGGCCCTCGAGCGACTTGGCGCCGACCGCGTGCACACCGGCCACGAGGCCGTGAAGCATTCCCAGGACGAGACCTCCGCCACGCTCGTGTTCGCAGACGGCTCCAGCGCCTCCGGCGACCTGGTGGTCGGTGCCGACGGGCTCGGGTCCGCGATCCGGGCGCAGCTCTACCCGGACGAGGGCGCCCCGCTTTGGAACGGGGTGACGATGTTCCGGGGAATTGCCCTGGCCAAGCCGCCGCTGACCGGCAGGTCGATGGTCCTGATCGGGCGTTCGGGAAGGCGCGCGGTCCTCTATCCGATCTCGCTCGCCGACGCCGACGGCCGCGCGCAGGTGAACATGGTCCTCGACGCTGAGCTCGGCGAGCATCGGCCAATGCCGAGAGACGACTGGAAGCACGAGGTCGATCGCGACGAGGTCCGCGAGCTGTTCAGCGCGATGCGCTTCGACTGGATCGACATGGTCGAGCTGATCGAGGCCGCGGACCAGTGGTGGCAGTACCCGATGGTCGACCGCGATCCGCTTCCCCGCTGGACGTTCGACCGGGTGACGCTGATGGGCGACGCGGGGCACCCGATGTACCCGGTGGGGTCCAACGGCGCCTCGCAGGCGATCGTCGACGCGCGCACGCTTGCGCACGCGCTCGCGGTCGAGCCCGACCTCCCGGCGGCGCTCGAGGCCTACGAGTCGGCTCGCCGGCCGGTGACCGCGGCGGTGGTCGCGGCGAACCGCGACCTGACGGCGGTCAGATGCATGGAGCTGGCCGAGGAGCGCGCCCCAGACGGCTTCGACAACATCGACGACGTGTTCGCGCCGGGCGAGCTGCAGGCGCTCTCGGACGAGTTCAAGCGCATCGCCGGGTTCGATCCGACCGAGCTCAACGAGCGCCCGTCGTTGAGCATCGGCCCCGGCGGAGACGGCTGAGGGCGCCGATGCGGACGCGCAGGCTGGGATCCCGGGGGCCCGAGATCTCGGCCATCGGCCTGGGCGCGTGGGAGGCGGGAGGAGGCGAGTACGGGGCGGGCCCGGCCGATGAGCAGATCATCGAGGCCTATCACGCCGGGTTCGACTCCGGGATCGATTGGATCGACACCGCCGAGGTCTACGGGCCGCACACCTCGGAGGAGCTCGTCGGCCGCGCCGTGGCCGACCGGCCCGAGGTGATGGTGTTCACCAAGGTCGGGCCGAAACCGGTCGGCAGCGGCTATGAGCCCGACGCGATCCGCCCGGCGGCGGAGGGCAGTCTGAGGCGGATCGGGCGCGAGGTGATCGACCTCTACCAGCTCCATCAACCGGTGCCGGGGCTCGACATCGAGGCGGCCTGGACGGCGATGGCCGAGCTGGTCGACGACGGCCTCGTCCGCTACATCGGCGTCTCCAACTGCGACCGCGAGCAGATCGAGCTCTGCCAGCGGATCCGCCCCGTCGACTCGCTGCAGCCGAACTTCTCGATGCTCTACCGCGACCTCGATCAGCTGATCGCCTGGTGCGGGGAGCAGGGCACCGGCGTGATCGCCTACGGGCCGCTCGCCTTCGGGCTGCTCACCGGCGCGATCACCGCCGAGACCGAGTTCTCGGCCGATGACTGGCGCAGCGGCAACACCGACGTGCCGGCCGTCCAGCGCCTCTACGGCGACCTGTTCGCGCCCGACGTCTTCGCCGGCAAGCTGGCGACGTCCGAGGCGCTGGAGCCGATCGCCGAGCGGCTCGGGCTGACGCGCGCCCAGCTCGCGCTCGCCTGGGCGATCCACCAGCCCGGCGTCACGGGTGTGATCTGCGGGACGCGCTCGCCCAGGCGAGCCGAGGAGAACGCCGCCGCCGGCTCGGCGGACCTCTCACCCGACGACCTGGCGGCGATCGCCGCGGTGCTCGGCGAGTGAGCGCGGGCGCCTCTTCGGTCGGCGGTCCGTCGCCCGCGGCGACGCTCGAGCGCGGCAGCCGCCGGTTCTTCGGTGGCGCCGGCGCGCACGGCTACGTAGTCGTCGCCGTGCTCGTCGGTATCGCGCTCGCCTTCTACTTCCTCCGGGCCGGCCACTTCGGGGTGGCGCTCGACAAGCGCGGCACCGGGTTCGTGATCGGCGAGGCGACCGGGATCTCCGCCGCGGTGCTGCTCCCGGTGGTCGTGATCCTGGCCAGCCGGACGAAGCCGCTCGAATATCTGTTCGGCGACCTGACCGGCGTCTACATCGCCCACGGAGTCCTCGGCCTGACGATGTTCGCCCTGGTCAGCTTCCACCCGCTGATGTACCTGCTCGGCGGCTTGCTGATCCCGACGAGCTTCCTCGAGAGCGCCCACGTGCTGGTGCCGTTCCACGTCGTCGTGCTCGACTGGATCTCCTACATCGCGATCGCGATCGCCCTCGTGGTGACCATGTACATGAGCCTCTCGTTCAGCAACTGGCGCTGGGTGCACCTGCTGCTGGGGGTGGCGATGATGCTCACCGGCTTCAGCATCCTGATCGACAACTCGGCCTTCGACACCGTCGCGATCCCGGGGCTCCGTTACTACCTGTTCGCGATCTACGGCCTGGCGACCGTCGCCTTCCTCTGGGTCGCCGTCGTTCGCCGGCTTGCCGAGCCGAAGCGGGAATACCGGATCGTCGACGCCGTCTATCACGAGGCGGCCAACGCGATCGAGCTGCGCGCCGAGCCGGTTGGAGCGCCGGCGCGGTTCGAGCCGGGCCAGTTCACCTACGTCGACCTGCTCGACAGCGCGGCGCAGATTCACCGCGACTTCGAGGCGCACCCGTTCAGCATCGCCTCGGCACCCGGCCAGAACACGATTTCGCTGGTGATCGAGGCCAGCGGCACGCACACCGCGCGGCTCAGGGAGATCACCGCGGCGGATGACGCCCGCGCCCTGCTGCATGGCTCCTACGGGCGGCTCGTGGCCCGGGTTCCGGCCCGCAAGAAGCAGCTCTGGGTCGCCGGCGGCATCGGGATCACGCCGTTCATGGCGATGGCCGAGGACATGGGGGCGAACCCCGACCGCTACGCGGACTATGAAGTCACCTTGGTGGTCGGCGTCGACCATCTCGATCAGGCCTTCGAGCTCGACCGTCTGATCGGCTACGCCGAACGCTGCCCGGGCCTCGAGGTGCACGTCTGGAACCGCGAGCAGAAGGGGCTGCCGACCGCCGACACGCTGGCCCCGTTGATCGACGGCGAACTGCGAGACCGCGCCGTGATGCTCTCCGGTCCCGAGGCGATGATCTCGGACCTGAGCAAGCAGATGCTCGCCGCCGGGGTGCCGCGCGGCCAGATCCGCTCCGAGCGGCAGATCGGCCCGCCCGAGAGCTGGCGCCGGTCGTCGCCGTCGCTGCGCCGGGCGCGGGCGGCGACGACGGCCTTCTTCGCCTTCTTCCTGCTCGCGGTCGTCGTCTCCGTGGTCGGCAGAGCGCTGTTTGCCTGAGACCTGCGCTACGCCTGCGAGCCGGGGGTGACGGCGCCGAAGCTGCGCCCGATCGCCGCTCCCGCCGCCTGCAACAGGCTGCCGTCGTCGAGCAGCGAGCGCACCTTGGCGATGTCGTCGGCCACGAGCCGGTCCTCGAACTGCGGCGGCACGTGGGCCCGCACCAGTTCGTGGACGGCCTGGGTGCCGGCGCCGAGGGTGACGCCCTCGCGCAGGTCGATCGCCTGCGAGGCGACGATCAACTCGATCGCCAGCAGGCTCAGCGCGGCGTCGATCGCGCGCCCGGCCTTGGCCACTCCCTCGACGGCCATCGTCGCGTGGTCCTCGATGCTGCCGGCCACCGGCACGTAGTCGAGTGACGCCGGGTTTGCCCCCAGCCGGACCTCGGCATTGAGCGCGGTTGCGGTCTTCTGGATCACGCCGAGGCCGACGTTGCGGCTCGGATCGGCGGCGAGGTAGATCGGCAGGTGCGTGAAGTGCGAATCCATCAACCGCACGACGCGGTTGGACGCCATGCTCGTCAGTTGGGCGAGCGCGATCGCGAGCGTGTCGAAGGCGATCGAGAGCGCGGCGGGGTGGAAGTTCCCGGTCGACAGCATCTCGACCCGGTCGATGATCACCATCGGGTTGTCGCCGGTCGAGTTCAGCTCCGTCTCCACGGTTCCGCGGATCTGTCCGAGCACGTCGAGCACGGCGCCGTGCACCTGGATCGCGGACCGGAAACTGATCGGGTCTTGGACGTCGAGCGTCGGCGGCGAGGTCCAGAGGCTGCTGCCCTCGATCAGCGCGGTGATCTGCTCGGCGCTGATCAGTTGCCCGGAGAAGCGCCGCGCGCTGTCGACCTCGGGGTCGAGGACGGTCGTGTGCCCGCCGAGCGCCTCGAAGCTGAGCGCCACGGCGATGTCGGCGAGCGCGAGCAGGTTGTGTGCGAGCACGACCACGAGCGCGCCCTGGCCGACCGAGGCGGAGTTCGCGCTGACCAGGGCGAGGCCGTCCTTTGCGGCCAGCGGCGGCGGCTCGATCGCCGCGGCGGCGAGCGCCTCGCGGCTGCCGAGGCGGCGACCCTCGTACTCGGCCTCTCCCTCGCCGATCAGTGGCAGCGACATGTGCGCGAGCGGGACGAGGTCGGCCATCCCGATCGAGCCCCGGCTGGGAACGCACGGGTGGACGCCGGCGTTGAGCATCGCGAGCAGGGCGTCGAAGACCTCCGGCTGCACGCCGGAGCCACCGCGGGCCATGCCGTTCAGCCGCGTGAGCATGATCGCGCGGACGACCTGCGGAGGATGCTCGGGGCCGACGCCGGCCGCGTGGCTGAGCAGGATGTTGCGCTGAAACGACGACTGCTCGGCCGCGGGGATGCGCTCCTCCTTGAGCTCGCCGAGGTTGGTCGTCAGCCCGTAGATCGGCTGCGGCTGGGAGACGAGCCGCTCGACCACCTCGCGCGAGCGGCGCAGCGTCTCGCGCGCCGAGTCCGCCACCCGCACGGGTGCGCCCAGCCAGGCCACCCGCGCGACCTGGTCGACCGTCAGGTCCGCGCCGGTGATCACCACGTGGTCGCCCGGGTCGAGCCGGCGGACCAGGCGGCGCATTCGATCCTCGGCGAGGCTCGGATTGCGCTCCGCGGGCATCGTCGCCCCGATCGCGGGCACCCCGGCCTCCGAGCCGAGCTCCCGGCGCAGGTGCGCGGCCGCGAGCACCCCGAGGGCGCGATAGAAGCGGGCCGCGAAGCCGACGTCGAGCTGCAGCTTCTTGATCAGGTCCGGCTGGGGAATCTCGAACACGACCCCGTCCTCCTCGGCCATGAACCCCGAGGCCGCCGCGCCGGCGTCGAGCAGGGCGACCAAGCCGACGACGTCGCCGGGTCCGAAGTGATCCTCGTCGTCCCCGATCTCGGTCCTGCAGACGCTGCCCTCGAGGATCACGAACACGCCCGGGCTCTCGTCACCGCGGCGCGTGATCTGCTCGCCCGAGCTCACCGCTCGCCGCGCGCCATGCTCCGACAGCCACTCGACGTCCGCCTCGGTCAGGGTCGCGAGGATGTCGAGCAGCGTGAACATGCGGGGATTAAACCTGCCAGAGCGGCCCGCAGGTGAAGCTGCGGCGCGCAGGGCGGCGCTAGGACGCGTCGGGCCGCTCGCCGAGCGCGCCCTTGGCGACCAGCGCGGCGAGCTCGGTGCGCGAATGGATGCCGAGCTTTCGGTAGACGCGGCCGAGGTGGAAATCGATCGTCTTCGGGCTCAGGAAGAGCCCCGCCGCCACCTGCTTGTTGGTCGCGCCCCCGGCGACGGCCATCGCCACCCTGACCTCCTGGGCGCTGAGCTGATCGGGGTCGGCGATCGGAGCGCGGTGGATCGCGCCGGCGGCACGCAGCTCGGCGTTGGTGCGCTCCACCCATGGCCGGGCTCCGAGCCGCTCGAACAGCTCCAGCGCCGCGCGCAAGCGCTTGCGGCCGTCGACCCGGCGGCGGGCGCGATGCAGGCGCGAGCCGTAGGCGAGCTCGGTGCGCGCGGTCTCGAGCGGGGAATCGGCGCGCTCGTGCTCGGCGAGGGCTTCCTCGAAGTGGGCCTCGAAGCCCGCTTCGTCGACCAGCCCGCGACAGCGCGCGGCGAAGGCGAGGGGGAGGGGCGCTGCGGCTCGCTCGGCCCGGCGGGTGAGCGAGGCGCTGGCTCGCTCGGCATCGGCCGTGCGCCCGGCCCTGACGTAGGCCTCGACCAGGTCGGGAGCCCAGGGGATGTAGGTCGGGTCCTCGAGGCCGGACTCCGCTGCCGAGGCCTCGACCTGCTCGAGCTCGGCAATCGCCGCTTCGGCGTGGCCCAGGCCGAGCTCGAGGAAGCCGAGCGCGGCGCGGCCCCAATCGATGACGAAGACCGAGCCCACCTCCTCGGCGACGGCGATCGCGCGCTCGAGCTCGACCCTCGCCTGCGTCGTCTCTCCCAGCGCGGCCTGCAGCCGTCCGCTGACCGCGAGACAGAACGGCAGGATGCCGCGCTGGCCATACTCCTCCGCCAGCGTCACCGAGGTCGAGTCGCGGGCGGCGGCCTCCCAATCGCCGACCCGATAGGCGGCGTCCGCCGAGACCGCCAGCAGGTAGGGGAGCAGCCCGAACATGTCGCTCTGTCGCGCCAGCTCGAGCAGGCGCGCGATCTCCGTTCGCAGCACCCGCTCCTGGCCGGTGCAGACCCTCGCGTGCAGTCCCAGAACCGCCGATTGCGTCCCCGGCGAAAGCCAGTCGATTCCGGCGATCAGGCGCCCGGCCTCGTCGAGGCTCTGGCGCCCGCCGCTGTCTCCGGTGAGCGCCGCGCTGATCCCGGACATGGCGTGAACTCGGCAACGGATCATCGGCGAGGCGTCCTCGGGGACCACTGCGGCCGCGCGCTCTGCCGCCGGCGTTCCGGCCCCGATTCGCCCCGAGACGCCCGCCAGCAGCGCGGCGTCGGCGAACATCGCCGCCGCCGTCGCCGGGTCGATCGGCAGGATCAGCTCGGCCTCGTCGCGGAGCTTGGCGTGGGCGTCGGCAGGGACGCGGATCCCGCCCGTCATCTGCACGATCGCCAGCGTGTGGCGGATGTTCGCGCGCAACAGGGGGTCGTCGATCTCGGCCAAGGGCTCGAGCAACGCGGCGCAGCGGTCGTAGGCGCCGCCGATCGCCGCAGCCAGGGCCGCTCCGTAGAGCCGGCGCGAGCGCGTCTCGGCGTCCTCGCTCAGACCCGCCGCCCGCTGGAGTGCGTCCGCGGCGACGCTGTGGGCTCCGCGACCGATCGCCCGATGGGCGGCGCCATCGAGCAGATCGGCGACCTCGCGATCCGGGCCGACGCTCGCCGCGGCGAGATGCCAGGCGCGGGCGTCGGGGTCGCTGTGGCCCGCCAGCGCGCCGTGGGCTCGCCTTCGTTCGGCCGGCGTGGTGCGCTCGTAGGCGACCGCCTTCAGCAGCGGATGCGCGAAGCCGATCCGCTGCTCGCCGATGATCAGTACGCCGGCGGTCTCGGCGCGCTCGAGGGCGCCGGTTTCGATCCCCAGGTCGCGACACGCTCCGACCACGGGCGCCAGCTCGCGGTCGACCGCGGCCGAGGCGACGACGACGGCGGCGCGGTCGCCCGGACCGAGCGCCTCGAGCCGCGATTCGAATGCCTCGAGCAGCGCCGCGCCGGCGACCGGGACATGGTCGATCGGAGCCCGGCCGAGCCGTTGGTCCTCGCTCAGCTGGGCCGGCAGCTCGCGCAGAGCCAGGGGGTTACCGGCCGCGATCTCGAGCAGCGAGTCGACGACGCTCGATGTGGCCTCGGGCGTCGTCGTTCGCAGCAGCGTGCGGGCGTCGTCATTGCCCAGGCCCGAAACGTTGAGGCGCTCGAGCACGGTGGAGCCGAGCAGCGGCCCGTCGCTGATCGGCCGCGAGGCCGCCAGCAGCGCCACCCGCGTCTCGCCGAGCCGCCGGGCGGCGTAGGCGAGGCACTCGGCGGAGGGTGAGTCGAGCCACTGCGCATCGTCGACGACCACCAGCAGCGGCTCCTCGTCGGCGGCGCGCACGAGCAGGCTCAGAAAGGCCGCACAGGTGGCGAAGCGGTCGCCGGCGACGCCCGGAGTCGGCCCGAGGGCGAGCGCCGCCCGGACCGCATTGGCCTGAGGCTCGGGGAGCTGAGGAAGCCCGGGCAGCAACGGCGCCACGGTCTCGCCGAGCAGCGCATAGGGGAGGTTCGCCTCCGCCTCCACGGCCTCGGCCTCGATCACGCGCAGATCGCCGGCGAGGGCGACCGCCTGAGCCAGCAGCGAGGTCTTGCCGATCCCGGGTTCGCCAACGACTAGCAGGGCACGACCGTGCCCCTTGCGAGCGTCGGCCAGCAGGCGGCCGATCTGCTCGAGCTCTGGCCCCCGGCCGAGCAGCATCGACCCAGGCTACGCCTCCGCCGGCCGGGGACGCGTTCCGATTTGGCCCGCCTCAGTCGCGCGGGGCGTAGCGATTGTGGAGCATCAGGTCGTTGCCGTCGGGGTCGGTGAACAGGGCCATGTGGCAGACGCCGGTGTCGAGCGTCTCGCCGGAGAACTCGACGCCCTTTGCCTCGAGCTCGGCCCGGGCCGCGGCGACGTCGTCGACGTGGATCGCCGGATGCGCGTTCTTCTGCGGGGCGAACTCCATTCCCAGCCGCGCCGGCTCCCAGATCCCGAAGCACGTCTCGCCGACCCAGAACTCATAAGTGGCCTTGTCGTCGGGGCGCAGGCCGAGGGTGTCGACGTAGAAGCTGCGTGTCCGGTCGGAGTCGGTCGATGGAACGCCGACGAAATCGAGCTTGTTCATTCTTGATCTCTCCTAGCTCTCGGTTGTGGGTGGCACGAACTTGCTTGCTGTGAACACCGCGCCCTGTGGATCGCGGATGATCGTCATCCGTACCCACGGCGCGTCGAACGGCTCGGTGAGGATCGTCCCGCCGAGCTCCTCGGCGCGCCTCGCGGTCGCGTCGGCGTCGTCGACGGCGAGCGTGATCGACCAGTGGGGCGGGGTCTCGGCGGGGAACTGATCGTCGGTCATCGGCGCCAGCCAGCCGACGGCGTCCTCGAAGCCCTCCGGCGCTCCCACCTCTGCCATCCGGGCTCGCACCTCGGGGTCGCCGCGGGCGAGGAAGTCGCCGTAGCCCGGGCGCCGCCAGAAGCCGATGTCGCGATCACCGGCGCTCGGGTCGCGGGCGAGCTCCCAGCCGAACAGCTGGCCGTAGAAGTCGATCGCTGCGGCGGCGTCGCGGGTGTTGAGATTGCTGAAGTTCCAGGTGCCGGGCTCGTTGACGAGCACGGCGCCCGGGCTCGCTCCCGCCTGCCAGAGGCTGAACCCGGCCCCGGAAGGGTCGGCGACGACCGCCATCCGCCCGGCGTCGGAGACGTCGAGGGGCGCGATCGTGACCGTCCCGCCCGCCTCGGTGACCTTCGCCACGGCGTCGTCGGCGCTGTCGACGGCGACGTAGGTGTTCCACGCCGCGGGCTCGGACCACCCCTGCGGCAGCGAGCCGATCCCGGCGACGTCGCGTCCCCGCAGCCGGGCGAGGAAGTAGCGCTGCCCGGATCCCGGCGGCGTGCGGTCGACGAACTCCCAGCCGAACAGGCCGCCGTAGAACTCGATCGCGGCCTCCGGGTCCGCCTGGCTGGTGTCGATCCAGCACGGCACGCCCGCCGGGTACTCGCGTCGCTCGTCACTCATCGTCAGCAGCTCCCTGTCGTTGGATGTCCATGGGAGCACCGTATGACGGGTTTAGGCCAGTATCTGTCCTCAATAGGCGGGAGAATCGAGATCATGGCCCAGACCGCAAGCCGCCTGCTCGAACTGCTCTCACTGCTCCAGGCTCGCCGCGAATGGTCGGGCGGCGAGCTCGCCGAGCGGCTCGAGGTCTCGAGGCGGACGATCCGCCGCGACGTCGACCGTCTGCGCGAGCTCGGCTATCCGGTCGAGTCGCTGACCGGGCCGGCGGGCGGCTACCTGCTGCGCTCCGGGACCGCGATGCCGCCGCTGCTGCTCGACGACGACGAGGCGATCGCGATCGCCGTCGGCTTGCGCACGGCGGCGCGCGCCTCGGTGACCGGGATCGAGGAGACGTCGCTGAGGGCGCTGGTGAAGCTCGAGCAGGTGCTCCCGGCGCACCTGCGCCGGAGGGTCCGCGCGCTCGGGGCGGCGACGGCGACGATCGCCGACACCGGGCCCACGGCCGACCCCCAGAGCCTCAGCGTGATCGCCACCGCGTGTCGTGACTCCGAGCGGGTGCGGTTTGCCTATCGCGGCCGCGACGGCACCGCAAGCCGCCGGGAGGTCGAGCCTCATTCGCTGGTCAACCTCGGGCGCCGCTGGTACCTGCTCGCCTGGGACCGGGCCCGCGAGGACTGGCGCAGCTTCCGCGTCGACCGGCTCACGCGCCCGGCCGCGACCGGGGTGCGCGATTCGCCGCGCCGGCCGCCGGGAGGCGACGCCGCGACCTTCGTCGCCAAGAGCATCTCCTCGGCCCCGCATCGCTACGAGGCGAGGGTGACGCTGCACGCGCCCGCCGATTCCGTGCGCCTGCGCCGCCTTGCCCAATGGGGAAGGATCGAGCCCATCGACGAGCGCACCTGCGAGTACCGCACCGGCGACTTCGACCTCGACTGGCTTGCCCTGCGCGTGGCGATGCTCGGCGTCGACTTCGAGGTCCACGAGCCGCCGGAGCTGATCGAGCGGCTGCGGGAGCTGGCCGCGCGGCTCGAGCGGGCGACCTAGCGGGTTCACGCACTAGGCCAAATCGGGCGATGAACAGCTATGGAGCCGATTTTTTCCTGGCTGTGTCCGACCGCGCGCGATCGCGAGCGCTTCCTCGATATGCAGGAAAAACTCAGGTTCGCGCGCGTGGTCACGATCGTCGTTGGCGCGCTGCTCGCGCTGGTGCTGGCGCTATCGACGGAGGCCGGCTGGGCGATCCTGGCGGCGATGGTGGCGATGGTCGCCGTCGTCCTCGTCGGGTCCTGGCGGCTCGAGACTCGTAGGCGGCCCGAGCTCTGGATCTTCTTCTCGACCGTGGTCAACATCCAGGTGATGCTCGCCCTGGGGAGCGTGATCTCAGGCGGCCCCGAGTCGCTGCTGGTGAACACGCTCGCGATCCCGGTGGTGATGGTCGGCGCTCGCTTCAGCAACCGCGGCCTCGCGGTCGGGGCGCCGGTCAGCGTTCTGTTGATCATCGCGACGACGATCGGGGTCGACGCCGCATATGCGATCTCGCATCCTGAGTCGTTCGCGGTCCCACTTGCGCTCGTCGTCTGCGTCGTCGTCTACATGAGGCCGCTGGTGGCCTCCGACGTTCGCCACCGCGCCGACAGCACGCTCGATCAGCTCACCGGCCTGCTCAACCGCCGGGGCCTCGAGCCGCGATTCGCCGAGGTCGCCGAGCAGGCCGCGCTGATCCAGCATCCCGTCAGCGTCGTCGTCGCCGACATCGACCATTTCAAGAGCATCAACGACGTCCACGGGCATCCCGTCGGCGACGCGGTGCTGCGCGACGTCGCCGACGCGATGCGGCGCAGTCTGCGCAGCTTCGAGCTGCTCTACCGGGTCGGCGGGGAGGAGTTCCTGCTCCTGCTCCCGGGCGCCGACGCCGAGGACGCCGCCGGCGTTGCCGAGACGCTACGGGTGGCGATCGAGGAGCTGCGCCCCAAAGGCCTCCCCGTAGCCTGCTCGTTCGGGGTCGCGACCGCCGGCGACGACGATCTCGCCTTCGGGCCCCTGCTCGAGGCGGCCGACGCCGCGCTCTACGACGCCAAGCGCTTCGGCCGTAACCGCGTCGAGCAGAGTGTGGACCCGGTCCCCGTTCCGCTCCCGGTTCCCGCCTAGGCGGCCGGCGATGCGTCGAGGGCGCGCTCGAGATTGTCGAAGCACTTGCCCCAGCCGTCCTCGTGCGAGCGCACCGTCTCCTCGTCCCAGAGGTGACTGTGGGTGAAGCGGACGGTGGTGGCTCCGTCGCTCTCCGAGAAGTCGACCTCGATCAGCGTCCCCCTCGGGTCGTCGTCCCAGATCCAGGTGAAGGCGAGGCGGGTCGGCGGGTCGACCTCGCTGTACTTGCCGCCGCCGCCGTACTCGACGTCCTTGTGCGGGTCGCGCATTCTGACTCGCACTGTGCCGCCGACGCGCGGGTCGACCTCGGCCTCGGTCGTCTCCCAGTCGTGTCCGGCGTGCCACCAGCGGCGCAGCACCTCCGCGTTCGTGAATGCCTCGAAGACCGCCTCGGCGGGCGCCTGGAACGTGCGCTCGATCCGCAGCGTCTTGAGGTCGTTCATCTCCCGCGCTCCTGTCGGCGTCGCTGGCGCAGGCGCACGATAAGCCAGGTGCGCGCCAGCAGCAACCCGGCGCCGGCCCCGGTGACCGAGGGCGCGATCTCCTCCAGCGGCAAGCCTCCCACGTGAGCGATCACTAGCCCGAGCCCTCCGCCTCGCGCTTCGCCTCGTTGTAGCGCTCGATCTGGTCGGCGCGCTCGGCGGCGATCGCGTCCGCCTCCGCTCCGGTCTGCTCGTACTCGTCGTGGCGGCTCCACCACTGGTAGGTCGGCGTCTGCGGGTAGCCCTCCGGCGAGTCCTCCCACTCCTCCTGGCGGCCGAGCGCGGAGATGTCGAGGTAGCTCCAGGCGGTGCCCATCGCCTCGTCGCCACGGCCGTCGACGAAGTAGGTGCGGAAGATCCGGTCCTCGTCGTCGCGGTAGAAGGCGTTCGTGCCGTGCCACTCGCCGACGTCGAAGTCGGAGTCGAAGTCGTCGGTGAGCGTGTACCAGGGAATGAACTCCCAGCCCATGCGCGCCTTCAAGCGCTCGATCTTCTCCTGCGGCGCGCGGGAGACGAACGCCAGCGTCGTGTCGCGTGCGTTCAGGTGCGCGGGGTGGGTGACCTGATCGGCGATCATCGAACAGCCGGGGCAGCCCTTCTCGGGCCAGCCGTTGACGTCGGGGTCGTAGAAGAAGCGATAGACGACCAGCTGGCGGCGCCCCTGGAACAGGTCGAGCAGGCTCACCCGCCCGTTCGGGCCCTCGAACGCGTATTCCTTCTCAACCGCCATCCTCGGCATCCGGCGCCGCTCGGCGGCCAGCCCGTCGCGGGCGCGGGTCAGCTCCTTCTCCTTCACCAGCATCTCCTCGCGGGCGGACTGCCACTCCTGCGGTGAGACGATCGGCGGCATCTTCATTTCGGCTCCTTCTCGTTCAGGTATTCATCGACGACATCGAACAGGCGGCCCCAGAGGGCGCGCTGGTGATCCATCCACTCGGCGGCTTCCCTGAGCGCATCGAGCTCCAGGGAGAGCCGATGCGTCCTGCCCTCGACCACGCGCGTGACGACGCCCGTCTCCTCGAGCACCTTCAGGTGCTTGGAGATCGCGGGCTTCGAGACGCCGAAGCCGCCGGTCGCGTCGCCGACCGTCGCCGGACCTGCGGCGAGACGCTCGACGATGCCGCGGCGGATCGGGTGCGAAAGCGCCTTGAACGGATCGTTAACCATTAGGTGAACGATAACAGGACAGGGACGCTGTCCCGCTCCGGGATCCGAACGTCAGCGGCCGGGCGCGATCCGGTGCCCGTAGGAGAACAGGTCGTGCGGGTCGTAGCTCGCCTTCACCGCCGCGAGCCGGGCATGGTCGGTGGCGGTGAAGGCCGCCGCCGTGCGGCGCCGATCGGAGAGGAAATTGAGGAACGTGCCCCCGGTCGCATACGGCCAGACCGCCTCGGCGAGCGCCGGATCGGCCGCGTCAGCGATCAGCGAGAACGGAACCCGGCGATGTCCCGCCGGCCCCGCATCCTCGCCCGGCTTCGCCATCGCCCCGCCCCAATGGCGGATCTCGATCGCCTGGACCGGCGACTCGGCGCTCTCGAACGTGTCGACGAGGATGTCGACGAGCGGGTCGGGCACGTCCTCGACCAGGTCGAGGTGGCGCGGCGGCGTGCCGCCCATCGCGGCTTCCGCGTAGGCCATCGTCCGATACCCGTCGTGAAGCGCGGGGCCCGCGGCCGCGCGCAGCGGCTCCAGCAGGCGCTCTGCCTCGGCCCGCTCGCCCGCGTAGAGCGCCTTGACCGCTAGCACCCGGCGCCCGCGAACCGGCTCCGGAGTCTCCGGCGTGTCGGGGAGAGTCGTGAGCACGAGCGCCGTGCTGAGCGCGTCAGGTACCTGACCGGCCCACTCCGCATAGGTGGCAAGCGTCTCGCCGGCCCGCTCGGCATCGAAGTAGGAGATCCCGCCGTACACACGGGCGACCGGGTGAAGGCGGAACTCGAGCGCGGTGACCACCCCGAATCCGCCACCGCCGCCTCGGATCGCCCAGAACAGGTCGGGGTTCTGGTCCGGGCTCGCGATCACGGTGCGGCCGGACGCGGTCACCACCTCGGCCCGCAGAACGCTGTCGGCGGCGAAGCCGTGAAGGCGCGAGAGCCAGCCGACGCCGCCGCCGAGGGTGAACCCGGTGACCCCGACGTCGGGCGAGGATCCTGAGAGCGGCGCCAGCCCGAAGGGGGCCGCGGCGGCGAGCACTTCGCCCCAGCGGGCGCCGGGTCCGACCCGTGCGATCCGCCGGTCGGGATCGACGAGCACCCGCGACATCGCGCCGGTGCGGACGAGCAGCGCCCCGTCGGCGGCCCAGTGCGTGCCGTGACCCGTGGCTTGAACCGCGAACGGGAGGCCGTGCTCGCCGGCCGCGGCGACGGCGAGCCGGACGTCGTCGGCGCCGGCGGCCTCGACGACGAGCGCCGGGCGCGGCTCGAGCGCCGGGTTGAGCGGACGACGCAGGGCCTCGTAGCCGGCCTCGCCGGGGGCGTGGACCCGGCCATCGAGGCCGCGGCGCAGGTCGCGCTCGGCCGCAGTCGGGCGTCGCGCGCCGCCGCTGTGTTCGCGGACACGGCGGCGGGAGGTGGTTTTCAGGATCTCGGTCGTCGGCATCGTTCGTTGGCTCCCGGTCGAAGTGGTCGCAGGTAAGACCGGGGAGGCGGCGAAAAGTCATCGCCGCTCGGCGCCTTGACATTTCGCCGAGGAGGAATAGGCTCGCCCCGACCGTGGCGCGTGGCGCGTGGCGGGCACGAAGCGCTTCGCGACCTCGCGCCTTCAACCGGGAGGCAAGCAGATGAGGCGTACTTCGCCACGGAACCTGGAGCCAGTAGGGCGACATGGGCGGCCGGAGGCGTCTTCGATCAGACTTGCGCTGCTCTCAGCCGGGCTCTGTCTCGCGTTTGCCGCGGGGCATGCTGGAACGGCGGGAGCCGCAACCACCACCTTCGTCTTCACCGGCGCGGAGCAGTCCTTCACGGTCCCGGCGGGAGTGACGAGCGTCGACGTGGTCGCGATCGGCGGCCGCGGCGGGTCCGGGGCGCCGAGCGACACTCCCAGCGGCGCCGGCGGCTTCGGCGCCAAGGCGACGGCCACCATCCCGGTAACCCCGGGCCAGGTGCTGTTCGTCGAGGTGGGCGGCAATGGTGGTACGCCAACGCTCGCTGCCGCCGGCACCGGCGGCTTCAATGGCGGCGCCGACGGGGGCCCCAGCGGCGACGCGACGTTCGGCCACGGAGGCGGTGGCGGGGGCGGCGCCTCGGACGTGCGCACGGTGAGTAGTTCCGCGGGCGCGGCATCTTTGGGCACGCGGCTGATCATCGCCGGCGGTGGCGGGGGCGGCGGCGCCAACAGCGGTACGGCCACCGGGACCGGCGGCGGCGCCGGTGGGGCCGCGGCCACGGACGGCAGCGCATCGACGTCGGCACCGCCGAGCCCCGGCGGCCTTGCGGCCACCCCGACTTCAGGCGGGGCGGGCGGCGGCAACGGCAGCGCGGGAGTACTGGGCATCGGTGGCGCCGGCGGAACGGCCGCAATGTTGGTCGCCGCGGGTGCGGGCGGCGGCGGCGGCGGCGGCGCCTTCGGCGGCGGCGGTGGCGGTACCGGAAGCGGCGGCAGCGGCGCCGGCGGTGGGGGAGGCGGCGGCTCGAGCGCCTTCGGCTCGATCGCGACCAACAACGCGGTGAGCGCGGACAACACCGGCACGGCATCGGTGACGTTTACGTTTGCCGGTCCGGGCGGCGGCGGCGAGTTCACGCTCGGCAAGGTGGAGAAGAACAAGAAGAAGGGCACCGCCAAGCTCTCGGTCGAGGTGCCCGGACCGGGCGCCGTGGCTCTGGCGGGCAACAGCCTGAAGCCGGTTTCCAAGCAGGCCTCCGCCGCGGGCACGCTGAAGCTGAAGATCAAGGCGACCGGTAACAAGAAGCGGAAGCTGAACGAGAAGGGGAAGACCAAGGTCAAGCCCAAGGTCACCTACACGCCGACCGGCGGCAGCGCGCAGACGAAGAGCAAGAAAGTCAAGCTGGTCAAGAAGTAGGCGGGCCCTGAGCCCACGCTCGACCAGTCTTATCTCACCACCCTGTACTTGAGGTGGGTGACGCCGGGCGCCTCGACGGCCCGGACCTGCTCGAGCTTCACCTCCGCGTCCGCGAGGTTGTCGAACAGGCGAGCACCGTCGCCGAGCACCACCGGAACGACGTGGAGCTCGAGTTCGTCCAGCAGTCCCGCTGCCAGGTACTGCCCAGCGACGTCGGCGCCGCCCCAGACCATCACGTCCTTGCCGCCGGCGGCCTCCTTTGCCTGCTCCAGCGCGGACTCGATTCCGTCGGTGACGAAGTGGTACGTGGTCCCTCCCTCCATCTCCACGGGATCACGCGGGTGGTGGGTGACGATGAACACGGGGTAGTGGTACGGCGGGTCGTCGCCCCACCAGCCCGTCCATTGCTCGTCGCCCCAGTCACCACCGCCGGGCGGCCCGAACATGTTTCGGCCCATCACGCCGGCCCCGATATTTGCGGTCGTTTCCTCCTGGACCCGTGAGCTCTCGTTCACCTCGCCGCCCTCCTTGGCGTGGGCTTGGCGCCAGGAGGCCAGCTGAACCACCCAGTCGTGGAGCCCCTCGCCGCCCTCGCCGAGCGGGTTCTCCTCGCTCTGGTTCGGGCCGGCGACGAAACCGTCCAGTGAGATCGAGATATGACAGCGAAGCTTGCTCATCGTTCCTCCTCAGTAGACGGCTGCTGCGGCCGTAGGTTCGCAATGCCTTGATGACCGGTCCGGGCGGGGAAACTAATCGCGGCGGCGCTGCGCGGGATACTGCGCGGAAGATGTCGCGGGAGAACGTGGAGATCGTGCGGGCGGCGACCGACGCCTTCAACCGGCGCGACAGGGATGCCTGGTCCCACGTTCCGACGCAGTCTGGGAGTTCATGGTGAGCCTCAACGAGCCGTGGGAGCAGCAGGCCTACGAGATAGTCGAGGTCGCTGAGGTCGGCGACGACACGGTTGTAGCCCGATACCAGCGTCCCGTACGGGGCAGGGCCAGCGGTATCGCGGATGAATTCGACTACTGGTGCGCAAGCACGTTCCGCCGGGGGAAGGTCCTCAACCACGAGTGGTTTGCCAGCCGCGCCACGGCCCTCGACGCCGCCGGGCGCCAGAAGTAGCGCTCTGCGCTCACGATGTCGGAGGAGAATGCCCAACTCGAAACCGTGAAGCGCCTCTACAACGAGTACTGGGCGCCGGGGCATCTCAACCGGATTGACGAGGTCCTCGATCCGGCCATCGTTTGGACGGCGATCGAATCCGCTCCGGATGCTGGAACGCGTCGAGGCTACGACGAGTGTCGCGGCTACATGAAGGATTGGCTCGACGACTTCGCCCTCGAGCCGCCCCAGATCCACGAGCTTGGTTCCACCCCCACGGGGGACATCGTTTGCTCGTTTGCCGGTTTCGCGACGGGCAGGGCAAGCGGTGTCCGAACCGAGATCAGATTCGCCATCACCTGCAGGTTCGCCGATGACGGCCGGATCGTCGCGATCCACGAATACGCCACGTTGCCCGAGGCCACCCAAGCGGGTGGGGTGCCGGAGTAGCGCTTTCGACGATGGGCGCGGCTGGTTTCGAACCAGCGACCTCTCGCGTGTGAAGCGAGCGCTCTCCCACTGAGCTACGCGCCCTGAGGCGGCGATTCTAGAGCGGGGGGAGGGGTGGTCCGTCGTGCGGGATGGCTACTGACCGAGGCCGGCGCCGTCGGTCTCCGCCACGGGCGGGGCGAGGCCGAGCTTGCCGCCGATTCCGCCGGAGCCGTGGCCGCCGTGGCCGGAGTGGGCGCCGGCGCCACCGGTGGGCGGGTCGGGCGGATCCGGGGGCTCAGGAGGCTCCGTCGGCTCGGTCGGCGTCTGGCCGCCGATCGGATCCGGGCAGCGCACCGTCTGGACCAGCTTCGCCGGTCGCCCGGGGGTGGTCTCCGAGTGGCCCCAGGAGAGGTGCAGGTGATCGCCGCGGCCGTGGCCCGAGTCGCCGTTGTAGCCGACCCAGCGGAATGGTGCGCGGGGCTGGTTTTGCTTCGGCTCGGCCCAGCGGGCGAGCCGGGTGATGTCGGCCCAGCGGCCGCCGCCGGCCTTGTCGGGGACGATGTCCAGCGCCAGCCCGAGCGGGTGCTCGCCCTGCTCGGAGTGGACGTCGCTCATCGAGTAGCCGTCGGTGATGAAGATCGGATAGCGCTTGCTGAGCCAGCGGATGTCGGCGAGCAGGCGGCGATCGATCATCTCGCCGGGGAAGCCGGGGATGGCGACGAACTTGCCGCCGCCGGTGGTCTCACACAGGGTCGGGCTGAGCTTGGTCGAGGTCATCTGCGCCGCGGCGGCGATCGCGACGACCGCCAGCGCCGCCGCCAGGGCGGTGGCGAGCAGGGCGGTCAAGCGGCGGCTGCGGAGGCGGGGGCTCATCGTCCTACCCGCCAGAACGACGTCCGCTTGTGCGCCCCGTCCCAGTTGAGCTCGATGTGGATGTGGTCGCGGTGCGCCTGGGTGCGGTCGATCCCGTGGCGAAGCTCGCCGTTTCGGCGGTAGCAGTAGCTGTAGTCGCCCAGCTTCTCCATCCCCGCCCACCAGGCGCGGCAGTCGAAGATCAGCCCCTGGATCCCCATCCGCCGGGCGAGCGCGCGCACGTTGCCGGCGCGGTCGGCGGCCAGCAGGGTGTCGATCAGGTGGATCGCCGCGCGTCGCTCCTTGGCGACACCGGCGTCGAGGCGCCAGTCGATCGCGCGGCCCTCGGAGTGGAGGCTGAAGTTGCCGTCCTTGAGTCGCTCGCAGCGCATGACCCCCCAGCTCTCGCCGCGGATGTTGTCGCCGAGCCAGCGCTCGAGCGCCTTCATCCCCGGCGGCACCCGGTCGCGACAGCCGTCGGCGCTGTCGTAATGCTCATCGTCGATCGGCTTGTTGACGAGCCGCGAGTCGTTGGCCGGGTTCGGCCGCAGGCCGCCGCCGGCGATCGCGGAAGCGGCGATCGCGCCGGCGCAGAGCGCGGCGATCGAGCCGATCACGACCATGCGGCGGATCGGGCCGCGCCCCCTGCGCGGTCCGTCCACCGGCACTTTGCCGGGGTCAAGTCCCATGAGATCTCAATCGGCGGGTCTGGCCAAGCCTTTAGCCCGGTAGGATTCGCGCCGACCGTGCTAGGCGGGGAATTAGCGGTGCCCTGTACCCGCAATCCGCTCTAGCGGGGCCGAAAGCTCGTCTGAGGTCGTGGCCTTCGGGGCCAGTACGCCGCGGGCGGTGTTGACGGTCAGGTCCCGCGCAATGCGCGTCCGCGAATCAGGTCAGGTCCGGAAGGAAGCAGCCTTAAGCGATAGCGAGCATGTGCCGCGGACAAGCCTGACTCGAGCCAGCCACGGCGGGCACGCCCGGAGATCACCGTCGAGGACGAGCCCGCACGGTCATATCTTCAGCCCTCCGCGACGGCCGCGGAGGGCTTTCGTTTCAGAGCCTCAGCGCAGGGTCTTGTACTTGGAGACCGCGTAGCGGCAGCCGGAGGAGGCGTCGACCTTGGCGAAGTACTTGCCTTCCTTGAGGTCCTTCTTCGTCCGCCAGGAGCCGTCGGACTTCGAGTGCGTGATCTCGATCTTCACCGAGACGTAGTCGTCGAAGCGAAACAGGCTCACCTTCTTGCCGCCCTCGCAGCTGTTGTCTCCCGAGGTCACCTTGCCCGAGGCCCCGGTGGGCTTCAGCTTCTTGATCACGATCTTCGACTTCGCACCCCCGTCGCCATTTGCGGGCACCGCGGCGATGCCGAGCGCGGCGGTGGCAAGCAGTGCCACACCGGCGCGTGCGAGCAGAGGGCTGTGGGTCTTGATCCGCTTCATCTTCATTGACTCCAGGAGTTTCGGGTTCGTTTTCATTCTTCGGTTCGCCCCCGCTACCCCTTAACCCGCAGGCCGACGCATTGTCTCGATTGCCTCGACCGCGTCGTTGGATTCCGCCAGCCCGGCGCCGGTCAGCTCGCGATAGAGCTTCACGGCCTCGATCTTCTTCCCCGAGTCGATCAGCTCGAGCACCCGCGGGTCCTCGCTCGCCGCCACCGAGGCCGGCTCGTCAGAGGCGAACACGAGTCCACCGCCGCCGAATTCGGGCTCGGCCTGGCCGAGGCGGTTGTAGAGCTCGGCGACTTTGCGCTCCAGCGCAGCGATCCGCCGACCGTGGTCGAGAAGGTCCTCCGAGCTCACCGGACCAGTTTCGCAGAACGCGCGAACGCCTCCGAGTGGCCGCTCGGCCCGCCAGTAGACTCGGCCCGGTGACCGGCGAGACGTCCCTTTACCGCCGCCACCGCCCGCAGGCCTTCGACCAGGTCGTCGGCCAGGAGCACGTGGTGCGAACGCTTTCGAACGCGGTCGAGCGCGACCGCGTCCACCACGCCTACCTGTTCGTGGGCTCGCGCGGGACCGGCAAGACCTCGCTGGCGAAGATCCTCGCCCGCTCGCTCAACTGCGTCAACGGCCCGACCCTGACCCCGTGTGGTGAGTGCGAGTCCTGCCGCACGATCGCCGCCGGGACCTCGCTCGACGTGATCGAGATGGACGCCGCCTCCAACCGCTCGGTCGACGACATCCGCGACCTGCGCGAGCGGGTCGGCTATGTGCCCGCCTCCGGGCACTGGAAGATCTACATCCTCGACGAGGCCCACATGCTCACCCGCGAGGCCTGGAACGCGTTCCTGAAGACGCTCGAGGAGCCGCCGCCGAACACCGCCTTCATCCTGGCGACGACAGAGCCGCACAAGGTGATGGCGACGATCGTCGACCGCTGCCAGCGCTTCGACTTCCAGCGCCCCTCGCTCGAGCAGCTCGCCGAGGTGATCAGGCGGGTGGCGGTGGCGGAGGAGATCGAGATCTCCGACGGCGCCGTGGGCGCGATCGCCCGCTCGGCCTCGGGCAGCTTCCGCGACGCGCTCGGCACCCTCGACCAGCTCGTCTCCTACGGCGGCAAGCAGCTGAGCACCGACGACGTGCTCGCCGTGCTCGGGGTTGCCGACGCCGACCTGATCCTCGCCGCCGCCGACGCGATCGCCGCCGGCGACGGCCGCGCCGCGCTCGAGGTCTCCGAGCGGCTGGCGAGCTCGGGCCGCGACGTGACCCAGTTCGCCCGCGACCTGCTCGGCCACCTGCGCCAGCTGATCGTGATCCGGACGATCGGCGAGCCGCCCGACTCGTTCACGGTCACCGCCGCCGAGCCCGAGCGCCTTCGAACCCAGGCCGCCTCGATCTCCGACCTCACCCTCGCCCGCTCCGTCGACGCGCTCTCGAAGTCGCTCGCCGACATCCGGGAGGGCGACGAACCCCGGATGACGGTCGAATTGGCGCTCCTGCGCTGCGCCCGCCCGCAGCTCGACCCCGCCCGCGAGGCGCTCGCCGAGCGTCTCGACCGGGTCGAGGCCGCGCTCGCGGGAGGGCAGCCGCCGGCGGTCGCCACGGCGCCCTCCGCCGCGGCGCCCGCGCCCGATCCCGGTGTCCTCCGGCCCCCGAGCGCGCTCCATCCGTGGCCGCGGAGGAGCAGCCGGTCGCCGCCGAGGAGCAGCCGCAGCAGGATGAGCCCGGCCCGCCGCAGGCGACGGCGGTGGCCGAGACGATCGACCTGGAGAAGCTGGTTGGCCTGTGGCCGGCGGTGATCGAGCAGGTGCGCGAGTCGGGATCGGGGCTGCTGTCGCAGATCCTTACCGCCGCGCGGCCGGTCGCGGTCAACGTCGAGGAGGCATGGCTCGAGGTCGGCTTTCCGGCCTCGGCCGCCTTCAACAAGCGCAAGGCCGAGGCGACCGACGCCCGCGACCGCTTCTCCGAGGCGGTGAAGACGATCGTCGGTGAGCGCCTGCGCCCCGTCTATGTCCTGCTGGACACCGACGAGGCCGAGCCACAGCAGGAGGCGAAGCTGAGCGAGGACGAGCTGGTCGATCTGATGCGGACCGAGTTCGATGCCGAGGAATACCTGCCCGAGCCGGAGTCCGGCGATGAGGCCGATGTGAAGGAGGCGGAAGGATGACCCGGTTGCCACAGGGTGCGGGCGGCGGTGGTTTGGACCTCAACTCGATGATGAAGCAGGTCCAGCAGATGCAGGCCGAGATGACCGAGGCCCAGGAGAAGCTCAAGAACGAGGTCGTCGATGCGAGCGCCGGCGGCGGCATGGTGAAGGCGAAGATGAGCGGCGACCTGCGCCTGCTCGAGATCACGATCGACCCCGAGGCGATCGACCCCGCCGATCCGGAGCTGCTCCAGGACATGGTCCTGGCGGCCGTCAACGAGGCGATCCGCGCGGCCCAGGAGCTGGCAGCGAGCAAGATGGGCGGGATCGCGGGCGGAGCAGGCGGGCTCGGCCTGCCCGGTATGTAGCGACCAGCCCGTGTACCCCCAGCCGATCAACCGGCTGGTCTCCGAGCTGGCGAAGCTGCCGGGGATCGGCCAGCGAACCGCACAGCGACTCGCCTTTCACATCCTTCGCACCGAGGACGCCGACGCGATCGCGCTCGCCGAGGCGATCCGCGAGGTGAAGGAGAAGGTCGGCCTGTGCGAGGTCTGCTTCAACCTCTCCGAGGGCCCGCGCTGCGAGATCTGCGACGACACGCGCCGCGACCGCTCGCTGATCTGCGTCGTCGAGCAGCCCGCCGACGTGATCCCGATCGAGCGCACGCACGAGTACCGCGGCCTCTACCACGTGCTCGGCGGAGCGCTATCGCCGATCGACGGCATCGACCCCGAGGACCTGAAGATCGCCGAGCTGGTCACCAGGGCCGCCGACGACGAGATCACCGAGGTCGTCCTGGCGACCAACCCGACGACGACCGGCGAGGCGACCGCCCACCACGTCGCCGAGCTCCTGCGCGGCAGCGTCTCGATCACCCGCCTCGCCTCCGGCCTCCCGGTCGGCGCCGATCTCGAGCACGCCGACGAGGTCACCCTCGGTCGCGCCTTTGCCGGCCGCCAGTCGGTCGGCTGAGCGGCTCAGTAGCTGTAGCCGCTGTCCGAGCTGGTCGTGGTCGTGGACGATTCGCCGCCGCCCGCGCCGGCCGTGACCACCTGCCAGGTGAAGTCCTGGCCGCCGAAGGAGTCGGCGAGCTCCATCGCCCGTGACCTCGTTCGCCCCCTCCTCGGTGAAGGTGTAGAGCGGTGCGCCGTCGAGCGTCACCTGCTCGGAGCCGTCGGGTCGCTTGACCGTGGCCAGCGTCCCGGAGACGTCGGAAGAGCCGCTCGGCTGAGCGTTGCCGCTGACCGTGAGCGGCTTCCAGATCGCCAGGCACGAGTCCGTACAGAGGATCTTGCCGCCGGCCTCCTGATCGGGCGAGTAGAGGGCGCTGCCGTTGGCGTCGACGAGCACCTCGCCGGCGTCGCCGATCGTCGCCACGGCGACGGTCTCACCGCCGCCCGAGGAGCCGGCGCTCGCGGTCGTCTCGCCGGAGTCGCCGCAGGCGGAGATCGCCAGCGCCGCGATCAGCGCGAGTCCGAGCCCGATCAGCGTTGAGATCTTGGTGCCGAACCTCGTCATGTCTACTAATACGAGGACGGCGTCGCGGGGGATTGCCCGCCCGCTTACGGCTAGCGCTGGTGGCCCGCGTGGATCCCGATCGAGTCCAGAGCCGCGGCCGGATCCTTGACCCCGAACTCCTCGCGCAGCCGCCGCTCAGCCTCATCCCTGGTGTGTCCGGCGGCGATCATCTGCGTCGCCAGCAGCCTCACCGCAGCGGAGCGATCGCGCTTGGCGCTCGCGCGCATGTCGTCGCTGAGCCGCGACCCGTTCGCCGATGGCTGTGGCTCCTCCGCTACAGGCGGCGTTGCGGGTTCCGTCGTTCGAACCTCGATTCTCAGCTCCTCGGCAAGCCTCTCGATCGACTTGTAGATCAGGTCGCGAAGACCGTCGATCTCACCTTCGAGCGCGCTCGCCTTCGCCAGCACCGCCTCGGCCACCGAGTCGATCCGCTCGACCCTCGACTGAGCCAGGTTCTCCGCCCTGGCGTGCGTCGCGCGCACGATCTGCTCGGCCTCGGCGTTCGCGGCCTCGACTATCGCAGCGGCGGCCCGCTCGGTCGCCGCCAGGATCTCGGACACCCGCTCTTCGGTGGTCGAGAGGACCCCCTTGACCTGACCCCCGCTCGCTTCCGCCCCCCGTGGTGGAAGAACACGGTTTTGCGCATCCATCTGTGAACCTCCATTCCCCCCCGACCTTCCGTGCAGGGGATGAAGACCGTATACCCCAACGGGGGGAATGGTAAGCGGTTTCGGCTCAGGTTTCGCCGATGCCGATCCGTCGATGTAGCCGGCGCAGCGGCCCAGGGGCCCACCAGTTCCAGCGGCCGAGCAGCCGCATCAGCGACGGCACCAGGAGGGCGCGGATGATCGTCGCGTCGATCAGCACGGCGACCGCGGTTCCGAAGCCGAGCTCCTTGATGAAGATCACCTGCGAGGTGACGAAGGCGCCGATCGCGACCGAGAACAGCAGCGCCGCGGCGGTGACGATCCGGCCGGTGCGCTCGAGCCCGACGGCGACCGATTCGCGATCGTCGTAGCCCCCGTCGCGGGCCTCCTTGATCCGCGCGAGCAGGAAGACGCCGTAGTCGGTCGAGAGTCCGAAGACGACGGCGAACAGGAGCAGCGGCTGGGTCGATTCGAGTCCGCCCTGGCTCGTGTAGCCGAGCAGGTCCTCGAATCGCCCGTCCTGGAAGACGAAGACGAGGATGCCGAAGGTGGCGCTGAGCCCGAGCGCGTTCATCAGCACCTGCTTGATCGGCAGGATCACCGAACCGGTCATCAGGAAGAGGACGACGAAGGTGACGATGACGACGATCGCCAGCACCTTCGGCAGGTGATCGCCGAGACTGGCCTGCAGGTCGAGGTAGTGGGCGGTGAATCCGCTCACGGCGATGCTGCCTGGAAGCTCGCGCAGTCGTTCGACCAGGTCCTGACTCTGCTCGCTCAGCGGCGGGCTGGCCGAGACCGCCTCGACCACGTAGCGCGAGTCGCCGAGCTCGCGCGGCGGGTTGACGGCCTGTACTCCGTCGAGGCCGGCGACGTCGTCGGCGAGCCGCTGCGCCTCTGCCGGCGCGGCGTCGCTGAGCTCGAGCACGATCGGCTGGTCGCGGAAGGGTGGGAACTCGGCTCGCAGGGTGTCGTCGACCTGGCGCGCGCTCGTCGACTGCGGCAGCACCTGGGCATCGACGGAGGTGAAGTTGATCGACCAGAACGGCAGCCCGAGCACGATCAACAGCGCCGCGCTGGCGATCGCGATCCGGGCGGGGAAGCGCATCACCAGCTGCGAGAGCCGATACCAGAAGCCCTCGCTCGCCGGTCGCGAGTCGCGCTCGGCCCGCCGGTGCAGGAACGGGGGCGCGAGCGAGTTCACCCGTTCGCCGAGCAGGACGAGCACGGCCGGCAGGACGATCAGGGCGATCGCCGCCGCGATCAGGGCGACCAGTGAGCCGCCGATCCCCATCGAGTAGAGGAAACGCTGCGGGAAGACCAGCAGCGAGGCCAGCGCGCCGGCGACGGTCAGCGAGCTGAACAGCACCGTGCGCCCTGCCGTCGCCATCGTCCGCCGCATCGCCTCCAGCCCCGGGCCGCTGCGGGCGATCTCCTCGCGGTAGCGCGAGACGATGAACAGGCTGTAGTCGATCGCCAGCCCGAGACCGAGGCCGGTGACCAGGTTGAGAGAGAAGATCGAGATCGAGCCGAACTCGCTGGCGACCCGCAGGGTCACCAGCGTGCCGACGATCGCCAGCCCGCCGACCATCAGCGGCAGCAGCGCCGCGACCAGGCTGCGGAAGAACAAAAGCGAGAGCAACAGCAGGATCGGGAAGGCGATCAGCTCGGCGCGGCGCAGATCGGACTCGACCTGCTCGTTGATCTGCTTCTGGGCCAGTGCCGAGCCACCGACGCTGACCCCGCGCTCGTCGTCGAGCGAAGCGGCGATCCGTTCGGCCGCCTCCTGGGTCTCGTCGTCGTCGGTTGGCTTCAGGGCGACGGCGAGATAGGTGGCGTTGCGGTCGCGGGAGACGAACGCCTCGGAGCCCTCGTCGTTGGGCGCATAGCCGGCGACAGAGGCGACGTCCGGATCGGCGGCGAGCTGCCGCCGGATTGCAGCGACTCGCCGCTGGCCGTCGGCCGAGCTCGGGTCGACGCCCTCGATCAGGACGACGACGCCCGTGGTCCGGTAGCCGGCGTCCTCGAGCCGCTCGTCGGCCTTGACGCTCTCGGTTCCGGATCGTCGGCGCCGTAGGGATCGAGGCGGTCGGCCACCCCGGAGCCGAGCACGCCGGCGATCGCGAACAGCACCGCGGCGACGATCACGACGCGCCGCGCGCGCCGATCCGCAAGCCGTGCGAGCCGGTCGATCATCGGCTTGCCCTTGCCTCGCGGTCGCACCACTCGGAGACGAAGTCGTTGAGGGCGATTCCGTATCGCAGCGCGGTCACGGCTCCGCCCTTGCTCTCGTCGGCGACCATCGAAGCCTCGATCTCCCGCAGCTCCGCCGCCTCCGCACGATGGTGGTCGCGCTTTGCCTCCAGCGCCGCCCGTGTCGTCCCGGGAGCGCCGGCGCTGGAGAAGAAGACCTTGAGCAGGCTCTCGTCGCGTGTCTCCTGGATCTGCGCGGGATCGGCCAGCCAGCGCTCGAGCCGCTCGCGCCCCGCCGGGGTGAGCCTGAACTCGATCCGCCTGCGCGAGCTCTCCGGGTCGGCCTTGCCCTCGATCAGCCCCGCCTTCGAGAGTCGCCCCAGCTCCGGATAGATCTGCCCGTAGCTGGCGGCCCAGAAGAACCTGGTCGAGCTGTCGACCAGGTTCTTGATCTCATAGCCGCACATCGGGCGCATGCCCAGCATCCCGAGGATCACGTATGACGTCGCGTTCAGTTCCATGTATCTGCCAGATATATCAGGCAGACCGGTGCAGGAACTGTGCGTTGGGTCACATGCCGATCAAACCGCGCGAGCGCTTCAGCTCCAATACCCGCCCCGCGGCCTGCTCGAGACGCTCCTCTGAGAGCTCGCCGTCGTCGAGCGCGGCGAGGATCGCGGCCTGCACGCCGATCTGGTCCTCGGCCGCGTCGATTCGCAGCAGGTCGGCGCCGGCGGCGAGCGCGGCGACCGCCGCCTTCGGCACCGAATTTCCCGAGCGCACGGCGCCGGCCCCGAGGTCGTCGGTGATCGCCACCCCCTCGAAGCCGAGCTGGTCGCGCAGCAGGCCGGTGGCGACGGGCTCGGAGAGCGCCGCCGGCGTTACCGGGTCGTAGGCGACGTAGAAGGCGAGCGAGAGCACCACGGCCGGCATCTGCTCGGCGAAGGCGGCCGAGAACGGGGGCAGATCGCGGGCCTCGAGCGTGGCCGCGTCGAGGCCGACCGTCGCCGGGCCGAGGTCGGTGTCCTCGGACGCCCCGCCGAGGCCGGGGAAATGAAGCGCCGCGCAGGCGAGCCCCGCCTGGCGGCAGCCGCCGGCCGCCGCCGCGGTCATCGCCGCGGTCTCGGCGGGATCGTCGGAGAAGGCGCGGTCGGCGATCGGGCTGTCGAGCGTGGCGACGTCGGCGACCGGGAACAGGTTGAGGTCGAAGCCGGCGCTGCGCAGCGCCTCGGCCGTCTCGCGCGCCCAGTCCTCGGCGCCCTCGACCGAGCCCGCGTCGCCGATCTCGAGCTCGGTCTGCTCGGGGGGCAGGTCGGCGAAGGCGCGGTACTTGCCGCCCTCCTGCTGGCCGGTGAGCAGCGGCGGGATGCGGCCGTTCTCGCGCCCGGCGGCGCGGATCGCGCCCACCAGCGCGGTCCCGGTCGCCGAGTCGATCCAGTTCTGCGCGCCGACGAGGACGCCGCCGAGCTGGCGGGCGCGCACCTGCTGGATGAACTCCGCCGAGCCGTCGGTGCCCTCGAAGCCGAGCAGCAGAACCTGATCGGCGAGCTCGGCCGGGGTCATCTCGGCGATCGCCGCCGAGGTCTCGGGCGAGAGCTCCGCGGTCGCTGCCGGCTCGGCGTCCGATTCGCCGTCGTCGCCCCCGGTGAACAGCACCAGCGCGAGCACGATCGCGGCCGCCGCGATCGCCACCGCGATCGCTCGACGACGTGCAACCGCGAGCCTGGAAGGCCCCCTCGAATCCACCATCCGTGTTCCGATCGTATTCTCAGCTTCCGATGAGTGCTGAAATCGTGGTGATGAAGTTCGGCGGCACGTCGGTCGCCGAAGCCGAGGACATCAAGCGCGCCGCGCGCCGGATCGTCGCCGCGCGCGAGCTCGGCAAGCAGGTGGTGGCGGTGCTCTCGGCGCGCGGCAAGACCACCGACGAGCTCGTCGACGCCGCCTATGAGATCTCGCCCCGCCCGCTCGAGCGCGAGATGGACATGCTGCTCTCCACCGGGGAGCGGATCTCCTGCGCGCTGTGCGCGATGGCGATCCACGACATGAACCACTCCGCGATCTCGTTGACCGGGTCCCAGGCGGGGATCGTCACCGACTCATCGCACACGAAGGCGCGGATCATCGAGGTGCGCGCCGACCGCATCCGCGCCGCCCTCGGTGAGGACAAGATCGTCCTCGTCGCCGGCTTCCAGGGCGTCTCCGGCGACTCCAAGGATGTGACCACGCTCGGCCGCGGTGGCTCGGACACGACCGCGGTCGCGATCGCCGCGGCGCTGGGCGCCCAGGTCTGCGAGATCTACACCGACGTCGACGGTGTCTTCAGCGCCGATCCGCGAATCGTGCCCGGCGCCCGCAAGCTCGCCCAGGTTTCGTTCGACGAGATGCTCGAGATGTCGTCCTCGGGAGCCGGGGTGCTGCAGCTGCGTGCGGTCGAATACGGGCGCAACCACGGTGTCAGCATCCATTGCCGCAGCTCGTTCAAGGATGCCCCCGGTACGCTCGTGCTCGCCGAGGATCAGACGATGGAGCAAGCGATGGTCACAGCCGTCACCCACGCCTACGAGGCGCGGGTGACCCTCACCGGGCTCTCGGACGAGCCCGGCGTCGCCGGGCGCGTTTTCAGCGCCCTCGCCGACGCCAACGTCAACGTCGACATGATCATCCAGAACGAGCCCGTCTCCGGCGACCAGAAGGCTGACCTCTCGTTCACGGTCGCCCGCGACGACCTGCAGTCGGCCACCGAGGTGCTCGAGCCGCTCCAGGTCGGCGGGGTGGAGACCGACGGCGAGGTCGGCAAGGTCTCGATCGTCGGCGCCGGCATGCGCAGTCACCCAGGCGTCGCCGCGAAGGTCTTTCGCACGCTCGGCGAACACGAGATCAACATCGAGATGATCTCCACCTCGCCGATCAAGATCTCCTGCGTGATCGCCGCCGATCGCGTCCCCGACGCGGTGCGCTCGATCCACCAGGCCTTCGACCTCGGCGAGGAGGCGGTGCGCGAGGAGGACCCGTCGGGCGAGCACCGGCCCCGGGTGACATCGTGAGCTACCGGGTCGGAATCGTCGGCGCGACCGGAGCGGTGGGCTCGACCCTGCTCGAGGTCGTCGCCGAGCGCGGCTTCCCCGCCTCCGAGGTCGTCGCCTTCGCCTCCGAGCGATCGGCCGGCAAGAAGGTCGCCTTCGCCGGCGGTGAGCTCGAGTGCCGGCCGCTCAGCGACGAGACGATCCAGGGCCTCGATCTGGTGCTCTCCTCGGCCGGCGGCGCCGTGAGCGCCGAGTGGGCGCCGCGACTGGTGGCCGCGGGAGCGGTGGTGATCGACAACACCAGCTTCTGGCGCATGCACGAGGACGTGCCCCTGGTGATCCCGGAGATCAACCCCGATGCCGCCGAGGGCCACAACGGCCTGATCGCCAACCCCAACTGCTCGACCATGCAGCTGATGATCGCCCTCGGCCCGATCGAACGCCACGTCGGGATCGAGCGCATCGTGCTCTCCACCTACCAGTCCGTCTCGGGAACCGGGCAGCGGGCGATCGAGGAGCTGGAAAGCCAGGCCCACGCGCTCCTTCACCACCAGGAGCCCGATCCGCCGCAGGTCTATCCGCACCGGATCGCCTTCAACGTGCTGCCGCAGGTGGAGACGTTCAAGGACGGCGACGACTACACCACCGAGGAACGCAAGCTGATGGCCGAGACGCGCAAGATCCTCGAGCTCGGTGACGAGCTCGGAATCTCGGCCACCTGCGCGCGGGTGCCGGTGTTCGTCGGGCACTCGCAGTCGGTCAACGTCCAGACCCGCGAGCCGCTCTCGCCCGAGGAGTGCCGCGAGCTGCTCTCCGCCGCCCCTGGGGCGCTGGTCGTCGATGCGCCCCGCGACGGCGTCTACCCACTGTCGACCGACGCCGCCGGGCGCGATGAGGTGCTTGTCGGGCGGATCAGGCGCGACCCCTCCCATCCCCAGTGTCTCAACCTCTGGATCGTCGGCAACAACCTGCGCAAGGGAGCGGCGACGAACGCCGTCCAGGTCGCCGAGCTACTTCACCAGCGCGACCTGATTCGCGTCCCGGCCGGCGCCGCTGCGCTAGCGGTCTAGCTTCCGTGCTCGCAGCGATCGCCTCGGCGGCGCTGATCGTCGCCGGGTCACTGGCGGTCGGCCAAGCGGTGTTGAGCGTCTGCGGGCGGCGGGAATGGTCTTGGCTGGCGGGGCCGGTGGGGCTGGCGCTGTTGCTGGCCGTCGCGGGAATCATCGCCGGGTTTGGCGGTAATGGGGCGGCGATCGCTGGCGGGTGCGGGCTCTTCGGCCTGCTTTGGCTCGCGATCGACTTCTTCCCAAGCGAGCGGCGGGCGAGGCTGGAGGTCGGCGATACCGCGTGGGCCGCGCTCGCCGCAGCCGCGCTCGCTGCGCTGTTTGCCGCGATCCCGTTCATCGCCGCGGGCCATGTCGGCATCCTCGGCGTCGGCCTCGTCAACGACGACATGGCCTCGCACCTGCTGCTCGCCGACTGGATCGACGAGGGCTTTCGGCCTGAGCCGGTGCTGATCGACCAGGGCTACCCGCTCGGCCCGCACGCCCTCGTGGCCGGCCTCGCGACCGTTCTGCACGCGAGCTCGATCGACGTCTTCGCCGGGCTCACCCTGGCGATCCCGGCGCTCACGGCGCTGGTTGCCTTCGCCGCCCTCGACGGGTTGCGACCGTGGCCGCGAACGCTGGCCTCCGCGCTGGTCGCGCTTCCCTATCTGGCCGCCGCCTACCTCGCCCAGGAGGCGTTCAAGGAGCCGATCATGGCGCTGTTCGTGCTCAGCTTCACGCTGCTGCTGGCGAAGGCCGAGGACTGGCGCGACGCGGTGCCGCTTGGGGTGCTCGCCGCGGGGGTGACCTACGTCTACTCGTTCCCCGGCCTCGCCTGGCTCGCCGGGGTGGCGGCCGTATGGGGCGCGATCGAGCTCTGGCGCGTCCGCCGCGAGCAACCAGGTGTCGGAGATGGCGACAGATCGTGGCGCGCGCCGCTGATCGCCCTCGGGGTGGGGGTGCTGGCGCTGGTCGTGCTGATCGCGCCGGAGCTGGATCGCCTCCGCGACTTCGCCGACTTCCGCGCCCTGCACCCGGACCAGGCCAACGAGGGCGGGCTCGGCAACCTTCCCGGCCAGCTCTCGCCGCTGGAGGCTCTGGGGATCTGGCCGACGAGCGAGTTCCGGCTCTCGGCCACCGCCGAGCAGCGTGCCCGCGGTGATCTTCTACGCCGGCGGCCTCTTCGCCCTCGTCGCGCTCGCCCTGGCGATGCCTCGCTGGATTCGAAAGCACGGGCCGGCGATTCCCGCGGCCCTGCTCGCCGCCGCCGTCCTCTACCTGCTCGCCCGGGCGCTCGGCACCGTCTACACCTCCGCCAAGGCGCTGTCGATCATCGCCCCGCTGGTCGCGCTGGTCACGGTCGGCGGCCTGCTGGCGAGCGACAAGCGGCCGCTGCGCATCCTCGCCGCCGTGTTCGCGCTCGCCGCCGCCGCCTCGAGCTTCTTGATCCTGCGCCAGGCGCCCGTCGCTCCCACCGACCACGCCGACGAGCTCGCCCACATCCGGCCCCTTGTCGAGGGTGAGAAGCTGCTCTTCCTCGGCCGCGACAACTTCGTCCTCTACGAGCTTCGGGGGTCGAAGCCCTACACCCACGTGCGCAACTTCTATGACCCCTACTTCATCGAGCCCAACTTCGAGCTCGCCAACGTGGGCTCGAAGTTCGACTTCGATTCGGTCACGGCGAAGACGCTGGCGGAGTTCCCCTACGTGCTCGCGACCAAGGCGGCGTACGCCAGCGGGCCGCCGCCCGGCTATCAGGTGGTCCGGGAGACCGACTCGTATGAGCTCTGGAAGACGGGCGGGTCGCCGCTCGGACGCGAGCCGGCGGAGACCGGTCCCGAGCCGGGGCGCGTGCGCGGCTGCCCGGATCAGCGCCCGGAACGCGCGGCTTCGTTCGCGGCCCCACCGGTGGTCGCGGGGACGGCGGACTGGTCGCAGACGACGATCGAGAGCGGCGAGTCGGCGACGATCGAGCTCGAGCTGCCCGCCGGGATCTGGGATCTGTCGCTCCAGTACGACGCCACCCGACCCGTGACCCTCACCGACGACGCCGAGCGACTCGAGGCGACCGTGCCCGGCAACCTCGACTACCGGGGCACGGCGCCGTTCTGGCCCGCGGGCCGGATCGCGATCGCCGGCGACGCCCCGGTCGAGATCACGGCCGCGGTGGAGCGACCGCCGCTTGCCGGGCGCCTGCTCGGCGCCAACTCGGTCGCTCATCTCGGCTCGCTGGCGGCGACCAGCGCCGAGCCCGCGGGCGGCGGCTGCCGAGGCTACGTCGACTGGTACCTGCGCTGATGGACATCGGGTTCGGCGAAGCCCTGCTGATCTTCGGCACGCTGCTGGCGGTGGTGGCGGCGCTCTCGGGCGTGATGCGGGGGACGGTGCTCTCGGCCTCGGTGCTCTCGATCGCGCTTGGGATCGTGCTCGCCGAGCTCGACGTGGTCTCGGTCAACGTCGGCGACCCGGGCCTGCTCGAGCTGATCCAGCTGGCGCTGATCCTCACCCTGGTTTCCGACGGGCTGCTGGTCGACCGCGAGCTGCTCGGCCGCCACTGGGGCCCGCCGGCGCGGGCGCTGGTGTTCGCGATGCCGATCACCCTCGTCCTGCTGGCGCTGGGAGCGAAGCTGCTGTTCGGCGAGCTCAGCTGGGCGGAGGCGTTTCTGCTCGGCGCGGTGCTCTGCGCGACCGACCCGGTGGTCACCTCGGCGGTGGTCACTTCGAAGCACGTGCCGTCGTCGATCCGCCACACGCTCAACCTCGAGTCGGGTCTCAACGACGGCCTGGCGCTGCCGTTCGTGCTCTTCTTCCTCGTCCTCGCCTCACCCGGCGGCGACGCCGGGCACGAGGCGGCCGAGCTGGTCGGCGAGGCGGCGTTCGGGGTCGTGATCGGGATCGCCCTCGGCCTGCTCGGCGGCTGGGTGCACCGGGTCGTCCCGCTCGGGGTCACGCCTCGTTACGAGGGCATCTACGCGGTCGGCTTCGGGCTCGCCGCCTTCGGGCTTGCCGACGTCACCTTCGGCAACGGCCTGATCGCCGCCTTCGTGCTCGGGATCACGCTCGGGTTCAGAGAGCACGAGATCACCGAGCGCTTCGCCGACTTCTCCGAGAACGTCAGCGCGATCTTCCAGGTGCTGACGTTCTTCGTCTTCGGCGCCCTGATCGTCGCCACCGGCTTCGAGGGCGCGATCCCCGCGCTGCTTGGTTTCATCGCCTTCGCGCTCCTGATCGCCCGCCCGGTCGCGGTTCAGATCTCGTTCGCGGGCACCGGGCTCAGCCGCCCGCACAAGGCCTTCATCGCCTGGTTCGGCCCCAAGGGCGTCGCCTCGATGCTGTTCGCGCTGCTCGTCTTGGACGCCGGGGTCGCCAACGGACCGCTGGTCTTCGACGTCGCCGCGTTCGTGATCCTCGCCTCGATCGTCGCCCACGGGCTCACCGATACGGTCGGCTCCAGGTGGATCGCGCGTAGGTTGGGTGACGCGAAGTGAGCGGGCGAATCGACATCTCACGGATCGAGGTCGGCGACACGCGTCCGGACGAGACGGCCGAGGCGGTCGCGGTCGCGGCCCGGGCGATGTGCACCAGCCCGATGGCCTTCGCCGTGCTCGGCCGGAATCCCGACCGGCGCTACCGCCACACCCACCGCTTCTTCTCCCGTCTGTACCTGCTCGCCGCGCGCCAGCGGCCGCTGGTCGCGCGCCTCGACGGTCGCATCGTCGCCTCCACCAACGACCTCGTCGGCGGGGCCTGCCGGGCGCGGCCGGTCGACATCCTGCGCAGCCTGCCGGCGCTCGCGATCACCGGGCCGCGCTCCGCCGTGCGCACGGCGCGCTGGTTCAACGACTGGGAGCATCGCGACCCCGACCGTCCCCATGCCCATTTCGGGCCCTTCGGGGTCGAGCCCGAACTGCAGGGCAATGGGATCGGCAGCCTCGTCCTGCGTGAGTACACGCGCCGCCTCGACGAGGCCGGCGAGCACTCCTACCTCGAGACCGAGAAGCCGGAGAACGTGGCGCTTTACTCGCGCTTCGGCTTCGAGGTGATCGAGGAGGCCCGGGTTCTCGACGTCCCCAATTGGTTCATGTGGCGCGAGGCGGGAGCGACCGGACCGGCGCTACTCGCGCGCTGATTAGGCGCAGCGGCGCCGGCCATGGATACTGGTCTGGTGCGCCGGCGCCATTCGATCCTCCTCGCGCTCTCGACCACCGTCGCCGCAATCGCGGCGCCCGGCCTCGCGGGCGCGGCGACCGTCGAGGTCGTCGTCGATCAGAGCACCCACACGCTGGCCTTCACCGCCGGGGCCGGCGAGGTCAACACGGTCACGCTCGCTCTCGTCGGCCAGCTCGGCGACCCGAACACCTACTCGGTCACCGACTCGAGCTCACCGATCGTCGCCGGCGCCGGCTGCAGCGGCGGTGGACCGGCCGGCTCGACGGCCACCTGTCCGTTGCCTCGTTCGGTCGCCGCCTGCGTGATCAGGGGCTGTCCGGGGTTCCCATCCGTCTACCCCAGGATCGTGCTCGATCTCGGCGAGGGCGACGACTCGCTCGACTCGACTGCGATGCCGGCCGGCGACGGCGGCATCGGGCCGTTCTCGATTCAGGCCAACGGCGGACCCGGCGCAGACACCTTCACCGATGGAGTGGCCCACCTGAACTTCGATCCCGGCACGGGCGCCGATGTCGTCAATGCCGGTGACGGCTACGACAGGGTCGAGGCCTCCGCCGGGGCACCCGACGAGGCCGACGTCTACGACCTCGGGGAGGCGCCCTACGACTACATCACCTACCGCGCGGCGACCTATCCGGTCAGCATCTCGCTCGACGGGATCGCCAACGACGGTGCTCCCGGAGAGGCGGATCAGGTGCTGGGAGCCGATGACGCGTCGGGCGGCGCGGCCAACGACGTGCTGATCGGCGAACCCGACGCGGACATCCTCAGCGGCTTCGGTGGCGACGACCTGATCATCGGCGGTGGCGGCAACGACCTGCTCACGGGTGACATCGGCGACGACACGATCCAGGGCGAGGCCGGCCGCGACCGGCTCCACGCCGACGCGGGGGATGACCTGCTCTCCGGCGGCAGCGGCAGGGACTTCGTCCAGGGCTACGCGGGCAGCGATCGCCTCAAAGGCGGATTCGGTTCCGACCTGCTGGTGGGCGCGACCTCGGTCACCCGCGACGGCGAGGTCGACCGGCTCGACTGCGGGCCCAGCCGCGATCGCCGCGCCTACGTCGGGCCCGAGGACGTGGTGCGCAACTGCGAGGGCACGCGCGGGCCCAACTGAACGGTGGATAATCGCCTTGTGGTGCGCTTGCGCAACTCGGTACTCGCGGCGCTCGGAATGACGGAGGTCGCCATCCTTGCGCCCAGCCTCGCCGGGGCCGCAACGGTGGAGGTGACGGTCGAACAGAGCACTCACTCGCTCGTCTTCAGCGACGCCGGCGGCGAGCTCAACACCGTCTCGCTCGGGGCGGTCGGGGATTCGACGACCTATGCAGTCACCGACTCGACGGCACCCATCGTCGCCGGCCCAGGCTGCAGCGGTGGCGGGCCGGCTGGGTCGACGGCGACGTGCCCGCTGCCTCGCTCCGCCCAGTTCTGTCACCCCCCGGGCTGTCCGAGTACTGCGGAGGTATCGGTTCGGCTTGAGGCCGACCTCGGGGGCGGCAACGACTCGCTCGACTCGACCGGCATGCCGGCGCGCGACGGCGGCACGGGGTCGTTCACCGTTCACGGCAACGGCGGGCCGGGCGACGACAGCTTCCTCGACGGCCCGATCCGCACGACCTTCGATCCCGGCACGGGCGCTGACCGCGTCGATGCCGGCGACGGGGACGACACGGTCCTTGTCTCGGGCGGAGCGCCGGATCAGGCCGACGTCTACGACCTCGGGGCGAAGCCAGGCGACCACGACTACATCGACTACAGCGCGGCGACCTATCCGGTCAGCGTCTCGCTCGACGGGATCGCCAACGACGGTGCTCCGGGGGAGGCAGATCAGGTACTGGGAGCCGAGGAGGTCCTCGGAGGCACGGCCGACGACGTGCTGATCGCCGCCGCCGGCGCGGAGCCGTACGTCGTCAGCGGTTCCGCCGGCAACGATCTGATCATCGGCGGGGCCGGCAACGACTCACTGGCGGGCGACGGCGGAGACGACACGATCCGGGGCCAGGCTGGCAACGACCGGCTCGACGGCGATTCGTTCGACGATGCCGGCGGGGACGACGTCCTGGCCGGCGGTACCGGCAGGGACCTTGTCAGGGGCGCTCGTGGCAGCGATCGCCTCCGCGGGGGATTCGGTTCGGACCTGCTCCTCGGCTCGACCGCGCTGACGAGCGACCGTCTCGTCGACCTGATCGACTGCGGGCCCAGCCGTGACCGCCGCGCCTACGTCGGGCCCGAGGACGTGGTCCGCCGCTGCGAACGCACACGCGGGCCATCTGTGTCTCGCGCACGGTTGATCGGGCACCGCTAACGGGTTAGGTTCTTGCCGTCGGCGAGACAAGGAGGTTGGTGATGCGAGCGACGGCTTTGGGCGCGGTGAGCCTGCTCAGCGCAATTGCCATGCTGGTCGCCGGAGCGACCACGGCGAGCGCCGCGGTGACCGTGGGCGAGACCCCCGCTGCCACCGCCTTCTGCGGCGGCGACCTCACCTTCGTCCAGGCGACTCCGCTCGACCAGTACGTCGTGCCGAGCGCAGGGGTGATCACCTCGTGGAGCCATCGCGCTTCGACCAGCCCACCGGCGCTCAAGCTCAAGGTCGCGCGCGGCACGAGCCCCAACTACACGATCGTCGGCGAGGCGCCAGCCACCGGCCCGCTCCAGGCGGAGGCCCTGAACACGTTTCCGGCCCGGATCGCGGTGCAGGCGGGTGACCGCCTTGGTCTCTACGTGCCTGAGGACTACAACTGCTCCGTGGTCGCCGCCATCGGCGCGATCCGGTACGACATCGGCGATCTCCAGGGCGGCCCGCACAACCTCGGCTTCGGGTCGTCGGAGTATCTCCTGAGCGTCTCCGCGCAGCTCGAGCCGGACGCCGACGGCGACGGCTTCGGCGACGAGACGCAGGATCAATGCCCGAGCGCGTCCTCCGCGCAGTTGGAGTGCATCGCTCCCGACACCTACGTCAAGCGCGGGCCTCGGAAGCGCAGCGAGAAGCCGAAGGCACGGTTCGTGTTCGCGTCCACGGAGCCGGGATCGACGTTCGTGTGTCGCCTCAAGGGCAAGCACCTCGACCCGGCCCTCGAGCAGTTCACTCCGTGCACGTCGCCGCGGATCTACCGGGAGCTGGACCCCGGCAAGTACAAGTTCGCGGTCCTGGCGACGGACGCGAGCGGCACGCCCGACCCGGCGCCCGCCGTCTACAAGTTCCGCCTCGTCTAGCCGTACCGGGAGCTCGCCGGCTCAGCCGTCGGCGAGCTTCTCGACCACCTGGCGCGCCGTTTCGGGGTCCACGTCGGTGAACTTCAGATAGAGGCTGACCGCGTCGTCGATGTGTCCCAGCAGCGCCGCCTGCTCGACCTCGGGCGGCGGCTGCGGGGCGCCCTCGGGCAGCTCGGACATCAGGCCGGAACGCCGGCGAGCCGCTCGCCGACCCACTCGGTCGAGGCGATGTGGCGGTTCATGCCCAGCTGCTTGGGCTCGAACCCGAGCGCCAGTCCGACCAGCTGCGGCAGGTGCAGGACCGCGAGCCCGAGGTCGTGGTTGACCACCTTCGCCGCCTCCGGCTGCTGCATGTCGAGGTTCAGGTGGCAGAGCGGGCACGGGGTGACGAGGCAGTCGGCGCCCTGCTCGAGCGCGTCGATGACGTGTGTGCCCGCCTGGCGCAGCGAGGTCTCGCGGTTCATCGTGATCACGGGGAAGCCGCAGCACTTGCGGGCGCCGTCGTACTCGACCACCTCGCCCCCGAGCGTCTCGATTACCTGCTCGAGGTAGAGGTCGCGATCGGGATGCTCGTCGTAGCCGAGCCGGTGCTTGGGGCGGATCACGTAGCAGCCGTAGAAGGGACCGACGCGCAGGCCGGAGAGCGGCCGCGTCACCTTCGCCTTCAGCGCCTCGAGCCCGTAGTCCTCGACCAGGACCCAGAGGAAGTTCTTGTTCTCCCAGCCCTGCTTGTCCTTGTCGTAGCTGATCCCCTCGTCGGCGAGCACCTCGTTGATGTGCGCCCGGTAGGCCGAGTCGGCGTCGAGGCGCTGCTGGCACTCCGACTGGGCGCCCTGGCAGGTCGAGCAGATGTTCATCATCCCGAGCCCGGTCTGCTGGGCGAGGGCGAAGGTGCGGGCGTTGAGGGTGTCGGCGAGCTCCTGGTTGTGCTCGGCGATCACCCCGGCGCCGCAGCAGTTGGCGCGGTCGAGGGTGACCAGCTCGATCCCGAGCCGCTCGGCGACCATCGCCATCGAGCCGTGGAGCTCGGTCGTGAACCCGCGCGAGACGCAGCCGGGCCAGTAGGCGAGCTTCATTCGTTCTCCTTCGGTCCGGGGGAAACTTCGGGCTGGCTGAGCTCCTCCTCGTCGGGCTCGGGCTCGACGTCCTCCTCACCGGTGATGTAGAGGTTGATCTCCGTCTTGTGCTCCTCGGCGTGCTCGTAGATCCGTTTCACATGGTCCTGCGCGTCTCCGGGAAGCTTGTGGTGGACGCCGGGGGTCAGCTTCGGCAGCGAGCGCATCTTGCCCGAGCGGATGCCGCGGATCGCGGTCGGGATCGCGCCCAGGAGGCCTTTGATCGCCGACATCTTCGGGATCAGCTTGCCCTTGATCCCGAACGCGTAGGACTCCTGCAGCAGCAGCGCCTCGTCGAGCGTTCCCTTCTTCTCGATGATCTTCACGAACGCCGCCTCGTGATTGTGGCCGTTGTTCTTGTCCTTGATCCCCTCGTCACCGCCGGCGGCGCGGCGCAGGCGCATGATCTGGTCCATCGGCGCGACGCCCTTCGGGCAGGCGTCGACGCAGCTGAAGCAGTGGGTGCAGTCATAGATCCCGTGCGGATCCTGGGCGAGGTCGTAGAGGCGCTCGCGGTGCTGGTCGTCGCGGGGGTCGCCGACGAAGCGGTAGGCCTTGGCGAGCGCGGCGGGTCCGATGAAGTCCGGGTCCGCCTCCATCGAGAGGCAGGAGCTGACGCAGGCCCCGCACTGGATGCAGGCGATCGTCTGGGTGATGTCGACCATCGACTCCGGCGGCACGATCCGCTCGCGCTCGGGCGGGTTGCCGTCATCGAGCAGCCACGGGGTGACGCGACGCATCTTCTTCCAGTGGGTCGACTCCATGTCGGTGACCAGGTCCTTGATCACCGGCATGTTCCCCATCGGCTCGACCGTGATCGGCTCGCTGCCGCCGTTGCGGCGGTTGGCGAACTCGTGCGCCTCGCCGATCTGGGTCAGGCAGGCGAGCGTCGACTCCCCGTTGATCTTCACGCCGCAGGAGCCGCAGATCGCCGCCCGGCACGAGCAGCGGACCGCGAGTGAGCCGTCCTCGCGGTCCTTGTGTTGGAGCAGGCCGTCGAGGACCGAGAGGGTCGGATCGAGCTCGACGTCGAACTCCTCCCAATAGGGCCCCTCGCCCGACTCGGGCTTGAAGCGGCGGACCTTGAGCGTGTACTCCTCGGTCGCTGTGGGCGTCTCGGGTTCCACTAGTAGGTCCTCTCCATCGGTTGCCACTCGGTGATCGTGACGTCGGAGTAGCTGATCTCCGGCCCGTCCCCGTTCAGGGTCAGGTCGATGTGCTTGAGCCACTCGTCGTCGTTTCGCTCGGGAAAGTCGGTGCGGAACTGCGCCCCACGGCTTTCGGTGCGATGCAGGGCGCCGACGCAGGCGCATTCGGCGCAATCGAGCATGTAGCCGAGCTCGATCGCCCCGAGCACGTCTTGGTTGAAGATCGAGCCCTGGTCGTCGATGTAGGCGCTCTCGGCCTCCTGCTTCAGTCGCTTGACGATCTCGAGGCCCTGCTTGATCCCCTCGTCGTCGCGGAATACCGCGACGTAGCGGTCCATCGTCGCGCCCAGCTCCTTGCGGATCTCCGACACCCGGCGCCCGGAGCCGCGCTCGCGGTTGACGATCGCGTCGATCATCGCCTGCTCGTCGGCGAGCACGGACTTCGACGGCCTGCCGGGCTTCGTCGCCTTCGCCCGGTTGGCCGCGTGGAGGCCGGAGCGGCGGCCGAAGATCAGCGTGTCGAGCAGCGAGTTGGCTCCCAGGCGGTTGCCGCCGTGGACCGAGACGCAGGCGCACTCGCCGGCGGCATAGAGGCCCGGAATCTCGGTCGCGCCGTCGATGTCGGTCTTCACGCCGCCCATCGTGTAGTGGTTGCCGGGCTTGATGTGGATCGGCTCCTTGGTGATGTCGACCCCGGCGAAGTCGCGGCCGACGAGCACGATCTCGCGCAACGCCTCGTGGATGCGCTTCTTCGGCACCACGGTGATGTCGAGCGCCACGGTGCCGTCGGGGAAGCCGCGGCCCTCGTTGATCTCGGTCTGCTCGGCGCGGGAGACGACGTCGCGAGAGGCCAGCTCCATCTTGTTCGGGGCGTACTTCTCCATGAACCGCTCGCCGTTGGCGTTGAGCAGATGGGCGCCCTCGCCGCGGGCGCCCTCGGTGATCAAGAAGCCCTTGCCCGCCAGCGTCGTCGGGTGGTACTGGATCATCTCCATGTCCATCAACGGCGCGCCGACGCGGTATGCCTGGGCGATCCCGTCGCCGGTGCAGATCAGCGCGTTGGTGGTCGGCTGCCAGGCCTGGCCGTCGCCGCCGGTGGCGAGGATCACGTTCTTGGCCTCGAATAGCTCCATCGAGCCGTCGCGGACGTTGCGCAGCACGGCGCCGACGCAGTTGCGGTCGTCGTCGAGCGCCAGCGCGGTGGTGAAGTACTCCTCGTAGCGGTCGACCGCGTCGGCGTACTTCATCAGCTGCTCGTAGAGCACGTGCATGATCGCCTGGCCGGTGATGTCGGCGACGTAGTAGGTGCGCGCCTGCGAGGCGCCGCCGAAGGCCCGCGTGCCGAGCTTGCCCTCCTCGTTGCGGTGGAAGGGGACGCCGAGGTGCTCGAGGTGGAGGATCTCCTCCGGCGCCTCGCGGCACATGATCGCGATCGCGTCCTGGTCGCCGAGATAGTCCGAGCCCTTGATCGTGTCGAAGGCGTGGGACTCCCACGAGTCGCCCTCCTGAAGGGCGGCGTTGATCCCGCCCTGGGCGGCGTTGGAGTGCGAGCGCACCGGGTGGACCTTGGAGACGATCCCCACCGACACGCCCTGCTCGGCGGCGGCGAGCGCCGCGCGCTGGCCGGCGAGACCGGCTCCGATCACCAGGACGTCGTGACTAGGCACGGGCTGATCCTATTCAACGCCGATTACGCCGCGAGATCCGACCGACCCGGTGCGGATTCCGGTGCGCTCAGTTCGAGTTCACGACGCCTGCGAACAGGCAGCGGTCGCCGGCGCCGAACAGCCCGTCCCCATCCTCCGGCGAGCCGACCTTCGTCGCGACCGCAACCTGGAGGAACAGCGCGGTATCGCCGGCGAGGGCATGGGCCGTGCCGTCCACGGCGTCGGAGAGGTTCAGGGTGCCCGGGTCACCCACCCCGGCGAACGAGGTGGTGTCGGTGACCTGTCGGTCGCTCTCCGGCGAGCCCGGGTCGATGAACCCGTTGCTGGAGCTGCCGCTGTCCGCCGAGAAGATCGCGCCGGGGGTCGAGGTCTCGACAAATACCTCGGCGTGCATGCCGGGGTTGGCCGGATTGGCGATCGATTTGAAGCACTTGCCGTAGTACGACAGCGGGCCGGCGCTGCCGAGCGGGAGCTTGGTCGCCCCGTCGCGGGCGCTCGCAACTGTGGCGGCTGTGGCCGACGGGGTCTCGCGCCTGAAGAACTGGTCCGTGCCCTGGACGGCGGGCACCGGACCGAGGCTTGACTCATCGACCTCGGCCCCACCGACCGATCCGTCGGCGATCTCCGACGCGCCCACGGCTCCCGCCGCGATCTCGGCCGCCTTCACCGCGTTCTTCGCGATCTGCTTCGACTTGACCGCGTTCTTCGCGATCTTCTTCACGCCGGGCGCCGCCGTCGCAACGCCGGCGACGCCAAGTACCAGCGCGATCAGCGCCAAGATCGTTCCTGCTGATGGACGTTGCCTCATGGTTGCCTCCCGGGACGAAACGAGTTGTTCGATATTAAACCGCTCAGCTGCGCCCGCCAAGGGCGTCGCGCAGCGCCCTGCCCACCTGGTCGGCGGTGATCACTCCGCGCAGGCGTCCGTTGGCGTCGACCGCGGCAAGTCCGCCGAGGCGCCGCAGCGCGTCGTTGCCGAGCAGCGACTCGAGCGGCGCGTCGTCGCGGACCCAAAGCGTGCCGCCGGCGTCGAGCTCGAACACCTCGCCCACGGTCTGCGAGGCGCGGCTCAGCTCCGGGACGCCGTCGGCGGCCTCGCGGACGAGCAGCCCACGGAAGTGGTCGCTCGCGTCGACGACCGGGAACCAGGGCCAGCGGTAGCGGAGGAAGTACTCGTCGAGCGCGCGCTCGATGCTGGTGTTCTCGCTGATCGAGACCGGGTCGGCGTCCATCACGTCGGCGACGCTGATTCCGTCGATGCGACTGGCGAACTCCGACTGCGCCGCGTAGCCGCGCGCCGACTGGCCGAGGATGAAGCCGATCAGGGCCAGCCAGATCCCGGTGATCTCCAACCCGTCGCCGGCGACGCCGATCAGCAGCAGCACGCCGCCGGCGATCATCAGGTAGGAGATCACCCGGCTGAGGTTGGCGGCCAGGCGCGTGGCGCGGTTGCGGTCGCCGCTCAGCCGCCAGGCGATCGCGCGGGCGATCCGCCCGCCGTCGAGCGGGAAGGCGGGGATCAGGTTGAAGACGAGCACGAGCAGGTTGATCTCCGCCAGCCAGGCGACCATCGCCAGCAGCCCGGAGACGTCGGCATTGGTGTCGAGCGTGACCGCGGCCGAGAACTCGTCGGTCCCGGCGACGCCGATGCCAATCGCCCAGAAGATCAGTGCCAGGACCAGGGTTACGGCCGGCCCTGCGGCGGCGATCTTGAACTCGGTTCCCGGTGAGTCTGTGTCCTTGCTCATCTTGGCGACGCCGCCGAACAGCCACAGGGTGATCTCGGTGATCGGGATCCCGTTGCGGTTGGCGACCACCGCGTGCCCGAGCTCGTGCAGGAGGATCGAGCCGAAGAAGGCGAGCGCCGAGGCGACGGCGAGCAGGTAGGGGCCGGAGTCGGACTGCTCGGCGCCGAGCACGTCCCGGTAGAAGCCCGAGAGCCAGAGGATGATCAAAAAGAGGACGAAGAACCAGGAGTAATCGACGCCGATCCGGATCCCGCGGATCCGAAACAGGGTCAGCTGTCCTCTCGGACTCATCGGGTAATCCTAGGTGCCGACTGGTGCCGGCCCGCGGAGCTCGCCCGTCTCAGGCCTGGGCGGGGCTGGGCTCAGGCAGCGGCGGCGGCTTCGCGCCCTCGACCTCGGCGGCGGTTGCGACAGCGTCGCCGCCGCCGCGCTTGGCCTTGTACATCGCCCGGTCGGCCGCCTTCCAGAGCTCGTCGAGGGTGTTGCCGTCCGGCGGCCCGACCGCGACCCCGACGCTGAGCGAGAGCCGCAGATCCATGTCGCGGGCGGCCCGGCGCACTTTCCGTCGCAGGCGCTCGGCGATCGCCCGGGCCGCGGCCGCGGAGGTGGCCGGAAGCAGGATCGCGAACTCGTCGCCGCCCACCCGCGCAACGGCGTCGACGTCGCGAGTCTCCTCGGTGAGCACAGCGCTCACGCGGCGCAGCACCTGATCGCCTGCCGGGTGGCCGAGGCTGTCGTTGATGGTCTTGAAGTCGTCGAGGTCGGCGACCAGGATCGCCACCGGCCCGCGGCCGCGGCGCGCGCGGGCAAACTCAACCGCGGCCCGCTCCTCCAGCGCATGGCGGTTGAGCAGCCCGGTCAGCGGTTCGATTCGGGCCCGGCTGCTGAGCTCCTCGACGAGGCCGTCGTTTGCGCGGCGCAGCTTCGCCACCAGCACCCCGGCGGTCGCCAGTGCGGTCATGGTCACGATCCAGCGCGTCGCCGCTTCACTGCCGCTGGCATCCTGGGTCGTCAGCAGCCAGGCGTAGGCGGCGCCGATCGCGAGCACCTGGACGACGGCATTGCGGAAGCTGAGGAAGTAGAACGAGAACAGGCAGATCCAGACGTAGAGCATCTGGTTGTCGGCGGTCCCGGTGCCGTCGAGGCCTCCCTCGTACTTCGCCAGCGTGATCATCACCGTCCCCAGGACGGCGAAGACGCCGAGGGCCCACTCCGGCAGGTCGCGGCGCGAGAGCAGGACCGCGGCCCCCCCGATCATCGCGACCGCACCGATCGCGAGCACCACGGCGTCCGACCCGGTGGCCGCCGGAGGCAGTGCCACGGTGACTCCGGCGAGCGCTCCGCCGGCGAGCATGAAGATCGCGAACGCGCGCGTTCGCACGCTCGGCGCGCGCGGGCTTTCGGGCAGCGGCTGCACGCCTGACATATCGGGTGCCAGGCACTCGCGCTTGAGTCCTGGGGCCGCTCAGCCTTGCGGCGGCCCCGGTCCTCCTAGACCTCGTACTTGAGCTTGGTCGTCTTCGACTTCAGCCCGGCCTTGTCCTTTGCCGTGGCCTTCAGCGTGTGCTTGCCCGGCTTCGCGCTGTAGCCCTTGATCTTGCAGGACTTGAGACCGGAGGTGGCGTCCTTGGACTTGCACTTGATCTTCTTCTTCGGCGGCAGCGGGCCGTTCTTCTTGATCCCCTTGATCTTCGGCTTCTTCGGCGGCTTGGTGTCGCGCTTGACGGTCGCCGAGAAGTTCCCCGGCCCGCCGCCGCTGATCGCGTTGCAGGTCAGCGTCGTCGTGCCCTCCGCGGTGACCGGAATCGTCCCGCAGCCGCTGGCGCTCTCGATCGGCGAATCCGGGTCGCTGGCCGAGAGGATGACCGAGACCTTGCCGGTGTAGAAGCCCTTCCTGCCCGTCGGCGTGGGCGGATCGAGGCCGGCGGTGACCACGGCGCCGGTCAAATCGAGGCGCGCCGCGGCGACGTTGGCGAGGATGAAGCCGGCGCCGCAGTCGGGATCGGGCACGACGATGCTCGACGTGCATTCGATCGCGTTCGCGTCATCGCTCATCTGCGCGTAGATCTCGTTCAGGGTCGCGTTCGGATTTGCCGAGCGCAGCAGCGCTGCGATCCCGGCCGCGCTCGGGGTCGAGGCGCTGGTGCCGCCAAAGGGGGCGAAGCCGGGAACGGTCGTGTTGACCGCGTCCGCCGCCGCCAGGTCCGGGTTCAGGCGCACCTCAGGGGTCGCCAGCCGGTTGCCGGCGACGTCGAACAAGCGCGTGTTCGGCCCCCGCGAGCTGAACGATTCCGGGGTGTTGAGGCCCGGGTCGCCGGCGGCGACGGCGGCGACCGACAGCGAGCCGACCGCCGAGGCGGCATCGGGGTTGATCGTGTTCGACGCGGTGTCGAACTCGGGCACGCCCGGGGTGTAGTTATCGCGCGCGATCCACTTCACGAATCCGGGCACGGGGCCAGCGTCGCGCACGATCTCGACGCAGGGGATTACCGCGGGCCCGGCGTTGGTGAAGGTGGCGATCGCCCGCGGGAGCCCGTTGGAGATGTTGTCGGCGGTGTCAGACGCGAGGACCCCTCCGGCGGTGTTGGTGATCCGCACGTCGATGTCGGTGGTCACGGCGCCCACCGGCTGGTCCCAGTGCAAGGCGACCTGGATGAAGGCGTTGTTGCCGGCTGTGTCCGGGACAGCGGCGCTGAAGCACGAGCGTGTGTCGTTGCCGGCCCCCGGGTCAAAGTCGTGCAACCCGCTCGTGACGGTTGATTCGCGGTAGGTGCTCTCGTAGCTCTGGCGGGCGCGGTTGCCGGCCGATGCGAAGTAGGCGACGCCGGCTGCTCTCGCGCGGTCGACCGCCTGGGCCACGGCGCCATCCTGGAACGCCGGCTCGCTGAGATAGAAGATGTCGTCGGCGATCACGTCGACCCCCGCGGCGACCAGGGCGTCGATCGAGGCGGCCTTGCCCACCGAGCCGGTCGCCGTGCCGCTCGAGAACAGGATCCGGTTCAGCCCCGGCGCCTCGTCGAAGATGATCTCCGCCATCGCCCGCCCCTCGTCGCTGGGGCTGATTACGTCGTCCTGGAGCACGACGACGTTCGGATCGGCGGGTAGGTCGCCGCTCGCCTGTGACCCATTGACGCCGGCGCCGACCTGGTTGATCGAGTCCGAGATCACACCGACGTCGACCCCGGCGCCGCTGGTGCCGAGCAGGGCGATCGCCTCCGGGACGTTGTGGGCCGGGACCCCCGCGGAGGTGACCGCGCCCACGTCGGTGCCGCCGCCCATCACGGGCACGATCGCGTCGGTGAGTCCAAGGCCGGCGCTGTCGGAGAGCGCGTCGAGCTGCATCCAGCCTTCGAGCACGGGCAGCGGCTCGGTCGCGGTCGCCTTCACCGCCATGCCCACGGCCTCCAGCCGCCGGGTGGCGCGGTCGAGGTCGCCGGAGACGTAGACGTCGACGAGCGCCCGGCTGCGTTCGACCGTGACCCCGGCGTCGCGGGCGTCGGCGATCTCGGAGGCGTCGGCGGAGCGCAGCGGATCGAGCTGGCTGCCGAGCTCGCCCGAATCGGTCGCCGCGTGCGCGGCTGCCACGGTCGCGGCGAGCACCGCCACGGTCGCGATCGAAACCCTCGTCGCCCTGCTCGCACCCTTGCCCGACATCGTGCCTTTCCGTTTCATCCGCGCCGTGTTTGTCTCGGCGATCCTAGCCTGGCGACGCTCGGCCGTCTACTGCAGCAGGACGCCGGTGATCTGCACGTTGTGGAGGCCCTGCGCGTCGTTGTCCGAGATCCCGCGGATATCGATCGCGTGGGCGCCGGCGGAGACCGGGACCAGGGCGGAGGTGGTCACGGCGGTGGTCTCTGTGGCGCCCGTAGCCACGCCCACCGCGGACTCGCGGGTCGAGCCCGGGGCATAGGTGCCGTCGACGAACAGGGCGATGGCGAGGTCGTCGCACTCGGCAGTGCAGATCACGTTGATGTTCATCGACGCCGTGATCAGCAAGCGCCCGCTGCGCGGGGCGTTGTACGGCGCTGGGTCGGACTCCGTCGTGACGTTCCCGGTGTTGAAATTGGGTACCTCCGTGAACGAGAACCCGTCGGAGATCTGCCCGGCGGCAAAGTCCTCTGCGAGCAGCGTCTCATTCGCGACCTTGGACGAGTTGACGGCCCCGTTTGCGAGCTTGCCGCCGTTGATCTCGCCCTGGCCGATCTTCTCCCGGATCACCGAGTCGCTGGCGAGGTCGGCCGAGGTGATCGAGGCGTCGGCGAGCGCGGCGCCGGTGACCGCGGCGACGCCGAGCTTCGGCGCCGTGATCGCACCGTCGCGGACCTTCGGCGTCTTGACCGCGTCGGCGGCGATCGCCTTGCCCTTGACCGCGCCCCTGGCGAGGTCATTGGACGTGACCTGGTTCTTGCCGGGCAGCGCCAGCGCCGTGCCGCTGAGGGCGACGAACAGCGCCAGGTAGCCGACGACGTGCGACTGCAGGTGGCGGCGGATGCGCTCGGAGAGGCTCATTGCTCAGTAAGACACCGCGTGGCGCTCGATGATGCGCTCGAAGCCCGTGCCCGCGGGCAGCGTACCGAAGGCGCGGCCCCAGTCGCCGCCGAGACGCGAGGCGCAGAAGGCGTCGGCGACGGCCGGGTCGCCGAAGCGGACCAGGAGCGAGCCCTGGAGCACCAGCGCCATCCGCTCGACCACCCTGCGGGCCCGGGTCTCGATCGCCTCCAGGTCGCCGAGCTCGTCGCGAAGGGCGGCGGTGGCGGCATCGAGTCGCGCGTCGGTCCCCGAGGCCTCGCCGACCTCGCCGAAGAACGCCTCCAGCGCCTCCGGTCCGCGGACCATCGCCCGCAGGACGTCGAGGCACTGGACGTTGCCCGAGCCCTCCCAGATCGAGTTCAGCGGCGACTCGCGGTAGAGGCGCGGCATCCCTGATTCCTCGACGAAGCCGTTGCCGCCGAAGCACTCGAGCGCCTCGCCGGAGTGGGGCACGGCGCGCTTGCAGAGCCAGTACTTGAGTACCGCGTTGGCGATCCGCTTGAACTGGGTTGCGCGCTCATCGCCGGCAATGCTCTCGTCGTAGGCACGGGCCAGGCGCAGGGCGCCGATCGTCGCCGCCTCGGACTCGATCGCCAGGTCGGCGAGCACGTTTTGCATCAGCGGCTGGTCGATCAGCAGCTTGCCGAAGGCCGAGCGTTGCGAGGTGTGGTGGATCGCGTTGGCGACCCCGGACCGCATCCCCGCCGCGGCGCCGAGGCAGCAGTCGAGGCGGGTGTGGTTGACCATCTCGATGATCGTCGGCACGCCGCGGCCCTCTTCGCCCAGCAGTCGCGCCCAGGCGCCACGGAACTCGACCTCGCTGGAGGCGTTGGAGCGGTTGCCGAGCTTGTCCTTGAGCCGCTGGATCTCGATCCGGTTGCGCTCGCCGTCGGGCGTGAAGCGCGGCATCAGCAGGCAGGAGATCCCGCCCTCGGTCTGGGCGAGGACGAGGAAGGCATCGCACATCGGTGCCGACATGAACCACTTGTGCCCGGTGATCTCATACTCGGCGCCGGGGCCGCCGCCGTTGAGCGGCGTGGCCACGGTCGTGTTCGCGCGCACATCGGAGCCACCCTGCTTCTCGGTCATCCCCATGCCGCAGAGGGCGCCGGCCTTGTCGGCGGCGGGGCGCAGACGCTCGCCGTCGTATTCCAGGGAGGTGAACCGGGGCTCCCACTCGGCCGCCAGCTCGGGCTGCTTTCGCAGCGCCGGGATCACCGAGTAGGTCATCGAGATCGGACAGCCGACCCCGGCCTCGGCCTGCGAGGCGACCGTCATCGCCGCGCGGGCGACGTGGGCGCCGGGCTGTGGCTCGCGCCAGGGCAGGGCGTGGAGGCCGAAGCCGACCCCGGCCCGGAGCAGCTCGTGCCAGGCAGGGTGGAACTCGACCTCGTCGATGCGGTTGCCGAAGCGGTCATGGGTCTTCAGCCGCGGCGGGTTCTCGTTTGCCTCGAAGCCCCAGCGGATCGCCCGCGCGGAGCCGGAGAAGGCGCCGACCTCGCTCGCGCGCGGCTCGGCCCACTCGCCGCCCTCGCGGCGCAGAGCCTCGACCAGGACACGATCGGCCTCGAAGGTGTTGTAGTCCTCGAGCGCCCGGGCCTGGTTGGTGACTTCGTGGGTGGTGGCGAGCGAACGCTGTTCAAGCAACGACACTGGCGGGCTCCCTTCCGGTAACCGAGCGAATACAGAAGTCTCGCAGCGAGTCGATCAGCGACTCGGGATCGTGGGCGGCGGTCGTCGGCGAGACCGGCCCGACCAGCGCCTCGCCGATCGCCCCGACCAGCGCCGCGGCACTGGTCGCCGGGTCCTGCTCGGGCAGCTCGCCGGCGGCAACGCCCGCGGCGACGACCTCGGCAAAGGCGTCGCGGTAGGCGCGGCGAAAGACGAGCCGCTCGGCCTCGACGGCCGGGTCGACGGGCTCGGCGATCAGCGCCCAGGCCAGGCGGCGGCCGCGCAGGGCGCGGCGAGCGAAGGTCTCGACCGCCGATGCGATCCGCTCCGGCGCCGAGGCGCCGTTGGCCGCGGCGGCGATCACGGCGTCGACCTCGTGCTGGGAGGCGTTGCGAAAGACCTCGGCGAACAGCTCCGCCTTCGAGGGAAAGTGGCGATAGACCGTGCCGGTCGCGACCCCGGCCCGCCGCGCGACCGCCGCCACCTGGGCCTCGGCGTAGCCGCCGTGGGCGATCAGCTCGCGTGCGGCATCAACGATGCGCTCGCGCACGGCCGCCTTGCGCGCTTCGGTTCGCTCCGTGGGTCGATAGGCCAGACAAGAAGTGAACCACGGTTCACAACTTGTGTCAAGGTGCGCTCAGCTAGTCGGCGGCGACCGCCTCCGGGTCGGGGCGGACGATCACCGTGTCGACGACCGAGAGCACCTCGTTGGCGGGCATCCCGACCCCGTCGGCGTGGCGCCGCACGGCGTCCTCGTCGGAGGCCTCGTAGATACATACGGTGCCGAGCTCGCCGCTCTTCTCGGCGACCACGTAGCTGCGGATCCAGCGGATCTCGTCGGGGAAGTCGCTCTCGGCGACCTCGATCGATCGCTTCGCCGCGGCCTCGAGCTCGGCCGGCGTCTTCCAGCCCTCGTTGCGGCGGATCATGAACAGGTCCATTGCTCTTCCTCCTCCTGGTTCGCGATTAAGTCGGGTCGGTAAAGGCCGCCGGCTGCTTGCTCATCGCCGCGCCGACGGCGGCGATCTGGTTCGGGCTCCCGATCAGCTCCTTCTGCAGCGCGGCCTCGAGCGCCAGTCCCTCGGCGGCGGAGAGCTTCGGCGTCTCGTCGGCGAGCCGCTTGATCCGCCGGATCGCGTCCGGCGAGCGGCCGGCGATCTCGGCCGCGAGCGCCTTCGCCGCGGCGAGCGGGTCGTCTTCGATCCGGGTCACGAGCCCGAGATTGAGCGCCTCGGGAGCCTCGACGATCCGCGCGGTGTAGGCGAGCTCGCGGGCGACGTCGTCGCGGACCAGGCGGTCGATCGTCTGCCAGAGGCTCATGTCGGGGACCAGCCCGTAGCGGATCTCCATCACCGAGAGCCGCGTGTCCGGCGCGGCGATCCGGATGTCGGCGCCGAGCGCGATCTGCAGACCGCCGCCGAAGCAGGCGCCGTGAAGCGCCGCGACCACCGGGACCTCGAGCTGGCGCCAGCCATAGGCGACCCGCTGGGCATGGTTGGCGATCTCGCCCTCGGCGACCTTGAACCCGTCGCCGGCGAGGTCGCCGTTGCCGGAGGCGAAGCTCTGGAAATCGAGCCCGGCGCAGAAGCTCGGCCCGTCGCCGGAGAGGACGATCGCCCGCACGCCGTCCGCGCCGCGCAGCTCGTCGATCGCCTCGTTGAGCGAGACGAACATCGCCCAGTCGAGGCCGTTGTGCTTGTCGGCGCGGACCATGCGCACGTCGGCGACGTGGTCGGCGTGCTCGATCCGTACTCGCTCGGCGTCCATCGTCTACGGACTCTATGCCCCGGCTAGGCTGCGCGGCACCCGAACCGAGGAGGCGCCGAGTTGCCAAACGTAAAGCTTCACCGCTGCTCGCTTACGTTCATTCGTACCAAGGGGCATGCGTGCTGGAAAGTTCAGAAGGCACTTGACGAGCAGGGCATCGAGTACGAGGTGGTGAAGGCGCCGCTGTTTCCCCACAGTCGCCGCAAGGACGTGATCCGGATCAGCGGGCAGCCGATCGTGCCGGTGATCGAATTCGAGGACGGCTCGGGCTACCGGGCGGAGTCGGACGAGATGGCGGAGGCGATCACGACCGGGCGGCTGTTCGAGCATGCGGGCGGGGGCGCCGCGCCATCCACGGCTGACTGACGCCCCCTCGCTCCGGCGCCGATACGGTTCGCGCGATGACCGGAATAGCGAGCGCCGAGGGCGCCGGCGGCCCGCGGATTTCGCCCGGCTCGCGGGCGCAGATCGGGCGCCTCAACTTTGCCCTTGCGCGGCTGATCGGCGCCGGGACCGGCGGCGGGCCGCCGAACGTGTTCACGACCCTGGCTCGCAACCGGCGCCTGTTCCGGGCCTGGCTTAGGTTCGCCGGCAGGCTGATGCCGGGCGGGAGCCTGCCGCGGGCGCAGACCGAGCTCGTCATCCTCCGCGTCGCCCACAACTGCGGCTGCGAGTACGAGTGGGCCCATCACGAGCGCCTCGGCCGCGCCGCCGGGCTCGCGCCCGAAGAGATCGAGCGCGTTCGCGAGGGCCCCGAGGCGCAGCGTTGGACCCCCGAGCAGGGCGTGCTCCTGCGCGCGGCCGACGAGCTGCACCAGGGGCGGACGATCTCGGACGAGCTCTGGGGCGAGCTCAGCCGCCTGCACGCCGAGCCGCAGCTGATCGAGCTCTGCATGCTGGTCGGCCACTACGAGATGCTGGCGATGACCCTGAACGCGCTCGGGGTCCAGCCGGACCCGCCCAGCGGCGAGGTGCCGCGACCGCTGCGCTTCGTCCAGCGGCTGGCCGAGCGACGGGCGGCGCGATGAGCCGGCGCGAGCTCGAGCTCAGCGGCCGGCGGGTCCTGATCACCGGCGCCGCCCGCGGGATCGGCGCCCTGACCGCGAAGCGGCTGAGCTCACGCGGGGCCCGGGTGGCGCTGCTCGGGCTCGAGCCCGAGCTGCTTGCGGCGACCGCGGCGGAGTGTGGCGACGCGCCCTGGTTCGAGTGCAACGTCGCCGAACGCGACCAGGTCGACGCCGCGGTCGCCGGCGCGGTCGAGGCGCTCGGCGGCCTCGACGTGGCGATCTCCAACGCCGGTGTTGCCGCGCAGCTGCCGCTGGTCGGCGGCGACCCGGAGATCTTCGAGCGCACGATCGCCGTCAACCTCGTCGGCAGCTACTACTTCGTTCGCGCGGTCGGCGAGCAGATCTCGCACCCGAACGGCTACGCGCTCCTGGTCGCCTCGCTGGCGGCGGCGATCCACCCGCCGCTGCTCAGCGCCTACAGCGCTTCGAAGGCCGGGGTCGAGGCGCTCGGCAACGCGTTTCGCGCCGAGATCGCTTCCTCCGGCGCTCGCGTCGGCGTCGCCTACTTCGCCGAGCTCGACACCGACATGACCAGCCGCGGTTTCGGCACCGAGGCTGCCTCGCGCAGCCCGCTCGGCGGCAACGGCCACCTGCCGGTGACCCCGGTCGAGCGCGCGATCGATGCGATCGAGCTCGGGATCCGCCGCCGCAGCCGCCGCGTCGTCACCCCGGGCTGGGTCGCGGCGGTGCTGCCGATCCGGATGGCTGCCCAGCGCGTGGTCGAGCGCATGTTCCGAGGCCGCGAGCTGGCCGAGGTGCTCGAGATCGCGCGCGCCGAGCACGCGCCGCTGACGACGCCGCAGGAGGAGGGCGAGCAGGGCGGACCGGCCCGATAGCATCGCCCGCTCGATGGCCGAGAAGATCCAAGTTCGCAAGCCGATCGTCGAGCTCGACGGCGACGAGATGACCCGGATCATCTGGGCGTTCATCAAGGAGCAGCTGATCCTCCCCTACCTCGAGCTCGAGCTCCAGTACTTCGACCTCGGGATCGAGAGCCGCGACGCGACCGAGGATCAGATCACCGTCGACGCGGCGAACGCGATCAAGGAGCACGGCGTCGGGGTCAAGTGCGCGACGATCACCCCCGACGAGGCGCGGGTCGAGGAGTTCGGCCTGAAGAGGATGTACCGGTCGCCGAACGGGACGATCCGCAACATCCTCGGCGGCGTCATCTTCCGCGAGCCGATCGTGATCTCGAACATCCCCAGGCTCGTGCCCGGGTGGACGAAGCCGATCATCATCGGCCGCCACGCCTTCGGCGACCAATACCGCGCCACCGACACCCTGATCCCCGGCGACGGCAAGTTGATGCTCAGCTTCCAGCCCAACGACGGCTCGGAGCCGATCGAGCTCGAGGTCTTCGACTTCCCCCAGGGCGGCGGTATCGCGATGGCGATGTACAACCTCGACGACTCGATCCGCGACTTCGCCCGGGCCTCGTTCCGGTACGGGCTCGAGCGCGACTACCCGGTCTACATGTCGACCAAGAACACGATCCTGAAGACCTACGACGGGCGCTTCAAGGACCTCTTCGCCGAGATCTTCGAGAGCGAGTTCAAGGACGAGTTCGAGACCGCGGGGCTCACCTACGAGCACCGGCTGATCGATGACATGGTCGCCGCGGCGCTGAAGTGGGAGGGCGGCTACGTCTGGGCCTGCAAGAACTACGACGGCGACGTGCAGTCCGACACCGTCGCCCAGGGCTTCGGCTCGCTCGGGCTGATGACCAGCGTGCTGATGACCCCCGACGGCAAGACGGTCGAGGCCGAGGCCGCGCACGGGACCGTCACCCGCCACTACCGCGAGCACGAGAAGGGCAACCCGACCTCGACCAACCCGATCGCCTCGATCTTCGCCTGGACCAGGGCGCTCGCCGCCCGCGGCCGCATGGACGAGACCCCCGAGGTGACCGAGTTCGCCGAGACGCTCGAGCGCGTCTGCGTGGAGACGGTCGAGAGCGGCAAGATGACCAAGGACCTGGCGCTGCTCGTCGGGCCCGAGCAGGAGTTTCAGACCACGCAGGAGTTCCTCGCCTCGATCGACGAGAACCTGCAGGCCGCGATGGTCTGAGGTCAGTCGCCCGGCTGCTCGAGCAGCTCCGTCACCGAGAGCACGGCGCCCTCCGGATCCGCGATCACGCCCTCCTTCATCGGCAAACCCTCGATCGCGTCCGGGGGCGAGATCACCTCGCCGCCGAGCTCCCTGGCCTTCGTGGCCACGTCGTCGACGTCGGCGACCCAGAAGTTGACGGCCCAGGCGGCCGGGGCGCCTTCAGCGGCGGGCATCATCGTCGCGACGACGTCGCGGGGCACCGGCTGCGAGGGCTCGCCGCCGACGAAGCCGGGGAGGCGGAACATGGTCGCCGGCCCAAAGCTTTCGGCCTCCCAGCCGAAGACGGCGCCGTAGAACCGGGCCGCGGCGTCCGGGTCGGGTGAGGCGAGGAAGCTCATCGCCCACGCGCTCGGCTCGTTGACGAGCTCGGCGCCGCGGTGTTCGCCGAGGCGCCAGACGCCGAGGGCCGCGCCCGACGGGTCGGCGATGATCGCGATCCGCCCGCCGTCCAGGCTCTCGAATGGCTCCGCCAGGACTGACCCGCCCGCCTCGCGCACCTTCGCCACCGTCTCCTCGACGTCGTCGACCTGGACGTAGGTGGTCCAGGCGGCCGGCGACTTGGGCGCCGCGGGCGGCAGGGGAGAGCCGATCCCGGCGACGTCGCGACCGCGCAGCGTCCCGATCGCGTAGCCCTCAGTGCCCGCCTCCTCGGCGCCCTGAATCTCCCAACCGAACAGGTCGGCGTAGAAGCGCGCCGCCGGGCGCACGTCGGCTCGCCAGGTGTCGATCCAGATCGGGACCCCGTGCTCGTATCCGTCGCGTTCGCTCATCTCGCTGCTCCTTCGATCGCTTAGTTGGCAAACCGTATCAAATAGTAGGAAAAAACAATCATCTGAACGGAACTTCGGACCAACGACTAGACTTGCAGGCGTGACCGCGAAGCGAACCTACGGAGACATGTGTGGGATCGCCCGTGCCCTCGACCTGGTCGGCGAGCGCTGGGCACTGCTCGTCGTCCGCGAGCTGCTGCTGGGCCCGAAGCGGTTCACCGACCTCCGCCGGGGCCTTCCGAACCTCAGCCCGGACGTTCTCTCCCAGCGGCTGCGCGACCTCGAGCGGGCGGGGGTGCTGAGCCGGCGCACGCTCGATCCCCCGGCCCCGGCGCGCGTCTACGAGCTCACCGAGCGGGGCCGCGCCCTCGAGGGCGTGCTGATCGAGCTCGGCCGCTGGGGGACGGAGGCGCCGTTCCCGCCCGCCGGCGCCGTCTTCGGGCCGGACGCGTTCATTCTGGCCCTGCGCACGGTGTTCGATCCGGCGAGCGCGGCCAAGCTCAGCTCCAGCTACGAGCTGCGGATCGGCGACGACCGCTTCCGGGTCGCGGTGGAAGACGGAGTGCTCGCGCTCGAGCGCGGCGCCGCCGAGGACCCCGAGGCCACGATCGAGGCCGAGGTCGACGTGCTCGCGGGCCTGCTCTGGCGTGGCCGCGAGCTCGATCAGGCGTTGACGGCGGGCGAGATCCGGATCGAGGGCAGCAAGCGGGCGGTGAACCGCTTCCTCGGCCTGTTCCCGGCCCCGGAGCCCGAGGTTCAGCCGCAGTCGTAGGCCCCGAGCGGCCTCAGCTGGGAGAACAGGCTTCCCACCGGGCTGGCGTTGGGCGCCGGCGAAGCGGTGAACGGGATCGTCACCACCGAGCCGTCGACAGCCGGCTGGCCGAGGTCGAGATCGCCCTCGATCGCATCGAGGTCGACCGCCTCGGCCGATGCCTCGCCGTCGATCTCGAGCACGATCTCGCCCTCGGTGCCGGCGGCGTTCTGGAGGCCTGCGAACCCGATCAGGCATGACTCGCCCTCCGGCCCGGAGGTCGCGAGCGCCAGCGCGAGGTCGCTCCCGTCGACAAGCTCGATCTGCTGCGCGGGCCCGCCCGGAGGGGACTCGACCAGCTCGCCCGCCGTCGGCCCCTCGTCGCCGGCGGTCATCACCCAGATCCCGTCGCCGGCGTCGGCGATCTCCGTGATCGCCTGCTCGGGGTTGGACAGCAGATCGCCGTCGCGCTCGTAACCGGCGCCGGCGAGCTCGTCCGCGAGCTCGTCGAACGACTGGCTCGTGCGGATCGCCGCCGGGGCGCCCATGAGCCCCGCCTGGTCGGCCGCGCCTGCCGAGATCGCACCGCCGTCGAGGGCCTCGAGCAGCGGCGGGCTCTCGAAGGTCTGGGCGAACTGGCGCACCGGGGGCACGACGTTGATGGCGACGTTGATCAGCTGGTACTCGGGGCTCTCGAGGTCGAGATCCCCGCCGGAGACCGCCTCGAGGTCGATCGCGTCGGCGTCGTCGGCGATCCCGAGCTCCTCGCGCGCCGCGTCCAGGTCGGCCACGGCCAGGACCGCAGCGTCCTCGGGCAGGTACCGGGCCAGGTCCTCGACGGCGCCCTCGCCCGAATCGTCGGATCCGCCGCAGGCGCCCACCCCGAGCGCGAGCGCGGCCAGGCCGGCGAGGGCGAGGCGGACGCTCCGCGTGTGTCGATTACGGGCCGAGGGAGCAATCACGAGCCGGAAGTTAGAGGCTTCGATCGACTAGCTTGGGGAAGAGGAGGACCTAACCCGACCCAGGAGTGATGAACGAGTGAGCAACCCCGTCAAGGTAACTGTCACCGGCGCCGCGGGCCAGATCGGCTACGCCCTGCTATTCCGGATCGCCAGCGGTCAGATGCTCGGCGAAGACACCCCGGTCGAGCTGCGGCTGCTCGAGATTCCCGACGCGATCAAGGCCGCGGAGGGGACGGCGATGGAGCTCGACGACTGCGCCTTCCCGTTGCTGCGAAAGATCGACATCTCCGACGATCCCAAGCACGCCTTCGACGGCTGCAATATCGGCCTGCTCGTCGGCGCGCGCCCGCGGACCAAGGGCATGGAGCGCGCCGACCTGCTCGAGGCCAACGGCGGCATCTTCAAGCCCCAGGGCGAGGCGATCAACGAGGGCGCCGCCGACGACATCAAGGTGCTGGTGGTCGGCAACCCCGCGAACACGAACGCGCTGATCGCGAAGTCGAACGCCCCCGACGTCCCCGGCGAGCGGTTCACGGCGATGCTGCGCCTCGACCACAACCGGGCCGTGGGCCAGCTGGCGAACAAGCTCGGGGCCCAGGTCTCCGAGGTCTCCAACATGACCGTCTGGGGCAACCACTCGCCGAGCATGTACCCCGACCTCGTCAACGCCAAGATCCGCGGCGAGACCGCCTGGAACGCGGTCGACGACGAGGCCTGGATCGCCGACGAGTTCATTCCCCGGGTGGGCAAGCGCGGGGCGGAGATCATCGAGGCGCGAGGCTCCTCGAGCGCCGCCTCGGCCGCCAACGCGGCGATCGACCACGTCCACGACTGGGTCCTCGGCACCAAAGCAGGCGACTGGGTCTCGATGGGCGTGCCCAGCGACGGTCGCTACGAGATCGACGACGGGATCATCTGCGGCCAGCCGTGTCAGTGCGCCGACGGCGAGTACTCGATCGTCGAGGGGCTCGAGATCACCGAGTTCTCGCGCCAGCGCATCGACGCCTCGGTCGACGAGCTGCGCTCCGAGCGCGATGCCGTCGACGGCCTCGGGCTGATCTAGCGCCGGAAGGAGTGCGGTGATGGGGTCCGCGGAACACCCGTCGCCCAACCGCGAGTTCCCGCGCGGCGGCGAGGAGTTCGGCCGCGTGCTCTCGTTCAGCGACGGGATGTTCGCGATCGCGATGACGCTGCTCGTCGTCGGGATCGGGGTTCCAGCACTCGATGACGCCGACAGCGTTCACGACCTCGCCGGCGCACTCGATGACCAAAGCGACGCGATCGTCAGCTTCTTCATCAGCTTCGCCGTGATCGGCCGCTACTGGGTCGCCCACCACCAGATGTTCTCGCTCCTGCGCGGCTTCGACCGCGGCCTGATCAGCCTCAACCTGATCTACCTCGGCTTCATCGCCTTCCTGCCGTTCCCGACCGCGCTGCTGGGCAACTACTTCGACAATCCGCTCGCGGTCTCGGTCTACGCCGCCGCGGTCGCGATCGTCAGCGGGCTCGAGGTGGTGCTGCTCCGCCATGCCCATCAACACGGCCTGCTGACGAAGGCGATGTCCGACGAGGTCTACCGCTGGGGCGTGATCGGCTCGCTCACCCCGGTGGTGGCCTTCGCCCTCTCGATCCCGGTGGCCTTCATCAGCTCCGAGCTCGCGCTCGCCGTCTGGCTGCTGGTGATTCCGCTCGGGATCTTCGTCAACAGCCGCGCCCCGGCTGAGGTCAACGAGTACTTCTTCTAGCGGCGGCGGCGAATCCGCTCACAGCCGCGGACGCGGTCCCGGCGGCCGGCGATCGCCACGTCCTTGCGCCCGGGCCCACAGCCGAGCGTGTCGCGGCCGGAGCCGCCCGCGATCCGGTCGTTGCCCGCGCCGCCGCGCAGGGTGTCGCGGCCGCCGCCGCCCTTGAGCCGGTCCTTGCCGCCGCCGCCATTGACCCGGTCGCGCTTGCCCTTGGCGCAGATCCGATCCTTGCCGCCGCGGGTCTTGATCCGGTCCCGGGTTCGCCCGCCGACGATCACATCGGCGCTGCGGCCGGCGCGGGCGCCGAGCGGCAGCGTCGCCGTCTTTCGCATGCACTTCGGAAACGGCCAGACGCCGTTGGTGGCGCGGACCGCGAAGAAGCCCTGGAAGCCGTCGGAGTACCAGATCTCGCCGCGCTCGGGGACGAACGAGGGGCTCGACATCGCCCAGTTGCTGGCCTCGAAGCCCGGCGTCAGGCGCGGCCCGATCGGGGCGTTGTAGTAGGCGATCTCGCGCGGGTGACGGGGATCGCGGATGTCGAACACCCGCAGGCCGGAGAGGATCATGCTGCAGGCGACGATCCCCGGGTCGGTGCGCGAGGGGACGTTGCAGTAGTGGCCGGCGTAGCCCTGGAGCGGGATCCCGGCGCCCGGGTCGCCCGCCTGGGCGGCGAAGTTCTCCGGCTGGTGCACTTCGAGGCGCAGGTTCGAGATCACCTTCGGGTTGGCCTCGTCGGCGATGTCGATGATCCGCCCGGCGCCGACCTCGTCCTGGCTGCCGAACTCGTCGATCTCGACCAGATAGGGGTCGCCGTCGATCTTCACCGGGATCGCGTTCTGGGGGATGCTCATCGAGTTCCATTTCAGGCGGGCGACCTCGCGCACCTGCGGGTTCGGCACCCGGGCCTGGATCTCGGAGGTGTCGAGGATGATCAGCCCCGAGTCGACGCCGGCGACGTAGGCGCGGTTGCCGTCGTTTGAGATCGAGAGGCCGTGGGAGTCATAGGGCCCGATCCAGAGCGGCACCGGGGCGGAGAGGTTGGAGATGTCGACGGCGACCAGCGTCTGGCTGGCCGGCGAGGCCGAGTAGAAGGTGCGCCCGTCGGGGGCCATGCCGCTCTCGTGTCCGAGGATGCCGGTCGGGCCGGAGGACTTGAGCACCGGGTGGCGGCAGTCCTGGGAGATGTCGTAGACATCGAGGATGCCCGGGTAGAGGGCGGGGTTGCCGAGCACGGCGGCGAGCACACCCCGCTTCTGGCTCACGACCAGCGACTCGTGCGGCGAGAGCATCGCCGGGGTGACGAGCTTGTCGGTCAGCACCGGCTGCGTGGGGTCCGACATGTCGAGCACGTTGACGCCGCTCTCGAGGTCGATCAGGCTGGTCGGGAAGAGCAGGGTCGAGTCGTAGTAGGCGCAGTCGTGGCCCGCGGCGTCGGTGTAGCGCTCGACCTTGAAGCCGCCGACCGAGCCCTGGGGGCTGGCCTTCTCGTAGGAGCCGACGAGCTCGGTGTTGCAGGTGTAGCCCTCGGCTGCCCGTCCGCTGGCGTGGTCCCCGCGGGGCACCCGGCCCTGGGTCGGACCCTCCGGCAGCGACCCCGGGCCGCAATCGGCCTCCGGAGTGGCGGTGAGCGCCGGCTCGAGCGCCTGTTCGAGCGGCAGCGGCTGGACCTTCTGGCGGGTCGGCGGCGGATGGGCGAAGCTGGCGGCGGGCGCGCCGAGGCAGGTCGCCGCGCCAACGGAGAGCGCTAGGGCGATGGCCCGGCTCCGATGCGTCCGGTTGATCACGCGCGTCGCGGACGGCCTCCGAGCCACGCGCGGATCGTAGTCCTCATCCCTATGGGCGGCGCCGGGTGCCGCCGCCGCCTAGACCGCGTGGTAGGAGCGACCGTCCTTGCGGACCTTGCCCTCCTTCTCGAGCTCGGCGAGCACGCGGTAGAGGTAGTTCGGCTTGATCTTCATCTGCTCGGCGATCTGCGAGGCCGAGATCCCGGGGTTGGCCGCGACGAGCTTTACGGCCTGGTCGGCTCGGGTTCCACCGCGACGGCGGCGACGGCGGCGGCCGCCGGAGGCCCGCGGGGCCGCGGTTGAGCTCGAGCCGGGGGGCCGGCCGGGGCCGCGGCGACCCTCGCGTCCTCCGGTGAGGCTGGCGAGCGCGCGCTCGAGCTGGCCGCGCTCGGCGTCGAGCTCCTTGATCCGCTTGCGGATCAGGCCGGCGGCCTCCTCGACGGTGCTTGAAGTCGGTGACATGTGTTCACATCCTTGCGTTCACTGTGTGTGCACAGTGAAATTTGAGGTAACGGTATGAAAGAGGCTAACGGTTACTGACTGCGGCGCGTGCGCGGAAGGGTGCGGAAGACCACATCCCAGAGCGGCGAGGAGACGCCGTAGCCGAACCGATGGTCCTGGAAGTGATGGCGCATGTGCTGCTCGCGCAGGTGCTTTCCGAGTCTCGACTTGGGCACCGCGTGGTGAAGGTAGTAGTGCATGTAGTCGTACATCAGGTAGCCGGCGAGGAACCCCGCGAACAGGGGGTAGGCCATCGGCGTGCCGAAGATCAACCAGAAGAGGCCGAAGAACAGCAGCGCCAGCGGGATGCTGGCGCCGGGGGGCATGACCAGCCGCATCTTGTCGTTCGGGTGGTCGTGATGGACGCCGTGGATGATGAAGTGAAGGCGGTGGCCGATCTCGTTGTCGGGATCCCAGTGAAAGACCAGGCGGTGGAGCCAGTACTCGGAGAAGGTCCAGATCGCGAACCCGGCGATGAACAGGCCGACGATCTCGAGCGCCCCCTGGCCGCGGTCGGCGCCGAGCACGATCAGGGCGACGATCGCCGGGATGTAGATCAGCGCCGGGACCGCCGGATGGATGCGGGAAAAGAAGTCGAGGAAGCGACTCTGAAAGAGGGGTGGTGAGGCGCTCAGCCGGGCGGTGCGATCGGTTGCCATCGCGCCAATTCTAGAAGGCCGCGCCCGGCCGCGAGAGCTCAGGCGTCGCGAACGAGCAGGGCGGGCTGTCGCGGCGGCACCAGGCCCTGCGGCGTGTCGGGCCGGAAGGTCGAGCAGGGCTCGTCGAGGTCGAGCGCGCAGAGCATCCGCCGGTGAAAGAAGCAGTCCTCGCAGCTGCGCCCGTTGCGGCGCTTGCTCTTGCGCTTCGCGGCGCCCTTTCGCCTCAGCCCGAGGGCCTCGGCGATCTCAGTTACCTGCTCAACCTCGATCACGTTTGCTGCCTTCCTCTCATGCAGTGGTGTCCTCCTTGACCTCGTGGCGATCATCTCACCGCGCCACGGTGCCCGTGGGCCGCTTTCTCGCAACCGCCGGGTTTTCGTTCGCAAGCCCGCTGGCGGGCTTTGCGGCGTTTGCGGGAATCGCAGATCGCCGGCACTAGAGTTCGCGGCGAGATGAGGATCACGGTGCTCGGCAAGTCGCCGGCATGGCAGGACGCGGGCGGAGCCTGCAGCGGGTACCTCGTGCAGGAGGGGGAGACCACCGTGCTGCTCGATTGCGGCGGCGGCGTATTCGGCAAGCTGCGCGAGCACATCGACTACACCGACGTCGACGCCGTGGTCATCTCCCACGTCCACGCCGACCACTTCATCGACCTCGTCCCCTATTCCTACGCGCTGCTGCTGACCCCGCGCCAGCAGCCGGTCCCGGTTGCCGGTCATCCCGGCACCGACGATCCGGCGCGGCCGCGGTTGATCGTCCCGCCCGGGGCTCGCCAGGTATTCCGCACCGTGGTCGGGGCCTGGGGCGACGAGGAGCTGATCGAGCAGGCGTTTGAGATCGAGGACTACGACCGCGACTCGACGGTCGAGATCGGCCCCTTGACGGCGACCTTCGCCGAGGTGCCGCACTTCATCCTCACCCACGCGGTCAACCTCGTTTCGGAGGCGGGGCGGTTCACCTTCGGCGCCGACTGCCGGCCCTGCGAGGAGCTGGTCGAGGCCGCCCGCGATACCGACCTGCTGTTCGTCGAGGCGACCCTGCCGCGCCCCGAGCGCACCGGTATCCGCGGGCATCTGACCGCCGAGGAGGCCGGCGATCACGCCCGCCGCGCCGGCGCAAAGCGCGTCGTGCTCACCCACATCTCCGACGAGCTCGACGCCGAGTGGGCACGCGAGGAGGCCGGCCGCGCGTTCGGCGCCCCGGTCGAGGTCGCGCGCGCCGGACACGTCTACGAACTCCCGGAGGGGTAGCCGGCGGCCTCCCGGGTATATCCTCACCATCGCCGAGGCAAGACGAAACTTGGAGAGGGAAAAACCGATGGCGAAGAGCACGAAGGCAAAGCGCGCCCGCGACGCGGTCGGATCGGCCGCCGACAACCCGTACCTGCGCAGGCTGATGGAGGACGAGGACCTTCGCGACAGCGTTCGCGACGCGGTCGATGCGGCTCGGGATGCCTATGAGCGGCTCTCGTCCAACGGCAGCGTGATCGACACCGCGATCGACGACAAGAAGCTCCACCGCGATCTCAAGGAAACGGCCGAGAACCTTCGCGATGCCTCCAACCGCCTGCGGGGCAAGCAGAAGGAGCGCCGCTGGGGCCGGATCATCCTGATCGGGCTCGCCGGCGCGGCGCTCGCGATCGTGCTCAGCGAGGATCTGCGCAAGGCCTTGCTCGACAAGCTCTTTGGCGCCGAGGAGGAGTTCGAGTACACCTCGACCACCACCCCGGCACCGGCCCCCGCGGCCTCGGAGTAGAACCGGCGCATCCGGGCACCGGGGCGGTTTACCCTGCTCCACGCCTCCGTGCCTCCGGCCCGGGGGCAGGGGCATGGAGACAACTCGTAGCCATAGGGCTGACGCGCGCGCGCTCGCCGGCGAGAAGGCGCAGCGAATCGTCGAGGCGATGCGCGATTCCGTCGCCGAGGTCGGGATCGCCGACTCGACCTTCGAGCGGGTGTCGGCGAAGGCGGGCGTCTCCCGCGGCCTGCTGCACTACTACTTCGGCACCAAGGAGCGGCTGCTGGTCGAGGTGATCCGGCGCGACACCGAGTACCGGATCGACGCGCTCGGCGGCTCGCTGCGGGCGGCCGGCAGCGTCGACGAGGTGATCGGCACCCTGTTCGCAACCTTCTCCCGCACGGTCGCCGAGGAGCAGGGCTACGTCTACATGGTCTCCGAGCTGTTCATCGCCGGGCGCCATCAGCCCGAGATCCGGCGCCAGCTGGGATCCCTATATAGCCGGGCGCGCACCGAGCTCGCCTCGATCCTGCGCGAGAAGGAGGCCGAGGGGGTGCTCTGCGTTGCGCTTCGACGCCGAGTCGGTGGTCACCCACATGTTGGCGCTCGGCGACGGCGCGGTCGTGCAACTGCTCAGCGACGAGACGCTCGACGTCGAGGCGTCGGCCGCGGTCAGCGACGAGATCTACCGCTTCCTGCTCGACAGTTAGAGCTAGTCGACGAGGCGCTTCGGTTCGATCACCTCGGCGGCTCCGAAGCCGTCGAGGGGACGGTCGACGAAGAAGACCTCGAGCGTGATGTCGGGTTCGAGGTGCGCCTGGCTGAGGAAGGCGACCACCTTGCGCCCGGTCAGCTCCTCGATCGCGTCCTGGTACTGGCGACCCATCATCACCTGGAAGTCGCGGCGCATCTGCACGACCTTGTCGGGGGCGCCGCTCTCGACCATCGTCTGCTCGATCGCCGTGAAGCCGTTGCGCAGCACACAGACGACGAGGTCGTCGAGCACGTAGGTCTTCGCCTTGATCGGCCCGCGACCGTAATGCTGGCGCAGGATCGCGACGATCTTGTTCGAGATCGCGGTCAGCAACTCTCCCCCGGCGAGTGGCTGGGTCTGTGCAGTCTGTGCGTCGTTGTTCTCGTCGCTCAGGCCAGCGATTTTAACATCGGAGTATCCTCGAAGGTCCACTCGCACGACGGATCTCTTCTGCTTTTTCAGCCCTCGCGCGCGGTTCATCCGGAGAAGGCAGGGGAGGAACCATGATCACGATGATCAGACCGCGACCGGTGCGTCGATGTTGAGCGATAGCGAGGTCGCCGCGATGGAGGTCTGGGTCGTCGCCGCCCAGCGCTGGTCGGAGGCTTCGCAGGAGCTCGTCGGCGCCGCCGCGGGCCTGGCTCTGGTCTCACGCACGCTCGCCGATGAGATTCACGGCGACGGCGTCGCTTTCCCGGAGTCGGTGAGGCGAGACCGCGGGATCCTCGCCGACGAGCTCGCTCTGCTCGCCACCCGGATCGAGGACGAGACCCGCAGCCTGCGCGACGGCTATCTCGAGACGGCGACGAGGATCGACAACTACAAGGATCTACTGCAATGAGCCGGGCGCCAGGGGAGTAGGGTTCGCAATGCGGCTAATGGGGTGCGCGCTATGGGGCGCGGCTCGTTGGCGGCGCCGTACCACACTCTGAGACGGATCCGAGGTCGCACGCCGGCCCCGGATCATGGATCGGGACAAGGAAGACGTACCGGCTTCCCGAGCCATGAGCAGCCCAGTTCGAGAACCACACGAATTTCGCGCTCGCCGCCGCCGCGGTGTGCGCGGTCAGGCCCTCGACGTGGTCCTGCACTGCTTCGCCGACGCCGTCGGTGCCGACACGGCGGTGATCCTCGGTCACGGCGACGAACGCCCCGAGGTGCTCTCGAGCTGGGCCCGCGACGGTCATGAGCTCAAGGTCGCCTGGACCGGCAAGACGCTGCTCGGCCAGGCTCTGACCGCGTCCGGCCCGCTGCTGGATCCGAGCGACCCGGTGGAGGGAAAGGCGGAGATCACCGCGATCGCGGCCCCGATCAGCTCCAATCGAGAGGCGCTCGGAGCGATCCACTGCAGTTTCTCACCAGCGTCGCGCGAGTCCGCCGAGGCGCTCGGCTGGGCCGCGGAGTCGTATGCGCGAACGGCGGCCCTGTGCATGAGCGGCGACCTGACCCTGGCCGCGGTGCTGGGCTCGGCCGGCTTCGACACGCTCACGGGATGCCTCAGCTACGGCGGCCTGCTCGAGGTCCTCCGGGCCGAGGTTCAGCGCTCGTTGCGCGGCGGCCACGCGCTCTCGGTTTGCTTCATCGACCTCGACGGCTTCAAGCGTGTCAACGACACCCAGGGGCATTTGGAAGGCAACCATGTGCTCAGCGCCGTCGGCCAGGCGCTGCGGCTTTCCGCGCGCACCTACGACGCCGTCGGCCGCTTCGGTGGCGACGAGTTCGTCGTCGTCCTGCCGGAGACCGGCAGCGTGGCCGGGGCCTCGATCGCCCGCCGCTACCGCGCCGCGGTGCTGACGGCGGTCACCGAAGCCACCTCGGTGCCGGTCGATGCTTCGGTCGGGATCGCGGAGTGGGACGGCGCCGGTACCGCGCTCGACCTGCTCGAGGCCGCCGACCAGGCGCTCGCCGACGCCAAGGCCGCGGGCGGCGCCGCGATCGCGCCGGCGAGCGTGGAGACGCAGGTCGACGGATTGCTCGAGCTGACCAAGCACCTGATGCGCCGGCGCAAGGCATCGCCCGCCGACCGCGAGCGCGACGCCGGCGCCTGATTGCCTACTGGCCGCCGCTGAGGCTGGCGACCCTGATCGCCGTGATCCGGCGATGGTCGACGTCGGTGTCGCCGGCAAGGCCGCCGCCGTTCGTGCACTCGAGGTTCACTGTCGTGGTCGCGCTCAGGGTCACCGCCAGCTGCAGGGCGACGTCGCCGAAGTCGTTGAGCAGATCGCTGTCTTGAAGCCCGACGCTGGAGCGGTCCTCGATCGCGCCGGCCGTCAGGCGGCAGGTGATCACCACCCCGAGGTCGGCGGGGTTGTCGTTCTCGATGCTCGCCTTGGCGAGGATCACGTACCTGCCTGGCCCCAGCGGCAGCGAGGCGACGTTGAAGTAGTCGAATCCGTCCGGGGCTTCGATCACGGCGTTGTTGAAGGTGTGAAAGGCGTCGCTGGGGCCCGCCGGGCCCTGCGGCCCCTGCGGGCCGGCGGGAAGCTGGTCATCGGCGAAGTCGCCGGAGAGCAGCGAGCCGTTCTTGACCTCGGCGGTGCGCACCGCGCTGGCCTTGATCTGGGTGGCGCCGACGGTGTTCTTTCCCAGCGCCGCGTAGGCGGCGCCGCTCATCGCCACGATCAGCGCGATCGTGGAGATCACCAGGCTTGGCGAGGGGCGGTGGCGAAGAATGTTCAGAAGCTCAGGCGAGTTTGGCCGGGCGGGGCGGGAAAACCTTGGTCAGCCGCACCAGGTTACGCAGCGAGCCGTGGGGGCGGATCCGCCGCCGCAGCAGCAGCCTGCGTGGGTCCTCGCCCTGAAACGAGATCGAGACCCAATCGCCCCAGCTCGTCTCCAGGGTCAGGTCCGGGTGCTCGGCCACTCCCGGCTGGGCGGCGGTCGAGCCGTTGGCGATTCGCAGGTGCCAGGGATCGGCGTCGGAGAACTGCCACTGGATCGTCATCGAGTCGCCGTTGACGCTCGCCGAGTTGTCCTGGGCGACGCGGGCGATGATGTCGAAGAACAGCTCCTGGACCTCGGGCGAGGAGTCGGGGCGGCCGTTGGGCTCGCCCATCACGCCGGCCTTCATCAGCTTGATCTGCCGCGCGGCGACGAGCTCGGGCTCCATCTCGGGATCGACCGGGAAGACGCCCGGCATCTCCTCCAGCGGGTAGCCGGCGGCGCGCCACTTGGTTCGCACCGAGCGCATCCCGAAGGCGAAGATGTCCTCGAGCTCGAAGCCGTAGCAGCGCGTGTACTCGAGGTCCCAATTCGGCGGCGTGAACACGGCCAGCGAGTAGGGCATGATCTCGCGCAGCAGCTCGGCCACCGCCTGCTTGCACTCCTCGGATTCGGCGAAGCACTCGGCCAGCACCTTGACCCCGAAGCCGATGTGGCGCTGTTCGTCGCGGGAGACGTTGACCATCCCCTCGCTGAACCCCGGCATCGTCCCGGAGTTGGCGAAGTAGTCCTCGATGTAGTGCTGGCCGGGCTGCGCCAGGGTCGCCTCGACGACCATGTGGTAGAGGGCGATCGCGCGGGCGAAGTTCGGCAGCGAGCGGTCGCGGCGCAGGTCGTCGGCCATCCGGTCGAGGCGCTCGAAGACGTTGCGATAGCCCCAGCCGAGCTGCGCCTCGGTGTACGCCAGGGTGGAGGAGATCGAGTCGCCGGCGCCGATCACCTCCTTGAAGAAGCGGTGGAAGAAGACCGCGTGGCGGGCCTCGTCGACCTGCTGGGTGGCGAGGAAGTACTTCTGCTCTTCCGTCGGCGCCGCATCGATGTAGGGCGAGAGGTTGTCGGCGACGGAGTCCTCGCCGAAGAAGAACATCGAGTAGATCCACAGCGCCGACTTGCGCTGCATCTCGGTCAGGCTCGCCCAGCCCTCGCGGTCCTGGCTGAAGTCGATCGCGGTCGCCTGCCAGTTCGACTGCTCCCAGCGCCGGTAGAGATCGTCGTAGCTGATCCCATCGGCTGCCTTGATCCCGTCCTTCTGGGCGACGCTCATCTCTCTCCTCCTCGGACCGTTACACCGATCGATGTCGAGCTTAGTCCTCGCGGCGAGCCGCGACAACGAGAGTGTGATCAACGTCACAGTGAAGTCCGGCTTGACGACTTCGGTAGCGTCGCGGGTGTCCGATGAGCGACGTCTGCACCCATCTCGACCAGATCAAGATCGCGCCGCCGGCGGAGGTCGCCGGCTGCGAGGACTGCATGCGGATCGGCGCGACCTGGATGCACCTGCGCGTCTGCCTGACCTGCGGGCACGTCGGCTGCTGCGATTCGTCGCCGAACAAGCACGCCAGCGCCCACGCCGCGGCGGCCGAGCACCCGATCGTGCGCTCGGCCGAGCCGGGGGAGACGTGGTGCTGGTGCTACATCGAGAACGTCGGCTTCGAGGTCGAGTTCGGCGTCGGGGGTTAGCGGCCCGGAGCATGGGTACCGAGTGACGATGCGAAGGGGGCTGATTGGATTGGTCTGCGTGATCGCGGTGGCCGTTGCGACCGCGATCGACCCCGTGGACGGAGCCCGCGCGAAGCCGAAGAAGGTCTGCAACGTGACCGTCTCACCCGAGCGGTCGCTGTCTCGCGTGGTCGACCGCTTGCATCCCGATCGCACGGTGTGCCTGCGGCGCGGGGTCCACGACCTCGGGGGCACGCTCAGCATCGAGGCGCCGAAGACGACGATCCGCAACTACCCGGGAGAACGCGCGACGATCCTGGGCCTGCTGCGGATCGAGGTCACCGCGCCGGATTCCGTGATCAAGAACCTGACCCTCGACGGGCGCGCCGATCCGGCCTTCCTCAGCCCGCTGATCTATGCGGATCGAGCGGTGCTGCGAAACAACGAGATCACCAACGGCCACACCGACATCTGCGTCCACATCGACTCCTACTACGAGGATCCTCCGCCGGAGGGCGTGCTGATCGAGGGCAATCGGATCCACGATTGCGGCAAGCTGCCGGCCGCCAACCACGACCACGGGATCTACGTAGGCGACGCGGTCGGGACGACAATCCGCGACAACTGGATCTACGACAACGCGGATCGCGGGATCCAGCTCTACTCGAACGCCGACCGCACGTCGATCACCGGCAACGTGATCGACGGCAACGGCCAGGGCGTGCTCTTCGGCGGCGGCGACGGCCAGACCTCCGATGACAACCTGGTCGCCAACAACGTGATCTCGAACTCAACCGTGCGCCACAACGTCGAGGACAGCTGGGGCGGCGCGATCGGCAGCGGAAACGTCGCCCGCGACAACTGCGTCTGGACCGGGCGCTTGGACTACTACACCGGCGAACCCGTCAACTCGGGCATCGTCGGCGCCGCTGTGGGGTTCACCGGCTTCGACAACAAGATCGCCAATCCGCAGTACGTCGGTGCCGGACGCAACAACCTCAATCTCCGGCCGAGCAGTCCATGCGCCGCCCTGGTGCACGATCCGCCGGGAACCCCGGGCCCCTGACGGGGTGTGGACGGATAACACCAAGGGGGGCTGGCGACGCCCGCCACGGGGGCTGACAATCGGCCCATGAACAAGATCCCTATCGCCATCGCCTGCCTCTGCTCGCTTCTGGTCGCGCTCCCGATCGGCGCCGCCGCGGACACCACGGCGGCCGCGGGGCCGAGGCCGCCGCACATCCGCCAGTTCGAATACAGCGAGGACTACGAGGGCTTCGGCCGCCACCACTTGGTGTTTGCGACCGTGCGCGGTGAGGCATTGCGCCTCAGCGCCCGCGTGGACGGGGCGAGGGCGGCGGGCCGGCTCGACGCGGCTCCCGGAGCGTCGGACTACTGGGACTTTCGCGACCACGACTTCGTCCGTGCGCTGGTCGACGACCTTCACGATGACGGCGTCGCGGTCGTCACCGTGAAGGCGGTCGGCGAGGCCACGACCGTGCGCAAGCGCTGCCAAATGGTGCTCGAGCCCGATGACGAGTTCGGCGACTACGCCGCCGGCGACTGCAGGCGCGTCTAGGGCTCGAAGCGCTCAGCCGGCGCGCGTGCCGACCGTGATCAGGTACTCCTGCTCGAAGCGCGCGCGCTCGGGCGTGCCGAGATTCCACTGGTCGCAGAACTCGTCGACCGCGCGATCGAACTCGGCCTCGGCGCCGTTCGCTTCGGCGTTGCGGCGAGCGACGATCGTCGGCCCGTAGTAGGACTTGAAGTGCTCGCCGTAGTCGTGCGGGCGCTCGAAGGCGTCGATCTCGAGCATCGCCCGCTCGACCGTTGTCCACTCGACCCGATCTCCGAACAGCTCGCGCACGTGCTCCTCGCTGCCCCACAGCGGCGGCGGCTGCGCGCCGGGAGGGGGTGCCGGGGCGAACGGGCCCATGGTCTTGAACAGCGCGCCGATCATCCCCTCGGGCGTCCAGCTCATCAGCCCGATCGTGCCACCGGGGCGGCAGACTCGAACCAGCTCGTCGGCGACGGCCTGATGGTGGGGAGCGAACATCGCCCCGATCGACGAGAAGACGACGTCGTAGGACTCGTCGTCGAAGGGGAGGTTCTCGGCATCGGCCTCCACCCAGTCGAGCTCCACTCCGAGCTCGTCGGCGCGGGCCCGGCCGGCCTCGAACAGCTCCGGTGTCAGGTCGCTCGCGGTCACCTTGGCGCCCGCCTGGGCCGCCGGGATCGAGGCGTTGCCGGTGCCGGCGGCGACGTCGAGCACGCGCGCGCCGGGCTCGATCGCGCAGGCCTCGACCAGCCGCGGGCCGAGCGGCAGCAGGAACGTCGTCACCATCTCGGGGTAGTTCCCGGATGCCCACATCTTGCGGTGGCGTTGCTTGAGTTCAGAGTCCTCGGTCATCTCAGCCTCCTCGGCGCTGGTCGTTGTCGAGCTCCGGACTTTGCCATGCCTCGGTCAGCCGGACCGCGAGCGCATCGGCGAGTCCCTCGGCGGGTACCCGGGTTTGCTCGAGCGAGTCACGGTCGCGCAGGGTGACGGTGTCGTCCTCGAGCGTCTGACCGTCGATCGTGATTCCCCACGGGGTGCCGATCTCGTCCTGGCGGCGGTAGCGCTTGCCGATCGAGCCGCCGGCGTCGTACTCGGCCGCCATCCGGTGGCGTACCGATTCGAAGATCTCGCGGGCGCGCTCGGGCATGCCGTCGCGGGAGACCAGCGGCAGGACCGCGACCTTGACCGGGGCCAGCTTCGGGTGCAGGCGCAGCACGGTGCGCTCGCCGCTCTCGAGCTGCTCGGTCTCATAGGCGTCGACGAGGAAGGCGAGCATCGCCCGGTCGACGCCGGCGGCGGGCTCGACCACGTGGGGGACGTAGCGCTCCTTGGTCTGCTGGTCGAAGTACTCGAGCTTCTCGCCCGAGAGCTTGGCGTGCTGGGTGAGGTCGAAGTCGCCGCGATTGGCGATCCCCTCGAGCTCCGACCAGCCCATCGGGAACAGGTACTCGATGTCGGAGGTGGCCGAGGAGTAATGGGAGAGCTCGTCGGCGCCGTGGGCGCGCAGCATCAGCCGGTCGGGGCGGATCCCGAGCTCGGTGTACCAGCGCATCCGCTCCTCCATCCAGTGCTGATGCCAGCGCTCGGTCTCCTCGGGCGGGCAGAAGAACTCCATCTCCATCTGCTCGAACTCACGGGTGCGGAAGATGAAGTTGCCCGGGGTGATCTCGTTGCGAAACGACTTGCCGATCTGGGCGATCCCGAAGGGCGGCTTCTTGCGCGCGAACTGGAGCACGTTCTTGAAGTTGATGAAGATCCCCTGGGCGGTCTCCGGGCGCAGGTAGGCGACCGAGGCGGTGTCCTTGACCGGGCCGACGTGGGTCTCGAACATGAGGTTGAACTCGCGCGCCTCGGTGAGCTCGCAGTCGGGGCCCTCGCCCGGGTGCTTCGAGGGCTTCTTGCCGCAGGCCGACGTCTCCAGGTGGTCGGCGCGAAAGCGCAGCCCGCAGGTCTTGCAGTCGACCATCGGATCGGTGAAGCCGGCCAGGTGTCCCGACGCCTCCCAGACCTGCGGGTGCTGGATGATCGCCGAGTCGATCGCGACCACGTCGTCGCGCTCCTGGAGCATCGCCCGCCACCACTCGTTCTTGACGTTGTTCTTCAGCAGCACGCCGTAGTGGCCATAGTCGTAGGTGGAGCCGACCCCGCCGTAGATCTCCGAGGAGGGGAAGACGAAGCCGCGGCGCTTGCACAGGGCGACGACCTCGTCGAGGCTGGGGCCGGCTTCGGTCGCGGGGGCGTCGCTCACGCGCACAAGGTAGCTGTCGTGCTGGAGGGCGAGAGCCCGCCCGCGGCTACTTCGCGCGGACGGTGAGCCTGGTCGTCTTGCCGGCGGCGTCGCGGATCTTGAGCTTGAACTTCAGCTTCGAGTTCGCACGCAGCCCCTTGCCCGGCTTCAGCGCCCCATGCCCGATCTTCGCCGAGAACGACTTCGCGGCCGACTTTGCCTTCAGCTTCAGCGTGCGGCCGCTGTGCTTGATCGAGGCCTTGCCGCCGCCAGCCTTGACCGCGCTGCCGCGGTTGAATCGCCGCTTGCCCGCGGCGACGCGGAGCTGGCCTGGCAGCTTCACCGTCGCCTGGCGCAGCTTCTCCGAGCCCGCCTTCACCTTCAGCTTCATCTTCGGCTTCTCCGAGCCGAGCCGGCCGAGCTTGATCTTCGCCCGCGGCTTCTTCCTCGCATGACCGCCGCCACCACCGCCCTTGGTGGCGCCGGTGCAATCGACGGTCGCGGTCGCGGTCGTCGCCAGGGTCGCGGTCGAATGGGAGAGGAAGTTGGCGTCGAAGGTCAGCGGCGGCGGCGCGCAGACGTCGCGAGCGGGGATCACCAGGCCGCCCTGTCCGCCGGCGAAGGTGAGCGTGAACTCGGAGATCGGGATGTCCGGGAGGTTGTCGAAGACGACGATGTTGCGGCCCTCGGGGGTGAACCCGAGCGTCCCCTTGAGCTTCAGCGCCAGGGGACCGCGCAGATCGATGCCCAGGTCGGGCAGACCTGGCGCCGCGGGCTCGACCAGCGCCACCGGCCCGCTCAGTCCCTGCGCCTGCAGCGGCGAGGTCGCGCTCGCGCTGCCGACGATCGAAGGGGCCGGGCAGCTTCCGGCGGCGAAGTCGGCCGTCGAGCATTTGTTGTTGAGCACGTCGTTGTTACCGCCGAGGCCGGCCGGCAAGATCACCTGCGCGCGCAGCAGCCCGGCCTCGTCGATCGTCTGCGCGATCGTCGTGCTCAGCTCGACCGGCTCGTTGACCAGTCCGACGCGCTTGATCCGGGCGCTGAGCTCGGGCGTGAACGGGAGCGCGCCGCAGTTGGTGGTCTCGAAGGTGGCCGAGCCGCTTGCCGTCTGCGCGTCGTAGGCGGTGGCGTCGAAGCCGACCGTGTGGGTCTTGCACGAGGTCGGCAGGCGGATGAAGCCCTGCGGCGGCGAGCCGGCCGTGCCGTTGAGGGTCAGCGAGAGCCCGGTGACGTCGAGCAGGACCGCACCGCCGAGCGTGTCCCTTGGCAGGCCGTTGAGCACCGTGTCGAGTCCGAGGTCCGACGGCCGCAGGCTGGCGCCGGACTGAAGGATGATCGGTGGCAGGATGGCGGGCAGCGGGGGGACGCTGAGCGGCCTGAGGACGATCCCGAACCGAGCCGGCTCGCCGGGTTGAGGGACGAGGTTGTAGATCGTGCCGTTGACCGTCAGCGGGATCGGCACCAGAGGCGCCGCCGCCAGGAAGGCGTTGACGTTGCTGGACGTCGTTCCGACCTCCGTCTCCGGCGGGCAACCGTCGGCGTTCAGCTGCTCGACGGTGCACATCGATGTTGCCAGCGGGTTGCCGACCAGGCCCGGGGGCAGGTGAATCGTCAGGTCTCTGAGATCGGCCTCGGGGTCGGTGACGCCGATGTTGATCGTCAGGTCGGTGTTCGCCCCCGCGTCGGTGCTGGCCGGCGTCGCGGAGAGGCCATTGAGCCCGAACGCGGCCTGTGCGGAGGGCGCAAGCGCGAGCACGCTGAACACCGCCGCCACCAGCGCGGCAGCACCCCACGCGCGCCTACCCGTGCTTGCCCTCATCCCTTGGTTGGAATACTTGCATGCTCGATGCCGATTTACGAGTACAAGTGCGCCGACGGCCACACGTTCGAGGTCCTGCAGTCGATGACCGACGACGCGGTCGAAGTCTGTGAGGTCTGCGGCAAGCCGGTCGAGCGCGTCTTTCACCCGATCGCCGTCCATTTCAAGGGCTCTGGCTTCTACACCACGGACTACGCGAAGAAGGGCGCGACGAACAGCAGCGGGAAGAAGGAAGGCGCGAGCTCCGAGACCAAGTCGGACTCGAAGTCGGGCTCCGATTCGTCGTCGTCGGGGAGCTCGGACTCGTCCTCGAAGTCATCGAGCTCCGGCGACAAGTCGAGCTCCAGCAGCTCCTCCTCGGACTGACCCAGCCGTCTCGCCCTACGACTGCGGGCAGTTCGGGCTGCGCGGCGGTTTCTCGCCGAGCAGCTCCTCGGCGGCGCGCTCGCACTCCTCGGGCGAGACGACCAGATTCCCGGCCCCCGTCGTGCTCGACGGCTTCAGCACGTCGGTCCCTCCGCCACCGCCGCTGGCCGCCGCGAGCACCAGCTGGGGCATGTTCAGCGCGCCGATGCTGGAGACCATCGCCTTGGGCGCGTTCCAGCCGATCAGCGGCCCCTTGATGAAGTTCATCGGCAGGCTGGTGATGCTGGTCAGCTTGCCCTTGATCCCGTCGAGGATCAGCTGCTGGAACTGCGCCCGCTCGACATCGGTGCCGGCGAACGGCCCGGAGCCGCATGTGTTCCCCCGGGTGCGCGCCAGGGTGATCGCCTGGAAGCCGTCGAGATCGTTCTCGCCGGCCTTCAGATTCAGGTTGAAGGCGCCGCCGGAGACGGTCGAGCAGACGTCGTTGGGGAGGTCGACGGTGATCCCGCCGATCGCGTCGATGAAGCTGCGAAAGCCGTCGAAGTCGATGATCGCGACCTGGTCGACGTCGATCCCGAGCATGCCCTCGACCGTGCGCACGGCCAGCTTCGCGCCGCCCGACGCGTAGGCGGAGTTGATCTTCTGCGGTCCCTGGCCCGGGACCTCGGCGAGCGTGTCGCGGGGGATCGAGAGCTTGCGGAAGGTGCCGGCGCCGGCTCTGATCAGCATGATCGTGTCGGAGCGATAGGGGCCGTGCTTGCAGTTGTTGTCCGTCGGCCGGCCGCTGGTGACCGCCTCGATGCAGTTCTCGGTCTCGGCCTCGTCGGGACCGGCGAAGGCGCCCGAGCGGACATCGGTGCCGAGCACGAGGATCGTCTGGCCGCCGAGCAGGAATGGCCCGCCGTCGAGGGTCTTGTCGATCCCGTCGGCGAGCTTGCCCTTCTGGATCTGCGAGGAGATCGCGAAGGCGACGAAGCTGAGCGCGATCCAGCCGAGGGCAAAGATCCCGGCCCACTTCAGCACCCGGCGCCAGAGCGGGCTCTCGCCGGGTGGGCGGATCGGCTTCGGCGGCTTCTCGTCGCCGCCGCCACGCCCGAGCTTGCCGCTCAGTCCAGAGAGGTCTGGCTTGCGGATCCTGTCGCGCAGGCTGGGGCGCGACTTGTAGACCGTGTAGTCGGGCGGCTCCTGTCGCTCTGGCTGCTCAGGCTTATCCCCGGAATCAGGCATGAGCTATCAATACCGCATGCCCTTCGGAGAATCCTTCAACAGGCGCTTTAGATGAGATCTGCGATCGGCGCCGATCTGGGGGGCACGAAGATGGCGATCGGGGTCGTCGACACCGACCAGACGATCCTCCATCGCGGCACCGAGCCGACCACCGGCCTGGCGCTCGACGTGTTGCTGGAGACGCTCGAGCGCGAGCTGCAGGAGAGCATCGACGCCTGCCCGAGCGCGGCGGCGATCGGGGTCGGGATCCCCTGCACGATCGATCGCGATCGCGGGCTCGCGGTCACCTCGGTCAACCTGCCGCTGGTCAACGTGCCGATTCGCGACCTGGTCTCCGAGCATCTCGGCCTGCGCGTGTTCGTCGACAACGACGCCAACGTGGCCGCGCTTGCCGAGCACCGCTTCGGCGCCGGGCGGGGGACGCGAAACATGATCATGCTGACGATCGGGACGGGGATCGGCGGAGGGCTGGTGCTCGAGGGCGAGCTCTACCGCGGCACCACCGGTGCCGGCGCCGAGCTCGGCCACATGGTGATCGACGAGAACGGCCCCCGCTGCCAGGGCAACTGCCCCAATCACGGCTGCGTCGAGGCGCTCGCCTCCGGCACCGCGCTCGGCCGGGCGGGGCAGATCGCCGCCGAGGCGCACCCGGAATCGGCCCTCGGGCTGGCGCTGGCCGGCGGTGAGCAGATCACCGGCAAGGTGGTCACCGAGGCGGCGCTCGCCGGCGACGGGATCGCGGTCGAGGTGGTTGCCGGGATCGGCCGCCACCTCGGCGTCGCGCTGGCCAGCTACGCCAACATCTTCGAGCCCGACATGATCGTGATCGGCGGTGGCGTCGCGGCGGCCGGCGAGCTGCTGCTCGCCCCCGCCCGGCGCGAGGTCCGCGCCCGGGCGCTGGCGCCGATGAACGAGACCCGCGTGGTCCCGGCCGCGATGGGCCCGGACGCGGGAATGATCGGCGCGGCGGCGATGGCGCTCGAGGAGACCCAGTGAGGCGTAGCCGAGCAGCGCCGCCGTTGAGGCGCCTGCTGCTGATCGCGGCCGCCGAGACCCGCTGATGGCCGGCCGACTGACCGTCTGCCCGACCCCGATCGGCAACCTCGAGGACCTCAGCCCTCGCGCTCGGCGCGCGCTCGAGGAGGCCGACATGGTCGCCTGCGAGGACACCCGCCGCGCCGGGCGCCTGTACGAGCGCCTCGAGATGCGCCGGCCGCGCCTGGTCTCCAACCACGAGCAGAACGAGGTCGAGCGCGCCCGCCAGCTCGTCGCCCAGATCGAGCGCGGGGCCAAGGTGGTGCTGATCTCCGACGCCGGCACGCCGGCGATCTCCGATCCCGGCTTTCGCCTGATCCGCGCCTGTATCGAGCGCGGGCTCGAGCTCGAGGTGCTGCCCGGCCCCTCGGCCGTGACCACCGCCCTGGTCGCCTCCGGGCTGCCGGTCGATCGCTGGCGCTTCGAGGGCTTTCTGCCCCGGCGCCCCGGCGAGCTCGAGCGCGTCCTCGGTTCGCCCGAGACCGTGGTCGCCTTCGAGTCGCCTCGGCGGCTGCCGGCCTCGCTGGCGGCGCTGGCCGCGCTCGCCTCCGATCGCGACGCGGCCGTCTGCCGGGAGCTGACCAAGCTTCACGAGGAGGTCGCTCGGGGCACGCTGGGCGAGCTCGCGCGTCGCTTTCGCGACGATGTCAAGGGCGAGATCGTGGTCGTGATCGCGCCCGCATCAACTGGCGCCGCCGACCAGGACGTCGCCTTCGCGGTCGACGCCCTGCGCCGCCTGGTGCAGTCAGGAGCCCGCCCCCGCGCCGCCGCCAGCGTCGTCGCCGCGCTCACCGGGACCCGTGCCAACGACCTCTACCGCGGGCTCACCGGCCGCGATCCGCGCGAGTAGCGCCGATCGGCAATCGGGTCCTAAGACCGCGTTAACCGCGCCGCGCGCTTTCCCGTCGCCTGCTTTAGCGACTAGGATGCGGCGCGGGTACAGAGATCCGCCGAGCGGATGCCCGTAGGGAGGAGAGGAAGCCTCCCAGCGGAAACGCACTGAAGCGAGTGGGTAGAGAGGAGTCAGGCGCGCGCCGTCCCGGAGTGCAGGGAGAGCCACCGGATAGTGGAGGAGGAAAGGGACGCATCCTGGCGCGTCTCGCTGGCTTCGGCGCCCTGATCGTCGGCGTCGTGCTGGTCGCGTTCGTGCTCTTCGGCGGCGACAGCGGCACCGGCTACAAGCTCCTGTTCGAGACCGGTGGCCAGCTGGTGCCCGGCAACCAGGTGCTCGTCGGCGGTCAGCCGATCGGCACAGTCGACGAGATCAAGCTGACCGAGGACGCTCAGGCGGAGGTGGCGATCACCGTCGACGAGCCGCTTCACGAGGGGACCACGGCGGTGATCCGCGCGACCTCGCTCTCGGGGATCGCCAACCGCTACGTCTCGATCGCGCCAGGCGCCAACTCGGAGCCGGAGATCCCGGGCGGCACCCTGATCCCGTCGACCGAAACGACGACGCCGGTCGACATCGACCAGCTCTTCAACACCTTCGACCGCCGCACCCGCGACGGGCTCGCCGAGTTCATCCAGGGCCAGGCCGTCGTCTACACCGGCAACGAGAAGGAGGCCAACGCGGCCTACAAGTACCTCGCCCCGGGGCTCCAGTCGACCACCCGCCTGCTGGAGGAGCTGACCCGCGACGAGCAGACCTTCTCCGAGTTCCTCGCCTCCGGCTCCTCGGTCTTGGGCGCGATCGCCGAGCGGCGCGATGACCTCGCGGCGCTGACCTCGAACGCGAACCAGGCGCTGGGCGCGATCGCGGCCGAGAACGAGGCCTTCGACCGCTCGCTGGTGGCTCTGCCGCCCGCCCTGCGGCAGGCAAACACCACCTTCGTCAACCTGCGCGCGGCTCTCGGCGACCTGACGCCGCTGATCGAGGTCACCGGCGAGTCGACCAAGGACCTGGAGCCGTTCCTCGTCTCCCTCGCCACCGTCGCCGACAAGTCGGTGCCGGTGTTCTCGGACGTGAGCAAGGTCCTGCACCTCGACGGGCCGGCCAACGACCTCGTCGACACGCTCGGCGCCCTGCCCGGAGCCGAGAAGGCCGCCGCCAACTCGGTCCCGGCGCAGATCAAGGCGCTCGACGACAGCCAGCAGAACATCGCCCAGCTGCGCCCCTACACCCCCGACCTGCTCGCCTTCCTCGGGCGCTTCGGCCAGGCGACCTCGAACTACGACGCCAACGGCCACTACCTGCGCGTGCAGCCGACCGGGATCAACTTCTTCAACTGGAACTCGGCGACCAACGTCCTCGACCCGGCGCCGACCACGCAGCAGTTCCAGGAGTACGACAACGGCTTCTTCAACCGCTGCCCCGGCGGCTCGACGCAGCCGATCAGCGGCTCCAACCCGTTCCTCGACAACGGCGCGCTGGACGGGATCTGCAACCCGTCTGACGTGCCCCCGGGACCATGAGGCGGGTCGCGGCAATCCTCGTCGCCTGCGCCGCCGCGGCGGTGATTCTGTTCGCCGGCAGCGCCGCCGGCGGCGACGAGGGCACCTACGAGGTGCGCGCGATCTTCGACAACGGCGCCTTCCTCGTACCCGACGAGGAGGTGCGGATCGCGGGCGCCAACGTCGGCCTGATCGCCGACGTCACCGTGACCACGGAGACCGAGCCGGCACACGCCGACGGCAGCCCCGACGCGGGCAAGGCCGTGGTCGTGCTGCAGATCGACGACCCCGGCTTCCAGGACTTCCGCGAGGACGCATCGTGCCTGATCCGGCCGCAGTCGCTGCTCGGTGAGAAGTACGTCGAATGTGAGCCGACGCAGCCACGCGCAGCGGGCACCGAGCCGCCTCCGGAGCTGGCGGTGATCGAGGAGGGCGAGCCCGGCGAAGGCCAGCGCTTCCTGCCGCTGGAGTCGAACGGCAAGGCGGTCGACCTCGACCTCGTCAACAACATCATGCGCGAGCCCTACGCCGACCGCTTCCGCCTGATCCTCAACGACCTCGGCGCCGGGCTCGCCGCCCGCGGCGACGACCTCGCCGAGATCATCGACCGCTCCGATCCGGCCCTGCGCGAGACCAACGCGGTGCTCGCGATCCTCGCCCGCCAGAACCGGGCGCTCGCCGATCTCGCCCGCAACGGCGAGACCGTGCTCGAGCCGCTGGCCCGCGACCGCGACCGGATCGGCAGCTTCATCAACAGCGCCGCGGTGACCGCCGAGGCGACCGCCGAACGCGGCGCCGACCTGGAGCAGAACTTCGCCCTGCTGCCGGAGACGCTGCGCGAGCTGCGCTCGACGATGACCGAGCTGACGAAGCTCTCCGACGCCGGGATCCCGACCTTCACCGCGCTGGAGGCGGCGGCGCCCTCGGCGACCAGGGCGACGAAGGCGCTGGGGCCGTTCGCGAACTCGGCCGAGATCGCGCTCGACTCGCTCGGCGAGGCCTCGGCGGCCAGCCAGGCGCCGCTGGTCAAGTCCGATCCGCTGATCAAGCAGGTGCGCAAGCTCTCGAAGTCGGCCGCCCCGGCCGCCCAGGGTCTGTCCAAGTTCCTGCGCTCGACCAATCAGCACGGCGGCTACAAGAACCTGCTCCGGTTCGTCTACCGGGCCGTCGGCGCCTCCAACGGCTTCGACGACCTCGGCCACTTCATCCGCGCCTTCCTGCTGATCACCAACTGCAACGACTACGAGACGACGACCCTGCTGATCGACTGCGTCGCCAACTTCAAGGAGCCGATCGTCACCGAGGAGGCGAAGTCCGACAAGGGCCGCAAGCAGGATCGAAACGGTGCTCGCGACGAGGGCGCCGATCGCGATCAGGAGGAGCAGCAGCAGGGCTCGGTCGAGTCGGAGCCCGGGCCGGCCTCGCCGCAGCCGTCGGCGCCCGACGCCAGCCCCGATGATGATGAGCTGATCCCGCCGCTGGAGACCGAGCCGGGGACGCCGACCACGCCCACCGAGCCGCCGGCCGATGGCAGCCCGGGCGTCGGCATCACGCCGACCAGCAGCGGCCGCGCCCAGATTCGCGACGCCCGCAAGCTGCTCGACTTCCTGATCGGCAGCGACAGCCGCGAGCGCCAGAGGGGGAAGAGGCGATGAGGGGCCGCGGAGGAGGGCTGACCGCGAGTCCGACGATGGTCGGCGCGCTGACGGTGATGGTCGTCATCCTCGCCGTCTTCCTCGCCTACAACGCCAACAGCGGCCTGCCCTTCGTACCCACTTACCGGATCTCGGTCCAGGTCCAGAACGCCGACACGCTGGTCCCGGGCAACGAGGTGCGGGTCGGCGGCGTGCGCGTTGGCGCGGTCGAGGCGATCGAGCCACAGCAGAACGAGAACGGCGATCTCAGCGCCCGTCTCGACCTGAAGCTCGACCGCGACGTCGACCCGATCCCGGTCGACTCGACCGTGATCGTGCGCTCGCGCTCGGCGCTCGGGCTCAAGTACCTGGAGATCAACATGGGCAGCTCCGACGAGGGCTTCGCCGAGGGCGCCGTGATGCCGCTCGCCTCCGCCGTTCCGGAGCCGGTCGAGCTCGACACGGTGCTCAGCATGTTCGACGCCGAGACCCGGGCCGCCGCCCAGGAGAACCTGGTCGAGTTCGGCAACGCGCTCGCCGGCCGCGGGCCGCAGCTGAACGCCGCCCTCGGTCGCCTGCCCGGCGTGCTCGAGGTGCTGGAGCCGGTGATGCGCAATCTCTCCTCGCCGGAGACCAACCTCGCCGGGTTCATCAACGCGCTCGGCGCCACCGCGGCCGAGGTCGCGCCGGTGGCCGAGATCCAGGCACAGATGTTCGGCTCCCTCGACACCACCTTCACCGCCCTCGCCGAGGTCGCCCGCCCGTTCATCCAGGATTCGATCTCCGAGGGCCCGCCGACCGAGCAGCTGTCGATCGAGACCCTGCCCGAGATCCGCGAGCTGCTCGTCAACTCGACCGGGCTCTTCAACGACCTCGAGCCGGCCGCCGTCGCCCTGCGCCAGACCTCGCCGACGATCGCCGCCTCGCTCGAGGCCGGGACGCCGGTGCTGGCGAAGTCCGATCAGCTCAACAAGCAGCTGGCGCCGACCTTCGAGTCGCTGCTGCGGCTGACCAACAACGCGCCCGCCCGCGCCGGGATCACGGCGGCGACGCTGGCCACCGACCAGCTCGGCCCGGCGATCGAGTTCATCGCCCCGTCGCAGACGGTCTGCAACTACCTCGGCATCCTCGCCGGCAACTTCAACGGCGTGTTCACCGGCGGCAACGAGCTCGGCGCCTGGCAGCGGTTCATCGTCTTCGACATTCCCAAGGGCCCGAACTCAGAGGGCGGCCCGTCGTCGGGGATCGCCAACGGCGGCACCGGCTCCGACGACAAGAACTTCCTCCACTCCAACCCCTACCCGAACACCGCCGCGCCCGGGCAGACGTTCGAGTGCGAGGCCGGCAACGAGCCCTACAAGGCGGGCAAGGTCGTGTTCGGCAACCTGCCCGGCAACCAGGGCACGAACACCAAGAACCAGGACCTGACGCCGGCAGAAACCGAGACGACGCCCTGATGTCCCTGTTTCAACGCAAGAGCGGCCAGCCGGTGAAGAAGCGCAACCCGAACGCGCCCGTGCCCGACCCGAGGATCTACGGCCGCCACTACACCGGGCCTCCGGGCTGGGTCTCGGCCTGATCGTCTCCGTGCTGATCGCCTTCGGCGTCTACATGGCGTTCGCGAAGAAGCTCCCGTTCACCGGCGAGGGCTTCACCCTCAACGCCCAGTTCGAGAACGCGGCGACCCTGCGCGCGACCTCGCCGGTGCGGATCGCCGGCGTCAACGTCGGCAAGGTGACCGGGGTCGAGCGCGAGGGCGACGCGGTGCTCGTCACCTTCAGCGTCGACGAGCAGGGCCAGCCGATCCACTCCGACGCGACGATCGAGATCCGCCCGCGGCTCTTCCTCGAGGGCAACTTCTTCCTCGACCTCGACCCGGGCAGCCCGAGCGCCCCGGTGCTCGACGACGGCGACACGATCCCGATCACGCAGACCGCGACCGCGGTCCAGATCGACGAGGTGCTGACCGCGCTGCAGGCGCCGGCACGCAAGGGCCTGCAGAAGGCGCTCTCGGGCTTCGGCACCGCGCTCATGTACGAGCCGACGGCGGCCGACGACATCGGCCAGGACCCCGACGTCGCCGGGAAGACGGGCGCCGAGGCCCTGAACAAGTCGCTCGTCTACGGCGGGCCCGCCGGCCGCGACACGGCGATCGTCAACGAGGCGCTGCTCGGCGAGGGGCCGCACGACCTCTCGGCGCTGATCCGGGCGCAGAAGGTGCTGTTCGGCAAGCTCCAGGGCCACGAGACCCAGCTCAAGGACCTGATCACCAACTTCAACATCTTCACCGGCGCGCTGGCCGCCGAGTCGACGAACCTGAGCCGACGATCGCCGAGCTCGCGCCGACGGTCGAGGAGGCGCAGCCCTCGCTCGCGGCCCTCTCCGACGCGCTGCCGCCGTTCCGCGCCCTGGCGATCGACGCTGACCCCGAGCATCGCCGAGCTGCCGGCGACGATCGAGGCCGGCAACCCGTGGCTGGCGCAGGCGAAGCCGCTGCTGGCGCAGTCGGAGCTCGGCGGGCTGGCGAAGCTGCTGAAGACGTCGACGCCGCCGCTGGCCGAGGCGGCGGTCGCCTCCAAGCAGCTGTTCACGGAGAGCGGCTCGTTCAGCCGCTGCGTCTCCCGCAACCTGGTCCCGGTCGGCGACATCGTCATCGACGACAACGGCGGTGCCTATCCGTTCGGCCAGGGCTCGCCGGGCTTCCCCAGCGGGCTCACCAACTACCAGCAGTTCCTCTCGGCGCTCGTCAACCAGGCCGGGATCGGCCAGGGCTTCGACGGCAACGGCACCTACCTGCGGGTCAACACCGGCGGCGGCTCGGTGCTCTCGAGCATGGCCGTACCCGCCCGGTGGCTTCCGCAACGACGTCATCTTCGGCAACACCCAGGCCGACCCGGTGGGCACCCGGCCGACCTTCACCTCCGCCGTGCCGCCCTACCGGCCCGACGTCGCCTGCACCTCCAATCCGCTACCCGATGTCAACGGCACCGGCGGCGTCGGCCTGCCCGGCGACGTCGGCCCGCCCGCTCCGGCAGCTGTGCCATGAAAAAAGCAATCCGAGATCACCTGCGTGACTTCATCGCCATCGGCGGGCTGCTGGTCTTCGGGCTGTTCGTCGCCGGCTACATCCTCTCCCAGCAGCAGCAGCCCTACCCGTCCTGGATTCCGATCCTCGGCGACGACCGCTTCGAGCTCAAGGCCGAGCTCTCAACCGCCCAGGCGGTCACCCCGGGGCAGGGCCAGACCGTGACCATCGCCGGGGTCACGGTCGGCGACATCTCCGCCGTCGAGCTCAAGGACGGCGTCGCGGTGGTGACGATGCTGATCGAGGAGCAGTACGCACCGATCCTGCGCGACGACTCGACCGTGCTCCTGCGCCCGCGTACCGGGCTCCAGGACATGACGCTCGATATCGACGCGGGCCACGAGGGCGAGCCGCTGGAGGAGGGGGCGACGATCCCGCTCTCCCAGACGGAGCCCAACGTGCAGCCGGATCAGATCCTCGCCACCCTCGACGGCGACACGCGCGCCTACCTGCAGCTGCTGCTCCAGGGCGCCGGCGAGGGCCTCGGCGGCAACGGCAAGAAGCTCTCGGCGGTGTTCAGGCGCTTCGAGCCGCTCTCGCGCGACCTCGCCCGGATCGGCGAGGCGCTCGCCGTCCGCCGCGACAACATCAGGCGCGCGATCACCACCTTCAAGCTGGTCAGCGAGGAGCTCAGCGCCAACGACACGCGCCTGGCGGAGTTCGTCGACTCCTCGAGCTCCGCCCTGGGCGCGTTCGCCAACCAGGAGGCGGCGATCCGCGAATCGCTGCAGGAGCTACCGAGCACGCTGACCGAGACGCGCACTGCGCTGGAGAGCGGCGAGCAGTTCGCCAACGTGCTCGGCCCGGCCTCGACCGCGCTGATCCCGTCGGCACGGGCGCTGGGGCCGGCGCTGCGCTCGGTGCGGCCGCTGTTCGAGAACACCACCCCGGTGCTCCAGAACGAGATCCGCCCCTTCGCCCGCGCGGCCCAGACCCCGGTCCGCCATCTGAAGCAGGCCGCACAGCCCCTGGCGACCACGACCAAGGGCCTTCGCGGCACCTTCACCGAGCTCGACACGCTCGCCAACGCGCTCGCCTACAACCCGCCCGGCTCGGCCGAGGAGGGCTACATGTTCTGGGTCTCCTGGCTCAACCACAACATCAACTCGCTCTTCTACAGCCAGGATGCGATGGGGCCGTTGCTGCGCACGGTGGTGATGTTCGGCTGCAACACGGCCGGCCTCGCCGAGGGCGTCGCCGCCCCACGCCCGTTCCTGCGCACCCTGCAGCAGCTGACCAACGTCCCCAGCTCCGCCGACCCGCGGGTCTGCCCGCCGCTACCCGGAGCGACGCCCTAGGAATCGATGGAGACACGCCCACCGACAATCACCAGGATCCTGATCGCCGCGGGCTTCGCGCTCTCCTGCTTCGCCCTGGCGCTGTTCCTGTGGATCGCCTTCGGCGGCCCGATCCCGCTGGCGCCTCAGGGCTATCGCTTCGACGTCCCCTTCGACGAGGCGACCCAGCTCGCGCAGGAGTCCGACGTGCGGATCTCCGGGGTCTCGGTCGGCAAGGTGAAGACGATCGAGCTCGGCCCCGAGAACGACGCCGTGGCGACGATCGAGCTGCAGGCGCCCTACGCCCCGATTCCCACCGACACCCGGGCGACGCTGCGCCAGAAGACCCTGCTCGGCGAGACCTACGTCGAGCTCACGCCCGGCTCGAACGAGGCCGAGCCGCTGCCCGAGGGCGGCGACCTGCCGCGGGCGCAGGTGGCGCAGTCGGTGCAGCTCGACGAGATCTTCCGCACCTTCGACACTCGCACCCGGGCCGCGTTCAGCCAATGGATGCAGGGCGCCGCCGGGGCTTTGCGCGGTCGCGGCGAGGACCTCTCGATCGCGCTCGGCTCGCTCGATTCGTTCGCGGCCGAGGCCGACAAGGCGCTGCGGATCCTCGACAGCCAGGAGCAGGCGGTCACCGGCCTCGTCTCCGGCGGGGCCGAGGTCTTCGGCGCCCTCTCCGAGCGCCAGGGCCAGCTCTCCGGCCTGATCCGCAACACGCAGGCGGTGTTCTCGACCACGGCTCAGCGAAACGAGGACCTGAAGGACCTGTTCGTAGTCCTGCCGACCTTCCTGCGCGAGTCGCGGGAGACGCTAACCGCGCTCGACGACTTCGCCCTCCTGGCCAACCCGGTGATCACCCAGCTGCGCCCCTCGGTGCGCCAGCTCGGCCCGACCCTGACCTCGACGGCGAAGCTGGCGACCGAGCTGCAGGGCTTCTACCCCGGCCTGCGAGCGGCGATCAACGCCGCGCCGAAGGGCTTCCCGGCGCTGCGCAGGCTGCTCGACAACGACCTGCCGCCGCTGCTCACCCGCCTGCCCTCGTTCCTCGACGAGCTCACCCCGATCCTCACCGTCGTCAACCAGTACCGCCACGAGATCACCGGCTTCCTCGGCAACGTCGCCGCGGCGACCAACGCGGTCAACAACGAGGGCACCGGCGCCTTCGAGTACCTGCGCACGATGGCTCCGTTCAGCCCCGAGATGCTCTCCGCCTATCCGAACCGGCTCGCCTCCAACCGGACGAACCCCTACATCAAGCCGAAGGGCTACAAGCAGCTGCCGAGCGGCCTCGGGTCGTTCGAGACCGCGCAGTGCACCAGCGGGATCAACTCGATCCTCGATCTGAGCGCCGCCTCGAACCCGGACTTCAACTCGCACACCGACGGCGACGTCGCCGCTGCCCAGGACCTGCTCGACCGGATTCGCAAGTTCGCCTTCATCGACCAGACGCAGTCGAACGATGTGCCGAAGCCACCCTGCAACAAGCAGGCGGCTCAGGCTTCGATCGGCGGCGCGTTCGAGGAATTCAGCGATTACCTGCACGTTCGCGACCTTCCGTAGCCGCGAACCGGATAAGCTCAGGCCCGTCCACCGTGCGGAGGAGAGGACTCTGAGAGTTTCACCGCAACCTCGGATGGGCGCGTGTGTTTGTAGGGAGGCGCGGAGGAAGGCTCCGTGCTGTTGCGCGTAGATATGTGTACAGAAGGAGGATTGATGCGCACGAAGCGCTTTTTGATTGGGGCCTTTGTCCTCGCCACCTGTGTGATCGTCCCGAGCACGGCATTCGGTGCCGTGGCGGCGATTCAGACCATTGATGGTCAGCTCGGCGGCAAGGAAAAGCCCAAGTACGACAAGAAGAAGTTCAAGCCGACCTCGGTGTTCGTCGAGACGACGACCGCTGACGAGGCCAACCCCGCGGGGATGCCGCCGAAGGCGACCAACGCGAGGATCACCTTCGACAAGAAGGACGTGAAGTTCAACCCGGCCGCCGTCCCGGGCTGCACCAACACGCAGATCGCCGGTACGACGACGGATGCGGCCAAGGCTGCCTGTCCCGACTCGGTCGTCGGCGCCGGTACGGCCACGGCTTCGCTGCCGTTCGGCGTTGGCGGAGCGCGTCAGGACTTCCCGGTCACGGTCACCGCGTTCAACAACGGTGATACCCCGGGCATCCTGCTGCACTCGCGGGTCGACTCGCTGGGCACCACGACCACGCTGGTCGGAAGCCTGTCGGGCGTTGTCCTCAACGTCGTCATCCCGCCGCTCGGTGGCGGTGTGGGTGCGATCGCCCAGTTCAACACCGATGTCCAGGCCAAGGACTACATCAACGGCCGCTGCAAGGACAAGTTGATCAACTACGAGGGTCAGTTCACCTTCGGTGACGGCACGCCGACGGCGACCGCCACCGACGAGCAGGCCTGCAAGCAGAAGAAGAAGAAGAAGTAGTTCGCCTTCCTCTGTAAGCGTTTGAAAAGGGCGGCCTCCGGGCCGCCCTTTTCTATGGTGAGATGCCCGGGTCAGGGAAGGTCCGACAGGAGGAGAAGTTGATGCGAAAGCAAGCTTGCGTCGCCGGCGTCCTCGCCGCCGTCGCCGCGGTCGCGTTCTGCGCCAGCGCCTGGGCGGCGACCGCCGTCGTCACCGTGGATGGCGTGGTCGGCGGCAAGGAGAAGCCGAAGTTCGACAAGAAGAAGTACAAGCCGACGTCGATCACGGTCAGCACGACGACGATCGATCAGGCCAACCCGGCGGGCCTGCCGCCGAAGCCGGCTCAGGCCGTGATCCTCTACGACACGGACATCAGGTTCGACCACGAGGCCGTCCCGGGTTGCGACCCGGCGCAGATCGCAGGGACGACGACCGAGGAAGCGCTCGCGGCCTGCGGGCCGGCCAAGGTCGGGACCGGCAGCGCGGTGGCCAACCTGCCGTTCGGCGTCGGCGGCACGCGTCAGGACTTCCCGGCCGTGGTCACCGGGTTCAACCGCTCCGACCTCAACGGGATCGTGCTGCACTCCCGCGTCACGGCCCTGGGGACGACGACGCTGCTCCTCGGTGAGCTGCACGGGCAAGAGCTGACGATCGAGGTTCCGCCGATCGCCGGCGGGGCCGGATCGAGCTCGGAGTTCAGCACCACGGTGCAGGCCAAGAACTACGTCCAGGCGAGGTGCAAGAACAAGAAGATCGACTACACGGCGACCTTCAGCTTCAGGGACGGGACGCCGGACGCATCGGCAACCGACCAGCAGCCCTGCAAACAGAAGAAGCGCAAGTAGGGCCGCTCTTTTCTATAGGTTGCCCCTCAATGAAGGGGCGGGAATGGATTCCGGGCATGCTCGCGGCGGTGGCGGTGCTTGCGATCGGCGCCGGTTGCGGTGGCGACCCGATCAGCTACACCGACAAGGAGATCATCGAGAAGCTCAACCTGAGCGAGAGCGGCAACGGCTACATCCTCGACGGCGAGCCGTTCTGCGAGGTCGAGGGCAAGCTGCTCAACGACTCCGACGAGGTCGAGGCGGCCGCCGACCGCGACGAGCTCGGGATCGTGATCGCCAGCCGCGAGGCCAACGTCGGGGTCAAGGGGGTGCCGGTGTTCCCGCCGGACTGCAGCGACCAGGCGAAGAAGAAGCTCAACAAGCTCGACCCGCCGCCGGCCGACTGAGGCATAAGCTGCGTCGATGGCAACCAAGCGCGATCCGAAGCTGATCTCGCTCGGCTACGGCCGCTACGTGCGCGCCGACCGCGTCTTCGCCCTCGTCCCGCTCGGCGCCGACGAGCGCGGCGATGGCCGCCGCACCTACGTCCACGTCGACGGGCTCGCCGAGCCGCTGGTCGCCTCGCGCTCCGAGCGCGCGATCCTCGCCGACGTCGAGGCGGCGCTCGCCGAGGCCGCGGGCGTGCCCCGGCGTCGTGGCGCCACGGCGAAGGGCCAGGACTCGCTGCTGTAGGGCGGCAGCCCTACTCGACCGGCTCCAGGATCACCAGCGGGATCTCGCGCTCGGTGCGCTCCTGGTAGGCGGCGTAGTCGGACCAGATCTCGACCACCCGCGGCCAGAGCTCGGCCCGCTCCTCGGCGTCGGCGACGCGTACCGAGACCCGGCGGCGCCCGCCGCGCAGCTCGACCTCGGTTTCCTTCATCTCGCGCAGGTTCAGATACCAGGCCGGGTGGGTGTGCGAGCCGCCCTTGGAGGCGATGACGACGATTCGCTCGCCGTCGGGCAGGTAGAGCAGCGGGCTGACGCGCTCGGCGCCCGACTTGCGGCCGCGATGGTGCAGAAGCAACACCCGGGCGCCGCGGATGTCGCCGGCGATTCGGCCGCCGGTGAGCCGGAAGGTCGCCACGTGCAGCTTGGTCAGCTGCTGGAACGCGGCCGACTTCAGGTTCGAGCCCATCCCCCTGGCCGGCTTTCAGCCGGCGGGCTGGCGCAGGGCGAAGTAGCCGATGCAGCTGTAGGTCGCCTTCTCGCCGTCGCCGGAGCGCCAGAGGATCTTGCCGAGGTAGGTGTTGGGCACGATCTGAACCAGCTCGTCGCGGATCTGGCGGATCAGCAGGCGCGGGTTGGACTCGACCGGGCCGTAGTCGATCTTCAGCACCTGGACGTCGGGATCGGCCTTGCCGGGCTCGATCGCGGTCTCGAAGTCGAAGGCCGCGCGGGCATTCTCGTCGGCGGTCGTCTGGTAGAGCGGCCAGATCAGCTTCGCCGGCCAGCGGGCGCTCGGCGCCAGGCGGTTGTAGCCGCTGCCGGCGGCTGAGTCGAAGCTCTTTCCCATCCACGGCATCCAGCCGCCGGTGACGGTGGTCGCGAAGCGGTCGACGAGACCCTGGATCAGCGGCACGACGAGGATGCCCTCGGTCGGCCCGTCGAGCTCGAGCGGCGGATCGCCGAGCTTGTAGAGCTCACCGAGCTTCGCTTCGTCGCGGCGCTTGCCGAGCTCCTTGAACCAGCCCCAGGCCGCCTCCTGCGCGGTGGCGGGGTCGGTGGTCGCGAGCTCACGGAGCTCGGCGACGCGCGTGGCGATCGCCGACTCAGACTCGATTTCCCTCGTGGTAGCGCTGATGGAGAAAACCGTACACCCGCTGGGAGCACGGGGCGCCGAATAAGCTCATCCGCCGATGAGCTTCTACGTCACCACGCCGATCTACTACGTCAACGCCGAGCCCCACCTCGGGCACGCGTACTCGACGATCGCCGCCGACGTGCTCGCCCGCCACCATCGCCAGCGCGGCGACGACGTCTTCTTTCTCACCGGCACCGACGAACACGGCGAGCCGGTCGCCCAGGCCGCCGAGGCGCAGGGGCTGAGCCCGCAGGAGCTGGTCGACAAGAACGCGCCCCGCTTCCGCGAGCTGGTCGAGCGCTTCGACGCCTCCAACGACTTCTTCATCCGCACCACCGATCCCGAGCACATCGCCAAGGTGCAGGAGGTCGTCCAGCGTGTGCACGACAACGGACACGTCTACGAGGGGCTGTACGAGGGCTGGTACTGCCCGCGCTGCGCCGACTTCAAGACCGAGGCCGAGATCGGCCCCGACAACACCTGCCTGATCCACGAGATCCCGCTCCAGCGCGAGAGCCAGGAGAACTGGTTCTTCCGCCTGAGCGCGTTCGAGGACGAGCTCAAGCGCCTGTACGCCGATCGTCGCGACTTCGTCCTCCCCGGCTTTCGCTACAACGAGGCGCTCTCGTTCATCGAGGGGGGGCTCCAGGACGTCTCGCTCTCGCGGCCGAAGCTCTCCTGGGGGGCGCCGCTGCCGTGGGATCACGAGCAGGTCGTCTACGTCTGGTTCGACGCCTTGCTCAACTACTACACGGCGCTCTCCTACGCCCGCGAGGGCGAGGACCTCACCGATCGCTTCTGGCCCGCCAACCTGCACGTGATCGGCAAGGACATCCTCAAGTTCCACACCGTCTTCTGGCCTGCGTTCCTGCTCGCCGCCGGGCTCGAGCCGCCGCAGCAGGTGTACGTCCACGGCTACCTGCTGATGGGGGAGAAGAAGATGTCGAAATCGCTCGGCAACGTGCTCGACCCGAACGAGGTGATCGACCGCTTCGGCTCCGACGCGTTGCGCTTCTACTGCATGCGCGAGGTCTCCTTCGGCCACGACGGCAGCGTCTCGGCGGCCGGGTTCGAGGCCCGGTATGAGTCCGAGCTCGCCAACGACTGGGGCAACCTCGCCTCGCGCACCCTGGCGATGATCGAGCGCTACCGCGACGGGATCGTGCCCGAGGCGGTCGAGGACCCGGCGCTGTGCGAGGGCGACGACGCGCTCGAGGGCATCGACGGGGTGGTACGGGAGCTGCTCGACCGGTTCGAGCTCACCCAGGCCCTGGAGGCGATCTGGTCGCGGGTGCGGCGGCTGAACCGCTACGTCGAGGAGACGAAGCCGTGGGAGCTGGCCAAGGACGAGGGCCAGGCCGAGCGCCTCGACACCGTGCTCTACAACCTCGCCGAGGGCATCCGGGTGCTCGCCCTGTTGCTGCATCCGTACATGCCAGAGACCAGCGGCAAGGCGTTGGAGGCGCTGGCGGAGGGCAACCGCGAGCTCGACGCCTTCGGCGCTCGGCGAGGTGGCGCCCGGATCGAGCGGATCGATCCCCTGTTCCCGAAGCTCGATTAGCGTTCGGCGGCGGCGATGAAGTACGTGATCCGAACCTTCCTGGCGATGACCCTGTTCGCGTTCTGCTGGGTCGTGGTCGGCTACGGGATCTTCCAGATGCTCTCGATCGGGACCTGTGCGAGCGGCGGCCCGTACGAGGTCGCACGCGAGTGCCCGGACGGGACCGAGGCGGTGTTCTTCGCCCTCTTCGGCGGGATCCTGCTCCTGTTCGTCGCCGCGGGCATCTACCTCTCCCGGGGCAAGCCGCCGGACGGGCCGCCGCCGCAGAACGCGGGCGTCATCGTCTGGTTTTGGACCGGGCTCTTCTGGGCGCTGGCGGCGGGCTGCTTCCTCGCCGTGTGGGGGCCGGAGGCGAACCCGGGCCCGGGCGGAGAGCTGGGTGGGCTGATCGTCGGCTTCATGGGACTGATCTTCGGGATCGGCGGACTGTTGACGCTCAAGCTGGGGGACGGGCGAAAGCGCAAGATGCCGCTGGTCGGTTCGCCGGCGGTCGCCAAGTTCGCGACCGCGGCGACGCCGTTCGCCAGCCCGGACGCGACCGCGCAGCTGGAGCGACTCGCGCGCCTGCGCAACGAGGGGTCGCTCACCAGGTCGGAGTTCGACACCCTGAAGGCGAAGATCCTCAAGGAGGAGGAGGACTGATGGCGACCGAGGACAGGGGCTTCAGCCCGATCGCGGTCGTCGTCCACGCGGTGGCGATCGCGCTCGGTCTGTATCTCGGCTGGATCGCGATGCAGGCGATCTCACCCGACCTCCCCGACGCCTCGGTGGAGCCGGGTGTGAACTCGGCCGCTGCGGTCGCCGGCGACGCCCCCGACTCGCTCTACCGCGGGCCGAACTTCCAGGCCGCGCTCGACCAACTCGACGAACAGCTCGCGGCGGGCGAGGGGATCGCCAGCCTCCACCTCGAGCCCGGGACGCTGGAGACGGAGGCGGGGGCTGGGGAGGGGCTGTTCCAGCCCTCCGACGTGCCCGCGGAGGTGCCGGTCGCCCTCATCCACACGATCGACAGCGAGCGCGGCGGGCCGCCGATCGGCCTCGGCGAGATCCGCTACATGGACCTGATCGCGACCGAGGACGGCCCGCGCTGGTACGTGCAGCTCGACATCAGCAGGGACATCGGCCCGCCGCCCTGGACCTACGGCGCCCCGCTCGAAGGCAGCCCGCTGACGGTCGGCGGGGCGCCGCCGGAGCCGGTCGGCTGACGGCCCGCGATGGCTGAGGCTTTCGTCGCCCAGGCGCTGAGCAAGCGCTACGGCTCGACCGAGGCGCTGCGACAGGTTTCGCTCCAAGTCGCCGACGGCGAGGTGGTCGCGCTGCTGGGGCCCAACGGCGCCGGCAAGTCGACCTTGGCGAAGATCGCCTGCGGGCTCGTCCATCCGAGCGCCGGCGCCGCCTCGGTCGCCGGCCATCCGGCGGGCAGCCGCGAAGCCCGGCGCGCGGTCGGCTATCTCGCCGAGCTGTTCCGTTTTCCGGGCTGGGCGACCGCGGACGAGCTCCTGCGCCTGCATCAGCGGCTCAGCGGCTCGGGCGGTGGCGCCGGCGAGCGCGCTGAGCTGCTCGAGCTGGTCGGTCTCGCCGACGCGGCGCGGACCCGCGTCGCGGCGATGTCGAAGGGGATGCAGCAGCGGCTCGGGATCGCCCAGGCGCTGGTCGGTAGCCCGCGTCTGCTGTTGCTGGACGAGCCCACGAGTGCGCTCGACCCGGCCGGGCGCCGGGTGGTCCGCAGGCTGCTCGACGAGGTCCGCTCGCGCGGCGTCGCCGTGCTGCTCAGCTCGCATCTGCTCGGCGAGGTCGAGCTGGTCTGCGATCGGGTCGCGATCCTGGTCGAGGGCGAGATCGTCGAGCGGGGGACGCCCGCCGAGCTCGCCCGCCCGCGCGGGGTCGAGGTGGAGATGGATTCCGGCGTGCGCTCATACGAGGGCGCCGGACGGGATCAGGTGCCGGAGATCGTCGCCGGGCTGGTCGCCGCCGGCGAGCGCATCTACGGGGTCCGGGTGCTGGCGAGCACGCTCGAGGACACATACCTCGAGGCGGTCGGGGAGGAGCCAGGATGAACGGTGGGCCCGGGACCCTGGAGGCGGTGCGTACGATCGTCGGCTTCGCCTTCGCCGAGAGCCTGCGCCGGCGGGTGTTCGCGGTCGTCGGCGTGCTCACACTGGTCTTCCTGGTGCTCTACGGCCTTGGCGTGGCGTTCGCGTTCAACGAGACCGAAAACCAGGGATTGACCGGGAGCGTGCTCGTCGACGAGCAGGAGTTGGTCGGCTCGACCCTGTTCGGGCTGGCGATGTTCGCCACCCTGTTCCTCGGCGCCGTGCTGGCGATCTTCCTCACCATCGGCGTCGTCCGCGGCGACGCCGAGCGGGGGCTGCTCCAGCCACTGGTGGTGCGGCCGCTGGGCCGCGGCACGATGCTGGTCGCGCGCTGGGCGGGGGCCGCGATCGCCGCCGCGATCTACGTCGCGATCGTCTACACCGTCGCGCTCGTGATCACCGTCGGCTTCGGGGATTGGACGCCCGACCATGTGCTGCAGCCGGGCCTGATGTTGTCGCTCGCGGTCACGGTGATCGCCGCCGTCTCGGTTCTCGTGTCGGTCTACATGACCTCGACCGCGCAGGGGATCACCGTGTTCATGGTCTTCGGCGCCGGGCTGGTCGCCGGCCTGCTGGGTCAGATCGGTGACGCGATCAACTCGCAAACGCTCGAGCGGATCTCGGAGATCTCCAGCTACGCCGTCCCCTTCGAGGCCCTCTACCAGCACGGCCTCTACCTGCTCACATCCGATCAGCGCGGGGTGACGGCGGAGATCGTCCAGCTCGGTCCGTTCGGCGGCGCCCAGGAGGCCGGCACGGGCGTGTTCGCGTTCGCGTTTCTCTACACCGTCGCCGTGATCGCGCTCGCCGTCCGCGGCTTCCGTCGTAGCGACCTCTGAGCGTCGCTCTGAGAGACTCGCCCGATGATCGACAGCCACTGCCACCTGGGCCTCTGCAAGCCCGCCGACGCCGAGCTGATCGCCGACGCGGCACGGGTGGGCGTCAGGCGGATGCTCAACGTCGGCATCGATGAGGTCGCGAGCGAGGAGGCGATCGCCGCCGCCGAGGCCAACGAGGCCGTGTTCGCCGCCGTCGGCCGCCATCCGAACGGGACCGCGGACTTCGACGACGCCGCGGCGGCGCGGATCGAGGAGCTCGCCCGGCACCCGCGGGTGGCGGCGGTGGGGGAGACCGGGCTCGACTATTACCGCGACCGCGCCCCGCGCGATCGCCAGCGCCACGCCTTCCGCGCCCAGATCGAGATTGCGCGCCGGGTCGCGAAGCCGCTGGTGATCCACGTCCGCGACGGCGGCGCGACCACCGACGGCGAGGCGCTCGAGGAGACGTTCGAGATCCTGCGCGCCGAGGCGGTCGGCGTGACGGTGGTCCTGCACTGCTTCTCCGCTCCGCCTGAGCGTGCAGTCGAGGCGGCCGACTGGGGCTGGTACTGCTCGTTTGCCGGCAACCTCACCTACCCGAAGTCGGAGACCCTGCGGGAGGCGTCGCGCGAGGTGCCCGACGACCTGCTGCTGGTCGAGACCGACGCGCCCTTCCTCGCGCCGCAGCCGGTGCGCGGGAAGCCGAACCAGCCCGCGAACGTGGTCGCGACGGCGGAGGGGGTCGCCGAGGCCCGTGGGGTTCCCTATGCCGAGCTCGAGACGATCGTGGAGGCGAACGCGGCGCGCGTGTTCGGCTGGTGACGGCATCGTGGGACTGACCCGGCACCCCCGCAGGCGAAGCCGAGGAGATCGCCGGTGCGTCTAGGGCAGAACTTCCTCGCCGACACCAACCTGCTGGCGGCGATCGTTCGCGAGGCGGAGCCCGAGCCCGACGACGTGGTGCTCGAGGTCGGTGGCGGGGAGGGGGCGCTGACGGCGGAGCTGGCGCCGCGGGTGGCGAGGGTGCACGTGGTCGAGCTCGATCAGCGGCTGCGTCCCGAGCTCGAGCGCGTCGCCGGCGAGCACCCGAACGTCGAGCTTCATTTCGGCGACGCGCTTCGCCTCGACCTCGGCGCGCTCGAGCCCGAGCCCAACCGGATGGTCGCCAACCTGCCCTACGCGATCGCGACGCCGCTGATCCTGCGGACGATCGCCGAGCTCGGGCGGATCGAGTCGTGGACGCTGATGGTCCAGCGCGAGATCGCCGACCGCCTGCGAGCGGCGCCCGGGTCGAAGACCTATGGCGGGCCGAGCGTGCTGGTCCAGCTCGCCTGCGAGGTGCGGCTGCTGCGTTCGGTCGACCGGGCCGTGTTCACGCCGCGGCCGCGGGTCGACTCGGCGCTGATCGGCCTGCGGCGGATCGGCCCCGGCGCCTCGCCGGAGGTTGCCCGGTTGGTGCGCGACGGGTTCGCGCACCGGCGCAAGTCGCTGGCGCGCTCGCTCGAGCACGCGCGGACGGGCGCCCGCGGACCGGCCCGCGCGGCGCTGGAGCAGCTCGGCCTGCCGGGCGACGCCCGCGCAGAGCAGCTGGCGCCGGCGCAGTTCACCGAGCTCGCCGCCGCGCTTGCCGAGGAGCCGGCGTGATCCTGCGGGCGCCGGCCAAGCTCAACCTCTGCCTCTACCTCGGCGGCGCACGGCCCGACGGACTGCACGAGCTGCGCTCGCTGTTCTGCCCGCTGCTGCTCGCCGACCGGATCGAGGTCACCGAGGCCGAGGGTGAGGCCGACGAGGTGGTCTGCGACGGCGTCGAGGGGCCGAACCTGGTCGGCGTTGCGCTCGAGGCGATGCGCGCCCGGGGTTGGCAGCGTCCGCCGCTGCGGATCCAGATCGATAAGCGGATTCCGGTCGCCGCGGGCCTCGGCGGCGGCAGCGCCGATGCCGCCGCAGTGCTGCGCCTGGCCGCCGGCGAGCTCGATGATCTGCCGGCGATCGCGGCCGGCCTCGGCGCCGACGTGCCCTCGCAGCTGGAGCCGTCGCCGGCGCTTGTTGCCGGCGCCGGCGAGGTGATCGAGCGGCTGCCCGCTCCGGGCGAGTTCGCCGCCGTGCTGATTCCCGATTCCGACGGGCTCTCCACCGCCGAGGTCTACGCGGAGGCGGACGCGCTCGGGATCGGACGCCCGCAGGACGAGCTCGCCGAGCTCGCCGAGCGGCTGCGGGTCGCCGCCGGTGGCGGGGCGTCGCCGCTCGAGTACACCGACCTGCTCGTCAACGATCTCGCCCAGGCGGCGATCTCGTTGCGGCCCCGGATCGCCGAGGCGCTGGTGGCGCTGGAGGAGGTCGGCGCCGTGCATAGCCTGATCACCGGGTCGGGGCCGACCGCGGTCGGCCTGTTCGGCGACATGCCCGCCGCCGACGCCGCCGCATCGGCGCTGCCGCCCCGCCACGCGGCGGCGATCATCTCGGCGCCGCAACGGCTCACATAATCAACCCGTGCGACTAGAGGGAGAGAAGCGCGATCGCGTCCGCTTGGGGGTGATCGTCGCCGTGATCGTGCTCGGCTTCATCGCCTTCCGGCGCTTCGGACCGGACATCGACATCGAGCAGATCCTCGAGGACCTCTCGAACTGGCTCGGGAGCTGGACCTATCTGCTGGTCGGAGCGCTCGCCTTCCTCGAGACGGGTGCCTTCGTCGGCCTCGTCTTCCCCGGCGAGACCGCGGTCATCCTCGGCGGCGCGGTCGCCGGCCAGGGCGAGACCTCGATCGTGATCACGATCGCGATCGTCTGGTTCTGCGCCTGGGCCGGCGACACGACGAGCTTCTTCATCGGCCGGCGGCTGGGGCGCGAGTTCGTGATCAAGCACGGCTCCAAGGTGCTGATCACGGAGAGCCGCTTCGAGCAGGTCGAGCGCTTCTTCGACCGCCACGGCGGCAAGACGATCCTGATCGGGCGCTTCATCGGCCTGGTCCGCGCGCTGGCGCCGTTCATCGCCGGCAGCTCGGGGATGCAGTACCGGGCGTTCGTCCCCTACAGCGTGCTCGGCACCGGGCTCTGGGCGGCGGCGTTCGCGCTGCTCGGCTACCTGCTCGCCAACAGCCTCGACAAGGCGACGCAGATCGCCGGCACCGGCGTGCTGGTGTTCGGTGTGCTGGTCGCGGTGATCGTGGGCACGTTCGTGATCTCCCGCTACCTGCGTGAACCTCAGAACCGGCGCAAGCTCGCCGAGCGGATCGAGTCGACGCCCGGGTTGAGGCGGTTGCTGCCCTGGCTTCGGTTCACCTGGAACCGGATCACCCCGGGCGGGCTCGGCCTCGAGCTGACGACGGTGATCGCGGTGCTGTCGGTGTCGCTGTTCGTGCTCATCGGTTACGCGCTGATCGTCTCCGGCGACGCCGGGCCGACTCCGGGCGACGCGGAGGCGATCGACATCGTCGATTCGATGCGCGCGGACTGGCTCACGGATTTGGCCAAGGCGGTCACGACGCTGGGCTCGACCGCGGTCCTGGTGCCGCTGGCAGTGATCGCCGGAGGGGTGCTCGCCTGGCGCGGGCGCTGGCCCGAGCTCGCCGTCCTGGTTGGCGGCGTCGTCTTGATCCTGGTTGGGGTGCCGGCGATCAAGGAGATCGTCGACCGTCCGCGGCCGGCGGGAGGGCTGGTCGGTGTTCAGGGCTCCAGCTACCCGAGTGGCCACGCGGCGCACTCGGTCTTCTACGCCTGGCTGGCGCTGACGATCGCGGTCCGCATGCGGCCTGGCTTGCGGTACGGGACGGCGATCATCGCGACCGGCATCGCGCTCACCGCGCTCGTCGGGCTCAGCCGCGTCTACCTCGGGGTGCACTACCTCAGCGACGTCAGCGGCGGCTGGGCGCTCGGCGTCACCGCGTTCGCGGGATGCGCGGCAATCGCGATCGTCGTCACCCATCTGCGGGCGTTACGGCAGAATCAACCGCCACAGTGATGCCGGTTGTCGCGAAGATTGGAACCGAGTACATCCTCTTCGGCGCCGCGGGCCTGATCAGCCTGCTCGCCTTCGGGGTGCTGATCCTTGCGCCCGCGATCGGCTCCTTCGGTCGCACCTGGGAGAAGCTGACCGCGGTGCTGGTCTCGGTCTTCGTCCTGGTCGCGCTGCTGGCGATCGGGATCGCGATCGGAATCGGGATCGTCTACTACTGGGACGAGATCACCGGCCTCTTCGGCTGATCGGGCTCGGTCGCGCCTGGCCGGCCCTAGAATCTGCGCGTGGCGCCGCAGTCTCAGACACGCAAAACCCCTGCAAAAGGGGGTGATCAGGGTGCTCTCGACACGCTCTCGGAGGCGATCGAGTCGGGCGCCGGGCTGCCCGCGGTCGCTCGCGCGGCGGGCGCGGCGCTGGGCGCCAGCGTGGCGCTGATCGACCGCTCGAGCGCGGTGCTCGCGGTCGCCGCCTCGTCGTCGGCGGAGGAGAGCAAGCTGCTCGCCGGCGAGGGGGACGTGGGCACGCTCGAGCTGCGGGTGGCCGACGCCGTCGTCGGCGAGCTTCGCTATCGCCGCCGCGGTGGCGAGCCCGCCGCGGGGCTGATGCGGATGGTCTCGACCCTGCTGGCGCTCGAGCTCGAGCGCTCGCGGGCGCCCGAGTGGGCGAGCGACGAGGCCGCCGGCGAGTTCGTCGGCGCCGTGCTCGCGCGCAAGGTGACCGACCGCGGCGACATCGTCGCCCGGGCGAGCGAGCTCGGCAGCTCGGTCGACGGCGGGGCCGGGGTGATCTTCGCCCGCGCGGCGCCGCGCTCGGCGCAGACGGGCGATTGGCGGGCGCGGGTACTGGTGGTCTCGCTGCGGGCGCTACGGGCGGCGAGCTCGGGCGCGATCGCGCGCCTGGGCGAGCTCGGCGACCGCGCCGAGGTGAGCGCGATCGTGCCCGCTGAGGAGGCCGCGCAGGTGGAACGGGCGACGAAGGCGCTCTCGCGCGAGCTGGCCGCCTCGCTACCGGGGTTTCACCTGACGATCTCGTCGAGCCGCTGGGCGGCCGACCCCGTCGACCTCTACCGGGCCGGGCAGGAGGCGCTGCTGGCAGCCAACGTCGCCGAGGCCGACGGGCTCGACGTGCTTGCGTTCGAGGACACCGGCTCCTACCGGCTGCTGTTGCCGGCGATGAGCGAGGACCCGGGCGAGCTCGAGCGCTTCTACGCCGAGACGGTGGCGCCGCTGTCGGCCTACGACGAGCAGTACGAGACCGATCTCGTGACCACGATCGAGGCCTACCTCGAGAACGACGGCAACGTCACCCCGACCGCCGACCAGCTGTTCACCCACCGCCACACGGTGCGCTACCGGCTGGAGCGGGTGAAGGAGCTCTGCGGCCACGACATCACCTCCACGGAGGGCCGCGAGAAGCTCGGCCTCGGGCTCAAGGCGATGCGGGTCCTTGGCATCCCGCCGCCCCGCGGACCGGCGATGGAGCCGGGAACCGAGGCCGGACGGGCGAAGGTGCGGCGCAAGAACGCCGACGACTGACTACGGCGCCCGCGTGCGAGCGCGCGTAGGGCTCGAGCCCCTCGATCGCGCGCTGATCGACCTACCGCGGGTATCTTCCCGGTAGCTCTGGGGAGTGGCCTAAATTGGCTAAGGCGCCCGGTTTTGGTCCGGGAGATTCCAGGTTCGAGCCCTGGCTCCCCAGCTCACCGTCCGACGCTGGCACGAACATATGTTCGTGCCGTGGATTCCGCGAGCAAGCCAAGCTGAGGTCGCGGGATCTCCACGGACCACTTTGATCCCTACGCGTCAAGTCGCAAGATGACCGGTCGCCGACGGATCCCCCTGGATGCAATCTTGGTCGAGGGGTCGACGTACAGCAGGAGCAGCCTCAAGAGACGGCTATACGAGGCTGGCCTCAAGGATCGTCGCTGCGAGCTTTGCGGACAGGGCGAGAAGTGGAAGGGCCGGCGGATCAGCTTGATCATCGACCACATCAACGGAGTCCGCGACGACCACCGGCTGGAGAACCTGCGCATCATCTGCCCGAACTGCGCTGCCGGGCTCGAGACGCACTGCGGCCGCAAGAACCGAATCGGCATCGAGCCGCGTTCGTGCTTGCGCTGCTCCGTGGCGTTCGTCCCGAAATATGAGCGGCAACGCTATTGCTCCGTGTACTGCGGAAGGCGTCACAACCGCACGCCCGGACAGAAGCAACCGGGGGCGCGCAAGGTCGAGCGTCCGTCCTATGAAGCGCTCCTTCGCGAAGTCCTCGAGCTTGGCTACCTCGCGGTTGGTCGTATGTACGGCGTCTCCGACAATGCGATCCGCAAGTGGCTTCGGGAGTACGAGGGCGAGCGCGCGGTCGCCGAGGGCCGGGATCCAGATTCGGTCCGGATCCCGACCCGGACATGGCCGAATCGCGGCCGGCTCGACGAGGCCGCCTAAGGCCCGACCCGCCCCCCGCACGATGCCGAGCCGAGCCAGGTGTGGGGCGCGGCGTTCCAGCACCAGCCGAGGCGGGGGCGACCGTCGGCCTTGATCCACACCGCCGGCACCCGGCGGTCGCCGCAGCGTGAGCCGAGCAGGGAGAAGCAGTTTCGCTCCCGCAGCCACTCCGGGTGCTGGGTGACGATCGCCGCGCCCTCCTCGATCGTCAGCGGCGATCGCCCGGCCTCGATGATTGCCGGCAGCGCATCCTCCGGCGTCACGTTGAGCGTCTCGGCGCCCGTATCGATGCCGGTGACCAGGTAGGCGAACCCTGCGGGCACCTCGACGCCCTCGATCGGGCCGAACCGAGCCACGTCCTCGGCCTCCATCGACGTGTAGCCGGGCTTGCCGTGGAGCTCGACCAGGCCGATCGCAGCGACGGGCGAGACGCCGCCGACCACGACGGCGTATCCGTCCTCGTCAGGCGCCACCTCCGCGAGTGGCGCCAGCCGCCCGCGAAACCCCTCCTCGCCGAGCCCGACCAGGCCCGGATAGCCGCCGGCAACCAGCCGCTCAACCTGGCGTTCGAACTCACTCATCGCCGGCGCCCTCCGCGATCTCCTTCAGCACCTGAACCCGCTCGCGCCAGTAGGCCTTCATCGCCTCGGCGCTATCGGCGTCGGGGAGCTTCTGGTGGGCGAGCGCGACGACGCTCTTGCGATCGCCCTTGCTCTCGAAGCCCGCGACCACCCGGGTCGAGCCGTCCTCCCAGTCGTAGCGCGCCGACTTCGGTGCCGTCGCCGTCCGCAACCCCAGCGCGGCCCCGGGGAGCCAGCGCTCGCGCTCGGCCTCGTCGGTGAACGCCGCGAACAGGCGCTCGACCGGGACGTTGACCGTCTTCGACGCGGTCACCTCCCAGCCGTCGGCCTTCTGACCCGGCGCGCGCATCCCGCGCGCCTGCTCGTAGGCGACGGTGACGCTCTGCGCCCACCAGCCGCCGACGCCATGGTGGGCGGTGAGCCGCTCGACGATCTCGCCGTGGCCGTGCTGCGCACCGCCCCACTGGTCGAGCAGCTCGAACCACTCGCTCCACGTGCGCCCGGTGGCGTTGCGCACCGCCTCCGCCGAAACCCGGGGCTCGACCGCCGTCGGGGCGGTCGGCGGGGTTTCGCCCGCCTCGATCAGATGCCGGCGCGCCGCCGTGTAGCTCTCGCCCGTCTTCTCGATCCGGGCGCGGACCTTGCGCTTGAACGTGCTCTGCCTCGTCATCTTCTGCTCCTTCGTCGACGCGGCGACCGCGACTCACGCTCACGGCGCCCGCCGGAAGGGCAACGATGACCCGGCGTCCCGAAAGCTCGTGGCTCCCTTTGTCTCCCGTTGCCGGCGGCGTGAGCGCCGGGATGGAGATTGGGCGCGGGACGGCGCCGCGATCGAATATAGCCGTTCACCAACCGCTCCCGCAAGCCCGGCGGACGCACCGTCGCTCTACGATTCGCCCCGTGAGCGGGCCCACCGTCTTGATCATGGCCGCCGGCGAGGGCACGCGCATGCACTCCTCGCTGCCCAAGGTCCTACATCCGGTCTGCGGCCGGCCGATGGTCTCCTGGCCAGTCCTCGCCGCGCGCGAGGCCGGCGCCGGGCGCGTCGCCGTGATCGTCTCCCCCGACCGCGACCTCACCTCCGGCCTCCCCGAGGGAACCGAGACCATCGTCCAGCCCGAGCCCGACGGGACCGGTGGCGCCGTGCGCGCCGCCCACGACCTCGTCCGCGACTCGGACACCGTCGTCGTGCTCTCCGGCGACCACCCGCTGATCACCGGCGAGATCGTCGCCGCGCTGCTCGAGACCCACCGGGCCGCCGCCGCCGGCGCCACCGTGATGACGGTCGAGCTCGACGACCCCTCCGCCTACGGGCGCATCGTCCGCGACGCCGACGGCGACATCGAGCGCATCGTCGAGACCAAGGATCCGGACGAGGTCGAGCCCGAGGTGCTCGCGATCCGCGAGATCAATACCGGCACCTACGTCTTCGACGGCGAGCCGCTGACCGAAGCGCTCGACAATCTCGACAACGACAACTCGGCGGGCGAGTACTACATCGGCGACGTGCTGCCGATGCTGCGCGCGGCGGGCCGGCGCGTCGTCGCCCATCGCGCCACCGACCCGAACGTCAACCTCGGCGTCAACAACCGTGTCGACCTCGCCGCCGCCACGGCCGAGGCTCGGCGCCAGATTCTCGAGCGCCACATGCTCGGCGGGGTGACGATCGTCGATCCGGCCAGCACCTGGATCGACGCCGGGGTCGAGATCGCCGCCGACGCGACGATCGAGCCGGGGACCTCGCTGCGCGGCGCCACCAAGGTCGGCGCCGACTCGATCATCGGCCCGCACTCGACCCTGATCGACACCACGGTCGGCGAGCAGGCGCGCGTCATCCACTCCCATCTCAACTCCGCCTCGGTCGGCAACCTGGCGACCGTCGGCCCGTTCGCCTACCTGCGCCCCGACGCCAGGCTCGGCCAGGGCGCCAAGGCCGGCAGCTTCGTCGAGATCAAGAACTCGGAGATCGGCGAGGGCGCCAAGGTGCCGCACCTCTCCTACGTCGGCGACGCCGACATCGGCGCCGACGCCAATTTCGGCGCCGGCAGCATGACCGCCAACTACGACGGGCGGACGAAGAACCGGACGAAGATCGGGGAAGGTGCGCGAATCGCCGTCAACAACTCGTTCGTGGCCCCGGTCAGCGTCGGCGATGGCGCATACACTGGCGCCGGCGCGGTGATCCGTGAGGACGTCCCCGACGGGGCCCTTGGGGTCTCGTCGAACGAACAGAGAAACATCGAGGATTACGCGAAGCGAAAGGCCGAGGCGAGCGACGCCGGGGGGACGGACGAATGAGCATTCTCGAGGAGAGCCCGCAAGCGATGAGTTCGATCGCCCAGGACTACACCAAGCGGATGATGGTCTTCGGCGGCCGCGCCTCGATGGAGCTCGCGGCCCGGATCGCCGGCAAGCTCGACGTCGATCTCGGTCAGGCCGACCTGCGCACGTTCGCCGACGGCGAGGTCTACTGCCGTTACCAGGAGTCGATCCGCGGCGCCGACATCTTCCTCGTCCAGTCGACGGCCGCCAACGCCGCCCAGGCGATGACTCCGAACGATGCGCTGATGGAGCTGCTGGTGATGATCGACGCCGCCAAGGGCGCCTCCGCGCACCGGATCATCGCCGTGATGCCCTGGTACGGCTACTCGCGCCAGGACAAGAAGTCGGCCCCCCGCGAGCCGATCTCCGCCCGCGTCGTCGCCCAGTGCCTGGAGGCGGTCGGCGTCGACCGTGTCCTGACCATGGATCTCCACTCCGGCCAGGTCCAGGGCTTCTTCTCCAAGCCCGTCGACCACATGACCGCGATGCCGATGCTGACCCAGTACTTCATGGACCAGGCCTGGGACAACGAGCTCGTGATCGTCTCCCCGGACGCCGGCCGGGTCAAGGTCGCGCGCAACTTCGCCCGCAAGGTCGGCGTCCACTGGGCGGTGATGGAGAAGGAGCGTCCCGAGCACAACGTCGCCACCTCCGGCTACGTCGTCGGTGAGGTCGAGGGCAAGACCGCGGTTCTCGTCGACGACATGATCGACACCGCCGGCACGCTTACCGCCGCGGCGAAGACCGTCCTCGACGAGGGCGCCGCCAGCGTCATCGCCTGCGCCACCCACGGCGTCTTCTCCGGACCCGCGTTCGAGCGGCTCGCCTACGAGAACTCGCGGATCGAGCGGATCGTGGTCACCGACACGATCCCGCTGCGTCCCGGCGCCCCCGAGAACATCTACGTGCTCTCCGCGGCCCAGACGCTCGCCGACTCGATCCGCCGCATCTTCGCCGACGACTCGGTCTCCGAGATCTTCGCCGGCGAGAATCAGCTGTTCTGAGGTCTTGACACAGGGGCGTCCGCGGCTTACGCTCGCCGCGGAGATGTCCCGGCTGGCAAGGATGCTCGGCACGATGGCGATACTCGCTGCCACGGTTGGCGGCGCGGAGTTCGCGAGCGCCGGCGAGGGCGGAGGCGGCTTCGGCCCGCCGCCGATCAAGTGCAGCGTGCCCGCCGGCGGCGAGGGTTGCTACGGCTCCGACCTCGGCCCCAACTTCATGGACGACGCCCGCAACGGCGACGTCACCGTCAGCCCGCACAAGGTCCGCGTCGGCGAGCTGCTGACGATCACCGGCGACGACGGCCGCCACAGCGGCTGGAACCTCGCGCCGCCCGGGCTGAAGGCGACCAAGGACTGCACGCTCGAGCAGACCAGCTGCGTGTTCAAGGCGATCACACCGACCGGGGCATGGCTCGAGTACGGGATGAACTTCGAGTTCGGCTCGGTCGAGCAGGACTACTACGGCGTCCTCCCCGGCAAGACGATGATCGACGGCCGCGTGGTCGACGGCAGCGGCCACGGCATACCTGAGATCAAGGTTCAGGCGAGCGGTCCGGCTCGAGCCTCTGACACAACCGACTTCGACGGCTTCTACGAGATCGAGATCCCCAAGGGCAAGTCGGGGAGCTACAAGGTCGAGCCGACGAGCGACGGAGCCTGGAGCCCGAAGTCGAAGACGGTGCGGGTGAGCAACGGCGAGCGCGAGACCGCGAACTTCCGCGGCAACTGCAAGGCGCCGCGCAGCGGAAGCGAGAAGGCCTTCCAGCCCCTGAACGGGCTCTACATCAGCACCGGTGTGGCCAACCTCCTCTACTACAGCTGTCAATCGAAGACCATCCGCCTGCGCCGGCTCATCGGGGGCCTCCAGCGCCCGAGCGGCGAGGCGATCACCGGCCGCAATCTTGCGGTGGACTCGGGGAAGAAGAAGCTGACCGGCGAGACGTTCAACGCCATCGTGACCAGGAAAAGGGACAAGCTCTGGCTCCCGCAGGTCTTCGTCTACAAGCCGTTCGACCTTCAGGTCGAGTGGGAGGGGACGTTCACCAGCACGTCAACGCTCACGCTGAACGTCGACATCTTTGCGAAAGAGTCCGGGACGCAGGGCGGCTTCCAAACCGACTACACGGGCGGCGATACGGGGATCGAGCTCTTCCTGGCGGACCCCGACCCCTCCCCGTTCGACTTCGACTAGCCCGGGTCGCTCACCCGCCACTCGCCGTCCTCTTCCAGCAGCAGCACCGTCCGCGGCTGGGCCCCTGAGCCGGCGAGCCTGTAGCGGGCCTCGACCCGGGCGCGGTTGCCGCTGACGCTGACGTAGCGGACGGTGAGGACCGAGTCGGCGAACGCCGGTGCCAGCACGTCGAGGATCTTCGTGCACTCGGGGATCTCGTCGGCCTGCAGCCGCTGGGCGGTGCTCACTCGAAGCTCCTCGCGCGCGTCGTCCGTGAGCAGGGCGCAGAAGGTCTTCGAGTCGCCCGCGGCGGCGGCGGCGAAGAACCGCTCGACCGCGGCCCGGGCCCGCTCCTCCTCGGTCGGCGGGTTCTCGAACGGCCCCACGTCCTTGATCGCCAGCACGGCGACCGCGACGCCCACGATCAGCAGGACGGCGGCGATCCGGCGGCGAACCACGTCGCTCATCCGCGCAACCTAGCTTGACTGGCCATGCCGGCAATACAGTTGGCCCGGTGGACGAGCGCACTCTCGGCTGGCTTGAGCTGCTCAGCAGGGCGCTGATCTGGGGCGCGGTGACGGTGATCGGGCTGGCGGTGGTGGTCGCGATCGCGATCGCCGGCTCGGAGACCGCGGTGCCCGGCCTCGACGAGATCCAGCGCCAGAACCGCGGCGTGGTCGCGGTGATCGCCTTCGGCAGCGGCCTGGTCGCCGCCGGCGTGCTCGCCGGGCTCGGCGCGATCCTGCGCCTGATGATCGCCGACCGGCGCGAGAAGACGCGGGAGTAAGCGCCGGCCCGTGCTTCGCATCGGACACAAGGGCGCCGACGCGCTCGTACCCGGAAACACGCTGGAGAGCTTCGGCGCCGCGGTCGAAACGGGCGTCGACGCGATCGAGTTCGACGTCCTGCGCCCGCGCTCAGACTTCGACGACCCCACGGCCTGGCGGCGGGCGCCGGCCGGCCCGGCGAGCGCGACCGAGCCGCTGCTCGTCGCCCACGACTGGGGCGACGCTCGCCGGCGCGATCCGATCACGCTTGCGGACGCCCTCGACGCCCTCGCCCAGCCGCCGCTCGACCGGCTTCGCTTCGACCTCGACCTCAAGGTCGCCGGCCGCGAGGACGAGGTCGTCGCCGCGCTTGCCGAGCGCGGCCTCACCGAGCGGGCGATGGTCTCGACGATGGAGATCGAGAGCGTCGCCTACCTGCGCGACGCCGCGCCGGAGCTCGACCGCGGCTGGACGCTGCCGAAGGTCAGCCGCGACTGGTCGCGAAGTCCGTGGCTGCGTCCCGTGTTCGTCGCCGGCTCGGCCTCGTTGCGCGCGCGGCTACCCGGTCTCGTCCGCCAGCGGGCGCCGCAACTGGGCGTCTGGGCGGTGTGGATCTATCACCCGCTGATCACCCGGCGCCTGGTCGAGAGCGCGCACGGGGTGGGGGTGAAGGTGATCGCCTGGACGGTCGACGACGCCGAGCGGATCGAGCGGCTTGCGGCGCTCGGGGTCGACGGAATCTGCACCAACGACCCGCGGCTGCTGAGCGCGAGCTGAGCGCCCGCGCCCGGCTACGCCTTCGTCTTCACCGCGGACTCGAAGTCGTCCTGGGTGAAGCCCGTGGTCACCTCACCCGCGGATGCATAGCGATACAGCGCGACGCCGAAGACGCCGCGCATCGCCTGGATGATCAGCATCGAGACGACCAGCAGGATCACGCCGACGAGCGCGATGAAGGCGCCCGCCGCAAGCCCGCCGGTGCCGTCGTCGTTGACCCAGAGATAGGCGCCGCCGGCGATCATCAGAGCCGCCGGCAGCACGCCGCAGAGCCCGACGATGCCCCCGATCGCGACGTTGCCGCTGATCTGGCCGGCCCAGCGCTCCTTGAAGATCGTCGCCGAGCGCTTCAGGGTCGTGAGCGGTCCGGTGCCCTCGAAGGTGATCACCGGAACCGCCATGAAGCTGATCAGCGACCATGCCGCGCCGATCAGCGAGCCGAGAATCGCCTCGCCGATCGAGCCGCTCTGCTGAATCAGCGCGATCAGCGTCCCGACCAGCGCCGCCACAGCGGCCCAGCCCGCGATCGCGCCGACGTGGCTGCGGGCGACCGCGAAGCCGTCCGCGATCGTCGCCGGGCGGCCGTGGAAGATCTCGTCGGCGGTCGAGGCCAGGGCGACGCCGAAGTAGACGGAGACGAAGGCCGAGCCGTAGAGGCCGATCGCGACGAGGATCGCGCCGACCACCCGCTGGCCGTCGTCGATCAGGTAGATGCCGGGCAGGACCGTGACCAGGATGATCGCGATCGCCCCCAGCCCGCCGTAGATCGGGAACCGGAACAGCTCGCGGTTCGAGCGCAGCAGCGCCCAACTCTTCTTGGTCAGCTCCCAGCCTTGCTTGAACCGTCTCATCGACCTCTCCTTGGTAGCTCGGAAGAAGGACCGTACATAGACGTCCGGTTGCCCTGAATAGAGTCCCGCCCGATGGCCGCCGGACCGTCACTCGACAGGGGGACGAAGCTCGCCCTGTTCGCGATGGGCCTGGGCGTGATCGTGATCGCCAACGACTTCACGGCGCTCAACGTCGCCCTGCCCGCGATGGAGGAGGACTTCGACGTCGACGTCGGCACGATCCAGTGGACGGTCAACGCCTACGTCCTCGTCTTCGGCATGGGCATCGTCACCGGAGGGCGCCTCGCCGACATGCTCGGGCGCCGCAAGATCTTCTTCATCGGCACGGCGATTTTCGCCTTCTTCTCGGTGGTCGGCGCGCTCGCCCCGAGCGCTCTGGTGCTGATCGGCGCCCGGGTCGGCATGGGGCTGGGCGGCGCGCTGATGTGGCCCGCGGTGATCGGGATGACCTTCGCCGCGCTGCCCCCGGCGCGCGCCGGGCTGGCCGGGGGGCTGATCCTCGGCGTCGCCGGGATCGGCAACGCGCTGGGCCCGCTGATCGGCGGCCTGCTCACCGACGAGTTCAGCTGGCGCGCGATCTTCTGGGTCAACCTCCCTGTGGCGATCTTCGCCGTGGTCGCGATCGCCAAGTACGTGCACCAGCCGCCGGTGGAGGTCACCGAGCGGCGGATCGACTACGCCGGCATCGCCACCGTCTCCACCGGGCTGGTGGCGATCCTGCTCGCCCTCGACCAGGGCGTCGACTGGGGTTGGACCGACTCCCGGGTGCTGGCGATGTTCGCGATCGGATTCGCTTTGCTGGCCGTGTTCATGGTGATCGAGCGCCGCGTCGGGGAGGCCGCGCTGATCCCGCCCGACGTGCTCGCCAACCGCCCGTTCCGCGCGGCGTGCCTGACCGTGCTGATGCTCTCCGCGGTCTTCTTCTCGATCATCCTCTACGTCCCGCAGCTGCTGGAGAAGGTGCTCGACTTCAGCGCCCTGAAGGCCGGCGCCGGGATGCTGCCGATGCTCGCGGTGTTCGCGGTCGTCGCCTTCCTCGCCGGTCGTCTCTACGAGCGCATCGGCGGCAGGCCCGTGATCATCGCCGGCACCGCGCTGCTCGCGCTCGGGCCGCTGGTCGTCTCGTTCTTCGGCCCCGACTCCGGCTACGCGGCCGTCGTGCCCGGCCTGGTGCTGACGGGGATCGGCGCCGGGCTCTTCTACCCCTCGATCACGACCGCCGCGGTGACCATGCTCGTTGCCGCGCGCTCGAGCCTCGCCGGCGGGATCACCTACATGTTCCAGATCGCCGGCGGCGCGATCGGGCTCGGGCTCTGCACCGCCCTGTTCGCCAGCCGCGCCGAGGACGAGGTCGTCAGCGCGGCCAGCGCGGAGGGCCTGAAGATGACCGGCGACCAGGCCGGCGTCATCCACGGCATGCTCGCCGGCACCGAGCCCGGCACCGCCGCCGCCAGCCAATTCGACCCGGCGGTGGCCGACAAGGTGCTCGAGGTGGTCAAGGACTCGTTCGTCAGCGGCGTCCAGCTCAGCCTGCGGGTGATCGCGGCGATCGCCCTCGTCGGGCTGCTGATCGCGATCAAGGGGATCCGCGTCCCTAAGACCCAGCCCGAATCCCCGGAACCCGCTTGATCCCGCGGGTCTCGAAGTACTCCCACTCCTGACGGCCGAGCTCGGTCTCAGGCTCGTCGGCGTAGATCCATTCGCGCATGATCCGGTGCCAGTTTCGCTGCGCGCCGAGCTGCGCGAGCACGGCGATCACGCCGATTTCCATCCGCCGTCCCATCAGCTCCTCGGCGGGGATGCTCTCGCGGCGCATCACCTGGAAGTACTCCGAGCGCGGGTCCGAGGCCGACTCGATGATCTTCATCACCCGCCGGGCCGAGACCTTGTAGTCGCGGTCCTCGATGTACCAGCCGCCGACCAGCATCACGTGGTCCATCAGGTGCTCGGCGTCGAGCTTTGTCGGCTTCTTGATGAACCCGAGGTCGTGCAATCGCTGCCGTAGCGCCTCCGGGTCCTTGCGGATCGCGGCGTCCAGCGCCGCCTGCTCGAGCTCGATCTGCTCGCGGTCGAGCTTCTTCGTCATCCCGAAGTCGAGGAAGGCGACGCGGCCGTCGCTCATCAGCAGGTAGTTGCCGGGGTGCGAGTCGGCGTTGAAGTGCTGCAAGTGGTAGATCGAGCCGAAGCAGAAGCGAAAGACGATCTCGCCGAAGCGGCTGCGCTCGTCGTCGCCGAGCTCCCGCACCTGCTCGAAGCCGATCCCGTCGACGAACTCGGTCACCAGCACCCGCCGGCGCGAGAGCCGGGTGATCACGTCGGGCACGTAGATGAACGGATGGCCGCGGTAGGCGCGCGAGAAAGTGCGCTGGTTCTGGGCCTCGTACTCGTAGTCGAGCTCCTCCATCACCCGCTCCTTCAGCTCCTCGGCCACCGACTTCGCGTCGAGGCCAGGGGCGAGCGCCTTCGCCAGGCGGACGAGCATGCCGGCGTTTCGCATGTCCGATTCCAGCGCCTCGGCGACCCCGGGGTACTGGATCTTGACCGCCACGTCGCGGCCGTCGTTGAGGGTCGCGCGGTGGACCTGGCCGATCGAGGCGGCGGCGAAGGCCTGCGGCTCGAAGTGCGAGAAGTGCGCGTGCACGGGCTCGCCGTACTCCTCCTCGATCACCTTCGAGACCCGCTCCCAGGGCATCGGCGGCGCCGAGGTGCGCAGCTTCGCCAGCTCCTCCTGGTAGAGCTCGGCGTACTCCGGTGGCAGGAACTCGGTGTCGATGAACGAGGCCAGCTGGCCGATCTTCATCGCTGCCCCCTTCATCTCGCCGAGCGTGCGCACCATCTTCAGCGCCGTCTCCAGATGGCGGGCCTCGAGCTTCTCCTCCGCACCCTCCTTCGAGCGCGCCACCGAGGCCGCCTTGGTGCCGGCGTAGCGCGCCGCCTGGCTGCCCATCGCCGTGCCCAGCTTCGCCGACCTGCGCACGCGGCCCTTGGGGATCTTCATCTCGTCGTCGGTCACGCGCGCAAGATACCCAGGCGATTTGACCGCTGACGCAGGCGAGGTAAGGTCGAGCGGTGACAGTGATCGATCCCGGCTCCCGCTGGCCGCCGACCGGGAAGCCGGAGTACGCCGGCCTGCTCACGTTTGCGGGACAGCCCTACAGCGAGTCGCCCGCAGACCTCGACGGGGTCGACGTGGCGATCATCGGCGCGCCGATCGACGAGCTGGTCTCCGACACGCCCGGGACCCGGTTCGGCCCGCGCGCGATCCGCCACGCGAGCGGCAGCCCGGGCACCGACCTCGACGCCGGGGTCGACCCGTTCGACGTCCTGCGGGTGATCGACTTCGGCGACGCACCGGTGATCCCCGCCGACCCGGTGGTCTCGCACGCGGCGATCGAGCGCACCGTCGGCGAGGTCGTCGGCGCCGGCGCGCTGCCGATCGTGCTGGGCGGCGACCATTCGATCGCCGAGCCCGACGTGCGCGCCTGCGCCGCCGCGCACGGCCCCCTTGGGCTGATCCACTTCGACACCCATACCGACACCGGCCGCGAGGTCTGGGGCACCGAGTTCTCGCACGGCACGCCGATGTTCCGCTTGGTCGAGCAGGGCCACGTCGACCCGGCCCGCTACGTACAGATCGGGCTGCGGGGCAACTGGCCTGGCCCCGACGAGTTCGCCTGGCAGCGCGAGCGCGGGATCACCAGCATCCAGATGCGCGACGTCAGCAGGCGCGGGATCGACGCGGCGCTTGCCGAGGCGATCGAAATCGTCGGCCCGGGGCCGGCCTTCGCTTCGATCGACGTCGACGTGCTCGACCCGGCATTCGCGCCGGGCACCGGCACCCCGGAGCCCGGCGGAATGACCAGCGCCGACCTGCTTTGGGCCGCGCGCGAGGCTGCCGCCGGCCTCGAGCTCGTGGGCGCCGACGTCGTCGAGGTGATCCCGGCGCCGATCGGTGCCACGGACATCACGTCCCTGGTCGCCGCGCGAATCGTGCGTGAGCTGCTGACGGGAATCGCGCTGCGTCGCGGCGGGCGGCGCCCGGGGCGTTTCTCTCGCGCCAGGGCTGATCGTCAGCCGACGCCGGCCGCCGAGTAGCCGCGCCCGGCGGCGATTGGGGCAATGAACCGCCCGGCCTGCTCGACCGCCTCTCGCGCCTCCGGCAGGAACGACCAGAAGGTCTGGAACGAGTGCGTCTCGACGGGATAGAGCTCGAGCTTCGCATCGACGCCGTGGGCGCGAGCCCGCTCGGTGAGCTGGTGCGCGTCCTCGCGCTGGGGGTCGCCGGTCGCTCCCTGGATCAGCATCGGCGGCAGGCCCGAGAGGTCCTGATCGAGCGGATTGAGGAGCGGATCATCCATCGGGTGCCCGGCGAGGTAGTCGTCGACCAGCGGCAGGACGAGGTCCCTCATCGCCTCCGCAAGCTCGCTCGTCTCGCTCGTCAGCCGCAGCGTGCTGCCGGTGACGTCGACCCAGGGACAGAACCAGACCGCGCCCCCGGGCATCGGCCCGCCGTCGCGCTTCAGCTTCAGCAGCAGCGCCATGCCCAGACCGGCTCCCGAGGAGTCGCCGGCGAGCACGATCCGGCGCGGGTCGACCCCGTTCGACGTCATCCACCCGTAGGCGCGTTCGACGTCCTCGAGGTCGGCGGGGAACGGGTGCTCCGGCGAGAGCCGGTACTCGGGCGCCAGCGCCGTCTGCCCGGCCGCCGCGGCGACGGCGCCGATCACGCCCCGGTGGCCGTAGGAGGAGCCGAACGTGTGGCCGCCGCCGTGTAGGTAGAGAACTGTCCCGGGCAGCTTCAGGTCGGGGCTGATCCGAAACGACGGGACGCCGCCCGCGTTCGCGGGCTCGACCTCGATCCCGGGCGGCGGAGGGAACTGGGCGAACAGGCCCTCGATCGCCGCACGGCGCTCGGCGAGCGGGATTCCCGGGTCGGAGGTGGCGAACACCGGCGCCCAGTACTGGGCGAGGCGGAAGGCGAGCTCGCCGCCCACGGATTGGGTCTGCGCGACCGCCTCATCGACGCCCTCGAGCAGGCTGTGCGTGCGCTCGAGCAGCGCCTCGCCCGCGAGCGTGAGCTCGACCCGGTGAGTCGAGCGGCGCAGCAGGTCGCACCCGATCAGCTTCTCCAGCGAGCTCACCTGCCGGCTGAGCGCCGACTGCGAGATGTGCAGGCGATCGGCCGCGCGAGAGAAGCTGAGCTCCTCGGCCACGGCGACGAAGGCGCGCAGGTGCCGGAGCTCGATCGCGTCGGGTGCCTGCGGGAAGGCGAGGATGTTGCCGCCGTCGGGGCTGCGTAGCTGGGGCATGGGTCGATTATGCGGGGCGGGGCGCATGAGCGTGATGCAAAAGCCGCAACACGGTGATGCGCGATCGGACTTTCCCGCCCGCCAACGGCGGGTGACGATGGCGCCATGCACGACTCACCCAGCACTCGCAACCCGATCGCCCCTCCCGTCCCCTCCGGTATTCGCCGGGCCGCGGACCTGCGGCTGCGGGGACGAACCGGGCCGATCCCCGTGCGGGTCCGCTGGCCGGCGAGCCCGACGCTCGGCTCGCCGCCGCCGGTCATCGTCGTGCTCGCGGACCCGAGCGGGGCGAGCGTCGCCGCTCCCGCCGACAACACCCTCTGCGACGAGCTCTGCGCCGGTCTGGGCGCCCTCGTCCTGCGGGCCTCATGGGCGGCCCGTCGCGACGATGGCCCGGACTCGGCGCTGGAGCGCGCCGCGGCTGCGCTCGAGTGGGCGGCCGACCACGCCGCGGAGCTCGACGGGGATCCGGGGCGACTGATCGTCGCCGGGCGCGGCAATGCGGCGGTCGCCGCGGCGGCCCTCGCGCTGCGCGCCCGCGACCGCCGCTGGCCCCGGCTCGCCGGGCAGATCCTCGTACTCACCCGGCCCTGCCCGCCAGGCACCGAGATCCCGGCGCCGCGACGGCCGCGGTCGGAGACGCCGGCGGCGGCGACGATCGTCTCGCCGCACGCCGGCAGCCGCTGCTCGCGCCGGCTGCGGGCCGAGGGAGCGGAGGTGAACGAGCTCGTCGATTCCAGGGTCGATCCGGGCGAGTTCCCCGAGCAGCCCTACCTGCCGACCCTGACCGAAGCCCTGCGGGGGTCGTTGCTGTGAGGCGGAGCGAAGCGAAGCCGAGCCGCGCCGCCGTTGAGGCGCCTTGTCCGGCTGAGGCCACGCTGATCGAGGCGGCTCGCGCCGGCGACGGACACGCGTACGCCGCCCTGCTCGAGCCATATCGCGCCGAGCTTCACGCCCATTGCCTGCGCATGCTGCGCTCCGATCACGACGCCGAGGACGCGCTGCAGGAGGTGATGCTGCGCTCGTGGCGGGCGCTCGGCCGCTTTCAGGGTCGCTCCTCGCTGCGCTCGTGGCTCTACTCGATCGCGACCAACGCCTGCCTGACCGAGGTCGACCGGCGCCGGCGGCGGCCGCCGGCCAGCGACGCGGAGCCGGCCGACGCACGGCCAGGAGCCGCGACGAGCGCGATGCGCTGGCGGAGGCGCTCACCGCCGCCCACGAGCGCCTCTCGGCCGGCCAGCGCGCGGCGCTTCTGTTGCGCGACGGGTTCGGCTTCACGGCGCGCGAGAGCGCCGCGCTTCTCGGCACCACCACGGTCTCGGTCAACAGCGCCCTGCAGCGCGCCCGGGTCTCGATCGCCGACCCGCCGCCCGCGCCCTCGTCGGACCCGCGCATGGCGGAGACGGTCCGCCTCTATCTCGAGGCGGTCGAGCACGACGACATCGACGGCTTCATCGAGATGCTGCGCGGAGACGGACCGGCGGCAGAGCGCCACTGGACGTACGCGTAGCCCGGCGCTCTAGCCGAGCAGCTCAGCCAGCATGCCGACCACGCGGCGGGTGGCGGCGCCGTCGGGGTCACGATCGGGGTTGAGGTCGGCGAGGCTGATCCCGGCGAGCGACTCAGCGGCGGCAAGAGGCCGGACCAGCTGCGTGAACGAATCCCAGTCGAGCCCGTTGGGCTGCGGGTAGCTGACCGCGGGAAAGACCGCGGCGTCGAGCGCGTCGAGGTCGAGGTGAAGCCACGCCGGGGAGCCGGCGATCAGCTCGGCGCTCTCGGCGGCCACCGCCGGCGCGCCGCGCTCGAGGATCGCGGGGGCGTCGACCAGCAGGATCCCGGCCGGCACCTGCGCGAGCTCGGCGGCAACCTCGGGATCGGACGCCGCGGGCCGATGGCCGAGCACCGCGACTCGCGACGGCTCCAGCAGGGGAGGGTGATCGCCGCCCCAGACGTCGGCGAGCGCCGGCGGGGCTCCACCGAGCAGAAAGGTGAGGTCCATGTCGGCGGCCTCGCCCGTGGGAGAGCTGGCGCCGTCGTAAGCGTCGGGGTGGCCGTCGACCATCCACAGCCCGGCTTCGATTCCGGCTCGGCGAAGCCCGGCGAAGACACCCGGTAGCAGCGAGCAGTCGCCGCCGACCAGCAGCGGGCGATCGGGGCCGGAAGCCGTCTCGGCGACCCAGGTGGCGATCGCCGCGGTCGCGGCGACCAGGTCGGCGAATCCGATCACGCCGGTCTCGGGGTCGCGCTCCGTGTCGGCGATCCGAGCGGCGAGGTCGCCCCGATCTTCGAGCGATCCGATCTCAGCGAGCCCGGCGGCCCGCAGCGCCGCCGGCGCCCTCGCCTCGCCGCGATCGTTGCCCGACGAGTCGATCGGCGCTGCGGCCATTGCCCACATCGGCGGCGAAGATACCCGCGCGCGACCCTGGCCGCGGGTTCTCTATCCTCATCCGTCGCCATGGCTACCGACCGAGCAACCCTCAAGGCCCAGCCCCGCACCGAGTTCGGCTCGCGCGAGAGTCGCCGCCTGCGCCGCGAGGGCTTCGTGCCCGGCGTCGTCTACGGCTCCGGCTCCGAGGCGCGCCCGTTCCAGGTCGGTGAGCGCGACGTGCGCAACGTGCTCGTCCACGGTGGCGCCCTGATCGACGTCGAGATCGAGGGCGACAAGGCCGTCCCGGTGGTGATCAAGGAACAGCAGCGCCATCCCGTCCGCGGACACCTGATGCATCTCGACCTGCAGGAGGTCGACCTTCTGGAGGAGATTCAGGCCGAGGTCGCGATCGAGCTGATCGGAACCGAGGAGGCGCCCGGGGTCAAGGAGGGCGGCGTGCTCGAGCACGTGACCCACGAGGTCACGATCTCCGCGCTGCCGACCGCGATCCCCGAGTCGATCCCGGCGGATGTGTCGGGAATGGACATCGGCGACACCCTGCAGCTGAGCGCGCTGAGCGCGCCCGAGGGCGTCGAGTTCTTCCTCGGCGAGGACCAGAACGCCGACGAGATCACGATCGCAACCCTGTCGCCACCGCGGGTCGAGGAAGAGCCCGAGCCCGAGCTCGAGGAAGAGGCCGAGCTGGTGGGCGAGGACGGCGAGCCGATCGAGCGCGCCGAGGGCGAAGAGGGCGAGGGCGAAGCCGCAGAGGGCGGCGACTCCGGCGACTCCGGCGATTCCGGCGACTCCGGCGGGGAGTAGCCCTGTCGATCTTTCGCCGTCGCTCCGAGGAGCCCGGCGATCGCACGCTCGTAATCGGCTTGGGTAATCCCGGCAGCCGCTACGCGAAGACGCGCCACAACGTCGGCTTCGAGGTCGCCTCCGAGCTCGCCCGGCGCTGGGAGCTGCCGAAGCCGAAGCAAAAGTACCGCGGCTCGATCACCGAGGGGCGGATCCGTCCCGGCGGGCCGCGGGTGGCGATCCTGCGGCCCGAGACCTTCATGAACGAGTCCGGCGACTCCGCCGGCCCTGCCCGCGGAGCGCTCAAGGTGCCGCTCGAGAGGGTGATCGCGATCCACGACGAGATCGACCTCCCGTTCGGCGAGATCCGGGCCAAGGATGGCGGTGGGGTCGCCGGCCACAACGGGCTCAAGAGCCTCAAGCGCGGCTTCGCCAGCCCCGACTTCTGGCGCCTGCGAGTCGGCGTCGGCCGCCCCGACTCGACCGATCCCGAGATCGTCTCCGCCCACGTGCTCGGCCGCTTCACTGAGCCCGAGGCCGAGGTTCGGGCGTTGATCGAGTCGGCGGCCGACGAGGCCGAGCGGCTGCTTGAAAGGATCGACGACGATGAGCACGACGCCTGAACAGCTGACCAACTACTCGGTCGCCGACGCGGTCGCGCTGCTGCAGCTCGATCGCCCCGAGGCGCGAAACGCGCTCAACACCCAGATGCTGGAAGAGATGCTCGCCCACCTGGCGAGCGCCCGCGAGGACGACGAGGTCCGCGTCCTCGTCGTCTCCTCCAGCGACCACATGGGCCTCTCCGCCGGCGCCGACGTGCGCGAGCAGCTCGACGAGGCCGGCAACCTGCGGCGGATGGAGTTGTTCTCCGAGCTCTACGACGAGCTCACCGGCTTCGCCAAGCCGACGATCGCAGCCTGCCACGGCGCCTGCGTCGGCGGCGGCGCCGAGATCGCCGTCGCCTGCGACCTGCGCGTCGGCGGCTCCAACCTGCGGCTGCGCTTCCCCGGCGCCGCGCTCGGCGTCCCGGTCGGGCCGGCGCGCCTGGTCACGCTCTGCGGCCTCTCGATCGCCAAGTACCTGCTGCTGACGTCGAAGGAGGTCGACGCCGACATGGCCTATCGCTGGGGGTTGATCCACAAGGTCGCCCCGGCGGCGCGGACCGAGGAGGCGGCGCTGCAGCTCGCCGCCCAGGTCGCCGAGCACGAGCCCGAGGCGGTCGCGCAGCTGAAGCGGATGCTGCACCACTGGGACGACGTCGAGGGCCGCTCGGCCACCGAGGGCGACGGCCAGGTCGCCTGGGCGCGCAGCGGCCCGGGGCTTCCCTACCGCGACTGAGCTCAGCTGCCGAGCTTGACGCTCCGCCTCTGAGCCAGGTAGGTTTCCCCGCTGCATGGACGCGCTCGGGGGTAAACACGCACTGACGCTGGCTTTGGCGCTGGCGGCATGCGCGGTGGCGGCAACGCCGGCCGCGGCCGCGGGGCCGTACAACGTCAACAGCACGCTCGACACGCCTGACGCCCTGCTGGACGGGACATGCGACGCGGGGGCCGGTGTGTGCACGCTGCGGGCCGCGATCCAGGAGGCCAACAACGACGTGGCTTCCGACGCGATCACGTTCGCCGCCGCGCAGTTCAACGGGGACGACACGATCTCCGTGACGGGCTCGGCACTGCCGGCGATCACGGAGTCGGTGACGATCAGCTGCGCCACCGACCCGGGCGGCGGCCAGCCGTGCGTCGAGATCGACGCCAACAACTTCGCCGGCGTCGTCGTCAACGCCGACGCGACCACGGTCAGCGACATCGCGGTGACCGAGGCCAATCAGGTCGGCGTGCAGGTGAACGGGACCGTGACCAACACCCAGATCGACGGCTTCCAGCTCCTGCATACGTGGACCGGCCTCAACCTCGATGGGACCGGCGCGGTCGCCGAGGCCAACACCACGGGCGTCTTCCTCGACCCGGCCGTCCTCGCAGCCCAGATCGGCAACGCGACCCCGGGGGGGCGCAACGTGATCGCGAACAGCAACTCGATCGGGTTGCTGATCACCGGCGCCGATACGACGTCGATCCGCGGCAACTACTTCGGCACCAACCCCGCCGGGACGGCGGTCGCCGGCAACGGCGTCGACATCAAGATCGGCGGGCCGAACCCGACGAGCTTCGCGCTCGCGACGACGATCGGCGGCCTACTGAGCTCGCCCGAGCAGGCGAGCGCAGCGTGCGACGGGCCCTGCAACCTGATCTCGGGTGCGGTCACGGGCATCGACCTCGACGACACCGCGCCGCACAACGGCGGCACCGCCGCGGACACCGTCGACATCTTCGGCAACTACATCGGGCTCAACCAGGACGGCAGCGCCGCCCTCACACCCCTGGGTCAGTTCGGGATCGAGGTCGGCGACGCCGACAACATCGCGGTCGGCCAGGGCCAGGCCCAGGGTTTGAACCTGTTTGGCGGCTTCAGCACCGCTGTGCGCCTGTTCAGTCAGGGCGGCAACCTGGTCGTCGAACGCAACCTGATCGGCACCACGCCCACGGGCGGCCCGAGCCCGACGACCGTACCGGTCTTCGGGGTGCACGTAATCGGTGAGCTCGGCAACCCCGAGGCGAGCGCGCCCTCGATCATCGACAACACGATCAGCGCGACCGGGGTGGGCATCAACGACGAGTTGCGCGACAACGGGAACTACCGGGACAACTCGATCGGCGTCGGTGCCGGCAACGTGGCGCTGCCGCTCGGCACCGGGATCCAGGTGCGCAGTACCGAGGAGGCGACGATCGCGCTCAACACGATCGGCAACGCGAGCGGCGACGCGGTCTCGCTGATCGCGGCAAACGCCACCGGGATTCGCGGCAACACGATCGGCCCGACCGCCGCCCTCGGTAACGGCGGGTTCGGGATCAACCTGCAGCCCTTCCTCGGGACCCTGCCGACCACCGACACCGAGATCGGCGGCGACGACACGAACTCCCAGAACTCGATCGCCAACAACGCCGACGGAGCGGTGGCGGTGGTGGGAGCCGACAGCAACGGCAACCAGGTGATGCGCAACACGGGGTCGGCCAACGGCGGCCTCTTCATCGACCTTGGCGACGATGGCCCCGGAGCGACGACCGGCGCCAACAACGACATCCAGCCGCCGCAGCTGACGTCCGTGACCGCGAGCGCCGTCTCGGGAACCGGCGCGGTCGGGGCGACCGTGCGGCTTTTCTCCAAGTCCGTCGCCGCCAACGGTGAGATCCAGGCGTTCTTCGGTGAGGCCACGGTGGCCGGGGACGGCACCTGGTCGGTCGCCCCAGGGCCATCGAGTCCGTTCGTCGGCGCGACGCAGACCATCGAGGATGACGGCACCTCGGAGATGGCGGTCGGGACGCTCCCGGTCGAGCCGCCTCCGCCTCCGCCTCCGCCGCCTGCCGCGGGTGACCTCCAAGCCCCGGAGACCACGATCACCAAGGCCCCGAAGAAGAAGTCGAAGAAGCGCAAGGCGAAGTTCGAGTTCAGCTCCAACGAGCCCGGCTCGACCTTCGAGTGCTCGCTCGACGGCAAGCCGTTCGCGCCCTGCACCTCGCCGCTGAAGACGAAGAAGCTGAAGCGCAAGAAGCACACCTTCGCCGTCCGCGCCACCGACGCCGCGGGCAACACCGACGCCTCGCCCGCGGAGGCGAAGTTCAAGGTGAAGAAGAAGCCGAAGAAGAAGTAGCGGCGGTCCGGGCCCGATGTAGGGTCCGGCGATGGGCCTGTTCGACGGTTCCAGCAAGAGCATCCTTGAGCGCGGGATCGCCGGCACGGCTGTGATCCGCGAGTCGCGGAAGATCGAGGACGGCACGGACGAACACGGCCGGCGCGGCGACTATCTGCTCAACAACATGCGCGACGCCGGTTTGTGGGGCAAGCATCGCTACGTCTTCACGCTCGAGATTCAGGTCCCCGAGATCGCGCCCTATGAGATTTCCGGCGAGTTCAAGACGCCGGCCAAGGCCGGGCGGACCGGCGTGCTCTCCCACCGGGGATTGGAGCCCGGCCTCGAGCTGCCGGTGAAGGTCGATCGCGCCGACCGGCAGCGGATCGCGATCGACTGGGATGCGTTTCTCGCCTCCCCCGACCGCAAGGCGGCGGTCAAGGAGGCGGTGCAGGGGGAAAGCGCGAACGCGAACAAGCGCATGCTCGACGCCAATCCCGACCTGGCGCAGCAACTGAGGGCCAACAACGCCGCTGCCGTGCTCGTTTGGGCGAACGCGGTCAAGGCCGGGAAGATGAGCCGCGAAAAGTTCGACAAGACCGTCGACCTCGAGGTCAAGGTCGGGCGCATGGACCCTGCCGACGCGGAGGCGGCGCGAGCGACCCTGGACGGCTAGGGCTCGAGCCCGCGCTCCGCGTTGAGCTCTGCGATCGCCTCGAAGAGGTCGCCCTGGCGGTAGAAGTCGACCGCGATCAGGTTGGCGAGCAGGCCGCGCAGCTCCTCGCAGCGGTGGATCCTGCCGAGCAGCGCCTCCTCGGCGTTGACCTTGGCGGCGTTCGAGGGCTTCGGCGCCGGCGAGGTGTCGACCCAGTGGTTGATCAGGAACAGCGGCGCCGTGTCCGGGCCGCGGTTGGGCTCGCAGCTGGCGTCGATGTTCGCCCGGGCGGTGAGCTCCTCGGGCTTCTTGAACGAGAACGGTGTCTCCTGGACGAGTTCGTCATAGACCGAGTGGTAGTACGGGATCGCCTCGCCGCCGTCTGAGTTCTCGGCCATGATCAGCGCCCGCCCGCCGCTGTCGATGATCTCCTGCAGGGTCGGCAGCGGCGTCTCCAGTGGGCCCTCGTAGACGTAGTCGATCAGGCCGCTCTTTTGCACCGCCTCGTCGATGTCCGCAGGCTCGACGTAGTCCTCGACCGAGATCACCAGCACCTCGTCCGGGTTCGCGGCGAGGAAGTCGCGATAGAGCTTGAACGCCTCGACAATCGGGAAGGCGCCGAGCTCGCAGAAGCGGTGGCAGAGATAGACCTGGCGGGGGCCGGTGGTCTCGGAGTTGACGATCTGGTCGCGAATCCGCAGCGCCGCGTCGAGCGCCTGCGGCCCGAGCTCGTCCTCGTAGGCCTGACGCTCGCCGCTGGTCAGGTCGGAGAGGTCGGTCTTGATCGTCCCGCCCTTGGTCGGGGTGCCGTAGTGGGCGTCGATCAGCAGGCCGCGGATGCCGTCGTGAAGCTGATCGGCAAAGCCCGCATCCTGCTGGGCGAACAGCCAGCCGGGGTTGGTCGCCGCCGACATCGCGTTATGCGTGGAAGCGAAGGCGACCTGGTCCAGGGTCCGGTCGCACAGCGCTTCGCTCCCGTTGCAGCCCACGGTCTCGATCGTCAGCGGCTTCTCGTCGGCCGCGCCGGTGCCGATGAACACGCTGCCGCCGAGCACGATCACGACCGCCGCGACCGCTGTGGCAATCAGGGCCCGGCGGCCCTCGGTGCGGTCGGCGCGCGCCTCCTCGGCCACATCGGGGAGCACCATCCGCATCAGCTCGGAGACGCCGGCGTAAGCGACGTAGAGGCCCGTGAGGATGACGACGAGGTCGACGAAGGCGTCGCGGCGAATGACGATCAGGACCCCGACCACGACCAGCGCCACGGCGCGCAGCAACCGCAGCCAGGGGCGCTCGGGCACCGTGGCGAACCAGGCGAAGCCCGTCCGCAGCGGTGCCGCGACGTCGACCGGGCGCAGCAGCGACGAGGCGGCGGCGGCGATCACCGCCCCGCAGGCGGCGAACAGGTAGAGGGTCGTCGTCAGATCGCCGAGGAAGGCCTGCCAGATGCCGTCGATCGCGTCCCGGGTGCCCGTCTCGTCGATTTTGGCCAGGGTCAGCGTCTTCGCCGCCCCGAGGGCGACCACGGCGACGACCCCGCAGATCACCACCGCGACCCCGAACCGCACCATCGTCCGCCTCCGGTCGGTCGAGACCAGCAGCGCGGCGCCGATCAGCCCGGCCGCGATCACGAACAGGATCAGTTCGAGCAGGTCCACCTGGTTGGCGATCTGGGCGAGGTCGGCGAACCAGGCCGGCGGTTCGATCTCGGTCACCTCGATGTCGGCGCTGCCGGGGATCTGCTTGGCGATCTGCGGCCGCAGCGCCTCGAAGGCGCCGCGCAGGACCTGACCGACGTCGGCCAGCGTGAGCGTGACCGTGTTCGCGTCCTGCTCGAAGGCGGAGCGGTGGACGTCGCGGACGCTGCTGCGGAAGAGGCCCTGGAAGACGCCGGCACCGACCAGGCCGTCGACGACGCTCTGGATCACCGGCCGAGCGCCGATCAGGTCGGCCTGGGCGTTGAGGACGATGTCGTCGGTGACCCGGGTCGCGACCTCGGCCCGCACCGCCTCGTCGTCGAGCGCCGCGGTGGCGCGGTCGGCGAACTCGTCGGAGTTGAAAAAAGCGTTGTTGGCGTAGCCGGCGACGACCGCCCCGAGCAGCGTCAGCGCCGCCAGGATCCCGAGCACCGGCGCCGCGATCCTGCGCGTCCCCTGACTCATGGCCGCAGCCTATCGGCGGGCCTCGATGGCGCCTCTGTCGGCGTCGCTAACCTCGGCCGGACTGCTCAGGGCATTGCTGGACATAGCGCTCGACGACGAGCGATTTTCACCCCTCGCGGCCAGGATCGGCGCCGGCGAGGCGGTCGACCTGCGCGCGTCCGGCTCGATCCGCCCCTTTCTGCTCGCCGCCCTGCTCGATTCCGAGCAGGGCCTCGCCGCCCGGCCGGCGCTGGTGGTCGCCGCCGATGACGTCGGCGCCCGCGACCTGGCCCGCGCGCTGGGCGCCTATCTGGCGCCGCGACGGGTTCGCTACTACCCCTCACGCGGAACCGGCTATGAGTCCCATCTGGCGCCGCCGCCGCACCTCGTCGGCCTGCGTATCGGGGCGCTGGACGCGCTCACCGCCGAGCCCGGCTCGGGTGCCGATGAGGCCCCGGTGGTCGTCGCCAGCGCGGTGGCGCTCGCCGAGGCGGTGCCCGACGCCTCGCTGCGACCGGCGGGCTTCGTCCTTCACCGCGGCGAGGAGGTCGACCTCGGCGACGTCGCGGAGCTTCTGGTCGAGGCCGGCTACGAGCGCACCGAGCAGGTCGAGGAGCGGGGCCAGTTCGCGGTTCGCGGCGGCATCCTCGACGTCTTCCCGGCGACCGAGGAGCGGGCCGCCCGGCTGGAGCTGTTCGGCGACGAGATCGAGTCGATCCGCTGGTTTTCGACCTTCACCCAGCGCTCCCTCGGCGAGGCGGAGGCGATCGAGCTCAACCCGGCCGCCGAGCTGGCCGTGGAACACCGGGAGCTGGCTGAGTACGCGAGCGAGGACGGAGAGCGCCCGGACGTCGCCGAGCTCCTGCCGGTGGACTCGTTCCGCGCCCCGCTCGACCTGATCGGCGACTCGACCGCGATCCTGATCGCCGCCGCCGAGGAGATCCCGGCGGCGCTCAAGGACCACTGGGACGACGTGACCACGGCGATGCACGACGCCGACGCGCGCCACCTCTACGTCGACGTCGCCGAGCCGCTCGCCGAGCGGGCGATCGTGAGCGTGCGGGGCCCTGTCGACGACGAAGACGAGCTGGCGGCTGACCCGCCGGTGGCGGAGGCGAAGCCGAGCACATCGGCGGAACGTGGGTATTCCGAGCGGAGCATTCCGGTGGAGTTATTCCGGGCTCAGACCCCCACCTCCGCCGCGCGCAACATCGGCGAGGCGGAGGCGCAGCTGCAGAAGGAGCTGCGCTCGGGCTACCGGGTCGTGGTCACGTTCGAGAGCCGCGGCGAGGCCGAGCGCACCCGCTACAACCTCAACCGCATCGACGCCAAGTTCCTCGGCGAGGTCGCGCCCACCGACCCCGCCGTCCTCTTCACCGAGGCGCCGCTGAGCGACGGCTTCGTCTCGCCCGAGCTGCGCCTCGCGGTGATCCCCTTCCGCCGCCTCGTCCACCGCCGCAGCGCCGCGGCCCCGGCACCGGGGCGCGGGCGGATGGCGAGCTTCGCCGAGCTGCGGGTCGGCGATTACGTCGTCCACGCCGACCACGGGATCGCCCGCTTCGCCGGCTTCGAGACCAAGACCCTGGCCGGGGTCACCCGCGACTACCTCGAGCTTGAGTACCGGGGTGAGGACAAGGTCTTCGCGCCCACCGACCAGCTGCCGAAGATCACCCGCTACGTCGGCGCCGGCGGCGACGCGCCGCAGCTCTCCGCCCTCGGCTCGAAGCGCTGGGACGCGGTCAAGGCTCGAGCCCGCCGGGCGGCGCGCGAGCTCGCCGGCGAGCTGCTCAACCTCTACGCCGAGCGCCAGGCGCGGCGCGGGCACGCGTTCGAGCCCGACGGCGAGTGGCAGCTCGAGCTCGAGCGCCGCTTCCCCTACCGCGAGACCGCCGACCAGATCGACGCGATCGAAGCGGTCAAGGGCGACATGGAGTCGGACCGCCCGATGGACCGGCTGATCTGCGGCGACGTCGGCTACGGCAAGACCGAGGTCGCCCTGCGCGCCGCCCACAAGGCCGCCGCCGAGGGCAAGCAGGTGATCATGCTGGTGCCGACGACGATCCTCGCCCAGCAGCACCTCGGCACCTTCCGCGAGCGCCTCGCCTCCTCGCCGCTGGAGATCGAGATGGTCTCGCGACTGCGCAAGCCGGCCGAGGTCCGCGACGCGCTCGCCCGCTTCGAGAAGGGTCAGGTCGACATCCTGATCGGCACCCACAGGCTGCTCTCGCGCGACGTGCGCGCCGCAGACCTCGGCCTCGTGATCGTCGACGAGGAGCAGCGCTTCGGGGTCAAGCAGAAGGAACTGCTGCGGCAGCTGAAGCTGAAGGTCGACGTGCTCTCGCTCTCGGCGACGCCGATCCCGCGCACGCTGCAGATGAGCCTCGCCGGCCTGCGCGACATCTCGGTGATCGAGACCCCGCCCGAGGGCCGGCGGCCGGTGCGCACGTACGTCGGGCCCTACGACGAGGAGCTGGTCGGGCGGGCGATCAAGCGCGAGGCGACGCGCGAGGGGCAGGTGTTCTTCCTTCACAACCGCGTCGACACCCTGCACGAGGTCGCCGAGCGCCTGCGCGGCGTCTGTCCCGGCGTCCGCTTCGCCGAGGCCCACGGGCAGATGGAGGAGTCGGAGCTCGAGGCGACGATGCTCACCTTCCTGCGCGGCGACGCCGACGTGCTGGTGGCGACGACGATCATCGAGTCGGGCCTCGACATCCCGCGCCGCCAACACGCTGATCGTCGAGCGCGCCGACCAGCTCGGGCTCGCCCAGGCCTACCAGATCCGCGGCCGGGTCGGGCGCTCTCACGAGCGCGCCTTCGCCTACATGCTCTACCCCTCGGAGGAGGCGCTGAGCCAGGAGGCGGGCCAGCGCCTGGCGACGCTCTCCGACCACACTGAGCTCGGCTCTGGATTCGCGATCGCGATGCGCGACCTCGAGCTCCGCGGCGCCGGCGACCTGCTCGGCGACGAGCAGTCCGGCCACGTCGCCGCGATCGGCTTCGAGCTCTACGTCGCCCTGCTCGACGAGGCGGTCGAGCAGCTGCGCGCCGCCGGCGAGGAGGGCGCCGCGAGCGAGGCCCCGGTGCGCCTCGACCTCGACGTCGACGCCTATCTGCCCGCCGACTTCATCCCCTTCGAGGCGGCGAAGATCGACGTCCACCGGCGGATCGCCGGGGCGCGCGAGGCGGGTCCGCTGCGGGCACTGCGCGACGAGCTTCGCGACCGCTTCGGCCCCGTGCCCGAGCCGGTCGAGAACCTGCTCGCCCTGCAGCGCGCCCGGATCGACCTCGCCACGGCGGGCGCGAGCACCGCCGAGGTTCGCGGTGGCCGGCTCTCGATCATCCCCCTTGAGCTAGACGCGGCGACCGTCGGCCGGCTGCGCGAGCGCCAGCCGGAGGCGATCTACGAGCTGCGGACCAAGACGCTCTCGCTGCGGGTCGAAGACGACCCGGCCGAGCGCCTGGCGGCGATGCTCGAGCTGACCGCGGCGCTGACGGCGGCGCTGGAGTCCGAGCAGGTGGCGGTAGCCGCCGACCGTCCGTAGTCGCCTAGCCCCCTGAGCCGCGATTTAGGTCGCGGTCGTTATGCTGCCGACCTCGTGAGTCCGCAGGGAAAGAAAGGCAACCCGGCTGCCGGGTCGAAGTCGAAGGCCGCGCCGGCGCCGAAGTCGCGCAAGACGCTCGCCCTGGGCGTTTTCGGCGTCCTCTTCGTCGCCCTGTTCGTGATTGTCGCCGCAGCTCAGGGGCTCGGCGAGCCGAGCGTGCCCGACGACGCGATCGCCGTGGTCGAGGACGCCCCCAACGGCACGGTGAGCAAGGAGGAGTTCGATCGCGCCCTTGTCCAGGCCGCCGCGCGGCAGGGGATCAAGGAGGTGCCGGCGACCGACGACCCGCAGTACAAGCTGCTCGCCGACGCCGCACAGGCCGACCTGATCCTCTCCCGCTGGGTCCTCGGTGAGGCCGAGGAGCGCGGGATCGAGATCACCGACCGCGAGATCGACGACGAGCTCGAGGCGGTGAAGACCGAGCAGTTCGGCTCCGAGGAGGAGTTCGACAAGTTCCTCGAGCAGTCCGGCTTCACCCTCGAGGAGGCGAGGCAGCGGATCCGCCTGCAGCTGATCTCCGACGGGATCCAGCAGGCGGTGCTGCCGGAGGAGCCCGAGATCACCGACTCCGAGGTCGAGACCTACTACGACGCCAACGTCGCCCAGTTCGAGCAGCCCGAGAGCCGCGACGTGCGCGTCGTGCTGACGAAGACCGAGGCCGACGCCGACAAGGCGCTGAGCGAGCTCGGCAGCGAGCCGACGCCGGCGACCTGGAAGAAGGTGGCGAAGAAGTACTCGATCGACGAGGCCACGGTGACCACCGGTGGCCTGCGCCCGGGCGTCGTCGCCGGTCAGTCCGAGCCGGCGCTCGAGGAGGCGATCTTCTCCAGCCCCGAGGGCGAGCTCGTCGGCCCGATCGAAAGCGAAGCCGGCTTTTACGTGATCCAGGTCGAGGCGATCACCCCGGCGACCACCCAGCAGCTCGACGACGAGATCCAGGCCGCCGCCGCCGGAGCGCCCGCGCAGACGGTCGCCGATCAGATCCGCGCGACCCTGGTCGCCACCCGCCAGCAGGAGATCGCGCAGGCGTTCCAGGACGACTTCCAGACCAAGTGGGTCGCGCGCACGTTCTGCGCCGAGGGCTATCGCATCGACCGCTGCTCGAACGCCGAGCCGCTGCCCGACCCGTGCACCGAGGAGGTCGCCGAGAGCCAGGGCTGCGACGCCCCGGTGCCCTCGACGAAGCCGATCGCCCCCGGCAGCACCGGCGTCTTCGGCTCCCCGGCCGCGGTCGGTCTGCCCCAGGGGCCGGTCAGCGCCGCGCCCGCCGCGGGCGCCGAGCTGCCGCCCGGCTTGACGCCGGCGCCCGGCGGCGAGGTCCCGCCCGGCACCGCTCCACCCGGCACGGCACCGCCAGCGACCGCTCCGCCCGGGACGGCGCCGCAGACGGCGCCGCCCACCGCACCGCCCGGCGGCTGAGGCGCGGCGCTGGACGCGCTCGACCGCCTCGACGAGATCACCCGCAGGCTGCGGCGCGAGTGCCCGTGGGACCGCGAGCAGGACGAGCGCTCGATCGTCCCGCATACGGTCGAGGAGGCCTACGAGCTCGCCGACGCCGCCCAGCGCGGTGACGACGAGAAGCTGCGCGACGAACTCGGCGACGTGCTCTTCCAGGTCGTCTTCCTCTCTCTGCTGCTGGAGGAGCGCGACGCCGGCTCGCTGCCCGAGGTCGCCGAGCAGCTGACGGCGAAGTTGATCCGCCGCCATCCGCACGTGTTCGGCGACGCCGAGGCTGCGAGCGGGAGCGAGCCCGAGCTGACGGCGGGCGAGGTGCTGCGCAACTGGGACCAGATCAAGCGCGAGGTCGAGGGCCGCGGCGCCGGCGACCCGTTCGCCGACATCCCCGAGAACCTGCCTGGGCTGCTGTACGCGCGCAAGACGCTGCGCCGCGCCGATCCCGACGGCGGCTCGCCCGCCGACCGCGAGAGCCGCGACGAGGCCGAGGCGGCGGTGGGGGAGATGCTGCTCGAGGCGGTGCGGCTCTCGCGCCGGCTCGGGGTCGATCCCGAGCTCGCGGTCAGGGCCGCCGCGGACCGGCTTCGCGACGCCTCCCGCTAGCCTCCCGCTCCGCGAATGGGCGCAATCAAACACATCCACGCACGCCAGATCCTCGACTCGCGGGGCAACCCGACGGTCGAGGTCGACGTCCGGCTCGAGTCGGGTGCTCTCGGCCGTGCCGCGGTCCCCTCCGGGGCGTCGACCGGCGAGTTCGAGGCGACCGAGCTGCGCGACGGCGGCGAAGCCTGGGTTGGCAAGGGCGTCGGCCGCGCCGTCGAGCACGTCAACGAGACGATCGCCAAGGCGCTGACCGGAGCCCGGGCGACCGATCAGGTGGCGATCGACGACACCCTGCGCGAGCTCGACGGGACGCCGAACAAATCGCGCCTCGGCGCCAACGCGATCCTCGGCGTCTCGCTGGCGACCGCGCGCGCCGCGGCCGCCGAGGCCGAGGTGCCGCTCTACGTCTACATCGCCGAGCTCTACGGAGCCACCCGCGAGCAGGCGACGGTGCTGCCGGTGCCGATGATGAACGTGATCAACGGCGGCGCCCACGCCGACAACTCGGTCGACCTGCAGGAGTTCATGGTCGTACCGGCGGGCGCCGCGAGCTTCTCCGAGGGCCTGCGGCTGGGGACCGAGGTCTTTCACGCGCTCAAGGCGACGCTGAAGGGCCGCGGGCTCGGGACCACGGTCGGCGACGAGGGCGGCTTCGCCCCCAACCTCGACTCCAACGAGGCGGCGCTCGAGGTCCTGGTCGAGGCGGTCGAGGCCGCCGGCTACACCCCCGGCGAGGACGCCTTCATCGCCCTCGACCCGGCGACCAGCGAGATCCACCGTGAGGCCGACGGCGCCTACGTGCTCGAGCACGAGGGCCGCGCGCTGAGCCCCGAGGAGATGGTCGCCTACTGGGCCGACATGAGCTCCCGCTATCCGGTGATCTCGATCGAGGACGGGATGGCCGAGGAGGACTGGGACGGCTGGGACCTGCTCACCAAGCGGCTCGGCGATCGCTGCCAGCTCGTCGGCGACGACCTCTTCGTCACCAACCCCGAGCGCCTGCGCCGCGGGATCGAGCAGGGGGTCGGCAACTCGATCCTGGTCAAGGTGAACCAGATCGGCACCCTGACCGAGACCCTGGAGGCGATCCGGATCGCGCGCGACGCCGGCTACTCGGCGGTGATCTCGCACCGCTCGGGCGAGACCGAGGACACGACGATCGCCGACCTCGCGGTCGGCACGGCGGCGGGCCAGATCAAGACCGGCGCCCCGTCGCGCTCCGACCGGGTCGCGAAGTACAACCAGCTCTTGCGGATCGAGGAGGAGCTCGGCGCGAGCGCCACCTACCCGGGGTTGGAAGCTTTCAGCGGAAGGTAGACGGCCATCGGCGCCGAACGGATCAGGCGTGAGCACACGCGCCCAGGCTGCACGCGGATACCGGCTGAAGCCGGCGCCGCGCACCCGTCGCCGCGGAGCCGCCAGCCGGGTCCAATGGGATCGGGTGGGACGGGTCGCGCTGGTGCTGGTCCTGGTCGCGATTTGCGTCTCCTACGTCGGCCCGGCGCTCAACTTCTTCGACTCCTATCGCGACTCGAAGGCCGAGCACGCGTCGCTGGAGTCGTTGCGGACCGAGAACGCGAAGCTGCACCAGCGGCTGACCGCGCTCGCCGGCCCCGACGCCGCCGAGCGCGGCGCCCGCAAGATCGGCATGCTCGAAGTGGGCGAGGCCGGCTACGTGGTCCGCGGGCTCGACCGCTAGCTGAGCACAGCCCCGCGATCGGCGGCCGGCGATGAGCCCGGCGTTCACGATCGCCCCAGCCTCCGAACGCACCCTCGACGCCGGTGCCTATCTGCTCGGCTCGGCCGAGCTGGCGCTGATCCTGTTCGGATTCGCCTTCGCGGCGTGGCACGCGCGGGCGGCCCTGCTGCCCGGCTGGTCGGGCGCCCCGGCCCGGGTCGCCGAGGCGGTGATCGCGATCGCGGCGCTGATCGTCGTCGCCGAGCTGCTCGGCACCTTCGCCGCCTTCGAGGCCTGGACGATGATCGCCGCCGGGCTCGTGCTCGGTGCGGCGTCGCACTGGGCGAGCCGCCGCTACAGCGGCCGTGTCGCCCTCGCCGCGCCGCCGGCGCCGGAGGCGTCGCGGCTTGCGATCTGGCTCGCGGCCTGCGCCTGCGCCGTGGTTGCCGCCGCCTGGATGGTCCCCACCCTGGGCAGCCTCGCCGGAGGGATGGACCGCGCCGACACGCTCTGGTACCACATGCCGCTGGCGACCCGGTTCGCGAACGGCGCCCACTTCGGCTCGATCGACTACTTCGACCCGATCTTCTTCGCCTCGTATTACCCGGCCAACTCCGAGGTCGTCCACGCGGTGCCGGTGCTGGCCTTCGACCGCGACATCCTCTCGCCGCTGATCAACCTCGGCTGGCTCGCCCTCGGCCTCACCGCCGCCTACGCGATCGGCCGACCATACGGCGTCGGCCCCCTGAGCCTGATCGGCGGTGCGATCGCGCTCGGGGCGCAGAACCTGGTCGAGTTCCAGGCGGGGGAGGCTTTGAACGACATCGTCGGGGTGGCGCTGATCCTCTGCGCGGTCGCGGTGCTGGTGAACGCGTGGGCGGCGCGGCGCGAGAGCGACAGCGCCGTGACGAAACGCCCGGTGATCACCGCCGTCGCCGTCGCGGGACTGGCGGCCGGCCTCGCGGCCGGCACCAAGCTTTCGTTCCTCGCCCCCGTCATCGCCCTGTTCGTGGGCCTGATCGTGATCAGCCCGGGTGCGCGCCTTCGCACCGGCATCTGGTTCGCGATCCCCGCGCTGCTCACCGGCGGCTACTGGTTCATCCGCAATCTGGTCCAGGTCGGCAACCCGATCCCGTTCACGACCTTCGGGCCGCTCGACCTGCCGAGCCCCGAGCGGGCGTTCGAGCTGCGGCCCGGGTTCTCGGTCTTTCACTACGCGACCGACTTCGACGTCTGGTCGGACTGGTTCTTCCCCGGGCTCGACGACTCCTTCGGCTTCCTCTGGCCGCTGGTCCTCGCCGCCTTCCTCGGCGCCGGCGCCTACGCGCTCTGGCGCGGCGCCGAGCCGCTGGTGCGCGTGCTCGGCGCCGTCGTCCTGTTCACGGCGCTCGCCTACGTGTTCACCCCGCTGACCGCGGCCGGGGAGGAGGGGCGGCCGATCGCCTTCGTCTGGAACGTCCGCTACATCGCTCCCGCCGCCGCGATCGGGCTCGCGCTGCTGCCCTGCCTGCCGATCGCCCGCCGCTCCGAGCGCGCCCGTCAGCTGACGCTCGCGGGGATGGCGATCCTGTTCGCCGCCACCGCCGCCTCGCTGGTGCAATGGCAACAGGGACACGTCAAGGGCGCGGTCGCCGCCGGGATCGCGGTGCTGGCCGCCTTCGCCGCGGTCCGCTGGCTGCGCGACCGCGATCGCTGGGGTCCGAAGGCTCCCCTCGCCTGGGTCGCCGGGCTCGTGGCGGTGGTCGCGATCGGGGCGCTCGGCGCCGGCTGGTGGGAGCAGCGCCACTACCTCGAGCGTCGCTACGAGAACCTGAGCCCGCAGCTGAAGCTGGCCGACGCCGTGCGCTGGGCCCGCGAGCTGCGCGGGGCGAAGGTCGCGGTCAGCGGCGTCCGCGGGGTCTTCAACCAGTATCCGTTCTACGGCACCGACCTCTCGAACGAGGTCCAATGGCTTGGCCGCGAGGGCCCCGACGGCGCCTACGAGCGGATCCCGACCTGCGCCGAGTGGCGCCAGGCGCTCGCCGACGGCGGCTACACGCACGTGGTCACGACCTACGACCCGTTCAGCCCCGGCGAGCTCACCGACACCAAGGAGGCGCTGTGGACGCGCGAGGACGCGGCCGCCGAACAGCTGCTGCGCGACGGGCCGGTGAGCGTGTTCGAGCTCGACGGCGCCCCCGACGCCGCCGCCTGCGGCGACCTCCCCGACCTCAGCCCGGCGGAGCTCAACGGCGACTCCGTCAACGCCGAGCCGACCGCCAACCAGCCATGAGCGGCCGCCGATGATCTCGATCTACGTCTGCACGCTGCTGATCTGCCTCGCCTCGCTCGCGGTCGGTCGCGCGATCCTCGCCCTGCTCGGCAGCCCGCGGCCCGTGTGGCTCTCGGGCGCCACGGGGTTCGCCACCCTGGTGATCGCCGCCCCGCTGCTGCTGCGGCTGCCCGGGCGGGCGACGACCGCCGCGATCGTGCTCGTCCTGCTCGTGATCGCCTCGGCGGCGGTCGCCCTGCGCGATCTGCGCCGCGCCGGCGACGCCCATCTGTGGCCGCTGGGGGTGGCCGCGGTCGCGATCGTGCTCGCCGCGACCACGCTGCCGTTCCTGATCTCCGACCGCGTCGGTGTGCTCGGCGAGGGCGTCTACACCAACGACCACGCCGCGCAGCTCTACTGGGCCGAGTGGCTCCAGCACGGCTTCGGCCCCGAGCCGAGCGCGGTCCGCTTCGGCTACCCGATCGGCCCCCAGGCGGTGGCGGTGATCGCCGCCGAGCTCACCGGCGCCAGCCTGGTCAGCGCCTTCAACGGCCTCCTGCTGGCGATCCCGGCGCTGACCGCGCTGACCGCGCTCGCCGGCCTCGCCCGTGTACCCCCGGGACGCCGGATCGCGATCGCGGCGCTCAGCGGCCTGCCCTACCTCGCCGCCTCGTTTCTCGCCCAGAGCGCCTTCAAGGAGACGACGATGGCGCTGTTCGTGCTCGCCTTCGCGCTCGCGCTGCAGAGCGCGATGCCCGACGGCGACGAGGCCGAAGGCGCCGAGCGCCCGCCGTGGCGCTCGGTGATCGGCGTCGGCCTGCTGTTGGCGGCGGCGAGCGTGTTCACGTTCAGCGCCCCGGGGCTGGCCTGGTTCGCGCTCGCGGTGCCGATCTGGCTGGCGCTCGAGGCGCTCGGCGGCCGCAGCCCGGTGAGCTGGGCGGCGGTCCGCGCGTCGCTGGCCCGCAACAGGGTCACCCTTGGCGTCGCCGCCGTGATCCTGGTCGCGATCGCCGTGGTCGCGTTCACGCCGGCGCGCGAGTTCGCCTCCAAGATCGCCGACGTCCAGGACTCCGCCGGGCGCCTGAGCTCGCCCGTGTTCGGCGGCGAGGCGCTCGGGATCTGGCCCGCGGGCGACTTCCGCATCGTCCGCGGCGAGGTCTCCGGCTCGCTGCTCGCGCTCGCGATCGGTCTGATCGCCGCCGCCTACGGCGTCCTCATGCTCGTCCGCCGCCGTCAGTTCGCCCTGCTGTCGATGTTGATCACCGGCGTCGTCGTCTACCTCGGCACCCGCGTCTTCGCCGAGATCCACGTGCAGGCGAAGGCGCTGATCGTGATCGCGCCGCTGCTGATGCTGATTGCCCTCCGGGCGCTGCTCTCACCGCGCGCCCGCGAGCAGCGCAACCTGACCATCGCCCGCTACTGCTTCGGGATCGCGGTGTTCGTCGCCGCGTCGCTCTCCACTCTGCTCGCCCTGCGCGACGCGCCGATCGGCTTCGACGACCGCCAGCTCGGGCTCGAGCGCCTCGCCGAGGAGGCCGAGGGCGATTCGGTCGCCTTCCTCGGCGTCGATCGCTTCTCCGGCTACTACCTGCGCGGGACGCTTGCCCGGGCCCCCGCCGGATACGTGCCGGAGGACATCAGCGCCCGCTCGGAGAAGACATGGCAGCAGGGTCTCTCGGCCGACTTCGATTCGCTCGACTCCGGCCAGCTCGACGAGTTCAATTACGCGATCACCACCACCGCCGCCTACAACTCGACCGCTCCGCAGAACTTCGAGCCGGTGCTGCAATCGGGCGACTACGTGCTCTGGGAGCGAAGCGGCGAGACGCCGCGCAGCAAGGTGCTCCCCGGCGAAGGACACGACGGCCCGGTCGCCATATTCCAGCCCGGCGCGCGGTTCGATTGCCCGCAGGGCGGGCCGAAGCGGCCTGGCGAGGCGGTGGTGCTCGCGCCAGCCGGCGCTAGGCCGAGTACACGCAGTGGAAGACCCCCGCCCCGCCGGGGGCCCGGGTGGCGGGCCAGGAGCGGGGCTTCCAGGCGCCGGGCACGGCGACGATCGAGATCGGCCTCCGCGATCGCGGCGAGTACGAGCTCTCGCTTCAGTACCACTCGCAGGTGCCGCTGACCGTGCTCTTCGACGGCGACGAGGTCGCGGAGCTGCCGGCCTCGCTCGACGGCATGTACCTGAGCGGCGCCGGCCGCGGCGCCTTCTGGCCCGCGGGCGAGGTCGGCCCGGTCGCCGCCGGCAAGCACGAGGTCACGGTCGAGGCCGCCGAGCCCGGCGGACTCGCCGGCGCGCTCAACGCCCGCCGCCTCGTCTGGCTCGGCAACCTCGCGGCCTCGCCCGTCGTCGATCCCGAGACCGTCCCGCTCGCCGACGCCTGTGACCGCTACGTCGACCACTACGCCTACTCAGAAGCAGGGGGAAGGGGGCTGATGCCAAAGGACATGGGCACCCCGGACGAGACCCCGTCGCCGGTGCTCGGCGGCGAGACCCCCGAGCGCGCCGAGGAAACCGCGAAGCTCGTCTTCGTCGGCGGCACCGGGCCGCAGCGGCACCCACGTGCTCGCGCAGCTGATCGGCCGCCACAACCGCTACGCCGGCATCCCGCTCGAGGTCCGCTTCCACACCGACCCCGACGGCTTTCCGGGGTTGCTCGCCGGCGAGGTCACCCCGGAGCAGTTCCTGAAGCGGATGCGGGGCTTTTGGTGGAAGGGCTTTCAGACCAACCGCTTCCGCGGCATGTACCGGTTCGTCGACCGCGACCGCTACGACGCCGCGCTCGCCGGTTTCGAGGCCGCGCACGCAGACGACCTCGTCGGCGCCTGCCGGACCCTGTTCTACGACCTGCTCTGGTTCCGCGTCGAGGAGGAGCCCCGGGCGCTGGCCCTGGTCGAGCAGAGCACCGACACGGTCGCCCAGGCCGAGACCCTGACCCGGGTGTTCCCGGAGGCGAAGTTCATCCACGTCGTCCGCGACGGCCGCGACGCCTCCGCCTCGCGGGTCGCGCAGACGCGCGGCCTCGTGCGCCCGCGGACCAGAGTCCAGGGGATCGAGTGGTGGGAGCAGCGGATCCGCGCGATCGAGCACGGCGCCGACGCCGTTCCCGAGGGCCAGATGCTGACCGTCAGCCTCGACGAGCTCGTTCGCATGGAGCGCGCCCGGGTGGCGATGCGGCCGCTGTTTCGCTTCCTCGGCGCCCCGGTGACCAAGCGCACGCGCCGCTACTTCTCCAACCGGATGACGACCGAGGAGGCGAACAAGGAGCGCTGGCGCGAGGGGATCTCGGAGGCCAAGGCCGAGCGGCTCGCCACCCTCTACCTCGAGGCGCTCGCCCGGATGGAGGCCGACGGGCTGCGCTGCGCGCCGCTGCTGCGCCACTCGCTCGAGCGCCAGGGTGACCGGCTCGACCCGCTGGTCTACGTCTACGATCGTCTCGAATGAGCCAAGCGCCCGCAGAGCTGGTCTTCGTCGGCGGCACGGGACGAAGCGGCACCCACATCCTCAGCTACCTGCTCGACCGCCACTCGCGCTTTCACGGGGTGCCGATCGAGTGCCGCTTCCACTGCAACCCGAAGGGCCTCGCCGACGTCGTCCGCGGCGACACAGAGCCCGAGGACTTCATCCGCAAGCTGCGCGGCTACTGGTGGCACCGGGTGCGGATCGGCGACCGCGCCTACGTGCGGGCGAAGTGGCGGGCGCTCGGGCGCGGGCGCGACCGCGGCCTGAAGACGCTGCTCGCCCCGGATCTGTTCGAGCAGGCGGTGGGCGCGGTTCGAGGCGACCTACGCCGACGACCTGCTGGGCGCCTCGCGAGCGCTCTTCTACGAGCTGCTGCAGCCGGGCGCCGAGAAGGCGGGCAAGCCGGTGCTGGTGGAGATGAGCTGCTTCACGATCGCCGCCGCCGACGGGCTGGCGCAGATCTTCCCCGAGGCCAGGTTCGTGCACTCGGTCCGCGACGGGCGCGACTCGGGCTCGTCGAAGGTCTCGCTGCGCCAGAAGCCCCACCACCCGACCGACGTCGCCTCCGGAATCGACTTCTGGGCCGACCGCCTGCGCCAGGCCGAGGAGGGGGTCCGCGGCCTCTCCGAGGCCGACCGCGAGCGCCTGCACGTGGTCAGCCTCGACGAGCTCGTCCACTCCGACCGCGAGCCCGCCTACGCCGAGCTGCTCGGCTTCCTCGGGGTCGCCGACGAGCCCGCGATGCGCGAGTTCTTCGAGTCCGAGATGAACGCCGACGCCGCCCACCGCGAGCGCTGGCGAAAGGGCCTCGACGAGGCCGAGCAGGAGCAGATCACGGATCTCTACGAGACCACGCTCGAGCGGCTCGAGGCCGAGGGCTACCACTGCGCGCCGGTCCTGCGCCGCTCCTACGAGCGCGCGCTGGCCGCGTACGGGCATTGAGCACCCCGGGCGGCGCTCCGAGCCGCGTCCTGTTCACGACCTCGAACGGCACCGGGCTCGGGCACCTGACCCGCTCGATGGCGATCGCCCGCCGCCTGCCGGAGCCGGTCGAGCCCCTGTTCCTGACCCTCTCGGCGGCGGCGCCCGTGGTCGAGCAGATGGGCTTCCCGGTCGAGTACGTGGCCTCGTACGCGACCCCCGGCTCGGGCAACGACTACCGCTGGTCGCGGCGCCTGCGCGGCCGTCTGCGCGCGGCGATCGCCGAGGCGAAGCCGGACGTGATCGTCTTCGACGGCACCCACCCCTACGAGGCGCTGCTCGGTGCCCTGCCCGCCGACGGCGTCGCCGTCTGGTGCCGGCGGCCGCTGTGGAAGCGCGGCTCGAGCCGCGTGCCGCTGGGTCGCGCCGGCGCCTTCGACGCCGTGCTCGAGCCCGGCGAGCTGGCCGAGTCCGAGGACGCCGGCCCCACGGTCGCGCTTCGCGACCGCGCCCACCGGGTCGAGCCGATCGTCCTGCTCGATCGCGAGCAGCTGCTCTCGCGCGCCGAGGCCGCGTCGGAGCTCGGGCTCGACCCCGAGGCGGTGAGCGTGCTCGTCAGCCTCGGACAGGGGGCCGAGGTGCGCGACGCCACCAGGCGCGCGCTCGCCCACCTCGCCGCCCGCGACGGCGTCCAGGTGGCGGCGCTCTCCTCGACTCTGGCGGCGGCCGACTCGGTGCCCGAGGGCGTCGTCTCGCTGCCGGCGACCTATCCGATGAGCCGCTACTTCGCCGCCTTCGACGCCGCGGTCGCCGCCGCCGGCTACAACGCCTACCACGAGCTGATCGCGCTCGGTGTGCCGTCGCTGTTCGTGCCCATGGCCCGCGACACCGACGACCAGCCGGCGCGGGCGCGCTACGCCGAGGCCGCGGGGCTCGGCTTTGGGGTCACGGGGCCGGAGGACCCGGAGCTCGAGCCGAAGCTGGAGCGCCTGCTAGGTGAGCACGCGGAGATCGCGTCGCGGTTGGCAGGTAGGGGTGAGCCCACCGGGGCCGCCCAGGCGGCCGCGTGGCTCGGGGGTGTGTTGACTTCGGGTCGCATACCGACCCAAACCCCACACACCGGCGCGCGCGGGGGGTCCCGGGAGTTCCGCCGGCGGTGGGGCTCGTTCATTGCCAGTGCACCGCGGACCGCCTGGCGGCTGACGTCGCAGCAACTCACCAAGCCGCGTGCCAAGGCGCTCATCTTGGCGATCGGCATCGAGCCTGACGAGGTCGTCGACGCCGTCCGCGCCGCGGTCGCCGAGGCCGGCGACCGGCCCGAGCGCACGCTCGTGGTCACCGACGCCCTCGCCAAGCTCGGCGAGCTCCGCGCCCTCGGGGTCGGGATCGAGCACATCCCGGCCCGTGGCTCGCGCGAGGCCGAGCTCGCCGGCGTGCCCTACGAGCGCTTCCTCGCCACGCGCCTCGAGCTGATCCGCGCCGAGCGTCCCAAACCGCGTCGCGTGGTCGTGGCGGCGGGTGGGGCTTCGGTACCCTGAGGGCTCTCCGATGGAGGCCTCTACACCCGTAAAACCGCTTGACCAAGCGGCTCCGGGCGCTGTTACACGCGCCGGCGCCCTGCCGAACCTGATCGTGATCGGGGCGCAGAAGTGCGGCACGAGCGTGCTCCATTACTACCTCAGCCTTCACCCCGAGGTCTCGATGTCGAGGCCGAAGGAGCTCAACTTCTTCATCGAGGAGCGCAACTGGCCGCGCGGGATCGACTGGTACAAGGCCCAGTTCGACGCCGACGCCCGGGTCCGCGGCGAGGCCTCGCCCAACTACACCGCCTTTCCCCAGCACCAGGGCGTGCCCGAGCGGATGGCGTCGGTGGTCCCGGACGCGAAGCTGATCTACATGGTCCGCGACCCGCTGGAGCGGATCGCCGCCCACTGGGTCCACAACTACGCCAAGCGCCGCGAGAAGGGCACCCTCGCCGAGACGCTCGTGCATCCGAACACCTCCTACGTCACCCGCTCCAAGTACGCGATGCAGCTCGAGCGCTTCCTCGAGCACTACCCGAAGGAGCAGATCCTCGTCTTCCAGCAGTCCGAGCTTCGCCACAAGCGGATGGAGACGCTGCGCCAGGTATTCGAGTTCATCGGCGTCGATCCCGAGTTCGAGCACCCGCGTTTCGAGCAGGAGCGCCACCAGACCTCGGGCAAGACCCGGGCCACCCGGCTCGCGGTGCGACTGGAACGCCTCGGCCGTGGCCGCCGCGGGCGCCTGTTCCCGTCGAATTTCTGGCTCGTGCTCGACGACCGGCTACCGTTGAGGCGCGCAATCAAGCGCCCCGACGTCCGCGCAGCCCTCCCGGCGGAGACCCTCGACGAGCTGCGTGCCGACGGCGAGCGCCTGCGCGAGCTGACCGGCCGCGACTTCTCCAACTGGAAGATCTGGCCCGCCTGAGCACCGGGGCCCGAGCCCCGTGCCGGGCACGCTGATGGCCCAAAACAAGTCGAACAAGCAACGCCACGATCACCCCGGCGGCTCCGGGGCCGTGCTCGGCGTGCGCGTGATGCGCAACTCGTCGGTGCAGGCGGTGACGCTGATCGTCGCCAACGTGATGCAGCTGGTCTCGGTGATGGTCGTCGCCGCGTTCCTGGGGCCGAGCGAGATGGCGCGCTTCGCCCTCCTGCTCTTCCTCGCCGGGCTGGTCACCCAGATCGCCTCGCTGCTGGTCAAGCCGGGCACGATCCGGCGCACCTTCGGCGGCGGCGACGATGAGGACGACGACGATGACGAGGACGACGCCGCTTCGAGCTCGCCGCCGCACACGCTCGGCGCCGGCCTCGCCTGGGCGATCGTGCTCGGGGTCGTCGCCGCGGCGCTGATCTACGTCTTCAAGCGCCCGATCGCCGACGTCCTCCTCGGCGACCCCGAGGACGAGAACCTGGTCGCGGTCGCGGGCCTGCTCGCCGGAGCGATGTTGCTGTTCAAGATCTGCGACATCACGCTCTGGCTCGAGCGCCGCTCCGGGTCGTATCTGATCGCCGACACCGCCCGCCCGCTGCTCGGCCTGGTCGCCCTGACCGCGTTCCTCGCCGCCGGCTCGGGCGTCGAGGGGGCGATGCTCGGAACCCTGATCGGCACCGCGCTCGCCGGGATCGTCGGCCTGATCCTGCTCGCCGGCAGCTTCGAGCCCAACTTCGACGTCTCCGAGATCAAGCAGATCATCATCTGGGGCCGTTACCGCGCCCCGATCGTGATGTCGTTCTGGCTCGTCCAGAACGCCGACATCTTCATCCTCTCGCGCTTCGTCGACCACACCGAGCTCGGCATCTACTCGCTGGCCTCGCGGCTCGGTTTCGTCGTCTCCTTCCTGCCGCAGGGGTTTCGCATGGGGATGCGCCCGCTGCGCAAGTCGGCGATGTGGGACGCCTTCCAGGAGCAGTACGGCAAGCGCACCGCCGGCGGGCAGCTGCTCGCCTACTTCATCTTGGTCTGCATCCTCGCCGTGCTGATGATGGTGCTCGGCGGCCAGGTGCTGGTCGACATCGCGCCGGCCTCATACGCCGAGGCCGCGAGCCTGATCCCGTTCACCGCCTTCGCCTTCGTCATGCCGGCGCTCTACCGGACGGTGAACCAGAACGTCGCCCTGCCGAACAAGCGGCCGCTGTTCATCGGCGGCGTGATCGCCGCGGCGCTGATCTTCATCGGCGTCACCTGGGCGCTGGCGGGGCCGATCGGCGTCTACGCCGCCCCGATCGGGATGATCGCCGGCTTCGGCACGCCGGCGCTGTTCTTGTTCATCCGCGGCCAGCGCGGCAAGAAGCCGCTCTTCTTCCCCTACCGCGAGGTCGGCACCGCGCTTCTGCTCGCGATCGTGATCGCCGGCATCTTCGAGCTGCTGCCGGAGATCAACCACTTCGTCGAGCTCGTGATCGCCTTCTTCTTGATCGTGCTCTGGATCGTCCTGCTGGCGCCCCTGCGCGCGATCCCGCCCGAGCACTGGAAGCCGCTGATCCACATGATCCGCTCCTTTCGCAGCGGCACACCGGCCGATTTCCGCCCGCGCAAGGGGCTGCGCAGTCTCGAGCCGCAAAGGCGCGACGAGCTCCGCCTGGCCGTGGTCGGGCGGCTCCCGCGCGAGCGCCTGCGCCCCGACGCCGGCGACGAGAGCCTGCGCCTGGTCACCGCACTGCGTCAGGTCGGCAAGCGCGGCGGCATTCCCGTCGGCCACGCGACCGAGCACGATGCCGCGATGGGCGTCTACCTGTTCGAGGACGCCTCGACAGCGGTCCGCAACGCGAGCATGCGAAAGCTGCTCGAGCAGGGCGCCGAGGCCAACGACCTGCGCTCGCTCGAGGACCTCGTCAACACGCTCGCCCGGGTCCCGGTCGAGGCCTGGGAGGACCAGCCGGTGAACCGCCGCGGATACCGTGCCCGGCGCCGGGCGGCGGCGGCGGAGCTGCGCGAGCGCGCCAACGGCGGCCCCTCGGCTGGCTAGTCGTCCGAGTCCGAGTCCGCGTCCGAGTCCGAGTCCGAGCTCGAGCTCTTGCTCGAGTCCGCGTCGTCGCCGGCGCGGGTGATCACGATCCGGTCGGGCTCGACCGTGACCTCGACCTTGCGGTGCTCGGCCCAGTGCTCGGTGTAGACCGAATCGTCGGCGATCGAGGGATCGAGCCAGAGGCCGTAGCCCTCCTTGCCGTGATCGAAGGTGGCCTGCATCCCGGCGCCGGGCCGCTTGCCGCGCCCGCCACGCCGGCGGCGCCGGCGGCGACGAGGCGGAGCATCGCCACCGTCCGCGTCGGAATCGTCAGCGGCCGCAGCGCGCGAACGCGAGCGACCCCTGCCGCCCCGGTCCTCGGAGACCTCGGCGGCATCGGCGGCCTCGTCCTCGTCGCTCTCCTCGTCGGCCTGGGCGGCGAGCTCCTCCTCCTCACGAGTCGCGGCCTCGATCTCGGCCTCGATCTCGTCACGGAGGTCGACCTCGCCCGACTCCTCCTCGGCGTCGAGTTCATGCCGGCGCCGGAATTCGCGCAGTTCGGATGCCGAAACCTCGAGCTGGTGCGCGATCCAGGCATCGGTGCGGCCCTGGCGTACCCAGGCGCGGACTTGGTTGAGCTGTGAGCGAAGTGGCTTTGCCATCGGCGCGCGATCTTAGTGAACGCACCGGTGAACACCGGCCTGACTCCCACGGTGGCGAAACCGGCTACCCTGGTTTTTCTTCGACAACCATGGGTGAGGGTCACCGGGGGGTGGCACTCGGCCGCACCTCGAATGGAGGCGAGATGCTGGTCTTAACGCGTAAAACGAATCAGAGCATCATGATCGGCGACGAGATCGAGGTCACGGTTCTCGCCGTCTCCAGAGACAAGATCCGGCTCGGGATCACCGCTCCCCGCGATGTCCCGGTTTTCCGCAAGGAGGTCTATCTCTCGATCAAGGGTGAGGACGCCGAACGCGATAATGGAGAGGCATCGGGCGAGGTTGGCGAGGCGCTCGACAAGCTCACCAAGAGCGAGTAGCCACGCGTAGCAATAGGTACTTTCAGTGAACGTTGTGTTAGCGAACGCTTGTACGCCTTCGTCGTGCCTGATACCGTCTCCGTGATGTCGGAACTGCGTATGGAACAAGGGCTCGACCAGTTCGAGCTCGCGTTCGAGCAGGAGGCCGCGCTCGAGCGTCAGCGCCGTTCGCAGCTGCGCCAGCGTGCCGCAGCCCGTTCGCGCGCCCGCCACATCCAGTCGACCGAGAAGCGCGGAAACGTCGGTTTCGGCTTCCTCCTGGTCGCGCTCACGCTCACGGTCGTGGTGGTCACGGTCGTGATGTTCGAGACGCTCGCCTGGCTGATGGCCTAGCGGCCGTCGCACTCGCCCCAGAGCCCACGACCTGCGCTCGACGCCTCGCGCTCGAGATCGGCGAAGCGCTCCGCGTAGCGCGTGTTGGGCGCGATCGTCAGCGTGGTCGCGTAACCGCGCTCGACCAGCTCGGCATTGACGAAGCGGTCGCCGAGGTGGACGTAGGCCAGCAGGCGGTCGTAGACGTCGCGGCGTTCGGCATCGAAGTCCAAGCGCACCGTCTCGCCCTCGACCAGGTCCTCGTTGAAATGGCTCGCCTGCAGGGCATAGCACTCGACCGGGGTGTCGGGCTTCACCGACTCGGGCGTGTCGACGCCGATGTAGCGCACGTCCTCGGTCCGCCCGTCGACGGTCGCCTCGACCGTGTCGCCGTCGACGACCCGGGTCACCTTGGCCTCGATCGTCGCCGGCAGCTGCTGCCCGCCGTCCTCGTCGTCGTCGCCCGAGGTCAGCAGCACCACGGCGACGACGATCAGGACGACGACCGAGGCGAGGCTGGGTAAGCGGGATGCCGGCATCTGCTCGAGCGAACCCCGCCCGGCGCTGGCGCGCCCCGGCTACGGGATCCGGCGAACGTTGGCGAGCATGATCTCCTTGATCTGCTCGATGATCTCGACCGCCTCGGAGTGCTCGCGCTGCCACACGTTGCGGCCGTAGATCACGCCCGAGCCGCCGCATTCCATGATGTAGCGCGTCTGCTGCAGCAGCTGCTCGTCGTCGATCTTCGAGCCCCCGGAGAGCACGACCAGCGAGCGGCCGGCGGAGGCGACCACCTGGGCCACGGCCTCCTCCTGAGTTACTTCGAGCTCGTCGTAGGGCGCCGGCGAGTCCTTGTGCGGCCCGGGGATCGGGAGGTTGAGCTTGACCACGTCGGCGCCCATCTCCATCGCCATCCGGGCGGCGTAGTCGATCGCGTAGAAACTGTCCTGGCCGCCCTTGGCCTTGATCGCCGAGCCGCGCGGGTATGCCCAGATCACCAGCGGCATCCCGTAGCGGTCGCAGTCCTCGCGCACGCCCTTGAGCTGGTGCAGGTCCTGGTCCTGGCGCGGGGAGCCGACGTAGAGGGTGTAGCCGACCGCGTCGGCGCCGAGCCGGACCGCGTCCTCGACCGAGGCGTTGGTGGTCGAGAGCGGCTCGTCGGCGGGCGGTACGTCGGTCTTGCCGTTGACCTTCAGCAGCAGCGGCACCTGGCCGGCGTAGTCGGGGTAGTACTTCTCCGCCAGGCCGATCTGGCAGGCGATCGCCGAGTAGCCGGCCTCGGCTGCGAGCCGGAACTGGTACTCGGGGTCCTTGGAGGCCGGGTTGGGAAAGAAGTCGCGCGGGCCGTGCTCGATTCCCTGGTCGATCGGCAGCAGGAGCAGACTGCCGTTGCCGGGCCCGAACTCGAACAGCAGGCGGCGCAGACGGGTGCGCTTGCCGGGTGCGAGGGTGGCGAGAAGGGACTTCTGCTCGGTGGCGCTGCTGACTTCCATACCGTCCTTTACGGGGTTGTTGGCGGAGCCTGAGTATAGGCTCGGGCACGTGCTCGACCATCAATTCACGGGCCCGGAGTTCACGATCGGAATCGAGGAGGAGCTGATGATCCTCGACCCCGATGGCTGGGGGCTGGCGCACGACATCGAGCAGCTGCTGGCGGCCTGCCCGCCGGAGATCGAAGGCCAGGTGAAGCCGGAGCTGTTCGAGTCCGTGCTCGAGATAGCCACCAAGCCGCATGACAACCTCCCCAGCGCCGGGCGCGAGCTGGTGGCGCTGCGCGAGGCGGTGATCGCGATCACCGAGGATCACGGGCTGGCGATCGGCGCCGCGGCCACGCACCCGTTCGCGCGACCGGCCGATCAGAGAATCGTCGACAGGCCCCGCTACCACGAGCTCATCGACGAGCTCGGGATCATCGCCCTCAACGAGCTCATCTTCGGCACCCACGTCCATGTCGGCATCGAGGGCGCCGACAAGGCGATCTACGTCGCCGATGGGATCCGCCGCTACCTGCCCCTGTTCCTCGCGCTCTCGGTCAACTCGCCGTTCTGGCAGGGAGAGCGCACCGGGCTGATGTCGTCACGGGTGCCGATCTTCCGCTCGTTCCCGCGCGAGGGCATCCCGCCCCACTACGGCACCTGGGAGATCTTCTCCCACCGGATCGAGATGATGATGCGCGCGGGCGCGATCGTCGACTACACGTTCCTATGGTGGGACGTGCGTCCGCACCCGAACCTGGGCACGGTCGAGACGCGGATCTTCGACCAGCAGACCCGGGTCGAGCACACCGTCTCGCTGGCGGCGCTCGTCGTCTGCCTCGCGCACCGCCTCTGCGCGCTCTACGACGACGATGAGCCGCTGGTCGAGTACCCGTCGGAGCTGATCGACGACAACAAGATCCGTGCCGCGCGCCATGGCACCGACGGCCGCCTGATCGACTTCCGGGCCGGCAGGCAGGTGCCGGCGCCCGAGATGGCCCACGAGCTGGTCGAGCTGCTGGCGCCGGACGCCGACGCGCTCGGCTGCCGCGCCGAGCTGGACGCGGTCGAGGACCTGCTCGTCAACGGCACCGGCGCCCACCGCCAGCTCGAGATCGCGGCGCGAAACGACGACGATCTCCGCGCCCTGACCAAGGAGATCGCCGAGGTCTCAAAGCCTTAGTGCTGGAGCCCCCGGTCGGCAATACTTGAGGGGATGCCCGCTCCCGAGCTCTCCGTCGTTTGCAAGAGCTGCGGCTCCGAGGTGAGCCCGTATGTGACCGAGTGCCCGTATTGCGGCACCCGGCTGCGCAAGCGGGCGCCGAAGCTGGAGCGGGTCGGCGACGAGGTCCGGGTGCGCGAGGGCCGGGTCGACAAGCGCCGGCGCAAGGCCGCCGAGCGCCGCGGCCGGCTCGCCGAGCGCGCTTCCGCGGCGCAGGAGCTGGCGCGGCGCCCGGTGGCGACGATCGCCGCGCTGGCGATCCCGGCCGTGCTGGTGGTGGTCGAGAGCGCCTCCAACCTCAGTGCCTACGACCTCGGCGCGATCGCCGGCCCGGTCGGCGACGACTGGTGGCGCTACTTCACCGCCCCGTTCGTCTACGACAACGTCGCCTACCTGTTCGCATGCGGGCTCGCGATCGCGATCTTCCTGCCCGCGATCGAGCGTCGCGTGGGCACGATCGCCTCCGTGCTGCTGGTGATCGGCTGCGGCGCGCTTGGCATGCTGGCCGCCGACGGCCTCGACTCGGCCTTTTCCGACGGGATCCTGGTCGCCGCCGGCGGCAACGGGATCGCCCTCGGGGTGGTCTGCGCCTGGCTCGTGATCCGCGACTCAGAACGCCGTGCCGACCCGACCGAGGAGTACGACCAGATCGCGGTCGCCGTCGTCCTGGCCGTGCTCCTGCTGCTGCCCGCGGTGGTCGACTACGCCTCCGTCTGGGCCGGCCTCGCCGGAGCCCTGGTCGGCGCCGTGTGTGGGCTCGGCGCGGCGCTGGGGCGTCGCTGAGCAGTGAGCAAGTTCACCGCGCTCACCGACGAGCTGCACGACTACATGGTCGCCCACGGGGCGCGCCAGGACGAGGTCCTGCGCCGGGTGCAGGAGGAGACCGCCCAGATGGGCGACATCGCGGTGATGCAGATCGCCCCCGATCAGGGCGCTCTGATGACCATGCTCGCGCGCCTGATCGGCACACGCGAGGCGATCGAGCTCGGCACCTTCACCGGCTACTCGGCGATCTGCATCGCCCGCGGGCTGGCGCCGGGCGGCCGCCTGATCGCCTGCGAGCTCTCCGAGGAGTACGCCGAGATCGCGGCCGGCAACCTGGCGGCCGCCGGGGTCGCCGACCGGGTCGAGATTCGCATCGGGCCGGCCCTGGAGACACTGCGGGCGCTGCCCGAGGCCGAGGCGTTCGATCTCGGCTTCATCGACGCCGACAAGGAGAACTACCCCTCCTACTACGAGGAGGTGCTGCTGCGGACCCGACCCGGCGGCCTGATCGTGGTCGACAACGTGCTCGCCGCCGGGCGGGTCGTCGATCCGGACAACGACCAGCCGCAGGTTGTGGCGATCCGCGAGACCAACGACCTGATCGCCGCCGACGAGCGCGTCGACGCGGCGATGGTCGGAGTCGCCGACGGGCTGATGCTCGCTCGCAAGCGATGAACCGTGAGCGGGCGCTAGAGCTCCAGCAGCGCGGGCTTCGCGACTGGACCGCGACCCTGGGCGCGAGCTCGGAGGGGGCGAGCGTGTTCGAACGCGACGGGGTCACGGCGGCGTTCGTGCCTGCCTGCTCGGAGCGCTCGATCGCCAACTGCGTCACCTACACCGATCCCGCGGTGCTGGCGACGATGCTCGACGAGCTCGACTCGCTTTATCAAGATGCGGGAATCGCGGCATGGACGGTGTGGGTGCCGGAGTTCGACCGCGAGGCGATCGAGACGCTGGAGGCCGCCGGCCACAAGCTCGACGGCTCGCCGCGGGCGATGTCGCTCGAGCTGGCCGGGTTCGAGGGGCCCGAGATCGGCAACCTCGACTGGGACAACGACGTTGATCCGGCCGACTTCGGCCGCCTCAACGACCTCGCCTACGGACTCACCCCGGAGACCGGTCTCGCGGCCGGCCTCACTGCGCCGGCTTCGAATCTGCGCCTCTACCAGGCCAGGGTGGGCGGCGAGCCGGCCGCGGTGCTCGGGACCATCGACCACGAGCACGGCCATGGGGGTGATCTCGGCTTCTACTTCGTCGCCACCCACCCCGACCACCGCGGCATCGGCCTTGCCAGCAGGCTGGTCACGATCGCGCTCGGCGAGGCGATCGACCGCGGCCTCGAGACCTCGTCGCTGCAGGGCTCGCCGATGGGCCAGCCGGTCTACCGCCGGCTCGGCTTTACGGACGACTTCGCCGTCACCCTCTGGGAGCGCCGCCGATGAGCGGCGAGGAGCGCTACTCCGACGCCGAGATCGAGGCCGCGGTCGAGGCGCTCTCCGACCCGGGCCGCTTCGAGGAGGCGGAGGCGCTGGTCACCCGCGCGGCGCCGCAGCTGCAGCTGATCCTTGCCCAGGCGCTCGAGGCGGGCGGCTGGTTCGCCGAGTCGCACGAGGCCGAGCTGGCCAAGATCGTTGCCCTCGACGGCGCCGAGGAGCGCGGTCGCGCGATCCGCACCCTGCTCGCCGAGGAGGCGAGGATGGGGATGATGGTTGGGGTCGCGGTCGGCTGGGCATTGGCTCAGGAACTGGCACAGCGAAGCGAGGACTGAGATGCAGATCAACTTCATCGGACACGCGACCTTCGAGCTCGTCGAGGGCGAGACGCGGGTCCTGATCGACCCCTTCCTGGCTCCGCACAACCCTGCGGCCAAGGTCAGCGCCGGCGATCTCGAGCCCACGCACGTGCTGCTCACCCACGGCCACCAGGACCACCTCGCCGATGCGGTCGCGGTCGCCATCAGCACCGGCGCCCCCTGCGTCGCGATCACCGAGCTCGCCGGCTGGCTCAGCGAGCAGGGCGTGGAGCAGGTCTCGGACCCGAACCTCGGCGGCACGGTCGAGTTCGAGTGGGGGAGCGTCAAGCTGGTGCCGGCCTGGCACACGAACACCACTCCCGACGGGACGGCGATCGGCTCTCCGGCCGGACTGGTGATCGAGATTGGCGGTAAGACGATCTACCACCTCGGCGACACGGCCCTGTTCGGCGACCTGGCGCTGATCGGCGAGCGCCACTCGCCCGACCTCGCCCTGGTGCCGATCGGCGGCCACTACACGATGGATCGCCACGACGCCGCCTACGCCTGCGGTCTGCTCGGCGCCACCACCGTGATCCCCTGCCACTACGACACCTTCCCGCCGATCGAGACCGACGCCGAGGCGTTCAAGGCCGAGGTCGAGGCCGCCACCAGCTCCACCGTCGTCGTCCTCGCCCCCGGCGAGTCGCACGAGCTCTAGCTCCCGCCCGCGCCCCGCGCAGGAGTCGGCACGATCAGCGCGCCCTGCGCGCGTTCGCCGGTGATTCGCTTTCCCTCGAACCCGGGGTGACGGATCTATGTAGTCGCTACACCGATCCGCAGCCCCCCGTGAAAACGGAAGGACGATTTCTGTGGAGGCGGCGATCTTCTCCGACGATCAAGCGGTCACCGAGGTCACGGTTAGCGAGCTCGGACAGCGTGCCTCGGCGGTGATCGAGCGGGTCTCGCGGCCGTCGAACGAGCGCGTGATCGTCACCAAGCAGGGCAAACCCGTCGCCGTGATCGTCTCCTTCGCGGCTGGGGTCGAGGTGATGCTCGCCGGGTCCGAGCGGTTCACGATGCTTCGCCGCGAGGCCCGCGAGGAGCTCGAAGCGGGGGTCGCCGAGGCGCTGACGGCGTGGCGGATCCGTACGAAGTCGTTCTAGGCAGCAAGGCGGCGGCGGAGTTGCTGGCGCTGGGGCCGCGGCGCCGGGCCCAGCTCGGCCACGCGCTCGTGCAGCTCGCCCGTGCGGCTCCCCGACAAGGCCTCGGCGCAGCGTGGACGTGGTTCGACCTCGCCGCGTGTGAGCTGCTTGCGGAAAGTCGCGTGGTGCTCGTCTACGCGGTGGTCGCGTGGCCGGACCTGCGGCGCGCGCTGCGCGGACGCCGGGTCACGGGTTAGGCCTGCGGACCGCGCTCGAGCCAGTGGTTGCGGTCGTGCCAGTCGTGGACGACGAGCGCGGTTCCGGCCGCGGTCAGCACTGCCCCCACGAGACCGTGATGAAGGCGCTGGTTGACGATCCAAACGCGCCGCTTGATCGGGTCGTAGCGGATCAGCCCACCGGCGTAGAGGCGAAATTCTGTCGAGTCCATTTCCCCATCTCCTCGTTGCTGGCCCTCATATCGGCGTGGGGGGCGACCCCCATTAGGGCTGCCGGGCGATCTGCCAAGCCGGCGCACCACGCCTGCGGGTTACTACGGATAGGCACCGGCGATCGGACAACCGATGGATCATTCGATCGACAGCAGAAATTTCCAACCGGAATCCGACCGATCGACCCATGGCCAACCCGTGCGTATTGATCGAAGATCTGTGTCCCCCCTAACCCCCACGTCGTGGGAGTTGATGAGGGCCTCACATGGGAGAGATGGATGTCAACCCACACGCATTCGCAGTAACTTCGAGAATGGATTTCCCGGGGGCGATGCGCGAGGCCGGAATCGCTTCTTTCGACGTTCCGGGTACTGGCCCCACCGGTGCCCGGTCCCGTTCCCAGTCGTCTCAGTCCGAGGTCACGGAGGGCCTCGGACTGAGGCACTGGGTGCTTTCCCTCGAGCCGCCCAGGGCGGCCGAGCACTGAATCGGCTTCGCGCTCAGCATCTACTTGAGCTCGCCGGGATTCGGTTGGCGCCGGCGCTGACAGCGGGCGCGATCGTCTATTCGCACACCCGGCAGATCGGCGACGGCCTCCTGGTCGTGGTCGCGGTCCTGATCGCGGCCCGCCTGCTCGACCCCGGCCGCCGCCTCGCGCAGCTGCTACCGCTGGCGAGCTTCGTCAGCCGAGCGCTGGTTCCGGTCGCCGGCCTGGCGCTCGCCTGGGCGATGGTGCTCCCGTTCCGGCCGCTCGCCGTCGACGACCTCGGCCCGGCCGCGCTCGGCAGCATCCTCGTGCTCGCCCTCGGCGCCTGGCTCCTCAGCCGCTTCGAGCAGCGGGCCGAGATCCGGATCGCGGTCGCCGGATCGCCGCAGATCGCGCGCACGCTGACTCGCGAGCTCGCGCTCACCGGGATCCCGGGATATCGGATCGTCGGCTGGGTCGACGGCGGCGCACCGGACAACGTCCCCGAGATGCGCCGGCTGGGCTCGTTCTCGCAGATCGCCGCGATCGTCGGCCGCGAGGGGATCGACCTGATCGTCAACACCGGTGGCGACCAGATGGCCGTCGCCAAGATGGTCGCCGAGGACTGCCTGGCCCTCGACGTCCGCGTGAGCACCGTCGGTCAGCTCCAGGAGGAGATCCTCGGCGAGATCTCGCTGGAGACGGTCGACTCGAGCTACTTCCAATACCTCATGCACCCGAACTTCCGCGGCGGATCGCTGGTGGTGAAGCGGATCGGCGATCTCACCGCGAGCTCGCTGGGACTGATCGTCGCCTCGCCGCTGGTCGCGATCGGGGCGCTGGCGACGAAGCTCGGCGGCCGCGGTTCGGTCCTGGTTCGTGAACGGCGGATCGGACTCCGGGGCGCCGAGTTCGAGATGCTGAAGCTGCGCACAGCCGACCGTGGCATCCTCGGGCCGCTGCTGCGGGGCACGCACGTCGATGAGGTGCCGCAGCTGTTGAACGTGCTCCGGGGCCAGATGTCGCTGGTCGGGCCCAGGCCCGAGCTGCCGGAGCGGATCGCCGAGCTCGAGGCGACGATTCCGCTCTATGACCGCCGCTGTCTGGTCGCGCCCGGGATCACCGGCTGGGCGCAGATCCGCCGCGCCGAGGCGATCACGGAGGCCGACTCGGCCTGGAAGCTGAGCCACGACCTCTACTACCTCAAGCACCGGTCCACGGCGCTCGACGCGATGATTCTGCTGCAGACGCTGTTCGTCGCCGCGCACGGTTTCCGTCTCCCGGCACGGGCCGCGGACGAGAGCTTCGCCCACGCAAACTAAGCTTCGCGGCTCAGTCGTGAGCTCGAAGAACGAACGCGTGACGGTGCTGGTCGCCGACGATCATCCGATCTACCGGGAGGGCATCGTGCGCGCGATCAAGGATCGCCCGGACCTCGAGCTGATCGAGGAGGCCGGCGATGGCCGCGAGGCGCTGGAGCGGATCCGCGAGCTGAAGCCCGAGGTGGCGGTGCTCGACATCCGCATGCCGGGCCTCGACGGCACCCAGGTGCTGGCCGGGATGCGCCGCGAGGGACTGGAGACGAAGGTCCTCTTCCTCTCCGCCTTCATGGAGCCCGAGCTCGCCTACAAGACGGTCGCCTCCGGCGCCAAGGGCTATCTCTCCAAGGAGTCCTCGCGCCATGAGGTCTGCGAGGCGATCGTCTCGATCGCCCGTGGCGGCACCGCCTTCGCCGCCGAGGCGCAGGCGGGGCTGGCCGAGCAGATCCAGGAGCGCGAGCGAAGCGGCGGGCCGCCGAAGCTGACCGAGCGCGAGTCGGAGGTGCTGGCGCTGGTCTCGCAGGGCCTCTCGGCCCCTGACATCGGCAAGCAGATCCATCTTTCGACCACGACCGTGAAGAGCCACCTGCACTCGCTCTACGAGAAGCTCGGCGTCTCCGACCGCGCCGCCGCCGTTGCCGAGGCGATGCGGCGCGGGATGCTGCACTAGTGCCCGGCGACGGGCCCGACGACAGCGAGGCCCTGCGCGCCGAGGTCACGGCCCTGCGCGAGGAGCTCGACACGTGCCGCCAACTCGTCGCCCAGGTGATGGACGCCGAGGACCAGGGACGGCGGCGAATCGCCCAGCTGATCCACGACGACTCGCTCCAGACCCTGCTCGCCGCCAACCAGGAGCTGATCGAGGCGGCGCCGGGGCGTGCCCAGGTGCAGCGCGCGCACGAGGTCGTCGAGGCGGCGATCGGGCGCCTGCGCGAGGCGATGATGGCGCTGCACCCGGTGACCCTCGAGCAGGGCGGCTTCGAGCAGGCGCTGGGCGCGGTCGCCCGGGGGGCGGCGCGCCAGGGCGGGTTCGAGATCGTGATCGACCTCGCCCCGGAGGCGATCGAGCACGAGGACGAGCTGCTGCTCTCGATCGCCCGCGAGCTGCTCACCAACGCGGCCCGCCATTCCGGCGCCAGCGCGGTCGCGGTCGCGCTTCGCAATACCGGCGAGGCGCTGGAGCTGGAGGTGATCGACGACGGCACCGGGATCGCGCCCGGGCGGCGCGACGAGGCGCTCGCCGAGGGTCACATCGGCCTCGCCTCGGTCAACGAGCGGGTTCGAGCCGCCGAGGGTCAGTTCACGGTCGAAACGTCGGCCGCCGGTACGCGGGCGCTCGCGCGCCTGCCGCTCTAGCCGGCGGGTGCGGGCGGCGGCGGGTCGGCAGGTTCGTAGACGGGCACGGCGGGCTCGTCGATCCCAGCCGGCGGCTCCTCCGCGGGCACCGGTGTCGTGACCACCGGATCAACGACTGGCTCCGGTGTGGTGACGACCGGCTCCGGGGTCGTGACCACGACCTCGTTCTGAGTCGGCTCGGTGATCAAGACGTCGTCGGCGCTGCCGCTGCCGGTCGCGCCGGCGTCGTCGTCGGCGCCCGCACCGCCACCCGGGCCGACGACAGCCTCGTCGCCGGTGGGGGCCGTGGCATCGACCGCGGGGTCGACGGGCACCTCGGCCGGGGCCTCGGCGGGAGTCTCTTCGGCGGCGGCCGCCGGGGTCACGGTCGCGGTCGCCGCCTGGGCGTCGACCTGGACCACGGCGCCGGCGTCGGTGATGCCGCCGCTGCCGCTCGCGGGCGGCGGTGAGTAGGCGGCCTCGGGGGCGGTCTTGGCCTGCGCGGTCGTCGGTGCGTTGGATGATCCGTTGTCGGTGTTGAACTGCTGGCGGACCTCAACCGCACCGGCGGTCAGCAGCGCCGCGGTGGCCGCGGTGGCCGCCGCCTTGGCGCCGATCGCTCCCGCGAGTCCGCCACCTGCCGCGGCTCCGCCGAAGGCGGCGCTGGCGCCTCCGCCGACCGCGGCGGCTCCGCCCGCGCCGGCCGCGACGCCAGCGCCGCTCGCGGCGACACCGCCGGCCCCGGCGACGGCCCCGGCGCCGCCGGCGCCTCCCGCGCCGGCGACCGCGGTGCCTCCGGCGATTCCGCCGCTGCCGGCGGCCGAGCCGCTGGCAGCAGTTCCGGATCCGCCCCAACCAAACTTCGCGATCAAGCCCTTGAGCAGCAGCGGCAGCGCCCCGAGCGGGGCGAGCGCGGCGAGCTGCTTGGCGTTCGAGCGCAGCTCACCGCGGAACTTCGTGCACGGCTCGCAGCGCTTCACGTGGTGGCGCACCGGGCCCGAGGCCTTGCGCAGGCCCTCGGCCGCCTCGGCGAGCTCGAGCTGGACCTCGCCGCAGGTGAGCTGGCGCGAGTGGGTCGCCTCGGCGAGCGACATCCGCGCCCGCACGAGCAGCGACTTGACCGCCGGGATCGTCGTGTCCATGGTCTCGGCGATCTCCTCGTAGGAGAGCGCGTCGATCTCGCGCAGAAGGAGTGCGGTGCGCTGGGTCTCGGGAAGCTCGCCGACGTCGATCACCAGGGCGCGGAAGTCCTCGCGCTTCTGCACCCGCTCGGCGGTCGTGACGCCGCCCTCGCCGACCATCACGTCCATCGAATCCTGGCCCTCGGGGACGGGGCGGCGCAGGTGGTTGAGACAGCGATTGCGGGCGATCCGGTAAAGCCATGGGCGCACGTTGATGTGGCGCTCGTCGGCGAGCATCGCCGCGTGCGCCTTCACGAACACCTCCTGGAGCACGTCCTCGGCGTCCTCGGTCGAGCGCAGCATGTGGCGACAGAAGGCGAGCAGGCGCGAGTGGTAGCGCTCGAACAGGACCTCGAAGGCGTGGTCGTGGCCTTCGCGGATCAGGGCGACGAGACGCTCGTCTCCCTGCAGTTTGAGCAAAGGGGACCTACGGCCGAGAATGCCGGCACGACTACTGGCAGGTGTAAGGGTCGAGGCCTCCATGTACAGCGCGCAACGTACCCACCCCCTCGAACACGGTAACAGGGGTTTTGTTGCGCTTGCAAGGCATCTTCCTAGACGCGCATGAAGCGAAGATAAGGAGCGGTCTAGGCTTGCCCGGCCGGGGTGGCGGAATTGGTGATACGCGATCGGCTTAAAACCGATTGTCCCCTCGGGGACGTGAGGGTTCGAGTCCCTCCCCCGGCACTAGACTCGGCCAATGCCCGAGGAGGACCGGGGGGAGGATCAGGAGGAGCAGCTGCGCCTGTTGGCGCACGAGCTCCGCAACACGCTGTTCGCGACCGACATGCTGCTCGAGCGCGCGCTCGAGTCCGAGCAGCTCGGCACCGACCCGATGGAGGACGTGCGCCGGGCCCGGGCCGGGATCCAGGAGACGCTGGCGGTGATCAAGCAGCGGCTCAACCGTTGAGGTTCTCGTTAGCCCCCGCCCCTAACTTCTAGGGCCATGAACGACGTGGTCCAAGTGGGGGGACTGCGGAAATCCTACGGCGAGCACGAGGCGGTCCGAGGCGTTGACTTCTCGATCCCTCGGGGCACGGTCTTCGGCCTGCTGGGGCCGAACGGCGCCGGTAAGACGACGATCGTCGAGATCCTCGAGGGCTATCGGACTCGCAGCGCCGGCGAGGTCTCGGTGCTCGACTGGGACCCGGAGGACGACGACTCGCGGATGCGCGACCGGATCGGGATCGTGCTCCAGGAGAGCGGCGTCGACAACGACCTCAGCGTGCGCGAGACGATCGAGGCCTACGGCGCCGCCTATTCGCGCCGGCGGCCCGCCGCCGAGGTGATCGAGCTCGTCGGCCTGACGGAGAAGATCGACGCCCGCGTCGTCACCCTCTCGGGCGGACAGCGGCGGCGGCTCGACCTGGCGCTTGGGGTGGTCGGCGATCCCGATCTGATCTTCCTCGACGAGCCGACAACCGGGTTCGACCCGGAGGCGCGCCGGCGCTCGTGGGAGCTGATCCGCCGCCTGCGCGCCGAGGGCAAGACGATCCTGCTCACCACCCACTACATGGAGGAGGCCCAGCGCCTCGCCGACACGGTCGCGGTGCTCTCCGCCGGGCGGATCGTCGCCACCGGGCCGCCGGAGGAGCTGATCGCCGGCGACGGTGAGGCCGAGGTCTCGTTCACCGTTCCCAAGGGCTTCTCCGTCGCCGACCTGCCGCTGCCGGCGGGCGCCGTCAACGGGTCCGGCAACGGCTCGGTGCGCTTCCACACCCGCGCCGCCACCGCCGAGCTGGCGCCGCTGCTCGGCTGGGCAGCCGAGCGCGGGATCGAGCTCGAGGGCCTGACGATCCAGCGGGCGACCCTGGAGGACGTCTATCTGCAGCTGACCTCGCACCAGGAGGACGAATGAAGATCACCCGCAACGCCTTGCTGCTGGCGAAGTGGACCCGGGTGCGAATCCTGCTCTTCCTGCGCACGCCGCGGGCGGCCTTCTTCACCTTCGTCTTCCCGCTCGTGCTGCTGCTGCTGTTGAACTCGCTCAACGGCAACACCGACGTGACCAGCACGACCACCGGCGAGAAGGTCGCCTTCGCCACCTACTTCACGCCCTCGATCGCGATCTTCGGCCTGATCACCGGCTGTTACACGGGGATCATCTTCTCGGTCTCGACCGCCCGCGATCGGGGGATCATCAAACGGGTGATGGGGACGCCGCTGCCGCCGCCGGTCTACCTCGCCTCGTGGGCGTGCCTCGTCGATCATCACCGGCTTCGCCTCCGTGCTGCTGCTGATCGTGATCGGGATGCTCGCCTTCGACGTCTCGATCCAGCCGGAGCTGATCCCGGCCGCGGTCGTGGCGGTGCTGCTCGGCGGCCTCTGCCTGAGCGCGCTCGGTCTCGCCGTGGTCAGCTTCGTGCGCAAGGCGGAGTCGGCGCCGACGGTCTCCAACATCACCATGTTCCCGATCATCTTCCTCTCCGGGGTCTTCTTCCCGATCGGCCAGGCCCCGCAGTGGGTCCAGGACGTCGCCAATGTGTTCCCCGTCGCCCATCTCGTCGATGCCTTCACCGGCTGCTTCGACCCGGCGACGACCGGCAGCGGGTTCACCTCCGACTACTGGTCGCTGGTGCTGTGGACCGCGATCGGATTGACGGTTGCCGTGCGCCGCTTCCGGATCGAGATGACCGCCGCCGGCGGCGACCGGCGCGGCGCGGCGACGGCCTGAATCGGGTCAGCAGCGAAAGCCGACGGTGGCGTTCGAGGGCAGGCTGTCGGCGTCGCCGGCCCACTCGGCGATCAGCCGGCAGTTGCCCTTTCGCTTGCGGTTCACCTTGGTCGAGAACGAGCCCTCGAGGTTGATCGTCGCCACGGTTGAGCGCACCCGCCGGTAGGGCGCGTTCTTGCGCTTGCTGCGCACGACGGTCACGTTCACCGGGCCGCCGGGCTGGGCCGGCAGGACAGCGCCCTGGACGTGGATGCTCTCACCGGTGACCCCGACCGCAACGCTGGTCGACGTCGGCGCCGGGTCCTGACCGTTCGCGGCGGCCGGCACGATCGCAATCGCGCAGATCCCGCTCACGAACACCACCCGCCAGCGCACGACTCAGAGCTGGGTGAAGACCGACTTGGTCTCGAGGTAGGCGTCGAGGTTGTGATGGCCCTTCTCGCGCCCGATCCCGGAGGCCTTGTAGCCGCCGAAGGGGACCGACGGGTCGCCGGCGCCCCAGGTGTTGATGTAGACGCTTCCGGCCTGCAGCAGCTTGGCGAGCTTGTGGGCGTTGGAGATGTCGCGCGTCCAGACGCCGGCGGCGAGCCCATACTCGGTGTCGTTGGCGCGCCGGGCGACCTCCTCCAGGTCGTCGAACGGCTGCGCGACCAGCACCGGGCCGAAGATCTCCTCGCGGGCGATCTTCATCTCGTCGGAGACGCCGGTGAACAGGGTCGGGTCGACGAAGTAGCCGCCGTTCTCGCCGTTGGAGGGCGTGCCGCCGGCGACCGCCTCGGCGCCCTCCGCGAGCCCGGAGTCGATGTAGCCGGTGACCCGGCCGAGCTGCTCCTCGGAGATCAGCGGCCCGAACTGCGTCTCAGGGTCGAGCCCGGCGCCGACCTTGGCCTCGGAGGCGAACCCGGCCAGCTTCTCGATCACCTGGTCGAAGATCTCGGCCTGCACGAACAGCCGCGAGGCGGCGTTGCAAGCCTGGCCGGAGTTGTAGTAGATGCCCTCGTAGGAGCCCTTGACCGCGGCTTCGAGGTCGGCGTCGGGGAGGATGATGTTCGGGCTCTTGCCGCCGAGCTCGAGCGTCACCCGCTTCAGCGCCCGGCCGCACTTGGCGCCGATCTCGCGCCCGACCGCGGTCGAGCCGGTGAAGGCGACCTTGTCGACGCCCGGGTGGTCGACGAGCGCGGCGCCGGTCTCGCCGTCGCCGGTGAGCACGTTGACGGTGCCCTCGGGGAAGCCTGCCTCGAGCGCCAGCTCGCCGAGCCGCAGCGCGGTCAGCGGCGTCTGCTCGGCCGGTTTGAGGATCAGCGGGCAGCCGGCGGCGAGCGCGGGAGAGATCTTCCACACGGCCATCAGCAGGGGGAAGTTCCAGGGCACGATCTGGGCGCAGACGCCGACCGGCTCGCGCAGCGTGTAACAGAACAGGTCGCGGGCGGAGACCGGGAAGGTCTCGCCCTCGATCTTCGTCGGCCAGCCGGCGTAGTAGCGCAGGTGGGCGACCGAGGCGCCGACGTCGGCCTTGGCCGCGGCCAGCGGCTTGCCGTTGTCGAGCGACTCGAGCTCGGCAAGCTCGGCGCCATTGGCCTTGATCAGTTCGGCGAGCGTGTACATCAGCCCGGCGCGCTTCGACGGGGAGACCTTGCGCAGCGGCCCCTCGAGCGCTCCGCGGGCCGCGGCTACGGCGCGGTCGACGTCCTCGGCTCCGGCCTGGGCCACCTCGCAGATCGGCTCGCCGGTGGCCGGGTCGATGGTGGCGAAGGTGCGCCCGTCGCCGGCCTCGAGGCGCTCGCCGCCGATCAGCAGCTTGTGTGGGCCGGCGGCGACGAATTCGCGCGCGGCGTCGGAGAGCGCTTCGGCGGTGGCGGTGGCCATCGCCTTTGATCCTAGTTAGCCGCGCGCGGCGGGGTCGCTCAGCAGGGTGGGGCGGGTGCGGGTGTCTGCGCGGCGAGCGCAGCCTGGTACTCGGCCATCTGCTGCTCGTAGGTGATCCGCTCCTGCTCGTCGGGGATCCCGTCGGCGTCCTCGTCGAGGTTCGCCGGGTCGAGGTCCTCGGGCGGCTCGATCGGCGGCGTCGGTGGCGGTGGAGGCGGCTCGGCCGGGGCGCAGGTCGACGTCGCGGCGGCCGAGGCGCCGACCTCGCTGGTCGCGGTGCCGTCGGCGGCGGCGTTCTCCGGCGCCGTGCCGGGGTCGCGCCCGGTGATCTCGGTGGCGGTTTCGGTCGCGTGATCGCGCGTCGTCTCGGGATCCTTGTCGGGCTTGTCCTTGTCGCCGGAGCGCGAGTAGCCGGTGGCGAGCACGTCGCCGCGGCCGTCGGGATCCTTGGGACTCTCGGGCTCGCCGTAGGCGGTGATCCGCACGCTGTAGTTGCCCGAGCCGACGTAGGGGACCCAGAGCGAGGTGCCGCCGGCGCCGACTCCGCCGTAGTCGATCACCGAGCCGTCGGCTCGAGTGACCGTGGCCGAGTAGCTGTCGGCGTTCGGAACCGAGTTGAAGGAGACGTCGATCTTGCAGACGACGCCGTCCTCGAGCACGCCACAGGAATCGAGCGAGGTGGAAACGGAGATCGCCGCCGGTCCCGGGCTTGCCGTGACCGGCTGGAACGCTTGATCTGAAATCGCGAACGCCGGCAACGGGGCGGCCAGCGCGAGCAGCGCGAGTAACACAGCTCGTCTCCTTCCAGCCACGATCCTATCCCTCCAGCTCGGGCGTCAACGATCCGGCGACCAGGTCGGCCCCGTCTGCGACCTCGGCGGAGGCGTCCGGCTGGACGCTGGTGGCGAGGTAATAGCGGTACGGACCGGCGGCCCTGAGCGTGACCTCGTAGCTCGGCAGGCCGGGCGGCGCGTCGGCGGCGAGGCGGACGATGGTGCTCTCCGCGCTCGGCCCCTGGATCCGCTCGACGATCTCGGCGTTGCCCGCCAGGGTCTCGAGCTGGGTCAGCGACTGGGAGATGAAGGTGGGGTAGTCGAGCTTCGGATCCTCCTTGATCCAGAGCGTCGCGTCGGCGGCGCCGTCAGGGGCGACCGCGGCGAAGGTCGCGCCGGCGGGCGGGTCGATCCGCTGCCAGCCGGCGGGCATCGCCAGCGAGTAGAGCGACTCGCTCACGAACTGGGTGTCCTTCGACGGCTTCGGGACGTCGCCGCCGTTGGAGTCCTGTTCTTTGCCGCCGGCGGCACCGGCCGCGCCCGCGGCATTGTTGGCCTTGGCTGCGGGCGGGGCGACGGGGATCGTCGGTTCCTCGCTGCCGCCGTTGAGCAAGAAGAGGCCGATGATCACCAGCACCGCGGCGATCGGGATGCTGAGCAGCTTCCAGCTGCGGCTCTCGGGGTTGAGGCTCGGCAGCTTCAGCGACGGCCGCTTCAGCGAAGCCTTCGGCGTCCCCAGCGAGCGCTTGGCGGTCAGCGCCGTGACAAGCTTCGACTTCTCGCCCTTCGGCTTCGCCTCGGCGGGCTTCGGCTCTGCGGTCTTGGGCTTCCCCAGCGAGCGCTTGGCGGTCAGCGCCGTGACGAGCTTGGACTTCGAGCCCTCCGGCTCCGCCTCGGCGGTTTTCGGCTTTGAAACCTTCGGCTTCCCGAGCGAGCGCTTGGCCGTCAGCGCCGTGATCAGCTTGGACTTCGGCTTCGCGGCAGGGACCTCGACCGTGAGCGCCTCGATCGCGTCCTGCTCGGGGCCGACGACGACGAGCTCGGACTCGGGAATCGCGACCGGCTCGGGCTCGGGAGCGACGGGCTCGGGCTGGGAGAAAACGACTGGCTCGGGCTCGGGGACGACAGGCTCGGGCTGGGCAACGACGGGGTCCGGCTCGGCGAAGACGACCGGCTCGGGCGCGGGCGCCACAGGCTCGGGCTCGACGACAACAGGCTCGGGCTCGGGCTCGGGCTCGGGCTCGACGAAGACGACAGGCTCGGGCTTGGGAGCGACCGGCCCCCGCTCGACAGCCGGCCGCGCGGTCGGGGGCGCGGCGGGCGCTGCTCCGGTGCGCTTGATCAGCCCCATCAGCGAGACCTCGAGCGGCACGGGCTCGGGCTCCGGCTCGGCGGGGGCGCGAGGGGTTGGCGGCGAAGCGCTTTCCCGGTCGAGTGTCGACTTACCTCCGTATACGGAGGTCAACTCGCCACTCGATCGCAAGGACGCTTCGCGCGGCGGCTCGACGGGCGCGGGCTCGGGGGCAGGGGGCGCAGCGGCGACCGGCGCAGGTTCGATCGGCGCCTCGGCGACGGGAGCGGTCGTCAGCTCGATCTCCTCGACCCACTCGGCCTCGAAGGCGGCCGAGCAACCGGCGCAGTGGAAGCGGTGAACGGCCTGGGTGGGCAGCGCGCCCGGCAGGCGTACCCGGGTCGAGGCGCCGCAGGCGTCGTGGTGCGCGGAGACGATGCGCACAGGCGCGCCGACGGGAGGCTCGGGAAAGCCCCCGTTCAATGCGTTCTCAGGCAGCACCAACCGGTTCACACGGTTCTCATCGGGCGCCGTAGGCACAACCTTGAGAACTGCGTGCCTGCTCAGGCGTGGCCGCACGGGATCTCACACATCGGACCGGCCCCAACTGGGAAGATCAGGTGATGGCCGTGGGTGCGATGACGTTCTTCTACAAACGTCTCGGGGCGCGCTACCCGCTTGCCTTCATGGCGGTCGAGCTGCAGACCGCGCTGGTGATCGTCGGCGGCACCCTGGCGCTTTTCACCTTCTACTTCGACGGCTCCACCGAGGAGTACCTGACCGTGCTCGCGATCGCGCTCGTGCTCACCGAGGCCGCGATCCTCGCCTCGCTGTGGCGGATCAGGGGCCAGATCCGCCCGATCCGCAAGTGGATCGCCGGCGACCGCTCAGAGCAATCGACCCACGACGCCTGGTCGTCGGCGATCAACCTGCCGGTGCTGCTCTTGAAGCGCGACCTGCCGATCCCGGTGCTGGTCTCGGTGATCCCGATCTGCATCGTCTCGGTCGTCATCCTCGACCTGCCGGCGCTGGGGATCTTCCCGCTGCTCGCCGGGGCGGCGGTGGCGATGGGCTACTCGGCGATCCTCCACTACCTCGCGGTCGAGGCCGGGATGCGGCCGGTCCTGATCGACATCAATTCCGCCCTCTCGCCGCGCCAGCGCACCGACTTCTGGGCGATCTCGCTGCGTACTCGGCTGCTGGTGGCGCTGCCGCTGATCAACCTGATCACCGGTCTGGTCGTCGCCGCGCTCACGTCTGACGGCGGCGGCAGCTCCAACCTCGGCCTCGACGTGCTCGTCGCGCTGCTGGTCGCGACCACGATCTCGCTCGAGCTCACGGTGATGCTTTCGAAGTCGATCCTGCGCCCGCTGCGCGACGTCTCGCGCGCGGTCGAGCGGGTCGCCGACGGCGACTACGACGTCAGCGTCCCGGTGACCACCGGCGACGAGCTCGGCGAGCTGGCGGCGAGCTTCAACGAGATGGTCGCCGGGCTGGCCGAGCGCGAGCGCATCCGCGAGGCCTTCGGCACCTACCTCGACAAGGAGGTCGCCGAGTACATCCTCTCCGAGGGTTTCACCGAGGAGGGAGTCGAGGTCGAGGTCAGCATCCTCTTCTGCGACGTCCGCGACTTCACCGAGTTCGCCTCCGGGGCGACGCCGCAGGAGGTGGTCGCGGCGCTCAACCGGCTGTTCGAGGTGATCGTGCCGATCATCGCCCGCCACGGCGGCCATGTCGACAAGTTCGAGGGCGACGGCCTGCTCGCCGTCTTCGGCGCCCCGGAGCCGTTCATCGACCACGCCGACCGCGCCGTTCGCGCCGCCTGCGCGATCGGCACCGCGGTTAACGAAGACGGCCGCGCCGGCGAGCTGCGGATCGGCGTCGGCGTCAACACCGGCGACGTGATCGCGGGCGCGATCGGCGGCGCCGGGCGGCTCAACTTCTCGGTCATCGGCGGCGCCGTCAACGTCGCCGCCCGGGTCGAGGCGCAGACGCGCGAGACCGACGACAACATCCTGATCACGGGCGAGACCTGGAAGCGGCTCTCGCACGAGTTCGAGGCCGAGAGCCGCGGCAAGGCCGAGCTCAAGGGCGTCGCCGAGCCGGTGGCGCTGTACGCGCCGACGCTCGCGGGCCAGGCCGAGGAGCCGGCCGTCCCCGACGACGAGGCGGAAGCCGACCTCACGCTGTCGGCAATCGCCCGCCGCATGCGCCGCGCGGCCCGGCCGAGGATGCGCCGGTGATCCGCACGCTGTCGCTGCTCAGCGTCGCCTGCATCGTCAGCGCGATCGCCCTGGTCGTGTTCGGCGAGGGCAACACGCCGGTGGTCATCGTCCTGATCCTGGCGGCCTTTGGGATCACGACCCTGCTTGGGATCCGCCGCGGCTACCACAAGGCGCGCGGGATCGTCAGCGATGCGCACACCCTGATCAGCGGCGACGTCCAGCACGCGCGCCTGGTCGGCGTCGGCGAGCCGAAGGGGTTCTTCACCCCCGAGGCGACCGTGATGCTCGAGCTCGAGGGCGAGGACGGCACGGTGCACCCGTTCGAGCGCGACGTCCCGATCCCATTTCCGATGGCCTGGAGCTACCGGATCGGCAAGCGCTTCAACCTGCCGCTGATGCAAACCGACCTCTCGGGCTTGATGCAGTTCGAGCTCAAGCGCGAGGGCATGGACGTCAGCGTCGGCCGCGGTGTAGCGCCCGAAGCAAAGACGTGAGAGTCTTTCGGTGATGGAGAGCAGGGATGCGCGTCGTCTGAGAGGGTCGGCGTCACGGGGATTCGGCGTGCTTGCCGTGGTCTGTGCGACCCTCGGTCTCGCCGCCTCGGCCCAGGCTTACGTCGTCCGCGGCAGCATGGACCAGGTCTACGTCACCGGCGCCACCCCGGGCCAGAAGCTGACCCTGGTCGATAAGCACGGCGACACCGTGCAGACGAAGACCGCCGGCGCGCTCGGCGGGATCGTCTATCGCAAGGTGATCCCCGGCGGCGGCTACCGGGTCCTCGCCGGCTCCGAGAAGTCGCGCCGGGTGAAGGTGATGACGACGAAGTCGAAGCCGCCGGACACCTCGATCTACGACCAGCAGATCGCCTCCGACGGCTACGGCTATCTGACCACGCGCGACGGCACCCAGCTGGCGATCAACGTCTACCCGCCGACGGTCCCCGGCCCGCCCCCGTATCCGACGCTGATCGAGTACTCCGGCTATGGCTACGCCAGGCCGAGCGGCGGCCAGAGCTCGATCCAGGCGATCGTCGGCGCGCTCGGGTTCGCGGTCGTCGACGTCAACATGCGCGGCACCGGCTGCTCGGGCGGCTCCTTCGACTTCTTCGAGCCGGCCCAGTCGCTCGACGGCTACGACGTGGTCGAGACGATCGCCCGCCAGCCCTGGGTGATGCACAACAAGGTTGGGATGATGGGCGTCTCCTACGGCGGCATCAGCCAGCTGTTCGTCGCCGCCACGCGGCCGCCGAGCCTGTCCGCGATCGCGCCGCTGTCGGTGCTCGACCAGACGCAGACGACGCTCTATCCGGGCGGCATCCTCAACACCGGCTTCGCCCTCAACTGGGCCGAGGAGCGGGTCCACGACGCCGAGGCCGCCTCGCCGGACGGCGGCCAGGCCTGGGCCTACGAGCAGATCCAGAACGGCGATCAGATCTGCAAGGACAACCAGCAGCTCCATCCGCAGGCGGTCGACCTGCTCGCCAAGGTGAGGCGCAACTCGAGCTACAAGCCGAAGGTCGCCGACCCGCTGGCGCCGCTCACCTTCGTCGACAAGATCAAGGTGCCGACGTTCATGGCCTGTCAGTGGACCGACGAGCAGACCGGCGGCCACTGCCCGACGCTCGCCTCACGCTTCACCGGCACCGACAAGAAGTGGTTCACGTTCACCAACGGAACCCACGTCGACTCGCTCGCCCCCGAGACCTTCAACAAGTGGTACGACTTCCTCTCGCTCTACGTCGCGCAGCGAAAACCGAACCCCGACCCGGTTCAGATCGTCGGCGCGCCGGTCGTCTACCAGGTGGCGATGGGCATCAGCGGCGTCACCCTGCCGCCGGACCCGATCCAGACGCAGCCCGACTTCGACTCGGCGCTGGCCGCCTTCGAGGCCCAGCCGCCGGTCCGGATCCTGTTCGACAACGGGGCGGGCGGCCAGCCCGGCTACCCGTATCCCGGGTTCGAGCAGTCGTTCAGCAAGTTCCCCGTTCCGGGGACGAAGGCGAAGTCGTTCTTCCTCGACAGCGGCGCCGCGATGCGCTCGAAGCCGCCGGCGGACGGCGCTGCCGACTCGTTCAAGTGGAACCCGGCGGCGCGGCCGCCGACAGACTTCACGGGCGACACCGGGTCCGGTACCGACGGGCTGTGGACCGAGTCCCCGCCCTACAACTGGACCCAGAACCCGGCCGGGACGGCTGCGTCGTATGTGACCGCGCCGCTGAAGTCGAACACCACGGTCCTCGGCGCGGGGGCGCTGCAGGCCTGGGTGCGCTCCTCGGCGCCCGACGTCGACCTGCAGGTGACGATCTCCGAAGTCCGGCCCGACGGCAAGGAGGTCTTCGTCCAGGGAGGCTGGCTGAAGGCCGCCGCCCGCAAGCTCGACCCCGAGAAGAGCACCAAGCTGGAGCCGGTGCTGAGCCTGCGAAAGCGCGACCGGGCGCCGATGCCGAAGGGCAAGTTCGCGAAGCTGACGATCCCGCTCTACTACCAGGGCCACGCCTACCGGCGTGGCTCGCAGATCCGGGTCATCGTGAGCGCCGTCGACGGCGACCAGCCGATCTGGGCCTTCGCCGAAGCGGTGCCGAACGGAACCGCGAAGATCGAGATCGCGCACTCGCCCGAGATGCCGTCGAAGCTGTTGCTGCCCGTCGCCGGGTCCGTCAACGTGCCGACCGGGTTGCCGCCCTGTCCCGGCCTTCGCGGCGAGCCCTGCCGCGAGTTCGTCCCCTACGCGAACAAGACCAAGCCGCTGCGCTGAGCACGCCCTAGGCGGACTCCGGATCCTCGAACACTCGACGCGACGGCGCGCCGGGACGCAGCTTGCTTGCGCCCTCGGGGCGCAGCCCGTCGAGGATGATCCGCAGGTAGCGCTTCCAGAGGTCGTCGCGAAGGCCGGGGAAAGGGATGTCGGCGGTGGCGCTGGCGGCGTTGATCAGCATCCCGACGTCGGTGCCCGAGAGGTCGGCGCGGACTGCGCCCGCTTCCTGGGCGCGCTTGACCAGCGCCGTCATCGCGACCACGATCGCCCGCCGGCGGGGCTCGAGGGCGGTGTTCATCATGCACTGGTCCTTGGCCGCGTCGGTGACCGCGCGGTCGCCGACCGAGCGCTCGACCATCTCGTAGAGGAAGCGCTCGAAGCCGGCGCTGGGGTCCGGGTCCGCGAGGCAGTCGGCGGCGATCTCGAGCAACGAATCCATCTGCGTCTCGACGATCGCCTGGATCAGGTCGTCCTTGCTCGCGAAGCGGCGAAACAGCGTCGCCTCGCCGACCCCGGCCCGGTGGGCGATCTCCGCAGTCGAAGCCTCGAGCCCGCGCTCGCCGAACACCTCGATCGCCGCGGCGACGATCCGCTCGCGGTTTCGCTGCGCGTCGGCGCGCAGCTCGCGGACTCTCTCTTCGGTGGCGGCGATGTCCGGGAGTGTAAGCGGCGCGCTGGCCGGCTCAGGCACCAACTGGGACCAACTCCCCGGTGTCGCCGGCTCCGGTGTCGCCGGCGTCGATCCGGGCGACGTCGCGGCGGCGCAGCAGGGTCGCGGTCGCCACCGCCCCGGCCGCCACCAGCGCCGCCGCGATGATGAAGGCGAGCTGGAAGCCGTCGACGAGCGCCGTCGTCTGCTGGGCGGCGCTCGGCGAGTCGCCGAAGCCGGCGAGCGCGCTGGCGGTGCGGTCGTTGGCGAATGTGGACAGGATCGCGAGCCCGAGCGCGCCGCCGATCTGCTGCGAGGTGTTGAACACCCCGGATGCCAGGCCGGCGTCCTTGGCGGCGACGTTCGTGGTCCCGACAAGGGTCAGGGGGACGAAGGTCAGTCCCATCCCGATCGCGATCGGCGCGAACCCGGCCAGCAGGCTGAGATAGGTGCCGCCGACCTGGGTCGTCGCCGCCAGGATCGCCAGCCCGACCGCGGCCAGGGTGGTACCGGTGACGAGCACCGTCTTCGTTCCCAGGCGCCCGATCAACTGCTGGGCGGCGACCGAGCCGACCACGATCCCGGCGCTGATCGGCAGGAAGGCGACCCCGGTCTCGAGCGCGGAGTAGCCGAGCACGTTCTGCAGATACAGGGTGCAGAAGAAGAACATCGCGAACATCCCCGAGACCACCAGCAGCATCACGCCGTTGGCCGTTGCCAGGGAACGCATGCGGAAGAGGTCGAGGCGGACCAGGGGCGCGTGCGAGCGGCTCTCGATCCAGACGAAGGTTGCGAGCAGGGCGGCGGCGACGGCGAGCAGTCCGAGCGTGCTCGGCGAGCCCCAGCCCCAGTCGATCGACTTGACGATCGCGTAGACCATCACCAGCAGCCCGGAGGTGACCGTGATCGCCCCGAGGGCGTCGAAGTGGCGAACCGCGCCCTCCTGGCGCGACTCGGGCACCCAGCGGAAGGCGGCGATCACGACCGCGATCGCGATCGGCACGTTGACGAAGAAGACCCACTCCCAGGAGAGGAACTCGACCAGGATGCCGCCGAACAGCAGGCCTGCGGCGGCCCCACCGGCGGCGATCGCGCCCCAGACGGCGAGCGCCTTGGTCCGCTGCTCGCCCTCGGAGAAGGTGGTGGTGATGATCGAGAGCGCGGCGGGGGAGACGAGCGCGCCACCGAAGCCCTGAAGCGCGCGAGCGCCGATCAGCATCGTGTCCGAGGTCGCCAGCCCGTTGAGCAGCGAGGCCCCGGCGAAGATCACTACTCCGGCGACGAACAGCCGCCGGCGGCCGAGCAGGTCGGCCATCCGCCCGCCGAGCAGCAAAAAGCCGCCGAACATCAGCGTGTAGCCGTTGACGACCCACTGCAGCGAGGAGTCGGAAATCGAGAGGTCGGTCTGGATCGCGGGCAGCGCGACATTGACCACGGTCGCGTCCAAGACGACCATGAACTGCGCGAAGCAGACGACGACGAGGGTTAGCCAGGGATTGTTGAAGTGAGAGTGAGTGCTCCGGTTCATGGCGGGGACCGTAGCACAAGCGGAGTGAAAGCTCCGCTAAAACGGAGCAATCACTTCACTTGTGTGACCAACTGCACTCAATTGATGCGTCGCAACGCCGCGTACTGCAGCGCCGCGAACCCGCCGACGACGAGCGCCTGGAGCGCGATCCAAACGCCGCCCAGCGTCTGCGGGTCAACCCAGCCGGCGATCAGGACGATCACGCTTTCGACGGCCCAGATCGCGTTTGCGGCGATCACCGCTCGCACGCCGGTGCGGTTGATCGGCGAGCGACTGGCGAGCACCCAGACGGCGACCGAGTAGGCGATCAGGGCGATGCCGATCGCCCGCAGCGGGCCGGCCGCGACGCCCAGCGGCGAGTCGAGCACGCCGGCGAGCGCCACGTAGGCGATTCCGTTGGCGCCGGTTGTCACGGCGTCGAGCTTCAGCACCAGGCCGAGCAGCGCCTCGCCGGGAATCGACGCGATCCGCCGGCGGGCGGAGAGCGTTACGGCTTCGGCGTTCATCTCAATACCTCCATCGGTGGTTGACCAGACCACCGTCCCAGGCGAAGGGAAGGCTGTCGATTACCCGCGAGGTAGTGAGCGCAGGGTGCTGGCCGTCGCCTCGTCGGCGGGAAAGAAGGACTCGATCGAGATCTCGGAGGTGGTGATCTCGACCGCGGTGCCGAAGGTGGCGATGGTGCCGAAGAAGGCGAGCTCTCCGGCGGCGCTGCGCAGGCGAAGCGGGGCGAAGATCTCCTGCTTCGGAAGATGCTCGCCGTTGCCTCCGTTCTCCGGCGCCGGCCAGCCCTTGGCCTCCTCTGCGAGCTCCGTCAGCTGCGGATCGCCGGTCAGCGCGACCTGGCGGTGCAGGCGCTCGAGCAGATGCGCGCGCCACTCGCCGAGGTTGATGATCCGCGGCGCCATCCCCTCGGGGTGAAGGCTGATCCGAACCACGTTCGCCGGCGGCTCGAGCAGCTTCGGCGCGACGCCCTCGAGCAGCACCGCCGCCGCGGCGTTGGCGGCGAGCAGGTTCCAGTGGCCGTCGACGACCACGGCCGGATAGGGCTCGTGGCCGCCGAGGACGAGGTCGATCGCCTCGCGCACAGGAGCCATCTCCTCGTCGTCGAGCGAGCGCTCGGGATAGAGCGGCGCGTAGCCGGCGGCGAGCAGCAACCGGTTTCGGTCGCGATGGGGGACGTCGAGCTCGGCGGCGAGCCGGACGATCATCCGCGGGCTCGGCACAGCGCGCCCGGTCTCGACGAACGAGAGGTGCCGCGCCGAGACCCCGGCGTCGAGCGCCACGTCGAGCTGGCTGCGCCGGCGCCGCTGTCGCCAGTCGCGAAGCAGCGGCCCGACGCCCGCTTGTGCCGTCGCCGTGGCCATCGCGGCGACGTTATCGCGACGGGGTGTGCACGGCATTTACCTCGGAGGTAATTACGCCGGCTGCGTCGTCATCGCCCAGATCGCGACCAGGTAGGCGATCAGCAGCAGGGAGACGAGGACGGTGGTCACGCGGACGTTGCCGGCTGCCGGACGGAGGCGCGTCGGTGGCGCCCGCGGTCCGCGCACGGCGTGCGGCGACGCCGGAGACGATCGTCGCCGCGATCAACAGCAGGATGCCGGCGTCGCCGACCATGAACCCGATCCCGATCCAGTCCGGATCGGAGGGCAGCTCGTCGAGGTGCTCCTTGGCGTAGATCCACTGCGCCGAGCCGCGCATGACGATGTAGCCGGGGATCGCGGCGTAGAGAAGCGAGCGAAAGCTGAGCCGAAGCGCCGCGGCCGACTGCCCGCGCCAGGCGCCGGCGAGGTAAACGAGCGCCAGCAGGAGGCCGCCGACGACGACCAGCGCTCCGAGCACGTGCAAGAACAGCGCCAGGTTCCAGTCGTCGGGACGAATCGCTGCCAAGGGCTCCACCTCAGGCCCCCGGCTTGTAGATCATCACCAGCAACAGGGCGAGAACGATCGCGGCACTGATCGCGTGCGAGCGCACCAATCCCGCCGGGTCGCGCGCGACGGGCGCGGCGCCCTCGCCGCCGGCAGCCGGCCTGATCGCGACCAGGGCGCGCCGGTGCGCCTCGGCCGCGCCCATCCAGAGCACGATCGCGGCCAGGATCCAGCCGTCCCAGACGGTAGCCGCGACGTCGAGGGCAGCCAGATGCCGAACACGAGCGTCCCGGTGGTGCCGACGCCCCAGAGGACGTCGGCGATCGCACCGCGCGCGCCGGCGCCGGCCCCCCGAGCGCGAAGCCCGTGTACATGACCACGGTCGCGAACAAGGCGAACGCCGAGAGCACGTGGACGAAGACCATGAATCCGATCCCGATCCAGTCCGGGTCGGAGGGCAGCTCGTCGAGGTGCTCCTTGGCGTAGATCCACTGCGCCGAGCCGCGCATGACGATGTAGCCGGGGATCGCGGCGTAGAGAAGCGAGCGATAGCTGACCCGCAGCGCCGCGGCCGACTGCCCGCGCCAGGCGCCGGCGAGGTAGACGAGCGCCAGCACGAGGCCGCCGACGACGACCATCGCTCCGAGCACGTGCAAGAACAGCGCCAGGTTCCAGTCGTCGGGGCGAATCGCTGCCAAGGGCTCCACCTCAGGCCCCCGGCTTGTAGATCATCACCAGCAGCAGGGCGAGCACGATCGCGGCGCTGATCGCGTGCCAGCGCACCAAGGCGGCCGGGTCGCGCGCGACGGGCGCGGCGCCCTCGCCGCCGGTGGCCGGCCTGATCGCGACCAGGGCGCGCCGGTGCGCCTCGGCCGCGCCCATCCAGAGCACGATCGCGGCCAGGATCCAGCCGTCCCAGACCTCGTAGCCGTCGACATCGAGCGCCAGCCAGATGCCGAACACGAGCGTCCCCGTGGTGCCGACGCCCCAGAGGACCTCGGCCACCATCAGCGCGCGCGCCGGCGCCGGCCCCCCGAGCGCGAAGCCCGTGTACATGACCACGGTCGCGAACAGGGCGAACGCCGAGAGCACGTGGACGAAGAGCAGGAAGTCGTACATCGCGCCGTCGGTGTCTGCGGCTCAGTAGGCCGAGAGCGCGCTACGCGCCGAACAGGAACCGCACGCGCTGGAACTTCTGACCCTTGTCACGGTGGCAGTTGGTCCGCCAGAGCTCGTCGCCGAGCTGCTTTTCGGAACAGCTCCAGCCCTTGAACCCGTCATCGTTTCCGCCCGCCTCGAAGACGTAGTGGTCGGCGAGCTTGCGCGCATTGCGGCAGGCGGTGTCGATCGTCTTCAGGTTGTACCAACCGGATCCGTTCACCTGACCGTCTCCGCATTTGGTCGTGAACTTGCCCGCGGAGGCGGGGGCGGCGCCGGCGAGCGGGATCGCGACGGCGATGATCAGGACGGGGAGAAGCTTCTTCATTCTCAGCATGAGCCGAACCTATCGCAGCCGGGCTCGTCTATCCACCCGTGGCGCGGGTAGTCGTCTCAGAGATGAAGACCCTTCGCTATCTGAATCCGTTTTTTATCCGGGCCGCGGTTCGCGACATTCGTCGCGTCTTCGGCGACGGCGGCCCGAAGCTCGTCCGCCTCGTCGGCGTCGACCATCCCGCCGGCTGGATCCTGCCGAGCTCGACCGTGACGATCGAGGTCGAGGGCCGCGACGGGCGCAAGGAGCGCTTCTGCCCCGAGGTTCCGGTCCCGTTTCCGTACGCCTGGGCGTGGCGGATCGCGCGCCGCCTCGGAGTGCCGCTGGTGCGCAGCGTCGAGCCCGAGAAGGTGAGCTTCGAGGTCCCGGTCCCGGGCCGAGGCTGACCGCTGGGTTGCTCGCTCAGGCCTCGGCCTCGCCCGCCGGCCGCTCGAGCTCCGCCACGAGCTCGTCGAGCTTCAGCTCCTTGAGCTGGCCCGAGACCGCGTCGAGCTCTGACTTGCAGAAGGTGATCAGGCCCTTGGCCTCGGTGCAGAGAGCGAGCGTCTCGCGCAGCTCCGCCTCGCCCGAGTCGAGCCGGGCGATGATCTGCTCGAGCCGCGCGACCGCGGTCTCGTAGTTCTCAGGTGTGCTCGTCGCTTCCATCTTCTTGCGGTTCGATTCTCGCGCCCACAGCATCATCGGCGAAGCGGATGACGACCTCGCCGCGCTCGCGGGCGTCGCGGGCGCTGACCACCGGTTCGCCCTCACGGTCGGCGACCAGGGCGAAGCCGCGGGCCAGGGTGCGCTCCGGATCGTGGGCGCTCAGGGCGGATGCGAGCGCGTCGAGGCGCTTTCGCGCCGCGGCGCGGGCGGCCGGGAAGGCGTCGCCCTTGCGCTTGACCACCAGCGCGTGGGTGGCGGCGAGCCCGCGTCGCTCGGCCGTGCGGCGGGTCGCCGAGGCGCGGATCTCGCGCAGCATCTGGTGCAGGCGGGCGCGTTCGGCGCGCAGTGTTCGCGTCGGCGCCTGCGAGCACTCGGCGAGGCGCTGGGCGCGGCGGGCGATCGCCTCGCGGCCGGCGCGGGCGGTGAGCGTCGCGCCGGCGCCGAGCTCTGTGCGGGCGCGGTTGACGTCGATCCGGATCAGCGCCTCGGCGGCGTGGGTCGGGGTTGAGCAGGAGACCGCGGCGACGTCGTCGATCAGAGTGCGGTCGACCTCGTGGCCGACGGCGCTCACCACTGGCAACCGCAGATGAGCCACCGTGCGGCAGAGGTTCTCGTCGCAAAACGCCCACAGGTCGGTGAGGCTGCCGCCGCCGCGGCAGACCACAGCGACCTCGACCGCCGGGATCTCCGCCAGCCCGCGCAGGGCGACGCCGATCGCGCCCGCGGCGCGGCGATCCTGCACCGGAGCGTCGGCCCAGACGATCGTCCCCCGCCAGCCGCGGCGCTCGAGCCCGGCGAGCAGGTCGGCGCAGGCGGCGCTGTTGCGGGCGGTAACGACGCCGATCGTCCGCGGCAGGACGGGGCGGGGGAGGGCGCGCTGGCGGGTCAGCAGCCCGTCGGCGTCGAGGCGCCGGCGCGAGCGGTCGAGCTGGGCGAGCAGGTCCCCCTCGCCGGCGAGCCGGATGTAGGTGGCGCGGAAGCTGAAGCCCGGCGAGGCGGTGCTGCTGCCGGGGTAGTAGTCGGGCCCGCCGCCGATCACGACCTCCGCTCCGTCCTTCAAAGCGCCCTCGGGCAGCTTCAGGCGCTCGAGATCGTTGTTCCAGATCGCGCACGGTGCGGCGCCGTCGGCGTCGCGAAGCTCGAAGTAGGTGGAGGTGCGGGCTCGCTTGAGGTTGAAGACCTCGCCGATCACCAGCACCCGCGGGCGCTTGCGGACGAAGTCGCGAAAGCCCTTCGCCCAGGCGCCGACCGTGAACGGGCCGGGGAGGTCCGGGTCGTCGGCGGCCCGCGGATCGAGACCGAGGTCGAGCTCGGTGGGTTCGCCTTCCATAAAGGCATCATCGCCCACGCGGCGGCGGGCGCCTGCGTGGACGTTCGTACGAGTCCCAGGCACGGCGCCTCTACCTGAAACCAGGTAGGACCGATCTAGGGGACATGGACGACCTGGCTCAGTACTCACCGCGCCGGCGCCCCCGAGAGGGCGACGACGACGTGTTCACGCGCTTCATCAGCCCGATCGTCTTCCGGCTCGCGCCGGCGGTGCCGCTCGCTCCCCGGAGCGGCGACCCGCAGGCCTGGCGGCCGCGCCTCGGCTGAGCGCTGAGCCCTACTCGACCCGCTCGAGCACGACGACAGGAATCTCGCGCTCGGTGTTCGCCTGGTACTCGTCGTAGTGGCTCCAGATGCCGACCATCGTCCGCCACAGCTCCGGCTTCTCCTCCGCGGTCGCCACCCGCGCCCTGGCCTTGAACACGTCGGCCTTGACCTGCACCTCGACCTCGGGATTGGCTTCGAGGTTGAGAAACCAGACGGGTGGGTGGGGCCAGCCGCCCTTCGAGGCGACGATCATCACCTCGCCGTCCGGGGTGCGGCCGTAGATCAGCGGCATCGTCCGCGGCTCGCCGGACTTGCGCCCGGTCGTCGTCAGCAGCAGCGTCGGAGCGCCCTCCAGCCAGTCGTGGCCCTCAGCGCCGTCGGTCGCTCGGTAGCGGTCAACGTGTTCCTGGCCGAAGAGCACCACGATCAGATGCTCCCACCCTCGGCGAGCTCGCGCGCTGCGGGGGCCGTTTCCTCGCCCAGCCGGCGGATGAACTCGAGCGGCTCCTCCGACGGGACGTTCACCAGCGCTACCTCGAACCGCAGCTCGGTGGCGACGCGCGCCAGCTCGGCCGGGTCCAGGAAGGCCCTCGGGTCGTCGAGCCCTACGTTCACCGCCCGTACGATCTCGGCGGGGTCGCGGTCGGCGCGCTTCGCGGCCTCGTCGATCGCCGCGTGGCGCTCGGGCACCTCGTCCTCGCTCATGAACTTGGCGCCCATCGAGGGCAGCCAGCCGTCGCCCAGCCGGCCGGTGAGGCGCAGCATGCGCGGGCCGTAGGCGCCGAGCCAGAGGCCGATCGGGTGCGCGGGCGCCGGCCCTGGCTGCCCGCCCGCCGCCGAGTAGTGCTCGCCGGCGAGGCGCAGCGTCTCGCCGCGAAAGAAGGAATGGATCAGCCCGATCGCCTCTTCGAGCGCTTCGACCGACTCGCCCGGCGTGCGCCGCGGCCCGCCCATCGCCGCAACCCCGTCCCAGAACGCGCCGGCCCCGAGCCCGAGCTCGACCCTCCCGCCGGAGAGGACGTCCAGCGACGCCGCCGACTTCGCCAGCACCGCCGGCTGGCGCAGGGGCAGGTTGATCACATCGGGCATGAGCGTGATCCGTTCGGTGCGCGCGGCGACGTAGGCGAGGAGCGTCCAGGTGTCGAGGAAGCTGCGCTGGTAGGGATGGTCCTGGACGCCGACGAGGTCGAGGCCGGCGCGGTCGGCGGCGACGATCTGCTCGACCGTTGCCTGCGGATCCTCGCCGCCGGGGACGATGAAGACGCCGATTCGCATCGCTTCGATGGTAGGAGGGTCGAAGCGCTGGGCGGGCTTCGTGGCCATCGCCTCGCCGGCGAGCACGTGGACGAAAGGAGGAAGTCGCCCACCGATCGGATAGTTACCGATTGGCCGGTCAGCCAAAGAAATCGGCCGGAGTTCCTAGTTGAACTTCAGCAAACCTGTGCTTACTTGCAACGCGGTAGTGCAATCGGTAGTGCAGTAGTGGAATCTGCGTAGAAACGTTGATAGGAACCGCTCCATCGACCGATAGGTCGGTGGCATCTGGCATCGGGGGGATGAAACGGGAGGGTTTATGGCGCGGGCGAGTATTGGAGTGGTGGGCGTGGTCGCGGGCGTGGTCGCCCTGTTTGCCGGGGCGCCGGCCGCGCAGGCCGCCGGGACGCCGAACATCGCGCTCGACAAGAGCGCGCCGGCGACCGTCCTCTACGGCGAGGAGTCCACCGTCACCCTCCATGCGTCGAACCCGACCGGTCAGCCCGTGGGCTACAACCTCAGCTTCCGCGACGTGCTCCCGGCCGGGGTCTCCTACGTCGCCGGATCGGCGCCGGCCGTGGTCGGCCAGCCGCAGGTGATCAACAACGCTCCGGCCGCGGGGCAGACGACCCTGATCTGGTCGAACGTCGCCGACCTGACCGCCAACTCGAGCTTCGAATTCGACTACCGGGTCGCGCACAGCGCGGTGACCTACGAGGTCGGCGACATCTACCTGAACTCGGCCGGCGCCTACGTCAACTGCGACCCGCGCTTCGTCCCGGACTTCAACGCTCTCGGCGTGCCAACCCAGACGGGCGGCAACCAGACCTGCACGGGCGCCCCGGAGGAGGAGTCCTACACCGGCTTCGCCACCGACTCGGCGGCGACGACGATCACCGCGATCGAGATCGAGAAGGAGGAGCCCTCGCCTGAGGACGAGCTGCTGCGCGGCCTGCACGACCACCAGACCGTCTACACGCTCACCGTCACCAACAACGGGATCGCCGCCACCGACAACCTGGCGATCGAGGACTTCATCCCCGCCGGCCTGGAGTTCCTCGGCTGCGCGGGCACCGACAACACCACCGACGCGCCCACCAACCCGGGCTCGACCGACGAGTATCCGGGCTCGGGCCCGATCAACCCCGGCAACTCCGCGCCGCCCGCCGCCTGCGTTGAGCCCGACGAGGTCGAAACCGTCTCCGACCCGCCCGGCCATCCCGCCGGCACGTACACCCGGGTGCGCTGGAACGACCTCGCCGATCTCGCCCCGAACGACGTCTTCACGCTGCGCTACGTCGCCGCGATCCCGCTGCGGGCGAACACGATCGACTGGAACGGCGCCGCGGCCGGCCTCGGCACCGCGCCGAGCGCCGCGACCGGCCTGCAGGCCTCCAACCTCGACAACAACTCCGGCCCCGAGACTTTCGAGGACGGCGGCAGTGAGCCGAGCTACGTCAACGAGGCGATCGCATCCGGCGACTTCGACGCCTCGGGCGGGCCCCTGGCGGTTACCGACAGCGACACCGAGGTGGTGCACGCCGAGGACCTGCGGATCCTCAAGTCGGTGAACCCCGGGACGCTTGCCGTCGGCGTCCCGATCTCGGAGTGGACGCTGAATATCGCCACCGGCGAGTACCGGTTCGTCGACGACCTCACCGTCACCGACACGCTCGGCGACGGCTACTGCCCGCTGGGCACGGCGAATCTCGAGCAGACGCCGCCGGCGGCCGACCCTGAGTGCGACCCGACCGGCGACCAGCCGTCGGATCCCTACACGACCGTCGCCGAGCAGGCCGACGGCACCTGGGAGATCACCTGGGACGAGACCACCGATCCCGCGCTGGCGCGGATCGAGCCCTCGTCACAGCACACGATCACCTTCCCGACCCGCACCCGCGGCTTCTACCAGGAGAACTTCGCGAACGACACGCCGCTGCTCGCCAACGACACGGCGTCCAACAACGTCTCGATCGAGGGGACCGACTGGATCATTTGCGCGCCAGGCGCCCCCTCGCCGCCCGTCCCGTCCACCTGCGGCGGCGGCCAGGCGAAGATCGACGCCGACGAGCCCGACGGCACGCCGGACACCGACGTCTCCGACGCGAGCCAGGAGGGCGCCGGCCCCACGATCCACAAGTCGGTGGGCCAGGCGGTCAACGAGGCCGACTGCCTGACCGCCGCCTACGGCGACGCGGCGCCGACCGCGAGCCCCGGCGACACCCTCTGCTACCGGCTGCGGATGGACTTCCCCGGGCAACTCGATTCCGGGAGCGTCGAGATCACCGACTTCATCCCCCCGGGCACCGTCTACGTGCCCGGCTCGACTGACCTGACGCCGGCCAACACCGCCGGGATAGCGACCGCCAGCCCGCCGGAGCCCGACGTGGACGGCAGCGCGCTGAGCTGGCCGCTCGACGACAGCGGCGGCTTCGTCGGCGAGGGCCAGGTGCTCGAGCTCGTGTTCCAGGTGGAGCTCGAGCGGCTCGCCACCCAGAGCGACGGCGACCTGCTCGACAACCTGATGAAGGCGGTGTTCATCAACACCGCGGGGACCAGCTTCCCGCTGCGCGACGCGCGCCCGTTCGAGCTCGCTCAGCCCGAGGTGACGCTGCTGAAGGGCGTGCGCGACGTGAACAACGGGCCGGTAAACGGGCCGAACGTCGACGGCGTGAGCGTCGTCGGCGGCGATGATGTCACCTACCGGATCGACATCGACAACGACGGCTCGGTCGCCGCGCAGAACGCACAGGTCTGGGACGAGCTGCCGCCGCAGTTCACCTGCGCGATGGTCTCGAACATCGACCCCGCGGGCACCTGCAATGCGGTCGAGAACCGGATCGAGTGGACCGGGATCGCGATCCCGGTGGGAGGCATCGCCACGCCCCTCACCTACGACGTCGCGATCCCCGACGGGCTCTCGCCCACGGACTCGCTCGAAAACCACGCCGGCGTGCGCCAGTACGAGTCGCCCAGCGGCAGCGGGCCGTACACCACCATCCCGTCGGAGAACATCGACCCGACCCAGGACCCGAACGCGAACGCCGGGCCGGCCGACGACACGTCCGACGTGGTGATCGAGGACGTGAACGTCGCCAAGTCGCGGACCACCGCGGTGACCGAGACCCCGGGCAACGCCGCGGGCGACGCGACGATCGGCGAGCAGATCACCTACACGGTGACCACCACGATCCCCGAGGGCTCGACCCTCACCGGCGCCAACACCCGGCTCACCGACAACTTCGGCGCGCGCCACGTGCTCGTCGGCTCGCCTTCGGCGACCCTCGACACCGACGCGGGGGGCGCCGGCGCACCGGTGGCGCTGCCGACCGCGGGGCTCACGCTCGGCACCACCGGCAGCACGATCACGATCGACTTCCCCGACCCCTACGCGAACCCCGCGGGCAGCGGCGACGACGTGCTCGTGCTCACCTTCGTCGCCCGCCCGGCCGACGCCTACACGACGAACTGGGCGCAGGGCAACGCCACCCAGCGCACCCTGCCGAACACCGCGACGTTCTCCTGGCTCGACTCGGGCGGCGGCGCGCAAACCGACTCGGCGAGTACGAACACGACGATCGTTGAGCCGCTCGTCTCGCTGACGAAGTCCAACAACGCGGGCGCCGTGGTCAGTCCCGGCGAGATCATCACCTACTCGCTGAACGCGTCGAACTCGAGCGCGGTGCGCGTCTCGAACGCGCACAACGCGACCGTGGTCGACCAGGTGCCCGACGGGCTCAGCCCGGTGAACGGCGGCGTGCCGGTCGCCGACGGCGGCACCGTGAACCCCAACGGCGGCGTCTGGAACGAGACAGCGCACACGATCACCTGGACCGTCGGCACGCTCACGCCCGGCCAGAACGTGGGACTCTCCTACGACGCGGTGGTCGACAACGACGCGACCGGCTCGGGCACGCTCGTCAATACGGCGGACCTCCAGGTCAGCTCGATGGCGGGCACGCCGACAGGCGAGCGGACCTCCACCTCGCCCGGTAGCCCGACCGGCTACGACGACGACGCGACGTCCTCGGTCACCCTGGTCGCGGGCACGATCACCAAGAGCCCCTCGCCCTCCTCGGCGACGATCGGCGAGCAGGTCGACTACACGCTCACCATCTCGATCCCGGCGAGCATCGTCGACTTCGACGCGACCGTCATCGACCAGCTGCCCGACGGCCTGATCTTCGACCAGTACGTGTCGGCGACCTGCACCGTCGGCTGCGCGGCCGGCCCGACGCAGATCAACCCGTCGACGATCACCCCGACGCTGAACGCCGACGGCACCTCCGTGCTCGGCTGGTGGTTCGGCGACCTCGCTTCGGCCCCCGTGCCGCGGACGGTCGAGCTCGTCTACCGCGCGCACGTCGCCGACACCTACGACGGCGGCGTGCCCGTGATCGACGGCGACACGCTCGACAACCAGGCGACCTTCATGTGGAACCAGACCGACCAGGTCGGCCCGCCGCCGTCGAGCCCGCCCAACCCGGGTGACTTCGACAACACCGAGTCCGACCAGGCGTCGATCGACGTGGTCGAGCCCGAGCTCGCGCTCGACAAGGACGTCTCCGGCGATCCCGACGACGACGACGCCCGCGACGCCGAGCCCGGCGACTCATTCACCTACGCGCTGCGGGTGACCAACAACGGCACCGCGCCGGCGTACGACGTGACGGTCACCGACCAGCCCGACGCCGAGCTCACCAACGTCGTCGCGACCACCGGCGCGGGCGACCTCGTCGACCCGTGGACGGCCGGCGACCCGGACATGCGCTGGCTGATCCCGGGCCCGATCGCGCCGGGTGCGACCGTGGTGCTCGAGTACACGGCCGACCTCGTGCCGTCGGCCCAGCTCAACAACGGCCAGCAGGTGATCAACACCGCCGACGTGCCGTCGTACTTCGGCGTCCCGGAGGACGACCGCGACCTGAACCCGGCCTTCGTCTACCGCGACTACGACAACGTCGCGCCCGACACGGTCACGATCACCGTGCTCGTCCCCGATCTTGAGCTGGTGAAGACCACCGGCGTCGCCGGCTTCCCCGACAGCGCCGCGGCGCAGATCGAGACGCCGTTCCCGTGGCGGGTGACCGTCACCAACCCGAACGCCGGCAGCCACCTGAACGGCGTCGACGTCACCGACACGCTGCCGAACAACTGGGCGTATGTCCCGGGCTCGGCCCAGATCACCGGCACCGGCACGCTCACGCCGGGCGGCCAGGTGGAGCCGACGATCTCGGGCGGTGGCACGACGCTCGACTGGGCGAACCTCGGCGATCTCGCCGGGGCCGAGAACCTGGTGATCGAGTTCCAGGCCGAGCCGTCGCCGCAGGCGGCGATCGACCCGGGCCTCAACGACCCGCACGTGAACGACGCGGCGGCAGTCGGCGAGGACACCTCCGGTGCGACCGCGAGCGCCGCCGGCCCCTACGCCGATGACGACGACGCGAGCGCCGATCTCGACACGCCGCTCGCCGACCTGGCGATCCAGAAGGTCGCCGCCGACCACGCGCCGATCGCGGGGACCGACGTCACCTGGACCCTGACCGCGACGAACAACGGACCGCAGAGCTCGCCCGAGGCGACGGTCACCGACACGCTGCCTGCCGGGCTCACCTACGTCTCGGCGACGCCCGAGCGCGGCACCTGCGACTTCGCCGCCGGGACGCTGACCTGCGTCCTCGGCACGATGGCGCCCGCCGAGGTGCTCGAGATCACCCTTGTGACCACCGTCGGCGCCGATCAGGTGGGCCAGACGATCCTGAACGCCGCCGAGATCGGCGACGAGTTCATCGACGACACCGATCCCAGCAACGACGTCGACGACGACGAGGTCACGCCCGACGGCAGCTCTGCGCTGCGCACCGAGAAGGTGCTGCTCGACTCGCTGCGCCTGGGCTTCCACTCGAAGTACCGGGTCACGGTCACCAACGACGGGCCGAGCGACGCGTCCGCGGTCGAGCTCACGGACACGCTGCCGGCCCAGCTCACCTACGTCGGCGCCAGCGACCCGAGTTGCGCCGCCGCGGGCCAGCTGGTCACCTGCATGCTCGGCGACATCGCTGCGGGCGCCAGCGCCTCGGTCGAGCTCGAGGTCGACGTGACGACCTACAGCGCGTCGCCGGTCACCAACTCCGCCAGCGCCCTCGGCACCGGGCCGGGGACGACCACCGGACCTCCGGGCGACACGACCGACCCGATCCTCAACGCCGACCTGGCGATCCGCAAGATCGCGCCGAAGCGCCTCGTCCTGGGCGAGCGGGCGACCTACAAGCTCGAGGTCACCAACGTCAGCCAGATCCCCAGCGGCGGCACCGCGACCGTCACCGACGAGATGCCGAAGGGCCTCGAGCCGCTGACTGCGACCGGCACCGGCTGGGCCTGCACGATCGCCGGCCGGCTGGTGACCTGCGATCGCTCCGACTCGCTCCCCGCGGGCACCGCGTGGCCGCGGATCTCGATCGACGTCCGGGTCTCCGACTCGCTCGGCGGTGGCAAGGTGCGCAACACCGCGCAGGTGAAGCTGCCCGGCGACGCCGACACCTCCAATGACGTGTCGACCGTCGCGCTCGCGCCCGAGGGCGACGACGTCGACCCCGGCGGCGGTGGCGGCGCCGGCGATGAGCCGAGCTGTCTCGGCGGCCGGATCTCCGCGATTCCGGCCGAGGTGCTGATCGGGCCGGCCCAGACGCTCAAGATCGTGGTCGAGCAACGCGACGGCCGCGCGGCCCGCGGCGTGAAGGTCCAGCTGCGCCACCAGCCGAGTGGCGACCGCGAAAGCGACAAGACCAACCGCTCGGGCAAGGCGAAGTTCACCGTCCGCGCCGAGAGCGACGACGACCGCTGGGTCGCGCGGGTGAAGAAGTGCGGCCTGGTCGAGCGGATCAGCGCTCTGGACCCGGAGGCTTGCCGCGCGGCGGACGAGGTTGCGGACACGGGCGCGGCCGGGGCCGCGGCCCCCGCGGAGCCCACGCGGCGCCGCTGCTGAGCGCGGGGCCGGATTCGGTCACTCCGACCCTCGACACGGGCGCGGGCTGGCGCTAGGGTGAGGCGATGGTCCGTGGGGGACGCGCACTGGCAGGGATGGCGATCGCGATCGCGGGCGCCGTCGCGCTGGCGCCGGCGGCGGGCGCCGCCAACCTCAACGGCTTCACCCCCGAGCAGGCGGCCGAGGTCGACGCCGAGATTCAGGGCGTGATGAGCACCCAGAACGTCCCCGGCGTCAACGTCGGCGTTTACGCGCCCGGCGGCAAGCTCTACGAGAACTCCTACGGGGTCGCCGACATCCAGACGAACGAGCCGATGGACCCGGCAGACACGGTCCGGATCGCCTCGATCTCGAAGACGTTCACAGCGGTCGCCGTGCTGCGGCTGATCGACAAGAAGAAGCTGCGGCTCACCGACAAGCTCAACAAGTACGTCAAGGGCGTCCCCAACGGCGACCAGATCAACATCCGCAAACTGCTCGGGATGACCGGCGGGATCTACGACTTCACCCGCGACGATCAGTTCAACACCGCCTTCTCGGCCAACCCGCTGCTGCCCGGATGGCAGCCCGGCGACGTGCTCGAGATCCTCGACGTGCACCCACCGGACTTCGCTCCGGGGGAGATGGTCAGCTACTCGGACTCGAACTACATCCTGCTCGGGATGATCATCGAGAAGGTCACCGGCAGGCCGGTGGGCAAGGTGATCGACCGGCTCGCGCGGGACGCCGGGCTCGACCGGACCGAGTTCCCGCTCGACGCCGATCTGCCGGCGCCCTTCGCCCACGGCTACTACGCCGGCGACGACGGCACGGGGACGCTGCAGGACTACTCGGCGGTCAACCCCGACGTCGCCTGGACCGCCGGCAACATGCTCTCGACGCTCGCCGACCTGAAGCGCTGGGACAAGCTGCTGGCGACCGGCAAGCTGCTCTCCGACCGCCTCTTCGCCCGCCAGACCCAGTTTCGCCCGATCGCCAACGCCGGCGGGCCGAGCATCGGCTACGGCCTCGGGATGTTCAAGCTCGCCGACTGGATCGGCCACAACGGCGCCATCTACGGCTTCAACACGGCGATGTTCTACCTCCCCGGCCAGAACGCCCGGATCGTGATCTCGGCCAACAAGTCGACCAACTTCTCCTCCGAGACGATCGACATGTTCTTCGGCATCGCCGGGAAGCTGTTCCCGGGTTCGGTCTAGCGAGCTCTACAGACCCTGCAGGCTGCGTCGCCGCAGTCTGGGATCGGCGATCGCCGGCGGAGTCCAGCCGTCGTCGGTGGGGTTGAGCGTGATCCCGGGCGGGACGATCTCATCGATCTTGTCGAGCACCTCCTGGCTCAGGCGGATCTCGGCGGCCGGCAGCTGGCTCTCGAGCTGCTCCATCGTTCGCGGGCCGATGATCGGCGCGGTCACCGCCGGGTGCTCGAGCAGGAAGGCGAGCGACATCTCGATCAGCGAGATCCCGGCCTCGTCGGCGAGCTCGGCGAGCGAGTGGGCGGCCTCCAGCTTGCGCTGGTTCTCGGGCATCGACATGTCGTAGCGGTCGGGGACCAGCTGGGCGCGGCGGCTCTCAGGGACGTCGGCGTCCTTGCGGTACCTGCCGCTGAGCCAGCCGCCGGCGAGCGGGCTCCAGGGGATCACACCCATCCGGTGGCGCTCGCAGGTCGGCAGCAGGTCGCGCTCGATCGCGCGCACGAGGATCGAGTAGGGCGGCTGTTCGGTGACGAAGCGCTGGTGGCCACGCTTCTCGGCGACCGCCTGCGCCTCCGCCACGGCCGAGGGTGGGAAGGTCGAGGAGCCGATGTAGCGGACCTTGCCGGCGCGGATCAGGTCGCTGAGCGCCGACAGCGTTTCGTCGATATCGGTGTCGAGCTCGGGTCGGTGGATCTGGTAGAGGTCGATCCAGTCGGTGCCCAGGCGACGCAGCGAGTTCTCGACCTCCTGCATGATCCAGCGGCGCGAGTTGCCGAACTGGTTCGGATCGTCGCCCATCTTGCCGTGCACCTTGGTCGCCAGGAAGACCTGGTCGCGGCGCCCGGCAAGCGCCTTGCCGACGATCTCCTCCGACTCCCCGCGGGCGTAGACGTCGGCCGTGTCGACGAAGTTGATCCCGGCGTCGAGCGCGGCGTGGATGATCCGGATGCACTCGTCGTGATCGGTCTCACCCCAGGCCCCGAACATCATCGCCCCGAGACAGAGCGGGCTTACCTGGACACCGGTCGATGCGAGCTCTCGAGTCTCCATCGTTTCGATACTAGGGAGTGCCGGGCTCCACCCCGGAGCGCGGCCGCGGCGGGTCGATGTAGGCGAGCGTCAGGCCGAGGACGATCACGATCCCGGCGGCGCCGAGCGCCAGGGCGACGTGCATGCCGGAGACGAAACCGGTGGCGACGAGGCCCCCGAACACCGCTACCCCGAGCCCGCCGCCGAACTGGCGCGCGGCGTTGAAGACGCCGGAGGTGAGCGCCGCGCGCTCGGGCGGCATCGCCTCGAGCAGGGCGGCGGTCAGCGGCGGGATCGAGAGCCCGCCGCCGATCCCCATCGGCACCAACAGCACCAGGATCAGCGCCGTCGGCGTGGAGGCGTCGAGCGCCAGCATCGCCAGCAGCCCGGCGATCATCGTCAGCTCGCCGGCGATCAGCGGCGGCCGCGGCCCGTAGCGGCTGGTGAGGATCCCGGCGCCGATGTTGACGCCGGCGATCAGCGCCGACAGCGGCAGGAACATCAGCCCGGCAACGAGGGCTCCGTGGCCGAGCACGTCCTGGAAGTAGAGGCTGAGGACGAAGACCTGGCCGTAGAAGGCGAAGTTGAACAGCAGTCCGGCGACGATCGCCGAGGAAACCAACGGGGCGCGAAAGAGGTCGAAGGGCACGGCGGGGTGGAGCCGAGGTGCGTTCGATCCAGACGAAGGCGACGGCGGCGACGGCGAAGACGGCGAACGCAGCAAGTGCCGGCGCCGAGCCGAGCCCCTCGTGGCCGGCTTCGATCGCGCCGAAGATCAGCGCCCCGACGGCGACGATCGCCGCCGCCTGCCCGGGGAGGTCGAGCGGCGTGCTGCAGCCGTGGCGAACGCGGCCCGTGGGCGTTGGCGAGCACGGCGACGATGCCCACCGGCAGGTTGAGGAAGAAGATCGCGCGCCAGTCGACGGCGCTGGTGAGAATGCCGCCGAGCACCGGGCCGGCGGCGAGCGCGATCCCGCCGACCGCGGCCCAGGTCGCGATTCCCTTCGCCCGCGCGCCGGGATCGGCGAACGCGAGCCGCACGAGGGCGAGCGAGGAGGGCAGCAGCAGCGCCGCGGCGACGCCCTGCAGCAGTCGCGCGCCGATCAGGACGCCGATCGAGGGCGCGGCGGCGCAGGCGAGCGAGGCGATGGTGAAGGCGATCATCCCGGCCGAGTACACGCGCGAGACGCCGATCCGGTCGCCGAGCGCGCCGCTGGAGAGCAACAGCGCGGCGAAGGTGACCACGTAGGCGTCGACGATCCACTGCAGCTCCGAGAGGTCGGCGCCGAGGTCGTCGCCGATCGACGGCAGGGCGACGTTGACGATCGTCACGTCGAGGATGACGACGAAGAAGCCGAGCGAGGCGGCGAAGAGGGTGCGCCGCGGGGACGGGGAGTCGATGGCGAGAGATTTACCAGAGGCCCGGCGTCTGAGACGATCGGCCAATGGACTTCGGCGTCCACCTCCCGCTGATGCAGTTCGCAGGTGAGAGCCTGTCGCCCAGACGGCTCGAGGAAACCGTCGATGCGGCGCGGGACCGGGGCTTCGCGGCGGTCGCGGCCAACGACCACTTCATCTTCTCGACGCCGTGGCTCGACGGGCCGACGGCGCTGGCGAGCGTGATCGAGCGCAGCGGCGAGATGACGCTCGCGACGACCGTCTCCCTTGCCGTGCTGCGGGGCCCGGTCGCGCTGGCAAAGACGCTGGCGGCGCTGGACATCCTCTCCGACGGTCGGCTGATCGCCGCCCTCGGGCCGGGCTCGTCTGCCCGCGACTACGACGCCCTCGGCATCCCCTTCGAGGAGCGGTGGCCGCGCTTCGAGGAGTCGATCGCGGCGGTGCGGGCGCTGCTCAACGGGGGAGCTCGGCCTGAGTCAGCCCGCTACTACCCCGTCGATTCGGATCTCGAGCTCCTGCCGGCTCCACGCCAGCAGGGCGGCGTGCCTCTGTGGATCGGAAGCTGGGGATCGAAGGCGGGGTTGCGGCGGGTCGCGAGGGCTGCAGACGGCTGGCTCGCCTCCGCGTACAACACGACTCCGCAGGGCTTTCGCGAGGCCGGCGAGCGGCTGGCGGGTGAGCTCGTTGACCGCGGCCGTGACGCGGAGGCCTTTCCGAACGCCCTGGCGACGATGTGGACCTGGGTGGCGAAGGATCGAGCGGAGGGCGATCGGGTGCTTCACGAGGTCCTCGCGCCGTTGCTGAATCGCGAGCCCGGCGAGCTGCGCGGTCAGGTCTGCGTTGGACCCGCGGAGCACTGCGCGCAGCTGCTCTCCAGCTACGCCGCGGCCGGCTGCCAGCGGGTCTACTTCTGGCCGCTGGGCGACGAGCCGCGGCAGCTCGAGCTGCTTGCGAACGAGGTGTTTCCGCGGATCGAGGGTCCAGCCCCGCGCTAGGGTGTGAGCGGATGAGGGGACGCACAGCAGCCATCGCGATCGCCGCCGTCGGCTGTTTGTTCGCGATGCCGAGCGCCGCCGGCGCCGCCGGCACGGGTGGCAGCGCGACGGCCTGTCCGGGCACGTTCACCGTGCTTCACAACGACCAGATCGGCAACCTCTCGCTGCCCGCCGGCCGCTACGCGGTCACCGTGCAGACGCCCGTCAACCTCACCTGCGCCGACGCCTCGAAGCTGTTCGCCTCCTTCCTCCGTCTCCCCAGCGGCAACCTTCCCAACGGCTGGCGCGTGAACGCCAACCGCGCCCGCTTTGCCAACCGCAGCACGAACCAGGCCTTCTCGGTCCGCAAGTCCGGCTCCGGTGGTGGCGGAGGCGGCGGCGGTGGAGGGGGCGGAGGCGGCGGTGGTGGCGGCAGTGGCCGCCAGGCATGCCCGACCTTCCAGGTGCTTCACAACGACCGCATCGGCTCGCTGCCGATCCCGGCCGGCAACTACGTGATCACGGTCAAGCGGATGAGCTGCCCAGCGGCGAGCGATCAGTTTCGCCAGTTCCTGCAGAAGCCGAGCGGCAACCTCGGCGGCGGCTGGCAGCTGAAGCCCCGCAAGGCCAAGTTCCGCAATCCGGGCACCGGCCAGAGCTTCCGGATCAAGCGCGCTTCCTAGCCCAGCGCGGGGCTGGCTAGCGGCCGGGCCCTAGGCCGAGCGAAGCACCGAGTCCAGCAGCCCGGGAAAGCGCGCCTCGAGGTCGTCGCGGCGGAGCCGGTTGATCCGCGCCGTGCCCTCGCGGGTCTGCTCGATCACGCCGCTCTCGCGCAGGACACGGAAGTGGTGGGTGGTGGTCGACTTGGTGACCGGGAGCGCGATCTCGCCGCAGCGCCGCTCGCAGCCGTTGTCGGCGGCCAGCATGCGGACGATCTCGAGCCGGACCGGGTCGCTGAGGGCGTGCAGAACCTGGGTCAGCTCGAGGTCGGTGGCGGGGGGGTGTGTGAGCGTTCGACTCATGTTCGTTTGATTGTACGACGTTTCTCGGACGAGTCTAGTACGATGATCGACGTACTTTCAACTAAAGGCAGGAACCCACCATGGATCCCACCCCGGTCACACCCGCAGCCCCAGCCCCCCAACCGGTCAACTTCCGCCGCCTGGTCGTCTTCACCTCGCTCGCCGGGCAGCCGAAGCCGAAGACCGCCTGACAATGCTTGCTCTGGTCGCCGACCGCGCCTCACCCTTGGGAATAACCCTGCGCGAGGTCACCGACCCGAGCTCTGCCCCCACCACGCGTTGATCGAGGTGCGCGCCGCGTCGCTTTGAAGCGGCGAGGCGCGCAGCCTCGACCGGCGTCTCTGTCCCGCCTCAGCGCCGCAGCTTCTTGCGCTTCAGCTCGACGGTGAGCTCCTTGAGAACGGCCCCGGTCTCGGTCGTGCCATCGGGGTGATTGTCGTCGAGCGGCAGCTCCACGCGGTCGGTGTCGCTGAGCCGCTTCGGCGTTCGCTTGAAAAGATCGGCGCGGGAGAACAGCGCAGGAAGGCCCATGCTCGGATCCACCACGTACACGAAGCATGCGTTGTAGATCTCGGTGTCCTCCGCGATCAGCTGGACGTAGGTGCTCGCATCGGGCTCCGACGTGCCCCCGATCTCGAGCGTCGCCGGGAGCGTCCGCTCGACCGAGCAGTCCACCGGAGAGAGCTCGTTGTAGCAGCCGGGGGTGACCTCGCCCGTGCCCGGATCCACGTAGTTGGTCTGCTGGTAGGTCGCCGTGTGCTTGATCGTCACCTCGCCCGGCACCTCGACCGCGGTGAAGTTGTGGGTGTACTCGGGCAGCGGGGACCAGGCCACCCGCGCGCGGCCGTGCGACTTGCTCGTGTGGGCATAGGCGGTCACCCGCTTGGTGCTGTGGAAGCTGATGCGCTGGGTCATCGTGAAGGCGCAGGATCCGTAGATCGACTGCGGATAGACCACGTCGTGAGTGAACGAGTCGAGACCCTTGATCGAGAGCACCGAGAACTTCGCCGAGTCGCGGGCCTGGGCCTGCGGCGCGAGCGCGAGCAGGAGCGCCGCCAGCACGCCCACGATCGGGCCGGTCGCGGATCTCGGGTTCATCGTGGAGACTCCCTTCTCGCCCGGGTGCGCCTAATACAAAGTCCTGGAGCCGACCCTAACCCGCCCCTCGAGTGAGCGCAAGCCCTCGGTGAATCGATTCGGACGTGACGAAGAAGGACCGGGCGGATGAGCGCGGAAAGTCGCACCATGAGCCACCCCGAAGATCTGATCCAGGCATGCCAGTCGCGCCTCTCCCAGGAGGGAAGCGCCGACGAAGTCCTCGCCGCGGGCGCCTTTGCTCTTCAGGACAACTACAAGGAGATCGCCGCGGCCGGGGCCGCGTCCTCCCTGCTTCCCGGCCACGACAGTCCCCTTCTCGCCGGGCTCGAGGGCGCGGGCGCGATCGAGGCCTCCCGCTACGCCAACGCTGCCGCGCACGGGGTCAGCGAGCGGATGATGGTCTGCGTGACCGAGAAGGAGATCTACGTCTTCGCTCTGCGCTCGCCGATGGGCAACGATCCCCAGGAGCTCCTCGCCTCCTTCGATCGCGCCGGCGCTGAGGTTGAGGTGAAGCGCTTCGGCCTGGCCAAGCGGTTGCACATCACCGAGGGCGATCAGAAGATGTTCCTGCAGGGATCGACCGCGCGGGTCTCGCCCGACGCCGGCGGCGACAAGGCAGTGCTCGAAGTCCTCGGGTAGGTCGGCCGAGAATCGGCACGGGCAATCTCGCGCTCGGCCAAGGCGCCGGTTCGGCCATGAACGCGGGCTCCAACAACATCCTCCTCTCCAACCCTGGCGTCTCGGTCGAGTCGGGCACGATCCGGATCGGCTCGGGAACCCAGAACGCGGCATTCATCGCCGGAATCCAGGGCACGTCGGTTAGTGGAACGCCTCAGCAGGTCCTGATCGGCGCGAACGGCCAACTCGGGACGGCATCGGCGACTCCAACCGCGCTCGAGGCCACGGTCACGCAGCACACGGGCCAGATCAGTGACCTCACCGGTCAGGTCGACGACCAGGCCACCGACCTCGCGGCGCTCGAGCCCACGGTCACGCAGCACAGCGGCCAGATCACGCAGCTGACCGGCCAGGACGCCACCCAGGACAATCGGCTCACGACGAATCCTGTATAGCCCCTTCGCGCGACCTCGGGGCGTGCCGGCCGGCGCCGCGTTCTAAGTCCCGGCCTCGAAGGTCGCATCCTCGATGTTGGTGAACCCGAACGCACTCGCGCCCGCGAACGCCTGTGGGGCCACACTGCCGCCAGAGGAAATGGCGAGGTAGCCAACGCCCGATTGGACCGTCACCACGGGGTTCTTGCTGGTCGTCGGCCTGAACTCGGGTGGGAGCGTGAACGCAGTCATGGCCGTTCCCGACGTTCGCTCGATCCCGCCGATGAAGTGGACGACGTTGTAGGCGTCCTTCCAGACGGCCGGGGCGGCGAAACCTGCCTCCTGGGTCCAGCCGGTGCTCAGCGTGAGCGGGACGACGGTCTTCGCCAGCTCGGGGTTCGGATAGTCGCCGCTGAGCGCGCCACCTGCAACGCCGGTTGGCGCGGCCGTGTTGGCGCTCACCGCGGAATCGGCGGTGCTGGCGTGCTGCGCGTCGTCGGCGGTGGTCGCCTTGCCGGCAGTGGCGGCATGCTTGACCGTGAGCCCGGGCGCGGCCTTGGCGATCCGCTTGTTCGCGATCGACTTGACCTGCGATTTCGTGATCGCCGCCTTAGAAACGAGAGCGTCGGGCCCGGCGATCGCCGTTCCGGCGAGGGCGAGCGTGAGAGCGGCGGCGGCAACGACGAGGCCGGCCGACGGACGCGAGCGCGTAGGGGTCATTGGTGCGCCTCTCTGAGTAGCTGGGAAGCGCCGGCCTGACGTGCTGGACCTCCGCGAGTCGAGCCACCCTTTCCGATCCCGCCCCCGCTGTCAAGGCGTTACCGATGGATTTCCGGCCCTCGCCGTATCTCTGCTGTCAGAGGGGCGATCTGCGTCCCGGAACAGACCGAGAACACAAGGAGTCAGATGACCATGGACATGCCCCCGATCGTCTCGCCGCAGGAGTGGAAGGCCGAGCGCGAGGAGCTGCTCGTCGAGGAGAAGGAGCTGACCCACGCGCGCGACGCGCTGGCCGCCAAGCGGCGGCGGATGCCGCGGATGGCCGTCGAGAAGGACTACCGCTTCGAGGGCCCGAACGGGCCGGCGAGCCTGCTCGACCTGTTCGAGGGGCGCCGTCAGCTGATCCTCTACCGCTTCTTCTACGAGCCCGGCGTCCACGGCTGGCCCGACGGCGGCTGCCCCGGCTGCTCCTGGATCGCCGACCAGATCACCCACCCGGCGCATCTGAACGCCCGTGAGACGACGATCGCGCTGATCTCGCGCGCCCCGCAGGCCGACATCGAGCGCTGGAAGGCGCGGATGGGCTGGGAGATCCTGCCGTGGTACACGCTCACCGACGACTTCGACGCCGACTTCGACGTCGGCGAGTGGCACGGCACCAACGTCTTCTATCGCGACGACGACGATCGGATCTTCCGCACCTATTTCGTCGACGGTCGCGGCGACGAGGTGCTGGGCGGCATCTGGGGATACCTGGACATCACCCCGCTCGGGCGCCAGGAGGACTGGGAGGACTCGCCTGACGGCTATCCGCAGACCCCGGCCAACGTGTGGCTCAGGCGCCACGACGAGTACGACGCGCCGGCCGGCTCGGAGGCGGCCGCGGGGATGGCCGAGCAGGTCGAGCGCGGCCGGGCCGCCGGGCAGACGAAGAGCTCGGGCTGATGATCGCCCACGTCGGGGGAGTCCCGGTAGAGGAGGCCCTGCTCCCGTTGGCGAGCGGGGCCGGCGCCGGGCTGATGCTGCTGGTGCGCGGCTGGGTTGCGTCGCGCCTGCGAGGAGGCGGCGAATGATGACTGGGGACCCTCGACGACTAGCGATGGATTTCCGGGCCTCGCCGTATCTCAACTCATAAAGCGGCAGTTCAGCCGCCGAACGAGGAAGGCAGGTGATGAGCTCGAGATCCACACAGACACGGCAAGACGACGGCGACCGCATGGGTGATCGCCCTGACCGCGATCGGCTCGCTGATGGCCGCCCTGGACACGCTGGTCGTGTCGACGTCGCTGAGCACGATCCGGCTCGACCTGGGTGCCTCGATCGAGGATCTCGAGTGGACGGTGAACGCCTACAACCTGAGCTTCGCGGTCCTGCTGATCACCGCCGCCGCGCTCGGCGACCGCTACGGACGCCGGTCCTTCTACGCGATCGGATTGGGACTGTTCGCCGTCGCCTCGGCGGCGGCCGCGCTGGCGCCCAGCGTCGGCTTCCTGGTCGCGGCCCGGGTACTCCAGGGGGCCGGCGCGGCGCTGCTGCTGACGCTGGGGCTGACGCTGCTGAGCGCCGCCTTCCCGCCCGAGAAGCGCGGGATGGCGATCGGCCTGTTCAGCGCGGTCACCGGAATCGCCGTCGCGGTCGGCCCGCTGGTCGGCGGCGCGATCACCGAGGGCATCGACTGGACGTGGATCTTCTGGCTCAACGTGCCGATCGGCCTGGCCGCGATTCCGCTCGTGCTGAGGAAGGTCGAGGAGAGCTACGGCGGCGACGCCGGGCTCGACCTCCCGGGCCTCGGGCTGGTCAGCGCGGCCGGCTTCGCGATCGTCTGGGGGCTGGTGCGCGGGAACTCCGTCGGCTGGGGCAGCGTCGAGATCATCGGCGCGCTCGCCGGCGGCCTGGTTCTGGTGGCCGCGTTCATCGCCTGGGAGCTGCGGGCGGCGGAGCCGATGCTGCCGATGCGCTTCTTCCGCTCGCGCGCGTTCTCGGCCGGCAACGCGGCGATCTTCCTCACCCTCGCCTCGCTGTTCGGCGCGGTCTTCTTCTTCGCGCAGATGCTGCAGACCGCGCTTGGCTACGGACCGCTCGACGCCGGCCTGCGGCTGATGCCCTGGACGGCCACGTTCATCACCATCGCCCCGCTGGCCGGCAGCCTGGTGGACCGCTTCGGCGAGCGTCGGTTCATGGTCGCCGGGCTGTCCCTGCAGGCGCTGGGGCTGGGCTGGATCGCGCTGATCGCGGACTCCGGACTCACCTACTCGGAGTTCCTGGTTCCGTCGATCGTCGCCGGCGTCGGGGTCTCGATGGCGATCCCCGCCGCGCAGAACTCGGTGGTCGGCTCGTTCTCGCTCGAGGAGGTCGGCAAGGCCGCCGGCGCCAACAGCATGATGCGCGAGCTCGGCGGCGTCTTCGGGGTCGCGGTGTCCGCCGCGGTCTTCGCCGGCGCCGGCAGCTTCGCCTCGCCCGACGCGTTCCTCGACGGGTTCGCGCCCGCGCTCGGCGTCCTGGCGGCGTTCTCGGCGCTTGGTGCGATCGTCGCCCTGGCGCTGCCCGGCCGCTCGCGGTCAGGCGAGGCCGCGCCCGCCGGTGCCGTGCCGGCGCTCGAGGGCGCGGGGGCGGGGTGACCACAATGGGGGAGACGATGACGCCACGCCAGTCCAGCCCGGTCGTCCATCTGGAGCTCCATACGGGTGACCTGCCGCAGGCCCGCGACCTCTACGCGGAGCTCTGCGGCTGGCGTCCGGAGTGGATCGAGACGCGGGCCGGCTCCTACCTCTCCCTGGAGCTCGGCGGCGGGCTCGGGGGCGGGATCGTCGAGTGCCCGGTCCGGGGCCCGGTCTGGCTGCCCTACGTCGAGGTCTCGGAGATCGCCGCAGCCACCGACCGGGCCCGCGAGCTCGGGGCGTCCGTCCTCCTGGAGCCGCGCGAGGGCCCGGCCGGGTGGCGAAGCGTCGTCCGCACACCGTGCGGCGGCGAGCTCGGCTTCTGGCAGCCCAAGGACCGGCATCCGTCCGCGGGGACGGCATGAACGAGCGACCGCTGCTCGAGGCCGCCCGCGGGGGCGACGAGGACGCCTTCGCTCGGCTGGTGGAGCCCCACCGCCGCGCCCTTCACGCCCACTGCTACCGGATGCTCGGCTCGGTGACCGACGCCGAGGACGCACTCCAGGATGCGCTGCTGAACGCCTGGCGCGGCCTGGCGCGGTTCGAGGGGCGAAGCTCGCTGCGCTCCTGGCTCTACACGATCGCGACCAACGCCTGCCTGCGGGCGATCGAGCGCCGGCCCAAGCGGGTGCTGCCGATCGACTACGCGCCCGCGGCCGACCCGCACGACGGCCTCGCCGAGCCCCTGGTCGAATCGGTCTGGGTCGAGCCCTATCCCGATCAGGGCCCCGGCCTCGAGGACGGGCTCGCCGGCCCGGAGGCGCGATACGAGCAGCGCGAGAGCGTCGAGCTCGCGTTCATCGCGGCGCTCCAGCACCTGCCGGCCCGCCAGCGCGCGGTGCTCATCCTCCGCGACGTGCTCGGCTTCTCGGCGCGCGAGACGGCCGCGGCGCTCGAGATCGTCGCCGCCCGCGGTCGACAGCGCGCTGCAGCGCGCCCACAAGGCGGTCGACGAGCGGCTCCCCGAGCGCAGCCAGCAGGCCGTGCTCGGCTCGCTCGAAGACCAGGAGCTGCGCGAGATCGTCGACCGCTACGTCGATGCCTTCGAGCGCAACGACGTCGACTCCGTCGTCGAGATGCTCGCCGCCGACGGGGCGTTCACGATGCCGCCGGTGCCGACGTGGTACCGCGGGCGGGAGGCGGTGGCCGCCTTCCTCGCGGGACATGTGCTCGCCAGCGAAAACCGCTGGCGCCTCGTCCCGGCCCGGGCGAACGGACAGCTGGCGTTCGGCAACTACCGCTGGGACGCGGAGCGGCAGAGCTTCCTGCCGCGCAGCCTCTCCGTGCTCACGCTCGGCGGGGAGGGGATCGCGGAGATCACGACGTTCCTCGGCCCCGGGCTGATGTCGAGCTTCGGGCTCCCGGACGAGGTGCCCTCGGGCTGATGATCGACGCGGCCGAGCTGCGCGAGCGGTGCCTGGCCTTCCCGGGATCGGCCGAGACGTTCCCCTTCGGCCCGAAGACGTCGGTGTTCAAGGTCGGCGGCAAGATGTTCGCCCTGTCGCAGCTCGGCGAGGACCCGCTCCGCGTCAGCCTTAAGTGCGAGCCGCAGCTCGCCGAGCAACTGCGCGCGACCTACCCGGCCGTCATTCCCGGCTACCACTTGAACAAGCAGCATTGGAATACCGTGATCATCGACGACTCGATCCCCGAGTCGACGATCAGCGACATGCTCGAGGACTCCTACGACCTCGTCGTGAGCAAGCTGCCGAGCTCCCGCCGACGGGCGCTCGCCTGGGACCGCGATCAGGCGTAGTGACCTAACACCTACCCGGGTCATCGAGGTGCCCAGGTACGCACTTCGCGTGGGTTCCGCGCTCAGATAGTCTCGCTCACGATGGCGACGACCGAGGAGAGCGCCCGCGCCGAGGGCGGCGACGGGGACCCGAGTGCGGCCCGGTCCACGGCGGCAAGCTCGTCGCCCGCGCGCTCGCCGACCGCGGCGTCTCGAAGCTCTTCACCCTCTCCGGCGGCCACCTGTTCTCGATCTACGACGGCTGCGTCGCCGAGGGCATCGACCTGATCGACACCCGCCACGAGCAGGCGGCGGCCTGGGCGGCCGAGGGCTACGCGAAGGCGACCCGCAAGCCCGGCGTCGCGGCGCTGACCGCCGGGCCCGGGGTGACCAACGGGATGAGCGCGCTGGCCGGCGCGAAGTTCAACCGCTCGCCGCTGGTCGTGCTCGGCGGCCGCGCGCCGGAGATGCGCTGGGGCTCGGGCTCGCTCCAGGAGATCGACCACCTGCCGTTCGTCTCGCCGCTGACCAAGTCGGCCGAGACGGTGAAGGCGACCGGCGACTGCGCCGCGGCGACCTCGCGGGCGATCGACGAGGCGCTGCGCGGCCCGACCGGGCCCGACCTACGTCGACTATCCGCTCGACGTCGTCTTCATGGAGGGCGAGGGCGAGCCGGAGCCGAAGCCGGTGTTCGCGCCGGTTGAGGCCGACGGGGTGGAGGAGGCCGCCGCCGCGCTGGCCGGCGCCGAGCGCCCGGTGATCATGGCCGGCACCGGCGTCTACTGGTCACACGGCGAGGGCGAGCTCCAGCAGCTCGCCGAGGAGCTCGGGATCCCGGTGTTCCTCAACGGCATGGGCCGCGGCTGCCTGCCCGCCGACCACGACCTCTGCTTCTCCCGCGCCCGCGGCCAGGGCCTGAAGGAGGCCGACGTCGCGCATCGTCGTCGGCGTCCCGCTCGACTTCCGCCTCGGCTTCGGCGCCAGCTTCGGCGAGGAGACGAAGCTGATCTGGATGGACGAGTCGCCGAACGAGCTGACCGCGAACCGCAAGCCCGACTTCGAGCTCGTCGGCGGGATCGGCGTGACGCTGGCGGCGCTGCGAGTCGGCGCGGTGAGCGGCGGCGCGTCGCGCGACCGGACCCGTTCGTGGGTCGAGGCGCTGCGGGCGACCGAGGACGAGAAGCGCGCCGGCGAGGCCGACGAGCTCGCCGACGACCGCGCCCCGCTGCACCCGCTGCGCATCTACGGCGAGCTCGCGAACATGCTCGACCGCGACGCGATCGTGATCGGCGACGGCGGCGACTTCGTCTCCTACGCCGGCCGCGTCGTCAACACCTACGAGCCCGGCTGCTGGATGGACCCCGGCCCCTACGGCTGCCTCGGCGCCGGCCCCGGCCAGGCGATCGGCGCCAAGACCGCCTTCCCCGACCGCCAGGTCGTCTGCCTGCTCGGCGACGGCGCCTTCGGCTTCTCCGGCCTCGAGTTCGACACGATGATGCGCCACGACCTCCCCGTCGTCGGCATCATCGGCAACAACGGCATCTGGGCGCTCGAGTACCACCCGATGCGGTTCCTGTACGGGTACGAGGTCGCGGCTTCGTTGCGGCCGGCGACGCGGTACGACGAGGTCGTGAAGGCGCTCGGCGGGCACGGGGAGCTGGTGCGGCACCCGAGCGAGCTGCAGCCGGCGCTGGAGCGGGCGTTTGCGAGCGGGAAGCCGGCGTTGGTGAATGTGCTGACGGATCCTGAGGTGGTGTATCCGCGGAAGGCCGTGTCTGGCGTGAGCTTAGCAGGTCCGTTCGAGCTGGCGCGAGCGGCGGCTGGCTTGGGCTTGGGCGTGTGAAGTGCTTCACGGGCTGTCCGTCGTGCCGAGCACCAAATCGTGCCAAAGCTATCGCTCATAAGCGCGCGTCGGTGGATTCAGCCGCTAGGTCTCCGGCAAGAAAGCACCAATCTCAGTCCGGGTTTCGACGACTTGTCCTTGGCCCGGTCAAAACCTTCCAATCCGTCAACACGCCGGTCCAAGACCTCCGTCCAGTTCAACGGTTCGGACGTCAACGGCCCGAGCGGCACAAGCTGGGACGCTGCTACCTCGGCTGGCGTCCCGAACTCACGGAGCGCTGCAGCGACCCCGAGACGTCGGACTGTCGTGGCGGTTGACCGGAGCGCGAGAACCTGACTCATCACCCGAAGATGAATACGCTCTTCCTCGGGCTGGTCGTCGCCCGTGACGGGCGCAAGTGTGAGATCACGACGGTCTCGTGATTCTCGACCGGGGTGACGTGAGAGAGGCTCTCCGGTCAAGTCCTGGGCGCCCCGATGGGCGAGAACGCACATGAAAGCCCCGCCAGATTGCAGACTGCCTTCTGCGCGTGGAGCTGATGAGCGTGGGTCGATCTGCAGGCTCCACTGCCAGGGGGCTTGCGGACGAGAGGGCCTCGTCCAGGATCACGTATTCGGCATACGTGCGAGTGTTCGCGGCGACGTCGAACCGCAGGGAAAAGGTCGGGAAAAGAACCATGCTCGCAGCACGTCTGCGTGCTGCTGCAGCGGTTTCGTCATCGCAATTCCGCTGAGGACTAGGAGTTGCGCCCGATACGGGAGCCATTCCCGTCGCAGGACACCGCACTCCGCGGTTAAGAAGCTCACAGCATCACCTACCGCGTGCACAGCCCGAGATCCCACTGATCGTGGATGACGGCTCGGGGGAGCTCCAAGACGGCACTCTGACGCACATCGCCATCACGGACCAGCGCAATCGTTTGAAGGACGGGAAGCCCATCGTCGCGAAGGAAGTCGTCGAGAAGTGCGTGCTCGATCCGCGCGTCGTCCCAGTGCATACGGAGGTTCCAGCTTGGCTCGTACACACGAGCCACGACAAGATCGAAGGAACCGAGCGTGAGCCCCTTGCGATTCAACCGTTCAAAGATGCGAGCGACGGCACCTTCCTCGAGGTCGGCACTAATTAGGACACCGGTGAGTTGATAGTCCTCGAGGAACGAGAGATGGTCCCGATACAGCTTGGACAGGCTCGAGAGAGATCTCCCGTGCGATTGAGGGCGGCGAGTTCGCGACCGTGGCATCTCGCCACGCAAAGTAGGTCGCAGACGATTGCAGCGCATAAGAGCGGAACTAGTCCATCCGGTCCGTCCCAACCCGCGTTACGGAATTGGGTGTCCCAGGCTTCGCGCCTGATGCTCTGGAGGCCGCCTTCAAGCGCATCAATTGAGTGTTCGACGAGAGCTGACGAGCGAATCGCGTAGACATACGGACCTCGGTCACGGAGGGCAAAAAACAGAGACGTCAGGCGTTGTTGTCCGTCGAGAACCGTGAAGTCCACAGGCGGTGCGAGACGGTTGACGAGCTGGAACGGTCGAACCTCCACATGCTTGGGCTCCCCTTCAACGAGAAGCAAGCTTCCAGCTGGCCATCCCATCAGGATGGTGGCCAGGAATGATCTGATGTCGGGCTCTGTCCAATCGAAGTCTCGCTGGAAATCGGCTAAGGCGATGCGCCCGTCGTCGATCGCGCCAGCGAGTTCAAGAACGCGAAACTCTGGCGATTGGAGGCCGAGCCTCAAGTTACGACCTTGTCATCTACGCGACCGACGCTGCTCATGACGAGTTGGTTCGCGAAGAACCATGCGGGAAAGAAGTCCTCAGTGCCTTTAGCGAACTCAAGGACGATCGGGCGGCCTGGCGCCTTCACCCCGATCAGTCCGGGCACGATCAGCGCCCGCTGCTCGTCGCACAGGACGAGGCCAACACTGGGCAGACCGGCGTAGGAGAAGATCTCGAGTCGGCTACCAGCGCAGAGGGGCGGTGCTGCAGACTGGGCAGCGGTCCACTGACCAGCAAGCTTCGAGTTGTAGATCGTCGATCCGAGTCGCCAGCTCCGATGGATCAAGGTCGAGGCGCACGGCAAGAGCTGGGACACTCGGACCGTTGGACTCCAGGGAGATCAGCCGCAATTCGAAGGGCCCGGTGCGCAGCAAGCTCAAGCACTCCTTGCCATTCGTCGCTGCTGGACCATGCATCGGTTGGGTCCATAGGAACGAAAGCCACACTTGAGGTTGTCCCGAGGAGCTCCCCCATTGAATGGGCTCATGGTGGATGCGCCTCAACCCAGATGCGTGAAGACGCGCATCGAGTTCAACTGCCTCCAGGATCGGCCGAGCCTCTGATCTCACCGCGTCCAGAATCTCGCCGCTTAAGGTTCCACGGAGGTAAGTCTCGTATGGCAGGCTGATCAACCCGATGCCCAGGACGACCGACGCGATCACTTCGCCGCCGTCGTGAAGGTATTCTCGGGCAGGGCCGTAGCGACAAAGATTCCCGACGACGCCTGCGGCGGAGAAGATCACGGCTATCGCGTAGGACTTCGCGAGGAACGAGCTGAGCCGTTGTTTCCAGGCTCGGCCTACCCCGTCTGACGGGTCCGACGCGGCTCGAGCAGACGGATCGGGGTTCAATGTAGGAGTGGCTTGGTCAGCAACCTGGTCGTCCAAAACCTATCGCGAACCGCCGAGCCAGATCTCACCAGCCAGGCCGACGTGGTGGAGGCGGCAGCCACGGCGCTGGCCGGTGCCCAGCGCCCGGTGATCGAAGCACCTTCGCCGAACCCATTCCGGCCAGCTCGCCGGCGTCGGTGACAAAGGCCGACGGGCAGCGGCGTCGCGGATGGCTCGATCATGGATGTGGGTGTGCTTTGCCGATACGAGGCTTCAGACGTGGTCTGGACTCCGTCGTTGGCAGCGCCCACCTCACGAGGTACCCGCGTTACCCGGAGTCGGGAATTGCGTCAAGCGTTCGCGGGACACGGCGACGGTCGTCGCCGAGAAGAGGTCGTGGTAGGGCTTCGACTCGTCGACAACCAACCATTCCGCGGTCAAGTCGGCACGGTCGCTGGCCAAGATCGTGTCGAAGCCGTCGCTCTGGCAGCGGTTCCAGAGCCGATGTACGAAGGCGACCGCTCCTGCGCCGTCGGTCACACGATCGAGAGCCTGCTTGAACCGTGTCGGCCGATAAACCTGACCGTCCGCACGGGGCAGGTTGGCGGCAACCGTCGCGTCGTGCATGCGGTGCAGATCTGCGAGCAACATCAGCGCATGCTCTTCACGTAGAATTTGACCTCACGCGCCGCGAGCTTCGCTTCGAGACGGCGCAACTCAGCTTTGTGATGGCGCTGCGCCTTGATTACAGCCAGCCATTCGTGCCAGATCGCCGTGCCTTGAATGTCGTCGAGGGGTACGGCGTGGCGGGTCAGGTGGACGAACCGCGTTTCGTGGGCCGCTGCGGCCTCTCCGGCGACCCCGGCTTCAAGGAGCTCGAACTGCTCGTCATTGGTAGTTAGTCCGCCCTCGGTCAGGTTGCCCGATCCGGAAAGAACCGTAATCGTGTCGCGTGAGACCAAAAGCCAAAGCTTGGGATGAAAGGCCGCCGCGTGTTGGCCGATCACAACCGAGACGTCCACACGAAACTCGTCGCGCAACCTGAGGAGTGCCTCGGGGCTCGTAACCCGGCTGCGCGCGCAACGAGCTCCACCTCAATTGCGCGGTTGGCAAGCAGCTGACCTAGGCGAGTCACGCCTGCGTCCGTGACGAACGCAACCGCGGCGCTGATCGAATCGACATCGGAGAGGCGGTCGCCAAGCGCGGCAAACGCGTTGGGATACCGGTCTGATGGGAGCAATGTGTTCACGATTGGTTGGTGCCCCACCCGCGATCATCGCGACCACGACTTACGACGATCCGTTCGGCGTATCGGCGCCGGCTCAACGTTCCATCACCGGATCTTCGTCCGCCAGCGGGAGAGGCGCATCGCCGTTGCCGGGCGACGAAGTCGATGGGCTGAGTGCGAGCATCAAAGCGCTTCTGACCGCTGGGGAGCGGCTCTCCCGAGTCGTCCGTAAGGTGGCCAGATGACTGCCCCTCGGGCACATGAACGATCCGCTGCCAACGGTGACCTGTCGGGGCCGGGCCGTAGGACCACTGATGCCGCAGCGCTATCGGCCGCTGGAACTTGGTCGCGTGTCTTATGGGCGAAAGCCTCGGCCCAAGGCCGCGCGATGCTTCTGTCGCACGCATCGGTGGCAGATGGACCAAGAAGCCAAGCCGTATGGAGCGGTCGGCCGCAGTCATCGCACCGACGAAGCGGGGCGCCCGCCGGTTGCTGTTGACCTACCGGAGTCCCTCGGGTCACCCCGGACGCTGGCGGTTTGGTTGCAACGCGTGGGTCACCGACCGAGCCAATGTGTGAGCGAAAAAGTGTCGAACCTTTCTCAGCCGAGTAGCGATCGCCGGCCTCCGAGCGCAGGGAGCATCTCGCTCATTCCGCGTGCCCAGCATGCTCACTCCCAGCGACCTCGTTCAGGCGCTGAATCGCCGCGATCCACAGTTTCAGCCCGTCCTCTGCAAGCTTGGTCGTCAGCTGCTCCTTTTCGTGGGCGACGAAGTCGTTGCGGAACGCATACGTGCTGGTGAGCGAACCGCGCAAATCTGAAGATGCGAGGTCCGCAAAACGTTCGCGAACCGCGATCAGCACACCGCCAGGCGCCACCTCATCCTTCGAGGCGTAGTCGAGGCAGAAGCGAGGAATCCGATGGGCATGATCGGACTGCGGTGGATCAAGAAACGGCGGAGAAGCGACGCCTGGTTCTCGAGGAATTCGCGATGCTTCTTCTTCTCTTCGCTGAGGTCGGGAGCGAAGAAGTCGTCGATGCTCGTCGCTTCTCCGGGAAGGGCGGTCCAAGAGGCGGTCAAGAGGAGCGCCTCGGCGGCCGCGTCGAGCGGACCGAGAAGCGGCTGGAAGACGGGCGAGAAGCTGACCTTCTGCTTCTTCGCCATGTAGTCGAACAGCAGCGCGGCCTCCTGGATGCCCTTTGCGGGCTCGCAGCGGAAGCGCGCCGAGTTCCTCCTCGGAGATGAACTCGTAGACGACCCGAGATGAGTCCTCGCTGTCGGCTTGCGCCGAGCGGAAGCGCCATCTGCGGAGAGGCGGCCTCTTCGAAGAGCTTCTTGAGCGTCGGCCGGCAAGTGCGAAGCAGCTCGGCGACCGAGTCGCCAGAGAACGCCTTGAAGATGTCCTCGGAGACGTAGAGGTACTCCCACTTGACCTTGCGAGGTCGAGGCGGCCTTGCACCACTCGGCGGCCGCCCGAGCCTTTCCCGGCGACGTCGGGATCGCGCCGGCCTTTCGTTTCGGCCAAGAGGTAGTTGCCGTTCGCTCGGCGGATCAGGAAGTCGGCCGTGTAGAGGGAGCGCCGACCCTCCGCTGTCAGCGCGTCGATCCTCAGGCATTGCGGCCCCTGGTTCTTGGCGAATGCGGCCACGTCCTCGGCGCGGTCCAGAAACCGGGTCATCGCAACCTCAAGCTGGCGATTGCAGGGCACGAGGTTGAACGGGGTGCGTTCGGCGATCTGCGCCGGATGTGTCTCGGAGTGGGTCGCCTGATACGGCTTCCAGGTCGTCACTGACTGCGGCGGCTCCTCGGCGAGCCGCTGCTGGTGGCGCGTCACCTTCTTCCGGAGAAGCGGGATGAACGTCGCCTGGATGTAGGTCCGCACATCGCTGTCCGCCAGCCGTCCGACGACGCGGCCGTCGTAGAGATCAACCGAGTCCTCGAAGAGGACCTCCTCGATGAACCGCTGCAGGAGCGGAGCGAGCGCTGGTGCGTGCCCTTGATCTTGACTGCTCGCTCAAGTTCTTCTCGGTAGAACGAGATCGCGCCGATCGGGTCAGAGAGCAGCGGCAGCTTGATCTTCATCTGCTCAACCAGCTCGTCGGTGATGAGGTGGCGACCCTCGTAGTTGATCTCCTTCTCGCTCGGCTCGCCGAGCGGCAGCGGCTCAAGGTTTGAGAACGCCTTGCGTACGTCCTCGAAGTCGAGGTCTGCCGAGGTCCGAGTCGATCCGGATGCCGTGCGACAGCCGCGGAATCTCGAGGTCAAGAGCCTCGAGGTCCTTGTTCTCGGCGTCCGGGATAGATGCTGACGGTCGTCCGCGGGACCTTCTCGACGTCGACGGCTTCGAGCGGCGAGACCCTCGTCGGCGAGCTCGTCCTCGTAGAGGGTGACGAACGACGCGTGCTCGACCACCGTCACGGTCTCGGCAACTGACTCCTCGCCCGGAGGCGTCATCCGCCGCAAGCCCCGGCCGAGCGTCTGCTCGGGAAGGATCTTCGACTTCGCCGTCAGCGGCCGCAGCGGCACGATCGTCGTCACGTTGCGCACGTCCCAGCCCTCGCGGAGCATCAGCACCGAGACGATGCAGAGATACGGGCTCTCGCTGCGATCAAGCTCGCGCGAGAGCTTCCGCAGCGCCTTCAAGGTCCTCGTCGCTGATCTGCTTCTCGGCCTCGACGAACTCGTAGACCGCGGTCGCGCCCCGGCCCGCGCTTCTTCAGCTTGCCCTTGAGGTTCGTGTGCAGGTTGATCGTCTTGCCGTTCAGATCCTTGTAGAGCGGGTCGGTGTTGAGCCGATGGGCGATCTGGTCGGCGGCCTCCGTGCTCTCGGTCATCACAAAGAGCAGCGGCTTCTTGCCGCTCTTGCTCCCACTCGTGCGAATGACGCCTGCCAGCGCTTGTAGCCGAGCGTCAGATGGTTCTCGTACTTGTAGCGCGGCGTCGTCGTGAGGCCGCTCGACGAGCTTCTCGCCGTGGCCGATGATCGGCGTCTTGACGATGCCCGCCGTCGACCGCCTCGCCGAGCGGAGTGTCGCACGACGACGTGCCGGAACACCTGGCCCTTGTCGTCCTTCGGCGTCGCCGAGAAGTCGAGCTGCGCGACAAGGCCGCCGCCCCGCTTCTCGGTCTCTCGATGAAGGAAGCCGATCGCCTCGTTCCAGGCCGAGCCCGGGTCCCAGACGTGATGGGCCTCGTCGTTGAGAACCATCAAGCGCTTGTGCGTCGACGATCCGCTCGACGCAGCTCCTCGCGAGGATCGAGCGCCTTCGCCTTCGAGACCTTCGGCCCCATCCAGTCGTACGTCCTCGGCGTCCTTCGGCCTTGCGCCGCTTGGCCGGGTCGTAGAGCCGGTGGATATTGGTCAGGTAGATCGTGCCGCCCGTCGACGCAGCGCTCGGCTCGTCCTGGAGCACGACCGACACGTTCCAGTCGGCGCGCCAGGCCGGCGGAATCACGGGGTCGCTGTCGAAGATGTCGGGCCGCCGCCGACCGGCTTGAAGTCCTCCTTCAGCCGCTCGAAGACCGTGATGCTCGGCGCGATCACGACGAAATCGCGCGCCAGGGTCGAGTCCGGCTCGCGCAGGGCGTGGAAGTAGCTCCAGACGATCGCCAGGCTCATGATCTTGGTCTTGCCAGCGCCGGTCGCGATCTTGAACGCGTAGCGCGCCCAGCGATCGTCCTCGGGGCTGATGCCGAGCGCCGCTCGCTCGGCGTCCGTGCCCGCCGAACTCGCCCGTCAGCGCCGAAAGCGTGCGCAGCCCGCGGACCTCGTAGAGGTAGACCAGCGTCTCGATCGCCTCTCGCTGGCAGAAGTAGTAGGCGAACGGCTGAACGTCGCCCGTCGGCGCCGGCGACACTCGTGGTCCTGGTGGAACCAATGGAAGCAGAAGCTCCCGGCTCGTGTCCGAGCTCCCGCGTAATCGGCCTCGCGCCACTCGGCGACCTCCTGGCGAAGGTTCTGGGCGATCGCCGATCGGCGTCGGCCGCCGGCCCTTGACTGACGTCCGCTGGCGCCCCTGCCTTCTTCGCCTTCGCGCGGTGGCGAGTCGGAACATCCGACGGGCCGAACAGCGGCTCGAGTGCCGCGGCGACTGCAGCCGGCGTCAGTCATACGGCACCTCGACCGTGATCGACGTGTCCGACCCGAAGATGTCCACGACCTTCACGCACGCGGTGTAGGTGCCCGGCTTCGTCGGTAGACATGCCGCTGCTCGGACGTCGTCTTGAGCGAGCGGTCCTTGCGCAGCCGGTAGTCCTGCCAGTCGTGGTGAAACGGATCGCCGTTCCGAAAGTCGAAGTCGACGGCCCAGAAGTCGATGAAGTCGAACCCGGACTTCATCGCGCGCTCCTTGAGCGTCTCAAGCTCCTTCGTCGGGACCTCTGACAGCGACGGGAGGAACGACGTGAGCTTGATGTCGACGGTCTTCGTTGCCGTTCTCGTCCGTCGAAGACGGGCTCCGCCGTGAGCGTCGCGACTTCAAGGAACGGGGGCGGCTCCTTGCGGTTCTTCTCCATGATCTCCCGCGGGATCTGGATCAGCTTGATCTCGATGCCCAGCTCCTTCTCAAGCCGGTTGCACTCGAGCCGCAGATCCATCTCGAACTCCCACGACAGGCAGTAGACCTGCTTGCGCGCCAGCGTCCGCTGGCGGCCTGGCCACCGACCTTCGCCTCGTCGCGCGTAAAGATCGAGTCGATCGCGTCGACATGGCAGAACGCCGCGGCCCTTTCGGCCGTGGAGCAAGCGGCGACGGCGGGTTCGGCAGGATCTCGGCCTTGAAGAACTCGAGCACAACGCGGCGGTGCTCT